>NZ_CP109029.1:2743708-5487416 GCF_041430295.1 Kribbella sp. NBC_00662 | reverse complement strand
CGTCCGCCGGGTCCTCGCGAAGCGTGCGAAGGAACAGCGACGACATACGCAAAATCACGGGAGTCTCCAAGCGTGCAAAAGTGGACAACGGGACGTCACAGAGAATATCCGCCCGGCGGATATGGTCTCACCACGTTATCCACAGGTCACTCGCGGGCCGCCTTGAGCGCCCATCTGATCAACGGCAGCTGCAGCGGCAACCGCGCGTATGCGATCGCCTGCGCGGTCCGCGAGCCCTTCGACCGCAGGTCGACGGCCATCTGGACGTTCGCCGGGAACACCGCGACCAGCAGGCCGGCGCTCGCCAATCCGGCCGGCCGCCGCGTGCGCGGGTGCAGCAGACCCGCCGCGCAGGCCAGTTCGGCCACGCCGGACGCATAGACGAGTTCCTTCTTGCGCGGCAGCGCGTGCGGCACGATCCTCTCGAACGGCTCCGGCTTCAGGAAATGCAGCGATCCGAGCACGCCGAACAGAACGGACAGGCCGGTGGTCGTCTTGCTCCGCGACATGCGCCGGAGCTTACCGGACGGTAATCACGGCAATTGCCCGTACGGCGTCGCGGCGGCCTTCGCGGCATAAACCAACGCTGGTTTCAGCAACGGCCAGAACGTCGAGGCAATACACGAGTACGGCGGCAGGAAACCGGCGCACCAGCCGGTCCGCGGCCCGATCTCGAACGTGTACGACGGCACGCCGCGCGTCCCGTACAACCAGTCGCTGGTCGAACCCGGTGTCAGGTACCCGACCCCGCCGTCCCCGGTGAACACCGGATACCCCGTGAACCCGCCCATCTTGTTGCCCAGGGCCACCAACGCGGCCTGGTCCGGCGCGGCCGTCCTCGTGTAACCCCACGACGCCAGGATGTCGTTCCCGTAGCTGTGCAGCGTCACGAAAACGCCGGTCGTGCTCGCGGCGGCCGGCGCGTCCACAGCGCCCTTGGTGTCGGGGAAGATCTTGGCCAGAAACCCCTGGATCGCCACGGTCTCCGGCTCGGACGCCGCCTTCGCACCCGGGTACATCTCCGTGCACGGATCGCCTTGGTTCGCGTCCCACTGGAACGACGAGTTCCGGTTCAGGTCGACTCCGGGGTAGCCCGCCTGGCAGTCCCCGGCGCTGTCGTCGACGTTCTTCCGTTGCAGCAGCGGGCGCGCCGGGTTCGACGCGACGACGTCGACACCGTCCGGGTTCGCGATCGGCACGACCCACAGCTCGCGGGTGTCGAGCAGCTCGGTGATCTCGGGATCGACGCCGTACGACGAGACGAGCAGGTCGATCCACTGGTACGCGATCTCGCCGGTCGCGAGCTCACGCGCGTGGATCTGGGCGTGCAGGACGAACTTGGGCTTCTTCCCGGTGCTGTTCAAGGCGCAATCGCCGGGCGCCGGCTTCGTGATGCACAACGCCTGGATGTCGTGCCCGCCCTGTCCTTTCACCTTCAGCCAGGAGTCGCCGATGTCGTAGAGCTTCACGAGGTCAGGGTGCGCTGACGCGACGGCGGCGTTGTGTTGCTCGTGGCCGACGACGGTGTGGTACCCGCCGTAGTACGTCACACCCGGCGACGAATAGGCCGTCGAGGACACGACCGTGGCGGCAAGGGTGCACAGAAGAGCCACGAGCCTTCGCACGCCGACCAGCCAATCATCGACGGATCACGGAGAGTACGCGGAATCAGAACAGAATCGTCGCGAACGTCTCGATCGTGCGGAAGCCGACCCGCTCGTACGCCGCGCGCGCCGGCAGGTTGAAGGCGTTCACGTAGAGCGTCACCACCGGCGCGATCTGCCGGGCCAGCTCGACCACGGCAGCCATCCCGGGCGCAGCGAGGCCACGGCCGCGGTACTCCGGGTCGACCCACACGCCCTGGATCTGGCACACGCCGGAACCGACCGACCCGACCTCGGCCTTGAACACGACCCGTCCGTCCTCGATCCGCGCGAACGCGCGCCCGGCCCGGATCAGCTCCGCGACCCGCGACCGGTAGAACGTCCCGTCCGGGCCGGTCTGCGGCGGTACGCCGACCTCCTCGGTGTACATCGCCACGCAGGCCGGATACAGGACCGGCAACTCGACCGGCTCCACCGCACGCACCAGCGGATCCGGCGCGATCAACGGCGACCCCTCGATCACCATGAACGGCTGGTCGTCGCGGACCTCGCGGGCCGGACCCCAGTGCGGCTCGAGGATGCTCCACAGCTGGTCGACCGCGCGAGCCTGCCCGAGGATCTGGAAGCAGTTCCGCCCCCGGCGCATCGCGTACGCCGCGAACGCGCGCAGCGCCGCGTCGTCAGCGCCGACCGGGACCATGTTGCCACCGGCGTGACACAGGGCCTCGAGCGCGCCCTTGTCGACGTACCCCCAGACCTCGGCACCGCGCCGGGGGTCGAGTCCGGATGCCTGCACGAGGCTGTCGACGAACACATTCACGACTGGATCGCGGGCGATGACCGCGCGCGCCGCCGCGAGGTCACGAGGACCGAGAACCCGTACGCCCACGCGCAGAACTTAGCGGATGATGGCCCCGCACGTATAAAACAGGGCCGCGGTCAGACCGCCTGGTTGTCGTGACCGGCCGCGATCCGGCGCAACGGTGAGGTCCAGGCGAACACGACTCCGACACACCCGAAGAGCCCCATCAGCACCATCCCGGTCCGCGGTCCGTAGGCGTTGCCAAGCACTCCGCCGAGCACCGAGCCCAGCGTCCACCCGACGCCCCAGGACAGCATCCGGCCCGCTGTGTTGACCCGGCCGAGCAGCTTCTCCGGAGTCACCTGCTGGCGGTACGAGATCGCGTTGACGATCACCAGCACGTACGCCGAACCCCACACGAGCGTTGCGAGCGCAGCGACGACCCACTGGGGAGACAGCGGTGTGAGCACGCCCAGGAGCGCCGAGACCGGCAGTGCGTACAGAGTGATCGCCGCGGGCGGCATCCGCTTCAGCAGCCTGGGCAGACTGAGTGCGGCGATCAGTCCGCCGATCCCCCAGGTCCCCCAGACCAGTCCGAACCGGAGTCCCGACGTACCGATGTCGAGGACGCGGTCGCACCAGACCACGATCAGCGCCATGAATCCACCGCCGGCGAACGACTGGATGCTGCCGACGATCGTCATCGTCCGTACGCCGGCGTGCTGGATCAGGTAGCGCAGGCCGTCACCGATGTCGGTCAGTACTACCCGCGGCCGGAGCGGCGGCTGTCCCTCACGGGACTCGGACATCGCTCGCACGATCCCGCGGACGGCGAACGCGGACGCTGCGAAGCTGAGTGCGTCCAGGGTGAGCAGACTGGCCGGATCGAGTACGGCGAGCGTCAGACCGGTCAGTGGCGGTACGAACAGCTCGATCAGGCTCGAAGCAGTCCAGACAGCGGAGTTGGCCTGCGCCACCCGCGCTCGACCGACCAGGACGGGCAGTGCGCCGAAGTTCGCGCCGTCGAAGAACGTGTAGACGGCCTGCACGGTGAACGCGACCACCAGTACGTGAGCGACGGTCAGCACACCGAGCAGATGCGCGACCGGCACAGACCCGACCAGCACAGCATTGACGCAGTCGGCCGTCACCATCGTTCGACGTCTGTTCCAGCGGTCCGCGAGTGCACCCGCGAACAGTCCGGCCAGCAGGTACGGCGCTGACTCGAGCGCTGTCACCACTGCGGTCAGCACGGTCGAACCGCTCAGCCGGTAGACAAGCACCGGCAGCGCGATCGCCGTGACCATCGAGCCGGTGATCGACAGCGCACGGGCGGTCCAGTACCGCCGGAAGTCCGGGTCGTCGCGCAGCCGGTCGGGCATCACTGTCGTCATGGCGGAATCCTGCAAGCTCAGGTGCGGTCGAGGTCAATGACCATCCACATCAATTCCACACCGAGATCGCGGTCCGGGGTCCGCTTCGCCTCGGTGAAGCCTTGACTGCGGTAGAAGCCGATCGCCTGGTCATTGGCGACCAGGACGTCGAGCAGGAGTTCCGGCGTACCGTCCGGAAGCGCCGCGATCGCGGCGTCCAGGAGTGCCTTGCCGACGCCCTTGCCCTGGTGATCGGGGAGCACATACAGCTTCCACATCACCCAGAAGTCTTCTTCACGACCCAGCCCGACCATGCCGACCAGGGCGTCGCCGTCCGCCGCTACGAGCGTGATGCCTCTGCTGATGCCGCGCTCGACTGCCTCGACGGACCACCACTCGGCCAGTCCGTGGGTGATGAAGGCTTCCGGCACGAGTCCGGCGTACGCCACCGGCCAGGTCGTCAGACCGATCTGCCGGATCGCGTCGACGTCGCTGAGCTCGGCACGCCGTACGGCGATCATCCGTGCACCACGACCAACTGCCCGTCCGGATCCACGATCTCGAGCCCTGTCGCCGTCCGCTTGACGTCATAGCCGTCCAGCCGGCTCTGGACCTCGTTCAGGTCCTCGGTGGTGCTGAGGTCGAGCCGTACTGCGAAGTCGCCGTCCGCAGGCCCGAACCGCACGGGGGTGTCTATGCCAACGCCCTCGAAGAAACGGCGCCAGGCCGACTCTTCCGCACCGATCAGGTACGGCGTGACCGACCAGCGCTCGTCCGGACGCGCGTCGTGCACCTTGTACCCGTACAGGTCATCTGCCCGCTCGTCGACCCAGATGACGACGCCGTCCGGGCCGGTCACCGACAGCACGCGCCCGTACGCCTCGTCGAAGACAGTTGCGTCGACGAATCCGACCTGCTCCAGCCGGTCTCTCAACTCATCGATCTTGTCCGCCTCGAACGACAGGTTGGTCTGCCCCGGCTGTCCGCCGGTGCTACTGCTCGCCGCGTCGTGCAGCGCGACCATGCCGTGACCGGTCAGCATGTCGATCCAGCCGCCGCGCTCGGACTCGATCCGCGACCGCAGCCCGAGCGTCTGCAGGAACGCCCGCATCCCTTCCACGTCGGCCGTGAACCGCAACGGCCTGATCGTCACGCTGCTCATCCCCGCGCCTCCCCATGCTTGTCCAGGTACTCCGCCAGCGCCTGCTCGACCAGCGACGACAGACTCGCGCCCTCGTCGATCGCCTTGTGCTTCACCCGCCGCACCAACCCGGGCGGCAGATACACGTTGAACTGCACCTTCTTGCCATCGCCATCTGCCATGGCTATATTGCTAGCATCCTAGACAGCTAACCGTCAACAAGGGAGCTCCGGCGATGAACCTCCGCTTCGACCACCTCGGCCTGCTCACCGACACCCGCGAGAAGAACCAGGACCTGGCCGACTTCTTCGCCGGCATCCTCGGCCTGGAGATCTCCGGCACCGCGAGCGAGGGGTACGCCGAGGTGAAGGCCGGCGCGATGACGATCGCGCTGCACACCGGCGCGATGATCGACGACTTCGGCCCCCTCGGCGGCACCCTGCTCCAGTTCAGCAGCGACGACGTCCGCGCGGACATCGAAGAGATCCGCCGCCGAGGCGGCAACGTGGTCCTCGAGCCGACCGACACCGACTGGGGCACGACGTCGGCCTACGTCGCCGGCCCCCACGGCGTCCTGGTCGAGCTCTACAAATTCACCAGCTAGACGGCGGTGAGGAGGGCGTCGTCGAGTTCCTTCTGGAGGCGGGCCTTCGGGCGGGCGCCGACGACGGACCAGATCATCTCGCCGTGGTGGAACAGGATGAGAGTCGGTAGCGCCATCACGCGGTACCGGGCGGAGATGGACGGGTTCTCGTCGGAGTTCAGTTTCACCACGGTCATCCGATCGGCGCGTTCGGCGGCGATCTGGGCCAGCACCGGTGCGATCTGATGGCACGGCGGGCACCACTCGGCCCAGAAGTCCACGAGTACAGGCTTCTCGGACCGCAGTACGACCTCGTCGAAGGTGGCCTCGTCGACGGTACGCAGTTCGCTCATAGTTGTTTCATCCTCCAGCTCTCGGCATCGGTCAGGAGGTCGGTCAGCCGGGCCCGCAGATCGGTCAGCTCCGCGATCCGCCGGTCGACGTCCGCGATCCGGGTCCGGTACGCGGTCAACGACGCCGGGCAGACGTCCGCGCGCTCGTTGCCGGCGCGCAGGCACTCGATGAACGGGTACGTCTGCTCGGCGGTCAGCCCGAGACTGAGCAGCGCCTTCACCTCACGCACCACGACCACGTCGTCCGCGTCGTACGTGCGGTACCCGTTCGCCTCGCGCCGCGGTTTGAGCAGCCCCTGCGACTCGTAGTACCGCACCGCCTTGACCGTCACACCGGCCTCGGCCGCCAGATCGCTGATCCGCATCCCGCCTCCTTCACCCCGACGCTAAACCTTGCCCCTGGGGTCAAGGTCAAGCCAGGATAGGTCAGTGGCCGCGGAACGCCTCCTCGAGCCACCACGATGGCTGGTCCGCCACCTTCGCGTCCACGAGCATCGGCGCCGGTCGCGGTCCGTTCAGCCAGTCCTCGACCGCCACCAGGTCGCCGACTGTACGGACGGTCGCGGCCTCGAAGCCGTATCCCCGGGCGATGGCGGCGATGTCGGTCGACGGGAACGTCACCGTGTCCAAGGCGTGCCCACCCGGAGCGAAGTGGTGCACCTCGGCACCGTAGGCCTCGTCGTTGTAGACGACCACCAGCATCGGCAGACCGAGCCGTCGGACTGTGTCCAGCTCGGCGGCGCTCATCAGCGCGCCGCCATCGCCCAGCGCGGCGACGGGCAGTCGGTCCGGCTGGGCCAGCGCCGCACCGATCGCGGTGGCGAGGCCGAGGCCTATCGACTGGAACGCCTGGGTGAAGCAGAGACCGTTCTCGTCCGGGACATCCAGGTATGCGCTCGGGTAGCCCATGAAGTTGCCGGAGTCGACGGCGACCACGCGTTCGGCCGGTAGGAGGTCGTCCAGCGCGATGCTCAGCGTCCGTGGGTCGATCCGCTCCGCCGTACTCGTGTCGTCGTACTCGACGTCGCGCCGGCGCACACTTCCCAACTCGGTGGTGCGATAGCCAGTGCGCCTTTCGCCGAATGCGTCCAGCGCCCGCGTCGCGGTGAGCCCGACGTCGCCGGTGACGCCGAGGTGGATCTCGCGATGGGCGCCGAGTGCCGACGGGTCGTCGTCGACCTGCACGACGGTGGCGTCGGGCCCGATCAGCTGGCCGTGGCGCATCGTCCACATGTTCAGCGCACAGCCCCAGCCCACGATCAGGTCGGCGGCGCGGATCAGCTCCGCGGTACGCGGTGACGCGAAGCCGCCCGAGATCCCCAGCGACCACGGGTTGCCGTGGAACAGACCGTGCGCGACGGCGGAGGTCGCGAGGAGGGCGCCGCATCTTTCTGCCAACGCCTCGAGCACCAGCCGGTGTCCACGTGACCCACGGCCGGCGACGAAGACGGGCCGCTCCGCACGCTGCAACAGCTCGACCAAAGCGCCGGTTTCAGCGTCATCCGGCACAACCGCATCCCGTAACAGCCGCTGCGCGGTGACAGGCGATGGGACCTCCAGCGTTTGCACGGGTAGCGGGACATTCAGCAGCACTGTCCGCCGTTCTTCCATGGCGGTTGCCACGGCGGCCTGCGCCTCCGTCACCGCAGTCTCCGCCGACGTGATCCGCGCCGGTACCGCGCCCACGGCACGGGCCAGCGCTTCCTGATCGACGTAGAAGTTCGACCGCGGCTCGAGGACCTCGGCGGCGACCACGACCATCGGCGTACGGCTCTTCGCGGCCTCGGTGATCCCGGTCATCGCGTTCGTGAGACCGCAGCCCTGGTGGACCGTGACCGCCGCGACAGTCCCGCTCATCCGCGAGTACGCATCGGCCATCGTCGCCGCGCCGCCCTCGTGCCGCGCGGCGACGAACGGCGCGCCACCGGCCACCATCGCGTTCGTCAGGTGGAAGTTGCCCGACCCGACCACGCCGAACACCTGGCGGACGCCCGCGGCAGCCAATGCCCGGCCGACGGCATCCGCGACGTTCATCCGCGTTCGACCAGCGCGAGCACGCGGGCGGGAGCGCCGGATCCGCCGACGATCGGCAACGGTCCGGCGATGATGACAGCGCCGGTCGGTGGGAGCTGGGCCAGGTTCTGCAGCTGTGTCAGACCGTACTTGTCACTGCCCATCAGGTACGAGTGGCACGGGAACGGCGGGTCGAACGAGTGCGCCTTGCCCGCGTCGGTGCCGACGGTCTCGACGCCCATGCCGAGGACCGGCGACTCCTGCGCGACCCATCGCGCGCACTCGGGCGACAGGCCCGGCGTGTGCGGTCCGTTCTCGTCGGCGTTGAGGAACGCCTCCTGCGAATGCGATCGCGCGTCCCACCCCGTGCGGACGAAGAGCCAGCCGCCGGCGGGCAGCGGGACGTTGTCCGCCTCCCAGGCCTTGAGGTGGTCGACCTCGACGAGGAAGTCGGGGTTCTTCTCGACCTCGGCAGTGAAGTCGAGTACGACGGCCGGTGCGATCAGCCGGTTCGCCGGGACCGACGCGATATCGGCGAGGTCCTTGCCGGTGACCCAGTGGTTCGGCGCGTCGAAGTGCGTGCCGGTGTGCTCGCCGCTGGTGAAGTTGTTCCAGTACCAGGCCGGCCCGCGGTCGTCGTACCTGCTGATCTCCTCGAGTGCGAACCGCGCCGTCTGGCCGAACTCCGGCGGCAGCTGGATCACGGGCGTCGACGCCGACAGCGGCGACGTCAGATCCACCACCTCGACCGACTCATCCGCAAGCGCTGCAACGAGTGCCGACAGAACCGACATACGAACCTCCACGAAAGAACGCAGGTGACCCGAGGCCAGGTCAGCATAGACCGCATGCTGCTCGCGACCTTTCGTTCACCGGAGCTCTCACCCGGTGGACGGTTGGTCGAGCGCACCGCGGTCCGTGGGGTGCTGTTCCGCAGGCCCGAGCTGTTGCTGCTTGCGTCCCGCCACGGCGACTACAAGTTCCCTGGCGGCGGTGTCGAGCTTGGCGAGTCTTTCGAGGTCGCGCTCCGACGTGAGTTCCGCGAGGAGTGCGGGTACGACGCGGTTGTCGTCGGCCCGGAGCTGGTGTCGACCCGCGAGGAGGTGCCGGCGATCGAGACGGAGTACGACGTGTTCGGCATGACGTCGTACTACTTCGAGTGCTCAGGCGGGACGCTGGTTGGCGGCCAGCAACTGGAGGGCTATGAGGCCGAGCTGGAACTCACGCCGCAGTGGGTGACCATCGACGCGGCGCTCGCGGCTAACCGCAGAGTCATGGATAGCGGTGTCGGCGTAATGCGCTGGCTGGTGCGGGAGACCGCAGTACTGGAGTGGCTCAGCGCACGTACTCGCTGACCCACTCCCCCAGCACCTTCGCACTGGCATCCACCAGCGCCGGCCAGTCCAGCGCTGCTTCGTCGGCCGAGTCCGAAACGTGCTTCACGACACGCACAGGTACGCCGTACTCGCGGCACGCGTACACGACGCCGTACGCCTCCATGTCGACCAGATGCGCCCGCTCCGCCAACCGCTGTCGCACCAGCGGATCCGTCACGAAGACATCTCCCGACGCGAGCACCGTCCCGTCCCCACCCTCAACCACCAACTCGTCCTGCGGATCCAACCCGATCGCCCGAATCGCATCCGCGTTCACATCGTGATTGATCACCAGACTCGGCAGGAACAACCCGGACAACCCGTCCCGCAACGCCCCGGTCGTCCCCACGTTGAGTACGACAAGATTCGCGGTCTCCCGCTCCGCCAACGCCCGACTGACCGCGACCGCCGCAGCAGTCTTCCCGACCCCGGTAATCACCACCGGAATCCCGTCGGGAACATACCGAGCCTCCCCGGCGACAGCACTCACCACCAGGTAGTCGGTCACGTCAGAGCGATCCCTTCGGCGCAACCCACTCCACCGGCTGTCCGGTGATCTTCGCGATCCGGTCGTAGTCCTCGTCGTAATGCAGAACCGTCAACCCCGCCAACTCCGCCGTCGCCGCGATGATCAGGTCGGGCAGTCTGAAGAGCCGATGGTGGCTCTTCTTGGCAAGCTCGCGATGCACCTCCAGCGCCCGGTCCATTGCCTCAGTGGTCACATCGACCCAGCGTTGCCCTTGGATCGCACCCCACAACTTCTCGTACCACTTGGGGTCCGGAGCGTTGTTCAGATATTCGAGCGCTGCCATCTGGCAGGCAGCAAGTCTGCCCTCGGCGAGCAACGACTGAAATCTCCGAAAGACATCCTCGGACCGCGATTGGTGAACGTAGACAGAGGTGTCGGCCAAGTAGACGGCCCCGGCCATCATGCGCTCCGGTCCTCCCGGGCACGGTCGGCCAAACCCTCGAGATCGCGACCGCCGCCATAACGCCACGCTTCGGCCGAGCCCGAGAAGTCCATCGGCGCGCTGGCGAAGATCTCGGCGATCTCCCTCCCGCGCCGTCGCACGGCCAGCTCGCGCAGAGCACCGTTGATGGTCTCCACCTTGGTGTCGGTGCCCAGCTCGGCTCTCGCTGCCTCGAGCCACTCGTCGTTCACGTCCACGGAGATGCGCGTCATGACACCAATCGTACATCCGCTTAGCGTGCGACTTGGTGCACCATTACCGCCTCCTCTGACACCAACTCCGACGCGAAGTTGGTGCAGTTCAGCTGACGGTGACGGTGGGTTCGCCGGCGTCGCCGGTGGTCTCCATGGTTTCGGCGATGCGCATGGCCTCTTCGATGAGGGTTTCTACGATCGCGGACTCCGGGACGGTCTTGATGACCTCGCCCTTGACGAAGATCTGGCCCTTGCCGTTGCCGGAGGCAACGCCTAGGTCGGCTTCGCGGGCTTCGCCGGGGCCGTTGACGACGCAGCCCATGACGGCGACGCGGAGCGGAACCTCCATGCCCTCGAGGCCGGCGGTGACCTGCTCGGCGAGCGTGTAGACATCCACCTGGGCGCGGCCGCAGGACGGGCAGGAGACGATCTCGAGCTTGCGCTCGCGCAGGTTCAGCGACTGCAGGATCTGCAGGCCGACCTTGACCTCCTCGACCGGCGGCGCGGACAGCGACACCCGGATCGTGTCACCGATGCCCTTCGACAGCAGTGCACCGAACGCGACCGACGACTTGATCGTGCCCTGGAACGCCGGACCGGCCTCGGTCACGCCGAGGTGCAGCGGCCAGTCGCCCCGCTCGGCGAGCATCTCGTACGCCTGCACCATCACGACCGGGTCGTTGTGCTTGACCGAGATCTTGAAGTCGTGGAAGTCGTGCTCCTCGAACAGCGACGCCTCCCACACGGCCGACTCGACCAGCGCCTCGGGCGTCGCCTTGCCGTACTTCTCCAGCAGCCGCCTGTCCAGCGAACCCGCGTTCACGCCGATGCGCAGCGACGTACCGTGGTCCTTCGCCGCCTGGGCGATCTCCTTGACCTGGTCGTCGAACTTGCGGATGTTCCCCGGGTTCACCCGGACCGCCGCGCAACCCGCCTCGATCGCGGCGAACACGTAGCTCGGCTGGAAGTGGATGTCGGCGATCACCGGGATCTGCGAGTGCTGCGCGATCTCCTTCAGCGCGTCGGCGTCCTCCTGCCGCGGGCAGGCGACCCGGACGATGTCGCAGCCCGCCGCGGTCAGCTCGGCGATCTGCTGCAGCGTCTTGTTGACGTCGTTGGTCGGCGTGGTGGTCATCGACTGCACCGAGATCGGCGCGTCGCCGCCGACCAGCACGCTGCCGACCTTGATCTGACGGGTCTTGCGGCGCGGCGCGAGAGTCGGGGGCGGCAGTGCCGGCATGCCCAGGTTGATGCTCATGTGTCCTTATCCGTTGAACAGCTTGATGGGGTTCACGATGTCGGCGATGACGAGCAGCACGCCCATCACCACGATCACACTCGCCGCGACGTACGCGATCGGGAGCAGTTTGGCCACGTCGACGTACCCGGGGTCGGGCCGGCGGAACAGCTTGGCGAGGCCGCGCCGGATGCCTTCCCAGATCGCGCCGATCATGTGGCCGCCGTCCAGCGGCAGCAGCGGGATGAAGTTGAACAGGGCAAGGAACAGGTTCAGCGAGGCGAGCAGCAGGATCCCGGTGGCGATCTTCTGGCCGACGCCGAGATCGCTGGAGGCGACCTCACCCGCGACCCGGCTGGCGCCGACGACGCTCATCGGGCTGTCCTGGTCGCGCTGACCGCCGACGATCGACTTGGCGACCCCGACCAGCTTCTCCGGGAACTTGCCGAGCGCCTGCACGGTGCTGACGGTCAGCTTGCCCATCTGGTCGACGACGAAGCCGAAGCTCTGCCGCTCCACCTTCTCGGTCGGGGAGATGCCGAGGAAGCCGACCGAGACGAGCTTGTCGGAGGTCGCGCTCTCCTGCACCTGGTTCAGGATCGTGTTGGTCTGCAGGGTCTTCTGCGCACCGTTGCGCTCGACAACGATCGTGGCCGGCTTGTCGGTGTTCGCGCGGATCAGCGGCGTGAGCTGGTCCCAGCTGCTGATCTGCGTGCCGTTGAACGAGACGATCTTGTCGCCGACCTGGAAGCCGGCGTCCTTGGCCGGCGACACCTTGTCGGTGTCGGTGCACTTCCGGTCCGCCGTGGCCTGGCTGGCCGGGATCACGCAGTCGGTCACGGTGGAGACCGTGGTCTGCGCGACCGGCGTCCCGTAGAGCATGTACAGCCCGCCGAACAGCACGAACGCGATCACCACGTTGACCAGCGGCCCGGACGCCATCACGATCAGCTTCTTCCACCACACCTTCTGGTAGAAGAGCCGGCCGTCGTCCTCGGGCGAGATCGTCTCGTACTCCGCGGACCGCGCGTTCTCGACCATCGACTGGATCGGGCCGGTGTTCGCCTTGCGGATCTTGGTCGGGTCCTGCCCCTTGCCCGGCGGCAGCATCCCGATGATCCGGACGAACCCGCCGGCCGGGATCGCCTTGATGCCGTACTCCGTCTCGCCGCGTTTGGTCGACCAGATGGTACGGCCGAAGCCGACGAAGAACTGCGTGACCTTCATCCCGAAGGCCTTCGCCGGGAGCATGTGGCCCATCTCATGCAGCGCCACCGAGATCAGCACCCCGACAACGAACAGCACGATGCCGAGAGTGGTGAGAAGCACAGTCATGCCTTCTGGTTCTCCTGTACGCCGCCGGTGATCTCACGAGCCCGCTTTCGGGCCCACGCGTCCGCGGCGAGCACGTCGTCGACGGACAGTTCCACATACGAGGGTACGTCGTGTTCGGTCACCACCCGGGCGACTGTGTCGACGATCCCGGTGAACGGCAGCCGACCGGCGCGGAACGCCTCCACGCAGACCTCGTTCGCGGCGTTGAACACGGCCGGCGCCGTACCGCCCCGGGTGCCTGCCTCGCGGGCCAGGCCGACCGACGGGAACTCGGTGTCGTCGACCGGCTGGAACGTCCAGGTGCTCGCTTCGGCGAAGTTCCACGGCGGCGAAGCGTCCGCTATCCGGTCAGGCCAGCCGAGCGCGAGCCCGATCGGCACCGTCATCGTCGGTACGCCGACCTGGGCGATCGTGGCGCCGTCGAAGAACTCGACCATCGAGTGGATCGCCTGCTGCCGGTGGATCACGACGTCGATCCGGTCCATCGGGATCCCGAACAACAGATGCGCCTCGATCAGCTCCAGGCCCTTGTTCACCAGCGTGGCGGAGTTGATCGTGACCACTGGGCCCATCGCGAAGTTCGGGTGGGCAAGGGCTTGCTCCACGGTGACGTCCGCGAGCTCGCTGCGGGGACGGCCGAGGAACGGGCCGCCACTCGCGGTCAGGATGAGCTTGCGGACCTCGTTCGGCGTACCACCGCGCAGGCACTGGGCGATCGCGCTGTGCTCGGAGTCGACCGCGACGATCTGGCCCGGTTTGGCCCGCCGCGTGACGATCGGCCCGCCGATCACCAGCGATTCCTTGTTCGCGAGCGCGAGGGTGTTCCCGGCGTCCAGCGCGGCCAGCGTCGCGTGCAGGCCGACGGATCCGTTGATGCCGTTGAGAACCACGTCACACGGCATCGCGGCGAGCTCGCTGGAGGCGTCCGGCCCGGTGACGATCTTCGGGATCCGGAACTCGCCCTGCGCGTACCCCTTCCGCTGCGCCTCGGCGTAGAACGCCAACTGCAGGTCCTGCGCGACCGTGGCCTTCGCGACCGCGACGACCTCGACGTCGAACTCGAGGGCCTGCTGCGCGAGCAGCCCGACGTTGTGCCCGCCGCCGGACAGCGCGAGCACGCGGAAGCGGTCCCGGTTCCGGCCGATGAGCTCGAGCGCCGTAGTACCGATCGAGCCGGTCGAACCGAGGATGACGACGCTGCGTGAGTTCACGGCGCCATTCTTCCAGGTCAGGCGAGGAACAGCCGGAACGGGAGCGCCCCGAGGCGGATCTCGTCGCCGTCGCCCACCAACGCAGTGTCGACCCGGACACCGTTTACGTGCGTGCCGTTGGTCGAGCCGAGGTCGCGCAGCTCGTAACTGGTCGCATCGATGCGCAGCAGCTCCGCGTGGTGCCGGCTGATCTCCTGACGGTCGATGATCACGTCGCAGTCCGGGGCGCGTCCGATCCGGACCAGGTCGAGCACGGGTACGACGTCACCGTCCGCCCCCACGAGCACCGGTTGCGGTCCGGTCTCCAGCGCGGCCGCGATCTCACCGACCCCGGCAGTGCGGATCGACAGCGAGACGATCAGGTCGTCGCCCTTGTCCACGTGCAGGTTGTGCTGAGCGCCGTACCCCTGCAGCAGCTCGGCATACTCGTCGATGACCACAGCGGAGACGTGGTAGTAACCCGGCGGCAGTTGCGCGTACGCCGCTGAGCCGAGCGACGTCGTCATGACTACGGCGTCGTACTCGCGGTGACTGACGTCGGTGATCGTGATGAGGACCGGATTGTTCGCAGTGAGGTGCGCCTCGGCGCCGGTGTCGCCCGGAGTGAACTCGACGGTGACCAGCGGCGCCGGACGGACCTCGTCGAGGCCGACGAGTCGGTCGACTGCGGGCACCGTGCCGGTCGGGATGGCGAGCGGTACGAACTGACCGTGTGACCGCACCAGGAGGTCGAGTTGCGGCCTCGGCACTCCGTTGCGGCGGGCCAGCAGGTACGCGTTCACCATGCCCTTGCCGAAGATGAAGGCCACGTCCCCCACCACGGCGCGCACGAATCCACTGATCGGCTCCATCTGCACCCCCAGTGCATCAGTATCCAGGAATCACGACTCCGGTACGGCGGTGTCCGGTGTGCCGCGTACCGTGGCCCGGTGACGACCCTGCTGATGATCGAGAACGACCAGGACAGCGGTCCGGGCAAGTTGCTCGGCTGGCTCGATGACCGTGGAATCACTCCCGTCGTCGTCCGGGCCTGGGACGGTGAGCCGGTTCCCACGACCGTGGACGGTCATGCGGGGCTGATCATGCTCGGCGGCGGTCTGCTGCCCGACGAGGACGACCGTGCGCCGTGGCTGGCGGCGGAGCGTGAGTTGCTGCGTAATGCGCACGGCCGGGTGCCGGTGCTCGGGATCTGTCTGGGCGGCCAACTGGTCGCGCACACGTTCGGCGGCGAGGTGAAGGGGAAGTACGGGCTGCCGGAGAAGGGTGTGACGTCGCTGACAGTTCTGCCTGCTGCCGCGGACGATCCGCTGGTCCGCGAGCTGCCGTCGACGGTGCGGGCGGTCGAGAGTCACCAGGACCAGATCACCCGGCTGCCGGAGGACGCCGTACTGCTGATGTCGAGTGAGCGCTGCCCGAACCAGATGCTGCGCGTCGGCGACCGGACCTGGGGTGTGCAGTTCCACCCGGAGGTCGCGGCAGATCGGGTACGGCGATGGAATCCGCACAAGCTGCGCTCGATGGGGTTCGACCCGGCCAGCGTGCTCGCGGACGCCGAGCGGTACGCCGAGGAGCTGGACAAGACGTGGTCGGCGGTCGCCGGGACGTTCTTGTCGTTCTGCTCGGACCGGTAGCGGCGCTACCTTTGGTCGCATGAGTCTGGAGCAGCCGCCGCCCGGTCACCGGGCATCCGACAACGACCGCGAACGTGCCGCCGCCGTGGTCCAGGAAGCGCATACCGACGGGCGGCTGGACTTCGAGGAACTGGACGAGCGGCTGACGCAGATCTACTCGGCCAAGACCCACCTAGAACTGCGCAACGCGACCGCCGACCTGATACCCGTCGCCCACGGCAGCTCCCAGGAACTCATCCTCCGGGCGAGGCACAGCGCACAGAAGCGCGAGGGCGCGTGGGTCGTGCCTGAACGGCTGACCGCGATCGCGGAACACTCCTCGGTCAAACTCGACTTCACCGACGCGGTGGTGCACTGGGCCGACATCCACGTCGACGCCCACGCCATTCATAGCTCGGTCGTGATGGTCATCCCGGAGGGCTGGAGCGTGGACATCGACCAGGTCGACGTCCACCACAGCAGCGCCAAGAACAAAGCCGTCGCCCCACGCCCCGGCGGCGTCCGCCTCCACGTCACCGGCAAGGCCAAACACGCCAACGTCATCGTCCGCCACCCCCGCAAACGCCACTGGTGGTGGCCCTGGTACCGCAAGTGATCGATTAGCGTTCGGGTATGACCGTCTCTCTGGATCTCGTCGACGTCGACTCTCTTCTGAGCGAGGAGGAGGTTGATGTTCGGGCGGCTGCTCGGCGGTTTGCGGATGAGCGGTTGCGGCCGGCGTTGCCGGAGTGGTTCGAGACGGGGTCGATTCCGGCGCGGGAGTTGGCGAAGGAATTGGGGGCGCTCGGGTTTCTCGGGATGCACCTGACGGGGTACGGATGTGCGGGACTGGGCCCGGTCGCGTACGGGCTTGCCTGCCTGGAGATCGAAGCGGCGGACTCGGGGATGCGGTCGCTCGTGTCGGTGCAGGGATCGCTGGCGATGTACGCGATCTGGAAGTACGGCAGCGACGAGCAGAAGGACGAGTGGCTCCCCCGGATGTCCGCGGGCGAGGCGATCGGCTGCTTCGGGCTGACCGAGCCCGACTTCGGCTCGAACCCGGCCGGTATGCGCACCAACGCCCGCCGCGACGGTTCCGGTGACACGGACGACTGGGTGCTGAACGGCTCGAAGATGTGGATCACCAACGGCTCGGTCGCCGACGTCGCGGTGGTCTGGGCGCGGACCGACGACGGAGTGCGCGGCTTCGTCGTACCGACGTCGACACCTGGCTTCTCGGCGCCGGAGATCAAGCACAAGATGTCGCTGCGGGCATCGGTCACCTCTGAGCTCGTGCTCGAGGACGTACGACTCCCGGCCTCCGCAATGTTGCCCGAGGCACGTGGTTTGTCCGGCCCGCTCGGCTGCCTGAACGAGGCCCGGTTCGGCATCATCTTCGGCGCGATGGGTGCGGCCCGCGACTGCCTCGAGACCGCGATCGCGTACGCCGGTGAGCGGATCGTCTTCGACAAGCCGCTCACGGCGTACCAGCTGACCCAGGCCAAGCTCGCTGACATGGCGGTCGAACTCAACAAGGGCATCCTGCTCGCCGTCCATCTCGGCCGGCTGAAGGAGAAGGGCACGCTCCGCCCCGAGCAGGTCTCGGTCGGCAAGCTGAACAACGTCCGCGAGGCGATCGCGATCGCCCGCGAGTGCCGCACG
The DNA here is from genome assembly GCF_041430295.1 of Kribbella sp. NBC_00662. Taxonomy (GTDB): domain Bacteria; phylum Actinomycetota; class Actinomycetes; order Propionibacteriales; family Kribbellaceae; genus Kribbella. The sequence goes on along the minus strand of NZ_CP109029.1, from coordinate 5,469,951 downwards.
ATCCTGGCGGCGAACGGCATCAGCGGCGAGTACCCGATCATGCGGCACGCCAACAATCTCGAGTCGGTGCTGACCTACGAAGGTACGTCGGAGGTCCACCAGCTCGTCATCGGCCAGGCGCTGACCGGGCAGTCAGCCTTCCGCTAGACCGCATGCACCCGGCACCTTCTGGGCACAGGGAGTAAGAGCAGTTACTCCCTGTTGATGGAAGGAGCAGGTATGCGGATCGGGGCCGGGATCGCACTCGTCGTGATCGGCGCTGTCCTCGCGTTCGCCGTACGGGACACGTCCGACACGTTCAACCTGACCGCTCTCGGGATCATCATCATGCTCGGCGGAGCTGCCGGCATCTGGCTGTCGTACCGCCTGGCCAACCAGCGCCGGCGTACCGACCGGCCGATCATCGACCCGGAGGTCGAGGCGCAGTACCGCACGGCCCCGCCGGAACGCGTTGCCGACGAGACCATCGACGTCACGCCGACGCACTACCGGCGGCCACGCAGCTAGCGGCTACTTCGCCACCTCGGTCGCACGGGACTCGCGGACGACGGTCACCCTGATCTGACCCGGGTATGTGAGTTCTTCCTCGACCTGCTTCGCGATGTCCCGCGCCATCACCTGCGCCGCGATGTCGTCGACCGCGTCCGGCAGCACCATCACCCGGATCTCCCGGCCGGCCTGCATCGCGAACACCTTCTCGACGCCCTCATGGTGCATGGCGATCTCCTCGAGCCGTTCGAGCCGCTGGACGTACGCCTCCAACGATTCGCGCCGCGCCCCGGGCCGCCCGCCGCTGACCGCATCCGCGGCCTGCGTCAGCACCGCCTCGACGGTCCGCACCTCGACCTCGTTGTGGTGCGCCTCGATGCAGTGCACGACGTCGTCGTTCTCGCCGTACTTGCGGGCAAGCTCGGCCCCGACGATCGCGTGACTGCCCTCGGTCTCGTGCGTGAGCGCCTTGCCGATGTCGTGCAGGAACGCGCCTCGCTTGCACAGCTTGGGATCGAGCCCGAGTTCGGCCGCCATCATTCCGGCAATGTGCGCCGACTCGATCAGGTGCTTGAGCACGTTCTGCCCGTACGACGTGCGGTAGCGAAGCAGCCCCATCGTCCGAACGAGCTCCGGGTGAAGGTCCGTGATCCCGACGTCGGCCATCGCATCCTCGGCCGCGCGCTCACACAGCTCGGCGACCTCGCCCTTGCTGCGCTCGTAGATCTCCTCGATCCGGCTCGGGTGGATCCGGCCGTCGAGCACCAGCGAGTCCAGCGTCAGTCGGGCCGTTTCCCGGCGTACCGGATCGAAGCAGGACAGCAGCACCGCTTCAGGGGTGTCGTCGATGATCAGATTCACGCCGGTCGTCTGCTCGAACGAGCGGATGTTGCGGCCCTCGCGCCCGATGATCCGGCCCTTCATGTCGTCACTCGGCAGGTGTACGACGGACACGACCGACTCGCTGGTCTGCTCGGACGCCAGCCGCTGCACCGCACCGGTGATGATCTTGCGGGCCTTGATCTCGCCCTCGTCCTGGGCCTGCCGCTCGATCTCGCGGACGATCGAGTGGGCGTGCCGTTTGGCTTCTTCCTCGATCGAGGCGACCAGTTCGGCCTTGGCCTGCTCGGTGGTCAGGTTCGCGACGCCTTCGAGGATCCGGCGGCGCTCGTCCTCGAGGTCCTTGATCTCGAGCTTGCGCCGGTCGAGCTCGGCAAGCTGCGCGGTCAGTTCGGCGTGGCGTTGCTCCATCGCACGGTGCTGCTCGTCGGCCCGCTCCTCGCGCTCGGTCAGCCGATGCTCGCGGCGCTCCATCTCCAGACGCTGCTCGCGCAGATCGTCCCGGATCGACTGCGCCTCCGCCTCGGCTTCCCGCCGTACGTCGGACGCTCGCTGCTCGGCATCGCGTCGTACCTCGGAGGCACGGTCCTCGGCGCCGCGGCGGATCTCCTCGCTGCGCTGCTCGGCCGCCTCGGCACGCGTCCGCAGTACGGCGGCCTCTTCCTCGGCCTGCCGGCGGATCAGCTCGGCGGCGGACTTGGCGCCGGCGGTCAGCTGCGCGGCCTCGAGTTGGGCGGTCGAGTTGTCGGCGGCTTTCCGGCGGGAGAGGGTCAGGCCGATCCAGGCCAGCAATCCGGCGATCAGCAATCCGATCAGGGCCAGGCCAACGGACGTCGCAGTCATCGGTCTCCCCTCTCCGTCGAGTCCCGCTCAGGGACTGTGGCCGTCTGTCGAAGGGACTCGCCACCGGTACGACTGAAGGCGCCACCGGGGTCCGGCGGCTTTTCGGGGTACGGCAGTGCCGGTGCCACCTCGGTAAAGGCGGTACCGATGGCTACCGTTGCGACGACTCCGTGGATGCCGCGCGGTGCGGCTTTCCAGCGTTGCTTGCCTCGCTTGCTCACCGTGAGTCGCCGCCGACAACGCGGCGATCGCGGTGACGCCGCTCGCGCCCCGGCCAACTCGTTGCCGTCCGGGTTTTGCGTGCGGTGCCGTCTATCGACGGCGCATCGCGCCGTCGTCCTTCCTTCAGCTCAGTCGAGCGTGGTTGCGTCTTTTTGGCCGGTCAGTCGGCTGTTTCACCCGACTCGCCGATCGTTATATCCGCCACCGATGCGGTGGATTCATCCCTTCTTGATCCCGAGGCTAAGCGCGGCCCATCACGCGGTCAAGACGGACACTCCCCCGTCACCCGCGGGGTGAGACCACTTCGGCCGCTGGACTACTCCACAACGGGCAGGGGCCTACGCCCTGAGCCGGCCGGACCTCCAGCACCCGCGGCGCCGAACGGGCCGCGGGGCTGCAGGTGCGGAGCTGATCAGTTCTTGGGGCCCTCAGCGGTCGAGCTGTCGGCCTGCGCGCTCTCCGCGGTACCCGCGGTGGTGGACTCCGAGGTCGTGCTCGCGGGCGTCGGATCTGCCTGGGTGGCCTGGGCTGCTTGACCCGGCTCGTCAGTGGTCTGGTTGTCGACGAACGTGCCGACCTTCTGCTGGACCGCGTCGACCTTCTCCGCGTACTTCCCGCCGGTCTGCTTGTCGATCAGGTCGCCGGCCTTGTCGACGCCGGCTTTGATCTTGTCCGGGTTCTGCTTGACGACATTCCGGAGCCAGTTCTTCGCCTGTTCCTGGAAATCGTTCATTGCACCCTCCGCGGTGTCTGGGGCGGATCGACGGAAAATCCCAGCCTACGGACCGGTCCAAATACCAGTCCTACCTCGGATAACACACCGTCGCACCGCACCCGTCAACGCCCCTCGCCGCTCACCGGACCCGAAACCGGTTCACTCTGCGTTACCGCCCGTCCAGGTGTGCCTTCGCCACCGCGGCTGGCGCGTGCACCAGCCACCCGTCGAGCAGGGCCTCCCGGAGCGCGTCTTCGGGCACCTTGTCGAGCTCCACGAGCACCGCGGCGTACCCGTTGAAGTGCGGAATCGTGAAGAACCCGTCGTCTGCGCGCGCGGCCAGCACGGCTTCCTTCTCGGCCAGGTCCTCGACCGTGATCGCCAGGATCGGCCCGTCGGGCGGCGTCTCGTCGCCGTACCGCTTCAGGTCCGCCTTGCTGAACGGCCGCTCCCACGCATACCCCTTGCCGCCGACGGACCAGGTCCGGTGGCCGTGCCGAGTCGTCTCCTCGGTCTCGGGCAGCTGGGCAACCAGCCGTTCCACGTCTTCGAAGGTCGCCATGGCGCTGACGCTACCGCTTGTCGCCGCATGACGCGGCCGGGCAATCGGGGTGCGATTGCCCGGCCGTCGTCCTATGTCAGAGGCGGTGGCGGCCGCCGCGTTCTTGGCGCGGGACGACCTGCGTCGAGGTCGGGAACGTCGGAGCCGGCAACTGCGCGGCCTCGTACGTCGCCAGGTTCAGCTGTGCGCCCGTCTCGGGGAGCGCCGGCGGCTTGCTGATCTGGTCGTGGCGGAACACCGAGGTCAGGTCACCGAACGTCTTGCGACGCCACTGGCTGATGTTCGGCTCCTTCACACCGGTCAGCTTCTCGAGGAACTGCACCACCGACGTGTGGTCGAACTTCTGGCTGCTGACCCAACCGCCGGCGGTCCACGGCGAAACCACGATGCACGGCACCCGGAACCCACCGCCGATGGGCAGGTCGAGCGCGTACTCGTCCGGCGTCCCGGCCGGCGCGGTCGGAGGTACGACGTGGTCGAACAGGCCGTCGTTCTCGTCGTAGTTCAGGATGAAGACGGTCTTCTTCCAGACATCCGGGTTGGCGGCGATCGCGGCGATCTTCGACGCGACGAAGTCAGCTCCGGCGGCCGGCATCTCCTTCGGATGCTCGGAGACGCCGCCGGCCGTCATCAGCCACGACACGGTCGGGAGCTTGTCGTGCAGAGCGTCGTACTCGAACTGGCCGAGCGACGACACCTTCATGCCCTTGTCGTACAGCGGCGTACCAGGCGTGGCGTCCTGGAACTGCTTGAAGTGCGGGAGCATGTTGTAACTGCTCAGACCGACCTGGTCCTGGTACACGTTCCAGCTCACGCCGGCGGCCTCGAGGCGTTCGGCGTACGTCGTCCAGCGGTAGGCGCCATTCGGCAGCGAGTTCGACGTGATCGGGCCGCCGAGCGTGCCGCCCGGGTCGATCGTTCCGGTCTGCCAGTAGAGGCGGTTCGGCCAGGTCGGGCCTTGCACCGAGCAGTGGTACTGGTCGCAGATCGTGAACGCGTCGGCCAGCGCGTACTGGAACGGGATGTCGTCGCGGGTGTAGTACCCCATCACGTACGGCCCGTTGGCTTTGTCCGCGGCGCGGTGCGCGGGCAGCCATGCGTCCATCTTGCCGCCGTTCCAGGCCTGGTGCTGGACCGAGTACGCGTGGCTCGTGGACGGGATCGCCTGCGAGTTGGTGGAGTGGGTATCGAGGTGGAACGGCAGCAGGTAGCCGTCCGGGTTCTCCGTGTCGGGCTGGTAGAAGACATTGCGCCCGGTGGACAGCTTGATCGCGTGCGGGTCGTCGAACCCGGCCACTCCCGACAGCGTGCCGAAGTAGTGGTCGAAGCTCCGGTTCTCCTGCATGAGCATCACAACGTGCTTGATGTCGCCGAGCCGCGCCGGGCGGGGCGGCGGCGACGCGAGGGCCTTCTGGACGCTCGCGGGCATCAACGCGGCCGCAGCACCCAGGCTCGCGGTCGCCGCAGCGCCGCCGAGAAACCGGCGGCGGGTGAAGTCAGACATTGGGCGGAACCTCTCGAAAGTAGGCGGTGATTCCGTCAAGAACCTTCCGCTCACAAAGTGACCACAGCCCGGCAGACCGCCCAACACTGCCGGACCAGTTACTGATCACGACCTTTAGCAAAGGTAAACAACTCCGGCTGACCTAAGCCTCGTCGTGTGCCGCCACCTCGTCGTGTGCTGCCGCCCCGGTGTGTGGTGCCGCCCAGAGCCACGGGCCGGTGCAGCGGGTGAATCCGGCCTGCAGGTAGAACTCAGCGGCCTCTTCGTCGATGGCCGAGACGAAGACCACCTGTGCGCCCAACCCTCCTAGCCACGCATTGCACTGCGCGAGCAAGGCGCTCCCCGTGCCGGAGCCACGGCTCGCCGGATCTACTACGAGCTCTTCCACCACGCCGTACGGCTCGTGTCCGTAGTCGACGAAAGTCGCGACGGCGAGCCCTCGGATCTCGTCGTCACCGGCAACGAAGGTCCGCGCCTGCTGATGGATCTCGGGCAGGGTCGTGGAGTCTGCGCCATCGCCGTGCAACTCGCGCAGCAACCGCCGGATGCCAGCCCGATCCGCCGGTGTAGCTTCACGCACGACGGGCGGCTCGCTCGTCATTCAGGTCCCAGGCCGGACGAATCGATCAGCGGGAACTCGTCGTGCGACGCATCCAGCTCTTCCTTCACGATGCTCATCGCCATCCCGCCCGGATACCCCTTCCGCGCAAGCATCCCGAGCAGCCGCCGCATCGCCACCTGCCGCTCCAGAGAACCCATCGAGCGCAACTTCCGCCGTACGAGCTGTCTCGCCGTCTCTTCTTCCTGCTCCGGCTCGAGCTCGTCGAGCGCGTCCCGGGCCAGCTCTTCATCCACGCCGCGCCGCCGAAGCTCCTGCGCCAGCGCGCGCTTCCCCAACCCACGCCCACGATGCCGCGACTCCACCCACGCGTTCGCAAACGCGGCGTCGTCGATCAGCCCGACATCCGTGAACCGATCCAGCACCTCATCCGCCACGTCATCCGGAATGTCCCGCTCCGCCAACACATCAGCCAACTCAGCCCGAGTCCGCGGCTGCCCCGTCAACTTGTCCAGCAAGATCGTCCGAGCCACCGAATGAGGATCCGCATCCTGCTCCATCGCAGGATCCCCGACCCCCTCCGGCTCCTCACTCCCCCGCCGCTTCCGCCCCCGCCCAAACCCCCCACTTACAGTCCGCCGCCCCCGCCGCGTACTCCCACCCCGCCCACTCTCCCCCGAGCCACCCCGACCACCCGAAGAACTCTCCCCCACACGCTCCGGCTCGGCGACCTGTCCACCCGACGCGCTCTCCCGCGCACGCACTGCACCACCGACCGCTCCACCACCGCCCGGCCCGCCGCGCTCCCCCGACCGAGCCCCGCCCGCCGGCACGCTGTCGATCGCGGGCCTACCCCCGCCCACCGGACCACTCTCGGCCGCAGCACCACTCCCAGCCGCACGCCCACTCCGGCCCGCCGATACGCTCCCGGCCGCAGGCACGCTCCCGTCTGCCGGTGTGCGGTCGTCCGCGAGGCTGTTTTCGTCTGTCGGCTTGCTCTCGGCTGCGGGCCAGCTGTCATCTTCCGGCGTGCTTTCGTCGACCGGCCAGATCTCGTCTACCGGCGCGCTCTTGGCCGCAGGCAGGGCTGGTGCAGGCGGTGCGGTCTCCGACTGTGAAGTTTCGTCGGCCGGCGTGGGCTGGTCTGCGCTCGGCGTGCGGCCCGCAGCGGACGCCTGGCTCGCCTGAACTCGAGGGCTCGATGAGGTGTTGGCGGAGGGCTCAACGGCTTCTGGCGAATCTCCGTCCGCCCATGGATCGAACTGTTCTGGACGCGTACCTAGATCCGCAGCCCGCGCAGGAGTGTCGTCCGCGAAAGCGCGCGCCTCAGCCAACCGATCAGCTGCCTGCGTCTCGAACGTATGACCGGAACGCTGATCCCCCTCACCCCAAGGATCAGCCGAACCAGCGCTCGGCTCCCGCCCCGACCCACTCCGACGCCTCGCCGGCCGAGCCTTCTTCTGCTCGTCCTGCTGTTCATCCCACGGGTCGACCGTGCCGACGGTTCTCCGGATGGAGCCCGTGCGCCGACGAGACCCGTCCCACCCCGACTCGTCCTCACCCACGAACTCGTCCGCATCGGCCCACGGCTCGCCCCGCCGCGCGCCCGACGTACGACGCCCACGCCCCGAGCCCGCGTCAGAGCCACCAACCTCACCGGGACCGGGACCTTCGTCACCGCGACCGCGCGCAGCACCAGCAGCACCCCCGGTATCGCGGCCCGCACCCGCACCCGCACCCGGGACCGTATTCGTCTTGGCCGGTGAGGTCGAGGCATCTGTGCCTGCGGCCAGGAGTTTGCGAGCCAGCGCCAGACGTTCGTCGTGGGGTAGAGACAGCGCCGCGGGGGCAGCGTCGTCGGCAGCGGTGGGCTGCCGGGGGACGCTGCCACCCGCGGTGGGTCGTCGGTCAGAAGTCGACATCGACCTCGGCCGCTGCGGCCTCGCCGGCCGGCTGGTCAAGGGTCGGGCCGATGCCCATCTTCTCCTTGATCTTCTTCTCCAGCTCGTTGGCGAGGTCGGGGTTGTCGCGCAGGAAGTTCCGCGCGTTCTCCCGGCCCTGGCCGAGCTGGTCGCTCTCGTAGGTGAACCAGGCGCCGGCCTTGCGGACGAAGCCCTGATCCACACCGAGGTCGAGCAGGCTGCCCTCACGGCTGATGCCCTGGCCGTAGATGATGTCGAACTCGGCCTGCTTGAACGGCGGGGCCACCTTGTTCTTCACGACCTTGACCCGGGTCCGGTTGCCGACCACGTCGGTACCGTCCTTCAGCGACTCGATCCGGCGCACGTCCAGCCGCACCGACGCGTAGAACTTCAGCGCCTTACCACCGGTCGTCGTCTCCGGGGAGCCGAACATCACGCCGATCTTCTCGCGCAGCTGGTTGATGAAGATCGCGGTCGTGTTCGTCCCGCTGACCGCACCGGTCATCTTCCGCAGCGCCTGGCTCATCAGCCGGGCCTGCAGACCGACGTGGCTGTCGCCCATCTCGCCCTCGATCTCGGCCCGCGGCACCAGCGCGGCCACCGAGTCGATCACGACGATGTCGATCGCGCCGGAGCGGACCAGCATGTCGGCGATCTCCAGCGCCTGCTCACCGGAGTCGGGCTGCGAGACCAGCAGCGCGTCGGTGTCGACGCCCAGCTTCCGTGCATACTCCGGGTCGAGCGCGTGCTCGGCGTCGATGAACGCCGCGATCCCGCCGGCCCGCTGCGCGTTCGCGACCGCGTGCAGGGCGACCGTCGTCTTACCGGAGGACTCCGGGCCGTAGATCTCCACCACGCGGCCGCGTGGGAGACCACCGATCCCGAGCGCGATGTCGAGCGAGATCGACCCGGTCGGGATGACCTCGATCGGCGGCCTGTTCTGCTCCCCCAAACGCATCACCGAACCCTTGCCACACTGCCGCTCGATCTGCGTCAGCGCGGTCGCAAGCGCCTTCTCGCGATCGGCCACCGCGCGCTCCGCACTCGCTGCACCCGCCATGTGAATGCCACCTGACCCATCTCATAATCGGGGCCGCTTCCCAGCCGCCCGGAGGACTTCTCGTGTCGCCAGAGAAGGTATCCATCACGTCGGACAGTTTTCGTCGCCACTTCCGAATCTGTGGACAACTCGGCCGTCCGCCACACCTTCCGCGCACCAAAGTATCCCGAACACGTGTTCGAATCACAACTGACACGCCGAAGCTGCCCCGGCAACCGATCTGACCCGCCGGCTCCCTACCCTTGCGGGCGTGACCGACCGCCCCGACGTGCCCGATTCCGCCGTGATCCTGGCACTCAGCAGGGTCGAGTTCGGCATCGACACCGTCCTCGACGCGCTCCGTACCCCGGACCCGTTCGGCGTCCGCAGCATCCTCACGGAGTACTCCGCCCAGGAGAAGCCCAACCTGGCCGAGAAGGCTCTGATCCTCGCGATCGACCGGCTGCTGAAGATGACGGTGCCCGGACACACAGAGTGGCCGAAGCTGCCGCTCGCCAAGCGCTGCGACTGGTGGGTGGAGCGGCTGGGCGGATTCGCGGCCGTGGTCGCGGCCCTCCCCCGGATCAGCGGCGCGGCTGCCGACCGGCTCCCGATCAAGGACACCCTCGGTGCGGCCGTGCAGGCGATGGTGATCGGCGCGATCTGCCGCGAGTACGGCGTGGAGGCGCACGCGGACCGCACAGCGGTCATCGCACGCGTGCTGACCGACCGTCCGATCACTCCGGACGAAGTACTCAAGTACGACGACCCGACCGCGGCCGGACAGGACGTGGCGAAACAGCTCGGCCTGGGCGACGAGACCGAGGAGGCCGGACTGCGTCAGGGCATCCGCATGCTGCGGCGGATCAGCAAACTGTTCGGCGGACTCTGGGAGGTGTTCGAGGAACGTCCGCGGGGCAGCCTCGGCGCCCGGTTCGTCGGCAAGCTGCCGGGCATCGGCGTGGTCGGCGGGTACTTCGACGAGCGCAGGGCCATCCGCAAGGCGGCGTTCGAAGCAGCGGATCTGCTCACCAGCGGCGCTTTCCGGATCAAACCTCTCTGAAGGGCTGGGACCGGCCGCCGCAGTACTGGGATGATCTCCGCATGACTGGGATCGTCATCGTACGACCGGACGAGAGCTGGCCCGCGCAGTACGAGAAGACCGCGCACGCGATCGGCGGGCTGCTCGGCGAACGGGCCCAGCGGATCGACCACATCGGCTCCACCTCGGTGCCCCGCCTGCCGGCCAAGGACATCCTGGACATCCAGGTGACCGTCGGCTCGGAGCCGGAGCTGGACGAGGTGGCGGAGCGGATGGTCGCCGCGGACTGGGAGCTACGCCCGCCGCGGCGCGACCACCCGGTGCCAGGTCTGCCCGTCGATGACACGCAGTGGGTGAAACGCATGCTGGTCGAGCCGATGTACCGGCGGCGGGTCAATCTGCACATCCGCGTGGCCGGCCGCGCCAACCAGCGGTACGCGCTGCTGTTCCGCGACTACCTGCGCAGCCATCCGGAGACGGCACGTGCGTACGCCGTCTTCAAGCAGCACGCCGCCGCGCTCCGGCTCGAGATCGGCGACTACTCCGACCTCAAAGACCCGGTCTGCGACCTCATCTATCTGCCGGCCGAAGAGTGGGCGGCCCGCACCGGGTGGACCGCCTAGACCGTTTGTTGCCTAGGGCATCAGCGTTCGCTGGCAGGGAGGTTCAGGTGCGCCCAGACGGCACGCCAGACCACCTTCGCGGCCTCACCGTCGGCCAGGGCCTCGACGACCGTACGGCCGCCGAGCTCCTGCACCACCTGGGTCTCGGCCCAGGTCCGCGCGTACGCCGGACCCAGATGGTGATCCATCCGAGCCCAGAACTCCGTCAGTCTCATTCCTGCCCGTCATCGTTCCTCGGCGGCGGTCCCCAGCCGCCCTGCTGCCCGGGCTGGGGTCCCGAAGGACCACCCTGCTGCGGCGGCCGCTGACCGTACTGACCAGGCTGCCCCTGGCCGGGCTGCTGTCCCCAGCCACCCTGCTGACCCTGCTGTGGCGGCTGACCCTGCTGTGGCGGCTGCCCCTGCTGAGGCGGCTGCTGCTGCCCCGGCTGAGGTCCCCACTGCCCCTGCCCCGGCTGAGGCTGCCCAGGGTACTGCGGCTGACCAGGCTGACCAGGCTGACCAGGCTGACCGCCGTACGGCGGCTGCCCCTGCTGCGGCTGCCCCGGATACTGCCCTGGGTACTGCCCCGGCTGACCGTACTGACCTGGCTGACCCGGCTGGCCTTGCGGAGGACCGTACGGACCGGGCTGCTGCCCGTACCCCGGCTGGCCCGGATACTGCCCCGGACCGCCGTACTGACCCGGCTGGCCTGGGTACTGCCCCGGGTACGGCTGTCCGTAACCCTGCTGCCCCTTGCCCCTGCGACTGCGCAATACGAAGAACCCGACCGCAGCGATCGCCAGCAGCACCAGCACGATGATCAGAATCAGCGCCCACGTCGGGAATCCGCCGCCGGCCTCGGACGTCAGCGAGATCTTTCCGAGTTTGTCGAGGCTGTCGTACGTCGCCGTGCGGCCGCTGATCTTCGCGCCGTCGTCGTGCTCGAGGATCTTGCCCGGCATGGTGATCTTGAAGTTCACCTCGGGCTGGGTGCCGGACGGGATGTTGCCCAGGTTGCCGGCCTTGACCGTGACCATGACCTTGTCGCCGTCCTTGCGGAAGCTGACGCCGTCGCCGCTGGAGCTGCCCATCTTGTCGAACGGGACGCTCTCGAAGGTGCAGTTCGAACCGACGTACTTGTCGTCCTCGAACGAGTTGCAGTTGACCCCTTCGGTGGTCGTCTCCTTGATGCCGCTCTCGATCTGCTGGCGGACCTTGTCGAGGGACTGGCCACTGGACTGCAGCAGCTGCTTGTCGACCCCGATCTTCATCGAGCCCGAGACCGTCTCGTTGGACCCGACCTTCAGATCGGCATCGAGCTTGACGCACCCGGTCAGAGCGACCAGGCAGGCAACGACGACGAGCGCTGCGCGTACGCGGTTGATCATGTCGCCGATCATTCCAGACGACGGGGACATCCTCCGCACCGGACGGAAAGCGTCCCCTCACCGTGTGCCACGGAACCGCTCGTGAAAACTGTCGGCGGGACCCGGCAAGATGGTCAGCGTGAAGAAGACCAGCGCGTTGAGCCGGTTCTCGCCCGCGACCCGGGCGTGGTTCGGCGACGTCTTCGAGGCGGCCACCCCGGCCCAGCTCGAGGCGTGGGACGCCATCACCGCGGGCCGGGACGCGCTGGTGGTCGCCCCGACGGGGTCAGGCAAGACGCTGGCTGCCTTCCTCTGGGCGCTCGACCGACTCGCCACGACCCCAGCGCCCGACGATCCGAAGCTGCGCTGCCGAGTGCTGTACGTGTCACCGCTGAAGGCGCTCGCGGTCGACGTCGAGCGCAACCTTCGCGCGCCGCTGATCGGCATCCGGGAGACTGCGCGCCGGCTCGGTGAGGCGCCGGTCGACGTCGAGGTGGCGGTGCGTTCGGGCGACACCCCGGCCAGCGAGCGCCGACGGTTCGCCACACGGCCTTCCGACGTACTGATCACCACCCCGGAGTCATTGTTCTTGTTGCTGACCTCGCAGGGTCGGGAGTCGCTGCGCGGAGTCGAGACGGTCATCGTCGACGAGGTGCACGCGGTCGCCGGGACAAAACGCGGCGCTCACTTGGCGCTGACGCTCGAGCGCCTGGACACCTTGTTGCCGAAGCCTGCGCAGCGCATCGGTCTGTCCGCGACAGTGCGACCGGTGGAGGAGGTCGCGCGGTTCCTCGGTGGCGAGCGGCCGGTGACAGTTGTGCAGCCCAAGTTCACCAAGCAGTGGGACCTGAGTGTCGTCGTTCCGGTCGAGGACATGGCTGAGCTGGCCGCGACCGAGGTGGAGACCTCAGGCTCCGCAGCGAGTCCGCAGCAACACGCTTCGATCTGGCCGCATGTCGAGGAGCACGTCTTCGATCTGATCGCCCAGCACAAATCGACGATCGTCTTCTCGAACTCGCGACGCCTGGCCGAGCGACTGACCGCCCGACTCAACGAGATCGCAGCCGAGCGTGCCGAGCTGGAGTTGCCCGAGTTGGGCTCACCCGCACAGCTGATGGCTCAGTCGGGTGGATCGCTCGCGGCGCCTCCGTTGATCGCGCGAGCCCACCACGGTTCGGTCAGCAAGGAGCAGCGAGCGCTGATCGAGGCGGATCTGAAGTCCGGCCGGCTGCCCTGCGTGGTGGCGACGAGCAGTCTCGAGCTCGGCATCGACATGGGTGCTGTCGATCTCGTCATCCAGGTCGAGGCGCCGCCGTCCGTCGCGAGCGGGCTGCAGCGCGTCGGTCGTGCCGGTCATCAGGTGGGGGCAGTGTCGCGCGGCGTGCTGTTCCCGAAGTTCCGTGGCGATCTGATCGACACGGCCGTCGTCGTGCAGCGGATGCGCGACGGGATGATCGAGAGCCTGCACATCCCTGCCAACCCACTCGATGTGCTCGCTCAGCAGATCGTGTCGATCGTCGCGCTCGACTCGGTGGACGTCGACGAGCTGTTCGCCCTTGTGCGCCGCTGCGCCCCGTTCGCCACGCTGCCACGATCGGCGTACGACGGGGTGCTCGACATGCTCTCCGGTCGGTACCCGTCGGACGAGTTCGCCGAGTTGCGGCCGCGGATCGTGTTCGATCGGGTGAGCGGTGAGATCTCCGGTCGACCCGGCGCGCAGCGGCTTGCGGTGACGAGCGGCGGCACGATCCCGGATCGAGGGCTGTTCGGGGTGTTCCTGGTCGGCGAGTCGACGAACCATCGCGTCGGCGAGCTCGACGAGGAGATGGTGTACGAGTCGCGCGTCGGCGACGTGTTCACGCTCGGAGCATCGAGTTGGCGGATCGAGGACATCACCCACGACCGGGTGCTGGTCTCCCCCGCCCCGGGGCAGCCGGGCCGGTTGCCGTTCTGGAAGGGCGATGCGGTCGGGCGGCCGGCCGAGCTCGGCGCTGCGACCGGTGCCTTCGTCCGCAAGATGGCGTCGTTGCCCGCCGGTAAGGCGATCGAGCGGGCGCGGACCGCGGGCCTGGACGAGTACGCCGCCAACAACCTCGTGTCGTACCTCGCCGAGCAGCGGGATGCGACGAGCCGGGTGCCGGACGACGTGACGATCGTTGTCGAGCGGTTCCGTGACGAGCTGGGCGACTGGCGCGTCTGCGTCCACTCGCCGTACGGCGGCCAGGTGCACGGCCCGTGGGCGCTTGCGATCGCTGCCCGGCTGCGGGATCGGTACGGGATGGATGCGCAGTCGGTCTCAGGTGATGACGGGATCGTGTTGCGGCTGCCGGAGACCGACGAGGCGCCGCCGGGTGCTGATCTCGTGCTGTTCGATCCTGCTGACATCGAGGATCTCGTGACCACCGAGGTCGGCGGGTCGGCGTTGTTCGCGGCGCGGTTCCGGGAGTGTGCGGCGCGGGCCTTGTTGCTGCCGCGGCGTAACCCGGGGCGCCGATCACCGCTGTGGCAGCAGCGGCAGCGGGCGTCGCAGCTGCTCAGTGTCGCGAGTAAGTACGGGTCGTTCCCGATCGTGCTCGAGACATTGCGCGAGGTGCTGCAGGACGTCTACGACCTGCCTGCACTGAAGGATCTGCTCACCGGGATCAGCGAGCGCCGGATCTCGGTCGTCGAGGTCGAGACGTCGGAAGCATCGCCGTTCGCGAAGTCCCTCCTCTTCGGCTATGTCGGCGCTTTCATGTACGAAGGCGACAGTCCACTTGCCGAGAAGCGTGCGGCCGCGTTGTCGCTCGATCAGAGCTTGCTGGCGGAGCTGCTCGGGCGGACCGAGCTGCGAGAGCTGCTCGACGCGGAGGTCGTGCTGCGCACCGAGGCCGAGCTGCAGCGACTGGCCGAGGACCGCAAGGCACGTGACGCCGAAGGACTGTTCGACGTACTGCGGATCATCGGTCCGCTGTCGTTGCCGGAGGCAACGCAACGGTGTGTCGACGGGTCGGATGCCGAGTCTTGGCTGACGTCGCTGGCGGCCGCGCGCCGGGTCGTGCGCGTTCGGATCGCGGGTGAGCATCGCTGGGCTGTGGTCGAGGATGTGGCACGGTTGCGCGACGCGCTCGGCGTACCGCTGCCGCCTGGGGTGGCAGAAGCGCACGCGGAGCCGGTCGCCGATCCGCTCGGTGATCTGGTGTCTCGCTATGCGCGAACACACGGACCGTTCCGGGCAATCGACCTTGCCACGCATCTCGGGATCGGCGTTGCCGTTGTCAACGAGGCGTTGCGCCGGCTGGGTGCTGCCGGACGGGTTGTCGAAGGCGAGTTCCTGCCGGGCGGGATCGCGCTCGAGTGGTGTGACAGCGAGGTCCTCCGACTGTTGCGACGGCGTTCCCTCGCTGCGTTGCGCAAAGAGGTCGAGCCAGTTGATCCGTCGGCGCTGGCCCGGTTCCTGCCTGCATGGCAAGGGATCACGAGCAGCCGCGGTCGCGGGTACGACGTACTGCTCGGAGCAGTCGAGCAGCTGGCAGGGTGCGCGGTGCCGGCGTCGGCGTTGGAATCGATTGTGCTGCCGTCGCGCGTGCCTGGGTACCAGCCGTCGATGCTGGACGAGCTGACCGCGACCGGTGAGGTGGTGTGGGCTGGATCGGGTTCGCTGCCGGGGACGGACGGGTGGGTATCGCTCCACCTGGCGGACAACTGCGACCTGACACTTCCCGATCCTGATCCAGAGCTCGAGCTGAGTGAGACGCACCAGGCTGTGCTCGACGCGTTGTCGGGCGGCGGCGCGTTCTTCTTCCGCCAGCTGAGCGATGCGGTCGGATCCGCGTCCGGTGTGGTTGAGGACGAGACGTTGGTTGGCGTTCTGTGGGACCTCGTCTGGGCCGGCTATCTAACCAACGACACCCTGACACCGGTCCGGTCGCTCGTCGGCGGCGGGCGCGGCAGTCATCGGACCCGCCGTACGACGCCGCGCGCACGGCCGGGCCGCCCGCTGCGTCCAGGTCGGCCGGCGATGCCCTCGCGAAGTGGTCCGCCGACGGCTGGCGGGCGATGGTCGTTGCTTCCGGCTCGCAGTTCGGACGCGACCCGGCGAGCGCATGCGGCAGCGGAGACATTGCTGGATCGCTATGGGATCGTCACGCGAGGGTCGGTGATCACCGAGCGGACGCCCGGTGGATTCGCTGCCGTCTACAAGGTGCTCAGCGCATTCGAGGAGTCCGGGCGGTGCCGGCGCGGGTACTTCGTGGCGGGGCTGGGCGCTGCTCAGTTCGCGTTGCCCGGCGCTGTGGATCGGTTGCGTGCGCTTGCTGAGCTGCCGACTGCCGCCTCATCGGCGGCTGACGGTCCATTCGGTCCTGCTGGACGATTCGGGCCGGGTGGTGCCCGGCCCGGCGGCGGGGGCCGTGGCAGGAAGGACGAGGAGCTGACGGCGAGAGCCGTCGTACTCGCGGCCTCTGATCCGGCGAACCCGTATGGAGCAGCGTTGCCGTGGCCCGAGCGCGAGAGTGCCGGCGGTCATCGCCCAGGACGAAAAGCTGGTGCGTTGGTTGTGATGGTCGACGGACAACTGATCGTGTACGTCGAACGCGGCGGGCGGACCGTGCTGAGCTTCACCGAGGATCCCGATCTGTTGCAGCCTGCGGTTGATGCGCTGGCGTTGTCGATCCGGGACGGCCAGCTCGGCAAGCTGAGTGTCGAGACGGCCGACGGTGAGCAGGTTCGGCACACGGCGTTCGGCGATGCGCTGGCCAAGGCCGGATTCCATGCGACACCGCGTGGTCTGCGTCTGCGGGCCTGACGGCGGGAGCGATCAGTCATGCCCGAAGGAGACACCGTCTGGCGAGCCTGTAAACGGCTGAACCAGGCTCTCGCGGGCCAGGAGCTGGTGCGGACAGACTTCCGCGTGCCTTCGCTCGCGACGACCGATCTGAGCGGACGGACGGTGGTCGAGGTCGTTGCACGTGGCAAGCACATCCTGATGCGTCTCTCGGGTGGATTGACGCTGCACAGTCATTTCCGGATGGATGGCAGCTGGCATCTGTACCGGCCGGGCGAGCGGTGGCACGGCGGGCCTGATCATCAGATCCGGGCTGTCCTCGAAACCGCACCGTGGACGGCTGTCGGTTATCGGCTTCCGGTGCTCGACCTCGTCGCGACCGACGACGAGGACAGCGTGGTCGGTCATCTCGGACCCGACCTGCTGTCACCGTCGTTCGATCGCGCTCTAGCGATCGCGAACCTCGAATCCGATCCCGGCCGGACAGTCAGCGAAGCCTTGCTCGACCAGCGGAACCTCGCCGGGATCGGCAACTTCTACCGGACCGAGGTCTGCTTCCTGCTCGGGCTGCATCCATGGCGCCCGATCTCGGCAGTCGACGTCCCCGCGACGGTCGACCTCAGCCGGAAGCTTCTGAAAGCGAATGTCCGCAACGGCACCCAGGTCAGCACCGGGATCGACCGGCCCGGACAACGCACCTGGGTGTTCGAACGCGGCGGCAAACCCTGTCACCGCTGCGGCACGACGATCCTGACCTCGTCACTCGGGGAACCGACCCGTGAACGGGTTACCTACTGGTGCCCGGCTTGCCAACCCGAGAGCTGACCGGCCAGAACTGGCCTGTGGACAACGCCACCGGCGGACATCAACGCGGATATCTTCTCTGACACATCGAACAAATGTTCGATCGAGAGGAGAAGACGATGTGCGACCGGTGCGGCGGTGTGAGCAATGAACAGATCTCGCGGCAGATCGAGGACAACATCCGGACCTTCGGCTGGACGATGCAGTACGTCGAGGGCGACGGTGGCCGCAATCCGGCCTTCGGGTACACGCTGGGTCTCAGCCTCTATGGGCATCCGGAGATCATCGTCTTCGATCCTGAGCCGTGCTGGGTCTTTCTCGGGCTGAAGCCGCTCGCCTGGGCGGTGATGGGCGGCGCGGTGTTCGACGAGGGTGACGACCTGTCGGGCTTCTTCCCGCCTCCGGAGACCGCCGAGCTTCTGCGGTTTCCCGACTCGGTCCACCACCTGTACACGGCGAACCAGATGTTCCGGCAGCCTGGCGATCCACCGTTGCCCGCGCTGCAGCTGCTCTGGCCCACGCGTGTCGCACTGATCCAGCCGTCCGACAGCAGCCCTACTCCGGACGGGAGCGGGCGATGACCAGGGGCTCAGGCCGCGGAGGCCACAACCTCCGGCTCGATAGTAGGGTGCGCCAGCACCAGGGCCTCTTCGCGGGCCAGATCCTCGCTCACCTCGGCGAAGACCGTCGACAGCGGCACATCGAGCGCCGTGCAGATCGCTGCCAGCAGTTCGCTGGAGGCTTCCTTCTGGCCGCGCTCGACCTCGGACAGGTAACCGAGGCTGACCCGAGCGTCAGCGGACACCTCGCGGAGAGTGCGCCCCTGGCGCAGCCGCTTGCGCCGCAGAACGTCGCCCAGCAGGCCACGAACCAGCACCATGAGGTTTCTCCCTTCCGCCTGTCCGGCCGCTTCTACTCGCACGGTAGCTCGGCCGTAGGAACCAACGGTACCTGTTGCTGGGTCACTACCTCTCGCAACGTCCACCTTCGGTGCGCCGCGCCAGTCTGCCTTACCTGTCACCATGCTGGTCCTAACGCCCCGTTCAGTCGAGTTCTTCCGCCACAACGGCGGCTCCGAGTTCCAAAACGGCCTGTACGCTCCCCCGGCGTACGGCGGCTCGGTCACCGGACAATTGCAGCTTGCGCACCTGGACAGATCCCGGTCCGGCCGCGGCGACGTACACCGTGCCGGCCTCGATGCCCGCCTGCGGGTCCGGACCGGCTACACCGGTCGTGGCAAGCCCGTAGTCCGCCTCCAGACGCTCCCGTACGCCGCTGGCCAATGCGGCAGCCGTGTCCGCGTGGACCGGGCCCACAGCAGCCAGTAGCTCCTCTGGCACGCCGGCGAGCTTGGCCTTCAGGTCGGTCGCGTACACGACCACGCCACCCCGATACACAGCCGACACCCCCGGCACATCCGTCAGAACCGCCCCGACCATCCCACCTGTCAACGACTCAGCGGTGGCAACCGTCACGCGCCGTTCCATCAACAGGCCCACCAACCGCTCGACCGCCATCTCAAGCCCGTCCTCGGCCACCCGAAACCTCCCACGCACTCGATCTGTACACATCGCATTGCTGAACAAGAACCACCGGTCGACGACTGCACTGGCGCCGCCTCCGCAAAGCCCGATGGCTCAGGGTGTGGCGTCTGGCTACGAGTCCGCCAGTGGCCACCAGTCCGCGAGTGGCTATGAGTCCGCCAGCCACGCCAGCATCTGACCACGCAACCAGCAACGTCCCACGCCTTCAGCCTGCAGGGTCGAATGGCCGAAGACGGCCAGACCGATGATGCTGTGCCCGGACGCAGGGCGGTCACCGAAGGTGGGGATCGCCGGCGCGACTCCGACTCCCTCCACCGATACCCAGGCGATCGGCCGCTTGGTCGCCGCTGCATCGAGACATTGCAGGAAGCGCAGACGGCTCTCCAGCGGCAGATCCGAGAGTGCCCACGTCGTGGTGACCACGGGCAGGGCACCTGCCGGCACGCGAGCAAGGGCAGCAGGCAGCAGTTCGACAACCTCAGCTTGCATCATGAAAGGAGGCGCCGACGCCGTTAGGTCCAGCTCCCCTTCGAGCCTCTCTATCCGCTCCGGTTGATCGGGCGGCAGGCAGGCACGCAGCCATTGAGCCTCGTCTGCATCGCTCGTGTCGATCGGCTCGAGGTCGATGCCGATCCGCGCGACGACTTCGGGCATCATGTGTGTCGGAACGGCCTGGTCTTTCACGATTGACGCTGATACCTGCACAGGAGACGACGGGTCACCGAGCGATTGTCCGTTGCCGTAGTTGATGCCGACGCGATCGACGTTGAGGTTGAACCCGGCCGAGCAGCCCACGTCGATCAGCCCGATTGCGTTTGCCTCGACCCTCCGCGCGACCTCGGCGATCGCCGGATACAGGACGGCGTGATTGCCATCCATGTTGGCCCGTACCTTCCGCGCTGAGACAACAGCCACCACGGCGTCTGTCAGCTCGACCAGCGTCCGAATCGCAGCCTCTACAGCTGAGTCGTCGTTCGCGACCGTCGCAGAGTCCGCCGGTGTTGCCGAGGTGGCTGCTGCTTTGTAGGCGGTGGTGAGGGCTGGAGCTTGGCCAGTGAGGGCCAGGTTGTGGAGGGCGGCGAGGATGAGGGCCGGGTTCCGCTTGCGGGCGGGTGCGGTTTCGATCGCCTCGAGGGCGGCGTCGGACTCGCTCAGGGCGAGGGCGAGGCGCTCGTACAGAGGGGAGATTTTCGGGGCGTCGACCTCTGCGTATCGGCGGTACATCTGCGCGAGTTTGCTGTTCTTCCGCGACGTACCCGCGGCTTCACCAGTCGGTTTCGGCACCCCAGCGAGTCTAGTCATCCCAGCGGGCACGCCGGCGTGATGTGCAAGGCGGCTCAGGTTATGGGAGGGGGCGTTTGGCGGCGGCGCGGAGGCGGAGGGCTCGGCCGACGTAGTCGAGGCCGGTGATGATGGTGACGAGTACGGCGGCGGCCATGATCGTGATGGCGGTCCAGTGGAGGATCTTCAGCTCCTGCCACGGGAGGAGGTAGAGGCCCAGGGCGATCGCCTGGAGGACGGTTTTGAGTTTTCCGCCTCGGCTGGCGGGCATGACGCCGTGGCGGATTACCCAGAAGCGGAGGGCTGTGACGCCCCACTCGCGGACCATGACGACGATGGTGACCCACCACGGGAGTTCGCCGAGGTAGGAGAGGCCTATGAAGGCTGCTCCGGTGAGGGCTTTGTCGGCGATGGGGTCGGCGATCTTGCCGAAGTTCGTGACCAGGTTCCAGCGGCGGGCGATATCGCCGTCGAAGCGGTCGGTGACGATCGCGACCACGAACGCGGCGGTGGCGAGCAGCCGGTTGCTGTCGGTGTGACCGCCTTCGCGGAGCAGGAGCCAGACGAACAGCGGTACCAGGACCAGCCGCAGGACCGTGAGCGCGTTGGGCACGTTCCAGGCGCTGGGCGCGTGGAGATGCCCGCCCGCGGCGCGCGGTGCAGGGTTCGTTGGCGGGTTGGTCACGCGGTCAGGTTAGCTGCCGGACGGGTGTCCGGGGTGCTCACGAGCGCGGCGAACTCGGTGATCAGGTCGACACCGTCACTCGCCACCACCTTCGCCGACACCAGATCGCCGACCCGCACCCCGTCCGGGAGCCCGGTCACCGTTGTCGACCCATCCACCTCGGGCCCCTGATGCGCAGCCCGCCCCTCACCGGTCCGCCCGGCAGCAGCCACTGCAGTGGGCTCCAGCTCGTCGTCGGGGTCGAGTGTGTCGGTGGACTCGATGAGGACTTCAAGGAGTTCGCCGATGCGGGATTCGGCTCGGGCAGAGGTCAGGTCTTCGGCCAGGCGGGTGACTCGGTCGAGGCGGGCGGCGATGGTGTCTTCGTCGAGTTTGCCGTCATAGGTCTCGGCTTCGGTGCCGTCCTCGTCGGAGTACCCGAAGACGCCGATCGCGTCGAGGCCGGCGCGGGACAGGAAGTCGCAGAGGGTGTCGACGTCTTCCTCGGTCTCGCCCGGGAAGCCGACGATCACGTTGCTGCGGATGCCGGCGGTCGGGGCGGTGGCGCGGACCTGGGCGATCAGTTCGAGGAAGCGCTCCGAGTCGCCGAAGCGGCGCATGCGACGCAGCAGCGGGCCGGAGGCGTGCTGGAACGAGAGATCGAAGTACGGAACGACGCCCGGGGTGGAGGTCATCGCGCTGATCAGGGTGGGCCGCATCTCGGCGGGCTGCAGGTACGAGACCCGGACGCGGATGATGCCGGGGACCTGGGCGATCTCGCCGACGAGGGTCTCGAGCAGGCGGAGGTCGCCGAGGTCCTTGCCGTACGAAGTGGAGTTCTCGGAGACGAGGAAGAGCTCGCGTACGCCGTTCTCCGCCAGCCACTCGGCCTCACGCAGTACTTCGGCGGGGCGGCGGGACACGAACGCGCCGCGGAACATCGGGATCGCGCAGAACGCGCACCGGCGGTCGCAGCCGGAGGCGAGCTTCAGCGGCGCCATCGGTCCGCCGTCGAGGCGTCGCCGCATCACCCGTGGCCCGCTGGCGGGGGCGGCCGCGAGGTCGGGTGCATCGATCTTGAGCTCTTCCGGTGCACCGGTGACGAAGCGGCCCTTGAGTGCAGTTGCCGGCTCGGTCACGCCGTCGGCAGCGGACGCGTCACCAACGGGCCTGAGCTGCTCGGGAATGTGATCGCCGAGAACCGGCGCAGGTCCCGAGCTCTGGTCGCCGTGGCCGGGGAGGGCTACTCCGGGGGTGGAGTGGCGGTCGGCGGGGGCCAGTGGGAGGAGTTTGCGGCGGTCGCGGGGGACGTGCGGCTGGTGCTTGTTGCCGGCGAGGATCGAGCGGAGGCGGTCCGAGATGTCGGTGTAGTCGTCGAAGCTCAGGACCGCGTCGGTTTCGGGGAGGGCTTCGGCGAGCTGGTCGCCGTACCGTTCGGCGAGGCAGCCGACCGCGACGACGGCCTGCGTACGGCCGGACTCCTTGTAGTCGGCGGCGGCGAGCAGGGTGTCGACGGAGTCCTTCTTCGCGGCCTCGACGAATCCGCAGGTGTTCACCACCACCGTGTCCGCCTCAGCGGCGTCGTCGACCAATCGGAAGCCACCGGCCTCGAGCCGGCCGGCCAGTTCCTCGGAGTCGACATCGTTGCGGGCACAGCCCAGCGTGACCAGGGCGACAGTGGTGGGTTGCGTATTCATCACCACGAGTATGACGCGCCGTACACTCCCCGGCCTAACTCAGCTACGCATCTCACAGCCCGGTCAGGAGTTGCCGGCGGTCTTGCTGAGAGTCCCGTTCGGGTGTGCGGTGAACTTGTAGAGCTTGGTGGGGACACGCTTGCCGTTCAGCGTGACGATGAGGTTGCCGGGGTTGCCCACGGTCACGCGGATGTCGCCGGAACTGGTCACGGACTGCGCGATACCGGGGCTGAGCCGGCCCTGGAACAGGCGACGGTTCTTCTTGTCGCGAACCGTCAGATACGTGCCGTCGTTCCTCGCCGTCAGCGTCAGCGCGGTCATCAGCACCGGCGGCTTGGTGGTCGTCGGCTTCTTGGTCGGCCGGACGGTCGGCGTGACGGGTGCCTTCGGGGTCGGCGTGGTGACCGTTGCCGTGGTGACAGCGGTCTTCGACGCGTTCGCCTCGATGTCGCTGGGCAGCGTGAACAGCCGCACCATCCCCCAGCCCATCAGGATGACCAGGATCGCGCCGACGACGATCGCCCAGCGCGGGCGGGCCGGGCGGAGCGTCGGGCCTTTGGCGGCGGCACGTTCCTCGCGGCGGGACTTCTCCTCCTCGACCGCGTGCTCGGCGTCGAACGCCGCGATCAGCGGAGCGGGGTCGGCCTTCACCACGCGGGCGATGGCGCGGATGTGACCACGGGCGTAGAAATTCCCACCGCAGCGGGAGAAATCGTCGGCCTCCATGGCGATCAGCAGCCCGGTTCTGATCCGGGTCGCAGCGCTCAGCTGCTCGATCGTCATGTCGGCCCGCTCGCGGGCCGCCGTGAGATCGCTGCCGATGCTCACTTCCCCACCATCCTCTCGTTCGTCCGGAAACCTGTGCGAACTGTCGACGTCACCGGTCGGACCGCCGACATCAAGTCAACGGCCTTGGTACGACGGGGTCACGCACGAGTCAGAGCTGTTCCCTGACCGGACATCTGGCGTCCGCGAGCATGTGCAACGCCTGCACCACTGCCCCGTTCGACGGCCGTGCCGTCAACCCGAACGGTATCGCGAGTGAGGATCCCGTCAGCCGACGGTTGGCATCAGTTGTCTTGCGGGTCGAACTCGGCATCGCACCGAGGATCGGCCCAGGATCCTGCAGATGTACGGCGATCCGCCCGTCGTCGAGCGGATGCCGGCGCTGCAGCACCGTCACCTCTTCAATGTCTTCCCATCGTGTGCCGATCCACTCGTTGCCGATCCGCAGCCGGATCCCGACGTGGTCGGCGACGAGCATCTCCCCCACCGTCAGGGCGCGGGCGCACACCACAGCAAGTACCGCGAAGCCCGCAGCGGCGATCCAGCGCAGGATCCCGGTCGGACTCGTGGACGCGGACGCGGCGAAGCCGAGCGCGACCAGCGCGGCGCCGACGGCCAGCCCGCCGTGCACCTTCTGGGAGGCGCGGACGGTGAACGGCACGGGCTTGGGGTCGACGTCGAATCGATCCTGCCTGGGCAGTGCGCTCGCGGCGGTCACGCTGTCACTCTCCTCGGAGGGTGGTGATGAAGTCCTCTAGGTCGTCAGGCTTGACCAGGACGTCCCTGGCCTTCGAACCTTCACTGGGACCGACGACGCCGCGGCTCTCCAGGATGTCCATCAGCCGGCCGGCCTTGGCGAAACCGACGCGGAGCTTACGCTGCAACATCGACGTCGAGCCGAACTGGGTCGAAACGATCAGTTCGGCGGCCTGCACCACCAGGTCGAGATCGTCGCCGATCTCGTCGTCGAGGTCCTTGCTCGGACCGGCCGCGACCGTGACGTCCTCGCGGTACGTCGGCTCGAGCTGCGTCTTGCAGTGCTCGACCACGCCACGGATCTCGGACTCCGTGACCCACGCGCCCTGGATACGCATCGGCTTGCTCGCGCCCATCGGCAGGAACAGACCGTCACCCTGACCCACCAGCTTCTCCGCACCCGGCTGGTCCAGGATGACGCGGCTGTCGGCCAGCGACGAGGTCGCGAACGCCAGTCGCGACGGCACGTTCGCCTTGATCAGACCGGTCACGACGTCCACCGAGGGCCGCTGCGTGGCGAGCACCAGGTGGATACCGGCCGCCCGCGCCAGCTGGGTGATCCGGACGATCGAGTCCTCGACGTCACGCGGCGCGACCATCATCAGGTCGGCGAGCTCGTCGACGATCACCAGCAGATACGGGTACGGCGTGAGCACGCGCTCGGAGCCCGGCGGCGGCTTCACCTTGCCGCCGCGGACCGCCTTGTTGAAGTCGTCGACGTGCCGGAACCCGAACGCGGCGAGGTCGTCGTAGCGCATGTCCATCTCGCGGACGACCCACTGCAGCGCCTCGGCCGCCTTCTTGGCGTTGGTGATGATCGGCGTGATCAGGTGCGGGATGCCCTCGTAGTTGTTCAACTCGACCCGCTTCGGGTCGACCAGGATCATCCGCACCTCGTCGGGCGTGGCGCGCATCAGGATCGACGTGATCAGCGAGTTGACGAACGACGACTTGCCCGAGCCGGTCGCACCCGCGACCAGCAGGTGCGGCATCTTCGCCATGTTCGCGACGACGAAGCCGCCTTCGACGTCCTTGCCCAGCCCGGCCACCATCGGGTGGTGATCGTTGCGCGCGGTCGCCGACCGGATCACGTCGCCGAGGCTGACGATCTCCTTGTCGGTGTTCGGGATCTCGATACCGATCGCGGACTTGCCCGGGATCGGCGACAGGATGCGGACGTCGGCCGACGCCACCGCGTAGGCGATGTTCTTCGACAGCGCGGTGACCTTCTCGACCTTCACCGCCGAGCCGAGCTCGACCTCGTACCGCGTGACTGTCGGACCGCGGGTGTAGCCGGTGACCTGGGCATCGATGCCGAACTGCTCGAACACCTCGGTCAGCCGGTCGACGACCTGGTCGGACGCCTTGGTCCGGGCCTTGTGCACCGAGCCGGGCTTGAGCATCTGCCCGTCCGGAAGCGTGTACGTGATGTCGCCGGACAGGCTCAGCTGCTCGACGCGCTGCGGGAGCGGCGTGTGCGGCGGCGGCTCGGGCGGCGGGGCGGACGGCTTGCTAGGCACAACGGCCGCTTCGAAGGCCGGCTCAGGAGTGACATCGGAGGCGTCGACGTCGTACGCGTCCTCCTCCGTCGCTGGGGCCTTCGTCTTGCGCCCGCGCTTGGAGATCTCGCGCCCCTCGAGCACCGGCGAGTCGTACGGCTTGACCGTCGGCTCACCGTCCTCTTCGAGCTCGGCCGCCTTGGCACGACGCTGCTTGCGGGTCAGCCGGACCGTGTCGTCGGTCGGCGCAGCAACGACGGACGGAGCGTCCTCGGGCAGCGCCGTACGACCCATCAGTACGTCGAACGCCGCGCGGAACCGCAGCGGGATCGCGTACACCGGCGTGCCGGTGATGACCAGTGCGCCGAAGATCGACAGCAGGACCAGCAGCGGCGCGGCGACGTACTGCGTGAGCAGGTCCGACAGGAACGACGAGACGAAGTATCCGATCGCGCCGCCGGCTTCACGCAGCGGGCCGTCGGCCGGGTTGCTGGGGCGGGGCAGGCCGTTGGCGATGTGGATCAGGCCGAGTACGCCGAGGCAGACCGCGGTCCACCCGATCACCTGTCGACCGGCCGGACCGTTGTGGTCCGGGTGACGCAGCGTGCGGATCGCGATCAGCAGGAGCATCAACGGCAGCGCCCAACCGAGCATGCCGATGCTGCCGCCGACTACCGTGCGTACGCCGTTGCCGACCGCGCCCGGCAGATCCCACCAGATCGCAGCCGCCACGACGACCGCGAGGCCGATCAGGAACAGGCCGGCGCCGTCACGGCGATGCTCCGGCTCCAGGTCGCGGGCGCTGTGGCCGATCCCCCGCACCATGCTGCCGAGCAGATGGGCGATGCCGATCCAGACCTTCACCACCCCGCGGCACAGAGCGAGCATGGCGGCCGCGAACGGGCCCGGTCCGCTGTTCTTGGGCGTGCTGGTCCGCGCGGGGGATGCTCCTCCGCGTTTCGTGCTCTGCCCACGCTTCTGGGCGCCGGACGGACGGGAGCGTCCACCAGCAGCCGAACGAGCCGTGCTCGGCCGTTTGGCTGCCGACTTCTGCGCCCGCGCCGGGGAAGACGTGCGGGTCGCCATATCGCTCAGGCTACCCCGATAACCCCTTGAGTCCCACGTGTCACACGCCGATCACGCTGCCCCATCCGTAGCGTCACAGCGTGACCACACGTCTCCGCAAGCGGATCAGGTGCCACACCACGACGTACCAGGCGAGCGCGGCCAGACCGCCCGAGACGAGACCCGAGAGGACCAGCCGGACCGCTGTTTCACCGCTCAGGTCGCCCTCTGCCCGGCCGACTTCGACGATGGCGCCGGTGGCGGCGAGCAAGAGCCCGCCGGCGACCACGAGGTATCTCACCCAGGGAGCGACCGGGTCACGGGGAGTGACCGACGGCGCGGTACGGCGGTACCAGCGGTAAAGCCAGATCGCCAGGACGAGACAGCCGCCGAGCGTGCTGACGTACTGAAGGATGCGGTTGACGTCCCAGGCCGGCGTCACCGTGGCACGGAAGACGCCGGGCAACTGGCGGACGAAGTAGCCGTCGCCGTGGGTGAAGGAGTCCCAGATGACGTGGGTCAGCGCACCCAGGACCGCCGACACCACGCTCCACCGGAACGGCGGGAAGCCTGTCGCGACCGGCAGCCGGGCAGCGAGCGAGGCGGGAGCCAGGGCGATGAGCGGGCGCTTGAGGACGAGATCGAACACCGCAAGCAGCAGGAGCGCCAGAAGCGGGTCCAGCCAGAACGCCGAGGTGAACTCGTGGGTGAGAGTCAGCGTGAAGTTGCCGTTGATGTACTGCGTGGCGAACCGGTAGATCGGATCGACGTACAGCAGGTCGGGAGCCACCGCCCCGGCAACCAGGGCTGATGCCACGAGAGGCCGCCGGGCCAGCGGGAGGACCGCTGCAGGGTGGGCGAGGGTGAACGGCACCCCCGCACCTTAGAAGCCCCCGAGGTCGTCGTTACGCGCCCGTGGTGCCGTCGAGTTGTTCTCGCAAGAGGTCGGCGTGACCGCAGTGCCTGCCGTACTCGCCGATCAGGTGGATGTAGATCATCCGCAGCGTCGACTCGGTCCCGCCGAACGTGAACCGGTCGTCGAGCGAGTGGTCGGCCGCGGCCTCGTCGGACAGCTTCCACTCTGCGATCAGACCCTCGTACGCCGTCTGCGCGTCGGCCGGATCGATCAGCTCGAAGTCCGCGTCCTTGCCGAGCTCGGGCGCGAACAGCGGCTCGGCCGGCGTCTCGGCGAAGTGGATGCGGAACCAGATCCGCTCGACCTTGGTCAGATGCCGGATCAGGCCGAGCAGCGACAGGTTGGACGGCGGCGACGGCCGTTCCGCGAGTTGCGAGGCCGTCAGTCCGGCGCACTTGAACAGCAGCGTGGTGCGGTAGAAGTCCAGATAACCCTTCAGCAATTCGCGTTCAGGTGCGGTCAGCGAACCGTCCGGTCGCTCGACCGCGGGTGCTCTCCAGGTCATCGGTATCCTCGTCGTCTCGCGATGTGTTCGCCGATCTCATTAAATGAGATAGCCACTGGCGGCGTCCGTGGCCGGTTCGTTACCGTACTCGGCAGGTCATGAGTGTCAGCGACAAGCCCCGGCTAGCTGGCCGGCAACCCTCCTCCGCGGTGGGGTGCCCCGGGTGAAGACCAGGCCGTGCGGATACCCCGCTCGGCAAGTGCGGACTTCCTGGGAGCAGCAGCATGTCGATCCTCTCCATCCTCGAGCCTGCCAGTACGACGACGGCGCGGCCGACGGTCGCCCGGCTGGTCACCGGCAGCATCCCCGCCACGGTCGGTTCGGACCTGCTGGTCCCGCTGGCCGACGGCCGGGTCACCGACTACGCGAACTTCGACCACGGTGCGAGCGCGCCGTGCCTGGAGTCCGTCCGGGCCAGCGTGGAGGCGGCGCTGCCGTCGTACGCGTCGGTGCACCGCGGCAACGGGTACGCCTCACGCATCACCACCCAGTGGTACGAGCGGGCACGTGAAGAGGTGCACGCCTTCGTCGGCGCACGCTCCGACGACCAGGTGATCTTCACCCGGCAGACCACCGACGCGCTCAACCTGCTCGCCCGCGCGGTGCCGGCGGACGCGACCGTCATCGTCTTCGAGTCCGAGCACCACGCTGCCCTGCTCCCCTGGCCGGCCGAGCGGACTGTCCGCCTCACCGCGCCGTCCAGTTCCACAGAAGCCATCAAGAAGGTTGCCGACGCACTCCGCGAGGCTCCCGAAGGCCCGCGGCTCGTCGTGATCACCGGCGCCTCGAACGTCACCGGCGAGATCTTCCCGATCGCGGAGATCGCCAACGTGGCCAAGGCCCACGGCGCACGGGTCTGTCTCGACGCGGCGCAGCTGGCGCCGCATCGTCCGGTCGACATCTCCACCCTGGATGTCGACTGGGTCGCGCTGTCCGGTCACAAGCTCTACGCGCCGTACGGCGCCGGCGCCCTGATCGGCCGCTCCGACTGGCTCGACGCCGCAGATCCTTACCTGTACGGCGGTGGCGCGACGCACGCGGTCACCGGCGACACCGTGGTGTGGACGACCGGCCCGGCGCGGCACGAGGGCGGCTCCCCCAACGTCATCGGAGCCATCGCTCTCGCCAGTGCCTGCGCGGCGATCAGCAAGCACCGCGACGCGATCGAGCAGCACGAGCGCAGCCTGCTGGCCCGCCTACGGACCGGGCTCGCCCAGATCGACGGCGTCACGACGTACTCGATCTTCGGCGAGGACGCGGACCGGGTCGGCACCGTGTGCTTCACCATTGCCGGTCTGACCTCGACACTCGTCTCCGCCGCACTGAGTGCGGAGTACGGCGTCGGCGTACGCGACGGCAAGTTCTGCGCGCACCCGCTCGTCGGCCATCTCCTCGCCGACTCCCCCGAGCACGGTACGGCGGTCCGCGCCAGTCTCGGCCTCGGGACGACCCGCGAGCACGTGGACCGCCTCGTCAACGCAGTACGCACGCTGGCCACCAGTGGTCCGCGGGCGGAGTACGCGGAGACCGCGCACGGCTGTCAGCCGTCCGACGATCCCCGCGACCTCCAAGCTCCGCGCATTTGGTAATGCAGCAGCACTCCTACTGCTCAGGAGTTACGAGACCTACGTGGTGAGCAGCGAACGCCAGTAGGTCCGCCCATTCGGCCGCGATCATCGCTGCAGGTTTGCCGAAGCCATGGCCGGTGTTGACCTCCACCCGAGTCAAGACGGGCTGCGGACCGGCCTGGGCATGCTGCAGCGCTGCCATGAACTTGTGACTGTGCAACGGAACCACCCGGTCGTCGTGATCACCTGTGACCACGAGCGTCGCCGGGTACGACGTGCCGTCGCTGACACGATGCAAGGGCGAGTAAGCCAACAGGTCCTCGAACTGGTCCGGGTCGTCGGGCAGACCGAAGTCGGACGCCCACGCCGCGCCCACGGTGAACTTGTGGAAGCGCAGCATGTCCAGCACCCCGACTCCGGGCAGTGCGACCGCGAACAGGTCCGGCCGCTGCGTCATGACCGCTCCGACCAGCAGTCCGCCGTTGCTGCGACCGTGGATGGCCAGCTGCGCCGGAGTGGTGACGCCGGTGTCACGCAGGTGCTCGCCGACGGCAATGAAGTCGTCGAAGACGTTCTGCTTGTTCTTCAACCGCCCGGCGTCGTGCCACTCGGTCCCGTACTCACCGCCGCCGCGCAGGTTGGCGATGACCAACACTCCCCCGGCCGCCAGCCACGCCGGCCACCCCGGCCGGTAGTCGGCCTGGATCGGGATGCGGAATCCGCCGTACCCCCACATCAGCGTCGGACGCGGTGCCGAGAAGTCGAGGTCCGACCGGGTGATCAAGAAGTACGGCACATCGCGGCCCGGAGCGACCCGGCGGGTCACGGTCACCTTCGGCGGCGTGAAACCGCCCGAGCCGCGGACCAGTTCCGGCAGTGCTCGTACGGCGCCGGAGCCGGTCGAGACGACGTACGACAGCGTTGGGTCGATTGTCGTCGACAGTCCGATGAACAGCTCGTCGTACTCCGGTCCGGCGTGCAGGTCGACCACGCCACCACCGGGTACGTCGACCACGCGCTGGCCCGAGCCGTCCAGGCCATAGAGCGTCAGTACAGGCTGCGCGTCGACAAGGGTCAGTGTGGCCAGGCCGTCCGCCGTACCGCGGACTGCTTGCAATGTCGCCTCGCCCTCCGGGATGAGGTCGGTGAACTCACCGTCCAGCGACGACAACACCACACGGCCACGAGACGCGTCACGGTCGGTCCGCAGTACGAGCTGGTCGCCTGACATCCGTACGAACGCGATCTCGTCGGCGAACGAGTCCACCACCTTCACGGGGTCGCCCAGGCCGTCCGAGGTGACCGGGTAGACCCACAGGCGGGTGGCCGGATCGGTCCCCTCGGTGATGTGGACGACGAGATACCGATCGTCCTCCGACATCTCCGGTGCGATGAAGATCTGGTCCTCGCCCGGGAAGCTCAGCACCAGCTCGTCCTGGGACTGCGGTGTGCCGACCCTGTGCAGCGTCAGGCGCCCACCGGTCAGCGACTTCGTCTCGGTTCCTTCACTCCGCCCGCTCGTCGGGTAGTGCAGATACAGGTACGCCGAGCTGTCCGGCAACCAGACTGCCTCGCAGAACTTGGCCTCCGACACCACGTCGTCCACCTGCGTACCGGTGGCGATGTCGAGCAGCCGAAACGTCGTCCAGTCGCTGCCGCTCTCGTTGATGCCATACGCGAAGTACTTCCCGTCCGGGCTGACCGTGAACGTGCCGAGCGAGTCGGTGCCGTCCTCGGACAGGGTGTTCGGGTCGATCAGGACACGGCCGCCGGACAGCAGTTCGTCGAGCGACTCGGCGACGTAGATGACGTCCTGCGCCTGCGTGCCGTCGTTGCGGCCGACGAAGTACCAGCCGGACTTCTTGGCGGGCACGCCGGCGCGTGGGCGGGCGAGGATCGCGGACATCGTGGTCTGGAACCACTCGCGCTCCGGATAACCGGAGAGCTCAGCCTGGGTGAACTCGTTCTGCCGGCGGACCCAGTCCTGGGTGTCCGGCGAGTCAGGATCTTCGAGCCAGCGATACGGGTCGGCGATCTCGCGCCCGTGCAATGTCTCGACCACATCGTCGCGGCGGCTCTCGGGATAACTGGTCACGGGGCCTCCCGGCCTGGACTGAGGAGCGGAGGGAGCGAAGCGACCGGAGCGACGAGGGAAGGCCGGGAGCAACAGCCCCGTGACCCGCCGCGCCGGAGGCGTGGCATCAACAGAGTCATGACGCCAAACCTAACCGAGCAGAGAAGCTGTCACACTGCGATCGTGACCAACGATGCCGTGGCGGGCCGCGTGCTGAGTGCGGCCGCGGTGGCCGGGGAGCGGGTGCGCCTCGACGTGCTCGCGCGCGTGGTCGACGAGTCGGCCGGTGAGGTCCTGGTTGCGGTTGATGCCTTGGTTCGAAGCGGCGCGCTCGTCGTCGCGCCCGATGCGGGTGAGGCCTGGTTCGCCGATGAGACCGCGCGGCGGGACGCCGAAGACCGGTTGCCGCTGGCGGATCGGGCCGAGCTGCACCGGCGTACCGCTGAGGTGCTGGAAGCGGACCACGGAGCCGACTCGGCGGAGATCGTGCGGCACTGGCTGGGTGCGGTGGCGGCGACGGCGGGTCGACTCGAACGGTCACGCCGGCAGCTCCGCCTCGCGATGGCGTGTGTGCGAGCGGGTGACCTCGCGACCGCACATGCAACTACCCAGTCGATCGTCATGACAGCTCGCACCGAGCAGTCTGCGGAGCTGCTCGCGGAGGCAGCGGTTGTACTCGAGCCGATCGGCCAGTCCGTCTGGGATGGCGACATCTACCAGTGGTGTACCGAGGCGCTGGCCGCATCCGGCTTGCCACCGCGGACAAGCGTCCGCCTGCTCGCCCGGCAGGCGCAGGCGGCCAGCTACCTCGGACGCTGGCGTGAGGCCCTTGCCGCGAGCAGTGAGGCGCTCGAGCAGGCGGAGTCCATCGGTGACTCGGACCTGCTCGCCGAGGCGCTCACCGCTCGTCAGCTGGCCACGAGCGGGCCCGATGACGTCGAAGAGCTGACCGCCGCCGCGGAGCGGATGATCCAGCTCGGGACCACCACCGGTGTCGCGGCCACCGAGCTCCGGGGCCGCCTGTGGCGAGTCGACGCGCTCTGGTACGGCGGAGACCTCAGCGCGATCGCAGCCGAGATCGGCCGGATCGCGAGCTGCGCCGGCCGCGCCGGAGGTCCTAACGGACGTTGGCACGTACTGATCACCAGAGCGTCGCTCGCACTGGCCCGTGCCGAGTTCGACGACGCAGAGGCCCTGCTCGACGACGCCCTGGCCGAGTTCCGCCGGATCGGTCATCCCGCGGCCCACGGCGCCGAGGTTGCGTTCCGGATGCTGCTGGGCCACCACCGCGGCCACGCGGACGCCTTGCTCGGGACAGCAGCCTGGCAGTTCGGCACCGATGTTCGCTGGGACCTCTCCGCCCGCCTCGCCCGCGCGTTCGTCCTTGTCGACGCGAACCGTCTGGATGAGGCCGCTGCCCTGTACCAGCGTTGCGGCCGGCCGGAGACGTGGCACGGCTGGCGTGCCGCCGAGTTACTGGTCAGCGCGATCGCGGCGCGGGTGGCGGCAGCCGTCGGCGCCACCGACGACGTACGTCGGTTCCGGGCCCGGCTCGAACCGCAGCGCGGCAGGTACGTCGTGGGCGGCGCCGGCGCGACCAACTTCCTCGGACCGGTCGAGCTGGCGCTCGGCATCTGCGCCGCCTCTCTTGGTGAGTGGGACGCGGCCGCCGAAGACCTCCGGACAGCCTGCGCCCGGAGCCGCACGATCGGAGCGCCCGGCTTCGCGGTCGAGTCCGCATGCCTGCTGGCGGAGACGTACGAGCGGTCCGGTGACCGATCGCAGGCCCGCGCCGTAGCCGGGGAGACCCTCACACTGGCGCGCACCTTGGGAATGACTCCCTGGACGCACCGGCTGGAGCAGTTGGCGACTCCCGACGACCCGTTGAGCCCACGCGAGCAGGAGGTCGCAAGGCTTGTCGCCGACGGCCTGAGCAACCGGGCGATCGCCGCAGCCCTGGTCATCTCCGAGCGGACCGCCCAGAACCACGTTCAGCATGTGCTCACCAAACTGGGCTTCGCCAGCCGCGCCCAGGTCGCAGCCTGGGTAGCCGGCCGGCGCCGCGCTGAGTAGCAAGGTGAGCAATTCGCACGATGTGCCTAGGGCGCAAACAGCACAGGCTCATGCCATGGACGATGACCTCAAACTGTGGGATCGGGTCGCCACGGACTACCTGGGCCTCAGGCCCGCCGACGGCTTGCTGCAACGCACCGAGGCGGCCCGCACAACCAGCGTCACCCCGGGCGTCGATCTGTACGTCGATCCCGTCTGCCCGTACACCTGGCTGGTCGCGTGCTGGCTCCGCGAAGTCGCCGAGCGCCGAGATCTCCACGTCCGCTACCACGTGATGAGCCTGCGCATGCTCAACGAGGGCCGTTCGATCGACGAGGGCTACCGCCGCAGCATCGCCGGGTCAGGCGGACCGTCACGTGTCGCGACCGCAGTGGTCGCGCACCACGGCCCAGACGCCTTCCGTGCTTGGCACAGTGCCTTCGGCGACCGCATCTTCGACCACTGGCGCTATCCGACAGCAACGGAGTACCACGCCGCGTCGATCGAGGCACTCGTCGCCGCGGGCCTCCCGACATCGCTCGCCGACGCGGCCGACAACACGCAGTACGACGACGCGCTGCGCCGGAGCCACAACGAGGGAACCGTGCCGGTCGGACCGGACAGCGGAACGCCGGTCGTCCATGTCGACGGCGTCGCGTTCTTCGGTCCGGTCCTCAACGCAGTCCCCCGCGGTGATCAAGCGCTCCGGCTGTTCGACGGCCTCCGCCTGGTTGCCGGATGCACCGACTTCTACGAGCTCAAACGCACCCGCACAGCACCACCGGACCTAGGGACGGGGTCATGACCGACGACGAACTCTGGACCGCGATCGACGCCCAACGCATGCGTACGACGGACTTCCTCGAAACCCTCGACCCGACGGACTGGGCCCGCCGCTCGCTCTGCGACGGCTGGACCGTGCGCGACGTCGCCGCCCATCTCACCCAGCAGCAGATGACGATCGGCGACGTACTTCGCACCGTGCTGCGTCATCCGGGCAACCTCAACCACATGATCCAGGCCTCGGTCCGCGAGCGCTCGGCGCAACCGACCGAGCAGCTGATCGCCGGCATCCGGGCCATGGTCGGCTCACGCCGGCACAACATCGGCGTCACGCCGCTGGAGACCCTGATCGACATCGTCGTCCATGGCCAGGACATCGCCGTACCGCTCGGTCGCTCGCTCCCGGTCCCGGTGGAGGTCGCCGCCACGGCAGCCGATCGCGTTTGGAGCTACCGCGCGACCAGAAGCGGCCGGCGCAAGGCGAAGGTGTTCAAACCGGTGCCGTACGACGGATTCCGCCTGGTCGCCACTGACACGGACTGGAGCGTCGGCGAGGGCACCGAGCTCCGCGGCCCGGTGCTCGCGATCCTCCTGCTGCTCACCGGGCGAGATGTCGTGCTGCCGCAGCTGACGAGGGCATAAGCGTCGTACTCACCCGCTCCGGTGGGCGGCATCCCGCACAGGCGCCGGAGCCGGGTGAGTACGACGGGACCCACTCAGTGGTGGGCCGGGGTGAGGTCCTTGGTCCAGAGCACGTCGCCGAACAGGTTGCGCAGCGAGACGGTGAACACACCGGTCCGCGGGTCGATCCTGGTGTACCCGAAGAACTGGTTTCCACCCGCCGGCGACTGGCTCGGGAAGTCGGCCGCCTTCGAGAACACCACCTCCGGGCCGAAGGTGCTGTCCAGCGCGTTCGGACCGAACGTACCGGCATTGATCGGGCCGGCCACGATCTCCCAGAACGGGTCGAAGTCGGTGAACGCCGCGCGGGACGGGTCGTAATGGTGCGCCGCCGCGTAGTGCACGTCCGCGGTCAGCCAGACCGCGTTCCGCACCTTGTGCTCTTGAACTGGCTCAGCACCCAGGCGATCTCGTGCTCGCGACCGCCGGGAGCGCCCGGCAGACCGTTCGCGACCGCCTCGATCAGGTCGCCGTCCGGCACCAGCAGGCCGAGCGGCATGTCGCTGGCGATCACCTTCCAGGTCGCCCGCGACGCCGCGACCTCGCGCACCAGCCAGGCAGCCTGCTCGGCGCCGAGCATCGCGACCGGCCCGACCGTCGACGGCACCGGGTTCGCGCCGCGGTACGTGCGCATGTCCAGGCAGAACACATCGAGCAGCGGACCGTAGCTCACCTTGCGGTAGATCCGGTCACGCCCGGACACGTGCTCCATCGGCAGGTACTCGAGGAACGCCTTCTTCGCCCGCGCCGCGAGCACGTCGACACGCTTCTCGGTGTACCGGTCGTCGGTGAGGATCTCGCCCGGGTACCAGTTGTTCAGCGTCTCGTGGTCGTCCCACTGCGCGACCAGCGGCACGTCGGCGTACAGCGAGCGGACGTTGGAGTCCATCAAGTTGTACTTGTACCGGCCGCGGTACTCGGCCAGGGTCTCGGCGACCTTCGAGACCTCCTCGGTCACGACGTTCTTCCAGATGGTGCCGTCGGCAACCTTCAGCTCGGCCGCCAGCGGGCCGTCGGCGTAGATGTTGTCGCCGGAGTGCAGGAAGAAGTCCGGCCGGGTCTCGTGCATCGCCTTGTACGCGATCATCCCGCCGAGCTCAGGGTTGATGCCGTATCCCTGGCCCGCGGTGTCGCCGGTGAACACGAACGAGACCGGGCGGTTACGGCCCGGCGTGGTGAACGAGCCGTCCAGCGTCTGGCCGATCCGGCCGCTCGCGTCCTCGAAGCCGAGGCGGTAGTCGTAGCGCTGGCCCGGTCGCAGACCGCGCAGCGGCAGCCGTGCGGTGAAGTCGTCGTCGGCCGAGGTCTTCGGGCCACGAAGGTGGATCGCCTTGTCGAAACGGCCGTGGCTCGTCAGCTGGACGACGAGCCGGCCGGGCCGGTCGGTCTTCGACCAGACGACGGCCGACGACGGCGTCACGTCGGCACTGGCGATCCCCGACGGCAACGTTGGCCGGTCGCGGCGGACAAGGTTCGGCGCGCCGGAAGCCACCCCGGGTAGGGCGAGGGTGGCTCCGGCAACCGTGGATGCGGCCAAGAGCTGGCGGCGGCTCAGTTTCATGACCCGAAGGTGCTCTGCGGGGATGACCGCCAGGTGACACCGGCGCGAACTGGGCGCCAACTTGCCCGATCCCCGGCGCAGCCCCGGCGGAGTACTCGCGTTGCCGGCTCGGAGCTGCCGCATCCGCCCAGGTCAGCGCCCGGTTGCCGGTACGCCGAACCCGCTTAACACGGTGCGAACGCGACTGGGCGCACGACGTAACCCGGCCTGGCGACCGTCGATCCATCAAACGATCGAGGAGGCTGCCATGTACCGAGTTCCCGATCTTCCCGAGTTGCAAGCCGCCGCCGAGCGGTTCGGCGTCGCCCTCGGCACCGAGGAGGCGGCGGTCCTGCGCCGGCACCTGGGCCGGATGCTGGCCGAGTTCGACGACTTCGTCCAGAGCCGTACCCCCGAGGTCCGGCCGCCGCGGTTCCCCGGCGCCCGCGAACCCGGGTACCGGCCCGGAGCGGACGAGGACCCACACAACGCCTGGACCTGGAAGTGTTCCGTGGCCGGCACCAGCGAAGGCATCCTGACCGGCCGGACCGTCAGCTACAAGGACCACATCGCCGTGGCCGGGATGCCGATGGCGTTCGGTGCGCACGTGCTGTCCGGCCACGTGCCCGACTTCGACGCGACCGTCGTACAGCGTGCGCTGGAGGCGGGTGCCACGGTCGTCGGCAAGAACGTGATGAACGGGCTGGCCGGCGGTTTCGGCTTCGGCGGCGGTGTCGGCGACTACGGCCGGCCGCTGAACCCGCACAACCCGCAGTACCTGACCGGTGGGTCGTCGTCGGGCTCCGCGGCGGCACTGGTCGACGGCGAGGTGGACATCTCGTTCGGCGGCGACCAGGGCGGTTCGATCCGGATCCCGGCGTCGTGGTCGGGCACCGTCGGGCACAAGCCGACGTTCGGTCTGGTGTCGCACTTCGGCATCGGGTTCGGCTCCGACCAGAGCATCGACTACACCGGGCCGATGACGATGTCGGTCCGCGACGCTGCCCTCGCCCTCGAGGCCGTCGCCGGGTACGACGGTCTGGACCCGCGGCAGACGCGCGAGGTCCCGGACCGGTACGACGCGACGACCGGGCTGACCGACGACATCGCGGGACTGCGGATCGGCGTACTGCGGGAGGGTTTCGACGGCGCGACCGAAGCCGTCACCGACTCGGTCCAGCAGGCGATCGAGGTGTTCGAGAAGCTCGGCGCGACCGTCAGCGAGGTGTCGGTCCCGGAGCACCTGAGCATCGGTACCGCCCAGCAGGCGATGTCGGCCGAGGCAGCACTGGCGGTCCGGGGCGCCGGGTTCTACGGCGCCTTCACCCGGACCTACTACCCCGAGGACACGATCGCGGCCATCACCAGGGCATGGCAGCACGGGCAGGAGCTGCTCGATCCGCGTGGTCTGCTCACCTTGCTCACCGGCGAGTTCAGCCGGCGGTACTGGGCCGGACGCCTCTATGCGAAGGCGCAGAACGTCCGCCCCACGTTCATCGCGGCGTACGACCGGGTGCTCGCCGATGTCGACGTACTCGTGATGCCGACGACGGTCACCCAGGCGCCGAAGTTCGAGCCGATCGACGACCCGCTCGTCGCACTGGATTCCGCGATGCGCAGTCCGGTGTCGCAGAGCGCGGTCGCGAACACCCGGCCGTTCAACTTCACCGGGCACCCGGCGCTCGCCGTACCGTGCGAGAAGCGCGACGGTCTGCCGGTGAGCATCCAGCTGGTCGGGCGGATGTTCGACGACGCGCTGCTGCTCCGCGCCGCCCAGGCGTTCTCCGCAGCCGTCCCGTTCGCGGAATGGCTCGCGGTCGACGCCGGATGAGACGCCTGCCGATGTTCCGCTCCTTGCAGGTCCGGAACTACCGGAACTTCTTCTGGGGTGGGACGGTCAGCAACATCGGCGTCTGGATGCAACGCACCGCCCAGGCGTGGGCCGTCGTCGTGCTCAGCCACGGCGACGGCCTGGCCCTCGGCGTCGCGACGTTCCTGCAGTTCTTCCCGACCGTCCTGCTCGGCCTCGCGACCGGCGCGCTGGTGGACCGGGTCGACAAGATCCGCCTGCTGATCGTGACTCAGGGTCTGGTCGGCCTCGGCAGCGTGCTGATGGCGATCCTGGACGGCCTCGGAATCCTCACCCTGGCACAGGTCTGGGTCCTGGCCGCCGCGATGGGAGTCGTCACCGCGTTCGACGTGCCGGCCCGGCAGGCCGTGGTATCCGAGCTCGTCGGTCCGGACCGGGTCGTCAACGCGATCGGTCTCAACTCCGCCTCGTTCAACGTCGCCCGCCTGGTCGGTCCGGCGCTGGCGGGCCTGCTGATCGGGGTTGCCGGTACGCCGCTGATCTTCGCGCTGCACGCGGCCAGCTCGGCCGGCATCCTGATCGCGCTGGCCCGGATCGACCGATCCGAACTACGCGCTGCCCCGCGGGTCCCGGCCGGTCGCGGCGAACTCGGCGCGGGTCTGCGGCAGGTCGCCGGCGACCCGGTGCTCGGCGCCTTGATCGTCCTGGCCGGGGTGATCGGCATCGTCGGCGCGAACAGCCTGCAGGTCGTGCTGCCGCTGGTTGCGACCGAGGTCTTCGGCGTCGGCGCGCTCGGCTTCGGGCTCGTCACCTCGTGCCTGGCGATCGGCGGTCTGACCGGAGCGTTGCTGGCGGCATCGACCAGCGGAGTACCGAAGTACCGCTGGGTCCTCGGCGCGGCGGCCGCACTCGGCGGCAGCCTGGTGATCGCATCGCTGATGCCGGTGCTGGTCGGCTTCGGTATGGCCCTGGTGTGCTGCGGCGCGATGTTCATGTCCTTCGCCGTGCTGGCGAACACGTCCGTCCAGCTCACGGCCGAGCCGGCGCTGCGTGGCCGGGTGATGGCGGTCTACCTGACGTCCTTCCTCGGCGGTGGCGCACTCGGCGGTCCGCTCCTCGGGCTGCTGGCCGAGCAGGTCGGGCCGATGCACGCGATCACCCTGGCCGGCGCGTTCGGGCTGCTCGCCGCGGCGGCCGGGACCGTGGCACTGACCGCCGTACGACGCCGTTCGGGAATACCCATGAATGACCCCGCGACAATTCCTGCAATCGTTTACGAGCGAGATACCGAAATGGTCGATCGCTGAAACATAGCAGTCATATCTTCGATGCTGGAAACCCTTCTACAACAGGGCTTTCACCCCCCTATCGCCTCCGCTGAAAAACCCCTCCGGAGAATCCCCTGGAAGGAATTTGACAATGTCGATGACCATTGAGGCCCGGGACACCGGGAAAACAACACCGGCGATCGCACCGGCACTCCGGGTGCGGAACCTCGTCACCGAGTTCCGCGGCCGGTACGGCGCGGTCCGCGCGGTCGACGAGGTGTCGTTCACCGTGCCGCGCGGCGACGTGCTGGCCGTGATCGGCGAGTCCGGCTCCGGCAAGAGCGCGATGCTGCGCTCGATCATCGGGATCAACCCGCCGACCACCCTCGTCACCGGGGAGATCTCGGTCGGCGGGCGGGACCTGCAGACGATGTCACCCCGCGACCGCCGCACCGCCCGCGGCAGCGACGTGTCGATGGTCTTCCAGGACCCCCTGACCGCCCTCGACCCGGTGTACACCGTCGAGAAGCAACTGGTCGAGGCGATCCGCAAGCACCACAACGGATTGGACCGGTCGCAAGCGAGGCAGCGGGCACTCGAACTGCTCGAGCTGGTCCGGATCCCGTCCGCGGCGGCCCGGCTGAAGGCCTACCCGTCCGAGCTGAGTGGTGGCATGAGGCAACGAGTCGTGATCGCGATGGCGATCGCCGGCCGGCCGACCGTGCTGCTCGCGGACGAGCCGACGACCGCGCTCGACGTCACCGTGCAGGCGCGGATGATGCGGCTGTTCCGGCAGATCCAGCGCGACATCGACATGGGTCTGGTGATCGTCACCCACGACCTCGGCGTCGCGGCGGAGCTCGCCGACGACGTGGCGGTGATGTACGCGGGCCGGTTCGTCGAGTACGGGACCGCCACCCAGGTCCTCACCCAGCCGTCACACCCGTATACCGAGGGACTGATCGAGGCGAACGTGCGGGCCGGCCAGGACCGCCGGCCGAACGCGATCCCCGGCGCGCCGCCGAGCCTCGACCAGCTGCCGCCCGGATGTGCCTTCGCGCCACGCTGCCGGTACGCCGTCAGCGCCTGCTGGGACGACCGTCCGGCGGCCCGGGCCGTAGGTGACCGGCACTCGAGCAGCTGCCTGCTGGTCCACGGTGAGACCGCGCTGGCGTCCTGACATGCCCCCCGTCCGCCCTCTCACCTCACTGCGCTACGCCCTGCTGGCGTTGTTGCTCGTGCTCGCCGGCTGTACGGCGGCGGCCGCGAGCGGGCCGCCGCCGTCCGGCGGCGAGCTCCGGATCGCCATGTCCGCGGGCAACATCCCGTTCCCGTCCACCCCGCCGAACGAGGGGTACGAGGGATACCGCTTCGTCGGCAACAACATCTACGACGGTCTCACCCGCCTGAACCTGGATCAGTCCAAGACACTGCCGACACCACAGCCGTCCCTGGCCCAATCGTGGACCACCTCCAAGGACCTGCGCACGTGGACGTTCACGCTGCGCCAGGGCGTGCGCTTCCACGACGGCACCACCTTCGACGCGGACGCGGTGATCTTCCAGTTCGACCGCCTGCGGACGAAGACCTCGCCGTACTACGACGCCCGGTCCGCCGCGAGTGCGGCAGCGGCGTTCCGGTACTTCAAGTCCTGGCGGAAGCTGGACGACCGGACCGTCCAGATCACCACCACACAGCCGTACGCCTGGCTGCTGTGGGACCTGGCCGGCATCTTCTTCCCGAGTCCGGCAGTGGTGAAGAAGTACGGCAACGACAACTACAACCAGCACGCCTCCGGCACCGGCCCGTTCCGGATGACGAAGTACGTCGACGGCGAGGAGATGGAGCTGACCCGCAACGACGACTACTGGCGTGGCCGGGTGAAGCTGGGCCGGATCGTGCTGTACCCGCAGCCCGAGCCGGCGTCACGGTTGTCGATGCTGCAGTCCGGTGAGGTCGACTGGGCCGAGGTGCCCTCCCCCGACTCGGTGCAGCAGTTGCGGAAGGAGGGCTACCAGATCGAGATGGGCAAGTACCCGCACGGGATCATGCCGCGGTTCAACCTGTTCCGTGCTCCGTTCAAGGGCAATCTCGCGCTGCGACAGGCCCTCA
Organism: Kribbella sp. NBC_00662; assembly: GCF_041430295.1. Taxonomy (GTDB): domain Bacteria; phylum Actinomycetota; class Actinomycetes; order Propionibacteriales; family Kribbellaceae; genus Kribbella. The sequence continues at coordinate 5,428,073 of NZ_CP109029.1, read as the reverse complement.
ACTACGCCCTCGACCGGCAGGGCACCGCCGCCCTGCTGAACAACGTCGGCTACCCCGCTTCGGAGTACGTGTACGACGGCAACCCGTCGTACACCAAGCAGACCCAGGGTTACAGCTACGACGTGGAGAAGGCGAAGAAGCTGCTCGCCGAGGCCGGCTATCGACCTGGTCAGTTGACGATCACCATGGCCTATCCGACCGGCGGCTCCGGGAACATGTACCCGGACACCATGATGCAGAAGCTGCAGGCGGACTTCGCCGCGATCGGGGTGACCACGATCCTGCGGCCGCTGGAGTGGAACACGATCATCTCGATCGGACTCGACGGCCTGAACGCCCAGCAGTGGAAGGACATCGACATCCTCTGGGCCTCGCCCGCGGCCGGGATGATGCCGACCGGCTTCAGCGCCACCTTCTTCTGCAACCGTCCCGGCGGGCTGCCGAACGCGACCGGACTGTGCGACCCGAAGATCGACGCGGCACTCGGCGCGGCGAGTCAGCAGGCCGACGTGGCCTCGCAGTACCGGTATCTCCAGCAAATGATGGACGTCGCGCTGAAGAACGCCTATTTCCTGTTCTGGATGCACGACCTCAACCTGCGCGTGCTCAGTCCGAAGGTGCACGGCTACGTCCAGCCCCAGTCCTGGTGGGTGGACTTCACCCAGGTCACGGTCGAGGAGGACTGACCCATGCTGCGTGTTGCGGTACTCCGGATCGGAATGGCGATCCCGATCCTGTTCGGTGTCTCGGTGATCGTGTTCCTGCTGATGAACGTACTGCCCGGTTCGGCCGAGGCGTCGCTGGTCAGCGATGACATGTCGGCGGCCGAGCGGCAGGCGATCCGCGACGAACTCGGGCTCGACGACCCGCTGCCGCTACGGTATCTGCACTGGCTCGGGGACGCCCTCCAGGGCAACCTCGGCTACTCCGTCCAGCGGCGCCGGGACGTGGCCGACCTGCTCGTCCAGGCCTGGGGCAACACAGCCGTCCTCGCGGTCGTGTCCGCGGTGTTCGGCATCAGCCTCGGCCTCTGGCTCGGGTACGTCGCCGGCACCCGCCGGGGCTCGCTGATCGACCGGGTGACCGGCGTACTGAGCCTGTCCGGGCTGAGCATCCCGTCGTTCTTCCTGGCGATCATCCTGCTGGCTGTCTTCGCCGGCTGGCTGAGACTGCTGCCGTCGGGCGGTGCGAACCTGGACTCCGGGCTACTGACCGCGTTGCGAAGTCTGGTGCTTCCGGTGCTGTCCGGATCACTCGTCACGCTCGCGATCACGGCGCGGGTCACCAGAGCGAGCATCGTCGACGTCGCCGGTGCGGACTTCGTGGAGACGCTGCGGGCCAAGGGGCTGAGTGAGTCCGAGGTGCGCCGGCACATCCTGCGGAACGCGATCTCGCCGGTGCTGACCACCTCCGGCGTCCAGATCGGCGCGCTGCTCGGCGGCTCGGTGCTGGTCGAGACGATCTTCCGATGGCCCGGGATGGGCCTGCTGGTGTTCACCGCGATCTCGGCCCGCGACCTGCTCGTGGTGCAGGGCGCCACGCTGGTCATCGCGGTCACCTTCGTACTGCTGAACCTGGTCGTCGATCTTCTGCAGGCCTGGATCGACCCACGGGTGAGAGGAGCGGTCGCATGAGCGACGTCGTGGTTCCGACCCTGCTGGACAAGAACTTCGGCGCGGGTACGACGGCCGCCGACCGGGCCGAGGCGGAGCGCCGCCGGGACGAGTGGATCGCGGCCCGGACCAGTGAGCGGCCCCGCTCGTTCTGGCAGGCGACGCTGCGCCGGTTCGTCACGAACAGGGTGGGTGTGGTTGCCGCCGGCATCGTCGCGCTGCTGGTCCTCGGCGCGATCTTCGCACCGCTGCTGACGACCGCCGACCCGTTGATCGGCAGGCCGCTGGACCGCCTGCAGAACCTCGGCTCCCCGGGCCACCTGCTCGGCACCGACGAGCAGGGCCGCGACATGCTCGCCCGGGTCCTGTACGGCGGCCGGTTGTCGCTGCTCGCCGGGTTCGTGCCGACGCTCGGCGCGGCCCTGATCGGGACGGCGATCGGCGTCACCTCGGGCATCGTCCGCGGTGCGGTCGGGACGGTGCTGATGCGGGCGATGGACATGCTCTACGCGTTCCCGGCGATCCTGCTGGCGATCGCGGTCGGCGCTTCGCTCGGTCCCGGGCTGACCAACACGATCATCGCGGTGACGATCGTCTTCGTGCCGCCGGTGGCCCGGGTGGCCGAGTCCGCGACCCGCCGGATCGTCGTCCAGGAGTTCGTCGAGGCGGCCAGGCTCAGCGGTGCGAGCACACTGCGGGTCGCCCGGACCCAGGTGCTGCCCAACGTGCTGAACGACGTCATCGTCTACGCCTCCGGGCTGGTCGGCGTAGCGATGATCATCGCCGCCAGCCTGAGCTTCCTCGGCCTCGGATCGGCGCCGCCGGCGCCGGAATGGGGCTACATGCTCAACAGCCTCCGCGGCATGGTCAGCGTCGCACCCCTGGTCGCGATCGTGCCCGGCTTCTTCATCTTCCTCACCTCGGTGGCCTTCAACCTGGCCAGCGACGCGCTGCGGGAAGCCATGGACAGCCGGCTCTGACTCCATTCCCGAAGCCCCGAAAGGAGGAGCACCATGACGGAGTTGCTCGAACTGATCGACGTCTCGAAGACCTTCCAGGTCCGCTCCGGCGGCCACCGCGCCACCCTGTCCGCGGTCGACCACGTCTCGCTCGCGGTCCGGCCAGGTACGACGCTCGGCATCGTCGGCGAGTCCGGCTGCGGAAAGTCCACGCTGGCCCGGGTGATCGTCGGGCTGCATCTGGCCGACGACGGCGAGATGGTCTTCGACGGCAAACAGGTGCTGACCGGCAAACGCCGTACGCCGGGCGAGCTCAAACAGATGCAGATGGTGTTCCAGGATCCGTCGTCGGCGCTGAATCCGCGGGCCACGATCAGCGAGTCGATCGGGTTCCCGCTCCAGGTGCAGGGCGAGTCCAAGGCGGTGATCGCCGAACGGGTCGCCACAGTGATGCGGGACGTCGGGCTGCCGGCGGCGTACGCGTCGAGGTATCCGCATCAACTGAGTGGTGGCCAACGGCAACGGGTCAACATCGCCCGGGCGCTCGCGCTGCAACCGAAGCTGGTCGTCCTCGACGAGGCGGTCTCGGCGCTGGACAAGTCGATCCAGGCCCAGGTACTGAACCTGCTCAGCGACCTGCAGGCCGAGTACGGCCTGACGTACGTGTTCATCAGCCACGACCTGAACGTGGTGCGCTACCTCAGCGACGACGTCGCCGTGATGTACCTCGGACAGGTGGTCGAGCAGGGCAGCGCGCGGGAGGTGTACGACGCACCCAAGCACCCGTACACCCAGCTGCTGCTGTCCTCCGTGCCGACCCTCGACCCGGCCGGGAGCACCCGCGACGAGCCGGTCGACACGTCCGACAGCACCGAGATCCCGAGCCCGATCGATCCGCCGAGCGGCTGCCGGTTCCGCACCCGCTGCCCGTTCGCGACCGACATCTGCGCAGAGGTCAAGCCACTGCCGATCGAGGTCGCGGAGGGCCGAACCGTCGCCTGCCACCTCTACCCCGGACCCTCGCCCGCCCCGTGAGAAGCCAACCACCACCTCGCCCCGTAGGAGGCTGACCGTGCCCGAACCTACCGACATCGTCCCGGCGCTGCTCACCGCCGCGCAGCTGACCGTTTCCGACACCGAGCTCGCCACCTTCGTCCGTGATTACCCGCTGATCCGGCAGGGCGCGGACGCGCTCTACCTGCTGGACCTCGGCGCCGCCGAGCCCGCGAGCAGATTCGACCCACTGGACTTCTACCCGACCGGAAAGGACGCCTGATGCTCCCAGTCACGATCAAGGACGCCGCGGCCGCGCTGCGCGACGGCAGCCTCACCTCGACCGCTCTGACGCAGCAGATCCTCGACAAGGCGACCACCCTGAACCCCGTCCTCGGCGCGTACGTCGAGATCACCGCCGAGGCCGCGCTCGAGCAGGCCGCCGCCGCGGACGCCGCCCTGGCCGCCGGCGATGACACCGGACCGCTGCAGGGCATCCCGCTCGCGATCAAGGACATCATCGCGCTCGAAGGCGCGCCCACCACCGCCAACAGCCGCGTGCTCGCCCCGGACTGGAACGGCGGCCTCGACGCACCGGTCGTGAGCCGGCTGCGGGACGCCGGCGCGGTGTTCGTCGGCAAGTCGACCACCAGCGAGTTCGCCATCGGGTTGCCGGACGCAACCAAGGGCTTCCCGGTGCCGCACAACCCGTGGAACGTCGAGCACACCCCGGCCGGGTCGAGCTCCGGCACCGGCATCGCGGTCGCTGCCGGGCTCGCGCTCGGCGGTCTGGGGACCGACACCGGCGGATCGGTGCGCAGCCCGGCCGCGGTCAACGGTCACACCGGGCTGAAGGTCACGTTCGGCCGGGTCCCGAAGAGCGGCGTCGTGCCGCTCGGCTTCAGCCTGGACAGCATCGGCCCGATGGCCAGGAGCGCGTGGGACTGCGCCGCCCTCCTGGAGGTGATGGCCGGGTACGACCCCACTGACCCGAACTCCGCGCACCAGCCGGTACCGCCGTACACCGAGCTTCTGGACGGATCCGTCGACGGGCTGCGGATCGCCCTGCCGATGCCGTACTTCTTCGACCACGAGCAGCTCGATCCCGAGGTGCACGACGCCGTACTCGGAGCGGTCAAGCAGCTCGTCGGGCTCGGTGCGTCCTCGTCCGAGGTGGAGCTCGCCCACGCCGCCGAGGCCAAGGACGCGAACCACATCATCCTGGTCGCCGAGGCGTTCGCGTACCACCGCAACAACCTGGTGAACCGCTGGACCGACTACGGCGAGCACACCCGCCCGACGCTGGCCCGGGGCGCCTTCTACAGCGCCGGTGACGTCGCACAGGCCGAGCGCTTCCGGCGGTACTTCGCTCGCCAGGTCGCCGCACTTCTCGACGAGTACGACGTCATCGTCACCCCGTCGGCGCCCACGCCGGCCGAGCGGGCCGCGGAGCTGACTCCGAGCAAGCGCCTGCAGGTCCCCAGCTTCACCGGTCACTGGAACCTGACCGGCCTGCCGGCGGTCGCCGTACCGGTCGGCTTCTCGACCAGTGGACTGCCGCTGTCGATGCAGATCGTCGGCAAGCCGTTCGCCGAAGGCACCGTGCTGAAGGTCGCCGACGCGCTGCAGCGGGTCAGCGACTGGCACGTCGCCGTACCGACCGTGAACGCGCTCGCCGCGTGAGAAGGAGAGATTGATGAGCACTGAGTCCGAAGCCATGACCACCGTTCTCGCCCTGGCCGGCGTGGAGCCCGACGAGGCAGAGCTGGCGCCGATGGCAGCAGCTTTCGCCATCGCCCGCGAGAACGCTGCCCTGGTGCACGCCGTCACCGCCGCCCGCTACGAAGAACCGGGCCTGAGCTTCTCCGCCCGGCCATGACCGCCCGGACGATCTCGGCCGCCCTGGCCGCGTTGCGCTCGGGCGAAGTCACCGCGACAGCCCTGCTCGACGAGGCGATCGCCGCGGCGGACGCCCACGATGATGCCCTCGGCATCTACCTCACCAGGTTCGACGACCCGGCGCGGGAGGCGGCGGGCGCAGCCGACGCGGTCTACGCGGCCGGCGACCCGGCCGGGCCGCTGCTCGGGATCCCGCTCGGGATCAAGGACATCATCACCAGCGTCGAGGGACCGACCACCGCGCAGAGCCTCGTTCACGACGCGTCCTGGGGCGGTCAGGCAGACGCGCCGGTGGTCGCCCGGCTGCGGGCCGCGGGCGGCATCATCGCCGGGAAGACGACGACGATGGAGTTCGCCACCGGTGTCCCGGACCCGTCGAAGCCGTTCCCGATCCCGCGCAACCCCTGGAACCCGGACCACTGGACCGGCGGCTCGAGTTCGGGCACCGGGAACGGGGTTGCGACCGGCGCGATGCTCGGCGGGCTGGGCACCGACACCGGCGGCAGCATCCGGATCCCCGCCGCGTTCTGCGGCATCTCCGGGATCAAGGCCAGCTTCGGGCGGGTGCCGAAGTCCGGGTGCGTGCCACTCGGCTACAGCCTCGACAACATCGGCCCGATGGCCCGCTCGGCGCGCGACTGCGCGATCATGCTCGCCGTTCTGGCCGGGTACGACGCGAGCGATCCGTCGGCGGCGGACGAGCCGGTGCCGGATTACGAGGCCGCGCTGACCGGTGACCTCACCGACCTGCGGATCGGCATCGACACGCTTGCGGAATACCGTCGCGCCGACCAGGATCCACGACTGGGCGAGCTGCTCGACGCGGCTCTCGGCGTACTCACGGCTCGTGGGGCGACCGTCGTACCCGTGCAGCTGCCGTACTACCGCGAGCTGACCGCGGCCACCGGGATCACGTCCCGCAGCGAGGCGTTCGCCTACCACGCGCCCGACCTGCGGACGCGGTGGCCGGACTACTTCGCCGCGACCCGGCAGGGCGTCGGCGTCGCCCCGGCGTACTCGGGCGCCGACTACGTGCAGGCCCAACGGGTACGCCGACTCGGCCAGCGGGAGCTTGCGGGCCTGTTCGGCACGGTCGATCTGATCGTCACGCCGACCGCGAGTGTGGAGGCGTTCACCGTCGACGGGCTCGGGGAGATGACCGAGCGATTCCGGGCGATGCACACGTCGTACTGGAACGCGGTCGGCAACCCCGCGCTGTCGGTCCCGATGGGATTCGGCGCCAACGGGCTGCCGTTGGGGTTGCAGATCGTCGGACGGCCCTTCGACGAAGCCACCGTGCTACGAGCCGGCGACGCCTACCAGCAGGAGACCGACTGGCATCTACGCGAGCCTGCTCAGGAGGCTGCTCAGGAGGCTGCTCAGGAGGCAACTGAGCGCTCGGTGGTTCCGGTCTGAGGGAAGCTCGGGGACGGCCGCTCGGCCGTCCCCGACCGGCCGGCCGGTCCGTGCATCACGGTCGCGAATTGCAGGCGGTCCGAGCGAGCGTGGGACACGCTGTACTCGAGCGGGCGGCCGTCGAGGGCCCTGACCACCCGGCTGGTGTCCAGCAGCGCGAACCCCACGTCGACCTGCAGTGAGCCGGCGCTGATCGGATCGGCCATCGAAGAGCCGATCTGCAGCTCGGTGTCGCCGACCGGCTCATTGATGACATCGGCGATCAACTCGTACGGCGACCGGTTCAGGCTCGCGACCGGCCCGCGCAGCAGCACGGCGAACGGGTCGGCCGGCATGAATGCCGACCGAATACTGAGCGGATATCCGTCCAGTGAGGTGATCGACTCCAGGATCACCACGTCGGCGCCGGTGCCGAGCTCGAGCCGCTCGGCGATGAAGGCCGGCGCCGGGTGCAGGCTGGCGTAGGTGGTCCGGATCGCCACCCGGGTCCCGTCCGCGTTCACGTCCTGGGCGAGATCACGGGATACCTCGATCCCGTGCTGCAACGCGCTCGGGGTCAGCGCGAACGTCCCTGCGCCGCGCACCCGCTCGACCAGGTGCTGCTCGGCGAGGATCGCCAGCACGTCACGGATGATGCCGCGGCTGACGCCGTACTTGCGGATCAGGGCATCCTCGGCCGGTAGCGGCGACTCGGCCCAGTCGCCGCTGATCAGCTCGGTCCTCAGCAGGTCGCAGACCCATTGCACGGTGCGCGAGCGACCGGGACCGCGCCGCGAGTGCCGACCCTGAGCGGAAGGGTGTGTCAACGGATCTCCTCCGACTCGCCGGAGCGTGAGATTCTGGTCACGGTAACTGCCGCCCGGCGGGTGCACCAAGCGATATCTCGATTCGTGGCCGCCGCGCCAGGCCGGCCTTGTGTGCGACCATCGGGCGTGGTTCCGTTGAGGCCACAGCACCTTTCTCGTGACGCTGCCCTGGACCTGGTAGCGCATCGACCGATGCACTACTTGGAACCGGAGCGTCTCCCATGTCACAGCTGCTTGCCGAAGACCACGACCCGTTACGGGCTCAACACAGACATACGAACCTGTACACCGACCTGCTCCGCACCGTCCGCGAGCTGGGACTGCTGAGACGACGTCGGGGGTACTACTTCATCCGGATCGGCCTCGTCGTGGCCGCGTTCATCGGGGTCTGGGTCGGCTTCGGTCTGCTCGGCAACTCGTGGCTCCAGCTGCTGATGGCTGGTGCGCTGGCGCTCGTGCTCACCCAGGTCGCGTTCCTCAGCCACGACAGCGCGCACCGGCAGATCTTCGACTCCGCGAAGTGGAACGACTGGACCGCGCGGCTGCTGGCCGGCGGACTCGTCGGCATGAGCGCGAGCTGGTGGCGGTCGAAGCACAGCCGGCACCACCAGGCGCCGAACCAGCTGAAGAAGGACCCGGACATCGACATCGGCGTCATCGCGTTCACGCCGGAGCACGTCGGCCGGCGGACCGGCTTCCAGGCCTGGCTGACCCGTCGCCAGGGCTGGCTGTTCTTCCCGCTGCTCACACTCGAAGGCCTCAGCCTCTACGTCGCGAGCGTGCAGCACCTGCTCCGCCGTTCGGCGACCAAGGTCGAGCGGATCGAGGCGGCAATCGTGGTCAGCCGCCTGGCCGCCTACCTCGCCGTACTGTTCCTGCTGCTGCCGGTCGGCAAGGCGGGCGCGTTCCTCGGGCTGCAGCTCGCGATCTTCGGGATCTGCCTGGGCGGTTCCTTCGCGCCGAACCACAAGGGCATGCCGCTCGTTCCGGCCACGATGAAGCTCGACTTCCTGCGCCGCCAGGTGCTGATGTCGCGCAACATCCGCGGCGGAGTGTTCACCGACTTCGCAATGGGTAGCCTCAACTACCAGATCGAGCATCACCTGTTCCCGAACATGCCGAGCCCGACCCTGCGACGAGTCCAGCCGATCGTGCGCGAGTACTGCGAGCTGCACGGAGTGAAGTACACCGAGGTCAGCCTGCTCTCGTCGTACCGGATCGTCGTCGACTACCTGAACAACGTCGGGCTCCGCGCCCGCGACCCGTTCGAATGCCCGCTTGTAGCGACCTACCGGGGGTAGCACTTTGCCAAGCCGACCTCGCCGGGCCATCTGGCCGCACGCCCGGTGTCACGCCACGACCTCACCCTGGCCAGCGTGAGCGCGCAACAGCAGTACGTCAGCATGTACACGGACCTCCTGCGGACCGTGCGTGAACTGGGTCTGTTCCGCCGTCGGCAGGGCTACTACTTCACCCGCATCGGCATCGTCGGCGGCGCCCTGCTCGGCGTCGTCGCCGGCATGATCCTGCTCGGCAACACCTGGCACCAGCTCTGGCTCGCGGGCGCGTTGGCGCTCGTCCTGGTCCAGGTCGCCTTCCTCAGCCACGACAGTGCGCACCGGCAGATCTTCCACTCGAACGCGCGCAACGACTGGACCGCCCGCATCCTGGCCGGCTGCGTCCTCGGTATGAGCGCGAGCTGGTGGCGCAGCAAGCACAACAAGCACCACGCCGCGCCGAACCAGGCCGACCGCGACCCCGACGTCCAGCTGAAGGTGCTCGCCTTCACCCCCGAGGCGGTCGTCGAGCGCGGACCCGTCGGCCGCTGGCTCGCGGCGCGGCAAGGCTGGTTCTTCTTCCCGCTCCTCACCCTCGAAGGCGTCGGCCTGCACGCGTCGAGCCTGCGGCACCTGCTGCGCAAGGACGCGAGCCGGACGGACCGCATCGACGCCGTCGTGATCGCCTCGCGCATCGCGGTGTACGTCGCCGCGCTCTACGTCCTGCTGCCGCCCGGGAAGGCGACCGCGTTCCTCGGCCTCCAGCTCGCGGTCTTCGGGGTGCTCCTCGGCGCCGCGTTCGCCCCGAACCACAAGGGCATGCCGATCGTCCCGGCCGGATCCAAGCTCGACTTCCTCCGCCGGCAGGTGCTGATGTCCCGGAACATCCGCGGCGGCATCCTCACCGACTTCGCGATGGGCGGGCTCAACTACCAGATCGAGCACCACCTGTTCCCGAGCATGCCGCGGCCGACGCTGCGGCGGGTCCAGCCGATCGTCCGCGAGTACTGCGAACTCCAAGGGATCGCGTACTCCGAGGTCGGCCTGTTCGCGTCGTACCGGATCGTCGTCGACTACCTCAACAACGTCGGCCTGCGCGCCCGCGACCCGTTCGACTGCCCGCTCGCGGCCGAACTCCGGTCAACGCGGGGGAATCTCGCCTGAGCCCCGGATCGTCAGCTTCACCGGGACCCGGACCGTGCGTCCGGGCCGGTGCGGCTCCGGGAGGCGCTCGGTCATCAGCTGGATCGCGGTCCGTGCCATCACGTCGGCCGACTGCGCGACCGCGGTCAGGCCCGGGCTGAGCAGATCCCCCAGCGCGAGGTCGTCGAACGACACCAGCGCCACCTGGTCGCGGCGGCCGGCCAGACCACGCAGTACCTCGGCGGTCGTCATGTTGTTTGCCGACAGCAACGCAGTGGCGGGCTCGGCCCGGTCGAGGACGGCGGACAGCGTGATGCCGATGCCCTCGGTCGTCGGCTCGGACAGGTGGACCAGGTCCTCGTCCACCTCGATCCGGTGCCGGGCCATCGCGGCCCGGTAGGCGACCACGCGCTCGCGGGCGGTGAAGATCCGCTCGTCGTCGCCGAGGTACGCGATCCGGCGGTGCCCCTGCCGGACCAGGTGGTCGATCGCCTGGTCGATCCCGCCCGCGTTGTCGGCGAGGACGGCGTCGGCCTCGATGCCGTGCGCGGGACGGTCGATCGTGACGACCGCCATCCCGGCGTCGACATGCGGCGCGAGGTACTCCTGGGTCTCCCCGATCGGCGCCATGATCAGCGCGTCCGGCCGGCGGGCGACGAACTCGAGGCAGACGTCCTTCTCCCGCTCCGGGTCCTCGTCGGTCAGCCCGATCATGACCACCGAGCCGGACGAGCGCGCCCACAGCTCGACCGCGCGGCCGAGCGAGGCGAAGAACGGGTCACCGATGTCGCGGATGACCACCGCGATCGTGCCGGTCTTGCCGCGCCGCAGCATCCGGGCCGACTCGTTCGGCGTGTAGTTCAGGTCCTTGATCGCGGCCTGGACCTTGGCCGTCAGCTCAGGGCTGACGTTCGGCTCTTCGTTCACCACCCGGGAGACGGTCTTCAGTGCGACCCCCGCCCGGGCGGCGACCTCCTTCATCGTGGGCCGGCGCTGACCCGTCCCGTTCACCCCGCTGACACTCATCGCCGGCCCACCCTTTCATTGGCTCGCGCCGAGGCTACACCGAGTGATCAGCTCTCCACCACGACCGGAATGATCATCGGACGGCGGCGGTGGGTGTCGCTGACCCATTTGCCGACCACCCGGCGGATCACCTGCTGCAGCTGGTACATGTCGTCGACACCGCCGCCGATCGCCTTCTCGATCTCGGCCTCGATCTTCGGCTTCAGGTCGTCGAAGACGGTGTCGTCCTCGGCGAACCCGCGCGCCTGGATCTCCGGCCCGGCGGTCAGCTTGCCGGTGACCGAGTCCATCACCGCGATGACCGAGATGAATCCCTCGTCACCGAGGATCCGGCGGTCCTTGAGCGAGGTCTCGGTGATGTCGCCGACGGTCGAGCCGTCGACGAACACGTACCCGCAGTCGACCTTGCCCGCCACGACGGCCTTGCGGTCGATCAGGTCGACCACCACGCCGTCCTCGACCACGACCACGTTCTCCCGCGGTACGCCGGTCTGGATCGCGAGGTCGGCGTTCGCGTGCAGGTGCCGGACCTCGCCGTGCACCGGCATCACGTTGCGCGGCTTCACGATGTTGTAGCAGTACAGCAGCTCGCCGGCGCTGGCGTGACCGGACACGTGCACGAGCGCGTTGCCCTTGTGGATCACGTTCGCACCGTGCCGGATCAGGCCGTTGATCACCCGGTACACCGAGTTCTCGTTGCCGGGGATCAGCGACGACGCCAGTACGACGGTGTCGCCGGGCTGCAGCTGTACGACGTTGTGGTCGTTGGCCGCGATCCGGGACAGCGCCGACATCGGCTCGCCCTGCGAACCGGTCGACACCAGCACGACCCGCTCCGGCGGGTAGTCGTCCAGCTCGCGCATGTCGATCAGCGTGTCGCCGGGGACGTTCAGGAAGCCGAGATCGCGGGCCACGCCCATGTTGCGGACCATCGAGCGGCCGACGTACGCGACCTTGCGGTTGTGCTTCACGGCCGCGTCCATCACCTGCTGGACGCGGTGTACGTGCGAGGCGAAGCAGGCGACGATGATCCGCTGGTTCTTCGCGTTGGTGAAGACCCGGTCCAGCACGGGCGCGATATCGCGCTCGTGGGTGGTGAAGCCGGGCACCTCGGAGTTCGTGGAGTCGACCATGAACAGGTCGACGCCCTCCTCGCCGAGCCGCGCGAACGCGCGCAGGTCGGTGATCCGGTTGTCCAGCGGCAACTGGTCCATCTTGAAGTCGCCGGTGTGCAGGACGACGCCGGCCGGGGTCTTGATCGCGACCGCGAGCGCGTCCGGGATCGAGTGGTTGACCGCGACGAACTCACAGATGAACGGGCCGATCTGCAGGGTCTCCCCCTCGGCCACGATCTGCTGCGGCACGTTGCGGTGCCGGTGCTCCTTCAGCTTGCCCTCGAGCAGCGCGAGCGTGAGCTGCGATCCCACCACCGGGATGTCGCCCCGCTCGCGCAGCAGGTAGGGCAACCCGCCGATGTGGTCCTCGTGGCCGTGGGTCAGAACGACCGCCACGACGTCGTCGAGCCGGTCCCGGATCGGCTCGAAGTCCGGCAGGATCAGGTCCACGCCGGGCTGGTTCTCGTCCGGGAAGAGTACGCCGCAGTCGACGATCAGCAGCTTGCCGTCGTACTCGAACACGGTCATGTTCCGGCCGACCTCGCCGAGGCCGCCGAGCGGGATCACCCGCAAAGCGCCCGGAGTCAGAGGCCCGGGCGCGTCGAGATCTGGATGGGGATGGCTCATGCAATCAGTCCTGCCGTCTTGAGGTCGGTGGTGAGCCAGTCCACTTGCTCGGCGGTCGCCTCAACCAGCGGCAACCGGAGTGTCGCGTGCTCGATGACGCCGGCCAGCTTGAGCGCGGCCTTCACCATGATGGCGCCCTGGGTCTTGGTCATGATCGTCTCGACGGCGGGCACCAGCCGTCGATCAATCTCCTGTGCTCCTGCGAGGTCGCCGGCCACCACGGCGTCGATCAGCTGCCGGTACTCCCGACTGGCCACGTGCGCCACGACGCTTGCGATCCCGACCGCGCCGATCGCCAGCGAGGCGAGGTTCAGCTCGTCGGCACCGCAGTAGTAGAACAGATCGGTGTTCGCCAGCACCTTGGTGGTCCCGGCGAGGTCGCCCTTGGCGTCCTTGACCGCGACGATCCGCGGGTGCTCGGCGAGCGCGATCAGCGTCTCGCTCTTGATCTCCACCCCGGCGCGGCCGGGGATGTCGTACAGCATGTTCGGCAGGCCGGTGGCGTCTGCGACCGCGGTGAAGTGCGCGCGCAGTCCGTCCTGCGGAGGCTTGTTGTAGTACGGCGTGACGACGAGCAGGCCGTCGGCGCCGGCGGCCTCGGCCTGCTTGGCGCACTCGATCGTGTGCGCGGTGTCGTTCGTGCCGACCCCGGCGACGATCTTCGCGCGGCCGCCGAGGGCCTCACGGACAGCCTCGATCAGCTGGACCTTCTCCTGGTCGGAGGTGGTCGGCGCCTCGCCGGTGGTCCCGTTCAGCACGAGGGCGTCGTTGCCGCCGTCCACCAGGTGCTTGGCGACCTTCTGGGCGGCGTCGAGATCGAGGGACCCGTCGGGCCGGAACGGCGTGATCATCGCGGTCGTCAGACGGCCGAACGGCGGGGTCGACGACCCGGCCGCGGACAGGCCCGACGAGGGCGTGGATTCTGGCGAGGACATGGCCCTCAGATTACCGCTCTCGAGCCCTGGAGAAATGGGTAGGCCTGGTGGCTGTCCGCTCGGGGGTCCGGGCAGCCACCAGGCTCACTCGTCCTATCGGGGCCCGCCCAGCAGTCGTTACAGCTTCTACGAAAAAAGTCCGGAAAAACTTCTGCAAATACTCTACGTGATCGGATGACCGCAGTCCGTCCATTCACTGTGACTTCCGATGCTTTACCCTGACCGGCGTGTCGACACCTGATGCCACCCCGACCGCCCGGCAAAGCCTCGTTATGGTCTGTGCCGGAATGGCCTGCGCAATCCCTGTGATCACTCTCGCGATGTGGTTCGTTCTGGCCGTGGACGGGGTCGGTGAGTTCCCGGCCACCTGGGCGCCGCTCGTGGTGCTCGCGGCTGCCGTCGGCGCCTACTCGTGCTGTGAACTGGTCGGCTTCCGCACTTCTCCGCTCGAGTACTCCGACCGCACGGCGGCCGAGGTCGAGGAAGATTCCTGGAGCCGGTTCACCACGTCCACCTACCTGCGGTTCGCGTTGTGCGAGGGCGTGTTCCTGGTCTCGGTCGCAGTGGCGTTCGTCGCGGAGAGCTTCTGGGTGGTGCTGATCGGCGCCGTGCTGGCGTTGCCGCTGTTCTTCCTGGAGGCATGGCCGGGCGAACGGAATCAACGGCGGTTCGCGGCGGCGCTCGAGTCGCGTGGCGTGGCGTCGTACCTGAACGGGCAGGTTCAGGACTGACCGGCCAGCCAGATCGAGGTTGCGGCGAACAGGTTGTGGAGGGCGGGGAGAGCGCCGGGGAGTAGGAGTACGCCGGCGATGAGGAGGAGCGGGGCGATCACCAGGCGCTCGACCCAGCTGTCGGTGCTGAAGCGGAAGGGGCGTGGGAGGCGGAGTTCGTACCAGGTCTCGCCGCGGATCGGGAGCGGCCAGAGCCACGGGCAGCCGGAGCGGGTCAGGCTGTCACCGAGGCAGTGGACGAACATGCCGAGCGCGACCGCGACACCTATCCAGCTGCCGATCTGCGACAGACCTGCTTGTACTGCGTCTGCTGCTGCCGTGCCGGGAAGCGGGGTGAGCGGATCAGCCGTACCGACGACGGACCAGCCGGCCGTGGCGAGGACCGCCAGGATGATCCAGTCCCCCAGCGCGTCGGCCGCCAGTACTAGCCCGGTCACGGCGACGGCGAGGACCGCCCACTTGCCGCGGTCGCCGAGGTTCGCGGCGAGGAAGCCGAGCAGGATCGCCGCGGCGAGCGTGTGGGTCGCGTGACGGTGCTTGCCGGTGCTGTCCTCGTCGCGCGGCCCCTTGGTCAGGTTGTAGAGCACGCCGGAGAACGCCCGTACCGCTCCTGAGACCAGCCTGGTCACGGGACCGAGCAGCCGAGAGGCACTCGCCCCCGGGTGATCGAGATCCGGCAGCAACGCGTACCCGGCGGTCGCCGCCGCGAACGGCACCACCTCCGCCACTGACGTCAACCCGACCAACGGCGCGACCGCCAGCCCGGCGCACCACCCCGACAACGCATGCGACCGCCCCATCATCCGGAGCCTCACTCCCCTCACAGTCAGCCCAATCCTCCCCCGCCACACCCCACCAGCCCCAGCAGCCACGCTGACAACATCCGTGAGGCCTGTTTTGCATAATCATGCAGGTGGGTGCATACTTTTCCTGTGTCCAAGGTGCTTACGTCTTTGCCGGTCGGTGAGCGGGTCGGGATTGCCTTCTCAGGCGGTCTCGATACGTCGGTTGCGGTTGCGTGGATGCGGGACAAGGGTGCGATCCCGTGCACGTACACCGCCGATCTCGGGCAGGCCGACGAGCCTGACATCGAGTCGGTGCCGGGCCGTGCGACGGCGTACGGTGCGGAGATCACCCGCCTGGTCGACTGCCGCTCGGCGATGGTCGAGGAAGGGCTCGCGGCGCTGGCCTGCGGTGCGTTCCACATCCGGTCGGGCGGCCGGACGTACTTCAACACCACCCCGATCGGGCGGGCCGTGACCGGCACGCTGCTGGTCCGGGCGATGCTCGACGACGACGTGCAGATCTGGGGCGACGGGTCGACGTTCAAGGGCAACGACATCGAGCGGTTCTACCGCTACGGCCTGCTGGCGAACCCGCAGCTGCGGATCTACAAGCCGTGGCTGGACGCGCAGTTCGTGCACGAGCTCGGCGGCCGGAAAGAGATGTCCGAGTGGCTGGTCGCCCACGGCCTGCCGTACCGGGACAGCACCGAGAAGGCCTACTCGACCGACGCGAACATCTGGGGCGCCACCCACGAGGCGAAGACGCTCGAGCACCTCGACACCGGGCTCGAGACCGTCGACCCGATCATGGGCGTGAAGCACTGGGACCCGTCCGTCGTGATCGAGACCGAGGACGTCACGATCGGGTTCGAGCAGGGCCGGCCGGTGACGATCAACGGCAAGGAGTTCGGCTCCGCGGTCGATCTGGTGCTGGAGGCGAACGCGATCGGCGGCCGGCACGGCCTGGGCATGTCCGACCAGATCGAGAACCGCGTCATCGAGGCGAAGAGCCGGGGTATCTACGAGGCGCCGGGGATGGCGCTGCTGCACTCGGCGTACGAGCGGCTGGTGAACGCGATCCACAACGAGGACACGATCGCGAACTACCACAACGAGGGCCGCCGGCTCGGGCGGCTGATGTACGAAGGTCGTTGGCTCGACCCGCAATCGCTGATGCTGCGCGAGTCGCTCCAGCGGTGGGTCGGTACGGCGGTCACCGGCCAGGTCACGCTCCGGCTCCGGCGGGGTGAGGACTACTCGATCCTCGACACCACCGGCCCGGCGCTCAGCTACCACCCGGACAAGCTGTCGATGGAGCGGATCGAGGACTCGGCGTTCGGCCCGGTCGACCGGATCGGTCAGCTGACGATGCGGAACCTGGACATCGCCGACTCCCGCTCGAAGCTGGAGCAGTACGCCGGCCTCGGCATGTTCGGCTCGTCCAACCCGGCGCTCGCCTCCTCCACCGACCTCATCGGCGAACTCCCGACCGGCGGCGCCGAAGCCATCGCCTCCCGCGGCGAGGCCACCGAAGAGGACGAGCTCCTCGACCGCGCCGCGATGGAGTCCGGCACCGACTGACCCGCCCTCCCCCGTCCCATTGCTCGCCCGTCCCGCGCCCCGCGATGGGTCCACCCATCTTGTGGTGGGTTCCCGCCCCGGACTCCGGGTGGGGAACCCGCCACGGGGTGGGTGAACCCATCGCGGGAGCGCAGAGGCAGGGGCTAGGCGTCGAAGTCGAGGGTTACCGTCGGGGTGGTCGGGTGGGACTGGCAGGTGAGGACGTAGCCGGCGCGGAGTTCGTCGGGTTCGAGGGCCCAGTTGGTGTCCATCGTCACCGAGCCGTCCAGGACCTTGGCGCGACAGGTGCCGCAGACGCCGCCCTTGCAGGCGAAGGGGGCGTCGGAGCGTACGGCGAGGGTCGCGTCGAGGACAGCCTTCGAATGCTCGCCCAGCGGGAACGTCGAACGGCGGCCGTCGAGGATGATCGTGACCTGGGCGGCGTCCTCGTCCGTGGTCGTTTGCTCGACCGGGGCCTTCGGTGCCTCGTCGCCGACATGGAACAGCTCGGCGTGCACGTGTTCGCGCGGCACACCTTCGCCCAGCAAGAGTTCCTGGGCGGCGACCACCATCGCGTACGGACCGCAGAGGAACCACTCGTCGACGGAGTCCAGCGGCAGGATCGTCGCGAACATCCGCTTGAGCCGGTCCGCGTCGAGCCGTCCGCTGAACAGCTCGACCTCGGTCGTCTCGCGCGAGAGGACGTGGACGAGATGGAGGCGTTCGGCGTACCGGTCCTTCAGGTCGGCGAGCTCGTCGGCGAACATCACCGAGCCCGCGGTGCGGTTCCCGTAGAGCAGTGTGACGCGGCTGGTCGGCTCGACGGCGAGGATCGTGGCGACGAGTGAGAGCACCGGCGTGATCCCGCTGCCCGCGGCGACGAACACGTAGTGCTTCGTCTGGGTGGGATCGAGGGTCGTGCCGAACCGGCCGAGGGGTGTCATCACCTCGAGTTCGTCGCCGACCTTCAGCTCCTGTGCCGCGTACGCCGAGAACTCGCCACCGGGGATCCGTTTCACGCCGATCCGCAGTACGCCGGAATCGGCCGGGGAGCAGATCGAGTAGCTCCGGCGGACCTCCTCGCCGCTGCGGCGGATGGTGAGGTGCTGGCCGGCGGTGAACTCGTACTCGTCCGCCAGCTCGGGCGGTACGGCGAACGTGATCGCGACCGAGTCGTCGGTGATCGCGTCGATCGCGGCGACGTTCAACGGGTGGAAGGTCGCGCGGCGGCGGGGGGCGACAGTCGTCATTCAGATCGCCTTGCTGTGTTTGTTGTTCACAGGGATTTGAAGTGGTCGAAGGGTTCGCGGCAGGTGTTGCAGCGCCAGAGCGATTTGCAGGACGTGGAGCCGAAGTGGCTGAGCTCGGTTGTGTCCGGGGAACCGCAGAGCGGGCAGCGAACGCTCAACCGCAGCATCACCGGTCCGGACGCTGACGGCGGGGCGATGCCGTAGTCGACGAGTTTCGCCTTGCCTGCCTCGGACATCCAGTCGGTGGTCCACGCCGGCGAGAGGACGGTCTCGACCCGGCCGTCGACGTTCAAGGACTGAAGCGTCAGCTCCACCTCGTGGCGGATCAGGTCCATGGCGGGGCAGCCGGAGTACGTCGGGGTGATCGTCACGACGACCTCGTCGCCATCGTGGCGGACACCGCGCAGTACGCCGAGGTCGGCAATCGTCAGGACCGGGACCTCGGGGTCCGCGACCTCTCCGACGGCCTCGAGGATCGCGGCGTCGGTCACCATGTCGCACCCGGATGCGATCGCGCTACATGCTGCAGCTCGGCCAACAGATAGCCCATGTGCTCGGTGTGACGCCCGAGCCGTCCGCCGGTGTGCTGGTACGACGACGTGGGCCGCTCGCAGGTGGACTCGTCGATGACGGCCAGCACTCGATCGAGCCAAGCGTCCTGGAGCGTCGAAGGGTCTACCGCGACCGGTAAGCGCTGCACCAGGTCGTCGGACTCAAAGAGTTCCGCGGTGTACGGCCAGAGGGCGTCGAGACCGGCCTGCATACGGCGATGGCTCTCGTCCGTCCCATCGCCGAGCCGCAGCACCCACTGCGTCGCATGGTCGACGTGGTACGCGACCTCCTTGACCGCCTTCCCCGCGACACCCGCCAGCGTCTCGTCGGCGCAGAAGCGCAGTTCGTCGTACAACAGGTGCTGGTACGTCGCGAAGTACAGCAACCGCGCCATCGCGAAGCCGAAGTCGCCGTTGGGCAGCTCGCAGAGCTGCAGGTTCAGGAACTCGCGCTCGTCCCGGAAGTACGCCAGCTCGTCCTCGGTGCGGCCGTCCATCGAACCGGCGTACTGCAGCAGCGACCGCGCCTGGCCCAGTTGGTCCAGCCCGATGTTGCCGAGGGCAACATCCTCCTCGAGCTGAGGTGCGGCCGCGATCCACTCGGCGGTGCGCTGCGCGGAGATCAGCGCGTCGTCACCGAGCCGGAGTGTGTAGACGAACAAGTCGTTCACAGGTGCTCGACACCTTCCGGGACCTCGTAGAAGGTCGGATGCCGGTAGACCTTGTCACCGGCCGGGTCGAAGAACTCGTCTTTCTCGTCCGGCGAAGACGCGGTGATGTCGGACGTCCGCACCACCCAGATCGACACGCCTTCCTGCCGGCGTGTGTAGACGTCGCGCGCATTCCGCAGCGCCATCGTCGCGTCGGGCGCGTGCAGGCTGCCGACATGCGTGTGCGACAACCCGCGACGCGAGCGGACGAAGACCTCCCACAGCGGCTCGATCATGCGGCCCGAGCCTCCTTCTTGGCTGCATAAGCAGCCGCGGCCTCGCGCACCCAGGCGCCGTCCTCATGCGCCTTCACGCGATGCGCCAACCGCTGCTGGTTGCAGGGACCGTTGCCCTTCACAACGTCGTACAGCTCGGTGTAGTCGGGCTCGGTGAAGCGGTAGTGCCCGTCCTCGTAGACGAGCCCGTCGTCAGGAACCCGAAGGCCGAGTACGTCGGCCTGCGGAACGGTCATGTCGACGAACCGCTGCCGCAGCTCGTCGTTGCTGTGCCGCTTGATCCCCCACGCCATCGACTGCTCGGAGTGCGTGGACGCGGTGTCCGGCGGGCCGAACATCATCAGCGACGGCCACCACCAGCGGTCGAGCGCGTCCTGCGCCATCGCCTTCTGGTCGGGCGTCCCGTTGCAGAGCGTGTAGAGAATCTCGAACCCCTGCCGCTGGTGGAACGACTCCTCCTTGCACACCCGCACCATCGCCCGCGCGTACGGCCCGTACGAGCAGCGGCAGAGCGGGACCTGGTTGACGATCGCGGCGCCGTCGACCAGCCAGCCGATCGCGCCGATGTCGGCCCAGGTCAGCGTCGGGTAGTTGAAGATGCTCGAGTACTTCTGCCGGCCGCTGTGCAGCAGGTCGAGCAGATCCGCCCGATCGACCCCGAGCGTCTCGGCGGCGGCGTACAGATAGAGACCGTGGCCGGCCTCGTCCTGCACCTTGGCCATCAGGATCGCCTTGCGGCGCAGCGACGGCGCGCGACTGATCCAGTTGCCCTCGGGCTGCATGCCGATGATCTCGGAGTGCGCGTGCTGCGCGATCTGCCGGATCAGGGTCTTGCGATACCCGTCCGGCATCGCGTCCCGCGGCTCGATCCGGCCGTCGGCGTCGATGGTCGCCTGGAAGTCCATACCCCCACCATATGTGACAGTTTTTCTCAGAATCAACAACAAGTGTCACAAAGGTGGTGCTGGACCCACCCGGGAAGTGGATTCAGCGCTCTGGGGAGGCCCCGCCCGCGTCGCGAGGATGGAGACAACAGCTCAAGCCCTACACAGTTTCCCGGAGGACCCCGTGACCACCACCACCCTCCCGGCCGTCGATCATCGCGGACCGGTCACCGGCAAAGAACGAGCCCTGGCTCCCGACCTGATCCGCGGCGCGATGCTGCTGCTGATCGGCCTGGCCAACAGCGCGAATTTCGCCTTCGCCGGCCAGCCCGGCGTGGAGAGCGCGCCGCACGGCTTCGAGCGCATCCTGAACTTCCTCAAACTCACCTTCGTCGACGCCCGCGCGTACCCGGTCTTCGCGGTGATGTTCGGCTACGGCCTCGTCCAGCTCGCCCGCCGGCAGCGGAACTCGGGCGCGACGCCGAGCGCCGTACGGCGGATCCTGCTCAAGCGCAACGGCTGGCTGGTCGCGTTCGGCCTGGTGCACGCGACGCTGCTGTACTTCGGCGACTTCCTCGGCGCGTACGGCGTCGTCGGCATCGTCTGCACACTGTTCCTGCTGAACCGCGGCGACAAGTTCCATCGGATCGTCCTCGCCATCTGGGCGTTCATGGCGGTCGAGGTGCTCGTCTTCGGAGCCAAGGCGCTGGTCGCCGTGCTCAACAGCTCAGGTCCCGCGCACGCGCTGACCAACGATCCGAACCCGTCGCTGGCCGCAACGTCGTACTTCGCGAGCATGGTCGACCGGCTGCACGAGTACCCGATGCACTTCGCCAGCGTGCTGGGCTTCATCGTCATCGTCTGGCTGGGGATCTGGGCCGCCCGCAAGCAGATCCTGGAGAACCCGGCCGCCCACAAGACCCTGCTGGTCTCGGTCGCCTCGATCGGTCTCGGTATCACCGTCCTCGGCGGTCTGCCGCTCGCACTGGTCGGCGCCGGCTGGCTGCACGTCGACGAGTCGGCCGTCGGTTCGGTCGACTACCTGTCCCACGTGAGCGGGATGTTCGGCGGCCCTGGGTACGTCGCCCTGTTCGGTCTCCTCGTCGCCCGGATCAGCAAGCGTTCGCTGCCGGTTCGCGCCATCTCCGCACTCGGCCAGCGGTCGCTGTCGGGCTACCTGTTCCAGTCGGTGTCGTGGCTGGTCCTGCTGGCGCCGTTCACGCTGGACCTCCGGTTCGGCAGTACGGCGTACACCGCGGCGCTGGTCGCGATCGGGGTCTGGATCGTCTCCGTCGTCGGCGCCTACGCGATGAGCAAGCGTTCCTACCGCGGGCCGGCCGAGACCCTGCTGCGGCGGCTCGTGTACTGACTTGCGAGGATGAGCGACATGAGTGACTTCGGCGTACCGGAACCCGCCAACCTCTCCGATCTCTCCGGACAGTCCGGAGAGACCCCGGTGGCCGAGACGAGCGTGCGGCTCGCGCTGCCGGCGGAGGCGAACGAGATCGGCGAGATCCAGGTCGCGGCCTGGCGCTCGGCGTACGCCGGACTGCTGCCGGCCGATGTCCTCGCAGACCTGAACCCGGCGCAGTTCGCAGCCCAGTGGCGGGCCGCGCTGCTCGCGCCGGGTGAGGCACGGAACCGGGTGATGGTCGCGCTGGCCGGCCGGACGTTGGTCGGCTTCGCGGCCATCACGCCGTCCGACGACCCGGACGCCGACCCGCAGCGCGACGCGGTGATCGCCGAGCTCGCGGTCGAGCCGGACGCGACCCGGGCGGGCCACGGCTCCCGGTTGCTGAACGCGGTCGTCGACACGATCCGCGCCGACGGCTTCAGCCGGCTGACCGTCTGGGTCAACTCCACCGACGACGTCCTCCGCGCCTTCTACACCGAAGCCGGCTGGGCTCCGGACGGCGCACACCGCGAGCTCGATCTGTACGGCGACGAGTCGGTCCGGATCAAGCAGATCCGGTTGCACACCGATCCAGGTGCCGCTTAGCAGCTTGCCGATCGGCGACGAGCCGGGGGTGGTGCTCGACCACGTGCAGCGGGCATGACAGATTGTCACGGTCCGATCACGTAACGCCATCCGCTGGAGTTCTGCATGAAGTACCTGACCCTGGCCGTCGGCCTGGGCATTTCCGCTGCAGCCGTTCTCGTCGTACCGGGGTCCGGGGCCACCGCCTCGATGCGGACGGCGACCGTCGTCGACAAGCCGCATCAGGTGGCGAACAAGTACCTCGAGCAAAGACCCGACTGGATCCAGTGCGGTGAACCCGAGTTCCGCACGTACTGCGCGAAGATCACCGTCCCGCGCGACTGGGCCAACCAGTACTCCGGGAACGATCTCCAGATCGCGGTCAGCAAGGTCGCACCGGCCAAGGGCAAGCCCAGCCGGGTCGTGTTCGGCAACCCGGGCGGACCGGGCGGCGCCGGCCTCGGCATGGCGCCGTACCTCGCGAGCCAGGCGCCGCTCGCCAAGGACCATCTCACCGTCGGCTTCGACCCGCGCGGCACCGGCGGCAGCACGAA
This sequence comes from Kribbella sp. NBC_00662, assembly GCF_041430295.1. Taxonomy (GTDB): domain Bacteria; phylum Actinomycetota; class Actinomycetes; order Propionibacteriales; family Kribbellaceae; genus Kribbella. Next base: position 5,405,025 of record NZ_CP109029.1, on the reverse strand, counting down.
CGTCAGCTGCGACGGGAGCCCCGGCTACACGATGGACGCCCGCGACCGTGATCCCGCGAACCAGGCGCTGATCACCGAGGCCTCGGCCATGGTCAAGCCGTACTGCGACCGCCAGTCCCGCGGCCTGCTCCCCTACATCACGACCGCGCAGACCGTGCAGGACATGGACCTGATCCGGCAGCTGCTCGGCTTCGACAAGATCGACTACGTCGGGTACTCCGGCGGCACCTGGCTGGGCGCGTACTACCAGACCTACTTCCCCGAGCACGTCGGCCGGTTCGTGCTCGACTCGAACACCGACTTCACCAAGACCTGGTTCGACACGTTCGTCAGCCAGCCGCAGGCGTTCGAGCGCCGGTTCCGGGAGGACTTCGCGCCGTGGGCGGCGAAGTACGACGACCAACTGCACCTCGGTTCGTCACCCAGCGCAGTCATCCGGACCTACGAGCGGCTGCGGCGGGCGCTGAAGGAACGGCCCGCGGTCGAGGAGTTCCTGGACGCGGCAGTTCAGGTGACGTACGACCAGAACGCGTTGGACATGATGATCTCCAACGATATGTATACAAAGCTCGACTTCTATTCACTTGCTATAGATATGGCATTTATCCGCGACCTTTCCGAGGCGCAGGCAAAAGGCGGCCCGCAGGCCGCGCAGCGCCAGGTCGACGGCCTCTCCATGGCTCGCCAGCAGCAGCTCGTGCAGCGCGCCAACCGCGCACCGGTCGGGCTCCGGACGTTCGGCGCGGTTGACTCCGAGGACGCGACGTTCAACGCCATCACCTGCAACGACACGCCCTGGCCGCAGGGTCCCGAGACCGGCGCACAGCTGGCCGCGCGCCTCGGTCCGCACTTCCCGCTGATCGGCTGGACGATGACCGAGAACCCGTGCTTCTACTGGAACCGCCCGAACCTCACCATGCCGACGCCGACCGGCAAAGGCTTGCCCACAACGCTGATGGTGCAGTCGGTGCACGACCCGGCAACCAGCTACGGCCTCGCCGTCTCGGCCCACAGCCGGTACGCCGGCTCGCGGCTGCTGACCATCACCAATGAAGGCGACCACGGCGTGTACGGCGGCGTGAACCGTTGCGCGGACCGGATCGTCAACACGTTCCTCACCACCGGGAAGGCGCCGGCCAAGGATGTCAGTTGCGCCGGCGAAGGCATCCCGGCGCCGGCCAAGCTGATGCCCAGCCTCGACGGCGCCGGCGACGGCTACAGCAGGGAAACTCCTTTACGGCGGATCGCCGGATTCACAAAAGCCGTTTCCGGATATCTGCACTGAATTGCCTACGCACGGACAGATTCCGGTCACCATCGGCGAATTCCGGTCGCTGCTTTCGTTGTCAGGACATATTTGTCAGGGCGATGTCAGGGTTCCGTCCCTGTCTGACACAGCGTGATAACGGCAGCCTTGAGTCAGCGCGGAGGACCGGTCGTCGACTGGGAGGGCTCGATGACCGGTGACCATCGCGGACGTGGCTTCGGCCGGCTGTGAGGTGGGGGGACTGCCTGGGGGGTCAGACAGAAAAGGCACAGCCGGCCGGGTCACGAACACGCGCCCGCGCCTCCAGATCCCTCGCGGGGCACCGTCGATCCCCCAGGTCGTGGTGCCTCGCGAGGCATGTTCAGGTCCGGTTGCAGGTCGGGATTCAGGTCAGCGTCGGTGAGTCGGCCGCAGCGCCGCCGGGTGGCGGATAGCCGTCGGCCACCGCGGCCAGTGGCGCGGCCCGCCCGGCCGACCAGGCGGTCCGGAAGGCTCGCCGTTCCAGCGCCGCTTCGACCGCGGCTCGCGTGGCCTCGCAGTCGGCCTTCTCGATCACCGGCACAGGCGCGCGGATGACCTCGCGGACTCCGTCCGCCGCACCGAGCAGGAACGCGGCGTACTCGCTCCGCTCGCGCTGCTGCGCGACCGCTGCCAGTTCCTCGAGCACACTGGCCGACCGCCACCGATCGCCCAGATCACGATGCTCGGCAAGACTCTCGTCCAGCAGGTGTACGGCGCGCTCGGTGTAGCCGCGACGCCGCTCGATGATGCCGAGCTGGTTCAGCGACCACGCCACACCCTCGCGGTACCCGAGCCGCTGCGACAGCGCGAGGCTCTCCTGCAACAGGTCCTCCGCCTCGACCAACTCACCGCGGTACTGCGCGATCGCGCCGAGGCTGATCAGCGACCAGGCGAGACCTTCGCCGTCGCCGACGATCCGGAAGGCATCGCGGGCGCGCTGGCACCGGCGCGCACCGATGTCCAGGTCGCCGCGGAGCCAGGCGACGAAGCCGAGGTGGTTGTGCGCCCAGGCCATCCCGGCCCGGTCACCGAGGCCCTCGTAGAGGTCGTAGCTCTCACAGTGCAGGTCCTCTGCGGCGCCGTAGTCCCCGCGCTCGCGAGCAACTCCACCCAGCCGCTGCAGCACGAGCGCAGTACCGACGGGGTCGTCCAGCTCCTTGTACTGGCGCAGGGCCGTCTGCAAGCGGTCGGTCGCGGCGTCGTACTCGCACTGCAGGAACGCCAGCGTCCCGGCGCCCAGGTTGGCCTTCGCACACGCCGGAGACAGCTCGGCCATCAGGTCAGCGGGCAGCGAGTCGCCGAGCGCCAGCGCCCGCTCCAGCCATCGGCTGCCTTCGGCGTAGTGGCCGTGCATCGAGCAGAACAGCCACAGGCCGGCCGACAGGCGCAGGGCCGGGGCGGGCGAGCTGGTCCGCAGCGCCCACGCCATCGCGGCCCGCAGGTTGTCCAGCTCGTTCTCCAGCCGGTCGAGCCACTCCTCCTGCGCCGGACCGCGCAGCTGCTCCTCGGCCTCTTCGGCCAGACTGATGTAGAACTGCGCGTGCCGCTCGGCCGCCTCGTCCGTCCGGCCCACGGCGACCAGCCGGTCGGCGGCGAACTCACGGATGACGGCAAGCATGTAGTACCGCGTGACGCCACGCCGCCGGGTCACCCGGATCAATGACTTGTCGACCAGCCGTCCGGTGAGGTCGAGCGCTTCAGCCCGCTCCAGCGGACCGGGATGCGCCTGCCCGGACATGACCGTCGCGGCCGCATTCAGCGTCCACCCGCCGACGAACACCGACAGCTGGGCGAAGACTTCCCGCTCGGCCGGCGTGAGCAGGGCATGGCTCCACTCGATCGCGCCGTACATCGACTGCTGGCGTGGTGAGGCGGTCCGCGAACCGCCGGCCAGGATGCCGAACGACGTTTCGAGCTCGGAGGCCAGCTCCTCGATCGTCATCACGTTCGTGCGCGCAGCGGCCAGCTCGATCGCGAGCGGCATGCCTTCGAGCCGGCGGACGACTCGGGCGACCTGATCAAGCTGCCCGGTCGTGTCGTAGCCGCGCGCAGTCGCTCGATCGACGAAGAGCCGGACGGCCTCCGAGGTCGCCAGCTGGTCCTGGTCATGGGGCAACGAGAGCGCCGGTACGACGTACACCCTTTCGCCCGGGAGTCGGAGGAGCTCGCGGCTCGACGCGAGGATCGACAGGTTCGGGCAGTACTCCAGCAACGCTGCGCTGATCTGACCGACCGTCGCGACCAGGTGCGAGCAGTTGTCGAAGACCAGCAGCATCGTGCTCCGGCCGATCTGCTCGGCGATCTCCTCGACCAGCCGGGTGCTCTCGAGCGGATGCAGGCCGACGGCCGCAGCAACCGCCGGTACGACGCCGGCCGGGTCTGTCAGCGACGCGAGCGGCACCCAGCAGATGCCGTCCTGGAAGCTGTCCCCGACCTCGTTCGCCACCGCGAGGGTGAGTCTGGTCTTGCCGACACCGCCCGGTCCGGTCAGCGTAAGCAAACGCGTGATTCGCTGGCCCAGCAGGCGGGTCGTGGCGGCAAGCTCGGTCGTGCGGCCGATCAGCTCGTTCGTCGGCGCGGGTGGCTGCCGCATCGGCGTACGGGTGGTGTCCGCCTCTTTCCGCGCGGCCGCGGTCAGGCGGGAGCGGTCGGGATCGCCGAGTCGCAGCGCGTCAGCGAGCAGACGCAGCGTGTGCGCCCGCGGCGCACGCCGGCGCCCGCGCTCCAACGCCGCGATCGCGTCGACGCTCAGACCAGCCCGCTCGGCCAATGCCTCCTGCGACAGCCCGGCTTCACGCCGGTGCCGACGCAACAGGCCACCGAATCCGGCCCCCTGCACGTCGTCCGAGCCGCGGCGAGACCCTTCTGATGGCACAGGACGGCCCCACCCAGTCTCCGACCTTTACGTGGCGGCTGCCACGTACCTTCTTGAAGGTATCCCGTTCTGCACCGCGTTGTCAGTGTTCACGGGACCTTTGCAGCTAACTCCCAAGTAACTCACGGCGTCTTGTCGTGCTGCGAAATCGCCGCCCGCATGGTCGCGCGGGCGCGTTTCCGGTCCCCTGCCGCGTCGTACGCCGTCGACAACCGGAACCACACGCGCCAGTCGTCGGGGGCCGCTTCCGCCTCGGCCTTGTACTTGCCGAAGGCCTCGTCGGCGGCCGCTCGATCGATCCGCCCGGACGGCCGTCGCGGCAGATCGTCGACCGGCAAACCGCCGGACGCCTCCAGCTCACGCGCCAGTACTTCGGTCTGCCGGCCGAACTGCAGCTCGCGCCACACGAGGTACGCACCGAGCACCGGGATGACGAGAACGGCGATCCCCAGCACGATCGCGACCGGGTCACCGGTCCCAATCAGCAGCACCCCGCGCCAGCCAAGCAGAACGGCGTACGCGACGAAGACAACCGCGAGCAGGATCGCCGTCCGCTTGCCGGTCACGGGGCCTCCCGGCCTGGACTGAGGAGCGCAGGGAGCGAAGCGACCGGAGCGACGAGGGAAGGCCGGGAGTCACAGCCCCGTGACCCGCCGCGACGGAGTCGCGGCATGAACAGAGTCATCTAGGCGAGGTCCATGAAGTGCTCTAGACCGACGGTCAGGCCGGGGGTGTTGCCGATGCTGCGGACGCCGAGGAGGACGCCGGCCATGAACGACGTGCGGGCCATCGAGTCGTGGCGGATCGTGAGGGTCTCCCCCTCGTCGCCGAGCAGGACCTCCTGGTGCGCGATCAGGCCGCGGAGCCGGACGCCGTGCACCCGGATGCCGTCGACGTCCGCGCCGCGGGCGCCGTCGAGCGCGGTCGTGGTCGCGTCCGGGATCGGCTTGGATCCGGCCTCCCGGCGCGCGTCCGCGATGAGTTCCGCCGTACGGCGTGCGGTACCGGACGGGGCGTCGACCTTGTCGGGGTGGTGCAGCTCGACGATCTCGACCGACTCGTAGTACGGCGCGGCCTTCGCGGCGAACTGCATCATCAGGACCGCGCCGATCGAGAAGTTCGGTGCAATCAGCACGCCGGTGGACGGGCTGCTCGCGAGCTGCGAACGCAGTGTGGCCAGCCGCTCCTCGTCGAACCCGGTGGTGCCGACGACCGCGTTGATGCCGTGCTCGATGCACCAGGCCAGGTTGTCCATCACGACCTCGGGCCGGGTGAAGTCGACGACCACCTCGGCGCCGGCCTTGACCAGCTCGTCGAGCTCGTCGCCCTGGTCGAGCCGCGCGACCAGCTCACAGTCGGCGGCCTCCTCGACCGCGAGGCACGTCTGAGCGCCCATCTTGCCCTTGGCCCCCAGCACACCGACCTTGATCATGCGCACCCTTCCTGTCCGGATTCGTGGGGAACAGGATCTCATCCGCGGGACCGGGCGCCCCGCTCGGCCTTGGGCACCCAGACCTGCAGCCCCATCGTCTGCCGGGGCGGTGCGAGCTGTTCGTAGTCGGCATGGAAGTTCAGCCCGCAGGACTGCAGCGCGGTGGTCTCCGAGTCCGAGATCTGCCGGTTCAGGATGATCAGCGGCGCTCGCTCCGGACGGCCCTTCCGGCAGACCTCCTCGATACCGGCCGCGGTCCGGGCACGCTCCGCCGGCGCGATCCACGCCTCGCCGAGCGGCTTACCACCCAGGATCAGCACCAGGCCGGCCATCTTGTCGAACGCCAGTATCGGCCGTCCGCCGGGCTCGGTGTACGGGCGGAGGTCGGCGGCCAACTGGGTGTAGTTCTGCTCAGCGGCCGGCGACAGGTACAGGCCCTTCAACGCGGGCAGCTTCGACGCCGCGGTGAGCTGGGAATGCCCGGGCGAACGGTACGGGTACCGGAACATCCCGGTGTAAGCGATCGAAGCGGTCGCAACCAGCGATCCGACCAGAACGAGTCCGAGCGTCACCCGCGCCGCGATCGGTGTGGCCCAGATCCCCGTGAGCACCGCGATCATCACCGCGGCCCAGGCGGCGAACGCGTTGAACCCGATCGTGTAGAGCGCGGTGTTCGTCCCGAACGCCTGCACCAGCGGCAGCAGGACGAGCAGAGCGAGGATCACCCAGGTGCGCGTGTTCTCCCGGCTCAGTCGCGAGCATTCGGTCACTCCGAACCGGTGCGCGATCACCGCGCCGGCGGCAGCCACCACCGCGACGAGTACGGCGGCCAGCAGCGTCACGGCGTACGTCGCGGTGTGCTGCGATCCGCCGATGGCGCCGCCGTCGACAACGACTCGTCGTACCGACAGGACCAGCGCGACGAGTACCAGGGCAGCGGCGGCCAGGCGGAGCCAGCGCCAGCGGGCGACGACGGTGAGTGCGGTCGCGAACAGCAGGAGGCCGTGGTCGCGCAGGGTCTGACCGAGCAGTCTGATGCCGCTCGTCCAGTAGAACTGCAACAGTTCGCCCGGCGAGTACGACGTACCCGCGATGAACCTGTTGACGGTCAGGATGCCCGGCACCGCGACGTTCAGCCGGACCACGAACAGCTGGACGACGACCGCCACCACCGCGACCCCGGCCACCGCAAAAAGGATGCCTCGGGCAACGGCCCGCCGGCCCTGACCGGCCAGGACGACGACCGCGGCGACGACGATCAGCCCGATCACCACGACCGAGGTCCACTTCGCCAGCACCATGACGCCGATCACCAGGCCAGCGACGACTGGCACCCAGAACGGCACCGGCCGGCCGCGATCGACCGCCGTCGCCATCCACAGCACGCAGGACACCAAGGTCAGTGCACCGAGCAGGACCACATCGTTGTACCCGGGCGACTGCGGCAGCCAGGCGTAACACATCCCGCCCGCGGCCAGGATGATCGCCATCCCGGCCACTTCCCAGAGCTTCGTCGAGGGCATCCCCGGACGGCGTCCGCGCAGCCAGCGCATGAAGCTGTAGCCGAAGAGCAGATGGACGACGATCACAGTGAACAGCCGGAACAACCGCAACCGGTCGATGTTGTACCCGAACCACTCGAAGATCGGGCCGTACAGGTACTGCACGCCGGTCAGCGCGAGCGGGTTGCTGTCCCACCACCGGTAGGACAGCAGGTAATAACCCTCATCGGTGATGTCGAAGCCCTCGTTGGCGGCCCGGCCCGCGGTCAGGATCCACCACGCCGCCAGCCCGCCGGCGACCACGATCACCCCTACGAGCAGCACTGTTCGCCTGCTCGCCGAGGAAACACCCACGGCCGCCACCCTAGGCCATCACTCAACAGCTATTACTGACGCCTATTACTCACGCCGGGGAGTAGGCGCTCTGCGCATTCTCGGCGAAATGGCACGAAACGGTCTGCCCGGACCGGATCTTCCGCAGCTCGGGTACGTCGGTGCTGCACCTCGCCTCGGCCCGCAGGCAGCGGGTGTGGAACCGGCATCCGGACGGCGGCATCACCGGCGACGGCGGGTCACCGGCCAGCACGATCCGCTCCCGGCCCTTCCGGGCCAGACCGGGCTCCGCCGACAGCAGCGCCTGCGTGTACGGGTGCGCGGGTACGTCGTACACCTGCTGGTGCTCGCCCAGCTCGGCGACCTTGCCGAGGTACATCACCGCGACCCGGTCGGAGACGTGCCGGACCACGGACAGGTCGTGGGCGACGAAGATGATGCTGAGACCAAGCTCACGCTGCAGCCGCATCAACAGGTTCACCACCTGCGCCTGGACCGACAGGTCGAGCGCCGACACCGGCTCGTCACACAGCAGTACGTCGGGATTGAGCGCGATCGCCCGCGCGATCCCGATCCGCTGCCGCTGGCCGCCGGAGAACTGGTGCGGGAACTTCGTCTCGTCCTCGGGCCGCAGACCGACCAGCTCGAGCAGCTCGCGGACCTTGGACCGGATGTCGATCCCCTTGCCGACGTCCGGGTGCACCAGGAACGGCTCGCCGACGATCTCGCCGACCCGCATCCGCGGGTTCAGGCTCGAGTACGGGTCCTGGAAGACGACCTGGACGTTGCGCCGCCACTGCCGCAGCTCGCGGCCCTTCAGCTTGCTGACGTCGACGCCGTTGTACTCGATCTGTCCCGCGGTCGGCTTCTCCAGGGCGGCGAGCAGCCGGACCAGCGTGGACTTCCCGCAGCCGGACTCGCCGACGATACCGAGCGACTCGCCCTTGCGGAGCGTGAGGTCGACGCCGTCGACGGCGCGGACCAGGGTCTTGGCGCCGAAGTTCAGCGCCGGGCTGATGTCGTAGTGCTTCACGACATTCGTTGCCACCAGCAACTCGTCGGCCATCAGACCGCCTCCCTGGCCTCGATCGACGTACGGCGGATGCAGGCCGCATCACGTCCTGGAGCGACTGTCAGCAACGGCGGCACCTCGTTGGCGCAGTCGTCGATCGCGATCGGGCACCGGGTCCGGAACGCGCAACCGGACGGGATCGCCCGCAGCGACGGCGGCGTACCGGGGATCGTCGGCAGCTCCTGACCCTTCAGGTCCGCCGACGGCATCGAGCCCAGGAGCCCTTCGGTGTAAGGGTGTACGGGATGCTCGAGCGCCTCCGCCGTGGCGGCGCGTTCGACCACGTGCCCGGCGTACATCACCACGACGTTGTCGGCGACGTCCGAGACCACACCGAGGTCGTGGGTGATCAGCACGACGCCCATCTGCCGCTCGGCCTGCAGTTCCGCGATCAGCTCGAGGATCTGGGCCTGCACGGTCACGTCGAGCGCCGTGGTCGGCTCATCGGCGATCAGTACGTCGGGATCGAGCGCGAGCGCCATCGCCAGCATCACGCGCTGCCGCATACCGCCGGAGAACTCGTGCGGGTAGTCGTTCACCCGCTTCGCCGCGGCCGGGATCCGCACCTGGTCGAGCATCTCGGCGGCCTTCTTGAGCGCCTCGCGCTTCGACATGCCGCGGTGGACGCGGTAGCACTCCGCTATCTGGGTGCCGACCGACTGCACCGGGTTCAGCGCGGACAGCGAGTCCTGGAACACCATCGTGATCCGGTCCCCGACGATCCGCCGCCGTTCCTTGGTTGTCATCTGGATCAGGTCGGCGCCGCGATACTCCGCCGTACCCTTCAGGATCCGGCCGGGCGGCATCTCGAGGATCCCGGTCAGGGCCTGGGTCGAGACACTCTTCCCCGACCCGGACTCGCCGAGGATCGCCAGGGTCTCCCCCGCCCGCACCTGCCACGAGACGCCGTCGACGGCGCGCACCGGCCCGCGGGGCGTGTCGAACTCGACAGTGAGGTCTTCGACCTTGAGAAGTACTTCGCCAATAGTCATCGCAGAAGTTTCGGGTCGAGGGCGTCCCGGATCGAGTCGCCGATGATCATGAACGAGATCGTCATCGTGGAGATGAACAACGCCGGCCAGATGAACAGGTGCGGGGTGTCGCGGTACGACGCAGCCACGCCGAACTGCGAACCCCACGAGATCGACGGCGGCTGCAGACCCACACCGAGGAACGTCAGCGCGGCCTCCAGCCCGACCATCCCGCCGATACCGAGCGTGGTCATCGCCAGCAGCGGCGCCATCGCGTTCGGGAACACGTGTTTGCGCAGGATCCGGAGCGGCGGCACTCCGATCGACCGGGCCGCGAGCACGTACTCGCGGTTGCGGACCGAGAACACCGTGGCGCGCATCAGCCGCATGCCGCCGGGCCAGCCGATCAGGAAGATGACGCCGACGATGATCCAGATGCTCCGGTTCTGAACGGAGTTCAGGATCACGATCAGCACGACGATGCCCGGGATCGAGAACAGCACGTCGGCGGTCCGCGAGATCAGGCCGTCGACGAAGCCGGGGAAGTACCCCGCCAGCAGACCCAGCGAGCCGGCCAGGATGAAGACGCCGAAGCTCGCGCAGATGCTGACCAGCACCGACGGACGGGCGCCGTAGATGACGTTGGCGAAGTAGTCGCAGCCCTGGATGTCGAAGCCGAACGGATGCCCCGGGCCGCGGCTCTGGCGGCTCTTGGCGAGCTCGCAGAACCGCGGATCGGCGGACGTGAACAGCTTCGGCACCGCCGCCATCGTGAAGAACGTCAGCAGCAGCAGGCTGCACAGCACGAACTGCGGCTTGCGCAGCAACGCCCGCAGCAGCTCGCGGTTGGACAGGGTGCGGCCGTCGCCGAGCTCCTGCGCCTCGGCGCCGACGGCCGCGGTGATCTGTTGGACGTCAGACATTGCGCACCCTCGGATCCACGACGCCGTACAGCACGTCGACCAGCAGGTTGATCACGATGAACGAGATGAAGGCCAGCGTCGACAGCAGCACCACGACCCCGCCCTCCTTCAGCTTGATCGCCTGGAACATGAACTGACCGAGCCCGGGCAGGTTGAAGATGCTCTCGGTGATGATCGCGCCGCCGAACATGCCGGCCAGGTCGAGCCCGATGAACGTGATCACCGGGAGCAGCGCGTTCGGCAGGATGTGCCGCCACAGCACCCGCTGCTCCCCCAGTCCCTTGGCCCGCGCGGTCTTCACGAAGTCCGCGTTGACCGTCTCCACGATCGACGTCCGCAGCAGCCGGGCCAGTCCGGCGAACCCGAGCACGCCGATCACCAACGCGGGCAGCAGATACGACCTCGGGAACCCTTCGAGCACACCTGACACCGGGAACCACTTCAGCTCGACCCCGAACAGGTACTGCGCGGCGAAGTACGCCACCAGTCCGGGGACCGCGAGCAGCACCAATGTTGTCAGCAGCAACGACCGGTCGACCCAGCCGTTGCGCTTGAACCCGGCGTAGATGCCGAAGAACAGCCCGAGCGTCCACTGGAAGGCGTTCGCCAGCAGCGTCAGCTTCAGCGTGACCGGGATCCGGAGCCGGAGCTGATCGGCGATGTCGGCGCCGGCGAACGTCGTACCGAAGTGGCCGGTGAGGATGTCCTTCATGCTCAGCAGGTACTGGACGATGAAGGGGTCGTCGAGGTGGAACTGGGCCCGTTTGGCCGCCAGCACGGCCGCCGGGATCGGCTTGTCGCCGGCCAGTTCACGCAGGGGGTCTCCGGGCATCGCGAAGACGAGCGCGTAGACCCCCAGCGTGACGACCAGTCCGATCGGGATCGCCGCGAGGACGCGGCGAGCGACGAAACGAATCACTTGAACGTGGCCCAGAGCGCCGAGACACCGACGTACTTCGACACCCGCGGCTCGATCTTGGCCGAGTGCAGGTACGCGTTCGACTTGGTGTACAGCGGGATCAGCGGCATGTCCTCGAGCGCGATGTCCTCGGCCTGCTGGTACAGCTTGATCGCCTTGTCCTGGTCCGGCTCGGCGTCACCCTTGGCCAGCAGGGCGTCCAGCGCCGGGTTGCTGTAACCGGCGAAGTTCGCGTCACCGTTGGACTTGAACATCGGCGTCAGGTAGTCCTCGATCGACGGGTAGTCGTGACCCCAGCCGCCGAACCGCAGACCGTCCAGCTTGCGGCTGTCGGCCAGCTCGGTGATCTCCGATCCCTGCTTGCCGGTGTACTTCACCTGCAGGCCCAGGTTCTGCCGGAGCATGTTGCCGATCGCCTCGGCGAAGATCTGCCCGGTCGCGGACGTGGTGCTGTAGCTGATGTTGACGACGCCGGAGAAACCGCCGGCCTCCTGCAGCAGCTGCTTGGCCTTGGTGGCGTCGAAGTCGCAGTACTTGCAGGCGTCGGCGCGGTAGCCGTTGATGTCCGGCGCGATCAGGCCCTTGGCCGGGTCGGACAGGCCCACCAGGTCGGCGAAGGCCTTACGGTCGATCGCCTCCGAGAACGCGTGCCGCAGCTTCGGGTTCTTGTACCGCGGGTCCCAGGCCGGGAACACCAGATAATTCGCGCCGGAGCTGACGCTGGTCACCCACTGGTCGGGCGCGTCGGTCTTGAAGCTCTTGACCTTGGTCGACGGCACGTCGGTGAAGTCGACGTTGCCGGCCAGGAACTCGTTGTACGCCGTGTCCGCGTTCGGGATGAACCGGTACGTGATCGAGTCGGCCTCGGGCGCGGCCGAAGCCTTGTAGCCGTCCCACTTGGCCAGCTTGATGTCGTCACCGGCGTTCCAGTCGGCGGCCAGCTTGTACGGGCCGTTGCCGATCGGCTTGCGCTTGTAGGCATCCGGGTTCTTGCGGACCTCCTCCGGCAGCGGGGCCAGGCCCAGGTACTGCAGGGTCAGACCGAACTGCGAGAACGGCACCTTGAGCTTCACGGTGAAGGTCAGGTTGTCGACCTGCTTCAGCCCGCTCAGCGTCTTCACCGCCGTCGGCTTCGGCGTGGCGCCGTCCGCGGTCGGCGGGTTCAGCGCGTCGTACCCGTCGACCTTGGAGAAGAATCCGTTGTTCTTCCAGGCGTTCGAGCCCTCGGCCGTCATGTTCCAGCTGTCGACGTAGTCCTTCGCGGTGACCGGCTGGCCGTTCTGGAAGGTGTTGCCGGGCTTCAGCTTGATGGTCCAGGTCTGGCTGGTCTTGTCCGGCGTGACCGAGTCGGCCATCACGTTCTGCAGCTTGCCCGTGTTCGGGTCCGTGGTCACGAGCGGCGCGAACATCGCCATCGCGACCTGGATACCCGGGCTGCCGTTCTCGTTCAACGGGTTGATGTACTCCAGCGGGTCGGCGGCGATCGCGATGACTTCGCTCTTCGCGCCACCACCGGAGCCGCTGTCGCTGCTCTTGCCGTCTCCACATGAGGCGAGCACCAGCGCTAAGCCGAGTGCCGCCCCCACTACCCCAGTCAGACGTCGCACGGTCAAACCAACTTCCTCGGCGGGAGGGCCGCTAGGCGGGCGGATCAAGCGTCATGGTGGCTGGTCGAAACTGCGCATGTCAACGTTGTCAGGCACAAAGCGGCGGCGCGTAACGTAGGCGTTACTTTGCCAAGACCTCAGATGACCAGCCGTTCCTCACGGAGCGAGCACACACTTAATCAGATCAGTCCGCCAGAGTCATCAGATGACAAGCGAGATCACAGCAATTTGGTCATGTGCTCACAAATGCGCAGTCGATCCCTGCACCGAGTATTCGAACGCTTGCACGCAGTGGTCGCTCACTCCTGCTGGGCGGCGAACAGCCGGGCGAAGCGGCCGGTTTGCCGGGCCATCAGTTCGGGGTAGGTTCCTTCCTGCACCACCGTGCCGCCGTCGATGACATAGATGCGATCCATCTCACGCAGCGTCCAGGCGCGGTGTGAGACGACGATCGTGATCCGGGCCTGTCTGGTACGGCGAAGGTCGGCGAAGATCTCGCGTTCCGCTTCCGCGTCGATGGCCGACGTGGGTTCGTCGAGGATCCAGACACCGGCGTCGCGGAGGCGGATCCGGGCCAGGGCAAGTCGTTGCCATTGGCCACCAGAGATGCCGGTACCGCCCCATTGCTGACCCAACTGCGTGTCGAGGGGCAGGCCGGCTGCGAATGTGTCCGCGAGTGCGGTGTGCACTGCTCGGTCGCTCACCGGATCCGGGGATCCGAGCGCGACGGCATCGCGGAGGGTGAACTCGAAGCGGCCGAATTCCTGGACCAGCAGGCCGAAGTACCCGAGCCGCTCGGCCTCGCTCAGGTCGGCGGCATCCTTGCCGTCGATCAGGACCCGCCCGCAGTCGGGACTCAGGCTGCCGACGAGCAGGTTGATCGCGGTGGACTTCCCAGCACCGTTGACGCCGACCAGCGCGACCAGTTCGCCGCGACGCGCCTCGATGGACACGTCGCGCAGTACGGGCTTGTCGCCGTACCTGAAGGTGACGTGCTCGAGGGCGACCGACTCGACCTTCGGTACGACGGTCTGGCGGGCGGCGGGCGGCACGCTGCGGACGAAACGCCTGTAGATCATGGCTTGTGGGGCCGCGGTGACGATGCTGCCGAATGCGTACCCGCATTGACGGATCGCGTTGAGACCGGTGATCGTGCCGGCAACAGCCGCGGCGGCTGCTCCCCCGTTCGCGCCGCCGACCACCAGTGCAACCAACGCTCCGCCGAAGAGAAGCACGGTGACCAGCGCGGCGGCCAGCTCGAAGTTCATCGCCGTTCTGATCATCCGGTCGAGCACCTGGGTCGCCGACGCACGGCGGTCCGCGATCAGGTCGGCGACCTTCCGGCCCGATCCGAGCACGGCCAGCTCGGTGCCCGAGCGCTGCTGGATCAGCTGTTCGGTCGCGTACGCCGCCGCGCGCTCGTGCTCGCCGACCCGCGGCCACCCTTTCGCCTCCATCCGCGAGATCAAGGTGAACGCGAGCACGGTCGGCACGAGCGCGGCGAGCACGAGGAGTCCGGACAGCAGGTTGATCGATGCGATCGCGATGCAGAGCAGTACCGACGTGACCGCCGCGCTCAACACCTGCACCGGCTTGCCCGCGACATCACTCATCGGATGCGTCGCGGATTGACCGGCCTCCAGGTCCCTGACCACGCCCGGGTCGGCCAACCGACTCGGACTCAGCCGCGCCGCCGCGTGCGCGAGCTCGACGCGATAATCGAGCCGCAGACGCAGCATCATCCGCTGGCCGGCGATGTTCGACACCTGGGTGATCGGGTACATCGCGCCGACCACGACCGTCAGCCCCAGCAACGGTCCCCAGGTACCGCCGCCGTCGACCAGCGAGCGGATCAGCACAACCTGCGCACCCGGCAGAAACGCCAGGATCAGTTGCAGCATCGAGTACGCCGCCAACCACCCCGGCGCGACTCGGACGGCATCGACCAGCGAAAAACGGGCAGTACGAAACGCATCCAGCACAAGGATCCTCTTCCACGCAGAGCAGGCCGGAGCCGCGCCGGAATCCAGCGCCGCTCATCTCAGCCGTCAAATGCGTGTCATCCCTGAATCGGGCCCCGCCCGTCCAGATGGGATCCAGTGGCAGATCACGTTGTGACGCAGGACCTTACCGGGGCGGAAGGAGCTGTGTCACGAGCGCGTCCGCGGTCCACCGCTCCCAGACCGCGGGCGTCCAGCCCCGGCGCGTGGTGAAGAACTGGTACATCTCCGGACTCTGCAAGGCGAGCGCGATATCGGTCGCCATCGCGACGTCGAGCCCGTCGCGCAGCGGCGTCTTGCCGGCGAGGGCGGTGATGAACCGCTCCATCGCGACTGCCCGCTGGGCGTTGTTCGTCATCCACAGCTCGTGGATCTCCGGGTCGCCCGGCGCAGCGTGTGCGACGACCTGGAGCACCGGCGCGACCCGCTCGTAGATCTCCCGGGCGATCCCCGCCAGCTCCTGCAGTTGCGCGACCGGATCAGGGTTGTCGATCGCCGCCACTACCCGGGGCCGGTCCAGCGTCGGGACCGGCTCGTCGTCACCGGCGATCGCGACATCGAGCAACTCGCCGAGCAGCGCGCGCTTGGTGCGGAAGGTGAAGTACAGCGTCTGCACCGCCATCCCGGCCTCGTCGGCGATCGCCTGCATCGACGTCGCGGAGTACCCCCGGCTGGTGAACAGGGTCTGCGCCGCCGCCCGCATCCGCTGCCGGTTGGCCTGCGCCTTCTCCGCTCGCGTGCTCATGACCGGCAGCCTACCAGTTGACTAGAGCAAGCCTCTAGTGGTTCGCTAGTGGAGTACTCTAGTGAAATCGGAGCAGCGATGACAGAGACCCTTCCGGCGCCGACCGGCCTGCGCCGGCAACTGCGCACCACCGCACGACTGACCGCGTTCATCGGCGGGCCGGTGTTCTGGCTCGGCACGCTGCTGCACCCCGCACGGGACGGCTGGAGCATCGCGAACGTCGGCGAGCGGTACGGACTCACCCACGACGTCCAGGCGGCCGGTCTGGCGCTCCAGATCGTCTGCCTGGCCAGCATGATTGCTCTAGGCAACCAAGTCACCCGTCGCCGCGAGCTCGCAGCCTGGTACGCCGCGCTGGTCGGCACCCTGTTCTGGTTCGCGTTGATCATCTTCGACGGCTCGCACAACCCGGTGCGGGCGGAGTACGCGCCGAGCATGGTGCACGAACCCGCGGACCTCGACACACCCGCCGCGCTGATCGTGTTCCCGGCGTTGCTGATCTTCCCCCTGAGCTATCTCTGGCTCGGATGGACGCTACGGCAGCGGCTGACCGGCGTACTGCTCGGTGTCGGCGCCCTGGCCTACACGATCGGCGGCCTGTTCATCTTCACCTCGGGCCCGAAGTTCGGCCTGATCCAGATCTTCGAAGTCGCCGGCGCGACCCTGTACGCCGTCGGCTACCTCCTCCTCGGGCGGCGGGTATGAACCTCATCGAGTCACTGCTCTCCCGCGCGGGCCGGGCCGATCCGTTCCCGCTGTACGCCGAAGCGCATCGGCTCGGGCCGGTGCTACCGATCACCGACACCGTCTTCGTGATCGTCGGCTACGCGGCGGCCAACGAAGTACTGCGGAATCCCGGCTTCGGGATCCGGACCGATCCCTCGAGCCGGCCGGCGCTGGAGCTGATGCAGCGGTCGATCCTCCGAGCCAACCCTCCGGACCACGGGCGGATGCGGTCGCTGATCTCACAGGTCTTCACGCCCCGCCGCGTCGCCGCGCTGCAGCCGGCGATCGAGACCGCGGTGGACGACCTGCTCGACGGTCTCCCGGCGGAGGTCGACTTCATGGACCGGTTCGCCTTTCAGCTGCCGGTCACGGTCATCTGCGAGCTGCTCGGCGTACCGGCATCGGAGCGGGATCGCTTCCGGCCGCTCGCCTCCGATCTGACCGCGGCGCTCGAGCTCACCGATGCGTCGGACGAGTCTGCGGACGCGGCGGCGCGTGAGCTGGGCGAGTACTTCGTCCGGCTGATCCGCGATCCAGCACCCGGCAGCCTGGTCAGCGCGCTGGTCGCCGCGCGGGACGCGGGCGACGGACGGCTGTCCGACGAGGAGCTGCTCGCGAATCTGATCCTGCTCCTGGTCGCCGGCTTCGAGACCACCACGGACCTGCTCGGCAACGGCCTCGCGATTCTGCTCGGCCGGCCACAGCTTGCCTCGGATCCGGAGGCCTTCGTCGAGGAGGTCCTGCGCTACGACTCCCCCGTGCAGGTCACGACCCGCGTCGCCCGTACCGACGGACTGTCAGTGGGTGGCATCTCGATGCCCGCGGGCAGCGATCTCATCCTGCTGCTCGGCGCCGCGAACCGCGACCCGGCCCGGTTTCCGGAGCCCGATCGCTTCGATCCGGCGCGAGCCGACAACAAACCGCTGAGCTTCGGCGCCGGCGCGCACATCTGCCTCGGCAACAGCCTGGCCCGCCTGGAGGCGAAGGTGGCGTTCGCTCGTCTGGTCGACCGCTTCCCGGCGATCACGCCGGCCGGGCCGGCCGCCCGCCGGGATCGCCTCGTCCTCCGTGGCTACCGGACGCAGCCGGTCCGGCTCAGTTCGGCGGGATGTTCTGATTCAGATGGAACAGGTTCCCGGGATCGTACTTCTGCTTGAGCGCCTGCAGCCGGTCGTACGTCGCCGCACCGTACGCCGACCGGATCCGGTCGGTGCCCTCGTCGGTGAGGAAGTTGACGTAGACGCCGGCCTGATGGGGTTCGAGGGCCTTCGACGACTCGCGGACCCAGTCGCGTTGTGCGTCGAAGCCCTCCGGACCGAGGGTCGCACCAACAAAGTTGAACGCATGCCCGTGCGACCGGCCGCCGTACGCCGTGCTGTCCGGGTCAACCCGCGCGATCGCGCCGCCGAGCTGGAAGATCGGGAACAGCGAGTACGGCGAATCGATCGCCTGCCCGCGCTCGACGGCGATGTCGATCACCTCGTCGGTCAACTCGTCGACGTCACACGCGCGGGTGTAGTACCACCGCCCGTGCGGGAAGCTCGGGTCGAGCATCGACTGCAGGCTCAGGAACGGCCGCGCTGTGCAGAGATCCAGCATCGGCGGCGCGAACGCCTTCAACGGCGCAACCACCCGCTCGCCGTCCTCGACGGCACCGGCGTAACTCACCACGACGACCACGGCCGGGCGGGCATGCAACTCGGACGGGATCGTCGGCAGCGACGGCAGACAGCGGTGGACGATCGCGGTGGTCAGCTCGTCCGGCACATCGGCGATCCAGTCCCGGTAGAAACGCATGACTTCCGGGGACCGGTCCATCGGCCAGGCGATGATTCCGGCGTACACGGTCGGGCCGACCGGATGCAGCTGGAACTCGAACTCGGTGACGACGCCGAAGTTCCCGCCGCCACCGCGGATCCCCCAGAAGAGCTCGGCGTTGTGCTCCTCGTCAGCCGTCAGCAGCTCGCCCTCGGCCGTGACCATGTCGACCGAGAGCAGGTTGTCGATCGTCAGGCCGTACCTGCGCATCAGCCAGCCGATCCCGCCGCCGAGCGTCAGCCCCGCGAGGCCGGTGTGCGTGACGATCCCGGCCGGCGTGGCCAGCCCGAACTCCTGCGTCTCGCGATCGAGCTCCCCCAGCAGTACGCCGGCCTGCGCGCGGGCGGTACGCCGTACCGGATCGACGCGGATCCCCTTCAGCGGACTGAGATCGAGCACGACCCCGCCGTCACACGTCGAATGGCCCGGGAAGCTGTGCCCGCCGCCACGCACCGCGACCGGCCCGCCGGTACGACGCGCATAAGCGAGCGCACTTCGCACATCGGCGACGCCGGTGCAGCGTGCGATCACCCCGGGCCGACGGTCGATCGACCCGTTCCAGACCTTCCGGTGCTCGTCGTACGACGGATCGCCAGGATGAATCAGCTCACCCCGGAAGTCCTCGAGTGTGCCCATGACCTGCCCCCAAGCCTCCCCCAGGCCATCTGTCAGTCTGCCACCCGGGAGCTACACGGTGAAGGCGGTGGTGTCCTCGTCGAACGGGCCCATGACGGTCAGGGCGGGGGTGCCGGCGTAGAGCTCGGCGGCCAGTGCGGTGACGTCGTCGAGGGTGACCGAGTCGATCCGGTGCAGGATCTCGTCGACCGTGGGGAGCTCGCCGTAGACCAGCTCGGCCTTGGCGATGCGGGTCATCTTGGCACCGGTGTCCTCGAGGCCCATCACGACCGAACCGCGCATCTGGCCCTTGCCACGCAGCAGTTCGTCGGGCGTGATGTTGCCTCCGGCAATCGACTCGAGCTCGCCGCGGATCACGTCGAGTACTTCGGGCGCCTTCTTCGGCAGGCAACCGGCGTAGACGCCGACCATGCCGGAGTCGGCGTACGCCGAACCGAACGTGAACACGGAGTACGCCAGGCCGCGCTTCTCCCGGACCTCCTGGAACAGCCGCGACGACATCCCACCGCCGACGATTCCGTGCAGGACGCCGGCGATGTAGCGGCGCTCGTCGCTGCGGACCAGGCCGGGCATGCCGAGCACCAGATGCGCCTGCTCGACGTCGCGGTGGTGCACCTGCACCCCGCCGTACGTCGGGATCCGCTTGCCGGCACGTCGTACGGCAACGGGCTCGGCCTCGGCGGTGACCCAATGGCGCTCGAACGCCTTGCGGACCAGGCGAACGACCTCGGCGTGATCGACGTTGCCGGCCACCGAGACCACGATGTTGGACGGCTTGTAGCGCCGCCGGTACCAGCCGACGACCTGCTGGCGGGACAGTCCAGCCACCGATTCCGGCGTACCGGTGATCGAACGGCCGAGCGGGGACCTGCCCCACAGCTGCTCGGCGAACAGGTCGTGGATGTGGTCCGACGTCTCGTCGGCATGCATCGCGATCTCTTCGTCGATGACGTCGCGCTCACTCTCGACGTCGGCCGACGTCAGCGTGGCGGACGTGATCATGTCGCAGATGACATCGACCGCGAGCGGCAGGTCGGAGTCCAGCACCCGCGCGTAGTAGCAGGTGTACTCCTTGCCGGTGAACGCGTTCATCTCACCGCCGACCGCGTCGATCGCGGCCGAGATCTCCAGCGCGTCACGACGCTCGGTGCCCTTGAACAGCAGGTGTTCGAGGAAGTGTGTGGCGCCGGCCAGCTGTTCCGGTTCGTCCCGGGAGCCGACGCCGACCCAGAGTCCGAACGTCACCGATCGGAACCCTGGGACGGACTGGGACAGCACACGAAGCCCGGAGGGCAGGACGGTCCGTTTCACCGGGCCGCCCGCCTCCGGGCTCAGCAGCGTGCTGGTGGTTGCACGAGTCACTCGGCCGCGGACTCTGCCTTCTTCTCGTCGTCCTTCTTGGCCTCTTCGCCCTCGATCACCGGGATCAGCGAGAGCTTGCCGCGGTCGTCGATCTCGGCGATCTCGACCTGCAGCTTCTGGCCGACCGAGAGCACGTCCTCGACGGCCTCGACCCGCTTGCCACCGGCGAGCGGACGCAGCTTGCTGATGTGCAGCAGGCCGTCCTTGCCCGGCAGCAGGCTGATGAACGCACCGAAGTTGGTCGTCTTCACGACCGTGCCCAGGTAGCGCTCGCCCTTCTCCGGCATGGTCGGGTTCGCGATCGCGTTGATCGCGGCCCGGGCCGCCTCGGCCGACGGGCCGTCGGTCGCGCCGATGTACACGGTGCCGTCGTCCTCGATCGAGATGTCGGCGCCGGTGTCCTCGGTGATCTGGTTGATCATCTTGCCCTTCGGGCCGATGACCTCGCCGATCTTGTCGACCGGGACCTTCACCGAGATGACCCGCGGGGCGAACTCGCTCATCTCACCCGGCGCGTCGATGGCCTTGGCCATCACGTCCAGGATCGTCAGGCGGGCGTCCTTGGCCTGGGTCAGCGCACCGGCCAGCACGCTGGCCGGGATGCCGTCCAGCTTGGTGTCCAACTGCAGGGCGGTGACGAAGTCCTTCGTACCGGCGACCTTGAAGTCCATGTCGCCGAACGCGTCCTCCGCGCCCAGGATGTCGGTCAGCGCGACGTACTGCGTCTCGCCGTCGATCTCGCCGGAGATCAGGCCCATCGCGATACCCGCGACCGGCGCCTTCAGCGGCACACCGGCCGACAGCAGCGACAGCGTCGAGGCGCAGACCGACCCCATCGAGGTCGAGCCGTTCGAACCGATCGCCTCGGACACCTGACGCAGCGCGTACGGGAAGTCCTCGCGCGACGGCAGCACCGGCACCAGGGCCCGCTCGGCCAGCGCACCGTGACCGATCTCGCGGCGCTTCGGCGAACCTACCCGGCCGGTCTCACCGGTCGAGTACGGCGGGAAGTTGTAGTTGTGCATGTAGCGCTTGCGGGTCTCCGGGGAGAGCGTGTCCAGCTGCTGCTCCATCCGGAGCATGTTCAGTGTGGTGACACCCAGGATCTGGGTCTCGCCGCGCTCGAACAGCGCCGAGCCGTGCACGCGCGGGAGCACCCGCACCTGCGCCTTGAGCGGCCGGATGTCGGCCAGCCCGCGGCCGTCGATGCGGATCTTCTCCTTGAGCACGCGCTGCCGGACCAGCTTCTTGGTCAGCGAGCGGAAGGCTGCGGACAGCTCCTTCTCGCGGCCCTCGAAGTCGGGGGCGAGCTTCTCCACGGTGGCGGCCTTGACCGCGTCGGTGGCGTCGTCGCGCTCGTGCTTGCCGGCGATCGTCAGCGCCTGGGCGAGCTCCTCGCTCGCCGAGGCCTCGACCGCGGCGAACGCGTCGTCGGCGTAGTCCGGGAAGACCGGGAACTCACCGGTCGGCTTCGCGGCCCGGGCGGCCAGGTCGGCCTGCGCCTCGACCAGCGTCTTGATGAACGCCTTGGAGGCCTCGAGGCCCTGGGCCACGATCTCCTCGGTCGGCGCCTGGACGCCCGCGGCCACCTTGTCGAAGGTGCCCGGGGTCGACTCCGCCTCGACCATCATGATCGCGACGTCACCGGTCTCGGTGACCCGGCCCGCGACCACCATGTCGAAGACCGCGTCCTCGAGCTCGGTGTGGGTCGGGAACGCCACCCACTGGCCCTCGATCAGCGCGACGCGGACGCCGCCGATCGGGCCGGAGAACGGCAGGCCGGCGAGCTGGGTCGACATCGAGGCCGCGTTGATCGCGAGCACGTCGTACAGCTTGTCCGGGTTCAGCGCCAGGACCGTGATGACGACCTGGATCTCGTTGCGCAGGCCGGAGACGAACGACGGCCGCAGCGGGCGGTCGATCAGCCGGCAGGTCAGGATCGCCTCTTCGGACGGGCGACCCTCGCGGCGGAAGAACGAGCCCGGGATGCGGCCCGCGGCGTACATCCGCTCCTCGACGTCGACCGTCAGCGGGAAGAAGTCGAACTGGTCCTTGGGCTTCTTGCTGGCCGTGGTGGCCGACAGCACCATCGTGTCGCCGTCGAGGTAGGCAGCCGCGGAGCCCGCGGCCTGCTGGGCCAGGCGGCCCGTCTCGAAGCGGATGGTGCGGGTGCCGAAGCTGCCGTTGTCGATGACGGCCTCAGCGAATTCGGCGCCCTCCATGGGCGCACTTGTGGATCCCGACACGGGATACCCCTCTCTCACAGTGTGACGACTGCGAGGCGCGAGCTGCCGGGGTGCCGGTCTTCGATCGAGGCCCGCGGAAACTGTTGTTCCGAAAGCCACTACCGAGGACCGGTCGTCCTCCCGCCACGCGCTTCGCGTCGCCTCGTACGTCTTGCGTCTGTATTCAGTTGTGCCGCGACCGGGATGTCACCCGGGCGCGGATACGCCAGGAGCGGCCACCCAGGTTTCGGGGGCCGCTCCTCGCGACGTCATCGGCGAAGGCCGAGCCGCTCGATCAAGGACCGGTAGCGGTTGATGTCCTTCTTCGCCAGGTAGTTCAGCAGCCGGCGGCGCTGGCCGACGAGCAGCAGCAGACCACGACGGCTGTGGTGGTCGTGCTTGTGCTCCTTCAGGTGCTCGGTGAGGTGTGCGATGCGGTGCGTCAGCAGCGCGACCTGGACCTCGGGGGACCCGGTGTCACCCTCGGTCAGGGCGTACTCACCCATGATCGTCTTCTTCGTTGCGGCATCAATCGATGACACAGGTTTCCTCTCGATTTCCGTTGCGCGGCGCACCGGGGCATTCTTCACCCGAGCACTCTCGGTCCGCGGCCGTTCAGACGGCAGCAGCCAGCGTATCAGTCCGTGGACGCGTCACCCTAATCCCGCGCGAGCAGGGTGCGGGCGCCGTCGACGTCGGCCTTCATCTGCACCAGCAGGTCGTCGATGGTGTCGAAGCGGATCTGCGTACCGCGCAGCCGGGCCACGAAGTCGATCGCGACCTTCGCGCCGTACAGCTCGAGATCGTCGCGGTCGAGCACGTACGACTCGACCCGGCGGTCCACGCCGTCGAAGGTCGGGTTGCTGCCGACGCTGATCGCCGCGGGCAGCGGGTCCGGGTACGCCGGAGCGCCGGGAGCCGGTGTCAGGACGGTCAGCCAACCGGCGTACACGCCGTCCTGGGGCACTGCCGCGCCCGGGTCGGCGGGGATGTTGGCGGTCGGGTAGCCGAGCTCGCGGCCGCGCTTGTCGCCCTCGATGACCACGCCGCTGACCCGGAACGGCCGGCCGAGCGCCTCCGCGGCCGCCTCGACGTCACCGTCGGCGAGCTGCTGACGCACGTACGTCGACGACCAGGGCTGCTGCTCCCCCGCCAAGCTCAGTCCCTCGACCTGGAAGCCGTACTGCGTACCCGCCTGGACGAGCGTGTCCACGTGTCCGGCCGCCTTGTGGCCGAAGCGGAAGTTCTCGCCGACCACGACCGCCTTGGCGTGCAGCGCGGTGACCAGGACCCGGTCGATGAACTCCTCCGGCGACCAGCCCGACACCTCTTTGGTGAACGGGAGGATGAGCACCGCGTCGGCGCCGTGCTGCCCGAGCAGCTCGGCCCGCTGCTCGGGTTCGCTGAGCATCAGCGGCGCATGGTCGGGCCGCAGGACCCGCATCGGATGCGGGTCGAAGGTGAGCGCGACCACCGGCAGGCCGCCCAGCTCGGCGGCTCGCGCCTTGGCGTGCGCGAGCACCTCCTGGTGACCGCGGTGCACACCGTCGAAGTTGCCGATCGTGACGACCGTCGGCCCGAAATCCGGGCTCACCTGGTCCAATCCGTGCCAGACACGCATGGCAGCAGGATTCCATGCCCGGCCGCGATCATGCGCACCAGGTGGCAGATCACCCCTTGTAATCGCGTGGTAACTCAACTTAGGGTGGGCCGCGCACTGGTGAGCCCTGGGGAGGTCTCGTGAAGCTACGTCGTCTGCTTGCTGCCTGCACGGCACTCGTTCTGCTCGGCAGCATTCCGGTTGCCGGCGCTTCGGCTGCTCCGCGCTTCACCAACTATGTCGCGCTCGGCGACTCCTACACCTCGGCGCCGTTCGTCCCGCTGCCTGACCTGTTGTCGCTGGGCTGTGTCCGGTCGTACAACAACTACCCGAAGCTGCTCGCGGCCGCGTTGCACGTGCGCCTGACCGACGTGAGCTGCGGCGGCGCGGACACGACCAACATGACGCAGCCGCAGAGCACCGTGCTCGGTACAGCGGCGCCGCAGTTCGACGCGCTGACCCCGGATACGGACCTGGTGACGCTGGGGATCGGCGGGAACGACTTCGGCGTGTTCGGCAGCATCATCGACACCTGTCCCGGGCTGCGCGCCTCCGACCCGACCGGCTCTCCGTGCAAGGCGCACTTCACGGTCGACGGGGTGGACACACTGCGGGCCAAGATCGCCCAGACCCAGACCCGGATCGCCGTCGTTGTCCAGGGCATCAGAGCCCGGTCGCCGAAGGCGAAGATCCTGCTGATCGGGTACCCGAAGATCGCACCCGAGCACGGCACCTGCCCGTCGGTGCTGCCGTTCGCCGACGGCGACTACACCTACCTGTACTCGATCGAGCAGGCGCTGAACGCCGCCGTGTCGAACGCGGCCGTCGCGGGCGGAGCGACGTACGTCGACACCTTCGGGCCGTCGACCGGGCACGACGCCTGCGCGCCGGACGGGCAGGCCTGGATCCAGGGCAAGGACATCAACCTGCTCCGGGCCTTCAACTACCACCCGCGGTACGAGGGCGAGGCGGGGATGGCGGCCCTCACCTACAAGACGCTGACCGGTGCGCCGGCCACGGTGACCGCGGCGGAGCAGTCCGCCTGGGCGGCCAAGGCACGGACGCTGGCGAAGCAGGCTGCGGCATCACCCCAGGCCGTCCAGGCCTCCCTGAACCGCGTACGGACCAGCGCGCAACGCTGACCCTTTCCAATCCGTACCGCGGACCCCGGGCCGAGCCACCTCACGCAGGGCTCGGCCCGGTGGTTTCTTCGAGCAGTTCGGTCAGGGCCCGACCCAACGGCAGATTGATCCGCTGGGTCGCGTACGGGTCGCCGCGGGTCAGTCCCTGGTTGATGATCAGGACCGGGATGCCGGACTTCGCCGCGTGCCGGACGAAGCGGAAACCGGACATCACCGTGAGGGACGAGCCGAGGACGAGTACGGCGTTCGCGTCGTCGATGAGGTCGTAGCAGCGCTCGACGCGGGCCCGCGGCACGTTCTCACCGAAGAACACGACGTCCGGTTTCAGGATGCCGCCGCAGTTGGTGCAGTCGACCAGCTGGAACGTGCCGACTGCCTCGGCGGGGAGTTCGGCGTCGCCGTCGGGGTTGATCCGGGTGACCTCGGCCTCGAACTCCGGGTTCGCGGCCTTCAGCCGGCGGTCGAGGGCTTCGCGAGCGGACGTCGTACCGCAGCTGAGACAGATGACCCGGTCGAGGTTGCCGTGCAGCTCGATCACGTCGCGGGCGCCGGCGGCCTGGTGGAGGCCGTCGACGTTCTGGGTGATGACGCCGTTCAGGTATCCGCGGGCCTGGAGCGCCGCGACCGCGCGGTGGCCGTCGTTCGGGGCGGCGCGGGCGATCGTGCGCCAGCCGAGATGGCTGCGCGCCCAGTACCGCTGGCGGCCGGCCACGCCGGCCACGAAATCGCCGTACGTCATCGGGGTATGGGTCCGCAGACTGCCGGACTCGCCGCGGTAGTCCGGGATCCCGGACTCGGTGGAGATACCGGCGCCGCTCAGTACGACGACACCGCCGGCGGCCACGGTCTGCGCGACCGGCCCGATGTCCGTCGACCCGGGCTCCAATGCCAGCACCTCAGGCCCGGGGGCCCATGCCAAGGTCGGACGAGAACGCACCACTCCAGCGTACGTGCTCAGTCGATACGGGGCGGTCCGGCGGTGAGGCGGCGTTCGGCGGCCTGCCGGACGACATCGCGATCCATCGAGGACCAGTCGGCGTCGATCCACCAGGTGGCGCCGGCCTCGGCCCACGGACGGACCGTGTCGGCGGCGTTCGGGGCGTCGGCGCGGGTGTTGCCCTCGGCGACGATGTCGTACCCGTCCATGCTCAGGTCGTGGGCGGCACGCTCCCGGCGGATCCAGTCGATGCCGTCGACGAGGAGCTCCGGCGTCAGCTCACCCGGCTCGCCGCCGGCCGGGGCGACGTAGTTCGGCAGCCAGCCGTCCTGCAGCGCCGCCCGGCGCATCGACTTCGGCCGTGGCCAGCCGCCGACCACCCAGGTCGGCACCCGCGGCTGCTGCACCGGAGGCGGTGGCGCGGGCGGCATGAGCTCCGCGATCTTCCTGGACCGGTAGTGCTTGCCGGAGTACTCGAACGGCTCGTCGCGCCACAGGTGCGGCAGCATCTCCAACGACTCGTCCATGAGCTCCGCGCGCACCTTCCGCCCCGGATCCTCCTCGAACAGCCAGAACCGGTCCTCGCCGGTCACCCCCAGACCGACCGACAGGATCACCCGGCCGCCGCTGAGGTTGTCCACGGTCGAAACCTGCCCGGCCACGTCCCACGGCTTCCGCCGCGGGAGCGGTGTCAGCATCGTCCCGAGCCGGATCCGCTCGGTCGTCATCGCAGCGGCCCCGAGCATCACCCAGGCGTCGATCCCCCAGATCGACTCCCAGACGAAGAACCCGTCCCACCCGTGCTCCTCCGCCAAGGGCGCCAACTCGGCCGCGTCCCGCGCATCGCCGTACGCCATCACGAATCCGTATTTCATGGTTCGTACGCTATGAGACCGCTCCGACAGATTTCGTCGCGTGCACAAGCCGGCGCGTCACCTGGCGCGTCGACAGCAGGTGGGACATCTTCCCGGCCTGCTCCTGCGCCGCCAGCCATCGCTCGTCGGTCCCGTGCACCTTCTCCAGCAGTTCGTCGACGCGATCGGCTTGCTGAGTCCACTCGGTCGGCGCGCTGTCGATCGGCGCCTCGACCAGCTCGCGAAGCACGAATCCGGCGTCGTCGATCAGCCCCACCAGCTCGTCCTCCCGCGGGAACTCGTTCCCGTGCGGTACGTCGCTGTGCAGCGACGGCTCCGCCACCAGCACCATCATCCCGAGCGATCCGCCCGGCGTCAGCACTCGCCTCAGCTCCCGCAGCAGGTCCGCTTTCTCGTGCACCGTGCAGAGGACACCGACGCACCAGACGACGTCGAACCGATCGTCCACGAAAGACAGCTGCTCACCCGCCGCGCACACCGCGGGCAGCTCGAACATCCGCCGGATCGATCGGCACGCCTCCTCCATCGGCTCGACCAGCACCGGCCGTACGCCGTACGTCCGCGCCGCCCACGCGGACGCTCCGCCAACACCGGCGCCGACGTCGACGAACGACGTCCCAGGGCCGATCCGGCACGCCCGCGCCAGCCAATGGAGCAAGGCCGGGTCACCGCTCCCCCGGCATCCCGCGACGATCGCGTACTCCGGGCCCAGCTCGTCGACGGCGTCGGCCGTCCAGCTCGCGACGGTGCCGAACTCGACCGCCAGCTCCTCCTCGCCCATGCGTTCCGGTACCCCGGCCCACGCGGATCAGCTGACGAAAACCGCCGTCGGTTTGGCGATCGGGCCGTGGGGCTCGTAGAGAGCCAGAAAGGTGCCGGTGGGGTCGAACATCGCGGTCTGCCCGGGCTCGAGGTTGAGGCCGGGCAACGGGCGGCCGGTGCGGATGGCGGCTGCCTCGGCGTCGTCCGCGTCGTACCGGCGGAAGGTGCCGGCGGCAACGTCCGCGATCGGCAGCCAGTCGAAGGACTCCGCCAGCGACTCCAGCGAATGCGCCGTGGACAGGTCGAACGAGCCGACCCGGGTACGACGCAGGGCGGTCAGGTGACCGCCGACGCCGAGCTCGGCGCCCAGATCGCGGGCCAGCGCCCGGATGTACGTGCCGCTCGAGCAGTCGACCGACACGTCCACGTCGATCGCGTCGGCGCCGACCCGGACGTCGAGGATGTCGTACCGGGAGACCGTGACAGCACGCGCTTTGAGCGCGACCTCCTCGCCGGCCCGGACGCGTTCGTACGCGCGCTTGCCGTCGACCTTGATCGCGGACACCTTCGACGGCACCTGCGAGATGTCCCCGCGGAAGCCGGCCACGGCTGTCGAGATCGCCTCCGCGGTCACGCCGCCGACCGGGTACGTCGCCACGATCTCGCCCTCGGCGTCGTCCGTCGTCGTGGTCGCCCCGAGCCGGATCGTCGCGTCGTACGACTTGTCCGCCAGCTGCAGGTGGCCGAGCAGCCGGGTGGCCCGGTTGAGGCCGACGACGAGTACGCCGGTCGCCATCGGGTCCAGGGTGCCGGCGTGGCCGACCTTCCTGGTCCCGGCGATCCGGCGGACCCGGGCGACGACAGTGTGCGAGGTCATCCCGCCCGGCTTGTCGACGACGACGATGCCGTCGGAGGCCGGGGTGAAGTCAGCCACTCAGTCCTCGTCGTCCTCGTCGTCTTCGTCCTTGCGCTTGTACGGATCCGCCTCGCCGGCCGGCTTGGCACCCGCGGCGGCCTTGGCCACCTCGGCGTCGGCCATCCGCGCCTTCTCCAGCAGCTCCTCGATCTGGCCGGCGTTCTCCGGTACGGCGTCCAGGAAGAACGCCACGCTCGGGGCGTGACGCAACCCGAGCGCCTTGCCGACCTCGCTGCGGATCAGACCGCGGGCAGACTCCAACGCGGCCGCGGTGGACGCGCGGGCCTGCTCGTCGCCGTACACCGTGTAGAAGACGCTGGCCTCGCGGAGGTCACCGGTCAGCCGGGCATCCGTCACCGTGACGAACCCCAGCCGGGGGTCCTTGACGCGACGCTCGAGCAGTTCCGCGACGAGCACCTGGATCCGGTCGGCCAGCTGCTTCGCCCTTGCTTCACCCATCAGGGCTCACTCCCTCATTCATGAGTACGTCCGGGGAGAACACCGTCTCCCCGGACGTTACTCCGACGGCCCGGACCAGCACGTTTCGGCCGGGTCCGGGCCGTCACCGAACTATCAGCTGCGCGGCTTCTCGCGGAGCTCGAACGCCTCGACGACGTCACCGATCTTGATGTCGTTGAAGTTGTTGATGGTCAGACCGCACTCGAAGCCCTCGCGGACCTCGGACGCGTCGTCCTTGAACCTCTTCAGCGACGACAACTCGGTGTTGTCGACGACCACCGCGCCGTCCCGGATCAACCGGACCTTGGCGTTGCGGCGGATCAGGCCGCTGGTGACCCAGCAACCAGCGATGTTGCCCACCTTCGAGGAGCGGAAGATCTCCCGGATCTCGGCCTGGCCGAGGGTGACCTCCTCGTAGATCGGCTTGAGCATGCCCTTCAGGGCGGCCTCGATGTCGTCGATCGCCGAGTAGATGACCGAGTAGTACCGGACATCCACGCCCTCGCGCTCGGCCAGGTCCCCGGCCTTGCCCGCCGGCCGCACGTTGAAGCCGATGATGACGGCGTTCGACGCGATGGCCAGGTTGACGTCGTTCTCGTTGATCGCACCGACACCGCGGTCGATGATCCGCAGGCTGACCTCGTCGCCGACCTCGATCCGGACCAGCGCGTCTTCCAGCGCCTCGACCGAACCGGACACGTCGCCCTTGAGGATCAGCAGCAGCTCCTGGGCCTCACCCTTCTCCATCGAGGCCATGAAGTCCTCGAGGGTACGACGGGCGCGACGCTTGGCGTTGGCGGCCGCACGAGCACGGGCTTCCCGCTTCTCGGCGATCTGCCGGGCCCGCCGGTCGTCGTCGACGACCAGGAACTTGTCGCCCGCACCCGGCACCGCGGTCAGACCGAGCACCAGCACCGGACGCGACGGGGTCGCCTCCTCGACGTTGTTGCCGTGCTCGTCGAGCATGGCCCGGACCCGGCCGTACGCCGGACCGACCACCATCGAGTCGCCGACCCGGAGCGTGCCGCGCTGCACCAGCACGGTCGCCACCGGACCACGGCCCTTGTCGAGGTTCGCCTCGATCGCGATGCCCTCGGCGTGCATCTTCGGGTTGGCCCGCAGGTCGAGCGCCGCGTCCGCGGTCAGCACGACACCTTCGAGCAGCCCGTCGATGTTGATCCGGGACTTCGCCGAGACGTCGACGAACATCGTGTCGCCGCCGTACTCCTCGGGCACCAGGCCGTACTCGGTCAGCTGACCGCGCACCTTGGCCGGGTCCGCACTCGGGACGTCGATCTTGTTCACCGCGACCACGATCGGGACGTTCGCCGCCCGGGCGTGGTTCAGTGCCTCGATCGTCTGCGGCATCACACCGTCGTCGGCCGCGACCACCAGGATGACGATGTCGGTGGCCTGCGCACCACGGGCACGCATGGCGGTGAACGCCTCGTGACCCGGGGTGTCGACGAAGGTGATGGCCCGCTGCTCGCCGTCCACCTCGGTCGTCACCTGGTACGCACCGATGTGCTGGGTGATACCGCCGGCTTCCTTGGCAACGACGTTCGCCATCCGGATCGCGTCCAGCAGCTTGGTCTTACCGTGGTCGACGTGACCCATCACGGTCACCACCGGCGGCCGCGGTGCCAGGTCGCCCTCGTCGCCTTCGTCGGAACCGAAGTCGATGTCGAACGACTGCAGCAGCTCGCGGTCCTCGTCCTCGGGCGAGACCAGCTGGACGTCGTAGTTCAGCTCGGTGCCGAGCAGTTCCAGCGTCTCCTCGTTGACCGACTGGGTCGCGGTCACCATCTCACCGAGGTGGAACAGCACCTGGACCAGCGACGCCGGGTCGACTCCGACCTTCTCGGCGAAGTCCGTCAGCGACGCGCCGCGAGGCAACTTCACGACCTCGCCGTCACCGTGCTTGACGCGAACGCCACCGACGGCCGGGGCCTGCATGTTGTCGAATTCCTGACGCTTCGCGCGCTTCGACTTGCGGCCACGACGTGCCGGACCACCCGGACGACCGAAGGCGCCCTGTGTCCCGCCACGACCCCGGTTGCCCGGACCCGGACGGCCACCGCCGCCACCGGGGGGTCCGCTGGGGCCGCCGCCACCCGGACGGAAGCCACCGCCGGCGCCACCGCCGCCACCGCGCGGACCGGCACCCGGACCGCCGCCGGGACGACCGCCGCCGCCTCCACCGCGGCCACCGCCACCGCCGCCACCAGGACCGCTCGGGCGGCCGGTGAACGTGCCGGCAGAGGACTTCGGCATCATCGCCGGGTTGGGGCGCGGAGCGCCGGGCACGCCACTCGGGCGCGGCCGGTCGTTACCACCGCGGTCGCGGTCGTTGCCGCCACGGCCCTGCGGCGGGCGCGGCGCCATACCGGCCGGGCTCGGAGCCCCCTGCCGGTCACCACCGCCACCGCCCTGACCCGGACGCGCGCCACCGCGCTGCATGCCCTGGGTCGAGCTGAACGGGTTGTTGCCCGGACGCGGAGCACCCGGACGCGGACCGCCGCCCTGGCCGCCCTGACGGGGCGCGCCGGGACGCGGAGCACCCGGACGGGGCGCTCCCGGACGCGGAGCCGAACCCTGACCACCCGGACGCGGGCTACCGCCCTGGCCACCTGGGCCGGACGGACGCGGGCCGGAGCCACCCGGTCGCGGGGAGCCCGGCGTGGCCGGACGCGGAGCGGGACGGCCCGTGGTGTCGCCTTCCGAACGCCGAGCGGCGGGAGCCGTCGACGGGGTCGATGCCTCCGCTGCCGGCGCGGCGGCCGGTGCCTCGAACGACGGAGCTGCCGGGGACGCCGGGGTCTCGGCCTTCGCCGCCGGAGCGGACTCGACCGGTGCCGCCTCGGCCGGCGCGGACTGGCGCGGACCCGGCTTCGGGCCCGGACGCGGACCCGGGCGGGCGCCCGGAGCCGGAGCGGCCTTCGCCGGGGCAGACTCGACTGCCGGCGCGGACTCGGCCACCGGAGCGGACTCGGCCCTGGTCACCGGAGCCGCCGGAACTTCGGCGGCCGGAGCAGGAGCCGACTCGGCGACGGGCGCGGGGCGCTCCGCCGGAGCCTTCGGGGTGGCCGGCTGGGCCGGCTTCTGTGCCGGCGCAGGCGCGACCGGTGCGGTCGCCTGCGGCGCGGCAGACGTGCTCGCGGCGGCCTTCTTGGCCGCGCGCTTCTTCGGCGGGTTCTTCTCGAACTCCTCCGCCAACCGTCGTACGACGGGTGCCTCGATCGTCGAGGACGCCGATCGGACGAACTCTCCCATGTCGTTCAGCCTGGTCAGAACGACCTTGCTGGTAACTCCGAGCTCTTTCGCGAGCTCGTAGACCCGGACCTTTGCCACTACTCTCCCTCTGGTCCGAGCCTGGGGCGCGGACCGTTAGTTGACGTACATGCTCATCGCATTGCACTCATCGTTCGACACTCATCGAGTGGTCATGAGTCGATGACCCGCCTTCATGTCGTCGCGGCGGAACGGTCTGCCCGCCACGGACAGCCTGGTTGGCTGCCTTTGGTATTGCTTCTTACATATCACGCTGCGCGACGTACTCCCGCAGCCCGGTCACGTCCAGCGGCCCCGGGACCCGGAAGGCCCGTGGGAACGCCTTGCGCCGGACGGCGAGATCGAAGCACTCGGTCGCCGGGTGCAGGTGCGCTCCGCGGCCGGGTGCCCGACGATCGGGATCCGCGAGGACCATGAGATTGCCTGGTCCTCCAGAAACCGTCATCCGCAGCAGGTCAGCCGGACTGGACCGCTTCCGGCACCCGACACAGGTGCGCTCCCGGGACCTGCCAGGGCGCGCGTCTGTCACTTCTTCCTCAGGGTGTGGTTGCGACTCAGTCGACGGACCGAGAGATCAGTCTACCTTCTCCGGCTCAGGCGTCACATCGGTATCCGGCCGGATGTCGATCCGCCAGCCGGTGAGCCGGGCGGCGAGGCGGGCGTTCTGCCCCTCCTTGCCGATCGCCAGCGAGAGCTGATAGTCGGGTACGACGACGCGGGCCGCACGGGCCGCCGCGTCGACAACCTCCACAGACGTAACCTGCGCCGGGGACAGCGCATTCCCGACGAAGGTCGCCGGGTCGTCGCTGTGGTCGATGATGTCGATCTTCTCGCCGTGCAGCTCGTGCATGATGTTGCGCACCCGCTGGCCCATCGGCCCGATGCAGGCACCCTTCCCGTTCACCGACGGGTTCAGCGTCCGGACCGCGATCTTGGTCCGGTGACCTGCCTCACGCGCGATCGCGGTGATCTCGACCGTTCCGTCGGCGATCTCCGGGACCTCGAGCGCGAACAGCTTCTTCACCAGGTTCGGGTGGGTCCGGCTGACGGTGATCTGCGGGCCCTTGAAGCCCTTGCGGACGCCGACGACGTAGACCCGCAGCCGGGAGCCGTGCTCGTACTTCTCCCCCGGCACCTGCTCGGGCGCCGGCAGCACGGCCTCGATCTTGCCGAGGTCGACCATCACCGAGCGCGGGTCGCGGCCCTGCTGGACGACACCGGACACGATGTCGCCCTCCTTGCCGGAGAACTCGCCGTACCGCACCTCGTCCTCGGCGTCGCGCAGCCGCTGCAGGATGATCTGCTTGGCCGTGGTGGCCGCGATCCGGCCGAAGTCGGCCGGGGTGTCGTCGTACTCGCGGGCCAGCGTGCCGTCCTCGGCCAGCTCCCGCGCGTACACAGTCACGTGCCCGGTCTTGCGGTCCAGCTCGACCCGGGCGTGCTGCTGGGCGCCCTCGGTCCGGTGGTACGCGACCAGCAGCGCCGCCTCGATCGCCTCGACGACGACCTCGAGGGCGATGTCCTTCTCCCGTTCGAGCGACCGCAGGACGGCCATGTCGATATCCATGTCAGTTCTCCTCCACCGTGCCGTCGGCAGGTGTTTCTCCACCAGAAATAGATGGCTCAGTGTCGTTGCCGGCAGCCCGGTTGAATTCGATCTGGACCTTGGCCTTGGCCACGTCGGCGTACGCGACGGTGCGCGCCTTGCCGTTCACATCCAGTTCGGCCGCCTCCTCGGAGGCGGACTTGATCCGGCCGGTCACCTTGCCGCCGGAGTTCAGCGTGACGGCGACCAGGCGCCTGACGTTGCGGCGCCAGTGCCGGGGCAGGGTCAGCGGCCGGTCGACGCCGGGGCTGGACACCTCGAGCGTGTAGGCGCCGTCGCCCATGATGTCGTCGGCGTCGAGCGCCTTGGAGATGGCCCTGGTGACGTCGGCGACGTCGTCGAGGCTGATCCCGCCGTCGCGGTCGACGAGGACGCGCAGCAGCCGGCGGCGGCCGGCCGGTGTCACGTCCGCGGCCTCCAGGTCGCAGCCGAACTGCTCGACGATCGGCCGCAGGAAGTTCTCGAGGCTCGTGGTGTCCGTGTGGCCCGTCTGGTCTGGCTTTCGGCTCACAGGTTGACCTGCCTCTCTCTCCAGTTGTGCACCCGTTCCACCCCGGCCGTCTCGCCAAGGGCAGTAGCCCACCATATCCGGCCGGTCTCGCGATCCGGGTCACCGGCTCGTCCCAGGCAGGTGTCGGCGCGTCACCGGGTATCGTTCCGGCGTGCTCGAACGCCGCCTGACCCGACGCGCCGCCGTCGTGACCGCCGCCCTCGTTCCCGGCGCGGTCGCGCTGACCGGCTGCAAGGACGACGCTGCCGCCGGGTCCGGTACGCCGGGCGCCGTGAACGGTGGACCGTCGTCCTCACAGGGCCCGGCCGAGGAGACGCCGGCCGTGGACCCGGCGGTGGTCGCGGCGCTCGGTGCGGCGGCGACCCAGGTGACTCAATTGTCCCAGCTCTACGCAAACACGAGCCGCAAGTTCCCAGCGCTACGGGCGCAGCTCGCGGCCGGGGCGAAGTACCACGCGAGTCACCTCGCGAAGCTCAAGGAGACCGAGGGCGTGGCCGCCAAGGCCGCGAAGGCGGTCGCCGTGCCTGCCTCCTCCGTGGTCGCGCTCACAACGCTCGCCAGGCAGGAGGCGATCGCGGCAGCCACGAACGCTGCCGCCGCGGCCAAGCTGTCCGGCGCACCGGCCCGGCTGCTCGCCGAGATCGCTGCCGCCCAGACCCAGCTGAGCACCACGCTGACCCCGCCGAAGAAGAAGGACAAGTCGTGACTGTGCTGATGCCGCGACTCCGTCGCGGCGGTTCATGGGGCTGTGACTCCCGGCCTTCCCTCGTCGCTCCGGTCGCTTCGCTCCCTCCGCTCCTCAGTCCAGGCCGGGAGGCCCCATGAACCAGGTGGAAGCCCTGCAGGCAGCTCTCGCGGGTGAGCATGCGGCGCTGTACGGCGTGGGCGTGGCCGGGGGCAAGCTCAACGGCGTGCGGTTCCAGGAGGCGACCGACACGTTCGCGCGGCACCGCGACAACCGCGACCACCTGAGCGCGCTGCTCGTCGCCGCCGGCGAGACCCCGGTCGCGGCCGAAGCGGCGTACGACCTCCCCCAGCCCGTGACCAACGCCGCCACGGCGGCGGCGCTGGTCCTGGTGATCGAGCGGCGGATCGCCGCGGTGTACGGCGACCTGGTCGAGGCCGCCGAACAACCGGCGGTGCGGGCCTGGGCGATCGAGAGCCTCCTCGGTACGGCGACCGGCCAACTCACCTGGGGCGGCGCACCGATCGCCTTCCCGGGCGCGACCGCCTAGCGGCGCCGGCGCCAGGGCCCGGTGATCGCGTACGTGATCCCCGGGGTGTAGACGTTGAAGAACATCGTCCGGCCGTCGGCCGCGAAGCCCACTCCGGACAGCTCGCCGTACGACGGCTCCTCGGGCGTGCCGATGTTGATCCGGTTGTGGGCGAACTTGAACACCTCGCCGTCCTCGGTGGTGCCGAGGATGTGCTGCTCACCGAGACCGTCCTCACACATCATCAGACCGCCGTACGGCGACATCGTGATGTTGTCCGGGGCATCGAACTCGGGATCGTCGGAGCCGGGCTCCGGCCGGGTGAAGATCACCTCGAGGCGGAGCGTGCGCTTGCGCGGGTCGAGCCGCCAGACCTGACCGTCGTGGTCGACCTTCGGCCCGAGCTCGGTCCGCGCGAACGACGAGACGAAGTACACGCACCGGTCCAGATCGCCCCACCAGCAGCCCTCGAGCTTGTAGCCGCCGGTGATCGGCTTGGCGTAGTCCTGGGCGCGGACCGACTCCGTCGTCGCCAACGGATCCGGGACCTTCACCCACTGCACGTCGTGGAACTCGGCGCCGGCCTCCTGGACGACCGACAGGTCCGGCAGGCCGGGGATGTGCATCGCCTGCAGTTCGCCGCCGGCCCGGAGCGTCCCCCAGCCGCCGCGCGGGCGGTTCGGGAGGAAGCGGTAGAAGCCGCCGAGCGGAGCGACGAACGCGTCCTCGGTCTCGTAGACGATCCCGGTGCGCGGATCGATCGCGACCGCCTCGTGCTGGAACCGGCCCATCGCGGTCAGCGCGACCGGGCCGACGTTGCGGCGGTCGTCGTACGGGTCGACCTCGAAGATGAAGCCGTGGTCCTTGGTGTAGCCGCTCTCGCCGGCCTTGAGCTCGGTCTCCTCACAGGTCAGCCAGGTGCGCCAGGGCGTGTGGCCGCCGGAGCAGTTGATCGCCGTACCGCCGAGGCTGACGAGTTCCTTCGTGGTCGCGTTGTGCCGGTCCACGACCAGCGTGCTCGTGCCGCCGGCGGCGGCCGGGTCGTAGGTCCGCTCGGCCGGCGCGACCACCTTGATCGCCGAGGTCGGGCTGCACTCGTGGTTACGGACCAGCCGGGATCCGCCGTTGCGGTCCGGGAAGACGCCCATCCCGTCGAACCGGCTCGGGATCTGCAGGCCGTCGGGTCGGACGGTGCCCTCCCGGGACAGGATCCGGTAGCTGAACCCACGCGGCAGGTCCAGCATGCCGTCCGGGTCCTCGACCAGCGGGCCGTAGCCGATCTTGGGGCCGGACGTCCCGAGCGCCGGCTGCGAGGTGTACAGCGCGTCGACCGAGCCGGCCACGCTGACCGCCACACCGGCAGCTGCCGCGCGGCCGACGAACTGACGTCTGGACAGGGAGTTGGACATGGTGGGCGGCCTCCTAGCTCGACGACAAGCAGTGGTGACCAGTGAACGTACGGTAAACAACAGTTGAACGGAAGGGGCCAGCCGTCAGAGCGAGCGAACCCAGTTCTCCAGCAGCGCGGCACCGGCGTCGCCGGACTTCTCCGGGTGGAACTGGGTCGCGCTGAGCGGACCGTTCTCCACCGCGGCGACGAAACGGTCACCGCCGTACGTCGTCCAGGTGACCAGCGGGCTGACCGATTCGCGGGTGTCGTGCAGCTGCCAGTCGCGAACGCCGTACGAGTGCACGAAGTAGAAGCGCTCCTTGTCGACGCCGTCGAACAGCGTGCTGCCGGCCGGTACATCGACCGTGTTCCAGCCCATGTGCGGGACGGGCTGCGCGTCCTCCGGCTGGAGCCGCTCGACCGTCCCCGGCCACTGCTCGCAGCCTTCGGTCTCGACACCGTGCTCGATTCCGCGCGCGAACAGGATCTGCATGCCCACGCAGATCCCGAGCACAGGACGGCCGCCGGTGAGCCGCCGGTCGACGGCGACGTCACCACGCACGGCCTTGAGCCCGGTCATGCACGCCTCGAAGGCACCGACGCCGGGGACGAGCAGGCCGTCCGCATTGCACGCCTGCTGGAAGTCGGCGGTCACGGTGACGTCGGCGCCGACGCGCTGCAGCGCCCGCTCCCCCGACCGGATGTTCCCCGAGCCGTAGTCGAGCAGGACGACCTTCTTGCTCACAGAGCACCCTTGGTCGACGGGATACCCGGCTGCCGCGGGTCCAGCTCCGCGGCCGCCCGCAGCGCCCGGGCGAACGCCTTGAACTGCGCCTCGACGATGTGGTGCGGGTCGCGACCGGACAGCACCCGGATGTGGATGCAGATCGCGGCGTTGAACGCGAGCGTCTCGAACACGTGCTGGGTCAGCGATCCGGCGTAGTCGCCGCCGATGATCGCGTAGACCTGGCCCTCGGGCTCGCCGGTGTGCACGCAGTACGGCCGGCCGGACAGGTCGACCGTGCAGTGCACGAGCGCCTCGTCCAGCGGGACGGTCGCATCGCCGAAGCGCCGGATGCCGCGCTTGTCGCCCAGGGCTTCCTTCAGGGCCTGGCCGATGCCGATCGCGGTGTCCTCGACCGTGTGGTGCGCGTCGATCTCCAGGTCGCCGACCGTGTTCACGTGCAGGTCGAGCAGCGCGTGCTTGGCCAGCGCGTTGAGCATGTGGTCGTAGAACCCAACCCCTGTTGAGATGTCGGCGCGACCGGTGCCGTCCAGGTCGAGCTCGACCAGGACCTTGGACTCGCTCGTCTCCCGATCGATCCGGGCTGTGCGCGTCATGTCAGCCTTCCAGTGTCTGTCTTGAGGATGCGCTCCAGTGAAGCGCGGAACGCGGCCATCTCCTCGCCGGTGCCGACCGAGACCCGCAGCCAGCCGTCGGGTCCGGTCTCGCGGATCAGTACGCCGTCGTCGAGCAGCGCCTGCCAAACCGCGTGCCGGTCGGCGAACGTGCCGAACAGCACGAAGTTCGCGTCCGAGTCGACCGCCCGCAGGCCCTGCGCGCGCAGCCAGTCGACGGTCTCGTCGCGCTCGACCCGGAGCTGCTCGACCCGGCCGAGCAGCTCGTCGGAGTGCCGCAAGGCGGCCCGTGCGACCGCCTGGGTCACCGCTGACAGGTGGTACGGCAGCCGGACGATCCGCAGTGCGTCGACGAACTGCTTGCTCGCGGCGAGGTATCCGACCCGGCCGCCGGCCATCGCGAACGCCTTCGACATCGTCCGCGCGACGGCAAGATTCGGGTACGACGGCAGCAGGGACACCGCGCTGGGTGTCCCGGCGCGGCGGAACTCGGCGTACGCCTCGTCGACCACGAGCACCGAACCCAGCGCCGCGGTCCGGGCGGCGATCGCCTCGACCACCTCGATCGGCAGTGCGGTCCCGGTCGGGTTGTTGGGTGAGGCAAGCAGCACGACCGACGGGTGGTGCCGCGAGATCGCGGCCAGCGCCTTGCTCTGGTCGAGGGTGAAGTCCTCGGCCCGGCGGCCGGCCACCCAGGCCGTGTTCGTGTCCCGGGCGTACTCCGGATACATCGAGTACGTCGGGGCGAACGACAGCGCCGTCCGACCGGGGCCGCCGAAGGCCTGCAGGATGTGCAGCATGACTTCGTTGGACCCGTTCGCCGCCCAGATCTGCTCGGGGGCGAGCTGCGCACCGGACTCACGAGCCAGGTACGCCGCGAGGTCCGCTCGCAGGTCGAGGAACTCACGGTCCGGGTAGCGGTTCATCCCGCGGGCCGCGACCGAGACGGCGGCGGCGATGTCCGCGACCGTCTCCTCGCTCGCCGGATACGGGTTCTCGTTGACGTTGAGCAGCACCGGTACGTCGAGTTGCGGGGCGCCGTACGGCTCGAAGCTCTTCAGCTCGTCGCGGATCGGCAACCCGTCGAAGCGGCCCATCAGTGCTCTCCGGGGAATCGGGCGGAAACGGCGGTGCCGTGGGCCGGAAGGTCCTCGGCGTGGGCGAGCGCGAGCACGTGGCCGGCGACCTCGTGCAGGGCGTCGCGGGAGTAGTTGATGACGTGGACCGCCTTCAGGAAGCTGCGAACGGACAGACCGGACGAGTGGCAGGCACAACCGGCCGTCGGGAGGACGTGGTTGGACCCGGCGCAGTAGTCGCCGAGGGACACCGGCGACCAGCCGCCGACGAAGATCGCGCCGGCGTTGGTGATCAGCCCGGCCCGCTCCTCCGCGTCCACGGTCTGGATCTCGAGGTGCTCGGCGGCGTACGCGTCCACGACCGCCGTGCCCTGCTCGAGGTCGTCGACCAGCACGACGGCCGACTGCTGACCGGTCAGAGCTTCGGTCACTCGCTCGCTGTGCTTGGTCTGCGCGACCTGTGTGGGCAGCTCTGCCTCGACCGCGGCGGCCAACGACTCCGACGGCGTCACCAGCACGCTGGCGGCCATCGGGTCGTGCTCGGCCTGACTGATCAGGTCGGCAGCGACGTGCTTCGGGTCGGCGGTGTCGTCGGCGAGGATCGCGATCTCGGTCGGGCCGGCCTCGGAGTCGATCCCGACCTCACCCAGCAGGAACCGCTTGGCGGCCACGACGTAGATGTTGCCAGGCCCCGTGATCAGGTTGACCTTCCTGCAACCGTCGAAGCCGTAAGCGAACCCGGCGATCGCCTGCGCGCCGCCCATCGCGTACACCTCGTCGATCCCCAGCAATGCGCAAACCGCAAGCACCGTCGGGTGCGGCAGGCCGCCGAACTCCTTCTGTGGCGGCGATGCAACGGCCAGGGACGGCACACCGGCCACCTGCGCCGGCACCACGTTCATGACGACGGAAGACGCCAGCGGCGCGCGGCCACCGGGCACGTACAGGCCCACGCGCTGGACCGGGACGAACCGCTGCGTCACCCGCCCGCCGGGCGCGGGCTCGGAGGCGATGTCGGCGGTGAGCTCGTCCTGGCTGACCTCACGGACGCGGCGGATCGACTCCTCGAAGGCGCTGCGCACCTCCGGGTCGAGCTCCTCGAGCGCGGTCTTCAGCGCCTCGGCCGGGACCCGGACGTCCTCGACGCGCACATGGTCGAACTTCTCGCCGTACTCCCTGATCGCCTCGAGGCCGCGATGGCGGACGTCCAGGCAGATGGGTCGGACGACGTCGAGAGCCTTCTCGACGTCGAACACGGCTCGGGGGACCAGGGCATTCACTTCGGCTTGGAGGTCGGTAACCTCTCCGGCCGCCACTCGGCCCCGCAGGTCGACGCGGCGAATCATGCCGCCAGTCTAGTGGTGACGGCCCGTCGGCCCCGCGCCGTATCCAGAAGCCGGGCCGTTACCCCGCGTGATGCCCTAGGCTCGCTTGTATGGACTCCCGCCTGCCGTTGCTCACTGTCGACACGGTGATCTTTCCCGGGCTGGTGCTCCCGATTCCGGTGACCGACGTCCAGGGCCGCGCGGTGGTCCGCGACCTGGTCGAGAACGGCGGCGAGCTGGTCTGCGGGGCGCTGGCCGTGCGGGACGGGTACGAGTTGGGTGAGCGGGTCTTCCGGTCGCTGTACGGTACGGGCTGCGCCGCGACGATCTCCGAGATCACGCTCGACGCGGACGACGACGGGCCGGTCGAGGTGACGCTGACCGGCAACCGGCGGTTCAAGGTCTCGGAGCTCGACGGCACCGGCGACTACCTGGTCGCGGACGTCGAGTGGCTCGACGATGACCTCGGCGACGACCCGCTGGGTACGGCGATGGTCGCGGTCAAGCGTTTCCGCAAGTACGCCGAGGCGGTCAGCGAGATCAGCCGCCCCGGCCTGCACCTGGGCGAGCTGCCCGACGACCCCAGCACGTTGTCCTACCTGATGTCGGCGGCAATGAAACTCATGACCCCCGACCGCCAGAAACTCCTCGAGGCCTCCGACGTCACCACCCGTCTGGCCCAACTCGTCGGCCTCATCGACAACGAACTGGCCGCCATCACCGCGCTGCCCTCCCTCCCCGCCTTCGACCTGATCAGCTGGTCCACGCTCTCGCCCAACTGACGACGCTACCGAAATGAATCCCAGAGCGGTATTGGAGCGGTATTGGAGTGGTATGGTCGTGGTATGAGCAAACAGATCACGGTCAGGCTGCCGGACGACCTGGTCGACTTCATGGACGAGCTCGTCGCCACCGACAAGGCGACGAGCCGGGCGTCCGTGGTCGCCCGGGCGATGGAGCGTGAGCGCCGCCGCGAGCTGGCTGCCCGCGACCTGGCCATCCTCAGCGAGCACGGTGGGTACGACGACCTGGACGGCCTCGCCACCGCCGCCTCCGGCACCGTCCTCAGCGACCTCGACTGATGCGGGCCCTGCACATCGCCCGGCTCGACAAACCGCGGCCGGTGGTGGTGCTGACCCGCGAACTGATCCGCCCGCGGCTGACCAACGTCACCGTCGCGCCGATCACCAGCACGATCCGCGGCCTGTCCACCGAAGTACTGGTCGGCCCTGACAACGGCCTCGACCACCCCAGTGCGATCTCCTGCGACAACATCCAGACCATCCCCAAGGCCCAGCTCGGCCGTCTGATCGGCCACCTGCACCCCGACCAGGAGCCGCTCCTGGCCGAGGCGATCAACCTGGCGTTCGACCTGGAGCTCTGACCGCGGCCTCTTCGCAGAGAAAGTCCGCGAAGCCGGCAGTGAGGTCCAGACCGGTCAGACCTTGGACGAACAGGAACTGTCCCTGCGGGTTCAGTTCGAGCCACACCGGCCGGCCGTCGGGATCGAGTTTGAGATCGACCACGCCCATCCGCAGACCCAGCAACTCCAGCACCCGCGCCAACGCCTGCAGGATCAGCGGATCGAGCGCGACCGGCTCGATCGGTACGTCGAGATTCCGCCGCCAGTCGAGATCCGGCGAATCGATCGCGACCGCGTACGACGTCGTACCGCAGCACAGCACGCGCAGGTGGCGGGTCCCGGCCACGTACTCCTGGAAGATCGTCGGGCAGAGCCGCAGCGCATCGTCGTCGGCCAGATGCTCGGGCGTCACCGGCAGCGTGTAGAGCTGACTGCTCGGCGTGCCGCGAACCGCTTTCAGGATGACGTGCCCGTCGAGCATCGAGCAGAACCGGCGGATCTCGTCCGGGTCCTGGCTGACCAGCGTCCGCGGTACGACGAACCCGGCATCCGTTGCCGCGCGCAACTGGACCAGCTTGTTCTCGGCCCGCCGGGTCGCGTCCGGATGACTCACCCAGCGCCCGTCGAACTCGTTGCGCAAGGCACCCATCAACGTGCTCGCGCAGCTCGCGTCGACGACCTCCCGGTGCGCCGGCTCGGACAGCTCCCGGCCGGCGCGCTGCGGGTGGTTCCAGCGCCGGAACCAGATCGCATCGCAGCCGGCCAGGTCGAGCCGGCCGCCGTCCCGGGTCGGCACCGACGTACCGAAGCCGGGGTCGGTCGACCAGCTCAGCCCGCCGGGGCGATCCGCCATCGCGTCCACCTCGACGACCTCGCACCGCGCGCCGCGGTTGCGGCGGAGATGTGCCTGGATCACCAGGGCGTGCAGATCATCGGTGAACGTCAGTACCCCGATCGACGGCCGGGTCATCTATTCGGCCAGGTAGTCGCAGTCGTCCATGCAGTCGTTCGGCAGCGTCGCGGACAAGCACTCCGACCCGCCGCCGTTACGTGCGAACTCCACCGGGAGCCCGACGTCGTCGCGGACCCGCTGCTCCCACTCGTGCAGCTTGTCCGTCGGCACCAGGTCGAACCGCGACGGCTGGTACATGAAGACCACCGGCTGTTTGCCTGAGCTGCCCGCGTTCGTTTCGGTCATCGTCGCGGCCTCTCACTCGTGCCAGTCGGAGTCGTCGGCACAGATCTGGCCGTTGCCGCAGTTCGACCACGACGCCGACCGCAGCAGCACGTCCCGTTCGAACCCGTCCGTGTTCAGGCCGAAGCCCTCCTGGACGCTGCGTTCCCACTCCGACAGCCGCTCCGGCGTCACCTGCTCGAAGTTCGTCGGCTGGAACATGAACACGGCCGGCTTGCGCCCTTCGTCGAGCGCAGCACGGAATCGTTCCTCCCGCTCGTCCCCCATGACCCCTCCCCAGGTCAGGCATCCCCTGTCGCCAAGCTACGCCTGGACACAGCACGGTGACAATGCGTGGGATCAGCCGAGCTTGGAGACGTCCCGGACGGCGCCCTTGTCCGCGCTGGTGGCCATCGCGGCGTACGCCCGCAGCGCGGCGGACACCTTGCGCTCGCGGCTCTTCGGCGCGTACACCCCGCCGAGGGCCTCCCGGCGAGCGGTCAGTTCGGCCTCGTCGACCAGCAGCTCGATCGAGCGGCCGGGGATGTCGATGCGGATCTGGTCGCCGTCCTGGACCAGGGCGATCGTGCCGCCGGACGCCGCCTCGGGCGATGCGT
This sequence comes from Kribbella sp. NBC_00662, assembly GCF_041430295.1. Taxonomy (GTDB): domain Bacteria; phylum Actinomycetota; class Actinomycetes; order Propionibacteriales; family Kribbellaceae; genus Kribbella. Next base: position 5,360,974 of record NZ_CP109029.1, on the reverse strand, counting down.
GCCCGATCGACAGTCCCGACGTACCACCGGAGAAACGCCCGTCGGTGACCAGTGCGCAGACCTTGCCCAGACCGCGTCCCTTGAGGAACGACGTCGGGTACAGCATCTCCTGCATACCCGGTCCACCCTTCGGGCCTTCGTACCGGATCACGACGACGTCGCCCGGCTGCACCTGCTTGGCCAGGATCTTCTCGACAGCCTCTTCCTGCGACTCACACACCACCGCGGGCCCCTGGAATGTCCAGATCGACTCGTCCACACCGGCTGTCTTCACGACACAGCCGTCGACGGCCAGGTTGCCCTTCAGTACTGCGAGACCGCCGTCCTTCGAGTACGCGTGCTCGAGGTCGCGGATGCACCCGCCGGCCGCGTCCGTGTCGAGAGTCTCCCACCGCTCGGACTGCGAGAACGCCGTCGCCGAGCGCTTGCAGCCCGGCGCCGCGTGCCACAGCTCGACGGCCTCCGGTGACGGCGATCCGCCGCGCAGGTCCCACGTCTTCAGCCACTCGTCGATCGAGTCGCTGTGCACGGTGTGGATGTTCTCGTTCAGCAGTCCGGCCCGGTGCAGCTCGCCGAGGATCGCGGGGATGCCGCCGGCCCGGTGGACGTCCTCCATGTAGTACGTGCCCTGCGGGGCGACGTTCGGCGCGACCTTGGCCAGGCACGGGACCCGGCGCGAGACCGCGTTGATGTCGTCGAGGTCGAAGCCGACCTCGGCCTCCTGCGCGGCCGCGAGCAGGTGCAGGATCGTGTTGGTCGATCCGCCCATCGCGATGTCCAGCGCCATCGCGTTCCCGAAGGCCTCCTTGGTCGCGATGTTCCGCGGCAGCACGGTCGCGTCGTCGTTGTCGTAGTACCGCTTGGTGATCTGTACGACGGTCTCGCCGGCCTTCTCGTACAGCGCGCGCCGGGCGGTGTGGGTCGCGAGCACCGAACCGTTGCCAGGCAGCGAGAGGCCGATCGCCTCGGTCAGGCAGTTCATCGAGTTCGCGGTGAACATGCCCGAACACGAACCGCAGGTCGGGCAGGCGTTCTCCTCGATCCGCAGGATGTCGGCGTCGGAGACGTTCTCGTTCACGGCTTCGGACATCGCGTCGATCAGGTCGAGCTTGCGGACCGTCCCGTCGACCAGCGTGGCCCGGCCGGCCTCCATCGGGCCGCCGGAGACGAACACGGTCGGGATGTTGAGCCGGAGTGCGGCGTTCAGCATCCCGGGGGTGATCTTGTCGCAGTTCGAGATGCAGACCAGCGCGTCGGCGCAGTGCGCCTCGACCATGTATTCGACCGAGTCGGCGATCAGGTCCCGGGACGGCAGGCTGTACAGCATGCCGCCGTGGCCCATCGCGATCCCGTCGTCGACGGCGATCGTGTTGAACTCGCGGGCGATGCCGCCGGCCGCGTGGATGGCCTCGGAGACGATCCGGCCGACCGGCGCGAGGTGGGTGTGGCCGGGGACGAACTCGGTGAAGCTGTTCGCGACCGCGATGATCGGCTTGCCGAAGTCCTCGCGGGCTACCCCGGAGGCCTGCATGAGCGCGCGGGCGCCCGCCATGTTGCGGCCGTGGGTGACGGTACGGGACCTCAAAGCGGGCACGACGGCTTCTCCTCTTCGTCTGGACGACTATCCGATGGTGCCACGCCCGTCCGGATGGCGGTACGCGGGTCCCGGATTCTGGAGCAGGTGATTCTGTCCGACGCTGGATCTAGCCTGTGGTCATGGCGGGCATGGAGCACCACACGCGACCGGTGCACCCTGCCCTGCGCCCGTACGTCGGCGACCTCGTCGGCTATGCGTCGCGGGGGTATCCGATGGAGCTGCACCGCGGTCTGCCGTCCCGTTTCATGACACTCGTCATCACGCTGGACGAGGCGCTCGGCGTCGCGTGGCCGGGCCGGCCCGTCGACAAGTACGACGCCCTCGCCGGCGGCCTGCACTCGACAGCGGTGCACATCGGTCAGACCGACAGCCGGGCCGGCGTACAGATCTCGCTCACTCCCCCGGCCGCCCGCGAGCTGCTCGGGCTGCCACCAGGCCGGCTCGCGTCGATCGTGGTCGGCCTCGACGAGGTGCTCGGCCGGTCGGCGCGTGAGCTGACCGAGCAGCTCCGCGACGAGCCGAGCTGGGACAGGCGGTTCGACCTGATCGAGGGCTTGTTGCTGCAGCAGCTCGGCCAACGCAACGCGGGCACGGCCCAGCCGGAGATCGGCTGGGCCTGGCAGCGGCTCTGCTCGTCCAGTGGATCCATCGGCATCCAGGAGCTGGCGACCGAGGTCGGCTGGAGCCGGCGGCATCTCACCGACCGCTTCACGCGCGAGCTGGGCCTGGCGCCGAAGGTCGCAGCTCGGGTACTGCGTTTCGAGCGCGTCACCGGATACCTGCGCCGGCACCCGGCGACCCGGCTGGCCGACCTGTCCGCCGCGGCCGGGTACGCCGATCAGGCCCACCTGACCCGGGAGTTCCAGGCGATCGCGGGCTGCTCGCCGCGGCAGTGGATGACCGAGGAACTCCCAAACCTTCAAGACTTCGCCCCCACCGGGGCGCGAGTCTCGAAGGTATGAACACTGCGACAGAGAAGAATGTGATCGGAGTCTGGCCCGGCCTGCACTATCGGGACGGCCAAGCAGCACTGAAGTTCCTCACCGAAGGCCTCGGCTTCACGGTGATCGCGTCGTACCAAGGCGCCGTCGAGGGCTCGATCGCCCACGCTGAGCTGTCCTGGCCGACCGGCGGCGGGATCATGCTCGGCTCGGCCGATGCGAAGCCCGAGCCGGACGAGTTCACCGCGCTGACGGACCAGCGGCAGTCGGTCTATCTGGTGCACGACGATCCGGACAGCCTGATCGGTCGTGCGGTCGGCGCGGGCGCGGTCGTCGTACGCGGGTTGGAGGACACCGACTACGGATCGCGCGGGTTCACCGTGCGCGATTTCGAAGGCAACCTGTGGAGCGTCGGCACGTACGCCGGTGAAATCGCCGAGTAATCCACAGGCCGCGGTGAGCGGGTCGGCATCTGTCCGTCGATCTCATTAGACTCGCCGAGGTGAGCGAGACAACCGCACTGCCTGATTCCGAAGCCCTGCAGATCCTGCGCCGGGTCTTCGGGTACGACGCCTTTCGCGGTCAGCAGGCCGAGATCATCGACACCGTGGTCGCGGGCGGCGACGCGCTGGTGCTGATGCCGACCGGTGGCGGCAAGTCGCTGTGCTACCAGATCCCGTCGCTGGTCCGGTCCGGCGTCGGTGTGGTGATCTCGCCACTGATCGCGTTGATGCAGGACCAGGTCGATGCGCTCACCGCTCTCGGCGTCCGGGCCGGATTCCTGAACTCGACGCAGGATTTCGACCAGCGGCGTGAGGTCGAGCAGGCGTTCCTCGCCGGTGAGCTCGACCTGCTCTACCTCGCGCCCGAGCGGCTGCGGGTCGAATCCACCGTGCGGTTGCTCGACCAGGGCAAGATCTCGCTGTTCGCGATCGACGAGGCGCACTGTGTGTCCCAGTGGGGCCACGACTTCCGGCCCGACTACCTGATGCTGTCCGAGTTGCACGAGCGCTGGCCCGACGTACCGCGGATCGCGTTGACCGCGACCGCGACCGAGGCGACGCACAAAGAGATCGCCACCCGGCTGAATCTGTCCGAGGCCAGGCATTTCGTCGCGAGCTTCGACCGGCCGAACATCCAGTACCGGATCGTCCCGAAGGACAACCCGCAGCGGCAGTTGCTCGACCTGCTCCGCACCGAGCATGCCGGCGACGCGGGCATCGTGTACTGCCTGTCCCGCAACAGTGTCGAGAAGACCGCGGCCTTCCTGACGCAGAACGGGATCGAGGCCGTGCCGTACCACGCCGGTCTCGACAGCCGGACCCGCGCGGACAACCAGTCGCGGTTCCTCCGGGAGGACGGGCTGGTCGTGGTCGCGACGATCGCGTTCGGGATGGGTATCGACAAGCCGGACGTCCGGTTCGTCGCGCATCTCGATCTGCCGAAGTCGGTCGAGGGCTACTACCAGGAGACCGGTCGCGCCGGGCGGGACGGGCTGCCGTCGACCGCATGGCTGGCGTACGGCCTGCAGGACGTCGTGCAGCAACGCAAGATGATCGACACGTCCGAGGGCGACCTCGCGCATCGCCGCCGGCTCGGTTCGCACCTCGACGCGATGCTCGCGTTGTGCGAGACCGTGCAGTGCCGGCGGTCGCAACTCCTTGCATACTTCGGGCAGCACGGCGACTCCTGCGGGAACTGCGACACCTGTCTGACGCCGCCCGAGTCGTGGGACGGGACGATCGCGGCGCAGAAGCTGCTGTCGACTGTGTATCGGCTGCAGCACGAGCGCGGGCAGAAGTTCGGCGCCGGGCAGCTGATCGACATCCTGCTCGGCAAGGAGACCGACAAGGTCAAACAGTTCCGGCACAACGAGCTGACGGTGTTCGGGATCGGCACCGAGTTGAAGGACACCGAGTGGCGCGGGGTGGTCCGGCAGTTGCTGGCGCTGCGGTTGCTGGCGGTCGAGGGTGACTACGGCACGCTCGTCCTGACCGAGGAGAGCGGCGAGGTGCTCGGTCGACGGCGTGACGTGATGATGCGTCGCGAGCCGGAGCGGGTCCGGTCCTCGAGTAGGTCGTCCGGCGGGAAGAAGGCTGCGGTCGATCTGCCGGCGGAGGCGGCGCCGGTCTTCGAGCGATTGCGTGCGTGGCGGGGCGCGGTGGCGAAGGAGCAGGGAGTTCCGGCGTACGTGATCTTCCACGACGCGACCTTGCGGCAGATCGCGACCGACCTGCCGTCGTCGTTGGCCGAGTTGGGCAGGATCAGCGGCGTCGGCGAGAACAAGCTGGCCAAGTACGGCGACGGCGTGCTGGAGACACTGGCTGCGGACTGATGTCGAAACCGGCCGGGGTTCTTCGACGCGTAGGCAGACGACGGTGCGGATCAGCCGTGCCGACGAGCCTAGGAGAACGCTCATGTCCTCAGCTGTGTTGTTGATGTCGATGTCCGCCGACGGCTACATCGCCGGCCCGAACGACGGACCGGGGAACCCGGGCGGCGACGAGTTCATGCGGTTGCACGAGTGGTACCTGAACGAGGACGGCGACGTCGGCCGGCCCGCGGGCGAGGCCGGCGTGATCTGGGACGAGCTGCAGCAGACCGGCGCGGTCGTGGTCGGCCGTCGGACGGGCGAGCAGGTCGACTTCTACGGCGGCGACCACCACGGCGCACCGATCTTCGTCGTCACCAGCGATCCGACCGCGAGCTCGGCCTACGACAACGTCACGTTCGTGGGCGACGTCGAGACCGCGATCGCCCGGGCAAAGGCCGCGGCCGGCGACAAGGACGTGCTCGTCCACGGCGCGGTCACCGCCCAGAAGGCGTTGGCCGCCGGAGTACTCGACGAGCTACAGATCGACCAGATCCCGGTCCTCTTCGGCCGCGGCATGCGCCTGTTCGACGTCCTCCCCGAGCGCATCGAACTCGAAATCGCCCGAGTCATCGACACCCCCCAAGCAACCCACATCCGCTACCGGGTGCGCCGCTGACGATCAGCTGAGCAGCGGCTCGAGCGCCTTCGTCAGCTCGGTCATCGGCGCGCCGATGTTCCGGCCGCCGTCGGCGAAGATCAGCGCGACCGAGACCCGTTTCTCCGGGACCACGACCAGCAGGCTGGAGTGGTCAGGTCCGTCGCCACCGTGCCCGTACGCCGTTCCGAGGCCGAACTGTCGCGCCATCAGCATGGTGCCGAGGCCGTACTCGCTGCCCTTGGTCAGCTCGCTGGTCGGACCGGGAGGCAGTACGCGTCCGCCGTACAGTTGGTAACCCCAACGAGCGATCGTGGGCGCGTCGGCTGCCAGCCCGCCGTACGGCGCGGTGGCGCTCGCGAAGGCACGGCATGGGACATAGCCGTCGGGTTCGCCGCACGAGTCGTTGTCGTCACCCACAACAGGTGGCTGCGGCTTCTCCGCGTCCTGGAAGGCCGCGTGCTGCAGACCGGCGGGCGCGACCAGATCGCGACGCAGCGCAGCCGCGAACGGGCCACCGGTCACCTTCTCGATCAGCATCGCGAGCAGCGCGTAGCTGGGATTGCTGTAGCTGGGTGAACCGCCCGGCGGCTTGACCGCGGTCGTGAGGTAGTTCAGCGACTCGTCGATCGTCCAGTGCCTGCTCGGTGCGGCCGCGATCGCGTCGGCCAGCTCGCCGTAGTCGGCCGACTGGAAGTCCTGCACACCTGCCGTCATCGACAGGTGCTGCCGAACGGTCGCATTGTTCGCGGTCAGCTTGTGCCGCACGTAGGCCGACAGGGGCTCGTCGAGATCGACCTTCTTCGCTTCGGCGAGGAGCAGTACCTCAGCGGCGACGAAGGTCTTCGTGATGCTCTCGACCGGGATGCTGGTGTTCGGCCGCAACTCCGTACCGCGGATGTCCGCTCCGGCCGCACCCGACCACACCCAGTTGTCGGTGACCACGGCCGCAGTCACACCTCGCGAGCCGAACGGGCTGTCCGGGGAAGCGACCACTTTCGCGAGAACGTCCTGCAAGGACCGGGCCTTCGCCGGTTCGAGGGTAGCCGTGCCTGGCGCCGGCAGCTTCGCGGACAATGCGGCGGGCGGGCCGGCGGGCGCACCCGGCTGAGCTGCTGGCCTGTCTCCCCCACCAGAACATCCCATCAGCGCAAGCACCAGGAGGGCGGCTGCGCTCCACCTCACTATGCGATCATGCCACCGATTCGCCTGGCGGCTAAGGCGTCCAGGCCACCTTCGGTGCGAGGGCGGCGAAGTCGTGGATGAGGGGTGAGCGGCGGGAGGAGACCCAGGCGAGGCAGACGGTGTTGGGGGCGAGGTCGTTGACCGGGACCGTGGCGACGTCGGAGCGTTGGTAGAAGGTGGCGACGGACAGCGGGATGATCGAGATGCCCCGGCCGGTGGCGACATGTTCGAGTTTCTCTTCGACGCTGCGCATCGCCGGGACCGGCTTGGCGGTGCGGGTGCGAAGTTCGAGGGCGATGTCGCGCCACTCCGGTACGGCGTCGGGGTCCTGCAGCAGGTGCTCGTCGGCGAGATCGGTGATGTCGATGACGGGCTTGCCGGCGAGCCGATGATCGGACGGGAGCATCGCGACCCGCGGCTCCTCGAACAGCGGGCGTACGGTCAGCCCGGCCTGATCGATCGGCAACCGGACGATGCTGACATCCACCCGCCCGTCGTGCAGTACGTCGACCTGGTCGTTCCAGGTGGTCCGGATCAGCTCGACGTCGATGTCGGGATGGCTCGCGCCGAACGCCCGGACCGCTTCGGTCACGGTGAGACCGGGCATGAAGCCGATCGTGAACGTCTTCGATCCACGAGCCGCCTGAGCGACCCGCCGACGGGTCGCATCGGCCGCGGACAGCAGCGGGCGCGCGTCGTCGAGCAGTTGCCGCCCGGCCGGGGTCAGCTCGGTGGCACGCTTGGTACGGACGAACAGCTGCGCCCTGACCTCGTCCTCGAGCGCCCGGATCTGCCGGGACAGCACCGGCTGCGCGATGTGCAGCCGCTCCGCCGCCCGGCCGAAGTGCAGTTCCTCGGCGACGGCGACGAAGTACCGGAGCTTGCGGAGATCGAGGTCCATAATACCGTCAGGGTATTACAGCGACCGGAACAGGTCTTGGACGGCGGCCGCCCGACGACCGCATCGTGGAAGGGAATCCCCACCACGAAAGGTCTTCCCATGTCCCTGCAGAACCAACGCGTCGTCATCCTCGGCGGTACGTCGGGTATCGGTCTCGCCACCGCGCAACTGGCCGCGGCGCAAGGCGCGACCGTAATCGTTGCCTCCAGCAACCCTGAATCGGTCAAGCGTGCACTGGACGAACTGCCGGCGACCGCGTCCGGCGAGGCGATCGACCTCACCGACTCCGCGGCGGTCACGGAATTCTTCGACGGCCTCGACCCGTTCGACCACCTGGTCTACACGGCAGGTGAGTCGCTCGCGCTGCTCGAGGTCGCGTCGATGGACCTCGCCCGGGCCCGCAAGGCGTTCGAGCTTCGCTACTTCGGCGCCCTCGGTGCGGTCGGGGCTGCCGCGCCCAAGATCCGCCCTGGTGGCTCGGTCGTCCTCACGACCGGCGCCGCCGGCGACCGTCCCGGTCCGGGCTGGTCGGTGGCGGCCAGCATCTGCGGGGCGGTCGACTCGCTGGTCCGAGCACTCGCCGTGGAGCTGGCCCCGCTGCGCGTCAACGCAGTCAAGCCCGGCGTGGTCCGCTCGCCGCTGTGGTCGAACATGTCCGTCGAGGACCAGCAGACGCTGTACGACGAGACGTCGCGACTGCTCCCCGTCGGCCGGGTCGGTGAGGTTACGGACATCGCGTCGGCGTACGTCTATCTGATGAACCAGGGCTATGCGACCGGCTCGATCGTGTCGGTCGACGGCGGCCATGTGCTGGTCTGAGGCAGAGTGGGTCTTGTGACACGCGTTCTGATCACTGGTTCGGCAGACGGTCTCGGGCAACTGCTCGCGCGGGAGCTGGTCGCGCAAGGGCATGAGGTCGTGCTCCATGCCCGCAACCAGCAGCGTGCCCGCGACGCTCTCGCGGCGGTACCGGGAGCGGCCACGGCACTTGTCGGCGACCTCTCGAGTATCGACGAGACGCGGGACCTGGCTCGGCAGGCGAACGAGTCCGGCCGATTCGATGTCGTCGTACACAACGCGGCCGTCGGCTACCAGGAGCCGCGACGAGAGACGGTCGACGGGTTGGAGCATGTGTTCGCGATCAACGCGCTCGCGCCGTACCTGCTGACCGCCCTCGTCGAGCGACCCGACCGGCTGATCTACCTCAGCTCCGGGATGCACCTCGGCGGGGACCTCGTGCTGGACGATCTCCAGTGGGTACGACGGCGCTGGCGCGGCGCGCAGGCGTACTCGGACTCCAAGCTGCACGACGTCCTGCTGACCTTCGCCGTCGCCCGGGTGTGGCCGGACGTGCAGTCGAATGCGGTGGACCCGGGCTGGGTTCCGACCAAGATGGGTGGCCGCGGTGCGCCCGGCGATCTCGGTCAGGCGCATCTGACGCAGGTGTGGCTGGCGACCGCGGCGGGCACCGGAAGCGGTGGGTACTACTACCACGAGCGGCCGCATCGGACTCACCCGGTGGCTTCGGATCGCGAGGCGCAGGAGGGGTTTCTGGAGGCCTGCGCCTCGCTCACCGGAGTACGGCTGTAGTCAGACCTGCGAGATGTAGAGACGATTCCCGTCCTGGTCCCGGAGGCTGAACATCGGCGGGACGCCGGGCCACTCGAGCAGCTCGTCGGTGTCGACGCCTGTGTCGAGGAAATGCTGATGGGCAGTCTTGGCGTCCGGGCTGCCCATCCGGATCCCGGTGTCGACACCTGCCGGGTTGCCGTCCGACGCCGGTACGAGCGCGATGCCGGCGGACGAGCCGGCCGGCGCGACCACGATCCAGCGACCGCCGAGCTGCGGCAGCGGGGCGTCCATCAGCACCTCGAAGCCCAACGTCTCGGTGTAGAACGCGACCGCACGGTCCTGGTCGGTCACCGGCACGCCGACGGTCCGGATCTCGCTGATGTGGTTCATGGTGGTTCTCCTCCTGAGTGAAAGGGTGCTTTCACTCAGGAGGTAGAACCCGGTCCCGGCTTTTCGACATCATCCGGCAAAGAATCGAGCCAGTGGCGGGCCGCGGTGACCAGTGCGTTGACGCCGATCTCGATCGTCGGGCTCGGGACCGGGTGGTAGTGCGGCGAGTGGTTGGACGGCAGACCGGCCACGACCTGAACAATCTGCTCCATCGACTCGGCGCCGGCGAACTCGGCAGGGTCGGCCCCGCCGAGCAGCCAGTAGACGATCGGCGCGTCGGCGGACTCGGCGAGAATGCCGACGTCCTCGCTGCCCGTGATCAGGCCCGGGTCGACCACCCGTCCGGCACCGACGACGGACTCCAGCACCTGCTGCGTCCGTTCGGTGGCGGCAGCATCGTTGATCACGGCGGGCACGGCCTCCAGTCGCTCGACGGTCGGCGGTCGCGGGGCCCCGGCGGCCTGAGCTTCCGCGGCGACGATGCGCTCGATCGCTCCGAGCACCCGGCCGCGCACCTGCTCGGAGTAGCTGCGGACATTCACCAGCAACTCGGCCTTGTCGGGGATGATGTTGGCCTTCGTGCCGGCGTTGATCGCACCGACAGTCAGTACGGCGGTGTCGTTGCCGGCGACCTCCCGGGAGACCACGGTGTGCAGGCGGACGGTGGTCGTCGCCGCGAGCAGGACCGGATCGACCGTCGCCTCCGGGCGGGACCCGTGACCGCCCACACCGAACAGCGTGACGCGCAGGGTGTCGGCGGACGCGAACGAGGGTCCGGGTCGCAACCCCAGCGTGCCCGCCGGGATCGGGGCCACGTGCTGGCCGAGAACGATGTCGGGTTTCGGCACCTTCTGGTACAGGCCGTCGTCGACCACGTCCTGAGCGCCGGCGCCGAGCTCCTCGGCAGGCTGGAACACGACCACCAGCGTCCCGCGCCACCCGTCGCGGTCGGCGGCCAGCTCGACCGCAGCGCCGAGGAGGCAGGTGACGTGCATGTCATGGCCGCAGGCGTGCATGACGCCGTCGACCGTGCTCGCGTACGGAAGTCCGGTCTCTTCGGCGACCGGCAAGGCGTCCATATCGGCGCGCAGCAACACCGTCGGCCCGTCGCCCGGCCTCAGCACGCCGACGACACCGGCTCCACCGACGCCCTCATGTACGTCGAAGCCCTGTTCACGCAACCAGCTCGCGGCGATCCCCGCCGTACGGTACTCATCCCCGGACAGCTCCGGGTGAGCGTGCAGATCCTCGTAGGTCGACCGCAACCGTGCTACCAGGTCCCCGTCCATATCCGCACTGTAGACGATCACGAAGAAGCCCCGGGCCGTCCACGTGCGGACGCCCGGGGCTTTTCAGCGAGTGGCTACTTCGCGACGACCCGCAGGCTGAACTCGGCCTGACCGTCGCCGGTCGAGCGGGTGACGATACCGGCCGAGCGGAGCGCCGCCAGGTCCTTGTCGTCGGCGAACCGCCGGCTGATCGAGCCGATCGACGCGAAGTCGACGTACCCGATCATCAAGGCGCCCTTGGTGTCCGGCAGCGCCTGCTTGAAGTTGTCCGTGCCACCGAGGTTGCCGCCCTGCAGCACCTGGTCGGCGTACTCCTTGCTGGTCGAGACCACCAGCGTGTCGTCGTCCTTCGCGGTCTCGATCGGGATGTTGGCCGACGAACGCTCACGCAGCAGCGTGGTCAGCTTCTGCACGACCGGCTCGGCCTTCGCCGGGTCGGTCTCCATCCGGGCCGCGATCTTCGGCCCGTTCGCGGTGTCCTTGTCCATCGCGACCGCGAGGTTCTTGCCGGCCAGACTCTTCAGGTCGTCCGGCAGCGTCAGGCCGGTCTCCTCGCTGATCCGGTCGAGCATCGGCTTGAGGTTCTCGCCGCCCGCCTTCTCCACCTGCTGCCAGGCGGTGTCGATCAGGTTGTCGCCGCCGGAGATCGCGATCGCGCCGGCCGTGCTGTCCGGCAGCTTCGAGATCAGGTCGGCGGCATCGGCGCCCGAGTTCACCTTGATGCTCTTGTCGCCCTGGCCGATCCCCTTCAGCTCGACGTACGACGCGTCGAACCGCAGCGCGACCGCCGTCGTGGCGTCGCCGAGGCCGGCGATCTGGCCGGAGTCGACCTTGCCGGTGATCGAGGCGATCCCCTTCACGTCCGCCCAGCCCGACAGGAAGCCCTGCTCACCGAGCTTGTCCATGTCCGCGCTGAACTTGGCGTTCTTGGTCAGCGGGTTGTCCTTGGCCGTGGCAACGGCCGAGTCGACGGTCGCCTGGTCGTCGGACAGCAGCATGTACCCGTCGCTGAACGCGCGGCCCGGCTTCTTGTCCTCGTTCGCCAGCAGCTTGTCCATGCCCTTGTTCGCGGCGTCCTGGTTCTTCACCTGGACCGCGACCACCACGTCCGGCTCGCGCTTGCCGTCGGCCGGCGGGAGCGCGGCGACACCGGCCCGGTCGCCCAGCCACGGCTTGATGTCCTTGTCGTAGTCGACGTCGGCGAGGTCGTCGCCGGAGGACTTCTTGATCTGCTCGAACAGCTTCTGCCGCAGATCGTCCTTGTCGCCGGTCAGCCCGAGCTTGTCCTTCACCGACGGGAACTTCATCATGAACCGGATCGCGGCGACCTTCTGGCCGGCGGACGGGTTCAGGTCCACGCGGGCATAGGCGACCGCGGTGCCCGGCAGCACGTCGGCCGGCTGCTTGCCACCGGCAAGCTTGCCGTAGGCAAAGATTCCGCCACCGGCCACGACCAGGACCATCGCGAGCGCGGCGATGATCGGGATCACCTTGCCGCGCTTCTTCTTCGGCTCCGGCTGCCACTGCGGCTGCCCCGGGTAGCCCGGCCCCTGCGGCGGCTGACCGCCGATGTGCATCTGCTCGTACGACGCCTGCCCCGGCTGACCGTACTGCGGTCCACCCTGCCCGTACTGCTGCCCCTGCTGCGGAGCGCCGTACTGCGGCTGGCCCTGCTGCGGGTGCATCGGCTGCTGCGACGGGTAACCCGGCTGCTGTCCGTACTGCGGCGGACCGGGCCGCTGACCCTGCGGCTGTCCTTGCGGCTGACCCTGCGGCCCCCGCGGCGGCTGACCCTGCTGCGGCGGAACCGGCGGCCGGCCCTGCTGCGGCCATGGGTTCTGGCCGGGTGGCGGACCGTACTGCGGACCGCCGGCGCCTGGGTACTGCGGGTTGGGGGGTTGGTTCTGGTCGGACATAAGCTCCCTCGCTGGCTCCGGTGGCCTCACCCGCCGGACCTGCAAAGGCTAGTGGACCGGTGGCGCAGGGTCTGACGCAGGAGGTTGCGAAGTGGTTGCAACCGGAGCAACCGGATCCGCGCGCCACGTCGTGGCCGCGATCACCGCGCACGCCAGCGCGGCGCCGACGAGCCAGGCGGCCACCGGCGTCCAGGTATGCAACTCGAGCGGCGCCGCGACCAGATCACCCGGCCGGGCGGCCCGCAGCCGCGGCTCGATCGCGTCGTGGCCGAGCAGCATGCCCACACCCCAGCAGACGCCCGACCCCAAGCAGGCGCCGAGGGCAACAATCGCGACCGACCACGGACCGTAGTTCCGCAGCCACCAGAACAGCGCGCCGCCGAGCACCAACGCGGCCAGGAACCCGATCGCGGTGAACGTCCCGTCCGGCCCGAAGATCCGGGTCATCTGCTCCTCGCCGAGCGCACCACCCTGCTCGTCCACGGTGTACTGCGCCAGCGGCGAGAACTCCTGCCACGCCCACCCGGCCACCACGCCTGCCACCAGGAACACGGCGACCGTCACCAGCACGGCCTTCGCCCACGGCAGCGGGCGATCCTCAACCGGCGGCGCGCCGAAGGGATTACTCGACGGCGGCGCCATGTACGGCGAGGGCTGAGGCGACTCTTGACTCACGTCGACAGTGTGCCGCATCGATTCCAGTGCCGATCAGCTGGCCAGGCAGGACGGCCCGAGGAGCGCCTTCAGATCGGCCATCAGCGCCGAGGTCGGGGTGACCCGGTACTGATCCGCGATCCGCCAGATCTCGGTCTTCTGCCGCGCCTGCAGTTTGAGCTGCACCTCGGTCATCCCGGGGTGTGACTTCAGCACGTCGCGCAGCTGCGTGACCACCGGCGGCGTACACCGGTTGGCTGCCATCGTGATCACGACCGGTCCGCTCGGGCCTTCGGTGAGATCCGGTACGACGACCTCGTCACCGCTCAGCTCGAGGCGGTCCTCGCGGCGGCGTACCCGGCCCTTCATCAGGATGATCGCGTCGTTGGTGAGCAGGTGAGCATGCAGCTGGTACGCCGAGGAGAACATCATCACCTCGATCGAACCTTCGAGGTCCTCGATCGTGACGATCGCGTAGATGTCGCCGCGCTTGTTCACCTTCCGCTGGACCGCGGTCACCAGGCCGCCGATCGTCACCCGGCTGCCGTCCGGACGGTCCTCGTCGGCGAGCAGTTGACCGATCGTGCAGTCGCTGCCGTTGGTGAGCACGTGCTCGACGCCGAACAGCGGGTGGTCCGACACGTACAGCCCCAGCATGTCGCGCTCGTGCGCGAGCTTGGTCGCCTTGTCCCACTCCTCGATCTCGGGGACGGTGACGGTCAGGCGGCTGTTGCCCTCGCCCTCGTCGGCCTCGTCGTCACCCATCGAGAACAGGTCGAACTGGCCGTGGGCCTCGTTGCGCTTGAGGTCGATGGCCTCGTCGACGGCCTGTTCGTGCACCGCGACCACGGCCCGCCGTGCGTGGTTCATCGAGTCGAACGAACCGGCCTTGGCCAGCGACTCGATCACGCGCTTGTTGCAGACCGGCAGCGACACCTTGTCGATGAAGTCGACGAAGTCCGTGAAGCGGCCCTTCTCCTCGCGGGCCGCAACGATCTCGGCGACCACGTTCACGCCGACGTTGCGGATCGCGGACAGGCCGAAGCGGATGTCGGTGCCGACCGGGGTGAAGTTCGAGTCGGACTCGTTGACGTCCGGCGGCAGCACCTTGATGCCCATCCGGCGGCACTCGTTCAGGTAGATGGCCATCTTGTCCTTGTCGTCCTTCACGGACGTCAGAACAGCGGCCATGTACTCCGCGGGGAAGTTCGCCTTCAGGTACGCCGTCCAGTAGGACACCAGACCGTACGCCGCGGAGTGCGCCTTGTTGAACGCGTAGTCGGAGAACGGGACCAGCACGTCCCAGAGTGCCTTGATCGACTGCTCGGAGAAGCCGTTCGCCTTCATGCCCTCGGAGAAGCCGACGTACTCCGCGTCCAGGACCTCGCGCTTCTTCTTACCCATCGCCCGGCGGAGCAGGTCCGCTTTGCCGAGCGTGTACCCGGCGAGCTGCTGGGCGATCGCCATGACCTGCTCCTGGTAGACGATCAGGCCGTACGTCGTCCCCAGGATCGGCTCCAGCGCGACGGCGAGCTCGTCGTGCGGGTAGCTGATCTCCTGCTGCTTGTTCTTGCGGAGGGCGTAGTTGGTGTGGCTGTTCGCACCCATCGGGCCGGGCCGGTAGAGCGCGCCGACCGCGGAGATGTCCTCGAAGTTGTCCGGCCGCATCAGTCGCAGCAGCGCGCGCATCGGGCCGCCGTCGAACTGGAACACGCCGAGCGTGTCACCGCGGGCCAGCAGGTCGTACGTCGGCTGGTCGTCGAGGGACTTGGCCAGCTGGTCGAGGTCCAGCGTGATACCGCGGCTGGCCTCGACGTTCTTGACCGCGTCGTCCATGATCGTCAGGTTGCGCAGACCCAGGAAGTCCATCTTGACCAGGCCGAGCGTCTCGCAGCTCGGGTAGTCGAACTGGGTGATGACCTGGCCGTCCTGCTCGCGGCGCATGATCGGGATCAGCTCGATCAGCGGCTCGCTGGACATGATCACGCCGGCCGCGTGCACACCCCACTGGCGCTTCAGGTTCTCCAGGCCGCGGGCGGTGTCGACGATCTTGCGGACGTCCTGGTCGGACTCGTAGAGCGAGCGGAACTCGGTGGCCTCGGAGTACCGCTTGTGGGCGGAGTCGAAGATGCCGGACAGCGGGATGTCCTTGCCCATCACCGACGGCGGCATCGCTTTGGTGATCCGGTCGCCCATCGCGAACGGGTAGTCCAGCACCCGGCCGGCGTCCTTGATCGCCTGCTTGGCCTTGATCGTGCCGTAGGTGACGATCATCGCGACCCGGTCGTCGCCGTACTTCTCGGTGACGTAGCGGATCACCTCGGGGCGGCGGCGGTCGTCGAAGTCGATGTCGAAGTCGGGCATCGACATCCGCTCCGGGTTCAGGAAGCGCTCGAAGATCAGGCCGTGCTGGAGCGGGTCCAGGTCGGTGATCTTCATCGCGTACGCGCACATCGAGCCGGCGCCGGAGCCACGGCCCGGACCGACCCGGATGCCGTGCTCCTTGGCCCAGTTGATGAAGTCGGCGACGACGAGGAAGTACCCGGCGTACCCCTTCGAGGTGATGACCTCGATCTCGTACTCCGCCTGCTTGCGGACCTGGTCCGGGATGCCGGCCGGGTAACGCCGGTGCAGGCCGGTCTCGACCTCGGCGACGAACCAGGACTCCTCGTTGTGACCCTCCGGGCAGGGGAAGCGCGGCATGAACCGGCCCTCGCCCTCGGTGAAGCTGACGTCGCACTGCTCGGCGATCAGCAACGTGTTGTCACAGGCCTCCGGGAAGTCCTTCCAGACCTCGCGCATCTCGGCGGCGGTCTTGACGTAGAACTCGTTCGCGTCGAACTTGAACCGGTTCGGGTCGGACAGCGTCGAGCCGGACTGCACGCACAGCAGCGCGGCGTGCGCCTGGGAGTCCTCGGGCTTGGTGTAGTGCAGGTCGTTGGTGGCGACCAGCGGCAGTCCGAGGTCCTTGGCCAGCTTCAGCAGGTCCTTCTGGATGTCCCGCTCGATGCCGAGGCCGTGGTCCATCAGCTCGCAGTAGAAGTTCTCCTTGCCGAAGATGTCGCGGAACTCCGCGGCGGCCTCGACGGCCTCCTTGTACTGCCCGAGGCGGAGCCGGGTCTGCACCTCGCCGGACGGGCAGCCGGTGGTCGCGATCAGGCCCTGGCCGTAGGTGTTCAGCAGCTCGCGGTCCATCCGGGGCTTGAAGTAGTAGCCCTCGAGGCTGGCCAGCGAGCTCATCTTGAACAGGTTGTGCATGCCGGAGGTGTTCTTCGCCAGCAGCGTCATGTGGGTGTAGGCACCCGAGCCGGAGACGTCGTCACGGCCGGAGTTCGCGTCGCCCCATTTGACCCGCTTCCGCTCGGAGCGGTGGGTGTGCGGGGTCAGGTAAGCCTCGACGCCGATGATCGGCTTGACGTCGTACTTCTTCGCGGTCTTCCAGAACTCGTACGCCCCGAACACGTAGCCGTGGTCGGTGGTCGCGATCGCCGGCTGCCCCATCTCCTGGGCGGTTTTGAACAACTCGTCGATCCGCGCGGCGCCGTCCAGCATCGAGTACTCGGTGTGCACGTGGAGATGCACGAAACTGTCGCTGGACCCCATATCGGCGCGGACCTCCCAGGGCATAAGTGATCGTGACTGGAGCAGCCTAGTTCGCCCCTCAGACAGTTTCCGAACGGGCTCTCCGAGGAGCCCTCAACCCGCCCGCTATCCGGTCAGTCTCAGCACTCGCACGGCAAGCGGCACGACGCACAGCGACACCAGGAAGAGCGCGAACCGCTGGGCCAGACCCTGGACCGCGGTGCCGCCGGCCAACACCGTCACGGCCAGCGCGGCGATGATGACGAAGCCCGTGATCCGGGTCGGGCCGGCCAGGTCGCGCCAGCCGTCGACCGTGCGCATCCGGCGGGAGAGCAGGAACGGCGCGATCACCGTCGCCACGCCGGCGACGACGTACGACGCGAGGTGCACCTTGGCGTGCCAGGAGTCGAAGGAGGCAGTCGACAGGCACGCGGCGTCCGCGTCGCGGCAGTCAAGGCGGAAGAAGGCGTCGCTGAGGTTGTCCCAGCCGGCCAGCGACAAGGCGACCAGCCAGGCGCCGACGGATTCGCGGCCGTCGGCGGTACGCAGGGCAGGGCGCAGTACAAGAAGTGCGAACGCGATCGTGAGGACGCCCGCGATGCCGAGACTCAGGCGGGCCAAGGTCGCGTGGTGGGCGGTGAGCGCCGCGAGGTCGCTGATGTCGTGGCGGGCGGCGTTGTAGCCGTGGCCCTCGATCGCACCACCGACGAGCGTGCCGGCGATGAAGACTCCCTGCGCGACGATGGTGGCGATCGTCAGCGCCCGGAGAGACCTCATGTGTCGACGAGCAGGTCCAGGGCTTGGTCCAGGTCGGCCGGGTACTCCGAGGTGAATTCGACGTACTCGCCGGTGCCGGGGTGGGTGAAGCCGAGGCGCATGGCGTGCAGCCATTGGCGGGTCAGACCCAGGCGCTCGGCGAGGACCGGGTCGGCGCCGTACGTGAGGTCGCCGCAGCACGGGTGGCCGATCGCGGACATGTGGACGCGGATCTGGTGGGTGCGACCGGTCTCGAGGGTGATCTCCAGCAGCGTCGCGTAGCGGAACGCCTCGAGGGTCTCGTAGTGGGTCACGCTCGGCTTGCCGCCGGCCACCACGCCGAACTTGTAGTCGTGGTGCGGATGCCGGTCGATCGGCGCGTCGACGGTGCCGGTGAACGGGTCGGGATGCCCCTGGACGAGCGCGTGGTAGATCTTCTTGACCGTGCGCTCCTTGAAGGCACGCTTGAGCACGGTGTACGCGTACTCCGTCTTCGCGACCACCATCAGCCCGGACGTGCCGACGTCGAGCCGGTGCACGATGCCCTTGCGCTCGGCCGCGCCGCTCGTCGAGATGTTGAAGCCCGCCCCGGCCAGGTGACCGATCACGGTCGGGCCGGTCCACCCCGGAGACGGGTGCGCGGCGACCCCGACGGGCTTGTCCACGACCACGATCTCGTCGTCGTCGTACACGATCCGCAGGTTGTCCACGGTCTCCGGTACGACGGTCACCTCGGACGGCGGCGGCGGCAGCTCGACGTCGAGCATCACGCCGGCGGTGACGCGCGCGGACTTGAGCGCGGCGACGCCGTCGACCTGGACCTGGCCGGACTCGATCAGCTCGGCGGCCTTGGTCCGGGAAACGCCGAACAGCCGGGACAGTGCCGCGTCGAGCCGCTCCCCCGCGAGACCGTCGGGAACCATCACTGTCCGGGAGGTCACTTGCGCTGCTCCCGGGTCCCGTCGAGCTTGACCCCGCGGAGCGTCTGGATCACCAGCAGGATCGCGGCCGACGTCACCGCCATGTCCGCGACGTTGAAGATCGCCCAGTGCGGCGTCTGCAGGAAGTCGACCACGTGCCCGTGGAACGCCGACGGCTCCCGGAAGATCCGGTCGATGATGTTGCCGACCGCGCCGCCGAACAGCAGCCCGAACGCCACCGCCCAGCCCGCCGACCCGAGCCGCCGGGACAGGTAGACGACACCGATCGCGACGATGATCTGGACCGCCGAGATGTACGGCGTGTAACCGGTCCCGAGGCTGAACGCCGCGCCCGGATTCCGGATCAGGTTGAACTTGAGCAGGCTGCCGATGACGTTGACCGGCTCACCCGGCGTCAGATGCGCCAAAGCAAGCGCTTTGGTGATCTGGTCGAGCAGCAGGATCACGGCACCGACCCCGCCGAACAACCCGATCCACTTCCAGGACCGGGTCGGCGGAGGAGACGGCGGAGAACCGGCCGACGATTCGTCGGCCGGTTCCGTTGGTTCTACGTCTCCCACCTGGTGAGACGAGGCGGGGTCGTTCAGCGGCGTTCCTGGCGTTCTTTGCATGACACGCACAGTGTCGCACGCGGGAACGCCTGCAGCCGACCCTTGCCGATCGCGTTGCCGCAGTTCTCGCAGACGCCGTACGTGCCGTCGTCGATCCTGGTCAGCGCGAACTCGATCTGGTTCAGCATGTCGCGGGCGTTGTTGGCCAGCGACAGCTCGTGGTACCGCTCCAGGGTGGTCGACCCGACGTCGGCCTGGTCGTTCCCGGCGCCGTCGCTGCCGTCGCGGAACAGGCCCGCGATCTCCTGCTCGGCGTCGCGGATCTCCTCCTTGAGGTGCTCGACCTCACCCTCCAGTTCCGTGCGGAGCTCGGCGAGCTCGGCAGCGGTCCACGGATCCTCGCCCGGCTTCACCTTGAAGGTTTCGGCCGTATGTGCAGCGGACTTCGCCGGCGCAGTGGCCGGGGTCCTGTTCTCGTTCGTCTTCATGGCCACCCTCTTCGTCTGGGCTTCCTTGGCAGGGATCTTCTTGGCCGGAGCCTTCTTGGCCGCGGTGGAAGTCGGCGCCGACTTCTTCGCGGGAGTCTTCTTGGCCGGCGAGGCCTTCGCCGGTGTTTTCCGTGCCGGGGCTTTCCGGGCCGTCGTCTTCTGGACCGGCTCGGACTCCTTCGCGGCGCTCTTCTTGGCCGCGGCAGAACGTTGGGGGGCGGACTTCTTCTGTGCCGATGTAGCCATGCTGATCAGCTACCCCCTGCCTTCGTCGGAGACTGAAGCGGACTGGTCGCAAGACAGTAGGCCACGTGATCACCACGTGCCAGCCCGACGCGCAGACCGTGGACATACGGTAGTCGGTTCTTCAAGTCCGCTCGATGTTCCGCGCGTCACAGCCTCGTCTCAGCGACTACGCTACGTCACCGAACGTTTCAGTCGGCTCATCGGCCACTCCCCCAAGACGATTAACGATTCGTAGTCAGCTGGTACGACGCCGTACACTGACAACCGCGATCCGCAAGGCATTGATGGGGCCATCACCCCGGAGCCGCCGGAAGAACGGTCTGTAAGGGACCTATTAGAACCGGCAGCGGCAGCAAAAGGAAGTGGGTATCTCGCGGAGGGATACCAAGGAGGGTGGTACCGCGCGGTTCCCGGCTGGTCCGGGTGCTTCGTCCCTCGTCACAGCAGCTCAGCGGCAGCACTGGCGACGAAGGACGACGGACAGATGGCGGCAGAAACCCCTCACACACCCTGGCGGCAGGTTCCCGCCCAGGTCGACTTCCCCGCGCTCGAGCGCGAGGTGCTCACCCTCTGGGACGAGCACGACACCTTCGCCAAGAGCCTCGAGGCGTCCGCCGGCGGTCAGCCGTGGACGTTCTACGAAGGCCCGCCGACCGCCAACGGCATGCCCGGCACGCACCACATCGAGGCCCGCGTCTTCAAGGACGTGTTCCCGCGCTACCGGACCATGAAGGGCTTCTGGGTCGAGCGCAAGGCCGGCTGGGACTGCCACGGCCTCCCGGTCGAGGTCGCGGTCGAGAAGGAGCTCGGCTTCAGCGGCAAGAACGACATCGAGGCGTACGGCATCGCCGAGTTCAACGCCAAGTGCCGCGAGTCGGTGCTGCGGCACGTGGACGCGTTCAACGAGCTGACCGTCCGGATGGGCTACTGGGTCGACCTCGACCACCCCTACAAGACGATGGACCCGGAGTACGTCCAGTCGGTCTGGTGGTCGCTCAAGCAGATCCACGACAAGGGCCTGCTGGTCGAGGACTACCGCATCACGCCGTACTGCCCGCGCTGTGGGACCGGTCTGTCCGACCACGAGCTCGCCCAGGGGTACGAGACCGTCGTCGACCCGTCGGTCTACGTCCGCTTCCCGCTGACGTCGGGTCCGCTCGCGGGCAAGGCGTCGCTGCTGGTCTGGACGACGACTCCTTGGACCCTCGTTTCGAACACCGCCGTCGCCGTACACCCCGACGTCGAGTACGTCGTCGCCACGGACGGCGTCGAGTCGCTCGTCGTCGCCAAGCCGCTGCTCGACCGGCTCGGTGAAGGCTGGACGGTGACCGACGAGTACGTCGGCCGCGAGATGGAGCTGTGGAACTACCAGCGCCCGTTCGAGCTGGTGCCGTTCGACGAGCCGGCGCACTACGTCGTGCTCGCGGACTACGTCACCACCGAGGACGGCACCGGTCTGGTGCACCAGTCCCCCGCGTTCGGTGCGGACGACCTCGCGGTCGGTCGCGCGTACAACCTGCCGGTGGTGAACCCGGTGGACTCCAGCGGACACTTCAACGCCGACGTACCGCTGGTCGGCGGGCAGTTCTTCAAGAAGGCCGACGAGGACCTGGTCAAGGACCTCGACGCGCGCGGGGCGCTGTTCAAGCACGTGCCGTACGAGCACCCGTACCCGCACTGCTGGCGCTGCCACACCCCGGTCATGTACTACGCGCTCCCGTCCTGGTACATCCGCACCACGCAGGTCAAGGACGCGCTGCTCCGGGAGAACGAGCAGACCAACTGGTACCCGGACTCCGTCAAGTGGGGCCGGTACGGCGACTGGCTGCGCAACAACATCGACTGGGCGGTCTCCCGGTCCCGCTTCTGGGGTACGCCGCTGCCGATCTGGCGCTGCGCCGACGACCACCAGGTCTGCGTCGGCTCGCTGGCCGAGCTCGGTGAGCTGGCCGGCCGCGACCTGAGCGCGACCGACCCGCACCGGCCGTACGTCGACGACATCACCTTCGACTGCCCTCAGTGTGGTCAAGAGGCGCGCCGGGTGCCCGAGGTGATCGACGCCTGGTACGACTCGGGCTCGATGCCGTTCGCCCAGTGGGGCTACCCGTGGGCGGAGGGGTCGGAGGAGAAGTTCGCGCAGAGCTACCCGGCGGACTTCATCTCCGAGGCGATCGACCAGACCCGTGGCTGGTTCTACACGCTGATGGCGATCGGCACGCTGGTCTTCGACGAGTCGTCGTACCGCAATGTCGTCTGCCTCGGGCACATCCTGGCCGAGGACGGCCGGAAGATGTCCAAGCACCTCGGCAACATCCTCGAGCCGATCCCGCTGATGGACGACCACAGCGCGGACGCGGTGCGCTGGTTCATGGCCGCGTCGGGTTCGCCGTGGAAGGCGCGCGGCATCGGGCCGAACGTGCTGAACGAGATCGTCCGGAAGGTCCTGCTGACCTACTGGAACACGGTCGCGTTCCACGCGCTGTACGCGCGGCTGGCGGACTGGTCGCCGGAAGATGCTCCGGCCGTCGCCGACCGCTCGGTGCTGGACCGGTGGCTGGTGAGCGAGACGCACCGGCTGGTCCGCGACACCGACGAGGCGTACGCCGCGTTCGACACCCAGCGGCTCGGTCTGCTGATCAACTCGTTCGTCGACGTGCTCTCGAACTGGTACGTCCGCCGTTCGCGCCGCCGGTTCTGGGCCGGCGACGCCGGCGCACTGGCGACCCTGCACGAGACGCTCGAGGTGCTGACCCGGGTGATGGCGCCGCTGACGCCGTTCGTAACCGAGCGGGTCTGGCAGGACGTTTTCCGTCCGGTCATGCCGGGGCTGCCCGAGTCGGTCCACCTGTCGAGCTTCCCGACGTACGACGAGACACTGATCGACGACGTCCTCGCGCAGCACGTGTCGATGGCCCGCCGGGTCGTCGAGCTCGGCCGCTCGGCCCGCGCCGAGGCGAAGGTGAAGACGCGCCAGCCGCTGGCCCGCGCGCTGGTCGGATCGGCCGCGATCGCGGACCTGTCGCCCGAGCTGCTGCAGGAGATCGCGGACGAGCTGAACGTGGGCACGGTCGAGCCGTTGTCCGCGGCAGGTGCGGACCTGGTCGAGTTCTCTGCCAAGGGCAACTTCCGCGAGCTCGGCAAGCGGTTCGCCAAGCAGACGCCGGTGGTCGCGGCCGCGATCGCCGCCGCGGACGCCGGTGCGCTCGCGGTCGAGCTGAAGGAGACCGGGTCGGCGAGCGTGGTCGTCGACGGCGAGGACGTCCGGGTGAGCGAGTCCGAGGTCCTGCTGTCCGAGCGGCCGAAGGAAGGCTGGTCGGTGGTCAACGAGCAGGGCGAGACCGTTGCCCTCGACCTCGAGGTGACGCCGGAGCTGCGGCAGGCGGGCCTGGCCCGCGAGGTGGTCCGGACGTTGCAGGAGGCCCGGAAGAACGCCGGCCTCGAGGTCTCGGACCGGATCAAGGTCTGGCTGACCTCGACCGACACCGAGCTGACGGATGCCCTGGGCAAGCACGCGGACGAGATCGCCCGCGAGGTGCTCGCCGTCGAGCTGAACCAGTCCGCCCCCTCGGAGGCAGACGTTGCCAGCGGCACCGAAGACGACCTGCAGCTCAGCTACTGGCTGACAAAGGCCTAACCCCCCACCCACCCCCGGGTCCCCGCACTCACGCCGCCGCCCCCGACCCCCGACCGGGGCCGGGGGCCTCGCCCGCACTCGCATTTGCCTGGCTGACCCAGCAATTTCGCTGGCTGACCCGGCAAATGAGGGGTTTGTGACCCGTAACCAGGGTCACAAACCCCTTAGCTCGTGGGTGGGCCAGGCAAATGCGGCGGGTCAGCGGGGTGGGTGGGCGTACGGCGCGGGCTCGTTGACCGGCTGGATCGTGACGCGGAAGACGCCGGTGAAGGTGCAGCATCTCGCGCACAGTCCTTACCTGAGCTGCACCTACTGGGAGCCCGGTCACGATGTGGCCAGCGCGGACTGCGAGGCGGAGTGGGTCGCGGACGTGGCAGCCCGGCAGCGAGTGTGGGAGCTGTACCGGGGCGCTCCGGCGCCACTCGGCTACGACTTCTGGAGTGTGTTCCCCGATGGACCGGCCGGGGAATCACCCGCACTACTCAGACTTGCGCTCTCTCGCCTGGTCCTGACGCCCTGTCACCACGGTGGGACCGTGTGTCAGAAGTGTCCAGACATGACGAAGAGGCGGTGCCGCCGGAAAGCACCGCCTCCTCAACGAGGTTTTGTTTACACGCCGTGACCGTGAGCCTGGGCGCGGGCCTCCGGGCGGAAGCCGTTGCGCGGGCTGAGCGTGTCGTCGCCGTTGCCGAGCGCCTTCAGCTGCTCGGTGAAGTACGTCTTGAGGCGGCTGCGGTACTCACGCTCGTACGCGTGCAGGTCGTCGATCGTGCGCTCGAGCTGACCCTTCTGCTTCTCCAGCGTGCCGAGCATCTGCGCACGACGCTCCGCGATCTCGCCGTCGAGCTTCTCGGCGCGGGCGCGGGCCTCACCGGTCATCCGGTCGGCCTTGCCACGCGCCTCGTTCTCCAGGCGCTCCGCCTTGGCGCGGGCCTCGCCGATGATCTTGTCGGCGGTGTCCTTCGCCTCCTGGACCAGGTCGTCGGAGTGCTTGGTGGCCATCTCCAGCAGCCGAACGGCCGAGCTGGAGGCGTCGCCGACCGAGCCGGCCGCCGCAGCCGCACCGGCCGCCGCGACCGCGGGCATCACCGGGGGCTTCTCCTCCGGCTTCTCGACCACGACCGGGGGCTTGGGCTGCTGCACGACAGGCGGCAGGGCAGCGGTCTGGTCGACGACCGGCCGCTGCTGGTCCGCACCCGCGCGCTGAGCCGCCGCGAGCTTGGCCCGCAGCTCCTCGTTCTCGGCGAGAAGTCGCTCGAGCTCTGCCTCGACCTCGTCGAGGAAGGAGTCGACCTCTGTGACGTCGTAGCCCTCCCGTAGTCGGACGGGCGTGAATTGCTTCGAGCGGACGTCATCCGGCGTCAGCGGCATCTTTCACCTCGTTTGTCTGTGTCTTGGCGGAGTCCCCGTAGTGTTGCACTCCGGCGACTCAGTAGATCACGTTATCGCTTCGTTGTCTTATGACGGAATCCGGGCGGTCGACAACGGTCCTGCCCAGCGGAGCGGCCCAGTAGACACAGCCCCGTTTTTCCCGAGACTCTACCTACCCAGTCCTCGCCGTTCTCACCCTTACAACGACCGTAGAGCCGTTGAGTTGATGGACATCGCCACCGAAACGATGACGAACAGCATCAGCATGGACAGGTCGATCCGCACCCCGCCCGCCCCGATCGGGGGCAGGATCCGCCGCAGCGGCTTCAGCAGCGGATCGGTGATCGAGTAGATCAGCTCGAAGAACAGGAGCAGTGGGCCCTTCGGGTGCCACTGGGGCGCGAACATGACGATCAGACTGAGCACGAACCTCGCCACCAGTACCAGGAAGAAGGCGAGCAGCACCCAGCTGAGAACACTGAGGACGAGCGCTAGAGCAAACATGTCGTCAATGAGTGTAGAAGACGGCGGAAGGCCAGGAGCCAACCAGAGCGTCAGCTCTGGTTGTAGAACCCGTCCGCGGCGATCTTCTCCTTCTCCTCGGCGGCGACCGTGACGTTGGGCGGGCAGACCAGGAACACCTTGGTGGTGATCCGCTCGATCGATCCACGGCAGCAGAAGATCAGGCCGGCGGCGAAGTCGACGAGTCGCTTGGCGTCGGCGTGATCCATCTCGGTCAGGTTCATGATGACGGGGGTGCCGTCGCGGAAATGCTCACCGATGACGCGCGCCTCGTTGTAGCTGCGCGGGTGCACGGTGGTGATGCGGGCCAACTCGGTTACCTCCGGGGACGGCGCGACCCCGCGCCGGTCTGGGAACTTGCTGACCGTGGCGCCGCTGGTGTTCTCACGGTCCTCGCGGTGCTCGCGAGATTCGCGGCTCTCCCGGCCGGCAGGTACCGGCTCGGTCTCGTGGGAGTCCCCGTCAACATCGTCGACTGCGTCGTCGTCGTACTCGTCGTACTCGTAGTCGTCGTACCGCGCGTTGTAGCGCTCCCCGTCCTCGACCAAGCCGAGGTACACACCCATCTTGCGCAGTGCGCCGCTCATGGCCCTCCAGCACCTCGATCCGGTTCGACGGTGAAACAACAACGGTGAGCAGGAAGCAAAAACCTGCTCGATGTCGACACTAACCGAGTGGAGGACGCGTACCGAGTAAGGCGCGCCCGAGCCGGACGTGTGTCGCACCGTGCTTGATCGCGGCCTCCAGATCACCGGTCATCCCGGCCGAGATCCAGTCGGCGCCAGGGTGTTCGGAGCGTAGTCGCGACGCTACGTCCCGCAGCCCGGCGAACGCTTCGTCCGGGTCCGATCCCAGCGGCGCGACAGCCATCACTCCCCCGAGCTCCAGCCCTTCCGCGGCCGCGATCCCGGCGGCCAGTTCCGGTACGTCGGAGGGCTCGACGCCGCCGCGCCCGGCACCGGTCGCCGCCTCGGCCGATCCGTACGCCGCGAGGCTCACCTGGATCAGGCAGCGCAACGTCTTCTCCTCGGCGACCGCGGCCTTGGACAGCGCCTCGACGAGTGACGACCGGTCGACGGAGTGCACGACCGACGCGTTCCGCACGACGGACCGGGCCTTCTTCGACTGCAGCTGGCCGACGAAGTGCCAGGTGAGCTCCGGGCACTCCGGCGCCTTCACCTTGAGCTCCTGCTCGCGGTTCTCGCCGACGTCCCGGACTCCGAGGCCCGCCAGCGCCCGCACATCGCTGACTGGGAAGGTTTTGGTGATCGCGACGAGGGTGACCTCGCCCCGGGATCTCCCGGCCGCCTGACAGGCCTTCTCGATCCGCTCCTGAACCCGCAGCAGGTTGCCGCGCAGCTCGCCGGCGCGATCCGTCATGGCGTCACCAGTTTGATCAGCCCGGCCATCCGGCCGCTGATCGGACCTTCGCGACGGTACGAGTACAGGTTGTCCGACTCGATCGTGCAGGCGGTCGCGTCGATCACGTCGACATCGAGCTCGGCCAGTTGCGCCTTCACCCCGGCAGCCACGTCGAGAGCCGGCGTCCCCCAGCTCGTCTCGGAGTACGCCGCCGGTACCCGCTCCGCGACCTCGGCGCGCATCTGTTCGGGAACCTCGTAGCACCTGCCGCACGCATACGGTCCGAGGACGGCGGTGATGCGGGAGGCGCCGAGGTCCCGCATCGCGTCGACGGTCGCCGGCACGATGCCGACGTACATGCCCTTGCGTCCGGAGTGCGCGGCACCGATCACGCCGTCGCCGACGAGCAGCACGGGCAGGCAGTCCGCGGCCCGGACGGCGAGCACGACATCGGATCGCGTCGTGACGAGCCCGTCCACCTTCGGGTTGTGCGCGAGCGGCAGGTCGTCGTCCGGGCCGATGACGTGGACGTCGCGGCCGTGGACCTGGCTGACCCGGACGACCGCGTCCGGCTCCACCTCGAACGCGGTCGCGACCCGGCGGAAGTTCTCGGCGATCCGATCGGCGTCCTCGCCGTACCCGCCGAGGTTGAACTCGCCGTACGGCGGTTTGCTGGCGCCGCCGTACCGATCGGTGAAAACGACCCGGGCGGGGGGAAGAACCTCGTCGTAGCCGAACACGACTGAAGGTTATCCAGCCACAGCCACCGGACCCAGCACCGTCCGCGCCTCGTCCGTCACAGCGTTCCGCTCCGGCTCGGCCGGCAGCCCGATCACGTGCTCGGCCGCCCGGCGATAGGCCTCGTCGAACGCCTGCTCCGCCGGCACCTCGAGATCGGGAGCGACGCCGGTGCCCTCCCAGTTGGTCCCGGAGACCTGGTTGACCGAACGCGCCACCGGCACCGAGGCCTCGAGCTGCTCGTGCAGCTTGAAGCCGCGACGCGGGTGCGCGCCTCCGCCCGTCGTTTCACCCACGACCGTCGCCCGCTTGAACTGCTGCAGGTTGTACGCCAGCTCCTCGCCGCCCGAGAAGGTCGCCGTACTCGTCAGCACCCAGATCGGCTTGTGCTTGCCGAAGCGCGGACCCGGAACGTACGGCGCCGTCCAGAACTGCCGCGTTGTCCCTTCGGCCGGGTTGACCAGGTCTTGCAGGTGGACCGGCTCGTCGGAGTCGAGCAGGTAGCTGCAGACGAACGCGACCTGATCAGGCGATCCGCCGAGGCAACGGCGCAGGTCGAGGAGCAACGCGTCGGTCGACGCCAGCAGCGACAGCGCGGCTGTGACCGCGGAGCCCGCGAGCTCGGGGGGATACAGCAGCGGCCGGATCTCCAGCAGCCCGATGTTGCCGTCGAGCCTTTCGACGCGCGCCATCCCGCCGGCGTCGAGCTCGGCCCGGCGGCGCCAGTGCGCCTCCTCCGCCGCCGGGTCCGTCTCGTCCGGCAACCCTTCGCGGCGGAAGATCAGCCGCAGATGCTTGTCCCGGTTACCGAGCTGCAGGTCGGCCGTGACGTGCTCGGCCAGTTCCTCCGGGGTCCGGAGCTCGTCGTACCGGCCGTCGGCGACCGCCGTCGCCAACCGGTCCCGGACCTCCGCGCCGACCTCGGGGAAGACGTAGTGCTCGCCGACCAACGCGCCGAGCCGGCCGAGGACGGATCTGATCTCTTCGGTTTCCATGACTGGAGTAGAGCATCCGGATTGACAAAGCGTCAAGAATATTCGACGCTTTCATCATGGCCGAGATCGTGGATCATCTGGAGGTGACGAGCGCCGCGCAGTTCAAGGCGCTCGGGCACCCGTTGCGGCACCGTCTGCTGTTCGCGCTGGGCCAGGAGGCCGCGACGATCAGCCAACTGGCCGCCGCGCTCGGGACGGCGAAGGGCAACGTCGCCCATCACCTGGGCGTGCTTCGCGACGCCGGCATGGTGCACGTCGCAGAGACCAGGCAGGTCCGCGGTGGGACCGAGCAGTACTACCGCCGGTCCGTCCGGCGGTTCGGCTTCTCCGGCGAAGGCGCGCGGGCGAACAACACCGTCGCGCTACAGGCAGTCGCGGCCGACCTGGAGACGGCCGACCCCGACCCGATGTTCACAGTGCGGAACCTGCGGCTGACCGCGGCCCAGGCAGAAGAGCTCGCCGAGACCCTGAGCGGGCTGGTCGACGGGCTGACCGATGCCGGCCCGGACGAGGCGCGGTACGGCGTCGTCGTGTCGGTCTACCGCCCGCGCCAGGCTCAGCCGCCGACCGACGGCTGAGCTCCCGTTACTTCAGGAAGTCGGGGATGTCGAGGTCTTCCTCGGGCTCCGGCTTCTTCGGCTTCGGCGTGCTGGACTGTGCCGGCTGGCCGGACTGGCTGCCTGATGAAGAGCTCGGGCCGTGGGTCGGCCAGGAGTGCTGGGTGGACGGCGCGGTCGGCGACGCCGGGGTGTGCGGTGCGGACTGGCCCTGCTGGACGGTGCGGACCGGGTCACCCGGCTGCGGACGGGCGGAGTTCGTCGTACCTACGCCGTTGCGCGGCTCGGTCGGTGCGGGCACCGGGACCGTGTCGTCGGTCGGAGTCGGCTGCGGGGCGGACGAAGGCGCCGCCTGGTTCGAAGCCGGCTGCTGGCCCGGCGCCGCCTGCGTGGGCGCGGACTGCTGGCCGTTGGACATCGGCTGGGCCGGCTGCCCGGTCGCGCCGGGGGTCTGTCCCTGCTGCCCGCCGGTGAACTGACCGCCGGCCGGTGAGCCGGTCCCGGATTGGCCGGGCTGCTGACCGCCAGGCTGGCCGGACTGCTGACCCGGCGCCTGTCCCTGGCCGAACTGCTGGCCCGGCGTCGAGCCGCCCGACATCGGGGCCGAGTAGCTCTGCGGACGGGAGGACTGCGGGCGGGCCTGGTTCATCGCCTGCTCGCGGCGCTTGGGCATGCCGCCGTCGAAGCCGGCCGCGATCACCGTGACGCGCACCTCGTCGCCGAGGGCGTCGTCGATGACCGCGCCGAAGATGATGTTCGCGTCGGAGTGCGCGGACTCCGACACCAGTTGGGCCGCCTCGTTGATCTCGAACAGGCCCAGGTCGGACCCGCCGGCGATCGAGAGCAGGACGCCGTGCGCACCCTCGATACTTGCCTCAAGCAACGGAGACGAGATGGCTGCCTCGGCGGCCGCGACCGCACGGTCCTCGCCGCGGGACGAGCCGATACCCATCAGCGCCGAGCCGGCGTTCGACATGACTGCCTTGACGTCGGCGAAGTCGACGTTGATCAGACCGGGCGTGGTGATCAGGTCGGTGATGCCGGAGACACCCTGCAGCAGCACCTGGTCGGCCTGCTTGAACGCGTCCAGCACGGACACGGCGCGGTCGGAGATCGTGAGCAGCCGGTCGTTCGGAATGACGATCAGCGTGTCGACTTCTTCGCGGAGGGTGGCAATGCCGTCCTCGGCCTGGGTCGCGCGCCGCTTTCCTTCGAAGGAGAACGGCCGCGTGACGACACCTATGGTCAACGCGCCCAGCGAGCGGGCGATCCGGGCCACGACGGGCGCGCCGCCGGTGCCGGTGCCACCACCCTCGCCGGCAGTGACGAAGACCATGTCGGCGCCCTTGAGCGCCTCCTCGATCTCCTCGGCGTGGTCCTCGGCGGCCTTCTGCCCGATCGCCGGGTTCGCGCCGGCGCCCAGCCCGCGGGTCTCCTCGCGGCCGATGTCGAGCTTGACGTCCGCGTCGCTCATCAACAGCGCTTGCGCGTCGGTGTTGATCGCGATGAACTCAACGCCCTTCAGACCGTGCTCGATCATCCGGTTGACGGCGTTCACGCCGCCCCCGCCGATACCAACGACCTTGATGAGTGCCAGGTAGTTCTGCGGTGCCGCCACGTCCGCGCCTCTCGCCTCGTTCGTTTCCCGTTGTCCAGCGAAAAGACTGAACCTCAAGTGAATGCTTAGACTTATGTCAACTTTAGATTACGACGCACGGTACGGGACGCTTCCGGCCAAAGTCCACGCGCCTCGCCGCGCATGAGCCGGATGTGACTCGTCACCGCTTTTCCCCTTTGGTGACAGGGAGATCGGGCGCGGAGACGTCGTACACCTTCGCCTGCCGCTTCATCAGCACGCTCAGTACCCCGGCCTTGCGCTCACTGTCATCGGAACTACCCCAAACGACCTTCACACCCGAGCTGAGGTTGAGCGTGATCGAGTCCGGCGACGCTGCCGAGATCGTGCCCACCTGTGCCCGCAGGCTGTCCGGCAGTGCGGCCGAAACCGTCACCACCGAGTGGACCGTGACGTCGCGCCGTACGCCGGTCACCTTCGCCTCCGGCAGTCCGGCCGGACGGTTCGGCACCGTGCGATACGACGTGCCGGTCGCGTCGACCAGCTCGAACCGCGAGCCGTCGGTGACGACCACCACCGGAACCCGTTCGGTGACGACGATCACGATCTTGTTCGGCCAGGCGCGGGTCACCTGCGCGTCCGCGACCGCCGGGATCGTCCGCACCCGGTCGGCGATCGACCGCAGGTCGACCTTCGCCAGCGGGGTGCGGATCGGCACGGCCGCAGTCTGCTCGATCGTTGCCAGCGGCACCGTGTCGGCGCCGCTGATCCGGACACCCGAGACCGCGAGCGCGGAGGAGAAGTAGAACAACCAGACGATCAGCCCGGCCACGACGACGAGTCCGCCGCCGATCGCCCAGGGCAGCCAACTCCGCCGGCGCACCAGCCGCTGCCGGCGCGCGAACCGCTGCTGTGCCCGAGCCAGATCAACGCTCTGGCTCATTCAACAAACCCCACCCTTTTACTCCACCACAGGTGTGAGCGCCTCGGCCGCAGGCTCGCGGGCCGATTCGCGCTCGGCGGCGCGTTCGGCCAGCAGACCAACGACTTCCGGGCCGATCAGGGTCACGTCGCCCGCGCCCAGCGTCACCACCAGGTCACCCGGCTCTGCCAGGTCCGCGACCAGCTGCGGTACGGCGGACCAGGACGGCTCGAACCGGACCTGGTCCGGCTTCAGCGGCACGTGGTTGGCGATCAGCGCGCCGGTGATCCCCGGCTCCGGGTCCTCGCGGGCCGCGAACACGTCCATCACCACGACCTCGTCGGCCAGCGCCAGCGACTCGGAGAACTCCTTGGCGAAGATCCGTGTGCGGCTGAACAGGTGCGGCTGGAAGCACGCGATCACGCGCCCCTCCCCCGCCACCGTGCGTGCCGCGGTCAGGTCGACGGCCAGCTCGGTCGGGTGGTGCGCGTACGAGTCGAACACCCGCACGCCGTCCTCGAGCCCCTTGAACTCGAACCGCCGGCCGGTGCCGGTGAACGCCGCCAGCCCTTCGGCCAGATCGGCCGCGGAGAAACCGAGCCCGAGCCCGACCGTCAGTGCTGCCGCCGCGTTCAGCGCGTTGTGCTTGCCCGCCTGCTGCAGCTGCACCATCGGCAGCCTTCGCCCGCGGTACACCGGCACGAACGACTGCGTCGCGCCGTTCGCCGTGATCTCGGTGACATGCAGATCCGCGTTCTCGGACTCGCCGTACGTCCGTACGTCGATGCCGCGGTCGCGCGCGTACTCCGCCAGCCGCCGGGCGCCGGCGTCGTCCTGGCAGATCACCATGAAGCCCTCGGGCAGCACGCGGTCGCAGAACTCCTCGAACGCCTTGCGGTAGCTGGCCTCGTCGCCGTAGTTGTCCAGGTGGTCCGGCTCGACCGAGGTGACGATCGACACCTCGGGCGAGTAGGTCAGGAACGACTTGTCGGACTCGTCCGCCTCGGCGACGAACAGGTCGCCGCTGCCGTCGTGGGCGTTCGACCCGGACTCGTTCAGGTTGCCGCCGATCGCGTACGACGGGTCCGCGCCGCAGTGCTGCAGCGCGACCGTGAGCATCGACGTCGTGGTCGTCTTGCCGTGCGTGCCGGCGACCGCGAGCGTACGGCGGCCGACCATCACCGAGGCGAGCGCGGCGGCCCGCGGCAGGATCGGGATCCCGGCCTCGCGGGCGGCGACCACCTCGGGGTTGGTCTCACGGATCGCGGTCGACACCACCACCGTGTCGACGTCCTTCACGTGCTCGGCGGCGTGACCGACCCAGCAGGTCGCGCCGAGGGCCCGGAGCGCGGCGAGCACCTTGCCGTCCTTGGCGTCGGACCCGGACACCTCGATCCCGCGGGAGGCCATGATCCGGGCGATACCGGACATGCCGGCGCCGCCGATTCCTACGAAGTGCACTCTGCCCAGCTTCTCGGCCGGCAGCAGCGTGTCAGGTGCGGTGACGATCACGACGCAGACCTCACCACATCCAGGATGATTCGCGCCAATCGCTCGTCGGCATCCGTCCGGATCACACCGGTCGCAGCTGTGGACATGGCTGTCAGACGCTCGCGGTCGTGCAGAAGTTGCGGGACATTCGCCCGGACCCAGTCCGCGGTCATCTGCGCGTTGTCGATCAGCACACCTCCGCCCACGTCCACCACGGGCTTGGCGTTCAGCCGCTGCTCACCGTTACCGATCGGCAGCGGAACGTAGATCGCGGGCAGTCCGACGCCGGAGACCTCGGTCACGGTGTTCGCCCCGGACCGGCAGACGACCAGGTCGGCCGCGGCGTACGCCAGGTCCATCCGGTCGACGTAGTTCAGGACGACGTACGGATAGCGGCCGGTCTGCGGTACTTCGAGGCTGTTCTTCGGGCCGATCGCGTGCAGGACCTGGATACCTGCCGCCTGCAGGTCGGCCGCGGCGCCGGAGACGGCCTCGTTGATCTGCCGCGCACCCTGCGACCCGCCGGTGACGAACAGCGTCGGCGCATCCGGGTCGAGGCCGAAGAACTGCCGGGCCTCGGCCCGCAGCGCGGCCCGGTCGAGCGTCGAGATCGCGCGCCGGATCGGCAGCCCGACGTACTCGGCGTGCGGCAGCTCGCTGCCGGGGAACGACGTCTTCACGTGCTGCGTGCAGTAGCGGGCGGCGAACTTGTTCGCGATCCCAGGCACCGCGTTGCCCTCGTGCACGACGATCGGCGTCTTCCGCCGCCAGGCGGCGACGTACGCCGGGGTGGACACGTAACCGCCGAACCCGACCAGGACGTCGGCCTTCGCCTCGTCGAGCACCCGCCGGGCCGCGCTGACCGAGGCCAGCATCTTCCCCGGTACGGCGAGCAGCGCCGGCGTGGGCTTGCGGGGCAGCGGCACCGGCGGGATCAGCTCCAGCCGGTAGCCGGCCTCCGGCACCACCCGGGTCTCGAGGCCGCGCTCGGTGCCGAGGGCGAGGATCTCGACGGTCGGGTCGATCCGGCGCAGCGCGTCGGCGGTGGCGATCAGGGGTGAGGTGTGGCCGGCGCTACCGCCGCCGGCCAGAACGATGCTGGGCACAGCTTTCAACGCTCCCGCGGGTTCACTTGTGTTGCGGCGTACGCCGCGAAGGCAGCCACCCGAACCGTGGCCGCCGGGTCTCTTTCAGGGCGGCCTGCGCGCCGGGCTCGGCCTTCGCGAAGGACAGCAGCATGCCGATCGCGATCAGCGTCGGCAGCAGTGCGGAACCACCGTACGACAAAAGCGGGAGCGGGATACCCACGATGGGTAGCAGTCCGATCACGGCGCCCAGGTTGACGAGCGTCTGGGCCATGATCCAGATGGTGATCCCCGCCGCCGCATAGCGGACGAACGGCTCGGTGTTCCGGGTCGCGATCCGCACTCCGGCGTACGCCAGCGTGAGGAACAGAGCAAGCACGGTGAGCGACCCGACCAGGCCGAGCTCCTCGCCGATCACCGAGAAGATGAAGTCGGTGTGCGCCTCCGGCAGGTTGCTCCACTTCTGCCGGCTGTTGCCGATGCCGACGCCCCACCAACCGCCGGTGGAGAGCGCGTAGAACGAGTGGTACGCCTGCCAGCCGACACCCATCGGGTCCGAGAACGGGTCCAGGAATGACGTGACCCGCTGCATCCGGTACTTCTCCGCGTTGACGAAGTACGTCGCGACCGCGCCGACCACGACGATCGTCGCGACGAACAGGCGGGTCGGTGCGCCGACGATCCAGATCATGCCGATCATCACGGCCATCAGTACCAGCGCCGTACCGAGGTCGTGCTGCCCGACCACCAGCGCGATCACCAGACCGCAGACCGGCACCATCGGGACCAGCAGATGCTTCCACTGGGTGAGCAGTTTCTCCTTGCGCGCATAGAGATCCGCACACCACATCACCATTGCCAGCTTGGCGAACTCGCTCGGCTGGATCTGCAGCGGTCCGCCGAGGTTCAGCCAGTTGGTGTTGCCGTTCACGCCGACGCCGAGGCCGGGGATGTAGGTCAGCACGAGCAGGAAGATCGAGCCGAGCAGCGCGACGTACGCGAGCATGCGGAAGTGCCGTGGTGTCATCCGCGAGGCGACGTAGGCCATCGGCAGGCCGACCACGACCCAGATCAGTTGCCGGACGAAGATCGTGTAGCTGTTCCCGTTGACCCGCAGCGACAGCACACTCGATGCCGACAGCACCATCATCAGCCCGAGCACCAGCAGCAGGCCGGTCGCGCCGAGCACGATGTGGTACGACGTCAGCGGCCGGTCGAGCACGTCCCGGATCGCCGCGACCCAGGGCCGTTCAGCGTTCTTCCTGCCCTCGGGCTGATCCGCGATCGAGGTCACGCGATCACCTCCGGATCAGTTACCGAGCGCGCGTACGGCTTCGGTGAAGGCGTCCCCACGGGCTCCGTAGTTGGCGAACATGTCCCAGGATGCGCAGCCGGGCGCGAGCAGCACGGTGTCACCCACCTGTGCGAGCTTCGCCGCCTCCCCCACCACGATCTGCATAGCTCCAGTGTCTGTTGCCTCGACGACGATCCTCGGGACATCTGGTGCGTGTCGCTCGAGTGCTTCGGCGATCACCTGCTTGTCCTGGCCCATCAGCACGACGGCCCGCAACCGCTCGCGGGCCGCGATCACGAGCTCGTCGAACGTCGCACCCTTGGCCTGGCCGCCGGCGATCCACACCACGTGCTCGTACGCGAGCAGCGAGGCCTGCGCGGCATGCGGGTTGGTCGCCTTCGAGTCGTCGACATAGTTGACCCCGGCAACCTCTGCGACCTGCGCGATCCGGTGCTTGTCCGGCCGGAACCCGCGCAGCCCGTCGCGGACCGCGGTCGCCGGTACGCCGAACGCCCGCGCCAGCGCGGCCGCGGCCAGCGCGTTCGCGATGTTGTGCGGTGCGGCCGGCGTGACATCGGAGATCATCGCCAGCTCCAGTGCGGACGTCGCCCGCTGCTCGATGAACGCCCGGTCGACCAGCAGGTCGTCGACGATCCCGACCATCGACAGTCCCGGCGTACCGAGGGTGAAGCCGATCGCGCGGCAGCCCTCGATCACGTCCGCGTCCATCACCAGCTGCTCGGTCGCCTTGTCCGCGACGTTGTAGACGCACGCGATCTGGCAGTTCTCGTAGATGCGGCCCTTGGCCTTGGCGTACGCGTCGAGCGAGCCGTGCCAGTCGACGTGATCCGATGCGACATTCAGGACGGCGGCCGAGTGTGCCGACATCGAATACGTGTAGTGCAACTGCTGGCTGGACAGCTCGACCGCGATCACGTCGTACGGCTCGGGGTCCATCACGGCCTCGAGCAGCGGCAGCCCGACGTTGCCCGCGGCAACGGTCCGGAGACCGGCGGCCCGCAACATCGCGGTCAGCATCTGGACGGTCGTGGTCTTGCCGTTGGTGCCGGTGAGGCACAACCACGGTGCGGCGTTGGCCGGGTCGCGCAGTCGCCAGGCCAGCTCGATCTCGCTCCAGATCGGTACGTCGCGCTCGGCGGCCTGCGCGAGCAACGGCGCGTGCGGCGGTACGCCGGGAGACGTGACGACGACGTCGACGTCCTTCGGCAGCTCCGCCGTACTGCCCGGGCCGAGCGTGATCGTCGCACCGAGCGTCTCCAGGATCACTGCCTTCTCACGCAGCGCCTCGTTGTCGCGATCGTCGAGTACGACGAGGTGCTCGGCGCCGGCCTGGATCAGGGAGTCGGCGCAGGCGTAGCCCGCAGTACCGAAGCCGAGCACGACGAACCGTGTCGTCGCCCAACCGTCGTCGGTCCGTGTCTCGAGACTCATCCGGTCACCCATTCCGCGTAGAAGACCCCGAGACCGATCACCACACACAGGCCTTGGATGATCCAGAACCGGATCACGACGTTGACCTGCTCCCAGCCGAGCATCTCGAAGTGATGCTGCAGCGGCGCCATTCGGAAGAGTCGTTTCCCGACTCCCGCCGTACGTTTTGTCACCTTGAAGTAGCCGACCTGCAGGATGACCGAGGCGGTGATGATGACGAACAGACCGCCGAGCAGCAGCACGAGCAGCTCGGTCCGGGTCATCACCGCAAGACCTGCCAGCGCACCGCCGAGCGACAGCGAACCGGTGTCACCCATGAAGATCTTGGCCGGCGACGCGTTCCACCACAGGAACCCGAACAGCGCGCCGGTCAGACAGGCCGCGACCACAGCCAGGTCATGCGGATCTCGGACCTCGTAGCACTTGGCGCCGACGCCCTGCGCGGTCGCGCAGCTCTGGTTGAACTGCCAGATGCAGATCAGCGTGTAGGCGCCGAACACCATCATCGACGCGCCCGTCGCGAGCCCGTCCAGGCCGTCGGCGAGGTTGACGCCGTTCGACATGCCCGCGATCAGCAGCAGGATCCAGATGATCACCAGGATGGCCGGCAGCTCCAGCCAGCCGATGTCGCGGATGAACGAGATGAACGGCGAGGCCGGCTTCTGCCCACGGTCGTCCGGGAACTGCAGCGCCAGCACCGCGAAGATCACCGCGACCATTGTCTGGCCGGCGAGTTTCGCCTTGCTGCGCAGGCCGAGGCTGCGCTGCCGGAAGATCTTGATGAAGTCGTCGAGGAAGCCGACCGCGCCCATTCCGGCCATCAGGAACAGCACGAGCAGGGCGGATGCGGTCGGAGCGGTCATCGTGAAGACCTTCGCCGCGAAGTACCCGACGATCGTGGCCAGGATGAACACGGTGCCGCCCATCGTCGGCGTACCGCGCTTGGTGTGGTGCGAGGTCGGGCCGTCGTCGCGGATCTCCTGACCGTAACCGCGCTTCGACAGCAGGGCGATCGCCCAGCGGGTGCCGATCAGCGTCAGCACCATCGCGACGGCGCCGCCGAACAGGATCGAGATCACTGCAGGTCCTCCAGCAATGCCTCAGCGAGGCTGCGCAGTTTCGAGCCCTTAGAGGACTTCACCAGTACGACGTCTCCCGCGCGCAGCTCGGACCTGAGCAGTTCGAGCGCTTCCGGGATCGTGTCGACGAACACGGACTCGTTGCCCCACGAGCCTTCCAGCGAGGCGCCGAGATGGATCGGTTTCGCGCCCTCGCCGACCACGACCAGCCGGTTCACGTCCAGCCGTACGACGAGCCGCCCGATCGCGTCGTGCTCGTCGGCCGAGGTGTCGCCGAGCTCGAGCATCTCGCCGAGCACCGCCCAGGTCCGCGCGTCCCGCGACCGGCCGATGGCGACCAGCGACTTCAGCGCCGCGCGGGTCGAGTCGGGGTTGGCGTTGAACGCGTCGTTGATGATCGTCACACCGTCGGCCCGCTCGGTCAGCTCCATCCGCGCGGCCGACACCCGGGTGGCGGCGTTCAGGCCGTGGGTGATCTGCTCCGGCGTCAGGCCGATCGCCGACCCGACCGCCGCGGCGGCCAGCGCGTTCGACACGTAGTGCTCGCCGATGAACTGCAGCTGCACGTCGCCGCTGAAGTCGCCGAGATGCAGGGCGAACGCGGGACGTCCTTCCGCGTCGAGCTTGACGCCCTCCGCGCGGATGTCGGCCTCGGCCGCCTCGCCGAACGTCAGCACGCGGGCCAGCGTCCGGCTCCGCATCGCGGCGACCCGGTGGTCGTCGGCGTTCAGGATCGCGATGCCGTCCGCCGGCACCGCCTCGATCAGCTCGCCCTTGGCGAGCGCGATGTTGTCCTGCGATCCGAACTCGCCGATGTGCGAGGTGCCGACGTTCAGCACCAGGCCGATGTCCGGCGGGGTGATCCCGGTCAGGTAGGTGAGGTCGCCCTGGTGCCGCGTTCCCATCTCGGCGATGAGGTACTTCGTCGTCGCGGTCGCCTGCAGCGCGGTGAGCGGATGCCCGAGCTCGTTGTTGAACGATCCCTCGGGCGACACGGTCTCGCCGTACGGACGGATGACCTGGGCGATCAGGTCCTTGGTGCTGGTCTTGCCGGACGAACCGGTGAGGGCGATCACGGTCAGGTCCGGCAGCTTGCCGACGACAAACCGGGCCAGATCGCCGAGGGCGCGCTGCGGGTCGTCGACGACGATGCACGGGCTCCCCTCGATCGGCCGGGTGGTCAGCGAGGCGGTGACGCCTGCCGCGGTCGCCGTACCGACGTAGTCGTGCCCGTCGACGCGCTCACCGGGCAGGGCGACGAACAGCCCACCCGGTTCGGCGGCTCGCGAATCGATCACCACCGAGCCGTCGACGACGGCCGCGGGCTCGACGCCCACGAGCTCGCCGCGGACGGCGTCGGCGATCTCGCCGCAACTGACAGGGATCACCGGTCTGCCTCCAACAGGTCACGCACGGTTTCGCGGTCGTCGAACGGGTGGATCACACCGCCGACGTCCTGGCCGGTCTCATGGCCCTTCCCGAGTACGACGACGGTGTCGCCCGGGCCGGCCAGGTCGATCGCGGACGCGATGGCCTGCCGGCGGTCGCCGATCTCGTGCAGGTCGACGGCCGGAAGCGCCTCCCGCGCACCTTGCACGGCCGCGGCGCGGATCGCCGCCGGGTCCTCGCTGCGCGGGTTGTCGTCGGTCACGATCACCACGTCCGCGGTCCGGGCGGCCGCGGCGCCCATCGCCGGCCGCTTCCACGGGTCGCGGTCACCGCCACAGCCGACGACTGCGAACAGCCGGCCCTTGGTCGCGCCACGCGCCGCCTGCAGCGCCAGCTCGACCGCGTCCGGGGTGTGTGCGTAGTCGACGATCACGGCCAGGCCGTCCTCGCGGGTGAACAGCTCCATCCGCCCGGGCACGGCCGCCGTCCGAAGACCGGCCGCGATCGCGTCGGCGGGTACGCCGGCCTGGCGCAGCATCACGGTCGCCAGCAGTGCGTTGGCGATGTTGAACCCGCCCGGAAGCGCGATCTCCAGCGTCAGCGTCTCGTCCGGCCCTGTCGCGTCGAACACAGTCGTGCCGTGCTCGGACTGATGCCGGTTGGCCACGGTCCAGTCGGCGTCGCCCTTGGTCGACACAGTGACCAGCGGTACGACGGTCTGTGCCGCCAGCCTGCGTCCGTACTCGTCGTCGATGGTCACCACAGCTACATCACACCGCTCCGGGGTGAACAACGAGGCCTTCGCCTGGAAGTACTCCTCGAACGTCTTGTGGAAGTCCAGATGGTCCTGCGTGAGGTTGGTGAACCCCGCGACCGCGAATCGAGCACCGTCGACGCGCCCCAAGGCCAGCGCGTGGCTCGACACCTCCATCGCGCACCACTCGACCGCCCGCTCCCGCATCACCGCGAACAGCGCCTGCAGGTCGGTGGCCTCCGGCGTGGTCCGGACACTCTTCACGACCTCGTCGCCGACACGCGTTTGAATCGTCCCGATCAACGCTGCCGGACCGAGCCCCCGCAGTACGGCGTCCAGCAGGAAGCTGGTCGTGGTCTTGCCGTTCGTCCCTGTCACCCCGAGCAGCCGCAGCTCACTGGTCGGCTCGCCGTAGACACGGGACGCGACCGCGCCGAGGACGCTGCGCGGGTTGTCGACAACCAGCACCGGCAGTCCGGTCGCAGCGGCCCGGTCAGCTCCGGTGGGGTCGGTGAGTACGGCGATGGCGCCGGCCTGCTGGGCTTTCGCGACATACTCCGCACCATGCGTGACCGCACCGGGCAGAGCGGCGTACAGGTCGCCGGGAAGGACGGAACGCGAGTCGAGGGTGACGCCGGTAACCGCTGCCGGCGACTCTGCCGGCAGCTGTGTGTGGGCGACGCTCGCGAGGTCGGCGAGGCTGACCGGCACGACGTGCCGTGGCCTGATCGCTGCGACCGCGCCGCCTGCGGCGGTAGGGGTGGACACGGGCCCTGAGGCTACCGCTCCGGACCCTGTGACTCCTACCTGACCCTGCGTCACCAAGTCAGCGGAATGCTCGGCTGCTGCGCCCCCGATGGCGGCACGACGTACTTCTGCAGCGCGTAACTCATCACGTCCCGGAACACCGGTCCTCCCTGGAAGCCACCACCCCGCGCACCGACGGGATCGTGCAGTACGACGTACGTCATGAACCGTGGGTTGTCTGCCGGGGCAAATCCGGCAAAAGAAGTCGCCCACCTGCCGTACTTGCCGGTGCCCGGGACGACCTGCTGCGCCGTGCCGGTCTTGCCTGCGACCAGGTAACCGTCGATCGCGGCCTGCGGTGCGGTGCCGCCCTTCTTCGACGTCACGGCCTCCATCATCGTCGTGACGATCTTGGCCGCCTGCTCGCTGACCACCCGCCGTGGCGCCGCGGTCTGGTTCGGAATCGTCGTGCCGTTCGCGTCGACGTAGTCGCGGACGAGCTTCGGCGGGACGTAGATGCCGCCGTTGGCGACCGCGTTCACCGCCGCCGCCTCCTGCACGGCGTTCACGGCGAGGCCCTGGCCGAAGGCGATGTTCGACCGGCTGATCTCGGGCCACTCGTCGCCCGCCGGCATCCGGCCGTTGGTCTCGCCGGGGAAGTTCAGGCCGGTCGGCTCGCTGAAGCCGAAGTCGTGCAGGTATTTCACGAACTGCGGGATCTGCATCTGCCGGGCCGCGAGGATCGTGCCCACGTTGGACGACTTCGCGATCACGCCGGCCGCGGTCAGGTGCAGGGTCCCGTGGTCCCAGTGGTCCTTGATGGTCCGGCGCTGC
Organism: Kribbella sp. NBC_00662; assembly: GCF_041430295.1. Lineage (GTDB taxonomy): Bacteria > Actinomycetota > Actinomycetes > Propionibacteriales > Kribbellaceae > Kribbella. Next base: position 5,319,194 of record NZ_CP109029.1, on the reverse strand, counting down.
ACGTCGATGCTGCCGGGAACGACGAGCTTGGAGTCCGGCGTGATCAGCCCGGCGTCGGCGAGCGCGGCCATCGTGACCACCTTCTGCACGCTGCCGGGTTCGTAGGAGCGCTCCAGGGCGGGGTTGCTCAGGTTGGTGGTCTTCGTCACCGGCTGGTTCGGGTCGAACGAGGGGTAGTTGGCCATCGCGAGGATCTCGCCGGACTTCACGTCCATCGTGATCACCGTCCCGGCACTGGCCTTGTACTGCTTGACCGCCTGTTCGATCCGCTTCTCCGCGAAGAACTGCAGATCGGTGTCCAGGGTCAGCTGTATGCCGACACCGGGCTTGGGCTCCTCGACCGTGTGGTTCGCGTTCGGGATCTTGTTGCCCTTGGTGTCGACCTCGTACATCGCCCGGCCGTCGTGGCCGGACAGCTTGTCGTTCAGGCCGTACTCGAGTCCGGACAGGCCCTTGCCGTCGGCACCGGTCACGCCGACCACGCTCGCGGCGATGCTGCCGTTCGGGTGGCTGCGGATCGGGTCGTCCTCGGTGTACAGGCCGGCCAGCAGCGGTGCTGCCTGGTCCTGCGGTCTGCCCTTGTTCTGCTGGGAGATGGTCGCGTTCGCGGTCTTGATCTCGGCCTGGATCGCGCTCCACGTCGTCGGCGGGACGTGGTGCGCGAGGTAGGCGAAGCGGCCCTTGCCGGTCATCGCGGAGATCAGCTTGCCGTACGTCGTACCGGTGACCTTCGGCGCGAGGATCGAGGCGAGCTGCTGCGCGACGGGCTTGGTCTGTGTCGGGTCCGCGGTGATCGCTACCGCGTCCTCGGAGACCGCGAGCTCGACGCCGTTGCGGTCGGTGATCGCGCCGCGGGTCGCGTGCAGGATGAACGGCTTCGTGTTCTCCCGGGTCGCCGCCTGCGCGTAGCTGTCCGGGTCCACCCCCTGCAGCAACACGAGCCGCCCGGCGAACAGCGACAACACAAACGCCATCACCCCGAACGTAACCCGCAACCGCACCGCCGGCCGCCCCAACCGCAACATCCGAGGCGCCTTCCGCACCTTCCGCCGCTTGGGCCGAGGCTGCGGCCGATTCTGCGGCGGCCGCTTCTTGGCAGCACTCTTCTTTACTGCCGCCTTCTTGGCCGGCGCTTTCTTCGCCGGGGCCTTCCGCTCCGCGCCGTCCGGTCGACGGCGCGGCACCGGCCGGCCCGCGGCCGCCTTCTTGCGCGGGGCTGCTCGCCCGGCGCTCTCCGGGGCTGGGCGGCGTCGCCGTTCTCCCTCACCACTCGAGGGCCGGCGTGGAGCGCCGCTCTCCTCCTGGGCTTGGCGGAGGAGTCTTTCGCGGGTGGATTCGGGGCGTGGTGGAGTGGAGCGGGGACTGTCTGTAGCGGACGGACGACGGGGTTGAGCCTTGCGGGGTGGGTTCTCCCGGCCCGGTGTGGCACCACGTTTGCGTGGCGGCTCGTTTCCCCGTCGATCCGTCATCCGATCATCCCCGTGTGGTCGTAGCAGGCTTCTTCGTCGTGACCGGCGGCTTCGTCGTCCCGGTCGGCGGCTTCGTCGTACCCGTCGGAGGCTTGGTGGTGCCCGTCGGAGGCTTGGTGGTGCCGGCCGTCGGCTTCACCGGCGTGGTCGGCTTCACCGGCGACTTCGTCGTCGGCTTCACCGCGGGCGGCTTGGTGGCAGTGCCGGTCGGCGTACCCGGACCGAACATCGCCGTACCCGTCCCGGCCTTGCCCTCGGCCGGCACACCGAGCACCCGCCCGTCGGACAGCCGCAGGAACACCGGGTTCGGGTTCGGCACCATGCCCATCCGCAGCGCGCGGTCGGACAGGTTCTGCGGCGACTCCAGCGTGCGGACCTGCTTCTCCAGCAGCTCCTGCTGGTCGCGCAGCTGATCCGCCTGGGCGCTCAGCTTGGTGACCTCGAACGTCCCGCTCTGCAGCTGCGTGTTCAGCAGCAGCAGACCGACCAGCCCTGCGGCCAGCAGCGAAACCACGAAGATGACGAACGGCATCCGCGGCGGCCGGAACGGCGCGCCGTACACCACCCGCAGCCGCGGCTCGGTGCGCTTCTTCGCAGTGCTGGGGACCGGCGTCACCCGCGCCTTCTGCGGGCTGAAGACAGTGCTCATCAGGCCACCAGTCCCTTCTCCCGGATTCGTGTCGCCGCCCGCACCCGGGCGGACGCCGCGCGCGGGTTCGCGGCGACCTCTTCCTCGGTCGGTCGCTCGGCACCGCGGGTCAGCAGTTTCAGATACGGCTCATGTCCGGCCGGGATCACCGGCAGGTCGTCCGGTACGTCGGTCTTCGTGCCGGCCGCGAACGCTTGCTTGGTGATCCGGTCCTCGAGCGAGTGGTAGCTCATCACCACGATCCGCCCGTGCAACGCCAGCGCCTGCAGCGCGGCCGGCAGCGCACGACGCAGTACGTCGAGCTCGCCGTTCACCTCGATCCGCAGCGCCTGGAACGTCCGCTTCGCCGGATGTCCTCCGGTACGCCGGGCCGCCTGCGGGATCGCGTTCCGGACCAGCTCGGACAGCCGCGCGCTGTTCGTGAACGGCTCGGTCTCCCGCTCCCGCACGATCCGGTCCGCGATCCGGCGGGCGAACTTCTCCTCGCCGTACTGGAACAGGATCCGGGCCAGGTCGGCCGCGCTGTAGGTGTTGACGATGTCGGCCGCGGTGGTCGGGCCGGTCGAGTCCATCCGCATGTCCAGCGGCGCGTCCTGCGCGTACGCGAACCCACGGTCGGCCTCGTCCAGCTGCATCGACGAGACGCCGAGGTCGAACAGGATCCCGTCGATCGCCGGTATGCCGAGATCCGCGAGCGCCCGCGGCAACTCGTCGTACACCGCGTGCACGAGCGTGATCCGGTCCTCGTACGGCGCGAGTCGCTCGCCGGCCAGCTCCAGCGCGGCCGGGTCCCGGTCGAAGCCGATCAGCCGTACGTCGGGGAACTGCCGCAGGAACGCCTCGGAATGACCGCCGAGGCCGAGGGTGGCGTCGACGACGACCGCGCCGGGACGCGCGAGTGCCGGCGCCAGCAGCGCGACCACGCGCTCCAGCATCACCGGCACATGCCGCTCCGCAGCGTTCATCTCGACCCTTCCCGTCACTGCCCTGCCCCTGCGGGAGCGACCCTGCCCCCGCAGGTCTTGTGTGGTACGTAGACAGCACCGTCCGGTCAGATCGCGGGTACGCCTCCCGGGGAAGTACCTGATGGCCTTGGCGCCGGGGAAGTGACGCCAACACTGCAGGTCGGAAGTCGGACCCGTGATCTCACCGGACGGTCGGTGTGTCCTCGCACTCTGTTCAGCTGTGCCTCTAGAAGATGCCTGGCAGCACTTCCTCGGAGAGGTCGGCGAACGCCTGCTCCTGCTCCGCGGAGTACCGGTTCCAGTTCTCCGTGTTCCAGATCTCCACCCGGTTCATCGCCCCGATGACGACGCAGTCGCGATCCAGTGACGCGTAATCACGCAACATCGGTGGGATGGTGACCCGGCCCTGCTTGTCCGGCATCTCGTTGGAGGCGCCGGCGAACAACATCCGTAGGTAGTCCCGGGCACCCTTGTTGGTGATCGGAGCCTGCTTCAACTGCTCGGTCAGCTGGACGAACTCACGCTCCGGCCACACGGACAGCGATCGCTCCTGCCCACGCGTGATCACCAGACCGTCGGCCAGCTCGTCGCGGAACTTCGCCGGCAGGAACAGCCGTCCCTTGTCGTCGAGCTTGGGGAAGTGAGTTCCGAGGAACACGCTCCACCTCCCCGTTGCGGACTCTCCGACTCAGGCGAGTGTTTCCACCACTTCAGTTCCACTGCGCTCCACCTTACTCCACTTTCCACCACCGTCAACCAACTTCCGCCCCATTCCGCCCCCGCGCCGCGTGAATCCACGCCTGCTTTCCCGCGTGTCGCTGCCGACTCAACCGTCTGGCCCTCCCCATCGCTCCACTTCCTTCCTCCACTTCGCTCCACCGGGAAATTGATGAACCGTCCGCCGCGGTTCGTCGTGAACCTTCTGCGGACTCGGAACGTCGTACGGCGCACGCACGCTTTTCCCGCCCGTACGCTTGGAGGGACGACTCCGACCCCGTGAGGGCGTGCGCCGATGAACACCGAAACGCCAGGTAACGAAACCCCCGCCGCACTAGGCCCGACCCCTACAGCGGGTGAGAATGTGTCGGCAGTCAACGAATGGGGAGGACACAGAGTGAGCACCACCGCGACCAGCTCGCCGCTGGCAGGAGCCGGGGACTTCGACGAGCTGTCCGAGGTGGCGGGCCGCGTCCGCCGGGCCATGGAGCAGGTGATCGAGGGCAAACCCGACGTGGTCGAGGTCGCCATCACCGTTCTGCTGGCCGAGGGACATCTGCTGATCGAGGACGTGCCGGGCGTCGGCAAGACGATGCTGGCGAAGGCGCTGGCGAAGTCGATCGACTGCACCGTGCGCCGGATCCAGTTCACGCCGGACCTGCTGCCGTCGGACATCACCGGCGTCTCCGTCTTCAACCAGGAGATCCGCGACTTCGAGTTCAAGCCCGGCGCGGTGTTCGCGAACATCGTCGTCGGCGACGAGATCAACCGTGCCTCGCCGAAGACCCAGGCCGCGCTGCTGGAGTCGATGGAGGAGCGCCAGGTCACCGTCGACACCACGACGTACCACCTGGACGCGCCGTTCATGGTGATCGCGACGCAGAACCCGATCGAGATGGAAGGCACCTACCCGCTCCCCGAGGCACAGCGCGACCGGTTCATGGCCCGCGTATCGATGGGCTACCCGGAGCCGGCCGCCGAGCTGCGGATGCTCGACGGGCACGCGGCCGACGACCCGCTGTTGAGCCTGCAGCCGGTCACCGACGGCCAGCAGATCCTCCGGCTGGTGAAGACGGTGCAGTCCGTGCACGTGTCCGAAGGTGTGAAGGAGTACGCCGTCGCCCTGGTCGGCGCGACCCGGCGGTCGCAGGAGCTGCGGCTCGGCGCCAGCCCGCGGTCGACGCTGCACCTGATCCGGGCGGCGCGTGCGGCGGCAGCGCTCGACGCACGCGAGTTCGTACTGCCGGACGACATCCAGGAGCTCGCGGTGCCGGTCCTCGCGCACCGGGTGCTCCCAGCGGCTGAGGCGCATCTCGGTGGGCGCGGTGCAGCCGACATCATCTCCGGGTTGGTGTCCAGCGTGGCCCTCCCCCGCACCCGCCGGGACTGAGACATGCGGCAGGCACTGCGCGGACTGACCACCAGGGGGCGGGCGTTCGTCGCGGCCGGTCTCACCGCATCGCTCTGCGCGCTGCTCCTCGGCCAGAAGGACCTGCTGCGCGTCGGCATCCTGCTGGCCGCGCTGCCGGTCGTCGCCGCCCTCGTCGTCGGCCGGACCCGACTGCGACTGCAGGTACGGCGCAGCCTCGCGCCGGACCAGGTCCCGGTCGGGACGCAGGCGACCGTGGAGCTGACCCTGAGCAACCAGGGCCGGATGCCCGCGGGGCTGCTGCTGCTCGAGGACCGCATTCCTTATGTACTGGGTCACCGGCCGCGGTTCGTCGTCGACCGCGTGAGTCCGAACTGGCGTCGTACGGTCACCTATCCGGTCAAGTCCGACGTACGTGGGCTGTTCCAGGTCGGGCCGTTGATGCTGACCGTGGCCGACCCGTTCGGGCTGGTGGAGACCAGCCGGACGTTCACGCGCAGCCAGCATCTGCTGGTCACGCCGCGGGTGTACCGGCTGCCTGAGATCCGTCTCGGCGCGGACCGGGCCGGCTCGGGCGAGAACCGGCCCCGGGCGATCGCCGCTGCTGGTGAAGAGGACGCGACGGTCCGCGAGTACCGCGACGGCGACGACCTGCGCCGGGTGCACTGGCGCTCGACTGCTCGCCGCGGTGAGCTGATGGTCCGCCGTGAGGAGCAGCCCTGGCAGAGCCGGTGTGCGTTGTTCCTGGACGCGCGGACGATCTCGCACCACGGGCACGGTCCGTCGTCCAGCCTGGAGTGGGCGGTCAGCGCGGCCGCGTCGGCCGGGATCGACCGGATCCGGCGCGGGTATGTCACCACGATGCTCGGCGGACCGACCACGCTGAACGCGATCACCCACCGGACGTCCGCGTCGGTGCACCAGCCGCTCACCCAGCAGCAGCTGCTGACCGAGTGCGCGACCGTCGAGGAGCACAAGTACGCCGAGCTCGGTCCGCTGCTGACCGTCGATCGGCACGCGCAGGAGCCGAGCCTGGTGATCGCGATCCTGGGCGCCTGTAGCACCGATGACGTCATCGCCCTGAACCGCTGGCGGACCAGCCAGGCGACCGGAGTCGCCCTGCTGCTGGACGCGGCCAGCTGGGCGGTCGGCGCCGAGGCGACCGAGAAGGCAGCCCGGCTGACCGCCGCCACAGACGCAACCGAGAACGAACTACGCCGCAACGGCTGGCGAGTAGCCAGAGTCCGCCGCGGCGACCACCTCCCCACCGTGTGGTCCGGCCTCGGACTACGGAGCGGACGGATCGCATGACTCTCTTGATGCCACGCCTCCGGCGCGGCGGGTCACCGGGCTGTGACTCCCGCCCTTCCCTCGTCGCTCCGCTCCTCAGTCCAGGGCGGGAGGCCCGATGACCGGTCACGCAAGGATCTCTATCGCTGCCTGGGGAGCGACCGTGCTCGGGTCGCTCGTGCTGACGCCGGTGTTCTCCGGGCCGTTCCTGTTCATCAGCGCGTTCCTGTGCGCGGTGGTGACGGGGATCGGGGTCCTGCTGCAGAACCTGCGGACCCCGCGGATCGTCGTACCGATCGTTCAGCTGCTCGTGCTGGTGGAGCTGCTGTCGCTGTTCTTCCTGCACGGGACGATGAAGTTCGGGCTGATCCCGTGGAAGGCGACCGCGCTCGAGTTCAACTCGCAGATGGTCGACGCGATGGACTCGATCAACCGGTTCAGCGCGCCGCTGCCGCAGGACTCGCATCTGACCCTGTTCGCGGTTTCGGTGATCACCGCGACCGGGCTGCTGATCCACATCATCGCCGTACAGCTGCGGCAGGCCGCGTGGTCGGGCCTGCTGCTGCTGATCATGTACACGGTGCCGGCCGCGACCGTGCACGGCGGGCTGCCGGCGTTGCTGTTCATCCCGCCGGCGATCGGCTACATCGTCCTGCTCTCCGCGGAAGGCCGCAGCCGGCTCAGCCGCTGGGGCCGCCGGATCTCGGGCGTCTCGCACCTCGACGCGGCCGAGCCCGTCGAAGCGTCGGCGCTCGGCCAGGCCGGTCGCCGGATCGGGCTGACCGTGGTCGCGATCGCTGCACTGCTGCCCGCCTTGCTACCTGCGCTGCCGGAGGGTGTGGTCGGCAACGGTCTGGCCGGCGGCGGCACCGGCAACGGGCTCGGGGCGTCGATCTCGTCGACCGACCCGATGCTCGACATGGGCAAGAACCTCAAGCGCGGCGACAACGTCGTCGCACTCACGTACAAGGGCGGTCCCCCCGGCGGCACGTATCTGCGGCTGACCGCGCTCGATCTGTTCGACGGCAACACCTGGCGGATCTCGCAGCGCGACTCACCGCACAAGATCACCGGTGACCTGACCGCGCCGCCCGGCTACACCGGTGACCTCTCCAAGGTCCCGCAGACCAGCATGGAGATCGACGTCACCCGGACGTTCCGCTCGCAGTTCGCCCCGGTTCCGTACCCGTTGCACTCGATCTCGCTGAAGCGGGACTGGCAGTACGACGCGGAAGCGCTGGACGTGGTCTCGTCGAACGGGTCGATCGTCGCGGGCAAGAAGTACAAGCTGACGTCGTACGACCTGCAGCCGACGCCGCAGGACTTGCACGACTCGATCACCACGAGCGACCCGGACCAGTACACCGGGACCGTGCCACAGCGGACGCCGAACGACATCAAGCAGAAGACGTTCGAGGTCGTCGCTCCGGCCGGCGACAACAAGTTCGAGGCCGCGGTGCTGATCCAGAACTGGTTCCGCAGCGGCGACTTCACCTACAGCACCGCGAACGCCAAGGGCAGCGGGATGTCCGCGCTCGAGGACTTCCTGCTGAAGAACAAGACCGGGTACTGCGAGCAGTTCGCGACCGGGATGGCGCTGATGGCGCGGATCATCGGGATCCCGTCCCGGGTCGGGATCGGCTTCCTGCCCGGTACGGCCGGCAAGGACGGCGAGTTCACCGTCCGGATGCACGACATGCACGCGTGGCCGGAGCTGTACTTCCAGGGCATCGGCTGGGTCCGGTTCGAGCCGACGCCGTCCGCCCGGGTCTCGACCACGCCGAACTGGACCGTCCCCGCGACCGGCGACCCGACCAGCCCGACGACCGCGCCGACCAGCGTGCCGAGCACTCCGGGCGCCGGCGAGACCCCGGGGATCGACAAGCCGCGGCACGACCCGAACCTGCCGGACCAGAGCTCCGTCGGGATCGTTGACTCCGGCAACTGGTTCACCAACGGCGGTGGACAGGTGATCGCCGGGATTCTCGGCGTCGGCCTGCTGCTGTGCATCCCGTGGATGATCCGCGCGGCGACCCGGCGGCGACGGTTCCTGAGACCGCCCGGACGGGCAGGCGCCGAGGGGTTGTGGGCGGAGATCCGCGACACCGCGCGAGATCTGGGGCTGGACTGGTCCGAGATCTCCACCCCGCGGCAGACCGGCCAGTGGTTGCTCTCCAAACTCCCCGACGAAACCCACCTGGCGGCCCGCAAGCTGGCGCGCGGGATCGAAGCCCTCCGGTACGCCGGCGACGCCGACCCCGACCTGGACCTCCGGCCCGAGGCATCCGCCGTCCGCAAGGCGCTGTGGACCCAAGCCCCACGCCGCCGCCGCTGGCGAGCCCGCTTCCTGCCGCCGTCGTGGCGCTGGTACCTGAGCCGAGGCAGCACGGAAGCTTCGGACTTGCTCGACGAGTTCGACCTCCTCCTCGCCCGCCTACGCTCGCTGGTCCTCCCCAAACGCCCCCACACCAACTGACCCCCGGGGTGCGTGACCCAGCCCCTCACGCACCCCAGGCGGGATCGGTTGCCGGTGCGGAGCGCCGGCACGGCGCACGTTCTTCACCCCGCGCTGGGGCGCGGCGCGTCAGCGCCTTCGGCGTGCGTGTGCGGCGTGCGGGCTCAGGGATACAAAAACCACCACACCCGTGCCGCGGGGGCACGGGTGTGGTGGGAAAGAATTGGGTTAGAGGTCCTCGTCGCGGCGGCGGCGCCAGCGGTCTTCCATGCGTTCCATGAAGCTGCCGGAGGAGTCGTGCTTGGTCCGGTGGCGTTTGGTCGGCGGCGGCGGTGGGATGTCGTCGGACTCCCCCGCGTTGCTGATCCGCTTCATGCTCAGCGCCGCGATGTACAGGCACGCGACCATCATCACGAAGCCGATGACTCCGATGATGGTGTTGGGGATGATCGCACCGGTCATCAGCACCGCGATGCCCAGCACAAATCCAACGCCGGCAAGCACTGCCCGCCGCTTGTAGTACAAGCGCACATTGGTTCCCCGCATGGCGGAAACGAACTTCGGGTCTTCCGCAGCGAGGGCGCGTTCGAGCTGCTCGAACTGGCGCTGCTCTTCTTCCGAGAGGGGCACCGTCGATCCCTCCATGATGAGCGCGATCTCGATAGGCCGCCTTCAGTCTAGGCCGCGCGTGGCTGACACGAAACCCTGACCGGCTGTCCAGCGCGTCACGGTCCGGCAACTGCCCAGGCAGAACAGGTCCCAAACCCATGTATTCCGGCGTGTCGCTCACAGCCGGTTCACAGCGATCACCGCCTGACCGTGCCTCAGGTAGCCCGATCGTCACCCTCCGTCGCATTCCGCGCGGGCAGGAACGGCCGCGAAACAGCTCAGCGCGTCGCGAGAATGTGCAGCTGCGTCGCCAGCGCACGGAACGCCGGGTGCTGGCTGGCGGCCCGCTCGAGCTCGGCCAGCGAGTCCGCGGCGCCCGGCTCGGAGTCGACGAACGCGGCCGGCACCAGGTCGGCGAACGTTCGTACCCCGTGCACCGTGTGCACCATGAACCCGGCATCGGCCAACTGCGCCGTGATCCCGGCCTCGTCGAACCGCCGCGGCATCGGATCGGTCGCACCCCAGCGCCCGTCCGGGTCTTGCAGCGCGATCCGCGCCTCCGCCAGATGACCGGCGAGCGCCCGAGCCAGTACGACGGCGTTGCGCTGGGCAACAAGCAGACTCAGTACGCCGCCCTCCCGCAGTACCGACGCCATCGCCTGCAGCGCCTGCACCGGGTCGTCTACGACCTCGAGGACGCCGTGGCACAGTACGGCGTCCGCGCTCGACTCCCCCGCCAATCCGGGGAGCTCCGCGGCGTCACCCTGCACTCCACGGACCAGCTTGCTGACGCCTTCGTCGCTGGCCCGTCGCTCCAGCGATGCCAGCGCATCCGGACTCGGATCGACGACCGTGACGCGATGCCCTTCGACCGCCAGCGGAACCGCGAACCCGCCGGTGCCGCCGCCGAGGTCGACGATGTCCAGCCCGCCGGCCGGATCGGTCCGGCTGCGGCCTGCCAACGCAACGCGCAACACCTCGCCCACCAACGCCGTACGCACGCTCCGCCGTCGCCGATCCACCATCAACCCTCCAGCCAGTCCCCCATCAGCCCCCATCAGCGCTGCCGCGCCACACCCTACTTCCACCCCGACCTGCAGGCCCGTGCCCGGGTCACGCACCGAGCGTTCAGGACGGTCGGCGCGCAACGACGTACAGCCGGCGGGTGGTTTCGTCGCGGGCGGCGATCGGCCCCCGCAGGTACCACTCGACGTCGGTGAGACCGGCAGTCTCGACGACGTTGACGACCTGGTTCGGGTCGTAGAGGACGTAGTCCAGGTTGACCTCGTGGCCGAGGAACTCCTCGACATGACGAACCTCGGCGCCGGCATGCAAGGCGATGACCAGCCAACCGCCCGGATCGAGCGGACGAGTCAGCGCCGCGATCGCGTCCGGCAGTTCCGACGCGGCCAGGTGGATCAGCGAGTACCAGGCGAGGACGGCGGCCCAACCTGAGCTGGTCGGCGGACGACCCAGCCGGCGGAGGTCGCCGACCTCGAAGGTCTGGTCCGGGAAGCGCCGCTGCGCCTCGGCGACCATCTCCGGCGAGAGGTCGACGCCGGTGGCATCCGCTCCCTGCTCGGCCAGGTACGCCGTGATGTGACCAGGCCCCGAGCCGACCTCGACCACCGGGCGACCGTTGACGTGGGCAACGACCCGGTCGAGCAGCCACCGCTCGAACGGCAACCCGTCGAGCTCATCCAGCAGCTCATCCGCGTACGCCGTCGCCACCGCGTCGTACGACGAGCGCACCCGGTCGTCACGCGCCTCGGTGCCGTCGGCGATGACCGCGTCGCGGTCGACGGACTCGACAGCGGCAACCACTTCCTCTTCGGGCACCGGGCCGAGGAGATGGATCCACCGACGGTCGTGCTGACCCGCGCGGCGCTCCAGCTCGCGCACGAGCGGCTCAGGACGTGCGGCCATCCGCCGCAGGCACGCCTCGACGTCGGTCCGATCGTCGAACTTGTGCAGCCGCTCGGTCCGCGTCCGCAGCTCGCCAGGCGCCTGCGCGCCGCGCAGGAGCAACACCGTGATCAGCGCACGCTCATCCGGCTCGAGCCCGAGCTTCTCGTCGAGGATCTGGTGATACTTCAGCGTCCGACGGCCGGTGTCGACCCAGACGATCCGCAGCAGCTCGCGGTCTCGCAGCGACCGCGCGACCCGCTCCACGGTCCCCTGGTCGTAGTCGACAACCGGATCCCGGTTGCTGGTCTGATTGCAGGCGGTCCGCAGCGCGTTGGCGGTGAGCGGGTACGACGCCGGCACCGTCGCCTGCTTCTCCAGCAAGCTCCCCAGCACCCGCTGATCCTCGGCATCCAGAACAGGAAGGTCACTCACGTGGCTGACCTTAGTTCCCTCCTGGTGCCAGTCAGCCAGGCTGGTAGGTCTCCGGAAGCGTCAGCGGCTCGAACGCGGTGCCGTTGCAGGCCGGGCAGAGCGCGTCGGCCTGGAGGCCGGATCCGGCGCACTGGGTGCACAAGCCGTCATGCCAGGTCTCATCGGTCAAGGAGTGGTGGGGTCGCGGGTAGTGGGTGTCAGGCAGGTAGCACTCGGCGCCGGTGTGGGCGTGCACACGACCGCACAGGTCCTTGCCCAGGCCTCTCGGCTGTTCGTTCACGGTCGGGATCTCCTCAGTGGCTCTTCAGGCCTCTTCAGGGCATCAGCGTCAGGTCGATCAGCTGGCTTGCATCCAGGGTTGGGTCAGGACGGACTGCGGGTCGGTGGTGGCGGTGAGCACCGGCGTCGTGGACAGTCGCAGGCTGGCCTCCACCTGGCCGTAGAAGGTGTCGACCGCGCGAACCAGGTCATCGGCCTCGCGGGTCGTGACGGCGCGCTCCAGACCAGCCTCGGCGGCCGCACGCTGGGCGGCGCCGGCGGCGAAGAACGTCGCCCACTCGCCGAACTCCGGCGCGACCTCGGCCAGCAGCACCCAGGCGTTGCGCTGCACCCGGCGGCGGCTGCCCGAACGGACCGGACGGGCGCGAACGGCGAGCACCGCGGCCGCGACCCGGAGCGCGGCCACATGGGCGCTCGAGTAGCGAATCAGGTGGTCGGTTGTCTCCGTGGCCTCGGCCAGCGCGGCGCGGGCACGGGACAGCTCTCGGCTGGCCGCACCGGCAGCTGCCGGCGATACCGGTGAAACAGTCATCGGTCGGTCACCCTCTCCAGTTGCCAACGACCCGACACCGGGTCGTGGGCGAGATCGAACAACTCACGTCGGCCATGCCGGCCGCAGCCCGCTTCAACCCGGAACACCGTGCGCTCCGGTCCCCAATCCGCATCCAGCACCCCGACTGCCGCCGCCACGCCGGCCGGGGTCCTGGAGTGGACGGCGGTGGTCGACGCCGGGTGGATCCGGGTCGGACCGGTGCTGCGCGCCGCCGAGCAGGCCTCGGCGACCATGGCAGCGTCGATCCGGGCCGGCAACACGTCGGACGGCAGCTCGCGTCCGGGCCGGGGATCGTCGGACGCGGCGGCGTCATAGGTCGCGCCGGAGCGGGTAGCGCGCGGGTCGTGGATGGAGCCTGGGCCGATGATGCCGCGCTCCCACCAAACGGCGGTCTCGGTCCACTGGGACCTGAGCGCGGTGACCCGCCACAGACGCCCACGCCAGAGGAACTGGTCCGGGGTCTCGATGCCGTCCGCGAACACCGAGTGCACCTCGACAGCGTCGTCGATCTCCCACATGGTCCATTGCCTCCTTGGTACGTCCACTTCCTGGTCGAACAACCGCTCCTCATCGACGGCCGGGGCCGAGGCCCGGCGGGTGAGCCCGGGGTGGGGGTCGAGGTCCACCCCGGTGCCCGGCCCGCCGGGACCACCGGATTCCGATGCGGCCGCAACTCCGCACCGGAGCCGTCCAGCTGTCCGGCTCACCCCTGTCCGGCCTCCCGACGAAACCGGACCCGAGGTAATCGAACATCTGTTCGAACACTGGAAGCGTATCGTCGCCCGCCGACAATCGTCAACGGCCCGTAATTCCGGCGCGCCGCCACGCGACGCCTCCGGACGCCAGACTGGAGAGGTCACGACGGAAGGGCGAACGATGCGGAGACGGGCAGCAGGAATCACCGCGGCAGTCGCCGCGGTCACAGTCGTCGCAGCAGTCGCGCTGCCGCTCTTCCAGCCGTGGCGGCTGCTCACCGACAGGGTCGTCGACGAGGCGCTGCCCGGCACTGCTCCGATCTCCACGACTTCATCGTCGACGACGCCACCGACAGTTTCTGCGCACCCGGCAAAACCGACGCCGGTTGTCAAGCCCCGGCCGAAGGTTCTTCTGATCGGGAAGCTGATCAGTCACGAACACCGGACGTCGGGCACGGTCGCCGTCCTCGCCCTTCCCGACGGCGGTCGGGTGCTGCGGATCGAGAATCTCGACACCTCGGACGGGCCGGACCTCAAGGTGTGGCTGAGCGACGCCGAGGTGAACCCGGGGCGCGACGGATGGCACGTGTTCGACGACGGCGCGTATCGCAGTCTGGGCAGCCTGAAGGGCAACCGCGGCAACCAGAACTACCCGATCCCGGCCGACGTCCGGCTGGACGCCTTCCGCAGCGTCGCGATCTGGTGCGACCGGTTCAACGTCTCGTTCGGTGCGGCCGGGCTGAAATCGGCGTGACACGGCGCATAAGCTCACGAGGGTGAGCAGTCATCCCAATGTGCAGAAGGTTGCCGACGCACTCGCGGCGGCAGGTGCTACCGGCGAGATCGTGATCCTGGACGAGGCGGTGCCGACCGCGGCGGCCGCGGCGGCCGAGCTCGGCTGCGAGGTCGGCGCGATCGCGAACAGCCTGATCTTCAACGGCGACGGTGTGCCGGTTCTCATCCTCACCTCGGGCGCGCACCGCGTGGACACCGCGAAGGTCGCCGCCGAGCTCGGCATCGCCAAGCTGAAGCGGGCCACGCCGGAGTTCGTGAAGGAGCACACCGGTCAGTCGATCGGCGGCGTCGCCCCGGTCGGCCACCCTGGCCCGGTCCGCACCTACGTCGACACTGCGCTCGAGCAGTACGACGTGATCTGGGCCGCGGCCGGCATTCCCCACTCGGTCTTCCCGACCACGTACGCCGAGCTGCTGAAGCTGACCGACGGCACGCCGATCACCGTGAACTGAGCGGCGAACCGAGTACGGCGGGAATCGCCGTACTCACGAATCGCCGCGTGAGCCCGGCGCGCGTGTGCCGCCACCACGGCCCGGTCCGGAACTCCGGCCCGTACCGTCGCCGCCGGATGTCCTCGACGACGTCCGCGGGAGCCCCCAGATAGGGCAGTACGTCGAACGCCGCGCGCTTGGTGATCAGGTCGCCGGTCGCCAGCGTGACGTGGGCGCGGGCGATCGTGAGCAGGCTGAGGTCGACCCAGATGTCGGCGTACCAGTTGGTCCGTTTGCGGGTGGCCGGCAGCCAGAAGTCGTTGAGGTCGCGACGGATGAACGCGAACAGCTCCTCGTCACTCACAACCGGCAAGAGCTCCGCCGGCGTCGGCCCGAACAGCGTGCGGTTGCCGATGGCAAGCTCCCGCCGGGTCACCGGAGTCACCGGCCGGTCGAAGTACCGCCGGTGCGCGAACGTCGGATGCCGCACCGAGAGGTCGGCCAGCTCGGTCATGTACGAGCAGTGCAGCTTCGCGGCGAGCGGGAAGTCGCGGATCAGCTGCCGGTGTACGTCGGCAACAGCGGGCGGAGGCGGCGACGAGGTCACGACGATCACGTCGAGGTCGCTGCGACCCAACTGGTAGTCCCCCAGTGCCAGTGAGCCGTGCAGCCAGATCGCCTCGACAGCGGCGACTTTGCAGACAGAGCTGACGAAGCCGTCCAGCACAGGCTGGACGGCTTCGTCGATCACGTGCTCCAGGTTAGACGGCCGGGCGGACGTCTACGTCGGCAGCCCGGACGTAGGCCATCCGGTGGCCGAACCAGATCTGGTAGTACCTGTCCTTGCCGAGGACCTGGACGTGGTCGGTCGGCGGCTGGCCGTCGAACGTGACGGCGCGGTAGTAGTCGGTCTCGATGTTCAGGTCGCCGACCGGGTACGACTGACCCGCGCCGATCGAGTACTGCAGCGGCGTCACCGTCTGGTACGGGATCCCGGTCGGGTACGCCGACTGCTCCGGGTATGCACGCCCGTACACCGGCACCGACGTCTTACCGGCCTTCGGCTTCACGACCAGACCGGGCTTGGCGAAGGCGTCCGGTGCGTTGGCCGGGCTCTTGAACCAGCCCAGCGCACCGAGGTACCAGACCGCGACCCAGTCACCCTGACGCTGCGCCACGACGTACTGCGAACCCGCTGCGGCCCGGGAGCCCATGTCCGACACGTCAGTGGTGCCGTCGATCCCGTTCGGGTGCAGGCCGATGTCCTTGACCAGCGGGGCGTTGTCGTCCGGCGACTGGCGCAGGTAGACGAAGTTGGTGCCCTGCGGCGTGCACGTGGTGTTCGGCGCGTCGCAGTTGGAGACCACCTGCACGTTGTTCGCGAAGCCGGGCTTGATCGTCACGATCGAACCGGCGCGGACCGGGAAGACCTTGTGCCCGTAGATCGGCGCACCGAGCAGGTCGAAGTAGTGCTCCCAGTCCCAGTACGGTCCCGGGTCCCAGTGCATGCCGGCCACCGTCGACGGCACCGTGCCCGGCACCTGGTCGTGGCCGATGATGTGCGCGCGGTCCAGCGGGATGTTGTTCTTCGCGGCCAGGTACTTCACCAGCTTGGCCGAGTTGCGGTAGAGCGACTCGGTGAACCACGTGGCGCCCTGCGGTGCGAAGCCCTCGTGCTCGATGCCGATGCTGTGCATGTTCACGTACCAGTTGCCGGCGTGCCAGGCGACGTCCTTGGCCTTCACGTGCTGCCAGGTGTGTCCGTCGGACGACCGCATCGTGTAGTTCCAGCTCACGTACGTCGGGTCCTGCACCAGGTTCAGCACGCCCTGCCAGGTGCCCTCGGTGTCGTGGATGACGATGTAGTCGATCTTGCCGGTCTTCGGCCGGTTGGCGAGGTCGTGGTTGCCGTAGTCGCCGGCAGTGCCGAACTCCGAGTACGGCGCCGGCAGCCACTCACAGCCGAGCGTCGGCGGGCACTCCACGTCCGACTTCGACGGCTGTACCCCGGCCGGCAGCGACAGCTTGCCGACCTGCGCCGTGTCCGGCTTCACCGCGACGGCCGGCATCACGATCTGCTGGCCGGTGTTCGTCGTACGCGCGGCGCCCTTGGCCATGATCGAGTAGACGTCGTCGGCGAAGCCGGCCGCGCCGACCTTGTCGCCGGCCTCGGCGTACGACGCCACCGCGCCGTACCACTCGGCCGGTGAGGTGGTCGCGCCGACCGGCAGGCCGAGCGACTTCTGGTACGACGCCAGCACCGCGGCGCCACCGTTGATGTTCGCGGTGACGTCGGTGCGCAGCGAGGACGCGTCCAGCCCGGTCAGCTCGGACGCTTTCTTCAGCGTCTGCAGCGACTCGGCCGTCGCGACCTTCTGCTTGCCGGACAGGTCGGCCACCTCCGACGCGCCCAGCGAGGTGAGGTGCATCGGGCCGTAGCCACCTGAGGTGCTCGGCGCGCCGGCGTGGTCGTCCCAGCGCGACTCGGCGTACGAGACGGCCAGCAGGACCGACTCCGGAACGCCGTACTTCGCGGCGGCCGCGCTGTACGCCGTGGCGGCGACAAGTGACGGCGCGGGCCTGGCGGACGGTTGTGACGCCTCGGCGGGTGGACCTCCCAACGACACGCCGACCAGGGCGGCCGGCAGCGCTACCGCAGCGAGTGCGGCAAGAATCTTCGGACGACGCAGCATGATGTTCTCCTGAACCCCTCGGGCGGGTGCCGGTCACAGAGACTGGCAGCCTAGTCACTGTGAGTCGAGGCGACGCGGATGTCAACGGTTAACCAAAACTCACGTCCGAGGGTTCGATACTGACGAAAACGTGCGTCGTGCAGGACGGCCACTGAGGGTTACGGAGCAGGACATTGGAAGCGCTGCCGCTGGCGGTCACGACTGGCTGGGCCAGTGGCGTGAATGCCTATGTCTGCGCGCTGATTCTCGGTCTGCTGGGCCGCTTCGCCGGCGCCGACGACGTACCGCACGCCCTGACCACGACCCCGGTGCTGATCGCAGCGGGTGTTCTGTTCGCGTTCGAGTTCGTCGCCGACAAGATCCCGTACGTCGACTCCGCGTGGGACGCGATCTCGACGGTGATCCGGCCGACGATCGGCGCGATCCTGGCCGCGATGCTGTCGGGTCAGGCGAGCACACTGCACCAGGCGATCATCGCGACGACAGGTGGTCTGGTCGCGCTGCTCTCGCACACGGTGAAGGCCAGTCTGCGGCTGGCGATCAACACCTCCCCCGAGCCGGTCACCAACATCGCCGCGTCCTCCGGTGAGGACGTCGTCGTCGCCGGTGTGGTGTCACTGGCCGCGTTCCATCCGGAGGCCGCGCTGATCATCGCCGGTGTCCTGCTGGTCCTCGGACTGATCGGCGTGTACTTCGCGTTCCGGTTCATCCGGCGCGGATATCGCAGGTTCAGAGCATGGCGTGAGAGACGAAGTACCCCTGCAACTGGGAGCAGTGCTGTCTGATGGCCAATGTGATTGTCGTCGGGGCCGGGTTGGCCGGTCTCGCCAGTGCGGTGCGGCTGGCCAAGCTCGGCCACCAGGTCACCATCTGCGAACAGAACGAGCATCTCGGCGGAGTGCTCGGCCGAGTGGAAGCAGACGGCTTCAGCTGGGACGCCGGAGCAGCCAGTACGACGCTGCCGGCCGCGCTGCGCGATCTGTTCCGCAAGAGCGGCCGTCCGATCGAGAGTCTGGTCCAGCTGGAGCCGGTGACCGAGCCACGCCGCCACATGTTCACTGACGGCTCTGTGCTCGACCTGCCGATCAGCGACCGCGGCCTACAGGAGGAGGCCTGGACCGACCTCGCAGGTGCGGCCGTGGCCGAGCAGTGGACCGCACTGGTCGACTCGTACGGCGACACGTGGCAGATCCTCCGCAAGACCTCACTCGAGCCACCGCTCGAGGACAAGCTGCCCATCAAGACGATCCGCGCCCTCAAGCCCTGGCAGTCGCTCGAGAAGGTCGCACAGCGCGAACTGAGCGACGAACGGGCTCGCGCTGTACTGCGGCACTTCGCGGCCCAAGGCGGTTCGGACGCCATCCTCACACCGGGATACGTCGGCGTGTGGTCGTACCTGGAACGCACCTTCGGCCGTTGGACGATCGCGGGCGGCTTCGGCGCACTGGCTGATGCCCTGGTGCAGCGTGCGAGCGAGCGGAAGGTCACCGTCCACACCAGCGCCGAGGTGGTCGCCGTGACGACGAACGGCGGCGCAGTGACCGGCGTACGACTCACTGACGGCACTGAGCTTCCGGCGGAGGTCGTGGTGAGCGACATCGACCCACGGGTGCTCTACGAGAGCTTCGTGACCGATTCAGCGGCGAAGAAGGTCCGCAAGCGGATCCTCGCGACCCACCAGGCCCAGGCGGCGTACGTCGTCCACCTCGGCCTGAAGGACCCGGTGCCGGAGCTGCCGTTCGAGACCGTGCTGCACGGCACGCCGACCGTCGTCGTCCGCACGGGCGGTACGGCGCCGGCCGGTCACCAGGCGTGGTCCGTGCTGGTCCACGGCTACCCCACCGACGACGTACTCGATCTGCTGGTCGCGCGCGGGCTGCCGATCCGGGACAACGTGGTCTCGCGGCAGACGTCACCGTCCTGGTGGGCCGGAGTGGCCTGGGAGGGCTACCGGACCGCCCGCCGTCGCGCCTCGAACGTGTCCCCGGTGAGGGGCCTGTACTGCGTCGGCGCGGGCGCGCATCCCGGCTCCGGCGTGCCTGCCACCACCCTGGGCGCGGCGATTGTGGCCGACGCCATCGGGAAGGCCTGAGGCCGCGGTGGGGTTGGACAAGGGAACAAACTAAGATTGGTTGTTCCTGTGTTCTGAGTCGGGGTGGTGCCCGGCGGTAGAGAGGACCTCGGTGGATCAAACCCCCACATCGGCCGATCACGACAACTTTGACAGCGTGGAGCGGGCGGAGCTGGCGGCTGAGCAACAACACATCGACCGGGTGTACGGCCGGGTCGAGGAGGCCGCGCGGTCCGCGTCCCGGATCGCGGTCGAGGGCCACGAGCGTGGCCAGGCGCAGAACGTCGGCCGGGTCCGCGACGAGGAGCAGACCGGTCTGTACGAGCGCGACGTGCTCGTGTTCGCCGCTGCCCGCCGGATCGCCGAGCTGGACGCCGAGCACGAAGGCCTGGTCTTCGGCCGGCTCGACTCCGACCACGGGGACGACGAGCCGGCCGCCGCGACCGCGGCCGACCTCGACAAGCTGTACGTCGGCCGGATCGGTGTCCGCGACGCGGAGTACGAGCCGCTGGTGATCGACTGGCGTGCGCCGGCGGCCGAGCCGTTCTACCGGGCCACCGCGACGGACCGCCAGAAGGTCGTGCGGCGTCGCGTACTGCGGAACAAGGGTCCGCGGATCGTCGGGCTCGAGGACGACCTGCTGGCGCCGGAGCGCGCGCCCGAGGACCTGCCGGTGATGGGTGAGGGCGCGCTGATGGCGTCGCTGTCCCGGGCGCGTGGTCACACGATGCGCGACATCGTCGCCACCATCCAGGCCGAGCAGGACGAGGCGATCCGGGCGCCTGCGCGCGGCGTCACCGTCATCGGTGGTGGACCGGGCACCGGCAAGACCGTGGTCGCTCTGCACCGGGCGGCGTACCTGCTCTACAGCGACCGCAGGCGCTTCGAGCGCGGCGGCGTACTGGTTGTCGGCCCGTCCGCGGCGTTCATGGCGTACATCGAGCGCGTGCTGCCGAGCCTTGGTGAGAACACCGTCTCGCTGCGGGCTGTCGGTGAGCTGGTCGACGGCGTGAAGGCCACTGCGGTCGACGAGGCCGACGTGGCCGCGATCAAGGGTTCGCTGCGGATGCGCGCCGTGCTGGCGCGGGCGGCCCGTGATCGGGTGCCGAACGCACCGACCAACCTGCGCGTGTTCCTCGGCGGCGCCACAGTTGAGCTGGACGCCAACCAGCTCGACAACGTACGCCGGAACGCGCTGCGCCGGACTGCCCGCAACAAGGCGGCCAGCGAGGCACGGAAGGGCCTGATCGCCGCGCTCTGGCAGCGGTTCCCGGACGACCTGCGCACTGGGCCGCTCGGCGACCGTGAGGCGTTCGGCGACCGTGTGGCGGACACTCCGGCGTTCCGGACGTTCTTCAGCCAGTGGTGGCCGGTGGTGACGCCGGAGGTCGTACTGCGCTGGCTGGGTGACCCACGCCGACTCCAGCGCTGGGCCCGGAACGACATGACACCTGCAGAGATCGACGCGCTCGCCAGAGGGATCCGGACGACGGATGAGTTCACGATCGCCGACGTGGCGTTGCTGGACGAGCTGAGCACGTTTCTGGGCCGGCCGCCGGTGCAGGAGAACACCGACGAGGAGTTCGACTGGCTGGAAGGGCTCAGCGACGGCGTCAACGAGGTGCTGACCAGTTCCGAGCGCCGGGCCCGCGCCGCTGCAGCCCGGGAGGCGGAGGAGCCGGAGGAGTACGCGCACGTGTTGGTGGACGAGGCTCAGGACCTCTCCCCCATGCAGTGGCGGATGGTCACCCGGCGCGGACCGCAGGCCAGCTGGACGATCGTCGGCGACCCGGCGCAGAGCTCCTGGCCTGACCCGGACGAGGCGCGCGCCGCGATGGATTCGATGCTGTCGCACCTGCAGCGGCACTCGTTCCGGCTGTCCACCAACTACCGGAACTCGGCCGAGATCTACTCGTTCGCCGGTGAGGTGATCAGGCAGTCCATCCCGGACGCGGACCTGCCCAACGCGGTCCGCAGCACCGGTGTCGAGCCGGAGCACCGGGTCTTCGACGACGGCAAGGTCTCGGAGGCGGCGGGCGACGCGGCCGCCGAGCTGCTGCAGCTGGTCGAGGGCACAGTCGGCGTCATCGTGCCGCCGAAGCTGCGCCCTGCCGTCGACCAGGTGCTCGCCGAGCTGGGCGATCCACGGGTCGTCGCGCTCAGCCCACTGGAGTCGAAGGGCCTCGAGTACGACGCGGTCGTGGTCGTGGAGCCGGACCGCATCGTCAGCGACACGCTTGGCGGCGTGCGAGCGCTGTACGTCGTACTGACGCGAGCCACTCAGCGGTTGATCACCGTCAACAGCACCACGAACTGGCTACCTCAGAACAACTAGCCCCGAGGTACGACGTACTGCACGAGGTCGGCCTCGTTCGCCGCGAGGTCCGACCAACGGCAGGTCAGGTGCAGGATCGTGAGGCCTGACGTCGGGTATTTCTGGGTGAGCTCGACCCGCTCCGGGCTGGTGCCGTCCAGCGCCAGCTCGTCGGCCAGCCACGGGATGCCCGGTGCGTGTCCGACGACGATCACGGTGCGGGCCTCGGTCGGGGTCTCGTGGATGACGTCGAGGAGCCCGTCGACGTCGGCGCTGTAGATCCGCTTGTCGTACCAGACGTCCGCAGCGGTGACGCCGGCCTCGGCGACGTACTTCCAGGTCTCCCGGGTGCGCTTCGACGGCGAGCACAGGACCAGGTCCGCTTCGATGCCCTGGGCAACAAGATGGCGGCCGGCCGCACCGGCGTCGGCGCGCCCGCGCTCGGCGAGCGGCCGGTCGAGATCGGGCAGATCCGGCCTGGACTCGGGCGGCACCGCCTTCGCGTGCCGGAGCAGGACGAGAGTGCGGTCGATCAACAGGTCCGACGGGTCAGCCATTGCGTCAGGATACGACGGTGGAACTGAGGTTGCGGAAGACCTGTCGGGTTGCTGTCGACCTGTTCAGCGTAATGAAGTGGATGCCGGGCGCTCCGCCGGCCAGCAGGCGCTCACAGAGCTCGGTCGCGATCTCGATCCCGACCTCGCGGACCGCCGTCGGCTCGTCCTCGACCGCGAGCAGGCGCGAGGTGACCGCCTCGGGCAGCGCCATCCCGGTGAGCTCGGCCATCCGCTGGATCTGCTTGATGTTGGTGACCGGCATGATGCCCGGCAGCACCGGCATGTCGCAGCCGAGCGCGGCGGAGCGGTCGACCAGCCGGAAGTAGTCGTCGGCGCCGAAGAACATCTGGGTGATGGCGTAGTCGGCGCCGGCCTGGGCCTTGGCCGCTAGCACCTGGGCGTCCGCCTCGAGCGACGTCGCTTCCGGGTGCTTGTCCGGGAACGCCGCGACGCCGACGCTGAAGTCGCCGAGCGAACGGATCAGCTCGACCAGCTCGACCGCGTGGTTGAGACCCTCGGGGTGCGCGACCCACGGCTGGTTCGGCCCGCCGGGCGGGTCGCCGCGCAGCGCGAGCATGTTCCGGACGCCGGCTCCGGCGTACGCGCCGATCACCGAGCGCAGCTCGTCCCGCGAGTGCGACACGCAGGTCAGGTGACCGAGCGGGGTCAGCGACGTGTCCTGGGCGACCCGCTCGGTGACGCGGATCGTGCCGTCGCGGGTGGTCCCGCCGGCGCCGTACGTGATCGAGACGAAGGTCGGGTGCAGCTGCTCGATCTCACGGATCGACCGCCACAGCACCTCCTCGGCCTCAGGCGTCTTCGGTGGGAAGAACTCGAACGAGAAGGACCGGCCTCCGGACGCAAGCAGTTCACGGATCGTCGGCGCCCCGCCGGGACGCGTCGAAGGAAGACCGTTCGCCATGTCGCACAGGTTACCCGCGGTGCTCGCCGCTGTCTGCCCAACGACTACGCTCCGAGATGTGTATGGCGATGTGGACATTCCGGGCGGGATCCAGCAGGCGCTGAGCGTGTTCCTGGATCGGCAGGAGGAGCGGCTCGCGGCGCTCGGGCCGGAGCTGACCGAGCAGGTGCAGGCAGCGCGGGACGCGACGAGCGGCGGCAAGCGGCTGCGTCCGGCCTTCTGTTACTGGGGTTTCCGGGCCGCGGGCGGTGATCCGGCGCAGCCGATCCTGACCGCAGCGGCGAGCCTGGAGATGCTGCACGTCAGTGCGCTCGTCCACGACGACGTGATGGATTCCTCCGACGTACGACGGGGTGCGCCGGCTGCTCATCGCCGGTTCGAGGCGCTGCAGCGGGAGCGGGCCGAGAAGAGCGGCCATGGCGGCGATCCGGTCGGGTTCGGGATCGGGGCGGCGATCCTGCTCGGGGATCTGTGCCTGATCTGGGCCGACGAGCTGCTGCACACGTCCGGGTTCGATGCGGCGGCGCTGGCCCGCGCGGAGAGGTACTTCGACGCCGTACGGGTCGAGGTGACGGCCGGGCAGTACCTCGACCTGCTCGCGCAGGCGAGCGGCGAATCGGACATGGACCTGGCGCTGCGAGTACTGCGGTACAAGTCGGCGACGTACACGATCGAGCGGCCGCTGCACGTGGGTGCCGCGCTGGCCGGGGCCGACTCGCGGTTGATCTCCTCGTTGTCGGGCTACGGGCTGCCGTTGGGTGAGGCGTTCCAGTTGCGGGACGATCTGCTCGGGGTGTTCGGCGACCCGGCGGTGACCGGGAAGCCGGCCGGGGACGATCTGCGCGAGGGCAAGCGGACGGTCCTGATCGCCTACGCGATCGACCACGCGTCGGAGGTCCAGCTGTCGGAGTTCGACCGGCTGTTCGGTCGCCCGGACCTCGACGACGACGAGATCCAGTTGCTGCGCGAGATCCTCCAGGACTCCCGCGCCGTACAGGCTTGCGAAGACCTGATCACGAACCGCACCGAGGATGCGCTCGACGCTCTGGACGAGGCGCCGCTTGCCGACGACGCGAGCCGGAAAGCCCTGACGGACCTGGCGATCGCGGCGACCTCGCGCGAGGTGTAACCGCCTACTGCTCGGCCATCAGGTTGATCAGCCGCAGCAGATCGGCGGTGGCCGGAAGGTTGCCGAGGACGATGACCTTGAGGACGGCCCGGTCCTCGTCGTAGATCGTCTCGGCCTTCAGATTGACCGCCTCGGGCTGGTTCAGCGCGCCGAGGATGTGCGTGGTGATGCGGTCCGCGGTGGCGCGGTCGACGGCATCGATGTGGACGATGCTGGACGCCTCGACGTGCCGGGCGGACCGGTCGACGTCGACGACGGCGGTGGGCGCGCCGGTGAACTCCTCGAGGTCCTCGCGGGTGATCCGGTACTGCTTGCCGATCCGCACCGCCTTGAGCCGGCCGTCACGGACGTAGTTCCGGATCGTGCGGACGTGCAGCCCCAGCCGATTCGCGACCTGCTCGACCGAGTACAGCTCCTGCGCCATCTCACTAGACTATGGCAAGTTCCTTAGAATTCCCTATAAATGGCTGCAGAGGGATAGATAGGGTAATTTTGAGTACATGGTTGATCTTGCCGGTGTGAACGTGTTCGTCAGCGACACGGCCGTCGCCACCGACAGCGACGCCGTGCAGCTCATCGTCGACGCCTACTACGCCCACCAGGCCGAGTGGATCGCGTTCACGCCGGAGCAGCTCGGTGACGAGTTCTTCGAACTGCGGACCGGGCGGGCCGGCGCGATCACGCAGAAGTTCGTGTCGTACCGGATGGGGCTTGCCGTCGTCGGCGACATCTCGGCGCGGATCGCAGCCAGCAAGCCGCTGGCCGACTGGGTCCGGGAGAGCAACCGCGGCCGCAATCTGCTGTTCGCCGACGATCTCGACGAGCTGGCCGAGCGGCTAAAGGACCGGCAGTGACGCCAACAGGTCCGGCGCTTCGGCGCCGGCCTTCTCGTGGATGAGGATCCGGAGCTGACCGGAGTTCGTGGTGTCCTCTTCGAAGATCTGCAGGGCTACGTCGACCGTGTCATGGTCGTGCTCGAGCAGGTGCCGCAGACCGATCCACAGCACGACCTCGGGCTCCCCTGTCGACCGGTCGCTGAGCGAGTCGGCCAGCGCGTCCCAGTTCCGGCCGAACCAGCGTGGC
Organism: Kribbella sp. NBC_00662; assembly: GCF_041430295.1. Lineage (GTDB taxonomy): Bacteria > Actinomycetota > Actinomycetes > Propionibacteriales > Kribbellaceae > Kribbella. The sequence goes on along the minus strand of NZ_CP109029.1, from coordinate 5,293,809 downwards.
AGGTCGAAGGCAGTCGCACACAGGTCCAGGAACCCTGCCTTGTCGTGGATCTCGCTCGTGTCGAGCAGGACGAATCCGAACCCGGCGGCGGCAGCATCACGGCGTACCTGGTCGGTGGTCGCGGTCGATGGCCAGCGATAGACGCCTGGACGGAGCCCGGCCGTCAGCAGCGCGCGCAGGTCGGTCATGAGGTTCCCCCGTCTTCCGCGATGCGGCGGAAGGACTTGTAGTGGTCGTCCGTGTAGTAACGCTCGTGAGCGTTACCGGTCACGATCCGGCGGGCCCCACGGTCCTTCTCACCCGGCGTCTTCACGGTGTACTCGTGGTAGTAGCCGCGGTCGTGCTTCGGCAGGATCTTCTCCAGATTGCCGAACACCACGCCGTCGCGGCTGTACGGGTACGGTCCGCCCTGGTCGATCAGCTTCAGCGTGTCCTGCGCCTCCTTCGGCAGGTCGGCCACCGCGACGATCTTCAGACCGCTGTCCGGGTCGACCTCGCTGGACGCCTTCGCGTCCGCCGCGCACCCGAACAGCGACGCCGCCAGGGTGATCACCAGCATGGCGATCACCACGACCGCGACGATCCGCGCGGCCTTCGGGTTGTTGATCACCGCAGCCTCCGACTGAACTCGGCGGCCGCCTCTCCTGGGTCGTCTGCATCGGTGATCGCGCGTACGACGACCACTCGCGTCGCACCGGCTTCCATTACCTCGTCCAGCCGCCCCAGATCGATCCCGCCGATCGCGAACCACGGCTTCGACTGACGGCGGCCCGCGGCGTACGACACCAGCTCCAGACCGGCGGCCTGCCGCCCCGGCTTGGTCGGCGTCTCCCACGTCGGCCCGACGCAGAAGTAGTCCGAGCCCTGCTCGGCCACCGCGGCGTTCACCTGGCTGAACGTGTGCGTCGACCGCCCGACGATCGGCCCCGGTCCCGTGATCGCCCGAGCGGCATGCACCGGCAGGTCACGCTGTCCCAGGTGCAGTACGTCGGCTCCCGCCGCGAATGCGATGTCCGCGCGGTCGTTGACCGCCAGCAGCTTGCCGTGTCGCTTGCAGGCGTCGGCGAACACCTCCAGCGCGGCCAGCTCGTCGGCAGCCTCCATCTCTTTCTGCCGGAGCTGCACGATGTCCACACCACCACCCAGTGCGGCGTCCAGGAACTGCTCGAGGTCACCCTGCTTCTCGCGGGCATCCGTACACAGGTAGAGGCGGGCGTCGTCGAGCCGTTCGGTGTGGTCGGTCACACCCCAAAGCCTGCCATGTCTGCGCAGCCGTAGGCTCTGTGGCATGCCTGACGTGGTGGTGATCGGCGGCGGACTGATCGGTCTGGCGACCGCATGGCGACTGGCGGCCGACGGTGTCGAGGTGGTCGTCTGCGACCCGACGCCGGGCGCCCAGACCTCCAACGTCGCCGCCGGCATGCTCGCACCGGTGACCGAGGTGGAGTACGGCGAGGACGACCTGCTCGCCCTCAATCTGGCGTCCGTGAACGCCTGGCCCGCCTTCGCCGACGAACTGGAACAGCTCACCGGACAACCCGCCGGCCTGCATCGGACCGGCACGCTGTCGGTCGCGTACGACGTCGACGACGCAGCAGCGCTCCGCAGACTCGCTGACTACCAGCGGCGGCTCGGACTCGAGGTAGAGGAGGTGACCGGTCGCGACGCCCGCCGGCGCGAGCCACTACTCGCTACCGGCGTCTCCGGTGGCGTCTGGGTTCCCGGTGACCACTCCGTCGACAACAGGCAAGCAGTCGCTACCCTCCTGCGCGCCGTCGATCTCTCCGGCGTCCAACTCATCCGACAGCGCGTGTCTCGCGTCACCACGTCCGGCACGACGGCTACCGGCGTACTGCTCGAGAACGGCGACACCCTCCACGCAGATCATGTGATTGCTGCGACCGGACCGTGGTCGTCACAGCTGGACGGCGTACCCGAAGAGCTGCGTCCGCCGGTGCGACCGGTGAAGGGTGAGGTACTCCGGCTGCGCGTACCTGAGGCGTATCGTCCTGCGCTGCAGCACACCGTACGAGCGACCGCGCGCGGCTTCTCCGTCTACCTCGTGCCGCGCCCGGGTGGCGAACTGGTCGTTGGTGCCACCACCACCGAGCTGGGCTACGACACCCGCGTGCTGGCGGGCGGCGTGTTCGCACTGCTGCGCGACGCGCGGACCGTTCTGCCGGTGATCGACGAGCTCGAACTCGTGGAGGCGATCGCCGGGCTCCGGCCGGCGACTCCCGACAACGCGCCGATCCTCGGCCCGTCGGGGCTGGATCGGTTGCTCTGGGCAACCGGCCACTACCGGAACGGCGTCCTGCTGACGCCGGTCACCGCGCAGGTGCTGGCCGAGACCGTTCGCACCGGAACGCTGCCGGATCTCGCGAAACCCTTCCTCGCCGGCCGGTTCGGGCACTGATTCACCGTTGCCCGAAGCAACCGGAATGCTTGTGAACGACAACAATGTAGTTCAGCCTTGAATTGTAAACATTGCATTACAGGCGTAACACGTACCCCATGGCCCCCTGTTGTCACATCTGTACCAGCGCTTACGGTCAACAGGACGTCACACGGGGAGATGGTTGCCATGCACAAGGTCCTACGGGTGCTGAGCGGGCTCGCCGTACCAGTCCTGACCGCTGCCGTGATCACCGCCGGCTCACCCGGCTTCGGCGCGTACAAGGTCAAGCAGGGTGACACCCTCAGTCACATCGCCGACCGGTACGGGACGTCGGTCAAGACTCTGGTCGCGCTGAACCAGTTGCCGGGTAACGGGAACGCGATCTACGCCGGCGAGGTCCTGAAGGTCCCTTCCAAAGGCTCGACCACGCGGACAGCTCAGCCGGCCAGGCGCTCCCAGCTCGGCCGGGTGACGTACGTCGTGAAGCGCGGCGACACCGTCTCGAAGATCGCGAAGCGGTTCAAGTGCTCCCAGGCCAACCTGCTCGCCGCGAACGGCCTGCACTCCGGCGACCGCATCTATGCCGGCAAGCCGCTGCAGGTCCCGGTGAAGCTGCACCCGAAGAAGGCGAAGACGAAGGCGCGGACCGACAACACCTTCGCCGGCCGCACGTACGCCGACCACATCGTCGCGCAGGCCAACCGCAACCGGGCGATCCTGAAGAAGCGCAAGCTGCCGACCCGGTCCCAGATGCGATCACTGATCGTGACGACCTCGAAGCGGTACGGCGTCGACCCACAGCTCGCACTCGCGGTCAGCTGGCAGGAGTCCGGCTGGAAGCAGCGGGTGGTCTCCCCCGCCAACGCCGTCGGCGCGATGCAGGTCATCCCCTCGACCGGCAAGTTCGCCTCGAGCATCGTCGGCCGCAAGCTCGACCTGCTCGAGCCGCGGGACAACGTCACCGCCGGGGTCGTCCTGCTGAGCCGCCTGACCGGGGCGGCCCGCCTCGACCTCGCGGTCGCCGGCTACTACCAAGGCCTGGGCGGCGTGAAGAAGAACGGTGTGTATCCGGACACCAAGCTGTACGTCCAGAATGTGCTCCGGATCAAGGCTCAGCTCGAGCGCGGGTGGGACCCTCTGCGGTGAGCCTGGCCCGGTGACGCTGCGGCGTTATCTACACTCTCTGAGCAGAACGTTTGGAGAGGCGGCTCACCGCAAGTGACGGACGACGTGGACACGCAGGTCAGCGACCGCCTCGTCGGGCGAGTGCTCGACGGCCGGTACCGCGTGGACGCGCGTGTCGCGAAAGGCGGCATGGCCACCGTCTACCGGGCCCTCGACACGCGGCTGGACCGGACCGTCGCGCTGAAGGTGATGCACGACGGGCTCGGTGACGACGCCCAGTTCGCCCGCCGGTTCGTGGCCGAGGCCCGGGCCGCTGCCCGCCTCTCGAACCCGAACGTGGTCGCCGTCTTCGACCAGGGCGACGACAACGGCACGCTGTTCCTGGCGATGGAGTACGTCCCGGGCCGCACGCTGCGTGACGTCATCCGCGAGCAGGCGCCGCTGTCCCCCGCCCGCGCGCTCGACCTGCTCACGCCGGTCCTGTCCGCGCTGTCGGCCGCACACGACGCCGGCATCGTGCACCGCGACATCAAGCCCGAGAACGTGCTGATCTCCGACAAGGGCGCAGTGAAGGTCGCCGACTTCGGTCTGGCCCGTGCGGTCAGCGCGAGCGGCAACACCGCCACGCAGGGCCTCCTGATGGGCACAGTGTCGTACCTGGCACCCGAGCTGGTCACCGACGGCAGTGCGGACGCCCGCTCCGACGTGTACTCCGCCGGCATCCTCCTGTACGAGTTGCTCACTGGCAACAAGCCCCACTCCGGCGACACCCCGATCCAGGTCGCGTACGCGCACGTCCACGCCGATGTACCAGCACCGTCACTCGAGGTGCCCACCATCCCGCCGTACGTCGATGCCCTCGTGCAGCGTGCGACCGCCCGCGACCGGGACCTGCGGCCGACCGATGCGCGGGTGTTCAGCCGGCAGGTGCACAGGGTGCGCAGCGCGCTCGAGGAAGGGCTGCCGGACGACCCGGAGCTGACCGGCGATCTCACTGTGCCGATCCACCAGATCCGGCAGGACAGCGGGTACGACGACGGGTACACACGCGGAGAGGTGCCGCTGGAGGTCGAGCCGCTCCGCCACGACACCATCGTCGTACCGGTGGATCGTGGTCGACCGACCGGCGCTCCGGCCAAGCCACCCACCGCGCCACCACATCACCAGCAACAGCAGCGCAGGAGCCGCGGCCCGATCGCGCTGATCGTGATCCTGGCCGCAGCGATCGCCATCGGCACAGCGGCCTGGTACTACGGCATCCACCGCTACACAACCACGCCGAACCTGGTCGCCATGCAGCCCGCGGACGCACAGGCCAAGGCGGAGCAGTCGGGCCTGCGGATCAGCCTGGACAACCAGGACTACTCCGAGGACGTGCCCAGGGGCGAGGTCATGCGGACCGATCCGGCCGCCGGCGACCGGATCCGGAAGAACGGTGATATCGGTCTCACCGTCTCGAAGGGGCCGGAGCGCTATCGGGTGCCGCAGCTCGTCGGACTGCAACTGGACGCCGCCCAGCAGGCGCTGTCGCCGATCAAGCTGATCACCGGGCAGATCAACGAGCAGTACAGCGAGACCGTCCCGCAGGGCCGGGTGATGGCGATCAGCCCGCGGTTCAACACGGTCGTGAAGCCGGGTACCGCGATCAACTTCGCGGTCAGCAAGGGCAAACGGCCGATCACCGTGCCCGACTGGACCGGCAAGTCCTATCGCGACGCGAGCAAGGCCCTGCGCAAACTCGGCTTCACCGTCGGCCGCACCACGCAGTACGACGAGAAGGTCGCCGAGGGCAACGTGATCAGCCAGACCCCGAACAGCGGCACGTTGTTCGCCAAGGACAAGGTCGCAATGGTGGTCTCGCTCGGGCCGCCGCTGGTCGACGTACCGGACGTGAAGCGGAAGAGCACCGCGGACGCGCAGAAGATCCTCACCGACGCGGGCTTCAAGGTGACGGTACAGAAGGCGCCGTTCAATCTCGGCCTGAACATCGTCGCCGCGCAGAACCCCGGGGCCGGCAAGAAGGCGCAGCCGGGCAGCACGATCACCATCACCGTGCTCTGACGCGCGTTTTGCCTTCTACTGAAGGCGTCTGATGTGATGTGCGGCGTGAACCACCCGCGGATCGCCGTACTCGCCCTGCTCGCGGTCGCGGCGGCGTGGGGGTCGACGTTCTTCCTGACCAAGGACCTGCTCACCAGGATGGACGTCGCCGACTACCTGGCGTTGCGATTCCTGATCGCCTCGGTCGCGCTGGTGCTGATCCATCCGCCGGCGATCTCGAAGCTGAGCCGCCTCGACCGCGGGCGGGCCGTTGCCCTCGGCATCACCTACGGCATCGCCCAGCTGGTGCAGACGGAGGGTCTCCGGCACACGTCGGCGAGCGTCTCCGGTTTCGTCACCGGCATGTACGTCGTCTTCACCCCGCTGCTCGGCGCGGTCATCCTGCGGCACAAGATCGGTCGCTGGGCGTGGTTCGCCGTGATCCTCGCCACGGTCGGCCTCGGCGTACTGTCGCTGCGCGGGCTCACCCTCGGCACCGGCGAGCTGCTGACACTGGCCTCTGCGGGGCTCTACGCGCTGCACATCATCGGACTGGGGGCGTGGTCGACGCCGCAGAACGCGTTCGGGCTGTCGACGCTGCAGATGGTCGTCATCACGTGTGTCTGCGCGATCGGAGCGCTGCCGGGCGGGTTCTCGGTGCCGAGCAGCGGTCGCGACTGGGTCAGTGTGATCTACATGGCTCTGGTGGCCGGAGCGCTCGCGCTGATCGTGCAGACCTGGGCGCAGGCGCACCTGACTCCCACACGGGCCGCGATTGCGATGACAATGGAGCCAGTGTTCGCCTCGACGTTCGCAGTACTGTTCGGCTCCGACAGCCTCACGTGGCGGATGCTGGTGGGCGGAGCGCTGGTGGTCTCGGCGATGTATCTGGTCGAGCTGGCGCCGCGGCGTAAGTTCGAGGCGGAAGTGCAGCACCTGGCTCAGTAGGAGGGGATCATGCGAGAGGGCGGCCGGCACCGGTGGTTCCCGTACGTCGTCATCGCCGTCCTGCTCGCGATCCTGGCCGCCGGGACGACCAGCAACCTGATCCGCAACCCGCAGCCCCGCCTCGTCGCCGACGGCATCCCCGGCCGGGCGGCGACGCACGCCGACTCCGCGCTGGGCAGCGGGAAGTACGACGACCTGGTCCGGCACGCATTGGCCGATCTCGACGGGCTCACCCTCCCGAACGGCGCGCTGCTGGCCGGCTGGGACGGCCCGTGGCGGTACGTGTGGCCGCGGGACGCGTCGTTCGTCGCCGTCGCCCGGTGCGCGATCGGGCAGTACGACGAGGCGCTCGACGTACTGTCGTTCCTGGATCGAGTCCGGCCGTCGACTGGACGGTGGGAAGCGCGGTACACCGAGATCGGTGGCCGGGTCGACGACGGTCGTGCGCCGCAGCTGGACAGCTCGGGGTGGGTGCTGTGGGCGACCTGGTTCTGCCGGGCGGGCGACAAGTACTGGGAGATGGTCCGGGAGTCTGCCGACCAGATCGTTGGTGAGCTGGGTCCGGACGGACTGCCCGCGCCGTCGTCGGACTACTGGGAGCGCTCCGAGAAGAAGGTGACGCTCGGTACGGTCGCACCGCTGCTGACCGGGCTGCGTTCAGCTGTCCGAATTGCTGCCGAGCAAGGGCATCCGGCCGAGGCCGCGCGCTGGCGGTCGGCGGCGGACAAGTTGTCGGCGGCAACCGATCGGGCCTTCGGGCCGGACTATCCCCGCACCCCGGCGGCCGCGACCAGCTTCGTCGAGCCGGATGTCGAACCGATCGGTATCGGCGGTGGCGCGGATGCGATCGTGACCGTGCTCGGGCCGCCGTTCGCCCCGGCCCGGGAGGTCGTGTCGACCGCGATCGACCACGCGCACGCCGTACTCACACAGCCGAATGGTGGTGTGACGCCGGGCGAGTCCTGGCGTGCGGATGGAGTGTCATGGACTCCTCAGACGGCGTTGTTCGCGTTGAGCGCTGCCGCTCGAGGGGATCGCTCAACTGCTGAGGACCTGTTGAGGTGGCTGGATCGGCATCGGACCAGCAGCGGCGCGTTGCCGGAGAAGGTGAACCGGGATCTGGAGCCGGCCGGCGAGGCACCGCTCGCGTGGACCGCTGCGCTGGTGGTGCTCGCCGGCACGGCTCTGCAGAACCCGTTGCCGACGCCCTAGCAGATCTCCATCACGTCATGCGTCGGCGCGTCCGGTCGCGTCGTACTCGTCTTGCCTGAGTAGAAGAACGCGGTCGAGGAGATATCGTCCTGCAGCGGCAGGTAGCGGCCGCCGGAGCGCCAGCCGAGGGCCTGTACGTCGACGCGCAGCTTCTCCTTGAAGCGGATCGGGTCTGGCAGGTGGAAGCGGTACATGCCGAAGCGTTGCTGGCTCTGGTACTGCCCGTCGGGGCGGATCACCTGCGGCATACCGAGGTACGGCGTACTGAACTCGGTGTAGCCGCCCAGGTGGGGTACGTCGAAGTTCCACGCGCCGCCGAAGTAGTCCTCGGTACCCGTGCCGCAGATGGTCGGGAACTCGTCGTCACCGTCCAGGTAGAACTTCACCTCGCCCTCACCCCACCAACCGGTGCTGTTGACGCCCCAGGCCAGGTAGGTGCCGACGTAGTGGCCCGGACCCTCGACACCGTCCAGCAGGGTGTGGACCGTCTTCGACTGGAGCGGATTGCTCCGCCGCCACTGCGCATGGAGGTACGCCGACTTGTCGGGCACTGCGCCGAGCCAGTAGTCCACCTGGAAGTACACGACCACCTTCTCGTCGTGGGTGTTCTCGAGGGTGAATGTGGCGTGCTCCTTGAACGGCATCTCCCAGTAGCAGTTGAAACCGCCGTTCGGGTTCACCGCGACCGGCAGCGAGCTCACCTGTGCGAACTTGCCCCACCCGGAGCAGAAGAAGTCACCGACCGGGGTCTCGATCGCGGGCGCGCTGTCGCCGTCCCAGAAGCCCCGCAGTACCAGCCGGCGCCAGTGGTCGACGTGCGTGGTGAGCCAGATGTGGGTCACGCAGCCGGGGCCGGCGATGTCCGCCAGCGTCGCGGTCTCCCCCGGCCCGATCTCGATCGACGGCGAGACCTTCCAGCCCTGGCCGAGATCCCGGGCTGCGTGCGCACCGGTCCCCTCGGTCCGCCGCCCACCCTGACCGGGCTCGCCGGTCGGGTTCTCCGCACTGATGGAGCGCGACTCGACCTCGGCGAGCGCGCTGATACCGGTGAGATTCCCAAGAGTCATACCCGCGACCCTAGCGGTCGCGGGCGATGTGAGAAATCGATTGCCCGCGAGCCGGACTCAGCAGATCCGGACCTCTGGAGCCGGCTGACCACGACCGCGATTCCTGACGACTATATGCCTGTTGGGTTATATTGAGGTATGGACAGTCGGCGTGGGACGGTGTTCGGGACCGAGGACGGGCGGGTGGCGATCAGGTTCGTGCGGCTGCTGCCGCATCCGCCGGAGAAGGTGTGGCGGGCGATCACGGATCCTGGTCAGCTGTCCGCGTGGTTCCCGGCCGTCGTGGAGTTGGACGTGTCGGCCGGGAGTTCGTTGTTCTTCGGAGTGACCGAGGAGCAGCGTCGCCGGTACGGGATGAGCCAGGGCTCGAGCGGCCGGATGCTGCGGAACGAGCCGCCGACGGTGCTCGAGTACGAGTGGGCTGGTGAGATCCTCACGTGGGAGATCACCGGTACGGCGGAGGGCAGCCGCCTGGTCTTCACGAATGTGCTGTCCGATCCCACCGCCGCCGGTCCGGCCGCGGCCGGCTGGGAAGCCGGTTTGGAGGTTGTCGAGGCTCAGCTCGGCGGTCGGCCGATCACCTGGAACCCTCTGGATCGCGCTGAGGAACTGGCCCGGCGTACCTAACGACAGGACACCTCAGCAGGGGCGGACCTTCGCGGTGAGGCCGGTGAATGAGAGGCAGGCCCAGGGGCGGCCCTGGTCGCGCTTGGCGCGGACGATGACTGGGAACGCGTCCGCGCCGTGCACCTGCGGGCTCTTCTCGGTCGGGAAGGAGCCGATGGCGCCACCGCGGGCCTCGGCGGCGGTCTTCACGTTCGCGACTGTGACGCTGCTGCTGGAGGCCTTCTCGGCCGCGCTCTTGGCGTCGGTCGCGACCTGCAGGGCGAACGTGATCTCCGGCGGCTTCGACCACGTCGTCTGCGACCAGGGGATGATCAGCCCGAACATCGCCAGCCCGATCACCGTGATGATCTGCCGGAGCCGCCGGCTCTGATCGGTCAGCAGCAGCGCCGCGCAGCAGATCGCGAGGAAGACCGTGAGCCCGCGCAGGATCCAGTGCCGGTCGAGCCGGCTGTCCACCGCGAGCCCGGCCGCGACAGCGATCACCAGACAGAGCACAGCCGCACCGAGCGCCCGCGCCCGTGGAGACAGAGATTGCATGCCGCAGACGATAGACGCCCTGGGTTCGACTCCCCGCAACCGCAGCGGTCCGGACCCAGCTGTGCGTCGAGACCTCCGCCATGTCAGAAGCTGGTGGTGAGGTCTTGGGTCTGGCCGGTCGCGGCGGCGCGGTAGGCGGATTCGATGATGTCGATGACGTGGCGGGCGTGTTCGGCCGTGACGATGGAGGGCGTGCCGTCGCGGACCCAGTCGACGAGCTGCATCACGTCCTCGTACACGTGCTGCTCCTCGATGTCGCGGTGCGCACCGACGACGTGCGGGAGCAGCGCCTGGTTGCCCGGGCCGCGGGGCGCGAGCTCGGCGGGGTTGCGGTTGGGAAAGTCGAACGGTTCGCCGTTCAGCAGCAGGCCGTCGATCGTCCCTTCGGTCCCGTAGTACGCGCCGCCGAAGCCGCCGCGAATCGGTCCCGCGGCGGTGCCGGTCGCGACGCAGTACACGTTGTCGCCGAAGTCGATCAGCACGACGGTGTTGTCGTCGGCATCGGTCTGTACGTCGACGCCGGCGCTGGTGCGGACCGGGATCCGTACGCCGGACATCGCCGTCACGCGCTTCGCCGTACCGAGGATGCCGGTGACCGTGTGCAGGGCGTAGACCGTCATGTCGTACATCGGGCCGCCACCGGGTTTGCGGAAGTACCACGACGGGTCGATGTTGCTCAGTACGTCGTTGCCGCCGCGGACGGACTCGTTCTCGTGATAGGTGCCGAACGACGCGCCGCAGCTCACCCACGACAACGTGCCGATCGCGCCCTCGGCGATGAGCTCGCGGGTGCGGATGTGGTGCGGGCGCAGCATCTCTCCCGGCGAGGCAACAATCCGCAGATCGTTGGCGGCCGCAAGCTCGATCAATTCGGTGGCCTCGGCGACGGTCAGCGTCATGGTCTTGTTGAAGTGCACATGCTTGCCGGCCCGCAACGCAAGCTTCCCCTGCTCGTAGTGCAACCCGATCGGCGACGCAATCGTCACCGCGTCCACATCACCCCGAGCCAACAGCTCTTCGTACTCCGTGAACCCCTGCCCCACCCCGAACTTCTCCGCCGCCGCTTCGGCCCGCCCCGGTACCGGATCGCACACCGCGGCCAACGTCACCCGCCCCACCAGATCCGGCTGCGCCAAATGCGGCAAGATCCCCCGCACCGAAATACTCCCGGCCCCCACCACACCCATCCGCACCGAATCCGCCATACACCCAATCCTATGAACGAACACCGCCTCTCGCGCTCACCTGGTGAGTCCGCCCCCGCTGATGCGTGACACGCAACTGCCTGCGTACATGCGGCGCTTCCGTCCGATAGTTTCTGGCGCATGGGTGATGTCGAGCATGTTGTTCTCATTCACGGGACCTGGGGTCGTGGAAGTCACTTCCATGAGGCCCGCGCCGCGTTCGAAGAGCGTGGGTTCACGGTCCACACGCCGACACTCCGCCACCACGAGCTCCCCCTGCTCGAGGGCTCGGCGCAGATCGCAACGCTCAGCCTGACGGACTATGCCGACGACCTGGTCGAGGTGTGTGAGTCGCTCGACTCGCCGCCGATCATCCTCGGACACTCGCTGGGCGGCCTCCTCGCGCAGCTGGTCGCGGCGAGGACCAAGCACGCCGGCCTCATCGGAGTCTGCCCAGCCCCGGCGGCCGGGATCTTCGCGATGTACCCGTCCATGACGCGCCTGTTCCTCAGCCACTACGTCCAGCCGCGTCCCTGGGCCAAACCGCTCTACCCGACCTGGGAGAAGTTCCACGTCGGCGGCCGCATCACGCAGACCGACGAGGACTCCCGCGCGCTCTTCGCCGACCTCGTTTGTGAATCGGGACGCGCGTACTGCGAGATGGCCTTCCCGCAACTCGACCGCCGCAAGGCATCCCGAGTCGACTACGCCGCGATCACCGGCCCGGTCCTGATCTTCGGCGGCGCCCAGGACCGCACGGTCGCCCCGGCCGTCTGCCGCACCACGGCGTCGAAGTTCCGGAACGCCACCTATCAAGAGCTCCCCGGCGCCGACCACATGGTCCTCTTCGGCGAGATCCTGAAGACGACGATGTCCCACGTCGACACCTGGCTCGCCGCGAACAACCTGGCCGCCAAGGGCTAGAGCGGGTCGGTGACTGCGAGCGGCGGGCCGCCCATCTCGATCCAGTTGGCGTGCCCGATCGCCGCGAGCTCTTCCGGATCCACCGGTCGCGACATCTTGTCGGCCTGCTCGAAGAACCGCTCGAGGCCCGACGGCGTCGTGATGATCAGCAGCCGTCCCACGGTTTCGCCGATGTTCTGGAACGCGTGCGGCACACCACGCGGCCCGAACGCCATCCCGCCGGTCGTGGCCCGCAACATCTCGTCGCCCGCCTTGAACCGGAAGTCGCCGTCGATGACGTACCACACCTCATCCTCACGCAGGTGGGTGTGCGACGCGGGGCCGTCGTACGGATAGACCTCCAGCTCCATCACCGACAGCGAACCGTTGGTCTGCAACGTATCCGCCATGATGACGACCGACCCCTTGATGGGTGTCGCGAGCTTCGCCCCGTCGGCAGCTTGCACAGCAAAGGGCTTGATAGATGTGGACATGGCGCCTCCCCCGCTCCCGAATCCCAGTAGGCCACTCTTCGGTGATCTGGGCAAGGAGGTGTCGTCAGTACGAGATCCCCAGTGCCGCAAATCGATGTGCGAGATCGTCGACCCACTCTTCCGGGGTTCGGTGATCAGGCAGGGGTACGCCGGCCTCGCTCCGCCACAGCGCATCGCCCAACGCCGTACGCAGATGCCACGCCATCACCCGCTCGACCGACAGCTCCCGACCGGTGATCTGCGCATAGTGACGCATGGTGGCCGTCAGCAACTCAACGCCGGGACCCATGCCAGGGCCGGGGAACGTCCGCAAGTCGTACTCCGCGTCAGCGAGCCCCGCGGTCTCGAAATCCACAACGGCACGGAGCGTCCCGCCTTCCCACACCTGATTCCCACCGTGCAGGTCGCCGTGCACCAGCACCTGCGGGCCCGGCGTCCGCAGTACGTCGGACGCCCAGTCGCACCAGCTGAGAACCGTGGCACGCTGATCCGGGCGAGCCCATCTCACGAACTGTTCGCGCAAGACGTCTGTTGTTGCCGGCTGCAACGACGCCGCGGGGACCTCGGGTAGACGCTCGCTCGCCGCATGGAACTGCGCCATGAACTCGGCCAGCTGCCGCCCCGCCTCGTCCCGGTCTGTCGAATCCACTACGTCGAACAACGAATCACCCGGCACCATTGATGTCACCAACAACAACGGATCGGTGCGGCTGGCAACTACCTCGGGCAGATAGGGAACCGCCGGCTCGCGGCTCAACGCCGCCAACACGGCGATCTCATGCGCCAGGCGCGCCGCAGCAGGCCGCGACCACGCGAACTTCACGACGTACCGTCCGTCCACAGCCGCACTGGCCGACCACCACGTGGGATCGCCGCCCACCGATTCCCGGACCACAACCGGCAGGTCGCCGAGCCCGACCTCCCCCAGCGCCTCGGACACCGCCGCCGCAGACCCGTCCGCCAGCCATCTCATCCCACCGAGGCTAGCCGCCCGGCCATACTGATGTTGCTCTAGGTCAGACCGGGAGCGCCGTCTGGCCAGGCCGCGATGCACACCTTGTTCCCGGCGCGGTCGGCGAGGATCCAGGCGCCGGGGGCGGTGGAATCGTCGACGATCCGACCACCGGCGGCCAGGGCAGCCGCCAGACGCTGCTCAGCCTGTTCGCGGGCAACGGACACATCAACGTGCATCGCATGCCGCAGCGGCTTCGCCGGGTCGAGCTCCTGCAGCCAGAACGTCGATCCATGGCCGAGCGGATCGACCGCGTTGTCCTCGTCCAACTCGGCGTACCCGAGCACTCCGCGCCAGAACCCGGCATCAATCTCATCAGGCTGAGCCGCCACAGCAAACTGCACCTCCTGCGCCAGACTCCGATCAGCCGTGACACCGCGCTCACGAGCTACCGCCGAAACAGCCCGAGCCACCTCGACATGCCGCTCCTCCAACCGAAACACCCCACGCGTCAACCGCACCGTCACCTGGCTGTCGGTCAACGTCAGCAGCACACCCTCCTCACCGCACACCTCCGCCACCGCCCCAGCCAAAGCAGCCCCCTCGACCAACGACGCCACCCGAAACACAGCCATCGCCCCACCATGCAGAACCACCCAGTCGCCCCCACCCTCCGCACCAAGAAACCCCCGCCACCCCTGCTCGCTCAAGGCCATCTCCCAACGTCTCTACGGCGTAACCGTGATTCCCAACGGCGCCGACAACATGAAGCCCTCATCCGTCTGCAACGAGACAACCAGATTCCATTGCCCCGGCGGAACCGCATACCCCAGTTCAGGAACCACCGAGGCCGTACCGATCAGCACAGGCACAGACCGACTGCCATGAGCTTCAATCGAAAACCCCACCCGCGGCATCGCGTGCGGTCCGACGAACATGCCGACTACATTGCCCGAGCCGTCGGTCACCCTCGATCCCAGCTCGCCCGCAGTAAGAAGCACCTGCTCACGGTCAGTCCGGTTCGCAACCACCACGTCCTTGCGTTCGGACCGGCCGGTCCGAACCGACAGCGGCGTCTCAGCACGTATATCGAGCCCGGCGAGTTCAGCCGGTGCTCCACGCAACTGACGCGAGTGCTCGTTCACCACCAGCTGCCTGGCGGGGAACGTCATCGCCCCAACCCGCAGAGCCACCAAGCCGCCGTACTTCGCGTGCAACTCCTCCGCGATATCTGTTGCCCAGGCAGCCAAGTCGATCCGAATCGGCCGCTCACGCCGCTCACTGTCCGGATCAGGCAGTACGACGAGCGCGCCCGGCGACTCTTCGAGCAACCGCCGTAGATCCACCCGCAGACTGTCCCAACCCTCCACAGCTCGACGATACCGAGCATTCCCCGGGCGGCGTGTCAGTGTTTGCGATGGGCTTCTTTGCGTGGCCGGCTCAGCGGCGTACCGGATAGCGGAGGTGGAGTACGCGGTTGCCCTGGATCACCTCGGCAGGGTCCTCCAGCAGGTGTTGCGCGTTGACTGGCCCGAAGTAGCGCTTGCCGGAGCCGAGTACTACGGGTACGACGTCCATGCGCACCTCGTCGACGAGGCCGGCGGCAAGCACCTGGCCGCCGACGTTGCCGGCGGCTACCTCGACGATGCGGTCGCCCGCGAGCTCTTGTGCCTTGGTTACGGCTGCCTCGATGCCGTCGACGAAGTGAAACGGTGCCTCGGGGTCCCAGCCCTCGGGCGCCGGCCGGTGTGTCACGACGACCACGTGGTCGATCCCGCTCGGAGGCTTTCCGTCCCAGCCGTCGGTCAGGTCGAAGACGTGGCGGCCGACGATCGTCGTCCCGATCTGGTCCCAGTACGGCCGGGTGTAGTCGTGCGACACCTGCGACACCTTCACCTGGCCGCTCTCGTCCAACGCGACGTCACCGCCGGACAACCAGTCGAACAGCGGTCCGGGCTGGTCGTTCTCGTCTGCGACGAAGCCGTCCACCGACACCGAGCTGTACATCACCACCTTGCCCACGGGGCTCTCCTCTGCTCTGGGGTGCCCTCAAATTAGCGTGCCGTGAGCTGTCGCTCTTGTAAGAAATCAATCGGCCGGCAGCGGCCAGCCTTCCAGCGTGTGGCCGGGGTGTTCGCGCAGGAACCGCCGCCGGACCTCGACGTACCGCGTTGGCGTCAGCCCCGTGAACTCCCGGAACTCATGACCGAAGTGAGCCTGGTCGAAGTACCCCGCGCGACCGGCGAGGTCGCCCCAGTCGACCGGTCCGGCGGGGTCGATCGACAACACGGTCGCGGCGAAGCGGTAGGTACGCGCCAGCCGCTTCGGCGTCACGCCGATCAGCTCCTTGAACCGCTGCGCCAGATGAGTGCTACTGACACCGGCGGCCGCACTCAGGTCGCCGATTGCGACCGCGCCGCCGGTCGACGCGATCAGACTGCTCGTACGGCGAACCAGCCCCAGGCCGGTGGTCTCGCACAGCCGTCGCATCAGCTCCTCCTCGAGCAGCGTCAGCATCTCGTGCGGCCCGTCCGCCGAGACCAGCCGGTCTTGCAGCTCAGCAACGGCGGGCCGGCCCCAAACCTGCTCTATCGTCACCGGCCGATCGCATAACTCTGCCGCAGGCATCGCCAGAAACGGCGCAAGCCCCCACGGCTTGACGTGAACGCCGACAGACCGGGTCGGGAGTGGGTAGCTGAACTCCCACGCGCGCGTGGGCATGGTGATCACGCAGCCGTCGGCATACTCGGCCGTCTCGATGTCAGTGCCGGCGCGGATGCGGAACGGTGCCCCGAGGTTGACGATGAGCAACGCCGACGGCGCCGGCGGCAGCGTCAGCCGGGCGTACGGCGGCGCGCCCTCGAGGTAGTAGATGTCGTCGATCAGCCCGTCCAGCGGCGGTCGCGGCACTCTGGACACGTACTCCATACTCACAGCATCGCCGACGCCCGGCCGCGAATATAGTGCTCTATGGCTGCAGACCTTCCCAGCCTGCTGATAGCCATCGCGGCAGGCGATCGCGAGACCGTGACGGCATCGCTCGACGCCGTACCGTCGCTGGTCACCGCACGCTTGGCACGCGACGACGAGTTCTTCATCGCCCAGTGCCATGCGCAGGTCTACGAAGGCGATACAGCCTTGCACGCCGCGGCCTTCGCGTACGACGTCGCTCTCGCCCGAGACCTGATCGCCCGCGGCGCGGACATCCACGCCCGAAACCGGCGCGGGGCACAACCCTTGCACGCCGCAGTCATCGGCGCCCCCGGCTCAACGAACTGGAACCCGACGGCCCAACAAGCCACCATCGAATTCCTCATCAGAGCCGGCGCCGATCCGAATGCAGTCGCACGAGGCGGCGTCACTCCCCTGCACCGAGCCGTCCGCAACCGCTGCTCGGCCGCCGTCGAACAACTCCTGAGCGCCGGCGCCGACCCGCGTCTGCCCAACGACCACGGCTCCACCCCGTCCGACCTGGCCCACCTCACAACCGGCCGCGGCGGAACCGGCTCAGCCGAAGCAAAAGCCGAACAGCAGATCATCATCACGCTCCTCGCCAAAGCCATGCTCTGAGCGCGTCGTCCGTCCGCGGATAGCTGATGGGTACTTGAGAGCTACTTCCGCCCGAACGTTCGAAGGAGCACCAAATGTTCGCCATCATCGCTGCCGTCATCTTCGGCCTGGCCCTCATCCTGGACTGGGCCGACGCCCGCGTGAGCGACGCCTTCACTCCCCAAACCCTGCTGATGGCCGGCCTCCTCTGCATCGCCCTCCACCTGGCCGGCATCGGCGCCAACCGCCGCTGGGGCCGCCGCCGCTGACCACCGCCGCCGGTACCTCGACCAGTAGGTATCACGGGCGCTGGAGCTGGACACCTGAGCGCATGGTGGGGATCGACAAGGCACGGTCACCGACTCGGCTCAGGGCTGGGACGAAGGAGGAACTCATGTCCATCGACAGCGACGCACCGGTTCTGCGAGGTACGCCGACGTACCTCGTAAGTGGAGATCCTGCGCTTGCCGACTACTACCCCGCGTGGCTGGACAACCTGGCCGACGACGTCACCGTCGAGGGTTCGATGATCGACGGCGCGGTGCAAGGCGCTGACGCGGCTCGGTCCATCGTGGTTGGCATCCGGACGCTGTACGGCGACTCCCAGGAGTTCCACTTCGCCGGCCCGTGGGGCGACAACGGCTGGTTGGAGGACTACATCGCTCGGGTCGACGGTTGGCCGATCGGTTGCGTCGCTCTGATCAGCCGCAACCCCGCCGGCCAGACGCAGCACATCGTGGCGAGCTACCGACCACGCAGCTCCGTTGTGCTCTTCGCGCGCCTCCTCGGCGAGAAGTTCGCCGGCACGCCCCTGGCGAACTTCTTCAACTCCGAAACAGGCACAGCGTGACGACGCAGCTCGGGACGTTCGAGGTGCTCGTCAAGGTTCCAGGCCGCGTAGTGCTTCGGAGAGTTGGCGGCGGGTGTTCAGGCGTAGCTTGGTGAAGACCTTGCGGATGTGCCATTCGACGGTGCGTGGGCTGATGAAGAGTTCCGAGGCGATCTCGGCGTTCGTCAGGCCGTTGGCGGCGAGGCGGGCGATGTGTAGTTCCTGTTCGGTGAGTTCGGGTTGGGCGTCCATCGTCTGTCGATGAACGATCTCTCCGGTGGCGCCGAGTTCGTGGCGCGCGCGGTCGGCGAATGCCTCCATCCCCATCGCCGTGAACGCGTCGTACGCCGATCGGAGTTGCGCACGCGCGTCCACCCGGCGGCCGGCTCGTCGCAGCCATTCGCCGTACAGCAACCGGGCCCGAGCGGATTCGACCCGGAGGTCGGTCCGCCCGAGGCGGTCGAGGGCTTCGCGGTAAAGCTCCTCGGTGCGAGGCCCGTCGAGCTGTGCCTGCGAACGCGCCGCGACACCAAGAGCCCAGTCCGTGCCGCTCGCTCTTGCCGTCTCAAAGAGCTCCTCGGTGGCAGCAGCGGCGGCGAGACCATCACCGGTACGGGCTGCCGCTTCCACCAGCTCGACAAGACCCCAGGACCTGACGACGATCTCCTCGCGGTGAGCCGCGGCCGCCCGGGCAGATTCGAACGCTGCCTGGTAGCGGCCGTGACCGTTGTTGAGCAACGCTTCCGCCCAGTAGGTAAGCGATACGCCGACCCCCTCACCGCGGGCCGCGGCATCGCGACGGGCTGAGGCCAGCAGCGGCGCCGCGGTCTCGTCGCGCCCCTCGAACGCAGCCAACCCGATAGCGCCGTACGGCGTCATCCTGAGCTGCGCGAGTTCAGCGGCGGCCTCTGCCTCGTGCACCAGGCCCGCCGCCGCGACCAAATCTCCGGAGAACAGGTCCACAAAAGCGCGCGAATTGAGTGCCAGAGGCAACGCGCTCACCGCACCCGCATCGCGAACTATCCGCAGATGCCGGCCGGCGAGCCGATCCCATGCCTTGGCGTCCTTCATGTCGATCGCGACAACCGTTGCCAGCCAGAGGAACCGAACCCCTTCCTGGACAGAGAGATCGTCGCTGTCGAAGACCCGGACCGCCGCTCGAAGCATCGGCGCGGCGGTCCGATAGCCCTCCGCGCACAGTACGGCGACCGCACGCAGCAGCTCGTCCCCACGTCGCGACCGCGAAGTCCTGGGTACGCGGCGGACCAGCTCGGCAACCGCCATGACGCCCGGCTCGGTCGCCAGATGTCCGGCGAACCATGCCGCCGTGAAGGCATCGACGTAGCTGTCCAGAGCCAGCTCGACGTCAAGCGGCTCCAATCGGCGAGCGGCACTCACCAGCAACGGGAGCGCGTCTCGATCCTGCTCGGCTGCCAGGCCGATCTGGGCCCGCAGGACATCGAGGCGAGCGCGCTGGAGCTCGTCGAGCGGTCCATGTTCGGTCACCGCGAGCAGTTGCACGGCCGCCTCGAACATACCGGCGTGGACCATCGCTTCTGCTGCGTTCAGACGCCGCTGGATGCGGTCCCCCGCGTCAGGAGTCAGTACGGCCGCCCGCTCGAGGAAGGCGGCTGCCGCAGCGAGTCCGCCTTGTGCCAGCGCGCGATCGGCCGAGCGCTCGAGCTGCGCGGCGACCCCCTCGTCCGGGCCCGTAGCCGCGGACGCGCGATGCCAAGCCTGCCGGTCCGGATCCGATAGCGGATCAGTGCTCTCGGCCAGGGCCCGATGAGCGGCCTGCCGCTCCCCCGCAGTGGCCGAGCGATATGCCACCGAGCGAACCAAAGGGTGGCGGAACCGCACAGTCTCGCGGAGCTCGATCAGCCCTGCGTGCTCGGCCGATCGGGCCGCATCCACACCCACACCGAGTCGCTCAGCAGCACGCCAGAGCAGCGGTACGTCGCCGAGCGGTTCCGCCGCCGCAGCGATCAGCAGAAGCCGCGACGCCTGCGGAAGGGACTCGAGCCGGCGCCGGAATCCCTCCTCTATCCGGCTTGTCAGCGACCGGTGACCACCGGTGGATCCAGACCCCGGACCCAAGCTGAGCTCAGCCGCGGTGAACCAGTGCGGCAGCTCCAGCAACGCCAATGGATTCCCGTGCGCCTCGGCCAGAATCCGGTCGCGCACGCGCTCGTCCAGGTGATTGCTCACGACCGAGTCCAGCATCGCCCGAGCGTCCGCGGCCGCAAGGCCTTGCAGCAAGAGGCTTGGCAGTCCGGCCCAGGCCTTGGCACTCTCGCCGGCACGTACGGCGACGATCAAGGCCACGGACTCGCCCCGCAGCCGCCGGGCCACGAATGCGAGCGTTCGCGCTGACGCCTGGTCCAGCCATTGCGCGTCATCGATCAAGCACAAGAGTGGGCCGTCGCGAGCGCCCGCGGACAGCAACGTCGCAGTGGCGAGTCCGACCAGGAACAGATCCGGCGGCGTACCCTCGCGCAATCCGAACGCCGTCGCGAGCGCGTCCGCCTGCGGCTTGGGTAGCTCGTCGAGCTTGTCCAGCAACGGATCGCACAGCTCGTGCAGACCCGCGAAGGCGAGCTCCATCTGCGATTCGACGCCCGCGACCCGAAGGATGCGCCAGTCCGCGGCCGTATGAGCGGCGTACTCCAGCAGGGCGCTCTTGCCGATGCCGGGGGCTCCCTGCAGAACGAGAACACCGTGGCCGCCCAGACGTACGGAGGCGACGAGGCGGTTGAGCGCCTCGCACTCGTCACGCCGGCCGCGCAAAGACGGCCGTAGACGGTTGGTTGTCCCGGACACGACCGCCTCCCAGCACCTCGGACTCACGCTCGCATCGGTGGGCCATGACGCGCAATGCCGGATCAGCACCAGTGCACCCGCCAGTGCCTGGTACTGGCGCAATCACGTGCACGGTGAGTGATGGTGGTGGCGTCGGCCCCAGGCGTTCCTGGTGATCGGAGACCTTCGATGAACGCTCCGCAGTTCCACGTCACCGAGATCTCGGACGCTTACTGGCGCGCCTCGTTCGGCAACGGATCGGACAACTCGATCGACCCCGACACGATCGAGCAACTCGACGAGCTCGTGGCCCGGATCGAAGCGGCTCCCGCACTCACTGTCGTGGTCTTCGACAGCCTGAACCGCGAGACCTTCATGGCCCACTGGGACCTCACCACCGACCGGGCCCGGCTGACCGCGATGCGGCCACGCCCGTCCGGTCTGCACCCCTACGTCGACAACCTGGTCCGGTTGAGCAAGGTACCCGCGGTCACCGTCGCGGCCGTCCGGGGCCGGGCCGACGGCGCCGGCAGCGAGTTCGTGCTGGCCACCGACATCCGCTTCGCCAGCGAGAACGCCGTCCTCGGGCAGGTCGAGGTCGGTCTGGGCGCGGTTCCCGGCGGCGGAGCGATGGCGCGCCTCGCCCACCTGGTCGGCCGGGCGCGGGCCGCCGAGATCGTGCTCGGCGCCGGTGACTTCCCGGCGGCACTGGCCGAGCGCTACGGCTACGTCAACCGGGTCGTCCCGGACGGCGAACTCGACTGGCTCGTGGACAGCTTCGCGCGCCGCGTCGCCGGCTTCGACAAAACCGCGATCACGACCGCCAAGGCACTGCTCGACCTGGCGTCACTGCCCGCCGACGAGCAGTTCGGGCCCGGCATGACGGCGTACCTCCAGACCGCCTGGCGGCCGGTGAACGCCGTCCGGATCCGCGAGGCGCTCGAGCGGCGGAAAGGCTGGGATCCGTACTGAGAATCGCCATTGCCCGTCGCCGGAGTCAATGCCAAAGTAGGCCCAGGATCAGCTCCGACGTCGCCCCAATGCCGAGGCTCAATCTGCCAGTGCGGACCGGGACGGTAGTGATGACTGTCAACTCAGGATGGCCGGGCCTGCGTGGTCGCAGGTCCGAGTGCGAGTCGCTGGTGTCGCTGCTTCGTGCCGCCCGGGATGGACAGAGCCAGGTTCTGGTGGTCAGCGGCGACGCCGGAATCGGCAAGACCGCGATGCTGCAGTACCTGCTCGGAAACGCCGACGGCTACCGCGTGAGCCGGTCTGCCGGGGTGGAATCGGAGATGGAGCTCGCCTTCGCGAGCCTGCACCAGCTGTGTGCTCCGTTCCTCGACCAGCTGGATCGGTTGCCACTCCCACAACGGACAGCACTCGACACCACGTTCGGGCTGGCTGCCGGCGCACCTCCGGATCAGTTCGTCCTGGGACTCGGCATACTCAACCTGCTGACCTACGCAGCCGAGCAGCAGCCGCTGCTCTGCGTCATCGACGACGCCCAATGGCTCGATCGGGCTTCGGCGCGGACCCTGGAGTTCGTGGCTCGCCGGCTCCGCGCAGAGCCGGTCGCGATCGTCTTCGCCCTGCGTCCCACCGACAAGGAGCCGATCCTCACCGCCTTGCCGCAGCTGCCGTTGGGTGGCCTGAACAACAGCGACGCCGCCGACCTGCTGGACTCGGTCGTGGCCGGTCGGCTCGACGTCCAGGTCCGCGACCGCCTGGTGGCCGAATCGCATGGCAACCCCCTCGCACTGATCGAACTCCCCCGCGAGCTCGCTCCCACCAGCCGGCCCCGGTGGGACGGGGACGACTCGACCACGACTCTGGCGGGTCGCCTGGAGCAGGGCTATCTGCGCAAGCTCGACGGGCTGCCGCTCCAGGCCCGGCAGCTCATGGTCCTGTCGGCCGCCGACCCGGTCGGCGACGTCGATGTCGTACGTCGTGCGATGCAGCGGCTCGGTATCGGCAGCGAGGCGATCCCCGCCGCCGAGTCCACGGGCCTGCTCGAAGTGCGCCACCGGGTCGAGTTCAGACATCCACTCGTCCGATCGGCCGTGTACGGCGCGGCTGTCGCGGAAGAACGGCGTACCGTCCATCAGGCGCTCGCCGACGTCACCGATCCCGTCGGCGACCCGGATCGGCAGGCCTGGCATCGCTCCCGGGCGGCCGCGGGACCCGACGAATCGATCGCGACCGCACTCGAGCAGTCCGCGGATCGTGCCCTCGGTCGCGGTGGAGTGACTGCGGCGGCCGCCTTCCTCGAATCCGCAGCGCGGCTCACGCCCTCGACCGATCGCCGGGCACAGCGCGCACTGGCGGCCGCGCAGGCCAAGGCGACGGCCGGTGTCTTCGACGACGCCTTGGCGTTGATCGCCGAGGCACAAGCCGGACCGCTCGACGCGACTGCCCGCGCACGCGTGGACCTGCTGCAGGCGCAGATCTCCTACTACTCCGAAGGTGGGAACAAAGGTCTGCCGCTCCTGCTCGCGGCAGCCGCCCGTCTCGAGCAACTCGATCCGAAGCTCGCGCGGGAGACCTACCTCGACGCCTTCGCAGCGGCCATGTTCGCCGGGCGACTCGCATCCGGCTCCGGCATCGGGATGCGCCAGGTCGCCGAGGCCATGCGCGAGATCCGGCTGCCCACGACGGCCGGCAAGCCCGACGCGCTGCTGCACGGGATCGCGGTGCTGTACACCGACGGCTACGCGACCGCGGCCCCGGGACTGCTCGAGACCGTCCGGGCTTTCGGCTCCGACGAGCTGACCATGGACGAATCCGTACGCTTCGCCTGGCTCGCCGCATGCGCGGCGACAGACCTGTTCGACGACCTGAACTGGGACATCCTCACGCGCCGGCATCTGAGCGCGATCCGCGAGATCGGCGCGTTGAGTGCGTTGCCCGTCGCTCTCAACAGCCGCATCATCTACGACCTGTACAGCGGCGATCTGGCCGAGGCGGAGGCCTTGGTCGCGGAATGCGCGTGGGTGGCCGAGGTAACCGGCGGGCAGAACACGATGACGCCGTACGGCGAGGTGTGTCTCAGCGCCATCCGCGGTGACGCCGAGCGGGCCGAGCCGCGCTTCCAGAAGCTGCTCGACGACGTGACCGGCCGAGGTGAAGGGGTCGGTCTGAACATGATCGGCTGGTTCCAAGCGGTCATGTTCAGTGGCCTGGGCCGTCACGCGGAGGCGTTGGACGCCGCCCGCCTGGCTGCCGCGTCACCGCTCGAGCTCGGGCCTCCCAAGTGGGCTCTCGCGGAGATCGTCGAAGCCGGCGTACGCAGTGAGAACCTCGCGGAGGCGAACCTCGCGCTCGAACAACTGTCGTCGTTCACCCAGGCCAGCGGCACCGACGCGGCGCTGGGGGTCGAGGCCGGTCGCAGGGCGTTGCTCCGCTCAGGCCGGGCCGCCGAGGACAACTACCGAGAGGAGGCCGAGAGGCTGGCGCGCACCTCGCTACAGGTCGAGCGGACCCGCGCGCAGCTCCGGTACGGCGAATGGCTGCAACGTGAGGGCCGTCGCGAGGAGGCATGCACGCAACTGCGATTGGCGTTCGAGACGTTCAGCGCGATGGGCGTGAACGGATTCGCCGAACGTGCGCGCGAAGGACTCGCCGCCACCGGCGAGACCGTTCGCCGACGAGCAGTCGAGTCCGCCGGCGATCTCACCACGCAAGAAATGCACATCGCCCGGCTCGCCGCGGAAGGTCGCACCAACGCCGAGATCGGAGACGCGCTCTTCCTCAGCGCCCGGACGGTCGAGTGGCATCTGCGCAAGGTCTACAGCAAGCTCGGCATCCGGACCCGTCGGGATCTGCGCCAGTCCGTGGGCTCAACCAAATAGCTTCCGGAATCCGTCCCGCCAAGAGGGATAGTCGGGCGTGAACCCCAGAGCCGCCTTCGCCTTGGCATTGCTGGCCGGCGGAAGCTGACTGCCGTAGTACACCGCCTGTACGCCGATCTGCTCGCCGGCCTCGGCCACGGAGATCCGCGATGGCGGCGCGGCTTTCAAGATCTCCGCCAGATACGGCAGCCATTCGACCTGCGCTGCGGGTTCGTCGTCCACGACGTTGTAGATGCCCGGACCGCCGCGGTCGACAGCCTGCAGCGTGACCGAGACGGCGTCGCGGACGTGGATGAACGGATAGCGCCCGGTGCCGTCGCCGACGATCGGCAGTCCGCCGGCCTTGATCGCCGTGACGATGTCCCCGTCAGGTCCGATTGCGGTGCCTTCGCCGTACAGGAAGCCGTACCGCAGTACGACGCCTTCGACGCCGGGGGTGCCGAGTACCAGGTTCTCGGCGGCGAGGTTGGCCGCGATGTGGATCCCGATCGGGCCCGGAGCGTCGACGTACAGCGGCGACTGTTCGTCGGTCGGGCCCGATCCTGGCCGGGTCATGAAGCTGGCGCTCTGGGCGATCACCCGCCGGCTTCCCGCCGTACGTGCCGCGCTCATCAGTGCCCTTGTTCCATCGCGACGCAGCCGGTTGGTCGTGTCCAGCCAGGCGCTGTAGTCCTGGGACGGCCCTGACAGCGCGGTCATCTGGTTGATGATCACCTCCGGTTCGGCCGCGGTGATCACGGTGTGCACCTCAGCTTCGTCGAGCCCGTTCATCAGGACCGGCTCGGCTCCGAGCCCCCTCACGAGTTCGAAGCTCTCACGCCGACGGGTGCTGACCGTGACCGAATGGCCGCGATCGACCAGCCCCTCGACGAGCGGCCGGCCGACGACTCCTGTTCCTCCTGCGACGAAGACTCGCATGATGCCTCTCCCTCGGTGTCGGTCCCATCAGGGTGGATCGCCTGACGGACATGACGACTCCGGCACAGTCCCTGGTTTCGCTACGGGTCTCGGCGACACGCAGCCGGACCAGGGCGGCGATCAGTGCCGCCGTGCCGAGTCGGTCGCAGGACGGCATCGGCTCTGTGTCCACGGCACCTCAACTCCCGGCCGGATTCACCAGAACGTTCAAGAGCCGGTACGTCGAGGCCAACGGCATCCGCGAGCACGTGGTCATCGGCGGCAGCGGACCCGCGCTGCGCTCGGGCATCAGAAGTTCGCCGTGGTCGGTCACGACACCGGTTACATCGTCAGCTACGCACTGGCCGCGGACCATCGGGATCGGGTCAGCCGCCTGGTACTCGCCGAGATCCCCGGGCCTCCGGGAGTGACAGATCCCAATGTCCTGCCGGCACCGTTGTTCCTTCCCGAGTTCCTCAGCAACAGGCTTTGGCACATCCTGTTCAACCGGGTCAACGACGAGCTGATCGTCGACATGGTCCGGAGCAACGCGATCGGCTACTACGGCTACGAGTTCGCGATCCAGAACGGCGGGGTGCCGCTTCCGCAGTACGCGATCGACTACTACACCAACCTCTACAACCGCGACCGGAACGCTTTGCGAGCCAGCTTCGGTCTCTACCGTGCCTGGGGCCCCGCCGCGGCAGGGGGGATCGCGCCGGTTGCGGTCGATGTGCAGACCCTGGTGATTCCCCGCGTCGGCCATTGGGTCGCCGAGCAGGCTCCCGCGCAGATGCTGACGGCGTTGGGGACGTTCCTCGCGCCGTACCTCCAGGCGCCGAGATAGATGCCCGACGCCCGACGGGTCAGCCGTCGGGCGTCGGGCGTCGGTGCGAGGAAACGTCGCAAGAAATCAGCGCAAGGGGCGGAATGCGGCCCGCAGTTCGGCGGCGAAGAGGTCGGGCTCCTCCCAGGCCGCGAAGTGGCCGCCGCGGTCGACCGTGTTGAAGTAGGCGAGACCCGGGTAGACGGTCTCAGCCCAGCTGCGCGGGGCAGCCCAGATCTCGCCGGGGAACGTGGTGAAACCGACCGGAACAGCGACCGGCGGAGGCGCCTGCCCCGCCGCGGCGGCCAGGAATTGGCCGAACTCCCAGTACCACCGCGCGGCCGAGGCCCCTGTGCCGGTCAGCCAGTACAGCGTGATGTTGTCGAGGACGTTGTCGCGGGTCAGATTGCCGGCCGGTGCTCCGTCGACGAACGCACGCGAGATCTTGTAGTAGCTGTCGGTGTCGTGGTCGAGCATCCACGCGGCCAGTCCGACGGGCGAGTCCAGCAACGAGTAGCCGACCGTCTGCGGCCGGGTGGACTGCTCCAGGAAGTAGCCGAATCCGTCGGTGGTGAAGGTCTTCAGCGCAGCGTGCGCCGCACGTTCCTCCTCGGAATCGCCCGGTAGCAGGTCGACGATACCCAGCGCCGTCGCCAGCAGATTCACGTGAATACCGGCCAGCCCGTTGACTCCGTGACGACCCATCGCGTCCGTCACCGCGGCGCCAACATCTCCGCCCTGGGCGACGTACCGCCGGTAGCCGAGGCGATCCATCAGCTGCGCCCAGGCCTGTGCGATGCGGCCGTTCTCCCAACCGAGCTCGTTCGGCGCGCTGGAGAAGCCGTACCCGGGCAGTGACGGCAGCACCAGGTGGAATGCGTCCTCGGCGCTCCCACCGTGAGCGGTCGGATCGGTGAGCGGGCCGATCGTGTCGAGCAGTTCGATCACTGAGCCGGGCCAGCCGTGGGTCATGATCAGCGGCATCGCGTTCTCGTGCGGCGATCTGACGTGGATGAAGTGGATCTCGACCCCGTCGATCATGGTGGTGAACTGCGGCAACGCGTTCAGCCGGGCCTCGACGCGGCGCCAGTCGTACTCGTCGGCCCAGTAGCGGGCGACCTCCTGCAGCATCGCCTGCTGCACGCCCTGCGACCGGTCTTCGACAAGCTCCTTACCGGGCCAGCGCGTCCCCGCGACCCGCCGCCGCAAGTCGTCGAGCTGCTCCTGCGGAATCTCGACCTGGAACGACCGGATCCCGGTCGCGGTGTCGACGATGGTACTCATGACGCCTCCCTGACAAAGCTGATTCGGTGACGTCCTCGACCCTGCCCTCCTCTCCCGGCCGGAGCGCCCGTGACCAGCACTGGTCTGCTCCCGGGTCTGCCCCCGCGCTCCCCAGCTTCTTCAGGGCGTTAGGAGACCGGCCGCTCGGCCTCACGGCCGCAGAGGCGACGGCAATACCTCGCTCCGGTTGCGGTTCGCGTCCGGGGAACACACCGACGTACGCGCCGTGGTCACGTACTGCGCCCAGCGCGACCGCCCCGAGCTCCGCAGCGTCCAGCACAGCATCGAAGCCGTCCGAACCCTCGAGCGCCGCGACGGTCTCATGTGCGCCGGCCGCCAGCGGTACGGCGTACCCGCCGATGCCACCAGCGGCACCCCGTGATCAGCAGCCGCCCCGCTCCGTCCTAACCGTGGGCGCCGGGGCGGTTCAGGCCCTCGAGGTCGGTGGAGTAGTGGAATCTCACCCGCGAGCCGAGCCAAACAGTTCGGGACGTCTCGACGAGTTCGCCGTTGGCGCGGCCGATCGACCAGTCGACGAACACCTGCGAGTCGATTCCTGTTTCTAGGAGGACTGTCTCGGCGGCGTTCACCGAGCGCACCTCGAGGAAGTGGTCAACCTGATCGGCCGCGATCGGCACCGTCTCCAGTGTCTTCGACACGGAGGCCTCGACCAGTTCGCGTCCTCGCAGCTTCTCGGCAGCCGGGCCGGCCAACCAGGAGTCCGTGAGGCCGATGGGTCGACCGTTGACCAGATGCAGGCGCTTGAGATGAAGCCTTGCTCCGCTGCGCTCGGCGGGCGCCAATTCGCGGACGAGCTCATACGGCTCTTCCTCGGGTACCGCGTCCGCGAGGTGGACGGAGACCGCGTCCTCGCCTGCGGCGCGAAACCGGTCCCGCCAGGGCGTCATCAGGCCGACGTCGTGCTGAACCAGCCGCGGACGGTCGGCGACGAACGTGCCCATCCCCTGCCTGCGTTCCACGTACCCAAGGTCGGCGAGCGCTGCCAGCGCCTGCCGAACGGTGATCCGGCTGACGCCGTACATGGTGGCGAGATCCTTCTCGGTCGGGAGCTGAAGGCCCGACTCCACGCCCTGATCCATCACGGACCGAAGGTCTCGCTCGACCTGCGCCCAGGCCGGCATCGGCGACCGCCGGTCCACGGGCGCCACCTTCGACGCCAGCGGATGACGTGTCTCTTCGACGGTCATGCGGCCTTCTCCCCTGTTGACCATGGATAGCATGATCATAACATCAGTACCTATTGAGCGACCTCATGCAGTAACCGGCTCGTCGTCCAGCTTGATGTGCCGCGCGTCCATGTTGACGGCACCGCCGCGGAACGGTGGGCGCCCCCATATCTGTGCTGCCTGGCCGGCGAAAACCGCTCCGGCCGCCGCACCGGCCAGTTCGAGCACCAGGGCTGATCGGCTCGTCCAGGCATCAGGCGCCGTGAACACTACTCCGCGTACGGTCTGCCCGGTGCTTTCGAGCGCGACCGCCAGGCGCTCGAACCGGGTGCGGCCGACAGCACCGACGAGCTGGAGCACGAGATGTGGTTCCGGACCGATGAAGTAGTCGACGTGGCCGCTCTCCTCCAACGGAACGGCGCGGACATTCACCCCGACAGCCTCGATGAGCTTCAGCATCCAGAAGTCGCCCGCGCCGCGCAGGTCCGGCAGCGTCAGGACGGAGATGCCGTACGGCGCGGCCGCCGGTAACTCCTGGACGGTCCGAGCGAGCTCCGGTTCCTGCGACTCCAAGGAGCGAGCAACCTCACTCGCCGCCCCGTCGACGTCCTCGCCTGCCACCGCGGCGACACCGAGGCCGAGCATCAGATGCCCGGCGCAGGGAATGACTTCCTCGATCCCGAGCGACGGTACGAGCTGCGTCTCGGCCGCGGCGGCCGCCAGCGGCGAGTCCGCGTTCGAGGTGATCGCAATAGTGCGTTTGCCTGCCTGCGCCGCAAGCCGGAGGGCGCGAACGGTCGCCCCGGACGTGCCGGAGTGCGAGATGCCGACGACGGTGTCCGTGCCGAACGGAAGCCGCCCGGTCCAGGTCAGGTCCCCGGACGACAATGCGCGATGGCCGTACGCCGCAGCCAGCAGCGCGGACGACAACGAGTCGCCAGACCCGACGAAGACGGCTCGACCGAGTGGAGCCGAGATGCTCGGCTTCACGTCGTTCACGTCCCGCAAGGCTGAGGCGATGGCGGAGATCTGTTCGAGAGAAGTCACGTCTATTGCCTCCTGGTGATGGTGATGCTCGGAAACGGTTCGGTCAGTGGGTCGGCCAGCAGGCCCGCGTGGCCCCAGTCCGAAAGCGCCAGCCGGGCGACGCTGACGCCGTACGCCGCTGCCGTGGCAAGGTCGGCGCCGGCCGTCCACGCCGCGACGATGGCGCCGGCCGACGAGTCTCCGGCCCCCGTGGTCTCGACAACGCGTACGTCGGTGTCGCGCACGAACCATTCGCTGTCGGAGATCACGACCATGCCCTCCCGGTCGAGTCGCGCGATCACGTCAAACCCCAGCCGTGCCCGGATCGCCCGAGCGGCAGCCAACGGATCGGGGTCGATCAGTTGCAGTTGCACCCGGCTGGGGAGGACGAGTGCACCCGACGGACTGACCCTGAGGAGGTACTCCGGGCCTTCGGCCTGCAGGGGCAACTGATGCGGGTCGACGCCGACGCGCACCGATTCGGCGACGGCCGCGCGCTCGGTGGGCGAGCTGTCGAGGAGCCCGTCGATTCCGCCGGTGACCGGAACCTCGCCCGAATCGCCGGCGCCGGTGTCGCCGTCCGGCTCCGTCGTTCCCGTGCCTTCGATCTCGACCGAGCCCGACGGGGAGGTGGCCAGGATTCGTCTGCCCTGCGGGGAGTTCAGGATCCACAGCCTCATCGCTTGCGGCTCCCGCATCGTCTCGGACGTGTCGATGCCGAGTTCCTGAAAGACTTTCGCGAACCGCGGTTCGTCGTCCGGGAGCCGTGCGTACAGCTGGACCTGGGTGCCCGCGACGAGCCGAGCGCCCAGCGCTCCGAAGAGCCCCGGCCCGCCGAGCTCGTCGAATCGGGTACCCAGTCCGGCGTCCACCAGGTGATCGACGGACAGTCCCCCACGTACTCCGACAACAGTGGTCATCAGAACGTCTGCACCGCGTACTGGATCGTGCGGTCGCGCGGGCCGTCCAGCTCGAGCAGGTACACGCCTTGGCTGTGGCCGATTCCGAGTTCGCCGTTCACGACGGGAAGCTGCAGCGACTGAACGCCGAAGACGCAGCGGACGTGCGCGGCCGCGTCCTGTGGTCCGTCGTGCAGATGGACGAACGGCCGGTCGACCGGGATCTGCGCCTCGATGAACAGCCGGATGTCCTGCAGCGTCGTACCGTCCACTCCGGAATTGAAGATCAGCGTGCACGTGGTGTGCGGCAGGAACGTGTGCAGGATCCCGTCACCGTCGGCCTCGCGGGCGACCTCACGAAGCTGAGCGGTCAGATCCACGTAGTGCACGGGGCTCGCGTATCCCTCGGCCGGTCGGGTGTTGACCGGGAAGCTGTTCCACTTGCCGTTGGCTTTCATATCGGGTGGTGCCTTTCTGGTCGCGGGTCTGAGCCCGGTGATGCGAGCGGACGGTGAATCCGTCGGCGCTCATGGTTCCGGTGTCGACGAAGAAGCCGGCCCCACCGCCGGCCAGTCGGCGGGTGGTTGCTGAGAGCATCTGAATGCCGTCGATGTCCACCAGTACGATCGATCCGGCGCACGCGACGGTGACGTCGTACGGCCTGTCCCGGCGGAGGCTGAACGGGGTTGTCGCGAGCACCGTCCGATCGGCATTGTGCTGCTCGACGATCGAGAGGGTGTTCCCGTCGAACAAGGCCGCGGAGAAGTTCCGGTGCCCGCGTGCCCGGACGACGAGACCGGCCGCCCGATTCAGTGAGAACGTCAGCCGTGAGGTCACCTCGTAGTCGACCCAATCGCGGGTACCCGTCGTCACGACACCGAGCGGGCCGGGGTGCGAGACGGAGAAGGTCGTGGCGAAATCGGCCTCGAAGTTCTTGGCCGAGCTCACCCACGGCGCGAGTCCGCGTGGCTGGGTGTCCCAGATCGAGGACAGCAGGATGCCGGACTGCGAGTACTCCGCGGGTGCGCCGTCCCAGTCGAGCGAGTGCAGGTAGACCGTCCCACCGACCGAAAGGCCGACCCGGAAGGGGATTCCGGCCGGCACGGTCCACTCGATCGTGGCTTTCGCGCCGACGCGCCTCCACGCACCTTCTGACTTTCCGTGGTCGTAGTCCGCGTACAACTGCACCGAGGCACCGTCCGGCGAACTGACCACGGCCCGAACCGTCTGACCGGGATAGAGCGTCGGACTGGCCAGGGTCGAGAAGTTGGGCACGGCGTCACCCGGGTCCAGGAAGACAGGCGTGGAGGTTCGTCCGTCCTCGATCAGCAGCGCGGTCGAGCCGTCGTCGAACTGGTGATGCCGAACAGTCGCTTCGTCGTCTCCGAATCCCTGTACCGCACCAGGAAAGTCGAAGTCGAATCGAGGGCGTCGCCCAGGCACCGGCCCACCGATCAGCTTCCGAGCCGATCGAACGATCCGTCTGGTCTCGAGAACGGCGTCCGTCACGCACTCACCTCCGTCAGCGCTGACGACGAGAGCCCGATCGGCCACCTCCCGCCGGAGATCATCGTCGAGCGCGGCGAGTCCGAGCCGGACGCCGGTGATGCAACCGACCGTCCCGGCGTTGCTGTCGGTGTCGAAGCCGACCGAGGAGGCAACGGCGACGACCCGGCGGAAGTCGTTGCCGCCGACAATGAGCGCCGCGAGCGCCATCGCGGTGTTCGAGAGCGAGTGACACGGCCCCGGGTACCGCGCATACCCGTAGCACCGATCGACCCAGTCGCGGGCCGAGCGCCAGTCGTCACCCGCCCGCACGCGCGACGTCACATCGATGACCAGCTCGATCAGCCGGCGATCGGTGACGAACGGCAGCGACTGCTCGATCAGCGCCGACAGCTCGCGCTCGTCGAAGGCCAGAGAGCGCATCGCGGCGAAGAACGCAGCCGCGTCCAGCGCGACGCCATCGTGGCTGACACTCGCGGCCGCACGGGTCAACGCGACAGCCCGCTCGGGATCGCCAGGCGTCATCAACGCGAACGCGTCCGAGAAGATCTGCGCACCGATCTGCTCGGCGAGTGTGCTCCCGTTGCACGCGATCGAGCCGCTCTCCGGCGCACTGATGCCGCGTTTCAGATTGAGATAAGCGGTGTGCTCGGTGGAGCGCCCGTACCCGCCCCACCACAGGATCGTGCGGTCCTCGACGATGTAGTTCAGCCAGGTGTTGCCGGCATCGGCAGGCTCGAAGTCACCGGTGTCCTCCACCACCCGGGCGAAGGCCAGTGTCCCGGAGATGTCGTCGTCCGCGACGATCAACGGCAGTCCGAGGTCCTCGTTCACGAACCGGTCGACCAGTCCGAAGCGTGACCGGATGTCGTCGTACGGCCAGCCCTCGACCGGCCGGCCGAGGTACACGCCGATCAGTTTGCCGAGGAGAGCGGCGTAGACCCGCTCTTCGTACGCTGCGCCGAGTGCCATGTCAGCCCTTCACCGCGCCGTTGGCGATGCCGTCGACGACGTACCGCTGGAGGGCGATGAAGACGGCCAGCACGGGGACGATCAGGATCAGCGCGCCGGCCATCATCGTGCCGATGTCGGTGCTGAAGGTGCCGTTCATCGTGAGGAATCCCAGCGTCAGCGTCTGGTCGTCCGGGTTCTGCAGGAACGTCGACGAGATCAGGAACTCGTTCCAGGCGTTCAGGCCGACGATGACGCCGACGGTGATCAGTCCGGGCCGCACCATCGGCAGCATCACCCGCCGGATCAGCTGAAGGGTGCTGACACCGTCTACCAGAGCGGCCTCCTCGATCTCGGCCGGAACGTTCAGGAAGAAGGTCCGCATCAGAAAGGTGGCGAACGGCATGTTGATCGCCGCCAGGATCACGCCGACGACGAACACGTTGTCGGTGAGATTCAGCGCCGCGACGGCGGCGTACAGCGGGAAGACGAACAGCTGGATCGGGATCGTCATCGCCATCGTGAGGTAGACCATGATCGCCGGCCAGCGCTTCACCTTCTGGCCCGCGAGGACGTACCCGGCCAGGCTCGCGCAGACCAGGACGACGAGCACGGTCGTGCCGGTGAGCAGGATGCTGTTGACGATCCCCCGCCCGAACCGTCCGTAGGTCCACGAAGTGACGAAGTTGTCCAGGCTGAACGACGACGGCAACCCGAACGGGTTCGCGAGTACTTCGGCGTTGTCCTTGAAGCTGTTGAGTACGACGAGCAGCAGCGGGATCAGCGCGATCACCGCGAAGACCGCCAGCACCAGCTGGGCACCGAGTCCCTTGAGCCTGGTCATCGTGCCAGCT
The DNA here is from genome assembly GCF_041430295.1 of Kribbella sp. NBC_00662. Classification (GTDB taxonomy): domain Bacteria; phylum Actinomycetota; class Actinomycetes; order Propionibacteriales; family Kribbellaceae; genus Kribbella. The sequence goes on along the minus strand of NZ_CP109029.1, from coordinate 5,259,867 downwards.
CCCTTCGGCTGATCCAGGTGTAGAGGATCGATGCGAGCAGGCCGAAGACGCTCATCACGATCCCGACCGCGGCGGCCTTGCCGAATTCGAACGACGAGAACGCGAACGCGTAGGCGTAGGTGCCCATCACCTCACTCGAGTGCGCCGGACCGCCTTGGGTGAGCAGGTACACGTAGTCGAAGGCGAGGAACGAGAAGATCACCGTCATCACGCCCATCAGCAGCAGCGTCGGCCGGATGCTCGGCAGGTAGACGTTGCGGAACACACCCCATCCACCGGCGCCGTCCACGATCGCAGCCTCGACTTGATCGATCGGCGTCTGCCGGATCGCCCCGAGATAGACGACGGTGAGGAAGCCCCAGTAGTGCCACATGTCGACCGCGGCAGCGGCGTACAGAGACGTCGAGGTGCTCGCGGTCGGTGGCTGGATCCCGAACAGGCCGGCCACCCCGCCGTGCGGGTTGTAGATGATGGTCTGCCAGATGAGCGCGTTCACCACCGGCGCCAGCACGTACGGCATCAGGTAGATCACCTGGTAGAACGTGCGGATCCGCTTACGCCGCAGGAGCAACATCGCCGTCAGCAGACCGATCACGGCCGGCAGCGTCAGGAACATCACCAGCCACTTGATGTTGTTGGTCAGCGCGGTGGCGAAGACCGGGTCCGCGAGGATGTCGCGGAAGTTCTGCCCGCCGATGAAATGGACGTCGAACCCGACACCGCTCCAGTCGGTGAACGCGAACAGCAACGTGAGGATGCCGGGGATGACGACGATGACGATCGACAGGAGCAGCGCGGGGGCGACGAGCGCGTAGTTGATCGCGGTACGACGGCGTAGGTGCGAACGCCGCCGCCCGGCCGGGACGCGCGCGGCTGCGGACTCCCGCGCCGGTGCGGCTGTCATGACCATCTGTTCTCCGTCAGTCGGCCGGCTGGGGCAGCGGCGGCACGAGACCCTTCGCCTTCTCGGCGGCGAAGGTCGTCTGGACCTTCTTCAGGAAATCGGCGGCGCTCTCCTTGCCCAGCCAGACCGAGTCGATATCGGTGAACGCGGTCGCGGTCGCCGGCGGGAAGAACGTGCCCGCGAAGAACCCGTAGCTGCCGTCGTTCACCGTCGCGATGGTGTCCTTCATGGCGGTGACGAACGGCTTCGACAGTCCGCTGTAGTCCGCGGCGTCGAGATCGAAGTTCTTCAACGGCACGGCCCAGTAGCCGGGCCAGCTCTTGTTCATTTCCTTGGTGAAGCTGTCGGTCATCATGTAGTCGATCACCTCGGCAGCGCCGTCCTTGTTCTTCGATGCCGCGTTGATCGACAGCGATGCCGTCGTACCCAGGGTCGGGTACGGGTACGGGCGGCCGGCCGCGATACTGGGGAACGGCAGCCAGCCGAGGTCGTCCGTCGTACCGGACTTGTCGTTGAAGTAGTTCGACGCGAACTGGAAGATCAGGCTCGGTCCGAGCATGAACGGTGACTTGCCCTGGCTGAGCAACTGGACCGACTGGTCGAAGTTCAGCGTGGCATAGTCCTTGCCGCCCAGATACCCCTTCTTGTAGAAGTCGGCCGATGCCTGGACGGCCTTCTCGATGGCGGGGTCCGTCCACGGAATCGTGCCCTGCAAGGCGTTGTAGACCGTCTTGCCGCCGGCGACCTGGGTCAGGAACAGCGAGATGTAGTTCTGGTTGACCGGCTTCCAGCCCTGGTTGCCGGTCACCGACGGGTACATCCCCGCGGCGGCGGCCTTGTCCATCGTCGCGACGAGCTCGGCGTACGTCTTGGGCGGCTGGGCGCCGAGCTTGGCCAGCACCTTCTTGTTGTAGAAGACGCCGATGTCCTCGATCGAGTTCGGCAGCGAGTAGAGCTTGCCGTCGACCGTGCCGGACTGATACATCGCCGGCAGCAGACGCTTCTCCCAGCCGTACTTCTCGGCGTACGGCGTCATGTCCGCGAGCTTGCCCTGGGTGGCGTACGCCGCGGAGAACGCGGGACCCGAGCCGTACACGATGTCCGGGCCCTTGTTGGCGCTCAGCGCGACCTGCACGTTCTTGTCGACCGCGTTGTTGAAGGTCACCTGGAGCGTGTACTTGTCCTGCGACTTGTTGAAGCCGTCGATCAGCACCTGCTTCATCGTCTGCTGCTGTTGCGGCGGGGCACCCCAGAACCACAGCTGGAGCGTCTGCTTTCCGCCGCCGCCCGCGTCGCCGGAAGAACAGCCCGCGAGGACCAGTGCCACGGCGGACGCGACACCGATCGCGGCAGTCACGAGCCTCATACGTTTCATGCCGAGCTCCTACCGTGGTCATCTGGTGGTTATGTTGTATTGACCGTAGGACCTTTGATCTCAGGGTGTCAATGTAATCCGGAAATCCATCGAGGTACGTCGTTCGCCGCGACCGCGGCGTCCATCGCCGCCAGCTCGACGAGCCCGGCCAGCGCGAGGTCTGTCGCGGACCGGTGCCCCGCCCCCGCCACGAACGGCTGGTCCGCGATGACGTTGTCGGCGACCGAACAGACCGATCCGCCACGCTTCCCGAACAGCGCGGCGAGCGTGACGATCGCAGCCGACTCCCGATCCCCGTTGAGGACACCGGCCCGCGCCCAGGTCTCGAGAATGTCCAGATGCCAGGGCTGGAAGTACCCGCCCACCGACGGCCGACCGACACCGCAGAAGTCGCTGTCACTCGAGCGAGTCACCCCGACGTGATGCGGTACGCCCAGCGTGGCCGCCGCGCGCGCCATCGCGAGCACGACCTCGTATGCGGCAACCGCGGGATAAGCGGCCGGAATGTATGCCTGCGTCATCCCCTCGTCGCGCACGACACCCGAGGAGATGACGACATCGCCGGGCGCGACCGAAGGATGAATACCGCCCGAGCCGCCGACGCGGATGAATGTGTCCGCGGTTGTGAACTCGAGGAGCTCATGCAGGATCAACTCCGCCTCGGGCGAGCCGCTCCCCCCGGACACCACGGTCACCGGAACGCCTTCGTGGCTGCCGCTCCAGGTCGTGAACATGCCCGACCGGCCGATGCGCTCGGCGTCGTCCAGTTCGGCGGCGAGTTGGGTGGCCGGATCGTCGTCGTACGCACAGAGCGGGTCGCGCACCATCAACAGGACGTAGCGCGCGACCTTGGCCGGGTCGATCCGCGAGAGCGCCGGCCGTCCATCGACGAGCAACCCGCGTTTCGGGACGTTGCCTGCGAACTTGTAGCTGTCGTAGAGGGCATTGAGGTCCGTCATCAGGTTCCTTTCACAACAAGGGAGTCCGCCGCGTTCTCGACGGCAGCTCGCACGACGCTGTCGACCCGCGGCGCTCCCCTTGTCGCCACGACGACCGCAGCGGCGGCCGCGGCGAGCCGGGCCGCGCGGAGCGGATCGCCGGTCGCCTGGTACGCCGCGATGAAGGCGCCGGAGTAACTGTTGCCACCGCCTGTCGGGTCGACGACGACGGTCGGCGCCGCCGCGAGCTGGATCCGGCGGCCGGCGTGGAGCAGGAGGGAGCCTTCGGCACCGAGCCGCAGCAGGACGAGCGGAGCCAGATCACTGGCAGCCTTGGCGGCCTCATCGATCGAGGCCAGGCCGAACAGCGACAACGCCTCAGCTCTGTTCAGCGACACCACATCGACAAGACCGGCCCGCTCCCTCACGATCTCGAGGGCTGTCGCCTCGGCGGACAACTCCCACAGAATCGGCACCGAGGAGCGGAAGGCAGCAATGTGCTCCCAGTAGGGCGCTTCGTCGGCATGGAACAGGTACATCGCTCCGAGCTCCGCTGTTGACGGGATGTGCTGAGGCAACGGCGTGTGGGCGTCGAAATGGGATCGGCCGTAGACAGGCGTCTCCTCGCGCTCGCCGTCGGCGAAGTACTGGATGCGGGTGCGGGGTCCACGCTCGCCGACGACGAACAGCCCACTCGAGTCGATCGCGCGTTCCCGGCACCAGTCCTGGAGCATGGCCAGGTCGGCGTCCCCGGTTCCGGCCACCAGCATGCTTGCCATCGGCAACGACACGAGACTGGCGCCGACGGCGGCGTACGCACCGGCCCCGCCGACCTCCTCGTGAGCGAGCCGGCCAGACGGCTCGCACACCTCGTCGAGGACGGCATGCGAGAGCACAGCAACCTTCCGCGCCACGTCAGACTCCCTTGGTTATGTTGTTATGCTTATAATACCCATTCATGAAGAACCTGCTGATCGACACCGATCCGGGCATGGACGATGCCCTGGCGATCGCCCTTGCACACAAGGCCGGGGCGCTCGACGTCAAAGCGATCACCGCGGTCACCGGGAACCTGCCCTCGGACCGGACCGCGTCCAACGCACTCAAGATCCTCGACCTGCTCGGCGCCCCCGACATCCCCGTCGCTCAGGGGCCACTGCAGCCCGTCTCCGGCAACTACCCGTCGGACCCGTTCTCACATGGCAGCGACGGCCTGGCCGAGTCCCACTTCGCCGAGTCCGGCCGGCGCCTCGACGAACGGACCGCGGCCGAGCTGATCGTGGACGTGGTCAACCAGCACGCGGGCGACATCACGGTGTGCGCGCTCGGACCGCTGACGAACATCGCAGGCGCACTGGAGCTCGATCCCGGTCTGCCGGAGAAGATCAGCGAGCTGATCATCATCGGCGGCTCCTTCGGGGAGACGCCGTACGCGTGGAGCCAGGCGACGGGCGACAACCCGGTCAGCGAATGGAACATCTTCGTCGACCCGGAAGCCGCCCGATCAGTCTTCCGGGCCGACTTCGACCTCGTGGCCGTCGGCCTGGATGTCGCGACCCACCCGAGCATCAACTTCCGCGAACACGACCTCGATGCCCTCCGCGCCTCCACGACCCCCGAGGCCGCGCTGGCTCTGCGCGTGGTCGAGTTCGTCAACGGACGCGGTTATCAATCGTACTGCTCATTGATCGACAGCGTCGCCGTAGCCGTCGCCATCGACCGCACACTCATCAAGACCACCGACCTCCGCTGCGACGTCGCCACCGCCGACCGCCTGACCCGAGGCATGACCGTCGTCGATCGCCGCGCCCACCACCAATGGACCGACCTCCCTCTCATCACGGTCGCCCGCGATCTCGACTTCGACCGCTTCCTGACCCTGGTCACCATGCAGCTGACCAAGTGAGCACGGACCCTGCCCTGCCATCGGTAGCCAGCGAGGTAGGCCCGCACCTGCGGCGACCCGATCCATCTGGTGCAACAGAGCCAGGCCGTCGAGGGCCACATCGATCGCGGCGCGATGACCTGCACCAGCGGCAAAGGTCGCACCTGTGCTCAGGTTGTCGGCGACCGAGCAGATCGAGCCCGCACGTCGTCCGAAGAGAGTTGCCAGCGTGACCACCGCTGCGGACTCCCGGTCACCGTTGAGCACCTGGGCCCGTATCAACGTGTCGGGCAACTCGGCGTTCCACGGCTGAAGGAATCCACGGACACCGGGCCGACCGCCGCCGACAATGTCACTGTCGGCGGATCGGGTGATGCCGACGTGGTGTGGCGCGCCCGCGTCGGTCGCGGCCTGGGCAAGGGCGAGCACCACCTCAGGTGAGCAGGCCGCCGGCCACGACGGTGGGACATACGCCGCCGTCATGCCTTCGTCTCGCATCACTCCGCGCGCGATGACGAGATCGCCGGGCGATACCGACGGATGGATACCGCCGGATCCACCGACCCTGATGAAGGTTGTCGCGTTCGTGTTTTCGAGCAGTTCATGCATGATCAACTCGGTCTCCGGCGAGCCGGACCCGCCGGAGACAACGCTGATGGATGCCCCTCGATATCGGCCGGTCCAGGTCGTGAACATGCCGGTTCGCCCGGCCGGACGGGCGTCCTCGAGCCGTCCGGCGATCTGCTCGGCCGGGTCTGCGTCGTACCCGCACAGCGGGTCGCGCACGGTGATGATGACGTACTCGCCGACGCCGTCCGGATCGATTCCGCTGAGAGCCGGCCGCCCGTCGATGTAGAGCCCTCGGACGGGCACGTTGGCCGTATAACGATACGAGGCCAGCGCTTCGCGGTTGACCGGATCTACGTGGCTGTCGTCGTAGCCGGGTCCACGATCGCCGGATTCCGTCCGCATCTCAGTTCCACCAGGTGTTCAGTTCGTCACTGGCCGGTCGAATGGCAGAGATCAACGCGATGGCCTTGGCCGTTCCGTCGGCCGCGTCGTACAGAACATCCTCGTGTTCGACGCTCAGGGTGCCTGTGTAGCCGACCTCCTTCAAGGCGGTCACGAACTGCTTCCAGAATTCGGGGCTCCGGCCGTGTCCGAGGGTTCGGTACAGCCATCCACGTCTGTCCCACTCGGCGAACGGTGTGGTGTCGAGTACGCCGACCTCGCCGAGCTGGTGACTTCGCAGCTCGCAATCCTTCATGTGGACATGGTGGATCGCGTCACCGAGGTACCGGATCGCTGCGATGATGTCGATCTGCTGCCAGATCAGATGGCTCGGATCCAGGTTGGCCCCGATCGTCGGCGAGACCGCATCGCGCAACCGGATCAGATTGCGTGGGTTGTAGACCGACATACCCGGGTGCATCTCGAGCGCCACGCGTACGCCCTGGTCGTCGCAGAACTTCGCCGTCTCCTTCCAGTACGGGATGATCGCCTCCTCCCACTGCCACCTGAGGATCCTGGGAAAGTCGTCCGGCCAGGCACAGGTGACCCAGTTGGGGTAGGTGGCGTTCGGTCCGTCTCCGGGGCAGCCGGAGAAGTCGACGACGGTCTGCACGCCGAGCTGGGATGCCAGCGACACGGTCGCACGGAACAGACCGATCTGCGCTTCGGCGATCTCTGCCTGCGGGTGAAGTGGGTTGCCGTGACAGCTGAGTGAGCTGATGCTCAAGCCGTGCGCTGCGACTCGGCCGGCAAGCTCATCACGCAGGGTCGCACTGGCCAGAAGGGCATCGAGGTCGTAATCCATGGCAACCCTTCGACCGAAGGTGCTCAGCTCGACCACCTCGGCGCCGTTGTCGCGAAGGAACGACAACGCGTCGTCCAAGCGCCAACTGTCGAAACACGCAAGGAACGCACCGATCTTCATATCTGTCTCCTTGTCTGCATTGGGTCGGACCGAGCTCAGGCGCCGGGCTCGAGGAGGAGCGCGCCTTTCACATAGCTCGGCTCGCCGGCATGGCTCAGCACCTCGGCGGCGTCGTGGAGCGTGCCGGTGTGAGTGATCAGATCTGAGGTCACCAGTCGGCCGCTGCTCATCAGGCCTGCCGTCCGGTAGAAGATCTGGTGGAAGTCCTCGGCGATCATCGGCGAGGCATTGAGAACCCGCAGCCCTTTCAGGTGCCAAGTGGTGCCGTTGATCGTGACGTTGCCTCGCTGGTGACCGAACATGACGACAGTCGCACCGACTCGCGCCAGAGCGACGGCCAGCTCGAGCCCGGCCGCCGTACCCGAGGTCTCGAAGACGACGTCGGCCGGGCCGTTCTGCAGACCCGGGAGGACGTACGCCGATGGCATCGGCCGCCGATCGACGACGGCCTCGACGGTCTCGACGATGTCGTCGACCTCGCGCCCGTCCGAACGCAGTGTGCTCGTGGCGCCGGACGCGGCAGCCTGGACCAATCGTTCGTCCCGGACATCGAAAGCAAGCGTGTGGCGAGCCGGCGTCGTCGCCAGGCCCCGCAGAATCCCCAGTCCCATGAAGCCGCAGCCGACGACAGCCACGACGTCGTCGGCACGGATCCCGGCGACGTCGATCCCGTTGATGCAGCAGGCCATCGGCTCGACGATCCAGTTCGTCCAGTCGTCGATGTGGTCCGGCAGTTTGGCTGCCTGATGCTCGGCTGCGACCGCCTGCCGGCGAAACCTGCCGTCGCCCAGCAATGCGACGTTGTCACCGACCCTGAACCGTGTCACCTCCGGACCGACCGCGGTGACGGTCCCCGCGCCTTCGTGTCCGCCGAGATACGGATACGGAACTCCCGGATCACCACGGAACACCTCGACATCCCCGCGGCACAGCCCACCGACCTTGATGTCGACCAGGAGGTCACGGGATCCGAGCGGCGGCAGCTCGATGTCGCGGACATCCGTGCGACCTGGGCCCGTGAAGCACAACGCGGAAGTGCGCATGTATCTCCTCAATAGGTATGGTTAACCGGACCATATGTCGCATCATCTGTGCCCGCAAGTGGGATTTCAAGCGTCATCCGATGGAGATCCTGGATCTGATGACTTAAGTTGTACGGACTACCGTACAAATCATGCTCTGGCACCAGGAGGACCTTCCATGGCCGATTCACACCAGCGGATGCTCGATGCGAACCAGCTCGCGGCCCGCCATGAGCACCGCGAGCGGATCTGGCGAGAGATGCTGCGCGTGTGCCGCCCCGACTCCCGGTTCCACTGGGACTTCTCCAGCTTCATCGCCGACTTCGAAGGCAGCGAGCAGAGCGCCCTCCGAGTGAGACAACTCGAGGCCTATCAAGCCTGTGGTCGCCTGTTCATCACGCCGGACAACGCCACCGAACACCTCCGGCGGCACGCGATTCTCGACGGCAAGACCGTGGTCATGACCACCTACGCGATCACTCGCGGCTTCCTGGTGCTCGAGCCCGGGACGGTCCCCGCGGGCGAGGAGCGGTATGCCGCGACTCTCGACGGAATGGACACATTCGCGACCCCGACCACTCTGGCCGAACTCTCGACCGGAGAGCCGATCGGTCTGCTGGCCACCGGCGGTTCAGCGGTGGCGACGAACGGCGTGCGCTTCGGCAAGGGACACGGGTACTTCGACCTGGAGTGGGCCCTGATGAGCGAGACCGGAGTGGCCGGCCCGGACGCACAGATCGTGGATCTGGTCCACGACTGCCAGGTCGTGGAGGACGATCTCGCCGGCCTCGATCACGATGCGCCGGTCGACTGGATCGTCACGCCGACCCGAACCCTCCGCACCACGCCGGCGCATCGTCGCAGGCCGGGCCGCGTCTTCTGGGATCTGTTGGCCGGATCCGCCCTGGAAACGACTCCCCCGGTCGTCGAACTTCGAGCCCTGAAAGGGATGTAGGCCGACGTCAGACGTCAGCGTGAGCGACCTCGGGGCCGGATGCGTGGACATCGAAGCGGAACCGAACCCGGTCGCTCCGCCAGTACGTCCACGATGCCTCGAGGGGCTTCCCCGCGGCAGTGAAGCTCATCGCGGCCAGCAGGATCAGCGGTGAATCGACACCGACGGACAACAACGAGGCTTGCCCGGGGTCTGCGCCGTGGACCTCCAGCAAGTTCTCGTAGCGAGCAGCCACCAGGTCATAGTGGTCCCGCAACGTCGTCGAGATCGAGCCGTCGACGAGGCCGGTCGAGATCAGATCGGGAACCAAGGCCTCCGGGAGCCACGACAGGCTCAACGCACTGGGAATGTCGTTGATGCTCATCACGCGCTCCAGCGCCACCACGGGTTCCGACGGACGTAGGCCGAGTTGCTCAGCCACGGAGGCGGACACCCGGGTGGTGCGTTCCAGCCGGGTCACTCGGGCGTCCAGCCGCAGGCCTTGGGTACGGGAGCGGTCCGCCAGACCCAGCGGCAGACTCAGATCGTGAAGTAGCGGCGTCGGGGTCTTGAGGACGAACGTCCCCTTGCCTTGCTCACGACTGATGAACGCGTCACGAGACAGGTCACTCAGGGCCTGCCGGACGGTCGCCCGACTGACGTCGTACTCCCGGGACAGCTCGATCTCGGTCGGCAGCTTCTCCCCCGGCCGCCAGTCACCGTGGTCGATGCGCGCCTTGAGCGATCTCGCCACCTGGTGGTAGGCGGGCACGGGCAGCGTGCGATCCACCGTGGTTCCGCGACTGAGCGTGGTCATGGTCCTAATCATACGTACATCCGTACCACTGGCGTGGACGTGAATCCGGGTTACCACTAGGCGATCACGACATCACGGGCTATGGTACGGACATCCATACCAATCGCCCCTCGAGTTCGATGGAAAGGGGTCATCCCCATGAGCAGTGCACTCGATCGCAGGCAGTTCCTGCGCCGGGCCGGCCTGACCGGACTCGGTCTCGCACTCGGGCCCGGGCTGCTGGCCGCCTGCGGCGACGGGACCAAGCAGTCGGCGGCCAAGCCGTCCACGCTGTCCTCGCTGTGGGTTCCCTACGATTCGCTGGACAACGCGGGCAAGAAGCTGATGGCCGCGTGGACGGCGCAGTCCGGCATCCAGGTCGGCTTCAACACGGTGCCGTGGGCCGACTGGGACCGTCGCATCCGCGCCATCCCCAACCAGCCGGACAGCCCCGACGTGCTGATCGTCGACGGACCGGCCCTCGAGGGGTACGCCGCCAACGGCATCCTCGCGCCACTCGACAAGTACTTCCCCGCCGACGATCTCAAGGACTTCCTGCCCGGCACCACACCGGCCGCGTTCTGGAAGGGCAAGTTCTACGGCCCGGCCACCAACGAGAGCTCCCAAGCGATCGTCTACAACAAGACGATCCTCGACCGTTACGGCATCACGCCGCCGACCGACCTCGGCCAGGCGTGGACCTGGAAGCACTTTCGCGACGTCCTGGTCGAGATCCAGAAAGGTGAGCGGAAGCGCCGCGGCGACAACCAGTTCTGGGGAATCTTCCTCGGGCAGGGCAACTTCATCGGCGGAGGGACCTACACCGGACTCGACCTGATCCGTTCGGCCGGCGCCAAGGATTCCCCGACCTACAAGGCGATCAGCGACGACGGCCTGAAGGTGGCCGGGTACGCCGACACCTCCGAGGCGATGAGTGCTTACCAGTTCCTGCAAGATCTCTACCAGGCCGACGGCCTCAGTCCGCAGAGCAAGTCCCCGGACTTCTTCTTCAACAACCAGATCGCCTTCTGGCTGACGAATCCCGACGTCGCCGTCAGCGGTATCCGCGAGAAGAGCCCGGCCATGAAATGGGGCGCGATGCCCCATCCGTTCCACGTCACCCCGGTCGTGCACACGGACTCGTACCACCTCGGTGTGTCCGCGACGTCGAAGTACATCGAGTACGCCGGCCAGCTCGTCGCCTACATGATCTCGCAGAGCGGCGCGAAGCTGATGGCTCAGTACCAGAATGCGCTACCGGCGCGAAAGTCCGCGCTGGCGGCGATGACCGAGTACGCCAAGCAGCCGTTGAAGGTCTTCGCCGACACTGCTGCACAGTGGGCGGTCCCGCGACCGATCACTCCTGGGTGGTCCGAGTACGACACCATCTACAGCCAGATGCTGACCGATATCTCGACCGGCGCGAAGATCGAGGCCGCGGTGAGCAAGGCGGTCGAGCAGATCGACACCCAGCTCGACCGGTACGCGAGTCTGGTCTCGAAATGACGACCGGAACACGCCGCGCGCTCGCGCTCGACCGATCGGATCCGCCTGAGGCGGCCGGCGACATGTCCGGCGCGGCGGACCGAGAGCTCGACGGTCCGGCCGGCCGGACGCTTTCCCGCCGCCGGCGTTCCCGACGCCACCGGCTCCGGCGGCCGACCAACTCCGTGCTCTGGGCGTTCATTCTCCTCACACCCACGCTCGCCCTGATAGCCGTTTACAAGTACGGCCCGATCGGAGCAGCGGTCTGGGCGAGCACCCGATTCTTCACCGTCGGCGGCCAGGCGCAGCAGTCCGTCGGCATCGAGAACTTCCACACGGCTCTCGCCGACGGCGACTTTCGCCACTCGCTGTTGCTCACCGTCGGCTTTGCACTGGTGAAGATCCCGCTTCAACTCGGCCTTGGATTCGGGGCGGCGCTGCTGCTCTTCCGCACCAGCAAGGTCAACTCCTTCCTCCGGACGATCATGGTGATTCCGGCCGTCACACCGATCGTCATCGTCGGAATCGTGTTCCTGTTCCTGTTCGACCGCGAGATCGGTCTGGTCAACACCCTGCTGCACCTGGTCGGCGTCGAAAAGGTCGGCTGGTTGACGAACCCCGACCCGGCCAAGGTCGTGATCGTCGCCGTCTCGGTCTGGCGGGACGCCGGATTCACGATGCTGATCTACCTCGCCGGCCTCACCGCCGTTCCGGCCGAGATCCTCGAGGCATCACGGATCGACGGATGCTCCGGTCCGCAGCAGGTTCGCCGCGTCGTGTGGCCGTTGCTGCAGCGCTCGACCCAGCTGGCGACCGTCACGACGACGATCGGAGCGTTCCAGTTGTTCGCACCGATCTTCGTGATGACCCGGGGCGGCCCACAGAACGCCACCGACGTCGCGGCGTACCACGTCTACACACAAGCCTTCGTGTTCTTCAACCAAGGTCTCGCCAACGCGATGGCTCTGGTCCTCGTTGCCCTGCTGATCGTTGTCACCGGCATCGAGCTGTACCTGCTCCGGGCTCGATGGGAGTACTGACATGACATCGACCGCTCGGAGTTCGCAACTCGCCCTCCGCATCGTGAAGGCTCTGGTGGTGCTCGTATTCCTGGGGCCGATCCTGCTCGCCCTCGTCAGCGCGTTCCGGCCGAACGGCGAGATCTTCAAGTACAGCGGCACACTCAATCTCCACACCTTCCTGCCGATTCCCGGGACCCTCGGCAACTTCTCCGCGGCCGCGCACGAGCCGCAGTTCATCCGGCAGGTTCTCAACACCCTGCTACTCGCACTCGTCCAATCCAGCCTCACTGTCGTGCTGGCGCTGCTGGCCGCGTTCCCCCTCGCACGTATGACGTTCCGCGGCCGAGGCGTGATCTTCTATCTGCTGATCGCGACGATGTTCATCCCGTTCGAGGCACTGGCGGTTCCGCTGTTCCTGATCGTCAAGGAACTCGGCCAGCTCAACTCGTTCTGGGGTCTGCTGTTGCCGTGGGTGGCCGGGCCGGTAGCAGTCTTCATCCTCCGGCAGGCGATGGCCGACATTCCGAGATCGCTCGACGAAGCGGTGATGGTCGACGGCGGGGGTGTGCCGCGCATCCTCCGGCACGCGATCATCCCGAATGTCTGGCCCGCGATGGTGACCGTGTGGCTGACCACCTTCATCTACGTCTGGGACTCGTTCCTCTGGCCGCTGATCATCATGAGCGACCCGCGCCGGCAGCTGGCTCAGGTCGGCATCGTCAACCTCATCAACCCCAACGAGATCGACTACGGGACGCTGTTCGCGATGTCGCTCCTCGCCGCCGGCCCGGTGGTCCTGATCTTCCTGCTACTTCAGCGCTTCTACCAGCAAGGCGTCACCGCCACCGGCCTGAAGTAGCCGACCGACATAGGAGAAACAAATGCTGCTGATCATCGGCAATGCCGCCCACACCGACCTGATCGCACGGGCCGATCGCCGACCGGCGCCGCACGAAGTCGGCCGGCTGGAAGGCGGCCCGCTCGCCGACGGCGGCTGGTTGCCCGGCGGATCGGCGCCGACCGTCGCACTGGTGGCGTCGGAGGCGGGCGAAGCTGTGCGACTGTGGCACCCGCTCCCCCGCACCGACGGGCGAGTCACCGGAATATCCCAGCTCCACCGAGCCGGCATCGACCTGTCGGCCTGCCCTGAGGTCGGCACCGTGAACCGCTGCTTCCTCGTCGAGTCTCCCGACGGTCGTCTGTGCTGGTCCAGTCCCGCGTCCGAGGTCGATCCGCCGGACAGCGAAACGATCCTCAAGGACGTCGACCTGGTCATCGTCTGCCCGCAATGGGGTCCGTGGGTCGAACCCACGCTCGAGGCCGCGATCGAGAGCGGCGTACCTGTCGCCCTGGTCGGGGCAGTGCCTCCGGCCGCCACCCGCTTCCCATGGACGTACGCGATCGTCGATCGACGCCAGTACGAAGACCGCTCCCTCTCCGCTCAGCTGATCGTGCTGACCGACGGAGCCCGCGGCGCCGAGCTGATCGACAACACAACCGGTGAAACCGTGTCGGTCGCCGCCACACCCGTCACGCCTGTCGACACCACCGGGGCAGGCGACACCTGGGCAGGCACCTTCCTCGCGGCGATCCAGCAAGGCGCGACGCAAGTCGACGCGGCCGAGCGTGCCAGTGCCCGTGCCGCGCAGGCCTGCCTGGTGTGGGGCGCGCGATCAACCCCACCCGCAACCGCCCCGGCGCTCGACCTGAAGGACCGGGCACACGGCGTACTCCTCGGAGTCGCGTGCGGGGACGCCTTCGGCATGCCCAACTCGTTCCTGGAGCACCCGACCTGGCGTACGGCGATGGAACCCGGCCCCGCGAACAGCCCGTACCACGCCGGGTACCCCGCGGGTCGAATCACCGACGACACCGAACAGTCTCTCGCCCTCACCGACAGCCTTCGAAAGTCCGGCCGGCACCTCGACGCCGGCATTGCCGCGCAGGATCTGCTCTCGTGGTTCGAGCGCGTCGGCGGCGAATCCTCGTTGGCCGTAGGCCCGAGCACCAAGCGTGCGATGACCGGCCTGCTTGCCGGGCAACCACTCGACAGCGTCGGTGCCACCGGCGTCACCAACGGCGCCCCGATGCGGATCGCCCCGATCGGCATCTGGGCGGCATTCGCGTCGATCGACGAGACCGCGTTGATCGACGAGGTCGCAGCAGCCTGCTTGCCGACCCACAACACCAGCGTTGCGATCTCAGGTGCCGCCGCGGTCGCGCTCGGTGTCTACGCCGGCATGCACGGAGCCACCTGGAACGAGGCGGTCGACGCGGCCTGCCGGGCAGCGGACGTCGGCGCGCGGAAGGGGCACTGGGTCTACGCGCCATCGATCGGTGAACGCATCCGCTGGGCCTGCGAAGTAGTGCTCGACGCCACCGACGACCAGCACGCCGCGCGCATTATCAGCCGGCTCGTCGGAGCCGGCGAGCCGGTCTCCGAATCCGTGCCGGCTGCCTTCGCGGCCGCGACCTATGCCGACGCGGATCCGGAGCTCGCCATCACCATCGCGGGCAACCTCACCGGCGACACCGACACCGTCGCCGCGATGGCCGGTGCACTCTGCGGCGCGCAGCGCGGTGCCGGGGCGTTTCCGCGCGACTGGATCGATCTGGTCACCAGCGTCAACGATCTGGACTTCGACGTGTGGGTCCAGGACCTGGCCGGGGCCGCCGAATGAACGACGCCGACTTCGACGTCAAAGCCCTGCCGAAGGCCGAACTGCACCTTCACCTGGAAGGCACGCTCGAACCCGAGACCATCTTCCAGTTCGCGGAGCGCAACCGGATCCCGCTGCCGTACGCCGATGTCGACGACCTCGCCGGTCGGTATCGGTTCGACGATCTGCAGTCTTTTCTCGATCTGTACTACGCGAACATGGCGACGCTCCGGACAGTCGAGGACTTCGCCGACATGACCGAGGCGTACCTGGTCCGGGCATCCGTCGCCGGGGTCCGGCATGCCGAAGTCTTTCTGGACCCGCAGGCACACACCGGCCGCGGCATCCCGCTCGAAACTGTCCTCGAAGGTGTGACGTCAGCCCTCAGCGCCTCCGAGCGGCGGCACGGGATCAGCACCGGACTGATCGTCACGATCTTGCGCGACCTCAGTTCCGAATCAGCCATGACCACGCTCGACGCAGTACTTGCATGCGGCGCCGACGTCGTCGGCATCGGACTCGACTCGGCAGAAGTCGGCCACCCGCCGTCGAAGTTCGTCGAGGTTTTCGCCAAGGCACGCGCCAACGGCCTGCGCGCGGTCGCTCACGCCGGTGAAGAGGGCCCGCCCAGCTACATCTGGGAAGCGCTCGACCTTCTCCGCGCCGAGCGCATCGACCATGGCGTGCGCTGCTTGGAAGACGATGCCCTGGTCCATCGGTTGGCAGCCGAGCAGATACCGCTCACTGTCTGCCCACTGTCCAACGTACGACTCCAGGTAGTGCGTGACCTCTCGCAGCACCCGTTGCCGGCGATGCTCTCACGCGATCTCCTGGTCACCGTCAACTCGGACGACCCCGCCTATTTCGGCGGGTACGTGGACGACAACTATGCAGCTGTCCGGGCCTCCCTGTCCCTCTCACCTGAGACCCTCTGCAAGCTAGCATCCAACTCGATCCGAGCATCCTTCCTCGACAACACACGCAAGTCAGCCCTACTGACCGAGATCGCAACCATCACTGCAAGCCTTAGCACGAAGGTGGAGGGATTCAGAGCAGGATGAGTGCTGACGCTGAGGGATACCCGGAGCTCGACGCTGATGAGCGCACCACGCTCGAGCAGTTCCTCGATCAGTACCGTCGGCGGGCGCTTTCGTGTCTCGAGCGGCTGACGGACGTGCAGGCGCGAACGAGAAGCCTCCCGGCCACCGATCTGACGCCGGGTGGGGTCGTGAAGCATCTCGCGCATCTGGAAGATCATTGGTTCATTGCGCGAGTCGGAGGAGGCGAGCTTCCTGAGCCGTGGGCGTCGGCGCCGCTCGATACCCAACCGCAGTGGGACTTCGAGTCCGCGGCCGGCGACACTGTCGAAGAGATTTCCGCGCTTTACCGGGCGGCTTGCACTCGTAGTCGCCACGTCGCAAGCCGGCTTCCAACACTCGACAGCAGGGCGCCTCGCCCCTCGTTCGGCAAGGGTCCCGTGACACTTCGCTGGGTCATGGTGCACATGCTCGAGGAGACGGCCTGCCACGTCGGCCACCTCGACCTGCTGACCGACGCGATCACCGAGCAGCGCCCGTGACCGCCTATCGCGATCCGATTGGGCGGGCGCGGCCGGGTAGTCGAAAATGCGCGGGGTCGATCCCAGGGCTCCTAGAAGGGGAGTTTGGGTTGGGGTGGGGCGTGGGTGGGGTCTACGCCGTCGAAGAGGCTGCTGACGGATTCGCCGTCGTGGATTCGTTTGATGGCTTCGGCGAAGAGGCCGGCTACCGAGGTGACCTGGAGTTCGGGGAAGCCGTCGGGGCGGGGGACGGTGTCGGTGCTGATGACTTCGGTGATGGAGGGGTGGGAGCGGAGGCGTTCCACGGCGGGGCCGGCGAAGAGGCCGTGGGTGCAGGCGACGGCGGCTTGGGTGCAGCCGCGGTCCTTCAGGCGGTCGAGGAGTTCGATGATCGAGCCGCCGGTGGCGATCTCGTCGTCGAGGATGATCGCGCGTTTGCCGGCTACGTCGCCGACGATCGCGTCGATGACGACCCGGTCGTCGGCCAGGCGCTGCTTGCTGCCGGCGGCGACGGGCGTGCCCAGCAGACGGGCGAACTGGGTCGCGGTCTTCGCGTTGCCCAGGTCGGGGCTGACGACGACGGTGTCGCTCAGGTCGCGGCCGCGGAAGTGGTCGGCGAGTACGCCGATCGCGGTCAGGTGATCGACCGGTACGGAGAAGAAGCCGTGCACCTGCGGCGCATGCAACGCCATCGTCAGCACGCGATTGGCGCCGGCCGTCGTCAGCATGTCCGCGACCAGGCGGCCGCCGATCGAGATGCGGGACGCGTCCTTCTTGTCGGAGCGCGCGTACGCGTAGTGCGGGATGACCGCGGTGATCTGCTGGGCCGATGCGCCGCGGGCGGCGTCGATCATCAGCAGCAGCTCCATCAGGTGCTCCTGCGTCGGCGGCACCAGCGGTTGCACGATGTACACGTCGCGTTGCCGGCAGTTCGCCTGGAGTTGGACCTGCAGGCAGTCATTGCTGAAACGATGGATCTCGACCGGTGAAAGCGGTACGCCGAGATCCCTGCAGATCTGCTCCGCCAACTCGATGTGGGCACTTCCGCTGAACACGACGATCTCTCGCACGGCTCTCCCCGAAACGCTGCAACCCAGACAGCATCAGCCTACCTGCCGCATTCGCCCCGACGGCGGCGAGGGCGCAGCGCAGCGACGGCATCGAGCCGAAAGCTCAACAATCACCCGATGATGCGCGCCAGCACTTCCGCCGCCGCGCGGCAGTCCTCGGCCGAAGCGTCGAGATGTGTCACGACCCGCAGCTGCGTCGCGCCCACACCGCCCACCAGTACGCCGGCCTCCTTCGCGGCTGCCACCACCTCGGCGACCGTGCGACCGGTCGCGGCCAGGTCGGCGACCACGATGTTCGTCTCGACCTGGTCCGGCTTCACCGAGCCCGGCGCAGCATCCGCGAGTACGTCGGCGATCGCCCGCGCGTTCGCGTGATCCTCGGCGAGCCGCTCGACGTTGTGCGCAACGGCGTACAACCCGGCCGCGGCGAGTACGCCGGCCTGCCGCCAGCCGCCGCCGAGGCGCTTGCGCCAGACACGTGCCTCGCGGATCAGCTCGGTGGAGCCGACCAGCACGGAGCCGACCGGTGCACCCAGACCCTTCGACAGGCAGACGCTGGCGGCCGCGGCCCGCGACGCATAAGCAGCAACCGGCATACCCGAGGCCACGGACGCGTTCCACAGCCGCGCGCCGTCCAGGTGCAGCGGGATGTCGCGGGCGTCGAGTTCGTCGGCGAGGGCGTCGTACCCGTGCTGGATCGCTCCGCCGCCGAAGTTGTGCGTGTTCTCGACCGAGACCGCCGACGTCTGGACGAAGTACGGACCGAGGTCGGCGGCGATCAGCGCACGGATCTGGTCGAGGTCGATCTGTCCGGCCGGCGCGCTCCAGGTCCGCGTCGTCACGCCGTTGACGGCCGCGTGCGAGCCGAGCTCGGCGCGGACGATATGCGCGCTCGCCTCACAGAGCACCTCGCCGCCACGCGGCACCAGGGCCTGGACGCCGAGCATGTTCGCCAGCGAGCCGGTGACGGTGAACAGGCCGGCCTCATGACCGAGCAGGCCCGCGACCTGCTCTTCCAAGGCGTTGACGGTCGGATCCTCGCCGTACACGTCGTCGCCCACAGGCGCCGACGCCATCGCGGCCAGCATCTCCGCCGAAGGCCGGGTGACGGTGTCCGACCGAAGATCGATCATGCCTGCGCGCCCCGCAGCCGCTCCGCCACCAGGAACGCCAACTCCAGTGACTGATGCCGGTTCAACCGCGGGTCGCACGCCGTCTCGTACCGGTTCACGAGGTCCTCCGCGACCAGCTCCTCACCGCCGCCGAGACACTCGGTCACGTCGTCGCCGGTCAGCTCCATGTGTACGCCGCCCGGCCACGTCCCGACCTGCTCGTGCGCGTCGAAGAAGCCTTGGACCTCGTCCATCACGTCGTCGAAGTTGCGGGTCTTGTACCCGTTCGGCGTCTCGTACGTGTTTCCGTGCATCGGGTCGCTCACCCACGCGATCGGCGAGCCGTGATCGCGGACCGCCTCCAGCAGCGGCGGCAGCGCCGAGCGGATCTTGGCCGCACCCATCCGGGTGATGAACGTGAGCCGCCCCTCGATCCCCTTCGGGTTCAGCTTGTCGATCAGGGCCCGGATGTACTCCGGTGTCGTGGTCGGCCCGATCTTGACGCCGAGCGGGTTCGACAGCGAGGCCAGGAACTCGACGTGGGCGCCGTCCAGCTGCCGGGTCCGCTCCCCCACCCAGAGCAGGTGGCCGGACACGTCGTACGGCTGCTCGGTCCGCGAGTCGATCCGGGTCAGAGCGTGTTCGTACTCGAGGATCAGCGCCTCGTGCGACGCGTAGAAGTCGACCGTCCGGAACTCGTCCGACGTCGCGCCGCAGGCCCGCATGAACGCGAGCGCCCGCTCGATCTCCGACGCCAGCTGCTCGTAGCGGCGGCCGACCGGGGACGACTTCACGAAGTCCGTGTTCCAGGCGTGCACCTGGTGCAGGTCGGCGTACCCACCGGTGGTGAACGCGCGGGTCAGGTTCAGCGTCGCGGCGGCCGCGTTGTAGACCCCGCGCAGGCGCTGAGGATCCGGGATCCGCGACTCAGGAGTGAAGTCGAAGCCGTTGACGGCGTCACCGCGGTACGACGGCAGCGTCACGCCGTCCCGGGTCTCCTCACCGGACGAACGCGGCTTCGCGTACTGCCCGGCGATCCGGCCGATCTTCACCACCGGCACGCTGGCGGCGTACTGCAGGACGACCGACATCTGCAGGAGCACCCGGAGCTTGGCCCGGATGTTCTCCGCGGTCACACCGGCGAACGTCTCCGCGCAGTCGCCACCCTGCAGGATGAAGGCCTCACCGCGGGCGACGGCACCGATCTTCGTGGTCAGGTCGTCGCACTCACCGGCGAAGACCAGCGGCGGCAGCGTCCGGAGCTCGGCGATCACCTGGTCCAGCACGGCCGCGTCCGGCCACTCGGGCTGCTGCAGCGGCTTCAGCCCCCGCAGCTCGTCCAGACTCGGAACCCCCGGCACTCCACCGGCCGTCAACGTCGCAAATTGCATGGGGCCAACTCTAGGCCAGGGCCCGGAACCGTCGGTGACCGTCTCAGGTCAGTGAGCCCGGATCGGAGGGTACGTCGACCGCGTGCTCGCGGAGCGCCGTGAGCGGGACGGTGTCGAGTGTGCGGGCGTGAGTGGAGGCGAGTACGACGGGAGACGCGGCGCCGGCGTGGTACGCCTGCAGCCAGCGGGCGGCGACCACGCACCAGCGGTCACCCGGCTCGAGGCCCGGGAAGTTGTACTCGGGGCGGGGTGTGACGAGGTCGTTCCCGACCGAGGCCTGGTGGGCAAGGAAGTCCGCGGTCATCACCGCACAGACGGTGTGGCTGCCAAGGTCTTCGGGGCCGCTCGTGCAGCAGCCGTCGCGGTAGAAGCCGGTGACCGGATCGGTCCCGCACTCCTCCAGCGGTCCGCCGAGCACGTTCAGGTCGCTGTCCATGGCGACATCCTCGCCCGGAACGGGCTCCGAACCGGGTCAGCTGGCCTTGGTGTCGCCGAGACGCAGGTGCGCGTCGACCGATTCGCCGGCCTTGATCAGCTCCTTGGCCTTCTCGGCGTACATGTCGACGTACTCCTGGCCGGACAGCTCCATCAGCGCGTACATGATCTCGTCGGTGACCGATCGCAGGACGAACCGGTCCCGCTCCATACCCTCGTAGCGGGAGAAGTCCATCGGCTTGCCGAACGCGACGCCCGGGCGGACCAGCCTCGGCAGCAGCTTGCCCTTTTCCCGGTAGAACAGGTTCGGCCGCATCCGGCCGGCGGGCTGCAGCTTCTCGGTGTCGATCATCGCGACCGGGATCACCGGGACGCCGGCCACGATCGCCATCCGGGCGACGCCGGTCTTGCCCTTGTACAACCGGCCGTCGGGCGAGCGGGTGCCCTCGGGGTAGATCCCGAACAGGCCGCCCTTCTCGAGGATGCTCAGCCCGGTGTTCAGCGCGGCCAGCGAGGCGCGCCCGCCGGACCGGTCGATCGGGATCTGGCCCACCGAGCGGAAGAACGTGGCGACCAGCTTGCCCTTCAGGCCGGGGCCGGTGAAGTACTCCGACTTGGCCGGGAAGACGATCTGCCGCGGTACCGAGACCGGCAGGAAGATCGAGTCGCAGAACGCCAGGTGGTTGCTGACCAGCAGCGCCGGGCCGTCGGTCGGCACGTGCTCCAGGCCGGTGACCTTGGGCCGGAAGAGCAGCTTGATCAATGGCGCGACAATGAACCGTCTCAGGAACAGGTACAGCATCCGCCTCGACCTCCGTCACTCGCCCGACACACCCGACTCGCATCACCCGACAATGCTCACCGCTCCATCGTCGGCCGTACCCTCGTCCGGCACCAGTGCCCACCGGTGGCGGCCAGGCGACATCTTCGGCGCGCCGACCGTTCCGGTGCGGACACTACGTTCCAGCTTCCCCCTCAGGCAATGTCACCGCCAGGAATGTGGGTGTTGCTCACCGTGTTGTCACCTGGATGCAGACTGGACGCAGCCCAGATGCGACGATTGGAGGGCGCTCCGGCCGTCCTCGGCTGGGGCGTCTGTGAGGAACGGACCGGCGAGGAGTCGAGCGTGCCAGTGCAAGCCCACGCGGAGGAGTTTCGCAGTCCCGGCACCGGGGCGAACGCGGCCGTCGGAGTCCTGCTCAGCCACGGGTTCACCGGCTCACCCAAGTCGATGCGGCCCTTCGCCGAACACCTCGCCGCCGAGGGGTACGGCGTCGCCGTCCCGCGCCTGCCCGGGCACGGGACCAGCTGGCAGGAGATGAACAAGACGGGCTGGCCCGACTGGTACGCCGTACTCGACAACGAGCTCCTGCGCTTGCGCAAGGAACACGACCACGTCTTCCTGGTCGGACTGTCGATGGGCGGCTGCCTCGTCCTGCGGCTGGCGGAGCAGCACGGCGCGGACGTTTCCGGTCTGGTCCTGATCAACCCGTCGGTGCGCACCGACGACAAGCGGCTGGCGCTGCTGCCGGTGCTGTCCAGGCTGGTGCCGTCGTTCCCCGGCATCTCGAACGACATCAAGAAGCCGGACGTCGACGAGGGCGCGTACGACAAGATGCCGCTGCGCGCGCTGCATTCGCTGTCGCAGCTGTGGAAGCTCACCCGCGACGATTTGCCCGAAGTCACTCAGCCGGTGCTGCTGTTCCGCAGTACTGTCGATCATGTGGTGGAGCCGAGCTCGGGGCGGACGGTGCTGTCCTCGATCTCGTCCCGCGACGTGACCGAGACCCTGCTCGAGGACAGCTATCACGTGGCAACCCTGGACAACGACGCACCGCGGATCTTCGCGGACACCTCAGCCTTCATCAGGCGGCTGAGCGGTAACAGTGATGCGTGACAACGGACTGACCGCGGCGTCGTACACGTCGCTCGGCGGGATCGACCCGTTGGTCGCCCAGCCGGTGCTGGACGCGCTCGCGGCGGCCGGGATCGCGGCGTACTGCGAGAACCAGAGCGAGGCGCGGACGCCGGAGGAGGCCGACGAACCGGTCCGCATTCCGGTCGGGTACGACGAGATCTTCGTCGACGCCGCGGCGGTGGACGAGGCCCGCCCGGTGATCGACCGCAGTACCGAGGACGCGGAGTGGGAGTCGCTGGTCCAGCAGTTCAACCAACCGTCCGCGCCGGGGCACGACGGCGGCGAGGACCCGGTCCCTCGCTGGCCGGCCAGCGAGGACGTCGACGACAAGTACGAGCCGCTGATCGACGTACCGACCGGGCTCACCGTCGAGGAGACGCCCGCCGCCGCCGACGAGGACACCAAGCCCAAGCGCAAGGACGACGACCCGCACGACCACTTCGTCCCGCCGGAGCCGCCGCGCGGCCCACGGCTGGACTGGATCGCCCGGCTCGCCTGGCTCGGGCTGCTCGGCGGTCCGCTGCTGCTGATCGCGGCCGCCGTCCTCGACTTCGGCACCGGCCGGATCACCACGCTCGCGGTCACGGGTTTCATCGGCGGCTTCCTGACGCTGGTGTTCCGGATGAAGGACCGTCTCCCTCCGGGAGACGGCGGCGACGACGGGGCGGTCGTCTGAGCTAGCATGCGGATCGTCGGACAATCCGACGAACTCCGAGGGAGGGCACCCGTGCAGGTCACCGAGACGGTCGAGATCACCGGCCACCTGATGGACACCGGGCTGCTGTCCCGTGTCCTCGACGACATCCGCGGGTACGGCGGTGAGTACACGCTGGACAAGTTCGACCTCGGCTACGACAAGGACGACCCGTCCACCGTCCGGATGACCGTCGGCGCGGACGACGAGGAGTCGCTGCAACGGCTGCTGATGCGGATCCAGACCAAGGGCGCGAACCTGGTCGACCCCGGTACGCCGGACATCACCGAGGTGACCACCGACGGCGTGTTCCCCGACGGGTTCTACTCCACCACGAACCTCCCCACGAGCGTGCGGCTCGGCGGCCATTGGGTCGCGGTGCAGAACCCGGAGATGGATTGCGGTCTGCTCGTCGAGGGTGACGCGGTCAGGACGATCCCGATGTCCGACGTACGCGCCGGGATGAAGATCATCACCAGTGCGCAGGGCGTGCGGGTCACTCCCCCGATCGCGACGAGCACCGAGGACGGGTTCGGCTTCATGGAGTCGGACGTGTCGTCGGAGAAGCCGCAGCGGGTCCTGGTGAAGCAGGTCGCCGACGGTATGCGCGAGGCGAAGGCGAACGGGCAGAAGGTGCTCTGGGTCGGCGGCCCCGGCATCGTCCACACCGGCGCCGCGCCGGCGATGGTCGCGATCGTGGAGGCCGGGTACGTCGATGTGCTGTTCGCCGGCAATGCGCTCGCGACGCACGACATCGAGTCGTCGCTGTACGGGACGTCACTCGGCGTCGACCTGGCCCGCGGGCGGGGTGTCGAGCACGGGCACGAGCACCACATCCGCGCGATCAACACGATCCGCAAGGCGGGGTCGATCGCGGACGCAGTAGAGCAGGGCGTGCTGACGTCAGGTGTGATGCACGCGCTGGTGCGGAGCGGGAAGAAGTTCGTGCTGGTCGGATCGGTGCGCGACGACGGGCCGCTGCCGGACGTCTACACCGACGTCCTCGAGGGGCAGCGCGCGATGCGGGCCGAGCTGGACGGCGTCGGGTACTGCCTGATGGCCGCGACCATGCTGCACTCGGTTGCCACCGGCAACATCTTGCCGGCTTCGATTCCGCTGACCTGCGTGGACATCAACCCGGCGACCGTGACCAAGCTCGCCGACCGGGGTTCGTCGCAGGCGCGCGGGATCGTGACGGACGTCGGTCTGTTCATCGAGCACCTGGCCCGCGAGCTGTCGCCGTCGTACGCCGAGAGTAAGTGACCCTGTCGAGAGTGAGACTGGGTCGGTGATCGAAGACTTCGAATCGTTCCTGCGCCGGTTCGAGGAGGCCAACTCCGCCTTCGTCAACGGAGACCCGTCGTTGTGGATGCCGCTGGTGTCGCACAGTGAGCAGACCTCGATCTTCGGTGGGTTCGGCGGCCACGAGGTCGGTTGGTCGCAGATCGGGCCGCGGTACGAGTGGGCGTCGTCCCAGTTCCGCGACACCGGCGCGAAGGTCGAGTTCGAGTACCTCGAGAAGCACGTCGGCGCGGACACGGCGTACACGGTCGCGATCGAGCGCTGCGCGGTGCATCACGTCACCCAACCTGACCCGGTTCCGCACGTACTGCGGGCCACGATGGTGTTCCGCGCCGAGGACGGTGAGTGGAAGATCACGCACCGGCACGCCGATCCCCTCAACCCGAAGGCCTCCCCCTCCGGTCCGTGACGGTGTTGGATGGCGCCATGACCGAACTCGTGCACCTGCAAGTGGCCGACGGCGTCGCGACGATCACGCTCGACTCGCCGCACAACAAGAACGCGCTGTCGCAGCAGCTGACGGGTGAGCTGCTGGAGCACCTGGAGGCGGCGGGAGCCGACGACGAGGTGCGGGTGATCGTGGTTCGGTCGGCGTTGGAGGTGTTCTGCTCGGGGGCCGATCTGTCCGAGGCGACGACGGTCGGGATGGGCGTCGGGGCGCAGCGGATGGTCGACGTACAGCGGGCGATCGTCGCGAACCCGAAGCCGGTGATCGCGCGGGTGGCGGGCGCGGTGCGCGCTGGTGGGATCGGGATCGTCGCGGCGGCCGACATCAGCATCTCCGGCGAGAGCGCGACGTTCGCGTTGACCGAGGTACGGCTGGGGCTCGCGGCGGCGACGATTTCGCTGACTGTCCTTCCGCGGCTGACCGACCGGGCGGCTGGGTACACGTTCCTGACCGGCAGCG
Source organism: Kribbella sp. NBC_00662 (assembly GCF_041430295.1). Classification (GTDB taxonomy): domain Bacteria; phylum Actinomycetota; class Actinomycetes; order Propionibacteriales; family Kribbellaceae; genus Kribbella. Next base: position 5,234,523 of record NZ_CP109029.1, on the reverse strand, counting down.
GGTTCGACGCGCTGGAGGCGGCGCGGTTCGGGCTGCTGACCTTGACGGTGCCGGACGACGATCTGGACGCGGCGGTCGGCGCGGTGCTCGAGGCGGTGCTGAAGGGTGTGCCGCAGGGGTTGCAGGAGACGAAGAAGCTGCTCAACCGCGAACTCCTCGCCGACATCGATGCCCGCGGCAAAGACCTCGCCGAACTCTCGGCCAGCCTGTTCGGCTCCTCCGCCGCCCAGCAGGCCATGCTCGACTTCCTCAACCGCCGCAAGAGCTAGGGCCTCAGCTCCACCAACAGCGGTAGGTGGTCCGACGCTGCGGCCAGGTCCTCGCGGGTGGCGGGGATGTGGCGCAGACGGCCTTTGAGTTGAGGCGTGAGTACGGCGGCGTCGATGCGTTTGTGCGGGGTCGCCGAGTTGAAGGTGGGGCCGGCGTCGGCGCCGAGGTCGACGAGGCCTTCTTCGGCCAGGCGTTTCCAGGCCGGGCCGTCGGGTTCCTCGTTGATGTCGCCGGCGAGGAGGTACGGCGTACCGAACGAGCGGCAGAGAGTGAGGACCTGCGCGATCTCGTGGATCCGGCCGTGGGGGTGGAGGCCGAGGTGGCAGACGACGACCGCGAGCCGGGTCGAGCCCAGCACGACCTGCCCGCCGACGACGCCGCCGGGGAGTTGGGTGGCGATGAAGCTCAGGCGGCGGCGGACGAACGGGCGCCGGACCCGGCGGCCGCGGATGCCGGTGAGGTGGATGCCGTCAGCAACCAGGATCGCGTTGCGGGCCGAGGCCGCGACGTACCGCATGCCGAACGTCGCCGCCATCGCCCGCCGCTTGCGCCGGGTGCCGAACCAGGTCGGCGCCTCCTGCACCAGCATCACGTCCGGCGCGCACGCCTTCACCACCCGGGCGAGCGCCGTACGGTCGTCACCCCAGCGGTGCACGTTGTAGGACAGCACGCGCAGGGCGTGCTCAGTCATCCTTCGTTGTCGCCGTTCACGTCGGCCGGGTGCAGCTCGGCCTCGGCAGGCGCGGCGCGCATTCCGGTACGCCGGGCGGCCGACTTCCGCGCGGCCCGCTCCAACCGGGTCGAGCGTCCCCGGGCGGCCGCCGTCTTCGCGGTCACCGCGGTCGTCTTGACGCGGACCCGGCGCAACCAGGTCGCCTCTTCGCGAGCCAGGTCGGCCGCACCGACCAGACCCGCCTCCGGACCGAGAACCGCGCGGACGATCCGCGCCTCCGGGCGGAAGCCGCGGCCGGTCAGGGTCCGCTTGAACGCCTCGCGGGCCGGCGCCAGCAGCAGCTCGCCGGCGTCGGACACGCCGCCGCCGATCACGAACGTGCCCGGGTCGAGAGCAGCGGCCAGGTTGGCCAGGCCGATGCCGAGCCAGCGGCCGACCTCCTCGAGCAGCTCGACCGCGACCGGGTCGCCGTCCTTGGCCAACTCGGTCACCATCGGGCCGTTGATCTTGCGCGGGTCGCCGCCCGCCGCACGCAGCAGGTTGTGTGCGACCGGTGAGCCGGACATCGCCAGCTCGCGGGCCTCGCGGGTGAGCGCGTTGCCGGAGGCGTACTGCTCCCAGCAGCCGCGGTTACCGCACTCGCAGCGGTGACCACCGGGGACGACCTGCATGTGGCCGAACTCCCCCGCGATACCGAACTTCCCGCGCTGCAGGGAGCCGTCGTTGAGGATCGCTCCGCCGATGCCGGTGCCGAGCGTGACGCAGACCAGGTGGCTCTCGCCCTGTCCCCCGCCGAAGCGCCACTCCGACCAGGCGGCCGCGTTCGCGTCGTTCTCCACCACGACCGGTACGCCGAGGCGCCGCTCGACCGCGTCACGCAGCGGCTCGTGCCGCCAGGCGAGATGCGGGGCGAACAGGACCGACGAACGCGTCCCGTCGACGAATCCGGCGGCGCCGATGCCGACCGCGATCACGTCGTGCCGCGACTCCAGGTCGTGGACGATCTCCGCGATCGCGTCCTCGGTCTCGCGCGGATCCTTGGTCGGCGTGTCCCGCCGGACCCGGTCCAGGATGTTGCCCTCGGGGTCGACCACACCGGCGGCGACCTTCGTCCCACCGATATCGATCCCGATCGTCAAAGCCTGCGTCAGAGCCAAGGTTCGACCTTCCTCGCGGTACCCCCGACCCCCGCCGGTCCGCCTCCAGTATCCCAGATCACCGAGCAGGGACCTGGACAGGAGCCGGGTGCCTGGCCAGGTCGGCGGCGCCGATGAGGCCGGCGTCGTTGCCTAGTTGGGCGAGGGTGAAGGTGGGGTGGGGTCGATTGGACTTGGCCGGGAGGACCTTCTCGAAGGCGACCTCGGCGGACTTCATCAGCAGGTCCTTGGCCGCGCTGACGCCGCCGCCGATGACGATCAGGCTCGGGTCGAACATCGTCGCGAGGCTCGCCAGGCCCTCGCCGAGCCAGCGGCCCAGGTCCTCGAGCAGTTCGACCGCGCACGGGTCGCCGGCCATCGCCGCCTCGGTGATCATCGGCCCGGTCAGCTCCGCCGGGTCGGTGATCCCGCACACGCCCAGCATCTGCGCCGCCGCGATCGAACCGGACTCGGCCTGGGCCCGTCCCTCGCGCACCAGCGCCCGTCCGGATGCGTACTGCTCCCAGCACCCCCGCGACCCACACCCGCACCGATGCCCACCGGGTACGACGCGCATGTGCCCCAGCTCGGCCGCGACCCCGTGAGCGCCGCGGAGCATCTCGCCCTCACTCACCACGGCACCGCCGATGCCGGTGCCAACCGTGATGCACAGCATGTGCTCGACGTCCTTCGCCGCACCGAACGCGAACTCGCCCCAGGCGGCTGCGTTCGCGTCGTTCTCCACCACCACCGGGATCTTCAGTGTCTCTGACACCCGCAGGCCGAGCGGCTCGTCCCGCCAGGCCAGATTCGGCGCGAACAGCACGGTCGACCGGTCCGACGAGACGAACCCGGCAGCGCCGATCCCGACCGCCTCCACCTCGTGCCCGGCGATCAGCTCGGCGGCCGCGTCACAGATCGCGGTCGCGGTCCCGTCGACGGAGTCCGCCGGGGTATTGCGGTGCGTGCGGGCCCCGATCTTGCCGTGCTCGTCGACCACACCGGCCGCGATCTTCGTACCGCCGACATCGATGCCGATGGTCAGTCCCATGGTTCGGGGTCCTCACTCACGTCGATCCGGTCCACCTTGAGCGGGGCCGGTTCCTCCTCGGGCTGCACAGGACTCTTCGGCCGCGACGCTGCGTCCTCCCGCGCCTGCCGGGCCGCGTCCGCCGCGGCCTCCAGCAGAGATCTCAACGAACCCAGCACCTGCGCGGCCGCCGTCGACAGCTGCTCGATCGTCTCCGGGCTGGTGTTCCGCACCTTGTGGATGAGCTGACACACCGGACACCAGACACAGTCCGGCCCCAGCTTGTGCTCGTGCTTTTCTTCGTCCCGAGGAGTCCCCGCAGCATCCTGGAGTACGGCGAACAGCTTGGCCGCTTCCTCGGCAACCGAGCCGACCGGCTCCTTGCTCACAGGTTCTCTCCGATCGCCGCCGTACGGCGGGCCAGCTGCTCGTGGTACTCCGCTGTCAGACCCTGGGCCAGCTCCTGCGCCGACTCCAGCGGCCCCGACCCGCTGGGCACCTCGGACGGGGCGACCGGTCGCGCGCTCTCCCGCGGCGCGAACCGCACCTGCAGCCGCCCCTCGTCGAGCCGCGCACCCGCGACCACCCCACGCGCCAGCGCGGCCGGCAACGGCAGCACCCGACGGTACGACCCGACAGTGATGATCAGCTCGTCCCCGTGCCGGGCGAGCTCCAGCTCGCTGGCCGATGCCAAGGGCAACGGCATCGTCAGCGTGTACGTCCGCCCGTCGGTGTCGATATGCCGGTCGACCCACAACGAGGTCTCGTCGGTCGCACGCGCGAACGGGTCGTCCCCGCCGTACATCTCGACCGCGAACGCCGCCAGCTCCTCGACCCCCACCGGCTCACAGACCCGGTACGGCGACTCCCAGATCGGCAACGGCCGGAACGAGTCCGCGACCTCTTCCAGGATCCCGCGCTGCGCGGCGACCCACTGCCGCCGCCAGGTGTCTGCACCGGCCGCCGGGAAGACCCGGTTGGCCACGACACCGTCCACGCGGTACCCGTACAGCGAGAGCCTGGTCAGCGACCGCCGCGCCTCGGCGACCACGACGGCCTCGGGCGTCAGCACCAGCCGCACCGACGCGTCCGGGCCGGCCAGCAACGTGCGGATGTCCGACAGGTCGCTCTGCAGCCGGCGCAACGCGTCGAAGACGTTGTCGTCCGGGACCGGCAGGCTCGACCCGCGGCTCAGACCGGCCCCGCGGTTGATGAACGGCCGGAACGTCCGCATCATCTTCCGCTCGGCGCTGAAGATCCGGTCGAGGTACCAGTTCAGCGCCTCCGGCAGCCCCAGCAGCCGCAGCGTCTCCGCGGTCGGCGCGCAGTCGACGACGATCACGTCCCAGCGCCCGGACCGGACGTGGTCGCGCACCTCGAGCAGCGCGAGCACCTCCGCGGCGCCGGGCAGCACGGTCAGCTCCTCGGCCTCGATCGGGTCGACCCCGATCATGTGCAGCACCGACCGCAGGTAGTTCTGGATGTCACCCCAGGACCGCTCGAACTTGCGCTGGGCATCGATCTGCTGGACGAACAGCAGATCGTCGATCTCCGTCGGCTCCGGCCCGACCTCGGAGTCGAACGCGTCCGACAGCGAGTGCGCGGCATCCGTCGACAGCACCAGCGTCCGCAGCCCGCGCAGTGCGGCGAGCGTGGCGGTACCCGCGGCGGAGGTCGTCTTGCCGACCCCGCCTTTACCCGTATACAGCAGAACCCGAGTCACTGGATCAGGACTCGACGCGCTTCTTGAGGCCCTTCAGGGCGGTGTCGATGATGACCTTCTCGGCCTTCCGCTTGAGCATCCCGATCATCGGGATCGCCACGTCGACAGCCAGCCGGTACGTCACCTCGGTCCCTTCCGCGCCCAGGTCCTTCAACACATAGGCGCCGTCCATGCCTTTCACCATCTTCGCCTCGACCAGCGTCCAGGTCACCTCGTTGCGGGACCAGACGTAGGCCAGCGTGTACTCGTCCGAGATCGCGCCGGCGTCGACCTTGAAACGCACCTTGTTCGGCCGGCCGGCCTCGTCGGTGGACAGCACCTCGGTCTCCCGCATCGAGTCGGCCCACTCCGGGTACGCCGCGAAGTCCGCGATCACCGCCATGATTTCTTTGGGGCTCGCGTTCACCTGGATGGTCGAGGTGGTCTGTTCCGCCATCGATTCACCTCTTCGCCGGTCGGGTCTCAGTGTCGGTCTCGGGGTCCTCAACGGAGACTATCGCGGGATCGGACGAGGTACGTCGTTCGCCCGCCGCGCGGCCCGCTTCCACTTCGTCCTTGAACCGCCACAGGTGCTCCCGGTACGACGCGACGTACCGCTCCTTGAGTCGTTCGACCGCACGGCCGCGGACCGGCCGGGCCGGGTCGACGCGCAGGTACCAGTGCACGACGACCCCGTCGCGAACCGGTTCCAGCCACCACTCCGCCGTACCGACGGCGGCGCCGGTGACGGCCCAGCGGACGCCCTCCACGCCGCGTCGCTCGGACGGTGTCAGGGTCAGGTCCGGCCACCACTCGCGCCAGAGGGTGTCCGATCCGAGTCGCTCGGCGACGTAGGCTGGATCAGCAACGACCAGGTCGTCGCAACTGATGTCGAGCGTGGGCATGCCTTCGAACCTAGTTCCTTGGGTCACATAAAGGTGGCTACTTGTGGGTAGGTGACTGTAGCGTGCGCCGGAAGTCGACAATTCGTGACCGACTGAGGAGACGACGCGGATGCGTGAGTACACCGTTCCTGCTGTGACCGAACCCGCCAGTGGGAGCTTGAGCGACCCGGTGTGGGCGAACGCGTCGTCCCATCCTGACACCGCGGTGTTCAGCCGCCGGGTGGCGGGCGGCGGCTGGCAGGACGTGACGGCGGCCGAGTTCGCCCAGCAGGTCACCGGTGTCGCGAAGGGCCTGATGGCCGCCGGGGTCAAGCCCGGCGAGCGGGTCGCCCTGCTCAGCCCGACGCGGTACGAGTGGACCCTGATCGACTACGCGATCTGGAGCATCGGCTCGGTCACGGTGCCGATCTACGAGACCTCCTCCGCATCCCAGATCCAGTGGATCCTGACCGACTCCGAAGCGGTCGTCGCCGTCGTCGAGAACGCAACCCACGGCGCGGTCGTCGAGTCCGCCCGGGCCGAGGCGCCTGCACTGCAGGAGGTCTGGCAGATCGAGGCCGGCGCCATCGACGAGCTCACCGCCCTCGGTCAGGACATCAGCGACGCCGAGTTCGACAAGCGTCGCTCGGCGGTCACGGCATCCGATCTGGCCACGCTGATCTACACCTCCGGTACGACTGGACGCCCGAAGGGCTGCAAGATCAGCCACTCGAACTTCCTCGACGAGCTCGGGCCCGCGGTGAAGATCCTCGACAACCTCTTCGACACCACCGGCGCGAGCACGCTGCTGTTCCTGCCGCTGGCGCACGTGTTCGCCCGGATCATCCAGGTCGGCTGCGTGATGAAGCGGGTCAAGGTCGGCCACAGCGCCGACGTGAAGAACCTGGTCGAGGACCTCGGCGCGTTCAAGCCGACCTTCATCCTGAGCGTGCCGCGAGTGTTCGAGAAGGTGTTCAACTCGGCCAGCCAGAAGGCGCACGCCGACGGCAAGGGCAAGATCTTCGACGCCGCCGCGGACACCGCGATCGCGTACTCGCAGGCCCAGGACAAGGGCGGCGCTTCGTTCGGGCTGAAGGCCAAGCACATGCTGTTCGACCGGCTGGTCTACGGCAAGCTGCGGGCCGTCCTCGGCGGCCAGGTCCAGTACGCCGTCTCCGGTGGCGCGCCCCTCGGCGACAAGCTCGGTCACTTCTTCCGCGGTATCGGCGTACCGGTCCTCGAGGGCTACGGCCTGACCGAGACGACCGCGGCCGTGTCGGTGAACCTGCCCGACGACATCCGGATCGGCACCGTCGGCCGGCCGCTGCCCGGCGTGACGGTCGCGGTGGCGGACGACGGCGAGCTGCTGTTCAAGGGCGGCCAGGTGATGCAGGGCTACTGGAAGAACGACGAGGCGACCGCGGCCGCGATCGACGCCGACGGCTGGTTCCACACCGGCGACCTGGGCGAGTTCGACGTCGACGGGTTCATCAGGATCACCGGCCGGAAGAAGGAGATCCTGGTGACGGCCGGCGGCAAGAATGTCGCGCCGACGCTGCTCGAGGACCAGATCCGGCTGCACCCGCTGGTCAGCCAGTGCATGGTGGTCGGCGACGGCAAGCCGTTCATCGCCGCGCTGATCACGATCGACCCGGAGAACATCGTGCCGTGGGCAACCGGGCGCGGGAAGCCGACCGACCCGGCCGCGCTGACCCAGGACGCGGACCTGATCGCCGAGATCCAGAAGGCGATCGACGACGCGAACGCCTCGGTCTCGCACGCGGAGGCGATCAAGAAGTTCTCGATCCTGCCGATCGACTGGACCCAGGAGTCCGGTGAGCTGTCGCTCAAGCTCTCGCTCCGCCGGCACATCGTGATGGAGAAGCACGGCGCCGACGTCGAGGCCCTCTACGCGAAGTAGTCGGGGGCGAAGGCGAGGAACTGGGTCAGAACGCAGAGCAAGTCGCCCGCATCCAGCTCAGGTCAGCTGTCGGTTGTGAAACCGGGCAGGCGGTGTGTGCCGGTGGGGTTGACCTGGAAGGTGAAGCCGTGGGGTGTGGTCCATTCCAGGGTTTTTGTGTCGACGCGGCGGACGTTCCAGCCTGGGGCGTGGGTCTTGACCCGGTGGGCGTAGCGGCTGAGCGGGGCGAGGTTGTGGGTGTTGGTTTGGCCAGCGGGGCCGTACGGGTTGTAGGGCTGGATGTGGTCGAGGTCGATGGTGTGGTGGGTTTCGCGGGTGCCGTACGGGAACAGTTCGACGGGGTAGGTGAGTCGGACGCGTTCGCGGATCCGGGTGGGGATCTCGTAGGCGTCGGCGCTGACGGCGTCGTTGAGGTCGATCACCGGTTTGACGACGTACGGCGCGTGGCCGACGAGCTCGGTGAGTTGGTCGGCGAGCAGCGGGCCGATTCCTTCGGCGCGCAGCACACCGTTGCCGGTGGCGAGGGTGTGGTCGGTGAGGTGGACGAAGATCTCGGTGTGCCCGGGACGTACCTGTCCTGCCGGGCTCGTGGGGTTGGTGTAGGCCGCCTGTTTGATCTGGGCCAGGCGTGCGTCGAGTGCCCGTTGGGCCGCGGGGTCCATCGGGAGCCTTGGATCGGGTTGTGTCCGTGGACCAGGGACGTAGCTCATGGCCCGACTGTCGAAGGGGTCAGCCGGCAGGTCGGGTTCACGCGGCTCGGAGCCGTGAAGGAACGGGTCGTCGGGCGGCTCGGGTGGATCGCCTGACGGGGAAGTCTCGCTGTGGTCCGATCCATCACTGGCCCCGTCACTGACCCCGCCGCTGGCCGTCCCATTGAGGGAGTCACCGACGGCTCCACGGTCGGCTCCACGGTCGGCTCCACGGTCGGCTCCACCGACGGATCCACGGCCGGACGCCTCATCCATCCGCAGTAGGCGATGGGCGGGGCCGCAGTCGTCGGTCGGGTTGGCCTCGTTGGCGTTCGGGGTGTCGTGTCGCGGGGTTGGCGGGCGCATCGCAGTACCGCGCCGGTCGGCGCTCGGAGAAGAAACACCCACCTCACCTGGGACGGTGGCATCTGTCCGGCGCTCGGGGGCTGGGTGGTTGCGGGCTTGGCTCAGGAGCTCTTGGGCGTAGCGGGGGTCGGCGATGATGCCGATGGCGTCGGCGCGGCGGTGTTGGAGGTGGCGCGTGTCGCCGAAGGTCTGGAGGGCGTCGGCGATCGCGGCGATGGTCGCGTCGTGCCGGATGACCGCGGCGGCGGGAGCCTTGGCGAACAGGGTTTTGTTGCCGTGGTCGTCGCTGCGGCCGACGAAGACGCCGCGCTCGTTTGCTGCCTCGGCGGCCTCGTCGCGGGCCAGGTCGGGATCGGCGTGGAGTCTGGCCGCGCGGATGATCTTGTCCAGCCGGTACGGCGTGATCGAGTCGATCAGCGGCGCGATGCGTTGGTCGACGTACCGTGCGGCTTCCTCGGACAGTTTCACGCACGCGGATGCGAGCTGGCGTGCCTTCCACGGGGTGGCGTCACCGGCTTGTACGCGCGCCCAGGTGAACGGGAACCGGTGCCGCAACGCCAACGCCTCGCCGATGAACCGCGCGGCCACCATCGGCGAGATCCCGAGCACGACACCGAACTCGGCAATCGCGAACTCCGCGATCTCCGGACAGCCTTCACCACCCAGCACCACGGCCCGCTCCCGCCCATCACAGGACCGGCGGCCGAGCCTCACGCCACAGGTGGACGGGTGGAACCGGTCGGCGTAGATCTGCGCATGCTCCAGCAGCCGCGCGTCGGCCTGATTGGCCATCACGCGATGCTCGACGGCCGACTCCAACAGGTCGGCCGCCGCAAGCTCACTCAGATCAGCGTCGAACATGTGTTCGATTCTACCTGCTCGTCTCTCGCCCGCCAAATCGGCCCAACCGACGAAACCCCTTGTTTACAAGCCGAACGCGCGCGTCCTCACCATCGCGTCAGGTCCCACGGTCGAGGTCAGCCGCCAATGCGAGGACCGGTCGGTCACGGCAGGATTCCGCGCTCAACATGGACACAGGCCAACGTTGTGCAGGGCGTCGCGGAGCCTCCGGCAGCTACGCGCCTTGATGAAGTCACCAGCCGAGGCGGTAGAACCCGAGGCGGCTGGTGATGCAGATGATGTTTGTAGGCGGCACGGCGTACCAGGTGTAGCCGTCAAGGATGGTTTCCCAGCCGCATCCGGTGATTGGGCGGCGGCCGTGGCGGCCTCCTGCGCCCGGCATGGACGCGGCCAGCAGGCGAGCCCGAGTGCAGAGTGATACCGCACCGACCCACCTGTATGAAGTTTTGTCGTGTGGTAGCTCCAATCCTTCACATACGGTGGGTCGCCGCATTCCCGACACGCCGATCACCGGCGAACAGGCAACGCCGGACGCACAGACCGAGCCAGCCAGGCTCCCAACCACTCTATTTTCTTGTCTTTTTCTGCGTCTCCTCTGCCCTTCTTCTCTTGAGGGCTTCTGAATAGCGCTCTGTCTTTTCTTCCTTTTCTCTGGTCTTTTCCAACTTCTTCCATCGCCGACTGACCTGCGCCTCGACGCCGCTCGTCGAGGGCCTCACGATCGAGGTCGACAGGATCACCGTCAACTGAGCAAGCAGGTCCAGTTGTAGGGCGGGATCAGCCATATGGCTGATGCCGCCTCGAGCTCGATGGGCGATGCCGGCGGGGTGGTCGGTCGGCGAAGCTCGATACATGACCACGAACAGGCCGATCGTCGAAGTCGGCAACCTGCGTAAGTCGTACGGCGGCCGCGCCGTCGTGGACGACCTGTCCTTCACCGTCGACGAGGGCGAGATCTTCGGGATCCTCGGCCCGAACGGCGCCGGCAAGACCACCACGGTCGAATGCGTCGAGGGGCTGCGCGTCCCCGACAGCGGCCTGGTCCGGGTCGCCGGGCTCGACCCGATCGCCGACCACGCGGCCGTCACCCAGGTGCTCGGCGCGCAGCTCCAGGAGAGCGAACTGCAGGCCAAGCTGACCGTCCGCGAGGCACTCGAGCTGTACGCCGCCCTGTACCCGAACCCGGCCGACTGGCGCCCGCTGGCCGAGCGGCTCGGCCTGACCGACCAGCTGACCTCGCGCTTCGGCGTACTCAGCGGCGGCCAGAAGCAGCGCCTGTTCATCGCGCTCGCGCTGATCGGCAATCCCAAGGTCGTCGTACTCGACGAGCTGACCACCGGCCTCGACCCACGGGCCCGGCGCGACACCTGGGAGGTCGTCGAGGACGTCCGCGCCCGCGGCGTCACCGTCCTCCTGGTCACGCACTTCATGGAAGAGGCCCAGCGGCTGTGCGACCGGATCGCGGTCATCGACAAGGGCAAGATCACCGCGCTCGACACACCTCAAGGACTGATCAGCCGTACGGCGGGATCGACCGTCATCTCGTTTACGCCATCGGCCCCGCTCGACGACGTCGACCTGGCCGCGCTGCCGGCGCTCGCGTCGATCGAGCAGAAGGACGGCCGGATCACGCTCGGCGGCACCGACGAGACCGTCACCGCCGTGCTGTCGCTGCTCGCCCGGCACCGCATCACCGCCCACCAACTCCGTGTCACCGACGCCACCCTCGACGACGCATTCCTAGACCTCACAGGAGCCACCCGATGAGCGCCATCGCCACCACCGCGCCGGTCCGGCGCCCTTCGCCCCGCGCCGCCGTACTGCGTGCCGAGGCCCGCCTGTTCCGTCGGGAGCCCGGGACCTTGTTCTGGATCCTCGGCTTCCCGCCGCTGCTGCTGGTGATCCTCGGGTGCATCCCGGCGTTCCGGAAGGTCGACCCCGGCCTCGGCGGGCTGCGGATCATCGACCTGTACGTGCCGATCCTCGTCCTGGTCGCGCTGATCGTGACCGGTCTGCAGACGATGCCGCCGATCATCACCGGCTACCGCGAGCGCGGCATCCTCCGCCGGATGTCGGCGACCCCGGTCAAGCCGTCCGCACTGCTGACCGCGCAGATGGGACTGAACGGTTCGGCCGCGGTCGTGTCGGCGCTGGTCTGCCTGACGATCGGCCGGCTCGCCTTCGATGTCCGGTTGCCGAAGCAGGCGGCCGGCTACGCGCTGGCGCTGCTCCTCGCGGCGGCCGCGGCCCTGGCACTCGGAGCGCTGGTGTCCGCCCTCGCCCACACCGCGAAGGTCGCCACCGCGATCGGCTCCGCGGTGTTCTTCCCGAGCATGTTCTGCGCGGGTGTCTGGCTGCCGGTGCAGTCCATGCCGAACGTACTGCGTCACATCGTCGAGCTCACCCCCTTCGGTGCAGCGGCCCGCGCACTCGGCCAGGCAGCGGCCGGCGACTGGCCGTCGTGGTTCCACCTCGGCGTCCTGGCCGTGTGGGCAGTGCTCCTGTCCGCGGCCGCCGCCAAGTGGTTCCGCTGGGAATGATCGACCGGTAATGCAAACTGGGACGGTGACGGTGGAAGCAGGGACGACGGGCGACGCCCTCGAGCGGCGGCAGGAAGTCTTCCGCCGCTGGGCGCCGTACTTCCTGCTCGCCCTAGGCACCTTCCTGGCTGTCGTGACGGCCGGCCTGATCACGCCGTTCAACGACCAACGGACCGTGGCCGCCGTGCTGGTCGGGGCCGCTCTCGTCCTGGAGCTGTGCTGGAGCTCGATCGGCGCCCGCCACCAGGCCCCGGACCGAGTGTCCATCGGGTACTACGTGCTCCGGTGGGCGATCGGCTTCGCGCTCACCCTCCTGAACGGATTCTTCGCGTTCTACGCCGCAGCGGGGTACTACGACGCCGACGAGCGGATCCCCGGCCCGCGGACGCGACGGTTCGCGCTGTTCGCCTGCTCCATCCCGGTCTCCGCGGCCCAGGCCAGTGGCATCCCGGTGCACGACGCAGCGCGCTGGCTGGTGTTCGCCGGCCTGCTGATCGCGAACAACGCCCTGCTGACGGTCGCCAAGCACTTCGCCGACCAGGAGGAGGCCCGGTCGCGGGCGCGGGCCGCCACCATCGCCGAGCTCCAGCAGGCACACGACGAGAACGCCGCGTTGCAGGCACAGCTGCTGGTCCAGGCCCGCGAGGCGGGTATCGCGGACGAACGTCGCCGGCTGGCGGCGGAGATCCACGACACCATCGCGCAAGGACTGACCGGCATCATCGCCCAGCTCCAGGTCGTCGCGAACACCTCCGACCCGGCGACCGTCAAGGACCACGTCAGCCTCGCGACCGACCTGGCCCGGCACAGCCTCGGCGAGGCGCGGCGTTCGGTCCACAACCTCGCCCCGGTCGGCCTCTCGAACGACGGCCTCCCGGAAGCCCTGCGGAAGATCGTCGACCAGTGGGGCGAGCGCAGCGACGTACGGGCAGAGTTCACGGTGACCGGGACACCGCAACACCTGCACGGTGAGATCTCGGCGACGATCCTGCGCATCACCCAGGAGGCGCTGGCGAACGTCGCCAAACACGCGGCGGCCACCCGGGTCGGCGTCACGCTCAGCTTCATGGACAGCGAGGTCACGTTGGACGTCCGCGACGACGGCAAGGGTTTCGACCCGATGTCGCTACCCGCCCGCACCCGCACCGGCGGCTTCGGCCTCGACGGCATGCGAGCCCGGGCCGAACGCATCGCCGGATCTCTCACCGTCGAGGCCGAACCAGGCTTCGGTACGGCGGTGTCGGCTCGCGTACCGTTGGTGCCCCATGCCTGACATCTCGCTGATCCTCGTCGACGACCACCCGGTGGTCCGCAACGGCCTCCGCGGCATGTTCGAGTCGGAGCCGGGTTTCACCGTGCTCGGCGAGGCCTCGAACGGTGTGGAGGCGGTCGAGCTGGCCGCCGACCTCGACCCGGATGTGATCCTGATGGACCTGCGGATGCCCGGCGGTGGCGGCCTGGACGCGATCACCGAGCTGACCCGGCGGGGCATCCGGTCGAAGGTTCTGGTCCTGACCACGTGGGACACCGACACCGACACGCTGCCGGCGATCGAGGCGGGCGCGACCGGCTACCTGCTCAAGGACGCACCGCAGGATGACCTGTTCAACGCGGTCCGCCAGGCGGCCGAGGGTCGCACGGTGCTCTCCCCCGCCGTCGCGTCCCGGCTGGTCACGGCCGTCCGTACGCCGGCGCCGAGTCCGCTGGCCGCGCGCGAACGGCAGGTTCTGGAGCTGGTCGCGAAGGGTACGCCGAACCGCGACATCGCCCGTGAGCTGTTCATCAGCGAGGCCACGGTGAAGACCCATCTCAGCCACGTCTTCACCAAGCTCGGCGTCACCGATCGCGCGGCGGCGGTGGCGAAGGGGTACGAGCAGGGGATCCTGGGCCGGGACTGACGCTCGCGACGTTAGCCGCGGGGTACAGGTCATGACATGAAACCCGATGTGAACCGCCCCTTCGCCTGTAACTGGAGTGCCGTCGGTGAGTGCGCGATCGTCCGGGTGGCGGGCCCGGTCGAGGTCAGCGCGCTGTCCGCGTTCGCCGACGAACTGCGCCACGTGATCACCACCAAACTGCCCCGCCTCGTGGTCGACCTCCGCCGCGTCACCGCGATGGAAGCCGCTGGTCTCGACGTCCTCGCCGACGCCCACCAACTAGCCGTCGAGAACGGCGGCTGGCTCCGCGCCTCCGGCGCCGCCCAATGGCTCGCCGACCTGATCCGAGCCACCGGCGCCACCCGCCCCGTAGACCACTACCCCACTCTCGCCGAAGCCCTCCCGTCCTACCGCCCCGCAGCCGTCGGCCTCACGCACCCCCGGTGAACGGCCACTGCAGCAGACCAGCCGCCTTCTCTTTGTTGCTCGTCACGGCACCGTTGGCCGTCCGCCCGAGTGCCTGATCGCTGCTTCCACGAAGCGGGCCAATTCTTTCGAGCGGCTGCCGGCCGGCCAGACCACGTACATGCGGTATGCCTCGACGTCGGCCACCGGTCGGTAGACGACGTCCGGGCGGATGTTGCGTTCGGCCATCGACTGCGGGACCAATGCGACCGCCTGCCCGAACGCGACCACCTCCAGCAACTGCGACGAGTCCTGCACGATCGGCCCCTCCACCGGATCGTCCGGCCGCGCCGACCAGTAGTTGCGCTCAGCAACATTGGACCGACTCCACCGCGGCGCCGGGATCCCGGCCAGATCCTCTGCGTGCAACACGTCGCGCTCGGCCAACTCGTGCCCGGCCGGCAACGCCGCCACCCAGGGGCTCGGTGTACAACTCCTCCATCTCCAGTCCGGGATCCTCGAACGGCCGACTGACGAGCGCCACATCCGCCCGCCCGTCCCGCACCATGTCCGCCTGCTCCCCGAACCCACTCACCACGACCTGAACCCCCGGCAGCTCGTCCCGCAGCTCCGCCACGATGCGATGCAGCAACTCCGTCGCGACACCGGGCTTCGCCGTCACCACCAGTCCCCCGGCAACAGCCCCGGCCCGCTGCGTCCGCCGTACCGCCGAGTCCAACGCGTCCAGCACCGGACCCGACTCCTTCAGCAGGGTCTCCCCCGCCGCCGTGAGCTCCAGCCGCGTCCCCGAGCGGTCGAACAGGTCGACGCCCAGCCGATGCTCGAGCTGACGCATCGCGCGCGACAGCGGCGGCTGGGCGATCCCCAGCCGCTCGGCGGCGCGGGTGATGTTCAGGTCCTCGGCGACCGCGCGGAAGTACCGCAGTTCGCGGATCTCAGGTTCCGGCATACCTCCAGGGTATGGCGGACCACCTGATCGGTGTTGGTCCGCACCGGGGGTTCCGCGCTGGACTGGGGACATGAATCAGAACGAAGTCGCCCTGGTGACGGGCGGAAACAAAGGCATCGGCCGCGAGATCGTCCGGCAACTCGGCCTGCGCGGGCTCACGGTCTATCTGGCGGCACGCAACCCGGAGCTGGGCTCGGCCGCCGCGGCAGAGCTCGAGGGCGAGGGCCTCGACGTACGGTTCGTGCAGCTCGACGTGACCGACGTGGAGTCGGTCGACACAGCCGCGAAGCATGTCGAGGCGGACTCCGGCCGGCTGGACGTGCTGGTGAACAACGCCGGCATCGTTGCCGAATGGGGTACGTCGGTCGCGGACATCACAGCCGAGCAGGTACGCACGGCGTACGACGTGAACGTGTTCGGGGTCGTCTCCGCGATCCACGCGTTCGTACCGCTGCTGCGACAGTCGCCGAACGCCCGGATCGTGAACATGTCCAGCGGTCTCGGCTCCGTCAACCTCCTCTCCGAACTGGACGGCCGCCTGGCCACCCAAGGCTTGCTCGCCTACAGCTCGTCGAAGGCCGCCCTCAACGCGCTCACCCTCGTCTACGCCAGCGCCCTGCGCGCGGACGGCATCAAGGTGAACGCCGCAACGCCCGGTCTGGTCCCGACCGACCTCAACTCCCAGGCCTCGGTCCCGCGCGGCGAGCGCACGGTCACAGACGGAGCAGCCGTCCCGGTCGCCTTGGCAACACTGCCCGCGGACGGCCCGACCGGAGTCTTCAGAGGACCTGACTCGCTGGACGCCGTAGCTCCGTGGTGAGGGCCTGACGGGCGATCAGGAGGGTGGTCGCCGTACCTAGGATGCCGGCGGCGGCGATGGTGAGGTTGGGCGCAAGGAATGAGCCGACCACGCCGGCCAGGGCGATGCTGATGCCCTGGATCGCCATCAGGCCGCTGGTCTGGACGGTGAACAGGCGGCCGCGGTACGACGGCTCGACGGACTGCAGGATCAGCGGGTCGACGCCCTGGTTGAACGCGTAGCCGGCGCCGGCGATCGCGAGCAGTACGGCGGCGACCGGTATCGGCGGCTCAGCCAGGAACGCGATCGCCGGGAGCTGGCTGGTGAGCAGGAACGGGACGACGAGCCGTCGTCGCACGGAAGGGGGAAACCGTGCGACGACGAGCTCGCCGAGTACAGAGCCGACCGCATAGCCAGTGAACAACACGCTGGCAACCGCGGCGGCGACGCCGACCTGGCCGGTGTAGGCGACGGCCAGTCCATCCGGCACCGACGAGAACGCCGGGGCCACCCAGGTCAGCAGAATCAGGTAGCGAAGCTTTCGGTTGGCAAACAGCAGTTGCAGCCCGGACCACGAGTCCCGGACCGTGTTGCTCTTCCGCTCACCCGGCGGCGTGTACGGCGTTCCCGCGCCGATCAGGACGGCCGACGCGACGAAGCTCACCGCGTCCAGCGCGAGCAACCAGTTCGCACCGACCAGCGCGACCGCGATCCCGCCCAGCGCGAACCCGCTCAGCACCGCGACCTGACTGATTGCCCGGAGCAACGATCTGCCGATCGGGAACAGGTCTGCCGGCAGCAGGTGGGCGAGGCTCGCGGCCCGCGCTCCGGCGAAGAGCGGCGCGATCAGCCCGGTCCCGAGCAACAGCCCGAGCAGCCCCGCCACCGGCATCCCGGGCACCAGCATCGCGGCCACGCAGGCCGCGCTGAGCAGATCGCACACCACCAGCACCCGCCGCGCCGGGAACCGGTCCGCGACCGATGACAGCAGCACGCCGCCGACGGCGTACGGCAGGAACGAACACGCCAGGACGAGCGCCGACAGCAGCGGCGACCCGGTGCGCTCGAAGACCAGGATCGACAGCGCGACCTGCGCACCGACCGTACCCACCATCGAGACCGTGTGCGCCGAGTACACCGCCCGCATGCCGGGAACGCTCAGGACAGCTCCGTAGGACCTCACGCCGAGAGCGTGCACGACCGCTCGCCACCCGGCGTAGAGTTTTGGTTGTGGCCGAAAGTTCGCGCTCATGACCGTACTGCGGTTCACGCAGGCGGATGCCCTGCGCTGCCGGTTCGGGGCCTCGCCGCTGTGGGAGACCATGTCCGCCGTCCGCGTGCTGAACGGGTCGAAGCACCGGCCGCTGTACGGCGACTGGATCGACGCGAATCGCGAGGCGGCGAGCCAACTGGATCTCCGCGGGCTGAAGGCCGTCCAGCCTCGCGTCGGGTTCACACCGGACTTCCTGACGCCGCCGCCCAAGGCATCCCGGGCGAAGTTCGCGACCGAGATCGCCCGCGTGCGCAGCACCCCGCTCGAGACGGTGCGCACTGAGCTGATCCGCTCGCGGGACGAACTGAAGAACCCGGCGGCACCCGAGATCGACAAGATGCTCGACGATCTGGCCGGCACCCGCGACCGGCTCGCGGACGAGATCGAGAGCGCCTGGGAGAGCCTGATCAAGCCCGACTGGCCGCTGATCAGCCGTGTCCTCGAGGACGACATCGCCTACCGCGGTCAGCAACTGACCGACGGCGGCCTGGCCGGCCTGTTCGACGACCTGCACCCGACGCTCGCCTGGGAGGACGACCGCCTGATCGTGACCCGGTACCGCTCCGAGGACCGCGACCTCACCGGACAAGGACTCCTCCTCGTGCCCGGAGTCTTCGCCTGGCCGTACCTCGTGATCGTCGCGGACCCGGCGTACCACCCGACTCTCGTCTACCCGGCCCGCGGCGCCGCTCGCCTCTGGTCCGACGCACCCGCTCCCCCGGACCCGCTGGCCCGTCTCCTCGGCCGCACGCGCGCCACCCTCCTCGTCGCACTCGACCCGCCGGCCACCACCAGCGCACTCGCCGACCAGTACGGCCTGGCCCTGGCAACAGTCGCCGAACACCTCTCCGCGCTGTACGACGCCGGTCTCGCCACACGTCGTCGTACCGGTCATCAGGTCCATTACCGGCGTACCGAGGTGGGACAGGCCGTCGTCGACGCTTCCGTCGGCTAGCGCGGCTTCGGGGACAGAATGCAGGGGTGAACAAGGTTCAGAAACCCCCGGCGCCGACGACGCGGCACACCCGGCGATGGCCGGCGTCCCTGGCGGTCTGCGCGGCTTTGATCCTGCAGGTGCTCGTGCCGACGCAGATCAACGTGCTTCCGCAATGGCTGTTGCCGGGCCTCGGGCTCCTGCTCCTGCTGCCGCTGGTGTGGATGAACCCGTTCCACCTGTCCAGGGACGAGCCCTGGCTCCGCTGGGTCGCCCTCGTCCTCATCGGGGTGCTGGTCGTCACCAACGCTGTGTACCTGGGCGGCCTGATCTATTTCCTGAACCATGGTGCCGCCAACAGCGGTGGTGTGCTGGTGAAGGGCGCTGTCGTGATCTGGGTAACCAACGTCGTCGCGTTCGCGATCTGGTACTGGGAGATCGACCGCGGCGGGCCGTTCGCGCGGGCGCCCGAGCACGAGCGCAAGGAGGAGCGGGTCGACCTGCTGTTCCCGCAACTCACCGTCGATCTGCCCGGCTGGGAACGCTGGCTGCCGGGATTCACCGACTATCTGTTCGTGTCCCTCACCGCGGCGACCGCGTTCAGCCCGACCGACACGATGCCGCTGACCGCGCGCACCAAGACGCTGATGGGCATCCAGTCGCTGATCTCGCTGCTGACGATCGCGGTGGTCGCAGCCCGCGCGGTGAACGTCCTCTGAGATCTCTCTCGACAGTTCTGTAATGAGCATGAGAGCGTTATGCCCATGTACAGCACGAAGTCGGTGGGGTTGGGGTTCGCGATCTTCTCCGCGGTCACGTTCGGCGGTTCGGGACCGTTCGCCAAGGCGCTGATCGGGGCCGGGTTCACGCCGCAGCAGGCGGCCTGGCTGCGCATCCTCGGCGCCGCCGCCGTACTCGTCCCGCTGGTGCTCGCGTTCCGCGGCCGGGCCGGGCTGCGCGCGGCACGGGCCTCCTGGAAGGCGCTCGTGCTCTACGGCCTGACCGGGATCGCCGGCTGCCAGACGCTGTTCTTCCTCGCGGCGAGCCGGCTGCCGGTCGGCGTCGCGCTGATGCTCGAGTTCTCCGGCCCGATCCTGGTGGTCGCCTGGCTGAAGTTCGGGCAGAAGGTCGCCGTACCGCGGTCGGCCGCGATCGGCGTCAGCATCGCGGTCGTCGGCCTCGCGACGGTGGCCGAGATCTGGACCGGACTGCAGATCGACCCGATCGGCCTGCTCGCCGGGCTCGGTGCGGCCGCCTGCCAGGCGACGTACTTCATCCTGATCGACAAGCTGACCGGCGCCGCGGATCCGCTGGTGATGACCGCGGCCGGCAGCGTGGTCGGCGCCGTCGCACTCACCTTCGTCGCCGCGCCCTGGGGTACACCGTGGCACGTGCTCGTCGACACGATCGCGATCGGCCACCGGCACGCACCCGGCTGGGTGATGGCCGCCTGGCTGATCCTGGTGAGTACGGTCGTCGCCTACCTGGCGGGTGCGGCCGCGGTGCAGCGCCTGTCGGCGGCGATTGCCGGCGCGGTCGCGTACGTCGAGGTCGTGGCGGCGTGCATCTTCGCGCTGATCCTGCTCGGCGAGACGCTGCGGACCAACCAGATCATCGGCGGCGTGATCGTCCTGGCCGGCGCGTTCGTGGCCCAGTCGTCGGTCGGGAAGGTCGCGTCTCCGGAGATTCCGGACTCCGACGCTCCCCGCACCGACGTGCTGGACCCCGTCATCTGAGCGAATCCACCAACTCCCGCGGCAGGCCGTGGGTCTCGTGCAGGTACTCGTAGTCGGTGTCGTCGAGCGACTTGTGGAAGCGCTCGTGGCTGAGCACCTTGCGGCCGCGGTCGAGCAGGTTGCTGAACCGGATCTCCTCGTCGATCAGGATCCGCCGGATCAGCGTCACCGTCTCGCCCTGGTGGAAGTGGTCCAGCGTGTGCTCGAAGAGCTCGATCGGCACATCGGACAGCGAACGGCTGTCGTCGTCGCGCCACAGCGTGGTCAGCATCCGGCGGATCAGCCGGCGCAGCACGTACCCGCGGCCGGTGTTCGACGGGTGCACGCCGTCGCCGACGATCACGATGCTGGACCGCAGGTGGTCGATCACGATCCGCTGCGACCGCTCGTCGAGCTTCCACAGCTTCGGGATGATCCGCATCCACGGCTCGAACAGCGAGGTCTCGTACACCGACGGCTTGTCCTCGAGCAGCATCGTCAGCCGCTCGAGTCCGAGACCGGTGTCGATGTTCTGCTGCTTCAGCGGCTCGAGCGAGCCGTCGTCGAGGCGGCGGTAGCGCATCATCACGTGGTTCCACACCTCGACCCAGCGGTCGTCCGTGGTCGGCGTACCCTCCGGCTCGCCGTCGCCGGTCCAGACGAAGATCTCCGAGTCCGGGCCGCACGGACCGGTCGGGCCGTTCGACCACCAGTTGTCCTCGGTGGTCAGCTCGATCGGCAGGCCGAGCTCCTGCCAGGTCCGCAGCGACTCCTGGTCCAGCGGCACCTGCTCGTCACCGCCGAACACGGTCACGTACAGGCGCCGCGGGTCGAGGCCGAAGCGGGTGGTGAGCAGCTCGTAGCCCCACTTGAGCGTCTCGCTGCTCCCGTAGTCGCCGAGCGACCACGAGCCCAGCATCTCGAACACGGTCAGGTGGGTCGGATCCCCCACCTCGTCGAGATCGGTGGTTCGCAGGCAGCGCTGGATACCCACGAGTCTGCGCCCCAGTGGATGAGGTTCGCCCTCCAGGTACGGCGTGAGTGGATGCATCCCGGAGGTCGTGAAGAGCACCGGATCACCCAGCCGCGGGATGAGCGTGGACCCGGTGGTCGGGACGTGGTCGCGGTCGATGAAGAAGTCGATGAAAGTCCTGCTGATGGTCATGTCCTTGGTCCTTGTCAGATCGGACCGGAACCAGACCACCGGGTAGCAGAAACAACAACACCGGCGAACCGTTTCCGGTCGCCGGTGGAAGTTTCGAAGATGTCAGGCAGCGGCAGCCGGGGAGCGGAAAGCTCGTACGGCTGCGGCAAGTCGGAACATCCGGTGCATGTGGCTCACAGTACACTATTCAACGCACCAGCTGTCCAGAAATTCCCTCAGGCGTCGGAGGCCCGCAGGAACATCAGCACTGCCCGGACCCGGCGATGGTCGTCGAGCCCCGGCGGCAGACCGAACTTCTGGAAGATCGACCGGACATGCGCCTCGACCGTCTTCGGACTGAGCACCAGCGCGTCGGTGATCGACTGGTTCGACCGGCCCTGCGCCATCAACTCGAGGACATCACGTTCCCGGTCGGACAGCCGCTCGACCGGGCTGCTCGGCCGGCCGAGGATCTGCTCGACCACCGCCGGATCGATGACCAGGTCGCCGCGACCGATCCGGCGTACCGCATCGGTGAAGTCGGTCAGCTGAACCACCCGGTCCTTGAGCAGGTAGCCGGTCCCGGTGGCACCGGTGGACAGCAGCGTCAGCGCGTACTGCGGTTCGACGTACTGGGACAGCACGAGTACGGCGGTGCCCGGGTGCCGTGCGCGGATCTCCTGCGCCGCGGTCAGGCCTTCCTTGCCGTACCCGGGCGGCATCCGGATGTCGACGATCGCCACGTCCGGCCGACGCTGGTCGACCAGGAACCGCAGTTCATCGGCGTCCCCGGCCTGGCCGACCACCTCGAACCCGGCCTCGGTGAGCAGCCGCGCCATCCCCTCGCGGAAGAGCAGCGAGTCCTCGGCGATCACGACACGCATGGGAGCTCCGCGAGTACAGAGGTTCCGCGGCCCGGTGGACTGTCCACGCTGAGCCGCCCGTCGACAGCGGCGACCCGGTCGGCCAGACCCCGCAGCCCTGATCCCTCCGGGTCGGCACCGCCCTTTCCGTCGTCACGGATCTCCACCAGCAGCTGCCCGTCCACCCGGCGTACGGCGACCGACACCTCCTTCGCCGAAGCATGTTTGGCGGCGTTCGCGAGCGCCTCGGAGATGACGAAGTACGCCACCGCCTCGATGGCCGGCTCGAACCGTCCGGGCGGTACGGCGAGCAG
The DNA here is from genome assembly GCF_041430295.1 of Kribbella sp. NBC_00662. Taxonomy (GTDB): domain Bacteria; phylum Actinomycetota; class Actinomycetes; order Propionibacteriales; family Kribbellaceae; genus Kribbella. The sequence continues at coordinate 5,212,157 of NZ_CP109029.1, read as the reverse complement.
GCGAACCCGTACCGCGGAGCGTTCGCTCAACGACCGCAGCGCCGGGACCAGCCCTTCGTCGACCAGGATCGACGGATGGATCCCCCGGGCCAGTTCGCGCAGCTCGGCCAGTGCCGTGGTCAGCCCGTCCGCGATCGCCGCCACCGAGTCCGCGACGGCCGGATCGTCGCCGGCCGCCAGCTTCGCTGCCGCCGTCCGCGCGTCGAGCGCCAGCGACACCAGCCGCTGCTGCGCACCGTCGTGCAGGTCCCGCTCGAGCCGGCGACGTTCGTTGTCTGCGGCAACCACGATCCTGGACCGGGACGCGCGGACCTCCGCCAGCTGGGCGCTCAGCTCGGTCCGCAACCGATCGTTGTCGACCGCCATCCGTACCGCTGCCCCGGCCGAGTTCAGCAGGTCCCCACTGTCCAGCAACGCGCGATCGTGGACCACGGCAACCATCGGGCGGCCGTCGTGCTCGAGGTACGTCGTCGACTGGGTCGATCCGGCGCCCGGGAGATCCAGGGCGGCACCGGCCGAGGTGAGATATCGCTGACTCCCGGTGTCCCAGCGACCGATGGCCAGGCACGGATCGCCCAGTACGCGCGCCATCGTGCGCTCGACCAGGTCCAGCCCGGAGTGCTCGGCGAGCTCCGTGACGAGCTCGCCGATCCGCGCCTGCCGCGCCCACCCGAGTGAAAGCCCCACCAGGATCGCTACGGGATGGACGAGCCCGGCGTACACCGTCACCAGATTGATCGCCTGGCTGACGCCGGGATGGGTGTCGTAGAGCTTCAGGTGGTTCGCGATCATCTGGGCGCTCAGCGCCAGCAGAAGCGGCACAGCGGCAACCAGCACGGGACCCGAGATCCGTCGAAGCGGTCGGCTCGCTCGCCACCACCGGACCACGCAGACCACCGCGAGACCGACGAACACCGGCACCATGAAGTAGACGCGTGCCGGGAAGGCGGCGTAGATCCGGTCGAGCAGGCTGACGGCGCCCGGGCCGGCGTGGAGCAGGTTGAGATCGGGCGGGCAGTCGGAACAGTCGAAGTCGGACGGATCGGTGCCGAGGATCGGGATCGTCGTCCAGCACACCATGGCCAGACCGGCCGCAAGTACGGCCAACTGCTCCCACCGACGGGTGAGCCGACCGCTGGGAAAGGACAGCAGCAGCGCGACCAGGGCCGGCAGATAGGCCAGCTCGAACGCGATGCCGATCGTCCACACCAGCGGGACGTGCGCGCCCTCGAACAGGAACATCAGGTAGGCGACGCCGGTCAGGACGAGCAGGATGCCGGTGCGGTTGCGCGGCTGGCGGTCCCACGCGATCAGACCGGCCACCAGGTACAGCCAGGGCAGCAGACCCCACTGCCAGCCGGCCTGACCGACGCGCCACAACTGCAGGCAGACGACGGCTCCGGCAAGTGCCACCAGCACTGATACCAGTCGCCGACTCACGGTGCCCTCGCAAGCAGGGCAGTGATTCTCGGCTCGGACAGCTCGGCCTTCGGGATGAAGCCGCGCGCCGGCGTTGCGGTCAAGCGGGTGCGGTAGTCGGATGCGTCCCGGATCGAGGTCAGGATCACCGCCGGGGCGTCCGGCTCCTCGGCCAACTGCCTGGCGACCTCGAACCCGTTCATGTCCGGCAACTGGACGTCGAGCAGCACCACGTCGGGTCGCAGCGTGCGAACAGCCGTGATCGCCGATCTGCCGTCGCCGGATTCGCCGATCACGACGAAACCCTGCGACTCCAGCATCCGGCGGGCCGAGCTCCGGAACAGGACGTGGTCGTCCACGATGAGGATCCGCGCCGCCCCCATCCCCACATCGTCAGGCCCGCCGGACCGCTCGTCAATCAGGGCCAGCCCTCAATCGCGGTCCGGTGGCCGCCCCGATGCGGTGTCCCCGCACCGGCTGATTGGCTGGCCGGCAGGCGGGGGTACGCCCCGTGCGGGAGGGGGATCCAGCCATGCCGATCATCAGAAGACGTCGCGTCCGCTCCATCGTGCTGTCGCTGACAGCTTGCATCGCGCTGCTTGCCACGGGCACTCAGCCCGCCGCACCCACACCATTTCGCACTGATCGACTCGAGCTCGGTCCGTGCGCGGACGATCCGGAGTTCCGCTGCGGCACGCTGCCGGTGCCACTCGACCGCCGGCATCCCGACGGCCGCACGGTGCCGTTGCACGTCGAGGTGTTCCCGCACACAGGTCCGGCCGACGCACCGGCCGGCGCAGTGTTCATCACCTTGGGCGGTCCCGGAGCGTCGATCAGCGCGTTCGACAAGTACGGGTACGTCGACCTGTTGTCGACGGTCGCCGAGACCCGCGACCTGGTGTTCGTCGACCAGCGCGGCGTCGGTCTGTCCGCGGCGATCGACTGCCCCGACTGGCAGCACGGCGGGCCGTTCTACACCTCGGCGGCCAAGTGCCACGACCAGCTCGGCGATACCGCGAATCTCTACAGCACAACGGATGTGGCCGACGACCTCGAGCAGGTCCGGCGCGCGCTGGCGTACGGCGACATCGATCTGGTCGGCGCGTCGTACGCCGCCAATGACATGGTCACCTACGCGACGCGCTGGAAGCAGAACGTCCGGTCGATCTCCCTCGGCGCACCGGCGCTGACCGTCGACACCGATCCCTTCTACGCCTATCAGCCGAAGCACTACCCCGCTCTCGTGAACGCCGTCTGCGGCCGCTCTCCGGCCTGCGCGGCGGCCAACCCCGACCCGGCCGCTTCGCTGGCCTGGCTGGCGGACCGGCTGCGCCGTACGCCGGTCAGCGGGGTCGGCGTCGACTCGCACGGCGTCCCGCACCGGATCACCGTGACCGAGAACCTGCTCGCGACCGCCATCATGCCGTTCAACGGCGGCAGCTTCGTCGGGCCGGGAGAGATCACCCAGGCCGCGGTGGCGCTCCAGCGTGGTGATGCCGTTCCGCTCCTGCGGCTGGCGGCGGACGTCGACCAGGCGAACGGCTTCGATGCCGGTGATCCGCGGGAGTTCTCCAACGGCCACGCGCTCGCCCGGATCTGCGTCGACCAGCCGGTGCAGTGGGACAAGGATGCGAGCCCGGCCCGGCGGCACCAGCAGTACGCAGCAGCCTTCGCGGCCGAGCCGGCGCGCTACGGACCGATCTCCAAGAGTGCCTGGGACCACGAGGGCTATCTGGGCTTCCAGCCGCTGCCATGCATCGCGTCGAGCTGGGAGGACCGGCCGAGCTACCCCAGTGGTACGAAGATTCGTGGCGTACCGGCTCTGATCGTGACGGGCGAATACGACGTCGGTATCACGCCGGAAGCCGGCAGGATCGCGTCCCGGGTCCTCGTCGGGTCGACGTACGTCGAGCTGGCGGCGGTCGGGCACGCGACGTGGTTCACGGGCTCGTGCGGGACCGTCCTGCTCCAGCGGTTCATCGAGACCCTGGCTGTCGGCGACACGTCCTGCGCTCGGACCCCGCCCGCGGGCTGGTGGATGCCCGGCAGCTTCCCGCTGACGGCAGCGGCCGCTCCTCCCGCTCGGCAGACAGCCGGTCCACCGGCCGCGACCGACGTACGCCGGCTCGCCACCGTCACCGCGGAGACCGTCATGGACGGCCTCCAGCACATCGCCTCGATCTCCGGCCTCGTCGCGGGCGGACTCCGTGGCGGCACGGTGACGTACGACGACAGCTCGCCGAGACCGTTCGTGTACGACGCGGCGCGGTTCACGCGCGATGTCTCGGTCTCCGGCTCGACCACCTGGACCCCTGATGGCATCGACGGCACGTTCACGGTACGCACTCCGGCCGGCACGACAGCGAGCGCGACAGTGCGCGGCGCCTTCACCCACCTCGGCGGGACCGTCGTGGTGACCCTGCGGCACGACAGCCGCATCCAGACCTTCGAGATCCCCGGCTACTGAAGAGGCTACCGATGAAGCGCGCACTGGCACTCTCGATCTCGTTGCTGCTGGCACTGTGTGGGTCCGCTGCCCCGTCCGCCGGCCACGGCGGCCGGATCGTGTTCAGCCGGCAACTGGACTCCGGCGGGTCGGACCTGTTCGTCGCCCGGGCGGATGGTTCGGGCGTTCGGAAGGTGGTGATTCCGGAGCTCGTCGAGGACTTCGGGTCGGCGCGGTGGTCACCGGACGGCAGCAAGTTGCTGATCTCGAACCTGCTGCGGTTCGATGCGGCCGGCGAGCTGTTGCCGTTCCGGCCGGCGACCGTGCGGCCCGACGGATCCGGCTTCCGGATGCTCGAACCACCAGGCGCGCCGGACGACCTGTTCTGCGGTGCATGGTCGCCGGACGGTAAGCGGATCCTGTGCGGATTCGGCGGCGACAAGCCCGGCGTCTTCAGCATCCGCTCGTCGGACGGTGGTCATCCGATCCGGCTGACGACGAACCCGTACGGCGCGTCCGACGTCGCGGGTGACTACTCACCCGACGGAGACAGAGCCGTGATCGTTCGGTTCCGCGGTGAGGACACCGCGTTGTTCGTGGTGGACACCGACGGCCGTCACCTACGCCAACTCACGCCGTACGGCCTTGCACAAGGACACGAGCTGGCATCCGCCAAGTGGTCGCCCGACGGTCGCACCATCCTGTTCGCGACCGCGGAAGGCGGGCTGTCCCTGATCCGGCTCCGCGATGGCAAGCTGACTCCGATCACCCTCGACGCCGGCGGCAAGGCCTACTACGCCTTCGCACCCGGATGGTCGCCGGACGGGACCCGAATCGTGATGTCGTTGACGATCGACCAGCAGGAAGACATCTACACCGCTCGTAAGGACGGAACCCAGCTGCAGCGGATCACGAACACGCCGGCCTTCGAACCGTTCGCGGATTGGGGTTTCTAGACCTCCAGGAGTTCCCGCAGTACGTCGCCGCTGCGGGCCCACGACCAATCCCGTCGTACCCACTCCCGACCGGCCGCGCCCAGCTGCCGGGCCTGGGTCTGGTCGGTGAGAAGCTCGGCGATCCGTACACCGGTCGGGGCCGGGTTGTACGGGTCGACCAGGTAGCCCGTCTCCCCGTGCCGGACGGTGTCGGCCGCTCCCCCGGAATCTCCCACGACAACCGGCTTCCCGGTCGCCGACGCCTCCAGCGTCACGATCCCCAGCGCCTCCGGCTCGAGCCCGAAACGCCTTGTCCGGCACGGCATCGCGAAGACATCGGCAGCATCGATGTACGGCGGGATGTCCGCCCACGGAACCGGGCCGGTGAACACCACCGCCTCCGACACTCCGACCGACGTCGCCAGCTCCTCGAGGTACTCGCGGTCCGGCCCGCCGCCGACCAGGAGCAGTGTGGCGCCCGGGACGGACTCGCGGACGCGCGGCCAGGACCTGATCAGCGTGTCCTGTCCCTTGCGGCGGATCAGCCGCGAGACGCACACGACCACCGGAACGCCTTCCAGACCGAGCCCCTTGCGGACCTGCTCGCCTCCACAGCCGGGAGCGAACCGGCGCGCGTCCACTCCTGGCGTGAGCCTCCGGACGCGTTGGGCGGCCGCCGGGGACAGAGCGGGAATGATCTGCTCCTCGCACCACGACGACACCGTGGTGAGCGTGTCGGCCGCATCGCCGATCCGCCGCAACGCCTGCCGAGCGCCCGGTACGCCGGCCCACCACGTCTCGTGCCCGTGCGTCATCGCCACGATCCGCCGCGCCCCCGCCCGGCGCAACGCCGACCCCATCAACCCGAGCGGGGCAGCCGCCCCGAACAGCACCCGATCCGCGTCGTACTCCCGCAGCAGTCCGACGGCCCGCTTCGTAGTACGTGCCGTCGGCAACAACATCGACGTACGGTCCCGGATCACGGGGAAGGGCAGCGCGGCGTCGTACGCCCTGTCGCCCGGCTCGCGCGAGGTGTAGACGACGACGTCCGGAAGCTCGTCGCACAAGGACCGGACGAAGGTCTCGATCCCGCCCTGGCGCGGCGGGAAGTCGTTGGTGACGACCAGCACCGTCATCGCTTGACCAGCGGCGGGACCGGGTCGCCGTTCTCGCTGCCCCAGGCGCGGCCCATCGCGATCCGCTCCGGCGGGGTCGGGTGGTCGGCGAACATCCAGTACCGCCAGCGGCTCGGGTCGAGACCGGAGATGTTCTGTACGGCCAGGTCGTGCTGCATCGCGACGAAGTTCTGCGGATCGTTCGTCAGCCGCAACGAGTGGTAGTCGGCGCGGGCCTCGATCTTCCGGCTGACCAGATTCTGCACCGGACTCGCCAGCGTCGTACCGGCGGCGATCAGCGCGACCAGGAACGCGACCCGGCGCGGATCGGCCATCCGGGGCCCGAGCAACAAGTACAGCAGCGTGATGCCGAACGCCGTACCGAGCACACCGATCAACGTTCCGTGCAGTACGTCGTCCTCGGCCGCGTGACCGAGTTCGTGCGCGACGACGAGCCGGACCTGCGCCGGCGGGGTGTCCTTGAGCAGCGTGTCGTAGACGACCAGCCGACGGGTCGAGCCGAAGCCGGAAACGTACGCGTTCAGGGCCGTCGTCCGCTTCGACGCGTCCGCGACCAGCACGTCCTTCACCGGCACGCCGTCCTGCTTGGCCAGCGCGAGGAACTCGTTGCGCTGGGCACCGGCCGGCATCGAGGTGAAGTGGTTGAACCGCGGCTCGATCAGCACCGGGTACGCGAACGAGACGCCGAGCACGAGCAGCGCCGCAGCGATTGCCCCAGGCAACCACCAGCCGTGCTGCCAGATCTTCGCGAACGCGATCAGGACGACGGCGACGACCGCGAGCCCGAGCGAGGTGATGACCCAGTTGATGCCGCGGTCCCAGACCCACAACCGCCAGTTCTCCACCGAGAGGCCGTACTTGAGGCTGACGCGCTCCGCGAGGACGTCGGTCGGGACGGTGAGCAGACTCGTGATCAGGACGACGCCGGCGACCGTCAGCGGTACGGCGACGAACCACAGCCGGACGTGCACCGCGTCGTACAGCCGTCGGCCGAGCGGGCTGAAGCCGATGACGAGCGGAACCACGATCGAGATGATCCAGGACGCCGTCGACCACGGCAGGATCTCGTGCCGAAACGCGTTCTGGCGGGCGATCTCGGCGGTCGTGAAGTCGAGTGTGGCATCGGGTTTCGGGAGATCGATCAAGTGCCACGGAGTGGTGACGGCGATGGTGAAGACCAGCGCGACGGCGAGTACGCCGCAGGCGATCCAGGGAGCCGACCGGCCGGCCGGCTCAGGCACCGGCGAGCCTCTCGAGATACTTCTGCCACTCGGCGACGAACTCGGCCTCGGTCATCCCGAGGACCGACTTGAACGCGTCCGCGAGCCCGGTCGAACTCTTCGAGGCATGCACGGTCCGGTAGAACTTCACCAGCTTCGCCTGTCCTTCACGTTCCGCGATCAGCCGGCACGCGAGCCACGCCGACTCGTAGGCCTGCGGCAGCTCGGTCGCCGATGCGGCGAACGCCTCCGGCGTCGGCAGCGTGGTCGGCACCTTCCCGGCCCGGACCGCCTTGAACAACTCCTTCGCCGCCGACTCGTCCTGGACAGGTACGGCGGTGAACGCGACGTAGTCCGCGAAGCCTTCCGCCAGCCACAAAGGCACCGGCGAAGCAGTCGCGGTCGACGCGACGTGCGTCGTCTCGTGGGTCAGCACGATCCGGCGGCCCTGCTTGCCGAGCTCCTCGAACAGCTTCGGGTTCGCCACGATCCGCACCGGCGCGCCGATGACCGGCGAGTCCAGCTCGGCGAACGTGACCGCGGCGATCTGGGTGTACGTGTTCGGCTGGGCGCCGAGGATGCCTTCCATCTGGGACTGTTTGGCGGGCAGGTAGACGATCACCTTCTGCCGCCAGTTCTTGCCCCAGACCTTGCTCACCGACTCGACCGCCTTGTCGGCGACCGGCACGTAGCTCTCCGCCTCCGACTCCGAGTCGAGGCTGACCACCAGGCTGTGATCGCCCTTGGCCACCTCGACCTTGCCGAGCGCCCAGACCGGTCGCCGCTGTCCCGCCGCGAACCGCTCCGAGAACGAGGCGGCGTACGTCGTCCCGTCGCGGGTGACGAACGTCACCGGAAGCGTCTCGCGGGCCGGCTTCACGTCGTACCCGGAGAGTTGCCAGGAGACCTCGACCTGGGCCAGCCACGACTGGGTGCCGCCGAGCTGGGTCTGCCGGTCCGGGGTGAGTGCGCCGGGGTCGTCGCTCACGTAGCGCAACTGGAACGTGCTGATCGGAAGGGTGGTCAGGTTCGAGAAGATCGTCCGGGCACTGCCCCGGAAGTCCACGGCCTTCGGGTCGATGGTGTCGAGGAACTCGGTGCGGTTGTCGTTCTCGACGGCGTCGGTCATCTTCTGCAGGACGGCCTCGCCGGCCACGGCCCGCCGTACCCCGGCCTCGGCCTGGTCCGGCGTCGCCGAGGTGGCGGGATGCGAATGCGCCGGCGAACCGTTCGGGTCGGCCGGGGCGTTGGCGACCTGCCGGAGACCGGCGTACCCGGCGCCGGCGACCAGGCAGACGGCGACACCGAGAGCGACCTTCTTCAGGATCGGTGAGAACGGCGGCCGGTTCCCGCCGTTCATCGGGCCGAGCGGCTCCTGCCGGCGGCCTTTCGGCTCCCCTGGGTCACCGGCTGACGGGATCACTGGCAGCGGCACCGTATCGCCCTGTTCGTCGATCACCTCGGCCCTTCGCTGCTCACCTGCCCCAGTCAGGCGGGACACCCGGCCTCCTCCGACATTACGTCATCAAATAGATCGGCTCCGGGGAGGGATCCCCGGAGCCGCAGAGTATGTCAAGGGGGCAGGTCAGCCCGGGCGCACCGCGGAGTTGTACGGCATCTCGTCCATCGGGGCGATCTCGACGCTCTTGCCCGGGCGCGGTGCGTGCACGATCCGGCCGTTGCCGAGGTACATCGCGACGTGGCTGACCGGGGAGTAGTAGAAGATCAGGTCGCCCGGCATCAGGTCGGACTTGCTGACCGGGCGGCCCTCACCGGTCTGCGCCTTCGACGAGTGCGACAGCGAGACGCCGGCCTTGCCCCAGGCGTACATCATCAGGCCGGAGCAGTCGTAGGAGCTCGGGCCGTCGGCACCCCACACGTACGGGTCGCCGAGCTGGGACAGAGCTGCGTTGACCGCGATCGAGGCGCGGCCGCTGGCCGGGACGTTCGGCAGGTCGGTGCTCTCCCGGTCGCCACCGCGGGTCGGGCGCTCGGCGCGAGCCTTCTCCGCCTCCTTGGCGTTCTCTTCCTCGATCCGCTTGCGGTCCGCGGCGCTGAGCTTGTCGAGCACCTTCTCGGCGTTGTCGAGGTTGGTCTGCAGTTGCTTCTTGAACGCGTCCTGCTTGGCCTGCACGGCCTGCAACGCGGACAGCTCGGTCTGCTCGCTGGCCTGCAGGTCGGTGAGCTTGCCCTGTGCGACCTGGTAGCGACGCAGCGCGGAGTTCTGCTGGCCGGCGAAGGCCTGGGCGGTGGACGCCTGGCTGAGGAACTGGTCCGGGTTCGTCGACAGCAGCAGCTGCGCCGTCGTCGAGATGCCGGAGGTCTGGTATCCGGCGACCGCGAGGGATCCGATCTGCCGCTTCACACCGTCGACCTGACCCTGCTGCTTGGCGATCGCGGCCTGCAGGGCCTTCACGCGCGCGGCGGAGGCGCTGATCTGCCCGCGGAGGTCGTTCGCCGACTCACCGGACACCTCGGCCTGGTGCTGCAGCTCGGCGACCTGCTTCTTCGCCTCCTCCAGGGTGGGCGCGGGGTCGGCGCTGGCCGCTCCCTGAATCAGGATCACTCCCGCAGCGACGGCGGTGCTGGTGATGGCGGCGAGGGCGATTCCCTTGGTGCGGTTGATGCGTCCGATGGACACAGCCCGGTCGGTCCCTTCCTCTGCTCGCGCCGTCCCCGTTGACCAGGCTCGCCGCGGACTTCACGTCCGCGGATCCGCCGGATCACTCCCTCGGCTTGCCGCTGCCCGGTCGGCCGGAGCGGCCGACACCCTGAGGCAACGAGACGTAACAGTAGTGACCGTTTCGTGACCAGTGCAATTCGCCCCTCGGGTTTGATCGAAAATTAACGAAGGATCATCCCGACCCAACGATCGTTTCGCCTTCGTCGGAAGGGGTTTGGGCAGCAGCATCGAGCTCGACACTGCTGACGGCGTGTACGAGGCGTAACGGTGGCACCAGGCCCGAATCGGCCAGTGCGTCCAGCGCGGCCATCTCGTCGTCGTCGATGCGGAGACTCCCGGACCGCTCGGCAGCGAATCCGAGCACCACCGTCACCACGCAGTCCTGGCAGCCCGGACCCTTCATCACACAGGCGTCGCAGTCGATCAGCACAACATCCTCCAAGTGGGGAAGCACCCGGACTTGCATCCGGCTAGGAAGGACGCTAGAGACGGCCGCCGACAATTTCTGTTGTCAGGTGCGGGCTATGCGTGAGATGAGGCTGGCTGCGGAGAGTGCCCGGGCGCCGAGTTTGATGATGCTGTCGGCAACTTCGCGGTCGGTCGAGACGACCACGACCGGGCGGCCCGGCGGCTCGGCGCGAACCAGTTGCCTGATCACGTCATCGGCGATCACACCGGCCGGACTGAACCGCACCCGGACGCCGCGCGGTGGATTCAGTTGCACAGGGCCCGAGAGCTCGGCGCCGTCGAAGACCACGGTGATCTCGACGCGACGCTGCGCGACCAGCGCACCCAGCGCGGTGACGAGTCGCTGACGTTGCGAATGCAGCGGCGAGTTCGGCCATGCGGTCTTCGTCACGTTGTAGCCGTCGATGATCAGGTGCACCTGCGGCAACGCCAGCAGTTCGTCGAAGAGAGCCGGGTCGTCCTCGGGCGCCGTCCGTCCGACCGGAGCCGCTTCGGGCTCCGAGCCGGCCACCGTGTCCGCCGGGCGGAGCTCTCCCCCGGGTGGCAGGGCAAGCTCACGTCGCAGCCCACTCGCCGCCTCCAGCATCGTGTCCAGCAGCAGCCGGGTCCGCGTCGAGGCGAGCTCCCGCTCCTGTCCCGCCGTACGGCGGGCCGCGTGCTCGATCGCTTCCAGCTCGGTGATCCGGGTCCGCAGCTTGCGCAGCTCCCGCTCAACTTCGGCGCGGGCGGCGTCGACGCGTTCGTCGGCGGTCTCGGCTTCCTTGGTGCGCTGCTCGAGATCGGTCTGCAGACCGGTGATCTTCTGGCGTGCTTCGTTCAGCTTGCGGCGGAGCGTGACGTTCTCGGCCTTGAGCTCGTTGACCTGTTCACGAAGGCGTTCGCGGACCTGGCGAGTCTCGGTGCGGGCCTGGTCGAGCTGATCGGCGAGCCGGTGGACGGCTTCCTCGTCGGCGCGCGGGTTCTCCACCGGTACCTGGGCGGCGGCCGCGATGTGTTGCTCCCAGTCGTCCGGGCGGAGCAGGTAGGCGAGGGCGGCGACCTCGACCGGGTCGGCCGCCGGGACCGGTACGCCGTCGGCCACGGCGTCGCCGAGCTCCGGGTGCTCCCGCCGTACCTCGAAGGCGGTCAGCTTGCGGAAGTGGTCGTCGGTCTCGAGGATCGGACCGAGCACCGAGGCGGACAGCTTGGCCCGTTTCGCCGGCGCGAAGCTGGCGAACCGGCGCAGCGGCGCCGGGATGTCGGTTGCGGGGAGCTGGCCGAGGGCGTGTGCGGCGAGGGTCAGGACGCGTTGCCGGACCGGTTCAGGCAAAGTCGTAGCGGCGGAGCTCGCGGCGGTGCCGGCCTCAGTCACCGGTCCGCAGTCCGGCTGGAACGACTACCTGGCAGCTGGTGCTCCAGTGACGCAGACCACAGCGAACGGGCGTGTGACCCCGATTCGCAGTGATCGCCTGTGTACGCATACAGAGAGCCTAGTCGACTCGCAGGCGTGTCACCTGCGGAATTGTCGGTGGCGGCTCTTAGCGTCGTGACCATGACCAGCCCAGGGCATGCGCAGGCCTCGGATCCAGTCACGCCGATCCGCGGTGTGCAGCACAGTTTCGACGACCTGGGCACACCGCTGCGCGACATCACGTTCTGCGTGGTCGACCTGGAGACGACGGGCAATCCGCCCGGTGAGGGTGGCATCACCGAGATCGGCGCGGTGAAGGTGCGGGCCGGTGAGGTGGTCGGCGAGTTCCAGACGTTGGTCAACCCATCGGAGGCGATCCCGCCGTTCATCGCCGTCCTGACCGGCATCACGAACTCGATGGTTGCCACGTCACCGCGGATCGAGTCGGTGCTGCCGGCGTTCCTGGAGTTCGCGCACGGGTGCGTGATGGTCGCGCACAACGCGCCGTTCGACATGGGCTTCCTCAAGCACGAGAGCCTCGTCCACGGGTACGACTGGCCCGACTTCGCCGTCGTCGACACCGCGCTGCTGGCGCGGCGCGTGATCACCCCCGACGAGGCGCCGAACTGCAAGCTCGGGACGCTGGCCAAACTGTTCCGCACGACCACGACCCCGAACCACCGGGCCCTGTCCGACGCGCGCGCGACGGTCGACGTGCTGCACGGTTTGTTCGAGCGGGTCGGCTCGTTGGGCGTGCAAACGTTGGAGGACCTGCAGACGTACTCGTCGCGGGTCGCGCCGGCCGTCCGGGCCAAGCGCCACCTGGCCGAAACGTTGCCGCACGCACCGGGTGTGTACCTGTTCACCGACGACCGCGGCGAGGTGCTGTACGTCGGGAAGTCCAAGGACCTGCGCACCCGCGTCCGGTCGTACTTCACCGCCTCCGAGACCCGCAACCGGATCGGCGAGATGGTCGGCATCGCGACCGGCGTCCGCGGGATCGAGTGCGGGACGCCGCTGGAGGCCGAAGTACGCGAGCTGCGGCTGATCGCGGAGCACAAGCCGCGGTACAACCGGCGGTCGAAGTTCCCCGAGCGGCAGCATTGGCTGAAGGTCACGGTCGAGCCGTTTCCGCGCCTGTCGCTGGTCAAACAGGTGCGCGACGACGACGCCGGGTACCTCGGGCCGTTCAGCTCGCGGAAGACGGCCGAGCGGGCGATGGCCGCGCTGCACGAGGCGTTCCCGATCCGGCAGTGCACCGCGCGGATGTCGAAACACCCGTCGTTGTCGCCGTGTGTGCTGGCCGAGATGGGGCGGTGTGTCGCGCCCTGCGACGGGCGGATCTCGATGGATTCGTACGGCGAATTCGTGGCCGGGCTGCGGACTGCGCTGACCGTGGATCCGACTCCGGTCGTCGAGGCGCTGGACCGGCGGATCGACCTGTTGTCGGCGGACGAGCGGTTCGAGGACGCCGCCGTACATCGCGATCGGTTGAGCGCGTTCGTGCGGAGTTCGGCGCGGATGCAGCGGATGGCGTCGGTGACCGGGTGCGCGGAGATCTGCGCGGCCCGGCGGACCGAGGACGGCGGCTGGGAGCTGCACGTGATCCGCCGTGGCCGGCTCGCGGCGGCCGGATTCACGCCGCGGGGCACGGACCCGCGGCCGCATCTGGAGATGCTTCGTGCATCGGCCGAGACCGTGCTCCCCGGCATCGGCCCGGTCGCCGCGGCGTCGCCGGAAGAGATCGAGCTGATCCTGCGCTGGCTCGAGCTCCCCGGCATCCGCCTGGTCGAGATGGACGGCACCTGGACCTGCCCGGTCAGCGGCGCCGGCCGGCACCTCACCCGCCTCGACAACTCCCACTCCGACGCCCACCACCACCCCACCGAACGCCGCCGGCACCTGCGTCCGCTCGGACCTGCCCGCGTCGGTTAGACCTCGACGAACTGGTAGTCGGTCAGGATTCGGCCGTCGGGGGCGAGCAGGAGCAGATCGATGCCGATGGCAAGTGCCTCTCCGCCGCCGGCCGGGACCATCGCCCAGCGGAGCTTGACCAGGTCGCGGAGTGCGGCCGGCTCGCCGTGCGGGACGAATTCGTACTGCCCGGGCGCGACGAACTCGTCGTACGCCCGGGTGACCCGACGGACGAGCTCGTCGTGGCCGCGAGCCTCGAGGGTTGCGGTGACGCCGATCTCGGTCGCGCGCTTGACGATCTCTGCAGGCGGCTCGAGGAGGTGTACGCCGTCCTCCGTCCACAGCTCCTCGATCGTCTTCCGGCGGGCGTCGGCATCGGGCTCGTTCCAGACTGCTACATAGCGGGTTGCAAGGTCTTTGCTGTTCATGGCGACGACCTTGCCGGGAGGCGTTGTGCACCGACAATTCCCTGCTGGGTATGGATTGTCGGTGGCATGGGTTAGAACTGCGGCATGGCATCAGAGTTGTCCGCAGGGCTGCGGTCGTGGCGGACCCGGCGACGAGTGAGTCAGCTCGAGCTGGCGATCCGCGCGGGGACGACCCAGCGGCACGTCAGCTTCATCGAGAGCGGCCGGTCGTCGCCGGGGCGCGAGATGGTCATCCGGCTCGCCGAGTCGCTCCAGGTCCCGCTGCGCGAACGGAACGCGTTGCTGCTCGCCGGCGGATACGCACCGGCGTACGACGAGACGCCGTACGCCGCGCCCGGGCTCGAGGCGATCCGGACCGCGCTGACCACGATCCTCGAGGGTCACCGCCCGTATCCGGCCGTCGTCGTCGACCGCATCGGCAACCTGGTCCGCGCCAATCACGCGTTCGACGTCCTCACGGCCGACGCGGCGGCGCATCTGCTGACGCCGCCCGTCAACCTCCCCCGGCTGCTGCTGGATCCTGCCGGACTGGCTCCCCGGATCGTCAACCTCGCCCAGTGGTCCTGGCACGTGATCGACGCGCTGACCCGCGAGGCCGCACAGTACCCGTCGCCGTCGTCGGATGCTCTCATCCAAGAGCTCATCGCGGTGATCCCGCCTCGGCCGGCTCCGGACCACCTGGGTCTCGCCGTCCCGCTCCAGCTCCGCTCGCCCGACGGTGACCTGCATCTCGTCACCACGCTGACCAGGTTCGGTACGGCGATTGACGTGACGGTGTCGGAGCTGCGGATGGAGGCGTTCCTGCCCGCGGACGAACCGACGGCGAGGGCGTTGCGGGGCCTCGATCCCACTATGCTTCAGCGGGTCTAGGTGTGCTGAATGTTTGCTGAGTGTGAGTTCTGAGGAGAGGACGGCATGGTCACCGCGATCGTGTTCATCAAGGCCGACGTCGCACGGATCCCGGAAGTCGCCGAGCAGGTGGCGGCGATCGAGGGCGTCAGCGAGGTGTACTCCGTCACCGGCGGGCTCGACCTGATCGCGCTCGTCCGGGTCGCGCGGCACGACGACCTGGCCACGGTCATCCCCGAGCACGTCAACCGGGTGCCCGGCGTACTCAGCACCGAGACGCACATCGCGTTCCGCGCGTACTCCAGCCACGACCTGGAGGCGGCGTTCAGCCTCGGCGAAGAGGACGGTGTCTGAGCCGGTCCGATCGGTCCGACTGACACGAGCTGAAGTTACGGTGAACACATGAACGTCCGGGGCCAGTTCCGTGCCGACAACGGCGTACTTCGTGCGTTTGCGCGTCGTCCGTTCGCGCCGACCGCCGAGCGAGGGCGCGGATGAGCAACCCGCCCGCCGGCTGGTATCCCGACCCCACCGGCCAGCCGAACACCATCCGCTTCTGGAACGGCGAGAAGTGGACCAACCAGACCGAGATCGAGCAGGAAGCCATTGCCGAGCCCGCAGAACCGGTCCAGCACGAGCCGGTGCAGCACGAGCCGGTTCGGCAGGAGGCGGTTGCGGGTGAGGCGGCTGGTCCTGGGCTGCGTTCGGTACAGGAGTCGGTGCAGGAGTCGGTGCAGGAGTCGGTGCAGGAGTCGGTGCAGGAGGCTCAGCACGAGCAGCCGGAGGCTGTCGACTGGTGGCAGCCGACGCCGACTCCGCAGCTCTGGGACCTCGAGCCGGCCGACGGTACGCAGACGAACGGCGGACCACGCCTGCGCGCGGTGACTCCGGACGAGCCCGCCCAGACTCCCGAGCCCAGTGCGGCCGAGCGTGCCCGGGCGACCTGGGGCGCGCCGGAGATCGCGCCCGCTCCCCCGGAGCACTGGACACAGCGCGAGGTCACGGACGAGGAGCTCGCGGCAGAGCAGGGTACGACGGCTGCCGGCGTACCGACTGTGCAGGCCGAGGAACCGGCCGGCAGCTGGACCTTGAAGCTCGCTCCCTCGCCGAACGAGACCACCGACGCCGGTCAGGTCGCCGAGCCGACCGAGGGCTGGTCGGACGTCAGCTTCACCGAGCAGCCGAGGTTCGCACCGACGCCGAAGGAGGAGGCTCAGCCCGGCGTGCCGGTTGCGGACGCTGACGTGAGTGACGACCCGGAGGTTCAGGCTGCGGACGCCGCCGAGGTGGCGGCGCAGCTGCAGCCGGACTGGGGCAGCCAGGCCGAGGACCCGGACGACCAGCAGTCGAGCGACCAGCCGTCGTGGGGTGTCGAGGCCAGCGACGAAGTGGACCTGCAGACACCGGACCGTCCCGCCGCGCCGCTGTGGACCATGCCGGACGCCGACGACGCCACGCAGGAACAGCCTGTCCCGGTCCAGCTCTGGGGCGACCAGCCCACACAACAGCAGCATGCGATGCAGGAGTCGGGGCCGTGGAGTCCACAGGCGACTGCCGAGACGCAGAACTGGCAACAGAACGGACAAGAGAACGGTCAGCCGACCGCCGACCAGCAATGGGGCGGGCAGAGCTGGCCCGTGCAACAGGCCGGCGACCAGCAGTCCGGCAACGGCTGGGGTCCCGAGCCGAGCTGGGGCGAGAGCCAGCAGAACCACGCACCTGTGCAGCAGAACGGCCCCCAGCCCTGGGGCAACGGGCCGGCCGAACAGCAGCAGCGGGGTGTCCAGCAGAACGCCGGCCAGCACGGCGGCGTACAACAGGGCGGCGTACAGCAGGGCGGCGTACAGCAGGGCGGCGTACAGCAGGCGTGGGGTGAACAGCAGACGCCGCGAGCCTGGGGTGAGGACGAGAACGAGGCCTGGGGCGGGCAGACCGACCTGAGCACCGGCGTCGGGACCAAGAAGTCGAAGGGCTCCGGCGGCGGCCGGTCCGGCGCCAAGCTGCCGTTGATCGTCGGCGGCGGCGTCGCACTGGTGCTGCTGATCGTCCTGGCGGTCGTACTCATCACCGGCGGAGGCGACGACAAGAAGGCCGACCCGAACCCGACCGGTACGCCGACGCAGTCGACCGGCTCGCCGACGAACCAGAGCACCACCAAGCCGGGCCAGTCCAAGAACCCGAAGCTGCACGAGGGCATCGGCCGGATCTCGTCGGACGCGATCTCGTTCCCGCGCCGGAACCCGCCGTGGTCGGACCGCAAGCGTCTGGTCCAGCAGTTGCTCAACTCCAGCGGGCAGCACATCGTCCTGCAGGAGAACGTCAACGGCGCCGACGACTGGACCGCGGACATCTTCGTCGGCGGGCTCGGTACCGGGTCGGGCTTCAACGGCGACCCGAAGGCGACCGCGGCGACGCTGTCGGGGCAGCTGCGGACGACCATGTACGGGTCGATCCCGGCGACGTACCGGACGGTCGCGAACGGCGCCGTGAAGCGGACCAACAAGTCGGGCTGGTTCTACCAGCAAACCGTGACCGCGAAGTCGGCCGCAGTGACCGATCGGGTGCTTACGCTGACGGTTGCCGTGTTCGACCTCGGTGACGGTACAGCGGTCGCGTACATCAGCGGCATCCCCAACAACCGCCCAGATCTGAAGGCGGCCGAGAGCCAGGCCTACAAGGGAATCAACGTTGGCTGAGAACGAAGACCAGACCCCGCCCCGCACCGGCGACGGCGCCCCACCCGCAGTACCCACACCTGGCGACCCTGGCGAGACCGCCAACCCGTGGACCCAGCCTGCGCAGAACACCCCGGAGCGCCCGTCCAACTCCTCGGACGCCCTCTTCGGCCAGTCCCCCGCCCCCGCGCCACCACCTCCACCCCCTGCCCGCCCCCAACACGCGGCCCCCACAAACCCAGGCTGGCAACTACCCACCCAGCCGCCGGCAAGCGCACCGCAGCCAGGCGGCGGGATGTGGGGCGCCCAGCCACCTACCCAACAGCCGGTGCCGCAGCAACCGAACCCCCAACGCCCAGGCCCACAACACGCAGCCCCACCCCGCGCCCCACAACCCCTCAACCAGCCGCCGCAGCACCCCGGCCCAGCCCAGCCAGGCCCGAGCCAGGCCGGTCCGGCTCACGCTGGTCCGGCTCGCCCCCGGCAACCACAGCCAGGGCAAACAGGTCCTCAGCAGCCGCCTGTTGGGCAGCAGGGTGGGCAGATGTGGGGGCCACCGCAGGGTGGGCCGGTGCGTGGGCCGCGGCAGGTCGGGTGGCAGACGCAAGCTACTGGGCCTCAGCACGGGCAGCACGCCGGGCAGCCGCAGCAGTCCGGTGGCGCTGGGCAACCGTCGCTCGGCCAGACGATCTCGCGTGCAGCCGGACAAGGCGCCGGAGCACACGCCGCCGGGCGTGCAGGTGGCTTGCACGTTCGTGGTGGGCGGTTGCCTGGTGGGAATGGGGAGGGCCCGGGTGGGCTGCCTGGGATTAGTGGGCGGGCTCGGATGGTTGGGGCGATTGTGCTGGTGGTGGCTGCGCTTGCCACGACCGGATTGAGCGTGGGGTGGATCTGGTCGAAGGCGGACGCCGTCAGCCCGGTCGCACTGCCCTCGGGTGGTACGCCGATCGACACCGTCAGCCCGTCGGTCAAGCCCTCGCCGACGCCGACGCCGTACGGCAAGGTGCTCGGGACCGTGATGGTTGCCTCGAACAACGACACGATGCCGATCATGAGCTCCGCCTGGGGCAACTACGGCGAGACCACCGGCCTGTGGGGCGGCGCCGCGATCTGGCTCACCGTGCACAAGAACTACAACGGCAAGGGTGCGAGTTGGGGCAACTACACCGCCTTCGGCCAGCTCCCACCGGACATCCCGTACAAGAACACCGCGGCCGGCCTGAAGGAGGCCGCGGTACAGATCGGCTCGCGCGCGATCATCGCCCTGTACGACAAGGACGCACAGGTGATGAAGGGCACCACCCACAAGGCGATCACGGTCAACGGCCACCCGGGCCACGAGATCGTTGCCAAGGTCGTGGTCAAGGTGCCGAAGCTGGCCGAGACGTACTCGACCGTGATGATCGCCGTGATCGACCGCGGCGACGGTACGGCGGACGTGGCGATCGCCGACATCGCCGGCTCGACCCCCGCCTGGCAGAACGTCTGGCGCTACAAGGTCAGCCAGATCGCGATCAACAAATGACGAAAGGGCCGGCGGGACACCCCGCCGGCCCTTCCTCAAAAGACCTCAGCGCACGGAAGCGCAGGCCGCGATCCACCGGTCCAGCACGTCCTTCGCGGCTCCGGAGTCGATCGCCTCGGCCGCCCTGTCCATCCCGGCCCGGATCCGCGTCGTCACCGATCCCTCTTCCGGCGTGTACGCCGCGAGCGCGGCCCCGGCGTTCAGCAGTACGACGTCCCGCACCGCTCCCGGCTCGCCGTCGACCAGCGCCCGGACGACCTTCGCGTTGTACGTCGCGTCGGCGCCCTTCAACGCATCCGCCGACACCGGCTCGATCCCCAGCTCGCGCGGATCGAGCGTGACCGGACCCTCGACCTTCCCGCCGCCGACGACCCACACCTGCGACGTCGTCCGCGTGGTCAGTTCGTCGAGCCCGTCGTCGCCGTGAAACACCAGCGCATCGATCCCGCGCCGCGCGAGGACGCCGGCCATCAGCCCGGCCACCCGGCCGTCCGCGACCCCGACCGCCTGCGCGGACGGGTCGCCCGGATTCGCCAGCGGGCCGAGCAGGTTGAACGTCGTCGGTACGCCGAGCTCGCGCCGCGGGACCGCCGCGTTCCGCAGGGCAGGATGGAACGCCGCCGCGAAGCAGAACGTGATCCCGACCTGCTCCCCCACCTCGGCCACCTGCGGCCCGGTGAGGTCGAGCGGGATCCCCAGCTCCTCGAGTACGTCGGCGGCACCGCACGCGGACGAGGCCGCGCGGTTGCCGTGCTTCACGACCTTCGCCCCGGCGCCGGCCGCGACGATCGCCGACATCGTGCTGATGTTCACTGTGTGGGCTTGATCACCGCCGGTGCCGACGACGTCGAGGGTCCGGCCGGACACGGAGATCCGGGTGGCGAAGTCGCGCATGGTCGCGACCAGGCCCTCGACCTCCGTGACCGTCTCGCCCTTGGACCGCAGCCCGATCACGAACCCGGCCAGCTGCGCCGGTGTCGCCGCGCCCGACAGGATCTGCTCCATCGCCCACGCAGTGGCGGAGGCCTCGAGGTCCTCATGCCGCAACAGCGGCCCGAGAACCTGTGGCCAGGTGTAGGCGGCCATCAGGCGATCAGGCGGTGGTGGCGGGAAGCTTGGCCAGGCGCCGGCGCAGCAGGTCCGCGGTGACCTCGGCCATCCGGACCGGGTCGATCGGGTGCGAGACCGCGCCCTCGGCCCGCGACCAGGTCGCCAGCCACGCGTCCTGCGGACGGCCGGTGAGGACCAGGATCGGCGGGCACTGGAAGATCTCGTCCTTCAACTGCCGGGCGATGCCAAGGCCGCCGGCCGGGACCGCTTCGCCGTCCAGGATGGCGAGGTCGATCCCACCCTTGTCCATGGTCTTGATCACGGCCGGCTCGGTGGCGCACTCGACGTACTCCAGCTCGGGCAGATCGGCCGCCGGACGCTTGCCGAGGGCCAGCCGGACGGACTCCCGCGTCGTACGGTCGTCGCTGTAGAGCAGCACCTTCAGCGGACGCTCTGAACTCATCGATCCATCCCAAGCTTGTTCAAAGAAGACTGGACAACCGGAATGCTACCGGGGCGACTGTTCGGCCCGGCGAGCCTGTTCCTCCAACCGGTCCAGGCGCCGGTCCTCGCGGCGTGCCTCACGCTGCGACTCCCGCACCCACTGGACGAACAGTACGGCGAAGAACACCACGCCGACGAGGTCGCCCGAACCCCACAACAGACCGCCCGCGATGTACTGGTCACGCAGCGGCGACGGCGGCCAGGACCGGCCGAAGCTGGTGTACCAGTCCTCGGCGATCAGCTTGTTGGCCGACATGATCGTGATGCCGAGGAACGCGTGGAACGGCAGCGTCAGGAACGTCAGCATCAGCCGGAACGGGTAGATCACCCGGCCGGGCACCGGGTCCAGCCCGAGCAGCGGCCAGAAGAACAGCGAGCCGACCAGGATGAAGTGCAGGTGCAACAGGTCGTGCAGTACGGCGGAGTGCAGCGTGGCGTCGTACCAGCCGCTGAAGTACAACGCCCACGGGCTCAGGACGAACAGCGTGAAGCCGATCAGCGGGAAGCACAGCACCTTGGCGATCCGGGAGTGCAACACGGAGAGCAACCACTTCCGCGGCCGCGCCGGCAGTGTCCGGAGCGCCAGCGTGATCGGCGCGCCGAGCGCCATCATCAGCGGCGTCAGCATCGACAGGATCATGTGCTGAACCATGTGCACGCTGATCAGGACCGTGTCGTACGTGCCGAGCGCCGACTGCGTGGCGATCACGGCACTCCCCAGCCCGAGCCCGACGAACGAGAACGTCCGCGCCCGGGACCATTTGTCGCCGCGTTTGCGCAGCTTGTGGACGCCGTACAGGTAGAGCCCGCCGAGGACGACGATCACGCCGAGTAACACCGGCTCGAAGGTCCATGCCGTCAGCAACCGGACCGGTGTCAAAGGCTCGATCTGGTCGCCGGGCGTGGCGTGGAGGGGAAGCACGCTTCAACAGTAGAAACGTCTGGTTCACGACATGCACGGGGGTGGTCGTAGCGCTGAACGCGAGGACCGACATAATGACCGCGTGGCCACTGCAACCGCGCTCCCAGCGTCTCGTGAACACGGACACCACGACCGTCCCAGCATGGTCAGTGTCGGCACGATCGTCTGGCTCTCGAGCGAACTGATGTTCTTCGCCGCCCTGTTCGCGGCGTACTTCACGATCCGGTCGGTGACGACCGCCGCCGCCGCTCCGGGTTCGGAGACGTTGTGGCAGGTGTCGACGCACCTCCTGGACGTCCCGTTCGCCTCGGTGAACACGTTCATCCTGGTCGCCTCGTCGTTCACCTGCCAGGCCGGTGTGTTCGCCGCCGAGCACGGCAAGGTGGGCCGGGTCGGCTCGCTGGCGAACCCGCGGAACTGGGGCATGCGTGAGTGGTTCATCCTCACGTACCTGATGGGCGCGGTCTTCGTCGCCGGCCAGGTGACCGAGTACACCGGGCTGGTGCACGAGGGCCTGACGATCTCCTCCGACGCCTACGGCTCGGTCTTCTACCTGGCCACCGGCTTCCACGCGCTGCACGTGACCGGCGGCCTCATCGCCTTCATGTTCGTCCTCGCCAGGACGTACATGGCTCGCAAGTTCACCCACGAACAGGCCGTCTCGGCGATCGTCGTGTCGTACTACTGGCACTTCGTCGACGTGGTCTGGATCGCCCTGTTCGCGACCATCTACCTGCTCAAATGAGTGAGAAGAGACCTTCCTTGTCACCGGCGCGCTTTCTCTCCGCGCGACGACGGCACCGGTCCGCCGGCCTCGTCGTGCTCCTGTTCGGCCTCCTGGCAGTGGGTTCGGCGTACGCCGCCTTCGCCCCTGACGACGCGGTGGCGGACAACTCGGCCCAGTCCCAGCAGATCGAGGAGGGCAAGAAGCTCTTCGCGGTCGGCTGCTCCAGCTGCCACGGCCTGAACGCCGAGGGCGGCGGGAACGGCGCGGGCAAGATGGCCGGCCCGTCGCTGATCGGCGTCGGCGCCGCCGCGGTCGACTTCCAGGTCGGAACCGGCCGGATGCCGGCGATGCAACCGGGCGCACAGATCCCGCGCAAGAACCCGGCGTACTCGCAGGAGGAGATCGAGGCGCTGGCGGCGTACGTCGCCTCGCTGGCCCCCGGCCCCGCGGTCCCGGCCCAGGACTCGTACGACATCAGCAAGGCCACCGACGAGCAGATCACCCGCGGCGGCGAGCTGTTCCGCACCAACTGCACGGCGTGCCACAACTTCGCCGGTCGCGGTGGCGCACTGCCGAACGGCAAGTACGCGCCGTCGCTGATGGGCGTCAGTGAGAAGCACATCTACGAGGCCATGCTGACCGGCCCGCAGCAGATGCCGGTCTTCTCCGACCAGGTGATGCAGCCCGAGGACAAGCGCGACATCATCGCGTACCTGAAGGCACTGCAGGCGCAGAAGGACCCGGGCGGCTTCGGCCTCGGCCGGCTCGGCCCGGTCTCCGAAGGTCTGTGGGGCTGGTTCATCGGCATCGGTCTGCTGGTGTGCGTAGCGGTCTGGATCGGCGCCAAGGGCGTCAAGGCCAAGGGAGCGAAGGCTCATGACTGACGACAAGAACCTTCCGGCGGTGAAGGACGACGGCGAGCACCACGGCGCGGTCGAGGTGGCCGAGCCGATTCCGGACCCGGGTCTGGAGCCGCACGAACCGCGGATCACCGATATCGACCCGAAGGCCGCCGACCGGGTCGAGCGGCAGGTCTCGAGCATGTTCGGCCTGGCCACGGTCCTGGTGCTCGGCGCCTGCGTGGCGTACTTCGCGATTCCGCGGGACTCCGAGCTCGTCTTCGGGCCGCTGTCCGGTAACGCGAACAACATGGTCATGGGCCTGTGCATCGGGCTCGCGCTGTTCCTGATCGGCGCCGGCGCGATCCAGTGGGCCAAGAAGCTGATGGTCGACGAGGAGATCTCCGAGGACCGGCACGCGGCGCACTCGTCGCCGGAGCAGATCGCCGAGATCACCGAGGCGTTCAAGCAGGGCGCGGCCGAGTCCGGCTTCGGCCGGCGCAAGATGATCCGCAACTCGCTGATCGGCGCGCTGGGCGTGCTCGGGCTGCCGGCCATCGTGTTCCTCCGCGACCTCGGCCCGCTGCCGGGCCGGTCGCTCTACAACACGATCTGGGCGAAGGGCATCCGGGTCGTCAACGACGTCACCGACCGCCCGATCAAGCCGTCCGACCTGGTCGTCGGCCAGCTGGTCAACGCGGCGCCGGCCAACCTGGCCCCGCTGCAGGAGGAGAACGCGACCGAGTACCAGAACGCCAAGGCCAAGGCCGCGGTGATCGTGGTCCGGATCAAGCCGAGCGAGATCCGCACCAAGCCGGGCCGCGAGAACTGGGGCGTCGACGGCATCCTGTGCTACTCGAAGATCTGCACCCACGTCGGCTGCCCGATCTCCCTGTACGAGCAGACCACGCACCACGTGCTCTGCCCGTGTCACCAGTCGACCTTCGACCTGTCCGACAGCGCCAAGGTCGTTTTCGGCCCTGCGGCCCGGCCGCTGCCTCAGCTACCGTTGGCAGTGGACAGCGAGGGTTATCTGGTTGCGCAGAGCGGCTTCACCGAGCCGGTCGGCCCGAGCTTCTTCGAACGAGGGTGACAACAGTGTCGACAAACACAGAGTTCCCCGGCCCGGTCAAGTGGGTCGACGATCGCCTCGGCATCGCGAAGATCGGGAAGAAGAACCTGCGGAAGGTCTTCCCGGACCACTGGTCGTTCATGCTGGGCGAGATCGCGCTCTACAGCTTCATCATCCTGATCCTGACCGGCACGTTCCTGACCTTCTGGTTCAAGCCGTCGATGGCCGAGGTCCAGTACAACGGCTCGTACAGCCTGCTCAAGGGTCTGCACATGTCGGAGGCCTACGCCTCCACGCTGGACATCACCTTCGACGTCCGCGGCGGTCTGCTGGTCCGGCAGATCCACCACTGGGCGGCCGTGCTGTTCATCGCCGCGATGATGGTGCACCTGCTCCGGATGTTCTTCACCGGCGCGTTCCGCAAGCCGCGCGAGCTGAACTGGCTGATCGGCTTCGGCATGCTGTTCCTCGGCATCGTCGAGGGCTTCATCGGCTACGGCCTCCCCGACGACCTGCTGTCCGGCACCGGTCTGCGGATCACCAACGGCATGATCCAGGCGTCACCGGTGGTCGGCACGTACATGAACTTCTTCATCTTCGGCGGTGAGTTCCCGGGCGACGAGTTCGTCTCGAGATTCTTCATCGTCCACGTGCTGCTGATACCCGGCATCATCCTGGCACTCGTCACGGCCCACCTGTTCCTGGTCGTGTACCACAAGCACACGCAGTACGCCGGTCCCGGCCGGACGCAGAAGAATGTGGTCGGCTACCCGCTGTTCCCGGTGTACACGGCCAAGGCCGGCGGCTTCTTCTTCGTGGTCTTCGGCATCACCGCCCTGATGGGCGCGGTGATGCAGATCAACCCGGTCTGGCTGTACGGGCCGTACAACCCGGCCGAGGTGACGGCAGGCTCGCAGCCCGACTGGTACATGGGCTGGCTGGAAGGCGCGGTGCGAATATTCCCCGGCTTCGAGTCGCACTTCTGGGGTATCACGCTGAGTTGGAACCTGCTCATCCCGGCGCTGATCATTCCACCCGCGTTCGTCACGCTGGTCGCGCTGTATCCGTTCATCGAGGGCTGGATCTCCGGTGACAAGCGCGAGCACCACCTGCTGGACCGGCCGCGGGACGTCCCGACCCGGACCGGTGTCGGCGTCGCGTTCATCACCTTCTACGCCCTGCTGTGGATCGGTGGCGGTAACGACCTGATCGCGACCCACTTCGGTGTCTCGCTGAACCACGTGACCTGGTTCCTGCGGTTCGCGGTGATTCTGGGGCCGATCCTGGCCTTCTGGGTGGCGCGCCGCTGGGCGATCTCGCTGCAGCGGGCGGACTACGACCGGCTGACCCACGGCCTCGAGACCGGTGTGATCGTGCGCTCCCCCGAGGGCAAGTACACCGAGAAGCACCAGCCGATCTCGACGTACGAGGCGTACTCGCTCACCGCACGGGACCGCGTGGTGCCGTACGAGATCGGTCCGGAGACCGACGACAACGGCGTACGGGCACCGCGCCGGGCCCTGAACAAGGTCCGCGCCGCACTGTCCCGGTTCTACTTCGCCGACGCGGTGCAGAAGCCGACCACGCAGGAGCTCGAAGAGGCGCACGAGCACGCGCACGACGCCGACGAGATCCACGAGCTGACGGAAGACACAGAGACCTACCGCGAGGTCACCAGCGACCGCAGCTGACGTCGTACCGAAGGAGGAAAGGCCCCGGCACTCGCCGGGGCCTTTTCGTTTACCCCAACGCGTCGGAGACGGTCGTCAGGTAGCCGTTCACCAGCTTCTGCTGGTCGGGGTCGAGGGTCTGCGTGGTGGCGATCATCCGGTCGAGGAGCGGTCCGAAGAACCGCCAGCCGAGGTCGACGGCGCTGTCCGAGACCTGCAGGCGAGCGCTGCGACCGTCTGTGCGGCTTCTGAGCCGTTCGACGTGGCCGGCGGCCTCCAGGCGGTGGATGACCGCTGTCGTCGCCTGAGAGGTCATTCCAAGCTGCTGAGCGAGCCAGGTGGGCGTGGCCGCGATCTGGGCCCGTTCGGCGTCCAGAAGGCTCACCAGCGCGCGTACGTCGGTGGCGTGCAGCCCCGTCGTCCTGGAGAACTCGCCGATCGCGCGCTCCCACCTCAGCGCGACGTCCCGCAGCCGGTGCACCAACTCCAGCGCGGCCGCCCGCTCGGAGTCGGCCGGCATCACTCCTTCTCGCATGCCCTCAATCTACCTCACTCAGTGAGCTATTCTCGGGACCATGACCTTCCAGGACGCGTACGACGCTCTCCTCACCCGCTGGGACGTGCCGGTCGAGCAACTCGAGCTGACCGACGAGTTCGGCACGACGCACGTCAACGCCTGCGGCCCGGCGGACGGCCCACCAGTCGTACTCCTCCCCGGCCACGGCGCGACCTCCCCCGTCTGGTTCACCGTCGCGCCGCAGCTGGCCCGGCAATACCGCGTCTACGCGCTAGACCTGATCGTCGACGCAGGCCGCAGCACCAACACCGGCCGCACACCGAAGACACCCGCGGACCTGCACACCTGGCTGTCGAACGTCCTCGACAGTGTGAGCATCGACCGGGCCGCCTTCTGCGGTCACTCGTACGGCGCCTGGATCGGCCTGACCTACGCCATCGCCCACCCGGACCGCGTCACCCGCCTCGCCCTCCTCGACCCGACCGACTGCTACACCGGCCTGCGTCTCCCCTACATCCTCCGAGCGCTGCCGAGCCTCCTACGCCCCTCCCGGGCCCGCAGCATCTCGTTCCTCCGATGGGAAACCCAAGGCCTCCCCGTATCCTCCGAGGTCCTCGACCTGGCCGGTCTGGCTGCCGAGCAACCCTCCACTCCCTTCGTCCGGACCAAACGCCCCACAGATGACCAACTGCGAACCATCGCTCCCCTGGTCTTCGTCGCCGGCCGCAGCAAGAGCCAGAACCCGGCTCGGCTGACCCGCCGCGTCACCGCGCTGAGTCCGGCGGCGACCGTCGTACAACTCGAGAACGCGTCTCACCACTCGCTGCCGTCGGTCCACGCGGAGGAGCTGCTCGCCGAACTGTTGACTGCGTGGGCCCACGAATTGCCCACAGAATAAGGAAGTTCTGGTTCGTGGATCGTCTGCCGAGGCGCCTAGGGTCGACGTATGGAACTCCTGGGCGAGCGGCCGGTGTGGTCGATGGGTGGCAGCGAACTGCTGTCGACTCTCGACACGCTGGACGCCACGATCGCCCGCCTGGAGTCCTACCGCCTGGGTGTGGTCGCCACCATCGAGAGCACCGGGTACGCGGCTGAGCTCGGCGCTCGGGATACCGCGGAGCTCCTGCGCTTCCGCTATCGCCTGGACGCGCCGACAGCCCGCCGTACGGTCCGGCTCGCGCAGGCGCTACCGAAGTACCCGGCTGTGTCCGCTGCCCTCGATCGGACCGGTGCGCCACCCGATGCAGCTGTCGCCGACGCTGACGCTGACGGATGGCTGCTCAGGCCTGCTCAGGCGGACGCGATCGTCTCGGCGCTGGAGCGGGTGCCGGCTCACGTCCCGATCGACGACCGTGACGCCGCCGAGCGAGAGCTGGTGAAGCTGGCCGCACACCTGTCACCGGGTGAGCTGCGTCGAGCCGGCAACCAGATGCGGGACATCCTCGACACCGATGGGCCCGAGCCGGAGGAGCTCGAGGCGTACGGGCGCGAGTCGCTGACCCTGACGCCCGCTGATCGCGGGGTGAAGTTCCGCGGCTACCTCGCCAACGAGAACGCCGAGCTGCTCCGTGCCTTGATCCACACCGGCGCCCGTCCCCACAAGACCGTCGACGGCGAACCCGATCCTCGCTCCCGCGACAAGCGCCAGGCCGACGCACTGACCGCCGCCCTCGGTGCCGCGGCCGCCGCGATCGAGGCCGAGCGGTCGACGGCCAAGCCGCAGGTGACGATAACCATCGACTTCGAAGATCTGAAGGCGTCGACCGCGGACGCAAGCGGGCAGTTGGTGTACGGCGACGGGCTGTCGGCCGCGACCGTCCGGCGCCTCGCCTGCGACGCGAAGATCATCCCGTTGGTGCTCGGGTCGCAGTCGGAACCGCTGGACGTCGGCCGCTCGGAGCGACTCGTCACCCGTGCCATGCGCCGCGCCCTCAACGCCCGCGACAAAGGCTGCGTGATCTGCGGCGCGCCGCCCATCATGTGCGACGCCCACCATCTGATCTCCTGGATCGACGGCGGCGAAACCAAGATCTCGAACCTCGCCCTCCTGTGCCGCCGCCACCACGTCGACCTCCACCACGGCAACTGGACCATCTCCATCACCAACGGCACCGTCCACGTAACCCGCCCCACCTGGACCGATCCCCCACCCGTCAGGCAGCCCGACCCCCGACCAGCCAGTCACCCCAGCAGACACCAACCCGACCTCCGCCCGGCCGACCACCCCGGCAGACAGCAACCTGATCTCCGCCGACCCGATGAACCCGGCGGATGGCGACCTGCCCTCCGCCCGGCCGATCACCCCGCCGGATCGGGGCCGCCGATCGCCGAGTCGCCCAGGCGCACAGCCGCTGCCGAGCCCGCTGCCGAGCCGGCCGCTGAGCCCGCCGCTGAGCCCGCCGCTGAGCCCGCCGCTGAGCCCGCCACCGGGTCCGGCGGGGGTCCGGGCGTGGCCCGAGCGCATCGGTCTCGGTGGAGGGCCGACGTGGCCGTCCTTCGGGAAGCGGCTGCCTTCGCCTCAGCAGACCCGATCGCAGGCTGACAGACCAACGCCTCGCCATTGGTCGGACGACACCCTGCGGCGCCGCGTACGGCGGCTGCAGATGCTGAGAGCGTTCGTACAGCAGCCTCTCGACAGCAAGCCGGAAGAAGATCGACACGGCCATTGAGCTCTGCGCAGATGCCGTCACGGAAGGATGGCGAGGGACTGTCGCCGAGCGCGCCCGTGCGTACGCGTGGTCGGACACGTTCTGCAAGCTTCCTCGTTCGACGCGCCTACGTCACTGCAAGGCGCTCGCGGGCGTCGCAAACGTCATCCTCGCCGCCTGTTCACCGCCGAGGCGTGACGCTGGGCCGGACTCCGTGAGGTGTCCGGCCCAGCTCAACCACTAACTGCTAGGAGAGGGCGGAGCCCTTCTTGTAGGCGGCCCAGGTGGTGTTCCAGTCGGTCCAGCCGTTGCCGGGCTCCATGTGGCGGTTGGTGCCGGTGACGGTGACGGGGTCGCCGCGGAGGGTCTGGTCGAAGAACCACTTGGCGTCGGCGAGGCTCATGCCGACGCAGCCGTGGCTGACGTTGGCGCTGCCCTGGCTGCCGGCCGACCACGGAGCGCCGTGGATGAACTCACCGGAGCTGGTGACGCGCTGGGCCCACTTCACGTCGCTGATGTTGTAGTAGTTCGGGTCGCCCGGCTTGATGCCGATCGTCGCCGCGTCCATCCGCTTGGTGGTGAACTTCTCCATGATCACCTTGACGCCGCTGCGGGTGGTGAACCCGTCCTTGCCGGCCGTGATCGGGATGGTGCGGGCCAGCTTGCCGTTGATCGTCACGGTCATCGTGTGCTTCTTGACGTTGACGTAGCTGACGACCGACTTGCCGATGTTGAAGGCGATCTTCCGGCTGGAGGTGCCCCAGGTGTTGTTACCGGCGTTGACGCCCTGGGTGTCGATGTTCACCGTCACCTTGGTGCCGGCCGGCCAGTAGTTCATCGGCCGGTAGTTCACCTGCTTGCTGTTCACCCAGTGCCAGGTGCCGGTGACCGGGACCGAGGTGGTCACCTTGAGCCGCTTCTCGACCGCGGCGCGGTCCTTGACCGGGTTGTTCCAGTAGATCTGGATCGGCAGCGCGACGCCGACGGTCTCGCCGTTCAGCGGGACGACCGAGGCCTTCAGGCTCTTGGACGCCTTCAGCGTCTTGAACGTCGAGCTGATCGGCACGGTGCCGCCGTCGGTGCCCTCGGCGGAGCCGCTCACGGTGTACGACGCGCCGGGCTTGAGGTGGTCCGTGGAGGTCCACTGGGTCTTGTCGGTGTTGAAGCTGCCGGCGACCTTGTCGCCGTCGTCGTCCTTGAGCGTGACCTCGGCCAGCTTGCCGGCTGTCGTCGTGACGGTGACCGGCTTGTCCGGCTGCACCGAGGAGGCGCCCTTGGCGGGCACCACGGCGATGCTGGTCGCTTCCTGCGACGGGGTGGTCGAGTCGCCCGGGGTGGTCGACGCACCAGGCGAGTTGCTCTGCGACGTGGACGCCGACGGGGTGGACTGACCGCCGCTCCCGTTGCCGCCGTCGGCCTTCGTGTCACTGCACGCCGTGCCGGCCAGCAGCAGCACGCAGATCCCCGCCACGGCAAGTCCGTGCTTCCTCACCGAACCGCTCACCATTCCCCAGCTCTCCCCTGTTTAGTCAAACCGCGGTAAGGGTAACCTGCCGCAGCGACATTTCTTCGCACCGCACCGCCACTGAACTGGTACGGACCACAACGGTCCGTACCGGTGGCACTCCTAAAGACGCACGAAGACGCCGCCCGGTTCGTTCCCGGACGGCGTTTTTCGTACGATGCTCAACTAGCGAGCAGCGTCAGCACACTCAGTGAGCGTGGTCACCGCGGTAGTACTCGAAGATGAACCCGCTCAGCGTCACGATGCCGATGCCGACACCGGCGATGAACAGCCACCAGCCGAAGACGACGCCGAGCACGACGACGGCCAGCGTCAGCGCGCACCACAGCGGCCACCAGGAGTACGGCGGGAAGAAGCCGAGCTCACCGGCTCCTTCCGCGATCTCCGCTTCCTTGCGGTCCTCCGGGCGGGCGTCCATCCGGCGCGCGGTGACGCTCAGGTAGAACGCCACCAGCAGCGACAGGAAGAACGTCATCACCAGCGCGGTGGTGCCGGTGGGGTCGTTGGACATCAGCCAGTAGATCGGCGTGACGACCACGACGAAAACGCTCAGGATCCCGAAGACCCAGGCTTCGACCTTCACGCCTTGTCCTTCCCCTCGGTCTCGCCATCGACGATCTCCTCGAGATGCTCCACGCGGCCCTGGTCCTCACCCGCGTCGAGCAGGTTGTCGGCGCCGGCCCGGTTGTCCGGGTACTCCGCGAGGGCGAGCTCCGCGTGGTGCAGGTCGAACGCCGGGGACTCGGAACGGATCCGCGGCAGCTTCTCGAAGTTGTGCCGCGGCGGCGGCGAGCTGGTCGCCCACTCGAGCGAACGGCCCCAGCCCCACGGGTCGTCGACACCGACCTTGGGCGACTTCCTCGACTTGTACACGTTGTAGAAGAACGGCAGCATCGACATGCCCAGGATGAAGGCGCCGACGCTGGAGACCTCGTTCAGCGTGGTGAAGCCCTCGGATGCCTTGTAGTCGGCGTACCGGCGCGGCATGCCCTCGACGCCCAGCCAGTGCTGCACCAGGAACGTCGTGTGGAAGCCGATGAACAGCAGCCAGAAGTGCAGCTTGCCGAGCCGCTCGTTGAGCATCCGGCCGGTGAACTTCGGCCACCAGTAGTAGAACCCGGCGAACATCGCGAACACCACGGTGCCGAAGACGACGTAGTGGAAGTGCGCGACCACGAAGTACGAGTCGGAGAGCTGGTAGTCCAGGGCCGGCGAGGCCAGGATGATGCCGGTCAGACCGCCGAAGAGGAAGGTGGTCAGGAAGCCGACCGCCCACAGCATCGGGGTGTCGAACGACACCGATCCGCCCCAGATCGTGCCTATCCAGTTGAAGAACTTCACGCCGGTCGGTACGGCGATCAGGAACGTCATGAACGAGAAGAACGGCAGGTTCACCGCGCCGGTGACGAACATGTGGTGCGCCCAGACCGCCACCGAGAGGACCGCGATACCCAGCGTCGCGCTGACCAGGCCGATGTAGCCGAAGACCGGCTTACGGCTGAAGACCGGCAGGATCTCGGTGATGATGCCGAAGAACGGCAAGGCGATGATGTAGACCTCGGGATGTCCGAAGAACCAGAACAGGTGTTGCCACAGCAGCGGCCCCCCGTTCGCGGCATCGAACACATGGGCTCCCAAGGCTCTGTCCGCCTCGAGCACGAGCAGCGCGCCGGCCAGGATCGGGAACGCGATCAGGACCAGGATCGACGTGACCAGGATGTTCCAGGTGAAGATCGGCATCCGGAACATCGTCATACCGGGGGCCCGCATCGTGATGATCGTCGTCACGAAGTTGACGGCACCGAGGATCGTGCCCAGACCGGCCATCCACAGACCCATGATCCACAGGTCGCCGCCGACACCCGGCGAGCGGACCGCGTTGGACAGCGGGGCGTAGGCGAACCAGCCGAAGTCGGCCGCGCCGCCCGGTGTGAAGAAGCCGCTGACCGTGATCAGACCGCCGAACAGGAACAGCCAGTAGCTGAACATGTTCAGTCGGGGGAACGCGACGTCAGGTGCGCCGATCTGGATCGGCATGATCTCGTTCGCGAACCCGACGAACAGCGGCGTCGCGAACAGCAGCAGCATGATCGTGCCGTGCATGGTGAAGAGCTGGTTGTAGACCTCTTCGTTCACGATCTGCAGGCCCGGCTTGGCCAGCTCGGCGCGGATGATCAGCGCCATCACGCCGCCGATCAGGAAGAACGCGAACGACGTGATCAGGTACATGTGCCCGATCAGCTTGTGGTCGGTCGTGGTGATCCACTTGACCAGGATCTGACCCTTGGTGCGCCGCCGCGGCAACGCGGTGGTGGTACCGATGGCGCCGGTGCGCTCGGCGAAGTCGGTCACTTCTCGCCCTCTCCTGTGCCGGGAATGGTGGTGGCGTCGGAGCCTCCGGTGGCGGCGCCGGTCTGGCCCTTGGCGGCCAGCTCACGGAGGTGTGAGTCGTAGTCGTCGCGACTGACGACCTTGACGCTGAAGACCATCCGGCTGTGGTAGAGCCCGCAGAGCTCCGCGCACTTGCCCTCGAAGGTGCCGATCTTGGTCGGGGTGAGCTCGAACTTGTTGGTCCGGCCCGGGATCACGTCGAGCTTGAAGTAGAACGACGGCACCCAGAACGAGTGGATCACGTCCGGCGAGGTCAGGTCGAAGTGGACCGACTCGTTCACCGGCAGCCACAGGGTGGCCGGCTTGTCCATCGTGCCGGTCTCCCAGACGCCCTGCTGCCCGTCGACCGTGTCCTTGTAGTTGAAGGTCCACTGCCACTGCTGGCCGACCACGTTCACGGTGTGCTGCGGGTCGCCCGACATCGCGGTGATCTTGTTGCCGTGCTCCACGGTGTAGAAGAACAGCACGCCGATGATCGCGAACGGCGCCAGCGTGTAGAGCACCTCGAGCGGCAGGTTGTACCGCACCTGCCGGGGTGCGTCGTCGTTACGCTTGCGGTACCGCACGGAGACCCAGAGGATCAGGCCCCAGACCATCACGCCGACGATCAGCGCGGCGATCCACGCGCCGATCCAGAGGCTTCGGACCGCTTCGGTCCGGTCGGATGCGCCCTCGGGGAGACCGAGTCGTTTCCACTGCTCAGTGGTCGCCGTCGAGCAACCGGTCAGCAGGAGGGTGCCGAGCACCACTGCACTGCCAACCAGCAGGCGACGCTTCGCCGGACGTGTGGCGCCGGCAGAACCTGCCGGTCGCTCCTCCACTCCGGGCGTGCCGTTCGAACCCACGGGGCGCCTTTCCCTTCCCAAGTGAGACTGACGACCAAACACTACTGGACACCTTTCGCCGTCCTGCGCATAGGTAGGGCTTAGCGTTTCCCGTGTGAGCGAGCGTGGGTATCTGGACGCGGCGTCGGCGGAGCCGATGCACCCGGCAGCACGGGACATGTTGCTGTCGGCAGTGGATTCCGGATGGGCCGATCCGGTGCGTCTGCACCACGAAGGACGGACCGCCCGGCTGCTGCTGGACAACGCCCGCGCGGTGCTCGCGGACGCGATCGGAGTACGCCCCGACGAGCTCTACCTGACCACCTCCGGTACGACGGCCATCCGGGCCGGTCTGTCCGCCGTACGGGCCGCGCGCCGGCGGGTCGGTCAGACGGTTGTCCACTCGGCCGTCGAGCACTCCGCCGTTCACCACAGTGCTGGGGACGCGAGTGTGGAAGTCGGGGTGGACATTCGCGGCCGAGTGGATCAGGAGGCCTTCGCGCACGCCGTACAGCAAGCAGGTGTCGCGGTGGCGGCCGTCCAGTCGGCCAACCACGAAGTAGGTACTAGGCAACCAATCGCAGCGATCGCCCAGGACTGCCGGGACGTGCCGCTCTTTGTCGATGCGTCCGCGTCGGTCGGACATGACGTGATCCCGGAAGGCTGGTCGGTGCTGACGGCCAGTGCGCACAAGTGGGGCGGGCCGGCGGGTGTCGGGCTGCTGGCCGTGCGGAAGGGGACGCGGATCGCCCCGGCGTGGCCGATGGACGAGCGGGAGGACGGCCTCTCCCCCGGCTTCCCCGACGTACCCAACACGCTGGCCGCTGCGGCCGCGCTGCAGGCCCGGCTCAGTGAAGCCGAGGAGCTCAACAAGAACCACCGAGCCTGGATCGACGAGGTACGGCGACGCGTACCGGCCGACGTACCTGATGTGGAGGTGGTGGGCGATCCGGACGACCGTTTGCCCCACATCCTCACGTTCTCCTGCCTGTACGTCGACGGCGAGGCCCTGGTGACCGCACTGGACGCGGAAGGCTTCGCGGTCTCCAGCGGCTCCGCCTGTACGTCGAGCACCCTGAAGCCCTCGCATGTCCTTGCCGCGATGGGCGTACTGACTCATGGAAACGTGCGGGTGTCCTTGAGCCGCGAGACCAGGTACGACGATGTCGACCGGTTCTGCCAGGTCCTGCCGGGCATCGTGCAGCGGATCCGGGCGGAGGTGGGGATGTGAACATCGAGCTGGACTGCCGCGGCCTGCTCTGTCCACTCCCGGTGATCAAACTGGCCAAGGCGGTACCGACTGTTGCCGTCGGCGAGACGGTGACCGTGCTGGCCGATGACCCGGCCGCTGCCGTCGACATCCCGGCCTGGTGCCGGATGCGATCCCAGGAACTCGTCGAAGCCGCCGAAAAACGCTACGTCGTACGGCGCGTCAGCTGACAGACTCGGCCAGGTGACCGACTTCGCACACAAACCGACTCTGACCGGCGATCTCGTCGTACTGAGACCGCTGGACGAGGGTGACTACGAAGCGCTCGCCGCCGCGATGGACGACCCGGATGTGGCCCGCCTGACCGGGAGCCACCAGGAGATCAGCGAGGAACGCGCCCGGGAGTGGATGCGCACCCGCAAGGACCAGACCGACCGGCTCGACCTCGCGATCGTCGACCGGGCCTCCGGAGTGGTCGTCGGCGAGACCGTGCTGAACGACTGGGACCCGGACAACAAGAGCTGCAACTTCCGGATCCTGATCGGCCCGGCCGGCCAGGGTCGCGGGCTCGGCACCGAGGCGACCCGGCTGATCGTCGGCTACGGGATCGGTCAGATCGGGCTGCACCGGATCAGCCTGGGCGTCTACGCGTTCAACCCGCGGGCCCAGCGCGCCTACGAGAAGGCGGGCTTCAAGGTCGAGGGCGTACTGCGGGATGCGCTGCTGTGGGACGGCGAACGGGTTGACGAGATCGTGATGTCGATCCTGGCATCCGAGTGGATACCGTCAAAGGTGTGATCGACGCCGAACGCATCGCCGTACTGACCGGGGCCGGGATCTCGACCGCATCCGGGATCCCCGACTTCCGGGGACCGCAGGGTGTCTGGACGAAAGACCCGGCCGCTGAGGCGATGTTCGACATCGACGAGTACGTCGGCAGCCGCGAGGTCCGCGTGGCGACGTGGAAGCACCGCCTCGCCGTGCCGGCGTGGACAGCCGAGCCGAACCCGGGCCACCTCGCACTGGTCGAGCTGGAGCGGCAGGGCCGGCTGACCGGCCTGGCCACCCAGAACGTCGACGGACTGCATCAGAAGGCCGGATCGTCGCCGTCACTCGTCCACGAGCTGCACGGCACGGTCTGGTACGTCGACTGTCTGCGCTGCGGTCGCCGCATCCCGATGGCCGATGTACTCCCCCGGCTCGAGTCCGGTGACGAGGATCCGGCCTGCGAGGTCTGCGGCGGCATCCTGAAGTCGGCGACGGTCTCCTTCGGCCAGTCGCTCGACCGCGAGGTACTGGACCGGGCCGTCGCCGCCACCGAGGCCGCCGACCTGTTCCTGGCCGTCGGCACCTCACTGCAGGTCTATCCGGCGGCCGGTCTCTGCGACCTCGCTCTGAACGCCGGCAAGCCGCTGATCATCGTGAACGCCCAGCCGACGCCGTACGACGAACAGGCCACGACCGTCCTGCGGACCCCGATCGAGACCACCCTGCCGGACCTCGTGACCTTACCGTGACATTCGAGCCCTCCTCACGGTAAAGGCCGCGGGTTAGCGTCCGGCCCAAGGGTGAGTCGGCGGGAGGGGAACCGTGATGCGCGGGTTCAGGCGTTGGACGGCAGGGGTCACCGCGGCCGCAGTGGTTGTGCTGGGTTTGGGTACGGCGTCACCGGCGCCGGCGCAGGTCGCCGCGGAGCGCGTCGTGACGCTCGCCGGCTCGTTGCAGAACGAGCTCGGATGTCCGGCCGACTGGGATCCGGGCTGTGACGCGACCAGCCTCGGGGCGGGCGCGCCGTACACGAAGGTGTTCGACGTGCCGGCCGGGACGTACGAGTACAAGGTCACGATCAACAAGGGCTGGGACGAGAACTACGGCGCCGGCGGTGTGCTGAACGGGCCGAACATCCCGTTGCAGATCCAGGGCCCGGCCAAGCTGCAGTTCAGTTACGACGACACCAGTCACGTCGTGACGGTCAAGCCCGTCGACCTGGCTGGGTCGACCGTGACGGCCGCCGACAAGACCCTCGCGTCGCCGAGTCTGCGACCGGACCTCACCAAGGAACGGTTCTACTTCCTGATGGCGGACCGGTTCGCGAACGGCGACAAGTCGAACGACGCCGGCGGGCTGACGGGCGATCGGCTGCAGACCGGACTCGACCCGACGGACAAGGGTTTCTACCACGGCGGCGACCTGGCCGGCGTGATGCAGAAGCTCGACTACATCAAGTCCCTGGGTACGACGTCGATCTGGCTGACGCCGTCGTTCAAGAACCGGCCGGTGCAGGGCGAGGGCGCGAACGTGAGCGCGGGGTACCACGGCTACTGGATCACCGACTTCACCCAGATCGATCCGCACCTGGGCACCAACGCGGACATGAAGCGCTTGATCGACCTCGCGCACCGCAAGGGGATGAAGGTCTTCTTCGACATCATCACCAACCACACCGCGGACGTGATCGACTACCAGTCCCACAACTACGGCTACATCCCGAAGTCGACCTCGCCGTACAAGGATGCTCAGGGCAACGTTTTCGACGACAAGCAGTACGCCGGCGGCGACACCTTCCCGCCGCTGGACGCGCAGACGAGCTTCCCGAACGTGCCGGTGTTCCGGACCCCGGCCGACGCGACCGTCAAGGTGCCGGCCTGGCTGAACGACCCGACGCTGTACCACAACCGCGGCGACTCGACCTTCGCCGGTGAGAGCGCGGAGTACGGCGACTTCGTCGGGCTGGACGACCTGTTCACCGAGCAGCCCAAGGTCCGGGACGGGATGATCGACGTCTACAAGACCTGGGCCGAGTTCGGGATCGACGGGTTCCGGATCGACACCGTCAAGCATGTGAACATCGAGTTCTGGCAGAAGTTCTCCCCGCAGATCCTGGCCGCGGCCAAGAGCGCCGGGTCGAAGAACTTCTTCATGTTCGGCGAGGTCTTCGACGCGAACCCGCAGTTCATGTCGACGTACACCACCAAGGGCGATCTGCAGGCGACGCTCGACTTCGGGTTCCAGCAGAACGCGGTCGCCTACGCGAAGGGCGATCCGAGTACCAGGCTGCGGGACTTCTACGCCGACGACGACTACTACACCGACACCGACTCGAACGCGTACGAGCTGCCGACGTTCCTCGGCAACCACGACATGGGCCGCGTCGGCACGTTCCTCAAGCAGGGTGGCGCGAACGGCCAGGAGCTCCTGCAGCGGGACGAGCTCGCGCACTCGCTCATGTATCTGACGCGCGGCCAGCCGGTCATCTACTACGGCGACGAGCAGGGCTTCACCGGTCCGGGTGGCGACAAGGACGCACGGCAGGACATGTTCGCGACCAAGACCGCCGACTACGCCGACGACGAGGTCGTCGACGGCACCGGTACGACGACGATCGGCAGCAAGGACCGATACGACGTCAACTCGCCGATGTACACGCACATCGCGGCGCTGGCGAAGCTGCGGGCGAAGTACCCGGCGCTGTCGGACGGTCGGCAGGTGCACCGGTACTCGTCCAACACCAACGGGCTCTACGCGTTCAGCCGGCTGGGCAGCGACAACGTCGAGTACCTCGTTGTCGCGAACAACTCGAAGACGGCGGCGTCCGCGACGGTGCCGACGTACGGGCCGAACACGTGGCTCAAGCCGGTCTACGGCGGCTCCAAGTCGGTAAAGACCGACCGTGAAGGCCGTGTGGCCCTCAGCCAGGCTCCCCTCTCCGTCACGGTCTACCAGGCCCAGACGAAGGTCCCGAAGCCTGCCAAGGCACCTGCCGTCTACATGAGCTCACCAGAACTCGGTGCGACGGTCGGTGGGCGTGCTGAGATCGCTGCTGCGGTGCCGGCGAACACTCCGGTCACCGTGACCTTCGGCTACCGCCCGGTGGGTACGACGGCGTGGAAGCGGCTCGGTGCGGACGACAACGCGCCGTACCGGGTCTACCAGGACGTGTCCGGGCTGCCGAAGGGCACGCTGCTCGAGTACCGCGCCGTACTGCGGGATTCGGCGGGCAACTACTCGGTGTCCGGGTCGTACGGCGTCGTCGGCGACGCACCGGCAGCAGGTGGCGGCGGTGGCGGCACCGGTCCCGTCGTACAGCCCGCGAACGTCAGCGTGCCGGGCGACCACAACAGCGAGATGGGTTGTGCCGGGGACTGGGCGCCCGACTGCGACCAGGCTCAGTTGACGCTCGACCCGAAGGACAAGGTGTGGAAGGGCACGTACACGAACCTGGCCGGTGAGCACGCCTACAAGGCGGCGATCAACAAGACCTGGGACGAGAACTACGGCGCCGGCGGGGTCGCGAACGGCGCGAACATCTCCTACACCGGCCCCAGCGGGCCAGTGACCTTCTACTACGAGCACGGGCGGCACTACGTCACCTCCAGCGCGCAGGGGCCGATCATCACCGTGCCCGGGTCGTTCCAGTCCGAGCTGGGTTGTCCGGCCGACTGGGACCCGTCCTGCATGCGACCCTGGTTGACCGACGAGGACGGGGACGGGACGTACACCTGGTCCACCAGCGAGTTGGGAGCGGGCAACTATGAGGCGAAGGTCGCGCACAACCTGTCCTGGGACGAGAGCTATCCGGCGAACAACGTGCCGGTCTCGGTGCCGAGTGACGGGCTCGTGGTCACGTTCTCGTACGTGCTCGCGACGCATCAGTTCACGGTGACGACGTCCAAGCCGGGCGCGACGCCGGACCTGAGCCAGGCCAAGGCGTACTGGCTCGACCGCAACACGCTCGCCGTGCCGGCCGTCGCCCACCCGGAGCGGTACCGCTGGCGGCTGCACTGGTCCGACACCGGCTCGCTGAAGGTCGACGCGGACGACATCGGCGGATTGTCGACAAGCCTGCGATACGACTCCAAGGTCGTGAAACCGGGCTACACGACGCTCCGTCTGGACAATGCCGACGTCCGCAAGATCCTCACCGGTCAACTCGGCCTGGCGCAGTACGACGACGCGGGCCGGTTGCTGGACGCAACGGGTGTGCAGATACCCGGCGTGCTGGACGACGTGTACGGGAACGCCGCCAACCGTTCGTACGGCGTCACCTGGAAGGCCGGGGTGCCGACCTTCACACTGTGGGCACCTACCGCGCAGAGCGTGCGACTCCTGGTCGGCTCGGCGGCTGTCCCGATGAAGCGCAACGACGACGGGTCCTGGGTGGTCACCGGATCCCGCTCGTGGAAGAACGCGTCGTACCGGTTCGAGGTCAAGGTCTACGCGCCGAGCACCGGCAAGGTGGAGACGAATGTCGTCACCGACCCGTACTCGGTCGCGTTGACCACAGACTCGACGTACTCCGTTGCGGCGGATCTGAATGACCCGGCCGGGCAGCCGGCGTTGTGGGCGAAGACCCCGTCGCCAAAGCTCGCACGGGGTGTCGACTCGACGATCTACGAGCTGCACGTCCGCGACTTCTCGATCAACGACAGCACGGTGCCGGCCGCACATCGCGGTACCTATCTGGCATTCGCAGACCAAGGTGACGGGACGAAGCACCTGCAAGCACTGGCCAAGGCCGGGTTGAACACCGTCCACCTCTTGCCGACCTTCGACATCGCATCGATCCCCGAGACCGGACAGCAGACTCCCGCGTGTGACTTGAAGGCGTTGCCGCCGGATTCCGACCAGCAGCAGGCGTGCGTGACGGCCGTGGCTGCGAAGGACGGTTTCAACTGGGGTTACGACCCGTACCACTGGCTCGCGCCGGAGGGTTCGTACGCGACCCGGAAGGACGGACTGGCGCGGGTCTCGGAGTTCCGCACGATGGTCGGCGGGCTGCACAAGTCCGGACTGCGGGTCGTACTCGACCAGGTCTACAACCACACGCCGGCCGCCGGTGAGGCGCCGACGTCGGTGCTCGACCAGATCGTGCCCGGGTACTACCAGCGGCTGAACGCGACCGGCAAGGTCGAGACCTCGACCTGCTGCAGCAACATCGCCACCGAGCACGCGATGGCCGAGAAGATCATGGTCGACGGCACCGTGAGCTGGGCTCGCAACTATCACGTGGACGGCTTCCGCTACGACCTGATGGGCCACCACAGCAAGGCGAACATGCTGAAGGTCCGCGCCGCGCTCGACAAGCTGACGCCGGCCAAGGACGGCGTCGACGGCAAGTCGATCTATCTGTACGGCGAGGGCTGGAACTTCGGCGAGGTCGCGAACGACGCGCTGTTCGTCCAGGCCCGCCAGGGCAATCTCGGCGGCACGGGGATCGGCACGTTCTCCGACCGGATGCGCGACGCCGTCCGGGGCGGTGGTCCTTTTGACGACAATCCGCGGATCCAGGGCTTCGGCTCCGGTGAGGCGAGCGACCCGAACGGCGACCCGATCAACGGTTCACCGGACGACCGCGCGAAGCGGCTGGCGCACGACACCGACCTGGTCCAGCTCGGCCTGGCCGGCAACCTGCGCTCGTTCACCTTCCGCTCGGTCGAGTCGGGTACGACGGTGCGCGGCGACGGCGTCGACTACAACGGCTCGCCGGCCGGGTACGCCGATCAACCGGACGAGGTGATCAGCTACGTCGATGCCCATGACAACGAAACGTTGTGGGACACGCTGACGTACAAGCTGCCCACGGACCTGCCGATGCCGGACCGGATCCGGATGAACACGTTGTCGCTGGCAACGACCGCGCTGGCGCAGACACCGTCGTTCTGGCACGCCGGCGCGGACCTGCTGCGGAGCAAGTCGCTGGACCGCAACTCGTACGACTCCGGCGACTGGTTCAACACGCTCGACTGGACCGGCGCCGACAACGGCTTCGGTCACGGCCTGCCGCCGAAAGCCGACAACGAGGCCAAGTGGCCGTACATGAAGCCGTTGCTCGCCAACCCGGCGCTGAAGCCGACCGCCGCCGATGTGTCGGCGGCGTCAGCGGCCGCGGCGGATCTGTTGAAGCTCCGTTTCTCCACACCACTGTTCCGCCTCGGCACCGCCGACCTGATCAACCAGAAGCTCAGCTTCCCGGTCAGCGACGCCACCCCTGGTGTCATCACGATGCGAATCGACGACACCGTGGGACCGAATGTCGACCCGGCACTGAAGGGCGTCGTGGTCGTCTTCAACTCGACAGGAAGCACCGTCACCCAGCAGGTATCGGGCCTGACCGGGGCCAACCTGTCACTCTCGCCGGTGCAGGCCGGCGGCTCGGACGCGGTGGTCAAGCAGACGACATGGAATGTCGCCACCGGCACGGCAACAGTCCCGCCGCGGACTGTCGCCGTACTCGTGCAGCGTTAGAGCCCGGCGAAGCTGACACATGTGCGGCCGTCAGGGCACGCGGACGACGAGCGCTGACGCATCCACTTCCGCGACCAGCGTCGTGCCCTCGGAGATCGTGTCGCCGTCGAGCTCGCGGCGTGCCGCACGGTCGGCGCGGACCTGGATGCGTTTGCCGGTGAAGCGTTCGATACCGCGTTCGCGCCAGGACTTGATCACCAGCCCGAGCGCCAGCCGGGGCCAGTGGCTGAGCCGGCGCGGCGCGAGCACGACCAGGTCGATCCGGCCGTCGTCGGGTGACGCGTCCGGGAACAGCGGGATGTTCGCCTGCAGCGTGCCGACGTTGCCGATCACCACGGTCCGCGCGCGGCGGCGTACCGGCGGCTGGTCGTCGATCGTGATCTCGACGTGGACGAACGGGTGGTTCAGGTTCTTCAGCGTCGAGACGACGTACGCCGCCCAGCCGACCCGCTTCTTCAGGTCGTCGGGCGCGTCGTCGATGATCGCGGCGTCCAGGCCGAGGCCGGCCATCACCACGAACCGGTCGTCCGGCAGCTGATCACCCTTGATCTGCACGCTGTCGATCCGCTGGTCCGAACCGTCGAGGAGCTCGTTCAGCGCGTCGTCCATCTCCAGCGAGATGCCGAGGTTGCGGGCCAGCAGGTTCCCGGTCCCGCCCGGCAGTACGGCGGCCGGGATGGCGGTCCCGGCCAGCTCGGCGCAGACGACCCGGACCGTGCCGTCGCCACCGGCGACCAGCACCAGATCGACCTTCTCCTCGATCGCCTGCCGGGCCATCCCGACCCCGGCGTCGTCCTCGGTCGTCTCCAGCCACAGCGGGGCGTCGTACCCCCGTTCGGTCAGTGCGGTCTCGACGGTACGACGGAACGGGTCGACGTCGACCTTGACCGGATTCACGATGACGGCTGCCCGCCTGGCAGGACTCACCTTATTTTTGTCCGTTCGTAGAGATAACGTGCTCGGCGTGAGCAGACTTCCACGGAGTACGCCAGAAGCCCAGGGGTTGTCCGCCGCGGCGCTCGACAGTTTTGTCGGAGCGCTCGACGCCGGGGAGCCGGAGATCCAGACCATCATGCTGCTGCGGCACGGCCAAGTCGTGCTCGAGGAGGCCTGGGCGCCGTACCGGCTGGAGGATCCGCATCTGCTGTTCTCGGTGTCGAAGAGCTTCACCTCGACCGGCGTCGGGCTGGCGATCGACGCGGGGCTGCTGTCGCTGGACGACCCGGTGATCTCGTTCTTCGACGCCGACGAGCTGCCGGAGACGGTCAGCGACAACCTGGCCGCGATGAAGATCCGGCACCTGCTGACGATGACGACCGGGCACTCGCAGGACACCGTCGAGGCGCTCAGCCGCGACCGGCGGATGGTGAAGATCTTCCTCGGCCTCGAGGTGGCACACGAGCCCGGCACGGTGTTCGTCTACAACAGCGGCGCGACGTACATGCTGTCCGCGATCGTGCAGCGGCTGACCGGCGAGCGACTGCTCGACTACCTGCGGCCACGGCTGTTCGAGCCGCTCGGCGCGACCGAGGCGACCTGGCAGGTGTCGCGGGAAGGCATCACGACCGGCGGCTGGGGTCTGAGCATCAACACCGAGTCGCTGGCCTGCTTCGGGCAGCTCCTGCTGCAGCACGGCCAGTGGGACGGCAAGCAGCTCGTCCCCGCCGAGTGGTACGAAGCGGCCACCTCGAAGCAGGTCCCCAACGACACCGAGGAGAATCCGGACTGGAAGCAGGGCTACGGCTTCCAGTTCTGGCGCGGGCGGCACAACACCTTCCGCGGCGACGGCGCCTTCGGACAGTACTGCCTGGTGTTCCCGGACTACGACACCGCGCTGATCATCACCAGCGCGACGACGAACATGCAGGCGATCCTGAACACCGTCTGGGAGTTCCTGCTGCCGGCGCTGGAGGGCAAGGAGGTCCCGTCGGTGCCGCGTCCGGCGCGGTTGGAGTTGCTGCCGCCGGCTGGTTCGGCACCGGTCGGTGGGGACGGGCGGACCTATCGGTTCACCGAGCGCAACGACGCCGGGCTGACCGCCGTCCGGCTCGACGCGGACGGGACGGGTGTGTTCACCTTCGAGGAGTTCGGCGGGGGCGGGACGCATGAGATCGTCTGCGCGCCCGGCGACTGGCAGGAGCAGTCCGCCCCGGGCAGCGTCGACGACGCGAGCCCCGAGGCGGGGATGCGGGTCCTCACCAGCGCGTACGGCGACGGAGATGCTTTCGTGGCGACGCTCCGCTGGGTCGAGACGCCGTTCGTTGCCAAGTTCACCTGCCGGGTCGCCGGTGACTCGATGACCGTCGACGGCGAGCTGAACGTGTCGTTCGGTCCGACCGAGTTCACGCTGACGTCCGAGGTGTGATCCGGGTCATGTCACAAAGCTGAGGCCGCCGCGTGTCCTCCGGGTCGTAACAACAGACGACGGAGGATGACATGAAGGTCTTGGTAGCAGGCGCGACCGGTGGATTGGGCCGGTCGCTGGTACCGCAGCTGATCGCGGCCGGGCACGAGGTGACCGGGATGA
This sequence comes from Kribbella sp. NBC_00662, assembly GCF_041430295.1. Lineage (GTDB taxonomy): Bacteria > Actinomycetota > Actinomycetes > Propionibacteriales > Kribbellaceae > Kribbella. Next base: position 5,167,398 of record NZ_CP109029.1, on the reverse strand, counting down.
CCCGGTCGGAGTCCGGCGCGAGCAGCGTGCGGTCGTTCGGGGCGGACGTCGTACTCGCGGACGGGCTCGACGCCGCCGCGGTCCGTGCGGCCGTGGCGAAGGTCCGCCCGGAGGTCGTCGTCCACCAGATGACGGCGCTCAAGGGCGGGATCGACTTCAAGCACTTCGACGACAGCTTCGCGATGACGAACCGGCTGCGGACCGAAGGCACCGACAACCTGCTCGCCGCGTCCCAGGCTGCCGGCGTACGACGGTTCGTCGTCCAGTCGTACGCCGGCTGGAACTTGCAGCACGGCGGATCCGCCACCAAGACCGAGGCGGAGCCGCTCGACCCGAACCCGGTACCCGCGCAGCAGCAGACGATGGCCGGGATCAAGCACCTCGAGTCGGCGGTGCTGAACGCCGACGGGATCGAGGGCGTCGCGCTCCGGTACGCGAGCTTCTACGGCCCGACCGGTGACATCGGCAAGGGCGGCTCGATGGTGGAGCTGATCCAGAAGCGCCGGCTGCCGCTGATCGGCGACGGCACCGGGGTCTGGTCGTTCATCCACTACGACGACGCGGCGTCGGCGACGGTGAAGGCGGTCGACAGCGACGTCACCGGGGTGTTCCAGATCGCGGACGACGACCCGGCGCAGGCCGCGGTCTGGCTGCCGGAGTTCGCTCGCATCCTCGGGGCGAAGCCGCCGCGGCACGTGCCGGCCTGGGTGGGACGGCTCGCGGTCGGCGATGTCGGGGTCGCGGCGTTCACCGAGATCCGCGGGGCCGACAACACGCTGGCGAAGCAGACCTTCGACTGGCAGCCCGGGTACGCGTCCTGGCGCGAAGGTTTCCGTGAAGGGCTGTGAGCCGGAAACAGTGAGAGGTTTTCTTTACTTCGGCGTTACAAGCGAGGACGACTGCTGAAACCGGCGGGCCCTGAACTGGAAAGGACCCGCCGGGACGGCGGGGCGCCCCTAGGGTTCCGCTGCTGGTCGAGCTGACGGCAGGTCTGGTCCGAGAGGGGAGGCGACGCTCGTAGCAGGGTGTCGTTCCACGGCGGGACAAAAGCCCGGGAGGCCTTGAAAGGCCCCGGGCTGCTGTGCGTGCATTCCGGGCCTGATCTCCAACGGAGGCCGGAATGTCAGCACCCCCTGAAACACTGACCACGGATCAACTGGGCGCACGCGATCTCGGCCATTTCGGCTATGCCCAGCAACTCTCGCGCCGCGTCGGCAGCTACGCGTCGTTCGCGGCGGGCTTCTCGTTCGTCTCGATTCTCACCACCGTCTTCCAGCTCTTCGGTCTGGGCTTCGGCTTCGGCGGTACGGCGTTCTTCTGGACCTGGCCTGCCGTCCTGGCCGGCCAGCTCATGGTCGCGTTGTGCTTCGCCGAGCTCGCCGCGCGGTACCCGCTGTCCGGCGCGATCTACCAGTGGGCCCGTCGTCTCGGCGGCGCTGTGGTCGGCTGGTTCGCGGGCTGGACGATGGTGATCGCGCAGATCATCACGCTGGCGACGGCGGCGATCGCGCTGCAGGTCGTACTGCCCGCGGTCTGGCCCGGATTCCAGTTGGTCGGCAGCGATCCGGCGCTCGCGTCGAAGGACGGCGCGGCGAACGCCGTACTCCTCGGCTGCATCCTGCTGGTCGCGACGACCCTGCTCAACGCGACCAGCGTGCGGATCACCGCGCTCGTCAACTCGGTCGGCGTGACGTGTGAACTGATTGGCGTCGTTCTGATCGTGGTATTGCTGACAATGCGCGCCGAGCGCGGTCCGTCTGTCGTCCTGCACACGACCAACCTCGACAGCTCGACCGGGTACGTCGTACCGCTGCTGATCTCGGCGTTGATGGCGGCGTACGTGCTGGTCGGGTTCGACAGCGCGGGCGAACTGTCGGAGGAGACGCACAAGCCGCGCGCGACGACACCGCGGACGATCATCCGTGCGGTCGTTGCCTCCGGCATCGGTGGTGCGTTCCTGATCATCGCGGCGCTGATGGCCGCGCCGTCGCTGACCGACGGAAACCTGGCCACCCAGGGCCTCCCCTACGTGCTGACGAGCCGCCTGGGTACGACGCCGGGCAAGCTGCTGCTGCTCGACGTCGCACTGGCGGTCTGCGTGTGCACGCTCGCGATCCAGACGGCCGCGGCACGGATGATCTTCTCGATGGCGCGCGACAACGTCCTGCCGGGTTCGCGGCAGCTGCGCAAGGTGTCCGAGCGGACCGGTACGCCGGTGGCCGCGACCGTCGTACCAGGTGTGCTGGCCGCCGTCTGCCTCGTTGTGAACGTGGGGAACGCGGGACTGTTCCTGGGCCTCGCGAGTGTCTGCATCATGTTGCTGTACGTCGCGTATCTGATGGTCACGACGCCGTTGCTGGTACGGCGCCTGACCGGCGGCGGGCTGCCTGCCGGCGTGGACGAGAACGGGCGGCCGCTGTTCTCGCTCGGGCGCTTCGGCGTGGTGGTCAACGTCGTCGCGGTCGCGTACGGACTGGCGATGGCGATCAACCTCGGCTGGCCGCGAGCGGAGGTGTACGACCCGGCCGGCGATGGTTGGTACCTCCACTACCTCCCGCTGATCACCCTCGCCATCGTCGCGGCCGGCGGCCTCCTGGCGTACCGCGCGCAGCGCACCGCGTACTACGCGTCAATCGGCATGCCCGCGCCCGCCGCCGCACCGGCGATCGAGGCGGAGGGGGCCAGCGCATGAACCACGACATTCCCGGTAGTGCGGCGTGGTCCGCACCTGTTCGTGCGGGACGCACGATCACGCTGACCGCGCTCGCCGACGGTGCCAACGCGACGGTGCTGATCATCGGCGCGGACCGCCTCGATCGGCTCAACATCCCGGACACGCTGAAGTCCCAGATGTCCGCTCGCATCAAACCCGGCATGGTGCTGATGTCCGACCGCGGCCTCGCGCTGGCGACCGTCATCGGCTCGAGCCTGGACTGGCACGACTGCCTCACCGGCGCCCTCCCCGACCGGCTTCTCCTCCTCGAACTGACCAAGCACGGCTTCGGCGAAGCCGACCTGCACGGCTGCATCAACTTCTTCAGCAAGGTCGCCGTCGCGAACGATCCCCGCGCCTCGCTCGCATTCATCCCCGATCACGCGCACGCCGGTGACACCGTCACGCTGCGCGCAGACCAGGACCTGCTGCTCTTCATCTCGACCGCGCCCCACGCGCTCTCGGACAGTCCCGCCGGCAGCGTCGCCGTACAGCTCGAATCGCCTGCCGAAGTAGCGGATCCCGAACTGCGCGAGGAAGCCGTCCGTGCGCTGCGCCTGACCCGGGAGCTGATCGCATGACCGTCACCGCCACGACCGTCGCCCTCGATTCCGTCGTCGAAGCCGGCGACGGCGCGCTCGTGAACGTACCCGCCGGCGGACGCCTGCAGATCGTCGACCTGCACGGGAACCAGGCCGTCGACACGCTGTTCTACGACGCCCACGACATCGACAACCGCTACTCCGCGTTCGACACGATCCGCGAGCAGCGGGCCGTGTTCCTGACCACCGGATCGCGGCTGATGTCGACCAGACTCGACGAGCTCGCCGTGATCAGCGACGACACCTGCGGGCGGCACGACACCGTCGGCGGCGCGTGCTCACAGGAGAGCAACGTCATCCGGTACGGCGAGTTCACCCGCCACCAGCACGCCTGCCGGCAGACGTTCCTGCGGTACGGCGCGGAGGCCGGTATCGGCCAGCGTCAACTCACCCACAACGTCAACTTCTTCATGAACGTGCCGGTGACGTCGAGCGGCGGACTGACGTTCGAGGACGGCCTGTCGGCCCCGGGCAAGTACGTCGAGATCACCGCGAGCCGCGACCTGCTCGTCCTGATCAGCAACTGTCCGCAGGTCAACAATCCCTGCAACGGCTGGAACCCGACGCCGGTCCAGTTGCTGGGCCGGTGGTGACGTTGGCGCTCGTCACAGTTGTTGCCTCAGGCACCCAAACGACGATCCAGGATCTGGCCGGCCGGCCAGGTCTGTGGGATGTCGGCGTACCGCCGTCCGGGGCCGCCGACGAACTCACGTTCGCGCTGCTCAACGCCGCGGTCGGCAATCCGGACACCGCGGCCGGGCTGGAATGCGTGCTGACCGGACCCGTCCTCACCTGCGACGAGGATCGGCTGATCTGCGTCGGCGGCGCGGTCCGCAATGCGACTGTCGACAATCTGCGGATCAAGCCCGGGATGGTCGTCCGATGGCCGGCCGGCTCCGTGCTCGACATCGGCTCGCTCGACGGTCCCGGCATGCGCGGGTACGTCGCGATCCAGGGCGGGCTCGACGTACCACGGGTACTCGGCAGCCGGTCGACGTTCATCCTCGGCGGGTTCGGCGGTCACGACGGCAAGCCACTCGAGACCGGCAATCAGCTTCCGCTCGGCCGGAAGGAGAACCTGCTGTCCCCGGTGCCGGTGGAGCTGCCGACGATGTCGGACTCCTGGCAGCTGCGCGTGATTCCCGGACCACACGGAGCGCCTGAGCATCTCACCGAGGAAGGCGTCGATGCGTTCTTTGCCAACAGCTGGATCGTCGACCATCGGTCCGACCGGACCGGCGTCAGGCTGATCGGGCCCACGCCCGGCTGGGCCCGCACCGACGGCGGCGAGGCCGGTCTGCATCCGTCGAACGTGCACGATTCGGCGTACCCGGTCGGCGGCATCATGCTGTCCGGCGACACCCCGGTCATCGTCGGCAAGGACGGCCCGTCGCTCGGCGGCTTCGTCGTACCCGCCGTCGTGATCGAAGCCGACCGCTGGATGCTCGGCCAACTCCGTGCCGGCGATTCGGTGCAGCTGGTGCCGGTGACACCGGAGGTCGCGACCGAGGCGGCCCGCGTACGGCGCCAATGGCTGACCGATCTCCGCCAGCCTCCTGCGATCGTGACCTCGTCACCCGCAACCCCCGACCGCCCGACGGTTCTGCACCGGGCATCGGCAGACGCCGGCCCGGCGGGCTCCCGGGACGCAGGGCAGGCGCCGTCGTACACCATCAGATATGCCGGCGAGCGGCATCTGCTCGTCGAGGCCGGGCCAACCGAACTCGACCTCACCGTCCGCGTGTGGATCCACCTGCTGGCGCAGGCATTGCGGGACAACCGGCCGACCGGCGTTGTCGAGATCGTGGAAGGGGTGCGGTCGCTGCTCGTCGCGGTCGACTCGTCGCGGCTCGCGTTGACCGCGCTCGCGGAGCGGCTCGCGTTCCTCGCCGCTGGTCTCGACGATCCGGAGACCGTGGTGCTGCCGGCCCGGGAGGTCGTGCTGCCGATCGCCTTCGACCACCCGGAGGCACACGAGGCGATGCGCCGGTACGCGACCTCGGTCCGGCCGGACGCGCCGTGGTGCCCGGACAACGTCGAGTTCATCCGGCGGGTCAACGATCTCGACACGCGGGACGAGGTGTTCGAGATCGTGCAGGCCGCGACGTACCTGGTGGTCGGTCTCGGTGACGTCTATCTCGGTGCGCCGGTCGCGGTGCCGATCGATCCGCGGCACCGGCTCGTCACGACGAAGTACAACCCGGCCCGGACCTGGACACCGCAGAACGCGGTGGGGATCGGCGGGATCTACCTGTGCGTGTACGGGATGGAGGGTCCCGGCGGATACCAGCTGGTCGGGCGCACCGTCCCGGTCTGGCGGCTGTCCCCCGCCGACGAGCAGCCTTGGTTGCTGAGGCAGTTCGACCTGATCAGATTCACGCCGGTGACGGCGGAGCAGCTCGCCCACGAGCGGGCCGAGATCGCCGCCGGACGGGCAGACCTGAAGACCGCGCCGGCGACGTTCTCGATCTCCGACGTACGCCGGATCGAGCAGGAGGCACCTGTGGACATAGCGACCGTGCGGGCCAGACGCCGCGCCGCGTTCGAGGCCGAGCGGGCTCGGTGGGGCGCATGAACAACGAGTGGATCACTCGCGTCGACCCGATCGAGGCGGCCGACGGACCGTTGCACGGGCTGACGATGGCGCTCAAGGACAACATCGATCTCGCGGGAGTGCCGACGACGGCCGGCGACCCGCGCAACAGCCTGCCCGCGGAGCGCAGTGCGTTCGTGGTCGATCGGCTGATCGCGGCCGGCGCCGTACCGCTGGGGAAGACGAACCTCGATCAATACGCGACCGGGCTGGTCGGTACGCGGTCGCCGTACGGCGTCTGCCATTCGGTCTTCTCGGATCAGCATGTGTCGGGCGGATCGAGCTCAGGCAGTGCGGTCGCCGTGGCGAGTGGCCAGGTCGACTTCGCGCTCGGTACAGACACGGCAGGTAGTGGACGGGTGCCGGCGGCGTTCAATCGGCTGATCGGCATCAAACCGAGTCGCGGGCTCGTCTCCGCGCGCGGCGTCGTACCGGCTTGTCGCTCGCTCGACTGCGTGACCGTGATGGCCCGCACGGTGGCGACCGCGCGGGCGGCGTACGACGTGATGGTTGCCTATGACCCGGATGATGCCTGGTCGCGGCGGATCGAGAAGCTGCCTCGTCCTCGGGGCGGACGCGTGATCGGCGTACCGGATGTGGGGTTGGAGCTGGATCCGCTGCATGAGGCGGCTTGGCAGGAGACGCTCGCCGAGGCTCATCGGCTGGGTGACGTCGTGAAGGTGGATGTGCGGCCGCTGCTGGAGGCGGCTGATCTGCTGTACTCCGGGCCGTGGCTGGCTGAGCGGTGGCTCGCATTCGGGGACAAGCTCGACGACGATCCCGCCGTCGATCCCACTGTGCGGAAGATCGTGCGGGGCGGTGCGGCGTTGACGGCGTCGGCCGCGTTCGCCGGCTTCGATCAGCTCGCGACGCTCGCTCGGGCGAGTGAGTATCTGTGGACCGAGATCGATGCACTGCTGTTGCCGGTCACCCCCGGGCATCCCACGCTCGCGGAGGTAGCGGCGGACCCGATCGGCGTCAACAGCCGGCTCGGTCGCTTCACGAACATGGTCAATCTGCTCGACCTGTGCGCGGTCGCGTTCCCCGGACCGGATCGCACTGACGGCCTGCCGTTCGGTGTCCAACTGCTGGCCCCGGCCGGGCATGACCGTGCACTGATCGATCTGGCCGCGGTCTGGTGTGGTGAGCCCGTGCCTGCCTCCGACACCGACATCCTGCTGGCGGTCGCCGGCGCACACCTGTCCGGCCAGCCGCTGAACGATCAGCTGGTACGGCGGGGTGCGCGGCTCGCCTTCAGTGCGCGGACCGCGTCGTCATACCGGATGTTCCTGGTCGACGGGCCTCGACCTGGCCTGACCCGGACGCTGACCGGTGCGGACGGGCCGGGGATCGAGGTCGAGGTGTGGCGGATGGCGGCGGACGAGCTGGGTGGGTTCGCTGAGACCATCGCTCCGCCGCTCGCGATCGGGCCGCTCGAACTGTCGGACGGACGACAGGTCCTCGGCTTCCTCTGCACCGCGGACGCCGCCGACCCGAGCCGTGACATCACGTCGTCCGGGAGCTGGCGCTCCTACCTGTCCGGGGGCTGAGCCTAAGGTTGGTGGGCATGAGCCTGACACCCGCCGAACAGAAGGTGCTGGACCGGATCGACGAGGACCTGCTGGTGCGAGTCACGCAGGACCTGGTCCGGGCGCACGGGCAGAACCCGCCCGGCGAGGAGGCCGCCACCGCGGTCGTCCTCGCCGCGGCGGCCCGTGACCTCGGGCTCGACGTACGGACGTCGCCGGTCGAACCAGGTCGCGACAACGTGTCCATCACGCTTGCCGGTGGCAACGATCCCGGCCTGTTGCTGCTCGGCCACACCGACGTCGTACCGGTCGGCGACGGCTGGACGGTCGACCCGTACGGCGGCCTCCTCCGCGACGGCCGCATCTACGGCCGCGGCGCCTCCGACATGAAGGGCGGCCTGGCCGCGGCCCTGATCGCCCTGGCCGCGCTCCGCGACACTCCCCTGACCGGCCCGGTCGAACTGACCGCAGTCGTCGATGAAGAAGAAACCGGCAAGGGCATCCGCGCGTACATAGCCGAGGCGCAGCGGCAGTACGTCGGCTGTATCACCGCCGAGCCGACCGACCTGCAAACGATCATCGCTGCGCGCGGCGACTCGTACCTGCAAGTGTCGGTGCACGGTCGCGCCTCGCATGCCGGCAACCCGGACGGCGGCGCCAACGCGATCTACGGCGCGGCCGCCGTCGTCGCCGAGATCGAACGCCTGCACGCGGAGCTCGCCACCGCACCCCATCCCCTGCTCGGCCCGGCGACGTGGAGCGTCGGCCAGATCAACGGCGGAACCGGCGGCTCGATCGTCCCCGCCGAATGCGTGGTCGTCGCCGACCGCCGCCTCCTCCCCGGCGAGTCCCCCACCGAGGTCCTCGCCGACCTCGGCCGTCGCGTAGCCTCCCTCCGCCTCGAGGACCGCGGCCTCACCGTCGAACTCGCGATGCCGATGGAAATGCCCGCCTTCGAAACCGCCGCCGACGCCGACCTGGTCCGCATCACCGAGGCCGCCCGCCTCGACGCCGGCGGCCAACCGCTGCCACTCGCAGGCTGGACCGCCGCCTGCGACGGCGGCTACATCGCCCGCGACCTCGACGTACCCGTCGTCGTCCTGGGCCCCGGCTCGGTAACCACCCAGGCCCACCGCGCCGACGAATCGGTCCCCGTCACAGAACTCGTCACAGCAGCCCGCACCTACGCCCTGACAGCCCTCCGCCTCCTCACCTGACAACAGGATCACCAGCACGCGCGACCCGCCAACCCGGCACGATAGTTCGAGGTCACGGGTTGTGTTGACCGGGACGTGAGGTGAAGTCTGCAGCGTCGGCCTGGTCCTTGTGGTTGCGAGGATGCGGGGATGACTCGTCTGCTTCTTCATTCCGGTTCTGTTCTCGACGTCGAGGCCGGGGAGGTTCGTACGGCGGACCTTGTGGTGGAAGGTGATCGGATCGTCGACGTCGGGGTCGGGCTCGATGGTGACGATGGGATCGACTGTGGTGGTGGGCTGCTGGTTCCGGGGTTCATCGACTGTCATACGCACGTGTGTGTTGCGCAGACGCGGCTTGATCCGTTCGGGTTGCCGCGGTCGGTGCGGCCGTTGTCCGCCGTACCGGTGTTGCGGACGTTGTTGCGGCTTGGTGTGACGACGGTGCGGGATGCGTGGGGCGCGGACGCGGGTGTGCGGATGGCGGTGGAGAAGGGGTGGATCGACGGGCCGGAGCTGCTGATCAGCCTGCGGCAGGTCGGTACTACGGGTGGTATCGGGGACCTGTGGGCGCCGCGGACCGGGCCGGTCGACTTCTTCGAGGACCCGTCGCTGCCGGATCCGACCTTCGACGGGGCCGACGGAGCGCGGGCCGTCGTACGGCGGATGGTGCGGGCCGGCGCGGATTGGATCAAGGTGACCGCGACCGGGTCGATGGCGATCGGGAAGGGCGTGCACGACATCGAGCTGACCGCTGACGAGCTGTGCGCTCTCGTCGACGAGGCCAGACGGCGGGGCGGCCGGAAGGTGATGGTGCACGCGCACGGAGCGCGGGCGGTCGAGCTGGCGGCGCGGTCCGGGGCGGCGAGCATCGAGCACGGCACGTACCTTGACGAGGATGCGGTCGCGGCGATGGCCGAGGCGGGGACCTGGTACGTGCCGACGCTGTCCGTAACGCAGTCCGACCCCGAACACGCTCCGGAAGGAGCGGTCGAGGCGCATCGCGAGTCGATGCGGCTGGCGATCGACGCCGGGGTCCGGATCGCGATGGGCACCGACAATCCCGTTCGGCCCCACTCGGAGGCGTTGTGGGAGCTCAGGCACCTGGCCGCTGCGGGGCTGGGTGACGCCGGTGCGCTGCGGGCGGCAACGATCGACGCGGCGCGGTTGCTCGGCCTTGCGGATGACCGTGGGGAGCTCGCGGTCGGCAAGCGGGCCGATCTGGTCCTGCTGGATGGTGTCGACCTGGACTGCACCGCACTCGAGGATCGGATCCGTCGGGTCGTTCACAACGGCTCCGGGGTTTGACTCTGACACTGTGTCAGGCCATAGACCGGCCGCATGATGACAGCTGGAGAGGTCGCCGAGCAGATCCGCACCGGTCAGGTCACGTCGCGTGAGGTGACGGAGCAGTTGCTGGCGAGGATCGCCGCGGACACCGAGGTGAACGCGGTGGTAGAGGTCCGGCCCGAGTACGCACTGGCCGCGGCAGATGCAGCCGATAGAACACAGCCGACGGGCCCGCTGCACGGCGTACCGATGACGGTGAAGGACGCCATCGACGTCGCCGGCCTGCACACGACGTGGGGCAATCCGGCGTTCGCGGAGTACGTCGCCGATCGGGACGCGACCGTCGTCGAGCGGCTACAGCGGGCCGGCGCGGTCATCGTCGGGAAGAGCAACGTGCACATGATGCTCGCCGACTTCGGGCAGACGGCGAACGAGGTCTACGGGCGGACCAACAACCCCGCCGACCACAGCCGAACGCCGGGCGGTTCGAGTGGCGGCAGTGCGGCCGCGCTGGCCGCGGACCTGACGTACCTCGAATACGGCTCCGATCTGGTCGGCTCGATCCGGCTTCCCGCGGCGTACTGCGGGGTCTACGGACTCAGGCCGACCAACGGCCTCGTCCCGCAACGCGGCTTCCAGGTCCCGGGTACGCCGTACCTCCCCAGCGAACTGCCGAACTTGTCGACAATCGGACCACTCGCTCGATCCGCCGCCGATCTACGCATCGCTCTCCGCGCCACGGCCGGCCCGGATGCGCCGTACTCGTGGCAGCTGACCCCACCACGCCACCGTCGACTGCAGGACTTCCGCGTCGGCGTCGTGACCGATCACCCGGCGGCACCGGTGTCCAGCGACGTCGGCGACGCGATGGCTGCGACGATCGACCGACTGGCCCGGAGCGGGGCGAAGATCGCCGAGGGGTGGCCGGACGACGTGGATCCGAGCCGGCAGGCCGAGGAGTTCGGCGACCAGGTCGGCCTGTTCTTCGCGCTCCACGGCGGCGAACCGACCGAGCTGACCGTCGACGAGCTGCTCGCGACCGAGCGGGCGCGGATGATCGCACGCGCCAAATGGCAGCGGTACTTCGAGGACGTCGACGTCTTCCTCTGCCCGACCAGCTTCACGGTCGCCTTCTCGCACGGCTCGACGATCATCGGCGGGCAGCCGCACGAAGCGCAGGTCTTCTGGATCGCACACGCGTCGTTGATCGGCAACCCCGCCCTCAGCATGCCGATCGGACGCACCGAGGACGGTCTGCCCGTCGGCGCCCAGGTGATCGGGCCGTGGCACGAGGACGACACCGCGATCACGTTCGCGGAACTGCTGGCTGGTTGACTTCATCCCATGTTCGCGATCGGTGAGTTCGCGCGGCACGGGCGGGTGTCGATCAGGATGCTGCGGCACTACGACGCCCTCGGCCTGCTGCGGCCTGCGTACGTCGACCCGTCGACCGGCTACCGCAGTTACACCGCCGGGCAGCTCGCCGACCTGAACCGGATCGTCGCGCTGAAGGATCTCGGCTTCACGCTCGAACAGGTCGGCGCGATGAATGAACTCGGCCCGGACGAGCTGCGCGCGATGCTCACGCTGCGGCGGGCACAACTCGAGTCCACAGTGGCCGAGAGCTACGCGCGACTCGCCCAGGTCGAGTCCCGGTTGCGCAGCCTGGAAGGCGACGGCCCGGCCGCGGATGTCGTGGTCAAGGAGCTGCCCGCCGTCCGCCTCGTCGGCCTGACGGCGACCGCGGCCAGCTTCACACCTGACGACATCACGCCGGTGGTGCGTCCGCTCTGCGCGGAGCTCGGCCGCCGGCTGCCCGATGCGGACGTTCGCCCGTCCGGCCGACTGACCTGCTTGTACGAACGCAATCCGGAGTCCGAGGACGAGGTCGTCGTACGGGCGACGGTGCCGGCCGCGGTCGATGCCGGGGGCAACCTCAATGGCCTCGAAGTGATCGACCTGCCCGCGGTTCGCGCTCCGACTCTCGTGCATCGCGGCTCGATCGACCAGGTCCTGCCGTCCTGGCAGGCGCTGGCCCGCTGGGTCGACGAGAACGGTCATCGAGCCGGCGAACCCGCTCGTGAGCTCTACCTTGACACTCCCGACGATCCCGCCGGGTGGGTGACCGAGCTCCAGGAACCCTTGGACTAGGGCTTTTCGGCCAGCGCAGCGAGACCGGCCGTGATCACCGCGATGCCGAACTCGAACCGTTCGTCACCGGCCGCGCCGGACGTCAGCGGGCCCGAGAGCGCCACCGTCAGCGGGAAGCGATCGGCCGGCAGCGACTCGAAGTACGACCGGAGTCCGCTGACGAATCGCTCGACATCCTCGGGCGTCCAGTCCGACGCGCTCTGCACTGTCTCCTCGAAGGCGATCGCGGTCACGTAGAGCGGAATCAGATCGACCGCCCACGCGGCCGCCTGGTCCGGGATGTTGCCGGCTTTCAGCAGCGCCAGGATCCGCTCGGTGCTCATCAACGCCCGCTCCCCCAGCGGTACGGCGCCGATCGCGGCCCGCGCCACACCCGGATTGGCCCGCATCGCCCGCAGCATCTCGCGCATCATCGCCTTCAACTGCTCCTGCCAGCGGGCCGGATCCACCGGCTCGTCGTACTCCATCTGCGCGGCGGCCCGCTCGACCAGGAGCTGATCCAGCTCGCGCTTGTTCGCGACATGCGCGTAGAGCGACGCCGGCCCGGTGCCGAGCACCTGCGCGATCTTCCGCATCGAGACCGCCTCGTACCCCGACTCGACCAGCACCCGCATCGCGGCGTCGACGATCCGCTCCCGGTTGAGCGGCTCCTTCGGCGTCCGGGTGGGCTTCGCGGGGGTGATCGGCTGCCACGGGGGTTGGGTCATACGAACACTGTACTTGACGCGAACACTGTTCGGTAGTAGAACAGTGTTCGTCAACGAACACCGTTCGCAATCCAACGAGGGGGCCGCCATGAGCACCGCAGTCGAGAACCCACCGCAAACCACGAGCGCCGCCAGCGGTACGCCGTACCGCTGGCGCTGGATCGTGCTCGCGACGATCCTGATCGCCGAGATCATGGACCTCGTCGACGCGACGATCGTCAACATCGCCGCCCCCTCGATCCGCGCCGAGCTCGGCGGCTCGGAGTCGGCCATGCAGTGGATGCTGGCCGGCTACACGCTGGCGTTCGCGATCGGCCTGGTCGCCTTCGGGCGGCTCGGCGACCTGGTCGGCCGCCGGCGGCTGTTCGTGATCGGCGCCCTCGGATTCACCGTCGCGTCCGCGGTCTGCGGGCTCGCGACCAGCCCTGAGCTGCTGATCGGTAGCCGGGTCGCGCAGGGCCTGCTCGGTGCGGTGATGATCCCGCAGGGCTTCGCGATCCTGAAGTCGATCTTCCCGGCCGACGAGCTCGGCAAGGCGCTCGCGATGTTCGGTCCGGTGATGGGCCTGTCGGCGGTCGCCGGCCCGATCCTCGCCGGCGTGCTGATCGACGCGAACTGGTTCGACGCCGGCTGGCGGACGATCTTCTTCATCAACGTGCCGATCGGTATCGCGGCTCTCGTCGGCGCGCTGAAGTTCATGCCCGAGGTCAAGACGCCCGGCGCCTCCCGCCTCGACGCCGCCGGCGTACTGCTGGTCAGCCTCGCCTCGGGCCTGCTGATCTACCCGCTCGTCCAGGGCCGCGAGCTCGGCTGGCCGTTGTGGACAATCCTCATGTTGGCCGGTTCGGTTGTCGCCTTCGCACTGTTCGGCTGGCGCGAGCGCCGGTCCGGCAACCCGGTCATCGACCCGTCGCTGTTCCGCAACCGCGGGTACGTCGCCGGCCTCGGCGTGATCACCACGTTCTTCCTCGCGATGAACGGCTTCATGCTGGTGTTCAACCTCTTCACCCAGCTCGGACTCCACTACAGCCCGCTGAAGGCAGGCCTCGCGATGGTGCCGTTCTCGCTCGGCATCGCGATCGGCGCACCGTTGTCCGGCGGCCTGCTGGCCCCGAAACTCGGCCGCAAGGCGCTGCAGCTCGGCGTCGCGGTGATGACCGTGGCGATGGCCGGCGTCTGGTTCACGTTGCACACGTACGGCGACGCGACCACGATCTGGAACCTGGTGCCGGCGACGCTCGCCACCGGGATCGGCGCCGGCCTGGTGTTCGCTCCGCTGTTCGACATCATCCTGGCCTCGATCGACGACCAGGCCGCCGGCTCGGCGTCCGGCGTACTGACCGCGATGCAGCAGTACGGCGGGGCGATCGGCGTCGCGGTGATCGGCACCGTGTTCTTCCAGCTGCTGCCGGCGCACGCGTTCCTCGGCGCCACCAAGACGTCGGTCCTGGTCGCGATCGGGCTCTTCGTGGTCAGCCTCGCGGTGACGTTCCTCCTCCCGAAGCGGGCGCGGGAATCAGCGGTCAGTCACGGCTGACGAACCCTTCCTTCACCAACCAGTCCATGGCGACGTCGGCTTCACACGGTGGGACCCGCCGTACCGAAGTCCGGACATGCCGAAGCCCCTGGCCACCGCGAGGGCGCCAGGGGCTTCAGAGGTCGATCAGTTGAACGAGTCGCCGCAGGCGCAGGAGCCGGTCGCGTTCGGGTTGTCGATCGTGAAGCCCTGCTTCTCGATCGTGTCCACGAAGTCGATCGACGCACCCTTGAGGTACGGCGCGCTCATCCGGTCGGTGACAACGCTCACACCACCGAAGTCGGCCACCACGTCGCCGTCGAGCTGACGCTCGTCGAAGAACAGCTGGTACCGCAGGCCGGAGCACCCGCCCGGCTGCACGGCGACCCGCAGCGCGAGGTCGTCACGGCCTTCCTGGTCGAGCAGCGCCTTCACCTTGGCGGCGGCCCCGTCGGTGAGGAGAACACCAGTGGCGACGGCCTGCTCGGTCTGCGCTTCAGTCATCCCTGACTCCAGTCATCTGCTCAAGTGCCGACCTACAACTCGTCAGCACGGAAGTCTCTTGTCAACACGCACCAACACCGGCCGGTCCGCGCTCATTCCCATGGTCGCACACCAATTTCACGGATCAACTACCACGGTCACAGGTTGATCAGCGCGCCCAGGTCTTGGCGACCCGCTCCGCGACCGTCGCGAGCGAACCGTGCGGGTCCGCGAACGCCTGCTCCTCGCCGACCACGTCGACCAGCGCGTACGCCGACTCGACGCCCATCGTCCGCATCTCCCGCGCCCCGATCAGCACCTTCCCGGCGAGTACGACGCACGGCCGCATCGCGTCATTCGCGACCTTCGCGACGCCGGCGATCACCTTCCCGTCCCGGGACTGGAAGTCGAACGCCCCCTCCCCGCTCAGCACCAGGTCGACGCGCGCCGCCTTCTCCTTCAGCCCGGTGAGCTCGGCCACCAGGTCGATCCCGGAGACACGCTCAGCACCGAGGAGCAGGAGGGCGTAGCCGAGCCCGCCCGCGGCACCCGCGCCCTTCTGGTCGGCCGTCTTCCGGTCGGCCAGCTCCGCGAAGTGCGTCAGCCAACCGTCGACCGCAGGTTTCCGATCGTCGGTGATGCCTTTCTGTGCACCGAAGATGTTGGTCGCGCCCCGGAGCCCGAGCATCGGGTTCTCCACATCGCTGGCCGCGACAAACTCGACCCCCGCCACCCGATCGCGCGCGGGCTGGAGATCTACCTCAGTCAGCCCGGCAAGCCCCGCCGCTCCCGCATCCAGCCGCCCGACACTCCTGCCGGTCACCTCGTCGGGCGCGCTGCCCTCTGCGACTCCGGTCGCACCCAGGGCGGCGAGCATGCCGGCGCCGGCGTCGTTCGTTCCCGAGCCGCCGAGGCCGAGGATGATCCGCTTCGCGCCGGCGTCTACTGCGGCGGCGATCAGCTGGCCGACGCCGTACGTCGTCGCGTCCTCGGGCCGCCGGTCCTTCGGCTCCACGAGATGCAGTCCGCACGCTTGCGCGGTCTCGACGTACGCCGTCTCCCCCGCCATCAGGACCGTCGCCGGAGTCTCCACACCGAGTGGCCCACGGACAGTGACCGACAGCAGCGTCCCATCGACCACCGCGGACAACACATCGATGAATCCAGGCCCGCCGTCAGCCATCGGCGCGACGAGCACCTCGGCCCCGGGATCCCGCCGCCGCCATCCTTCCTCGATGGCCGCAGCCGCCTCCACAGCCGTCAACGTGCCCGCGAACTTGTCCGGCGCAATCAGGATCCGCATGCCCACATCCTCCCCCAGCCCCCCGAACCTGCGGCCGCCCGTCCCACTGCGCGACGTAAGAACAGGACGTAGTCGTGTACGTACATGCCGCTCCCCGCCTGAGCGGAGCACGAACCTGCCTCGATCACCCGACACCTCCTGTCGTTATGCACGCAGATTGACGGGCCCGATGGGGGGCAGTTGGATCGTTGGGCATGAAGACAGTTCTGTTCGCACTCCGGGTGAGTGATCTCGAACGCTCGCTCGCCTTCTACACCACGGTCGGCTACGTGAACCTCGGCACAGTCCCGTTCGACGACGGCTCCGGCCTGGTCTGGCTCCGGCTGCCGGAGGAGAAGTCGGTGTCCCTCGAACTCGTCCATCGCCCCGCCGACGGCCCGGTCGAGGTCGGCAGCTTCCAGCACTTCGCGATCGAAGTCGACTCCCTCGCCGAGACACTCGACCGCCTGACCGCCGCCGGCCTGCAACCAGGCGAACCCGAGCTCCCCGGCGGCGCCGACGGCCCCAAGACCTCCTGGCTGATCGACCCCGACGGCTACCGGATCGAGCTCGTCGAATGGCCTCCGAGCGGCCCGCCGTCGTTCGAATGAACTCGACATGGCCCACCTCTGCCGCCGAGGCGATCGCGGTACAGGAGAAGTTGCGCGGCCTAGTCGAGGTCGTGGATGTGGGGCCGGCGCCGCGCCACGTGGCCGGGCTGGACGTCGCGTACGACCGGGACCGGCTGGCAGCCGCGGTCGTCGTACTCGATTGGGAGACGCTCCGCGAGGTGGACCGCGCGGTCATGCTCGGGGAGACGACGTTCCCGTACGTGCCGGGGTTGTTCGCGTTCCGCGAGGTGCCGGCGTTGCTCACCGCCCTCGATCGCCTCACGACCACACCGGACCTGCTCGTCTGTGACGGCCAAGGCCTCGCCCATCCCCGCCGCTTCGGCTTGGCCTGCCATCTCGGCGTACTGACCGGCATCCCGTCGATCGGCGCAGCCAAGACACCCTTCATCGGAACGCACCAAGAGCCCGCCCACGACCGAGGCGCAACAGCCGACCTACTGGACGCCGACGAGGTCGTCGGAGCAACCCTACGGACACAGTCCGGCATCAAGCCGATGTACATATCCGTCGGCCACCGCGTCACCTTGCCAACCGCCGTCAACCACGTCCTGCACCTCACGCCGCGCTATCGCTTGCCAGAGACAACCAGAACAGCCGACCACCTGAGCCGGGAGGCACTGCGCGATGGGCGATGAGACGCCTCGGGTGCCCGGTTACACGCGGCACGAGTTCGGCGACCGCATCGGCGCCACCGCACGCCTGAGGATCGGCGCGGCCGCGGCGGTGATGGATGGTGACCGCCTCCTGCTGACGAAGCGGACCGACAACGGCGAGTGGTGCATGCCAGGCGGCGCCGTCGAGCCAGGCGAGCGCCCGGCCGAGGCCGCCGAACGAGAGACCCTCGAGGAGACCGGCCTGTCGGTCCGAGTGACCGCATTGATCGGCGTGTACTCGAACCCGGACGTCGTCGTGGTCTACCCCGACGGCAACCGCGTACAGATTGTCGGCGTGCTCTTCCGCGCGGAGGCAGTCGGCGGTGAGGCCGGAACCTCGGCAGAGGTGAGCGAATCCGGCTGGTTCACGGCGGAGGAGGCCGCACGGCTGACCGTGATTGCCGGGCATCGGCCGATCCTGCCCGCAGTGTTCGCGGGTGGGCTGTACTTTGACATGCCGCACGGATAACCGCTATCTATTGGCTAACCGTTAGGGGGTTGGCGTGCAGGATGCGGTGTTGGCGATGTTGGCCAAGGAGCCGTCGCATGGGTATGAACTGCGGGCGCGGTTGCGGCAGAGTCTGGGGCCGCTCGGGGAGTCGATGAATCCTGGGCAGATCTACGTGACGCTCGGGCGGTTGGAGAAGGCGGGGCTGATCGTTTGCGAGCCGTCGGACAGCCCCGACCGCAAGGTGTACGCGTTGACGCCGGCCGGGCAGCAGCGGGTTGCCGCATGGCTGAGCGAGGTGGCCCGCCCCAAGCCGGATCTGGCGGAGTTCCATCTCAAGCTGGTCGTGGCGGCGGCTGCGCACCTTGCTGACCCGGTCGAGCTTGTCGCGGCTCAACGGCGTGAGTTGCTGCGGATCCTGCGGGAGGCGCAGCAGGCTGCGTTGGCCGAGCCGGCCGGCTCGACGGCGGTTGTCCTGCTCGAGGGCGTGATGCTCCGCCTGCAGGCGGACCTGCGCTGGCTCGACGTCTGCGAACGCACCTGGTCCACACCCCACAACAAACCCGAGGACACATGACCGTGCTGCAGACCCGCGGACTGACCAAGGAGCACGGCGCGGGGGCGAGCCGAGTACGTGCCGTCGACGAGGTCGACCTCGACGTACCCGAGGGACAGACGCTCGCGGTGATGGGCCCGAGCGGCTGCGGGAAGTCCACGCTGCTCCATCTGCTCGGCGGCCTGGAGCGTCCTACGGCCGGTGAGGTGTGGGTCGGACACCGCCGTACCGACAACCTCAGCGAGCGTGCACTGGCAAGGATGCGGCGCCGCTCGATCGGATTCGTCTTCCAGGCGTTCCATCTGGTCGACGAGCTGAGCACAGCCGAGAACGTCGAGCTCCCCGCTCTCCTCGCCGGCCGCTCACTGCGTGCGGCCAGACGGCGGGCCGACTTCCTGCTCGACCAGGTCGGGCTGGCGGACCGTGCGCAGCACCTCCCGTCCGAGCTGTCCGGCGGCCAGCGCCAACGCGCCGCGATCGCCCGTGCGCTCGCCAACCAACCGCAGGTCGTGCTCGCCGACGAGCCGACCGGCAACCTCGACACGACCGCGACCACCGACGTACTGCGGATCTTCGCCGAGCTCCGTGCCGCCGGACAGACCCTCGTCATCGTCACGCACGACGAACGAGTCGCCGCCACCGCCGACCGGCTGATCTCGATGCGCGACGGCATGTTCGTCGACGACACCCGACTGCTCGACGGGACCGGACGCCTCGCGGGCCTCATCGGACTGGACGGCTGACCGGCGTGGGTCGCGTCCACCTCGTCGTACGCCTGGTGCTGGCCGACGTACGTCGGCACAAAGCGCACGCAGCGATGCTCATACTCGCCGTCACCGCAGCCGTCGCCACCGTCGCCCTCGGGCTGTCCCTCAACGGCGCAAGCCAATCGCTCTACCGGCAGACCCGCGCCGCGACCGGCGGCCCGGACGTCGTCGCGCTCGCTCCGGACACCGGTCCGGCCGTGGTCCCCGCACTGGAAGAACTCGCTGCCGATCCCGAGGTCGTCGGGCACCACGGACCGTACGCCGTCGTGTACGGCGACCTGGTTGCCCACGGCAAGAGCTCCGGTGTCGTCGTGCACGGTGCCGAACCGACGCCGGGCGAGATCAACCACCCGCTGGTCACGTCGGGTGAATGGATCCGGCCCGGCGGAGCGGTCATCGATCGCGGTCTGGCCACCGCGGTCGGCGTGAACGTCGGCGATCGCGTGACGATCTCCGGCCGGTCGTATCCGGTCGTGGGGATCGCGGTCGCCGCGTCGACGGCGATCTATCCCTGGGCCGCGGGCATCGGCCCGTTCGGCGGGCCGAGCGATTGGAACGGTCTGGTCTGGATGACGGCGGCGGACGCGCAGAAGCTCGCCGGACAGGATCTGCCGGTGACGACCGCTATGGATCTCGACCTGCGCGATCCCGACGCCACCCAGGCCTTCATCGCCGCGCACCACGTCACCAGCACCAGGGTGACCATGCACTCGTGGCAGTTCCTTGCTCAGCAGGACGCCGTCATCCTCGATGGCAGCCAGCCGATCCTGGTCGTCGGCGGTTGGCTGCTCGGCTTCCTCGCCGTCACGGGAGTTGCTGCGCTCGCGGCCGGACGTGCCGCCGAACAGACTCGCCGGGCCGGGCTGCTGAAAGCGGTCGGCGCTACGCCTGGTCTGATCGCCGCTGTACTGCTGACCGAGTTCCTCGCTCTCGCGCTGGTGGCTCAGGTCGTTGGGCTCGTTGTCGCCCGGCTGGTCGAGCCGGCCCTCGCCAACCCCACTGCGAGCCGCATCGGTCACATCGTCGGACCAGACGTCACCACACTCGTCGCTACGACGGTGCTCGCGCTGGGGGTGGCGGTTCTGACCACGCTGCCGCCGACAGTGCGTGCGCTGCGGACGGCGACGGTGACGGCACTGACGAGCCCGGCGCAGTACCCACGTCACCGTCCTTGGCTGACCACGCTCTCGGCGCTGCTGCCGACTCCGCTTCTACTGGGGTTGCGGCTGACTGCGCGTCGGCCAGGTCGCGCCGTACTGCATGCGTGCTCGACTGCGGCGACGGTCACCGGTGTCACCGGATTGCTGATCGGCGTCGCGCAGCCGGCCAGGCCGTACGGATACGGCGCGGCCGCGTTGCCGAACATCCGAGACGAGCAGAACTACCGGTTGCTGCTGGCGGTGACTGTCATGCTCCTCGTGCTCGCGATCGTCAACACGGTCGCGACCACGTGGATGACGGCGATGGAGTCGCGGGCGAGCATGGCTGTCGCCCGTGCACTTGGTGCGACTCCGGGGCAGGTGTCGGCGGGGTTGTCCTTTGCGCAGCTGCTGCCTGCGGTTCCCGGGGCGGTTGTGGGCGTGTATTTGGGGATATTTCTGTTCGGCTTCTTCACCGTTGGGCAGATTGCGATGCCGCCCGGGTCGTCGTTGGTCGGGGTTGCGGTCGCGATGCTGGTTGCGACGGCGGCGTTGACGGCGTTGCCGGCGTGGTTCGCGGCTCGGCGATCGGTTGCGCGGACGCTCAGTGCGGAAGCCGCCTAGCGGCGGAAGAGGCGGCGGAGGAGCAGGGCGACCACTGCACCGATGAGGTACGGCGCTGCGCGGCGGGCGAGGACTGGGAGGACGGTGCTGCCGAGGTCGAGGGAGACCGCGGCCGGCTCCGCCGAGGCCGACGGAGGTGGAGCCTCGGAGGGAGGTGGTCGCGTGTCAACCGATGGGTCGTCACGGGTCGGCGGGCCGTCGCTGGTCGGTGGGGTGTCTTGGGTGGGTGGGGTGTCCAGCTTGGTTTTCAGGCAGGTGGTGAATTGGTCCAGGAGTTTGTTGGAGACGTCCTGGATCAGGCCGCGGCCGAACTGGGCGGGGCGGCCGGTGATGGTGAGGTCGGTGTCGACGGTGACCTCGGTCGAACCCGGGCCGGCCGCGGTCAGGCGGGCCGTGACGCGCGCTGTCGCCGTGCCGTTGCCGCGGCGGTCCTTGCCCTTGGCCTCGATCACCGCGTGATGGTCGGCCGGATCACGTTCGAGGAAGGTCCCGTTGCCGGAGTACTGCAGCGACACCGGCCCGAGCTTGACCTTGCACGAGCCGGTGAACTCGTCGCCGTCGTACGACGTCAGGGTGGCGCCGGGGAAACACGGCACCACCCGTTCGAGATCGTTGAACGCGGCCCACGTCTGCTCGACCGGAGCCGGTACGACGAACTTGTGCTCGAGCTTCACGCCGTACCCGCCGCCGCCAGGACCGCACGGCGCGTGAGCACCGTGGCCAGATGCCGCCGATAGTCGGCGTCGCCGTTGAGATCCGTCACCGGCGACGTCCCGTCCGCCGCCCGCGCCGCGGCCTCCCGTACGGCGTCGGCCGTCGCGGGCCCGCCGACCAGCGCCTCCTCGACGCGGTCGCCCGCACCGGCGTCGAACCCATGTTGCCGAGCGCAACCCGTGCCTCCGCGATCGAATCACCGTCGAGCCGGATCGCCGCCGCCACCGAGACGATCGACCACGCCTGCGCGACCCGGTTGAACTTCTCGTAATGCGCTCCCCAACCGGTGTACTTCGGCACACGGATCTCGACCAGCAACTCGTCCTCGCCCAGCGCCGTACTGAACACGCCCTGGAAGAAGTCCGCCGCCGCGACGGTACGACGACCATCCGGCCCGGCGATCACGAACGAAGCGTCCAGCGCCACCGCCACAGCCGGCAGATCGGCAGCCGGATCCGCATGCGCCAGCGAACCGCCGAACGTGCCGCGATGCCGGATCTGCGGATCCCCGACCGTTGCTGTCGCCAACGAAATCAACCGGGCATGCTCGTTCACCACCGGTGAGGACTGCACCGTGCTGTGCGTGGTCATCGCACCGATCACCAACACGTCCCCGTCGTCCCGCACCCCGCGAAGCTCGTCGACCTTCCCGAGGTCGACGATCGTCTCCGGCGCCGCCAGCCGCAACCGCAGCGCCGGCATCAGGCTCTGCCCACCGGCCAGCAGCTTCGCGTCGGGTTGCTCGCGGAGCAACCCCAGCGCTTCGTCGACGGTGGCCGGTGCGAAGTACTCGAAGGCTGCCGGGATCATGACCGCGCTCCTTCCTCACTGATCTGCACAGTCTGGATGGCCTTCCACACGCGGTACGGCGTACACGGCATCGGCACGTCCGTGACGCCGAGCGGCCGCAGCGCGTCGACGATCGCGTTCACGACCGCCGGCGTCGACGCGATCGTCCCGGCCTCGCCGACACCCTTCACGCCGAGCTGGTTCGTGGTCGCGGGCGTCTCGGTCCGCGCCGTCTCGAACCGCGGCAGATCGGGTGCCCCTGGCAACAAATACTGGTCGAACGAGCCGCTGATCAGCGTCCCGGACTCGTCGTGCACAGCTTCCTCGTAGAGCGCCTGGGCGATGCCCTGCGCGAGACCGCCGTGCACCTGGCCCTCGACGATCAGCGGATTGACGACCACGCCGACGTCGTCGACGCTCACGTACGACCGGATCTTCGTCTCCCCAGTCTCGGTGTCGACCTCGACCGCGCACAGGTGCGTCCCGTGCGGGAACGAGAAGTCGTCCGGATCGAGGGTCGCGTCCGCGTCCAGACACCCTTCCGCGGACCCGTCGAGCTTGTGCCCCTGGAAGACCGCGAACGCCAGCTCCGCCAGCGTCATGCCCGCATCGGTACCGCGAACGCCGTACCGGCCGGACGTGAACTCGAGGTCGTCCGCGTTCGCCTCCAGCAGCTGGGCCGCGATCGGCTTCGCCTTCTCGATCACCTTGTCGGCCGCAGCCAGGACGGCCATCCCACCGACGGCCAGCGAGCGCGAGCCATACGTGTCCAGGCCGCGGACGGCGACCTGCGTGTCACCGTGCAGTACTTCGACATCCTCGAAGGCGACGCCCAACCGATCCGCGACCAGCTGGCTCCATGCTGTCTCGTGCCCCTGTCCGTGCGGACTCGTCCCGGTCACCACCTCGACCTTCCCGGTCGGCAGCATCCGGACCGCCGCGTGCTCCCAGCCGCCGCCGACGTACCCCATCGAGCCGAGCCACCGCGACGGCGCCAGCCCGCACATCTCGGTGTACGTCGAGATGCCGATCCCGAGCTGGACCGGATCGCCGGACTCCCGGCGCTCCGCCTGCTCCTTGCGCAGGTCGTCGTACCGGAAGAGGTCGCGCGCCCTGGCGGTGGCGGCCTCGTAGTTGCCGGAGTCGTACTGCAGGCCGGACACCGTCGAGAACGGGAACTCCTCGTGCTTGATCCAGTTCCGCTCGCGGATCTCCAGCGGATCGACGCCGACCTGTGCGGCCAACTCGTCCATCACCCGCTCGATCGCGTACGTCGCCTCCGGCCGGCCCGCGCCGCGGTACGCATCGGTCCAGGTCTTGTTCGTGAACACGTTGGTGATGCCGAGGTGGTACGACGGGAACTTGTAGATCCCGTTGTACATGAATGCTCCGAGCAACGGGATCGCCGACGTCACCAGGCCCAGGTACGCACCCATGTCGGCGATCAGCTCGACCTTGAGCCCGGTCACGGTGCCATCGGCGTTTGCCGCCAGCGTCACTTGCTGCCACTGGTCGCGGCCGTGGTGCGCGGCCATCAAGGACTCGGACCTGGTCTCGCAGTACTTACAGGGCTTTCCGGTACGGCGGGCCGCGATGACCGTCAGCACTTCCTCCGGGGTGAACTGGAGTTTGCCGCCGAACCCGCCGCCGACGTCCGGCGCGATCACCCGGATCTTGTTCTCCGGGATGCCGAGTACGAGCGCGATGAAGATCTTCACGAAATGCGGCACCTGGGTCGACGACCACACGGTCATCTGTTCGGTGGTCGGGTCGACGACGATCGCCCGCGGCTCCATGAACGCCGGGATCAGCCGCTGCTGCCGGAACTCCTTCTCGATCACGATGCCGCCGTCACGAGCAGCCGCGATCGCCGCCTCGACGTCGCCGCCGGTGCCGGACTCGGCCGAGTCGTACGACCAGACCGCGGACAGGTTCGTCCCGAGGTCCGGATGGGCCAGGACCTCGTCACGCGCGGCGGCCTTGAGCTCGAGGGCGGGCGTGAGCTCGTCGTACTCGACGTCGACCAGGTCGGCAGCGTCGTTCGCCTCGGCCGCTGTCCGGGCGACGACCATGGCCACGATCTCGCCGGCGAAAGCGACGTGGTCGACGGCCATCGACGGATGCACAGGGGCCTGCTGCTCGGACACGATCGCCCACGCGTTCGGCAGCGCGCCCTGCTCGTCGGCGATGTCGGCACCGGTGATCACGGCAACGACCCCGGTCGAGGCCCGGGCTGCCTCGGTGTCGATCGAGGTGATCCGTGCGTGCGCAAACGGGCTGCGCACCATCGCGATGTGCTGCATCCCCGGGAGCACGATGTTGTCGGTCCAGCGGGTCCGGCCGGTGATCAGCCGGGCGTCCTCCTTGCGGCGGCGCGGATTGCCGATCTCGGTGGCCGGGCGGTCCTCGGTGGTCGTCATTGCGCACCTCCCGCGGCGGCAGCGGCGCGGACGGCCTTGACGATGTTCTGGTAGCCGGTGCAGCGACAAAGGTTGCCCTCGATACCCAGCCGGACGTCCTCCTCGCTCGGATCCGGGTTGTCGGCGAGCAGATCGATGGACTGCATGATCATGCCGGGCGTGCAGTAGCCGCATTGCAGCGCGTGGTTCTCGTGGAACGCCTGCTGCATCGGGTGCAGCTGACCGTCGGTCGCGAGCCCTTCGATCGTGGTCACCTCGTGACCGTCGGTCTGGACCGCGAGCAGCGAACAGGACTTCACGCTCCGCCCGTCCAGGTGGACCGTGCACGCGCCGCAGTTGCCGGTGTCACAACCGACCACAGTGCCCGTCTTCCCCAGCTGCTCGCGCAGGTAATGCACGAGCAGCGTGCGCGGTTCCACCTCGTCGGTGAAACTGCTTCCGTCGACCTTCACTGTGATCCGGGTCATCGCCCCGCCTCCAGATGTCAGCACCGCCGTAGGTTCGATCCTGCTCCCCGTGTGATGTTGCCCACAAGCTCTGATCAGTGGTGAATCGGCCCCGCCGCGGCCGAGAGCCGCTGCCCGGCGCCACCCCAGCGCTGGGCGATGATCTCGGCCGCGATGCTGACCGCGGTCTCCTCCGGGGTCCGCGCGCCGAGGTCCAGACCGATCGGGCTGGACAGCCGGGCCACCTCCGCCTCGGTCAGGCCGGCCTCCCGCAAACGCTTCAGCCGGTCGTCGTGCGTACGCCGCGAACCCATCGCGCCGATGTAGGCGACCTGCGGCAGTCGCAACGCGACCTCCAGCAGCGGTACGTCGAACTTCGGGTCATGCGTCAGCACGCAGATCACCGTCCGGTCGTCGATCCGGCCGGCCGCGGACTCGCCCGCCAGGTATCGGTGCGGCCAGTCCACGACCACCTCGTCGGCCGACGGGAACCGGGACGCGGTCGCGAACACGCCACGCGCGTCGCACACGGTCACGCGGTAGCCGAGGAACGAACCGAGTCGTGCGACCGCAGCCGCGAAGTCGATCGCCCCGAACACCAGCAACCGCGGCACCGGCGCGTACGACGACACGAACACCCGCATCCCCTCCCCCCGCCGCTCCCCGTCCGGCCCGTACTCCAGCGTCTCGGTCCGCCCGTTAGCCAACAGCCCCCGCGCATCGTCGAGAACCGCATCATCCGCCCGCTCCGACCCCAAACCACCCCGCCCCTCGCTCCGCTCGGGTCGGGAGGAAGAGGACGAGGCTCCGACCCGGTCGGCGGGCCGCGCGCCGGTGTCCGCCACCTCAGTGCCTTGCTCTGGGCGGACGATCAGGCGGCGGCCGAGTCGGGACGGGTCTGGGTGGGCGACGACGGTTGCGACGGCCACCGGGCGGCCTTCGGCGATGTCTGCTGCGACCTCGGCGAGTTCCGGGAACGAGGTGCGGTCGACCTTCTCGACGAAGATGTCGAGGATCCCGCCGCAGGTCAGTCCCACCGCGAACGCCGACTCGTCGCTCACGCCGTAGCGCTGCAGGACGGGCTCGCCCGACTCGAGGACCTCCTCGCCGAGCTGGTAGACCGCGCCCTCCACGCACCCGCCCGACACGCTGCCGACGGCCTCCAGACCGGGGCCGACCAGCATCACCGCGCCCGGCGGCCGCGGCGCCGACTCGAACGTCGCGACAACGGTGCCGACGGCAACCGATTCGCCGGCCTCCCACCAGGTCAGCAATCGGTCGAGAACATCACGCATCGGCGACCACCTCCAGGAGTGCGGCGAAGCTGCTCAGGCTGTGCCCGGCGACCAACTCGTCCAGGTGCGGCAGTACGGCGACGATCCCGGCCTGCACGGGCTCGTACCCAGGCTTGCCGCGGTGCGGATTCAGCCACACCACCCGATGCGCGAGGCCGGCCAGCCGCTGCATCTGCGCCCCGAGCAGCGTGGCATCCCCGCGCTCCCACCCGTCACTGCACACGATCACGACCCCTCGCCGCGCCGTACCGCGCTGACCCCAGCGGTCCAGGAAGACCTTCAGCACCTCACCCAGCCGCGTCCCACCCGACCAGTCCGGTACGACGTCGCCCGCCGACCGCAGCGCGAAGTCCGCATCCCGCCGGCGCAGCGCGGTGGTCACGCGGGTCAGGCGCGTGCCGATTGTGAAGACCTCCACCGAGCGCGGCGCCTGCTGGACCATCGTGTGCGCGAGCCGCAGCAGGCTGTCGGCGTACGGGCGCATCGATCCGGAGACGTCGATCAGTACGACGACCCGCCGGTGCCGCACGCCGCGGCGGCGGTACTGCACGCGGCCCGGCTCGCCGACCTGCCGGAGCTGCGCGCGGAGCGTCCGTCGCGGATCGACGTCGCCGCGATGTGACGGGCGACGGCGGCTGGCGCGGCGTACCGGCGCCCGCGGTCGGAGCGTGCCGAACAGGCGGGCCAGTTCGGCGCGATCGGTGGCCGACAGGTCGGCGACATCGCGGTGCCGGAGGACTTCCGTCGTACTCGCGGCGACGTTGAGCGTGCGGTTGCCGTCCTCGCCCTCACCGCTGTCCCCGAGCGCGGCTTGTACGGAGGCCTGCGGAGTACGGCGGACGATGCCGCGCGATCGCTGTCCGGAGAACCAGGCGGCGAACACCTCGTCGTAGCGGGCGGTGTCGTCGGGGCCGCTGCACAAGGCTGCGCGGCCGGCCCAGTACACATCGGCGGTCATCGTGGCGTCGAGTGCGGCGACCGCGCGGAGGAACAGGTGAACCCGGTCCGCCGTCACGGCCAGTCCGGCATGCCGTAGCGCCGCGGCGAATCCGGCCAAGGCGAGATCCGGCTCTGCGCTCCGTCCCTCGGCCGTCATGGTCAGCTGGCCAGGAGCCGGTCGAGGGATTCACGGACGCGGTCGGTGTCCTCGCGGTACTTCAGCACGGCGCCGAGAGTCGCGGCCGCGGTCTCGACGTCGAGGATGTCCGCGCCGAGCGCCTCGAGGGCGCGGGCCCAGTCGAGGGTCTCCGCGACACCGGGCGGCTTGAGCAGGTCGAGCTCGCGGATCCGGTGCACCGAGCGGGCGACCTGCTCGGCGAGCCGGGCGGAGACGCCGGGCAGGCGGGTACGGACGATCTCGACCTCGCGGGCCAGGCCGGGATGGTCGATCCAGTGGTACAGGCAGCGGCGCTTGAGCGCGTCGTGCACCTCGCGGGTCCGGTTCGAGGTGAGGACGACGATCGGCGGTACTTCGGCGGTGATCGTGCCGAGCTCCGGGATCGTCACCTCGTACGTCGACAGCACCTCGAGCAGAAACGCCTCGAACTCGTCGTCCGCGCGGTCGATCTCGTCGACGAGCAGGACGGCGGGGCTTTCGCGGAGCGCTCGCAGTACCGGACGGGAGAGCAGGAAACGTTCGTCGAACAGGCTCCTCTCCACCTCGTCGACCTTCGCGTCGGAGCTGGTGGCCTCGACCGTCCGCAGGTGCAGGATCTGGCGCGGGAAATCCCAGTCGTAGAGCGCCTGGGAGGCGTCGATGCCCTCGTAGCACTGCAGGCGGATCAGGTCCAGGTCGAGTGCCTCCGCGATCGCGGCGGCGAGCGAGGTCTTGCCGGTGCCGGGCTCGCCTTCGAGGAGTAGCGGCCGCTGCAACGCGAGCGCGAGATAGCCGACCGTTGCCAAGCCCTCTCCGGCGAGGTATCCGGTCGCCCGCAGACGCTCGGCCAGCTCAGCCGCCGAGCCGACGGCACTCACTCCTTCAGCATTCACCTACTTCGCCCCGATGACCACCCTTACCCGTGCCCCGGGGGCAAGTCGTCCACCGTATCCACATCCGCTCCGTCGCCCAGATCCGCACACTCCACCGCCACCACGTCGTGCGCCCGCAGATACCCGCGCGCCCCCTCATCCCCTCGCGCCGACGCGATCACGCCGTCCCAGTGCGCCCGTCCAATCACCACCGGATGCCCAGGAACCCCGTGGTACGTCGCCCGCGCCAGCACGCGCGCTCCGGCGCCGTCCGCGACCCGCCGCACAGCCGCAGCGGTCAATCCAGGCAAATCCACCGGCACGACCACAACCCCCACCACCTCACCATCTCCGACGGCGGCAGCGGGCAGGTCACGGAGCGCTGTCAGGCCGGCCCGGAGGGAGGCGCCCATGCCCTCGGACCAGTCGGTTGCTTCGACGACCTCGACCGGCTCGGAGGTCAGCTCGGCGCGGACCTGGTCGGCGGCGGCTCCGATGACGACCACGACCGGGGTGCAGCCGCCGTCCGCGAGTACGCGGGACGCGCGGACGACCCACGGGACGCCGGCCGGGTCACGGACCAACGCCTTCGGAGTACCCATCCGGCGGCCGGCCCCCGCGGCCAGCACCAGACCCGCGACCGGCACGTCTGCGCTCTTCACGTTGTGAGGGTACTGATTTCACAGTCTGGGCAGTGACGTGTGCCACGCGGGGCGCGGTCGTGGGCGTGGCACGATGTGGGGCGTGACGACGATCGCAGGCGGTTCCAAGGCTCTTCCGTTGCTGTTCCTGGGGCAGAACACCGACCCGCACTCGGAGCGTGGGGTCGAGTGCCCGGGGGCGCTTCCGCCGGCGTCCGACCCGGATCTGGTCGAGCGGGCGTTGAAGGCCAAGGCGGCGCTGGGTGACCAGGTGTTCGTGCTCGGGCACCACTACCAGCGCGACGAGGTGATCCAGTTCGCGGACGTCACCGGTGACTCGTTCAAACTCGCGCGCGACGCCGCCAACCGGCCGGACGCGCCGTACATCGTGTTCTGCGGTGTGCACTTCATGGCCGAGTCCGCCGACATCCTCACCAACGACCAGCAGACCGTGATCCTGCCGGACCTCGCGGCCGGCTGCTCGATGGCCGACATGGCGCGCATCCAGCAGGTCGAGGCGGCCTGGGACGCGCTCGCCGACGCCGGTGTCGCGGACGTGACCGTGCCCGTCACCTACATGAACTCGTCCGCGGACATCAAGGCGTTCTGCGGCCGCAACGGCGGCGTCGTCTGTACGTCGAGCAACGCGGAGACCGCGCTCAATTGGGCGTTCGAGAAGGGCGAGAAGGTGCTCTTCCTGCCGGACCAGCACCTGGGCCGCAACACCGCCGTACTGCAGCTGGGCCTGAGCCTCGACGACTGCGTCGTGTACGACCCGCACAAGCCGGGCGGCGGCCTGACCCGCGAGCAGTTGGCCGCGGCGAAGATGATCCTCTGGCGCGGACACTGCTCGGTGCACGGTCGCTTCACCGCCGAGTCGGTCGACGACGTCCGTTCGCGGGTCCCGGGCGTGAACGTGATCGTCCACCCGGAGTGCCGCCACGAGGTCGTCACCAAGGCCGATCTGGTCGGCTCGACGGAGTACATCATCCAGGCCCTGGAGACCGCCGAGCCCGGTACGTCGTGGGCCGTAGGCACCGAGCTCAACCTGGTGCAGCGGCTGGCGAAGCAGCACGCCGACAAGAACATCGTGTTCCTCGACAAGACGGTCTGCTACTGCGCCACGATGAACCGGATCGACCTGCCGCACTTCGTCTGGGCCCTGGAGAACCTCGTCGCCGGCCACGTGGTCAACCCGATCAAGGTCGACGCGGACACCGAGAAGTACGCCAAGCTCGCCCTCGACCGCATGCTCGCCCTCCCCGGCAAGACCGCACGCGACTAGGACTTCGGAGCCACGAACTCGAAGTCGTAGCCGACGGCATCGAGCCGCGCGATCAGCGGCTCGAGGTCGGCGATCAGCTCGTCGATCTCGTGCGGCTCCAAGCAGTCGTACGCCGGTGCCGCCAGCGTGTCCGTGACCGCCTCGATCTCGTCCTTCAGCACACGCCCCGCCGGGGTGAACCCGTCCGACGCGTCGACCAGCCCGCGGATCCGCAGACCGTCGACGACCGACTCCAGCTGCTCGTCCGACAGCGGATCCAGTCGGCCGTACGCCCGTGGCTTCATCCCGCTGTCGATCGCGGCGAACACATGCGCCTCCTGCCCGTCGATGCCGGCGGCAACCAGTGCGATGTTGTGGCCGTCGCCGCGGTGTTCGCGCAACATGGTCGCCGCGTGCCACAGTCGAGCAACCGGCTCGTCCGGGACGGGCAGCGACCGCAGTCCGGCGTACAGGATCCGGCCCTCGGTCGGCGCGTTCAGCGCCGCACGGATCGCGAGGTCGGCGGCCCGGGCGAGCTCGGGGCTGTCGGCGAGGTCGCCGAGGACGCGGCGGAGCGCGGTGACACAGCCCTCCCGGTTGGCGGCGAGGGCGGCCTCGGGGGTGGTGATGTCCCAGACGGCGGGGATGCAGGCGGCGACCTCGCCGGGGACGAAGTTGTAGAAGAGCGCGTCCACCACCTCCGCAGGCACCCGGCCGAGGGGCGCCGACCGCGAGGCGAAGTACCCCGGCCAGTAGCCCTCGAAGCCGAGAGCCTGGAGCGCGTACATCGGCTCGTCGGCCATGTACGCGACGAGGTGGAGCGGCTCGAGCAGCTGCTGCGTCAGGCGGCGGGCAACGGCTGCCTTGGTGATGTCGGACATCCTGACCTCCGGTGGTGGACCGGCCCGTTGCCGGCCCCTCACCCTCGCTACGAAGCCGCTCGACACCGTTCGACATCGGGCGGAGAAGTTTTTCAGTGCGACACGCGAGCCGGCGCGTACCACTCGGCGAGGATCTCGGGGAGCCGGTCAGGACCCCAGCGATCGACCGGCGTGATCCGGCCACGGAGCGAAGCCAGCCCCTTGGCCAGCCCACCGACCACGTCACCCTGCCACGGGACGCTGACGCCCTCGTCAGGGCCGACGATCACAGCCGGGCCGCCACGATCGACGCACACCACAGGACAGCCCGAGGCGAGCGCCTCGGTCACGGCCCAGCCGGCGGCCTCGCGGAGCGCGGGGGCGATGAGTGCATCGGCCCGGAACATCGCTGCCAGCACGTCCTCACGCGGCAGCGCTCCCATGAACTCGACCCGGTCGCGGACACCGAGCTGCCAGGCGAGACCCTCGGCGCGTCCCCAGTCCGGACCGTCGCCGATGATGCGCAGCTCCCAGTTGGCCGCCTCGGCGCGCGCCAGCGCACTGACGGCGAGCAGCACGCCCTTCCACGGGATCAACCGGCCGACGAACAACGCGGTCTTGATGCCCGGGGCACCGAACGGCTCGTACGGACCGGACGCGGTGAAGCGCCGGATCGCGACGTTCGGCTGAACCACGATCTCGCGAGCGTACGGCCGGAACGCCTCGGCCACATCGTTGTTCTGGGCAACCATCAGGTCGGCGGTCTGCGCCATCCGGCGCCCGGTCAGCCGGCGGCGGAGCCCGGTGTACGCACGGCGTACCAGCTCTCCGACCACGCCGCGCGGACCGAGCCAGTGCGACATCGCGAGCGGAGCCGTGGTCGACCCGCCGACCGGGCCCCAGATCACCTTCGCCGACGACTCCTCCACCACGCCGGCGCCCATCCAGTCCACCGCGAAGGTCAGATGATGGATCACATCGAACGACTGCTCGGCGTGCAGGCGTCGCGCCGTCCGCCGGGCCAGGCCCTGCCACAACGGGTAGTACCAGTACACGTCCGACGGCCGTCGCCGCAGCCGCAGGATCCACCGCGGCATCTCCAGCGGTACGACGGTCAGCCCTGGCACCGGCCGGACCGCGAGCTCCGCGTCGATCTCGTGCAGGAACTTGCCGCGGGTCAGCAGCCAGACGTCGTGGTCCCGCGCCGCGGCCTTCGCCCACGCCCATCCCGCGCCCGGCTCGGACCCGCCCGTCGGCCGGCAGGCGTACGCGCTGAGCAGTACCTTCGGCCGGCCCGGCATCAGCTCATCCCCTCCAGAAGCCTGCGCAGATCGGTGCTCGAGGTGGAGGCGGTGTACGGGAAATAGTGCACCTGTGCGCCGACGTCACCCAGCAGCCTCTCCAGTCTCGTCCCCTTTTCCGTTCCCTTCCAGTCGTCGCCTTTGAAGAGAACGTCGTACCGCAGTTGTTTCCACATCTCGAACTTGTCGCTCGACCAGTCGCTGATCACCTCGTCGACGAGGTCGAGCGCTCGAATGACGTCCATCCGCTCCTGGTGCGGAACCACCGGCGGACGGCCCTTGATCCGGGCCACCACGTCGTCCTCGACGACGCCGGCGATGAGGTGATCGCAGTGCTCGCGGGCGCGGCGCAGGATGTTCAGATGCCCGATGTGGAACATGTCGTAGACACCGGGGGCGTACCCGACGATCGCCATCAGGCCTGCACCCCCAGGACGGCCATCTCCCGGTACCACTTCGCGACCGCGCCGGCGAGGAAGAGCAGGTTCAGCACGAGCAGCGCGGCGTACAGCACGAGGAACAGCGACGGCGTACCGAAGGCCAGGAAGACCAGGCACAGGACGCCGTAGTCGGTCGGTGCGATGAGCAACGACTTGAGCACCGAATCGCCGCGCTGGTTGGGTTTCGCCGCACCGCCGTGGCGCCGCCGCAGCTGGTCGATCAGGATCAGCCCGAAGAACAGCACCGACGACATACAGACGTAGGCGAGCGGGACGAGCAGCACCAACTCGTTGTCAAAGGCATCGAATCGGTAGAACGAGATCAGTACGGCGCTGTGCAGCAGGACGATCTTGACGGCGTCGATCATGTGGTCGAGCCACTCCCCCAGCGGCGACCCGCCCCCGCGCAACCGGGCCAGCTGCCCGTCCGCGGAATCCAGACCGTAGCCGAGCACGAGCAGCAGCGTCACGACCAGCGCGAGCAGGAACGACGGCCGGACGGTTGCCACCAGCACGATTCCCACCAGCGAGCAGAACCCGGACGCCAGGCTCACCTGGTTCGGCGTCCGCCGCCCGAGGAACGCGGCCGCGGCGAACACCCGCCCGATCCGCCGGTTCACGAACCGCGAGTACGCCGGCGTACCGGCCGACGGCTTCTGGGCCTGGGACAACTGCGCGACGGTTTCGCGCAACGAGCTCATGCGACGGAGGACCGCGATTGCCGCTGGTCGATCGCGGCGCGCAGGATCGGGCTGCGGGAGCCCCGGCCGGCCGGCAGGACGGTGATGAGCGCGGGCGGTATCCCGGCCAGCTCGTCAACGCCCAGCACGCCGTCGGTGCCAGTGGCAGCGAACACGGTCTGTACCCCCAGTACGCCGGTCAGCCACTCGGACCGAACGTCGTCCACGGCAACTACCTCGTCGACACAGCGCAGGTGCTCGACGATCTGCGCCCGCTCGAGCAGCGGCACGAACGGCCGCGCGCCCCAGGCGTCCATCGCCCACTCGTCGGACAGGACCGCCACCACCAGCCGGTCGCTGTGCCGGCGCGCCCGCTCGAGCACGTCGACATGCCCGACGTGGAACAGGTCGAAGACTCCGGCCACACACGCGACCCGCGGCGCCCTGACCACGTTGCCCAAACTGCCATCCCCCAACACGAATTCCTGCGATCCCTCCGGCGTGACGCTGCCCCCTGCGTCCCGCGGAACTTTATACCTGTCCGGCACGGCGCGCCCAGGATCCCCGACGCGTGCGGCCGCTGTCGGCGTGCCGGGCGATAGCATCGGTGTAAATCCTCTCCGTGGCCACCAGATCACGCTCCGGAGTGAAGCGGTCGAGGTAAACCTGTCGGGCTCGTTCGCCGAAGGCTATCGAAGTCTCGGGATCAGCCACCAACCCGATCGCCTTTCGTAATCCCTCCGGATCGCCGGGCACGGTCAAAGCGCCGGTCTCCCCGTCGTCGACAAGCTCCGCGAGCGCCCCGAGCCGGGAAGCGACCACCGGAACGCCGTGCGCGAAAGCCTCGATCACCACGAGTCCGAAGCTCTCATACGAACGCGCCGGTACGACGGCGACGCGCGCGGACCGCAGGAGTTCCATGCACTCCTCCCACGGTCGTTGACCAAGCACCTGAACAGACAGGTCTTTCCGGGCCAGGTCCTCGGCCGCGGCCCGCAACGGACCGTCGCCGACCACGATCAGCTTGCCGAGCGAGGGGTCCCACGCCTGCAGCAGATCCGCGAACCCCTTGTCCTCGCTGAGCCGCCCGAGGAACACCACGCCGTCGCCGGCCCCGCTCCGCACCTCGCCGGAGTGCGGCACGGCATGCGGCTTCACCTCGAACCGCTCCGGGTCGAAGCCGGCCGCGGCGTACCGATCGCGGACGAACCCGGACGGTACGACGAACGTGTCGACGTACCGCTGCCAGGTGTGCAGCGTGTTGTGGACGCCGATGCTCGCCGCCAGCGGCAACGTCTGTACGCGCGATTCGCGGTAACAGCTGTGCCGCACCGCGGCCAACGGCAGCTTGCCGACACACGACTCGCAGGGCGCGCCGTCACGCTGCAGCACGGCGTTCGCACACAGCAGCCGGAAGTTGTGCAGGGTCGCGACCACCGGAAGGTCCAAGCGGTACGTCGCCCGCAGCACGGAGGCGCTGAACAGCGGAAAAGTGTTGTGAACGTGCACCAGATCGGGCCGCTGCGCTTGCAATAGAAGTGTTAAATCGCGTTCCGCCGAAAATGACCAAACGGAGCGAAACGGTAACAGTGCGCGATCTTTCCGGCTCATCTGCGCGATGTCGTCGCTGTTTCGGGCGTAGAGGTCGATCTCATGTCCTGAGTTACGCAATAAATCAACCGTTTGCGCGACAACGGTGTTCTCGCCACTGGGTTGACCGGTCCGGTAACGGTTGTGCAACATGGCGACCCGCATGGCACTACCTTAAGTCCCGCCCTCGTCACGCAGACGGCTGCACCTGGTTTCCCGCTCCCAGGAGAGTGCATTGAAGAAGTTGTGGTTCGCAGCGCTTATCGCTGCGGCGCTGGCAGTCGTTACAGTCGCGATGCCCGTGATCGCGAACGAGAACAAGGCGACCACGGCCGCCAAGTCCGAGACCGCGGAGCAGGCCGCGTCCCGGGTGCTGCCGTCGCACCGGCCCGGAAAGACCACGACGACTCCCGGCAAGCCACAACCGAAGGCCACGCACACCACGACCGCTCCCTCGAAGAAGCCCGGCGCGTCGTCGACGCCGACCAAGAAGCCGACGACCACCCCGTCGAAGCCGGTCGAGCCGAAGCTCCCCACGACCCCCAGCGTGGACTCGGACGAGGCGGGCCCGGCCGTCGCCGGACCGTGCACCGGCACGGTGATCGAGCCCGGTCAGGACGCTCAGTCGATCGTGAACTCCAAGCCCGCCGGTACGACGTTCTGCTTCGCGGCCGGGCTGCACCGCATCGGCGAGACCATCCGCCCCAAGGCGAACCAGGTGCTGGCCAGCTCGAAGCGCGCCGTCCTCACCGGATCGATCCCGCTGACCGGGTGGGCGAAGTCCGGCTCCGCCTGGGTGGTGCGCGGCGCGCTGCCGGCGGCGTACGGCAAGAGCGGTGAGTGCGAGGACAACCAGGCGAACATCTGCTACCTGCGGGAGCAGCTCTTCCTCGACGACGTCCACCTGACGCGGGTCGCGAGCGTCTCGGCGGTCAAGGCGGGCACGTTCTACGCGGACTACGGAGCGAACGCGATCTACCTCGGCAGCGACCCGGTCGGGCACGCGGTCGAGATGTCGAAGACGGCGACCGCGATCGAGTCCAACGCGACCGGTGTCGTCGTCCGCGGCCTGACCATCGAGCACTTCGCCAGCGCCCCGCAGGCCGGTGCGCTCGTCTCCGGCCCGGGCTGGAAGGTGTTCGCCAACGACGTCCGCTGGAACCACGCGGTCGGCGTGATGCTGGTGAAGGCCGACAACACCAAGGTCGACAAGAACCTGATCCACCACAACGGCCAGCTCGGCCTCGGCCAGTACAGCTCGGCCGCGGCGTCCGTGACCGGCAACATCATCAGCTCGAACAACACCGACGGGTTCTGGATCGCGGACTGGGAGTCCGGCGGGATCAAGTCGACCCGGTCGTCCGGCACCGTGAGCGGCAACGTGATCAAGTCGAACAAGGGCATCGGGATGTGGGCCGACGTCGCCGACGACGGCCGGGTGATCAGCGGCAACCAGATCGTCGGCAACGCCGCGGACGGGATCCGCTTCGAGATCAGCCGCAACGGCACGATCTCCGGCAACACCGTGACCGGCAACGGCTTCGGCACCGGGCGTGGCTCGGGTACGTCGCTGTGGGACGGCGGCGGGATCAACATCAACACCTCGTCCGGCATCACGGTCAAGGGCAACAAGGTCTCGGGCAACGTCAACGGCATCACGATCCAGTCCCGGACCCGTGGCAGCGGCCCGTGGGGCACGTACCTGCTCCGCGACGTCCAGGTCACCGGCAACACGATCGAGATGACCGCCGGCACGCAGGCGACCGGGATGGTCCAGAACGCGGGCGCCGCGGTACCGGCCGGTGAGGTCGTTTTCAGCGGCAACAAGTACGTGCTGGACGACCTCGGCACGCAGCGCTTCTCCCGGTTCGGCACGAAGCTGACCGCGGCCGGCTGGCAGTCGGCCGGGCTCGATGCCGTCGGCACCTTCCTCGCGAACTGATCTCTTGCCGACCGCAACATGTTTGTGCGCTACGTATTGCCATGACTACGTGATGTAGGGGTAATCTGCAAAGCGAAGCCGCGCCATGGGGGGTGCGCTCAGGGCTCACCTGTGCCACCGGAGGCTCCGCTATGAAGAGAACAGTTCTGGCAGTCGTTGCAATCGGCACCAGTCTGGTTGCCCCTGGCCCCTTGGCCGGGCACGCCGTCGAGCAGGCCGCGACACCACCCGCCGACGGGACGTTCCGCACCGGTCCGGCGCTGGCGCCGGCCTGTAGCGGCGTCCCGATCAGGACCACCGACAACGCCGCCCAGGTCGTCGACGAATGGCCGTCCGGTACGACGTTCTGCTTCGCGTCCGGGTTGCATCGGATCTCGGAGACGATCCGTCCCAAGGCCAACCAGGTGCTCGCGAGCGACGACGGGGCGGTACTCACCGGGTCGGTGCGGCTGACGAAGTGGTCCGCTTCGAACGCCGCCTGGGTGACGACGGGCGCGCTGCCACCGGCGTACCCGCAGACCGGGCAGTGCGAGGACAACAAGACCAACATCTGCTACCTCCGCGAGCAGGTGTTCTACGACGGCAAACACCTGACCCGGGTGGCCTCCCGGGACAAGGTTGCTCACGGCACCTTCTATGCCGACTACGCCGCGAACGCGATCTACCTCGGCGACATCCCGGCCGGCCACGCGGTGGAGATGTCGAGTACGCCGACCGCGATCGAGCCCGGCGGCAACAACGTCACCGTGCGCGGGCTGACCGTCGAGCACTTCGCCACTCCCCCGCAGGGCGGCGCGGTCGTCCTCGGCCTCGGCTGGCATGTGTACGCGAACGAGCTCCGCTGGAACCACGCGATCGGCGCGATGCTCCAGAACGCGGACAACGCCGTACTCGAGAAGAACTGGATCCACGACAACGGCCAGCTCGGCGTCGGGCAGTACAGCACGCTGAAGGGCACGATCTCGGCCAACGACATCAGCGACAACAACACCGACGGCTTCTGGATCGCGGACTGGGAGTCCGGCGGCGTGAAGACGACCTGGTCGAGCGGCGGTTCGGTGACCGGCAACCTGATCCAGGACAACCGCGGCATCGGGTTGTGGAGCGACGCGTACGACGACAGCCGGACGTTCAGCAACAACCAGATCATCGACAACGCCGCCGACGGGATCCGCTACGAGATCGGCCGCAACGGCGTGATCGTGGGCAACTCGATCAGCGGCAACGGCTTCGGCACCGGCCGCGGCTCGGGTACGTCGCTGTGGGACGGCGGCGGGATCAACGTCAACACGTCGTCGAACGTCCAGGTGCGTGACAACGCGGTCGCGAACAACGTCAACGGGATCTCGATCCAGTCCCGCACCCGCGGCTCCGGCCCGTGGGGCACCAACGTGCTCCGCGACATCGTTGTCTCCGGCAACCAGGTGACGATGCGCGGCGGGACCACCGCGACCGGCATGGTGCAGAACTCCGGCGCCACGATCCCGGCCGGCGAGGTCAGCCTGGACGACAACACCTACATCCTGGACAGCCTCGCCGCCGAGCGGTTCCAGAAGACCGGGCAGTGGTACACCGCGAAGGAGTGGCGGGCGACCGGTCAGGACACCGGGAGCGCGTTCACCATCGGGAAGGCGATCCTCGACGCGACCGGCGTACTCACGATCCTGCCAGCAGTGAACTGACGTGGCTGACCAGCAGCTCGCGGAACACCGCCGAGTCGCGCAGGTCGGGAGTGAACACCGAGTCCACGGCGAGCAGCGCATCGACGACCTTGGCCGGCTCGGAGACACCCGCGACCGCGGCCTTCAGCTTGTCGGCCTGCGGGTCGTCGAGGTCCGGCGTCCGCAGTACGTAGACCATCCAGGCGGCGACGGCGAGTGAGATCGTGCGCGGCTCGGCGCCGGCCGTCAGGCGGTCGCGGACGGTGCCGAGCATGCGGACCGGCAGCTTGACCGAGCCGTCCATCGCGACCTGGCGGGTCCGGTGCTTCAGAGCCGGGTTCGCGAACCGCTCCAGCACGCTCGCGCCGTACGCCGTGAGGTCGAGCCCGTCCGGCGGAGTCAGTGTCGGTACGACGTCATCGGTCATCAGCGCCCGCGACAACCGGGACAGCTCCTCGTCGCGGACCGCCTCGGCGATCGTCTCGTAGCCGCGCAACGCGCCGAGATAGGCGAGCATCGAGTGGGTCGCGTTGAGCATCCGGAGCTTGGCCTGCTCCCAGGGTGCGACGTCCGCGGTGAGGACGGCGCCACCACGCTCCCACGCGGGCCGGTCGCCGGCGAAGTCTTCCTCGATCACCCATTGCAGGAAGGGTTCTGCGACCACCACGGCCTCGTCCCGGACGCCGAGCAGCCGGGCTGCTTCGGCCCGGTCGTCCTCCGTTGTGGCAGGCACGATCCGGTCGACCATGCTGGCCGGGAACCTCGTCGCCTCGAAGGTCTCCGGGATCTTGCCCAGGGCATCGAAGTAGTCGGTCACCAGCTTGCGCAGGAACGGGCCGTTGGCAACCAGGTTGTCGCAGGAGACGATCGTCAACGGCTCCTCGCGGCGCGCGATCCCGGCGGCGAGCTGGCCGACGACCGTCCGCGGTGGGCGGCCGGTGAGGTCGGCCTGGATCTCCGGGTCGTCCAGGTCGAGCCCGGTGCCGGTCGCGCGGTAGCCCTTCTCGGTGACGGTCAGCGTCACGACGGCGACCGCCGGGTCTGCGATCCGTGCGACGACCGCGTCCGGGTCCTCGGGGGCGGTGAGTATGTCGCGGATGCTGCCGATCACCTGGACCGTCGGGTCGCCGAGCCCGCGCTCGAGCACGGAGTACAGGCCGTCCTGTGGGGCCAGCTGATCGCGGACGGTCGCTGAACGCTGGCTGACGCCCGCGATGCCCCAGCGGGTCTCACCGGTGGCGACTGCCGCTCGCTCGGTGGCCACCGCCTGGTGGGCGCGGTGGAAGGCACCGAGGCCGAGGTGGACGATGCCGACAGACAACGCGCTCGGGTCTACGTCAGGGGTGACGGGAAGGTTGTTGAGACTCAGCCTGGTCAAGCCGGAGCACCTTTCTGGTTGTTTGGTGCGGGTCCGGTGCTGTCCCGGACGATCAGTTCGCCTTGCAGTTCCCCGTGGGTGGGGGCCGGGGTGTCCGGGTCGTCGAGCATGGCCAGCAGCAGTTCGACGGCGATCCGGCCGGCCTCCTGTTTGGGCAGGCGGACCGTGGTGAGTGCCGGTCGGGCCATCGACGACATCGCGATGTCGTCGACTCCGACGACACTCAGGTCGCCGGGGACCGAGAGGCCGCGGGCGTGCAAGCGGGCCAGCAGGCCGATCGCGACGAGGTCGTTGTAGGCGACGACGGCGGTGGCGCCGGTGGCGATGACCTGGTCCGCGGCTGCCATGCCGCCTTCGTACGTCGGGGCGAAGTTGCCGACCGGGGCGAGCTTCGCGTGCAGTTCCTCGACCGCGTTGCGCAGGCCGAGGCCGCGGTGCTGGGTCGACCAGGACGTCGCCGGACCGCCGACCCAGGCGATCCTGTGGTGGCCGAGGGCAACAAGATGGGCGACGGCCTGACGCATCCCGCCCTCGTTGTCGTAGGTGACGCCCGGCATCCCCTCAGCGGCTCGGTTGACGAGCACGACGGTGGTGTCCTGGGCGATCGCGGTCAGCTCTTCGTCGCGGGCTCGTGGCGAGCACAGGATGACGCCGTCGACCTGCTTGGCCAGTGCGCGCACCAGCCCGGCCTCAGCCGCCGGGTCCTCGTCGGTGTCCGCGACGAAGACGGCGACATCGTGCCGGCGGGCACGCGCCTGCACGCCCTTGACGATGCTGGCGAAGAACGGATTGGCCAGATCCGGCACCACCAGCCCG
Organism: Kribbella sp. NBC_00662; assembly: GCF_041430295.1. GTDB lineage: Bacteria > Actinomycetota > Actinomycetes > Propionibacteriales > Kribbellaceae > Kribbella. Next base: position 5,126,315 of record NZ_CP109029.1, on the reverse strand, counting down.
ATCGTCCCCGTCCGCCCGGTGATCAGCCCCCGAGCCGCCCGATTCGGCTCATACCCCAGCTGCTCCACCGCAGCCGCAACCCGCGCCCGAGTAGCCGCGTTGACCATGCCGGGAAGCGAAAGCGCCCGCGAGACGGTCGAAGCCGATACCCCAGCCAGCCGCGCCACATCCCGAATCGTCGCCGCCACACCAGCCTCCCATTCCCCGAAGAGTTTGCAATCGGTTGCAACATGTGTCAAGCGATCGGCCAACGGACAACGTCTTGTGCTCGTAGAACCTGACTGCAATCCTTTGCAGAACACGTTTCAGCCCGTCGCATCGGAGGATCTATGTCGAAGGCTCTGCAGCCGCATCCGGATCGTGCGTTCCCGGCCGGGGAGGCGCGTGCTGTTGCGCGGCGGATCCATGATTCGACGAAGGGTCTGCCGTTGCTCTGCCTGCACGGGCACGTCGACATCGGGCTGTTCGCCACCGACGCACCGTTCGGCGACCCGGCCGAACTGCTGGTCGTCCCGGACCACTACGTGACCCGCATGCTGGTCTCCCAGGGCGTCTCCCCGGACAAGCTCGGGCTCCCCCGCCGCGACGGCAAGCAGACCGCCGAGCCACGCGAGATCTGGCGCGAGTTCTGCGCGAACTGGCACTTGTTCCTCGGCACCCCCAGCCGCTACTGGCTCGAGCACGAGTTCGCCGAGGTCCTCGGCATCACCATGCACCCGTCCGCCGAGAACGCGGACGACCTGTACGACCAGATCACCGCCCGCCTCGCCGAGCCCGAGTTCCGCCCGCGCGCCCTGCTCGACCGCTTCAACATCGAGCTGATCTCCACCACCGACGCGGCCACCGACGACCTCACCCAGCACGCGCGCCTCGCCAAAGATCTCCCCGGCCGGGTCGTCCCGACCTTCCGCCCCGACGCAATCGCCCATCCCGACCGCGCCGGCTGGCCCGAACTGATCGCTCAGCTCGGCACACTGGCCGACGTCGACACCACGACGTACGACGGATTCCTGGCAGCGATCCGTCAACGGCGGCAGGCGTTCGTCGCGGCAGGTGCACGCGCCACCGACCACGGTCATCTGAGCGCGGCCGCCGTACCGCTGTCGGATGCAGAGGCCGGCCGGATCTACGCGGGTGCGTTGAAGGGTGACGTGACGGCCGAGGACGCGGCAGCGTTCGCGGGACACATGCTGTACCAGTCGGCGGTGATGTCGGCCGAGGACGGACTGGTGATGCAGCTGCATCCCGGCGTACTGCGGGATCACGATCCTGCGATCTTCGCGACGTACGGACCGGACCAGGGGCACGACATCCCGGTGGCGACCGAGTTCACGCGGTCGTTGCGGCCGCTGCTGGAGCGGTTCGGTCACGCGGACGGCTTCCGGATCGTGCTCTTCACTGTGGACGAGACCGTCTACAGCAGAGAGCTCGCTCCGCTGGCCGGCGTCTACCCAGCCGTGCGGCTCGGCGCGCCGTGGTGGTTCCTCGACAGCCCCGACGGCATGCGCCGGTTCCGCGAGCTCGTCACCGAGACAGCGGGCTTCTACAACATGTCCGGCTTCGTGGACGACACCCGCGCGTACCTGTCGATCCCGGCCCGCCACGACCTCGCCCGGCGGATCGACGCCGGCTACCTGGCCGACCTCGTCGTACAGCACCGCCTCGACGAGGACGACGCGTTCACCGTCGCGAAGGCGCTCGCCTACGACCTCGCGAAGGACACGTACCTCTAGAACAGGTAGTCTCACGCAGATCAATTCGCCGGGGGTGGGTGAAGGGACCTGGATGAGGCGTGGGGTTGTCGCGGCCGTTGGCGTCGCGCTGCTGGTGGTGTCGGGCTGCTCGGACACAGGAGGCTCGGCCGAGCCTCCGAAGCCGACTGCGACCACCACAGTCACCGTCCCCACCGCTCCTCCGACCGCGGCGGCCGCCGTACTCGGACCCACCGGCCCGAGTACGGCGAAGCCCTGCAAGGGCACGGAGATCCCGGTAGGGACCGACCCGCAGCCGATCATCGACGCCGCGACCGAAGGCACCACCTTCTGCTTCGCCAAGGGCGTGCACCGACTCACCCGCCCGATCGAGCCACGCGCCAAGGACACGCTGGCCGGCAGCACCGGCGCAGTGCTCAGCGGCTCGGTCCGGCTGACCGGCTGGAAGCAAGAAGGCAGCAGCTGGGCGGTCCAGGGCATGCTGCCGGCGGCGTACCCACTCAAGGGCCAGTGTGAGGACAACAAGACCAAGCCCTGCCAGCTCGGCGAGCAGGTGTTCCAGGACGGCACCCACCTGACCCGTGTCATGAGCCTGAGCCAGCTCAAGCCGGGCACGTTCTTCGGCGACTACAAAGCCAACACCCTCTACCTCGGCGACGACCCGACCGGCCACGTCATCGAGATGGCCAAGACGCAGACCGCGATCGACAAGTCCGCGGACGACGTCACCGTGACCGGCCTGACCATCCAGCACTTCGCCAGCCGCCCACAGGCCGGCGCGCTCCAGGCCGGCCGCGGCTGGAAGGTGACCGCGAACGACGTCCGCTGGAACCACGCCGTCGGCATCATGGTCATCGAAGGCGACGACACCGTGGTCAGCCGCAACACCGTGGCCGACAACGGGCAGCTCGGCATCGGCCAGTACAAGTCGGCCGGCGTGAAGATCACCGCGAACCTGGTCACCCGGAACAACACCGACGGCTTCTGGATCGCGGACTGGGAGTCCGGCGGGATCAAGTCGACGCGGTCGTCCGGCGAGGTCAGCGGTAACGACATCATCGCGAACCGCGGTATCGGGATGTGGAGCGACATCGCGGAGTACGACCGCCGGATCACCGGGAACCGGATCCGGGACAACGCGGCGGACGGCATCCGGTACGAGATCAGCTACTCGGCCGTGATCGACCAGAACGTCGTCGAGCACAACGGGTTCGGCACCGGTCGCGGTTCGGGCGGCACGCTCTGGGACGGCGGCGGGATCAACGTCAACACGTCCTCCGACGTCCAGGTCCGCGGCAACCTGATCAAGGACAACCGCAACGCGCTCTCGATCCAGTCCCGCACCCGCGGCGACGGTCCGCGCGGCACCTACGTACTGCGCAACGTCCTCGTCGAGGGCAACCTGGTCGTCATGGACGACAAACAGTCGTCGCTCGGCGTCGTCGAGAACAAGCGCTCCCCCACGCAGCCCGGCGCGATCACGTTCCGCCGCAACAGCTACCAGGGCGCCGACCATTTCGCGTACCGCGGCAAGACCATGACCTGGTCCGAGTGGCAACAGTCGGGCTTCGACCAGGACTCAGTGAGCAGCTAGCGCGCGTCTTCGATGTCGGATGCGATCGGCGTCGCAGATCGCGGCGGCGACCAGCATGTGCACGGTCATCGATGAGAGGTCGGACAGGCCGCTCTCGTTCAGGGAAGCGGCGGTGACGTACGCCAGCAGCAGCGCGCCGCAGGCCCGGATGTACGGCGTGGGCGCGCGCAGGACCGAGACCCACGCGACGATCAGCGCGACCGCGACGATCGCGACCGCCAGCAGACCGGTCTCCCAGTAGAGGCCGAGCCAGCTGTTGTCGATCGCCATCACGTCGACGTCACCCTCGCCGCGGGTCAGCAGGACCCGTTTGTTGCCGAGGCCGTGGCCGATGATCGCGGTCTGCGTCGACACCTTCTCGTCGACGACCGCCTGCCAGCTCGTGGTCCGGCCGCTCAACGAGGTGATCTGCCGGGTGCCCTGACCCCGCAGCAGCCAGGTGTGCAGCGAGCCGATGGTCAGGAACGCCAGCCCGAGCAGCGCCGGCACCGCGAGGCACGCGATCCGGCCGAGCCAGGTCTTGCGGGTGATGATCAACGCCACCACCAGCCCGAAGGCGAGCGCGGCCGCCGACGTCCGCGTGCGACTGGCGGCGATCAGGACGCCGCCCAGCCCGATCAGCACGACGGCCGGCAGCACCGACAGCTTCCGGCAGACCAGCGCGATCAACGCCAGCCCGAGCAGGATCGCCCCGACCTCGCCGACGCGCGGCGGCAGCATCGGGATGATGACACCCTGCAGCCGGGACCCCGTGCCCAGCGAGCTCAACGGCCGCCACGCCTGTCCCGGATCGTAGACAAGGCTCAGCACGACGGTTGCCGCCAGCAACACATGCGCCCACAGATGCGCCCGGACCAACCGCTCGGGCACCTGGACCAGCGGCCGCCACAGCAGGAAGACGAACACCAGCCCGATCAGGAACCGGGCCAACCGGGTCAACGGCCCCATCGGCTCCGCGAGCAGGAACGCGGTCGCACACGCGAACAGCACGTACATCACGTACAGCCAGCTGGCCGGATTCACCCGGGTCCGGAAGCCCGGCTTGGTCGCCGCCAGCGCGACCAGGAAGACCGCGCCGAGCAGCAGCCCCTTCGCGATGCTGTTCGTGGATCCGGTCGTGCCCTGCGGCGCCGCAACCCGCGACGACCACGGCTGGACGCCGAGGACGAACAGGCACCACAGCATCAGCCAGAACCAGGCCGGCCGTTCGACCTCGCCCTCGACCGTCCCCGGCACCGCCGGGGCCAACCGATTGCTGCGCGAGTAGGTGCTCTGCATCAGCGCATCGGTGGAGCCGAGTCCAGCGGCTTGTAGTTCAGCGGGATGCCCAGCGTCTCGTCCTGCACCGCGGCCCCGATCAGTACGACGCCCAGCACCGGAGCGCCCGCGAACTGCAGCGCACCGGTCAGCCGCGCGACGTCCATCTCTTTGTCGAGACCGACCTGGACCACCAGCACCGACGCGTCGACCGCGGCGGCGAGCGGCGTGATGCCGTGCCGTCCGACCGAGGCCGGGCCGTGGATCACCACGGAGTATCCCGGCGGCAGATCCGCCACGATGCCTGGGACGAGCGACGGGCCGACCGCCTCGGCGGTCTCCTCGTGGTTCAGACCCGGCGGCAGCACGTACAGGTCCGCGACCGTGCCCGGGCGGAACAGCTTCCGGGCGCGGATCGCGCGGGTGGCAGCCGGCTCGTTCACCAGGTCGGTGAGTCCTTCATGACCGGTGAGGTGCGGCAACACCGGCGTACCTTCGATGTCCGCGAGGACCAACAGGGTCTCCCGGCCGTCGCGGGCGTTCGCCTCCGCCATCGCGAGCGCGATACCGGCCGAGTTCGGCGTCGGGGACGCCGAGACCACCAGCAGCGCACCCGGGCCGCCGCCCGCGAACGCCCGCGGGCTCAGCTCCCGGCGCGCCAGCGCACCGCTCGCCTCGGCGCCCAGCGCGGTGATCTCGTACTGCGGAAGCTCCGGGGCCGACCGCTGCCAGAACCGGCGCCGGTGCCCCTCGGACGCCGCGATCACCGGCGAACTCGTCGCCCGCGCCGCCTGGTCCCGGGTCAGGATGTACGGCGTCAGGTGGGACCGCAGCAGCGCCAGACCGAAGCCGAGCACGAGGCCGAGGATCCCGCCGACGAGGATGTCGCGGGCAACCATCGGCGACGAGCTCGCGGTGTCGGTCGTTGCCGGCGTCACCAATTGGCTCCCGGCGCCGACCGCGGTGAGCGCCTTCAGCATGGCGGCCGCGTCGTCAGCGGCCTGCCGGGCCTCGGTCGCGAGGCCGACCCGCTGGTCACGCAGCGCCGCCGCGGTCTGGTTGTCGCCGCGGCCGACCGCCTCGTCGATCTGGCTGACCAGGCTGCGGGACTGCTGGGTGGCCGTCTTCGACCGGGCCTGCGCCTGCTCGGCCAGGTTGGTGAGCAGCGCCTTGGCCTCGGTGTTGCGCTGGGCCAGGTAGATGCTCGCGATCGCGTTCGCCCGGTCGACCGCCTTCTGCGCGGTCGGACCATCGGTCGTGACCAGGTAGGCGTTGTCGGTGACCGCCTTCACCCGGGTGACCGAGGCCAGCTCCTGGATCGTCTTGTCGTCGGTCGGCATGCCCAGCTGCTTCACCACGGCGGCCAGCAGGGTCGGGCTGGCCATCACCCGGGCCTGGGTCTCGGCCGGCAGATCCATCCCGAGCGGGCCGGACTTGTCGGCGCCGTCGGACAGCTTCCCGACCAGGGCCGGCGGCACGGCCGGGCCGATCACCAGCTGGCTCGAGGCGGTCCAGCGGATCGTCTGGGAGAGCGCGAACACGGAGGCCCCGACCAATCCGAGCACGATGCAGCCCATGATCAGCCACTTCTGCCGTAGCAGAGACTGAGCGGTTTCCCGCCAGACCACTGTGCCCGGTTCCATCGACTACCTCACACTCCGTTGATGCCAGCGCCTCAGGATATAGGCACCGGAATGTGATCACAGCACCTCCTCCGGTGCCCTACTCTCTTCTCGGGGGAATCTGGGGTTTCACTTTCATGTCCAAGGGGGGACATCGCAGCATGACGAAGAGACGACTGTTCACGCGGCTGGGGGTCGTGGGCACTCTGCTCGCCGGTGCGCTGGTGGTGGCGTTCGCGCCGCCCGCGCAGAGCATCGAGGCCTCGCTCTCGGCGACCAACAGCTCGGCCTGGCAGACCAACGCCAGCGTCCAGGGCATCGCCGTCGCGGCCGGGAAGGCGTACGCCGGCGGCCGCTTCACCAGCGTCCGCCCGCCGGGCGCCGCCGCCGGGACCGGTGAGGTCGGCCAGGCGTACCTGGCCGCGTTCGACGCGACGACCGGCGCACTGGTCACCTCGTTCAACCCGGTGCTGAACGGCCAGGTCTACGCCGTGGCCGCCTCGGCCGACGGCTCGCGGATCTTCGTCGGGGGCGACTTCACCACCGTCAACGGCCAGACCCGGAACCGGATCGCCGCCTTCGACACCGCCACCGGCGCACTGGTCACGAACTGGAAGCCGTCCGTGTCCTACCGCGTCAAGACCATCGCGGTCTCCGGTACGACGGTCTACTTCGGCGGCTCGTTCGGCCTGGTCAACAACCTGACCCGCAACCGGCTCGCCGCGGTCACCACCGACACCGGCACGCTGTTGCCGTGGGCGCCGAGCGTGAACGGCGACGTGTACGCCGTCGACGCTGCCGACGACGCGTCCAAGGTGTACGCCGGCGGCCAGTTCAGCACCGTCAACGGCACGAACCAGAACACCGTGACGAGCCTCGACCCGGTGAGCGGCGCAGTACTGCCCTTCCCGGGCGCCTCCGCCGTACCGCCGCCGAACGGGTCCTGCACGACCCGGGTGAAGTCGATCGACGCGAGCGGCGACACCGTGTACTTCGGCAACGGCGGTGACGGCGGCGGGTGCTTCGACGGCACCTGGGCGGTCGACATCGCGACCAACACGCTCAAGTGGAAGAACCAGTGCCTCGGCGCGACCGAGGCGGTCAAGGTCGTCAACGGCTGGCTGTACAAGGGCTCGCACGCGCACGACTGCGCCAACCAGGGCGCCGGCGGCTTCCCGCAGGGCTTCGACTACCGGTTCCTGCTCAGCGAAAAGCTGACCGACGGCTCGCTCGGCCCGTGGTACCCGAACACCGACGCGGACCCGAACAGCGTGACCAACGTCGGTCCGCTGGCGTTCGCGACCGGCGGCAACGATCTGTGGGTCGGCGGCGACTTCCTGCACGTCAACGGGGTCGCCCAGCAGGGCCTGACCCACTTCACCAACGCTGCCCCGGGCGCGGCACCGGCCAAGCCGGCCAAACTGCTCCCGTACAGCGTCCAGCCGGGCGTCGTGGAGATCCACTTCCCGACGGTGGTCGACAACGACGACAGCACGCTGACCTACCGGCTGCTGAAGGGCTTCAGCAACACCACGATCGCGACCTGGACGGCCAAGTCGACGCCGTGGGACCGGCCGTGGCTGAGCTACACCGACACCTCGTCGGCACCGGGTGAGTCCACCAACTACCGCGTCGAGGTCACCGACGGCAGTACGACGATCCGCGGCAACTACTCCGATCCGATCACGGTCGCGTCGACCGCGTCGACGGCGTACGACCAGATCATCAACGCGGACGGGCCGCAGGCGTACTGGCGACTCGGCGAAGCGGTCGGGACGACGACCTCGGTCGACTCCTCCGGTCAGAGCAACAACGGCACGTTCACCGGCGTGACGCTGGGCGGCGCGGGTGCGATCGCGGGCAACACGGCGATGACGACCAGCACGACCACCGGCCGGATGGTCAGCGAGAAGGGGTACAGCTTCCCGCAGCAGTTCACGGTCGAGGCCTGGGTGAAGCAGAGCGGTGTCGGCCGCGGCGGCCGGATCATCGGCTTCGGCAACGGGAAGACCCAGAGCAGCGCGATCAACGACCGGATGCTGTACATGCGGACCAACGGCTCGATCGTCTTCGGTGTGAGCGACGGCGCGCAGCGCACCCTGACCAGCCCGTCCGGCAAGAACGACGGTCTGTGGCATCACGTCGTCGGCACCTACGACAACGGGATGATGAAGCTGTACGTCGACGGCGTCCTCAGCGGCAGCGCACTGGTCGGCCAGGCGTCGTTGTACTACGGCTGGTGGCGGGTCGGCTACGACGTCACGAACTCGTGGCCGGGCGGCGGGGCGACCCAGACCGGGATGGGGATCGACGAGGCCGCTGTGTACCCGTACGCGCTAACTCCCGTACAGGTCCAGAACCACTACGCAGCAAAGTGAAAACCCGGCTTTCTGCAAGGTTTGGCACAAACCTATAACGCGGTTGGGAGGCCCGCTTCCGGTGGGCCTCCCACAGCGGTAATGTCCGCCGCTGGTGCGTGATGAGGCACGCGCTGTACGGCCCCCGCCTGTGTAAGGACATAAATGAAGAAGTTAGTGCTGGCCCTTGTCACCGCAGCGGCTGTCGTGGCCGCGGCGTTGATTCCCTCGGGACCGCCGGTGGAGGCGGCGACTCCGGGCTTCGCATCCGCCGTATCCGCCATCAAGCAGACGTCGTGGCAGACCAACAACAGCGTCAACGCGCTGGCTGTCTCCGGGAACACCGTGTTCGCCGGCGGTCTGTTCACCAGGCTTCGGCAGCCGGGCAAGGCCTCGGGCCAGGCGCCGGAGACCCAGCGCAGCTACGTCGCCGCGTTCAACCGCAGTACGGGGGCACCGACAGCGTTCGCACCGGTCCTGAACGGCCCGGTCTATGCGATCGCCACCAGTCCGGACGGCAAGTGGGTGGTGATCGGCGGGGACTTCACCACCGTGAACGGCATCCGGCGCAGCAAGATCGCGATGTTCTCGATCGCCACCGGCAAGCTGGTCTCGGCCTGGGACCCGGTGGTCGCGGCCCGGGTGAAGGCGCTGGCCATCTACGGCAACAGCGTGTTCATCGGCGGCGCGTTCGGGAAGATCGACGGCGCGGTCCGCAACCGGCTCGGCGCGGTCCGGCTGATCCAGGGCGACCTACTGCCGTGGAACCCGAACGCCAACAACGACGTGTACGCGATCGACGTGTCCGACAACGGCACCCGGGTGTTCGTCGGCGGCCCGTTCAGCACGATCAACGGCAAGGACCACTACTCGCTGGCGATGCTGAACAACACCACCGGCGCGGCCTTCGCGTTCCCGGCCGCGGCGGCGATCCCGAAGCCGACCGCCACCTGCACCACGCGGGTCAAGGACATCGACACGCTCGGCGACAAGGTGTTCGTCTCGAACGGCGGTGACGGCGGCGGCTGCTACGACGGCGTCCTGGCCGCACAGGTCTCGACCGGCAAGCTGTTGTGGCAGAACAAGTGCCTGGGCGCGACCGAGGCGATCAAGGCGATCGGCAACTGGGTCTACAAGGGCTCGCACGCGCACGACTGCTCGTCGTCGCCCAACGGCTTCTCCAACGGCAGCGGGACGCACTACCTGCTGGTCGAGAGCGCGATCAACGGCAACCTCGGGCCGTGGTTCCCGAACACCGACGCGAACCTGAAGAGCACCACGAAGGTCGGTCCGCTGGCGATGGCCGGCGGCGACACCGACCTGTGGATCGGCGGCGACTTCCTGCACGTGAACGGCCAGCTCCAGGTCGGCATTGCCCGGTTCACGAACGCGGCCGGCGGCGCGGCTCCCGCCGTACCGAAGGCGCCGACGCTGAGTGCGACGACGTCCGGCCGGGTGTACGTGACGTACTCCGACGTGTACGACCTGGACAACCTGACGCTCACCTACAACGTGTTCCGCGGTTCGCTGAACGTCGGGTCGAACGCCTACACGTCGTACTTCTGGCAGCCGCGGAAGTCCTACCAGGTGGTGGATCGCGGCCTGAAGCGCGGCTCGACGTACTCGTACCACATCGAGGTGCACGACGGGCGGAACATCATGAAGGGCGCTAGCGCGAGCGTGAAGATCCCTTAACCATCTCGGGGTCAACCTCTCAGCTGGTGGGTTGGCCCCCCAGATTCTCGCGGACGAACCCACCAGCTGAGGGGTCAACCCGCGGTGGCGCGCCAGAGGGTCACGCGGTACGGCGGGAGCGGGCGAAGGCGGCGCGGATGTCTGCGGCGGTGCGTTCGGGGCGGTCCAGGTCGGACCAGATCACTCGGACCACCTCGAACCCGAGCGCACGGAGCCGGTCCTCGCGGTGCTTCTCCTGCACCAGAACGCTTCCCGGTGCTCCGGTGTACTTCACCAGCCCGTCGAACTCGACGATGGTGTTGAACGCCGCGAACACGAAGTCGACTCTTCCGATGATCCCGTCGGCGTCCCGGTAGACGGCCTGGGGCAGTGGGGCGGGCAGGCCCTGGTTGTGCATCAGCACCCGCAAGCGCGACTCGCCGACCGACTCCGTGCGTGCATCAGCGAAACGGAGCGCGGCACGGGCCGTCGCGCTTCCGGGCCAGAACGCCGTGAGGTCAAGAAGTCTGCGGAGATCCTGATCGTCGATCAGCTCGGCGTGCATCGCCGCGTCGGCGAGGACCACGGCCTTCTCGAAGGACGTCGTACAGGCGGTTTCGACCAAGGCCCGCGGCAAGGTCGTGGCCGGCAGACCTCCGCGCTCCGTGAGATCGTCGGACGTCAGTGTGCCTCGGTGGAAACGCACGCCCGCGACGGGTCCGCTGTGCCTGCGTACGTCCAGGCGGTTCAGGTGAACCTCCGCGAGGTCGATCGCCCACAGCGGTGTGCCGTGCAGGACAAGAGCGGACTGGTGGCTGACGGCAACGCTCCCGGGTCGCATCGCATTCATCGCGGCGTGCACCGACAGTCGATGCCGGGCGAGGTCCTCGTCCCAGGGCGCGAGCCCGCTCAGATCCAGCGGTTCGGCGTACTGCCCGTACCGCACGCGCACCCAGCGTCCGGCCCGTAGCCGGTCGCGAATTCCCTGCGACGTGTACCCGCAGGCGAGCGCCTGCGCACGGCTGAAGACACCGCCTTGTCTCCCAGCCAGCCCGGCCAGTAGCGCATTCATCCGCCAAGCATCCCGGATCATCCTCGCCCCTCACCACGCAGATCCGTCCCCCTGTGGATACCCGCCGCACACCATCTCAGGGGCCGCCCCCTGAGATGTTGGCTTGACCCCTGAGATTCTCGCGGCCGAACCCAGCTGGTGCGGGGTTGACCCCTGAGATTGCGAATGGCGAAGCGCGGGGTGGGCGGGGTGGGGTGGGCGGGGTGGGGTCGACGGGGAGGTGTGAGGTGGGGTTAGGTAGCGCGGCGATGGGCGGCGATGGCTCGGTGCGCCTCGTTCCACCACAGCAGCAAGGTGGTGAACGAGGCGCCGGCCAGCCCCCACGCCGCGCCCTTCGGGCCCCACAAGAAGGCGCCGCCGATACCGCAGGTGATCAGGATGACCGACGAGATCAGGCGGACCCGCAGGCCGCGAGTGGCCGCGGTGAGGGCTCGCATGATGGCGAAGGCACCGGCGTTCGAGGCACCGAGCGCCTGCAGCAGGATGACCGGGATCAGGACGCTGTGAGCCTGCGTCCACACACCCGGTCCGAGCAGTTCGCGGCCGACGACGGCCGGTAGCAACAGGAAGACACCGCCCCAGGCGAGTGCACCAGCCCCGACGCCGAACGAGATGGCCAGGCCGACGAGCCACAGCCGGCGGTACGAGTGCTTGAGGGCGCGGGCCGCCTCGGGCACGGAGATCATCCGGATGCCCTGGTTCAGCACGTTGACCGGGCCGAGCAGGACCTGGGCGCCGCGGATACCCGCGGTGGCCACCAGCCCCGCGGCGGCGGTGATGCCGAGCATGTAGACCTGGATCGTGCCCGATACCGCGAGCATCTCCCCGACGTACTTCGGGCTCAGGTCCCAGTTCCGTTTCACCCATTCGCGGATCAGCTGTCTGCGTGGCGACACGCCGGCCTGGAAGCGGCCCGCGATCGCGGCGATGACCGCACCGAGCCCCCAGCCGAACGTGAGGCTGAACGCGGACGTCGTACCGGTCAGGTAGAGGCCGCCGAAGATCGCCAGCATGGCCAGCAACCAGATCAGGTCGTTGACGAACGCCTTGTTGCCCTCGCCCACCACGAAGAACGCCCAACGCCACGCGTCCTGCAGCAGGAGACCCGGCATTGTCACCGCGAAGGCGATCAGCACACCCTTCGACGGGACACCCGGGAACGCCGCGATCGCCAACGCGACGAGCATCGCCAGGAAACCGGTCAGCAGCGCGGTTGCCGTGCTCGCCCGGACGGCGCGCTGCCAGTCGGGGGTGCGCTCACCGGAGTACCGGACCGCGAGCGGCTCGGTGGCGACCGCGCGGGACACGTTCAGCGCGATCGTGTAGCCGCCGAACGCGAGCGCGTAGACGCCGAAGTCGGCGACCGTGCTCGAGCGCGCGACGACGACCCCGACCGCGAGGTTGCTGAGGCTGGACAACGCCTGATCGGCCAGACCCCAACTGGCGCGACCGGCCGGCCCGGCCAGCCGACGCAACTTCGGCCGCCGGAACTTCACCGGCTCACTCTAGAGCGGACGTGGCGGATGGCGGAGGATGCCCAGGAGGAAACGCGGGATGCCCAGCACATAACGCTTCCACAGCCTGCGCGGCTCCTTGTAGAGCCGGTAACTCCACTCCAGCCCGGCGCGCTGCATCCACAGCGGAGCGCGGTCCAGCCGGCCGGTGTGGAAGTCGAACGCCGCGCCGACGCCGATCAGGATCGACGCGTTCAGCCGGTCACGGTGGTCGGCCATCCAGCGCTCCTGCTTCGGCGCGCCGAGCCCGACCCAGATGATGTCCGGTCGCGCCTCGTTCATCCGGGCGACCACGGCGGCGTCCTCGGCCTCGGTCAGCGGCCGGTACGGCGGGCACTCGGTGCCGACGACCTTCAAGGCCGGGTGACGCTCCTGGAAGACCTCCCGCAGTTCCTCGGCCACACCCTCGGCACCGCCGTAGAAGTACTGCGTCCAGCCGCGCTCGGCGGCCTCCGCCATCACCCGCTCGAGCAGGTCCGGACCGGCGACCCGGTCCATCTGCTCGAACCCGGCCTTGTGACCCGCCCAGACCAGCGGCATGCCGTCCGGCACCGTCAGCCCGGCGGTGTTGTAGACCTCGGTCAGCCGCGCGTCGGCGCGGGCGTGCAGCAGCGCGTTCATGTCCGTGACGCAGACCAGCTCGCGGGCGCCGTGGTCGATCCAGCCGGCGAACGTGTCGACGGTGTGATCCGGATTGGTGATGCTGACATGGATGCCCAGGACATCGACCCGGTCGGCTGTCGTGGTTGCCGCGGTCTGCATATCGGTCATCAGTCAGTCCTCCGGGGTCAGCGCGGCGAGATCCGCGTCGACCATGATCTGAACCAGCTCCGGCACGTGCACCTGGGCCTTCCAGCCCAGCTCGGTCATGGCTTTGGACGCGTCCCCGATCAACGAGTCGACCTCGGTCGGGCGGACGTACCGCGCGTCGTAGTCGACATACTCCTCCCAGTCCAGCCCGACATGGTCGAAGGCGCGCGCGACGAAATCCTTGACCGAGTACGACGTACCGGTCGCGATCACGTAGTCGGCCGGGGTGTCGTGCTGCAGCATCCGCCACATGCCTTCGACGTACTCCGGGGCGTAGCCCCAGTCCCGGCAGGCGTCGAGGTTGCCGAGGTAGAGGCGGTCCTGCCGGCCGAGCTTGATCGCGGCGACCGCACGGGTGATCTTCCGGGTCACGAACGTCTCGCCGCGGCGCGGCGACTCGTGGTTGAACAGAATCCCGTTGACCGCGAACATGTCGTACGCCTCGCGGTAGTTCCGGGTCATCCAGTAGCCGTAGAGCTTCGCGGCGCCGTACGGCGAGCGCGGGTAGAACGGGGTGTCCTCGTTCTGCGGTGGGGGCGTCGCGCCGAACATCTCCGAGCTCGACGCCTGGTAGAAGCGGCAGTCCAGCCCGATCATCCGGATCGCCTCGAGCAGCCGCGTCGTGCCCATCCCGGTGGTGTCGCCGGTGTACTCCGGCTCGTCGAAGCTCACCCGCACGTGCGACTGCGCGGCCAGGTGGTAGACCTCCGACGGCTGGATCGACGCCAGCAGCGTGACGAGCCGCGAGCCGTCGGTCAGATCGCCGTAGTGCAGGAACAGCCGCTTGTCCTCGGCGTGCGGATCCTCGTACAGGTGGTCGATCCGCTTGGTGTTGAACGTCGACGCGCGCCGGATCAGGCCGTGCACCTCGTAGCCCTTGGCAAGCAGCAGCTCGGCCAGGTACGAGCCGTCCTGGCCGGTGATGCCGGTAACGAAGGCTTTTCTCATGAGTGGTTCTCCACATACCAGCGGTAGGTGGCGGCCACACCGTCTTCGAGGTCGATGGACGGCTTCCAGCCCAGCGCCAGCAGCCTGCTCACGTCGAGCAGCTTGCGCGGGGTGCCGTCCGGTTTGGACAGATCGTTGCTCAAGGCACCGGTGTAACCGACGACCCGGGCGACCAGCTCGGCCAGCTCGCGGATCGACACGTCGGTGCCGACGCCGACGTTGATCGGCTCGGGCGCGTCGTACTGCTCGAGCAGGTGCAGGCATGCGTCGGCCAGGTCGTCGACGTGCAGGAACTCGCGCCGCGGCGTACCGCTCCCCCACAGCACGACCTCTTCGGCACCGGCGGCCTTGGCCTCGTGGAAGCGGCGGATCAGCGCCGGCAGGACATGCGACGTCGCCGGGTCGAAGTTGTCGTTCGGCCCGTAGAGGTTGGTCGGCATCGCCGAGATCCAGCGCAGACCGTGCTGCCGGCGGACCGCCTGGACCTGCATGATGCCGGCGATCTTGGCGATCGCGTACGCGTCGTTGGTCGGCTCGAGCTCACCGGTCAGCAGGCTCGACTCGCGGATCGGCTGCTCGGCGTACTTCGGGTAGATGCACGACGACCCGAGGAACAACAGCCGCGGCGTGCGTACGTCGAGGGCCGCGTCCATCAGGTTGACCTGGATCCGCAGGTTGTCACTGAGGAACTCGGTCGGGTGATCGCGGTTGGCCAGGATGCCGCCGACCCGCGCCGCGGCATCGATGACCACAGCCGGCTCGTGCTCGCGCAGGAACGCGAAAGTCGCGTCACGGTCCCGCAGGTCCAGCTCCGAGGACGACGCGCCGATCAGGTTCGTGTGGCCGGCGGCCTCGAGCCGTCGCCAGATCGCGGAACCGACGAGTCCGCGATGGCCTGCCACGTACACGGGCGCTTGAAGATCCATCAGTACGCTCCCGCGCCGTACGCCACCGCGCGCACGGTCTTCCAGAGGATCAGCAGGTCCAGAGTCATCGACCAGTTGTCGACGTACCGCAGGTCGAGGCGGACCGACTCGTCCCAGGACAGGTCGCTGCGGCCGCTGACCTGCCACAGGCCGGTCATGCCCGGCTTGACCAGCATCCGCCGCGAGTCGTCGGCGGCGTACAGCGCGACCTCTTCGGCCAGTGGCGGCCGCGGCCCGACCAGCGACATGTCGCCGCGCAGCACGTTGAACAGCTGCGGCAGCTCGTCGAGCGAGAACCGCCGGATCCACCGGCCGAGCGGCGTCATCCGCGGGTCGTCCCGCATCTTGAAGATCACGCCGTTGCCGTCGCTCAACGCATACAGATCACCGAGCCGCTGCTCGGCGTCGGAGTACATGCTGCGGAACTTGAGCATGGTGAACTCGACGCCCCCGCGGCCGATCCGCTGCTGCCGGAACAGCACCGGACCCGGGCTGGACACCTTGACCGCGAGCGCGAGGCCGATCAGCAACGGCGACAGGACGGCGATGAAGCCGAGGGCAACGGTCCGGTCGAAGACGGCCTTCATCAGGTGCGGCCCGCCGCTGACGGACGGGCGCTCCAGGTGCAGCAGCGACAGACCGGCGACCGGGCGGACCGAGATCCGCGGGCCCGCCACCTCGATGATGCCCGGCGAGACGATCAGCTCGATGCCGCGCTGCTCCAGCGCCCACGACAGGCGGCGCAGCGACTGGCCGACGAGCTCCGGATCGGTCGAGATGGCAACCACATCGACCGCATGCCGGTCGGCGGCGGCCAGAATGTCCGGCTCGTCCAGTTCGTCGGGTTGCATGTGCCCATGGCCGTCGCCGCGCGGCCGGCAGGTCGCCACTACGCGGTATCCGTCGGTCGGGCGCTTCTCCAGGTGCTCACACAGCGTCGCGGCCGGGCCACTTCGCCCGACCACGAGAACCCTGTGCATGCAACGACCTCTGACCCGGTGCCGGTGCAGGTCCTTCCGCAGCGCGTAGCGCAGCAGCAGCGCGGAGATCACCATCACCGGAATCGCCAGCACCACGAAGCCGCGGGCGATCTCGGTCTTGGTCACGTACGACGTCATGGCGACCGCGGCCGTGACGCCGACGCCGGAACGCATCAGCGAGCGGAACTCGTCCGGCCCGGCGCCGAAGTACCGCGGGTCGTAGCCCTTCGACAACGCGACGACGCCGACCCACGCGGGCGGCAGCAGACTGCTCACGACGAGATAGCTCGGACCGACGTGGTAGCCGAACCTGGTCAGCAGGGCGATCGAGACGCCGAGCATCGCGGCCAGCAGGTCACCACCGACAGCGGCCCAGCGGTAGACACCGACCCAGCGCGGCTCGGTCGAGCGCGACGGCAGCGGGACGATCGCCGGGACCTCATGCGGCACAACCCAGAGCGGTCCGTGCCCGTCCATCCGGCCGGGCGCCTCAGCTCCGCTCACACCAGTCCTTCGGTCTCACGTTGCGGCCACTCGGACACGCTCCGTGCCCAGGGCTTCCCGCAGCTAGCCGTCCCCAGAATTCACCCGCCCGTCGGCGGCGAGTCACCGAAGATTACTACGCACCACGGGCCTCGGCGACCACCAGGCCGCGTTCCTTGTGGAGAACTTGCATTGTGAGCCGGGAACCAGTTGCTTCATCACGAAATGATCAAGAGTTCCGCAGGAGTGCACCGTCTGCCGTAGCCGTCAGGGACGGGAGAGCAAGAAGTAGGCGTAACGCTCGTCGACGTCCGTCTTGGGCACGATGTGGACGACCTCGGGGCGTAGACCACATTGCTCGGCCGCAACCCAGAACTCGTCGATCGGATAGGTCGTCATGTCGGCGAGGTGTGCACGATAGCGCCTCCGGCGAGGCAGCGTGCGCCACGACCGCGTGCTGTACTTGATCTGTACCAGTGCAAGCCCACCATCGGCCAGCAGGTCGTGTGCGATGCGCATCAAACGCAACCCGTACTCCTGACTCGGCACGAGTTCGAGTACGTAGATACAGAGGAACAGGTCGCAGCCCGGAGCAATCTTCTGTGCCGCGGCCTCCGGAGCGGCAACCTCGGCCAGCACCGGGACGAACGGGGTGTCACAGACCTCGGCCACCTGTCGCGAACACTCGTCGAGTGTCGCCTGCGCGACGTCGACGCCGATGAATTCCGTGCAGTGCGGAGCGAAGGCCACAGCGTTCGCCCCACCACCGCATCCCCACTCGACCACGCGGCCGAGCTTGTGGTCGCCGACAACAGCGGCCAGTTTGGTGAACAGAGCCAGATGGTCCCGTCCGATGCCCAGCCACGTCGAGTCGTCCACCGGGCTGTCAGCGCGAAAATGCGAGTCGCCCCGCCAGTCGTAGCCCCGTTCCCCCTCCCAGTACTGCTGGGACTCGATGGCGATGCGGGCGTCGTCCGGACCTCGCCTTGTCCATTGTCGTGCCGGCAACCGATCGACCCCGTCCCGAACGAGAGTCTTGGCACTCTGGATCAGGTTCATGATCCCCCCTTTGATTGGCTCAGTAGCTGTCAGACAAACTTCCGGAAGACCGGTTTCACCGCTCGCCCACCCATCCATACGCTCGGGTCTCCGGCCTCGAGTGCCTTGCGATAGACGGTGCATGCCCCAGCCACGACGTCCACGGTCCGGGCGATGTCCTCGTCTGTCAGGGCCGCGCTGACCACGAACGACGGACCGATCACACCGCCGAGGATGAGCTCGCGCAGGAAAAGGGTGCGGTACGGCTGCGACGGCTCCAGGTTCTCGTCGAGCGTCGCGAAGACCATGTTGCTGGGCCGGCCGCGGACGACCACGTGATCCTCGACCCCGGCCGCCGCGGCGGCCGCCCGCACCCCCACGGCGAGCTGCTCGCCAAGCATGTGCAATCGAGCAGCGATGTCTTCCTCGGCGTAGACGTCCATCACCGCAATGGCCGCGGCGAGCGAATGTGTCTCGGCGCCATGGGTGGTGGACAGGAGGAAGACGCGTTCACGGTCGTCTCGCAGACCGCCGCGCTCCATCAGTTCCCGCTTGCCGGCGAGCGCCGACACGGCGAAGCCGTTACCCAGGGCCTTGCCGAACGTGGACAGGTCGGGCGTCACGCCGTACATACCCTGGGCGCCTGCGGGCGAGAAACGAAAGCCGGTGATCGTCTCGTCGAAGATCAGCAGAGCCCCGTGCCGATGCGCAAGGTCGCGTAGCCCCTCGAGATACCCCTCCGGCGGGTCGTGCTGGGTGACGGGCTCGAGGATGAGACAAGCGATCTGCTCCTCGTGCCGGGTGAGCAATTCCTCGGTCGCGACCAGGTCCCCGTACGGGAAGGCCACCGTCAGGTCCGCGATCTGGTCCGGGATCCCGGCCGACATCGGGGTCCGGGCGATGAACCAGTCGTCGATCGAGAAGAACGCATGGTCGGCGCAGACCGCTACCAGCGGGCGGCCCGTCACGGCGCGGGCCAGCTTCACCGCCGCCGTGGTCGCGTCGGAACCGTTCTTGGCGAACTTCACCATCTCCGCCGTCGGCACCGAAGTCAGGAAGCGTTCTGCCGCCGCGAGCTCGACGACACTCGGCCTGACGAAATTGCTGCCACGATCGAGCTCGCTGCGCACCGCGTCCACCACCCGCGGATGCGCGTGTCCGAGGCTGACGGCGCGCAGACCGGATCCGTACTCGACGTACTCGTTGCCGTCGACGTCCCAGACGTGCGCGCCGCGGCCGTGCGAGATCACAGGCGCCATGTCGGCCGGGTACTGGTCCTGGCCCTTCGCGTACGTGTGGGCCCCACCTGGAATGGCCGCGTGCAGTCGCTCGTTGGCCTCGGCCGACTTGCTGAACGACTTGGTCATGACAACCTCGCAGTGGCCAGCGCCAGTGAGGGCGCTGCCTTGTCCCGGTCGGACATCAGGCTGACGGGCAGCGGCCAGGGGATGCCGAGGTCCGGGTCGTCGAAGCGGATCGAGACGTCCTCGTCGGGATTGTGTGCCCGGTCGATCCGATACGACACGTCGGCAGGATCGGTGAGTGCCTGGAAGCCGTGCGCACAACCGGCCGGGACGTAGACGCTGACCTGGTTCTCACCCGTCAGATCGAAGTACTCCGCGTTCCGGTACGTCGGTGATCCCGGGCGAAGGTCGACCACCACATCGAAGACCGCGCCGTACGAGCAGCGAACCAGCTTGGCCTCGCCGGCTCCGGAGCGGACGTGCATTCCGCGGACCACGCCCTTGACCGAGCGAGAGATGCTGTCCTGGACGAATGCGTCGGGATCGAGGCCGGCCTTCTCGACCACCCCGCGGTCGAATGTCCGGCTGAAGAAGCCGCGTTCGTCCACGTGCGGTGATGGCATGAACAGCAGCGCTCCTGCAATCCCCGGTACCTGGATGACGTCCATCGCTAATCCCCCTGTTCGATGTCCACCGCGAGCCGCCGCACCGGATCGGTCCCGAACAGCGCAGCGGACAATGCGTCGAATTGCTGATCGAGTGCAGCGCTGAACTCGGCGTTCCGGGCGCGCATTGCGGGCACCAGCGTGGTTGCCCGCGCCTCGAGCGCGCTGAACTGCTCGATCAACCGCGTCACGTCGAGGCTCTGGATCGACTGCCGGAACTCAGCCAGTCGCATCTGCTCCATCAGGATGTCGCTCTTGGTCCCGTAGCTGATCGAGATCGTCGGCTTCGACAGCTTCAGTGCGGCCACAACGTTGTGGTAACGCGACGCCACCACGATGTCGACTGCGGCCAGCTGGGTCATCAACTCACCGAGCGTCTCGGTGGGCTCGATGACGAGCATGTCCTCGACCAGGGCTGGTCGGGTCCGGCGGAGATCCTCATCCACCGCCTCGACCACCGACCCGTCGCTCGGATCGCCGGTGACGAGTCGGATCCGGTAGCCGTGGTCCACCAACCAGCGGGCGAACTCGACAATCTTCGCGGTGTACGCGGCGTATACCTCGTCCGCTCGGGACCGGTCGGCGTTGGTGCCGTAGTACGTCATCACCCCGAGCCCGACAACCGGTGGCTGCTGCACGGTAGACGTCGGCGCTACGGGCTCCGGCAGCGCGAAGGCCAGGTCGGGATACACGTCGTCCCGGCTGGTATCCACGCCCATCTTCTGCATCGAGTCGCGGGAGTAGTCGTCGCGGTAGGAGCGGAACGACGCCAGTCGCGCCGTGCTGGTGAACAGCCAGCGGAGCGAGCGCTCGTGCGCCACGTTCGCACCCACGTTGACGAACGCGGTCTTGGTGCCGACCAGCTTTGCCGACAGCGCCATCAGGAACTGGGCGTACGGCCAGCCCCACGGTCGCATCCGCAAGGTGGTCTCGAAGACTCCCATGCCGGGAACGATCACGACATCGTACGCGCGGAGAAGCCGGGGCATCCGGACCAGGTCCGCGATCTTGCCGAAAGCCTTGCGCGCCACGGAGTCCAACCTCGAGCGACCCGGGCCGTGTGCCTGGTACCACGTGATCGCGACCGCCGGAATGCCGTACTGCCGCTCGAACTCGTCGGGGCCGGAGCACACACAACTGATCTCGAAGTCCGGATGCCGGGTCCGGAGAAAGGCCAGCAGGGCCTCGAACGAGCCGTGGTTGCCGAGGTTGCCGGACCCTAGCAGGCCGAAGAAGGCGACCCGCACCGCACCTGCGTCGCTCATCTTCAGGAGGCCTTCCCATGGCGCACGACTCCGGCGCTCTCCGGGATCGCGGTCGGCGGCGCGGCGGGCGCGGTGTCCTCGATCCGGCTCCTCGATCGCCGGACCGCGCGATCGGCCAGCCAGCGCGCCAGATGGCCGTAGCACTCCCGCCGGTCGCCTGCCGACAGCGGCGCGCGGCGGATCGCGCCGACGAAGCCGTTGATGTATTCCCCGACCAGCCGGGCGGTCGGATGACGCAGACGGCTCGCGCGTCTCGGCTCCATGTTCGCCGAGCGGGATCGGATCGTCGGCTTGGCCCGCTCAGCCCGGTCCGGGTGGTCCCGGCGGAAGAACAGCAGCTCAGGAACCTGGTGGAACCGCCCGTACAGTGCCAGCTCGGCCACAATGGTCCGGTCCGAGTGGTGATAGCTGCCGTTCAGCGGCGTACGGCGAAGGATGTCGGAGCGCATCACGCCGTAGAAGTCGTCACCACCGACGTCGAACAGCAGACTTCGGAACCGGTCCGGTGCGTGCGGATTGGCGGTGTCCAGCGGATAATCGACCTTCAGCACCACATCGCCGTTGCCGTCGATGATCGCCTGGTGGGCGTGCGCGAGCACCAGATACGGATCCTCGTCCAACGCCTCGATACAGCGATCCAGCAGGTCCCGGCCGTAGAGATCGTCGTACGACGCCCACTTGAAGAGCTCGGTGGAGGCTTGCTCGAAGGTCCAGTTGTGGTTCGGGGTCGCGCCGATGTTCACCGGCTGCCGGTAGTAGCTGATCCGCGGGTCCTTTGCCAGGTATTCCCGGCAGATCTCCTCGGTGCTGTCGGTCGAGGCATTGTCCGAGATGATCAGCTGGAAGTCGCCGTAGCTCTGCCCCAGCAGCGCATCCAGCGACTCCGCCAGGTACTTCTCCCCGTTGTAGACGGGGAGACCGACGCTCAACCGTGGTACGGCGTTCATGTGCTCCTCATTTCCGGCAGCTCCTGCTGGCCGACCGTCTCGATCGGCACGGTGTCCATTTCCGATTCCCATCGCTTGCGCTCGCGAATACCTCTCCGCAGCGTGAACCACCAGACGAAGGTGGCGGAGAACGTCGCGCAGGCGGCACCCCAGGCCGAACCGCGGGCCCCGCCCACCGCACCGCCGACGACGCCGCCGACCAGGTAGAACGAAGAGGCGCAGAGCTGGGCCCGCAGACTGCGCCGGGCGATCCCCAATGCCCGCAGCCCGGCCGTCGCGCCGGTGTTGAAGCCGGCCCATGTCACCGACAAAGTTGCCGGCAGCACCAAAGCCGAAGCGGTCACCCAGACTTCGCCGAGCAATGCATGACCCCACTCGTCGGGCAACGCGAAGAGCAGCAGCAAACCCCAGGCCAGCGCAGCCACCGCCTGCGCGCCGCCGAGCAGCAGGCAGAAGATCGGCAACGCCCGAACGGATCGACGCAGGACCCGAGCAGCCTCCGGCACCGCGACCAGGCCGACACCGGAGAGCACGATGAAGAACGGCCCCAGCAGCATCTCCGCGCCGCGCACAGTACCGACCGCGGCGACCCCGGCGAAGGCGCCGAGCCCGTACATCCGCAGCTGATAGGCGCCGCTCAGTGTGAGGTTCTCGGTCAGGTACCTCAGACCGAGATCGCGGTGGTCCCGCAGCCAGTACCGTGCCCGCGACACCCTTGGCAGGATGCCCGCCTGCACTCCGCTCACCAGCGCGGCGAAGATTCCGGCGCCACCCCAGGCCAGTACGAATCTCGTCACGCTCGCGTCGTGCGACGCCAAGTACAGCAGCGGAACCAGGGCGAGCGCCCAGGTGATGTCGCTGATGAACGCCTTGCCACCCTGGCCCGACGCGAAGAACGCGAATCGCCAACTGTCCTGCAACATCAGCCCGGGCAGAACGACGCCCAGTGCGATGAAGGCCGCGCCGGTGTGGCCGCCGAGCGCTGCGCCGACGGCGGCACAGATCGCTCCGCACGCGACACCGACGACGATCGCCATCCCCGACGAGCTTGCGACCGCCGTGCGCCAGATCTTGCGCTCGACGCCGCTGAAGCGAACCGCCAGCGGATCCGTCGCCAGACCACGCGAGATGTTGACCACCACGCCGTACGTCACCCAGGCCAGGCTGAACGCGCCGAACTCGAGCGCTCCGAGCGAACGGGCGACGACGATGCCCACGATGAAGCTCACCAGACTGGTCACGGCCTGGTCAGCTAGCCCCCAGGTGAGCCGGCGCAGTACTCCGCGCATGGTCAGCGACCCATCTCGTGTGGCTCAGGCAGCGGGACCAGGTAGGTGGCGCCCCAGCCGCCGGCAGCTTCGAGTTGCGCGACGATCTCGTCGGCGATATCCCAGGTCAGCACGAGGACGACGTCCGGCCGCGCGGCCTTCAGCTCCTCGATCGGGCGGATCGGCACCATGCAGGCACCGGGGATCCGGCGGCCGTGTTTGCCCGGCGCCAGATCGACGGTGAACGGCAGCAGATCCGTCGTCACCTTGCTCAGGTCCAGCAGCACCGGCGCCTTCGACGGCGCGCCGTACCCCAGGACCGTGCGGCCCGCCGCCTTGTGGCGGGCCAGCTCTTCGTGCAGGGCGCCGGCCGCGTGCCGAGCAGCCTCGTGCAGACTGCCGAGCTGGACCTCGTCGGCGATCCCGGCCGCGTCCTCGTCCTCGAGCACCACGTCGACCGATGCGTCCGGCCTGGCGTCCTCGGTGTGCCGGAGCATCACCATCAGGCTGCCGCCGTACATCTCGGCCTGGGTCACCGACTCGACGGTCAGACCGTGCAGCGCGGCGATGTTCCGCAGCGCGCGCAGCGAGACGTACGCCCAGTGGCCGTGCCGGATCGTGTCGAACTGGTTGCCGATGAACAACGGCAGCAGGTGGTGGAACTCCATCACCAGCAGGCCGCCCGGCGCGAGCCGGTCCGCCCGCAGCTTCAGCGAGTCGCCGTACTGCGGCTCGTGCACGATGCCGTGGACGTCGACGACCAGGTCGGCCTTCTCACCGTCGGCGGCCAGCCGGCAGCCCGCGACGTACAGGTGGTCGAGCCAGGATCCGCCGTGCGGACTGCCGAACTCGAAGACCGTCCCGCCACTGAGCTCCGGGTGATCGCTGAGGATCTCCTTGACCGAAGTCTCCGCGTGCGCGCGACTGGTGGCCGACTCGACGGCCAGCGGCTCCTCGGCCAGCTGTGCCTCGACCGGACCGAGCTGCACCAGTGTGCAGTCGCGGCACAGCCACAGCGACAACGGCCAGCGCGGATCGGGACCTGCATCGTCGGCCGGCGGGAAGTAGTCGGCGAGCGGCTGGTCACCGACGTCCACCACGAGTACGACGTTCTCCGACGCGCACCCGCGACAGTTGAAGCTCACTGCTGCCCCCTCGCTCACCATGTCCCTACCATGTCCCTCACCATGTCAATGTGGCCTTGGCCGTGGTGAAGGCCTCGGCGTACGGCGCCCGGCACTCCATCCCGCGTAACCGGGCCAGCCCGGAGAAGACCTCTTCGTCGAACCAGTCGTGCGGGACCTGGGACGGGTACGCCTTGTGCAGCAGCGCGACCTTGTCCCGCATCTGCTCCTCGGTGAGCTCGACGTACAGCCACGGCCGGCTGATGTCGCCGTCCCACTTCGGGATCTCGTAGTGCAGCACCAGGTGGTTGCGCCACACGGTCGGCGCCAGCTCGGCGATCAGCCGGTGGTCCTGGTGGGCGTCATGCTTGCTCGGGGCAAGGACCAGGTCGGGTCGGCGGCTCCCCCTAGCCGTTGCCTCCAGCAACTCCTTGGTCTGGTTCCAGTACGCCGGCAGCCGGCCGTCCGGCAGCTCGGCCGAGGTGACCGTCACCTCGCAGTCCGGCAGGAACAGCTCCGCCGCACGGCGGGCCTCCTCCAGACGCAACGGCGTACCGGTCGCGATCACGAACTCGGCGGACAGCTCCGGCACCGACTCGGCCAGCTTGAGCAGCGTGCCGCCGCAGCCGATCTCGATGTCGTCCGGATGGGCGCCGAGGGCAACCAGATGGACCGGCCCGTCGATCAGGCCGAGCTGGAACGGAAGCATCAGATCGCCACCACAACGGGTCCGTCGGACGCCGGCAGGTGGTCAGCCCTGTCGACGACCTTGCCGTTCTGCTGCCGGCTCTCGTGGCTCCACAGCGCCCATGGCTTCTTGCCGGACCGGTACAGTTCCTCGAGCTGGCTGCGCTCCTTCAACGTGTCCATCGGCGCCCAGAACCCGTGGTGTGGGATTGCCTCCAGCTTGCGCATCGCAGCCAGCCGCGGGAACGCGTCGCCGACCAGATCCTCGTCCTCGTGCAGGACGTCGAAGATGTCCTTCTTGATCACGAAGTAGCCGCCGTTGATCCAGGCGTTCAGGTCGGCGGCCGAACGCAGCCCGGTGACCCGGGAGTCGGTGTCGAACTCCACCACGTGGAAGGACGCCTGCGGCGGCACCGCGAGCAGGCTGGCGGTGATGTCACTGGTCATCACATGATCGACGATCTTGTCCATCGGGGCGTCTGTCAGCACGTCGCCGTAGTTGGCCAGGAACGCGTCATCGTCCTCCAGGTACGGCCGCACCCGGCGCAGCCGCTCACCGATGCTGGTGTCGATCCCGGTATCGACGAAGGTGATCTTCCATTCACTGATGTCGGAGTCGAGCAGCTCGATACGCTGCCCGCCCTTCGTCATCACGAAGTCGTTGGAGACCGTTTCCTCGTAGCGCAGGAAATACTCCTTGACCGCGGACCCCCCGAAGCCCAGGCACAGGATGAACTCGGTGTGGCCGAAATGCGCGTAGTACCGCATCACGTGCCACAGGACCGGCCGGTCGCCGATCGTCATCATCGGTTTCGGTGCGGAGTCGACGCCGCTGCGCATCCGCAGTCCGAATCCCCCGCAGAAGATCACGACCTTCATCTGACTTTCCTTCCCCCCACGCGTTTCGTTCAGATCCCTCTTACAGTTCAGATCACTTCGAGCTGCGGGATGGGTACGACGAACTTCGCGCCCCACTCCCGTGCATAGCCGAGCTGATGGACGATCTCCGCGCGCAGGTTCCACGGCAGGATCACGATGTAGTCCGGGCGCGTCTCGGCCAGGCGCTCCGGGGCGAAGATCGGGATGTGCGTACCGGGCAGGTACATCCCGTGCTTGTGCGGGCTGCGGTCGACCGTGTACGACAGCAGGTCCTCTCGGATGCCGCAGTGGTTGAGCAGCGTGTTTCCCTTGCCGGGAGCGCCGTACCCGGCGACCGTCTTGCCTTCGCGGCGGGCCTGGATCAGGAACTCCAGCAGGTCGGACTTGATCGCGAACACCTCGTCGGCGAAGCCCAGGTGGCCCTCGACCGTGTGCAGTCCGGCGTCCTTCTCGTCCTGCAGCACCTTGCCGACCAGCTCGGTCGGTTCGCCGGCGGTCTCGACCGGCGTACTGAACAGTCGCAGTGACCCGCCGTGGCTGGCGAGCTCCTGGACGTCGACCACCTTGAGGCCGGCCTTCTCCAGCGCCAGCGCCGCGGTCTTCAGCGTCAGGTACTGATAGTGCTCGTGGTAGATCGTGTCGTACTGGCGACGCTCGATCAGCCGCAGCAGGTGCGGGAACTCCAGCGAGACCAGGCCGTCGTCCTTCACCAGCGCACGCAGACCCTTGGCGAAGTCGACGATGTCGGGCACGTGCGCGAACACGTTGTTGCCGACGACAAGGTCGGCCTGCCCGTGCCGGGCGGCCGCGTCCTTGCCGGTCTCCTCGCCGAGGAAGTAGCTCTCGGTGCGGATGCCGTTCTCGTTGGCGATCTTGGCGATGTTCGCGGCCGGCTCGATGCCGAGCACCGGGATGCCGAGCGCGGTCGCGTGCTGCAGCAGGTAGCCGTCGTTGCTGGCGGCCTCGACGATCAGGCTCTCGGCGCCGAGGTCGAGCCGCTCCTGCATGTCGACGACGAACCGGCGGGCGTGCTCCACCCAGCTGGTCGAGTACGACGAGAAGTACAGGTAGTCGCTGAACACGTCGTCCGCGGCGACGTACGCCGGGAGCTGGACGAGCAGACAGTTGTCGCAGATCCGGACGTGCAACGGGTAGAACGTCTCACCGCTGTCCAGCTGGTCGGCGCGCAGGTAGCTCTCGCACGGCGGCGACATACCGAGGTCGACGAACGTGCGCGTGAGCTCCGCGCCGCAGATCCGGCAGCTGCTCATCGGGGTGTTCATCGGGGTGTTCATCGGGGTGTTCATCACTGCATCTCCTTCGGTCCCGGGAACTGCCCGTCGGTCTGGCGCCGCAGCTGGCCGTCGACGAGTCCGGCGCTGAGCAGCTGCTGGATCCGGCGCAGACGCACGAACTGGGCGGAGTTGAAGTCGTCGAGCGTGAGACCGTGCCGCTGGTAGGCGTCGTACAGCTCCTCGACGCCCTTGCGGACCGTCCACTGCAGCTGCAGCTCGGGGAACGTGTCGTTGAGCTTGCTGAAGTCGACCTTGTAGTTGCGCAGGTCCGGGCCGGCGCCCTCGGCGATCGACAGTGTCGAGCCGGGCACGGCCTCGCGGACCATCTCGGCGATGTCGCGGACCTGGACGACGTCCTCGGACCGGCCGACGTTGAACGCCTCGTCGTGGATCACGTCCCGCGGCGACTCGAGCACGGTCAGGAACGCGCGGCTGATGTCCTCGATGTGGACCAGCGGGCGCCACGGCGTACCGTCGCTCTCCAGCCGGACCTGACCGGACGTCAGCGCGATCGCGGTCAGATTGTTGACCACGATGTCCAGCCGCAGCCGGGTCGACGCGCCGTAGGCGGTCGCGTTGCGCAGGTACGTCGGGCTGAAGGTGTCGTCGGCAAGCTTCGACAGCTCCTGCTCGGCCAGCGCCTTGGTCTCGCCGTACGCCGTGACCGGGAACATCTCGGCGTCCTCGCCGACCGCCTCGGAGCCGGCCGCGCCGTACAGGCTGCACGACGACGCGAACAGGAACCGTTCGACGCCCGCGTCCTTGGCGGCCTGCGCGACGTTCAGCGTGCCGTCCAGGTTGACCGAGTACGTCGCGGCCTTGTCCAGGTTGCCGAGTGGATCGTTCGACAGGGCGGCCAGACATACCACCGCGTCGTACCCCTCGAGCTCGCGCGCGGTCACGTCCCGCATGTCCCGCGGCGCCCTGTCCCCGATCGGGTCCGGCCCGCCGAGCAGGTCACACCCTTCGTACAGGCCCGTATCCAGACCGTCGACGCTGTGCCCGGCGGCCCGCAGGAACGGCACCATGACGGCCCCGATATAACCCCGATCCCCGGTGACCAGAACCCTCATTCGTCTTCCCCTCACCCCAGCCCAGTCCCCTGTCGCCCATAAAGAACCCCCGGACAAGCGCCTGATACATGGTTCGGAAATTCACCCAGGTCCGGTGGCGTCCGGGGAAGCTGGGCACAGCTGCAGTCGAGCCCGAAGACGTCGTACAGGCGCGTCGCGAGATCCGACTGTCGATGGCCCTTGCTCGAGCTGTTTACGAACGGCGTGTCGAGCTCGGTCTCACCCAGAGCCAGCTTGCTGAGCGTGCCGGGTTGACGCAGGCGAAGGTCTCGCGCATCGAAGGTTCGGACACCGTCCCCACACTGCCGTCGCTCTCGAAGCTCGCGCACGCCTTGGACGCATCGCTCGACATCGCACTTGACGGCGACGAGACTCGAGTCTCGTTCACCCCGCACAAGACCGACGCCGCCTGAACCGACCCGGACCGGTCGATCGCCCGGGTTCAGCGTTCCTTCGACTTGGACGGGCCAGGCCTGGGCAGTCGGTTGGCGTTGGCCTGGGGTGCAGTGGTCGGCTTCGCCGCGGTGCCGGCAGGTGGGCTGTCGCGAAGGATCTGCGCCTGCTTCAGCAAGTCGCCGGGGACCGGAATCCGGTGCGGAGTCGTCTGAATGCCTTCCCGCAGGTCCTTTCCGTGGGCAGGGCGCCCTCCCCCGATCACACCATGGAGCTCGTGCTCCGGCAGGCCCCGCGACCTACCCAGACGCTGTCCTGCGATGGCCGCCGGGTCGGCGGACCGGTGCCCGAAGGACACGATCTGGCGGTACGGCTTGGCGTCCGGGTCTGGTACGACGCGCCCGTCCCGCACCACCGGCAGCGGGTCGAACTCCCGGTAGACCAGCCGATGGGAAGGCCCCCGCGGGAACCCGCCCGGTGTGGTCTCCTGCACCACCGGGACCTTCAGTTCGGCGCAGTCACGCAGATCGTGCGACTGCGGACCGTAACCGAGCCGCTTGCCCTCGTAGGCGTCCTCGCGCCCCGACTGCAACGCCTTTGTCGCATTGATGACCCCGACGTACTCCCGGCCGCCCGGGCTGTCGGGATCTCGTTTGTACTCGGCGCTCAGCCGATTGATCTCCTGCCGGAGATCGTCGTGGAAGATCAGGTGGTACGTCGTCACGGGCGATGGCCGGGGTCGTCAGCCGGTCCGGGCGGGACGTCGAGATCCCAGCCGCCTTCACGAGCGGCGTCCTCGAAGGAGACCCACTTCGAGGGGTCGTCGTCGAGGCGTCGGCGGACGATCTCCTCACGGCGCCGGTCGTCCTCGGCGTCCTCCTTCAGCGTCACGTACTCGGCCCACTGGTCGAACGAGATGACCACGCCTTCGGGGCGGCCCTCGGAACCGTAGAAAAGCGGTTCTGTTGCGCCCTCGCGCCACAGCTCGACCGCCCGGCCGAGGCTGCGGCCGGCGGTGGCGGTGTCGGTCACCATGGCGGTGTCGCCGTTCGGGAGCTGGAACGGGGTCTGCATGAGAACTCCTGATCGTGGGTGCGCACGTTGTGTGACCAGGATAGGTTCCGGAGGAATTTTCTCGGGGGAGATTTCCACAGGCTTGTATCAGCGCGGCTGGTTGTGCGCTCTCATGGGCGCTGCGGACGTGGGGATGCCGCGTCATGAGCCTGTGGGGGGCGTTATGAAGGTTGCCGTGTTCGGCTTGGGGTACGTCGGATCGGTCACGGCCGCGTGCCTGGCGGCCGCCGGCCACGACGTCTGGGGGGTCGATGTCGATACTGCGAAGGTCGATCCGATCACTCAGGGACACAGCCCGGTGGTCGAACCGGGCCTGGACGAGCTGGTGGCGGAAGGAGCGACCTCGGGTCGCCTGCACGCGACCACCGATCCACGGGTCGCGCTCGAGCGCGCCGATGTCTCGCTGATCTGTGTCGGTACGCCGTCGACTCCGGCGGGCAGTACCGATCTGACCTACATCAAGCGCGCGGTCCGCGACATCGCCGAGGCCGCGCAGACCGTGCTCCGGCCGGCGTCGGGGTTCCACAGCATCGTGGTCCGCTCGACAGTCCCGCCGGGCACCGTCGACGAGGTGGTCGAGAAGGTGCTGGCCGACGTACCGCCGCCGGAGGGTCTGACCTTCGGTACGGCGATGTGCCCGGAGTTCCTGCGGGAAGGATCCGGCCTGGCCGACTTCTACGCGCCGCCGTTCGTCGTCGTCGGCACCCGCAACCCGAAGGTCGGTACCGCTCTGACCGACCTGTTCAGCTTCCTCGGCACGGACGTCGAGGTCGTCGACGTCCGGACGGCCGAGGCGCTCAAGTACGCCTGCAACGCGTTCCACGCCACCAAGGTCTCGTTCGCGAACGAGATGGGCCGGATCTTCCGGCACTTCGGGGTGGATTCGCGCGAGGTGATGAAGATCTTCGTCCAGGACACCAGCCTGAACATCTCGCCGTACTACCTGAAGCCCGGGTTCGCGTTCGGCGGCTCCTGCCTGCCGAAGGATCTGCGCTCGGTCCTGCACCTGGCGCGGATGAACGACACCGAGCTCCCGCTGCTGGCCGGCACGCTGGCCACCAACGAGCGGAGTGTCCGCGACGTCGTCGACCGGGTGATCGCCGGCCCCGGTCGTGAGATCGCGCTGCTCGGCCTGAGCTTCAAGCACGCCACCGACGATCTGCGCGAAAGCCCGAACGTCGAGCTGGCCGAGCGGCTGATCGGCAAGGGCTACAACCTGCGCATCTACGACGCGATCGTGAACCCGACCCGGCTCGTCGGCGCGAACCTGCGCCACGTCCAGTCGAAACTGCCGCACCTGCAGCGAGTCCTCACCGACGACCCGACAGCGGCTCTCGCCGGCGCGGACCTGGCCATCGTCTCGGCCACCGACAACGCCGCGATCAACGCCCTGCTCGAGGCGCCGCCCGCACGCACGATCGACCTGAGCGGCCGGCTCGGCGCCGACGTCGAGGCGCTGCCCGGATACGAAGGAGTGGGCTGGTGAGCGGTCCGCGCGTCCTCATCATCATCCAGAACCTGTGGGTGCCGTTCGACCGCCGCGTCTGGCTGGAGTGCCAGGCGCTGATGGCGAGCGGGTACGACGTGACGGTCGTCTGTCCGAAGGGGCCGGGCGACCCGGCGTACCAGGTCATCGACGGCGTCACCGTGCACAAGTACAAGGCCTATGCCCCGGGCGGTAGCAAGATCAGCTTCGTCTGGGAGTACGCGTACTCGTTCCTGATGACGCTGCGGCTGGTCTTCCGGGCCCGCAAGGCCGGCAAGTTCAAGGTGCTGCAGGCCTGCAACCCGCCGGACATCTTCTGGCCGATCGCGATGCTGCTGCGCCGGCTCGACGGGACGAAGTTCGTCTTCGACCACCACGACCTGTGCCCGGAGCTGTTCCAGTCCCGCTTCGGCGGGACGACCAGCCTGCCGTACAAGGGACTTCGGTTCCTCGAGCGGACGACGCACCGCACGGCCGACCACGTCACCTCGACGAACGACTCGTACCGCCGGATCGCGATCACCCGCAGCGGGAAGGCGAACCACGACGTGACCGTGGTCCGCACCGGTCCGGACCCGGACAAGTTGCAGCGCGACCCGGCCGCCGTCGACGAGAAGCTCCGCCGCGGCCACCGCTACCTGGTCACCTACATCGGCGTGATGGGTCCGCAGGACGGTGTCGACATCGTCGTCCGCGCGGCGGATCACATTGTCAACAATCTCGGCCGCAAGGACATCGCGTTCACGCTGATGGGCGGCGGTGACTCGTTCGACGAGGTCGTGGCGCTCCGGCACGACCTCGGTCTCGACGAGTACATCGAGTTCACCGGCCGGGTGCCGGACGAGACCGTGCGCGCGGTGATGTCGACCGCGGACATCGGCCTGTCCCCCGACCCGAAGAATCCGCTCAACGACGTGTCGACGATGAACAAGACCATGGAGTACATGGCGTTCGAGCTCCCGGTCGTCGCCTTCGACCTGATCGAGACCAAGGTCTCCGCCGCGGACGCCGCGGTGTACGTCGAGCCGAACGACGTCGCGCAGTACGGCGAGGCGATCGTCGAGCTGCTCGACGACGAGGTACGCCGGCGCCGGATGGGCAAGCTCGGCCGCGAACGGGTCGAGCAGGTGCTGGCGTGGAAGCACCAGCAGAAGGCGTACCTGCAGGTGTACGACGCGTTGACCGGTCACGTCAGCCACATCGGTGACGTCGCACGCGCGACGGGGTCCTGACGTGTGCGGCATCGCCGGCTGCTACCAGCAGCACGACGGCTTCGCGCTCGCCGAGGCGATGAGCGACCGGATCGCCCACCGCGGTCCGGACGCCGACCGGGTCTACGCGTTCGACGAGGGCGACGTACGGGCGTTCCTCGCGCACCGCCGGTTGTCGATCATCGACCTGTCCTCGGAGGCCGACCAGCCGTTCAGCAAGCGCGGCCTGACCATCTGTTACAACGGCGAGCTCTACAACTACAAGGAACTGCGCGCCGAGCTGTCCAAGGCCGGCGTCGGCTTCCGCACCAACGGCGACACCGAGGTGGTGCTCGAGGCCTGGCGCCGCTGGGGTCCGGACGCGCTGAAGCGGTTCCGGGGCATGTTCGCGTTCGCGATGCTCGACGAGGACAGCGGCAGCATGTACCTGGCCCGCGATCCGCTCGGCATCAAGCCGCTGTACTTCCTCCGCCGTCAGGGCGGCGTCGTCTTCGCGTCCGAGTTGAAGGCGCTCGTCACGGCCGTCGGGTCCGAGCTGCGGACCGAGCCCGGTGCGTTGATCGCGTCGATGCTCTACTACTGGCTGCCCGAGCAGCGGTGCGCGATCGACGGTGTGGAGAAGCTTCCACCCGGCTCGTGGGCCGAGTTCCGGCCGGACGGCAGCAGCCGGCACGAGACGTACTGGCGAGTGACCGACGTCGCGACCGAGGCCGCGGCCGGTCCACGCGCCGACCTGCGCACGATCATCGAGGAGTCGGTCGCCGCGCACATGGTCGCCGACGTCCCGGTCTCGACGTTCCTCAGCGGCGGGCTGGATTCCAGCCTGGTGACCGTGCTCGCGAAGCGCATGGACCCGAGTGTCGACTCGTACACGATCACCTTCCGGGCGCAGGACCAGAAGCTCGAGGCGATGCCCGACGACGCGATCTACGCGCGCAAGGTCGCGCAGCAGTTCGGCATCGACCTGCACGAGATCGAGATCGCTCCGGACGTCGTCGAGCTGCTGCCGCGGATCGTCGACATCCTGGACGAGCCGATCGGCGACCCGGCCGCGATCAACACGCTGCTGATGTGCGACACCGCACGCGACGCCGGCGTGAAGGTCCTGCTGTCCGGGATGGGCGCGGACGAGCTGTTCGGCGGTTACCGCAAGCACCTCGCGTGCGTGATGGGAGCGCAGTACCAGCGGCTTCCCGGCGTACTGCGCAACGGTGTGATCGGGCCCGCCGTACGACGGCTGCCGGTGACGGTGAACGGTCGTGGCCTGCGGTACGCGCGCTGGGCCAAGCGGTTCGAGACGTTCGCGAACCTGTCCGAGGAGGAGGCGTTCCGGCGCAGCTACACGATGTACGACGGGGACCAGCTGGCCGGACTGTTGAGCCCGGACCTGGAGCCGTACGTCGGGAAGCTGCTGTCCGAGCACGCCGACATCTACCACGACACCACGCTCGACGATCACGTGAACCGGATGTGCCTCGCCGACTCGCGGATGTTCCTGCCGGGGCTGAACCTCGCCTACACGGACCGGTCCAGCATGGCGGCGTCGACCGAGGTACGGACGCCGTTCGTGGACCCGATCGTGGCGCGCGCCGCGTTCTCGATCCCGGGCAGCGAGAAGATCCACCGCCGGGTCAGCAAGCTGGCGCTGAAGAAGGCGGCCGAGGCGTGGCTGCCGAAGGAGATCATCTACCGGCCGAAGGCGTCGTTCAGTGCGCCGCTGCGGGCCTGGGTGCGGAACGACCTGCGCGAGCTGGTCGACGACACGCTGCTGCGCGGTGAGCTGGTCGGAAGCGGGTTCCTGCAGCGGGCCGCCGTACAGAAGCTCGTCGACGACGAGCGGGCCGGGCGCGAGGACTACTCGAAGCAGATCTGGCAGTTGCTGACCTTGGAGACCTGGACCCGCCACATGCGGTCGCTGGGCGTGACCATTACTTCCCTCTGACATTTTGGCAAGGACGGACATGAAGCAGGTTGCACAGAACTACAAGTCCGGTGAGCTGGCTGTGCTGGACGTGCCTCCGCCCACCTGCGCGCCCGGTGGCGTGCTGATCCGTTCGCTCTACTCGCTGATCTCGACCGGCACCGAACTGATGAAGGTCGGCGAGGCGAAGCTGTCGCTGGTCGGCAAGGCGAAGGCGCGGCCCGACCAGGTGCGGAAGGTGCTGGACTCCGTTGCGCAGCAGGGCGCGTTGAACACCTACAAGAAGGTGATGAACAAGCTCGACTCGTACACGCCGCTGGGCTACTCGCTGTGCGGTGTGGTGGTCGAGGTCGGTGCCGGTGCGGAGGAGTTCAGTGTCGGGCAGTTGGTGGCCGCGGCGGGGAACGAGTTCGCGTTGCATGCGGAGTACAACTGGGTGCCGTTGAACCTGTGCGTGCCGGTGCCGGACGGCGTGCCGGCCGAGCAGGCGGCGTTCTCGACCGTTGGTGCGATCGCGATGCAGGGTGTGCGGCAGGCTGAGGTACAGCTCGGCGACACGGCTGTGGTGATCGGGCTCGGTCTGGTCGGGCAGCTCGTGGTGCGGTTGCTGGTTGCGGCCGGGGTGCGGGTGTTCGGGATCGACACGGTCGCGGACCGGTGCCGGATGGCGGAGAAGGCTGGTGCGCTGGCGTGCTCGTCTGCTGATGAGGCCGGGATCGCGTCGCTGGAGCGGGCGCTGCTCGAGGCGTCGAACGGTCTTGGCGCGGACCGCATCCTGCTGGCTGCCGGTGGTCACTCCAACGGTCCGGTCGAGACGGCCGCCCGGTTGGCCCGCGATCGTGCCCGGGTTGTCGACATCGGCAAGACCAAGCTGGATCTGCCGTGGAACGCGTACTACGACAAGGAACTCGACGTCCGGTTCTCCCGCTCCTACGGCCCCGGCCGCTACGACGACCGCTACGAACTGCAGGGCATCGACTACCCCGCCGGCTACGTCCGCTGGACCGAACGCCGCAACCTCGAATGCTTCATCGACCTGATCGCCCGCGAACAGATCGACGTAGGCTCCCTCATCGCCGGCCAGTTCCCCATCGCCGACGCCACCGGCGTCTACCAACAGCTGAGCTCGGGCGCCCTCCCCGGCGTCGGCTTCCTGTTCGAGTACCCCGACGTACCTCAGCAGGAGACGGCGCCCACGGCAACTGTTGTCCGACCGGCGAACCCGACCACCGGATCTGTTCGGCTGGGGTTTGTCGGGGCGGGGAACTACGCGTCGAGCATGTTGTTGCCTCATCTGCAGAAGGATGAGGGGGCTGTGTTGGCTCGGGTGGCGACCAACAAGTCGTTGTCGGCGGCCAATGCTCAGCGCCGGTTCGGGTTCGAGCAGATTTCGACGGATGCGGACGAGGTGCTGTCGGACGACAGTCTGGACGCGATCTTCGTCGTGACCCGGCACAGTTCGCACGCGGAGCTTGCCTGCCGGGCGCTCGAGACCGGGAAGGGCGTGTTCGTCGAGAAGCCGCTGGCGCTCACCGACGAGGAGCTCGACCGGATCGTCGCCACGGTTGAGGCGACCGGCAACGATCGGCTGATGGTCGGGTTCAACCGCCGGTTCGCGCCGCTGCTGACCGACCTCAAGAGCCGCTTCGGCGACCCGGGCGGCGCCTTCTCGCTGCGCTACCTGGTCAACGCCGGCAAGCTCGACTCCACCAGCTGGTATCTCGACGCCGGCAAGGAAGGCACCCGGTTCGCCGGCGAGGGCGGCCACTTCATCGACACCCTGACCTGGTGGCTGAACAGCCTCCCGACCGAGGTGTACGCCGTACCCGGACCCGACACCGGCGACGTGATCGTCACGCTCCGGTTCGCCAACGGTTCGGTCGGCACGATCAACTACGTCGCCGGCGGCAACGCGCGCTTCCCGAAGGAGACGCTCGACATCACCGGCGGCGGCCGCAACGGACGGCTGGACAACTTCCAGAGCGCGTCGGTGTGGACCGGCCGCAAACCGTCCACCCGCAAGACCCGCAGCACCGACAAGGGGCAACGGATCGAGCTCGAGGCGTTCGTCGCCGCGGTGAAGTCCGGCGGCCCGATGCCGATCTCGTTCGACGAGCTGGTCGCCACCACCCGCGCCACGATCGCGGTCGACCGCAGTCTGGCGAGTGGCAAACCGGAGAAGGTGTGAGCCGCCAGCCCCTGGGCTGGTACGTCCGCCGCCTGCGCCGGATGTCCCCCACCGAACTCATCCTGCGCGCTCGCGACACCGGACGCCGTACTGCCTGGGCCTACCAACAGGTCAGGCCCGGGCAGAACACGGCAACCCACCTCCCACTCCGCAAAGAGCTGACCTTCAGTACGACGCTCCCGGCGCACACCGCCTGCGCCGTACCCGAGGACGCCCGCAAGGCCGTGATCCAGACCGCCGACGCGATCATGGCCGGCAACCTCGAGGTCCTCGGCATCAACCGGACCGACCTGACCAAACCGGACTGGTTCCGCGACCCGGTCACGGGCCGCCGGTCGGACCCGGCGCAGTACGTCTTCAAGCTGAACCACCGCAACGAGGAAGTGGTCGGCAACATCAAGCAGGTGTGGGAGCTGTCCCGCCACCACCACCTGACCCAGCTGGCCGCCGCCTGGTTCCTCACCCACGACGACCGGTACGCCGAACGCGTCGCCGACCACCTCAACGACTGGTGGCGGACGAACCCGTTCCTGTCCGGAGTGCACTGGGCCAGCGGTATCGAGATCGGCATCCGCCTGATCAGCTGGACCTGGATCCGCCGCCTGCTGAACGACTGGCCGGAGATCACCGACCTGTTCGAGCACAACGAGCCGGCGCTCCAGCAGATCTACTGGCACCAGCGCTACCTCGCCGCGTTCCAGAGCCAGGGGTCGTCGGCCAACAACCACGTGATCGCCGAGGCAGCAGGTCAGCTGGTCGCCGCCTGTGCGTTCCCCTGGTTCACCAAGAGCACCCGCTGGCGTCAGGACGCGGCAGCCCTGCTGGAGAAGGAACTCGACGCCAACACGTTCCCCTCCGGCGTGAACCGCGAACTGGCCACCGACTACCACCGTTTCGTCTCCGAGCTCGGCCTGTACGCCGCTCTGGAAGCAGACTGGTCCGGTCACCCACTCAGTCAGAAGACGTGGGCACTGCTGACCCGCACGATCGACGTAGCCGCGGCAATCGTCGACACGACGCTCCGCCCACCACGCCAGGGCGACGACGACGAGGGCATGGTCGTGGTTCTCGATCCGCCGGACATCCACCACTGGTCGGCGTTCCTGTCGCTGGGTGCAGCCGCCGTCGGTGCAGCGCCTTGGTGGCCGGACAGCCCGCCCACTGCGACGTCGTACATCATCGGCTCGCTGGTCAAAGAGCAGCAGCCGGACCGCCCCGCCGTACGACCGGATCACTTCGAGGACGCCGGTCTGACGATTCTTCGCACCGACGACACCGGCCCCGAAATCTGGTGCCGGGCCGATGCGGGTCCCCACGGCTTCCTCTCCATCGCAGCTCACGCCCACTCCGACGCGCTCTCGCTCGAGGTGCGGGTCGACGGCGTCGACATCCTCGCCGACCCCGGCACGTACTGCTACCACGGTGAGGAGGAGTGGCGGAACTACTTCCGCTCCACGATCGCCCACAACACCATCGAGGTCGCGGGCGCCGAACAGTCCACGCTGGGCGGAGCGTTCCTCTGGCTGCGCGGCGCGACAGGCAAGGTACGCCGGTATGCGCCCAACACCTGGGAGGCCGAGCACGACGGCTACCGGGTCGGTGATTCACCGGTCACGCACCGGCGTACAGCTGTACTCGACCACGGGGTACTGCGGGTCGAGGACCGGCTCGATGCGGGGTCCGACGTACGTATCGCCTGGCATCTGGGACCGGAGGTGTCGGTCGAGCTGGACCGGTCGACCGGACGGCTGGAGTGGTCCACCGGCTCGGCGATCGTCGAGTTGCCGGCCGGACTGAGCTGGACAGCACATCGCGGCGACGACAATCCGTTGCTCGGCTGGTACTCACCGCGATTCGGCCGCAAGGTGCCCAGCACGACATTGATCGGGACCGGAAACCTGGCCGCGGATCAACCTGCGGTGAGTACCTTCCGATTCCGGTCCTGATCTGTATCACCCTCCGTTCGCCGCCCTCTATTAGCAAGACAGAAAGTGGCGGTCGACTGGAGGGGACTGTGAGCGAGCGCAGCGAGCGAACAATCAAGCACAGCAGCGCCCGCGCCTACAGCGGAGCCGAGCGTAGCGAGGTGGAGCTGTGAGCACACAGCAGCTCGACGTCAAGAAGTCGTGGCGGGCAATCCGCAGGCATCGCTGGATCGTGGCAGCCGTGGCGGCGGTTGGTCTGCTCGGCGGCGTTGCCGCGGGGTTCCTGGTGCCGCCCCTGCACACCGCCACCTCGCTCGTCGTGCTGCCACCACCGCCAACGACCGACGCGCAGAAGGCTGTCGGCACGCAGAGCACCGACACGCAGGTATTCATCGCGGAGAGCGAACCGGTACTGAAGAGCGCCGGACAGAACCTGAACCCGCCGCTGTCGACCGAGGTCGTCCGCAGCCGGGTCAAGGTCACCGCCGTCACCGAGGACGTCATC
Organism: Kribbella sp. NBC_00662; assembly: GCF_041430295.1. Classification (GTDB taxonomy): domain Bacteria; phylum Actinomycetota; class Actinomycetes; order Propionibacteriales; family Kribbellaceae; genus Kribbella. Next base: position 5,087,178 of record NZ_CP109029.1, on the reverse strand, counting down.
AAGATCGACGCCAAGGGAACGACAGCCAGTCAGTCGATGGCACTGGCGAACGCTGTCGCCGGGGTTTACCTGGTCTTCGTCACCACGGACCAGAACCTGCCCGGCGATCTGGGGAAGAAAACGGGGGCACGGGTGTTGGAGCAGGCGACAACCGCACGTGGTGGAAATGTGCCGATTCATCTCGGCATCTACGGTCTGCTCGGCGCGCTGATCGGCGCGATCGTCGGATCGATCGGCGTACTGGCCAAGGAGCGCGGCGACCGGCGGCTGCGGCTGCGGGACGAGATCGCCGACGCGGTCGGGCTGCCGGTGCTGGCCTCGGTCTCGTCGTACCAGGCCAACGACGTGTCCGACTGGACCTATCTGCTCGAGCACTATTCGCCTACGGCGATCGAGGCGTGGGGTCTGCGAAAGACGCTGCACCACCTCGGGCTCGACGTGAAAGGACAGGGCCCGGTCTCACTGGCTGTCATTTCTTTCGCCGGCGACGACAAGGCGCTGCCCCTCGGTCCGCAGCTCGCGGCTTTGGCCACGTCGATCGGCATCTCCACCTCGATCGTGGTCGACTCGCATCACGAACCGTCCGGTGACACCACGCTGAGCATCCACTTGGTGGTCGTCGACCGCGACGATCCGGTCGTGGTCGGCTCCGAGGCGACCACCAACACGATCGTGGCTCTGTCGGCCGGCATCGTGACGGCCGAGGAACTCGCGCGGCTGGCGGTCGCGGCCGCGGCCGACGACCGTTCCATCGACGGCATCGTCGTCACCGATCCCGACCCGACGGACCGCACCATCGGGCGCGTCTCCCAGTCGATGCGGCGGTCGAGCTCGCGGCTACCCAGCCTTCTCACCGGCACGGCGAGGAGGACCAAATGAGCAACCAGCCGTACACCGAACCGGTGGTGAGCGAACCAGCATGGGCCGATGACGACGGGATGTTCGACGACCAGCCGACGAACTCCCACCCGCCGGACGCACTGGTCACACTGCGCTTCATCCGCGACGCGGTCCGGCGGCATCTGCGTATCTGGGTGATCGTCGCCCTCGTCGGCTTTCTCGCCGGACTTGGATCCACCTTCGCCCTGCCGGCTCCGAGTCTGTCGGCGACCCGGTTGCTGATCACCCACCGCGACGGCGAGGACCCGGCCAAGGCGATGGCGACCGACGTCAGCCTGGCGACCACGCACACCGTGGCGCAGCGTGTGATCGACCTGCTGAAGCTGCCGATCAGCCAGGACGACCTGCTCAAGGAGTACACCGTCGTCGCCGAGACCGACCGGGTGCTCCAGATCACCGCGGCCGGCAAGACCACCGACGACTCGACCAGACTGGCCGGCGTCATCGCGCAGGTCTTCCTCGTCTACCGCAAGGAGCAGATCGCGCTGCAGAACCTGCCGCTGCAACGGAACCTGACCCAGGCCCAGAACGACCTGGCGGTCGCAGAGCAAGCGGTCCGGGCCACCGGCGACGACCCGACCGCGAATGAACTCAAGCACCCGAACAGCCCCGAGGGAGTGCGGCTCAGTGCTGCCCGGGAGCAGGCCTTGTTCGTCCGGCAGCAGCTACTCGATGCGCAGGTCGAGGCGTTGCAGATGAACAGCAGCCGGGTCCTCGACGTGGCCACGCCGGTGCCGGTCTCCGCCAAGCGCGCGATTGCGATCAATGCCGGCACCGGCCTGATCGCCGGACTGTTCATCGGGCTCGCGTTCGTCATCGTCCGCGCGCTGATCTCCGACCGGCTGTGGAAACGCCAAGACATCGCCCTGGCCCTCGGCGCCCGGATCCGGCTCAGCAGCCCCCGCCCGTCGCGACTGCAGTTGCTGCCCCGACCGCGATATCTGCGGCCCTCGCAGCGGCAACTGCCCGAGGTGCGACTGATGGTGCAGCATCTCGATCAACGCATCTTCTGGGGCGAGCACCCCACACCGGCGATGACCGTGGTCAGCATCGACGACATCAACACCTGCGCGCTCGTCGTGGCCTCACTGGCGATCGCGCTGGCCGAGGACGGCAAGCACGTTCTGGTCGCCGACCTCAGCGATTCCGGCAGGCTCGCAGCCATGCTCGGGGTCAGGACTCCCGGCACGCACGAGTCCCGCTTCAGCGAGGCCGGCCTGCGCGTTGACGTCCACCGCCCTGACCAGACCGCCGGCCCGGCACAGGGTTGCTATCTGCACCTGAGCGACACCAACCGGCCGTCCGGCTCGGGCGACATCGCACTCGACTCGGCCTGGGAGGTCGCGGACGTTGTACTCAGTCTCAGCACCTTGACTCCCGAGCTCGGCGCCGATCATCTGGCCACGTGGGCCTCCCACGCCGCTGTCGTGGTCACTGCCGGGGAGTCGACCACCACCAAGATCCAGGCTACCGGCGAGATGCTGAGGCTGGCCGGGCTCGAGATCGAGACCGCTGTCGTACTTCGTCCGGACCGCACCGACGAGGGCGTCGGTGTGACCGAGGCCGAAGCCGGCCGGCCGCTGACGGTGGATGTCGAAATGTTCCGCCGATGACGACGATCTCCACCCGCCTCGGCACCCAGCTGACCACGCGAATACGCCCCACCCGGCGCATTGTCTCGCCGGAGGTACGGCGGCGGCGGCGCGTCCAGTTGGCCTGGGCACTGCTGGTACTGAACGTGATGACGTTCTTCCCGGGCGCGCCGCATATCCTTCCTATCCCGGGATCGGTTGGCAAGCTGATCGCCCAGGGCGCGCTGATCGGCGCACTGATGGTGGCGCTGTCGGTGAATCGGCCGGTCCGGATCCGGCCGAGTGTCTTCGTCTTCCTGGTCATGCTGCTGGCCGCGGAAGGGCTGCTGGCCAGCATCCGGGCGGAGTTCCTGCTCGGCGCGCTGTTCCGGGCCGGACGGCTGTGCGGATTCGCCGCGGTGTTGTGGCTGCTGACGCCATGGTGGCCCCGCCGCGACCTCCTGCTGCTCCGCACACACCTGATGGTCCTGTGGGGCATCGTCGCGTCCGTGGTCGTCGGTCTGCTCGTCGCACCGGGCCTGGCGATGACCGAGAACCGGCTCGGCGGCATCCTCTGGCCGATCCCACCCACGCAGGTCGGGCACTACACCGCGGTGGCCGCCGGCCTGTCGATCGTGCTCTGGATGTCCGGGCATCTCCGTCGCTGGATCGCATTCACCAGCGTGGCGGTCTGCGTACCGGTTCTGCTCCTGACGCATACCCGCACGGCACTGCTCGCGCTTGTGGTCGGTCTGCTGATCGCCGGGCTGAGTCTGTTCACCGGGCGGTCGCGGGTGCGCAAGGCGTTCGCGATCGGCATCGTCGCCTTCTCCGTCGGCGCGCTGACCCTCAGCTCGGTGGTGACGACCTGGCTCGCCCGCGGGCAGGACGCCCAGGAGCTCGGTGCGCTGACCGGACGGAAGGCGGTCTGGGACGGGATCCTGGCCGAGCCGCGCACGACGTTCGAGACGCTGTTCGGCTTCGGGTTGTCGAACAAGTCGTTCAACGGCCTGCCGATCGACAGCAACTGGCTCGGCACGTACTACGACGTCGGGCTGGTCGGTGTCGCGATCACGATCATGCTCGTGCTGTTCGTGCTGATCGCCGCCTGGTTCCGCCCGCAGGGACCGCACCGGGCGCTGGCACTGTTCCTGGTCACGTACTGCGTGATCGCCTCGTTCACCGAGAGCGGGCTGAGCGAGGCGTCGTCGTACCTGCTCGACCTGACGGTGGCCGCGTCACTCGTCTACAACACGTCGACCCGCGAGGGACCGCGATGAAGATCCTGCTGGTACACAACCGCTACCGATCCACCGCACCGAGCGGCGAGAACCGCGTCGTCGATCAGGAGAGCGCGGCGCTGACCGCGCTCGGACACGACGTCCGGCACTTCGAACGGCACAGCGACGACATCGAGAACTGGCCTGCGTGGCAGAAGGCGACACTGCCCGGCCGGGTCGTCTGGAACCCGGCGAGCCGGCGCGATCTCGCGGCAGCGCTGGCCGAGGACCGGCCCGATGTCGTCCATGTCCACAACACGTTCCCGCTGCTCAGCCCGTCCGTGCTGTACGCGTGCCACTCGGCCGGCGTACCCGTGGTCATCACTCTGCACAACTACAAGCTGCTGTGCGCCAGCGGCGACTTCTTCCGCGACGGCGAGGTGTGCCACGACTGCGCCGGCGGCAACCCGACCGCCGCTGTGGTGCACCGCTGCTACCGCGGATCCGCGCTCGCGACGTCGACCACGGTGCTCAACGCTCGCGGTCACCGTCGCAGCTGGCGGCGCCTGGTCTCGGCGTACATCTTCATCTCCGAGTCGCAGCGCCGGTTGCTGGGGGCAATGGACTTCGATCCGGAGCGGTCGTTCGTCAAACCGAACGCCGTGCCGTACGACGGCCCCGTCGGCGGACCGCGGCAACGACAGGTGACGTACGTCGGCCGGCTCGACGCGGCCAAGGGCGCTCCGCTGCTGATGAAGGGCTGGGACGCGTACCGCGCCGTCGCCGGTGACGACGCGCTCCGCCTGGTGATCGCCGGGGGCGGGCCGATGCTCGACGAGGTCACCGCCTGGGCGGCCACCAGGCCGTCGGTCGAGCTCCGCGGATTGATGAACAAGAAGCAGGTGTTCGAGCTGATCGGGCAGTCGCGCGGGGTCGTGCTGCCCTCGGAGTGGGAGGAAACGTTCGGCCTGGTGGTGGTCGAGGCGATGGCTGTCGGCGTACCGCCGCTGGCCTCGGGCCACGGGTCGTTCCCGGAACTGATCACCGACGGAGTCGACGGCGCACTGTTCGAGCCGGGCCGTCCGGACGCGCTGGCCAAGCTGCTGCTCGACGTCGACGCGTCCCCCGCGAAGTACGACGAGCTCGGCCGGCAGGCGCGCACGACGTACGAGACGAAACACCGGCCGGAACAGAGCATCGAGCAACTGCTCGAGATCTACCGGTACGCGATCGAACACCCGGTCACCGCCCACCGCTGAGGTCGAGGACACCCCATGCCCCCCGAAGATGTGCCCATCAAAGGTCCGGCCGCTCCGCGCCGCGAACCGCCTACCGGACGCGCGTGGTACCGCCGTCCGCCGGTGCTTGCCACCGGAGGCCTGGTCGTCGCCGCCGCCCTGGTGACCGCCGGATTCACCGTTCTCAACAACGACTCGTCCAGCCCCGCGGACGCCGTCGCGTCGCCCCCGCCAGGCGCCACGACCTCGCCCGCGCCGCCCGCGCCGAAGGCCCCGCCCGCGAAGATCTGCGGCGACGCGACCGCACTGTCCGGCCCGGCCACGGCCCCGCCCGGAGCGGTCGCGGTCAGCACCACCCAGAACCTGAACGACCTCACCACCGCGAACCCGGCCGGCACGACGTTCTGGCTGGCACCGGGCACGCACCGGCTCGGCACCGCGCAGTTCGCCCAGGTGATCCCGAAGGACGGCAACGTGTACGTCGGGGCGCCCGGAGCGATCCTCGACGGCGGGAAGAAGAACCGCTACGCGTTCACCGGGTACGCCAAGGGCGTCACGATCAAGAACCTGACCATCCAGAACTTCGGCGCGCCGCGGACCAACAACGACGAGGGCGTGGTGAACCACGACGCCGGCGCGCGCTGGACGGTGCAGGCCAACACGATCCAGCACAACGCCGGCGCCGGGCTGATGATCGGTGACCACAACGTTGTCCGGGGCAACTGTCTGTCCGAGAACGGGCAGTACGGCTTCAACGCCTACAACCCGGGCAAGGTGGCCGGAATCACCATCGAGCACAACGAGATCGCCGGTAACAACACCGACGACTGGGAGCGGCTCAAGAGCGGCTGCGGCTGCACCGGCGGCGGCAAGTTCTGGGAGGTCACCGGGGCGGTCGTGCGCGGCAACTGGGTGCACGACAACCACAGCGCCGGGTTGTGGGCCGACACCAACAACACCGGCTTCGTGATCGAGGGCAACTACATCTCGAACAACTCGGCCGAGGGCCTGATCTACGAGACCAGCTACAACGCCGGCATCCGCGGCAACACCTTCCTGCGCAACGGCCTCGGCAAGGGTCCGGAGAACGCCGGCTTCCCGACGCCCGCGCTGTACATCTCCGAGTCCGGCAGCGATCCGCGGGCGCCCGGCGTGTTCAACCAGACCTTCGAGATCAGCGGGAACGCCTTCACCGACAACTGGGCCGGCATCGTGCTGTGGGAGAACGCCGACCGATTCGCCGGGTCACCCGCAAACACCAGCACCGGTTCGGACACCCTGGTCAACCCGAAGGTGGTCACGGCCAAGACGTGCAACGCGAAGACGATCCGCACCCAGCCGTACGTGAGCGACTGCCGGTGGAAGACACAGAACGTCCGGGTCCACGACAATGTCTTCTCGCTCGACCCGGACAACATCGGGCAGACCTGCGCCGTGCGCACCGGCTGCGGTTACAACGGGCTGTTCTCCAACTGGGGCACGTTCCCGGCCTGGTCGCCGTACAAGAACGCCACCGTCCAGGACGCGATCACGTTCCACCAGGGCAACCGGTTCTTCAACAACACCTACTCCGGCCCGTGGAACTTCATCGTGCACGCACAGGGCAACGGTGTGAACTGGGCCAGCTGGCAGGGCGCGCCGTACGGGCAGGACTCCGACAGCGTGATCAAAGTCAGCGGTGAGCGCTGATGATCGGGCCACCCGAGCGTGCCGTCGGTGAGCAGATCGCGCTGCTCCGGTCGGTCGGATACGCCGCGTTCGGGCGCCACGAGCGGGATCTCGACGTACTCGACCTGATCTTCGACAGCATCCTCGACGCGCCCGGCTCCGCCGACGTACGCCGGCTGCGGTTCTCCGGTCACGGGATCACGCTCGACGTCGACATCCACGAGAGCGGCCGGACCGGACTGACCATCGAGCTGCGGGTCTCGCCGTCCGGGCCGCTCGTGGTCGAGTCCCGCGGCGGCGACGCCGAGGGTCCGAACGGGGCCCGCCTGGTCAGCTTCCTGCTCCGCTGGCCGGGGACAGCACAACGCCCGGTCCGGACCGCGTGGATCATGCTCTGAGCTGAGCACGACCCACTGCGCGGCCCGAACCGGGCTCTGCTGCCTCAGGAGGCAAGCAGCAGTCTGAGTTTGTCCAGGCAGCGGCCGCGGATCGGGCCGATGCTGCCGATCGGGATCCCGATCGTCGCGGAGATCTCGGCGTACGGCGCCGGCGGGTCGGCCATCAGCATGCCGAGCAGCTGCTGCCAGCGGTCGGGCAGACTCTCCAAAGCACGCCGTACGTCGTCGGCGCGCTCGCCGGCCAGCAGGCCGTAGTCCAGTTCGGGCTGATCCCCAGCGACGTCCTCGAACGCTGTCGCCTCGTAGGTGAGCAGCACGCGCTTGCGGAACGCCAGCACCCGCAGGCATTCGCGCCGGGTGGTGACGACCAGCCAGGCGCCGACCCGCTCGGGGTCGACCCGGTTGATGTGTTCGAGCAACCGCAGCCAGACCATCTGCGAGACGTCAGCGGCGTCGCTGTCGCTCAGCCGGAAGCTGCGGGTCACGGCCCAGACGAGCCGTGCATAGTGGTCGACCAGCCGGCTCCAGGCCCCTTGGTCCCCCGCCGCGGCCTCGATCACGAAGGTCGCGGCGTCGGATCGGGCCACGCCTGATCCTTCCAGTACTGCAGTCACGAATTCCCCCCTCGGGAATGCAAGAACAAAGTTGGTGCTTCGCTTCAGTACGCGCCGTCGCTCCCCAGCACGGCGCGGGCGGTCTTCCACAAAATGAGCAGGTCCAGCGCGATCGACCAGTTGTCGGCGTACCGCAGGTCGAGTCGCATCGACTCTTCCCAGGTCAGGTCGCTGCGGCCGCTGACCTGCCACAGGCCGGTCAGGCCCGGCTTGACGAGCATCCGGCGCGCGTCGTCGATCGCGTACTGCGCGACCTCGGCCGGCAGCGGCGGCCGCGGTCCGACCAGTGACATGTCCCCCCGGAGCACGTTCACCAGCTGTGGCAGCTCGTCGATCGAGAACCGCCGCAGGTACTTGCCGACCTTCGTGATCCGCGGGTCGTCACGCATCTTGAACAGGATCCCGTTGCCCTCGTTCAGCGCGTGCAGCTCGGCCTTGCGGGCCTCGGCGTCGGCCACCATCGTCCGGAACTTCAGCATCTTGAACTGCTCGCCGCCGCGGCCCACCCGGGTCTGCCGGAACAGCACCGGACCACGGCTGGTGAGCTTCACCAGCAGTGCGGCGACCAGCAGGATCGGCGAGACCCCGAGCAGCAGCAGGAACCCCACCACCCGGTCGAAGATGCTCTTCAGCACGTGCGGTCCACCGCTCACCGACGGCCGCTCCAGGTGCAGCAGCGACAGGCCGGCGACCGGGCGGATCGAGATCCGCGGACCGGCGACCTCGACGATGCCCGGTGACACGATCAGCTCGACTCCGCGCTGCTCGAGCGCCCAGGACAGCTTGCGCAGCTGGTGTCCGGCCAGTTCCGGGTCGGTGGCCACCGCGACCACCTCGACGTCGAACTGGTCGACGCCGGCCAGGATGTCCATCTCGGTCCGGCCCAGCCGTTCGAACTCGGCGTCCTCGAACACGTCGCCGCGTGGCAGGCAGCTGGCCACCACGACGTACCCGTCCGCCGGCCGCTCCTCCAGGTGCCGCTTCAGCGTCATCACCTGGTCGTTGCGTCCGACAACGAGTACCCGGCGCATACACCGGCCGGCGAACCGCCGCCAGGAGATCTGCCGGTGCAGGAACCACCGGCCCACCATCGCGGCGATACAGGTCGTCGGAACGGCCAGGATCACGAATCCTCGGGCGACCTCACTCTTGGTCGCGTACGACGTGATCGCGACCACCGCGGTCAGTGCGACCGCGGCCCGGATGATCGAGCGGAACTCCTCCGGCCCGGTACCGAAGTACCTGGTCTCGTAGCCGCGTTGCAAGCCCACACACGCGATCCAGGCGATCGGCAGCAATGCGCCCAGCACGAAGTAGCCGAGGTTGATCGAGGCCCCGAACCGGGCCACCAGCGCCACTCCGGCGCCGATCACCCCGGCGCCGAGATCAGCCGCCAACGATGCCCGACGGTACTTCGCCACCCAGCGTGCCTCGGTGAACCGGGCCGAGCGCGGCAGCACAGCCGGCACCTCGTCCGGAACGACCCAGACCGGCCGACGACGCTCCGCTGACGGCGCCGGCCGTAGATCAGCCGGCTCAGCGAGCCCTTCGGACATGACAAATTCGGACACGCACAGTCACCCCCCACAGGTGATCCCCGAAACCCGTGACCAACCCACTCCCCGTCACGGACTTCGTCCAACGCCGCCCCCACAACGGCGTGTCCCAGACAGTACACCGGGAACGCGGCGGACAAAAGCACTGATCACGAGTGTTTACCCGTGTGCCACCAGACTCACAGCAAAAGACCCCTGAAGCCCGTTTCGGGGCCTCAGGGGTCTCAAATGATTACTTGAAGTGATCAGCCGGCGATCAAGCCGTCGCCACTGATCAGTTCACGCATCTCGGCGAGCGAGCTGTCCGACGGGGGCAGGATGGCGTCGGAGTCGTGCAGCTCGTCGTCCGGCACCTTCTCGCCGGACCGGACGAAGTCCAGCAGCGCGGCGAAGGCGGACTGGTACGCGGTCTCGTCACCCGACGACACGGCCTTCTCCAGGTCGCCGTCGACGGTGTTGAGCGCGTCGAGCTTCTCGTCGGCCAGTCGCCACTGACCCTCACCCATGATGCGAACGATCACCGAACATCTCCGTCCTGAGGTCTCACCGGCTCCGTCACAGGCTGCGTGGCCGGCTGCTGCACTGGCTGCTGGGCGGTCTGGGCGGACCCGGGTGCCTCACCGGAGATCTCCTTCGGCGCGCTGCCGCCGGCGAGCTGGGCCTTCATCGCGGCCAGCTCGTTCTCCACGTCGGAGCCGGACGACATCCGGTCCAGCTCCAGGGTGATGTTGTCCTTGACCGTGCCGCTGGCGTCGTCGAGCGCGCCGGAGGCGAGCAGCTCGTCGATTGCGCCGGCCCGGGCCTGCATCTGCTGGGTCTTGTCCTCGGCCCGCTGGACCGCGAGACCGACGTCGCTCATCTCCTCGGAGATGCCGGAGAAGGCCTCGTTGATCCGGGTCTGCGCCTCGGCCGCGGTGTAGGTGGCCTTGATGGTCTCCTTGCGGGTCCGGAACGACTCGACCTTGGCCTGCAGCCGCTGGGAGGCGAGCGTCAGCTTCTCCTCCTCACCCTGCAGCTGGGCGTGCTGGGTGGTCAGGTCGTCGATCTGGCCCTGCAGCCCGGACTTGCGGGTCAGAGCCTCCCGGGCCAGGTCCTCACGGCCCATCGAGAGCGCCTTCTGGGCCTGCTCCTGCAGCTTCGCCGACTGGGACTGCAGCTGGGAGGCCTGCAACTCCACCCGCTTGCGACTGGTGGCCACGTCGGCCACGCCACGGCGTACCTTCTGGAGCAGCTCGAGCTGCTTCTGATACGAGTAGTCAAGGGTTTCGCGAGGATCCTCGGCCTTGTCCAGGGCGGAGTTCGCCTTGGCCTTGAAGATCGTCGACATCCGCTTGAAGATGCTCATCGATATCCGTACCCCTTCTGTGCCGGGTGTGAGACCCAGCGTGCGTGTCATCCACCCTATGTCCCCAAGGTTCACCACACCATCAGGACCGGCCCGGATAAAGTAGTGGTGAGGTCCGGGGACCACCCCGAGTCGCGACCTGCCCTGCGAATGAGGTTCTGACCCCGTGTTCCGTCGTACCAAGTCTGAATCAGCTACCACCGTACCTGCCGAGCCCCAGGCCAAGCCGGGAGGCAAGGGTCGCCCGACCCCGAGCCGCCGCGAGGCCGAGGCGGCGCGCAAGGCCGCGTTCAAGAAGCCGCGCAACCGCAAGGAGGCCTCGGCGATCCGCCGGGAGAAGGTCCGGACCGAGCGGTCCAAGATGCAGGCGGCGATGCAGACCGGCGACGACCGGTACCTGCCGGCCGCCGACAAGGGCCCGGTACGGCGGTTCGCCCGCGACTACGTCGACGCCCGGTACTCGGTGATGGAGTTCGCGCTGCCGATCCTGCTGGTGGTGTCGCTGGTCGGCGTGGTGTTCTCGCCGCAGTTCCCCTGGCTGGCCGGGATGGTCAACCTGCTGTTCCTGGCGATGATCCTGCTGATCGCGGCGGACTGGTTCCTGCTGACGGCGGGCCTGCGCAAGCAGGTCGGGCTGAAGTACCCGAAGGAGTCGACCAAGGGGCTCGGGTTCTACGCGGTCCGGCGGACCATGCAGATGCGCCGCTGGCGGCTGCCGAAGCCGATGGTGAAACGCGGCGAGAAGCCTTCCTGATCGGACGGTAGGGTCAGACGTATGGACTTTCGCTTTCTCGGCAACAGCGGTTTGAAGGTCAGCGAGATCTCGTACGGGAACTGGCTCACGCACGGGTCGCAGGTGGAGAACGAGCAGGCGAAGGCCTGCGTGCGGGCGGCGCTGGACGCCGGCATCACGACGTTCGACACCGCCGACACCTACGCCAACACGGCGGCCGAGTCGGTGCTCGGCGAGGCGCTGGCCGGTCAGCGACGGGAGTCGCTGGAGATCTTCACCAAGGTCTACTGGCCGACCGGCCCGAAGGGACCGAACGACACCGGCCTGTCCCGCAAGCACATCCACGAGTCGATCAACGGCTCGCTGCAGCGGCTCGGCACCGATTACGTCGACCTCTACCAGGCACACCGGTACGACACCGAGACGCCGCTGGAGGAGACGATGGAGGCGTTCGCCGACGTCGTCCGGCAGGGCAAGGCGCTGTACATCGGCGTGTCGGAGTGGACCGCGGAGCAGCTGCAGGAGGGCCACCGGCTGGCCCGCGAGCTGCGCATCCCGTTCGTCTCGAACCAGCCGCAGTACAGCATGCTCTGGCGGGTGATCGAGGCCGAGGTCGTGCCTGCCTCGGAGGAGCTCGGCATCGGCCAGGTGGTGTTCTCGCCGATCGCCCAGGGTGTTCTCACCGGCAAGTACCTGCCCGGTCAGCAGCCGCCGGAGGGTTCCCGGGCCACCGACGAGAAGGGCGGCGCGACCTTCATCAAGCGCTTCCTGACCGACGACGTGCTGACCCGGGTCCAGGAGCTGAAGCCGATCGCCGACGAGGTCGACCTGTCGCTGTCGCAGCTCGCGGTCGCCTGGGTGCTGCAGAACCCGAACGTCTCCTCCGCGATCGTCGGCGCCTCCCGGCCCGAGCAGGTCACCGAGAACGTGAAGGCCTCCGGTGTGAAGCTGGACGACGGCCTGCTGAAGCGGATCGACGAGGTCCTCGGCGGCATCGTCGAGCGCGACCCGGCCAAGACCGCGCAGAACTCCCCGCAGGCCCGGGTGGCGTGATGAGCTGGAGCTGGCGGTTCGAGACCGCTTCCGGCGCCCTGGTCGACCCCGGAGAGGTCGGCGGGGCCGAGTTCTCGGCACAGGGCGACGCGGAGAGCTGGCTGGGCGAGGTCTGGCGCGACCTGGCCGACCGCGGCGTCAGCCAGGTCTACCTGCTCGAGGACAACCGCGAGGTCTACGGGCCGATGAGTCTCTCGTCGGCAGAGTAGAGTTCCGGTCGAACCACCCGCCTGCGTCACAGGGAAGCCGGTCCGAGTCCGGCGCTGACCCGCAACCGTAGGCCGCCCTCAGCCCGACTGGGGGCGGCAAGCCGGAACACTGTGGCGCAGGCAGACAGGCTCACCTACCCGCCGTGGTCCGCGGGTGGAGCCCCTACCCTGCCGGTGCAGGCGGGACCTCCTCCACCGGGCTGCGGCCCGACCGAGGACACGAGAATGACTGCACATCGGACCGTACGACTGGTCCTCAGCCTGCTGGCGGGTCTCCTGCTCGCGGGGACCGTCGCTACCACCGCCCAAGCCGAGGACGGCTACCGCTTCTGGGGCTACTACCAGTGGACCAACGGCGCCTGGGCCTTCTCGCAGAAGGGCGCCGACGCCTTCGTCCCGGCCGACGGCGGCGTCGAGGGCTGGCGGTTCGCCGTCGGCGGCGCGAAGCCGCGGGTGCCGCGGGCTGCCGGCGATTTCGACGCGATCTGTGGCAAGACCCCGGCCGAGACCGGCAAGAAGCGGGTGGCTCTGGTCGTCGACCCGGGTACGCCGGAGGACGCGGTCACCGGTGACACGCCGGCCCAGCCCACCGGCACCTGTGTGGTGACCGACCCGAAGTCGAACGGCGCGCAGGTCCTGGCCGCGGTCGCACCGGTCCGGATCGAGAAGGGCCTGACCTGTGGGATCGCCGGCTACCCGTCGAAGGGCTGCGGCGACCAGGTGAAGAGCATCCAGGTCCCGGCCACGGACGCGCCCGTCACACTCCAGGTCGGCCCGGCCGTGGGCTCGACCGCGGTGCAGTCCCCTGCTCCTGCCTCGAGCTCCGACGACGGTGGTGGTCCGCGGACCGGCCTCATCATCGCCGCCGCGGCCGTCGTCCTGCTCGCCGTCGGCGCCATGTTCCTCAGGTCCCGGCGTTCCGCAGACAAGCAGTAGATGCGCGCCGTCAATCACCTCACGCTCCCCCGGGCACTCCACCCGGGGGCCTGGTGGTTGTGGGCGCTCTGCATGGCTGTCGCGGCCAGCCGGACCCGCAACCCGGTCCTGCTGATCCTGATCCTCACGGTGACCGGATTCGTGGTCGCAGCACGCCGGAGCGATGCGCCGTGGGCGCACAGCTTCACCGCGTTCCTCAAGCTCGGTCTGCTGGTCATCGGCATCCGCGTGGTCCTGCAGGCGCTGCTGTCGACCCGCTCGCAGGGGAACACCGTGCTGTTCACTCTGCCGCAGATCCCCCTGCCTGACTGGGCAGCGGGCGTCAAGCTCGGCGGAGAGGTGACGGCCGAGGCACTGGTGACCGCCCTGTACGACGGCGGGCAACTGGCCGTCATGCTCTGTTGTATAGGTGCCGCCAACGCACTGGCCAGCCCACGGCGCCTGCTGAAGTCGTTGCCTGGGGCCCTCTACGAGATGGGCGTGGCCTGCGTGGTCGCCCTGACCTTCGCACCCCAGCTGGTCATCGACGGCCGCCGCGTCCGCGCCGCCCGGCGTTTACGCGGCCGCACCCGCGCCTCGTTCCGTACGACGGCCATGCCCGTCCTCGAAGGCGCCCTGGACCGGTCCGTGGAGCTCGCTGCCGCGATGGACTCCCGCGGCTACGGCCGTACGGCGCATGCGCCTCGGGCTCAGCGTCGACTGACGGCGCTCTGTGTACTGCTGGGGCTGCTCGGCATCCTGCTCGGCGTCTACGCGTTGCTGACCGACTCCATGGCGTTCCCGCTCGCCGGGGGCGCGCTGGCGGTCGGCGTACTGCTCGCGGTCGGTGCGATGGCTGTCGGACGCCGGCGCGTGGCGCGGACGCGGTACCGGCCCGATCCGTGGGCGCTGCCGGAGTGGCTCGTCGTAGCGGCCGGTGCGGTGGCTGCGGGTGCGATGGTGACCGCCGCAGTACGCGGTGTGCACGGTCTGCTGCTGGACGGGCCGTTGGTGGTCCCACCGGTCCCGCTGTTGCCGGTGGTCGGCGTACTGATCGGGCTGGTGCCTGCGCTGGCCGCACCGCCGTTGAAGAAGGCGGTCGCATGATCGAGTTCAACAGCGTGACGGTGACGTACGACGGCGCGAGTGAGCCGGCGCTGCGGGACGTGAGCTTCATCGTGCCGGAGGGCGAGCTCGCGCTGGTGATCGGGCGTACCGGGTCCGGCAAGTCCACGTTGCTGCGGGCAATCAACGGACTGGTGCCGCACTTCACCGGCGGCACGCTGTCCGGTCGGGTGCTCGTCGACGGACGGGACACCCGGAAGTACCGGCCACGGGACCTCGCGGATGTGGTCGGCATGGTCGGCCAGGACCCGATGGCGGGGTTCGTCACCGACACGGTCGAGGACGAGCTGGCGTACAGCATGGAGTCGCTGGGCGTGGCACCGGACGTGATGCGGCGGCGCGTCGAGGAGACGCTCGACCTGCTCGGGCTGGCCGACGTACGAGACCGGGCGCTGACGTCGTTGTCGGGCGGCCAGCGGCAGCGGACCGCTATCGGAGCGGCGCTGACGTCACATCCCTCCGTACTGGTGCTGGATGAGCCGACGTCCGCACTGGACCCGCAGGCGGCCGAGGAGGTGCTGGCTGCGCTCCAGCGGCTGGTGCACGACCTGGGCGTCACCGTGGTGCTGGCTGAGCATCGGCTGGAGCGGGTGATCCAGTACGCCGACCGCGTGATCGAAGTGCCCGGTGGGGCTGGTGCTGTGTCGACAGGGCTGCCTGCCGAGCGCATGGTCACGGCGCCGGTTGCACCGCCGGTGGTGGAGCTGGGGCGGCTCGCCGGTTGGTCGCCACTCCCCCTGTCCGTGCGGGACGCTCGCCGGGCCGCGGTCGCACTTCGTGGCCAGCTGGGCAGCGCGGCGCCGGTGCGGTCGGTTGCTGCGCTGGGCGAGGAGTTGGCTCGATGCCGTGACGTGGTTGCCGGCTATGGCAGCGTGACTGCACTGCGTGGCGTGTCGCTGAGTATCAAGGCCGGTGAGGTCGTCGCGCTGATGGGGCGTAACGGCGCCGGCAAGTCCACCTTGCTGAACACCCTCGTCGGCATCCTGCCTCCTCGCTCCGGCACGGCAGTCGCGGCCGGACTGGACCCGCAGCGAACGAAACCGGCGCAATTGGTGAAGGTAGTCGGACTGGTTCCACAAGAGCCTGCAGACCTCCTGTACGCCGCCACGGTCGCCGAGGAGTGTGCCGCTGCGGACTCCGACTTCAAGGTGCCCGCAGGGAGTTGCCGCGCACTCCTCCAGCGGCTGGCGCCGGACGTGGCCGTCGACCTGCATCCGCGCGACCTGTCCGAGGGACAGCGGCTCTGCCTGGCGCTGGCCGTCGTACTGTGTGGCGCTCCCCCGCTGCTGTTGCTGGACGAGCCGACGCGCGGACTGGACTACGGCGCCAAGCGGCGGCTGGTCGCGATCCTGCGCGAGCTGGCCGCTGCCGGGCATGCGGTCGTGTTGTCCACGCACGACGTGGAGATGGTCGCTGAGGTCGCGACTCGGGTGATGGTGCTCGCCGAGGGAGAGTTGGTGAGCGACGGCGAGACCGCCGAGGTGATCGCCGGTTCGCCGGCGTTCGCGCCACAGGTGGCGAAGATCCTTGCCCCGTTGCCGTTCCTGACCGTCGGAGAGGTCGCCGACGCCTTGGACCGAGCATCATGAGGCTGATCCGGCTCAGGCCGCGGAGCACGGCGGCGTTGACTGTTGCATCCTTGGTCGGAGTACTGGCCTTCGCCTGGCCGCTGTTCTTCCGTACCTCGCAATCAGGTGCATCCGCGATCGGGCACACCACGGACGCGCCGTGGTTGTTCGTGTTGCTGCTCCCGCTCCTCGTGGCCGTCGTACTCGCGGAGCTCTCCGAGGCCGGGATCGACGCGAAGGTGATCTCACTCGTCGGCATGCTCGCAGCGGTCGGGGCGGCGCTGCGGGCGTTGGGCCCGGGTACGGCGGGGCTCGAGCCCGGGTTCTTCCTGCTGGTGCTGGCGGGGCGGGCGTTCGGCGCAGGGTTCGGCTTCGTGCTCGGGGCGGTGTCGTTGCTGGGCGGGGCGTTGATCAGCGGCGGGGTCGGGCCGTGGATGCCGTTCCAGATGTTCGCCTGCGCGTGGGTCGGGTGTTTGGCGGGGCTGTTGCCACGGGTCGGCGGGCGGTTGGAGTTGCTGCTGCTGGCGGCGTACTCGCTGGTGTCGGGGGTGTTGTACGGCGTGATCATGAACCTGTGGTTCTGGCCGTACGCCACGTTCGGCAGCGCCTTCTCGTTCATCCCCGGCGACGAGCTGGCGGCGAACCTGCACCGGTACTTCCTGTTCGTGGTGGCGACGTCACTCGGCTGGGACATCCCGCGCGGGATCCTGTCCGCCGTACTCGTCCTGGTGCTGGGGCGGCCGATCCTGAACGCATTCCGCCGTACGGCGCGGAAGGCTGCCTTCGAGGCGCCGGTGGTTTTCGAGCGGAGGACCGATGACTGACCGAACCCTGATCCTCGGCGGAGCCCGCTCCGGCAAGTCCGTCGCCGCCGAACGCCTGCTGTCAGCCGAGCCCGACGTCCTGTACGTCGCCACTGGCGGAGACGACTCCGGCAATGCCGAATGGGCCGACCGTGTCGCCAAACACCAGGCCCGCCGTCCCGCCACCTGGGGCCTCGCGGAGACCATCGACCTGGTCCCACTCCTCGCCACCCCCGGTCCACCGCTCCTCATCGACTGCCTGACCCTCTGGCTCTCCCGCACGATGGACGCCGTCGACGTCTGGTCGAACCTGCATCGAGCCGACGAGGTCGAACAGCAGATCGCCGCCCTCGCCGATGCCTGGTCCACCACTCCGCGCCGCGTAGTTGCCGTCAGCAACGACGTGGGCTCGGGAATCGTCCCCGCCGACCCCGGCACCCGCCTCTTCCGCGACCTGATGGGCCGCCTCAACACCACCATCTCCCTGTCCTCCAACCAAGTCCTCTGGACCGTCGCCGGCCGAACAATCCCCCTCACATGAGGGGGGCCTGGGGTGATGCGGCTCGGCTTGCGTTCGGCACGCTGACGGTGCTGCCTGCGGGGGTGCCTTCGCGGGTTGATCGGGTGGTTGGCGGGCGGGCGATGGTGCTCGCCCCGGTTGTTGGCGTGGTGGTCGGAGGGGTCGCGGCGGGGGTGATCGCGCTGGCTCAGCTGGTGAAGCCGGAGGCAGATCTGCTCGCGGCTGTGTTGGGAGTGCTGGTGATTGCCGCGCTGTCGGGTGGGCTGCATCTCGACGGGCTGGCCGATTTTGCGGATGCGCTCGGGTCCCGGCGGGATCGGGAGACCATGTTGCGGATCATGAAGCAGAGCGACATCGGTCCGTTCGGTGTCGTCGCGATCGTCGGCGTACTGCTCCTCGACGTCGCCGCCCTCACCGCCTGCATCCAGCCCGGCTACGGTTGGCAAGCGATCCTCATCGCCACCACCGCGAGCCGCCTCACCCTGCCCTGGTCCTGCCGTACGTCGGTCCCCGCCGCCCGCCCAGACGGCCTGGGCACGTTCGTAGCCGGCACCGTCCGCCCGCTCACAGCCACGATCGCCACAGCCGTCGTACTCGCCGCCGCCCTCGCGCTGAGCTGGCCGGCCCAGTCCGCGACCCGCGTCGCAGGATCCGCAGCCGCAGTCCTGCTGGCCGTCGGGACCAGCCTCGCCACCACCCGCCGCGCCCGCAAAGCCCTCGGCGGCACCACCGGCGACGTCCTCGGCGCGACCATCGAGCTCGCGCTCCCGCTCGCCCTCCTGACCCTCGCGCTGACCGTCTGAGCCTGCCTCCACCACGCTCAAACCGAAGTGGTCTACTCTCGCCGGTGAACGTTCTAGTGGGGTAGTGACAGCGAGGTTGCAGACGATGTTTCTGGTTCACGAGCGCGGATCGGCCGCGCTCGCCCCGCGATCCGTTATCTTTATGTAATGAACGCAACCCGCCCGGCGCCGGGCTCGCAGGCTTCGCTGCGCGAAGCCAACCGTGCGCGCGTTCTCGGGGTCGTCCGGCAGCACGGCCCGCTCACCCAGGTCGAGATCGCGGCCGCGTCCGGCCTGTCCGCGGCCACCGTGTCGAACATGGTCCGCGAGCTGGACCAGGCCGGCATGGTCGGCCTGTCCCGCAGCATCCGCAACGGCCGCCGCGCCGTACTCGTCTCGCTCGCCTCCGGCGGCGGCCTGCTGGCCGGCGTCGCGTTCGGCGAGCGTGACGTCCGGGTCGCGATCGCCGACGAGTCCCGCGAGATCCTCGCCCAGCAGCTGATGCCGCTGCAGGCCGACCACGTCGCCGACGACGGCATGGAGCGCGCCGCCCGGCTGCTCGCCGACCTGGCCGAGACGGTCAGCTCCGGCGTCGAGAACATCTCCGCGATCGGGTTCGGCCTGCCGATGCCGGTCGACTCGGTCAGCGGCGAGGCCGGCTCGGACGCCGTACTGCCGGGCTGGCGCGGCGTCAACGTGACCGAGGCGATGGCCGCCCACCTCCGCGCCCCGGTCGCCCTCGACAACACCGCAAACCTTGCCGCACTGGGCGAATTGCGGGCCGGTGCGCTGCGCGGCGTACGGAACGGCTGCTACCTGAAGTTCTCGTACGGCGTCGGCGCGGGGATCGTGATCGACGGTGAGGTGTTCCGCGGCTCGGCCGGAACGGCGGGCGAGATCGGCCACGTCACCATCGACGAGAACGGGCCGATCTGCCGGTGCGGCAACCGCGGCTGCCTGGACACGTTCGTCGGATCGCGGGCGCTGATCAACAGCCTCGCCGCGTCGCACGGACCACTGCGGCTGAAGGACATCGTGATCCGCGCCCTCGGCGGCGACGTCGGCTGCCGTCGCGTGATCGAGGACGCCGGCCGCCGGGTCGGCGTCGCGGTGGCCGGCGTGGTGAACCTGCTCAACCCGGAGGTCGTCGTGGTCGGCGGCCTGATGGCCGAAGCCGGTGAACTCATCCTGGCCCCGCTGCGCGAGGCCCTGGACCGGTGCGCGATCCCGAGCGCCGCCGCGACCGTCGAGCTGCGCCCGGCCGAGCTCGGCGACGAGGCCGACATCGTCGGCGCCATCCACCGCGCTTCGGTGCTGAGTCATACCAATATCTCCATTTCTTGAATTCAAGTCTTGACGCCAAGACTTCAGGGAGCTTGACTTCGGGCAGGCCAATCGGGCCGTCTCGTCAAGGAGCCGCCATATGTCCGTCTCAGCAACCCGTCTCGTCGGCCTCGGCATCGCCGTCTCGGCCCTCGCCGTCTCCCTGGTGGCCTGTGGCAGTGACAACGGAGGCGACTCCGGCAGCGGCTCAGGCGGCGCGAAGAAGATCGCGCTGTTGCTGCCCGAGTCCAAGACCACCCGGTACGAGGCGCTCGACCGGCCGCTGTTCACCGAGGCCCTCAAGGCCGCCTGCGGCAACTGCGAACTGATCTACAGCAACGCCGACCAGGACGCGTCCAAGCAGCAACAGCAGGCCGAGGCCGCGCTCACCCAGGGCGCGAACGTGCTCGTCCTCGACCCGGTCGACGGCAAGGCCGCCGCGGCGGTCGTCAGCTCGGCGAAGGGCCAGAACGTCCCGGTGGTCGCGTACGACCGGTTCATCGAGAACGCCAACTACTACGTCAGCTTCGAGAACGAGGCCGTCGGCAAGCTTCAGGCGCAGACCCTGGTGGACGACCTGAAGGCGGCCGGCAAGACGTCGGGCAACATCGCGATGATCAACGGCTCGCCGACCGACCCGAACGCCGCCGACTTCAAGAAGGGCGCGCACAGCGTGCTCGACTCGAGCGGGTTCAAGATCGCCGCCGAGTTCGACACCCCGGACTGGAGCCCGGACAAGGCCCAGGCCTGGATGGAAGGCCAGCTGAGCGCGATCAAGAACGGCCTGGTCGGCGTGTACGCCGCCAACGACGGCACCGCCGGCGGCGCGATCGCAGCGCTCAAGGGCGGTGGCGTGACGCCGCTGCCGCCGGTCACCGGTCAGGACTCCGAGCTGGCCGCGATCCAGCGGATCGTCGCCGGCGACCAGGCGATGACGATCTACAAGGCGGTCAAGCCGCAGGCCGAGGCCGCCGCGAAGGGCGCGGTGGCGCTGGCGAACGGCGGCAAGCCCGAGTCCACCACCGAGAAGAGCGGCGTACCGTCGACGATCCTCGACCCGGTCGCGGTGACCAAGGCCAACATCAAGGACACCGTGGTCAAGGACAACATCTACAAGGTCAGCGACATCTGCACCGCGGCGTTCGCCGCCGCCTGCACCGCGGCCGGCCTGTCCGACAACTGACCGGCAACTGACCGGCAACCGACCGGCAACCGACCGGCAACCGACCCGCCCTCGGCGTAGCCCCCCGCAGTGAGGTGCGGGGGGCTACGCCGGACCTCTCCCCAACCGCGCCCCCGGCGAGGATCATGGCGTGAAATAAGTCCAGGAGGCTCACTCGTGACTGTTACCCCGGCTCCTCCCGACGTCGGCGCCGGTACGGTGCTGACGCTGCAGGGGATCTCCAAGCGGTTCGGCGCCGTACAGGCCCTGAAGAACATCGAGCTCGACGTCCGCGCCGGCGAGGTGCTGGCGCTGGTCGGCGACAACGGCGCCGGCAAGTCGACGCTGGTGAAGACCATCGCCGGCGTCTACACGGCCGACGACGGGACGATGGTGTTCGACGGCCGCGAGGTCCGGGTCGGCAGCCCGGCCGAGGCCCAGCAGCTCGGCATCGCCACCGTGTTCCAGGACCTCGCGCTGTGCGACAACCTCGACGTGGTCGCGAACCTGTACCTCGGCCGCGAGCTCCGCCGCAGCGGCGTTCTGGACGAGGTCGAGATGGAACGCCAGTCGTGGGAGCTGCTCCGGCAGCTGTCCGCGAAGATCCCGTCGGTCCGGATCCCGGTCGCCAGCCTGTCCGGCGGCCAGCGGCAGACCGTCGCGATCGCCCGCAGCCTGCTCGGCAGACCCAAGGTCGTGATGCTGGACGAACCGACCGCGGCCCTCGGCGTAGCTCAGACCGCCGAGGTCCTCAACCTGGTCGAGCGGCTGCGCGAACGCGGCCTGGCCGTGATCCTGATCAGCCACAACATGGCCGACGTGATGGCGGTCGCCGACCGGGTCGCCGTACTGCGTCTCGGCCGCAACAACGGCGTCTTCGTGGTCAGCGAGACCAGGACGCAGGACATCATCGCCGCCATCACCGGCGCCACCGACAACGCGGTCTCGGAGCGTGCAGCGCGCCGAAGCCGGGAGGAGGGTCCCGCATCATGAGCCTGCACGGATCGGGCACCCGTCCCCAGGACGACCTCGGTACCCCGGCAACCCCCGAGCCGAACGGGCTCGACCAACTGCCGGCCGACCTCCAGGACGAGCGGCTGATCGCCAGCAGCGGGATCAGCGGCGCCGCCTCCGCCTTCACCGCCCGGCTCCGGTCGGGCGACCTGGGCTCGGTCCCGGTGGTGATCGGCCTGGTCATCATCTGGGCGGTGTTCCAGATCGCCAACGGGTCCTTCCTGTCCAGCCGCAACCTGGTGAACCTGACGCTGCAGACCACCTCGGTCGGAGTGATTGCCCTCGGCATCGTCCTGGTCCTGCTGCTGGGTGAGATCGACCTCTCGGTCGGCTCGGTCAGCGGTCTGTCCGGGGCGGTTCTCGGCGTCACGTTCGTCAACAAGGGCTGGCCGCTGGTGCTGTCGCTGGTCGTCGGCATCGCCCTCGGCCTGGTCATCGGCTTGTTCTACGGAGCGCTCTATACGCGTTTCGGCGTACCGAGCTTCGTGATCACGCTGGCCGGTCTGCTCGGCTTCCTCGGCCTGCAGTTGCTCGTGCTCGGCAAGGAAGGTTCGCTCAACCTGCCGTACGACTCGGCGCTGGTCGGCTTCGCGACCCGGAGCTTCCTCTCCCCCGCGATCGCGTACGCCCTGATCGCGGTCGTGGTCGCGGCGTACGTGCTGACCCGGCTCCGGACCCGGGGCGCCCGCGCCGCGGCCGGTCTCTCGACAGCGCCGACGTCGATGATCGTGATCAAGGCCGCCGCGATGGCCGTCGTACTGCTGGTCGCGGTGCTGATCCTGAACGGGGACCGCGGCGTCTCGTCGATGTTCCTGCTGTTCCTCGCGCTGGTGGTCGCGACGGATCTCGCGGTACGGCGTACGCGCTGGGGCCGCTCGGTCGTCGCGGTCGGCGGCAATGTCGAGGCAGCGCGGCGGGCCGGTATCAACGTGCGGATGATCTACCTGTCCGTGTTCGCGGCCTGCTCGACCTTCGCCGCGATCGGCGGTCTGCTGGCCGCGGCCCGGCTGGTCGCGGTGAACCAGAGCAGCGGCGGCGGCGACACCAACCTGAACGCGATCGCGGCCGCGGTGATCGGCGGCACCAGCCTGTTCGGCGGCCGCGGGTCGGCGTACTCCGCGCTCCTCGGCGCGCTGGTGATCATGTCGATCTCCAACGGTCTCGCGCTGCTGAGCCTGGACTCGAGCGTTCGCTACATGGTGACCGCCGGCGTGCTGTTGATCGCGGTCACGATCGACTCGCTCAGCCGCCGGAGCCGTCAGGCGCACGGTCGGGCCTGAGCGCTCCGCGGGCCAGCAGGGCCGCCTCGGTCCGGTTCGCGACGCCGAGCTTGCCGAAGATCGTCGACAGATTGTTGTTGACGGTCTTCGGCGTGAGGGCGAGCCGGGCCGCCATCGCGGTCGTCGACAATCCGTTCGCCAGCAATTCGACGATCTGACGTTCCCTCGGCGTCAACGCCTGCAACGGATCGGGCGGTGCGCTCACCCGCCCCGCGGCCGCGTCGAGTACGTGACGCGCGACTCCCGACCCGAGGATCGAGTCGCCCGCGGCGACCGCCTGGATCGCCCGCACGATCTGTTGCTGCGACGACCCTTTCAGCACATAGCCCGCTGCACCGGCCCGCACCGCGGCCCGCACGGTCTCGTCGTCGTCCAGCATCGTCAACATCAGTACGCCGACCGCCGGCGCCACCCGAGCGACCTCCTGCGTCGCGGCGACACCGTCACCGCCTGGCATGTGGATGTCCATCACGAGTACGTCGGGCTGCAGCGTCACCGCGGCGCGGACGGCCTCCGGCCCGCTGGCCGCGACGCCCACCACGGAGATCCCGTCCACCGAGCCGAGCAGCACCTGCAACCCGTCCCGCACGACGGGATGATCGTCGGCCAGCACCACCCGGACCGTCATCGCGAGACCTCCAGGGGCAGACAGGTCTGAACCCGACCGCCGGTCGCAGTACCTTCGGCCGCCAACGTGCCACCCAGCTCGGCCACCCGCTCACGCATCGACGTCAGTCCCACACCCGGCACCCATTGCCCGTTGACCGCAGGCCCATCGTCGACAATCGACAGTCTGAGCATCTGCGCATCACCACTGATCCGCACCTCGGCCTCCCCCGCCCGCGAGTGCCGCGCGACATTCGTCAACGCCTCCGTGACGATCCGGTACGCCGTGACTTCCACAACCGCCGGCAGTCCGTCAGGCACCCCATCGGCCCGGACACGCACCCGCAAAGGCGATCCGTCGCCCCGACGATCGACGAGCGCCGCATGCCGTCGTACCGCTTCCACCAGCCCGACCTCGTCCAGTGCGGACGGATGCAGCTGGTTGATCAGGCGCCGTACGTCGGCAATCGCATTGTCGACGATCGCGCGGATCTCCGCGGCGAGCGACTGCACCGGATCGTCCCCGAGGTTCATCACAGCGTCGGCACGGAACCCGATCCCGGTCAAAGCCGGGCCCAACCCGTCGTGCAGATCCCGCCGCAACCGCCGCCGCTCTTCCTCACGCGCCACGACAAGCTCCCGCCGCGACTGCTGTACGGCGTCCGACAGCGCCTGCGCCCGCAAGGCGACACCGAGCGGGGCGGCCATCAACTCGAGCACAACCCGATCCGCCGCGGACAACCGGCGCTCCCCCGGCCGGACACCGACCTGAAGCTCGCCGACCCGTTCACCCGCATGCAGCAAAGGAATCGCCACCGGGGCCAACGGTCGGCTCCCGTGCTCCCCGCGAATCACGCCGTCCTCGTCCACCAACGCGGCGTACGGAAGACGCAATGCCTGGCACACCGCCGGCAGTACGTCGGCCGGCTGCGACGCCTCGGTCAACTGCGCCGCAACCGACGACGCTGCACGCACCGGGTTGCCGCGATCCCCGTAGAACAAGCGATCCACGAACCGCTGCAGCCGAACCCGCACCGGATCGAACCCGATCGCCACCACCAACGTGGCCAGCACGGCGCCACTGGCGTTGATCCGCGGGCGCAGCAAACGGTCGGTCAGCTCGACCAACCCGAGGTACGTCGCCGCGACCGCAGCCGTCAACAGCAGATACGTCACCGTCCGGGACCACACCAGCCGGATGTCGAGCAGCTGATACCGCAGTACGGCGACCGTCATCGACGCCGGGATCAACGCGACGAGCGTCAACACGATGATCGGGAAGTCGGTACTGCCGATCGGACCGGCGAACCGCAACGACACGACCAGCACGGCGGCGACTGTTGCTGCCAGCAACAACCAGAGCAGTTGCCGGCGGGTCCGCTCGTCACCACGCCGGTAGCGGACCACGATGCCGGCGATTGCCGCCAGCAACGTCCCGGCCAGCAGAACGTCCGAAGCCGTCTGCAACGGGACGAGTCCGTCGAGCGCCGGAACCCGGAGCCACGACACGGAGCGATCGCGCGCCCCGGCGCCGAGGCCACTGACCGCAGCCAGCGGATTGCGGTCCGCGCTGAACAGCAGGACCTGCAGCGGAGCGTTGACCAGGGCAACAACCAGTACCGCCCGCCACCCCCGGCCCGGGAGCTTCCCGTCCGGGAAGACGAGCAAGGCCAACGGGATGAACAGACTGACGGACCACGGCCATAACGCCGAATAGAGGGTCGCAGGCAACTGTGCCGAACCCGTGCCTTCGAGCGCCTGGATCAGCCACGGCGTCACCGCCGGTGTACCCGTCTGCGCGATCCCGGCGCCGAGGAGCAGCCAGCCCAGCCAGTTCCGCGGCCGGTGCCACGCGATCAGACCGCCCGATACCGCGCAGCTGATGGCGATCACGGCGTTGGGGATCATGAAGCTGTCGCGGGCCTGCGAGTAATCGAGCCCGATCGCCACCGCACCGACGACCGCGGCCACCGCCTCGACCAGGACAAGGCCGAGCAGAAGCCCCACCCAGGTCCGCCGATCGATGCTCACAGTGCCCATAGTGCGGTGCCGGGCTACCCGGTGTCTCTAGGCAAATGTCCCGGCCGGCCCGGGTTCCGTCCCCTGTCGACCCAGGTCGGTCCCTGCGGAGCCTGGAGACATCACAAACGCTTCACGAGGGGGAACCTCCGATGAGCACGATCACAACCACCACCGTTCGTCCCGCGCTACGTCCGCTCGGCTGGACAACCGTCGTCGGCGGACTGGGCATCGTCACGGCCGGAATCGTCGCCGCTGTCGACGCGAACATCGCCGACAGCGCTTGGTTCGGCTTTGCCGGCGCGAGCGCTCTGCTGGCCACCGCGGGCGTACTCGGCCTGCGTCGCGCGACGGCCGCCGTACCGCTTGCTCACAAGGTCCTGGGCGCCGTCGCGGTCACGATGACGGTGTTCGCCCTGGCGCACTTCTACGCGGTGGCCGACCAGGACCGGGCGATCCCGTTCTTCAGCGCCTTCATGATGCTGTCCGCACTCGGCCTGATCATCGCCGGGATCGCGATCCTCCGAGCCCGCCTGTGGTCCGGCCCGGCCCGGGCACTCCCCCTGATCACCGGGCTCTGGCCCCTGACCATCCCGATCGGTCTCGCGCTCGGCGACGTACCGCACTTCGTCGCCATCGCCCTCTGGGGCGCCTGCTGGACGGCCCTCGGCCGGCTCCTGCTCACCGAGCAGCACTGACCCCACGAGCAAGTTGGCGCACGAGAAAGCCCCCGTCGCCGTTGACGGGGGCTATCTCCGTTGGTTACGCGGTGGCGGCGGTCAGGTCGACCTTGGGCTCCGCGAAGTGGCAGGCGGCCGTGTGGCCCGGTGTGGACTGCGGCTTGATCTCCAGCAGTGGCTCCTGGGTGGCGCAGATGTCCTCCGCCTTCCAGCAGCGGGTCCGGAACCGGCAGCCGCTCGGCGGGTCGATCGGCGAAGGTACGTCGCCGACCAGCCGGATCCGCTCCTTCGGCGGGACCCCGCGGATCGTGCCGAGGTCCGGCGCCGCCGAGAGCAGGGCCTGGGTGTACGGGTGCTGCGGGGCGTTGTAGATCTGGTCCCGCGAGCCCTGCTCGACGATCTTGCCGAGGTACATCACCGCGACCTCGTCACAGAAGTGCCGGACCACGCCGAGGTCGTGCGCGATGAACACGAACGCGATCCCGAGATCACGCCGCAGGTCCTCGAGCAGGTTCATCACCTGGGCCTGGATCGACACGTCCAGCGCCGACACCGGCTCGTCGGCGATGATCACCTCGGGCTCCACCGCGAGCGCCCGGGCGATACCGATGCGCTGCCGCTGGCCGCCGGAGAACTCGTTCGGGTACCGGTTGTGGTGCTCCGGGTTCAGACCGACCCGCTCCAGCAGCTCCTGGACCCGGGCCAGTTCTTTGCCCTTCTTGACCAGGTTGTGCACCCGCAGCGGCGTACTGATGATGTTGCTGACCGTCTGGCGCGGGTTCAGCGAGCTGTACGGGTCCTGGAACACGATCTGCAACTGCCGGCGGAACGGGCGCAGGTCCCGCTCCTTCAGCTGCGCGATGTCGGTGCCCTTGAACAGGATCTGGCCGGCCGTCGGGGTCAGCAGCCGGGTGATCATCCGGCCGGTGGTCGACTTGCCGCAACCGGACTCACCGACCAGACCCAGGCTGCCGCTCTGCTTCAGATCGAAGCTGACACCGTCGACGGCCTGCACGACCTTCTTGGTCCGGCCGAGACCCGCCGCTTCCTTGATCGGGAAGTGCATCTTCAGGTCGCGGACCTGCAGCAACGTTTCGCTCATATCTCCTCAGTCCCCTCGTCAGCCCAGTCTCGGCGCGACCTCGGCCTCGTAGATCGAGGCCTTGTCGTGCAGGTGACAACGGGAAGTATGGGCACCGGCGCCGTCCACCGGCAGCAGCTCCGGCAGTTGGGTGGTGCAAAGCTCGCCCTTGACGCGCTCGACGTACGGGCACCGCGCGGCGAACGAACAGCCGTCCGGCAGGTTCAGCAGCGACGGCGGCAGACCCTTGATCGGGCGCAGCCGCTCACTCGCGGCCGACACGGTCGGGATCGACTCGAGCAGACCCCACGTGTACGGCATCCGCGGATTCGCCAGTACGTCGGCGGCGGTGCCGTACTCGACGCAGCGCCCGGCGTACATCACCAGGACGTCGTCGGCCATCTCGGCGACCACGCCGAGGTCGTGCGTGATCAGCACGATCGCAGAGCCGAACTCCTTCTGCAGGTTGTTCAGCAGGTCCAGGATCTGCGCCTGCACGGTCACGTCCAGCGCGGTGGTCGGCTCGTCGGCGATCACCAGCTTCGGGTCGTTGATCAGGCTCATCGCGATCATCGCGCGCTGCCGCATACCGCCGGAGAACTCGTGCGGGTACTGCGCGAAGCGCCGCGGCGGGTTCGGGATGCCGACCAGCTCGAGCATCTCCAGCGCCCGCTTCTTGGCGACGTCCTTGGAGACCTTGTGGTGCACGCGGTACGCCTCGGTCAGCTGGTTGCCGATCGTGTACAGCGGGTGCAGCGAGGACTGCGGGTCCTGGAACACCATCGAGACCGCGTCGCCGCGGATCTTCATCAACTCGTTCTCGGACAGGCCGATGAGCTCGTCACCGCCGAGCCGGATCGACCCGCTGATCCGGGTCCGCTTGCGGTCGTGCAGGCCCATCACGGCCATACTCGACACCGACTTGCCGGAGCCGGACTCGCCGACGATCGCCAGCGTGCGACCGAGCGGGACCGAGTAGCTCAGCCCGTTCACCGCGCTGACCAGACCGTCCGCGGTCGGGAACTTCACGCTCAGGTCCTCGACCACCAGGTACGGCGTCTCACCGCTGGGGTTGACCAAACCGTCGCGGCGCTCACGGGTGGCGACCGACGGGCCACGCTTGACGGGCGCGGTCGCGTCCGCCGGAGTGGCTGCACTCTCGGCCATGCTGTCCTTCCGGTCTTCGGGGGCCCTGTCTTCAGGTGCTGGGGTGCTCACGACAGCCTCACCCGCGGGTCGATCAGGCTGTAGCCGATGTCCACCAGCAGGTTCATGACGACAATGATGACGGAAGCGACCAGCACGGTGCCCATGATCACGGGCAGGTCGTAACTGTTCAAACTGTCGAGCACGAGAACGCCGAGACCGGGGAGGTCGAAGATCCGTTCGGTGAAGATCGCGCCGCCGAGGCTGCCGGCGACGTCCAGACCGAAGATCGTGACGACCGGGATCAACCCGGAGCGCAGCGCGTGCTTGTAGGTGACCACGCGGTCGGACAGGCCCTTGGCCCGCGCGGTGCGGATGAAGTCTTCGCTCAGCGTCTCGACCATGGAGCCGCGTGAGTACCGCGCGTACGCGGTGCAGTTGTAGATGCCGAGTACCAGCCACGGTGTCAGCAGGCCGGCGAACCATTTCGCCGGATTCTCCGAGGGTGGTGTCCATTCACCCCGTGGAAGGATCGGATAGAGCACGGTCAGGTAGAGGGCGACCATCAGGGCGACGATGTAGTACGGCACCGAACTGACCACCAGCGTGCTGGTCATCAGTGCCCGGTCGCCCAGGGTCCCGCGTCTCTTCGCCGCCATCGACCCGACGAACACACCGATCGTCAGGACCAGTACGGCGTACCCGAGCACCAGCGAGACCGTCACCGGGAACCGGGTCTTGATCATCTCGGTGACCGGGCGGTCGTTCTTGAACGAGAAGCCGAGGCACGGCGCCGCGCAGTGCTGCGTCACGCCCGACGTGGTGAAGTCGCGGCCGGTGAAGATTCCCGCGGTGTACTCCGCGAACTGCTGCACCTTGGGGCGGTCGAGATGCAGGTTCTGCCTGATCTCGTTGTAGCGCTGCTGGGTGCACTGGCGCTCGCCGCAGATCGCACCGGCCGGATCGGTCGGCGCGATGAAGAACAACGCGAAGGTCGCGATCAGCGTTGCCAACACGACACTGAGCGCGCTGACCAGTCGGCGCGCCACGAAATAGAGCACGGGATTGTCTCCTCACCGATCGATGTGGTGCCCGGACGGTGGTCCGGGCACCACATCACCGTTCATTGACTGACTACTACTTCAGAACGGACTTGGATCAGGGCTGCTTCAGGAACATCGAGGTGAACTCGGGCATACCCTGTGTCGGGTCGTTGATCGCGTGCCCGATGTTCTTGCCGACCGGCGAGTTGGTCGAGCTGTAGTACAGCGGCAGGACCGGAAGGTACTTCTCCAGGATGTCCTTGTCGACGTTCTTCCACTCCTTCAGCTGCTCGTCGGGCGACTTGGCCGTGACCGCGTCGATCTCGGCGTCCAGCGCCTTGTCCTGGAGCTGACCAACGCTGTTGCCCAGGGCAATCGCGTCGGACTTGAACAGCACCGGGAACCAGCTGGTGCCGCTCGGCCAGTCGGAGCACCAACCGGTCGGGGTCTTGCCGATGTTGACCGGAGCGTTCTGGTCACCGGTGAAGGTACGGATCTTCGCCTTCGGCACGCCGATGGCGCGGACCTTGAAGCCGGCCTTCTCGAACATCTGCTTGCGCAGCTGCGTGGTCTGGGTCGAGATCTTGTCGTCGATCGAGTAGTACCAGCTGAGCTCGAAGTTCGACTTGCCGATCTTCGCCAGCTCGGACTTGACCTCGGCGGCCACCGCGTCGTCCTCGGCGCCCTTACCGGTACCGGTCAGACCCGGGAGCTCGTACTTGTCGAAGCCCGGGACGGCCGGCGGCAGGATCGTCGATGCCGGCGGGTCGTCGGTCGGGTTCAGACCGGCAACCTTGCGCCACGCGTCGTACGGGTGCGCCTTGGCGATCAGCTTGCGGACCTCCAACGGAATCTTCCGGGTGTCCATCGTGTACATGATCGTGCACGGCGACTGGCCCTTGACGAGCTGCGACTGGTCCTTGACCTCAGGCAGCAGCGAAACGTCCAGGTTGCTGTAGTTCAGTGCGTCGGCGTCCGGACCGGAGCTGGCCAGCACCTGACGCTGGGCCTTGATCAGGTCCTGGCTGAACTTGAAGTCCCAGCCGTCGACGTACTGGTGCCGCACCGGGTCGGTGTTCGGGTCCCAGCTCGGGTTCTTCGTCAGCTTGAGCTCGGTACCCGGGGTGTAGGACTGGACCTGGTACGGGCCGGTCGTCATCGGGTGCTGCTCGTAGTTCTTCTGGGTGTCCTTGGCCTGCGGGATCGGCGTGAACATCGGGAACGCCGCGTAGTAGGGCAGGTCGTCGAACTTCTTCGCCAGGTGGATGACGAGGGTGTTGTCATCCGGCGTCTCGACACCCTTGTAGTTGGCGCCGCCGGCGCCGTACGGGCCCTTGTACTTGTCGCCGTCCAGGAAGAACTGCTGCTGGTACGTCGGTCCGGCGTCGTACAGGTCGTGCGCGAAGGACCGCTTGATCGCGTACGCGTAGTCCGCAGCCTTGACCGGCGTGCCGTCCTGGTACTTGATGCCCTGCTTCAGCTTGAAGGTCCAGGTCAGGCCGTCCTCGGACTTCGTGCCGAGGTCCTCGGCGAGGTCCGGAACCAGCACCGGCTTGTGGTCCGGGCCGTCCAGGCGGTACTGCGTCAGCGCCCGGTACATCAACTTGCCGATCTGGTTACCGTCGACGTAGTAAATGTTCGTCGGGTCGAAGGTGTCAGGCGTCACGTCGGACAGGACCGTGATGGTGCCGCCCTTCTTCGCTCCGTCGACGTCAGGCGCCGGGCCCTTCGCAGTGGGGTCCGTAGCCTTGACCTGCGCGCCCCCCACGCTGTTGGTGTCGCCTTTGTTGCCGCTGTTCGAGGACGGGCTGCCACAGGCCACGGCGGCCAGCATGACCGTCGCCGCAACCGCGGTTATCCGTTTCCACTGCATGGTCGGGTTTCTCCTTTTCTGCCGCTGGGGCAATCGCCGAACTACCGGCGAGTCTTGGGGTCGAAGGCGTCCCGGATGGCGTCTCCGAGCAGCGCGAGAGCGAGCACCAGAGCGGTGATCCCGATCACGGGCAGCCAGAGGTACATCGGGTCGGCCTTGAACCAGTTCGTGGCGACGGAGATCGTCTGACCCCACGAGGGGATCGGTTCGACGAGTCCGACACCGAGGAAGGAAAGTCCGGCCTCCGCGGTCACGTACGCCGGCAGCGCCAGCGAGGCCGAGATGACGATCGGGGCGACCAGGTTGGGCAGCAGTTCCTTGAACAGGACCTGCCGGGTCGGCACACCGATCGCTTTGGCCGCGAGCACGAACTCACGCTCTCGCAGCGAGAGCACCTCGCCCCGGATGATCCGGGCCAGGCCGGCCCAGCCGAAGAACGAGAGCACGAAGATCAGTACGTAGAAGCGGATCGACGCCTGTTCGTTCGGCGTCAGGTTGAACGAGCCGCCGCGCATCGACTCGACGATCGGCACCAGCGCGATCGCGAACAGCAGGTACGGCAGGCTCAGCACGAAATCGATCAGCCAGGAGATGACCCGGTCGACCCAGCCGCCGAGGAAGCCGGCCAGGAGTCCCATCACGACACCGATGACGGTGCCGACGACGGTGGCCAGGAAAGCGATGATCAGCGAGGGCCGCGCCCCGTAGACCCAGCGAGCGAAGTTGTCCCGGCCGGTCTTCGGCTCGATACCGAACCAGTGCGAGCCGTTGAAGCTGATCGTCGGGTAGCCGTACTCGTCGATCAGGTCGGTGTGGAAGGTGCTGTAGTCCTGGCCCTCGAGCTTGGCCAGCAGCGGCGCGAAGATCGCGATCAGGATGAAGAACAGCACGATCGACGCGCAGATCACCGCAACCCGGTCCTTGCGCAACCGGTCGAACGCGATCCGGCTCGGCGACTTCCCGTGCGGGGTGGCCGAGGTGCGGACCGGCTCCGCCGACGCCGGGTGGTCCTCGATCCCTACGGTCGAGTCGGGCGACCCAATACTCATTCGCACTCCGTCAAGTTCAGTCGGCCGGATTTCGGTCCGCAGATCCGGCACTTATCGGTGGATAGCGTGCCGAGCCTTTGCTTTGTGGAGGGCTCTCGTCAAATCCCCTTGACAGAGCCGATCCCCCACAACCGCGGGAAAGCCTGCCTGACACTGTGACACCAAACCAGCGGTGCCTGGCAGCAGTGCACAAATCGTTACCGGAACGCGTACCGGAACGGAACATTTGCCCCGATTCGTCACCGTTCGCAGTCAATCCTTCGCAAAACGCGTCGGCACAGCACCGACAGTGTCCAATTTGTGCCACGATATTACAGAAAGTTACCGTTTTGGTCTTAGCGGACGTGCACGGTGACGAACGGCGGTTTGACCACGTCGAACAACTCCTGGCGGCCCCGGATGTCGACCGTTACCTGGTCGCCCTCCTTTACCGACGCGTCCAGCAGCGCCAGTGCGACGCCTTTCTTCAGGGTCGGGGAGAAGGTCCCGGAGGTGACTTCGCCCAGCGTTGTTCCGGCCTGGTCCAGAACGGTCATGTGCGGCCGCGGAATGCCCCGTCCGGCCGCTCGGAGACCGCGCAGGATCCGGGCCGGGCCGGCCTCCTTCTCGGCGCGCAGGGCCTCGTCGCCCCAGAAGTGCTCCTTCTTCCAGCCCACAGCCCATCCGGAGCGTGCCTGGACGGGCGTGATGTCCGGCGTGATGTCCTGGCCGTGCAGCGGGTACCCCATCTCGGTCCGCAGGGTGTCGCGGGCGCCGAGGCCGGCCGGGACGATGTTGTACGGCTTCCCGGCCTCCAGCAGCGCGTCGAACACCGCGACCGCGGCCGCGTTCGGTACGACGAGCTCGTACCCGCGCTCGCCGGTGTAACCGGTCCGGCAGACGACGACCGGCGTACCGCCGAAGTCGGCTGTGGCGAACGCCATGTAGTCGTGCCCCGTCGGGAGGCCGATCGCAGCGACCACGTCGTCGCTGTTCGCGCCCTGTACGGCGAGGATCGCGTAGTCGTCGTGAACGTTGGTCACGTCGACGCCCTCGGGTGCGTCGGCCTGCAGC
Source organism: Kribbella sp. NBC_00662 (assembly GCF_041430295.1). Taxonomy (GTDB): domain Bacteria; phylum Actinomycetota; class Actinomycetes; order Propionibacteriales; family Kribbellaceae; genus Kribbella. The sequence continues at coordinate 5,053,631 of NZ_CP109029.1, read as the reverse complement.
AGCCGGACCACCTCGGCGGTGTTGGCCGCGTTCGGGATCAGGAACACCTCGTCGTCACCGTGCAGGTACGCGATCAGGTCGTCGACCACTCCCCCGCGCGCGTTGCAGCACAGCGTGTACTGCGCCTGGCCCGGCGCGATCTTGCCCAGGTCGTTGGTCAGGCACGCGTTCACGTACGCCGCCGCGCCGGGGCCCGTCACGGTCGCCTTGCCGAGATGGCTCACGTCGAAGACGCCGACCGACGTACGGACCGCGGTGTGTTCGGCGACGACACCGGAGTACTCCAACGGCATCTCCCAGCCGCCGAACTCGGCGAACTTGGCGCCGAGCGCGACGTGGCGCTCGTGCAACGGTGACTTCTTCAGCTCAGGCGACTCGGTCATGGAGCGGAACTTACCCGACGCGTAGCATGCTCAGGCAGCTTGCACGTACCGTCACGACCGGCCATCTGAGTCGCCGGTCAAGGAGGACTGAGGATTTCGTGACCACCATCACCCTGAGCAAGTCCGATGCCGCCGGCGTCAAGACCGACGCCGTGGTCATCGGCGTGGTCAAACTCGGCGGCGGCGTCACCCTGCCGGCCGGCACCGAGTCGCTGAACGCCGCGTACGGCGGGAAGCTGGTGGAGGTGCTGTCCGGCCTCGGCGCCACCGGCAAGGCCGGGGAGGTGACCAAGGTGCCCGGGCCGAAGCCGGGCAAGTCGGCGACGCTGATCGCGGTCGGCCTCGGCGCGGCCCCGGACGGCTCGCTGAAGACCGAGGACCTGCGCACCGCGGCGGGCACGGGTGTCCGTGCCGCCAAGATTTCCCAGTCGGTCGCATTCGCCCTGCCGATGCCTGATGCCGAGTGCATCCGCGCGGTGGCCGAGGGCGCGTTGATGGGCCGCTACGCGTTCACGGCGTACAAGTCGTCGGACAGCTCCGAAGCGCCGGGCAACCTGACGCTGCTCACCGAGCTGGCCCGCAACAAGGAGGCCAAGGCCGCGCTCGAGCGCGCCGAGGTGACCGCGGACGCCGTCGCCCAGGTGCGCGACTGGGTCAACACCCCGCCGTCGGACCTGCACCCGGTCGAGTTCGCCGCCGACGCGGTCAAGCTCGGCAAGGAGTACGGCGTCAAGGTCGAGGTGCTCGATGAGAAGGCGCTCGCCAAGGGCGGGTACGGCGGCATCCTCGGCGTCGGCCAGGGCTCGACCAACCCGCCGCGGCTGGTCCGGCTGAGCTACACCCCGCGCAAGCCCGTCACGCACCTGGCCTTCGTCGGCAAGGGCATCACCTTCGACTCCGGCGGCCTGTCGCTGAAGACGTCGACCGGCATGGTCAGCATGAAGTCCGACATGGCCGGTGCGGCCGCGGTCATCGGCGCGACACTCGCCATCGCGCGACTCGGTCTGCCGGTGCAGGTGACGACGTACGCCGCGATGGCCGAGAACATGCCGTCCGGCTCGGCGGCGCGGCCGTCCGACGTACTGACGATGTACGGCGGCAAGACCGTCGAGGTGCTGAACACCGACGCCGAGGGCCGGCTCGTGCTCGGCGACGCGCTGGTGCGGGCGTCGGAGGACCAGCCCGACCTGATCGTCGACGTGGCGACGCTGACCGGCGCGTGTGTCGTTGCCCTGGGCACCAAGGTGGCCGGCGCGTTCGCGAACACCGACACCGCGCGCGACCGAGTGGTCGACGCGGCGATCGCCGCCGGTGAGTCGATGTGGCCGCTGCCGATCCCGGCCGAGATGCTCGACAAGCTGAAGTCGCACTCGAAGGTCGCGGATCTGGCCAACATCACCGGCGAGGCCTGGGGCGGTGCGCTGGCGGCGGCTGCCTTCCTCGGCGACTTCGTTGCCGAGGGCATCGACTGGGTCCACCTCGACGTGGCCGGCCCGGCGTTCAACGACGGCGGCGCGTCCGGCTACATCCCGAACGGCGGCACCGGTTACGCGGTCCGCACGCTGGTCGAGCTGGCCGCCTCAGCGAGCTGAGTAGCGAATCTCCAGCATGGTGCAGCCGGTCTCCGTTCGATAGGGACCGTGCTGCATCCCCGGCGGCCGGCAGGCGTAGTCGCCGGGCCGGAACGTCTGCTCGAGGGTGAGATCGGTGAGCTCACCCTCGAGCAGATAGACCTCTTCGACGTATTCGTGACGGATGATTTCGTCGCCTGACAGCGTGTCCGGTGCCCAGCGGGCCAGCCTGGTCAGCGTTCCGTCCGGGGCGCGGCTCAGCACCCGCTCGGAGATCCCGTTGCCGGCATCGGTCCAGGCGAGCTCACCGGTCGGGAAGAACTCGCGCTCTTCCTTCACCGACCGTTCTTCTTCATCCGGGCGTTGTACTCGCGCATCCGGGGCGGGTACCCGACCACGGCCGCGTCGTACGACGGGATGCCGAGCTTGTTCGCGAAGTTGTGCGCCCACTGCACCGACGGGACCCGGCGGCGGGTCCACTCGCCGTCGATGGCCACCAGGAGCAGGGTGTACTCCGTCACCGCGGTCCGCGGCTCGACGAATCCCTCGACTCCCTGGCGGGTCTGGACGAACTCCCTCAGGTGCGCCTGGTCCGGAGTGTCCGCCCGGCGCATCGTTCCGGCCTTCTGCCGGCGACCGAACCACTTCATGAGGTAAGTGTCCACTATGTGTGCAAGTCATGGCCGAAATCCTGGATAACGGTTGCGGGTAGTAGCGACCTGCCCGGCACGGGGCGGCCCGGCGTGGATCGGGGCCGGATCGGTGACAAGATTGCGCCGGGCCGGAACCGCGATCCGGGACCGCCTGCCTTGGACCTGACTCACGGAGGAACCTGTGACTGACAGTGGCACGACGTACGACCTGGTGATTCTCGGCGGCGGCAGCGGTGGCTACGCCGCCGGACTGCGTGCGGCGACGCTCGGCATGTCCGTGGCGCTGGTGGAGAAGGACAAGGTCGGCGGGACCTGTCTGCATCGCGGATGCATCCCGACCAAGGCGCTGCTGCACGCGGCGGAGGTCGCCGACTCGGCCCGCGAGGGCGAGCAGTTCGGCGTCCAGACGACGCTCGAGGGCGTCGACATGGGCGGCGTGAACAAGTACAAGGACGGCGTGGTCGACCGGCTCTTCAAGGGTCTGCAGGGTCAGCTGAAGGCGCGCGGCATCACGGTCGTCGAGGGCGAGGGGCGGCTCACTTCCCCCACCACGGTCCAGGTCGGCGACACGACGTACACCGGCCGCAACGTGATCCTTGCCTCCGGCTCCTACTCTCGTTCGCTTCCCGGTCTGGAGATCGACGGGCACCGGGTGATCGCGAGCGAGCACGCGCTGACGCTCGACCGGGTCCCGGAGTCGGCCGTCGTGCTGGGCGGAGGCGTGATCGGGGTCGAGTTCGCGTCGGCGTGGACCTCGTTCGGTACTCGCGTGACGATCGTCGAGGCGCTGCCGCGGCTGGTCCCGGCCGAGGACGCGGACTGCTCGAAGACGCTCGAGCGGGCGTTCCGGAAGCGGAAGATCGCCTTCAAGACCGGTACGCCGTTCGAGTCGGTCGAGGTGACCGATTCCGGCGTACGGGTGACTGTCGCGGGCGGTGAGGTGATCGAGGCCGAGGTACTGCTCGTCGCCGTCGGCCGCGGACCGAACACGACCGGGCTCGGGTGTGAAGAGGTCGGGGTCGCGCTCGACCGCGGGTTCGTGACCGTCGACCCGACGCTGCAGACGAGCGTGCCGGGCGTGTACGCGGTCGGCGACATCGTGCCGGGGCTGCAGCTCGCGCACCGCGGGTTCCAGCAGGGCATCTTCGTCGCCGAGCACCTCGCGGGCCTGGCGCCGACGCCGATCGACGAGGCCGGCATCCCGCGGGTGACGTACTCCGAGCCGGAGGTCGCGTCGGTCGGACTGACCGAGGAGCAGGCCCGGGCTCGCTACGGCGAGGTGGAGATCCTCAACTACAACCTCGGCGGCAACGGCAAGTCGCAGATCCTGAAGACGTCCGGCTTCGTGAAGCTGGTCCGGGCGAAGGACGGCGCGGTCGTCGGCCTGCACATGGTCGGGTCGCGTGTCGGCGAGCTGATCGGCGAGGCGCAGCTGATCTACAACTGGGAGGCGTACCCGGCCGATGTCGCGCCGCTGGTCCACGCGCACCCGACCCAGAACGAGGCCCTCGGCGAGGCGCATCTGGCGCTCGCGGGGAAACCTTTGCACTTCCATGACTGAGCTGTCCGGACCGTGGTCTGGACTGCGGTCTGGACTGCGGTCTGGACTGTCCCAGTAGGTTTGAGCCGTGGGAGCGTGCGAGGCCCGTAACCCGGATCTCGCTCGCTCCGGCGGCACCGTAGGCTGACACTCGACCGATCAGACGAAGGAGCAACGACCGTCATGCCGACCTCTGTATCCCTGCCGGCCCTCGGGGAGAGCGTCACCGAAGGAACCGTCACCCGCTGGCTCAAGCAGGTCGGCGACACGGTTGCCGTCGACGAGCCCCTGCTGGAGGTCTCGACCGACAAGGTCGACACCGAGATCCCGTCGCCGGTGGCCGGCACCCTGCTCGAGATCAAGGCCGCCGAGGACGAGACCGTCGAGGTCGGCGCCGAACTCGCCGTCATCGGCGACGCCGGCGAAGCCTCCTCGACCCCGGCCGCCCCGGCCCAGGAAGCACCGGCCCAGGAGGCCCCGGCGCAGGAAGCCCCGGCCGCCGCGCCCGCCGAGCAGCCGGCTGCGGAGGCCGCTCCGGCTGAGGCCGCGCCCGCTCAGGCCGCGCCCGCTCAGGCCGCGCCCGCTCAGGAGCAGCCGGCCGCCGAGCAGCAGGCCCCCGCCGCTGCGCAGGAAGCCCCGGCCGCTGCGCCGTCGGGCGGTTCCGGTACTCCGGTCACGCTGCCGGCGCTGGGCGAAAGCGTCACCGAGGGCACCGTCACCCGCTGGCTCAAGCAGGTCGGTGACGACGTCGCCGTCGACGAGCCGCTGCTCGAGGTCTCCACCGACAAGGTCGACACCGAGATCCCGTCCCCGATCGCCGGCAAGCTCCTCGAGATCAAGGTCGCCGAGGACGAGACCGTAGAGGTCGGCGCCGAGCTCGCCATCGTCGGCTCCGGCGACGCCGCTCCCGCCCAGTCCGCTCCGGCCCCCGCGTCCGCACCGGCCGCCCAGGCACCGGCTGCCCAGGCACCTGCCCCGGCCGCCTCGGCCCCGGCCCCGCAGGCTGCTCCCGCCCAGGCTCCGGCTGCTCAGGCACCCGCCGCTGCGCCGACTCCTGCCCCGGCCGCCGCCCCCGCTGCTGCTCCGGCCGCAGCTGCCCCGGCGCCGCAGGCTGCTCCCGCGCAGGCTCCAGCCGCTCAGGCTCCAGCTGCTCAGGCACCCGCCGCTCAGGCGCCCGCCGCTCAGGCACCGGCCGCAGCTGCTCCGTCTCCGAACGGTGCCGCGACCGACGGTCCGAACTACGTCACTCCCCTGGTCCGCAAGCTCGCCGCTGAGCACCAAGTCGACCTCAACGCCGTACAGGGCACCGGCGTCGGCGGCCGGATCCGCAAGCAGGACGTGATCGCCGCCGCCGAGGCCAAGAAGGCTGCCGCCGCAGCTCCGGCCGCCCAGGCTGCTGCTCCGGCCGCGGCTCCCGCACAGGCTGCGACGATCAGCCCGCTGCGCGGCACCACCGAGAAGATGAGCCGGATCCGCAAGGCGATCGCGGCCCACATGGTCAACTCGCTGAAGGTCTCGGCGCAGCTGACCACCGTGGTCGAGGTCGACGTCACCGAGATCGCCAAGCTGCGCAACGCGAAGAAGGCGGAGTTCGAGGCCCGCGAGGGCACGAAGCTGTCGTTCCTGCCGTTCTTCGCTCTCGCCGCGGTCGACGCACTGAAGCAGTACCCGAAGCTGAACGCGTCGATCGACGAGGAGAAGGGCGAGATCACCTACCACGCCGCCGAGCACCTGGGCATCGCGGTAGATGTGGAGCGCGGCCTGATGGTCCCCGTCGTACACAACGCGGGTGACCTGAACATCGCCGGCCTGGCGAAGAAGATCGCCGACCTCGCCGACCGCACCCGCAACAACAAGGTGCTGCCGGACGAGATGGCGGGCGGCACGTTCACCATCACCAACACCGGCAGCCGGGGCGCGCTGTTCGACACCCCGATCCTGAACCAGCCGCAGGTCGGCATGCTCGGGACCGGTGCCGTCGTGAAGCGTCCGGTCGTCATCACCCACCCGGAACTCGGCGAGACGATCGCGATCCGGCAGATGGTGTACCTGGCGCTGACCTACGACCACCGTCTGGTCGACGGCGCCGACGCGGCCCGCTATCTGACCGCGGTCAAGAAGCGCCTCGAAGAGGCCCAGTTCGACGTCTGATCCGATCGGACAACAGGCGCCGGTGCATTGTCTCCGCGGAGACGGGCACCGGCGCTTCTGTGTTCAGTGAACCGACAAGGAGCAAAGCGGGATGAAGTACGTGCTGGCCGGAGCGTCCGGCTTCCTCGGCAAGGCCCTTGCCCGCGACCTGGTTGCCGACGGCCACCAGGTCCTCCGACTGGTACGCCGTACGCCGTCGACACCTGACGAGATCCGCTGGGACCCGGCCGCCGGTGAACTCGATCCGGCCGCCCTCGGCGATCCCGACGTCCTCGTCAACCTGGCCGGCGCGAACATCGGCCGCCCGTGGACCCCGACGTACCGCAACACGATCCGCGAGAGCCGCGTCAGCACGACGTCGACTCTGGCTACTGCGGCATCACAGCTGGATCGGCATCCGGTTGTGATCACGCAGAGCGGGGTCGGCGGCTACGGGACGGACCTCGGCGACCGCATCCTCACCGAGGACTCCGAACTCGGCGAGGGTTTCCTCTCCGACGTCGTGCGTCTGTGGGAGGGCGCGCTCGATCCCGCGCGTGCGGCCGGCAGCCGGGTGGCTGCGCTGCGGACCGGCGTCGTACTTGATCGCAAGGCTCCTGCGTTCCAGCTCCTTTCTCTTCCGTTCCGTGTGGGTCTCGGCGGGCGCCTTGGCTCGGGCGACCAGTACTTCCCCGTCGTGTCCCTGACCGACTGGATCCGAGCCGTCCGCTTCGTCGCCGAGAACGAGACGATCAGCGGCCCGGTGAATGTCGCGCTTCCGACCCCAGCCACCAACACCGAATTCACCGCGGCTCTCGCGACTGCGCTCAACCGGCCGGCGTTCGTGCCGGTGCCTGCGTTCCTGATGAAGGCGGCCTTGGGCGAGTTCGCGTGGGAGCTGCTGGGGAGTAAGCGCGCGCTGCCTACTCGCCTCCAATCTGCTGGGTTCCCGTTCCACCACCCGACGGTCACCACCGCCCTCTCCGCTGCGCTCGCCTGACCAACCTGCGACGGGCCTCCTCTTGTTGCTTACCGGAGGCTTCCGACACCAGCCGTCGTGGGTGTGTCGGGTCAGGCTTGGGTGATCGCGGTGATGCGCCAGGTCTTGGTGGTTGGGCTGGTTGTCAGGGTGATGAGCTTGGTCGTGGGGCTTCCGGGCGGGAGTGGGGTCTTGGTTCCGGATCGGTCGACTGCTTGGCCGGCGGCTAGGTGGTCGGTCGTCTTGAGGGTGATCGTGGTCGGGGTGCGTCGGGCGATCGTGGAGTTGTCGATCTGGACCCGGAGACCTTCGACTCGGATCTGCTGCTCGCGGTAGCTGGACAGGAGCGCGTGGTCGGCTCGCCAGGGTGAGCTGCCTGGAACGTAGATGCGGTCGAGGGCGCCTAGGTCGAGCGTCCAGAACGCTTGAGCCCGCTGGGCGTCGAGCGCTTGAAGGGTCCTCGTCCAGGCAACCGGGTCGGCGCTCGCTGCGCTACTCGACTCAGGCTGTCCGGTCGCGCCCGTAGGTCGACCCTCCGCTGGGTGCGTCTTGGGTTGCCCCGGAGAACTCGACAGCGAGGGAGAAGTCCGCCGCGCGGTCGTGGGCCTGGCAGGAGTTGCGGTCTGCTCGGAGCTCGCCGATTGCACGCCGGTCGGTTGCACGCCGGCCGACCTTGGGTCGGTCGGATGCGCGGGAGTCGGTTGCACCTGGGTGGGCTGGGACTGCCCTCCGGTCGGGTCGGTGGATTGTGGGCCTGAGAGGCTCGGCTGGATGGACGGCGGCTGAGCGCAGGTTGGGTGCGGAGACTGCGGCCCAGCGCAGGCCGCCTGCGCGGCCTGAGGGTGCGTTGACTGCGGATGGGTTGGGCCGGCCTGAGCGATCGAAGGTGCGCCCAGGGTTCGGAACGTGAGCACACCGACTGCAAGCACGACGACAGCACCCAGACCAACTGCGACGAGAGTGCCGTACGGCAGGCGCCGCAGTGCGCGTCCGACGGCTGCGGCGAGGGTGCCGTGCGACGGGCGGCGCAGTATGCGTCCGACGGCTGCGGTGAGGGCCTCGTTCGGCGGGCGGCGCAGTAGCCGACCGGCAGTTGCGGTGAGGGCGTCGTACGGCGGGTGCTGGAGGTCGCAGGCGGCGATTGCGGTGCGGTTGTGGGGTGGGGGTAGGACGCGTCTGAGGGTGCGGCCTCGGCGGGAACGGGTGCGGGGTCTGGGGCGGCTGGGTTTTGAGGCTCCGGTGGAGGTTGGGGACTGGTCGGGGCGAGAGGGAGGGGGTGGCGGGGCTGTGGGTGGCTTGGGTGGAGGGGCAGACAGAGGGCCGCGGGAGAGGGCGATCGGGTCGTCGTCGCCTGGAGTGTCGTCGGAGGTCTTCGGACGTGGGGCGCTGAGGAGAGCGGACAGATCGGGGCCGGCGGACGCGAGAGGGCGGATCGCCGCCTGATCATCCGGAGCGCCAATCGGCGCCGCGGTCAGATCGCGGTGGCGCGGCTCGCCGTGGTCGCCAGCACTCGCCACAAACTCACTCGCACCAGCCGTGGAACCTGGCGGCACCGGCGGGTTGGCAGGCGTGACAGGCAGGACGCCAGGTGTCGCCGGTGGGACCGCCGCGGTTGTATCCGCCGTGGTTGCCGGGGCGGTCGTCGTGGTTGCTCGGGCGGCGGTCGTGAGTGTGGGGGCGGACGTGGTTGGGGGGTCGGGGACGGCTAGGTCTATGGGGAGAGGGGTGGCTAGGGAGAGGAGGTGGTGGGGTGGGGATTTGGTGAAGAGGGTGGGGGTGAAGACGGTGGGATCTGCGCCTGCCTGGTGGGACAGGGTGGTTAGGGCGTTGAGGTCGGCGGAGGGTGGGGCGGGGTGGAGGGTGGCGTCGGTCAGGACTGGGCGGCCGTCGGCGTCCAGGAGGACGTTGTGCAGGGTTATGGCGCCGTGGGTCAGGTGGGAGCGGTGGAGGAAGGCGACAGCTTCGGCGAGTGGGACGAGGAGGGTTACGAGCTCACCGCGTGACAACGGGCCGCGGCGGGTCAGGAGGCTGGCTAGGGTGCCGGCGGGGACGTACTGGCTGATGACGATCAGGTCTGTTTCGGTTTCGCGGAACTTCGTCACGCGGGCGATGTGCGGGTGGCGGACGCGGGTGAGCATGCTCAGGTCTTCACGGAGTCTCCTCAGGTCGGATACGGCGTTGAGCGGGATCTGTTTGAGTACGGCGTTGCGGCCCGTCGTCCGGTCCCGCACCTGCCAGACGGTGCCGGCCGGTCCGGACCCGAGCTGCCGGCGCAGGCTGTACCCGGTGAAGTCGGCGAGGTCCATGCCCAAGAGGATGCACCGATCGCGACAACCGCCGTCGAAGTTATCCACAGGCGGTAGGGGGCTTCGGCGGAGCGCTACGGCAGGCCGCTTACACTCGATCGGGTGAGGGCTATCAGGTATGTGGAAGCAGGCTTCGGCGCCGACGCGGTGGACTACGAGACCGCGTGGGCGGAGCAGCGACGGCTGCATGCGGAGGTTGCTGAGGGCACCGGTTCGGACACGGTGATCCTGCTCGAGCACCCGCCGGTGTACACGGCCGGCAAGCGCACCGAGCCGCAGGAGCGTCCGTTCGACGGCACGCCGGTGGTCGACGTCGACCGCGGCGGGAAGATCACCTGGCACGGTCCGGGACAGCTGGTGGGCTACCCGATCGTGAAGCTGGCCTCACATGTGTATGTCGTGGATTACGTGCGCCGACTCGAAGAGGCGTTGATCGCGGTCTGCGCCGACTTCGGTGTGAAGACCGGGCGGGTCAAGGGGCGTAGCGGTGTCTGGGTCGCGGCCGACGAGCGTGGCCGGGAGCGGAAGATCGCGGCGATCGGGATCCGCGTCGCGCAGGGCGTGACGATGCACGGATTCGCCCTGAACTGCAACAACGATCTCGCCTGGTTCGACCGGATCGTCCCGTGCGGGATCTCGGATGCGGACGTGACCACGCTGTCGAAGGAGCTCGGCCGCGAGAAGACCGTGACCGAGGTGCTGGATTCGGTACGCCGGCACCTCGACGAGCTCCTCGCCTGGGAAGAGTACGAGCGCAGCCCGGACATCGAGCACGCCGACGAGGGCCCGACGGCGATCACGTACGGCCTGACCGTCTGACCGATTGTCAGCTGGAGGACAGACCCACCTCGGCCCGCCAGGTCGTGTGCAGGTCCTGCAGGCGGCTGACCACGTCCGGACGCACGGCGTACTGGTTCGTCTGTTCGGAGAGGTCGGTAGACAGGTCTGTCAGGGACCAGCCGTCGCCCATCGGAGCGTGCTCGTAGTCCTTCAGGTGCTGAGTGTTGGCGTCGTCCGCCACCCAGCTGAGTTTCCACGAGCCCGAGCGCACCGCCCATTGGAAGCCACAGTCCCAGTGGAGGGTTTCGTGGGCCGCAGGTGAAGTGCCGGCGAGAGTCGGGAGGATGTCCAGGCCGTCGGTTTCGGTGACGGTCGCGCCGGCCGCGCTCGCCAGAGTGGGGACCAGGTCCATGGTGCTGACCAGGGCGTCGGTACTGCGACCTGCCGGCAACCGGTCCGGCCAGCGCCAGATCATCGGGATGCGGATGCCGCCGTCCCAGAGCGTGTACTTCGTCCCGCGGAGTGGCGTGTTGTCGCCGAAGTTGGAGGTCGAGCCACCGTTGTCGGTGATGTACACGACGATGGTGTTCTCGTCGGCCGCATCGAGCAGGCGTCCGATCTCTGCGTCCATGAGCTCGAGTTGGGCGAGGTAGTACTCGCGGCCGTGCGGGAGGTTCGGCACGATCACGTCGTCGTACCACTCTGCGAAGCCGCCGTCGGTGTCCGGGGACCAGTCGCGGAACGGCGGCAGGCCGCGCGCCTCCAGTTCGGAGTCGGGTAGTTGCCAGCAGAAGTTGTGTACGGCGTTGAACGCGACCATGCAGAAGTACGGGCGCTCGTCCGCCGTACCCATGAAGTCAGCTGCACGGCGTCCGAACTCGGCCGTCAGGAAACCCTCGTGTTCGACCGGAGTGTCGCCGGACAGCAGCGGTTGCACGGCCATGTGGTGGGCTGCGGGCTGGCCGTACGACGTCATTGCGTCGTCCGAGTGGTGCAGGTAGTTCAGGCGGCCGAACGACTGCCCTGCCAGGCCGTAGAGCGTTTCCTCGAAGCCGTGGTGCGGTGGGCAGGCCCTGTCCCCCACGTCCTCCTGGCCGTAGTGCACCTTGCCGAAGTACCCCGTGCGGTAGCCCTGGTCGCGCAGGATCTCGGCCAGGCTCGGTACGTCGTCCGGCGGGAAGGAGGCCGAGTCGAACCATTGGCCGCCCCATCGTTGCTGGTACTGCCCGGAGATGATGGCGGCGCGGGACGGGCTGCAGATCGGCGCTGTCACATACGCATCGGTGCAGGTCACGCCCTCAGCGGCGAGGCGGTCCAGGGACGGCGTGTGTACGTCGGGGTGCAGTCCGAGGCTGCCGCGGTCGGCGTACCCGTGGTCGTCGGAAACGATCAGCAGAATGTTCGGAGCGGACATGGGGCTCAACCTCTCGTGGAGACAGCCATGCGGGCGGCCTGGTCGGACTTGGCTCGTTCATCGGTCGCGTCTGGGTCGAGCAGCAGTCTCAGTTCGGCGTCCAGGCGTTGCACCAGAACTGTGTCTCCGGAGAGGTCGTGCTGCTCGAGTGGGTCGCTGGCGAGGTCGAAAACCTGTGGTGGATTGGCGGGACCGTAGTAGCAGTACTTCCAGGGACCCGACTGCAGCATGAACCCGCCGTCGATCATGCCTTGGGCGTGGTACTCCGAGAGCACCGGGCGATCAGTGGGATCGAGCAACGAATGCCCCGGCAGAGAAGCATCGGACGCCAGCCCGGCAATGTCTCGGAGGGTGGGCAACAGGTCGACGAGGCTCACGTGGGCGTCGGTGCGGCCCGGAGGGAGCGCGGGGTGGCGTAGTAGGAGCGGGACGCGTACTGCGGGGTCGTAGAAGCACTGCTTCTGCCAGATGCCGTGGTGCCCGGCCATTTCGCCGTGGTCGCTGGTGTAGATGACCACTGTGTCGTCCGGTACGGCGGCCAGCAGCCGGCCGATCTGGTGATCGAGGTGACTGATCAGTGCCCAGTAACAGGCCGTTGCCTCCCGGATCTGGTCCTCTGTCAGCGGTTCGTCGTTGCGGAAGCCATGTCGCAGCAACGAGATCACCGGGTGCTGGTCGTCCGCGACAGAAGGCAGTTCGACGTCGGCAGCGTCGTACAGCTCACGGAACTCCGGTGGGGCGACCAATGGGAAGTGCGGGTGCATGTACCCGACGTACAGGAGGAACGGGTCGACGCCAGGAGCACGCAGGAAGTCCAGCGCGGCGTCGGTCGCTGCGATGTCGTGCTGGGTGTGGACGTGGTGGCCTGCGCCTTGTTCGGTGACGGGTGAGTTGGACGGGCGCCGCCAGTCCGGCGTACGGCGGGGTGGACGTCCACTGTGATCCAGCCAGAAGTCCAGGTCGTCGGTCAGGCGCTTGTCGAAGCCCAGCACGCGGTCTGGTCCGTTGAAGTGCGTCCGGCCCGCGATGACCGAGGCATAACCGGCCTCGCGCAGATGGTGACCCCAAGTGCGGTACGACGGACCGGGGATCACGCCGTTGTCCCAGGCCCCGATCTGGTGCACGTACTGCCCGGAGAGCAGCGAGAGCCGGGACGGGACGCACATCGGGCTGTTGGTGTACGCGTGGTCGAACGAAACGCCCTGTGCGGCCAGGCGGTCCAGATGCGGCGTCTGGACGTGCGGATGGCCGGCCCACCCGGCTGCGGCGGCGGTGTGCTCGTCGGACAGGACTACGAGGATGTTCGGAGGACGGTCCACGGGAACAGCCTAGGCAAACGATTGCCGGGGCGCTTGGGGCGGATGTGTCTGGTGTGACGCACCGAAGTGTCTGCAGGGTGTGACGGCAGATCGTCGCTACCTTGGGGTTGTGGCCAAATTTCTTGGGTTCTTGCTCGGCGTAGCCGTTGCTCTGGCCGGACCGGCCGTCTTCGGAGTGCTCGCGGCCCCGGGTGGTATCGAGCTGAATGCGAAGGAGCTGGCGCTTGCCTTCGGCATCGGCGCGCTGGTCTTCTGGGCCGTGGTGTCGTACTTCTCCGGCGCCGCCGCGCTCGGGGCGTTCCTGGCCTTCGGCACGCAGGTCTACTGCTGGCTCTGGATCCCGAACCGGACCACGAACTTCCTGAACGACGTCCCCGGCGTCACCACCGGGATGATCGACGGGTCGAAGCAGTACACGCTCAACGGCGTCGTACCGATCCTCGGGGTGATCTCGCTGGTGTACGGGATCCAGCTGATCGTGCGCAGTGTGCAGAAGCGGCGGCGGGTGCGGGCCGAGGAGGAGCGGCTGCAGCGCGAGCAGGAGGCGGCGCAGGCGCAGCAGGAGGCGGATGTCGCGGCGGTGTACCCGGTTGCTGGGGGCACCTATGCGGAGCCGGTCGCGTATGAGAGCCACTCGCGCTACGACGATCTGTTCGACGAGCCCGAGCCGGTGCAGCCGCGGAACCAGGCGGATGAGCAGACGCGACAGTTCCCGGTTGGTGATGGGGATGGGTTCGAGCAGACCCGGCAGTTCCCGGAGGCTGATGCTCGGGGCAACTACGTCGGCGAGGAGACCGTTGCCGTTGCGGCGGTCCAGGAGGACGACTCCCCCGCTGCCGAGGTGGAGGCGCCGCAGGCCCAGGAACCTGTTGAAAAGGAGGCACCGGCGGCCAACGCCGAGCCGGTCGAGGAGACGCAGGCGATGCCCACGGCTCAGGCCGAGTCGGATGAGGTGAAGGCACCGGAGGCCAAGGCCGAGGAGGCGACGCCGGCCGCACAGTCCGAGCCTGTCGAGGAGACCCAGGCGATGCCCGTCGCGCCAACGCCGGCAGCCGAGGCGAAGTCGGCCGAGGCGAAGTCGGCCGAGGACGAGGACGGCGACTCGGGCGAACAGACGCAACCGACGCCGGTCGCGCAGACCAAGCCGGCCGAGGAGACCGCGCCGGTTGAGCCGCAGAAGCCTGCAGGTGCGGAGCCGAAGGCGCGGCAGGCAGAGGGTGAGAAGGCGGTGGCTCCTAAGGAGCAGGTGGGGTCGCAGTATCGGGAGCGGATGGAGGACCCGGAGGACACCGGGGAGTTCTACCTGGCGTTCGAGAGCCCGGTGATCAAGCCGGCGTAGGGCTCAGGCGACGTGCATGCGCTGCTGATGGGCTCCACGCCGCGCATGCTCGGTGATCGCCTCGTCGTACGCCGCGCTGGCCATGCCCAGCACATCCGCCGCCATCTGCGCCCGCGGTGACTCCGTGCTCCACGCGAGCACCAGCTTCCGGTGGATCGGATCGCCCACCAACGTGCGCGTCGTGACGTCCGACGACAACATCCGGTACGACGTCGGTGAGATCAGCGCCACACCCTGACCACTCGTCACGAACCCCATCAGCACCGACGTGTCGACCGAGTGATGCTCCACCTTCGGCTGGAATCCGGCCGCCTCGCAAGCCGCCCGGAACAGCACATGGAACCCGCTGTCGTCCGGCGGCTCCCCGATCCACTCCTCGTCGGACAGCGACGCCAGCTCGACCTCGCCGTGCGCCTGCGTCGACTCCGCGACCGGGTGGTCCGCCGACAGAGCGACGTACGCCGACTCCGACTCCACAACCGTGGTCGACTCGACCCCCGCCGGCAGCCGCAGCTCGAACCCCGGGAACTCCCGCAGCAGCGCGAAGTCCAGCCGCCCACTCTCCAGCTGCTGCAACAGCACGCTGGTCGACCACTCGACCTCGATGCTGACCTGCTCGATCTCGCCGTGCGACCGCAGCCGGGACGCGATCCCGGACATCGGCGCGGTCGGGAATCCACCGAGCCGTACCGCGGACGACTCGACCGCGGTCATCGCCGACACAGTCGCGGACAGGTGGTCGACGTCGACCAGGATGGCTCGCGCGCGATCGACGGCGTACCGGCCGAGCGGGGTCGGGGTGACCCCGGTGCGGGAGCGTTCGAACAGCTCGCCGCCGAACGCCGCCTCGATCCGCTTCAGCTGCGCCGTCAGGCTCGGTTGGCTGACCTTGAGCCAACGGGCGGCCCGTCCGACGGACCCCGCTTCTGCCACCAGGACCACCACCCGCAGGTGGCGCAGCTCGACGTTCATGCGTTGAGACCGTAGTCCAGGTGTAGGCACAGCACACAGGTACCTAACATTGCGGTTTCGTCACAGCCGGGTCCGGACCTGTAACGCCGGACCCGGCTGTGACGATGTGCTACGAAGTTTCCAGGGCCAGAGCCTCGCGGTACCCGAGTCGACGCCCCGTCTGCAGCAGCGTCCGCTCGTACAGCCTTGCGCCCAACCGGACGATCAGCACGGTCGCCCCGAGCAGCAGCGCGATCGCGACCAGCGGCTGCCAGAGCGGCACGTCCTCGGTCAGCATCCGGCCCGGCATCGACATCGACGACGCGATCGGGACGAATGACGCCACCGTCTTCGCCGACGACCCCGCGAACACCGAGAAGAAGAACGGGATCATCAGGATCATCTGCCCGGGCAGCGTGGTCGAGCCGAGGTCCTCCTGCCGCGTGGCCAGCGACCCCGCCACCGCCCACAGCCCGGCCAGCGCCACGAATCCGAGCACGAAGAACACCACGAACCACCCGGCCACCGGCGCGACCACCTCGAGAATGTCGGCCTGATCGGTGGCCAGCAGCCCGATCAGCGATGCGGCCGCGATTACCACGATCTGCGACAACGCCAGGACGGTGTTGCCGAGCACCTTGCCCCACAGCAGCGACCGGATCGGCACCGCGGCGGCCAGGATCTCGACGACCCGGCTCTCCTTCTCCTGTACGACGCTCTGCGCGATCATCATGCCGAAGCCGAGCGCGGTCATGTAGAACACCAGCGCCAGCCCGATGTTCACGAACTGCGAGACGATGTCCGGCAGCGGACCGGGCTTCAGCAGCTGTACGTCGACCTTGGTGCCGGCATGCAGCTCCGAAGGACCAAGCCCCGCCTTCGAGGCGTTCGCCTCCATCCCGACCGTCGCGGCCGCCTCGCGGAGCGCACTCTCGATGCCCGAGTCGACGCTGTCCTTGCCTACCACCACATAACCGTCGGCCGCAGGCACCAGCGCCGCCTTCGCATCACCATCGGTGACGAGCTTCTCCGCGGCGGGCCGATCGGTGGCGCGGACCACCTCATAGCCGTCGCCGCCCGCCGTCGTCGATGCTTGCTGCACGACTTTGGCAGCAGCATCGTCGATGACCGCGATCTTGTCCGCGCCGCCCTTGCCCGCGAGGATCGCCGGCAGGATCACCGCGACCATCACGATGAACAACATCACCAGGGTCGAGCCGATGAAGGTCTTGTCCCGGAGCTTGGTGCTGATCTCGCGCTCGGCGATCAGCGCCCACGGCCTGTCCAACACGTTCATCGGGTCGCCTCCCGGAAGACGTCGCTGAGCGCCACCCGCTCCGGCCCGAACTGACGGACCGGTCCGCGGCTGAGCGCCTCCTGAAGAATCTTCTGCTCGACGGCCGCATCCAGTACGTCGAACAGCGCCGTACCGCCGGCCACGTCACGCACCTCGATGCCGCGCACATCGCGCAGCCAGCCGGCGTCACCGTCGACCACCAGCCGGTACGTCGTCGTCGAGCCCGCCGACAGCTCCGCGACCGAACCGGCCGCCACCACCTTCCCGCGGGACAGTACGACGAGGTCGTCGCACAGCCGCTCGACCAGGTCGAGCTGGTGACTGGAGAACAGCACCGGCACCTCGGACGTGACCTCCTCGCGGAGCAGGTCCACCATGGCGTCGACCGCGAGCGGGTCGAGGCCGCTGAACGGCTCGTCGAGCACCAGTGCGATCGGCTCGTGCACCAGCGCGGCCGCGATCTGTACCCGCTGCTGGTTGCCCAGCGACAGCGTCTCCAACGCGTCGGTCGCCCGCTCGGCCAGCCCGAGCCGTTCGAGCAGCTTGTCGGTCCGCTCCAAAGCTCTCTCCGGGTCGAGCCCGTGCAGCCGGCCGAAGAACACCAGCTGGTCGCGGATCTTCATCTTCGGGTACAGCCCCCGTTCCTCGGGCATGTACCCGACGTCGCGCCGTATCTCCTGGGTCAGCCGCTCGCCGTTCCAGAACACCTCGCCGGCGTTCGCGGCCAGCACCCCGAGGATGATCCGCATCGTCGTCGTCTTACCGGCACCGTTGGCCCCGACGAAGCCGGTCATCCGTCCAGGTACGACGTCAAACGTCACGTCGTCCAACGCCAGATGATCACCGAACCGCCGGGTGAGCCCAGCCACCCTCAGCATGTGTCACCGTTCCCATCCAGATCAGCCCCCGGCCGGGCGTGCACCCGACACTGACAAACCTAGTGAGGACATGCCTCCCGGTACGTCGCCCGCGAGGGTGATCGCACGGGTCACCCGCTAGGCGGAGGTGTCGTCCCCGGGGGTGACCAGGCCGCACTCGTAGGCGAAGACGACGGCTTGGACGCGGTCGCGGAGGCCTAGTTTGAGGAGGACGCGGGAGACGTGGGTCTTGACGGTGGCCTCGCCGACGAAGAGCTGGGTGGCGATCTCGGTGTTGGTGAGGCCGCGGGCGATCAGGCCGAGGACCTCGCGTTCGCGCTCGGTCAGCTCGGCGAGGAGGTCCGGACGGTAGACGCGCTCGCCGCCGCCGGTGAAGCGCCTGATCACCCGGCGGGTCACCTCTGGCGCAAGGAGGGCGTGGCCGGAGTGGACGATCTGGATCGCCTCGACCAGGTCCTCGGGTGCGGTGTTCTTGAGCAGGAACCCGCTGGCCCCGGCGCCGAGCGACTCGAAGAGGTAGTCGTCGCGGTCGAACGTCGTCAGGATGACCACCTTCCCCGCGTCCTCCGACACGATCCGCTGGGTCGCGGTGATCCCGTCCATACCGGGCATCTGGACGTCCATCAGTACGACGTCCGGCCGCAGCGCCAGCGCCAGCTCGATCGCCTTCTCGCCGTCGGACGCCTCACCGACGACCTCGATCTCCGGCTCGACCGACAGGATCATCCGGAAGCCGGCGCGGACCAGGTCCTGGTCGTCCACCAGCAGGACCCGCATCTGGTCAGTCATCCAGCCCTCCAGCCAGCGTTCGATCCTGGGTTCGGTCCGGAACCGGCTGCTCCAGCAGCGGATGGTCCAGCGGGATCCGGACCCGGACCCGGAATCCTCCCACGGGCCGCGGGCCGATCTCGCTCTCGCCGCCGAGCAGGCCGACCCGTTCCCGGATCCCGACGTGGCCGAGCCGGCTGCCGACCGGTGCGTGCTTCGGACGCCCGTCGTCGAGTACTTCGAGCTCTACCGCGTCGCCGAGATAACGCAGCGTGAGATGCGCACTCCGTGCCGTCGAATGCTTCCGGACGTTCGCGAGCGCCTCCTGGGCGATCCGGTACACCGACACCGACACGGTCTTGGGCAGCTCGGCCGGCGCGCCGATCTGGTGGAAGCCGACCTCGAGACCCTGGCCGTTCACCTCCGAGATCAGCGCCGGCAGCCGGTCGGCGCCGGCCTGTGGCGCCTTCGGATCCGGCGCGGCGACATCGACGTCGGGATCCGCCGCGCGGAGCATGCCGAGCAGCTGGCGCATCTCGTTCACGGCGCTCCGGCTGGACTCCTCGATCACGTTGAGCGCGTTCTTCGCGGCGTCCGGGTCGGTGTCCATCACCCGCCGGGCTCCCCCGGCCTGGACGCCGATGCTGCTGATGTGGTGCGCGACGACGTCGTGGAGCTCCCGGGAGATCCGCAGCCGCTCGTCGATGACCGCGCGCCGCGAGTTCGCCTCCTGCTGCGCAGCCAGCTCGGTCGCCTGATGTTCGAGCTCGGCGCGCTGCCGGGCAGTGCCCCACGCCGTACGGCCCCAGAAGTAGGCGCCGAAGAAATAGAGGACGTTCAGCGCGACGGCCAGCACCACATTCGAGACGTACGGCGAGAACAGCGCGTGGTTCGGGCCTTCGATCGAGTTGTTCTGCAGCGCCTTGACGAAGTTGATCGCCAGCCAGCCGAACATGACCACGAAGACGACCGCGACCGCAGCCTTCATCAACCGGCGGTCACGGGACCAGGCCACCGCGGCATAGATCGCCATGAACATCGTCGACTGCGTGACCAGGTTGCCGCCGAACGCGAACAGCGCCCGCTCACCGTTCACCACGAAGAGCACCGCGACCACCAGCAGCACCGGGATCGGCCACCGGCGCCGGAAGCACAGCGGCAGCGCGATCGCCGCGCTCAGCACGTACGGCTCGACGCCGCCGATGCCGAGGTTGACATGGGTCGGCGAGCCGCCGCGGGTGAGCTCGGTCCCGAGCAGGGACGCCAGCGCCATCCCGAGTCCCAGGAGTACGTCGTACCGCTGCTCGCGGGCTGTCGGCGCGGGCCGCGTCCATGAACTCGGGGACATAGCTCATCAGCGTACGGGTGGGACGGCCCTTAGCCCGTACGCGTACCCTTGGACGCGTGACCATCGCCCCAGAAGGACGGAAACTGCTCAGGCTCGAGGTGCGCAACGCGGAGACCCCGATCGAGCGCAAACCCGAGTGGATCAAGACCCGCGCCAAGATGGGCCCGGAGTACCAGGCGCTGCAGAAACTCGTGAAGTCCGAGGGACTGCACACGGTGTGCCAGGAAGCCGGCTGCCCGAACATCTTCGAGTGCTGGGAGGACCGCGAGGCGACCTTCCTCATCGGCGGGGACCAGTGCACGCGGCGCTGCGACTTCTGCCAGATCGACACCGGCAAGCCGGAGGCGCTGGACCGCGACGAGCCGCGCCGGGTGGCCGAATCGGTCCGGTCCATGGGCCTGCGGTACGCGACCGTGACCGGCGTCGCCCGCGACGACCTGGACGACGGCGGCGCCTGGCTGTACGCCGAGACGATCCGCCAGATCCACGAGCTCAACCCCGGGACCGGCGTCGAGATGCTCGCGCCGGACTTCAACGCCGTACCCGAGCAACTGGCCGAGGTGTTCTCCTCCCGGCCGGAGGTGTTCGCGCACAACGTCGAGACCGTGCCGCGGATCTTCCGCCGGATCCGGCCCGGCTTCCGCTACGAGCGGTCGCTGGACGTGATCACCCAGGCCCGCGACTACGGCCTGGTCACCAAGTCGAACCTGATCCTCGGCATGGGCGAGACCCGCGACGAGGTCAGCCAGGCACTGAAGGACCTGCACGCCGCCGGCTGCGAGATCATCACGATCACGCAGTACCTGCGTCCCTCGGTGCGGCACCACCCGGTCGAGCGCTGGGTCAAGCCCGAGGAGTTCGTCGAGCTCGACGCCGAGGCGCAGGAGATCGGTTTCGCCGGAGTCATGTCCGGACCGCTGGTACGGTCCTCGTACCGCGCCGGACGCTTGTACCGTCAGGCCGTTGAGTCACGTATGAACAACCAGGACAGGTAGAGCAGGTAGAGATGGCCAAGAACGACGCGCCCGAAGAGAAGACCAGCCGGCTCAAGCAGATCGTGTCGGCGTACAAGCTGACCCAGAAGTCCGACCCGACGGTCGGGCTCGTGCTCGCCGGGATCTTCCTCGGCATCGTCGGGCTGGCCGTGCTCGGCGGGTTCCTGGTCGGGCCGCTGGTGGTGTGGATCCCGCTCGGTGTCGCGCTCGGCTTCCTGGCCGCGACGCTGGTCTTCGGCCGCAAGGTCGAGAAGGCGGCGTACAGCCAGATCGAGGGCCAGGCCGGTGCGGCCGCGTCCGCGCTGCAGACGCTGCGCCGCGGCTGGAACGTGACACCCGCCATCGCGGTCACGAAGAACGCCGACATCGTCCACCGGGTCGTCGGCCGGCCCGGCATCATCCTGGTCGGCGAGGGCCAGGCGAGCCGGGTGAAGAACCTGCTGACGGCCGAGGCCAAGAAGCACAACCGGGTCGCCGGCGGCGCTCCGGTGACGCAGATCATCGCCGGTCAGGGCGAGGGCGAGATCGACATCCGCAAGCTGACCAAGTACGTGATGAAGCTGCCGGCGGTGCTGCAGCCCTCGGAGATCACCGATCTGCTCCAGCGGCTGAAGGCGCTGGACGCGGTCCGGCCGCAGGTGCCGATGCCGAAGGGGCCGGTGCCGAGCAGCCTGAAGGGCGCCCGCCAGGCGATGCGGGGACGGTAACCAAGCGGCATGCTCGACAGTTGATCTGTTCAGACATGCGCCGTGGGGAGGCTGGGAGCCCTTAGGGTGCGACCAGGACGGATTACAGGGGAACAGCTGACATGACGGATCTGATGCCGCCAGTGCACCGACGCGTGCACCAACCGGTGGCCGAGACGTGGCCGACGCTGGCGCCGCCACGCTCGAATCCGGTCCGGAGGTACGGCGCGGCGACCGCGATCAAGCTGATCGCCAAGGACCTGCCCGCCACGATCCACCTCGACAGCAACCGCTCGTACGGTCTCGGCGGGCCCGCCATGCGGGTGCACCGGACGTCGGCGTTCCTGGACCGGCTCGGGCACGACGCCGGCTCCGGCTTCGGCGAGGCGTACCTGGCCGGCGACTGGGACCCGGAGCCGGGCACAGATCTGGCCGACCTGCTGGTCCCGTTCGCGGAGCGGTTCAGCAACGAGGAGACCCGGCATCTGCTGCCGAAGTGGGCGCAGTCGTTGCGCTGGCTGGTCACCCGATCCCAGCCGGGCGAGCAGGAGAACGACCGGGCCGGCGCGCGGGAGAACATCAGCCGGCACTACGACCTCAGCAACGCGATGTTCGCCGAGTTCCTCGATCCGACGCTGACCTACTCGGCGGCGTACTTCGGTGACACGGCTCACAATGATCTGGCAACGGCGTCGTACGACGAGCTGACCGACGCCCAGCTGCGCAAACTCGACTCGATCCTCGATGCGGCCGGGGTCCAGTCCGGGTCGCGCGTGCTCGACATCGGGTGCGGCTGGGCGAGTCTCGCCATCCGGGCCGCCCAGCGCGGCGCGTGGGTGACGGCGATCACGATCGCTTCGCAGCAGGCGTTGCTGGCGCAGCGCAGGATCGCGGATGCGGGCGTCGGCGACCGGGTTCAGGTCGCACTGCGGGATTACCGCGACCAGATCGGCGAGTTCGACGCCGTCCTGAGCGTGGAGATGATCGAGGCGGTCGGCGAGAAGTACTGGCCGGTGTACTTCGAGGCGATCGAGCGGCGGCTCGCCCCGGGCGGGGTCGCTGTGGTGCAGGCGATCGTGATGCCGCACGAGCGGATGCTGGCGACCCGGAACACGTTCACCTGGGTGCAGAAGTACATCTTCCCAGGCGGCCTGATCCCGTCGATCAAGGTGATCGAGGACGTCACCGCCCAGCACACCGGCCTGCGCGCCGACGTCGTGCGTCACCTCGGCGCTGACTACGCGCGCACGCTGCGGGTCTGGCGGAACCGCTTCATCGAGCGCTGGCCGGCGATCGCCGCGCTCGGGTTCGACGACACGTTCGGGCGGATGTGGGAGTTCTACCTCGCGTACTCCGAGGCCGGCTTCCGGACCGGCTACCTCGACGACGTGCAGCTGCGGCTGACGCGCCGCTGACTCAGCGCCGTACGACGACCGTCTTCGCGGCCAAGTCGTGCAGGCCGCGGTGATCGCGGTCGAAGATCACCGCCGGGATCAGCAGGCAGATCAGGAACGACCTGATCACTCCCCCGAGCAGCCCGACCTGCGGGACGTCCTTGTTCTTCAGGTTGAGGACGCGCAGCCCGCAGATCCGGTGGCCGATGGTGCCGCCGGCCAGACCGGTCAGGATCGCGGTCACCAGGAAGAAGATCGCCAGGTGTGAAGTGTTGTAGTCGTTGCCGCCCGCCCACATCGGTTTGCCGGCCACCACCGAGGCGATCAGTCCGGCGATCAGCCAGTCGATCAGCAGCGCCAGCAGGCGGCGGCCCCAGCCCGCGACCGAGCCCGGACCGTCCTCCGGCAGACCCAGCCGGCTGCCCGGAAAACGGAATTCTTCGGTGGGTCCTGTGCCCGGCTGCGCCGACGATGCCATGATGACTAGCCTACGGACGGCGCCCGCGACCGGTTCACCCAGGACCGGGAGATCTCAGGGCGTAGCCGCCGTACACCAGTGGGTCAGCGCGGACACGCTGGGCGTAACATCCGCGAAACACCAGGGTCACGACGGAGAAACCGGCGGGCCCTACGTTCAGATGCAATCTCTGAGCCACCCTAGGAGTACGTATGTTTTCCAGCGCTGAGGAGCTGCTCGCCTACGTCAAGGACGAGGGCATCGAGATCATCGATGTCCGGTTCTCCGACCTGCCGGGCATCATGCAGCACTTCACCGTCCCGGTGTCGTCGTTCGGGCCCGAGGTCTTCGAAGAGGGCCTGATGTTCGACGGTTCGTCGGTGCGCGGGTTCCAGCAGATCCACGAATCGGACATGAAGCTGCTGCCCGACCCGACCACGGCCTTCCTCGACACGTTCCGCGGGACGAAGACGCTGGCCATCAACTTCTTCGTGCACGACCCGCTGACCGGCGAGGCGTACTCGCGTGACCCGCGCAACATCGCCCGGAAGGCGCAGGAGTACCTGAAGTCGACCGGTATCGCGGACACCGCGTTCTTCGCGCCCGAGGCCGAGTTCTACGTCTTCGACGACGTCCGGTTCGAGACCAAGTCCAACACCGGGTACTACGCGATCGACTCGGTCGCCGGCGCCTGGAACACCGGCCGGGTCGAGGACGGCGGGAACCGCGGCTACAAGGTCCGCTACAAGGGCGGCTACTTCCCGGTCGCGCCGACCGACCACTTCGGCGAGCTGCGCGACGACATCACGCTGGCGCTGGAGAAGGCCGGCCTGGTCGTCGAGCGCGCGCACCACGAGGTCGGCACCGCGGGTCAGGCGGAGATCAACTTCCGCTTCGACGAGCTGCTGAAGACCGCGGACAACCTGATGAAGTTCAAGTACATCGTCAAGAACACCGCGTGGGCGGCCGGCAAGACCGCGACCTTCATGCCGAAGCCGATCTTCGGCGACAACGGCTCGGGGATGCACGTCCACCAGTCGCTGTTCTCGAACGGCGACGCGCTGTTCTACGACGAGTCCGGGTACGGCGGCCTGTCCGACATCGCCCGCTGGTACATCGGCGGTCTGCTCAAGCACGCCCCGTCGCTGCTGGCCTTCACCAACCCGACGGTGAACTCGTACCACCGCCTGGTGCCGGGCTTCGAGGCGCCGGTCAACCTGGTCTACTCGCAGCGCAACCGCTCGGCCTGCATCCGGATCCCGATCACCGGGTCGAACCCGAAGGCGAAGCGGATCGAGTTCCGCTGCCCCGACCCGTCGGCGAACCCGTACCTGGCCTTCTCGGCCCAGCTGCTGGCCGGCCTGGACGGTATCCGCAACAAGATCGAGCCGGCCGACCCGGTCGACAAGGACCTGTACGAGCTCCCGCCGGAGGAGCACGCGGGCATCCCGCAGGTCCCGACCTCGCTGCCGGCCGTGATCGACTCCCTCGAGGCCGACCACGCCTTCCTGCTCGAGGGCGACGTCTTCACCGAGGACCTGATCGAGACCTGGATCGACCTCAAGCGCGAGTCCGAGATCGCCCCGATCCAGCTCCGCCCGCACCCGCACGAGTTCGAGCTGTACTACGACGTCTGAGTTGTCTGAGACGTAGCTGAGAGACCCTGTCCGGCCGGTCCGGACAGGGTTTTTCTGTGCCCTGGACCCGGGCTCTCCGTGAGGCGCAGAATGCGCTGTGTCATCCCTCGGGGGCAGGGAAGGGGGAACACAGTGAGGCCGTCAACCACGCGCCGGTCGGCGATCCTGGGCGTCATCAGCCTGATCGGGTCGCTCGCACTGGTAGCTACGCCCGCCACCGCCGCCTCGGACGCCGTCGCCGTCCACAACCCGTTGCTGAAGGAGGTGCTGGCAGAGGAAGAGGAGCCACAGCCGGACGACCCGGCCCAGTCCGCGCTGTGCCAGTCGTACCTCGGTCATCCGAACCCGTACGGGAACCCGGCGCCGAACGTCGACCAGATCGTCGCAGACACGGTAGTCCCGGTGGGCTCGCAGGCCGGCTGCAGCGCGGCCCAGAACGAGACCACGATCGCGGTCAACCCGCGCAACCCGCGCAACATCGTTGCCGGCGCCAACGACTACCGGCTGTTCAACGCCCGCGAGAACCGCAACGACAGCGCCAGCTTCGCGTACACGTCGTTCGACGGCGGCCACAGCTGGACGAACGTGGCGATCCCGGGCCTGACCATCACCGCTGGCGGAACCGGAGCCTTCAGCTGGTTCGACGGATCCGGTGATCCGGTCGTCGCGTTCGGGCCCGGCAACACGGTGTACTTCGCGAGCCTGGCGTTCAGTCGGTCCGCACCGCTCGGCGGTCAGGACGCCAGCGCGATCGTCGTCAACGTGTCCCACGACGGCGGCCTGCACTGGGGCGCTCCGCACGTCGTCGCGATGGACGGCGTCAACGCGGACGGCACTCCGGCGGTGACCCACATCTTCAACGACAAGCCGTGGATCGCCGCGGATCCGTCCAACGGACGGGTCTACGTGACCTGGACCGAATTCACCTACGACAACGACGACAACTATCTCGAGTCGCCGATCATGGCGTCGGCCGGCGTGGACTTCGGGTCGCACTTCGGCACGCCGGTCCGGATCCCGCCGTCGCTGACCAATTTCCCCGGCGGCATCACGCCGTACGACCAGGGCTCGAACCCCCAGGTCGGCAACGACGGACAGCTGTACGTCGCCTACGAGGCCTCGGTCTGCGCGACGGCCGCCTGTGATGCCGCGGGCGACCGGGACGCCACGGTGGTGGCGACCTCGACCGACCACGGGCGCACGTTCCGGCACGCGATCGTCGACACCAACTACGACTTCCCGGACACGCTGACCGGGGAGAACTTCCGGCTGAACAGCTACCCGCAACTGGCCTACGACCGGATCAACGAGAAGCTGACCGTGGTCTGGTCGGACGACCGGAACGGCCTGTACGACGCGACCACCGGCGCGTCCGTGCGCACCAACGGCGACAACGTGGTGTCCGCATCCGGCAACGGCAAGAACTGGTCCCGTCCGCTGGTCGTCGGGACTCCACAGGACGAGTTCTTCAGCGCCGTCGCGGCGCGCGACGGCAAGGTCGCGATCACGTCGTACACAAGGCACTACGACCGCAACGGGATCAATCTCGACTACGCGTACTGGGCCGGCTCCGGCACCCAGTCGCTCAGTCGGGCCGCCACCCAGCGGATCACCACCGTCTCGGAGAACCCGCAGGTCCAGTTCCTCGCCGTCGAACCCGACGGCACCGAGGTACAGGGCGTGTTCATCGGCGACTACTCAGCGGTGGCCATCGGCAACGATCTCCGCATCCACCCGTGCTGGACCGACTTCCGCGGCCGGCCCGGCGTGAACACTCCGAACCAGGACGCCTACACCCAGAGCATCCAGCTCAGGCGTTGACGACGGCGTCGAGCTCGGCGAGATCCTTCTCGCCGAGCTCGACGTCTGCTGTCCGGACGTTCTCCTCGAGGTGGCTGACACTGCGGGTGCCGGGGATCAGAGCGGTCTGCTCGTCGTGCGCGAGGATCCAGGCCAGGCAGACAGCGGCCGGTGTGGCGCCGAGGCGGGTGGCGACGTCCCGTACGACGGGGTGCTCGGTCGGCGACGGGATCAGGTCGAAGGCCGAGCCGAGCGGGAAGTACGGGATCCAGGTGATGTCGTTGGCCGCGCAGAGCTGGAGTTGTTCCTCGGAGGAACGGTCGAGCAGGCTGTAGGCGTTCTGGACGCAGACGACGCCGGCCGGGATCGCCTGCTTCACCTGCTCGGTGCTGACGTTACTGAGGCCGACCGCCCCGATCAGCCCTTCGTTGCGCAGGGCAATCAGTTCGGCGACCTGGTCGTCGAGTGGTACGACGTCGTCCCCGGTCGCGATCAGGCCGGGGCCCTGGTCGGCACGGCGGAGGTTGACCACCGGGATCTGATCCAGGTCGAGGGATTTCAGATCGAGGTGGATCTGCTCGCGGAGTTGCTCCGGACGTTGGGCCAGCGCCAAGCGGGCGGGCGTATCGACGCGGCGGGCGCCGACCTTGCTGACGATGACGAGGTCGTCGGCATACGGATGCAGTGCGGCCCGAATGTGTTGGTTGACGGTCGTGTGGCCGTAGAAGGAAGCGGTGTCGACGTGGTTGATACCGAGCTCGACGGCGCGTCGCAGTACGGCGGTGGCCGTGGCGGTGTCCACGTGCTCGAGCTGCATCGCGCCGTACCCGATCCTGCTGATCTCGTGGTGTCCGAGCTTGACGGTGCCGGCTGGTCGTTGGGAGGTCATCGGATTCCCCAGGTAGAGTGGTAAATGGAGGTTTCTCCATTTACGGTCGACGATAGCACTAACTGGAGGTTTCTCCACTTATGCGGGCGGATGCGGCGCGCAAGCGGGAGCAGGTCGTGGTCGCGGCCGGCGACGAACTGGCCGACCTCGCGCTGGCCGCGCGGGACGGCTCGGAGGTCCGGCTGTCGCTGGATCGGGTCGCGGCGCGGGCCGGGGTCGGCGTGGCCACGCTGTACCGCCACTTCCCCAACCGGGAAGCGCTTCTCGAGGCCGTCTACCGCCAGGAGCTGGCGCGGCTGTGCGACGCAGCTCCCGGGATGGCCACAGAGGGACCGGCTGACGAGGGCCTGCTCGCGTGGATGCACCGTTACCTCGACTTCGTCGACTCCAAGCGGGCCATGGGGATGTCGCTGCGCGCCATGGTCGCCTCGGGCGCGATCACACAGTCGGACACTCGCGCTCGGCTGACCGCCGCGGTCGCCCACTTCCTCGACGCCGGGGTCGCAGCAGGCACGTTCCGGTCCGACATACGGCCGGATGACGTGGTCGCAGCCATGGCCGGCGCGGTGATCGCCGCAGAGCCCGAGCAGCAGCGGGAGCAGACCGAGCGTCTGCTCGTGCTCCTTGTCAACGGGCTTCGCTAGGCGAAGCTCTGGGTGCCGATCACGCGGAGGAGGTCGAGTTTTTCGCGGGCGTCGGTGCCTTCGATCGGGAGGAAGGCGCGGACGCGTAGGTCGGCGGCGGGGGTGAGGAGGGTTTCGCAGGTCAGGTCCAGGTGGCCGGCTTCGCGGTGCAGGAAGCGTTTGCGGGGCAGGCGGCGTACGGCGACCTCGTGCAGGTCCCACAACCCGCGGAACTCCTCGCTGCGGGCGGTGAGGTCGTCGACCAGGTCGGTGATGTCGGCGTCGCCCATCCGGCGGGAGTACGTCGCGCGCAGGTCGGCGACGTGGGCGGCCGAGTGGGCGTCCCAGTCCTCCTCGGGGAAGATCTGCCGGATCGCGGGATCGGTGAACCAGAGCCAGGTGAGGTTGCGCGCGCGGCCCTCGGCGCCGAGCGGACCGATGACGACGTCGGCCAACGCGTTCTGCCAGAGGACCTCGTCGAGGTCCGTGGAGATGACCACCGGAATGTCGGTGAGACGGCTGACGAGCGCGAGCAGGCCGGGCGGGATGTGGCGGCCGGCCCGGCGCAGTGGCGGGTTGAGGCCGGCCAGGTGGTACAGGTGGTCGCGCTCGTCGAGGTCGCAGCGCAGGGCGCGGGCCAGACTCGCGATGATCGGCTCGGACGGGTTCGCACCGCGGGACTGCTCGAGCCGTGAGTAGTAGTCCGTGGACATTCCGGCGAGTTGAGCGACCTCCTCGCGGCGCAGTCCCGGCGTACGGCGGCGTGCGCCGTCGGGCAGCCCCACGTCGGCCGGGTGCAGCACCTCCCGGCGCCGGCGGAGGAAGTCGGCCAGGCCGTCACGATCGATCACACGTTCCATCATCCGCGACCCGCCAAGGCCTATCCAGGGACAACCTGTCCGTGGATGAAGTGGACCTTCTCCCGTGCCGGCCCCGCCGCCAACCTGGAGGCAACCCCAAGGAGGACCAAGGATGCATTACCGCACACTCGGCCGGACCGGTATCAAGGTCAGCCCGTACGCCCTCGGCGCCATGATGTTCGGTGCCGTCGGCAACAACGATCGCGACGAGTCGCTCCGGATGATCGGCAAGGCGCTCGATGCCGGGATCAACTTCGTCGACACCGCCGACTTCTACTCGCACGGAGAGTCCGAGGAGATCGTCGGCGCCGCGCTCAAGGGCCGCCGCGAGCACGTCGTCCTCGCCACCAAGTCGCACCTGCCGATGGGCGACGACCCGAACCAGCGCGGCAACTCACGCCGCTGGATCATCACCGCCGTCGAGAACTCGCTGCGCCGGCTGCAGACCGACTACATCGACGTGTTCCAGATGCACCGCCCCGATCCGGACACCGATATCGAGGAGACCCTGTCCGCGCTGACCGATCTGATCCGGAGCGGGAAGGTCCGCGCGGTCGGTTCGTCGGCGACGCCGGCGAGCGAGATCGTCGAGGCGCAGTGGGTCGCGGAACGACGTGGCCTGGAGCGGTTCCGGACCGAGCAACCGCCGTACTCGATCCTCAATCGTGGGATCGAGCGGGAGGTACTCCCGATGGTGCAGAAGTACGGGATGGGCGCGCTCGTCTGGAGCCCGCTGGCGCAGGGGCAGCTGACCGGACGGGCGCCGGCGGATCTCCGGCGTACGGCGATCTTCAAGCACATGACCGACGAGCGCCGACTCGACGTCGTGGAGCAACTGATCCCGGTCGCCGAAGCGGCCGGGCTCAAGCTGACCCACCTGGCGATGGCCTTCGCGATCGCGCACCCGGGCGTCACGTCGGCGATCATCGGCCCGCGGACGATGGCGCACCTGGACGACGCTCTGGCCGGGATGGACGTCACCCTCGATGACGCCATCCTCGACCAGATCGACAAGATCGTCCCGCCGGGCACCGATGTCGGCCGGCTCGACATGGACTACGACACCCCGGCGATCCTCGACGCCTCGTTGCGCCGTCGTACGATCGCCGATCGTGCCGCCGCCTAGTTGTACGTCGCGGTGACGTGGTAGACCCGGCCGCCCCAGCCGTCATCGGGGAACGAGTCCGACACCCGCACGTACCCAGCTTTGTCGGCGCCGAGGTACGGCGTGAGGTCGAACGTCCGCGCGGCCTTGTTCTCACCGTCGTGGTACGGGTTGGTCTCCGTCGCGACCGTGGTCCACGTCTGCCCGTCGCCGCTGACCTGGACGACGAACTCGTTGTCGATCGTCAGCGTCGCCGACGCCGACGTCGTGCCGGCCGGGAACGGGAACCGGTAGACGAAGTACGAGTGCCCGTCGGCGAACCGGTTCTGTACGCCGTTGCTCTGCGAACCGTCCGCGTCGAACAGCCACGGCGTCTCGGCCGCCGTACCGGTGTCGAAGTCCGCGGTGTGCGCGATCAGGATGTCCGACCGCGTACTGAAGGACAGTGACCCGGACGTCGCGGTCGCGGTCACCGAGTGGAGACCGTCCGCCGTACCGGCCGGGATCGTCACGTCAAGGTCCACGGAGGTCTGCACAGGTACGGCGTTGCCGTGCGGGCGGAGCGTGACCGTCGTCCGCGCCGGGGTCACGGTCCAGCCGGCCGGGGCAGCCGGGCGGACCACGACCTGGAGCGGGGTCGTGCCGGTCGCCTGCAGGTTGACCTGCACCTTCACGTGAGTCGCGCTGGCGGTGGCAGGCATCACGACAGGCAGGGCCGGATTCGTTGTCGCGGACAACGATCGTGTCGGCGGCACGGCGGGTACGGCGGCGATCAGGGCGCTCAGCGCACTGGCCTGGGTACGCCAGTCGAAGACGTTCGGTTCGGCGCCGGACCACCGCTCCCCCAGCCGGTCGGACGCGTCCCGGTCCTGGTCCCAGACCGCGGCGGCCTGCTGCGCGACGAAGGCGGTGTAGCGCGGATCGCGGGTGGTGTCGGCGAGGTCCATCCAGTAGCGCATGAAGATGCCCTTGAACTGCTTGCCGTTGTCGTCACAGGTGCGGCCCGGCGCATCGCAGTACTCCGTCAGGACGCCGTCGGTGACGAGGCCGCCCGGAGCGATCGCGGCGTCGGCCAACCGCCGTACCGTCGGGAGGATCTTGGCGTCGTGGGTGGCTCGCCACAGCTCGAGACCCGCGCCGATCGCGAGGCCCTGGTTGTAGCTCCAGACCGTGTCGCCGTTGCTCGTGCAGTCGTCCCGCAGGCCGTCGTTGACCAGGCCGGCGGAGTTGATCATGCCGCTCGCGGTGAACCAGTTCCAGCCTTCCTGGGCGCGGCCGAGCCAGCGCTTGTCGCGCGGCATCCGGTTGTGCAGCTCGGCGGTGAGGCGGATCCACAGACCGTTGGTGACCGCGTTCTTGTACGTGCGTTCGCCGTTCCACCAGACACCGCCGCCGCACGTGCTCGGGTCCCAGTAGCCCTCGACGTACTCCGCGATCTTGACCGCCATGTCGAGGTACTTGCGGTTCTTGGTCAGGTCGTACGCCTGGATCCAGGTCAGACCCCACCACTCGGAGTCGTCGATCGCACGGCTGGTGAAGTTGCCGAGCAGTTCGTCACCGGACAGGTACCCGGCCGGGAACTTGCCCTTGTCCTTCTCGAACGTGTTGTCCAGCTGCGGCAGGTAGCGCCGGTCGCCGGTGCGTTGCATGTAGTCGCCGATGGTCTGCAGCGCGACCGCCGAGTTCCACCAGCTGGACGGGAACCAGGCCTTGTTCGGCTCGTAGGAGCTCATCAGTTCATCGGCGGCGACCCGGGCCCGCGCGGTGGCGGTCGGGCCGTCGGACTGCGGCGGGGTGGCTCCGGCCGGCGGTGACACCAGCCCGATCGCCAGCGTCACCGCCCCGGCCACGAGCAGACGGAAGGTACGACGGTGCAAGACCATGGGCGGATCTCCTCGAGCGGCTTGGAAACGTTTCACCGAGCTTCCGAGGATGTATCGTCGTCGCACCAGACAACGATGTCAATGGCCCAGGATCGTCGCAATCTCATCCAGTTGCGCCGCCGCCAGCGGACCGTGCTGCAGCGCGCCGGCGTTCTCCTCCACCTGCGCGACCGTCTTGAACCCGGGGATCGGGACGAACGCCTCGCTGCGCGCCCACAGCCAGCCGAGAGCGCCCTGCGCGAGCGTCCGGCCGCCGGACGTGAGGACGTCGCGGATCGCGTCGAGGCGGCGCAACGACTCGGCCTGGTCGCCGGTGCGGAAGTTCCACCCGTGCCGTACGTCGTCCTCGGGCAGGCTGCTGTCCTGGTCGAACTTCCCGGTCAGCAGACCCATCCCGAGCGGACCGCGGACGATGCTCGCCAGGCCCTTGTCCTCACACAACGCGAGGACGTCGGCATTCCCGCCGAACACGTTGAAGTGCTGCTGGATCGCCTGGCAGTGCGGGCTTTTCGCGAACAAAGCGGCCCGCTCCGGGTCGTCGGTGCTCCAGCCGATCGCGCGAACCTTGCCCGCAGCAACCAGTTCCTCGAGGACCGCGAGGACGTCGTCCGCCGTGGCGAGGTCGTACCCGCCGAGGTGGAACTGGTACAGGTCGATCCGGTCCGTGTTCAGCCGCCGGAGCGACTCGTCGCAGGCCCAGCGGATGTAGTCCGGGTCGCCGTTCTCACCCGGCGCCTCACGGGTCTCCTCGACGTAGGTGTATCCGGCCTTCGACGCGATCACGATGTCGTCGCGGACGTCACCGAGCGCGTCCGCGATCAGCTTCTCGCTGTGCCCGCAGCCGTACACGTCGGCGGTGTCGAAGAACGTCACCCCGAGCTCGTACGCCCGCTGCAGCGCCCGCTTCGACTCACCGTCGTCGATGACGCCCCAACCGACCGGACTCCCCTGCCGGGCATGCGGTCCCCCGATCGCCCAACACCCCATGCCCAGCGCACTGACCGCCGTTCCCCCTGCACCCAACGAACGCTGCGCTGCCTGCGCCATAACACCCTCCGACCTAGAACGGGAACGTTTCCAGTCACCAGATCACGCTCCCGCCCCACAGTCCAACAGGTGTTACTACTGACGCCGACAAATCCTGGCGATGAGTCAGACGTACAGCGAGATCGGCGTACCCGGAGGGGCGTCGCCGTACGAGTTGACCACCTTGTTGAGCTCGAGCTGGTAGTACAGCGTCCCCAGACCGAACACGAACATCAGCAGCAGCCCGACACCGGCACTGCACGTGACCGGCAGCCCGGCGGCCCGCTGACCCTCCGCGATCCGCTTGCCGGTCCGGAAGTACGAGATCATCGGCGCGATCAGGGTCCAGCTCAGGAAGAGCAGGACCAGCATCGGGCCGGCCACCGGAACCACGCGCCGGCGGTCGAAGTGCGCGAGCTCCTTGTGGATCTTGTAGTACCAGACCAGGTGATAGATCCCGAGCGTGATCAACGGCAGCCCGAGCCAGACACCGACCGGGTGCCGCAGCTTCATCTGCATTCCCTGCGCGACCGGCGTTCCCGCACGGCTCGGCAGGACGATCTGCTGTCCCACGAGTGTTCCCCCCTGTGATCGGGTCACAGAGCGCGACCCTGTCGGCCGCTACATCGGCATCTCGTCACGATGCGTTACAACAAGACCTGATCAAACTCCGGTCGGGCTTCCACCCGGCCGTCGGCGAAGGCCTTGACGAAGGTCTCGTGGTTCGTCCATCTGTCCAGAGTCGCCTCGGCGGCGCCATCTTGACCAGCAAGACATTCTAAGTCGACTAATCGAGTGAACTTAAGCTGATTTACATGACTTTCCTCTGGTACATCCCGAACCAGGTCGACCCCGGTCACCGCGGCGACGACACCGTCCAGGGACACAACAGCATCGAGCGCTTGACCGAGCTGGCCCGGCTCACCGAGGACCACGGCTGGTCCGGCGCCCTGCTCGGCACCGGGTGGGGCCGGCCCGACACGTTCACGGTCGCGACCGCACTCGCCGCGCGGACCACGACCTTCCAGCCGCTGGCCGCGATCCGGCCCGGGTACTGGCACCCGGCGCATTTCGCGTCCGCGGCGAGCACGCTCGACCAGCTCAGCGGCGGGCGACTGCTGATCAACATCGTCTCCGGCCAGGACAACCTCGCGGCGTACGGCGACAGCGAAGGCGATCAGCCGCAGCGCTACGCGCGGACGAAGGAGTTCCTCCAACTCGTCCGGCGGTTGTGGACCGAGGAGGACGTGACGTTCGCCGGCGAGTATTTCTCGGTGACCGGCTCGACGGTCGCGACACGTCCCGTCGTACGGGAAGGCCGGTTGCATCCCCGGCTGTACTTCGGCGGCGCGTCGGATGCGGCGCAACGAGTGGCCGCGACGGATGCCGACGTACAACTGTTCTGGGGTGAGCCGCTGGACGGGATCGCGGAGCGGATCTCACACCTGCGTCTGCTGGAGAAGGAACTCGGCCGCGAACATGCGCCGCTGGAGTTCGGGTTGCGGATCACGACGCTGGTCCGCGACACCTCAGAAGAGGCGTGGGCCGACGCGGAGGCGAAGGTCGCGAAGATGGCCGAGGCGCAGGGCAACCGCGATCGCCGCTGGTTCAAGGCTGTCGGCCAGCAACGCCTCCTCGACCTCGCCGAACGCGGCGAGGTCCTCGACGACAACCTCTACACCGCCCCCGGCAAGTACGGCGGTGGCGGCGCCGGCACCACCTGGCTGGTCGGCTCCCCCGACGAGGTCGCCAAGTCCCTCCGCAAGTACCGCGACCTCGGCATCACCCACTTCATCCTCTCCGACACCCCGTACCGCGACGAAACCATCCGCATCGGCGACCAACTCCTCCCCTTGCTCCGATGAGATGTATGCGAATCGCATAGAATGTCGCGGTGGATCTCGAGGGAGCAATCAATCGGTGGCATGAGCGCGTCAACGCCGGCGATCTGGAGGCAGTGACCGGCGTCGTCAGCGATCCCGTAGTGGTGCTGGGCCCGAAAGGTGCCGGGCCGATAGACCCGTCAGGGTTTGCGGAGTGGGTGGAGCGGTCCGGGATCAAGCTGGTGCCGCGGTCGTGGCATCCGGTGAGCGAGCGGTTGATGGTCGTCGAGGAGGACGCGAGCTGGCCGGAGAGCTCGGCGCCGACGCGGGTGGCGACCGTGTTCCGGGTGAGTGGGGACAAGGTGTCGGCGGCGCTTCGGTTGCCGGATCTGAAGTCGGCGCTGGAGTTGGCGTACATCTGTCGTGAGATGGCTGCGACCGAATGAGCGCCGGTCCGGGGCAGGTGTTGTTCGAGTTCGTGCGGCACTGGTCACGGCGTACGACGCCTGATGTCGCCGAGCAAGGCCGGCTGGTGCAGGCGACGGAGGCCGCGTACTCCGTGATCCGGCGGGGCCCGGCGACGATCAACGGCGTCGCACACGAGCTCGGGATCGATCAGAGTGGCGCGTCCCGGTTGGTGAAGGACGCGGTCGCGGCCGGTTATCTGGAACTGCGGGCGGCGGACGCCGACGGACGGCGGCGGCACGTGACCATCACCGCGGCCGGGTTGGAGTTGCTCGATCAGGCGCATGCGTGGCAGGAGGAGGTCTTCACC
Source organism: Kribbella sp. NBC_00662 (assembly GCF_041430295.1). Classification (GTDB taxonomy): domain Bacteria; phylum Actinomycetota; class Actinomycetes; order Propionibacteriales; family Kribbellaceae; genus Kribbella. The sequence goes on along the minus strand of NZ_CP109029.1, from coordinate 5,018,022 downwards.
CGATTGACCGCGGACTGGAGCGAGCGGCGCCGTACCGAGTTCCGCCGGGCGATGCTGAGTCTGCTGCAGCGCTCGAACCCCCCGGACTGAAAGGATGCTGCTCACCGCTTGACTGCCGCGTGCCCAGTGTGATCGGTTGATTACCGAGCGCCAGCGGTGGGTATGTGGCGCTGTGAGGCACGTGAGGAGCATCGATGGTCAACTATCTGCCCCGGTCCGCGTGGAACGCGCGACCGCCGAAAGCCGGCGGACCGGGGAACCTGACCGTGTCCCGGGTCGAGGGCGCGGTGATCCACTGGCCGGGGACCGGGTCGACGAAGGTCATCCACACCCAGGCGGCGGTCGCGTCCGCGTTGCGCGGGTGGCAGGACTACCACATGGACAGCCGCGGCTGGTCGGACATCGCGTACCAGGTCGCGGTCGACCAGGCCGGGCGGGCCTGGACGCTGCGCGGCCTGCGGACGCAGTCCGGCGCGAACGGCGACAACGACGTGAACGAGCGGTACGGCGCGATCCTGCTGGTGCTCGTCACCGGTGAGCAGCCGTCCGCCGCGATGAAGGCGACCACCCGCGCGGTGATCGCCGACTTCCGCAAGCTCTACCCCCGCGGTACGGCGATCCGGCCGCACTCCGCGGTTCGCCCGGAGCCGACAGACTGCCCCGGCGACCCCGCCCGTGCCGCGATCGCCCGCGGCGAATTCACCCCTGGCCATTCGGAGGACGACGACATGACCCCCGCCCAGATGCAGGAACTCAAGAACTTCATCGAGGCCCGCTCGCAGGCGTACGCCCTCTGGGTGCACAAGCAACTGCGACGCGACCTCACCGCGGTGGTGAAGGCGTACGCCCTCGACATCAAGAACTACGAGCGCCAGACCGACGCCGCGGACGCCGCCCGCGCTGCTGCCGCCGTCTGGGCCACCGCCCCGAAGAGCCCGCAGGTGGACGGCGACCCGGCCCAGGAGCCGGTCAGCCCCGACCCCACCACCGACCCCGAGCCCAGCCTCCCCGACCTCGACCCGTTCCCGAAGGTCGACGAGAAGGCCTAGCGCGACGCACCAGACCCCACCGGCGTTTGTCGGTGGGGCCTGTTTAGGTGGTGCGGTGGATCTTGACACGCTCTCCGAGCGCTTGGAGAAGATTTCCGTCCGGTACGGCGAACGCCTCGGCTTCGAGCGCGATCCCGACTGGTTCCTGCTGAAGCTGCAGGAGGAGGTCGGCGAGCTCACCCAGGCCTACCTCCAACACACCGGTCGAGCCCGCTCGAAGGGCGCAACCCCGGGGCAGATCCACGAGACCCTGCAGCTCGAGTTCGCCGACGTCCTCTGCCAGCTGCTCCTGTTCGCCCGCCAGCACGATGTGGACCTGTCCGCAGCGGTCGAGCGGAAGTGGCTGGTCTACGAGGACTGACGCGGCGGTCGGGCGTTCAACGCCAGGGCAACGATCAGACCGATCGAGATCACCGAGTCGGCCAGCAGGCTGAGCCAGATCGGGGCCTGGAGGAATCCATCCAGGGCAAAGGCCGCGGCGTATCCGAGCGGCCAGCTCAAGGTCCCGATCAGCTTCCAGGTCGTGGTCCAGCGGTTCGATGTCCAGAGCAGCCCGAGGCCGATGCCCCAGGCAACGACAGCCACGATCACGCTGGCCGACAGCAGGTACGGCCCGACCAGCAACAGCCCGAGCGCGACGAAGTCCCGCGGACGCAGCCGCGGCGGCACCTCGACCAGCACCAGGCCGTCGGTCGCGGCGGCGACGATCTCGCTCGGCCGGCCGAGCCGCTGCAGCATCTCGCGGATCTCGTCCTCGGACACGGCACCCGCCGCGCGCGCCTCGGCGATGTGCGCCCGCACGTCACCGAGCAGTTCGTCGCGCCGTCCGGCCGGCAACTCCGCAGCCTCGGTGGCCAGTTCGTTCAGGTACGCGTCGATCAGCCGATCGCTGTCCAGTTCCATGCTCATCCCCGTCTCCCACTCTCTAAAATCTTGTCGACCGACGTGCAGAACCGTTGCCAGTCCGCAGTGAACGCGGCCAGCGCCTGGCTGCCCTCCGGTGTCGAGGTGTAATACCGCCGCGGCGGGCCCGATCCGGACTCCTGCCAGCTCGTCTCGACCAGGCCTTCACGGCGCAGCCGGGCCAGCAGTGGGTAGATCGTGCCCTCGGTCGTGACCATTCCGTCGACCTCGCTCAGCGCCTTGACCAACTCGAAACCGTAACGAGGTTCTCCCTGCAACAGCGCCAGGACGCAGAACTCCAGCGTCCCGCGGCGCAGCTGGGTGAAGACCTTCTCGGCTACCATGCGAGACAAGGTACCTGTCCACGCCAAGATAAGCCAAGTCGAGGATCAGTCAGTTTTCGGGCGCACCGAGAACATCACGGTCAGGACGAAGGCCGGGATGGCCACCACCCACAGCGGTGGCAGGTTGAGCAGCACCGGCGCCAGGCACAGGATCAGCAGGTCGAACCCGCGGGCCGGCTGGGAGAACAGACCGGGCGGGATCGCGCCCATCGGCGAGGCGACCAGCGGACCGGCGTACGTCGGAGGTCGCGCGGACGCCTGCCGCACCGCGCCGGAGATCACCCCGCCCGCGACCGCGAACGTCGCCGAGAGACTGCCGATCGCCGGGAACGCGAGCGCCGCCCAGAGCACCGCGAACAGCCCCGGAACCACCGCCATCACCACACGCAGATCGCGCAGATCCATCCCCATCGCCCGCGCCAGCCCGGTCGAACGGCAGACCGTCCGCAGTCCGTCGAGCATCGGCCGTACGGCGACGAACCCGGCGAACGCCGCCGCGATCGGAACGAGTACCTCGAACCCCGCGCCCGCGACGGCGTACGGCACGACCAGCAGCGCGCCGGCGATCACCAGCCGTCGCGGCCACCGCAGGATCCGGAAGAACTCGCGCTGCATGATCGCCCCGCCGCGCGAACCCATGCCGCGCCGCGACCGCACCCGGCCCTTCAACCGCCAGTGCCGCCCGGCGATCACGTCACCCAGCATGCTGATGTCCAGACTGCTCGCCGCACCCGCAAGCCCCGCCAGCAGTTCACCACCGGCGATCACACTCGACCGCCCGAGCCGGTCGAGCGTCCGCGAGGTCAAAGTCGTCAACCCGACGCACAGCACGACCACTACCGCACAGATCACCAGCAGATGCAGCCCACCGGGGGCGAAGAAGCTGTTGTCGACGATCTGCGAGAACCTGAGATAGCCGTCGTCTCTGGTGTAGCTCGCAAAGGTCAGGACCGGACCGCTGCTGCTCACCTGCGGCCGCGGACGGAACGCCAGGATCGCGGCCGGCACAACCGCGGCGACCAGCAACACGTCCGCCACCCGCAGCGTCCACCGGGATCGACGCGTCGACTGCTGCGCCCAGACCGTGGCGATGGCCGCACACACCAGGAGCGCGCTGATCAGGACCGCCGCCTCGAGTACGACGCCGAAGCTCGACCCGATCAGCGCCCAGATGATCGCCGCCGCGACAAGACCGGCCACCGCGACCGTGGCGGTCACCAGCCGGTACGCCGGGCGCAGTAGCGCCGCTCGATTGACCGGAGTGGCCAGCAACCAGAAGCCGCTGGCTCGCGACGCCGACACTGGACCGACCGCCAGCAGCATCCGCATGGTGATTGCCAGCAGCAACGGCAGCATGATCCACGGCATCCATTGGCTCAGCCGGCCGCAGGTGTACGACGTACAGCGGGCCGCGTCCGAGTTCAGGTGCCGTACGACGTTGCCGGCCGTCGCGCCGAGCATCGCCAGCGTGAACAGGACCAGGTACACGTCCTCGAAGATCTGCCAGAACGACCGGTCCGCGTGCCTTCGCCGGGTCGTGCGCATCCACTGCCGCAACGACCGCGAGGTCGGGATCGCCCCGAAGTCGCCCGGATCGAAGACGACAGGTCCGTCGGCTGAGCTCATGGGAGCGGCGTCAGTGTCACGACGGAATCGGCAACCGTCTCGACCAGGGCGGGATCGTGGCTGGCGAACAGGATCGAGGTGCCGGACTTCTTCTCCTCGATCAGCCGGTTCGACAGCCACTGCACGCCGTCGGTGTCGAGCCGTGCCTCGGGCTCGTCGAGCACCATCAGCTTGCGCGGTCGCACCAGCGCCGTCGCCAGCGCGAGGCGACGGCGCTGACCGGAGGAGAGCGAGCCGGGCAGCTGGTCCGCGGCCGACAGCAGCCCGATGTCGTCGAGCGTGGTGTCCACGAGATCCTCCGGCGACGCATTGCCGTGCGCGCGGGCGAGCAGGTCGAGATGCTCGGCGGCGGTCAGGTCCGGGAAGAAGTCGAGGTCGTCGAGCAGGGTCGCGACGTCACGACGGACCATCTCGGCCCGTTCGTCGATCGGCAGACCGTCGAGCAGGATCTTCCCGGCGGCCGGCTCGGCCGAGCCGACGATGCATTTCAGTACGGTCGTCTTGCCGGCGCCGTTCGGCCCGACCAGCGCGATCGCCTGCCCCGCGGCCAGCGTGAAGGTCAGGCCCTCGATCACCGGCCGGTCGCCGTACTTGTGCTGCAGGTCCGTCACCGACAGCCGGGGCGCCGCCTTCTTGCTCATTTCGCGCGGCTCATTTCTCGCGGGCTCACTTCTTCCGGACCAGCGTCAGCCCGTCGCCGATGCCGAGCATGACCACGTCGACGCGATCGTCCTGCGCGACATGCGCGTTGAACTCCTTGCGGTCGGCCGGGCCGTCCGCGTCGATCACCCGCCCACCGGCCAGCGTGTTGTCGAACAGCATCAGCCCGTTCTGACGGATCAGCGGCAGCACGGTCTCGAAGTACTTGATGTACCAGTCCTTGTCGGCGTCGACGAACGCCAGGTCGAACTCGCCGTCGAGCTTCGCGGCGGAGTCGTGCGCGTCACCGATCCGCAGGTCGATCTTGTCCGCCACGCCGGCCCGCTCCCAGTACCTGCGGCCGATCGAGGTCCACTCGTCGCTGACGTCCAGGCAGATCAGCTCGCCGTCGTCCGGCAGGCCGCGCGAGATCGCCAGCGCGGAGAACCCGGTGAAGGTGCCGATCTCGACCGCGCGGCGGGCGCCGATCAGCCGGGTCAGCGTGGTCAGCAGGCCGGCCTGGTCGGCGGTGGTCAGCATCCCGGCGGGGTTGCCGAGCTTCTCGGTCTCGGCCCGGAGCTCGGTCGCGATCTCGTCCAGCGGCATGCCGTGGGCGACCATGTAGTCGTGCAGTTCCTCGGTCACCGGTACCTGATGGCCCATGAATTCCCGCCCTCCGTGTATTTGTTCGGTCGCCTGTAGTCTCTATTGGCTGTCCGTTGGCTGTACACCGACCCCACCCGAGGGAGCATTCCGCATGCGCATCGCCGTCGCCGGTTCGATCGCGACCGACATCCTGATGACGTTCCCGGGCCGGTTCAAGGACCAGTTCCTCGAGGAGCAGATGCACAAGGTCTCCTTGTCCTTCCTGGTCGACGAGCTGGTGGTGCACCGCGGCGGCGTCGGCGCGAACATCTGCTACGGCATGGCGCAGCTCGGGTTCGGGTCTGTGCTCGTCGGCTCGGTCGGCGCCGACTTCGCCGAGTACGGCGCGGCGCTGACGGCGGCCGGCGTGGACGTCTCGCATGTCCGCGTCTGCGAGAACGTACACACCGCGCGGTTCACCTGTACGACGGACCAGGACGCGAACCAGATCGCCTCGTTCTACACCGGCGCGATGGCCGAGGCGCGCGAGCTCGACCTGGGCGCGATCCATCAGGCGACCGGCGGCGTCGACCTGGTGCTGATCGGCGCCGACGACCCGGACGCGATGATCAAGCACACCGAGCTGGCCAAGCAGCACGGGATCCAGGTCGCGGCGGACCCGTCACAGCAGCTGGCGCGGATGGAGGGTACGGACATCCGCCGGTTGATCGACGGGGCGGCGTACCTGTTCAGCAACGAGTACGAGGCCGGGCTGATGGTGCAGAAGACCGGCTGGAGCCACAACGAGATCCTCGAGCGGGTCGGCGTCCGCGTGACGACCCGCGGCGGCGACGGCGTGGTGATCGAGGACACGACCGGCGTACTGGCGAAGGTCCCGGCCGTGCCCGCGCCGGGCCTGGTCGACCCGACCGGCGGCGGTGACGCGTTCCGCGCCGGCTACCTCACCGGTCGCGCCTCCGGCCTCGACCACGAAGCAGCCGCCCACCTCGGCTGCACGCTCGCCACCACGGTCCTGGAAACGGTCGGCACCCAGGAGTACACCCTCGACCACGACACCTTCCTCGCCCGCCTCACCACCGCCTACGGCGCGGACGCCGCCACCACCGCGAAGCAGGCCCTCAGGTCCTAGGACAGGCGGGCCAGCACGCCCGTCTGCGCGAGGAGAGCGAACCGGTCCGGGCATCCCCAGTGCTCGACGATCCGGCCGTTCACCACGCGGGCCATCTCGAAGAGGGTGATGTCGATCGGCGCGTTGCTCGGTGGGCCGAAGAAGGAGCCGGTGGCGGTGCCTCGGGCTCGCCCACGGGCCCAGACGACGTCGCCGACGACGACCGATTCCTCCAGCGTGTACTCGATGTCCGGCATCATCTCGTGCACCTGCCGGATCGCGGCCTTCACCTGTTCGCGCGCCTGGTCACCCCTCCCGGCCAGGCCGAACTGATGCTCGACCAGATCAGGTGCGCACACCTCGTCGACGATCGCGTCGTTCCCGGTCGCGAACCCCTCGTGCAGGATCCGCTCCAGCACCTCGCGTGGTCCTTCCATGACTCCCCCTCCGAAATGGTGCACTAGCAGTGCACTCGATGCAGTGTCACTGCACTGAACACAGTGATAGTGTGCCGACATGCCCGAGGCTGTCAAGTCCTATCGCCAGGTGCAGGCCGAGGAGACCCGCCTGCGGATCGCCCGCGCGGCCCGCGCCCTCTTCGCCGCGCAGGGGTACGGCGCCACGAGTATCGACGCGATCGCCAAGGAGGCCGGCGTCGCGACCCGGACCGTCTACTCGGCCTTCGGCACCAAGCGGGAGATCCTGTCGCTGATCTGCGACCAGTGGCTGAGTGAGGCCGGCGCGCTCGAGCGGGCCGAGCAGGTGTTCGCGATCGCGGACCCGGCCGAGCGACTCCGCGGCGCGGCCGGCTGGCTGGCCAACCTGTACGCCGCAGGCTTCGACGTCGTACTGATCTTCGAGGCCGCGACCGACGAAAGCCCTGAGACCAAAGCCCTGCTGCGATCGAAGCTTGCCGGACGCAACCAAGTGATGGACGCGATGATCGCATCGCTGGAGACCGTACTGCGGATCCCGCTCAAGCAGGCGCAGGCCATCTACCGCGCACTCGCGGCGCCCGGTGTCTATCAGGAGCTGGTCGACGAGTCCGGCTGGACTCCGGCCGAGTTCGAGTCGTTTGTTGCCGACTCACTCCATCGTCAGCTGCTCTGAGAGCGGGCCCACAAGCCGCGGACGTGGCCGATGTGCCGGCGCATCAGCTGTTCGGCGCCCTCGCCGTCACCGGCCTCGACCAGATCCATCAACTCGTGGTGCTCCGCCGCCGACGGGACGAGTCGGCCGCTCTCGACCAGTGGCGTGAGCCCGAGCAGGCGGGTCTGCGAGCGCAGGTCCGACACGACGTCGACGAGCTTCTGGTTGCCGGAGTACGCGAGCAGGGTGACGTGGAAGACCCGATCCGCCTCGATGTACGCGATCAGGTCGCCCGCCTCGGCCGCCACCACGATGTCCTCGGCCAGCCGGCGCAACCGCGGATAGTCCGCGGCCGGGATCGCCGGTACGACGTCCCGGATCGTCGGCGGCTCGATCAACTGCCGGACCGCCGCGACATTGTCGAGGTCCTCGTCGGACACCTCGGTGACCCGGAAACCCTTGTTCCGCAGAGAGATCACCAGCCCCTCGCGGACCAGGTCCAGCATCGCCTCCCGCACCGGCGTCGCGGAGACCCCGAACCGCGCTCCGAGCGTCGGCGCGGAGTACACCTCCCCCGGTTTCAGCTCGCCGGAGATCACCGCCGCCCGCAGTGCGTTGGCAACGCTGTCACGCAGGTTCTCGCGCTGTGCGAGCCGCCGTACGCTCGGCATCGGCTCGGTCGAATCGGCAGTCATCGTTCACCTCCCAGGGTCGCCGCCTATTGTGAAACACCACCCCTCATCGCGCCGGGATGCCACCCCCGACGGACGCCACCAACTCGGTGAGCCGCTCGAACACCCGGTCCGTCCCGAGGCCGTCGTGCTCGTACTCGTTCGTCACCCACGCCTGCAGGTTCCCGACCCGCCGGGCGGTGTCGAGCTGCAGCCCGGAGTCGACGTACATGTCGTCGAAGTAGACAGCGGCAGCCACCGGTACGTCGTTCGCCGCGAGGCGCTCGAGGTCGTACAACTCCGGCCAGCTCGGACGCTGCGCCATCAGTTCGACCGCGCCCTGGAACGGCCGCAGCCCGCGGATCTCCTCGAACATCCAGGGGTACATCATCTCACCGGTGAACAGCAGCGGCCGCGCGTCCTCGGCGAACTCCGGTCGCCGCGCCCGCTCCGCGTCGGCCGCCCATCCGGTCGCACCCTCGCCGGATCCGTAGATGCTCTCCTGCAGCGCGGCGAACAGCGGCTCCCCGAGGTACGACGACAGGTCGAGAGCCTGCCCCAGGAAGGTGTCCGAGAGCTCGTCATCGGCGAACGCCTCGTCGATCAGCCAATGGATCCGCTCGTACCCAGGCTTCATCCCGAAGGCGATTCCGAGCGACTGGAACCGCCGTACCGTCAGCCGGTCACCGTCCGGCAGCCGTACGTCGTCAGCCGCCAGCCGGTCCGCGATCGCGGCGACCCGCTCCACGTTGTGCGGATAGCGTTTGTAGAACTCACGGTTCTTCGCCTCCACCCGCGGATACGTACGCCGATAGACCTCGGCCGCCGACGGATCGATCGAGGCCAGTCCACCGGTCACGTAGCACGCCGTCAGACCCTCCGGCGCCTTGGACAGATACGTGAGCGTGAGGAATCCGCCGTAGCTCTGCCCGAGCGTCGACCACGGCTTGTCGCCGAAGACGGTCTTCCGCAGGTGCTCGGCGTCGGCGATGATCGAGTCCGCCCGGAAACAGGCGAGGTAGTCGGCGCCTTCCTCGGCCGACATCGCCGCGATCCGCCGACGGGTGACCGGCGTACTCCGGCCTGTGCCCCGCTGGTCCATCAGCACGACCCGGTATTTCTTCAGGGCCTGCCCGATCCACCCGGTCACACCGATCGGCCGCGGTCCCCTCCCGCCCGGACCGCCCTGCAGGAACAGCAGGCACGGCAGGTCCTCGTTCTTGCGGGTGGGGTCGACCAGCTCGCGCGCGAAGACCGCGATCGTCTCGCCCGGGTTCGACCAGTCGAGCGGCACGTCGACGGTGTGCTCGCGGACGTGCATACCTGGAATCGTGTAGCTGGTCATGAAGCCTCTTTCTGCCTGCGTCTGGCATCCCATTCCGGGTTGATCCGCGGTACGGCGGCCAGCAGCGTCCTGGTGTACTCGTCCTGAGGATCGCCGAACACCTGGTCCCGCGACCCCAGCTCCACGATTCTCCCGCGATTCATCACCGCCACGCGCTGCGAGATCTGCCGCACCACGGCCAGGTCGTGCGCGATGAAGATGTAGCTGAACCCGCTCTCCCGCTGCAGCCGCATCAGCAGCTCCAGCACCTGCGCCTGGATCGACACGTCGAGTGCGGACACCGCCTCGTCGCAGATCACCAGCTTGGGGTTCACCGCGAGCGCACGGGCGATCCCGATCCGCTGCGCCTGCCCGCCGGAGAACTGCGCCGGGTACCGCCGGTAGTGATCCGGGTTCAGCCCGACCCGCTCCATCAACTCCTGGGTGAACGCCCGTCGCCCGCCGGCCGGCGTGATCCCCTGGTAGGTGAGCGGCGCGGTGATGATCCGCTCCACGGTGTACCGCGGGTTCAGCGACGAGTACGGATCCTGGAACACCACCTGCACGTTGTTCCGGAACGTCGCCAACTCCTTGCCCTGGGCCCGGGTCACGTCCTGCCCGTCGAAGACGACCGACCCGTTCGTCGGCTCCAGCAGCCGGGCCGCGATCCGCGCGGTCGTCGACTTCCCGCTGCCCGACTCCCCCACGATCGCGAGCGTCTCACCGAGCTCGACCTCGAAGCTCACGTCGTCGACCGCGGTGAACACCGACTTCCGCGCCCGCACCCCTTCGCCCCGGGTGACGAACTCCTTCGTCACGCCGCGAATCTCCAACAACGTCACGAGGCCACCTCGTCATCGATTCTGGGTACGGCGTCCAGCAGCATCCGCGTGTAGTCGTGCCGCGGATCCGAGAACACCTGCTCCGCCGACCCGTACTCGACCGGGTCGCCCGACCGCATCACCAGCACGCGTTGCGCGATCGAACTGATCACGGCCAGGTCATGGGTGATGAAGATCATCCCGGTGCCGGTTGTCGACTGCAGCTCGGCCAGCAGCTCCAGGATCTGCGCCTGCACGGTCACGTCGAGCGCGGTCGTCGGCTCGTCCGCGATCAGCAACGACGGCGAGCAGCACAGCGCCATCGCGATCATGACCCGTTGCCGTTGGCCACCGGAGAACTGGTGCGGGTAGTGGTCGACCCGCCGCGCCGGATCCGGGATCCCGACCCGCTCGAGCGCCTCGATCGCGACCTGCCGGGCTGCTCGTCGCGATCCACCACGATGCGTCTGGTACATCTCCGAGATCTGCAATCCGACGGTGTAGTAGGGATTCAGCGACGACAGCGGATCCTGGAACACCATCGAGATCTGGTTGCCGCGCACCGATCGCAGGTCCCGGTCCGACCGGCCGAGCAACTCCGTGCCGTCCAGCCGGACGCTCCCGGACGTCCGCGCCCCGCGCGGAAGCAGACCGAGGACGGCGAGTGCCGTCATCGACTTCCCCGATCCCGACTCGCCCACGATCCCGAGCGTGTCGTCCCGGCCGACCGTGAACGACACGTTCTTCACCACGTCGACCGGACCGCGACTCGTCGGCAGCGTGACGGTGAGGTCCTCGACCACGAACAGTTCGTTGCTCATGACGACACCACCCGCACCCGCGGGTCCAGCGCGGTGTACAGCAGGTCGACCACCACGTTGCCGATGACAACGAAGAACGCGGCCAGCAACGTCACCGCCATGATCACCGGCTGGTCGTTCTTGGCGATCGAGTCGGCGGCCAGCTTGCCGATCCCGTTCAGACCGAACACGGTCTCGGTGATCAACGCGCCACCGAGCAGTCCGGCGAAATCCATCCCGAAGATCGTCGTGATCGGCGTCAACGCGGGCCGGAGCGCATGCCGGCGCATGACCAGCGCACCGCTCAGTCCCTTCGCGCGCGCAGTACGGAAATAGTTCTCCGACAAGGTGTCGATCACATTGCTCCGGGTCAACCGTGCGTACAGACAGGCATAACCGACGGCCAGCACGACCCACGGCATCAGGTAGGACTCGAACCACAGCACCGGATTGTCAGCGAACGGTACGGCTGACGGGAACGGCAGGACCTGCAGCTTCACCACGAGCACGTACTGCAGCAGCAGCGCGAGCACGTAGTTCGGCACACTCACCCCGCCGAGCGCGAGCGCCATCGCCGTACGGTCCCACCATGTGCCTTGCTTCACCGCGCTGACGAGGCCGCCGATGACACCGGCCAGCAGCCACAGTACGGCGGCGCCGACCGCGACCGTGATGCTGACGGGCAGGCGTGCGGTGATCATGCTCCACACCGACTCGTTGGTCTGGAAGCTGTACCCGAGACACGGCGCCGGACAGTGCACCGAGCCGTACTGACGGCCCGCGAAGATACCGCGCAGGAACTCCCAGAACTGGGTCAGAATCGGCTGGTTGAGCCCGAGTACGTCGCGGATCGAGTTGATCCGGTCCGGCGTACACGTCTTGCCGCAAATCATCACCGCGGGATCCGGCGACAGCTTGAAGAAGATGAGGTAGGTGAACAGGCAGACGGCCAGCAGGATCAGTACGACGCTACCGAGCCGGCCGAGGACGTATCGCGTCATGCCGCCTCCCCCTGGTCGATCAGCGTGCGGACCTTGTCGCCGAGGACGGTCAGCGAGAGGACCGTCAAGAACAGGAACGCGCCCGGGATCACGAAGAACATCGGGTCGACCGAGTACCAGCTGACCGAGCTCGCGATCATCTGGCCCCACGAGGCGGTCGGCGGCGATACCCCCACGCCGAGGAACGACAGGCCGGCCTCGGTGCCGATGAAGCCGGGGATCGCCAGTGTCGTCATCACCACGATCGAGCCGCGCAGGTTCGGCAGGATCTCGCGGAACACCACCTGGGTGTCCTTGGCGCCCGACGCCCGTGCGGCCTCGACGAACTCGCGGTTGGCCAGCGTCATCGTCTGACCGCGGATCACCCGCGCGAGGTACGGCCAGCCGAACACGCTGATCACCACGACCAGCAGCACCGGCCGGTTGCCCGCCGGCAGCGACGACAGGATCGCGATCATGAAGATCAGCGCCGGGAACGCCATCAGGAAGTCCATCAGTCGCGAGATCACCTGGTCGACCCAGCCGCGGTAGAACCCGGCCAGCATGCCGAGCACCACGCCGAGGATCCCGGTCAGCAGGGTCGCCGACAACGAGATCGTGATCGACACCCGCGCGCCGTACACGATCCGCGCGAACAGGTCCCGCCCGTTCTGCGGCTCGACGCCGAACCAGTGCGAGCCGCTGATCCCGCCGAGCGAGCCGTGCGGAATGCCGCCGAGGTCGGAGTTGATCGCGGCCGAGTCGAACTGGTACGGCCCCCACCCGCTGAGCTTCGTGATCAGCGGGGCGGCGACCGCCATCAGCACCACGACCGCCAGGAACACCAGGCACGCCAGCGCGCCCTTGTCCCGGGTGATCGTGGTGAGGATCCGCCGCCCCGAGGTCGGCGGCGCCGCCGGCACCGCCTCCTCGAGCTCGACGAGGGTCGGGGTCGTTGTCACTTCCCGGCGTCCTTCAGGCCCACCGAGACCAGGTCGATCCCGCCGGAGAAGCCGTCGTGCAGGTAGGCGCCGCCGATGTTGCTACCGACGAGCATCAGCACCTTCTCGTACAGCAGCGGCACGACCGGCGCGAGTGCCATGATCTGCTTGTCCAGCTCGCCGTACGCCGCGTTCGCCGCGTTCACGTCGGTCAGCTTGGAGATCTCGTCGATCTTCGCGTTGACCCCCGGGTCGTTCAGCTGGGACAGGTTCGTGTTGCCCTTCGGGGTGATGTTGCGGCCGTCGAACAGCGGCGGCAGGAAGGTCGCGCCGGACGGCCAGTCCGGGCACCAGCCGGTGATCGCCGCGTCGTGCTGCTGCGACGTCGTACCGATCACCTCGTAGTACGTCGCGGTGTCGATCGTGTTGATCTTCACGGTGATCTTGAGCGGCTCGAGCGCCTGCTGGATCGCGACCGCCATCGCCTGCATCTTCGGCTGCGCCCGGGTGTCGAGCGTCATCGTGAAGCCGCCGGGCAGACCCGCCTCGGTCAGCAGCTTGCGGGCGCCCTCGATATCGCCCTTGTTGTCCTGGCTCGGGTACGGGTCGTAGTCCACCCGGCCGGTGATCGTCGGCGGCTGGATCGTGTTCCCGATCTCGGCGAGCGCCGATCCGCCGTCCGCGTCCCGGACGGTCTGCTTGTTCACCGCGAGGTTGATCGCCTGCCGGACCTTGACGTTGTCGAGCGGCTTCTTCGTGGTGTTCAGCCCCATGTACGTCGTACAGCCGTTGATGCCGGTCATCGTCCGCTGCTTGAGCTGCGGCGTCTGCATCCGGGCCACGGTGGCGGCCTGCACCGTACCGGCGATCGCATCCGCGTCGGTACCCTGGCCGGCGAGCATCCGCTCGTCGATCGTCGCGGGATCGAGTCCGAACGTCCACTGGAAGACATCGGGGTTCGCCGTCCGGACGTTGTCGGTCTTCTTGTCCCACTTGTCGTTGCGGACGAGCTTCAGCGACGCACCCGGCTTGTAGTCGGCCAGCTTGTACGGCCCCGAGGAGATCGGCTTGCTGTCCAGCTGGTTGCCCGCGCCCTGGCCCTTCGGCACCGGGGTGAACGTGTTCTGCGCGACCACGCTGCCGAAGTCCGCGAACGGCTTCTTCAGGTGGAACACGATCGTCTTCGCGTCCGGCGTCGCGATCGTCGCCAGGTCACCCGACTTGTACGGACCCTGGTACGACGCCGGCGCCTCGATCAGCTGCTTGGCGTACGGCGAGCCGATGCCGATCTCCGGATCCCAGGCGCGCTCGACGCCCCATTTCACGTCCGCGCTGGTGATCGGCGCGCCGGTCTCGAAGAACAATCCGTCCTTGAGCGTGAAGGTCCAGGTCTTGCCGCCGTCGCTCGGCTTGCCGGTGTCGGTGGCCAGGTCCGGGACGATCTTGGTGCCTTCGGCACCTGGTGCGGCGCCCTGGGTGGTGAGCGTCCGGTAGATCAACCGGTAGAAGTTGTTGACGCCGCCGTCGAAGCCGCGCGCAGGGTCGAGGTGCGAGAAGGCTGCGTTCGCGAGCACCTGCAAGGTGCCGCCCTGTTCGGCCTTGGCGCCCGGACCGGCCGACTGGCCGCTGGTTCCGGACGTGCCGCCACCGCACGCGCTCAAGGTGAGCGCGGCCGATGCCACCAGCCCGACAAGTATTGACGTTCTCTTCATGAGCCTTCTCTTTCGGTTCGCAGCCACACACGCATGGCCAAGGCCTGACGGTTTCCCCACCGGAAGTACGGGACGAACGTCACCGGCACCCTTGCTACGGCGGATTCATTGCTTGCTTCGGTGCTGACGGGATAGAGCTCCTTCGCCGGCTCCGGCGCGACCCCCGCGGTCAGCTCGAGCACGACGTGGTCGTCCTGCTGCCGTGCGGTCGCCGTACCAACGGCTCTTGCCGTCAGCAACAAGTCGTCCACCGGCGCGGTGGTGTCCTGTTGCTCGACGCAATAGACCAACGGACCGCGAGCCACCGCGATCGCATCACGGGTGGCATCCAGATGCGGGTGCGAACCGTGCGCTCTGGGTGCCATCGGCAACGTCAGTCGCACGACGTCGCCGGGAACGAAGGTGCGTCGGACGGTGACCCACCCGTCGTCCCCCGACACCGGCGCCTCGTCGGCACCGGGCAAGGCGAGCGTCGCCTCGGTCGCCCACGCGGGGATCCGGAGCCCGATCGCGCGTTCCCCGGCCGGCGCATCCTCGACCGTGAGGGTGATCTCACCGTCCCACGGGTAGCTGGTGGAGACGCTGACTGTCAGATCGCCTGCGGTGATGCGGGCGTCCGCGTACACCCCGACGTACAAGATGCTGTCCCGGGCGACCGCGACGTGGTCCTGCAGTTCGGACATCCAGCGGACGATGTTCGGCGGGCAACACGGGCAGCCGAACCACGCCCGCCGCAACAGTTCGCCGCCGTCCTCGGCACCGGATCGCTGCTCGTGGTCCGGACGCCGCTGCAGCGGGTTGTCGTAGAAGAACGCCGTACCGTCCGCCGAAAGCCCAACGGCGTAGGCGTTGTAGAGCACGGTCTCGTAGACGTCGAGGTACGACGCTTTGCCGGTGGCAACGAACATCCGCCAGGCCCACTGCATCGTGGCGATCGCCGCACACGTCTCGGCGTACGCACGCTCGGACGGCAGCTCGTACCGGTCGCCGATCGCCTCGTCGGAGTGCCGGCTGCCGAGCCCGCCGGTCAGGTACAACTTGGTCGCGACCATGTCTTCCCAGAGCCGCTCGAGCGCGGTCAGCAACGTCTCGTCGCCGGTCTCCAGGTAGACGTCGGTCGCGCCCGCTGCGAGGTAGGCCATCCGTACGGCGTGCCCGGTGACCGACGGCAGCTCGCGGAACGGGACGTGGTCCTGGAAGTACTCGCCCGGGAAGATCGTGTGCTCGAGCTTGCCCTGCCCGCGGCGATCGACGAACAGCCGTGCCTGCGTCAGGTAGTCCTCGTCACCTGTTTCCCGATAAAGCTCGACCAGCGCCATCTCGACTTCGGGATGACCGTCGACGACCTCCTCGCCGTGCTCGCCGTACTTGCGCACGACAAGATCCGCGAACCTGCGGGCGATCGTCAGCAGCCGGTCGTCACCCAGTTGACGCTGAGCCGCCACGGCCGCCTGGATCAGGTGACCGAGGTTGTACAGCTCGTGTCCCCAACCAAGATCCGACCACGGTTGCTTGGGCTGGTCCGGGTCCTGGAAGTACGAGTTCAGGTAACCGTCCTCGGCCTGCGCCTGCTCGAGCAGTCCGACGACCTCGTCGAAGAACTCCCGTGCACCCGCCGCCCGGTCGACCTCGTAGGCGAGCCCTTCGAGCGTCTTGTACAGATCCGTGTCCAGGAACGGGTACCGCCCGCGGTACGGACCGACCGACGGATCGGCAAGCCGGCGGAGATTCTCCAGATTGCCGGCCTTCCGCAGCTCCGCGATCGCGTGCGGGATCGTGGCCTCCCGGTTCCGCCGCTGCCAGGCGTGCAACAGCCCGCCGGTCAACTCGACCTTCACCTCAGTACCGTGTGACATTGCACTGACCTTAAGTGCAATGTCACACCTTGCCAAGAGATAACGCCAGACGTTTACACGCCGGAAACCATCAACCTGCTAGAGGCGTGGGTCGATCGGTTCGGATTCGAGGGCAAGGACGGCGAAGACGCATTCGTGGATGCGCCACAGCGGCTCGCCGCGGGCGGCTCGGTCGAGAGACTCCAGGCCGAGGGCGTACTCGCGGAGCGCGAGTGAGCGCTTGTGGCCGAGATTGCGGTCGCGAAGGCGGGTGAAGTTCGCGGGGTCGGTGTAGTCGGGACCGTAGATCAGCCGCAAGTACTCCTGCCCGCGCACCTTCAGGCCGGGTTGGGCGAGACCCTTCGCGGTACGGGTCAGGTTCGCGGCCGGCTTCACCACCATTCCCTCTCCGCCGGCGCCGGTGAGCTCCTCCCACCAAGCGATCCCGGCGTCCCAGTTGTCCGCGTCGACGAACAGCCGCCGGGTCTGCGTGATCAGCTCCGGGCCTGCCGCAACCATCCGGTCGGCGACATCGAGGTGCCAAGCGTGCGGCCGGTCCTGGTACGTCGCTCCCTCGGATGCGAGCACCTGGAACGGCGCCAACCGGACTCCGTCGAGTCCGTCGGTCGGCCAGCAGTACCGCCGGTACGCCTCGGTGAACTTGGCGGCGTTCGTCGTACGGCGCTCCACCGACGCGAGCAGCTCGCCCACCTCCAGCCCGGCGTCGACGGCGGACCGTAGCGCGGCCGTTGCTGCGGGCAACGACGTACGGGCGGCCGCGCCGACGGCGGCGTACTGGTTGCGGAGCAGGTCCTCGGCCTTCGCGCTCCAGGGCAGCAGCTCCGCGTCGAGCAGCACCCAGGACGTGTCGAGCTCCGCGAAGATCCCGGCGTCGGAGGCGACTCGGCGCAGGCGGAGCAGGAGTTCGTCGGTCAGGTCCGCGTCGAAGAACGACCTGCCGGTGCGGGTGTGGATCGCACCCCGGCCGGCGAGACCGAACCGTTTCTCCGCCACGTCGTCGTCCCGCGTCAGCAGCACGACCGCGCGCGAACCCATGTGCTTCTCCTCGCACACCAGCTCGGTGACACCTTGCGCACGGTACGCCTCGAACGCCTGCCGCGGGTGTTCCAGCAGCCCCGGCTCGGGCGAGGTCGCGACCGGGCTCATCGTCGGCGGCAGGTACAGCAGGTGCCGCGGATCGATCGCGAACCGGCTCATTACCTCCAGGGCCGCGCCGGCCTGCTCGGCGCGGACACTCAGCCGCCCGTGCGTCGCGGTCTCGATGACGCGGCGACCGGTGACATCGGTCAGCTCGAGTACGTCGGGCTCGCGGTCGGGGGCCGTTGCTACGTGCAACGGCTTGGCCGGCGCGTAGTACTCCTCGGCGGCCTTCACCGAGACCAGCTCGCGCTCCGGGTAGCGCAGCGCGGTCAGGGACCCACCGAAGACGCAGCCCGTGTCGAGGCAGATCGTGTTGTTGATCCACTCCGGCTCCGGCGTCGGGGTGTGGCCGTAGACCACCGTTGCGCGGCCTCGGTAGTCGTTCGCCCACGGGTACCGGACCGGTAGCCCGAACTCATCGGTCTCGCCCGTCGTCTCGCCGTACAGGCAGAACGAGCGGACCCGGCCGGACGCGCGACCGTGCATCCGCTCGACCAGCCCGGCGTGCGAGACGACCAGCTTGCCTCCGTCGAACACGTAGTGCGAGATCAGCCCGTCGATGAACTCCGCCACCGCGTCGCGGAACTCGGCGGGCTCCCGTGCGAGCTGCTCGAGCGTGGTCTCGAGGTCGTGACTGATCTTCACGTTCTTGCCGCGAAGCGCGCGGAGCAGCTTGTCCTCGTGGTTGCCCGGTACGCAGTACGCGTTGCCGTTGGCAACCATTCCCATGACGAGACGCAGTACGCCGGGGCTGTCGGGACCGCGGTCGACGAGGTCGCCGACGAACACCGCACGACGATCCGGGTGTACGGCGTCGACCGGCCGGCCGGTGTCGTCGCGGGTGATCGCGTAGCCGAGGTCGGTGAGCAGTTGCTCGAGCTCGGGGCGGCAGCCGTGGACGTCGCCGACGATGTCGAACGGACCGGTCCGGTCCTTGAGGTCGTTGAAGAGCCGGGTCCGCTCGATGCTGACGGCATCGATCTCGTCGACGGTGTTCAGCACGTGGACGGTCCGGAAGCCCTCACGTTTGAGGCTGCGCAGGCCGCGCTTCAGTTGCGAGCGCTGCCGGGTGATCACCTTCGCGCCGAACTGCCGGTCGGCGCGCTGCTCGGTCCGCTCGATGCACACCCGCTCCGGCGGATCCAGGACGATCGCCACCGGGAGTACGTCGTACTCGCGGGCCAGATTCACGAGCTCCTTGCGCGCCTCGGGCTGCACGTTGGTCGCGTCGATGACGGTCAGCCGACCGGCCGCGAGCCGCTTGCCGGCGATGAAGTTCAGGACCTCGAAGGCGTCCTTCGTCGCAGCCTGGTCGTTCTCGTCATCGGACACCAGCCCGCGACAGAAGTCACTCGAGATCACCTCGGTCGGAAGGAAGTGCCTGCGCGCAAAGGTGCTTTTGCCAGAGCCGCTGGCGCCGACGAGGACCACGAGCGAGAGCGCTGGTACGTCGATCTTCATCGGGCATCCTCCCGTCGGAGCAGTGCGAGCTGGGTCGGCGAACCCACCTCGGGGTCGACCGGTCCTACCGGGCGGAACTCGACCACGTAGCCGTAGCGGGCGGCTGCGTCGTGGCACCAGGTTTCGAATTCGGTACGGGTCCACTCGAAGCGGTGGTCGGGGTGGCGGTACTTGCCGGCGGGGAGAGACGGGAAGCGCACGTTGTACTCGCTGTTCGGGGTTGTCATCACGACCGCTCCGGGGCGGGCGGCGGCGAAGACCGAGTGCGCGAGGGCCGGCAGGCGGGGCGGGTCGACGTGTTCGACGACCTCCATCAGCACGATCGCGTCCAGCCCGGCGAGCCGCTCGTCGGAGTACGTGACCGACGACTGCAGGAATCGCAACCGGTCGCGCTGACGGTCGGGCAGGTCGTCGTAGTGCAGCCGTCGTTTGGCCCCGATCAGTGCCCGGGCCGAGACGTCCGTCGCGATCAGCTCGCCGATCATCGGGTCCTTCAGCAGCTCCCCGACGAGCGCGCCCTCACCACAGCCGACGTCCGCGATCCGCCGCGCGCCGAGCTCACGCAGTACACCGGCAACCACGCCACGGCGCTCGACCGCCAGCGACACCGAGCCTTCGTCCGACGATTCGTCAGCCAGCTCCACCCCATCGACCTCGGCCAGTCGCTCGAGAGCCGCATCAGCCAGATACCGCCGGTGGGCGAGATAGCGACGCGAGATCAGTTCCTTCTCGGGATGCGCGGCGAGCCACCCCTCGCCGGCCCGGACCAGCTTGTCGACCTCGTCGGAGCCGACCCAGTAGTGCTTGGCGTCGTCCAGCACAGGCAGCATCACGTACAAGTGATTGAGTGCATCGGCCAGCCGCAGTAGGCCGGTCAGCCGCAGGTCGACGTACCGCGAATCGCCCCAGGCCGGGATCTCCGGGTCGAGCGGCACCGGGCGCGCGTCGACGTCCCATCCGAGCGGCGCGAACAGGCGCTCGGCCAGCTCGGAGCCACCGCTGCACGGGAGCGCCGGGACGTGGATCTCGAGCGGGATCTCGCGGGCGGCCAGTTCGGGACGCGCATCGCAGCGCCCGTTCATCGCGGTCCGGAACAGTTTCGCCAGCGCCACCGCGAGCAGGCTCGACGCGGCGTACGGGCGGTCGTTCACGTACTGGCCGAGCGTGAATCCTTCCGCTGCCTTGCCACGGCCGGAGCGCACGAGCCCGATCGGGTCGATCTCGAGCATCACCGCGGCCGTGCACCGCTCGTCGGTGGCCTCGGGGTAGAACACATGGGCCGTTCCGCCGGTCACGTCGATCGCCTGCGGCCGGGCCGGGTTCTTGTGCAACAGGAACCCGAAATCACTCGCAGGCGCGGCTACTCCGGTCAGATCGGTACCAAGCGTCAGGAACACCGCGCTATTCGATCACGGGTCGAGGAATGAGACACGCGGATTGAGGGCTGGCGTGTTCGGCCCTTTGGATCTAGCTTGTGTTGAGAAGATGAGTCGCTACAGACCGTCCTTCCCCGCTGACAGTCGGTACATGTCCCCGGTTTGTGGCGAGAGCCCAAGCACGCTATTACGGGGAAAGGATCATGGCACCAATCTGTCGCCCCCCGGGGTGTCTGCAGTGAAACCCCAGACGTTCGAACTCGTGCGCTACACCGACATCAGCGGGGTTTCCGGTACCGGCGTCGTCGCCGAAGGCTGTGTCTTCACCGACGGCTCGGTCGCGCTCCGCTGGCACGGCGCGAACCCCTCCACGGCCGTCTGGCCGGACCTGGACTCCATCCTCGCCGTCCACGGCCACTGCGGCGCGACCGTCGTGCGCTGGCTGGACGTCTCCGAGATGGAGCCGGTCCCAGGCACCGACCTGCTGCCCGGTGAGCTCACGCACATCCTCGCCACCGGCCGCCGCACCCACCACCACCCGTCGGCCGTCGCGTCGGCCTGACCTACAGCCTTCGGACTGACCGCCCGGCCTACGGGGTGAGGCCGGTCAGCGCGAAGAACTCCTGCCGCGAACTGGGGTTGTCGCGCAGGATCCCGTGCAGCGACGACGTGACCGTGCGCGAGCCGGCCGCGCGGACGCCGCGCAACGACATGCACTGATGCTCGGCCTCGATCACCACTCCGACGCCCTTCGGGTCGAGGTGGTCCTGCAGCCAGTCGGCGACCTGCTTGGTCAGCCGCTCCTGCACCTGAAAGTCGCGGGCGAACAGCTCCACCACCCGGGCCAGCTTCGACAGCCCGAGGATCCGGTCGCCGGGCAGGTACCCGACGTGGGCGACACCCTGGAACGGGAGCAGATGGTGCTCGCACAACGACTGCACCGGGATGTCCTTGGCGAGCACGAGCTCGTCGTACCCCTCGTCGTTCGGGAACGTGGTCAGCTCGAACTCGCGCGGGGTGAGCATCTCCGCGTACGCGTTCGCGACCCGGCGCGGGGTGTCCGCCAGGTGCGCGCTCTCCGGGTCCCGCCCGAGCGCGGTCAGCAGATCGGCGACCGCGCGCTGCGCGGCCGGCAGATCGATCTCCGCCCGTCGCGCGACGATGTGGAGGGGGACGGACTCGAGGTCGGCCGAGATCGCCATCTGCACACTCCCTGAGGTGTCAACGAACTGCCACTATAACTGTTACATCAACGCAAGTTGTCGATAGAATCATCCCGTGGACACGTCGTGGGACGCAGGAGTTCAGGCGGTGGCCGCCCTGGACGAGCCGACCCGGCGCCGGCTCTACGAGTACGTCGTCGGCTCGCCCGAGCCGGTGAGCCGCGACGAGGCCGCGACCGAGCTCGGCATCCCCCGGACGACGGCCGCGTTCCACCTCGACCGGCTGACCGAAGAGGGTCTGCTCGACACCTGTTACGAGCGCCGCAGCGGGCGCACCGGACCGGGCGCCGGCCGGCCGGCGAAGCTCTACCACCGCTCCGACCGTGAGATCGAGATCTCCCTGCCAGAACGCCAGTACGCCGTCGCCGGCCGCCTCCTCGCCGCCGCCGTCGAGGACGCCGAAGAGACCGGTGGCTCGCCGCGCGAGGCGGTCAACCGCAGGGCGCGGGAGTACGGCGAGACCCTCGGACGCGCGGCGGGCGACCGGCCGGTGACCGAGATCCTGGCCTCGCACGGCTTCGAACCGCGTGCGGACAAGGACGGCATCGCGCTGGTGAACTGTCCGTTCCAGCGCATCGCCCAGGACCAGCCGAAGCTGGTCTGCGGCATGAACCTGCATCTGCTGGCGGGAATCGTCAGCACGCTCGGCCTTCTGTACGAGGCGCGACTGGATCCCGGCCCCGGCCGCTGCTGCGTCCGGCTGGTGCCCGCGGGATTAAGCTCGCCGGGTGGCGAAGAGTAAGCAGTCTCAGGGCACGCCGGCGACGGTCGCGCTGACGAAGGCGAAGGTCGAGTTCACGACGCACGCGTACGAGCACGACCCGGCGGCGAAGTCGTACGGGCTGGAGGCTGCCGAGGCGCTCGGGCTCGATCCGGAGCAGGTGTTCAAGACCCTGCTCGTCGAGGTCGACGGGAAGCTCGCGGTCGGCGTCGTACCGGTCGGGAAACAGCTTGATCTGAAGGCGATCGCGGCCGCGGCGGGCGGGAAGAAAGCGGTGATGGCCGACCCTGCCGCCGCCGAGCGCACGACCGGGTACGTCGTCGGCGGGATCAGCCCGATCGGCCAGAAGCGTGCACTGCCGACCGTTGTCGACAGCACCGCCACCGACCACCTGACGGTCTACGTGTCGGGCGGCCGGCGCGGGCTCGACATCGGCCTGTCCCCCGCCGACCTGATCACCGTGACGAAGGCTCGTACGGCGGCTATCGCCAGATAGACCCGAGCTGATGGATCGTCAGCTGCTCGACGGCTGCGCGGCCCTTGGCCGTCAGCTCCAGCTCGGTCGGACGGACGTTGTAGCTCTGGTAGACCGCACCGTCGTTGCCGAAGACATCCAGTTGATCGCGGTCGACCAGCAGGTGGAGCTTGATCTTGCCGTCGATCGGCCGGAGCTCGGCGCCGTCGAGATGCTGGTCTTCGTACGTCACCTCACGGCCCACGTTGAGGGTGAAACGCGTGGCCCGGCTGACGTCGACGGTCGCCTCCAGCTCGTAGGTGCTGCCGGCCGGGAGCTGCCGGGTGCCGTCGGCAACGATCAGGTCTTCCCAGGTTTCCGAGCTGGTGCGCAAGGATGCGAGCTCCGGGATCGGCGTGCTGAAGACCCGGATGCCGTTGTCGGTGTGGTGCAGGGTGAGGTCGACCGGGAAGGACGCGTTGCCGGTCCAGATCGAGCCTTTGTTCTCGCCCTGCCATGCCATCGAGACGATCCGCCCGTTCGGCACGTTCTCGAAGTTCAGGGCCGCGTAGTACCCGGCGCCGGCGAAGGTCTCGGTCTGGTTGATCTTCTGCGGCTCGATCCAGTCCGAGTGGTACGTCGTACCGTCCCATTCGCCGATGACGTACTTGCCGCTGCCGGCGTGCAGGACCCAGCGGTGTTCGTCGTCGATCGGCATCCGGATCAGGTTCGGGCACTCGAACAACCAGTCGGCCGGATAGCGTGACGCGAACGCCCAGTCGAGCAGGTTGACCGAGGTGAAGAAGTCGACGCCGTTGCCGCCCTCATCGGACCACACGACCATTCCCCAGGTCTCGGAGACCGGGTCCCAGAACACCTTCGGGTCGCGGCTGGTGCCGCCAGGCGTGACGACCTTCTTCCCGTCGGCGTACGACGCGAACGTGTTGCCGCCGTCAAGGCTGTAGAAGACGGTCACACCGTTCGTGCCGGAGTAGACGAGGATCGGGTCGTCGTCGCCGTTCTTCAGACCGCTGACGTTCTTGGTGTCGACGACGCCGCCACCCGACCACAGGTCACCGGGATGGACCTGTGGGTCGAGGGCGATCGGTTGCTGGGTCCAGTGCACGAGGTCGGTGCTGGTCGCGTGACCCCAGTGCATGGTGTCCCAGACCAGGCTGTTCGGGGCGTGCTGGTAGTACAGGTGATACACGCCGCGGTAGTACACCGGCCCGTTGACGTCGTTCATCCAGCCGCTGCGACTGGAGAAGTGGACCTGGCCGCGGTTGTCTTCTCGATAGTCCGTCTCGGGGTACGGGAACGTCATGAGGATCAATGACACCATCCGACGCTCCGAGGCGCAGCGTCAGCCGGTGATTCCGGGCTTCCCCGTTTCGAGCTGACGCCGGCTGAACAGCTATCCCCGTCGAGCGATTGCTGCATCCCGCAGCTTCTCGAGCGTCTGCTCGGTCGTCTCCCAGCCCATGCAGGCGTCGGTGATCGACTGGCCGTAGGTCAGCTCCCGGGTCGGGTCGAGGTCCTGGCGCCCCTCCTGCAGGAACGACTCGAGCATCACACCGACGATCGCCTTGTTGCCGGCCGCGACCTGCGCGCCGATCTCCTCGGCCACCACCGGCTGGCGACGGTGGTCCTTGCGGCTGTTGCCGTGACTCGCGTCGATGACGACCCGCTCGGGCAGACCCGCCTTGCGCAGCAACTCGACCGCGCCGGCGACGGACTCCGCGTCGTAGTTCGGGCCGCTGTCGGAGCCACGCAGTACCAGGTGGCAGTCCGGGTTGCCGCGGGTGTGCAGGATCGCGGGAGCGCCGTCGTGGTCGATGCCGGTGAAGACGTGCGGTACGGCGGCAGCCTTGATCGCGTCGACAGCCGTGGCGATCGAACCGTCGGGACGGTTCTTCATCCCGATCGGCATCGACAGACCGGACGAGAGCTGCCGGTGCACCTGGCTCTCGACGGTCCGGGCGCCGATCGCACCCCAGCCGACGGTGTCAGCGATGTACTGCGGGGTGATCGGGTCGAGGAACTCGCAGCCGGCCGGCAGGCCGAGCTCGGTGACCTGGACGAGGAGTTGGCGAGCGATACGAAGACCGCGATTCACGTCACCGGAACCGTCGAGATCCGGGTCGTTGATCAGGCCCTTCCAGCCCAGCGTGGAGCGCGGCTTCTCGAAGTACACGCGCATCGCGATCAGCAGGCCGTCGGACAGGCGCTCCGCGACCGGTCGCAGTCGTTCGGCGTACTCCAGGGCCGCCTTCGCGTCGTGGACCGAGCACGGACCGACGACCACCAGCAGCCGGTCGTCGACGCCGTTGAGTACGTCGGCCACCGCCTGCCGGCCGTCGGCCACGCGTCCGGCGAGCTCGTCGCCGAGCGGGAACTCGTCGTGCAGTTCGAGCGGCGTGATCAGCGGGACGGTCTTCTCGATCCGCCGGTCGACGACGCGCGCCTGCTCGGTCGGTCTGGGAAGGGTGTTCATCGTGGGGGACCTTTCCGCCGGTCCACTCGCGTTGCAGCGCAGGCAGCCGGCTGGTGAGACGAGAAAAGCCAAGGACGGATGTCCTTGGCTTCGGGCCGGCTGTGATGTCTGCGGTTGGGCGTCAGCGATCGGCTGAGCTGCCCGGCACCAGAGCCGGCCACTCAAAAAATCGCCAATAGCTACGCTTCACGGGAACGACAATAGCACCCATGAACATCCGTCCCGCCCACCGAGACGAACTACCCACCCTCCAGGACCGCATGTCGAGCAGGTCAGTGTGCATCCCGAATACCAGGGACACGGGATCGGGCGGGAGTTGATCGCGTACGTCGACCGGTGGGCAGCCGGGCAACAGATCCCGGCGTTGACGCTCAGCACGTTTCGGAGCGTGCCGTGGAACGGGCCGTACTACGCACGGCTCGGGTTCTCGGAGTTGGCGGGGGCGGAACTGACACCTGGCTTGGTGCGGATCCAGGCGGCGGAGGCGGCGTTCGGGCTCGACCCGGCGGAGCGGATCTTCATGCGGCGCCCGGTTGCCCGTCAGTAACCGGAAGTGGTGTGGGCTCGTTGAGGGCTGCAAGACCGGCTAGACGACGGGGAGTGCTCCAGGTGGTGAGGCCGCGAACCTTTGAGTTGGTTCGGTATCGGGATCCGAGTGGGGTTTCGGGGACCGGAGTGGTGGCTGAGGGGTGTGAGTTCAGCGACGGCTCGGTGGCGTTGCGATGGCGGGGTGACAACCCGGCCACAGCGGTCTGGCCCGACCTCGACTCGGTGCTGGCGGTGCACGGCCACCAGGGCGCGACCGAGGTCCGCTGGGTCGACGGCCAGAGCCCGTCCGCGCCGCGAGCCGGCCTCGACAACCTCTTCGACGAACTGCACCAGGTCCGCGCCCCCTCGTCGCTCACCGATCCGCTCCCGCCACCGCCCGGCCACTCGCGTGGATGGGCAGGGGCCCGGCATCTGAGGTAGAACGTGCCCGTGACGCAGATCTACCTGGTCCGGCACGGTGAGCCGGACTACGAGCCGATCGACTCCCGGGGCCTGCCCGGGACCGCGGCCGACTCCGCCCCGCTCAGTGCCGTCGGGATGAAGCAGGCCGAGGAGCTCGCCGACCTGCTCGGCGGCATCCGCGCGACGTACCTGGTCAGCTCGCCGTTCACCCGCGCCCTGCACAGTGCCGCGATCATCGGCCACCGGCTCGCCCTCGGCGTGCGGGTCGACTACGACCTCCGCGACTGGATGCCGGACCAGACCGGCCTGTGGCGCAGCATCGCCGACCTCCACGCCGCGCAAGCCGAGTTCGAGGCGTACGACGGCGAGTGGCCGGAAGGTGTCCAGCGACCGTGGGAGCCGCTGTCCCAGGTCCGCGAGCGGGCCCGCGCCGCTCTCGCCCGGCACACTGCCAGCACCGACGGACCGGTCCTGGCGATCACGCACGCCACGGTGATCCGGGCACTGACCGGCGAGAAGGGGACGGCCCACGGCGCCCACGAGTACTACCGCTACGATCCGGCGAATGAGAGCTGAACCGGGACTGCTACGCATCCTCGGCGTCGTCGCTCTCGGTGGTGTGATCGGCTCACTGGCCCGCTACGGGCTCGCCGAAGCGGTACCGCATGGAGCGTCCGGATTCCCCTGGGCGACGTTCGTCACGAACGTGCTGGGATGTTTCGCGATCGGGGTCCTGCTCGCGCGGTTGACCCCGCGACACCATCCGCTGCTACGGCCCTTCCTCGGCACCGGCATCCTCGGCGGATTCACGACGTTCTCGACCTTCGCGGTCGACACCGAGAAGTTGCTGCACGTGCAGATGGTTGTTGCATTCGTCTACTTCTTCGGCACGGTCGCCGCGGCGTTGGCAGCGGCAACGATCGGCGAACTCGTGGGCGGACGGCGCCGATGAACATCCTGCTGGTCGCACTCGGCGCGGCGGTCGGTGCGCCGCTCAGGTTCCTGGTGGACAAGCACATGGTGGGGCGGTTGTTGCTCGGCGCCCGGATCGAGACCCCGTTGCCCTGGGGAACCTTCGCCGTCAACGTCCTCGGCAGTTTTCTGCTCGGGTTGCTGACCGGCGTCGGCAATCACACGATCGCTTTGCTCGTCGGCGTCGGGTTCTGCGGCGCGTTCACGACGTACAGCACGTTCGCGGCCGAGACGACCGCGCTGGCCGGTTCCGGACATCGCGGCAAGGCGTTGCTCAACGTCGTACTGAACCTGGGTACCGGACTCGTCGCAGCCGTTGTCGGAGCGTGGCTCAGCAAGTGACTCATGTCACACGGGGGATGACGTGAACACCTGCGCCGCCTGCTGTGCGCCTGAATGGGCCCCGATCACGGCCCGCAACGGCACGCGGTGATAACGAATGGCCCGAACTTCGAGACAACAAGGGTTGAACTACGTAAGAGATGAGCATAGTTTTCACCGAGCGCCCGTCCGCGCTCACGGTGAGTCAAGGAGGTTGCCATGTCGAGAGGGATGCCTCGCCTGCCCCGCCCGCTCATGGATCTGTGGGACTGGCAGTCACAAGCCGCATGCCGGGACGTCAACCCGGAGCTCTTCTTCTCACCCGAATCGGAGCGTGGCGTTCGCAAACGCGCCCGCGAGATGGTGGCCAAGTCGCTGTGCGGGACCTGCCCGGTCCAGCCCGAATGCCGGCAGCACGCGCTCTCCGTCGGAGAGCCGTACGGCGTCTGGGGTGGCACGACGGAGTCCGAGCGCGACAACACCGTCCTCCCCGAGCACCGGAAATCGGCGTAGGAGCTGCCCGCTACCAACCCTCAGGCAGTTCCCTCGTCCTCCTCGGACGGGGAATCGTCGTCCTTCGCCGTGCCCTTGGGGTTCTTCGGCTTCTTGGGGCTCTTGGGCTCCTCGGGCTCCGGCGGCTTGATCGTCGTGCGCGGGTCCCGGTAGCGGTCCAGTGACTTCAGGAAGTCCGGATCGTCATCGGGTGCCAGCGGGCGGCTGACCGGCCGCGACGGCCGTACGACGGCCTCGCGGCCGCCGCCGCCCTGGGTGCGCGACATCAGCAGCCAGACGATCGGCCCCACGAACGGGACGAACACGATCAGGACGATCCACACCAGCTTGGGCAGGTGCGGCACGTCCTCGTCGGGTGTCTGGATGCAGGAGAACAGCGCATACACGCTGAGCACCAAGCTGATCAGGAACGGCAGGAATCGAACCACGCTCCAACAGTACGGCGCGCAGCCGATCAGCGGGCGGAGGTGGTCGTCCTGTCCAGTAATCCCACGCCGTAGCGAGCAGGTGCTCGGCACGGTGCATCGGCGCGCGGGGGCGAAGGGGTCGATGCGGAGCATCGTTCCCTTTGCACCCGTGCGGCGAGGTGCCGTGCCGAGTGCCGCGCAGTAGGCGTGGGATTACTGGACAGGACGTAGTCCTCGCGCGCGCAACACGGTGTTCTCGAGCGGGCGGAACACCAGCAACTCGATGCCGACGCCGACCACGAAGATCAGCACGATGCCGGCGAACACCATCGAGATGTCCGACAGCGACATGCCGTTGTGCAGGTACTGCCCGAGGCCCTCACCGAGCTCCGGGGAGGTCGCGATCAGCTCGGCCGCCATCAGCGACCGCCACGAGAACGCCCAGCCCTGCTTGAGTCCGCCGAGGAACCCGGGCAGCGCGGCCGGCAGCAGGATGTACCGGATACCGCCGAACCGCCCGGCGCCGAGGGCCTTGCCGACCCGCGGCAGGATCGGCGGCACCTGGTCGAGACCGGAGACCAGACCGTTCGCGATCGACGGCACCGCGCCGAGCAGCACGACCCAGTAGATCGCGCGGTCGTTCAGCCCGAACCACAGGATCGCCGCCGGCACCCATGCGACCGAGGGCAGGCTCTGCAGACCCGAGACGAGCGGCCCGATGCCCCGGCGTACGACGGTGATGTTGGCGATCGCGAGCCCCAGCGGTACGGCGATCAGCAGCGAGATCGCGAAGCCGATGACCGCCCGGTGCACCGATACCCAGAACAGCCCGAGGATGTCGCCGCTCGTCACCAGCTGCCAGATCTGACTCCAGACGGCCGCCGGTGCGGGCAGTTTGAACTCGGGCCAGAACGCCGCGGCCCACAACGCCTGCCAGATCGCGACCAGGACGACGATCGCTCCGACCGGCGGCAGGACGCGCGCGGCGATCCGCCGTACCCGGGACCCCTCGGTGGTGTTGACCGGGGTGTCGAGCACATCGAGTCCGGCCTCGACCGATCCTTCCTGGACGTCAAGCGGCATGACTGCTGATCACCTTGCGCAGTGCTGTGTTGATCTCGTCGACTGCATCGGGGGCATCGTCCACATCCCATTGCTGCACGACCCGGCCCGGTCGCGACGACAGCAGTACGACGCGTTGCCCCAGACGCACGGCCTCGCGGACGTCGTGCGTGACGAACAGGATCGCGGTACCGGTGGCTCGCCAGATCCGCAGCAGCTCGCCCTGCAGGACGTCGCGGGTGATCGCGTCGAGCGCGGAGAACGGCTCGTCCATCAGCAGCAGCGCCGGCTTGCCATCGGTGCCGTCCGCCGTGGACGCAAGCGCCCGCGCCAAGGCGACGCGCTGCCGCATACCGCCGGACAGCTCGTGCGGACGCTTGTCCCCCAAGCCGGCCAGCCGCACCAGCTCGAGCAGCTCGGCCGCCTTCGCCCGGCGCTCCGACTTCGGTACGCCGGCCATCCGCAACGGCAGCTCGACGTTCCCGGCAGCCGTCAGCCACGGCATCAGCGCCGGCTCCTGGAAGACGACCGCCGGGCGGGACGAGTTCAGCTCGATGCGGCCGGCCGTGGGCTGGTCGAGGCCCGCGACAAGGTTCAGCAGCGTGGTCTTGCCGCAGCCGGACGCGCCGAGCAGGCAGACGAACTCACCGGGCTCGACCTCGAGATCGACGCCGTCCAACGCGACCACCGACTTCCGGCCGGTCCCGAACGTCTTGCCTACTTGATGAAAGCGCACCGGGCTCAGCACGTCCGGCAAGGTTTCGATGGTCGCGGTCATGGCCAGCCTCCTACTTCGAATCCAGGCCGGCGGCGTCGACCGTCGGCTTGCCTGCCTTGCTGAGTACCTCGTTCAGCGGGCCGAGGTCCGCGAAGCCCGCGACCTTCGGCGCCTCCTTCGCGATCCCGGCGGTGACCTGGTCCTTGGCCAGCTGCGGGAACGTGCTCGCGATCGGATCCGCGGTGATCTGGATGTTCTTGAACGCCCGGTCGATCACAGCCGGCTTCAGCGCCTTACCGGTCGCTTCCTTCAACTGGGCGTTGACCACGGTCTTGGCGTCGGCCGGGTTCGCGGCGCTGTAGTCGATCGCCGCGAGCAGTCCGGACAGCAAGGCCTTCACGGTCTCCGGGTGCTCCTGCAGGAACTGGGTCCGGACGATCAGCACGGTCGTCGGGAACTTGCCGTCCGGCCAGAGCGTCGCCTCGTCGAGCAGCACCTTCGCGCCCGCGTCGAGGACGAGCCGCGACGACCAGGGCTCGGGCAGCCAGGCCGCGTCCACGTCGCCCTTCTTGAACGCGTCGAGCGTCTGCGCGTTCTCCAGGTTGGTGACCTTGACCTTGCCCGTCAGGTTCTTCTGCGCGAGCCACTTCTTCAGCGACACGTCCTGGGTGTTGCCGAGCTGCGGCGTGACGACGGTCTTGCCGATCAGGTCCTCCGGCTTGGTGATCGTCGGCTTCACCACGAGCTGCGCGCCGCCGGACGTCGCACCGGCGATCAGGCGGACCGCCTCGCCGTTGGACTTCGCGTAGGCGTTGATCGCGGGACCGGAGCCGATGAAGCCCGCGTCCAGCGAGCCGCCGAGCAGCGCCCCGACTTCCTCGGGACCGGCGTTGAACTTGGTCGGCACCAGCTTGGTGCTGCCGAGCTCCTTGGTGAACAGGCCCTTGCCGAGACCGACCAGCGCGGCGGCGTGGGTGACGTTCGGGAAGTAGCCGAGCCGCAGCTCGGTGGCGGGACCCTTGTCGGCCGACGCGGCTTGGGTGTCGGCGCCCCCGTCGGCGCGCGAGCAGCCTGCGGCGGCGATCGTCAGGGCGAGGGTTGCGGCGAGCAGACGGAACGGACGGATGGCGGAGATGCTCACGAGAAGACCTTTGGTGTGAAGGAAGGCGAAGCTTCAGGAAGCGGGTTCGAGCTCGCGCTCGTCGATGACGGCCTCGGGTGCAGTGGCCGGTTCGCGACGTGCGAGCCGGACTCCGTAGAGGACCAGGGCTGCCCAGGCGGCGACGAGGGCGGCGTAGACGGCGTACCGCGGGCCGGTGGTGACGTCGAGACCGTTCAGCAGGGTGCGGGCATTGGTCAGGATCAGCACCAGGCCGACCGCGACCCCGAGCCAGCGGGTCGCCAACCGCGACACCAGCCACGCGGCGATCGGCGCCGCGATGACGCCGCCGATCAGCAGTGCGGCGACGATGCCGTACGGCAGGCTGTCCCGACCGAGGCCGAACAGGAAGCCGATGCTGGCGGCGACCGAGACCAGGAACTCGGCCGCGTTCACCGACCCGACCGCGCGCCGCGGCGCCAGCTTGCCGCTGGACAGCAGCGCGGAGTTCGCGACCGGTCCCCAGCCGCCACCGCCGGTGGCGTCGATGAAGCCGGCGACCAGACCGAGCGGACCGAGGAACTTCCCGGCCGGGCGACCCTCGATCACGGCGCGGACCTTCCCGGTGCCGAACCGGACCAGGATGTAGACGCCGAGCAGGAGCAGCAGTCCGGCGACCCACAGCGACGCGGACTCGGTCGACAGGCTGGACAGGAACGTCGCGCCGGCGAACGCACCGATCGCGCCCGGCGCACCGATCAGCGCGACCACGCGCCAGTCGACGTTGCCGAAACGCCAGTGCGACAGGCCCGAGGCCAGCGTGGTGCCGACCTCGGACAGGTGCACCGAGGCGGAGGCGACGGCCGGGGAGAGCCCGGTGATCAGCAGTGCCGTACTGGCGGTGACGCCGTACGCCATGCCGAGCGTGCCGTCGACGAGCTGGGCGATCGAGCCCAGCAAGGCGATCAGGATGAGACGACGCACGGACCTACTCCCACGGGTCGGTGACGGGCTGACGGGTACGCGGAGTGGTTCGCGTAGGTCAACAACCCGAGGAGTTCACGCGCAGCAGGTCGACGTGCCGGCGCCGCGTGAGCGCGTCGCCGGGTGCGTTCGAGATGACCTGCATGTCTCCATGAAAGCGGACAAAGTCGAGCAAGATGCTGAGGTTTCAGCATTTGGGACGATGAATCATGGACCGAGACAAACGATCAGAATCGATCATCGGCCGGTTCTGGTCAGATGGTTGAAGCGTCGAGGCCTGACTGCCTACGGTCCTGTCCGTGCTGACTCCGCGATCCTTGAAGACCGAGTACGCCGCCCGACCGCTCGGTGTCGACGTGAACCGGCCGCGGTTCAGCTGGGTCGCCACCGCTCCCGGGTACGGCGCGACACAGACGGCGTACCAGGTCCTCGTCGCGTCCGCGCCGGAGCTGCTGACTCCGGAGAGCGCGGATGTATGGGACTCGGGGAAGGTCGACTCACCCCGAACCTTCGGGATCGAGTACGACGGACCGACAGCGGCGCGGACGCGGTACTTCTGGACTGTCCGGTTGTGGGACGAGCAGCCCGGTGAGTGGGCTGCACCGGAATGGTTCGAGACCGGTCTGCGCGACGAGGGCTTCGGGTCGGCGCAGTGGATCGGCGGCTCGACCGACAGCGCTCCCCTGCTGCGGCGCGGGTTCGCCGTCGACGGGACCGTCCGCCGGGCGCGGTTGTATGCGAGCGGCCTCGGGTACGCCGATCTCCGGGTCAACGGTCACGCGGTGAGTGACGCCGTACTCGATCCTGGTTTCACCGCGTACGACCGCACTGTGCTCTATGTGACGCACGACGTCACCGAGCTGCTGCGGTCGGGCGGCAACGTGGTCGGGGCTGAGCTCGGGCGCGGATTCTTCGGCCTGACGTCGGTCAATGTCTGGCGTTGGCATCAGACGCCGTGGACGGCCGACCCGCGGCTGATCGCACGGCTGGTCGTCGAGTACGACGACGGGCGCGTGGACGAGATCGTCACGGACGAGTCGTGGCGGATCACGGGCGGACCGACGCTCTCCGACTCGCTGTACACGGGTGAGACGTACGACGCCCGCCGCGCGCTGCCGGGATGGGACGCGCCCGGGTTCGACGACTCGTCCTGGTCGGCGGCCGCGGTCGTCGAGGCGCCGAAGGGGAAGGTGACCACGCAGGCGCACGAGCCGATCCGGGTGGTCGAGACCGTGGATCCGGTCGAGGTCACCGAGGTGCGGCCGGGTGTCTGGATCGCGGACTTCGGGCGAACGGTCGCGGGCTGGACCAGGCTGTCGGTGACGGCGCCGGCCGGGACGACGATCAGCCTGACCCACGGCGAGACGGTTGCTGACGGCAAGGTGGTCGCGGAGAACGGGCACGTCGACGGTGACCGGATCCAGCGGGACGAATACGTTGCGGCTGGCAACGGTGCGGTCGAGAGCTGGGAGCCGCGGTTCTCCTACAAGGGTTTCCGGTACGTGCAGATCGAGGGCGCGCCGGCGGACGTGCAGATGCGGGTGGTCAACTCCGATGTTCGTGCTGTGACCCGATTCGCTTCGTCGCAGGCGCCGTACGAGCAGTTCGAGCAGGCGATGCGGCGGACGATCCTGAGCAACCTGCACGGGATCCCCACGGACACGCCGTTCTTCGAGAAGAACGGGTGGACCGGGGATGCGCAGGTGGGTTCGCCCACGATGCTGGCGACGCTGGACCTGGCGCGGTTCTTCACCAAGTGGCTCGGCGACATCCGGGACAGCCAGGCGGACTCCGGGCAGCTGCCGGTGATCGTGCCGTCGAGCGGATGGGGTTTCACCGACCTCTCCCCCGCGACCGAATGGCCGACGGTGTACCCGTTCCTGCTGCGCGAGATGTACCGCTGGTACGGCGACGAGCGACTGCTGCGCGAGCACTGGGAATCGCTCACCCGCTATCTGGCCTGGGAGCTCGGCCGGGTCGAGGACGGGTTGTCGGTGAGTGTGCTCGGCGACTGGCTTCCGCCGGGGTACGGGAACGGTCCGGCGCCCGAGGACCGGCGGCTGACGGGTACGGCGTACCTGTATCGGGCTGTCGTGGTCGCGGCGGAGATCGGCGAGTTGATTGGGCAGTCCAACGACTATCGGAAGGCGGCGGCGGAGCTCGCCGACGGGCTGAACCGGGCGTTCCTGGATCGTGCGGCGGGCCGGTATCGGTCGGCGGAGGACCCGGACTACCGGCAGACGTCGAATGCTGTGCCGCTGGCGTTCGGGATCGTTCCGGAAGACATGGTCGACCGGGTGGCGGCCGGGCTGGCGGCGGATGTCGAGGCGCGCGGCTTCCATCTGAATACGGGATGCCTGGGCGTCGGCGTACTGCTGCCCGTGCTGACCGCGCACGGGTACGGCGACGTGGCAACCAAGGTCGCGCTGCAGCGGAGTTACCCGAGCTGGGGTTACTGGTTGGACCTCGGCGCGGACACCATGTGGGAGATGTGGGAGGACGACTCGCGGTCGCGCAACCACTACTTCCAGGGCACGGTCGTGCAGTGGATCTTCGAGAACGTCGCCGGGCTGCGCGTGATCGACGCGGGCTGCGAGCGGATCGTGGTCCGGCCGGATGCGCGCGACGAGGTGGACTCGGCGAGCATCCGGACCGAGACGATCCGCGGACGGGTGTCGGTCTCCTGGGAGCGGACCGGTCGGGTGCTGTCGATGGAGGTGCAGGTTCCGGTCGGTACGACGGCAGAGGTCCATGTACCGTCGGCGGCTGCGTCGGACGTTGCCGCCGTACCGCAGTCGTTTGCGGGCTCGGCGACGTACGCCGACGGATACACGATCTACACGGTGCCGGCCGGGCAGTGGCACTTCACCAGTCGGTCAGCGTGACCTTGGTGTAGATGAGGTCGCGGACCTCGCGACCCTCGGCCTGCGCGCGGGACTCGAACTTGGTGACCGGGCGCCATTCGGGGCGCGGGGCCCAGGTCTCATACTGGTTCCGCAGCGCCGGCTCGGCTTCGCAGACCGCGAACATCCGGTCGGCGTAGTCCGCCCAGTCTGTTGCCAGGTGCAACGCTCCGCCGGATTGGAGGCGGGAGGCAACCAGTGCGACGAACGGCGGGCTGACCAGTCTGCGCTTGTGATGCCGCTTCTTCGGCCACGGGTCCGGGAAGTAGATCCGTACGCCGGCCAGCGTGCCCGGCGCCACGTGATCGCGGAGGAAGTCGAGCGCGTCGCCCTGGAGCAGGCGGACGTTCTCGAGGTCGTACTTCTCGACCCACAGCATCAGCTGGCCCAGGCCGGCCGGGTAGACCTCGGCGGCCAGGTGGTTGACCTCCGGCGCGGCGACGGCGAGCTGAGCGGTCGCCTCTCCCATTCCGGAACCGATCTCCAGCACGGTAGGCGCTTCCCGGCCGAACCACCTCGCGAGATCGAGCTCGCCGGGCGGCAGGTCCTCCTGCGTCAGCCCGAGCTCCGGCCACTGCGTCTGCCAGACCCGCTTCTGCCCAGCCGTCATCCGAACACTCCGCCGGACCGTACTGAAAACGCCCGCCTGCCTGACCTGATCCACTGCTTCCACCACCAGACGATTCTATTAGTCGTCCCAGAACAGGTGGGCGACGGTGTTGTGGGCCCGTCGGGTGGTGCGGAGGTAGTCGTCGGAGAAGCGGCTGGACTCGCCGGGTGGGTAGCCGCAGATCTGGGCGACCGCGGCGAGGTCGCGGGGATCGCGCGGCAGCGAGTCGCCGGGGCGGGCGCGGACGAGCATGATCGCGTTGCGGATCCGGGTCGCCATCTCCCACGCGGCGCGGAGCGTGTCCGCCTCGGTCGGGTCGACGAGGTTCGCGTCCACGCCGGCGTAGAGCGCCCCGAGGGTGCGCGTCGTACGCAGGGTGGGGACGCGATGCGCCTCGCGGAGCTGGAGGAGCTGGACGGTCCATTCGATGTCGGCGAGACCACCCCGGCCCAGCTTCGTGTGGGTGGCCGGGTCGGCGCCACGCGGGAGGCGCTCCGCGTCGACGCGGGCCTTGATGCGGCGGATCTCCATCACGTCCCGGTCGCTGATCCCGTTCTCCGGGTAGCGGAGCGGATCGATCAGCTCGCGGAAGGACTGACACAAGTCGGCGTCGCCACACAGCGGGTCGGCGCGCAGCAGAGCCTGCGCCTCCCAGACCGCTGACCATCTGGCGTAGTACGAGGCGTACGACGCCAGCGTGCGTACCAACGGTCCTTGCCGGCCTTCCGGCCGCAGGTCCGCGTCGACCACGACCGCGGGATCGGTGCCCGGCAACCCGAGCAGCCGGCGCAGTTCGGTCGCTGCCTGGGTCGCGAAGTCGGTCGCGGCCTTCTCGTCCGCGCCCGGCTTCGGGTCGTGCACGAACATCACGTCGGCGTCGCTCCCGTAGCCGAGCTCGTGCCCGCCGAAACGGCCCATCGCGACGATCGACATCCGCGTCGGCTCGGGCTCGCCCTTCGCGACGGCGCGCCGAGCGACCTCCAGGGCGGTCGTCAGCGTCCCGACCGAGATCACGGTCAGCGCCTCGCCGACCTTCTCCACGTCGAGCAGTCCGGACAGATCGGCGGCCGCGATCCGGAACAGTTCCCGTCGGCGTACCGCTCGGATCGCCGCGACTGCAGCTTCCGGTGAGTCCTGACGGCGGGCGGCGGCCGACATCTCGGACAGCAGTGCGTCCTGGGTCCGTGGCGTCAGTTCGCGCTCGTCCGCGAACATCGCGGTCGCCTCGGGGGCGCGTTGCAGCAGGTCGACGGCATACCGGCCGCTGGCCAGAAGGTGCGCGAGGCGTTCGGCCGACGCCCCTTCGTCGCGAAGCTGGCGCAGGTACCACGGTGTCGAACCGAGGGCGTCGGAGATCGTGCGGAAGGCGAGCAGGCCGGCGTCCGGATCCGGCGATTCGGCGAACCAGCCGAGCATCGCGGGCAGCAACGCCTTCTGGATCGACGAACGCCGCGACACGCCCTCCGACAACGCTTCGATGTGCCGCAGCGCCGACGCGGGATCGGCGTACCCGAGCGCCGTCAGCCGCTGCTTCGCCGCCTCCGGCGTCAGCCGCACCTCGTCGCCCGGGATGCGCGCGACCGCGGCCAGCAGCGGCCGGTAGAACAGCTTCTCGTGCAGCCGCCGTACTTCGAGTGCGTGCTTCTTCCAGGCCGCGGTCAGATCGGCGACCGGGTTCTTCGTGAAACCGAGCGAGCGACCGAGACGGCGCAGGTCCGCCTCGTCGTCCGGGACCTGGTGTGTACGGCGCAAGCGGTACAGCTGGATGCGGTGCTCCATGGAGCGCAGGAAGCGGTACGCGTCCGCGAGTACGGCGCCGTCGGTACGGCCGACGTACCCGCTGGTGGTCAAGGACTCGAGCGCGACCAACGTCGTACCGCTGCGGACCGACTCGTCACTGCGGCCGTGGACGAGCTGCAGGAGCTGTACTGCGAACTCGACGTCCCTGAGCCCACCGGGACCGAGCTTGAGCTGGCGATCGACATCCGCGGCCGGGATGTGATCGATGACGCGGCGGCGCATCGCCTGCACGTCGTCGACGAAGCCCTCGCGGTCGGCCGCGGACCACGCGAGGCCGCCGACCTTCTCGGAGTACTCTCTGCCGAGCGCCGCATCGCCCGCGACCGGACGGGCCTTGAGCAGCGCTTGGAACTCCCACGTCTTCGCCCAGCGCTGGTAGTACGCGAGGTGGCTGTCG
Organism: Kribbella sp. NBC_00662; assembly: GCF_041430295.1. Taxonomy (GTDB): domain Bacteria; phylum Actinomycetota; class Actinomycetes; order Propionibacteriales; family Kribbellaceae; genus Kribbella. Next base: position 4,979,947 of record NZ_CP109029.1, on the reverse strand, counting down.
AGCGTGCGGACGAGCGGACCGGACTTGCCCTCGGGGCGGAGCGCGGCGTCGACCGGCCAGAGCGTGCCCTCGCCCGTGTGCGCGGAGCAGATCCGCATCGCTGCGGCCGCGAGTTGGGTCGCGGTCTTGAGTGCGGGCAGCTCGGGCTCGCCTTCGAGCGGTTCGGCGACGAAGAGTACGTCGACATCGCTGACGTAGTTGAGCTCCCGGCCACCACACTTGCCCATGGCAATGATCGCGAGCCGGCAGTCGGCGGCGCCGGGGTGCGCGGCGAAGTACTCGTTGCGGGCGATGTGCAACGCGGTCTCGAGCGCTCCGCCGGCCAGATCCGCGAGGACGGCGGCGACCTCGTCGACGAGCAGGCCCTCGGCGAGGTCACGCGCGGCCAGTCTCAGGAGCAGGCGACGGTACTCGACCCGGAGCGCGTCGATCGGGTTGTCCGCGTCGACCGCGGTCACAAGCTTGGCCGCGACGTCCTCGACCGACGGGCGGGCGCCGGCCAGCGCCGGGTCGGCCAGGTCGTACCAGTGACGCGGATGTACGGCGAGATGCCGGCCGAGCGCCTCACTCGCGCCGAGCACGTACACGAGGCGGCGCCGGAAGCCGTCGTCCATCTCGAGCGTGCGCGCGAACGCGGCCACGTCGTACTGATGTCTGTGCAGCGCCTCCGCCATCGCGCAGAGCCCGTGGAGCGCGAGATCCGGGTCGGCGGACTCCCCGAGCGTGGTGATCAACTGCTCGGTGGCCATCGGACTGTGCGAGTCGAGCGCGTCCAGCTCCTCGAGCATCCCCGCCGCGCGCTGCGGGTCCTCGAACCCGAGCCGAACGAGGCGTCCCTCCCACGATCCTCTCCGACCCTCAGCCACCCCCAGAGGCTACCCAACGCAGTTCCTGGACCCATCACCGCTTCCCTGCGCGCACAATGGTCGGTGTGTTCACAAAGTCTCGGCGGGATCGCGGACAGATCGCGGGGAATACACGGTGTCGTGTAGCGGATCCGCTCAGTAATCGGCATGATGGCTTCTCATGGTCATGATGACGGGGTCGCTCGCCGTGCGCGGAACGGTGCTCTGGTTGACACCCCAACAGGGCGGGCGAGTGTCGGGTCCGCCGGAGCCGGACTACGACTACGACTACACCGCGACGGCGTACCTCCCACCGCGAACGCCGGAGGACGGTCAGGCCGGCATCGCGCTGCGCCGGTTCGCACCCGGCGCCTGGCGTACGCCGGCCGAGGGGATTCTCGTGCCGGCCAAGGGAAATCGCGCCCAGCAGGTGATCCCCGGCTGCATCGTGATCATCACCGAAGGCGTCCGCCCGGTCGGACTGCTCACGGTCGAAGAGGTGCATGCGCTTGCGCCGGACGGTACGCCGATCGTGACTGCCGCTCCGGTGCTCGACACGGTCGTCGAAGCGTCGCCGCCTGCCGATCCGGTGCCGGCCGATCCGCCGTACCGGCACTCGACAGCAGCATCGCGGTGGGCGTCGAAGCATGCCTCGGACGACGCTCCGCCGCAGACCGCCGGAGTCTGAACACACCCTGTTGCAACCTGCATACTCAGTGTTACCTTCGGGACTATGCGTCACTGGAAACGGGTTGTCGCCGTCCTGCTGGTCGCCGCCCTCGCGCTCGTCGTCGAGGGCTGGGTAGCCCGCGCCCAGGCTGCGACGACGCTGTTCAAGAACTGCCAGTACGTGCGTACTCCGGGCGAGAGCGGCCGTCCGCCGTACTCGCTCGCCCCGACGATCGGGCTGGTCAAGGCGACCATCCGCACCGACCGCGGCGACCTCGTCGTCACCCTGGACCGCAGCGCTGGCCCGTGCGCGGTGCACAGCTTCACCTACCTCGCCCTGAAGCGCTACTACAACCAGACCCCGTGCCCGCGCCACACCCGGGCGATCCTCGAGTGCGGCGCGGGCCGGCCTGGCTACCACTTCACCCCCGAACTCACCGGCCACGAGACCTACCCCCGCGGCACAGTTGCCCTCAGCAACACCCCCGACCTCGGCAACACCGGCACCTTCTTCATCGTGCCTGTTGACGGTGCCGACACCCCACCCGCAACCATCATCGGCAAACTCACCACAGGCTTCCCAACCCTGGACCGCACCCCCACCAAGATCCTCGAAGTCCTCATCGGCTGACGCCACATATTGGAGATGGGAGTGGGATTTCCTGGCCGTCGACGAACTCGGCCAAGTTGCCGTCCTCTCAACCGCCTTCGACTGGCTCGTCTGGTACGGCCCGTACGAGCTGATCGCGACACCCGCTGAACCGCTCCAGATCGAGCATCTGCCAAACGCACTCCGCGCCGCCGCCCCGACTGCTCCGCATCCCGCAATCATTCACCGGGATTTCGAGCCTGCAGCTAGAACACACCTGAGTGATTTTGCTGATGTGGGGCACGCCCGCGTGATCGACGATTCCGGCATGAGCAAAAGCATCCAGCCCCAGCAGACCGCCGCGTTCTACGCCCAGTCGGTCGCATCCTTCGGCATCTCCCTCACCGCGATGACCGTCGCCCTCATCTACCTCCCGGCCCAACCCTGGGTCCGAGCCTTCCTGGCCCTGGGCATGCTCTACGTCGTCACCTCGACCGTCGTCCTCTGCAAGGTGGTCCGCGACCGCCAAGAACTCACCGAAGTAACCACCCGAGTAGACCAAGCCCGCCTCGACAAACTCCTCACCGAACACGACCCCTTCAAAGTCGACGCCTGACCACGCCGGCCCTCTCACCGACCGGTTCAGGTCGCCGATACCCCGCAGCAGAGTCCCACCGACCAACCCATCCGATCAGCAAGCGCCGGCCTATCCACTCACCGCGCGATAAGCGCGCACCCGAGGGCGAGGGCGGGGGTCGACTACCTGCTGCTACAGGACAGGCAGGAGTTTGTTGAGTTCGAAGGGGGTTACCTGGCGCCGGTAGTCCTGCCACTCGGCGCGCTTGTTGCGGAGGAAGAAGTCGAAGACGTGTTCGCCGAGCGTCTCGGCGACCAGTTCGCTGTCCTCCATCGCGCTGATGGCTTCGGCCAGGCTGCTGGGCAACGGCTTGATGCCGAGAGCCTTGCGCTCCCGAGAGGTCAACGACCAGATGTCGTCCTCGACCTCCGCAGGCAGCTCGTAGCCCTCCTCGATCCCCTTCAGCCCCGCAGCGAGCATCAGAGCAAAAGCCAGATAAGGATTGGCAGCAGAGTCCAACGACCGGAACTCGACCCGCGAAGACTGCCCCTTGTGCGGCTTGTACATCGGCACCCGCACCAGCGCAGACCGGTTGTTATGCCCCCACGAGATGAACGACGGCGCCTCGTCCCCGACCGCCAAACGCTTGTACGAGTTCACCCACTGGTTCGTCACCGCCGTGATCTCCCCGGCGTGACGCAGCAGCCCGGCGATGAACGCCCGCCCGGTCTTCGACAGCTGGTACTGCGCCCCGCCCTCGAAGAACGCATTCCGGTCGCCCTCGAACAGCGACATATGCGTATGCATCCCCGACCCCGGCTGATCCGACAGCGGCTTCGGCATGAACGACGCGTAGATCCCCTGCGACAGCGCCACCTCCTTCACCACGACGCGGAACGTCATGATGTTGTCGGCGGTCGACAGCGCGTCGGCGTACCGCAGGTCGATCTCCTGCTGACCCGGCCCGCCCTCGTGGTGGCTGAACTCGACCGAGATCCCCATCGACTCGAGCATCGTGATCGCCTCACGGCGGAAGTCGTTGCCGATGCCCTGCGGCGTGTGGTCGAAGTACCCGGACGAGTCGACCGGCTCAGGCGTCGTACCAGGCGCACCGGTCAGCGACTTGAACAGATAGAACTCGATCTCGGGATGCGTGTAGAACGTGAACCCCAGATCGGCAGCCTTCGACAGCGTCCGCTTCAGCACATGACGGGGATCGGCGAACGACGCCGACCCGTCCGGCATGTTGATGTCGCAGAACATCCGCGCCGTACCCATCGTCTCGCCGCGCCAGGGCAGGATCTGGAACGTCGACGGGTCCGGCTTGGCCAGCATGTCGGCCTCGGTCACCCGGGCGAACCCCTCGATCGCCGACCCGTCGAACCCGAGCCCCTCCGCGAACGCGCTCTCCAGCTCCGCCGGCGCCACCGCGACCGACTTCAGGAACCCGAGTACGTCGGTGAACCAGAGCCGCACGAAGCGTACGTCGCGCTCCTCCAGCGCGCGCAGCACGAACTCCTGCTGCTTGTCCATCAGTCCACCTCTCGCCCAGGTCCAGAACTTCTCACAGTGTGCCCCGCCTCTGTTAAGCAGACGTTACGTCCCCAGGCGGACACAGGCATGCCCAGGGGCCTAGCGTGTTCCCGTGCAGACGATCTTCCATGCAGCACTCATCGTCGCCGCGATCCTCTGCCTCAGCGACCTCATCGTCAGTACGGCGCGCTTCATCCAATCACTGCGCCGGAAGCGACCCGCCGAGAAAGACGTGCTCGGCCGCCGCTGGCTGCCGATCCCCGAGCTCGGATTCGGCATGTGCGCGTTCTGCTGCCCCGGACTGGTGACGCTCGGCCTGACCCACCACGACGCGGACAGCCTGCCGACCCAACAGATCCTGCTCGCCGCCCTGGTCTTCGGGTACGCCGGTGCCGTGCTCTCCCGGATCGTCCGTACGCCGGGACCGGGCGGCCGCCGGTTCCGCCTACGCGCCGGCCTGCTGCTGGGCCTCCCGGCCCTCTTCGGCCTCGTGTTCGGCCTCTCGGGCGTCGTCTGACCGTTTCTTCACCCGTCGCGCCTGGTACCAAGGCACGATCCGTTCGAGCGGGGCAAAAGCCAACCAGCAGACCACGGTCGGCAGGAAGTGGATCAGCAGGATCGCCGTATTCGCCGCGTGGAACCCGAGGAAGAACAGGGCCCCGAGCAACTGCCACCGCCCCTTGAGCCACAGGATCACCGGCGAACAGAACTCCCCGATGATCCCGACCCACTGCATCACGTGCAGCACCCACGGATAGTGCAGCAGCCACTCCCCGACCGGATGCGGCCGGCGCACGATCGCCCAGGTCAGTACTGCGCTCCCGGGCCACGTCAACGCCCATCCGGCACTGCGCAGTTTCGCGATCGAGGACAGGAAGTACGTCGCGATCACGCAGATCTGCACGCACCGGATCGCCCAGCCGGCCGCCTCCGACCGGGTCTGATCGCCGTACGACGCCCGCCCCCGCCGAGCACCGCCGACGGTCGGGAGGACCCACAGCGCGATCACCAGCGCGAGGTGGTCGTGGTCGACCTTCCCGTCGCTCATCCCGATCAGCACCCACCAGGTGAACGCCGGCGCGACGATCCAGCCGGCGATCCGCGGGAAGTAGTTCGAGGCACCGATCAGGCAGGCCACGATCAGCACGAAGTACAGCGCGGTCGTGTTCGCGACCGACGGCTTGGGCAGGTCGAGCAGCCGGGCCAGCAGCAGCGGTTGATAGAGCCCGGGATGCTCGCCCTTGTCGCGGGTGTCGCGGACGAAGGCGTGCATGTCGAGGATGACGAACAGATACAGGATCGTCCGCAACCACGCGATCCGCCCCAGGGCGATCGCCGGTGTGAACCAGTTGACGGCCCTCATCGACGTACCTCCCACGTCGCGAGCACCTGCGACGTCGGCGGTCCCTCGACCCGGCCCTTGACCAGTTGGGTCGTGTCGCGGATCAGTTCGAGCTTCACGTACTTCGGCTTGTCAGGATGCTTCCGAGCCCACCCGTCCGCGACCTGCTGCAGCAGCGACGGGTTCTTCACGATCTCGCCGGTCCGCGCCTCGATCTCGGCCCGGGCGACGCCGGCGCCCTCGATGTTCAGCGGTACGTCGACCGTCGTACCGGCATCGGTGACCGCGCTGATCCGGGTGTAGTCGATCTTGGCGTCGTCCGGCACCGACATCGCGTACTGCGACATCGGTCCGAACGGCCACGCGTCGTCGGATGCGCGCACCGATCCGTTGATCAGCAGCCCGATCCCGGCCACGGCGACCAGAACCCGCACCGCCTTGCCGGCTCGACCCAGCCTGGCGTCCTCCGGCCGCTCACGAACAGTCACGCCCGCCATTACACACCAACCTCTCACCTGCAGCTCGACAGGACGTATACGTGCACTGCCCGTGCCTCCACGCCTGCGCGAACCGCGATTCCGGCCCCATCGGCAGACACCTCCTGTCGAGCTGCAGGTCGAGGCGGTTTGGAGTGCCGGTTCGTAGGGAATTTTCTACAACATGACCGCCCCAGAAAATATCCAACGCGCCCGGGTCTCCCGGCGTACGTTGCTCGGCGCGACCGCCGGCGGCGTACTGCTCGGCGGGACCCTGGCCGCAGCCAGGCCCACAACAGCGCTCGCCGCGCCCGCGCCGCGCTGTTACACGCGGACCGAGTGGTCGGCGCGCCCGCCCAAGTCGGCGACCCAGGTGATCGGCAAGCCCGACCACATCGTCATCCATCACACCGCGAGCCCGAACGTCACGGACTACTCGCTCGCGGCCGCGTACTCGGTCCAGCACTGGATCCAGGACCTGCACATGGACACCAACGGCTGGATCGACATGGGCAACCAGCTCACGATCAGCCGCGGCGGGTTCCTGATGGAGGGCCGGAGCAAGTCGTTGTCGGCGATCAACAACGGCCAGAACGTCCTCGGCGCCCAGACCGCGAACCAGAACAGCCACACGATCGGCATCGAGCACGAAGGCATCTACGTCAGCGAGGACGTGACGGTCCCGCTGTTCGACATGTCCGTGCTGACGTGCGCGTGGTTGTGCACGAAGTACGGCCTCGATCCGCATGTCGCGATCGTCGGGCATCGCGACTACAACACGACGCAGTGCCCGGGTGACGTGTTCTACGCGCGGTTGCCCGAGCTCCGCGACAGAGTGGCTGCTGTTCTCTTCGGCTGATAGGTGATCCGCCGGATCAGGATCTCGAACGGGCCGCGGTAGTTCGCGCGGCGCATCCGGTCGGCGAGCAGTACGGTCGCCAGCCAGGTCGCGACGGCGAGCAGGGCCGTGGTGGTTGTGGTGAGCGTGTGCGACAGGTCGAGCAGGTACGGCGTGAACGCGACGGCCCACACGACCGATTGGGAGAGGTAGCACGTCAGCGAACGTTGTCCCACAGCTGCGATCGCCAGGGAGACCGGGCCCTGGCGATCGCCTCGGGACTCGCTGAGCCTGCGGGCGATGAGCACGATGAGTGCGGCGTACCCGACGCCGCCGAAGACACCGGTTGCGTCGTGCAACGGTCCGAGGATCGACAGCGCGTGGTCGCTCGGTCGGGCGAGTACGCCGCCGACGACGAGCGAGACCGGGAGCGCGCCGACGACCGCGATCGTGAGGCCGACGAGTGCCGTCGTACGGAGGAGGGTGAGGTGCTGCGCCGGGCGTTCGAGGATGCGGCGGCGGCCGGCCCACAGGCCGATCAGGAACGGCGTGACGAAGCCGATCCAGCCGAGGCCGGCGATGAACGGCTGTACGACGATCCGGTCGCCGAACTGACCGAGGAAGTCCGGCGGGACCATCGCCGGGTCGGCCGCGTCGGACGAGGTCGCGAGCGAGTCGTCGCTCGGTAGCGAGGTGAGGATGAGGACGAGCGCGGCGACGACGAACAGCCAGCGGTCCTTCCAGCGCAGGGCCCACACACCGAGCAACAGCAGGACGCCGTACGCCGCGAGGATGTCGCCGATGTAGAGCAGCATCGCGTGCAGGAAACCGAGGACGATCAGGACGAGGCTGCGCCGCCAGAGCAGCTTGCGGATCGGCCACCAGCCCTTGCCGGATTCGCGTTGGCGGCGGACGATCTGCGCGACGCCGTACCCGAAGAGGACGCCGAACATCGGGAACGCGCGGCCGTCGACGAAGGTCGAGATCAGCAGGCCGGCCACGCGATCGACTGCCGAGCCGTCGGTCGGGAAGCCGCCGAAGACGCGGTCGCTGTAGACGAAGTAGTGCGAATTGGCGAGCGCGATGAACAGCAGCATGAATCCGCGCGCGAGGTCCGGGCCGAGTGCGCGCTCACTCAGCCCGGTCGGTCCGGCCTGGATGCTCATGGCACCAGTCAATCCGCGCCGGAGCGGTGCGGCGTCCATCCAAAGTTCCTTCGGGCGTGAACCTTCGTCGCTGTTCCATAGGCGGGTGCACGACGACGCCCTGACCCGCTGGCAGCGCGGATGGTCCGCGTCGCGCGGGTGGACCGATTATCAGCAGGTCGACGACGTCACCGTCGTACGCGTCGGCGAACCGGAGCGACGGGTCGAGTACGTCGCCACCGAAGCTCATGCGGCCGCCGCGGCGCATCTCGCGCTGACAGACTGCCATCCGCCCGGCACGTCCTGGTTGGCGATCACCACCGACGACCCGGCTCGCCTCGCCGCCGACCTCAAACCACTCGAGTCGCTCCGTACCGAATGGCTGATGACGATCAGCCTGGCCGAGCAGGCGTCGTACCCCGTGCCCGCGCCGTACACCCTCGAGGTCTCCACCACGCCGTCGATCGTCGACGCCCAGATCTACGGGTACGGCGAGATCGCCGCCACCGGCCGGATGGCCGTCCTCCACACCGGCGCCGTAGCCGACCTCATCACCACCGACCCCGCCCACCGCCGCCGCGGCCTGGCCCGAGCCCTCATGACCGCCCTGGCCCACTCCACCCCCACCCCCACCGCCTACCTCTCCGCCTCCCCCACCGGCCGCCCCCTCTACGAGTCCCTCGGCTGGACCACCCTGACCCCACTCCTGGTCGCCCGTACATCCACCAAGTACTGATCAGGACCTTTGGCGTACGTAATACGTAAGAGGTTGGAGAGGGGCGTGGGGATGAGCGGGGGGAACCAGTAATGTGCTCCCGTGCCTCAACTCCGAGTTGCTCTTGCTCAGCTGAATGTGACCGTGGGTGACATTGCTGGGAACGCCGACAAGATCGTCGCGTGGACCCGGAACGCGGTCGAGCAAGGTGCGCATGTGGTGGCCTTTCCCGAGCTCGGGCTGACCGGGTATCCGGTGGAGGATCTGGCGCTGCGGGCGTCGTTCGTGGATGCGTCGCAGAGCCGGATCCACGATCTCGCGCAGCGGCTCGCCGACGAAGGGCTCGGGGACATCGTCGTGGTCTGCGGATACCTCGACCGGGCCGGCGGTACGGCGATGGGCGTCGACCGGCTGGGCCGGCCGAAAGGCTCCCCGACCAACTCCGCCGCGGTCATCCACCAGGGCCGCGTCGTCACCAGCGCGGTCAAGCACCACCTGCCGAACTACGGCGTCTTCGACGAGTTCCGGCACTTCGTCCCCGGCAACACCCTGCAGGTGATCCGGATCCACGGCATCGACGTCGCGCTGGTGATCTGCGAGGACCTCTGGCAGGACGGCGGCCCGGCCGCGGTCACCCACGAAGCGGGCGCCGGTCTCCTGCTCGTGATCAACAGCTCGCCGTACGAGGCGAACAAGGACGACAGCCGCGGCGACCTGGTACGGCGGCGCGCCCGCGAGGCGGGTTGCGCGCTCGCCTACGTGAACCTCGTCGGCGGCCAGGACGAACTCGTCTTCGACGGCGACTCGCTGGTCGCCGATGCCGACGGCAAGGTGTTCGCCCGCGCCCCGCAGTTCGAGCAGGGCAGCATGATCGTCGACCTCGACCTCCCGGCCGCCGAAGGTGCGCCGGAAGGCACCTACGAAGGCATCGAGATCGTGCACACCGTCCTGCACGAGGATCCGGTCGAGCCGTACGACGCGATGGAGCCGGTGATCGCACCGCAGTTGTCGGACGAGGCCGAGATGTACGGCGCGATCGTGACCGGCCTGCGCGACTACGTCCAGAAGAACGGCTTCAAGTCCGTCCTGCTCGGACTGTCCGGCGGCATCGACTCGTCGCTGGTCGCCGCGATCGCCTGCGACGCGATCGGCGCCGAGCACGTCTTCGGGATCTCCAACCCGAGCATCTACTCCAGCGACCACTCCAAGGACGACGCCGCCGAGCTCGCCGCCCGGACCGGCCTGAACTACCGGGTCGTGCCGATCCAGCCGATGGTGCAACCGTTCCTCGACACGCTCGGCCTGACCGGACTGGCCGAGGAGAACCTGCAGGCCCGCGTCCGTGCTGTGGTCTGGATGGGACTGTCGAACGCCGACGGCCACCTGGTGCTTGCCTGTGGCAACAAGTCCGAGCTGTCCGTCGGCTACTCGACCATCTACGGCGACGCGGTCGGCGGCTACGCACCGTTGAAGGACCTCCCGAAGACGCTCGTCTGGCGGCTCGCGAAGTGGCGCAACGCCGACGCCGAGGAGAAGGGGCAGCAGCCCCCGATCCCGGAGAACTCGATCGTCAAGCCCCCGTCGGCCGAGCTTCGCCCGGGGCAGCAGGACACCGACTCGCTGCCGCCGTACGACCTGCTCGACGACATGCTCGACGACTACGTCGAGCAGGACCGCGGCAGTGCGGAACTCGTCGCTGCCGGGTTCGACGCCGAGCTGGTCACGAAGGTGATCCAGCTCGTCGACCGCGCGGAGTACAAGCGCCGGCAGTACCCACCGGGCCCGAAGCTGACCCACAAGGCCTTCGGCCGGGACCGCCGGTTGCCGATCACGAACGCATGGCGTGAGGACGCACGGAAGGCAGCCGACCACTGAGTGACTCCTGGCGGTACCGCCCATCCCAAGAATCCCCGTGGGGCTCGTCGGACGAGACCCACGACCGCTCCGGCCTGCCCCGCGACACCTACCCGGACGATGTGAGCGATCGCTCACCGTCAGCCGGTGGCGCTCACCCTCCGCAACGGTGGGACGATGGCGGCATGGTTGACAACTTCCTGTCGGCCGGTACCCAGGACGACGACGAGGAGCTGCCCTCGCCGTACGGGACCGGACCGAAGAATCGGACAACCGAGGAGCACCGCCGCTCGGACTACGACAACGACACCTGGCGGGACCGTGGCTCCGGCGGTTCCGGGCTCGGTCTCGACCCGTCGCCGTCGTTGCCGAACGCACCACGGACGTACGAGCGCGGCCCGGTGCCGCAGCAGCCGTACGTCCCGAAGCCGCCGTACCTGCCGAGCGCACCGCCGCCGTCGCAGCACCAGCCGCGGCAGGCACCGCCGCAGCGCCCGGAGAGGCCTGAGTACTACGGGGAATCGCGCGACGAGTCGTACGAGCGGTTCCAGGAGAGCCCGTTCCGCCCGCAGGGTCAGCAGCCGCCGCCGGCACCGCAACCGCCGCAGGGGCGGCCAAGTCCCTTCGGTCCGGGGAGCAATGGGGCACGACCGCCGCAGAGTCAGCCCGGCCAGTCGGGTCAGCCCGGTCAGCCTGGTGCGCAGGCGCCGCGGCCGCCCGCACCGCAGTCGAGCAACGGCGTGACACCGCGACCGCCGCACGCGTCGAACGGCAGTGCCAACTGGAGTGCTCTGGCGCCGCAGCCGAGCCCCGCACCACAGCCGCCGGCGCAGAGCAACGGGCTGAGCAACGGGCTGAGCAACGGGCATGCGTCGAGCAACGGCGTGAGCCACTCGAGCAACGGACTCGGTCCGCAGCAGCAACCGCCGCGTCAGGCGCCGCCCGCGCAGGAACCGGTGCGCGAAGCTGCCCAGCCGCAGGAGCCCGTCCAGCGCCTCGAGCCCCCGCGCCCGGAGCAGCCACGCCCCGAGCCGGTGCCGTCCCACGAGCAGAGAGCACGCCAGGAGCTCGCCGCACTACAAGCACAGCTGGCCAGGCAAGAACAAGAACAGGCCTCGCGACAGGAGCCACAGCCTGCCCAGGAGCAACCACCACGACAGCAACAAGCGTCGCGACCGGAACAGGCGCCGCGGCGTGACGAGCCGGCTCGGAAGGATCAGCCGGCGAGGCGTGACGAGGGGTCGCGGCAGCCGACTGGAGCTCGGCCGGTGAATCCGATGGATACTCAGACGATCACGGCGTACATGCCGGACATGATCGAGGGGTATCAGCCGGAGCAGGGCAACGGTTACTTGTCGGACCCGAGTGCGGAGTACGAGAGCAATGCGCCGGTGAGTGACGAGCCTGACGGGCAGCGGCCGATCGGTGCGCGGCGACGGGCGAATGTCCAGCAGGATGCGCCGAGTCAGATCCCGGCCGAGCCGGTCTCGACGCATCGGGCCGCGCGTCGCGCGCAGGTGTCGGCGAGTGCGGCGGCCGGTACCGAAGGTCCGTCCGCGGCCGGCGGCGGCCAACCGTCGTCGGGCAGTGCGAGCGACCCGGCCAAGCGACCGCGGCGGTACCGCGTCCACCACCTCCGCGACTTCAAGAACCGCGGCGAGAAGTGGGCGATGCTCACGGCGTACGACCAGTACACCGCCGAGATCTTCGACCAGGCAGGCATTCCGGTGCTGCTCGTCGGCGACTCCGCCGCGAACAACGTCTTCGGCTACGACACGACCTTGCGCGTGACTGTCGACGAACTGATCCCGTTGGCGCGTGCGGTCGCGAGTGCCGTCGAGCATGCGCTGGTCGTCGCGGACCTGCCGTTCGGTTCGTACCAGGCGTCGCCGGAGCAGGCGTTCCACACCGCCGTCCGGTTCATGAAGGAAGCCGGTGTGCACGCGGTCAAGCTCGAGGGCGGCCGGAACATGGTGCCGATGGTAGAGAAGCTCACGCAGTCGGGCATCCCGGTGATGGCGCACATCGGCTTCACACCGCAGAGCGAGCACAGCATCGGCGGGTACCGCGTGCAGGGTCGCGGCGATCAGGCCGCCGGTCTCATCGACGACGCCGTCGCGCTGGCCGAAGCCGGTGCGTTCTCGGTGGTGCTGGAAATGGTCCCGGGTGACGTCGCGGCGGAGATCACCAAACGCGTCCCGATCCCGACCATCGGCATCGGCGCGGGCCGTGACACCGACGCGCAGGTCCTCGTCTGGCAGGACATGGCCGGCCTGCGCTCGGGCAGTATGCCCCGATTCGTGAAGCAGTACGCCGACCTGCGCGGCATCCTCACGACCGCGGCCGCGACGTACGCGTCGGAGGTCGCATCGGGTGCCTTCCCGGGAGACGAACACACCTTCTAGCCACTCCTCGTGCTGTCCGGGTAGCTCTCCGGATACTGCCCGCGAAGCCTTGTTCCGCAGGTTTCGCGGGTTCAGGATGTTTGCGGCAAAAGGGGAGGCCCGATGAGAATTCGTCGATTGATTGTTGCCGCAGGCGTCTCGTTCGCACTGGTCGGTGGAGTGATCAGCTCCATTCCGGCGGCGAGCGCCGTACCGTCCAACCAGTCCAACTCGAAGCCGGCGAGCTATACGCCACCGCCGGTGCAATGGAGCGCCTGCACAAATCCGACGCTCGCGAGCCGGGGCGCACAATGCGGGTTCGTCGTGGTGCCGCTGGACTACGACCGCCCGGGTGGAACGAAGATCAAACTGGCGGTGTCGCGGGTCCTGCACAAGACGCCCGATGCGCAGGCGCAGGGTCCGATGCTGGTGAATCCGGGTGGACCGGGCGGTTCCGGATTGATCTATGCGATCTTCGGTGAGTTCGTGCCGAACGGCGCGGGCGATGCGTACGACTGGATCGGTTTCGATCCGCGCGGTGTCGGTTCGAGCCAGCCCGCACTGAGCTGCATCCCGGACTACGCCGGTTACAACCGCCCGCTGTACGTCCCGGTGACGCCGAAGCTCGAGCAGGTCTGGATCAACCGCTCGAAGGCGTACGCGAAGGCGTGCAACAGCGCCCAGCACGCGCTGCTCGGTCACCTGACCACGCTCGACTCGGTCCGCGACATGGAGAGCATCCGCAAGGCGCTCGGCGCACCGCAGATCAACTACTACGGCTTCTCGTACGGCACGTACCTCGGCCAGGTCTACGGCACGCTCTACCCGAACCGCTTCCGTCGCGTCATCTTCGACGGCGTCGTCAACGCGACGCGCGTCTGGTACAAGGCCAACCTCGACCAGGACATCGCGTTCAACAAGAGCGTCAAGGTGTTCTTCGCGTACGTCGCCGCGCACGACTCGGTCTGGCATCTCGGCACGACCGAACGTGTCGTCGAAGCCCGCTATTACGCCGAAATGCGCAAACTCATCGGCCATCCCGCCGACGGCAAGATCGGTCCGGACGAGTGGAACGACATCTTCACCCAGGCCGCGTACTACGTGTACGGCTGGGTCGACGTGGCGAGCGCGTTCTCCGAGTGGGTCCACAACCGCAACGCCGCTCCCCTGGTCGACCTGTACGGCTCCCCGCCGTTCGACGACAACGGGTACGCCGTCTACCTCGGCGTGTCCTGCACCGACGCCAAGTGGCCGACCAACTGGAACACCTGGCGCCGTGACAACTGGAGCATCTACGCCAAGGCGCCGTTCCTGACCTGGAACAACGCATGGTTCAACGCACCGTGCGCCTTCTGGCCGGCGAAGGCCGGCAACCCGGTGAAGGTCGACGGCCGTCGGGTGAAGGGCGCCCTGCTGATCAACGAGACGCTCGACGCGGCAACGCCGTACTCGGGTGCCTTGCAGACCCGCAAGACGTTCCCGCACGCGGTGCTCATCGAGGGCGTCGGCGGTACGACGCACGCCGGTTCGCTGTCCGGTGTGACGTGTACTGATGACCGGATCGTGGCCTACCTGCAGACGGGTGCGCTACCGGCTCGCCTGCCGGGCAACCAGTCCGACGTCAAGTGCCCGCCGGTGCCGGCTCCGCAGCCGGACGCCGCGCTCACGTCGGCGGCGAAGGCCAGCTCGGGTGCGAGTGCCCTCCGGCAGGAGCTCAGATCCACGGTAGGCCCGAGCGTTCGGTCCAGTACTCCTCGGGCTGCTGGATGAACTCGGTCAACGGTCCGTCAACTCGATAGGCGAGATTGCTCGCCAGTTGGGAAGCAGTCGTGGCTCCGCTGAGGACGATGTCCGCCCACGGTTGAGCCACGGCTGCACCGATCGCCAGCGCGTCGGGAGCAGTGCCGTGCTGGCGCGCGAACTCGTTGAAGGGCGTCTCACCGGCGTGACTGGTGAGGCGCCCGTTCGCGACCGCCTCCTTGACGACGACGAACCAGCCGGCTTCATGCGCCTCGGCCAGTGCAGCACCGGCGGAAGGCTCCAGCACGTTCCAGGTCGCCTGTACGGCGGAGAACGGCGTACCTAGATCGATTGCCTTGCGGAGCGTCTCGGACTGGCGTGGGCCGCTCGTGGACAGTCCGACGCGGACGCCGGAGTCGGCGAGCTCGGTGAGGCGATCGAGTAGGCGCTTGTCGTCGAGCGCGGGACTGTCGGCGGTCAGACTGTGGACGAGGTAGAAGTCCGGCGGTCCACCAAGCGCTTGAAGGGTTTCGGGCCATTGCCGTTCGAACGTGGCGAGGCCGTGGTCCTTGACCTCGTGCGTGGCCGCGTCGGTACGCCAGCCACCGACGTACGTGTAGCCCCACTTCGAACCGATCGTGAGTTGGGCACGGCGCTCCGGCGTCAGCCACTCGCCGAGGAACTGCTCGGCAAGACCGTAGGAACGCGCGGCGTCGAAATACCGAACACCGGCCCACCAAGCCTGCTCGAGCAGCTCGTGCGTTCGGACCCGAAGATCCTCGACCGCCCGACCCGGCGGGAGATCCTCGTCGTGCCCGAGGTTGATGTACCCCGGACGCCCCAACGCCGCCAGCCCAAGACCGATACTCGCCATGCCATCGATCGTAGATGTCTGCGGCAACCATGTGAGACGCGCCGCATCGGACGACGCGCTGTGGCCCGGGTCGCTTACCGTTTTGTGGTGTGAGCGAATCCGAGCTGCCACCACCAGGAACGGTCCGACGCCGTACGACGGCCCGCGTGCTGCCGGTGCGCCCGGACGGCAAGGTGCTGCTGCTGCACGGCTGGGATCCGCTGAAACCACAGACGCCGTACTGGTTCACGATCGGCGGCGGCGTCGAAGCCGGTGAGACCGTCGGCGAAGCGGCCAGCCGCGAACTACGCGAAGAGGTCGGCATCGTGCTGCCCGCCGACGCGCTCGGTACGCCGGTGGCGACGAACACGATCGAGTTCGAGTGGGGCGGGTGCCGGATCATCCAGCACCAGACCTTCTTCGCGGTCGCGGTGGAGCGCGTCGACGTGACGTTCGCGAACCAGGAGGAGCTCGAGCTGCAGACCATCAGCAAACACGGCTGGTGGTACGGCGACGACCTCGAGGCGACCGGTCAGGCCGCGCACGTGACGATCCCCGGTCTGCTGCGAGAGGCGGCCGACGCGATCACGCTGCGGCGAGCGTCCTAGCGGGCGCGCGCCTGCTTCAGCACCTTCTTGGGAACCTTCTTGTCCACCTTGTAGTGGACCTTGTCGACCCGCTCGGCGCAGCCTGCCTTGGACAGGCGCATCAGCACCACCGGGCACTTCTTGCACCTCGGCTTGTCCTTGCAGCACTTCTTCTTCGCGGTCATCGACGGCACCCGGCGAGTGTAGGTGAGGCATACCTAACCGTCTAGATGACGAGGCAGAGATCACGCCAGCTGCTCGGTCAGCAGCTCGCGCGCTTCGACGAGCGACGGCCCGTACCAGGTGAGATGGCGGCCCGAGATACAGCGTGCAGGTTTGCCGAACGCCTCCGGACCATCGGTCGGGGAAAAGGCATAAGGCTCGTCCGGCAGCACCACGATGTCGTACTCCGGTAACGCGTCCGGATCGATCCTCGGATAACGCTCGCCGGAATGTGCGAGCACGTTGTCGACGCCGATCCGGGCGAGTAGATCGCCCGCGAACGTGTCCCGTCCCAACGCCATCCACGGTCGCCGCCAGATCGGTATCACGGCCCGCCGGCGCATTCCGTCGTACGGCGTACTCCACACTTCGCGCGCTCGCACCAACCAGGCCGGCACATCGCCGGCGATCGCGGACAGCATGCGTTCGAGTGAGTCGAGTGATTCGGGCACTGTCGTCGGCGCCGTCACCCAGAGCGCGATTCCGTGCGCGCGCAACGCGTCGAGATCGGCCGCGCGATTCTCTTCGGCGTTCGCGACGACGACGTCCGGTGCGAGTTCGCGGATGCGATCGAGATCGGGATTCTTGGTACCGCGAAGACGGACGACATCGAGGTCCGCGGGATGCGTACACCAGTCGGTCGCACCAACGATCAACGACGGATGTGTGACCGCGATCGACTCCGTCAACGACGGCACGATGCTGACCACACGACGTACTTCGCGCGGCAGTTCGACGGTGTTGTGGAGGTCGTCGTACATGCTCTTCACGGGGTCGTTGCACCTCACCTTCGCAGGACGTTGCCGAGGACAACACTCGCCGATCGGGGCACTTCACGGCAGATTCTGCCGCGTGTCGCCAAGAAAATATTGCGCCGGTCCGGCATGCTCACGGCACGGCGGAATCCCTTCTGCACAAGGATTTTCGGCATTTACGCCGCTCTTTGCCGCCAGTTCGCCTTAACCTGTAGACGTTTCGGGTGCTTTACGTGGCGCACAAGTGTTGTCATCATCATGACGACGAGGAATCCACCGTGGTTTTCCTCAGCCGCACCAAGGAGGCAGAGTGCCAGCCAAGAAGGCAGCCGCAGGGAAGGCGACAGCCAAAAAGGCTTCTCCCGCCAAGAAGACTGTCGCGAAGAAGGCCCCGGCGAAGCGGACGACAACCGCGCGCAAGGTCAGCGCAGCAAAGAAGACAGCGACGAAGAAGGTGAGTGCGGCCAAGAAGACCGCCGCTAAGAAGACGGTGGCGAAGAAGGCGCCGGCCCGCAAGACCACCACCGCCAAGAAGGCCGTTGCGAAGAAGGCCCCGGCGAAGAAGGTCACGGCCCGCAAGACCGTTGCGAAGAAGGCGCCGGCGAAGCGCGCTACTGCTGCCAAGAAGACGACGGCAGCGAAGAAGACGACGGCCAAGCGCACGACCGCCGCCAAGAAGACGACGACGGCGAAGAAGACCGTCGCGCGGAAGACGGCTGCGAAGAAGGCGCCGGCCAAGCGCGCCACCGCCGCCAAGAAGGCACCGGCGAAGACCGCTGCCAAGAAGGCGCCGGCGAAGCGCGTGGCGGCGAAGAAGACGGCGGTCCGGAAGACCGCCGCGAAGAAGGCCCCGGCTCGCAAGACCGCGGCCAAGCGGGTAGCCCGCTGATCCGGTCGTCCGCATTCGCGCGACGTCCGCTACAAACCTGAGGGGCACCACCGATCCGGTGGTGCCCCTCGGCATGTGGCCGGGACGACCGCTCAGTCGTCCTCCCACTTCGGGTCGTTCTCCCAGGCCTCGTTGCGTTCCTGGACCTTCTCGAGTGCGCGGGCGGCTTCCTCCGGGGAGCTGTACGGGCCCAGCCGGTCGCCCGACTTCGCACCGGAGTACGGCTCGACCTTGCCTGTCTTGGTGTTGTAGTACCACTCGTTGCTGTGATCGTCGCTCATCTGGATGACCACCTCCTGGGAGTCTTGTCGCAGCTGAATAGAATGATCTCACCATGTCGATCCTCACTCCCGGCCACATCTCGCCGCGCCGCGCCGTCCCCGCCTCCATCCCGCGCCCGGAGTACGTCGACAAGCCGGCGCCGACGCCGTTCGACGGTTCGTACGTGACGTCGCCCGAGCTGATCGAGAAGATGCGGGTCGCGAGCAAGCTGGCCGCGCAGGCGTTGCAGGCGGTCGGTGCGGCGGCGAAGCCGGGCGTGACGACCGACGAGCTGGACGCGGTCGGCCATGAGTACCTGATCGAGCGCAACGCGTACCCGTCGACGCTCGGCTACCGCGGTTATCCGAAGTCGCTGTGCACCTCGGTCAACGAGGTCATCTGCCACGGCATCCCGGACGACCGTCCGCTGGAGAACGGCGACATCGTCAACGTCGACATCACGGCGTACCTCGACGGGGTGCACGGCGACACCAACGCGACGTTCCTGGTCGGCGATGTCGACGAGGAGAGCCGGCTGCTGGTCGAGCGCACCCTCGAGGCGCTGAACCGCGGCATCAAGGCAGTCAAACCCGGTCGGCAGGTCAGCATCATCGGCCGCGTGATCGAGTCCTACGCCAAGCGCTTCGGGTACGGCGTCGTCCGCGACTTCACCGGTCATGGGATCTCGACGTCGTTCCACTCCGGCCTGATCATCCCCCACTACGACGACGAGCGCTTCGACGACGTCATCGAGCCCGGTATGACGTTCACGATCGAGCCGATGCTGACACTCGGCACGTACGAGTACGACCTCTGGGAAGACGGCTGGACCGCCACCACCAAGGACAAGTCCCGCACCGCGCAGTTCGAACACACGCTGGTCGTCACCGACACCGGCGCCGAAGTACTGACCCTCCCGTGAACGTCACGCAGTATCTCGAGCCCCACGCCCAACGCATAGACCTCGTCACCGACACCGCCGACGCCTTCTACTCCTCTTTCGAACGCCGAACCTTCAACGGCTACCGCATCTACCCGAGCTGAGCCTGTACAGGCGCCCTCCGCCGTCCTTTACTGACGGTAGGAGGCTCCCGTGGTGCGGAGTGACAGGCGGCAGCTGGAACGTGTCGGGGTCGCGAGCATGGTCGTGGTGCTGCTCGGCGCGGCCTGCACGTCCGTGGACGAATCGCGGCCGATGCCGGAGGCGTATCACAGGGACAACGCAGCTCTGTTCTCGTTCCTCGCTCTGGTCGCGGTTGGTGTGGCGGCATGGGTCGCGGCCAGCCGCCTACGTACCAGCCTCTCGATGCGCCCAACCGATGTTCAGCATCGCCGGTCACGGGCAGCCGCCGTCTCGGCGATTGTGCTCGCGCTACTCACGCCGCTGATCCTGTGGGCCGGCGCCGAAGCGATGGTCGCGCTGGCCTACACGGATCCGTCGTTCGACGCATGGGGCCTCGTACTCGAGGTTGTTCCCGCAGTACTGGTCAGCGCCGCCGCGGTGCGCTGTGCACGTGCCGGACTCCGCGACGTGCGCGGCCAGACCCACGGCCGCGCACTGGCGCTGTCAGCGACCGTGGTTGCGTACCTCGTCGCCGGCCTGATGACGGCGACCGCAGTCGTGGCTTGCGCCGCGATGCTGGGCCAAGGTGGCTGACTCAGTTGCCGTCAGCAACGCTTTCGAAGCCTGCGCTGCGGTAGAGGGTGAGGGCCGGGAGGTTGTTGGCCTCTACGCGTAGGGCGACCGTCACGTCTGCGCAGTGGTTGAGGAGGAGTCTGGCGATGCCCAGGTGGCGGTGGGTGCGGGCGGTGAAGAGTTCGATGATGAAGGGGCAGTCGGGGGTGTCGGGCCAGGGGGCGCGTTCTACGACGAGGAGGGCGCCGACGAGCTTGTCGTCGTACCAGGCGAGGCGGCTGAGGGCCGGGGTGAGTACGCCGTAGCCGTCGTCGAAGGTGAGTTGGATGTCGTCCAGTGCGTCCTGCTCGGTTTCCGCGGCGGTGCCGGGGTCGTAGGCGTCGAAGTACAAGCGGGCGAGTTCGACCGTGTCCGCCACCGCCGGCGGGCGCAGTACGACGCCTGGTACGGCGAGCGGCTGCGGGGCGCCGGAGTGGCGGATGAGGATCATCGGTTGGAGGCGCCGCCGATGAAGGCGCCGAGGTCGGCGGCCTGCTGGATGCGGGAGTCTTCGTGGATGTACATCATGTGGCCGGCCGGGTAGTACTTCGTCTCGATGTTGCCGGTCAGGTCGGCCGGGATCTGGAGCCGGGCCAGGGTGTGCTCGGTGGCGAAGTACGGCGTCGCGCCGTCGTAGTGGCCGGAGGCGACGTACACCTTCAGGTGCGGGTTGACGCGCATCGCCTCGGCGAGCTTGTCCGCGACCATGATCTGCTGGCCCTCGAACTCCTTGAACGACCAGTTCTTCGCCGCGTCCATGTTGAGCACCTCGTACGGCAGATCGTTCTCGTACCCGAGTTCGACGCGGACATAGTGGTTGAGCGCCGCGGCGTACGGACCGGTGATCGCATTCATCGACGGGTCCCGGTCCTGCCGCTCGCCTGCCGCGTCCGGATCCCAGCCGGTGAAGCGACCGTCGATCCGGCCGACCACGAGCCGTCGAGCCCGCAGCAGCTCGGCGAAGAACCGGCCGTGCTCGATCCGCAGGTTCACCCGGTCGATGTAGTCCTCGCTGAGACCCGTCAGCTCGGCCAGCCGGGTGACGACCTCGGCACGGTAGTCCGCCGGGATCCGGTTGCCCTGGGCAAGCGCATTCGGGTACCGCCCGGCCGCGAACCGTTCCGCGTCGGCGAGCAGGTCCTCCAGCGACCGGTCCGGAACCATCCCGTGGTAGTGCGCGATCGCGGCGTACGTCGGGAGGAACAACGTGTACGGCAGATCGTTGCCCGGCGTGAAGTCGAGCGTGCCGAACTCGAGCACGACCGAGATCAGCATGACGCCGTTGAGATACATCCCGTACCGCTGCTGCAGGTGTGCGGACAGCCCGGCGGCGCGCGTCGTACCGTAGGACTCGCCGGCCAGGAACTTCGGCGACATCCACCGCCCGTTCCGCGACGTCCACAGCCGGATCACCTCGCCGACCGACTCCAGATCACGGGTGAACCCGTGGTAGTCCCCCGGCTTCTCCCCCTCGACCGCACGCGAGAACCCGGTCGACACCGGGTCGATGAACACGACGTCGCTGTACTTGAGCAGCGTCTCCTCGTTGTCGACGATCGAGTACGGCGGGGGCGCGAGCTCACCCACATCGCCGGAGACCACGCGGCGCGGGCCGAGCAGCCCCAGGTGCAGCCAGATGCTCGACGACCCCGGTCCGCCGTTGAACGCGAACGTCACCGGACGATCCGCGGCGTCGGCGTCGTCCAGCGTGTACGCGGTGAGGAACACCTCGGCCTTCGGCTTCAGCCCTTCGAACTTGCCGTCGGTGTAGACCTCCTCCCGGAGCACGATCCGGCCGGTCGTCGCCGTGTACCGCAGCTCCTGCCCGTCGACCGTCACCGTGTGCTGCGACGTCACCAGGTCGTCGACCGGCTTCGCAGGCTTGGTCTCGGTCTCGGACTTGGTATCGGACTTGGTCTCCGTCTGCTCCTCGTCAGCCATGTCGAGCACCTTAATCCACGGTCGCAGCCGCTAGCGTTGGGTTTATGGCGACGATTCTGCACATCGCGTTCGTGGACCAGTGGGAGGCTGCGCGCGAGGCCGGGAGCTACCGGTGGTCGACCCGGGGCAAGAGCCTCGACGACGGCGTTACGTTCATCCATGCGTCCCGGCCCGAACAGGTCGCGATGGTGGCCAACTTCGCGTACGACGACGTGGACCAGCCGCTCTGCCTGCTCGTCATCGACACCGGCCGGCTGGTGTCCGCCCTGTGCGACGAGGACCTGGACGGGACCGGCATGAGTTTCCCGCACATCTACGGCCCGTTGAACCTGGACGCGGTGGTCGACGTCCGCCCGTACGAGCGAGGTGCCGATGGCCTGTGGCCCGAGGTGTCCGCGGAGGCCGTATCCTGATGGCAAGGAACGGGTCGGTCGGGCGATCGCGTCGTCCTTCACAGGGCGCCGAGGAAAGTCCGGACTCCACAGGGCAGCGTGGTGGGTAACACCCACCCGGGGCAACCCGCGGGACAGTGCCACAGAGAACAGACCGCCAGCGGCTCCGATGAACCCCGTGGTTCATGGGAGTGCGGGTGAGGGTGAAACGGTGGTGTAAGAGACCACCAGCTCCGCAGGTGACTGCGGAGGCTCGGTAAACCCCACGTGGAGCAAGGCCAAGAAGGGCGGTGGGCAACCACCACCCGCGCGAGCGTCCGAGGGCTGCCCGCCCGAGCTCGCGGGTAGGCCGCTGGAGGTGCCCGGCAACGGTCACCGTAGATGGATGATCGCCACCACAGAATCCGGCTTACAGACCGACCCGTTCCACACCTCGGCCAGCCCCGCGGGAGTGTTGCCGGCTACCGCCGGCGATTCGCGCGCTGCCGCGCGGTCGCGTGCTTGGTCGGCGCTCCTGCCGACTGGCTGGGCCGACGTCCCGCCTGGGATCGACGGGGACGACGCGACTAGATTGATCTCCCGCGCCCCGCGTCTCGTCATGGAGCGAACTGCGCGCGCAGTAGCGGCTGGTGCGCTGCCCACGAGTGCGTTGACGGCACCGCGTCGGCGGAGGCTCGCGGCCTTGGCGCATGCCGCAGTACGCGTCGCGACGGGTGTTCCAGATGCCGCCCAGCAGCCTGCTGGAGAGGAGCCTGCCTGCTTGTCTCCAGACTCTGGCTCGGAGTCGCCGGTCCAGCCGGGGGCTGCACCTGACGACGCGGGCCGCCAACCGGGGAACATACACCGGCGTACGGCGCCTGTGTCCACCGATCCCCGGTCCGCGGGAACGGCGTAGACGGCTGGCGACGGGTGCAGCTCGTCTGGTCGAGAGTGTCCTGACCGCCGTGCGACGTCCAGACGTCCAGACGTCCAGCGAATACGAGCGCCCACGGCCGTCCGGTAGCCGGCCTCACCTGAGCGCGCGATACCGACACGATGACAGCCGGCCCGCGGCGTGCCCGGCACGATCAGCCGATGGGCGGGGCAGTACGCCGAGCGGCTTAGCCGGCGGCGTGGTCAGCCCACGGTGCGAGGTGCGGGCGTTCCCCACGTGAGCAGGCGTTGTCACGGGCATCGCATGGGGCCGGGGCCGCCGAGGCGCGCGCGTCGGCGTCAGCAGTCGTTCGCGTGGCTGACTCGATGTCGCCCCAAGGGTCGAAGTCGTCGGGGTGCGGCGGGGCGGTTGGGGTGGGTGGGTCGGTCGTGGGCGTGGTGGGCTGGCCGTCGGACCAGGGGGTGGGCGGTGGGGTTGGGGGGTGGTGGACGACGTCGGCGGTGGGCGGCTTGTATTTGGTGGGCGGGATGGGGGTGGGGTTTGCCCAGGTGGGGCGGGTTACGTGGACGGTGCCGTTGAGGATGCGGATGTGCCAGTGGCCGGAGTGGAGGTCGAGGTGGTGGCGTTTGCAGAGCAGGGCGAGGTTGTTGATGGCGGTGGGGCCGCCGTCGAGCCAGGAGATGATGTGGTGGGCCTCGCACTGGATGGGTGGGGCGTTACAGATGACGCAGCCTTTGTCGCGGGCGTTGAGGGCGCGGCGCATGGGGCGGGTGACGAGGCGTTGGGTGGTGCCGACGTCGAGGGGTTGTGACTTGCTGCCGAGGATCATGGGGAGGATCTGGGCGTCGCAGGCGAGGCGGCGTACGGTCGCGGCGGAGAGGTTGTCGCCGAAGATCAGCTGGCCGGTGGCGTTGGCTGTCGCGGCGGTGAGGTCGTTGTAGTCGATGGTGATGCTGATGTGCGGCTTCGGTCCGTGACCCGGTACCAAGTTGTCGCCGGCGCTGTCGACGCTGTCGGCGCTGTTGGCCGCTTCGGTCGCGTTGCCCACGTCGGCGTCATCCGCCGATCCAACAGCTCCATCGAGTGCCGGCAGGACTGGCTCAGGCGCGACGGCGTGGTTGTGCTCGGGTGAGGTGGCTGTGCCTGCTCGTGATCTCGAGGCAGTTGGCGCGGTGTTAGTTGCGGTGGCGAGGATGGTGGTGAGGGCGTCGGCTTGGCGTTTGTCGCGCGGGCGGGGGTCGAGTTGGCCGTCGATGGTTTTGTGGGGCCTGGCGTGGGCGTGGATCAGGGTGCGGAGGAGTTCGGCGTTCTCGTTGGCGAGATAGCCGCGGAAGGTGACGCCGCGGTCGACGGTCTTCAGCGTGAGGGATTCCCGCTCGTACGCCGCCTTCTCGTCTGGCTCGGGGCCGTCGGGGTCGAGGATGTCGCGGATCTTGCGGCCGGCGCGGCGGAGCTCGGTCGGGGTGTGGGTGGCGGCCAGGTCGATGAGTTGGTGCTCGGCGAACTCCAGGTCTTCGGCCGGGACCGTCGCGGGGACCTGGTTCAGGACGGAGACGATCGCGGCCGCCTGGGCAGGCGAGACGCGCCACCCCGGAGTACCTCCATCCCGCACCTCGTCCACAGCCTCGTTTGGGTCGTCAACCTCAGCCGGATGTGCGGTGGCCGGGCCGGTAAAGGGCGTGCTGGGGTCGGGGAGAGCTGCGGTGGTGGCGGCGTACTTGGTGAGGTTGGTGGCGATGCGGACCTGGCGCCGGGCTTCGGTGGCGTCGGTGCGGTATCGATGGGTCAGGAGGCGAGCCGTGTCGCCGGCGCCGAGATCGGTGGCGTAGCCGGACTGGTCGATGGCTGCGATGAGGTGGAGCTCGAGGGTCTCCAGGCGGGCCTTCTCCGCGACGACCGCGTCGAGAGCGGACAGCTTCTCGCTGTCGCTCATCGACCAGACGGGTCGTTCGCCAAGGACCTCCATGCCGACAACTCTAGACACCGCCACCGACAGTTTTCCAACCTCAGAACCCCTTATTTTCAAGGGATTCTGAGACAACCAGTTATCCACAGCAGACAAGTCTCCGAATAAAGAAGGTGAAAACGGGTATGCCGGGACGACTCATCGGTCTGGTCGGTACGTCGAGTGCAGGGAAGTCGACGACTGCGCGGCGCCTGCAATCGTTGCTTGACGAGCCCTATCTGGTCGTCGGACTGGATCACTTTTATGACATGTTTCCGTCGGACTGGAGTGGGCATCGGCGGGGGCCCGGGCCCGGGTTCTGGCAGGAGACAGTCACGGACGAGGACGGCAAGCCGCGAATCGTCACCTACTACGGTGACGCCGGTGAGCGGCTGCTGACGGGGATGCGGGCCGCGGTCGTCGCCCTGCTCGACGCCGGCAACAACGTGATCCTCGACGAGATGCCGGTGAACGAGACGATCATGCCTGCCTGGCGGAGAGCCGTCGAAAGGTACGCCGTGTGCTGGGTCGCCGTCCGAGCGCCGCTGGACGTCATCGAGCGGCGCGAGGACGAGCGGAACCATGGGCGGCACATCGGCAATGCGCGCGGGCATTACGGGTACGGGATGGACGGCGAGTTCGATCTTGTGGTTGATGCGGCGGCTCTCTCCCCCGACGAGCGGGCCGCCGCGATCGTGCGGCTGGTCAGTGGCAGTGGTCGTCAGTAGGCGGGAGGCTTCGGCCGGCCGGCTTCTCCCAGGGTTCCTGGCGGCCGAGGGCGGTCAGGTCCAGGGCGGTGGGGGTAAACGTCATGGAGTCGGGGCCGCGGCCGTAGGTGGAGTAGGTGTGGTGGATGGCGTCCCCTACGCGGAGGAAGCAGCTCAGGCCGTGGAGGTCGAAGGGCTGGTCCTGCTGGACGAAGTCGTTGTCGGGGCGGAGGTCCCAGTCGGCCTTGGTCCGGTAGTTGTACACGAACGGTACGACGGACTCGTCCAGCGTGACCTGGTAGTCGTAGTTGAAGTCGCTCCTGTACGACGAGTACCACGGGAACGACCACCCGCGCTCTCCCTGGTACGCGGCCAGCTTCTCGTACGGCGCGCGGGACACCAGCGCGAACGTCGTGTTCGCGCCGTGGAGGTACTCCAGCGAGCCGATCTCGTCCACGAAGCCGGTGCAGTTCGGGCAGCCGGCGTCCCACTCAGGCTGGTACATGAAGTGGTACACGACCAACTGGTTGCGCCCCTCGAACAGGTCGAGCAGGCCCGCCGGGCCGGATGCGCCGATGAACGAGTACGGCTTGTCGACCAGCACCATGGGCAGCTCCCGCCGCCGGGTGTTCAGGGCGTCCCGCTGCTTCGTGAACGCCTTCTCCTCCGTCAGCAGCGCTTCCCGCGCCGCCAGCCACTCGTCCCGGGACACAACGTCGGGCAGGTTCATACGTCCTCCTCCAGAGAGATTCTCCGGCTACGTCGGAGCCGGATCCGTCGGTTCGACATCCCGATGCAAGGGTTTTTCTCCAGGTTGAGGTCTGGTGGTTCATGACTTTTGGTGCGAATGTGCCTCCTGGGGGTCACGAACTGTAACGAGTCAGGGGTACGTGGTCACGGGAGGGGATTCGCACAATGCTGTCTCGAACCAGGAAAGTCGGGGTTGTGGCGCTCGCCGCAGTCCTTGTGGGGGTAATGGCCGGGGTCACGCCGGCCGCCGCCGATCCGCCGAGGGCGAAGAAGGATCTCGGCTACAGCGACAAACTGCTGTTGCAGAAAGCGCGAGCCAAGGGCCAGAAAACCGTCACGCTGCTGGTCGCCGCCGAGAAGGGGCAGAGCAACGACGTCGCGCAGCGGGTCGCCAAGCTCGGCGGCACCGTCGAGAAGCGCACCGACTCGATCGGGTACCTGCGCGTCAAGGTCAACATCGACAAGGCGGAGGACGTCGCGAACGTCCTGGGCGTCAAGGCCGCCGACGTCGACGAGGTGATTCCGCTCGAGAATCCGCGCCCCGAGGGCACCGTCGACCCGACGCCGCAGCAGCCGCCGAAGGCGACGACTCCGCGGGTGAACCCGTACATGCCGACTGGCGACATCGGCTCGGCGCAGTTCGTCAACGCCCACCCGACCTGGGACGGGCGCGGTACGACGGTCGGCATCCTCGACACCGGCGTCGACCTGAGCCACCCGGCGCTGAACACGACCTCGACCGGTGAGCGCAAGATCGTCGACTGGGTCACCTACACCGACCCGACGTTCGTCGGCAATGTGAACGCCGACAACGACCCGACGTGGATCCAGATGAACACCACGGTCGACGGCAGCACGGTCGGCCTGCCCGGCGAAGGCCCCGTCCAGACCGGCACCTTCAACGAACGCGACCCGCGCCTCGGTGGCGAGCTCGGCAACGACGTCAACCGCGATGGCAACCCGGCCGGCTCGAGCGGGACGTTCGGCGTCGCCTGGAACAAGACCACCGGCAGGGTCTGGGTCGACACGAACCAGAACGGCACGTTCGCCGACAACCCGGCGATGACCGACTACAAGGTCAACTACGACGTCGGGACGTTCGGCACGGACAACCCGGCGACGCCGATCAACGAGTCGATGCCGTTCGTGGTCCAGACCGACCCGGCCGACAACGTCGTGAACATCGGCATCGTCTCCGGCGCGCACGGTTCGCACGTCGCGGGCATCGTGGCCGGTAACAAGCTCCTCGGCGGGAAGATGAGCGGAGCCGCGCCGGGCGCCAAGCTGGTCTCGGTCCGGGTGTGTCTGTTCATCGCGGGCTGCACGAACCACGCACTGCTCGAGGGCATGATCTACGCGGTCACCCAGGCCCACGTGAACGTGATCAACATGTCGATCGGCGGCCTGCCGGCGCTGAACGACGGCAACAACGCCCGCGCCGAGCTGTACAACTCGCTGATCGAGACGTACGGCGTCCAGATGTTCTTCTCGGCCGGTAACAGCGGACCGGGTATGAACACGATCGGCGACCCCGCGGTCGCGTCGAAGGTCGTCAGCGTCGGTTCGTACATCACCAGCGCCAGCTGGCTGGCGAACTACGGCTCGAAGACCGGTCCGGCCGAGAACCTGCATCCGTTCTCGTCCCGTGGTCCGGCCGAGGACGGCGCTCTCAAGCCGGAGATCGTCGCACCGGGCTCGGCCATCTCGGCCGTCCCGACCTGGCAACCAGGGCAGCCGGTCGTCGGCACGTACACGCTGCCGCCGGGCTACGGCATGTTCCAGGGCACGTCGATGGCCTCGCCACAGATGGCCGGAGCGGCCGCCTTGCTGCTCAGTGCCGCACAGGCCAACGGCAAGTCGGTCACGCCGGCACAACTGCGCAAGTCGCTGTTCTCGTCGGCGCGGTTCCTGACCGACTACAGCGCCTACGAGCAGGGCAACGGTCTGGCCAATGTCGCCGCCGCGTGGAACCTGCTGCAGAAGAGCCCGCGGACGGACACCATCACCGCCGCGGTCCCGGTCAGCACGGCGCTGTCCGGCTTCCTCAAGACACCGGGCATCGGCACCGGCATCAACGACCGCGAGGGCGTGGTGCTCGGCACCCAGTACACCCGCACGTACACGTTGCGGCGTACCTCGGGACCGGCCGGCACGGTGAAGTACAACCTGTCGTGGCTCAGCGGCGACGGCACCTTCGTCACCGCCGGCAACGTCAAGCTGCCGCTCAACACGGACGTGTCGCTACCGGTCCTGGTCAAGGCCAAGTCCGTCGGCGCACACTCGGCGCTGCTCCAGTTCGACGACCCCAGTTCCCCGGGGATCGAGTTCCAGACCCTGAACACGATCGTGGTGCCGTACAGCCTGACGACAGCAGCACCGTCGAAGACGGTCAGCGGCATGATCGGCCGCAACCAGAAGACCAGCTACTTCTTCCGGGTACCGGCAGGCGTGGCTGCGTTCAAGGTCGATCTGTCGGGTCCGGACGCCACACCCGGCACCGGTCAGGCACGATTCCTCCGGTTCAGCCCGTACGGCGTACCGAGCGAATCCGGTGACACCAACAGCCTCTACTGCTACAGCCCGCCGGTCCCCGGTGGGACATGTGGAGGCGATCCGCTCAGCCGTACGGTCAGCAACCCGCAGCCGGGCGTCTGGGAGATCACCGTCGAGGCCCGTCGTACGTCGGACCTGCTGAACACGCCGTACACGCTGTCGGCATCGCTGCTCGGGGTCTCGGTCTCGCCGAACCCGGACGTGATCGCCAGCGGCACGCTCGGCCAGCCCATCAACCGCTCGTACACGCTGACGAACCAGCAAGGGCCCTTCACCGGAAGGGCTGTCGGGACGGCGCTGGGCAGCGCGAAGCTGGCCACTCCGACGATCGCCGACGCAGCCCAGCAGCAGTTCCAGGTCAATGTCACGCCGGGTACGACGTCGCTCCGGGCGGCGATCGGCGGCGCGAGTGACATCAACGCCGACCTCGACCTGTTCGCCTACAACTGCACGACGGGCTCCTGCGTGCTGGCAGCGCAGAGTGCGGGCAGTACCGCCGTGGAGGCGCTCACCGTGAACAATCCCGCGGTGGGTATCTGGGTCATCCTCGTCGACGGGTTCGCAGTACCGTCGGGGACGACGACGTACAACTATCGCGATGTGCTGATCAACTCGGTGTACGGTTCCATCGCCGTCGCCGATGCCAACGCGCCGAGGGCCGCGGGAGCACAGTGGACCGTTCCGGCCACGGTGACCCCGACCGGCGTACCTGCTGCCGGGCGGGTCCTCTACGGCAACGTGGAGGCCCGGACGGACGCGAACGTCCTCATCGGTTCGGGGGACGTGATCATCCAGTCCGTCAGCTGAACGATCCGGCTCCGGCCCACGCGTGCGTGGGTCGGAGCCCGGTTCGACCCGCAGACGATGAGAAACTGGCCGCATGCGCAGACGGGTGCGGACCGGGATCGTGATCCTGCTGCTGATCGTCCTGCTCGGTGGCGCCGGGTACGTCGGCTGGGTGCTGGTACAGCGGTCCGAACCGGTATCGCTGCCGGAGCCGACCGGCAACTACCAGGTCGGCCGGCGGACGTTCGAGTGGACCGACACGCCACGCCGCGACCCGTACACGAACGGTCCGCGCAAGCTCGCCGTCTGGCTCTGGTACCCGGTCGCGAAGGAGACCACCGGCCGCCGCGTCCAGTACGCCCCCGGCCAGTGGAGCGGCCTGCATCTCAAGTCGCCGATCTCGCTCTTCCAAGGACCGTTCGACACCCTGCAGGACCGTGCCCTCGACCGGGTCGCGGTCGCACCCGGCCGGTTCCCGGTCGTCGTGCTGATGCCGGGTATGGGCCTGTCCGCGCCGATGTACGCCGCCATCGCCGAGGATCTCGCCAGTCACGGATACCTCGTCGCGGGCGTCACGCCGACGTACAGCGCGAACCTCACCGTCCTCGGCGGGCAGACCGTCGAGAGCAAGCCGGAAGCGAACCCGCCGAACCTCGGCGACAGCACCGAGGGATCGCAACAGGTCGGCGACCATCTCGTGACCGTCTGGTCGGCCGACGCGCGCTTCGCCGCCGGCATGGTCGCGAAACAACTCCCCGGCTCCGTCGACACCGCGGTCGGGCCGTCGTACGTCGGCCACTCGTTCGGCGGCGCGGCATCGCTCGAGGCCTGTCGGCAGGACCAACGGTGCGCGGCTGCCGTCGACCTCGACGGCAGCCAGTTCGGCGACGTGGTGACGAAGGGCGTGAAGGCGCCGATCATGCTGCTCGGCGCGGACGACTCCTGCATCACCAGCGTCTGCGGCCCGGACGCGAAGAACGACACGGACCGCAACCGCGCGCTGTCGCTGCTCAAAGCAAGCAATGGCGCGTCGTGGTGCGCCACGATCCCCGGCAGCCGGCACTTCAACTTCACCGACTACGGCGTCTACTACCTGGCCTACCCGCTACGGAAGTTCCTGCCCCTCGGCAGCGTCGGCCCACGCCACGCGCTCGCCGTCACGAACGGGTACCTCAACACCTTCCTGTCACACGCGATCTACAACACCCCGTCACCCGGCGCTCCGGCCTGCCGGACCTAGAGGTCCAACTCGTAGGTCTGGCCAACCAACGAGTCACCCCACATCTCGTGCGGCTCGGTGGCCGTGAGCCGGAAGCCGCGCGACAGGTAGATGTGGCGCGCGGCAACCAACGGATCGTTGGTCCACAACACCATCCGCTTGTACCCGGCGCCGCGGGCGAACTCCAGACACGTGTCGACCAACCGCGCACCGAGCTTCAGCCCCCGCGCCGCCGGCGTCACCAGCAGCAGCCGCAACTGCGCCGTCGTCTCGTCCGGCCCGCGCACGCAGAAGATGCTGCCCGCCCGCTCCCCGTCCACCTCGGCGATCCACGCCGCCTCACGCTCGTCGTCATGGTCGGACGCGTACGCCGACACGATCTGCGCGATCAACACCTCGTACTGCGCACTCCAGCCGTACTCCGCCGCGTAAATCTCCGCGTGCGACTGCACCACCCAGCCGAGATCACCCGGCTGCCCCAGCTTTCTGATCATTTCGTCCACCCGATCTACTGACACGACTGTTTCAGTAAGAGATACTAAACCCATGCCGACGACCAAGGAAGGCCCGTCCGCACGTCAGCAAGAACTACTGGAACGCGCGTACGCCTACTCGCTCACCCACGGCCTGGCCGACCTGTCGCTCCGCCCACTCGCGACCGCGATCGGGTCGAGCCCGCGCGTGCTGTTGTTCCTCTTCGACAGCAAGGACGGCCTGATCCGGGCGCTCCTCGCCCGCGCCCGCGCCGACGAGCTCGAGCTGCTCCGCCGGATCCAGGAGCAGCACGACGTACCGCCCGGGCTTGAGGTGGTCGCACGCGAGTTGTGGACCTGGATGTCGGCTCCGGAGCGGCGTCCGTTGATGACGTTCTGGGTCGAGGCGTACGGGCGGTCCCTGGTCGCGCCGGAAGGGCCGTGGGCGGACTTCGCGCGCTCGACGGTGGACGACTGGCTCGAGTTGCTCGAGGCAACACAGCCGGATCCCGACGCGGTAGCACGGCGTACCGGCGTACTGGCGATGCTCCGCGGTGCGCTGATCGACCTGCTCGCGACCGGCGACCTGGAGCGGACGACAGCAGCGCTGGAGGACTACCTAGCCGACTAGCTCGAAGGACACGGTCCGCTTGGCGATGTCGGCCTCGACCAGCTTCACGCGGACCTCCTTGCCGAGCGGCAACGCAGTACCGGTGACGCGGCCTTCGATCGCGACCGCGGACAGCGCGACGATGCCGCGGTTCTTGTCCCGCTCGTCGACGTCGGTGATCACGCCGTCGAACTCGGACCCGACCTGGTCCGCGACCAGACCCGCCTCGACCATGCTGACGATCGACCGCTCGTACGCATGCGCCCGCCGGTCCGCGTCGTCCATCATCTTCGGGATCTCGTCCATCGACTCGCGCACCCACGCCGGCACCTCGGTGCCTGCCGACAGCGCGACGCAGATCTCCCCGGTCCAACGGTCCACCAGCCGACGCAGCGGCGCGGTGACATGCGCGTACTCCGCTTTCATCGCGGCATGCTGCGGCGACGCCGGAACACTGCCCTGGAAGGCCACGTACCCGGCGCCGCGGAACAGCACCGTGCACGCCGCGAGCATCGCCGCGTGGGCCGGCACCTTCGGGTCGAGCCCGTGGATGAACGCGGCGTACGTCGTGTCGTCCGGCCAGACGATGCCGAGAGCCTTGGCGGTGTTGCCGAGCTTGCGTCGCAGGTCGTCGTGCGATTCGGGCAGTGTGCGCAGGATGCCGATCTTGCCCTTCATCATCAGCTCCGCGGCGGCCATGCCGGTGAGGAGCGAGATCTGCGCGTTCCAGCCCTCGACCGGCAGCGGTGCGCGGAACTCCAGGCCCCAGCCGTGGTTGGAGGTGACGACCTCCTGGTCCGGGATCGGCAGGTTGACGCCGCCGCGTTCCAGTTCGCGTTCCTCGCGGAGCTTCCCGACCTCGCGGAGCAGCTGCAACGACTCCGACGCCGTACCCGCGTCGAGGTCCTTCTGCACGCCGGCGTAGTTGAGCTTGGCGCGCGACTTCACCAGCGCGCGCTCGCACACGACCCCGGTGCCTTCGCCGCGGGCGTCGACCGTGATCGTGTAGAGCAGAGCCGGCCGGACCTGGTCGGGCAGCAATGACGCTTCGCCCTCGGACAGCTCCGGCGGATGCAGCGGGGTGCGCTTGTCCGGGGCATACAGCGTCTCGCCGCGCTTGCGGGCCTCGACGTCGATCGGATCACCGGCCTGGACGAACGCGCCGACATCCGCGATCGCGTAGTGCACGGTGTAGCCGTCACTGTCACCGTCACGAGTCCGCTCGATGTGCAACGCCTGGTCGAGGTCCATCGAGTCCGGCGGATCGATCGTGACGAACTCGATGTCGGTCCGGTCCAGCTTCGGCAGCCGCACGTTCGCCGCCGCGGCTACGGCCGCCGCAGTCACCTCGGGCGGGAAGTCGGCGGGAACCTCCTGCTCCCGTCGAATGTCCTGCAACGACGCCCGGAACACCTCCGGCACATCTTCGGCGAAGTGAACTCTCTGCAGCGGCATGAGGTCAGACTAGCGACGGCTGCACATTGAAGGAGCGCAGCGACGCCAGCCCGTCGGCGTACCAGTGGATCTCGGTGAGGGTTGCCGGGCGCAGTTCCATCCGGAAGATCGATGCCATCGGGGCCTGGAGCACCGATCGGACCATCAGCTTGATCGGCGTCACGTGGGTCACCACGACGACGGTCTTGCCCGGGTGCCGAGCCAGCAGCCCGTCCCGTGCCGATCGGGCCCGCCGCGCACAGGCGTCGAACGACTCGCCACCGGGCGGCGCGACCGTCGTCGAATCCAGCCACGCATTCAATGCATCCGGCCACTTCTGCTGTACTTCGGCGAACGTGTGCCCGTCCCAGTCGCCGAACGAGCACTCGATCCAGTCGTCGTCGACGACCGGCTCGAGCCCGAGTGTCGACGCGACCGCGTCGGCCGTCTGGCGGGCCCGCAGCATCGGCGATGTCACCAACGCGTCGACCCCGCCGATCCGCGACAGGTACTCCGCGGCGGCAACCGCCTGCGCGCGACCGGTGTCACTCAACGCCGGATCGTCGCCGCCGGCACCGGAGAAACGCTTCTCCGCGGTGTGTGGCGTCTCGCCGTGCCGCAGGAAGATCAGCTGCGTCGGCGGCTCGGCCTGCGCACCCCAGCCCTGCAACGCCTTCTGCAGATCGGACGGCTCCTGCACCGCCGCCGGGCCGGGCCCCGCGGCCTCCGGCTTCAACGGGATCGGCACGCCGTCGAGCGCGTTGTTCGCGAGCGCGTCGGCGGCCGAGTTCTGCGCGCGCGGCACCCAGGTCCACTCGGTGCCGAACGGCGCGAGACCCTGCGCCTTGATCGCCAGCGGCTTCAGGTCCGGATGCTTGATCTTCCAGCGGCCGGCCATCTGCTCGATGACCAGCTTCGAGTCCATCCGCACCTCGATCGACGCATCCGGCGCGTACTCCGCGGCGAGCTCGAGCCCGGCGATGAGACCGGAGTACTCCGCGACGTTGTTGGTCGCGATCCCGAGCGTCCTGCCCTGTTGCGCGATCACCTCACCGGTCGTCGGGTCGCGCACCAACGCGCCGTACGCCGCCGGCCCCGGGTTGCCCCGCGATCCACCGTCAGCTTCGACGATGACGTGCGAAATGCTCATACCGCGCTCTCCGACGTCCGGACGAGGATCCGGCCGCACTCCTCACACCGCAGTACGGCGTCCGGCGGGGCCGCCTTGATCGCGTTGAGGTCGGACGGGGCGAGCTCCATCCGGCAGCCCATGCAGCGCTTGCCGACGAGCGGCGCCGCGCCGATGCCACCGTTGTGCTCACGCAGCCGCTGGTACTGCGTCACCAAGGGCTCCGGAAGCTCGGCCACGACCGCGGTCCGCTTGTCACTGACCTGCGCACGCT
The DNA here is from genome assembly GCF_041430295.1 of Kribbella sp. NBC_00662. Lineage (GTDB taxonomy): Bacteria > Actinomycetota > Actinomycetes > Propionibacteriales > Kribbellaceae > Kribbella. Next base: position 4,944,911 of record NZ_CP109029.1, on the reverse strand, counting down.
GCTCGTCGAGCTCCTTCAGGGCCGAGTCGCGGCTCGTCTCCAGCTCGGATTGCCGGCCGGCGAACGCCTCGGCCCGGGCCCGCAGGTCGGCCTGCACGACCTCGGCGGCCTCGAGCTTCTCCATCACCTCGAGCTCGGAGTCCTCCAGGTCGGAGATCCGGCGGTCGAGCGAACCGATCTCGTGCTGCAGGTTCTCCAGGTCGCGCGGCGAGGTGACCTGTCCCGAGTCGAGCCGCTGCTGGTTGCGCGCCTTCCGCTGCCGGACCTGCTCGACGTCGCTGTCGGCCTTCTTCTGCTCGCGCTGCAGGTCGCTGACCTCGGTGTCGGCGGTGACCAGTTCACGGTCGACGACGGACTTCTCGGCGGCCAGGTCCTTGAGGGCCTGGTGCTCGGGCAACGACGCGCGCTTGTGCGCGACCTGATCCAGCTGCAGGTCGAGATCCTGCAGGTCCAGCAACCGGCGTTGGACGGCGGGCTCGGCGTTCAGAGTCGGCTCCTTAGATCGTGTCTAGTGGTTCGTCGCCGTAGCGAGCAGGTGCTCGGTGCGGTGCATCGGTGCGCGGGGGCGAAGGTCTCGATGCGGAGCATCGTGGCCTTTGCACCCGTGCGGCGAGGTGCCGTGCCGAGTGCCGCGCAGTAGGCGAGGAACCACTAGACACGATCTTAGGTCGTGGCGGCGCACTCAGATCCGCAAGGTCCATGCGTCCGTGCAAAGTGTTGAGATGTGAGTGTCCACGGTACTGCCTTGGGCCGCGAGCCCATCGAGCAGGAGCCGCTCCGCATCCGCGAGCCACGGCCACTCACTGGCCCAGTGCGCGACGTCGACCAGCGCCGGGTCGCCGTACGCCCGAGCCTCGGTCGCGGGATGGTGCCGGAGGTCGGCGGTGAGGTACGCGTCGACGCCGGCAGCGCGGACCCGATCGAACTCGGAATCGCCCGCTCCCCCGACCACCGCGACGGTCTCGATCGTCCGGTCCGGGTCGCCGGAGACGCGCACGCCGTGCTCGGTCCGCGGCAGGCTCTCCGCGACCAGTCGCGCGAAATCCGCCAGCGGCAACGGCTCCGCGAGTACGCCGATCCGCCCGCCGCCGCGCTCGCTCGGCTGCTGCGCCAACTCATAGATGTCGTACGCCGGTTCTTCGTACGAATGCGCCGCGATCAGGGCCTCGACCACCGCGCGGCGCCGGTGCCGCGGCAGGATCATCTCGACCCGGTTCTCCGGGACGACCTCGATGTCGCCGACGCTGCCGATCGCCGGGTTCGCGCCTTCAAGCGGCCGGAACGTTCCCTCGCCCGGACCGCTCCAGGCAGCTCGCTCGTAGGCGCCGATCTGTCCGGCGCCGGCCTTCGCGAGCGCATCCAGCATCGCCTGGGTCTCCTCGACCGGGACGAACACGACCACCTTGTCCATCGGATCGGCCGGCATCGCCTTCAACGGCCGCGTCTCCTGCAGCCCGATCGCGGCGGCGAGTGCGTCGCTCACGCCCGGGTTCGCGTTGTCGGCATTGGTGTGACAGACCTGCAGCGCGACGCCGCCGCGGATCAGGTCGTTGATCACCCGGCCCTTCGGCGTCGTCGTCGCGACACTGTTCACACCGCGCAGCAACAACGGGTGATGCGTGACGAGCAGATCGAACCCGCCCTCTATCGCCTCGTCGATGACAGCCCGCATCGGATCCACGGCGAACAACACCCGCCGTACCTCTTGCTCCGGATCACCGGTCACCAGCCCGACCGCATCCCAGGACTCCGCCCAGGCCGGGTTGTAGAGCCGATCGAGAACCGCGATCACATCAGCAAGCGTCGTCACGGTGCTTATCCTGACACCTGCGGGATCGAGAGCTGGACTGTGACGGGGGCAGCCGCCCGGTGCCCCCGCCACAACCAGTTCCGCCGGTAGGGGGTGGTGGTGCGACCGCCCCGCCGCATCCACCACCGCACCTGCTCCGACGGGTCGCTCCGGCCACAGGGGGAGGGCAGTCGACAGGGCCGACGGCCTGACCGGAACGAGTCTTGTGGGACCTGGCTAGATCAGCCAGGCAGTCGTGTCACTGGGGAGCTTGTCGCCCTCGAGCGGGCCGCTGGACAGTACGACCGCGGCGTCGGGCAGCTCGACCGGAGCCGCACCGAAGTTCGTGATGCACTGCCAGCCGCCGTCGCGGGTGAAGTGCAGGACCCAGTCCGTCGCGTCGACCCACGTGAGCGAGTTGCCGGTGCGCAGACCACGCCGTACGGCGAGGGCCTTGCGGTACAGGCTCAGCGTCGACTCCTGGTCGCCCTCCTGCGCCTGGACGGAGTACGCCCCGAACCACTTCGGCTGGAGCAGGTGGGATCCGCCCGGACCGAAGCCGAACGAGAGCCCGTCGACGGTCCACGGGATCGGCACCCGGCAACCGTCACGGCCCTTGTCGGCGCCCTTCGAGCGGAAGTACGCCGGGTCCTGCAGGTTCGCGGCCGGCAGCTCGCCGACCTCCTGCAGACCGAGCTCCTCCCCCTGGTACAGGTACGCCGATCCCGGCAGCGCGAGCATCAGCAGCGTCGCGGCGCGGGCCCGGCGCAGGCCGAGCGCGACGTCGACCGTCGGCTCGGTGCCGTTGCTCAGCAGCCAGTCCTTGCCGTCCTGCCAGCCGCCCTTCGGGTTCTTCGGCAGGCCGTACCGGGTGGCGTGCCGGACGACGTCGTGGTTCGAGAACACCCACGTCGAGGACGAGCCGTTCTCCTCGGCGAGTGCGAGGTTCTCCTCGATCACCTTGCGGAACTTCTCGTACTCGAAGTCGGCCTGCAGCAGGTCGAAGTTGAACGCCTGCCCGAGCCCGTCGGCGCTCGCGTACCGGGCCCGGCGGGCGGCCGGTACGAACGCCTCAGCGACCGCGGACTTCGGCGGGTCGTAGGTGTTCAGCAGGTTGCGCCAGTCGCGGTAGATCTCGTGGACGCCGTCCTGGTCCCACAGCGGGTGCTTGCCGTTCGACTCCGACTGCCGCGGCAGCATGGCCTTCGACGGGAACGGCTCGGACAGGTCCTTCACCAGCGCGTGCGCGACGTCGACGCGGAAGCCGTCCACCCCGCGGTCGGACCAGAACTTCAGCGTCTCCATGAAGTCCGCGCGGACCTCCGGGTGCCGCCAGTTCAGGTCGGGCTGCTCGGCGGCGAACATGTGCAGATACCACTGGCCGTCGTCGGTCTTGGCCCAGGCGGAGCCGCCGAACACCGAGTCCCAGTCCGACGGCGGCTGGTCGGGGGCGCCGTCGGGGCTGTCGCGGAAGATGTACCGCTCCCGGGCCGGCTCGCCCTTGGCCGCCTCGAGCGCCTCGACGAACCACTCGTGCCGGTCGGAGGTGTGGTTCGGGACGATGTCGACGATGAGCTTGATGCCCTCGGCGTGCAGCGCCTCGATCAGCTGGTCGAAGTCGTCCAGGGTCCCCAGCCGCGGGTCGACGTTGCGGTAGTCGTCCACGTCGTACCCGCCGTCGGCCAGCGCCGACGGGTAGAACGGGCTCAGCCAGACCGCGTCGATGCCCAGCGCCACCAGGTACGGGACTCGACTGATGATGCCCGGCAGGTCCCCGACGCCGTCGCCGTTGGCATCGGCGAAGCTGCGCGGGTAGATCTGGTAGACGACGGCCTGCCGCCACCAGTCGGGCTGAGTCTTTTGGGCAACTTGGGTCCTCTGCGGACTCGTCACGATCGCCTCACTCGGAATCTGTTGGTAACCCAGGGTTTATATATAGGCTCTAAATTTAGAATCTGCATGTATTCTGCGGTCGGTAGGACGACAGGTCAAGGGGCTTTTCATGGCGAAACCACCGGCTACCCCGCCGACGGCCACACCGACGATGTTGCGCCGGGTGAACGCGGGCAAGGTACTGGGCGTGCTCACCCGCGCGCGGGTGATGACTGGTACCGGCCTGATCGAGGCCACCGGTCTCACCCGCGCGACCGTGCACGCGGTCTGCAACGACCTGATCTCGATGGGCTGGGTGGTCGAGCTCGACCCGGGCCGTACGTCGGTCGGCCGGCCCTCTCGGCGGTTCGAGTACAACAACCGCGCCGGGTACGTGCTCGGCATCGACATCGGCGCCTCGAAGACGACCGTGCTGGTCTCGGACCTGCGCGGCGAGACGGTCGCCAAGGCCGGCCGGTCCGCGGCAGGTGTGAAGACACCGGGCGAGCGGACCGAAATCGTGCACGAGACGGTGATCGAGGCGCTCGCGTCGGCCGGAGTGTCGAACGAGCAGGTGCTGGTGGCAGGCGTCGGCGTCGCGGCGCCGGTCGACCGGGAGGGGAACATCCTGGTCGACGACGAGTTCTGGCGGCGCTTCGACGGTGACCTGGCGAAGCGGTTGACCGAACTGCACGGCTGGCCGGTCCTGCTGGAGAACGACGCGAACCTCGCCACTCTCGGCGAGCACTGGCGGGGCGAGGCGCGCAACGTCGACGATCTCGTCGTACTGCTGGCCGGTGAGCGGTTCGGCTCGGGGCTGATGGACTCCGGGCGGCTGCTGCACGGCAGCCGCGGCGGCGCCGGCGAGATGGTGTTCCTCAAGCTGATCGAGGGTGTCGGCGACACCCACGGCATCGCCCGGATCGCGCGCGAGAACGGTACGGCGGCCGTCGCCGACCCGTCGGTCGAGACGTCGCTGCGGAAGCTGGCCGACGGCGGCGAGGTGACCGCCGAGCAGGTCTTCAGCGCGGCGGCCGACGGCGATGAAGTTGCCCTAGGCATCCTCCAGGAGATCGCCGCGCGGACCGCCCGGGTGATCGCCACCGTCGGCATCCTGTTCAATCCCGAGCTCGTGGTGCTCGGCGGCGCGGTCGCCGAGGCCGCCGCCGCGCTGCTGCCCGACCTCGACAAGCACCTGGCCGGCTACACCAGTACGCCGCCACGCGTCGCCGTCTCGTCGCTCGGCGACGCGATCGTGTCCGTCGGCGCCGTACGCCACGCCCTCAACTACGTCGAGCAGCACGCCCTCGACCTGGAGCTGGGCTGCCGCCCTGGCTGACCCGACCTGCAACTCGACAGGATGTGTCGCCTTTCTTCGGCTCGATCGGCTGCACGCTGAGCGTGATCGATCCCGAGCTTGCCCGACACCTCCTGTCGAGCTGCAGATCTGACTGCGCTACTGCTCGCGAGTCAGCTCCCTGGCGACGGCCTCGAGGACGATGATGTTGCGGCCGGAGGTCGTGGCCGACAGGAGGCCGGCCGGGACGACTGCCTGATCCTCGGGGATGCCTGTGCAGAGGACGAAGACGTTGTCCGGGTGGCGTTGGACCAGCTGGGTGAGAGCTTCGCGCATCCACGGCGTACGGCCGGCGTCCTGGATCGCGATCACCAGCGGACGGCCGGCGGCGGCTTGAGCTGCCTTCGCGATCGCGTCGTTCTCGGGCTCGGTCGCGTCGGTTTCGCGGTGCCGGCCTCGCAGTACGACGCCGTCGGCGCCGGGAGCGACGCGGGTGAAGATCTCCGGGAGGCCGGAGAAGTACGGGTTCCAGGCGGGGTGCAGGCCCTGGGTGAGGTCGACGACGTACGGCGCCGGGCCGAGCGCGGGGAACGTCTGGTTGGCGACCACGCGAGCGGCGACCTCGCGGATCGGGGCGCCGTCGAGACTCGGCTGCCGCCTGCGCTGACCGAGCGAAGCAGCTAGAGCGCGGACCCGGGCGGCGGCGTCGGCGACGCGCTCGGCCGGAAGCGTGCCGGTGCGCACGGCATCCGCGACGCGGGCGGTCAGGGCGTGCGGGTCCGCAGTACCGACCGCGATCATCGCCAGGTCCGCGCCGGCGCCGATCGACGCGACCGCGGCGTCCTCGATCGACCGGTTCTTGGTGATCGCCTGCATCTCCAGCGCGTCAGTGGTGATGACGCCGGTGAAGCCGAGCTCCTCGCGGAGCAGTCCGGTCAGGAGCCGGTGCGAGAGGGTGGCCGGCTGGTCGTCGTACGCCGAGAACACGATGTGCGCGCTCATCACGACGTCCGCGCCCGCGGCGATGGTCGCCTGGAACGGGGCAAGCTCGACCGCCTTGACCTCCTCGATCGAGCGATCGACGCGCGGGAGGTCCGAGTGCGAGTCGACGGCCACGTCGCCGTGGCCCGGGAAGTGCTTGGGGCAGGCCGCGATACCGGCCTCGCGGACGCCCTCCACGAACGCGACGCCGTGGCGCGAGACGACGTCCGCAGTACGGCCGAACGAGCGGGTCGAGATGATCGGGTTCGCGGGGTTGCTGTTCACGTCGACCGACGGCGCGAGCATCAGATTGATGCCGAGACTGGCCAGCGTCGCCGCCGCGTCGCGGGCCGACGCCCGGGTCAGCTCGATGTCGTCCAGGTCGCCGAGCAGCCGCGGTGAGGCGAGCGGCCAGGGGTTGGCCGGCGCGAGGTGGCTGAACTCGCCGCCCTCGTGGTCGATCGCCACGATCAGATCCGGGCGCTCCGCCCGCAGCGAGGCCGTCAACGCGGCGACCTGCTCGGCGTCCGCGACGTTGCGGGTGAACAGGATGACCGCGCCGAGCCCACCGGCGACCGCCCGGCGGAGGTCGTCGGTGGCAGTCGTCCCACTGAAGCCGACAACCAGCGAGCCGGCGGCGTCCCGATCCAGTTGATCACTCATCCCCCAACCCTCTCCCGCACCAGGTCCACCCCACCACCCCACCCCCACCCCCACCCAGCCGCCGGCCGCCCGAAGGCCCGACTTTGAGCACGCACCAACCGTTTTCGGGACCGATTCTTGGTTGGCAGGTGCTCAAAGTCGTCCGCCGAGCGGGGTGAGGCGGGTTGTGGACCGCTAATAGTTAGCCAGGTTCCGGGGCCTGGAGGGGCATCGTTGTCAGGACCTGTCATGGCAGTTAACTGCCGTCTTCCTGCGGGTTTACCGTGATTACTTGCATTCACCTCTGTCTGTTCGGGCCGACTACGGATAACGTTGTCTCTCGACCTGACCGCCCTGACCGGGGGGACGATGAGCGACGACGCAGCGATGGCGCGGGAGACCGTGCTGGGAATCGACATCGGCGGCACGAAGATGGCCGCCGCTTTGGTGTCCGCGGACGGCACGATTCTCACCGGCGACCGGATCCTCACCCCGCTCGGCGACGCCGATGAGGTGTTCGCGGCGCTCGGTGAGCTGATCAAGCGCGTCCGCGGTGACGTCACCCCGCTGGCTGTCGGCATCGGCTCGGCCGGCCCGGTCGACCAGCAGCACGGCCTGGTCTCCCCCGTGAACATCACCGGGTGGCGCAATTTTCCCCTCGTCGACCGGGTCCGGGCGCTGACCGGCGACGTACCCGTGGCCCTCGGGCTGGACGGACACTGTTTCGCGCTCGGTGAGTTCTGGAGCGGCGCCGGCCGGGACGCGGACACGCTGCTCGGGATCGTAGTGTCGACCGGCGTCGGCGGCGGTCTGGTCGTCGACGGCAAGCCGTGGATCGGGCAGTCCGGCAACGCGGCGCACATCGGCCACGTGGTGGTCGACCAGGACGGCGAGTCGTGCGCGTGCGGGTCGTTCGGCTGCGTCGAGGCGTACGCGAGCGGCCCGCGGATGGTGGCCCGGGCGAAAAGGCGCGGCTGGCGGACCGACGAGGACGTGGACGCCGCCGTACTCGCTGCTGACGCTGCGGCAGGTGACGAGCTCGCGCTGGCGATCTTCGACGACGGGGCACAGGCGCTGGCTGCCGGGATCGTGGCCACCGCGGTCACCGTCGACCTGACCACGGTCGTGATCGGCGGAGGGGTCGCGAAGGCGGGGCCGGTGCTGTTCGACCCGGTGCAGGCGTGGGTGAAGCGGCTCGCGCAGCTGCCGTTCGTCGCGGACCTGACCGTGGAGCCCGCTCAGCTCGACAACGCCGGCCTGCTCGGCGCCGCCCACCTCGCCTGGGCCTCGGTCGCCTGAAACGCACATTTAAGTCCGCGCGGTAAGGCCTATCTCGCGCATCTTTGCGCAATTTTTACCAATATCAGAGATCTGTGTAACGACTGCCCTGCTCCACCCGATTCAAGGGATGGATGGGGTGGGGGCACCGTCATCCACGGACGGTCCAAGGGGGGCCTGGGACCGGCCGGAGCGGTTGATCGAGGGGGGCCTTGGATCAACCGGACACGTGAGCGGCGGGCGAGGAGACTCTCCCGCCGCAACCGTGTGACCCGCAGGTCGGGAACCGCCGAGCTTCAGGAGGCGTCCGACCGACTTGGTGAGTGATCGATCTGGTGGAGGGACGAGATCGAACGCGGGTTCTGCATCGTGGACGGCGGTCGGTGGCTGCGGGAGGGCTGCTACTGAACCTGACCCCGCGCCCACGGTGCAGAACCGACCGGCTACTTCGGGTTGAGCCACTCCGGCTCGGGCAGACGGCTACGGTCCAGCCGGCCGTTGTCGTCCAGCGGGAGTTCCTCGATCGGGATCAGGTCCGCCGGCACCAGGTAGATCGGCAGTTCCTTGCCCAGGTCAAGCATCAGCCGCGCGAGTACGGCGGGGTCGCTGTCCTCGAGGACGACGTACCCGATCAGACAGATGTCGCCGCCCGGGTTCGCCTGGGCCACCACGACCGCGTCGACCACACCGGGCTGATCGGCCAGCACGTGCTCGGTCTCGCCGGGCTCGACCCGGTGGCCGCGGATCTTCACCTGGTCGTCCGCGCGGCCCAGGTACTCGAGCATGCCGTCGGCACGCCAGCGGCCCAGATCGCGACTGCGGTACAGGCGTGCGCCCGGGTGACCCGGATCCGGTACGAAAGCGTGCTCGGTCTCCTCGGGGCGCCCGATGTACCCCTGGGCCACCGCCGCGCCGCCGAGGTGGATCTCGCCGACGGCGCCGACCGGCACGGGCCGCAGGGCCGCGTCCAGCAGACGTACGACGACACCCTCGATCGGGCGGCCGATCGACGGCCGGTCCTCGGCCGGGTCGACCTCGTGGATCGTGGTCACGATCGACGCTTCGGCCGGGCCGTACTCGTTGAACAGCCGGCAGTCCGGATGGGCATCCAGGAAGTCGCGGACCTTGTGCGTGAGCACCATCGCCTCACCGCCCGCGACGATCTCGCGCAGGGCGGGCAGCTCGGGCAGCCGGCGCATGGTCGCCAGCAGCGCGGTCAGCGGGCTGAACGCCATGAACAACCGCTCGACGCGATGATCGCGCAGCGCCGCGACGACCGCGTCCGGGTCGTACCGGTCGTCCTCGCCGATCAGCACGAGCGCCGCGCCGGAGGCCAGCGTCGTGAACATCTCCTGCACGTGGACGTCGAAGCCGAACGACGTCCACTGCAACGTCCGCAGCGATCGGCGGGTCCGCAGGTAGTGCCGGACCAGGTTCACCGGGCCGCGGTGCGGGACGATGACGCCCTTCGGGTTCCCGGTCGAGCCGGACGTGTAGATGCAGTAGGCAACATCATCGGCCGCCGCACGCACCGGCGGCGCCTGTCGTGCCCGTGGGTCGCCGTCGGCCGCGGCCACCGGCACCAGCCGGAGGCCGAGCCGGTCGGCCAGCGCGGCGTCGTCGCCGACCAGCGCGACGGCCGCGGCGTCCTGGACCATGAACCCCCAGCGGGACTCCGGTACGCCGGGATCCAGCGGGAGGTAGGCGGCGCCGGACTTGAGTACTGCGAGCACCGCGACGACCATTTCGGTGCCGCGAGCAACGCGTACGGCGACGAGCTGGCCGGGCTTCACGCCGAGGTCGACCAGCTGCCAGGCGACGGCGTTCGAGCGGCGGTCGAGTTCGGCATACGTCAGTTCGCGATTGCCTTGGACGAGGGCGATCGCGTCCGGCGTACGGGCGACCTGCTGCTCGAACAGGGTGTGCAGTCCGCTGAGCTCGCCGGCGACGACCGCATCCCGTCGTACCCGGCCGATCGGACCGCTCGGGTCGACATCACCCTCGAGTTCGCGGAGTGCCCGCAGGTCGTCCTCGATCGGGACGACCAGCTCGGGGATCCGGAACTCCGGCCGGGTCGTTGCCCTGCGCAACACTTCGGCGAGGTAGCCGAGCAGGCGCTCGATCGTTGACTGCTCGAACAGTCCGGGGCGGTAGTCCGCCGTACACGTGATGCCGGCGCCGTGGTGGGTCAGCCGGAACCTGAGGTCGACCGTCGCGGGCAGGTCGTCGTCGCCGTCCTCGAACTCGACGACGATCTGGAAGAGCGGGTCACGCTCGAGTACGGCGAGATCCGCGCCGGCGTGGTCGAACGCGCCGGCGGTGATGTCGCGGACGCGCTGGGCGAGCTCTCCCAGGTCAGGTTCGCCGGAGAGGTCGATGCGCAACGGCAGAGCGCGTCGGGGCGCGGTCGAGGTGTCGCCCTTGGGGCGGGTCAGCGCGGAGCCGATGGTCACGTCTTCCTGCGCTGCGAACCGGCCGAGGATCGTGGCGACCGCGGCGAGCATGGTCATCACCGGGCTGAGCTTCCGCTCGCGGCTGAAGGCGAAGACCGCATCGCCGAGCTCTTCCTCGAGCTCTTGTTTGACCGAGGCAACTGTGTCGTCACCGGGTGGGCGGACGTGATCCGCTGGGAGCACCAACGGTTCGGCGCCGGCCAGTATGCCGTTCCAGTACGCGAGGTCGGCGCGGCGCTGGTCGGCCGACGCCTGGCGCTGCGCGGTCAGCTCGAGTTCGTCGTCAACCCAGGAATCATCCTGCTGCCGGCCGGGCTCCTCGACTGCAGGCTCGGTCTGCTCCGCCTGGTCGGTGTCCTTGGCCTGGTCGGTGTCCTCGGCTTGGTCGGTGTCCTCGGCCTGGTGGGCGTCGTTGGGCTGGTCGGTGTCGTCGGGCTGGTCGCCGAGGAGGGCGAGTTGTTCGCGCATGAGTTGGGTGACGCCGTCGACCAACTGGCCTGCGACGCGGAGCTGCTGCGACATCAGCGCAGCCATCCCGCTCCCCGGCAACTCGGCCTCGCTGGTCGCCGCCGCGGCCTCGTCGACCTTCGCCGCGAGCTCAGCCAGCCCCGACCCGAGGACAGCCAACGCCGCCCGCGGATCCCGGTGCGCCGGCTGCTCGACCTCGTCCGTACTCTCGACGGCAGTCTCACCCGCGGCCACACCATCCGCCCCGACCTCGTCCGCCGGCTCGGCGTTCTCCACCGGCTCCTCGTCGGCTTCCGGCTCGGCGGTCTGGACGGCCACCGCGGTGGCCAGCTTGTGCGGCGTCGTGTACGTCAGGAACAGATCGTCCGGTGTCAGTTCCGCCTCGAAGCGGCTGTTGATCTCGTCGATGACCGGAGCCATCTTCGCCGGCGTCGCACCCAGCTCGGCGAACGTGTGGTCCACGGTCAGGTCGTACGGATCGAGGTTCAGCTGCTCACACGTCGAATCGAGTACGACGTTCAGCGACTCGCGATACCGCTCGGCCTCGCTCCCGGACAGCGACCCGGCCTGCGTCAGGTAGTCCGCGTCGATCGCGTGCGTCTCCGCCGGCAGCGCGAACGGCGAGCGTTCGCTCTCCTCGACCACGGTCGGCTCGGGTTCCACAGGCTGCGTCGGCGGGTCGAGCGGGATCCGCTTCACGGCCGCGTTCGACGGCGGCTCGAACACCGGCGACTGCGCCCGCGCGGCCCGTTCGAACGCGTTCGGCTGCCGCGCCGCGACCGCGTTGTTGTCACCGGCAACCGCCGTACCGGGACCCACGACGACGGTCACCGACGGGTCGACCGGGTGGTACACGCGACGGAACGGGTACGTCGGCAACGGCACGCGACCGCCGTCCGGGTAGACCTTCGCCCAGGCGATCTCGGTGCCCTGCTCGTACAGCTCGGCCAGCCCGTTCATCGTTGCGAGCACCGGGTCCTGACCGAGGCGTTGGGCCGGGATCCACGTGCTGTTCGGCGCGATCCGGCGACCGGCGGGACTCAGTACGGCGTCCGGTCCGAGCTCGAGGAACCGCCGGCAACCAGCGGCCGTGACCGCCTCGACCGCATCCCCGAACAGCACCGGCTGGCGCAACTGCCCGACCAGGTAGTCACCGTCGAGCACGGTCCCGGACTCGAGCAGATCACCCGACCAGCTCGACACCATCGGCGTCCGCAACGGCTTCAGCGTGATCTCGCCGACGATCTCGGCGAAGTCGGCCAGTATTGGATCGACCAACGAACTGTGGAACGCCCGGTCGACATCCAGCCGCTGCCAGGCGACCTCGAGCCGATCCAGCTGGGCTGCGAGCTGCCCGACGATCACCTCGGACCCGGTCAGCACGAACGACTGCGGGCCGTTGCCCGCAGCAACTTCCACGCCGGCGGTACGGGCGATCTCGCGGACCCGATCGGCGTCCGCGCGAACCGACACCATCGCACCCGGAACGGTCCCGCGCTGCATCAGTTCGCCGCGTTTCGCGGTCAGCCGTACGCCGTCCTGCAGCGACAACGCTCCCGCGACGCACAGAGCGGCGTACTCCCCCACGCTGTGACCGACGACGAGCGCGGGCTGCACACCGAACGACTGCCACAGCCGCGCAAGTGCGAGCTCGAATGCGAAGAGCGCCGGCTGCGCGGTCTCGGTCGGCCACACGCCTTCCGCAGTACCGGCGGCCGGGGTCAGCAGGAGCTCGAGCAGGCTGCCGCCGGTCTCCTCGTGGTACACGCGGTCGCACTCGTCGAGCACTGAACGGAACACCGGGAAGCGCGCCGCCAGTCCGGCCGCCATACCGCGGCGCGCGGCCCCCTGTCCGGTGAAGGCGTAGCCCAGCGGGCCGGGTCCACCACGCGGTACTTCGGTGGCCTGCGCGGACCCGAGCGCTTCGACGAGCTCGGCCTCGGTGCCGCCGGCGACGGCGATCCGGTGCCGGTGCGCCGGCCGGCCGAGTGCCGCCGTACCGGCGAGGTCGATGAGACGGTGGCCGGTGCCGTGTTCGAGATCGGTGCGGTACAGCTCGACGAGGTCGGCGAGCGCATCCGGGTCCGGCGCGGAGAGCGGGAGTACGACGGGGCCGTCGTCGCCGCGGCGGATCTGCCGGGGCGCCTCCTCGAGGATCACGAGCGCATTGGTGCCGCCGGCATCGATCGCGCTGACGCCGGCGCGGAGCGTCGTACCGTCGACCGTCCAGTCGCGCGCCTCGGTGCCGATCACGAACGGGCTGCCGTCGAGGGCGAGGGACGGGTTCGGCGCGCTGTAGTTGATCGTCGGGACCAGCATCCGGTGCTGCAGCATCAGGATCGTCTTGATCAGGCCGGCCATACCCGCGGCGCTGTCGAGGTGGCCGATGTTCGGCTTCACCGAGCCGATCGTGCAGAACCCGACCTTGTCGGTGTGCCTCCGGAGCGCGGTGGTCAGCGAGCGCAGCTCGGCCGCGTCGGCGGTCGGGCTGCCGATCCCGTTCGCCTCGATGTAGCTGAGCGAGTCGGCGTCGAACCCGGCCCGCTCGAGCGCGCGCTCGATCAGCTCGACCTGGTTGCCCGAGGGGGCGTCGGCGTTGCTGACTGCCGTACCGCGGATCACGGCGTACACCGTGTCGCCGTCGGCGAGAGCCTGGTCGAGACGCTTCAGCAGTACCGCGGCGACGCCGTTGCCACCGACCGTGCCGTCGGCGTCCGCGGCGAACGCGCGCACATGACCGCTCGGCGACAGGATCGACTCCGGCGTCGGGTGGTAACTAGTTGCCTGAGGCACCTGTACGGCGGCGGCGCCGGCGAGGGCGAGATCCGCGTCCCCCGACCGCAACGCCTGACAGGCCAGGTGTACGGCGACGAGCGACGACGACCACGCGGACTGCACACCGATCGCGGGACCGGTCAGACCGAGCCGGTAGGCGACCCGAGTAGCCAGGGAGTCCCGCGACTGGTGCTGACGGTGGTAGAGGTTCATACCCGAGCCCGCGAAGACGCCGACGCGACCCGACGTACCGGCGTACCCGCCATGCTCCAACGCCTGATGACAAACCTCGAGGAACAACCGCTGAGCCGGATCCATCAACTCGGCTTCGCGATCACTCAGCCCGAAGAACCTGGCATCGAACGACTCGACATGCTCCAACACCCCACTGACCGCAACCGCCCCGTCCCCCTGCCCAACCTCCTCCGGCGAGAACCGCCGAACACTCTCCACACCTCCGACGAGGTTCTCCCAGAACTGCTCGACCCCCTCACCCCCGGGGAACCGCCCAGCCAACCCCACCACAGCCACCGGCTCCACCACACCGGCCTCCACCCGCGACCCACCGGCCTCCGCGACCCGAACCGCAACACCAGCCTCTGCGGCACGCACCTCAGCACCAGCCTCGTCGGCACCCACGTGGGTACCGACCTCTGCGGCACCAACCGCCTGCGCACCGACCTCGGCGACACCAGCTTCGCGGGCACCCGCCTCTGTGGCAGCCACCGCAGCACTCGCCTCCGCGGGAGCCTCCGTGGCACCAGCCGGCGCGGTAGTCGCCGCGGACGCAACCGCAGCTACCTCGGCGTCACCGTCACCGACTTCCTCGACGTCCGCACCCTCAGCCGACCCCGCCTCGGCAGCATCAAGATCGCCGGCCGCGGTCGCCCCAGCCTCGCCCGGGGCGGTCACCTCAGCCTCAGCCGACACGGCTACCGCGGCCTCGTCGGAAGCAGCTTCCTCGGATTCCCCGGTGCCGGACTCCACGGCCTCCACAACAGCCGCATCGTGCTGACCGTCGGAAGCCTCGTCCACGACCGCCGCAGCCTGCGCCGCCACGCCATCCGAAACCTCTGACACCTCGCCGGACGTGGCCTCGTCTACTTCGGCCTCGTCTACTTCGGCCTCGTCTACTTCGGCCTCGTCTGCCTGGGTCTCGTCTGCCTGGGTCTCGTCTGCCCGGACCTCATCTGCCCCGACCTCGTCCGCCTCGGCTACATCCGCGTCCGTGGGTACGCCGTCCGACTCGACCTCACTCGAGTCGGTCGCGGCCTGCTCATCCGAAGGGGCCTCGTTCTCGCGGTCGTCCTCAGCAGCATCCGCCTGCGTGTCGACGTACTCGCGGTCCTGCTCCGCCTGCGCCCGGTCAGTCTGCTCCGGCTCGTCGGCGTTCGTGGATGGGGCGGTCGGCTCAGTCTCGCCGTCCTCTAGGTCAGCAGCCTGCGTCTCGGCCGAGGCCAGTGCCGGCTGCTCCTCCGGAGATGGCTCGTCGTCTGAGTCGTCCGAAACGACACGTGCGACGGTGGACTCGTCGCTGCCTGGTTCCTGGACGTCGTCGACCGCCGCGGACGCAGCGTCCATCGCGGCTGTGCCGACGTCGGACGAGGTCTGCTCGGTCGCGGCCTCGCGATCTGACGTAGCCTCCGCGACCGTCTCGGACCCGGCAGCCTCATCAGTCGCCTCAGCCACAGCGTCGTGATCCGACGCAGTGTCTGCCACCGTCTCGGATTCGGTGGCAGACACCTCAGCCTCAGCCGCGGGTGTTTCAGTCGCCTCGGAGTCGGGTCCGACTCCTGTCGCAGGTCCTGTCTGCTCCGAGTCCGCCTTGGCGTCAGCTCCAGGTACCACAGGTGCCGCGGTGGCACTGCTCTCCGTTGCGGGTGACGTCTTCGAAGCGGACTGCTCCTGGCTCGGCTCAGGTGCTGCGGTGGCGTCGGACGAAGACTGCGCGGGCTCGGATCCGACGTGTTGAGGCGCGGGCTCGGGCTGGTCCCGGCGTACCTCTGGCTCGGTCGTAGGTACGGCGGCTTCGGGTGCGGATGCTGCCGTCGCCTGCCCGGACTGCGTCGGGTCCGACTCATGCTCACCTGCAGACTCCGCGGTGGCTTCGGGTGCTTCAGGTGCAGAGGGCTCCACCGGCTCCGCGGTCTCCGCAGTCGGATTGCCGTCTGTCTCAGGTGCGGCGTCAGCGGCGGTGGTCGGCTCGGCGTCAGCGGCGGTGGTCGGCTCAGCCGCAGGTGATGTTGCCGTCTCGGGGCCGGCGGTGGGCGACATGAATTCGCTGAGCGCGGGCGTCTCTGCGGCGTCGGTCGGTGCCTGGGATGACGACGCGGCGTCGGCCGAGTCGGCGTCCGCCGAGGCGGCCTCGGTTGCGGGTACTTCGGTTGCGTCGCCGGCGGGATGGTCCGCGGGGATGGCATCGGCGGCGGATGTCGGCGCCGGGTCGTGCCGGGTGGTTTGTGTTGAGGCCGCGCCGGCTACGGAGGCTGCCGAGGGCTCTTCGGGGGCCTTCGTTGCGGTCGGGTCGATACGGGTGAGCACGGCCGTCGGCGGCTCGGCGTCCGAGGGCTCGGGAACAGACAGCTCAGGACCTGACGCGGCAGACGCCGACGGGTCGGACGCCGGACCGTCAGACACCGGCTGAGCAGACGCGCCCGATTCCTGCGCGGTCGGCTCGTCCGCGGTCGGGTCATGCGCGGTCGCCTCGTCCGCGGTCGCCTCGTCCGCGCCCGATTCCTGCGCGGTCGGCTCGTCCGCGGTCGGGTCATGCGCGGTCGCCTCGTGCGCGGTCGCCTCGTCCGCGGTCGCCTCGTCCGCGGTCGCCTCGTCCGCGCCCGATTCCTGCGCGGTCGGCTCGTCCGCGGTCGGGTCATGCGCGGTCGCCTCGTGCGCGGTCGCCTCGTCCGCGGTCGCCTCGTCCGCGGTCGCCTCGTCCGCGGTCGCCTCGTTCCCGGTTGGCTCGTCCGTGGTCGGCTGATCCGCGGCTGGGTCGGAGGAGGCAAGCTCGGCGGCCGGCGCATCGTCGTACGCCGCGGGTTCAGTTGTCGCAGGCGCGGACTCGGCCGACTCCGAGGCAACCTCGGTCGGCGCGGGGTCGGTCGCCGCGGTCGCGGACTCCGGTGAATCCTCGGTCAGGGCGGGGTCGGTTGGCGCGAGAGCTGTCGCAGTGTGGTCGGCCGGGGCGGCGTTGGGTGCCGCAGAGGCCTGCGTCGCAGCGTCGGCGGGCTCGGCGGAGGCTGGGGGGTTGGTTGCCGCGGTCGCGGACTCCGGCGACTCCACGGGTGGGACGGGCTCGGTCGGCGCGGGAGCGGTCGCAGCGTGGTCGGCCAGCGCAGCGTTCGGTGCCGCAGAAGCCTGCGCCGCGGCGTCGGGTGCCGCAGAAGCCTGCGCCGCGGCGTCGGGTGCCGCAGAAGCCTGCGCCGCGACGTTGGGCGCCGCAGAGGGCTGCGCCGCGGCGTTGGGTGCCGCGGAGGGCTGCGCCGCGGCGTTGGCGGGGTCGGGGGGTGGGGTGGGGGTGCCGAGGGTGGGGCGGGAGGGGGGTGTGGGGATGGAGTTTTGGAGCTCTCGTTTCCACGCCAGGCGGACTACCGGGAGTTCGGTGGTGCGTTCTGAGGGGTCCTCGTCGGCGTACGGGGTTGTCTCGGGGGTGGCGGACGGGCCCTGGCCGGTGGGGCCGGAGTGGGGGGTGGCGCCGGCTGGTTCTACGTGGGGGGCGGCGGGGGGTTGGAGGAGGGTGCCGTCGATCCAGCGTTGTTTCAGGAGGGGGCGGAGGATCTTGCCGCCGGGGGTCGTCGGGAAGTCGCGGCGCGGTACGCCGACCACCTCGGCGCGGAGGCCCAGGCGGGTCTGGATCAGGCTGCGGATGGCCTGGTCCATCCCGGGGACCGAGTCCGGCGTGAGTGCGTAGAACACGACCAACCGGTCGGTCCCGGTCTCCTCGTCCGCTACGCCGCAGGCCGCGACCAGGCCGTGTTCGGCGCCGACCACAGTCGTTGCGACGGACTCGATGTCGTGGGCGTAGTGGAGCTTGCCGGACATGATGATGCGTTCGCTGTCCCGGCCGGTGATGACGACCTGGCCGCCGGTGATGAAGCCCTGGTCGCCGGTCGCCAGCCACTTGCGGGCCGGCCAGTTGCCGACCGGGAACGCGGTGCGGTCGGCCTCGAGGTTGCCGAGGTACCCCGGCGTCACCCGAGCCGACGCGACCTGCAGCTGACCGATCCGCCCCTCCGGCAGTACGGCGCCGTTCGGTGCCACGATGCGCACCGTCGTACCAGGTGCCGGCGCCCCGACGGACACCAGCGACAGCACACCGGGGACCTCGGTCCGCGTCTTCCCGGGGCGCGCGACGGCGACCTTCCCGGACGACGGCCGCTGGTCCACCCACTCGACCACGCCGGTCGGTGGGATGCGGACCCGATGCACGTTCGGCGTCAGACCGGGCCGCGCGAAGGTGATCCCGGTGACGGTCTCGGTCATCCCCCATGCCGCGACGAACGTCTCCGGTACGACGCCGAAGCGGTTCGTCACGCGCAAGAACTCGGACATCACCGGCACGGTGATCTGCTCGCCGCCGCTGACCAGACTGCGCAGCGCCGACAGGTCCCAGTGCCGATCCGGCTCCCCCGCCACCGCCGCAGTGGCGAGCCGGTATCCGAAGTTCGGCGACCACGAGTGGTTGACCCGGTGCTGGTCCATCAGGTCGAGCCAGCGCAGCGGGTTGGCGAGCACCCAGTCCGTGTTCACGTGGATGTTCGTGCACCCGGTGAACACCGGCAGCAGGTGGTACAGCAGGAACGCCCCGCTGCGATCCAGCGGCAACCAGTTCAACGTCGTCTGCCCCGGTCGCACCGGCAGCATCGCCGGCGTACCCGCGGCGAACTCGACCAGCCCGCGGTGCGTGAGCTGCACGATCTTCGGCGTACCGGTCGATCCTGACGAGAGCATCAGTACGGCGACGTCGTCCGCGGCGGGCCGGTGGAAGTCCGAGGTCGGCTCGTGGCCGGCCATCGCGTCCGGGTCGAGGACCGGCAGGCCGAGGTCGTTCGGCAGGTCGGACGGGCGGCCGATCAGGACCGTCCAGCCGAGCAGGTCGGTGATCTTGCGGAGCCGCTCGCGGCCTTCCTCGGTCCGGTCACCGCCCGGGTTCGGCGCTACCAGCAGCGGACGGATGCCGCCGAGCGTGCAGGCCCAGAACGCGGCGAAGAAACCGACCGGCTCGGTGCAGTGCACGACCGCGGGATCACCGGCGCGTACGCCGTTCGCGCGCAAGCCGGCCAGTATCCGGGCGGCGAGCTCGAGCAGGGTCGGGAAGTCGAGTTTGGTCTCGCGGCCGTCCGGCCCGATCTCGACCACGCCGGCAGCGCTGAAGTCGCGCGCGGCGCGCAGCAGGGCGCTCGGCAGGTCGCGCGGATACCCCGCGGGAATCATCAGTGCCGGCCCGGTGGAGATCGCCGGCCGGTCTGCACCACTTCTCACGCCGTTGCCACCACCAGCTGCGGCAACGGGGGTTCGAGAACGGGTACGACGGGACGCGTGCACACGTCGGCTACGAGCGTAGAGACGCCGACCAGTTGGCGACCCACGGACACGCGCCTCCCGAACTGGACGGAGCGGGCTCAGGGCAGACCCGCCTCACTTCACACCGAAAGCAGCCCCGTATTTCCGCCGACCGGAACGATGTCATCGCGCCGACCGACAGCCGTGAACCCTACCAGCCGCGACCCGCCCTGGAGGAGTCCGTTCTCACCAGCCGATGGTTAAGAATTGTGCGACCCGCGACACCGATCACAACGAGTGTCAGCGCGTTCCGATACGGCCCGTCGTGACAAACCTGGCGACAGGTCGTGCGTACGGCGAGAACATGGCCCGATGAGTGAGACGGACCCCGAGGTCCGCACGACTGCCGGACTCGTCCGGGGACACAGCGAGAACGGATTGGCCGTGTTCCGCGGCATCCCGTTCGCCCGGCCGCCGGTCGGCGTACTGCGGTTCGCGGCGCCGCAACCGGCCGAGCCGTGGGACGGCGTACGCGACGCGTTCTCGTTCGGACCGCCGCCACCTCAGTCGCTCGTCTTCGGACCGCCGTCGAACCCGGCGACCGGCGACGACTGGCTGACGGTCAACGTCTGGTCGCCGGATCTCGCCTCGCGCCTTCCGGTGATGGTGTGGATCTACGGCGGCGCGTACGTGATCGGTCAGTCCGGCGATCCGTCGTACGACGGGACGCGGTTGACCCACGACGGCGATGTCGTCGTGGTGACGTTCAACCACCGGCTCGGGGTCGACGGGTTCGGGCAACTGGAGGGTGCACCCGCGAATCGCGGTCTGCTCGATCAGGTCGCCGCGCTCGAGTGGGTGCGCGCGAACATCGCCGCGTTCGGCGGCGACCCGGATCAGGTGACTGTGTTCGGGGAGTCGGCCGGGGCAGGCTCGGTTGCGGCGCTGCTCGCCATGCCCCGGGCTGCCGGCCTGTTCCAAAGGGCGATCACGCAGAGTGCGCCCGGGACGTTCTTCTCGCCGCCGCTGGCCGCCGACATCATGACCGCGATCGCTGCCCAGTTCGACCTCGCCGCGACCGCCGACGAGCTGCGCGATGTCCCGATCGCCGATCTGGTCGCCGCCTCGGACCTACTGGCCACCGCCATGCGGCCTGAGATCGGCCGGTGGGGCGCCGCGGCGTACCTGGGGATCCCGTTCGCGCCGGTCGTCGACGGAGACGTCCTGCCGCGTACGCCATTCGAGGCACTTGCGGACGGCGCCGCCCGCGAGGTCGAGCTGATCGCCGGCCACACGCGGGACGAGTACCGCCTGCTCCTCGCCGCCGACGGTCGCCTCGGCAACCTGACCGAGAACGACGCCGCGACCGCCCTCCAACTGCTCGCACCGGACGGCTACCGCGAGGCCCACCCGGACGCGACCGCCGAGCGTCTCTACGAGCTGGTCCACTCCGATTGGCTGTTCCGCATGCCGAGCCATCGGCTGGCCGAAGCGCAGGTCGCCGGCGGAGGCCGCGCCTACGCCTACGAACTCGCCTGGCCCGACACCGGCCTCGGCGCCTGCCACGGCCTCGACGTGCCACTGGTGTTCGGCACCACGCCCTTGCTCGCCTTCCTCCTCGACCCCGAGCAACTCCCAGCCGCGGAGCAGGTATCCCAGCTGTTCCGGACGGCCTGGACCGCGTTCGCGCACTCGGGAGATCCCGGTTGGCCCGAGTACGACGACGTGCAGCGGACGACTGCGGTGATCAGCACAGAGCTGACCATCACGCCGTACCCCGAGGAGATGTCACGACGCCTCTGGGCCGACCGCCCCTTCACGCCGTTGCCCTTGCTGGACGCCTAGACGACGTGTCAGCGCGATGGCGGTCCGGTGTCAGGGCGCATCGGCAGCGTGGTTCTCGACAACGACGGATCAACCGAGGAGCACGGATATGTCGACGCAAACCCCCACCGACCACCAGGACCGTCCGGAGCTGCAGAAGGCGGCCCAGGAGTTCGTCGACGCCGGCTTCGGCGGTCTCGAACTGCGCGTGCATGACGAGCACGGCGAGTGGGTCGGCACCGCCGGAATCCGTGAGCTCGGCAGCACCGCGAAGCCGCCGCTGGACGGACAGGGCCGGGTCGGCAGCGTCACCAAGACGTTCGTCTCGACCGTCGTGCTGCAATTGGTGGCCGAGGGCAAGCTCGAGCTCGACGGACCGGTCGCGCCGCGGCTGACCCGGTTCGAGCTGGACCCGCGGATCACCGTGCGGATGCTGCTCAACCACACCAGCGGGCTGTTCAACTACACGGGCGAGTACTTCCCCGACGGCACCGTCGTACCGGGACTTCCGGCGACCGGTAAAGACTGGGCACAGAACCGGCTGCAGGGCTACACGCCGGACGAGCTCGTCGAGTTCGCCCTGGCCAAGCCCACGCGGTTCGAGCCGGGCACCGAGTGGAGCTACTCCAACACCAACTACACGGTCGCAGCCCTGCTGATCGAGGCCGTCACCGGACGCTCGTTCGCCGCGGAGCTGGAGTCGCGGATCCTCAAGCCGCTCGAGCTGAGCGGCACGCTGGAGCCGGGTGACCGGACGGACATTCCCGGAGCCCACTCGCACGGCTACTTCCGCTACCAGGACGGTGACGACTGGAAGCTGGTCGACGTCACCGACCAGAACCCGTCGCTCCTGTTCGCCGCCGGCAGCATGCTCTCGACCGCCCGGGACCTGCAGGTGTTCATGTCCGCGCTGCAGAGCGGAAAGCTGCTGCCCGCAGAACTGCTGGCCGAGATGCGCACGCCGGAGCCGAAGAGCGGTCCGCTCAACTACGGGCTGGGCCTGTTCGCGCAGGACACCGGCACGGAGACCATCTACCACCACAACGGGAGCGCACCGGGCGGGTACGGCGCCCTGATGTTCAGCAGCGCGGACGGCGCCCGGACGCTGACCGCCCTGATCACGATGGGCGACGCCGAGGTGGACCTGCTGCAGATCTTCCCGCCGGCGCTCGACCGCCTGGTGAAGGCGGTCTTCTGAACCGGATGTGGTGGGCGAAGAGGGGATCGAACCCCCGACATCTTCCTTGTAAGGGAAGCGCTCTACCGCTGAGCTATCCGCCCGGATCGAACGACCGGAGGAGTCTACCTGAGGTTCAGGGCTGCCAGTGCCTCCGCGTAGTCGTCGGGGTTGCGGGCCTCCGGGATCGGGTTGACCACCGACCAGCGGATCGTGCCGGTGCGGTCGACCACGAAGGTGCCGCGCAGGGCGCAACCGCGGTCCGCGTCGAAGACGCCGTACGACGAGGCGATCTCGCCGTGCGGCCAGAAGTCGGTGAGGAGGCTGAAGCCGAGGTCCTGGTTGTCCGCGTACGCGCGGAGGGTGAACATCGGGTCGCACGAGATCGCCAGGAACTCGGCTGCCGTCAGCAGCGACGGCCGGTCCCGCAGCGCGGCCAGTTCGCTCGTGCAGACCTGGCTGAAGGCATACGGATAGAAGACCAGTACGACGTCCCGCCGGCCGGTGAAATCGCTCAGCCGGACCTGTTCGCCGTACTGGTTCCGAGTGCTGAAATCGGGGGCCCGGCTGCCGGCAGCCGGGATCGTCACCCGCGTCGGCCGGACTTCGGAACCACCAGCTTGGTCGCCGACCAGTCGTCGGTCACGCTCAGCGTGCTGGTCGTGGCCAGGCCCGCCACCGGGGCGGCCTCGGTGATGTCGCTGGTCTCGACGTACCCGTCGCGACCGACCTTCGGCGTCAGCAGCCAGACGACCCCGCCGGCCTTCAGGTCGGTCAGGATGTCGAAGAAGGCATCGACCAGGTCACCGTCGTCCTCGCGGAACCAGAGCAGGACGACGTCGACGACCTCGTCGGTGTCCTCGTCGACGAAAGCCTCGCCGGTGATCTCCCGGATCGCATCGCGGAACTCGTCGTCGCAGTCATCGTCGTACCCGATCTCCTGGACGACCCAGCCGGCCTCCAGGCCGAGCCGGGAGGCCATGTTCGGCACTCCGCCCTTGCCGTCCGCGTGGTCCGCGGTCGCGCTCACGTGTCCTCCTCCGTGGTCCCCGCTTGCCCGGGGGTAGGTGTCAGTTACCACTCGCTGGCGATAGTCCATCGTGACGTACCGCGTCGCGCAAGTATGCACCAGGGATCCGTGACGTGTCCGGTATCCGCGTGGCGGGTACCGGGCGTGTCCGCTGGGATCGGGCCCGGCCAGCCGGAATCGGCCCGGAAGGGAAGGCGAAGTAGAACGCATTCCGAACAGGTGACAGGATTGCGGTGAAGAGCAACCAGAGAGAACGGCAGGACACCGTGGCTTCCGGACACGAACCACCAGCCATCATCACCGAGGGGATGCCCACCCAGCTCCCCGACATCGACCCCGACGAGACGCGTGAATGGGTCGAATCGCTCGACGCCGTCCTGGACGAACGGGGCAAGGCGCGAGCGCGCTACCTGATGCTCAAACTGATCGAGCGAGCCCGGGAGCGACAGGTCGGCGTGCCCGCACTGCGGAGCACCGACTACATCAACTCGATCCCGCCCGAGCGGGAGCCGTGGTTCCCCGGCGACGAGCACATCGAGCGCCGGATCCGGGCCTTCATCCGGTGGAACGCCGCGGTGATGGTGAGCAAGGCCAACCGCAAGGGCCTGGAGGTCGGCGGCCACATCGCCACCTATCAGTCCGCGGCCAGCCTGTACGAGGTCGGCTTCAACCACTTCTTCCGCGGCAAGGACCACCCCGGCGGCGGCGACCAGATCTTCATCCAGGGTCACGCCTCCCCCGGTATGTACGCGCGCGCCTTCCTCGAGGGCCGGCTGTCCGCGGACGACCTGGACGGGTTCCGCCAGGAGGTCTCCCGCGGCCCGCACCAGGGCCTGTCGTCGTACCCGCACCCCCGGCTGATGCCGGACTTCTGGGAGTTCCCGACCGTCTCGATGGGACTGGCCGCGCTGAACTCGATCTACCAGGCGCGCTTCAACCGGTACCTGCACAACCGCGGTATCAAGGACACCAGCCAGCAGCACGTCTGGGCGTTCCTCGGTGACGGCGAGATGGGTGAGCCGGAGTCGCTCGGCGCGATCGGCCTGGCCGCGCGCGAGGAGCTCGACAACCTCACCTTCGTGATCAACTGCAACCTGCAGCAGCTGGACGGACCGGTCCGCGGCAACGGCAAGGTGATCCAGGAGCTGGAGGCGTTCTTCCGCGGCGCCGGCTGGAACGTGATCAAGGTGATCTGGGGCCGCGAGTGGGACAACCTGCTGGCCCAGGACCACGACGGCGCGCTGGTGAACAAGATGAACACCACGCCCGACGGCCAGTTCCAGACGTACTCCGTCGAGTCCGGTGAGTACATCCGGAACAACTTCTTCGGCGGCGACCAGCGGCTGCAGCAGATGGTCAGCAACCTGTCCGACGAGGACCTGCGCAAGCTGCCCCGCGGCGGTCACGACTACCGCAAGGTGTACGCCGCGTTCAAGAGCGCGACCGAGCACGTCGGCCAGCCGACCGTGATCCTGGCCCAGACGATCAAGGGCTGGACGATCGAGGCGCTGGAGGGCCGCAACGCGACCCACCAGATGAAGAAGCTGACCTCGGACGACCTGAAGGCGTTCCGCGACCGGCTCTACCTGCCGATCGAGGACAAGGACCTCGAGGACGCGTACAACCCGCCGTACTTCCACCCCGGCAAGGACTCGCCGGAGTACCAGTACATGATGGACCGGCGCAAGCAGCTCGGCGGTTCGCTGCCGCAGCGCAAGGTCGCGCCGAAGACGCTGAAGCTGCCGGGCGACGACGTGTACAAGCCGCTGTCCAAGGGCAGCCACGCGCCGATCGCCACCACGATGGCGCTGGTCCGGCTGTTCCGGGACCTGATGAAGGACCCGGAGATCGGCCACCGGATCGTCCCGATCGCCCCGGACGAGTACCGCACGTTCGGTATGGACTCGATGTTCCCGACGGCGAAGATCTACTCGCCGCACGGGCAGAACTACGAGGCCGTCGACCGCAACCTGCTGCTGTCGTGGAAGGAGTCCTCGGCGGGCCAGCTGCTGCACGAGGGCATCAGCGAGGCCGGCGCGATGGGCTCGGTGATCGCGGCGGGTACGGCGTACGCCACGCACGGTGAGCCGATGATCCCGTTCTACATCTTCTACTCGATGTTCGGGTTCCAGCGGACCGGCGACTTCATGTGGGCGTTCGGCGACCAGCTCGGCCGCGGCTTCCTGATCGGCGCGACCGCCGGCCGGACGACGCTGACCGGTGAGGGACTGCAGCACGCGGACGGACACTCGCCGCTGCTCGCCTCGACCAACCCGGCCGTCGTGCACTACGACCCGGCGTTCGCGTACGAGATCGCGTACATCGTGAAGGACGGCCTGCGCCGGATGTACGGCTACGGCCTGGACGCGGACAAGCCGGTCGGCGAGGACGTCTTCTACTACCTCACCGTCTACAACGAGCCGGTGGCCCAGCCGGTCGAGCCGGAGAACCTCGACGTCGACGGGCTGCTCAAGGGCATGTACCGCTTCAACGAGTACCAGACCGCCGAGGGCGACGACGTACCGCGGGTGCAGCTGCTCGGGTCCGGTGTGGCGCTGCCGTGGGTGCTGAAGGCCCAGCAGATCCTCGCCGAGGAGTACTCCGTTGCCGCGGACATCTGGTCGGTGACCTCGTGGAACGAACTGCGCCGCGACGCGGTCGCCGCCGAGCAGCACAACCTGCTGCACCCGGAGGAGCCGGAGCAGGTGCCGTTCGTGACCGAGCAACTGAAGGACACCAAGGGCCCGGTCGTTGCCGTCAGCGACTTCATGCGCGCGGTGCAGGACCAGATCTCCCGCTGGGTGCCGAACGACTACACCTCGCTCGGGACCGACGGCTTCGGTCTGGCCGACACCCGGGCCGCGGCCCGTCGGCACTTCCAGGTCGACGCCGAGTCGATCGTCGTCGCGACGCTGGAGATCCTGGCCAAGCGCGGTGACGTGAAGCCGGAGGTCGCCGCGGAGGCAGCCCGCAAGTTCCGCATCGACGACCCGACCGCGGTCGCCGGCGTGAAGCAAGAGGGCGCCGGCGCCTGATCCACCCCTACGGGCCGCTCTTCCCCAAATTCGGGAGGAGCGGCCCGTCGCGTTTCCACGCTCCGGCCATGCCTGAACTGATCGAGCCGACCGCGGCCGAGTGGGCGACGCCCCACGCGCGAGCACCTGTTCGCGGTGCTGCTGGCAGACCAGCTCGACCTGCTCCGCGACGCAGCGGAGGTGGCACTCGCGGCAGGGGCGGACATCGCTAGCCTCGCCGCCTGGTTGCGCCTCTACTACCGCATCGGCCGCAGCTATCGCGGCATGAGCGCTTACCTGGCAGGCGAACCGCGCGACACCGGCATCGAGGGGCAGGGTGGGCACGGCCGAGACGACCCGGAGTCGCCGATGATGCTCGCCTGCTCTCCGATGCGGGCAGCCTTCGCCGTACTCGTGACGGACGAGCCAGCGCCCGAGATGAGCGCGGGCGCGGTGGCGGGGCGACCTTTGGTCGCGGGCTCCTCTACTTGATCGGCCGCGACGCCGTAGCAGCAGCGGAGTACCTCCCTAGGCGCGCGCCACGGCGGGCACCCGTGGGCGGTCAGATCGGCTGGGGCGCGTCCTTCAGGCCGGAGAACACGGCGGCGATCAGTCGTCGTCCCTGAGTCACGCCTTCCTCGTTGTTCGCGACGCGCCACAGGAAGCTCATCAGCATGATGATGTCGGCGGGGTCATGCCCGGGGGCAATCGTGCCCTCGGCCACGCAGGCGTCGACCAGCTTCGCTACCGCGGCGGTGGTCGGCGCCCAGGAGGCACTGATCAGCTCCTGGGTCGCGGCGCTGTGCAACGCGTCGCCGAGACCGTGCTTGATGCGGATGTAGGCCGACAGTGTCTCGAACCACTCGATGAACGCAGCCTTGGCCGATGAGTGACGTGCCAGCACCTCGTCGGCGGCGACGGTCAGACGCTCGATGTCGTGCTGGTACGCCGCCAGGATCAGGTCCTCGCGGGTGGGGAAGTGCCGGTACAGCGTTCCGGCGCCCACGCCCGCGCGCTTGGCGACTTCACTCAGCGGCACGAGCGGGTTGTCCGCGAACAAGTCATGAGCGGCCTCGATGATCGCGACCCGGTTGCGCGCGGCGGCCTTGCGCTGCGTGCCGTAGGTGCTCGGGGTCCCGTCGGTCATGGCTCGATGATGCCCCACCTTTGACTTGCGGACAATCCTCCGCTAGTTTGGCATGAACTTGCGGAGAATGCTCCGCAAGTTCATCCTCGCAGGAGACTCCATGAGTGATCTGAAGCTCGGCGCCACCGGCCTGAACGGCGCTGAAGTGAACTCGGTCGTCCGCGGCGGCGCCGCCGGCCGCCGCGGCGCGATCCTGATATTGCTCGGCCCATTGGTGTCATGGGTGGCGGAGTTCGTGACGGCCGCGGCCTGGCAGAACCCGCACTACTCGCCGTTCTACAACTGGGTCAGCCACCTCGGTCTGACCGGTCCGAGCCAAGTCGCGTTCGGGCAAGTCGGAAACTCCCCGCTGGGCGCGGTCATGGACACCGGCTGGGTCCTCTACGGCGTCCTGCTCATCGTCGGCGCACTGCTGACCTTCGATCCGCGCAAGGGGGCCCGACCCGTCGCGATCGTCGTACTGGCGGTCCTGTCCGGCGTCGGTGTGTCGCTGGTGGGTCTCTTCCAAGGCTCCAGCGCGAACGTGGCGAACGGTCTGATCGCCTTCCACACATCCGGCGCGCAGGGCGTGATGCTGGCCGGCAACGTCATGGCGATCGTCGTCGGCGCCAGCGGCGCCCGAATCGGTCTGGGTCGCGGCCGCCGGATCGCGAGCATCGTGCTTGGCATTGTCGGCCTGGCCGCGTTCCCGGTGTTCATGGCCGATGTGCTCACCGGCTGGGCGTGGAACATCGGGATGTTCGAACGCGCCGTGATCTACCCGATCATGATCGGCCACGTGCTCCTCGGCAGCGGCCTGATGGTCGCCCGAGACCGGCGCCGATCCGCCCACTACGTTCTCTCCGCTGAGACGCTTGCGAGGTCGACTCATGTCTGAAGTGCTTGTCACGGGCGGTTCGGGATACATCGGCAGCTGGTGCGTTCTCGCGCTGCTGGCGAACGGTCACACCGTGCGCACCACCGTGCGCGATCTGAAGAAGGAGCCCGCGGTGCGGGCCATGCTGCGGGCCGGAGGTGCGCCCGAGGACGCGAAGCTGACCGTATTGGCGGCGGACCTCCAGCAGGACGCCGGCTGGCGTGAGGCGGTCGAGCGCTGCGACTATGTGCTCCATGTCGCCTCCCCCACCCTGAACAACCTGTCCAGCAGCGACGCCGACATGGTCGGTCCCGCTCGGGACGGTGTGCTGCGCGTCCTGCAGGCGGCGCGCGAGGCCGGTGTGCAGCGGGTGGTTCTGACGTCGGCGTTCGGGGCGGTCGGGATGGGACATCCGGAGAAGTCGCGGGTGTTCACCGAGGAGGACTGGAGCAATGTGGACGCCGGTATCGCGCCGTACCAGAAGTCCAAGACGCTGGCGGAGAAGGCGGCCTGGGAGTTCGTCGCCGAGAACGGCGATATCGAGTTGGCAGTGGTGAACCCCGTCGGCGTGTTCGGCCCTGTTCTCGGCTCCGACTACTCGCCGTCGCTGGGCCTGGTGCAGCGGATGCTGGACGGTGACCTGCCCGCGCTGCCGAAATTCGCGATGGGATACGTGGACGTGCGCGACGTGGCGGACCTGCACCTGCGGGCGATGACCGATCCGGCCGCGGCTGGAGAACGCTTCCTCGCGATCTCCGGGCACAGCCTGTGGACGCGCGAGATCGCGGCAATCCTGCGCGACCGCCTCGGCGATCGCGCCTCCAAGGTACCCACGCGCGAACTACCGGTGTGGACGGCGCGACTCCTCGCCCGGGTCAACCCGGGGCTGCGCATCCTGCGGCCGCAGCTGGGCAGGAACTTCGACGCCACCTCGGACAAGGCGCAGCGGATGCTGGGCTGGTCACCACGGCCGATCGAGGACACCATCGTCGACACGGCGGAGAGCCTGCTCGCACTGAACGGCGCGACCGTCCAACCGCGGCGCCACACCGACATACGACAAACCTCGTAGTCGGGCACTCTCGCGAGTTGCGCATTCCGTCCGATGCGGTGGGCGGCCCGCGGTCCCTACCGTCGGTGGCATGACTGGCGCAAGCGTTGCTCTTCTCGCGGGGACGATGTCCACCATCCTCTTCGCGTCGAGCGCCCTGCCGATGGTGGTCCGGGCGATCCGGACCCGCGACCTGGTGTCCTACAGCCCCGCCAACCTGGTGCTGGCCAACGTCGGCAACGCCGTCCACTGCATCTATGTGGTGCACCTGCCGCCAGGACCGATCTGGATCCTGCACGGCTTCTACGTGGTGACGTCCGCGCTGATGCTGCTGTGGTGGCTGCGGTTCCACACGCTCCGGCGCGACGTGGAAGGGAGACCCGCATGAACACGATC
This sequence comes from Kribbella sp. NBC_00662, assembly GCF_041430295.1. Classification (GTDB taxonomy): domain Bacteria; phylum Actinomycetota; class Actinomycetes; order Propionibacteriales; family Kribbellaceae; genus Kribbella. The sequence continues at coordinate 4,915,362 of NZ_CP109029.1, read as the reverse complement.
ATCATCGGCGCAGGACAGGCCGGGCTCGCCACCGGTTACCACCTACAGCGGCTCGGCGAGCCGTTCACGATCCTCGACGGCAACGCGCGGGTGGGAGACCAGTGGCGGTCGCACTGGGACAGCCTCAAGCTCTACTCGCCGGCGAAGTACGACGGCCTGCCCGGCCTCCGGTTCCCGGGCGATCCGTGGCACTACCCGGGCAAGGACGAGGTCGCCGACTACCTCGCGTCGTACGCCGAGCGCTTCGCCCTGCCGATCCGGCAGAACACCCGGGTCGACAGGCTCGAGCGGCTCGATGACCAGTGGATCGTCACGGTCGGGCGCGAGCAGCTCACCGCCGACAACGTCGTCGTCGCCACCGGCACCTTCGGGCGTACGCCGTACCTCCCGGACTTCGCGGTCGACCTGGACCCGGCGATCAGGCAACTGCACTCGTCGGAGTACCAGCGGCCGGAGCAGCTCAAGGACGGAGCGGTTCTCGTGGTCGGCGGGTCGCACTCCGGCACCGACATCGCGTACGAGGTCGCGCCGACGCATCACACGATCCTGTGCGGTCGCGATCCCGGGCAGGTGCCGTTCACGCCCGGACAGCCCAGCCAGGCGTTCTTCTGGCCGCTGATGCTGTTCGCGTGGCGGCATGTGCTCACCCGCCGGACGCCGATGGGCAAGAAGGAGATGGACCACATCCGGCACCACGGCGGCCCGATGATCCGGGTCAAGCGGGCAGATCTGCTCGAGCGCGGGGTCGAGCGGGTGCCGGCCCGGGTCACCGGGACCCAGGACGGTCTGCCGATGCTGGCCGACGGACGGGTGCTGGACGTCGCGAACGTGGTCTGGGCGACCGGATTCCGGCAGGTGTTCGACTGGATCAAGATGCCGCTCGTCGGCGCCGACGGCTGGCCGCGCGAGTACCGCGGGGTGGCCGAGAACGCACCCGGTCTGTTCTTCTGCGGGCTGTCGTTCCAGTACGCCTTCAGTTCGATGGTGCTGCCCGGGGTCGGGCGGGACGCGGCGTACGTCGCCAAGCGGATCTCGGCCCGGGTCCGCAGCGAGCGGAGTCTTGCCGTCGCCTGAGCCGACAGGGCATGCTCGCCAGTGGGGGCATCTGATGGGGATTGTCGACGATCTGCAGCGAGCCCGGATCGCGTTCGAGCGACGCGACTGGGCCGCTGCGTACGACCGCCTGACCGCGGCCGACGGGGAGCCGGCGACGGCCGGTCTCGGCGCGGACGACCTGATGACGCTGGCGATGGCCGCGTTCCTGCTCGGCGACATCGATGCCTCCATCCGGGCACTGCAGCGCGGATACCGGCGGCGGATCGACGACGGCGAGGTACTGGGCGCCGTGCGGTTCGCGTTCTGGCTGGCCCGTGTGCACAACGGCCGCGGTGAGGGCGCGGTCGGCAGCGGGTGGGCCGCACGGGCCGAACGGCTGCTGGCCGACCAGTCCGGCGATGTGGTGGAGCGGGGATACCTGCTGATCCACGACTTCTTCCGCTGCGTGGATCGCGGCGATCTCGCCGGCGCGGTGGCCATCGGCGACGAGATCGTCAGCGTCGCGCGCCGGCACGACGATCCGGATCTGCTCGCGCAAGGGCTGGTGTGCAAGGGCCGGATGATGATGTACGCCGGTCAGGTGCCGGAAGGCCTCGCCATCCTCGACGAGGCGATGGTCGGCGTCGCGGCCGGCGAGCTCTCACCGATCTTCGCCGGCACGGTCTACTGCGCGATGATCGACGCCTGCCAGGAGGTCCTCGACTTCGCCCGGGCATCGGCGTGGACGACAGCACTCACGCGCTGGTGCGACTCACAGCCGGACCTGGTGCCGTTCACCGGGCAGTGCGCCGTACATCGGGGACAGATCCTGCGGCTGCATGCGGCGTACCCGGAGGCGCTGGCGGAGTTCGAGGACGCGTGCCAGCGGTATGCGGCGTTGGGGTACGACGTGGCAGCCGGGCTGGCGATGAGCGAGCGCGGCGACGTACTGCGGATCCGCGGTGAGTACGCCGCGGCGGAGTCGTCGTACGACCAGGCCGCCAGCTACGGGTACGAGGCGCAGCCGGGGCGAGCATTGCTGATGACGGCGCGTGGGCGGGTGTCGGGCGCGGTTGCTGCAGTACGGCGGCTGCTCGCGGAAACGGGTGATCCGGTGCATCGATCGCGGCTGCTGGCGGGGGCGGTTGAGGTCCTGCTCGCGGGTGACGAGCTGGCCGAGGCCGAGGAGGCTGCTGGTCAGCTGTCGACGATCGCCGAGGAGTTCGGGTGTGTGGGGTTGCGGGCGTCCGCGGCGTACTGTCTCGCGCTGGTGGCGCTCGAGGGTGAGGATCCGGATCGGGCACTACCGCAGGCGCGGGCAGCGGCGCAACTGTGGGGCGAGCTGCGAGCGCCGTACGAGGTGGCACGGGCGAAGGTCCTTGTCGGGCGGGCGGTGCGGATGCTCGGAGACGACGACTCGGGCACTGCCGAGCTGACCGCGGCCTGCCGGACGTTCGCCGAGCTCGGGGCCGACGCGGCGCGTCAGGAGGCCGACAAGTTGATCGGCCGCAGCGCCGGTGGGCTCACCGGGCGGGAACTGGACGTCCTCCGGTTGGTTGCAGTGGGCAACAGTAACGCCGAGATCGCCGGACTGCTGGTGCTGAGCGACAAGACGGTCGCGCGGCATCTCACCAACATCTTCGCGAAGCTCGACGTACCGTCACGGACGGCGGCCGCGGCGTACGCCCGGGATCACGACCTGCTGTGAAAGGTCCTTCGGAGGGAGCACGTTCCCTCTGGCGGGTGAGGTGACGCCGGGCCGGTTCGCCGGATCCTCGAAGGGTGAACACGACTGAACGGCCCGTCCCCCGCTGGGCCTACCGCCTCGCCCACGTCGTCCCGTTCCTGACCCTGCCGTCCGGCCTGTGGCGACTGGGACTGGTCTTCGGCTCGTCGATGGGCCTGCTCGACGCCAACGGCAACCCGACGTACCTCGAAGGCGTCGGCGGCAAGGTGTACGTCGTCAGCCTGACGATCTTCTCCGAGCTGGTCGCACTGACGGCCCTCGGCCTGGTGCACCGCTGGGGCGAGGTCGCACCTCGCTGGATCCCCGTCCTCGGCGGACGCCGGGTCGCGCCGTACGCCGCCATCGTCCCGGCCACCCTCGGCGCGCTGTCCCTCATCGCGATCTGGACCTACGGCTTCCGCGATGTGTGGACGGACCATTTCATCCCGTTCTCCGGCACGGCCTGGAAGACCCTGATGCTGGCCTGCTACCTACCGCTGTACCTGTGGGGCCCGGCGCTCCTGGTCCTGACCTGGGCGTACTACCGGCGCCGCGTCAGCGTGACCGCGGTCGCGGTTTGAGCGTGGTGGCCGGCAACGGCGGAGCCGGGAGCGGCTCGCCGTCGTAGCCGGGGACCATGGCGAAGCGGTCGTTGCCGCGGGCAGCGATCGCTTCCTGCCAGGAGTTGCGGGCGGCGACGATCTCTTCGTGGGAGCGGCCAATGAAGTTCCACCACATCACCAGCTGCTCCTCGAAGGGTTCGCCGCCGAGCAGGAGGAAGCGGACACCGTTGTCAGAGGCAACTAGATTTATCGACTCGCGGTTCGCGCCCAGGTAGACCATCTCGCCGAAGCCGGGATGCAGATCCCCGACCGCGAGCGAGCCGTCGACGACGAGTACGGCGTACTCGTTGGACGGGGTCAGCGGGAGTGCCAGCGTGCGACCGGGCTCGACGGTGATGTCGGCGCCGACGAGCGGGGTGTAGGCCGGTGCGGGCGAGGTGACGCCGGCGACCGTGCCGATCATGACGGTTGCGTGGGCGCCGTCGAGGTCGACCTCCGGGAGGTCGGCGTACGCGTCGAAGGCCGGCGGGGTCGTCGTACGGACCGCGTTGGGCAGCGCGACCCACAGTTGCGCGCCGTGCAGCATCGGCGGCGCGGTCGGGGTCGAGATCTCGGAGTGCGCGATCCCGTTGCCGGCGGTCATGATGTTGAGCTCGCCCGGCCGGACGAACGCGTGCGAGCCGACGCTGTCGCGGTGCTCGATCTCACCCTCGAACAACCAGCTGACCGTCTGCAGACTCGTGTGCGGATGCGGCGGGACCTGCATACCGCGCTCCCCCGGTACGTCGTACGAGTCCACGCGCTGGGTCAGATCGTCAGGCCCGTAATGGTCCACGAAGCACCACGCGCCGACCATGCGACGGTTCTTGTTGGGCAGCAGGCGGCGTACGGTCGTCGACCGGCCGAGCACCACCTCCCGCCCTTCGAGCAGCTCCAGCGCGGGGCCTTCGCAGTCCCCGGTGCCGATGACTTCCGCCGGATCCTTCTCGAGATCGCTCATGATGCGGTCCATTCCAGGAGTTGCTGCTGGTCCCAGGTGTTGATGACCCGGTCAGGGGTGACGCCGCAGTCCTCGGCGCGCTCGCAGCCGTAGACCTGCCAGTCGAGCTGACCGGGTGCGTGCGCGTCGGTGTCGATCGAGAACATGCAGCCCATCTCGACCGCCAGCGACAGCAGGCGTTTCGGCGGGTCGAGGCGTTCGGGGCGGGAGTTGATCTCGACCGCCGTACCGAACTGACGGCAGGCCTCGAACACCACCTCGGGGTCGAACTCCGACTCGGGACGGGTACCGCGGCCGCCGGTGATCAACCGGCCGGTGCAGTGGCCGAGGACGTCGACGTGCGGGTTCGCGATCGCGCGGACCATCCGCTCGGTCATCGGTTCGGACGCCATCCGGAGCTTCGAATGCACGCTGGCGACGACCACGTCCAGCCGGGCCAGGATCTCGGTGTCGCAGTCGAGCGTGCCGTCCTCGTTGATGTCGACCTCGATCCCGTTCAGGATCTGGAAGCCGTCCAGCTCGTCGGCCAGCTTCTTGTTGAGCTCGGCAACGACCTCGAGCTGCTGGAGACGGCGTTCGCGGGACAGCCCGTTGGCGACGGTCAGCCGGGGCGAGTGGTCGGTCAGCGCCATGTACGAGTGGCCGAGGCGATGCGCCGTACGCGCCATCTCCTCGATCGGACTGCCGCCGTCGGACCACTCCGAGTGCAGATGCAGATCGGCCTTGAGGTCCGCACGCATCTGCTTGCCCGCGGTGGTCAGCTCACCCGCGGCCTCTTCCAGCTTGACCAGGTACGACGGGGTCGCGCCGTCCATCGCCTCGACGATGACGGCCTCGGTCTTCGGGCCGATCCCGGCGAGCTCGGTCAGCGTCCCGGCGCGGCGGCGAGCGCGCACCTCGGCGGCCGGTAGCGCGGCGATCGTGTCGGCGGCCCGCCGGTAGGCCTTCACCCGGTGCGTCGGCTGCCGGTCCCGCTCGAGGTAGTACCCGATGGCGCGCAGTGCCGCGATCGCGTCCTCCACGCCCGCTTTGTCCGTCATCCCCCCATCTTCCGACATTTGGCCGGCTCACCCATCACGTTGGGGGTTCCTGACCCTGGATACGGGTCAGAAACCCCTCATCTGGTGGGTCAACCAGGCAAATGCGGTCGAGAGGGGCCGGGGGCTAGGGTCGGGGTGTGGTGAAGGGGACGAAGGCGCATCTGGCGCGGGCGGAGCGGTTGCAGGGCGCGACCGGGGCGCTCGCCACCGCTGCGATGGCGGCGATGGAGGACAAGCTCCCCTGGTTCGCGAAGCTCTCGGCGCAAGACCGGTCCTGGATCGGGCTGGTCGCACAGTCGGGCATCTCGGCGTTCGTCGAATGGTTCCGCGACCCGGACGCGCACTCCTCGATGCCGACCCGGATCTTCGGGTCCGCGCCGCGCGAGTTCACCCGGGTCATCTCGCTGCACCAGACGGTCGACCTGGTCCGGACGACGATCGAGACCATCGAGACCACCATCGGCACGCTGCTCCCGCCCGACGACGTACCGATCGTCCACGAGGCCATCCAGCGCTACGCCCGTGAGGTCGCCTTCGCCGCGGCCACTGTCTACGCGCAGGCCGCCGAGATGCGCGGCGCCTGGGACGCCCGGCTCGAAGCCCTGCTCGTCGACTCGGTCATCCGCGGCGAGGCCGACGAGTCGGTCCGGTCACGCGCATCGGCCCTCGGCTGGACGGGCGCCGCCGGTACGACGGGATCCGCGGAAGTCGCCGTGGTCGTCGGGCGGGCCGGGGACACCGAAACCACCTCGAACGTGGCCGACATGGTCCGTCAGGCCGCCCGTGAGGCCGGCGCCGACGCACTGTGCGCGATCCAGGGCGACCGTCTGGTCGTGGTCCTCGGGGGTACGAGCAAACCTGTCGAGATCGTACAAAAACTGGCCCAATGGTTTGGACCCGGCCCGATCGTCGTCGGCCCGGTCGTGAAGGACCTGATGTCGGCCGTCACCTCGGCCCGGGCCGCCGTCGCCGGCCTTCGCGCCGCGGTCGCCTGGCCCGGTGCGCCGCGACCGGTCCAGGCCGACGAACTGCTCCCCGAACGGTCACTCTCCGGAGACGGCCACGCCCGGCGCCAGCTCGCCAACGAGGTCTACGGCCCGCTCACGGTCGGCGATGGCGTGCTGCTCGACACGGTTTCGGCGTACCTGGACTCCGGCGGATCGATCGAGGCGACGGCCCGGGCGATGTTCATCCACGCCAATACCGTCCGGTACCGCTTGAAGCGTGTGGCCGACATCACGGCGTACAACCCGCTCGATCCCCGCGACGCTTTCACATTGCGTGTCGCACTGACCTTGGGCCGCCTGCTCAATCCGGAGCCGGGAACCACCGTTTTGTAGGATCTCCACAAACCGGCCTCCGAGAATTCGTGCTCGCCCTGCGGCTCTCGACCGGCCCAGGTAAGGGAGAGTTGGCACGTGCTCGTCATCGTCGCGCCCGGTCAGGGTGCCCAGACCCCAGGATTCCTCGAGCCGTGGCTGGCGGATCCCGTGTTCGAGAGCCGGCTGAACTGGCTCTCCGCGGTGGCCGGTCTCGACCTCGCCCACTACGGCACGCAGGCCGACGCGGACACGATCCGCGACACCGCGATCGCCCAGCCGCTGCTGGTCGCGTCCAGCATGCTGGCCGCGCTGGCGGTGTTCCCGCACCCGGCCGACGCGATCACCAAGGTCGGCGCGGTCGCCGGCCACAGCGTCGGTGAGCTCGCCGCCGCGGCCGGCACCGGCGTGCTGACCGCCGAGCAGGCGATGGTCCTGGTCCGCGAGCGCGGCAAGGCGATGGCCGCCGCGGCGGCGCAGACCGCGACCTCGATGACCGCGGTCCTGGGCGGTGACCGCGACGAGATCCTGGCCAAGCTCGCCGAGCACGGCCTGACCGCTGCGAACGACAACGGCCCCGGCCAGATCGTTGCCGCCGGCACCGTTGAGGAGCTGGCCGCGCTGGCCGCCGACCCGCCGGCCAAGACCCGGCTGATCCCGCTGTCGGTCGCGGGCGCGTTCCACACCAAGCACATGGAGCCGGCGGTGCAGACGCTGGCGAAGTACGCGACCGCCATCAGCACGCACGACCCGCGGACCCGCCTGATCTCGAACCGCGACGGCCACGTCGTCCACGACGGCCGGGACGTCCTGCAGCGGCTGGTGAACCAGGTGAACGCGCCGGTCCGCTGGGACCTGTGCATGCAGACCATGTCGGACCTCGACGTGACCGGCATCCTCGAGCTGCCGCCGGCGGGCACGCTGACCGGTATCGCGCGGCGTGCGCTGAAGGGTGTCGAGACGTTCGCGCTCAAGACCCCGGACCAGCTCGACGACGCCCGCGCGTTCGTGGACAAGCACGGCAGCCCGTCCGAGATCGACGCCTCCCCGACCTGGCGCCTGCTGGTCGCCCCGATCAAGGGCACCTTCACCCGCGCGGTCGACGTACGCCGGGAGTCCGGTGACACCGTTGCTGCCGGTGAGGTCGTGGCGAAGGTGGCGAGCCTGCGTGACGAGGTCGAGGTGACCGCCCCGCACGGCGGCATCGTGGTCGAGTGGCTGGCCGAGGAGGGCGACCCGGTCGCCCCGGGGCAGCCGCTGGTCCGCCTGCACCCGGCCGGGAGCCCGGCATGATCACGGCGTCGACGGGTTCGACGTACGCCGGAGTGCTCGGCATCGGGTCGTACCGGCCGCGCCGCGTGGTGCCGAACTCCGAGATCCTCGAGCAGATCGACTCCAGCGACGAGTGGATCCAGACCCGTTCCGGGATCAAGGAGCGGCGCTGGGCGAGCGACGACGAGACCGTGCTGATGATGTCGGTGAGCGCGGCCAAGGACGCGCTCGCCGACTCCGGCATCGACCCGGCCGAGATCGGCTGCGTGATCGTCTCGACGGTCACCCACCTGTACCAGACTCCGGCGATCGCGACCCAGATCGCGGTCGCGGTGGGCGCCCCGACCGCGGCGGCGTTCGACATCTCCGCCGCGTGCGCGGGCTTCTGCTACGGCATCGCGATGGCCAACGACCTGGTCCGCGGCGGAAGCGCGAAGTACGTGCTGGCGATCGGCGTCGAGCGGCTCAGCGACATCACCGACCGGACCGACCGCAGTACGGCGTTCATCTTCGCCGACGGCGCCGGCGCCGCGATCGTCGGCCCGACCGAGGAGCCGGGGATCGGGCCGGTCGTGTGGGGCTCGGACGGTACGCAGCACCAGGTGATCAGCCAGAAGGAGTCCTGGCAGGAGGTGCACGGCAACCACAACTGGCCGCACCTCACGATGGACGGCAACCCGGTGTTCCGCTGGGCGTCGTTCGAGATGGCGAAGACCGCGCAGCAGGCGCTGGACGCGGCCGGCGTGAAGGCCGAGCAGCTCGACCTGTTCGTCCCGCACCAGGCGAACATGCGGATCACCGACGCGATGCGGCGGGCGCTGAAGCTGCCCGAGCACGTCAAGGTCGCGCGCGACATCGAGCGCCAGGGCAACACCTCGGCAGCGTCGATCCCGCTCGCGATCACCGCGATGCGCGAGGCCGGCGAAGCCAGGTCCGGCGACCTCGCCCTGATCATCGGCTTCGGCGCCGGGCTGGTGTACGCAGCCCAGGTCATCCGGCTGCCGTAGTCCATAGTTGTCCGGGGGCGGCTCAGGTGGCCGCACCCGGCTGTACCAAAGCAGTACAGCCAGCAGAAATCCGAAAGGGAACCAGAGAACATGGCCAGCACCGAAGAGATCCGTTCCAACCTCGCCGAGATCGTGAACGAGATCGCCGGCATCCCGGTGGAGGACGTCCAGCTGGACAAGTCCTTCACCGACGACCTCGACGTTGACTCGCTCTCCATGGTGGAGGTCGTGGTGGCCGCCGAGGAGAAGTTCGACGTGAAGATCCCCGACGACGAGGTCAAGAACCTGAAGACCGTCGGCGACGCGGTCGCGTTCATCGAGCGCGCCCAGAACGGCTGACGTCCGCCGTCACCCGTGCTGGCCGGGTGCTCATCGGGATCCCTCGGTGAGCACCACGCAGTACACACCCCTCGCTCCCAACCGCAGATCTCTGATGTGAAGGATGAGGTAACCATGTCGAAGACCCGAGTCGTCATCACTGGGCTCGGAGCCACGACCCCGCTCGGGGGCGACGTGACCAGCACCTGGGAAGGACTGCTGGCCGGACGCTCCGGCGCACGGCGGCTGACCGACGAGTGGGTGCAGAACCTGGCGGTCCAGATCGCCGCACCGGCCGCGGTCGAGCCGACCGAGGTGATCGAGCGCGTGAAGGCTCGCCGTCTCGACCGTACGGCGCAACTCGCCGTGGTCGCGGCCCGTGAGGCCTGGGCCGACTCCGGCCTGGAGGACTCCGGACTGGACAAGGAGCGGCTCGGCGTCGCGGTCGCGTCCGGTATCGGCGGCCTGCACACCACGCTCTCGAACTACGACGCCCTGCTGCAGAACCCGCGCCGGGTGTCGCCGCTGGCGATCCCGATGCTGATGCCGAACTCGTCCGCGGCGTACGTGAGCCTGGAGTTCGGCGCCAAGGCCGGCGTCCACACCCCGGTCTCGGCCTGCGCGTCGGGCAACGAGGCGATCTGGCTGGGTCTGGACCAGATCCGACTCGGCCGCGCGGACGTGGTGATCGCCGGTGGCGCCGAGGGCGCGATCATGGCGCTGCCGCTGGCCGCGTTCGGGATGATGCAGGCGCTGAGCAAGCGCAACGACGACCCGGAGCGCGCCTCGCGGCCGTGGGACGTCGACCGCGACGGCTTCCTGCTCGGTGAAGGCGCCGGCGTGCTGATCCTCGAGTCGTACGAGCACGCGAAGGCGCGCGGCGTGAAGATCTACGCCGAGCTCGCCGGTGCGGGGATCTCGGCCGACGGCCACGACATCGCGCAGCCGGACCCGACCGGTTCCGGTGCGCGACGCGCGATGGAGCGGGCGTTGTCCGAGGGCGATCTGACCCCGGCCGACATCTTCCACATCAACGCGCACGCCACGTCGACGCCGCAGGGCGACATCGCCGAGTCGATCGCGATCCGGCAGGCGCTCGGCAAGGAGGCCGACCACGCGGTCGCCACCGCGCCGAAGTCGATGATCGGTCACCTGCTCGGCGGGGCCGGTGCGGTGGAGTCGGTCGCGACCGTGCTCGCCCTGCACAACCGGGTCTCGCCGCCGACCATCAACGTGGACAAGCTCGACGACCAGATCGACCTGGACGTCGCGACCGAGCAGCGCAAGCTGCCCGACGGGGACATCGCGGCGCTGAACAACTCGTTCGGCTTCGGCGGCCACAACGCCGCCATCGCATTCAAGACGCTGTAGCCCCCGGAGGACACCCATGACCGTTGCCCCGGCAAGACCCGCCAAACTCCCGCGTGAGCTGGACCCGCGCAACCCGGTCAGCCGGCTGACCAACCTGCTGGACCCGGGCAGCCTGGAGTTGATCACCCCCGACAACCTGTCGGGGATGATCGCGGCCCGCGGGCGGATTGCCGGGGCGAAGGTCGTCGCGTTCTGCTCCGACGCCACGGTGATGGGCGGCGCGATGGGCGACGAGGGCTGCGACGTCGTGGTCAAGGCGTACGAAGTCGCGCGCGCGGAGCAGGTGCCGATCATCGGCCTGTGGCACTCGGGCGGCGCGCGGCTGGCCGAGGGCGTGCTGAGCCTGCACGCGGTCGGCAAGATCTTCTACGCGATGACGCAGGCGTCCGGGAAGATCCCGCAGATCTCGGTCGTGCTCGGCCCGGCGGCGGGCGGTGCGGCGTACGGCCCGGCGCTGACCGACATCGTCATCCTCGGTCCCGAGGGCCGGATCTTCGTCACCGGGCCGGACGTGGTCCGCTCGGTCACCGGCGAGGACGTCGACATGCTCCGGCTCGGCGGCCCCGAGCCGCACGGCCGGCGGTCCGGCGTCGTCCACATCACGACCGACTCCGAGGACGCGGCGATCGAGCAGGCACGCCGGCTGACGGATCTGCTCGCGAATCAAGGCTCGATGTCCACGGACATCCCCGATACCGATCTGTCCGGGCTCCTGCCGGAGTCGGCCAAGCGTGCGTACGACGTCCATCCGCTGGTCGGAGGGGTGCTCGACTCGTCTTCCGCAGTTGAGCTCCACCAACGGTGGGCGCCGAACATCGTGACCACGCTGGGCCGGCTCGGCGGGCGGACGGTCGGTGTCATCGCCAACAATCCGCTCCGGCTCGGTGGTTGCCTCGACGCCCTATCGGCGGAGAAGGCATCACGGTTCGTCCGGATGTGCGACGCGTTCGGCATCCCGCTCGTTGTGCTGGTCGACGTACCGGGTTATCTGCCGGGCGTCGGTCAGGAGTGGGACGGCGTCGTACGGCGGGGCGCGAAGCTGCTGCATGCTTTTGCCGAGGCCGTCGTACCGCGGGTCACGCTGGTGACGCGGAAGACGTACGGCGGGGCGTACATCGCGATGAACGCCCGATCGCTCGGCGCGACGCGGGTGTTCGCGTGGCCGCGGGCCGAGGTGGCTGTGATGGGTGCGGTCGCGGCCGTGCGGGTGCTGCACCGGCGGAAGCTGGCCGAGGTCGATCCCGAACTGCGTCCGCAGGTCGAGGCCGAACTGGCCGCCGAACACGAGAAGATTGCCGGAGGCATCGACCGCGCCATCGAGATCGGCGTCGTCGACGAGGTCGTCGAGCCCACCCGCACCCGCACGGCTCTGGCGACCGCTTTGGCGAAGGCCGAGGTCGGCGGCCCGGTGCGCGGGAACCACGGCAACATTCCGCTGTAGAAACGGCTGACAGCCTTGAACGGCCGACAGCCTTGAACGGCTGGAAGGGCACGGATCCGAGGATCCGTGCCCTTCACGTGGTGCGGCCGCTGTTGTTGACAACCACCGGGGGTGTCCCGACACCCGGTGGCCCAGCGGCCACGGCCCCTCCCACCCTTGTAGAACGTCTGATGCTCAGTCTCATCGAAAAGTTCGCAGAAAGCTCCGCCCTGCACGGCTTTCTTCTGAAGTTCTCAGGAACCGCTTAGACAACCTGATGCAGCCAGCGCACGGGCGCGCCGTCGCCGGCGTAGCGGAACGGCTCGAGTTCGTCGTCCCAGGGGCGACCGAGCAAACGCTCGACCTCCTCGGTCAGGTCGGCCTCGCCCGCCGCCGCCTTCAGCATGGCCGCCTTCAGCCGCTCCTCCGGCACCATGATGTCGCCGTGGACGCCGGTGGTCGCGTGGAAGACCCCGAGCTCGGGCGTGAACGAGTACCGCTCGCCCTCGACGCCGTTGCTCGGCTCTTCGGTGACCTCGAACCGCAGCTTCTGCCATCCGCGCAGGGCGGATGCCAGCTTGGCCGCGGTACCGGCCTCGGCCTGCCAGGACAGCTCGGCCCGGTACGTGCCCTGGGCCGCAGGCTGCGGTGTCCAATCCAGTTTCACGGGCACACCTAGGATGCCGCCCGCGGCCCACTCGACATGAGGGCACAACGCTGACGGCACCGTGTGGACGTACAGAACGCCACGAGTTGTCGCCACCGGGACCTCCTGTGCTCGAGGGGCGCCTTCCCCAGCGTTCTCGAAACACACCTGTCAGTCCTGGCAGACTCGTACATCTTGCACCACGAGCACCTTCAACACCAGTAACCTCGCCGTGTCAACTACATCACCATCGTGTCGCGATTCAGGTCGACGAGCGGCGAGGCTCCTGGGCCGCGCTGCTTACGGGAACCGGGTCGCGAGGGCGATACAGGCCCCGGCGGCGGCGAGCGTGAAGAGCATCGCGATACCGGCGTACCGGGCGGTGATCTCCTTGTCGACCTCGTCGTACCCGACCGAGGAGCCGATGTCCTTGTAGACGTCCTTGAGCTCGCCCGCGGACTCCGCGGTGTATGCCTCGCCGCCGGTGGTCTCGGCGATGCTGCGCAGCTCGGTGCGGTCCGGTGGTACCCGCTGCCGGATGCCGTCCATCTCGATGAAGCCGGAGTCGGTGCCGAAGCAGATCGTGTAGACCGGGGTGTTCTTCGCCTTGGCCGCCTGCGCGCCTTCCTGCGCCGTCCGGCCGACCGTCCGCTTGCCGTCCGACAGCATCACGATGCGGGCCGGGGCCGGGTCGTTCGGGTGCGCGGGGTCCGGCGGGACCTGGGTGAGCGCCTGCAGCGAGGTGAAGATGCCCTCACCGGTCGCGGTCGACTCGGCAAGCTCGAGCCCGTCGATCGATCGGTCGATGGTCGCCCGGTCCGTGGTCGGCGGCACGATGATCGACGCCGTGCCGGCGAAGTTGACCAATGCCACGTTGAACTTGGTCGGCAGGTTGTTGACGAACTCCTTCGCCGACTCCTTCGCGGCCTCCAGCCGGTTCGGCTCGATGTCGGTCGCCATCATCGACAGCGACACGTCGATCGCGACCACGATCGTGGCCCGCTCGCGCGGCACCTTGACCTTGTCCTTGGGCTGCGCGAACGCGAGGATGCAGGTCATCGCGGCGAGCAGCGCCAGCCCGACGGCGAGGTGCCGCCGCCACTGCGGCCGCCGCGGCGCGACCCGGTCGAGCAGCGCGATGTTGGTGAACCGCAGCGCGTACTGCGAGCGACGGTGCTGGAGGAAGATGTACCCCGCGACGATCAGCGGGATCAGCAGCAGGAACCACAATCTGGCCGGAGACAGGAACTCCATCAGCGAGCCACTCCCTTCGGCGGTTGGTGCAGGCGGGGCGCCACTCGCCGGTAGGCGAGCACGAACCGCACGGTGTCGGCGACCCAGTCACGATCGGTCCGCAGTACAAGATGCCCCGCACCTACCCTACGCAGGGCGGCCCTGGTTCGTTCCCGCTGCGCGAGAGCCGCTACCCCGAACGCCTCCCGGACCTTGCGCCGCCGGGTGTCGATCTCGCGCACCTCGCCGGTCTCCGGGTCACCGATCGTGACGACGCCGATGTTCGGCAGCTCGAGCTCCCGCGGGTCGACGATCTCGACCGCGAGCACCTGGTGCTGGGCGGTCAGCTTGCGCATCGCCCGCTCCCAGGACGGCTCGATCTGGCTCGCGACCTCGCCGTCCTGCGGGGTGAGGAAGTCGGACACGATCACGCGCAGTCCGCGTTTGCGCTGCGTCCGGGCCATCGACTCCAGCGCGGCGGCCAGGTCGCTGCGATGCGCTTCTTCGTCACCGCTGAACTGCTCGGCCAGCAGCGCGCGCAGCAGACCGTAGAGCGCGAGCCGCCCGGACCGCGCCGGCCAGCGGCGAAGCGCCGAGTCGCGCAGCATCAGCCCACCGAAGCGGTCACCGAGGCGGTGGGTCAGGAACCCGACGGTCGCAACGGCCGCCACGGCGAGCTCACGCTTCTCGAGCGTCGACGTACCGAAGTCCATCGAGCCGGACAGGTCGACCAGCGCCCAGGTCTCCAGCTCACGGTCCGCGATCAGGTCGCGGACGTGCGGGATCGTGGTCCGCGCGGTGACCGCCCAGTCCATCCGCCGTACGTCGTCGCCGACCTGGTACTCACGCGCCTCGGCCAGCTCGGTGCCCGGCCCCGGGAGCAGCCCCAGGTGTTCCCCGTGCAGGTACCCCTCGAGCCGCCGTACGACGGTGAGCTCCAGCCGCCGCAACGCACGCTCGGGAGCGAGCTGCGAGATCGTCATCGCAGCTCGTGGGTCTCGGCGGTTGGGCACTAGACGAACTCCGGGCGGCCGGTGCCGTCGGCGCCGTCACGCCAGACCGGCTGCGGCGGCGGGACGGTGGCCAGGATCCGCTCGATCACGGCCCGCGGGTCGATGTTGTCCGCGACCGCGTCGAAGGTCAGGCCGAGACGGTGGCCCATCACGTCGAGCGCGACGGTCTGGATGTCGCTCGGCAACAGGTAGTCGCGGCCGTGGATCAGCGCCAGTCCCCGGCCGGCCGCGATCAGGCCGAGCGTCGCGCGCGGGCTGACGCCGAGCTCGATGATCGGCTCCAGGTCGGGCAGGTGGAAGTCGGTCGGCGTCCGGGTCGCCATCACCAGGCGTACGGCGTACTCCGCGACCAGGTTGTGGACGAACACCTGCTCCGCCGACCGCTGCAGCTCGAGGATCGTCTCCGGCTTCAGCACCTGCCGCGGCTCCGGCGGATCGACGCTCATCCGGCGGAGGATCTCGAACTCCTCGTGCCCGCGCGGGTGCGGTACGTCGATCTTGACCAGGAACCGGTCGCGCTGTGCCTCCGGCAGCGGGTACACGCCCTCGGACTCGATCGGGTTCTGGGTGGCGATGACGATGAACGGCTTCGGCATCGGGAAGGTCTGGCCGCCGATCGACACCTGCCGCTCGGCCATCAGCTCGAGCATCGCCGACTGCACCTTGGCCGGTGCGCGGTTGACCTCGTCGGCCAGGACGAAGTTCACGAACGTCGGGCCGAGCTCGATGTCGAAGGTCTCGCGGGTCTGACGGTAGATCCGGGTGCCGACGATGTCGGACGGGACCAGGTCCGGGGTGAACTGGATCCGGGCGAACGTGCCGCCGACCACGCTGGCGAAGGTGCGGACGGCCAGCGTCTTCGCGACGCCCGGCACACCCTCGAGCAGACAGTGACCCTTCGCGAGCAGCGACACCATCAGGGTCTCGACCATGTGCTCCTGGCCGACGATCACCCGCTTGACCTCACCGAGGGCCTCGCCGATCAGCCTGGACTGCTGGGCCACCGAACCCGTGGGCACCGTCGTCTCGGTCATGCATGTCCTTCCGGGGCCCGCGTGCGGACCGTGTCAAACACCGTCATTCCCCACTTCGCAACACCGGCCATTCCATCAGATCGCCGGGGCCAGCGGGCGCAGGGCCCACCGGGTCCTCCCCCATCCTGCCCCTCCTGCCCAAATCCCGCGCGCCGACTGTTACGCGGCAGGCGGCCGTGGCGACAGTGCTACCAGGGATGTGGTGGGATTGGGGTGATGACTGCGACCGAATCCCAGACCGAGGTGCAGCCGGCGGACGCGCCGGAGGAGCGCCCTGCGCTGGAGATTCCGGAGGCGCTCCCGCTGCAGCCGGAGGACCCGCCGCGGGTCGGCGAGTTCTGGCTCCGCGGCCGCCTCGGCGCGAACGCGGCCGGCTACCTCTATACGGCCAGCGACGAGGCCGGGCGGAACGTGGTCGTCGCGATGATGACCGAGGGCTCCGCCGACGACGCGGCTGCCCGCGACCGGTTCGTGTACGCCGTCGACGATCTGCCCGAGGACGCCGTACTGGGCCACAACGATTCCGATGACGACGACCTCGCGCTCTGGGTGGCGGTCGGGCCGATCCGCGAGGACGACGGGTCGAGCGCGGCCTCCGACGAGCGGTTGATCGCGGAGCGTCGCGGCGAGGAGATCCTGTCCGCCGTACTGATGGATCGGATCCCGCAGATCGGCAAGCTGCGCGGGCCCGATTTCCGGCACTACTGGGAGAGCCGGCGGCGTCCTGGTCTGTTCCGGATCTGGCCGCTGCCATGGCCGAACGCGCTGCGTCCGGCGTCGCGGTGGGCGCTGGCGTTCGCGTTGCTGACGATGGCGCTGATCATGGCGCTGGCCGTGTTCCTGGCGTGGCTGTTGTTCCGCCACGCGCAGCCGCTCGAGCCCGAACCCGTCATCCCGACGCCGACCAATACGGCGACCGTGACCGTCACCCCGACCACGCCGCCGCCGGGCACGGGCTCGACGTCGCCGTCGATCACGGTCAGCCCGAGTCCGGTCCCGACCGCGATCCCGACCACGTTGCCGTCGGGCAGCGGCACCGCGACGGCGCCGGGCGACAAGTTCTAGTCCGTCTGTTGCTCAGTTCGCCTGTTGGCGGCGGTTGAGGGTCAGCAGGCCGATGAGGCTGATGACGGCCCAGCTGCCCTCCAGCAGCAGGAAGCCCCAGGAGAGCTGGATCGCGGCGATGGTGGCGAGCGCTCCGGAGCCGAGCAGGTTCAGGAGTTGATAGGTGATGGTGCGCTGGCGTAGGCGACCCGCCTGCGCGGCGGCGAACGCGAGCAGAATGGTGACAGCGCCAACGATCTCGAGAACGTCGAGTGCGTGCATGAGGACGACCCCCTCCGTCAAAGGGTGAGGCGTCGTCTTCTCAGACCGGGTACGGCGCCGCTCGTCCGGGGAGCCGGCTTGCTTCGAACTCCTGTTGTCAGGATAGCAAGCGCAGCAGCTCCGGATCCCGCCAGAGCTTTTCCGGTACGGGTTGACGTACCAGCGCCGCGTCGGCGCGGATCTCGGCCGGCGACGACGCCGCGATCAGGACGGACGTGACCGCGGAATGCCTGCTGGGAAAGGCGAGTGCCGCCTGCGGCAGCGAGACGCCGTACCGCTCGCAGACGGCCGAGATACGTCGCGCCTGGACAGTGTCTGCCTGCAGCACTTGCGGGGTCAGGACACCGGACACGATGACGGAGACTCCGCGCGCAAGGCAACGATCCAGCAGCGGTACGGCGTCGCGGTCGAGCAGGTTGTACTGCGCCGTCAGGAGGACGCAGTCGAGTTCCACGTCCCGCACCAGGCGATCGAGCTCCTGCCAGTCGTCCGACACTGCTCCGACTGCCTTGATGGTTCCGTCGCGCCGCAGCCGGTCGAGCGTCGGGTAGACCGACTCGTCCTGGGCGAGCACGAGGTCGACAGCGAGTCCTAGTTGTGCGCGGCTCTTGTCGATCGAGACCTTCGGATCGTCGCCGACCACCTTCGTCGAGACGAGGAACTCACCACGGGGGCGCTTCTGCAGCGCCGTACCCAGTCGGCGTTCCGAGTCGCCGTACGCCGGGGACGTGTCGAAGAACCGGATGCCGGCCTGGTACGCCGCGTCGACGGTGGCGGCCGCGGTCGCGTCGCCGTCCGGGCCCGGCGGCTCGCCGAGATGCGAACCGCCGAGCCCGAACCGCGGAGGCCGGAACCGGATCGTCGAATGGGGTGCGAGCACCTGGCTGGGTGCGGCCATCGCACTCACCTCCCCTGATCGGTATCTACCAGGATCGGGGTTGTGCGATGACTTCGCATCCCGAACGCCCGCTCAGCGTCCGGATTCGTAGAGGGTGCGGACCTCCGCATCGGTGAGGGCCCGGTCGTACAGGTGGACCTGGTCGACCGTGCCGTCGAGGAAGTCGACCTGGTTGCCGCCGAACTTCGCCCGGCCGATCACCGTGTTGCCGGTCGAGCCGGAGTCCAGGGCGCAGGCGCTCTTGGTGGCGACGAGCTCGCCGTCCACGTACAGCTTCAGCTCACCCTTGACGACATCGCGGACGCCGGTGACGTGGTACCACTGGTCCGGGTTCGGCTTGGTCGGCGACAGCGCCCGGATGCCGGGGAAGCTCATCGCGAAGCGCTGGTCCTGGCCGGAGTACTGCAGGAAGAACGCGCTGTCGCGATCGCCGTCCTGGCTGACGAAGGTCTGGAATGCGCCGTCCGCCTTGTTCAGCTTTACCCAGGCACTGGCGGTGTAGTTCTTGCTGGTGTCGAGAAGGGCCGCGCCGGTGTCGACGTACTGACCGTCTCCGTTGAGCGCTACCCCTTGGCCGTTCTTGCCCGGGGCGAACGTCGCCCCGCCCTGGAGGGTCGCGTCATTGTTGCCGACGGCATCTTCTGTGGTGCCGTCGAGTGGATAGAAGTGGATGCCGTCGGCACCGGGTGTGCCGGGTCCCGGGTTTGGTATACCAGCGCCCGAACCGTCCGCGCCGGCGATGATCTCCTGGTTGATCGTGCGGACCTGGGCGAAGTCCATCTTCGGGACCCGCCGGTCGTAGGTGTAGAACCCGTTCAACTCACCTTCGACATCGGTGATCTGGGTGTAGACCGACCCGCTGATCCCGCACTGCTCGGCGGATCTCAGGACGTCGGTCTGGTTCTCGACGTACCGCCGGGTGAGAGTCGCCGAGTCAGGCTCCATCTCGTACGCCGATCCGTCGCCGAACCACATGTGGTCCGGCACCTTCAGGCCGAAGCCGCCGTGCTCGCCGTCCACGGCTGCCCGGGTCTCTGTCGGCGCCGCCGTCGCTGGGCCGAGGTAGGCGTGGTTGTCGATCAGGTCGCCACGGCCGGAGTCACCGTGCGAGTTACAGCAGTTCACGCCGCTGTGCGCGTTGACGAGACGGGACGGGTCCTGCGCCTTGACATCGTCAGCGATCCGGCCGGTCGCGGTCTGGTCCCACTCACCCCAGCCCTCGTTGAACGGAACCCAGACGGTGATCGAGGTGAAACTCTTGTGCTCGTCGACCAGCTCGTGCAGCTCGGACTCGAACTGCGCGCGCCACGGGTCGGGCATCGCATCGGTCTTCGTCGCCGGCATGTCCTGCCAGACCATCAGGCCGAGTTTGTCGGCCCAGTAGTACCAGCGATCCGGCTCGACCTTGATGTGCTTGCGGACGGTGTTGAACCCGAGCCGCTTGTGCTGCTCGAGATCGAACCGGAGCGCCGCGTCGGTCGGCGCGGTGTTGAGTCCGTCCGGCCAGAAACCCTGGTCGAGTGTCGACAGGTTGAACAGGATCTTCCCGTTCAGCGCCATCCGGAGCTTGCCGTCGGCACCTTTCTGCAGGCCGACGGATCGCATCCCGGCGTACGAGCCGACTTGGTCTACCATCTTGCCGCGATCGATCAGCCGCACCTTGAGGTCGTAGAGGAACGGGTGATCCGGGGACCAGGTTTTGGGATTCCGGATCGGCAGCCGGAGCTCCGTGTCGGCCTTGCCTCGCACCTGGCCGACGGCTTTGCGGCCGTCGTACGCGGTGACCTCGACGTCGAGTCCCGCGCGGCCGGACGTCTGGGCGTTGACCTCGAGCGTCTGGTTGGGCAGGTCCGGCGTGAGTTGGAGACGGTCGATCGAGGCGACGTTCACCGGCTCCATCCAGACGGTCCGCCAGATGCCGGAGCTGCCCTGGTAGAAGATGCCGTGGTCGCCGACCTCGCGCTGCTTGCCGATCGGTTGGTAGGTCTCGTCGGTCAGGTCTTCGGCCCAGACGATCAGCTCCTGCGGGCCCTTGGCGTGCAGCGCACTGGTCACGTCGACGTCGAAGCCGTCGTACCCGCCACGGTGCGTGGCGACCTGGCGGCCGTTGACCCACACCCTCGCGTCGTAGTCGACCGCACCGAAGTGCAGCAGGAGCCGCTTGCCCTTCCAGTTGTCGGGGACGGTGAACGTACGGCGGTACCACATCCGGTCCTCGTGCTTCTGGAGGCCGGAGAGCGCGGACTCGATCGGGTACGGGACGAGCACCTGCTCGTTGAGGGTGCGGCCGATCGGGGGTTGTTCACCTACGGCAGCCGGCGACCATTCCCAGAGGCCGTTGAGGTTGCGCCAGTCGGGGCGGGTCAGTTGAGGGCGCGGGTACTCCGGGAGCGCGTTCGTCGGGGAGACGTCGTCGGTCCACGGGGTGGAGAGTGGCGGGGTGCCCAGGTGCCATGCCGGCTCGGCCTGGACTGTTGCCTGGGCTGTTGGGACGAGGGTTGTCGACAGCAGGACGAGTGCGGCCGCGAGCGGCTTGACCATGGGACTTTCCTTTCGGGGCGGAGAAAGGCAGTCCCATGACAGCGCTGTCATCACACGAACGCAAGAGCTCGCGCACAATCAAACATTCACGCAGACCGGGGTCGGGGTGCTGAAGTCGCTCGTCCGGGTCAACGCGCCGGTCGCTTGGTCGACCGAGAACGTCGCGATGTTGTTCGACTTCTGGTTAGCGACGAACAACAGGCGCCCGCTCGGATCGAACGCGCAGTGCCGCGGCCAATCGCCACCGCAGTTTGGTATACCAACGAGCTCGAGATGCGGGCCGTCGGTGCTGAAGATCGCGACGCTGTTGTGCCCGCGATTGGTGACGTAGACGAAGCGTCCGTCGGCGGAGACCACCACCTCACCTGGGTAGTTCTCCCCCTCGGCCACCGGGATCGACTCGAGCACCGTCAGTACGCCGTCGTCGTACCCGCAGACCGTCACGGTGCTGTCGAGCTCGTCGGCGACGTACGCGTAGTTGCCGGACGGATGGAATACCAAATGTCGCGGGCCGGCGCCGGTCTTGACCTTCGCCTGGTGCTGCAACGCGAGCTTCCCGTCCGCGAGCGTGTAGGTGTAGATCGTGTCGGTGCCGAGATCGACTGCGAGCACGAATTCGCCGGACTGTACGATCTGGTGCGCGTGCGGCGCCGGGCCCTCGTGCTTGACCAGATCAGTTTGTTGCCCGAGGCTCCCATCTGCCGCGATCGGATGGACCGCGACGTCGCCGGAGCCGTAGTTGGCGCTGAGCAGGTAGTTGCCGATCTTGGCGAGGTGGCAGGGTCCGGATCCCTTGGTGGGTTGACGATTCAGCACCCGCGGGGTGCCCGAGATGTCGATCGCGGTGACGGCGCCGGCGTCCTGCTCGTTCACGGCGTACAGGAAGTTGCCGGAACGGATCACGAAGGATGCGTTTGGTATACCAGCGATGCTGCCGGTCGCGGTGATCTTGCCGGCATCGTCGTACGTCGCGATGCCGATAGCGTCGCCATACGTTCCCAGGTACAAGGTCCTGTCGGCCACCTCGGCCCCTGGTTCTGGTACTTCTCGGGTCGCGGCCTGGTGGATGGGAGCGAGCGCGGCGGCGGTGAAGCCGAGGAACCCCCGGCGGCTGACGCTCACGCGGCCACCGGAATGCTGACCCACGACGGATCGCCGGCAGGCGAGCTGAACGTGACCGTCGACCCGATCACGCTCCGCCCGAGGTACCGCGGATCAACCGTGTCCACGACCAGCACGAGATGATGCCCGGCCGGCACCTCCCAACTCGTCGCCTCCAACCGCACATCGAGCGGTACCGCCTTCCCCGGCGTAGCACCCCGCAACGTGTACGGCTTGTGCGACATCAACGACCCGACTCCCAGCGCATCGACGTCGTACAGATACGCGAACAGCGAGGTGTCGGCCGCCGACGGCTTCACGGTCAGATGCAACTTCGGCATACCATTCACGACCGTCGCAGCGGCCAACGTCGGTCCGGACCAAACCCCGGCGAACGACCTGTCCACCAGCGGCGTCGCCACCCCGACCGGAATCGACAACAACCCTTGCAGCGCACCGGATACCAGCGCCACCCCGCTGTCCGCGACCGTTGGTATACCAGCCCCGATCGACCGACTCCACCCCGTCGACGCACCGCCCTGAAGCGCGCCGGCCTTCGTCAGGTACGACGTACGCGCCGCCCCGACCGCAGCCCAACTGGGGTACCCACGCCAGACCCCGAGCTGCGACTTCAACTGGACCGGCGCCTCGGCATCCGCACCGTTGTCGGCACCCGTCAGGTAGTGCCGCAACCAGCCGGCGAGCTCATCCCACGTCTCATTTGGTAGACCAATCGCCCCGGTCACCTCCGGCGTCGCGTGATCGCCGTGCGCCAGCAGCAGCCGCTTCGGTCCGGTCAGGCTGGTGAAGAAGTCCGTGTACTGCGACGGCGGGAAGATCGAATCCTCGAACGCGTTCGCCAGGAACACAGCCGGTTTCCTCGCGTTGATTTGGTCTACCATCGTCGCCGCGGACCGCGCCGGCGACAGTTGACTCGCCTCCGCGATCGCAGCGTCGAAGTCACCGGTGACGAACTTCGTCTGCAGCGAGGCCATCTCCGGCCCGGGCCGCCCCGTGACGTTGCCCAGGGCAAGCAGCCCGGCAACCGACTGCAGCGCGACGGTGTCGTTCGGATCCAGCGACCGGATCAGATCGGCCCACCCGCTGAGCGCACCGACCGCCTTGATCCGCGAGTCCTTCGCAGCGGCGAGCAGCGACGTACCCGCGCCGTACGAGATCCCGACCGCGGCGACCCGGCTGGTGTCCGCCGGCGTGTGCTGGCCGGCCCAGTCGATCACCTTGCTGACGTCGGCGACCGTCGGCGGACCGGCGATGTCGATACCGCCGCCGGAGTCCCAGAAGCCGCGGCTCGAGTACGAGATGACCTGGAACCCGGCCGTCGCCAGCTTCGTCCCCTGGCCGACGTACTCCACGTTCGGCACACCCCAGCTCGACGGCATCACCACGAGCGGGAACGGTCCGTCGCCCTGCCCGGTCGGCGTGAGCACGACCGCGCCGAGCTCGATCCCGCCGGCGCCGGGGATGCGCTGGTACGCCGTACTGAAACCCGGTGCGGTCTGCCCGGCCTCAGCAGCGCGCGGGCCGATCGTGATCAGGGTCAGGGCGACTGCTAGGGCGGCGGCGAGTCTGCGCACTGGAAACCTCCGGCGTCGGGATTACCGGAGGGTAACCAGAAAGTTGCCGCTGTGTCACTACCTCGGCACGGTGAGTGCTGGATCGACCCCGGTCGCCTCGACCGACCAGTCCCACAGCTCCTTGGCCAGCTCGGCGTCCTGCGCGGTCCGGGTCGGCAGCACGACCTTCGGCGTACCGCGGTACTCGAGGAAGCTCGGCCCGACGAACGATCCGGGCCGCAGATCCGGGTACGTCGCGGCGTACAGACTCGGCCAGGCACCGGCCGCGGCGGACTGCGCAAGGAGACGGGTCCCAGCGGCCCAGAGCCGCGCCTGCCGGACATTGCCGGCCAGCTCCGGCCCGGCGGCCTGCAGATGGGTCGAGGCGTACCCGGGATGCGCGCCGACACTCAGCAAGTCGGCCCCGGCAGCCCGCGCCCGGCGGTCGAGCTCGAGCATGAAGAGCAGGTTGGCGAGCTTCGACTTCCCGTACGCCTCCCACTTCCGGTAGCTGCCCACCGTCCGGCGAAGATCGACCTCGCTGATCCCGCGAACGGTCTTGTGCATGAACGAGCTGACCGTCACCACGCGACTGCCGTTGACCAGCAACGGCATCAGCCGACCGGTCAACGCGAAGTGACCGAGATGATTGGTGCCGATCTGAAGCTCGAATCCGTCAACCGTCTCCCGATGCGGCGGCGCCATCACGCCGGCGTTGTTGATCAACAGATGCAGCCGGTCGTACGACGAGATGACCTCGTCGGCCGCCTTCTCGACACTCGCCAGATCAGCCAGATCCAGATCGAGCACCGTCGGCGCTCTCCCGGCCTGCTGCGTCAACGCCTGCGCAGCCTGCGCCGCCTTCTCCGGGTTGCGCGCCGCGACCAGCACGTCGGCGCCGTGTCTCAGCAGCTCCAGCGCGGTCTCGTACCCAAGTCCACTCGTAGCGCCCGTCACGAGCGCCAGTTTCCCGGTCAGGTCAGGGATGTCCGCAGTACTCCAGCTCATGCGCCCACGGTAGTCGCCGACCGCTACTACGTTGTTCCGAACTGGCTGCACAGTCGGTAGTCTTTGCGCGAATGCAACCAGAAGGGGCCCGGATGGCTAGGCAAGTTGCGCCAACTGAAGAATTGAGCAAGACGAACGTGCATGATCCGTCCGGTGATCTCACTGGCGCAATTTTCGAGGAGCGGGCCGAGAATCTTTCAATCGATCAATTTTCCGCTTGGACCGAGGTAAGTCCGTTCGAGCGCAGTGTGCTTCGACAACTAACAGCCCAAGGTCCACGTCTGCTCAGTGGCCCGCGAGGATGCGGTAAAACCACTCTGTTGAAACTCGCCGAAGGGCGAATAGATTCTGACTCGCACGACATAGCCGTCTATGTCAATTATGGGAAATATCTGTTTCTTGAGCCTGCATATAAACAAAGGGCAGACGCTGACGGGTTCTTCCAGGATTGGCTAGTGGCAAGGATAATTGCAGCAATCAGTGAGAAGATCTCCGACAATCAAGAATTGAATCTGTTGGCAATCGAATGCCAAGCCTTCGTTGATGCGGCCGAGAGCAACCCATCGACTGACCGACTCGACCTTCCCGGACCCGCGCAGTTGTCCCGTATGCTCGAAGCTTGGGCTGGAGAATCTGGTCATCGACGCGTTATCTTGCTGCTCGATGACGCCGCGCATGCCTTCGTGCCTGATCAGCAAAGAGTCTTCTTTGAGTTCTTGCGAAACATCCGCAACCCCAACGTGACATACAAAGCCGCGATATATCCAGGCGTTACTGAGTTCAGTCCGAACTTCCATGTTGGACACGACGCCAAGATAATCCATGCTTGGATTCCAGTGGAGGGCGAGCAGTATCTGCGCTTCATGCGGAGCCTCTTTGCAAAGCGATTCCCTGAGAACATGCGACGCGGAATCCCGAGCGACGTCGTCGACCTCTTCGCCGGAGCAGCCTTCGGTGTCCCTCGAACTTTCCTCGCGATGCTCGAGGAGTACTTGAATAACAAACCCACAAACTCTGGTCGCATCGCGCGCCTGGCGAATACAATCATTAGTGAACAAGCACAACAGCTTCGTAAGCTCTATCTTACGCTGGCCGACAAACTCCCAAGCTACAGTATGTACGTCTCTACCGGAACTAGGGTCGAGCAGCGTATTGTTGACGAACTTCGAACGCTGAATGCAAACCGGTTCGATAAGCAGGAAACAGCAAGCCAAGCACTCGACGTTGCGATCCGCCAACCCATCGATCAACGCTTGCTGACGATCATGAGCCTCCTCGAGTACGCGGGAATCGTGCGGCAGACAAATGAGAGCGTTAGCGTCGGGAGCAGCGGCACGTTCACGAAGTTCTCACTTCACGGCGCAATTCTTATCGAAGGCACGGCATTACGGTTTGGCAAGAATCCTACTCTTGCACAACGCGCGAGCTCGCTGATTCGATTCACTCGCGCCGGCACCTATAAGCGTGTAATGAGTGAGGCTTTGCTGACTAACTCCGAGGCGAAAGTTTGCCGCCTGATGGTCGGATCATGCCAGAACTGCGGATCGCCGAGGCTTATCCAGGAAGCGAGATTCTGTCACGTATGCGGGTCCGAGCTTCTCGATGAGAGCCGATTTGCAGCGCTCCTACGGACTCCAGTGGATCAACTGCCCTTGACCCCACGCAAGATTGAATCACTTAAGAAGCAGAGACTCTTGCGTGTTGAAGACATTCTACGCGACCGTGGACAACAGGAGTTGCGGAAGGCAGACCGGGTCGGTCAGGTCTGGGCGCGCAGAATCTACTCTATTGCTGAGGAGTTCGTGAGTGTCTAGGCATAAGGATGTCGATTCACTCACATTTAATGCACCTGCCCGCTTCTCGGCAGTTGAATGGGCCTCGTTTCTTCAGAGGTCCCAGGTCAACGACCTGAACCCGATCGATGAATTCTCCTCGACTCATGTGGGCCTCACCGCGCTTGGCGGACTGGTCGGTCAGGGGACTATTCGAAGCGAGTTGGAGGAGCTATTAGCAGGTCAGGTGGTGCTGGGGTACGTCAGTGCTACCGAGCTTTTTATGCGCCGACTGCTGGCGAAGAGCGTGCGACTCTGTCCTAATCTTCGCAAGAGGAACTCCGCGGTCCAGATTCCTTTCGGCGCTCTTGACTTCTATCAACGAGAGGATATCGAACATGCTTTGACCGAGCGAGTTTCCTTCAGCGAACCCGGCAAGGTTGCCAATGTCCTAAGGGAGCGGTTCGGTATCGCCGTAAAGCCGAACTCTTCGATGAGTACCGCGATTGCCGACTTCGAAGGTCTCTGCCAACTCCGTCATTCACTCGTCCACTCTCGTGGCGTGGTGAACTCAATGAACGCCGAGCAGTTCGAACTTCCGCAGGGGCGGGGCCACTGCGTGGTCACGCTCGATCGAAGCGAGATCGCGGCTGCGGGTTCAATTTGCATGAACTTGGTACGTGAGGTAAACAATGAGGTTGGAAAATCTGTCTTGTGGGACTGGCTAACGACCGGGTTACTACGGGGAACAAAGCGAGTCGACTCTCCGAAACTGAGCAAGTTTGTCAAAGTCTTTGTTTCGGCGAGCGATCCACAAGAACGCCGAGTGAGCGTATGTTCCCTACAGGATCTTCTTGATACAACTCAGGCTGTAATTGGCGTCTTGGCAACCAGTTCGGCTGGTATTGATAAGCGCTCGTCCAAATCCGTCCCAGTGGTGAAATCAACAGCGATGCCCGCGCCGGATTGAACTCCGAACGCTAAGGAAGGTCGCTTTCGAGAGGCCCCACGCGTGGCGGCGGCGACCGCCGCAAGCCTCCGGTCAGGTCAGGATGTCCGCAGTACTCCAGCTCATGCGCCCACAGTAGTCGTGGGCGCACGAGCTGGAATCGTCACTTCAGGATCTTGCGGGCCTTGAAGGCGTCTGTCACCGTTTGCGCGGCGGCCTTGCCGTACAGCAGCCGGGCAGCCTGGACGGTGTCCTGGGCCGCGGCGGCGAACGAGGTGTCGGGGTCGTAGAAGAACGTCGCCTCGAGGATCAGCTTGTTCGCCTTCGCCCGGCCGAGCGCCTGGTGGATGTCCCACAGCGCGTTCGACCAGATCTCACCGTCGTCATGCACCTCACCGTCGATGTCGTCGGTGGTCTTGCCGGTGTCGGTACGCCGCAGGCAGTGCGGCTCGTCGGTCGTGTACGACGTGGCGTCCCAGTCCATCACGCACGGCAGGTTGAAGCCCTTGCTGACCGGGACCGACATCGTCACGGCCCAGTAGTCGCCGAAGCCTTCGCCGATCGCGCCGGCCTCCTCGGTCTCGCCGAAGCCCGGTACGACGTCGTCCTGGATCGCGTGACCGTACTCGTGCCAGATCACCTCGGCGTCCTCGGCGTCGTCGACGCCGCCTTCACCGGTCGTGATCATGTCGGTCGACGGGTCGTACCACGAGTTGTCGTCGGGAACGGTGTCGACCGAGAAGTCCTGCGACTCGTTGTTCACGTCGGTGAACCCGAGCTGGTGGATGTACTCCTGCGTCTGGTTGATCTGGTAGTAGACCATCACCTGCTCGAACCTGTTGTTCGCGCGCTGGTAGACGAAGGTGTTGTTCTTGCTCTGCGCGATCCCGCCCTTGGCCTCCTTGATGTTGACGTAGGGGCCGTTGAGCTTCCCGGAGCCGTCCAGGTTGCGCAGGATCACGTTCTTCTGCGCCAGGAACAGGGCGTCCTGGTTCTTGTCGTTCATGTCGGTCAGCTTCTCGTTCTTCGTGCTGACCACCGGGTTGGGGTCGAAGACCGAGCCCTTGCCGTCGATGTTGTCGCTGATCACCTTCGACGCGACCACGCTGCCGGTCTTCGCGTCGACGAGCGACTGGCTGACGCCTTCGGTCGAACGGCTGGTGACGTTCCAGACCAGGCGGGCGTCCGGTCCACCGACCACCGCGAGCTGCGCGGCGCCGCTGGTTGCCTCCGGCTGCTTGACGAAGCTCTTGTTCGGCCCCGCCATCCGCGACCGGTTCGCCTGCGCGGTCACCGTGGCGTTCGCGGCCTGCGTCGCGGACGCGGGCGCGACCTTGGCGCTGACGTCGAGGTTCGCCGGTACGGCGTCCCGCCCGTCCGCGATCTCCACGGCGCCGTCCTTCGCGACGTGCTTGGCGTAGTAGCCGTTGACCACCGGCAGGCCCTTGAAGGTCTGCTGGTACCAGTAGTGCTTGCCGAGCAGCGACGTCTTCGTCTTGATCAGCTTGAGCCCGTTCGGATTTGCTGCCGTTGCCTCCGGCGCGGCACCCGCAGCGCTGGTGAACGACAACCCGAGCGCGACAGTAGCCAGTCCTGCGGTGGCGGCCACAAGCGCCTTGCGGCTTTTCGACATACGCTTCCCTCCCACGTTCATGTTGCGTAACGCAACCACTACGATCCGTCGAACCCTAGTTCGGCGTACCGCCCGCTGGGAAGCGGAACTCCGCGCGATTCTGCGGAATTCACGGCGGCAAGGGAAATCCTGTTATCCGAGGGCGAGCGGCTTCGGCGGGTACTCACGCAGTACCAGCGAGGTGCTGACCGGCCCCAGCCGGCCGATCGCGTCGACCACCTGCTCGAGCCTGCCCGCATCGGGGGTGTGAACGTCGAGCAGGAAACAGTCCTCACCGGTCAGCCGGTACGTCGCGACGACCTCGCGCAACGTCGCGAACAGCTCGAGCGCCTCGGGGATCCGGGCGTGGGTCGTCCGGACACGGACGACGGCGTGGATGTTCAGCCCGACCATGGCCGGATCGACGACCGCGCGGTACCCGGTGATCACGCCGGACCGTTCCAGCCGCTGGATCCGCGCCGACACGGCGGGCTGCGACAGGTTGACCTTCCGCCCGATGTCGGCGCCGCTCAGCCTGCCGTCGGTCTGCAGGATCGACAGGATCTCCCGGTCGATCGAGTCCAATGAACCAGTCGTTGCCTCGCTCATCGACCTTCATTTCATCAGTTCAGGGCGCCGTACGGCGATGACTCCTCCATGATGGCAGGCGTTGACCTACAGAGGAGAGTCCATGACCTTCGTCATCATCCCCGGCCTCGACGGCTCCGACGTACATCACTGGCAGTCGCGGTGGTCGGACGAGTGGCTGCCGAACGCGATCCGCATCCAGCCGTCCTCGTGGTCGGCGCCCGACCTCGCCGACTGGTCTGCCGCGATCACTCGAGCCGTGGCGGACGCTGCCGGGGACGTCGTCTTCATCACCCACAGCCTTGGCTGTCACGCGATTGCGCACTGGCTCGCGGGAGCGCCGGCGGCACGCATTCGCGGCACCTTCATGGTCGCGCCACCGGACCCGCTGGCGCCCACCTTCCCGGTCGACCGGCTGCCGACATTCGCCTCGCTTCCCATGGTCGCGCTGTCCGTGCCTTCTTTGCTGGTCGCCAGCACCGACGACCCGTACTGCACCATCGACGCTGCCGCCCGCCTCGCTGACGGCTGGGCGACCCCGTTGATCACGCTGGACAGGCTGGGGCACATCAACAGCGAGAGCAACCTCGGCTCGTGGACCGAGGGCCGCCATCTCCTCCGCGCGTTTCTCGCCGGTCTCGGATTAGCGGACAGCTTCTGACCGCTACCTCTCCTAGCGTTGGAGCAACACTCAGGAGAGGATCCCGTCATGACGAAGCTGAGCCTGCAGGCACTGAACCGTGCCACGCTCGACCGCCAATGGCTGCTCGAACGCCACGACGCAACCGCTCTCGAAGCCATCGAACACCTGGCCGGCATGCAGGCCCAGGCCCCACTGGCGCCGTACGTCGGCCTGTGGACCCGGCTGAAGAACTTCCGGCCGGACGAGCTCGTCAAACTCCTCGAGGACCGCCAGGCCGTCCGCGGTTCGTTGATGCGGGCAACCATCCACCTGGTCTCGAGCCGCGACTTCCTCGCGTTCCGCCCGCTGATCCAACCCCGGTTGGACCGCGAGATCTACCAGAACATCACCTACGGCCGGCACCGCCTCGAGGGCCTCGACATGGACGCCGTACTCCAGGCCGGCATCGACCGCATGACCCAGAGCCCCGCGACGGCCGTCCAACTCCGCGAGTACCTCGGCCCGCTATGGCCCGACCGCGACCCCGCCGCCCTGGCCCACGCGGTCCGCTGCCTGCTCCCCACCATCCAGATCCCACCCCGGGGCATCTGGAACAAAGGCGGCAACCCCACCATGACCACCGCCGACCTCTGGCTCAACTCCCCCGTCACCGACAGGCCGTCCGCCGAAGACCTAGTACTGCGCTACCTCGCCGCGTACGGCCCCGCGACGGTAGCCGACGCCCAGACCTGGTCCGGCCTGACCCACCTCTCCGAGATCTTCGACCGCCTCGACCTCCGCACCTACACCACCCCCGACTCCAACCGCCCCCTCTACGACCTCCCCCACATCCCCCTCCCACCCGGAGACACCGAACCTCCCATCCGCTTCCTCCCCGAATACGACAACCTCCTCCTCTCCCACGCCGACCGAACCCGCTGGATAGACACCCCCACCCGCCAACGCCTGACCCTCCAAGAGGTCCTCACCAAAGGCTCCCTCCTCCACAACGGCCAAGCCAAAGCCCTCTGGAAACTAACCAAAAACACCAAGACCCAAGCCACCCTAGAAATCGCCCCCTTCACCAACCTCCCCCACAACGCTTGGCCCAAAATCGAGTCAGAGGCCCACAACCTCCTAACCTTCACCAACCCAGAAGCCACCCACGAAATCAGGCGGACAGACGAGTAGCGCGCCGGTCGCTAGGACCGTGACAACAGGTTCTCAAGTGCGCGAATCCGCTCCGCAATTCGAGGCTGCGCGGACAGGAGATCATTGCGGAAAGTATTCGGCTGACCAGTTCCGTGGTCACGTACCTGCCAGCCGTAGAACACCTCGATCAGCTTGGGCCCGTAGCCCATTTCAGCGGCCGAACGATCTGCCTCCCGCTCGGCCCATCTGCCGAGCCAGGCCATCACTGGTATGGCGAGCAGAATCAACAGATACAGGGACGGCTGAACGAAGCTCTCATGAAACATGAGCATCGAAATGAACACGCCGAGATACATGATGACCAGGATCCCGCCGATCAGGCATCCGAGCGCCGGGACAGCACGGAAGAGCTTTCCAAGGAGGCGGAGAACCGCCAGCAGCGCACGCGCTGGTAAGGAGTACCAGAATCCGAGCAGCGTGAGCCATGCGCGACCTCTCAGATGGTGCGCCAGTTCATGTGCCAGCACGGCCTCGAGGTGGCTCGGCGGCAGGGTGTAGAGCGACCAGTGAGTGACCGCAACAGTGTGCCCAGCGGTCGGCGGTCCGGTGATCTCTCCGCTCTCGTGAATCCAAAGAGCGAACGGCCTGTCACCAACACCAGCGCGCAAGGCGACTGACTGCCAGATCGGCCTCAGACGCGCTTCCTCGACTTGGGTCGGTCGGCGCAGCCGAAAGGCCACCTTGGCAAGGAAGTCTTCGACCGGCCTCAACAGCACGACAGCGCCAGAAAGCAGCCAAAGCAACACGACTACCCAGGTACTGGATTCCAGGTCGAACAAGAACCCACACGCCCAGTAGATGAAAGCAAAACTCAGGACCATCCAACCTACGGCAGGGGCTACGTCCGCGAACCGAGTGAGCGACGCCCGACTGGACCCGCCGGCAGGAAGCTGACCTGGGCCTTGATTGCGCGGTGGTTGCATGTGCGCCGGCAGATCCTGCCGACCGGAGTTCGGCCGACGCTCCGGCTCACCACCGTCAGGTCGGGGGCGTGGGTCGGGTACAGGTCCATTACCGTCGGAAGTAGTCACCGAGGCTCCCTTTCACGCGCGACCGTCGGACATACCGCGAGCGCCGATCGTAATGAACGCTACCGACGAGACTAACCACGAACCGCTTAGTACACCGAGACGTGGACGTGATCGTAGTGGCCACCGGTCGCGCTCGTGGTGTCGTAGATGCCAGCACCGTTGTACACCTTCCACTGGCCGGTGCGAGCCGACCAGATCTTGCCGTACCAGATCACGTAGTGAACGCCGGTTTGAGCAGCAGTCTGGACTGCCCAGTTTGCGATCCGATCACCCTTGATGCGGGCTGGGGCCGATTGCCGAGCGTCGGTACCGACGAAGACGTCACACGCTCTCCCCTTCGGATGGTCGCTGGTCGGGTTCCACGCGTGCGCATCCCAGCAGCCCAGACTCAACGACCCAAGCGCCGTTTCAGCCTGGCTGACCCATGCCGCCATTCGCGGCGTCACCAGGCCACCGGTTCCGCTCGGATCGGTCACCGACGCATCCTCCGGGGGCCATACTCCATTGATTGGCTTCCCCGAGATGAGCCCTCCACCACAGTCGTCGGCATCCTGGGGAGTGATCGCCTCTTCATCTCCAGCTGGCTTCGCGCCGGCCCGACCCGCATATGGATCACCCGGACGGGACAGGTTGATCCCCGCCTGCGCTGCGATGCTACGGGCCGCCTTCTCCTGCTTTGCGTACGCGAAGGGATATCCCGACCGTTGAACGGCCTGCGCAGCATCGTTGTAGGACATCGACGGCCACCCGTCGATGTCTACCAGGCCAGGCGGACTCGGCGGATTGGAACCCCCGAAAAAGGCCTCTGTGGCATAGGTAGGATTCAAGATCCGGTAGGCGGGGCCCCACCCGGTCGACGGCCGCTGCTGGAACAGACCAACGGAGTCTCGGTCGCCCCCAGTGAGGTTCTGCAGCTGAGACTCCTGGAGGGCTGTCATGAGGGCCACCAGCGTCGCCTGCCCTGGCAGGCCGCGTCTCACCGCTACGTCATCGATGATTTTCGCGAAGGCGACCTGCTGTGCCCTGAGCGCTCCGGGGACCACCGGATCCTCATCGGTCAGACCCGTTCCTGCGGGGCAGGCTGCCGAGACTTGATCATCACTTGTGCCGAAGGGCGCAAGCATCAGCAAACTCACCAGACCGACCAGTGCGACGACCACACCGATCTTGACGATCCAACTCCGGCGGGCGACCATGCCGAGCGCTCTGGAAAGATCGCGTTCGTCGTACACGTCAAGCTCCCCAGTCGGTCACGGCCCAGTTCCCCCGTCGACGTCGCTGATCACCCAACTGCCCTCCTGCATCACCAGGGTGATCATCAGGGGCACCGTGATCCGCGCAGGTTTGGTGCCCGAAATGTCGATGACGACTGTCAGAGACCTGCTGATTCGTCCTGGCGTGTCCACCGGAGCCGTACCGGGCTTCGGTGCCGCGACGTTGGCTGAAACGACCTTCGAGGTGCCCTTCTGTGCCTTGAGTGCCTCATAGGTGGAGTCGCCTTGAGCGATGAAGCCTGCCGCTAGGTCGTCGGTCATGTACTGGGCTGCATCGTTGACGAAGTCGGCATACGCCCGATTCGCAGGGTTCCGTGTGTAGAACTGGCGCGCCCACTTCCCGACAACGTCGTCGGCGCTCAGCGTCGCGGTGGGATTTGGCCGCACGGTCACGGGCGGTGGTGTCGTGTCGGCTGGCTGCGGAACTGACGAAGGTGCCGGGGAGGCCGACTCAGCCCCGGTCGGCAACGGCAGCGGACCAGCCGGCGTCAAGAGGCCGATCGGCTGCTCCTTCGGTTCACCGCGCCCGAGGATCTTCGGCAGCCCACCGCCGAGCCCCAGGATGATGACTGCCAGGAGCAGCACAATCACAAGCACACTCAGTGGGCTGACTGGTTCCGCCCTCCGCTGATCGCGCAACCATGCCATGCGCTGGCCCTGGTCCTCACGACGCCAATCCTTCTTCGCACGACGACGTTCACGGCGTCCGAGTTCGTCGAAGTCCGACGGATATTCATAGTCCGTCCTGACCAGATCCCGCCAGCTTTCCGGACGCTCTGGTCCATCCTGACCGGGTTGGTCAGCATGCTTGCCCGTCGTAGGTTCTCCCGGTCCACCGCTCTTGTCCCGCCGCTTACGCGATGCCACAGGGATCACCGACGACCGCGGCTGGGCACGAGGACCGTGACACCGTCCTTCGTCACCGAGGAGTATTCGCGAAACTTACGCTGCTTCGTGGCCGGCAGCCGCCGGCGCTCACGCAGGCCCTTCGGCGGTCCGTCCCGCAAGCTGGCGGAATGCGTGTAGGTTCGCGACTCGTAACGACTGCCGGCCGCCTCGACCGGGACGGCTCGGCTGTGACGTCCCAGGCTCGTCTCGGCGCCCGCCTTCGATCGCGACGATCCAGCCTTCGATGTTGACTTGGGCAACGAGGTGACCACTCCGGCCGCGTTGACACTGAGGGCACGTCCAGTTGCGCGCTTACCGTCCTGCTCACGCTGGCGCAGTCCGCCAAGGGTTCGCGCACTCGGCGCATGAGCGAGTGGCGAACGGTCTGCAACTGCACCCTTCTGCATGGTGGACGACGAGCGCCCGTCCGATGATCCACCCGCAGGCAGCGCTTGCCTCCGCTGTCCTCCGCCAACCTCAGCACCAGGCTGCAGGCCTGGGGATCCATGCCCCGGCGCCTGGCGAAACACACGCACGGATGCAACTCGCTGGGCACCCGTATCTTCCTGAGTCGCGCTCCGCGATCTGCTGCGCTCAGGGACGCTGGGCGTCGCGCCGCGGGCGCCTACAGCCCCAATGATCCGGCGCATTGCACTCACTGCACCGCGTCGCGCCATTCCGCCCACGAGCAGGCTCCCGGCGCCTGGGCGCATCATGCTCGCCATGCTGTCCAGCAACCTTCTCAGCCTGAAGGCCGCCATCAACACCGCGATGGCGAGTCCGCTGACGGGCAACCATCCCAGGCTGCCCGTCAGG
The DNA here is from genome assembly GCF_041430295.1 of Kribbella sp. NBC_00662. GTDB lineage: Bacteria > Actinomycetota > Actinomycetes > Propionibacteriales > Kribbellaceae > Kribbella. The sequence continues at coordinate 4,880,153 of NZ_CP109029.1, read as the reverse complement.
CTGAAGACAGCCGTGACGAGCGTCAGGGTCGCACTGAAGACCAACATCGCCAGGATCGATTGCAGCACCAGCCCTAGCAGCGCCTCGAACCAATTCATACCCCATTGACGCGGACGGCCAGGAATGATCCAGAGACAAGCGAAGAAGACCCCGACCACGAGAAGAAGCAGGCAACCCACGAAAGCCATCAGCGCTGTGAACGCCAATCCGATGCTCAGGAACGCGAACATCGACGCAGCGACGGCCGCCAGGGTCAAGACGCCGATACGACCGAACGGATTGTCGCCCTTCGCCCACTTGACCGTTGCGGCATTGTCTCCGCCCTCGGCCTTGGCAATATCGTTGTCGATGTACGCTTTTCGGGCATCGCCATCCGTACCTTTGTCGAGCAACGCCTTGCCGTAACGTTTGCATGCCTCGATGGAACCCAAGTCAGCAACGCACCACGGTGTTACGACGAATCCGCGCCACGTCGCATCGGCTGACTTCCGCAGCAAGGTATCGCTTGTCGATCCGGTGAATCCTGGCTCCGGCCAAGGGATGGGCGATTGGACGGTCGAGCCTAAGGCGTCCTTCGACGGCTCCATGACCGCTTGCGCACCGATCTGACGAGCACCGTCAACCCCGTTCAACCAACTCATCGGCGCGATTGCAAAACTGGTCGCCAGGATGCCTGCTGCGAGGACCCAAACAAGTTGACCCATCGCACTGCCGCTGGAGCGACGCTGTGTGTACGCCGCGATCGCCCCGAACGCCAAGGCGGACGGCAGCAGCCAGCCCACCAATTGCCCGTTGATCCCACCGATCGCCGCCGAAGCCGCTTGTGTCACAGGGCGAATGTCCGTGAATGAGAAGAGCCACCATCCGACGGAGACCGACCCTCTCATGACAACGACGATGTACATCATCATCATGTGGGCATATCCGTTGAACGCGGCGTCGATCGGGTCGCGAATGCTCTTCTCGAAGTCGAGTCCATACACCATCGGGCTGTACTGCTCGAACAGCGTGCGCGTGTCCCCATGAGTGAGGTCAGGGGTCGGCAGCAGGTCGGCGAACCCGGTTGGACTCGTCGGGCCAGCGTCAGGATCCGCTGCGAGGGCAACCTGAGCTGTGACTATCAACGAAACCGAGAGTGCGGTCACCGCCGATCGCAGCCGGTATACCCACCTCATGCGACGTGCTCCTTGTTGCCGGTCGGGGGGTGGGTGGGGTTGTCGGGGTCGTCGCCGTTGGCGGGGTACATGGCCTCGTTGTAGGCGGCCTCGTCTGCTTCTTGGTCGTAGACCTCGTCCGGCCCTATCGGGGAGTCGTGGCGGAGGGATCGCCGGTGGTCCTGGTGAGGATCTTGACCGTTAGGGGCTGGTGGGTGGCCATTTTGCTGGGCCACGGGCGTGGTTGGGGCGGAGGCATAGGTCGGTTCGGCAACGGGGGAACCGGTTTGGCCATCCGGAGATGGAGTGGTCGCGCGTTGGGGGGTTGACGCGACAGGCTGCGATGGTTGGGCGGCAGGCTGCTGGGGAGGGCCTGCGGATTGCTGGGGAGCGCGTGGGGCGAGCGGCTGCTGGGCAACAGCGCCGCCGTTGGCTGAGGCTTGGCCGTTACCGTCGGGTGACGCAGCGGCGCCAGCAGACGACGGGTCATAAGAGCCGTAGGTCGGCGTAGCCCCGTTGGGAGACACGGAGTCGGCGGCATAAGGCGACGCGGGGGTGTCACCGTTTGGTGAAGGCGGGCTCGTGTCGGTGGGCGCCGCGGAGGTGTCCTTGTAGGGGACGTGGGCCTGGGCGGTGGCGGCTGGTTCGAAGAGGTCGTCTTCGGCGAAGGGGTCTTCGGGGGCGGCTGCTGGGATGGCTTGGTGGGTGGGGGTGGTGGCGTGTTCGGATTCGGGGGTGGTGCGGAGGAGGGCGGCTACGCGTTGGCTGGGGATGTCGATCTGGACGGTGGCTACTTCGTCCCAGCGGTCGCGCATGATGCAGTGGCCGTGGCGGATGGATTTGCCGTTGGCGGCGGTGTTGATGCCGCGGACCAGGGTTTGGTACGGCGCGGTCTGGGGGCGGCCCAGGAGCTCGAGCAGGGAATCGACCTGTTCGCGGGAACGCAGGCTGAACGCGAACAGGGTCGTGATCTGCTCGACCAGACCGGGAAGCTTCAGGATCGATGCCGGGTCCTGGGTGTCCAGGACGAGTGAGGCGCCCAGAGCACGGCCGACACGGGCGATGTAGTCCAGGAAGGACGCGCCGTCGGGGGTCTTCGTCAGCAGGTGGACCTCGGGGACGATGACGACCTTCGAGCGGCCGCGGAACTCGCGGCGGCCCGTCGTACGGACCATCCAGGCGAGGCAGCCGCGCAGGCAAGCCATGCCGACGCGTTCGATCGGGGACCAGGACTCAGGCGCCGACTCAGGAGACGGCAGCGTGAGGCCGGGCATCTGCACGACCCAGAGGCCCGGGTTCGTGGTCAGGGACGAGAGGCCGGACGGCGGGCCGGCCACGACCGAGCCGAGACCGGTCTCGACCAGGTCGCGGAGGGCGAAGCCGACCGTACGCGCGGTCTCGGAGTCAGAAGCGCACAGCCGCTGGATGACGCCCCACGACGACGGATCGGGGGACTGGATCTCGGCGCGGGTCGCCGCCATGACCGGAGCCTCGGCCGCGCCACGCAAATGCGGCGGGAGCAGGAGCATGAGCTGCGACGGCGCCTGCAGCAACGCGTCGTCCACAGGCAGCACGCGCAGCAGGTCAGCGGCGCCGGAGAACTGGGCCGTGATCTCAATGACAGCAGTGGGTACGCCGTACTCGGCGGCGACCGCGGACACGCCCGCAGCATCGCCCTTCAGGTCCAGCAGAGGCACCCACGCGCCGGCGAAGGCAGAGTCGAGACCTCCGAGCATGGCGGCGGTCGTCTTGCCTCGACCCGACCGGCCCAGGAAGAGCGTCGTGGTGGCGTCACCGAGGGCGGAGCCCGCGGCGGCGTCAAACCTCACCAAACCAGGCGTGGAACCGGTCAGATAGCCGATGGCAGGGCCGGTGGCGTCACCGATCGACGCACCGCCCCAGAACCACGACCCGAAGAACGCAGTCGACTCCCGCACATGCCCCAGGTCCGGCACGCGCAACTGGTCGCCCGGCAACGACTCCAGCCACAGATCGCGCTGCTCGTCTGCGCCCGCGGCGACCGTGATGCCACGGTCCGCGTAGTGCGCGATGACGGCGTCGACGTACGCCTCGAGGTCCTCACGTGTATCCGCGCTGACCAGCAACCGCGGGTGGTCCTCGACCAGCGTCAGACCACTCCGGTTGATGTCGCGCTTGACCTCACGCATGACACGCTCGGTCTCCACGATCTCGTCGGCGGTCTCCTCCGCCGTCCCCTTCGCGGCCGAACGGCGCTGCTCCTTCGCGCTCTTCCGGGTCTCGTCGACCAGGTGGCGCGCGGTCTTCTTCGTCAGCACCCGGAACCGCACCGACGCCTCGACGGTGACGTCGATCTCCTCGCCGTCGTCATCGATCGCCTTGATCTCCGACAGCGTCCGCAGCCACTCCCCCGCGCCCGGCGTCTCGAGCTCCTCGGGGAAGTCGGTCATCGCCAGCACAGTCGTGTACGCCGCGATCTGGCCACGCGTGTCGTAGATCCGCAGGTGATCGGTGTACGGCACCACGCGCCCCGACGTCAGCCGGGCCAGAGACGCACCCGTGATCAGACCACGCCGCGGCGCCGCGACCGCGCCACGATGCATCTCCCGGCTGATCAGCCACGAGATCACCTCGGCCGGCGCGGTGTGCGCACGCCAGACCGTCGAGCCGAGCTGGCGAGCGAGCTTGCGCACCCGCTCGTCGAGGTGCGCGAGCTCGCGCGCACTGACCCGCCACGACGTCGTACCAAGAGCGTCGCTGATCGAACCCCGCACCTGCGCCGTTGCCCGCGGATCACGGTCGGACAGATGTACGCCGAGCGCCACGTACCGCTCCGGCATCCGCATCTCGTCGATCCGGTCGGCCCGGGTCTGCGCCCACGCCTCGTGGTCGCCGAGCCGGTAGTGGCCGGCCACCGAATCGATGTAGTCCTGACCGGTCGAGCGGCCCCACACCACCTTCAGATGGCTCAGCCGGTCGCCGAGGATCGTCGCGGCCGCGCTGACGGCTGCATCCAGAGCCGCGTCCTGCTCCGCCTCGGTGGCGAGATCCGTGTTCGCCACCGAGATCAGGAACCACGCCTCGGCGCTGCGCTCGGTCACGAGCAGGCCGTCGGCGATGGCAACAAGACGAGGTGGCGGCAGGCCGCGCTCGCGGCCGACCCCCACCAGGTTCAGGAGTTTGTCAGCGATCTTCATTCGCGGCCCTTCCCTGACGACGTCCTGCGACTCACCCGTTGTACGTGATCCGAACCCAGCAGGCGGGCCCGCTGGTTCACGGTGATGTCCGCACCCGCGCGGACCATCGGATCGAGCTCCACCACGACCTCGCGTTCCCACTCCGGCGTGACTCTGGCCTTCGCCAGGTCGGCCACCTTCCGGGTCGCGACGCGCTCACGCCACGGCAGGTACTCCGTCTTGTCGGCGGCCCGCGCGCCGAGACCGATGATCGGGCGATGCGCACGCAATGCATACCGCACGGCCAGCGCCCACTCGGTCACCCGCCGGCGGCGTTCGTGGAACTTGCCCGGCCGCCAGCCGAACGCGGTGATCACGAACGGCGGAACGACGTACAGGCTGACCGTCGGCTTCTTCGGGACCCCGATGAACGGGAACAGCAACGCGATCCAGAGCAGGATGATCACCGCGCCGAAGATGATCATCCGGCGCCGCGCGCCTTCTCCGAGGTCGATCCCGAGCAGATCGTACTGCCGGGTCTCGATCTCGAAGTGGTGGGTCAGGGTACGGCCGACACGCATCAATTACCTCCGGACAGCAATCCCCAAAAGCCCTTGAGCACGTTGATGGTCTGGTTGTTGGCGTAGATGAGCCCGCCGACCAGTACCCCGGCCGCGATGTGGCCGAACAGCTCGCCCCACTCGCGCTTGAAGTAGTGGCCGATGGCACGCAACACGAGGATCGCGATGAAGATGTTCCCCGCGATGACCAGGACCCAGTCCTTGAAGTCCGCGCCCGTAGGGACGTTGGGGTCGGCCATGGGCACGGCAAGCTGAACCACGCTCGCAGCCAGTTCGTGCGTCATCATTGCGGTGTCTCCCTTGTTGCCTCGGTCATCCGATGGCCAGTCGCTAGATTCATCCGACGGCAGCCACTTGCCATCGTTGTGCTCCGTCGGTGGCGACAGTACGCCTCAACGTGAGCGTGTACGTCTGGTCCAAGGTGGTGTCCCCGACCCCGTCCCAGGTGACGGCCGCGGTCGCCCGCCGCTCGTCGTCGTTGCCCGTGTAGACCTGCCAGTCCTTCAGCTCGCCGAACTTGACCGCACCGTTCAGGCTGCGGATGGTCGAGCCGGGCGCGGTCACCGCCGACACCTTGTTGTCGGACTCGGCATACGCGCCGAAGAACGCCTCCGCGTCCTTCTGTGTCGCCGCGGTCAGGTCGTCGTCCGGCGCGCCCGCCTGCGGCATGTTGTCCGGCAGCGGCGCCCGGACGTCCGGCACGAACGTCGGCGCCCCGCTGGCCACCACTCGCGCGGCTGTCCGGGCAACCGGGACCGACACGCGCTCCCAGACGACCGGGCCGGACTTCCAGCCCCGACCGAGCCGAGTGAAGGTGTGCACCCGAACCCGGACATCAACTACCGCGGTCAGCCCGTTGGAGTCGGCCGTGACCTGTCCCGGGTAGGCGACATCAGCCGTTTGCTTGCCGCGACCGTTCCAGCCCGCGCGGCTGTCGAGCCCGGCGGCCAGGTCGAGACCGATCTGCGCCGGGCGTGCATCTGGGTTGTCCTCGTCCCAGGTGAGGTACGAGACGGCGTACCGCGTCGCGACCGCGCGCGACTCGTCGGCCGGGAAGCTGCTCTGTCCGCTGACGACGGTCTCCGGCGTCTTGTTCGGAGCGATCCAGGAACGGATGCCGCTGATCGCGGCCAGCAGCAGCACGACGACCACGAGGCCGCGGAAGAATCGCCTGGCCCACGTGGAGAATGACGACTCCGGCTCGGTCGACCATGGCGTCTGCCCAGGCTCCAGCACTTCGCGGACCGGCCCCGGCGCCGCGTGGGCACCGTGTGCGCCGTGCGGCGAGCGTTGTTTCAAACGTTCGGGTGTGCGATGTGCCGGGTCCTGCTGCGGCACGTCGGCAGGACGAGCTGCCGGCCGGCGCGGCGGTGCCATCACGCCACCGGGCGGAGGCGGCGCCGGCTGCTGCGGGGCGGAGTACTGCGCTGCTACGCCCTGCGCTTGCCGAGGGGTAGGTTGCACCGGGCCGCCGGGGTGGGCCCACCACTCCGGTGCGGTGCTCTGCGGCCGTCCCTTGCCCGGCTTCTTCGTCCGGCGCTGGTCCGACCAATGCTCACCTTTTGGCGGCAGATTCAGTACTGTTCGCCACCAACTCATCCCTACCCGCCCCTCAGACAGCAGTTACGCGGACAGTAGCCGGGAGGATACGGCAAGCAACCGTCCTCCGGGAGACCTGAGCCCAGGATCCGGATGGTCCATCGCTCCCCGCAGCCATACTGTTACCCCGCTCGCGGGCAGTGTCACCCTCACCGTCACTATTACCGGCCAAGCGTGACACCTCAGGCACCGTCGTCATAGCTCCTCTCTCATGACCGTTCAGGTCGACTGGGCAGCGCACACCATGCCACACGCCGCGGACAGGTTTCGAATATCCGTGCGAACAACATGGTAAAGAATGCACCAACTGATCACAGATAGTAACCGATCCGGCGATCTGCCTGTGGGAAACTCTCCCGTGGCGAGGGGGTCAAATTAGCCTGTGGACAACCGCTTGCCGAAGGGGCTTCCGGGCATAGGGTCGGAGTGACCCTGCTACCCCGTGGAGGACCAGGATGGAAACTCGCCGACTGGGCAGACTCGGACACCAGAGCTCGGTACTGATCTACGGCGCCGCGTCGCTCGGCGGAGTCGACCAGGACCGGGCGGATGCCTCGATCCAGGAAGCTCTGGATGCCGGCATCAACCACTTCGACGTCGCCGCCGACTACGGCGACGCCGAGCTGCGGCTCGGGCCGCGGATGCCGGAGATCCGGGACCGCATCTTCCTCGCCACCAAGACCGGCCGCCGGACGGTCGAAGAGGCCTGGAGCGAGATCAACCGATCGCTGGAGCGACTGCAGACCGACCACGTGGATCTGATTCAGATGCACGCGGTCTGCGACATGGAGAACCTCGATCTCGTCACCGGCAAGGGCGGTTCGCTGGAAGCGGCCATCCGCGCCAAGGACGAAGGTATGGTCCGGGCGATCGGCATCACCGGCCACACCGAGCAGGCGCCGTCGGTGCACACCGAGGGCCTGCGCCGGTTCGACTTCGACAGCGTGCTCACCCCGTTGAACTACAAGCTGTCGACCGACCCGCAGTACGCCGCTGACTACGCCGGCCTGGTCGAGGCCGTGAAGGCGTCGGACGCAGCGCTGATGACGATCAAGATGATTGCCCGCCGCAACTGGCAGGACGGCGAGCAGAAGGCCTACGACACCTGGTACCGGCCGTTCGACGAGCAGCGCTACATCACCGCCGCCACCGCCTGGCTGCTGAACGGTCACCCGGAGATCACCGGTCTCGCTACTGCGGGTGAGACCCGGCTGCTGCAGCAGATGATCGTCGCGGAGCGCGAACGCGCCGACCTCACCCCCGAGGCCGCTGCATCGATCCTCGGCGAGGTGCAGGACTACTCGTCACCGTTCGTGAACTCCATCTGACTACGTGGCCCAGGTCACATACGAGACTCCGCATTCCGGTCAATGTCGTACGCCATACGACATTGACCGGGGGCGCTCCGTCAGGGGCCGGGAACAACTCGGGGGCCGCTCGGTGTTGAGCTAGGCGTACTCATCTACTTTCGGAGGTCGTAGTGGCAACGGTCGAGCTGACCCAGGACAACTTCAACGAGGTGGTCGGTGGCGACGGTCTCGTGCTGGTGGATTTCTGGGCAGAGTGGTGTGGCCCGTGCAAGATGTTCGGGCCGGTGTTCGAGAAGTCGTCCGAGCAGCACGGTGACATCACCTTCGGCAAGGTCGACACCGAGGCTCAGGGCGAGCTCGCCCAGGCCTTCCAGATCTCGTCGATCCCCACGCTGATGGCGGTCCGTGACGGCGTCGTCCTGTACTCGCAGGCCGGTGCGCTGCCGGCGGCGAGCCTGGAGGACCTGATCGGTCAGCTGCGCGCGGTGGACATGGAAGAGGTCAAGGCGCAGATCGCCGCCCACGAGGCGGAGCACGGCACCGAGCCGCACACGCACTGAATCAACACACGCACTGAATCAATTGGTTGACGGAATCCAGGGACTCCGGTGGAGTTCCTGGATTTCGTTTGCCACCTCGCGCCGAGCCGGGCCGTTCGCGATCTGAGGATTCGAGTTGATGGCGGCGAGCAGCTCGCCCCGTTGCGTCTGCGAGAGCTGACCCCAGCCGTTCCGGATCACCCTGAGCGCGTGGTACTGCTCGTTGCCGGTGAGCGACGTGTTGATCGCCGTCAGCAGGACCTGGCTGTCGAGGAGGGACGGGTCCCCTTCCATCAGGCCGAGGGCGAGCACGCGGACGATCGGTGAGCCGGTGAAGAACAAGTCCCGGACCTCGTCCTTGTCGAACTTCTCCACGGCGGACGCGTTCGCGACGCGCTGGACGATCCGGTCGAGGATCTCGCCGCGGACCGCCTTCAGCTCGGGGCCGCGCAGTTCGGTGTAGATCGTGGCGTAGGCGTCGAGCTGTTTCTCCATGCCGAGAGCTCGCAAGGTGTCAGCGGTCTTCCGTGCGGTGGCGGCGATCTGCCGGACGAGGTGTACTTCGAACTCGCCGAGCCGCATGCTCCTGATCCGGTCGACGATCGACGGCATGATCACCAGCAGCAACCCAGCTGCGAGGACGGTGATGAGCGGGCCTTGGCCGACGCCGGTGAACAGCCCGACGAGCCCGGCGACGAGCAACGCTCCACCGATCACCAGGCAGAGGATGCGCGACGACACGTCAACCACGGGGCGGGCCCTCACGGTCCACGTAGGCGTGTTGTCCGCAGCGGAGCGACCGAGCGACGAGACCGGTCGGCCGGACCGCATCGGCGTCCCGGTTGCACCGGACGGCATCGGCGTCCCGGTCGGACCGGACGGCGTGGGCGCGCCGGGCGGAGCGTGGCGGCTGGGTGGTGGGGTTGGGTTCACGTCCGACATCGGGCAGGGCCTCCGTACGTCGTTGGCGCGTTCTGGTGATCGTGCCTGCGTCGTCAGCTATCAGCAAGAGATCAGACGGGTATCCGTGGCTCGGCGCATCAAGGTGGACGCGCCGACCTGATCGGTGAAGCCGCCCACGGCGCGACTCGTCGACGATGACGTCCAGCACCAACGCAACGTGGGCGTAGTCCTGAGCACGCGCGCGAAGCCGACCGTCAGCTCCTAGAAGTCGCGGGAACTCAGGACGCAGAACTCGTTGCCTTCCGGGTCGGCCAGGACCGTCCAGCTCGGGTCTTCGGGTTGGCCGACGTCGACGCGGCGGGCGCCGAGGGCTTCCAGGCGGGCGATCTCGGCGTCACGGTCCTGACTCGTGTGCGGCGCGAAATCCAGGTGCAGCCGGTTCTTCACCGTCTTGCCTTCCGGCACCGGGACGAACACCATGCCGGGACCGATCCGCTCCCACGGGATGTCCTTGACGGTGTCCGGCTCGACCCAGCCGGGGACGTTCACACATTCGTCGTCGGTCTCGATGATCGTCTTCCAGCCGAAGGCCTCGGCCCACCACGCCGCCTGCTTCCGGACGTCGTGGCAGTCGATCACGGCCGTGTACCACCTGAGCACCATGGCAGGCACCCTCGCACAGCCCACCGACAGAAAACAGAAAAGAGCGGGCCCTGGGCAGGAGAAAGACGCCAGGGCCCGCTCTCGGGGCTGACCGGAGCGGCGACGGGGTGGCCGAGGTCGTGCGGGCAGATGAGGTGCTGCCCGAGGAGGGTCACCGAGGGGCTGCTCGAGGAGACGGTCAGCGGGATGGCGGGACCACGTCGTCGGGGTCCCGCCGGTTCGTCAGCGGAGTGGGTTGAACGGCCGCAGCTCCTCCGGCGTACGCCCGGTGGTGATGGTCTCGGCCAGCAGCTGGCCGGTGATCGGGCCGAGGGTGATACCCCACATGCCGTGTCCACCGGCGGCGAAGACTCGCGGCGACGCGGTCGCACCGATCAGCGGCAGACCGTCCGGAGTACAAGGCCGCGGTCCGACCCATTCGAACGTACGGGCGTCCAGGTCGGCGTCCCGCAACAGCGGACGGGCGGCCTCGACGATCGCGTTGATCCGGCGCGGGTCGAGCTTGGCCTCGGGCTTGCGGAACTCCATCATCCCGGCGACGCGAAGCCGGTCGCCGAGCGGCGTGCAGGCGATCCGCTGCGCCGGGAAGTACACCGGGCCGGCCGGCACATGTGCCATCGGCACGCTGAAGCTGTACCCACGACCCGCCTGTACGACGGTCTTCACGCCGTACTGCCGCGCCAAGTCACCCAGCCACGCACCGGTCGCCATCACGACCGCGTCGAACGGGTCGGTCTCGCCGTCGCCGGTGATCAGCCGGACGCCGCGGATCTCGTCGACGATGTCCTTCACGACGACACCGTTGATGATCTGCCCGCCGCGGGCGATCACCGAGTCCGCGAGCAACTGGACGTAAGCACCCGGGTTGATGAACCGCTGCCCGTGCAGCCGGATCGCCGCCCCGATCTCGTCCGACAGCGAGGGCTCGATCGCGCGGGCGTCGTCACCGCTGATCGCCTCGAACTCGATGCCCTGACCGGCGGCGTGGATGTGCTCGATCTCCTCGAGCAGCACGCTGCGCTCCTCGACGGTCCGGTACGCGGCCAGGAAGGACTTGGCCTCGTACGTCTGCGCCTCGACACCGGCCTTGGCCAGGAAGTCGAACGCGGCCAGCGCCTGGCGGTTGATCGGGACCAGCGACTCCATCGCGGTCTTCCAGCGTCCGGCGGTGCTGTTGCGAGCGAAGCGGGTGAGGAACTTGAGGAGCCGCGGGCTCGCGGTCGGCGGGACATACACCGGCGAGGCAGGGCTCAGCACCGCACGGACGCCGTACTTGAGGACCGCTGGTTCCGGCAGCGGGGTGGCCAGGCCGGGCGTCAGCCAGCCGGCGTTGCCCCAGGACGCGCCCGCGGCGACACCCTCACGGTCGAGCACGGTCACCTCGACACCGGCCTCCTGGAGGAACCAGGCGGTGGCCAGCCCGACCATGCCCGCGCCGACGACGGCGACGCGGTCAGGAACGATGTGCGGTACTGCGGAACCAGCTGTGGTCATGTATCGATGGTGCGGCCCCCGCGAGCCGCTGTCATGGTGCGATCACACCATTGACGAGACGAATGACTGTGCTCATCGCACAATAACCTGCACAATGTCCTGGTGATCACTGCGCCTGACCTCATCGCCGCCGTCGGTCCCGCCCTCTTCGAGATGGTCGTGACCGGCAAGGGCGACACAGAGGTGCGCGACGTGTTCCTGGCCGACCCGCAGGAGGCTGCGACCGGTCAGCCGGGCGATCTGGTCCTCGGACTCGGTCTGCGCGACTCAGAGGACGCTGTGGAGCTGGTGGAGCGCTGTGCGGCCAGCGGCGCGTCCGCAGTGGTTCTGCGTACTGCGCTCGCGCACGAGCCGACTGTCGTCACAGCAGCGGACAAGACCGCCCTGACCCTGGTCGCACTGCAGCCGAGCGTCACCTGGGCACACGTGGTGTGGCTGATGCGGGGTGTCATCGACCGCGCCGCCGCGCCGGACTCCCCTGCCGCTGGAGACGCCGGCGTACACCAGGAGCTGTTCGCACTGGCAGACGCTGCCGCAGCGATCGTCGACGCCCCGGTGACCATCGAGGACAACCAGTCGCGTGTCCTGGCGTACTCCTCTGGTCAGGACTTCACTGACCCGACCCGTGTGTCGACCATCGTCGGCCGTCGGGTTCCGGCCGAGGTGATCGCGCACTTCCGGGCCCGTGGCATCTTCCGGCGACTGGCGCGGTCCAGCGAGCCGTTCCTGGTGCCCGATGGTCCGAACGGCATCCGCCCGCGTCTCGTCGTACCAGTCCGGGCCGGCGGCGAGTGGCTGGGTTCCATCTGGGCTGTTGTCGACGGTCCGGTGAGTGCTGCGGTCACTGCGGAGCTCAGCAATGCCGCGTCCGTGCTCGCGTTGCACCTGTTGCGGCTGCGGGCGCAGGCCGACGTGGCGCGGCGGAGTGCGATCGATCGGCTGCGGACGATCCTGCGGCAGTTCTCCCCGGACAACCCGGTTGACGTACGGCTCCCGAGGCAGCCGTGGCGGGTGGTGGCGCTCGGGTCGCCGGACGGGTACGACGTACCGCAGCAGCTGGATCTGTGGGAGTCGACTGGTCGGCGGCACGGGTGGAGTGAGCCGCAGCTCGCTGACCTGGACGGGACCGTGCTGGCTGTTGTCACCGACACTGACGGGCCAGGGTCGTGGAACTGGTTGCAGAAGCTCGTGCAAGAGCAGGCACCCGGTACGTACGCAGCTGCTGGCGGTCCGGCGCGCGGTCCGGCCGATCTGCCGAGCTCACGCGCCGAAGCGGTCGAGTTGCTCGGTCTGGTACGGCGGGGTCTCGCGCCGGGGCCGGTGCTGCAGGTGGAGGAGGCGTGGCATGTGCTGACCGTTCATCGAGCGGTCACGTCGCTTGATACCACCAAGATGGATGGTCCGCTCGCGACGCTGCTGCGGCACGACATCGAGCACGACACCGGCTACGTGGAAACGTTGCAGGCGTGGCTGGATTATCCGGGCCAGCCGCAGCGGGCGGCGCGGGAACTGCACCTGCACACGAACACGTTGCGGCACCGGATGAAGCGGATCGGGGAGATCGCGGAGCTGGATCTCGCGGATCCGCGGCAGCGGCTGGCGTTGCAGTTGCAGATTGCCGCCGTACGCACCGAACACTGATCTGAACACTGAGATGTACGCCACAGTCCCATGTAACAAGGCTTCACATTCCGGCAACTGCTGGGCAACATCCGGCTGACAGAGTCTTCCTTGTCAGCCGGTCCGGCCTTTCACCAGGAGGCCGGAACGGCTCGGGTCCGAGCTTTTCACCAGGAAGCTCGGGCCACCCGTGGGCCCGGCGATTGTCTGAGCGATCGCCGGGCCTGCGGTATTTTCCAGGCCCACCGTTGCCTAGGACAACCGGTTGACGATGGTGCGGTAGACGCCGGGGAGGGCGGCCGCGGCCGGCACGATCCGGGGCGCGAGCAATGGACGGTTGCGGGCCCAGAGCAACGATGCGGTGAGCAGGCGGCACTCCCAGGAGACCCGACGCCAGGCGGCCTCGTAGTCCTGCGGCCGGTCGGCGCGGATGCAGTCGACCAGCTCGGCCGAGGTGCGGAGGGCGACGGCGATCCCTTCACCGGTCAGCGCGTCGACGTAGCCGGCGGCGTCACCTACTAGAAGGACGCGGCCGGCGGTGCGGGCGTGGACGCGTTGGCGGAGCGGGCCGGCTCCCATCACAGCATTTGCAGCCGGGGCTCCCTGCAGGCGCCGCTTCAACGCCGGGAAGGCCTGGAGATGCGAGTCGAAGGTGCCACGCTCAGAGGTCAGAACGGCGACGCCGACGAGATCGTCGGCGACCGGCGTCACGTAGGCCTCGCCCAGACGAGACCAGTAGACCTCCACGAGGTCGGTCCAGGGAGACACAGCGAAGTGCTGCCGAAGTCCGCGCCGCACACCGCCTGCGCCGCCGTGCGGCGCGGAAGAGCGAGAGGCGAGACGTGGTGGCTGGGAGAGGCCTAGTTGGCGGCGGATGGGTGAGTGGAGGCCGTCGGCGGCGGCCAGGTAGCGGGCGGTGATGTCGGCGGCGGTGACCGACCGCGTGTTCTGGGTGATGGGGCCGACTCGGGCTTGGATGATCGGGACGTTGAGGTCGGACAGGCGCTTCAACAACCCAGCTTGGAGGGTGGTTCGGCGTACGCCGAGGCCCGGACCGGCCGTGAAGCGTGCGTCTACCTGGTGAGAGGCGTCGACGTAGCGGATTCCGTGGAACGGGCGACCGGAAAGTTCCACGCCCAAGCGGGTGAGGTACTCGACGGCGCTATGGGCGATGCCCTCGCCGCACGCCTTGTCGATCGGTCCCGAGCGCGGCTCGACCACAACGACCGACAGCCCGGCCATTGCAGCCCGGATCGCCGTGGCGCACCCGGCCGGACCGGCGCCGGCGACGAGTAGATCGATCATCGAGTGAGCACAGTGCTCAACGCGGTCTCCTCGGTCCGGATCCGGACCGCCAGCAACGGAGCATTGAGCAGCGTGAACGCGATCGCGGTGATCCAGGCCGAATGCACGAGCGGCAACGCGATCCCCTCGCCGATCACGGCCACGTAGTTCGGGTGCCGCAGGAACCGGTACGGCCCACGCGTGACCCGCCCGAGCCCAGGTACGACGATCACCCGGGTGTTCCACTGGTATCCGAGCACGGTGATGCACCACCAGCGCAGTCCCTGCATGAGCAGCACGATCGCCAGCGCGGCCCACCCGACCTTCGGATCGAACGGCCGGCCGGAGACGATCGCCTCGACCACACACCCGGCCAGCAGCCCGGTGTGCAGCACCACCATGTACGGGTAGTGCCCCTTCCCGAACTCCACGCCGCCGTGGGCGAAACTCCATTTCGCGTTCCGCAGCGAGACGACCAGCTCGGCGACCCGTTCCAGCCCGACCAGAACGACGAGAGCGACGTACCACCACAGGGATTGCGTCATCACCACTCCATCAGCACGAGCTCGGAACAGAAACCGGGTCCCATTGCCAGCAACACGCCCGGACCCTCAGGAGAAGGATCCAGCTTGATCGTGTCACCGAGCACGTGCAGCACCGAGGAGGACGACAAGTTGCCGACCGCATCCAGCGACGTCCAGGTCAGATCCAGCGCTCCCGGCCGCAGCTCCAGCGTCTCCGAGACGGCGTCCAGCACCTTCGGCCCACCGGGATGACTCACCCACGTGCCGATGTCCGGCACGGTCAGCCCGTGATCCTCGAGGAACCCGCGGACGTCGTCGCCCAGGTACTGACGCACCACCTCCGGCACGTCCGCCCCGAGCACGATCCGGAACCCGCCCGACCCGATGTCCCACCCCATGACGCGCTCCGAGTCCGGATACAGCCGCGACCGCGTCGCCACGACCGAGGGCCCGGAGGCGAGCGGATGCTGCGACCCCGTCAACACAACCGCGGCCGCTCCGTCCCCGAACAACGCTCCACCCACCAGGTTCGGCAGCGATGCGTCGTCCCGCTGCAACGTCAACGAGCACAACTCCACCGACAGCAGTACGGCGACATGCGTCGGCCACGCCGTCAGGTAGTCATGCAGCCGCGCGATCCCCGCCGCTCCCCCGACGCACCCGAGCCCGAACAACGGCAGCCGCTTCACGTCCTCCCGCAGGCCCAGCCGCATCGCCACCCGCGCGTCGATCGACGGCGCCGCCACTCCGGTCACCGTCGTGAACATCAGTACGTCGACGTCGTCCAACGTCAGCCCGGCATCCTTCACCGCACCCGCGACCGCCTCCGCGCCGAGATCGACGGCCGCCGCGATCCACTCGTCGTTCGCCTCGCCGAAGTCCTTGAGTACGGCGTACCGCTCCAACGGCAACGCGAGATGCCGGTACGACACCCCCGCGTTCGCGTGCAGCCGCCGCAGCAACGCCGAACTCCGGCCGTCCGGCAGGCAGATCGACGCGAACGCCTCGGTCAGCTCCGACTGCGGATAGCGGTACGGCGGGAGCGCCGGCCGGACCGCTGCGATCCGCGTCATCGTGGCATCGTTACGTCGGTGAAGACCGTCAAAGGTCTGGCTCTCGCCTGCCACCCCGGGCCTACTGTCGCCGTGACCGCACTCGTCACGGCTGTCGCGTGGTCGGCCGGGCGAAGTCCGGCCGGGTGTCTCCTCGTCGCAGCAACGATCCTCACCGGCCACCTCTCGATCGGCTGGAGCAATGACGCGATTGATGCCGCCCGCGACACCATTGTGAACCGCCGGGACAAGCCCGTGGTGCGCGGACTGGTGAGTCGCCGGACGCTCACGATCGGTGCCGGCATCATGCTGGTCGTCACGATCCCGGTCTCCCTTGCCAACGGACTCGCGGCCGGGCTGGTTCACCTGCTCTTCGTCGCCTGCGCCTGGGCGTACAACCTGGGCCTGAAGTCGACCGCGATCTCCTGGGTCCCGTACGCCGTCGCGTTCGGCGGACTGCCGTCGTTCGTGACGCTCGGCACCGCACACGTCTGGGCGCCGTGGTGGGCCACCGCGGCGGGCGCCCTCCTGGGGATCGGTGCCCATCTGGCAAACGTCGTACCCGATCTGGCCGACGACCTGGCGACCGGCGTACGAGGCTGGCCGCAGCGGCTCGGGTCCTACGCCCGCCTGCTCGCTCCGCTCCCGCTCGCACTCGCGACCGGGCTGCTGGTGATCGCGCCCGCCGGGGCGATCGGCGTCGTCGGCTGGGTCGCGCTCGCCGTCGTCGCGGCGCTGCTCGTCACGATCCTGCTCTGGCGCAACGCGCCGTTCCTGGTCACGATCGCCATCGCCGCGGTCAGCATCATCACGCTGGTGTTGCGCGGTGACGCACTGATCTAGGCGGCGCCTGCGGCTCGAGTCCTGCGTCCGGCTTGAGCGGCGCGTTGCTGCCGAGGATCGCGGCCGTCAGCGCCTCGGCCGGCTCCTTCGCCGCGCGCGGGTTGGTGATCAGCACCAGATCGATCGGCGGCAGGTCCGGCAGCCCCGCGCTCGGCGGCGGCTCGACCAGGTCGGCGGGCATCAGTGACCGCGCGAAGATCGCGATCCCGAGCCCGGCCCGGACAGCCGCGAGTACGCCGTTGACGCCGCGCACGATGCACGTGATCCGGCAAGTACGACCTGCCTGCTCGAGCGACTGGACACCGAGCGACCGGCTCAGTGACGGCGCTTGGTACGCGACCAGCGGCACCGGCCCGTCGGGTGCGATCCGGGTCCCCGAGATCCCGGCCCAGACGAGCGGATCACGGCGTACCAGCCGGCCGTTCGGTTCGTAGCCGCTGCCGACGCCGTGCTTCACGTAGGCGAGGTCGAGGTGGCCGGACTCGACCCGGCGGAGCAGATTCGGGCTCTGGGCAACGGTCAGCTCGAGATCGATCCGCGGATACAGCTGGCGGAAGTCGCGCAGGATCTTGGGCAGCGGAGTGAGCGCGAGGTCGTCGGTCACGCCGAACCGCAACCGGCCGCGCAACTCCGAGCCGGTGAAGTATCCGGCGGCCTCCTCGTGTGCGGCCAGGATGGTGCGGGCGAAGCCTGCCATCGCCTCGCCGTCCGCCGTCAGCGTGACAGTGCGGGTGTCGCGGACGAAGAGCGGACGCCCGACGGCCATCTCGAGTTTGCGGACGTGTTGGCTCACCGTGGGCTGCCGGATACCCAGCCGCTCGGCCGCCTGGGTGAAGCTGAGCGACTGCGCCACCGCCAGGAACGTGCGCAACTGGTCCGGGTCGTACATCGATTCACCCCTTCATTACGTGACGCTATAAGACTAATAGGAGTAATTCGCTGGGGGAATCCAGTACCGAACCGTGAGGATGGACGTGTCCTCCCCTGACCAGTCCACACGCGTAGGGATCGCTCTTGACCACCCGGGCCACTTCCGGTTCTGTCCCGTCCACCGATTTCCACCTCCACCGCACCACCGACCGCACCGAGTTCCGGGAGTCGCAGCGCCGCCCGGGCTTCAAGGACACTTTCAGCGCGCTGCGGGTCCGCAACTTCCGCCTCCTGGTCAGCGGACTGCTGGTCGTCTCGACCGGCGGCTGGATCCAGCGCATCGCGCAGGACTGGCTGGTGCTCACGCTCACCGGCAGCGCGACCGCGGTCGGCATCACGACCGCGCTGCAGTTCACCCCCACCCTCGTGCTCGGCCTGTACGGCGGCGTCATCGCGGATCGCTTCCCGAAGCGGAAGGTCCTGCTCGCCACCCAGACCACCTTCGGATCCTGCGCCGCCATCCTCGCGACGGTCGCGTTCACCGGCCACGTCCAGGTATGGCACGTCTACACGATGGCGTTCGTCCTGGGTCTCGCGACCGCGGTCGACAACCCGACCCGCCAGTCGTTCGTCACCGAGATCGTCCCCCGCGACACGGTGCGGAACGCGATCAGCATGGTGTCGTCGACGTTCCAGCTCGGCAGCATGGTCGGGCCGGCGCTCGGCGGCGTACTGCTCGGCGTGCTCGGTACGCCGTGGGCGTTCGCGATCAACGCCTGCACGTTCTTCGCCTCGATCAGCGCGCTGCTGCGGATGCGGGAGAGCGAGATGCCCGGATACCACGCGGCCCGCAAGGCGAGCGCGGGGATCCGGATCCGGGACGGCTTGCGCGACGGCGTGCGGTACGCGTTCCACGAGCCGGCCGTGCGGTGGGCGATCGCGCTCGTCGGGATCTACGGCATGTTCACGATCAGCCTGGCGGTCACGTTGACCGCCTTCGCCGACCGGGTCTTCCAGATCGGCGCTTCGGGGTACGGCATCCTGAACTCGGTCGTCGCGTTCGGCGCACTGGCGGGTGCGCTGCTGTCGGCCCGCCGCGTGCGACCGACCCGGCTGCGCAACCTGATCGGTATCGCCTGCCTGCTGACGATCACCGAAGTACTCGCCGCGATCCAGCCGTCGCTGTGGACCTTCATCCCGGTCCTGGCGTCGATGGGGATGGCGACGCTGATGTTCCTGACCGCGGCCCAGTCGATGGTCCAGTTGACCACTCCGGACGGCCTGCGCGGCCGGGTCTCCGGGATCTACAACCTGGTCTTCATCGGGGGCGGCGCGATCGGCGGGCCGACGGTCGGGTTCCTCGCACAGCACTTCGGTGCGCGGTCCGCGCTGCTGATCGCCGGGCTGGTCCCGGCGGTGGCGACGGTCGCGATCGGCCTGCGGCTGCGGCGGGACGGCCAGTTCCGTCTCGTCCTGGTTCGGACCCGGTCCCCGTGGCACCAGGTCCCGATCCGGCTGAACCTGCAGCAGACGGAGATCGTGCTGTCCGCCCCGCCGACCACACCGATCACCCGCACGTCGCGCCCGTTCGTGCTCGGCCGTCGTCAGCACGCCCGGATGGACTCGCATCTGCGTCCGAGCCGCGCACGCCGCCGCCCGCAACACCACTGAGCTCCCGGGGCAGGTCCGAGCTGCTGCCTTTCACTCGGACCTGCCCTGGGCACGCGCTTGCGGTGCGATGTCACCGGAAGTGACCGGGGTTGAATACTTGACTGCGTAAATTAAGCCGACCTAGGCTCGGCGAGGTCCGCTCACTCCTCCCCTGGAGGAACATCGCATGACCTTGAAACGCATCACGTTCGTGCTGGCTGCCATCGCCCTGGTGTCGACGGCAGCCGCAACCGCCCCGGCCGATGCGGTCCAGGCGAAGAAGCCGACCCCCGCCACCTATCCGCAGGTCGCCGCCAAGCCCTACATGGGCTGGAGCAGCTGGAGCCTGCAGTCGACCAACTACCCGGGCGTCAACCCCGACGGTCCCGGCAGCTTCATCAGCGAGCAGAACATCCTCACCCAGGCGAACGCTTTGGCGACCAAGCTCAAGCCGTACGGCTACGAGTACGTCAACGTCGACGCCGGCTGGCAGGACGGCGGTGACGAGTACGGCCGCCCGGTCGCGATGGCCAAGCGCTTCCCACGCGGGATGAAGGCGGTCGGCGACGACATCCACAAGCTCGGGCTGAAGTTCGGCATCTACACGACCGTCGGTCTGGGCATGGACGTCTACCGCGACGGCAACACGCCGATCTACGACGCCCCCGGCTGCTTCACCCACGACATCGTCTACCCCGACCTGCGCAAGACCAACGGCTGGGACGCGGCGTACAAGATCAACTACGAGAGCCCGTGCGCGCAGAAGTACGCCGACTCGATCGCCAAGCTGTTCGCGTCCTGGGGCGTCGACTTCATCAAGATGGACGGCGTCGGCCCCGGTTCCTGGAAGGGCGCGCCGGACGACCCGAACCACAACAACACCGAAGACGTCGAGGCCTGGTGGCGCGCAGTACAGGACGCCGGCCGGCCGATGCAGTACACGCTGTCGTGGTCGCTCAGTCACCGGTACGCCGACGTGTGGAAGCAGAACTCGAACGGCTGGCGGATCGACACCGACGTCGAGTGCTACTGCGACACGATCGTCAAGTGGGACAGCTCGGTGAAGGCCCGCTGGTGGGACCTCCCGCAGTGGATCGACGACGCCGGACCCGGGCACTGGAACAACCTGGACGCGCTGAACGTCGGGGTCGGCGCGATGGACGGGCTGACCGATGCCGAACGCCAGAGCTACATGACGTTCTGGGCGATCAACTCGGCACCGCTGTTCGCGGGTGACGACCTGACCAAGCTGGACGCGTACGGCCTCAAGCTGCTGACGAACCGCGAGGTCATCGCGATCGACCAGTCCGGCAACCCGGCCCGCCCGTTGAACCAGGACCAGCTGCAGCAGGTCTGGTACGCGCAGAACAAGGACGGCAGTACGACGGTCGCGCTGTTCAACCTGGCCGACTCCCCCGCCACGGTGACCGGCAACTTCGCCCAGCTCGGGATCGACGGCAAGGCGACGGTCCGCGACATCTGGGCGAACCAGAACACCCGTAACGTGTCCGGCGCAGTCAGCTCCCAGCTACCTGCGCACGGGTCGAAGCTGTACAAGATCACCCCGAACGGCACCGGCGCGATCCCGGCCGATCTGACCGCGACCGACGTGAGCAGGACGACGGTGTCACTGACCTGGCGGCCGAGCGCCGGCGCCTCGTCGTACAAGGTGTTTGCCAACGGCAAGCAGGTTGCGACGACCTCGAACACGAACGTGGTCGTCAGCGGGCTGTTGCCGCAGACGCAGTACACCTTCACCGTGCAGGGTTCCAAGGGTGCGGCGAGTGCGCCGGTGACGATGTTCACCGCGAAGAACGGCGGACCGGTGCGGTACGAGGCCGAGGCGCCGAGCAGCACCTTGACCGGCGATGCGAGCGTCTCCGGGTGCAGCCTGTGCTCGGGCGGTTCGAAGATCGGCAACATCGGCTACGGGTCGACGGTGACGCTGAACAACATCACCGTGCCGACGACCGGGACGTACCTGGTCAAGATCGCCTACACCGACGGTGACACCAGTCGGCAGAGCATGCTCACGGTCAACGGCGCCGACACCTATTGGGCCAACTACAGCGGTCTCGGCGACAACGACTGGGGTACGCCCCAGGTGACCTACCTGCCGATGAAGCTGACCGCCGGGGCCAACTCGATCAAGGTCAGCAACCCGAACGGCTACATCGCCGATATCGACTGGATCACCGTCTGATCCGGTTCCAGGGCCGCGGGGCCGGCACCACCAGGGCCGGCCCCGCGCTTTACTGGACCAATGAGCGCCTACCCGGAACCCTTGATCCCGCCCGGTGGTACCGCGCCGGTCCCGCGGCGGATCCGCGCGATGCTCGACGACCGCGTCGTCCTCGACACGATGGACGCGATCTACCTGTGGGAGTTCCCGCCCTACCCGCAGTACTACATCCCGCTCTCGGACGTGGCCGACGGAGTACTGACCGACACCGGCGAGACGAAGACGTTCGAGCACGGTGTGGCGCGCGTGCACAGCGCGGGATCGGGGCACGCCTGGGTGTACGACGACGGCGTCGCAAAGGACCGCGTCCGGTTCCAATGGGATGCGCTCGACCGCTGGTTCGAGGAGGACGAGGAAGTCTTCGTCCATCCCCGCAACCCGTACTCCCGCGTGGACGCGATCAACTCCACGCGCCGGGTCGAGGTGGCGGTGGACGGCATCACCCTGGCCGAATCGAGCTCGACCGTCATCGTCTTCGAGACCGGCCTGCCACCGCGTTACTACTTCCCGAAGACAGCCGTCCACCTCGAGCACCTCACCCCGTCGGAGACCGTCACCGCCTGCCCGTACAAGGGCCGCACGTCGGAATACTGGTCGGTCCCCTCGGTCCACGACGTCGCCTGGTCCTACGACTTCCCGACCGCAGCCCTGCTCCCAATCGCCGGGCACGTCGCCTTCTTCAACGAGAACGTCGACATCACGGTGGACGGCGTACCGCAGGACCGCCCTATCACCCCGTTCTCGAACCCGTCCGCTCGACCGACCGACGGAGCCGTCCGGTGATCAGATGCCGGCGGTGGTTGCGCCGTCCATGGTGATGATCGAGGCGGTGACGTAGCTCGCCAGCGGGGAGGCGAGGAAGACGGCCACGTTCGCGACCTCTTCGGGTTCGCCGAAGCGGCCCATCGGGACGTCGCGGACCATCTCGGCGAGCAGCTCGTCCTTCGACTTGCCGGTCGCGCGGACCGCGGCCTCGAGACCCTCGTCGACCCGGTTGGTGCGGGTCGTCCCCGGGTTGATCACGTTCACCCGCACCCCCTGGGCGGCGTACGCCTTCGCATAGCCGACCGACGCGAGCATCAGCGCAGCGTTGGCCGCACCTCCGCCGATGTGCAGCGGGTTCGCCGCGCGGCCGCCCTGGCCGACGACGTTCACGACCGCGCCGCTGCCGCGCTCCGCCATCCCGCGGATGACAGCCTCGGTCGCGTGCATGTACGTGAAGTACTTCGCCTCCATCGCCGCATGCAACGCCTTGCTGTCCAGCTCGTCCACCGGAGTACGCCGGGCCGCGCCCGCGCAGTTGATCAGGATGTCCGGTACGCCGATCCGCTCGAAGGCCGCCTTGGTCGCGTCGGCATCGGTCAGGTCGACCGCTTCCACCGCGAACGTCAGGTCCGGGAACTGCTCCTGGGCCTTGGCCAGATTGGCGGGATCACGGGAGATGCCGGTCACCGTCGCGCCCTCGCGCGCGAGCGCCTCGACGCAGGCAAGCCCGATGCCCTTGCTGGCCCCGGTGACGACCGCGGTCTTCCCGGTCAGTTGCAGATCCACGTGACTCCTCAGAGGTTGGCGTCGTACTCGGTGCGGGCGGCGGCGATCTCGTCCATGTGGTCGTAGGCCCAGGTGCGCATCGTCGCGACTGCCGCGGCCAGGCTCAGGCCGAGCGGCGTCAGCGTATAGCTGACCGTCACCGGAACAGTAGGAACCACATCACGCCGTACGACGCCGTCGCGCTCGAGGTGCCGCAGCGTCTGCGTGAGCATCTTCTGGGTGATGCCCTCAATGATCGACTTGAGCTGCCCGGAGCGCAGCGTGCCGCCCTTCTCGAGCGTGCTGATCACCAGCATCGTCCAGGTGTCGCCGATCCGGCCGAGCACCTGACGTGTCGGGCAGGCGCCCTTCGTGGCGTCCCACTTGCCTCTGACCTGGTCGGTATCCATTTGGTGCCTATAGCAGTAGTAAGTGCTGTCTTCCGGCCGCTGCGACCCGCTCGTAGCGTCGTTGCCGAGTCTAGTTGAAGGAGCGGAACGGCAATGAGGGCAGTGGTTCCGGTGGACACCGGCGCAGTTGGGCTGACCGAGGTCGACGAGGTCCGGCCCGGTGCGGACGAGATGGTGATCGAGGTCGCGGCGTTCTCGATCAACCGCGGCGAGACCTTCCAGTTGGAGCGGCCGCGGGACGGATGGCGGCCGGGTAAGGACATCGCGGGCCGGGTGGTCGAGGCGGCTCCCGACGGCCCGCCGGTCGGCAGTCGCGTGGTCGCGCATCTGCCGCACTCGGGTTGGGCCGAGCGCGTCACCGCCCCGGCCACACAGGTCGCAGTACTGCCGGACACGATCTCGTTCGAGCAGGCTGCCGCGCTTCCGCTCGCGGGGCTGACGGCGCTGCGGTTGCTGCGTACGGCGGGCAGCGTGATCGGTCGGCGGATCCTGCTGACCGGCGCCTCCGGCGGAGTCGGGCACTACTTCACCGAGCTCGCCGCCGGCGCCGGTGCTGAGGTCACAGCCGTCGTCTCCTCACCGACCCGCGGTGCGCGGCTGCTCGAGCTCGGCGCCGAAGACCTCGTGTACGACGTCGCCGACGCCCGCGGGCCCTTCGACCTCGTGCTCGAGTCCGTCGGCGGCGAGAGCCTGCCCGTCGCGCTGTCGAAACTGGCCCCGGGCGGTGACCTGATCTGGTTCGGCGAGGCCAGCAGGCAACCGGTCACGCTCGACTTCTTCGACTTCTTCACCGCCGCCGAGGCTGCTCGGATCCGGCACTTCCACTACGCCCAGGGGCCTGACGACCAGGACCTCACGACGCTCGTCCGGCTGGTCTCGTCGGGGCGGCTGCACCCGGAGCTCGGCCGGATCGAGGACTGGTCCCGGACCGACGCCGTACTCGACGACCTACGCAACCGTCGCATCCGCGGCAACGCCGTACTCACCCTGCACCAGGAGGCACAACTCATGACCGATCCGAAGACCGTTGTGACCAGGTACGTCGAGGCTGTGGCGGCGGGTGATCTGCCGACGATCCGGGCGAGCTTCGCGCCGGACGTGGTGTGGACCTACCCAGGTGATTTGCCGCTGTCCGGTGACTGGAAGGGCCGGGACATGGTCGTCGACGAGTTCCTCGGCGCGGCGGCCGGCAACCTCTTCGCCCCCGGTACGCCGGTGACGATCGAGCTGGTGAACGTGATCGCCGACGGCGAGCAGGTGTTCGCCGAATGGACCGCGCAGGCAACAGCTCGTGCGGGTGGTGCCTACAGCAACAAATGTGGAGGAGTCTTCACTGTTCGGGACGGGCTGATCGTCGCGGTCCGCGAGTACCTGGACACCGACCACGCGCGCCAGGTGCTGTTCTGAGCAATTGCCGCTGGTGTGGGCTTGAACGGGTAAGTACAGTGGGTAACCAGATCGACACTCTTTGTTTCGACGCCTGATGCCCGAGCAGTTGCCCTGAGCACCGACGCCGGAGGACCACCCGTGCCGACCTCACCCACTCCCAAGCTGTGGAAGACCATTCTCCACCACGATCTCCCTGCATCGCTGGTCGTCTTCCTGATCGCAATACCCCTCTCCCTCGGGATCGCCGCCGCATCCGGCGCGCCGCTGATCGCCGGCCTCGTTGCAGCTGTGGTCGGCGGCGTGGTCGCCGGTGCGCTCGGCGGATCCCCTTTGCAAGTCAGCGGTCCGGCCGCGGGTCTGACCGTGGTCGTCGCCGGCCTCGTCACCCAGTTCGGCTGGGCCGCGACCGCTGCGATCACCTGTGCGGCCGGTGTCGTGCAGATCCTGCTGGGCGTCACCCGCATCGGGCGGCTGGCGCTCTCGCTGTCTCCCGCTGTCGTGCACGGCATGCTCGCCGGGATCGGCGTGACGATCGCCGTTCAGCAGCTGCATGTCGTGCTCGGCGGCAAGGCCCAGAGCTCCCTGGTCGACAACGTGATCGCGCTCCCCGCGCAACTGATGACGCACCACGGCCACTCCGTTGCCGTCGGCATCTTGACGGTCGCGGTCGTGCTCGCCTGGCCCAGAGTCCCCAGAATAAAGGCGATTCCGGCGCCACTTGTCGCAGTCGTCGCGGTGACCGCACTGGCCGCGGTCTGGATGCCCGACGTGACCCGGGTCGACCTGCCGGACCATCCGTTGCAGAGCTTGATCCTGCCGACGATGCCCGACGGCACGCCGATCGAGATCGTCACCGCCGTACTGACCGTTGCCCTGGTCGCCAGTGTCGAGTCGTTGCTGTCGGCCGTTGCCGTCGACAAGCTTCATCGCGGCAACCGGAGCAACCTCGATCGCGAGCTGATCGGTCAGGGCGCGGCGAACGCGTTGTCCGGTGCCCTCGGCGGTATGCCGGTCACCGGCGTGATCGTCCGCTCGTCGACCAACGTCGCGGCCGGCGCCCGGACCCGGGCGTCCGCGATCATGCACGGCCTGTGGATCGCCGCGTTCGTGCTCGCGGCCGGTGCCATGCTCGAGCTGATCCCGATGGCCGCGCTGGCCGGCGTACTGCTCGTGACCGGGTTGCGCCTGGTGCAGCTCGCTCACATCCGCACGTTGCGCAGGCACGACGAGTTGCTCGTGTACGTCGTGACCGCGGTCGGCGTCGCCGTGCTCGGACTCGCCGAGGGTGTCCTGCTCGGCCTGATTCTCGCGGTGATCCGTGTCCTGTACCGACTCGCCCGCGCGACCGTCACGGCAACCGAGTCGGACGGCGTGTGGATCGTGCGGATCCGCGGCACGCTGGTGTTCCTCGGGGTCGCGTCACTCGTGCGGACGCTGCGCTCGATCCCGGCCGGAGCCACCGTTCTGGTCGAGCTCACCGTGGACCATCTCGACCACGCGGCGTACGAGGCGATCGAGGACTGGCGGCGTGGACACATCGCGCGCGGCGGCATCGTCGAGCTGAATCGCGCTCAGTCCGGTCGGCAGGTCTCGATGCTGGACGGGGTCCGCGAGTTCGAGGCGTCGGCCGACGAGATCCGGCCGCTGCTCGCGAGACTCGCGGCCGAAGGGCAACGACCGGAGCATCTGTTCATCACCTGCGCGGACTCGCGGATCGTGCCGACGATGATCACCACCAGCAGGCCCGGCGACCAGTTCTGCGTGCGGAACATCGGCAACCTCGTGCCGCCGAAGGGCTCGAACAGCAACTCGGTGGATGCCGCGATCGAGTACGCCGTCGACGTGCTCGGCGTGAAGTCGATCGTGGTCTGCGGTCATTCCTCCTGCGGCGCCGCCGCGGCCGCGCTCGCCGCCGACGTACCCGAGGGATCCGGCCTGGAGAGCTGGCTGCGGCACCTCGAGCCGTCGGTACGTCGTGCGGTCGCGCTGCCCGACATCGCCGATCCGGCAAGCGGCGTCAAGCTCTCGCCCGCGGACAAGTTGTCCGTCGCGAACGTCACCGTACAACTCGAGAACCTGCGGAGCTTCGCCTGTGTCCGCGAGGCCGAGGCTCAGGGCCGGCTCGAACTGATCGGGCTCTGGTTCGACATCGGTGCGGCCGCAGCCAGGCTGGTGCTCGAGCGCGAACCGTTCCTGATCCGCGCCGACGACGAACTGTCGAAGATCAGGAGCAGCGGTACCGCGAGCGCGATCGCGACCAGACCGTCCAGCCAGTAGTGGTTCGCGGTCACTACGACGACCGTGAAGGTGAGCAACGGGTGTGCGATCCACAGCCAGCGCCACCGCGATCGGGTCGCGCGGATCAGGAACACCGCGACCATCAGCGCCCAGCCGACGTGCAGACTCGGCATCGCGGCGAACTGGTTCGCGACCCCGGAGTGCGTGCTCGGCCCGTAGACCGACTGGCCGAGCAACACTCCCGTGTCCACCCAGCCCGGCATCATCCGCGGCGGCGCGAGCGGGAACAGCATGTGCCCGATCAACGCCAGGCCGGTCAGTGACGCGAGCGCCCAGCGCGCCCTCCCGTACTCGGCCGGGCGGCGGATCATCAACCACAGCAGAACCATCGCCGTCAGCGGGAAGTGCACGGTCGCGTAGAACAGGTTCGCGACCCGGGCGAGGCCGTCGACCTGAAGGGCGTGATGCTGGAACGTCGCCTCGCTCGGCAACCCGAGCCAGGCCTCCCAGCGGATCAGCTCGTGGGCGTGCTTGAACGCCGACCCCGAGTGCTCCGCCGACAGGAACCTTCCCAGGTTGTAGACCCCGAACAAGACCCCCAACAGCGCTACCTCGCGGACGATCCGCCAGACACCACCGCCCCGCTTCCGCCCCAACTCCGGAAGCGCGGGTTGCCCCACCCGGTCCAGAGTCATCTGCGCCATGCCGACCCCCAGCCTCAAACCGAACGCTCGTTCTCTGAAATTCCACCTTGCGCCTGAGGCTCCGCCCAGATCAAGAACGGTCATTCGTTTTGCACTGTGATCCTCACCTCACAGCGCTGAGATATCGGCTGGCGCCGCAGCGTTGTGCCCGGAAGGATCGACCGGCATGGAGACGGTCTTCATCCGGTGGACCTGGATGCGCGCGGTCCTGCACAACGGATGGTGGCTGGTCACGAGCGTCTACCTGGTCGTCGACGCCGGCCTCTCCCCGGCCGAGCTGGTGCTGATCGGGTCGGTGCAGAGTGCGTTCGCGCTCGTGTTCGAAGTACCGGCCGGCGTCATCGCCGACACGATCAGCCGCAAGTGGTCGCTGGTCATCTCACAGGTGCTGATGGGTACGGCGATGCTCGCCACCGGACTGTTCGAGTCGTTCCCGGCGCTCCTCGCGACGCAGGTGCTCTGGGGTATCTCGTGGACCTTCGCGAGCGGATCGGACGTCGCGCTGATCACCGACGAGCTCGATCGGCCCCACCGGATCAACCTCGTCCTCACGCGCGCCGCCCGCGCACAGCTGACCGGCGCCGCGACCGGCCTGATCACGCTCGGCCTACTCGCCTGGGCGACCCGGCGCGACACGACGATCGTGGTGGCCGGGGCCGCGATGATGTCACTCGCTCTGTACGTCGCACTCCGCTTCACCGAGCACAACTTCGTCCCGACCCGCACGGCCCGCTGGTCGACGTCCTGGACCACGTTCGTCCGCGGCGTCACGCTCGTACGACGGAGCCGCGCGATCATGCTGATCTTCGCCGCGACCTTCCTCGTCAACGGCGCCTCGGATGCCGCAGGCCGCCTCAGCCAGAAGCAGCTGCTCAACCTCGGTCTGCCGGAATCGATCCTGTGGTTCACGGCTCTCGGCGTGGTCGGGCTGATCGTCGGCGCGCTCGTGCTGCGGCTCGTCACCAATCGCATCAACGGCAGCCACGCCGCGACCGACTACGCGCTCGCGGCGCTAGTCGGCGTACTCAGCATGCTCCTGCTCGCGTTCGCCGGCGATCCGGTCCTCGGCGCGATCGCCGTCGTACTCCTGAACGGAATCGTCAACCCGCTGACCCGCGTGATCAGCACGATCTGGGTCAACACCCGCACGACCGCAGACATCCGCGCGACAACGCACTCGTTCCTCGCGCAGCTCGAATACCTCGGCGAAATCGTCTGCGGCCTCACGATCTCCACCCTCGCCGCCCTCACCACCCTCCCCCTCGCCCTCACCGGCTGCGCCCTCCTCTTCGGCGCAGCCGCCGTGCTGATGCGTCAGCTGACGAGCGACGAGCCGGCCGTGTAGGTGTTGCACGCACCGGGACTCGCCGCGTCGAACCCAGCCGTCGTCCAGTACCCGTGGTTCTCGCCCTTACCGTGATCGTGCTCGTCGTCGATCGTGTTCCGGATGACCAGTCCCCAGACATCGAGCCACTCCGGGGAGACCGGAAAGTAGTTGCGGTCGGCACCGATGTAGACGCCGCTGTAGCACGAGGCCTGCAGCTCCATCCGCCGTGTGTCCTCGAGGTGCGCGTCGACGCCGTTCAACGCCACCTCCCGGTCGTACAGGGCCGCGAAGGCGCCGGTGAGCGCCTGGACGTGATGTCCGTACTCATGCCCGATCTCGAGCGCCATCCACGCGTGTGCTTCGTCGGGATCCTCGCGATACATGGCGAGGTGGGTCTCGGCATCCATGTAGATCGTGTCGCCGCAGTAGTAGTCCCGTCCGTCGTCAACGGTGCACGGTGACGACGGCGACTGCCCGAGCACCACCACGAGTTTCGGAGGCTTGAAGGTGAAGCCCGCCTTCCGGATCGCGGGCGCCCAGGCTGTGTTCAGACACGCGACGTACTGCGTGAAGTACGCCCGCACATTCGCCAGGGAGGTCGGCTCGTACGCAGGCTCTGCGCACCTCGCAGACGGCAGCTTTCCGATCCGGTAGATCGGGTTGCGGGTCAGCGCCGCCGGCAGGGGCGGCGCTGACGTCGGGGCTGTCGAGTCACTTCCGGGAGTATCGCTGGTGGTCGGCAGACCGGAACGTGCCTTGGCAGCTGCCGACGCCGCGGCCGCATCGGCGTCGGAGACGGTGTTCTTCGACGTACAGCCGGTGAGGAGGACTACTGCTGCGGCACAGATCGCGATCAGACCCCGTGGATTCACGGGGTGAATGTAGACCAGGTGATGGTTGCGTTGGTCGAGGTGGCAACAACCTGCAGTAGTGCCTGGTCCGGGATGGCGTCGTGGGGAGCTACTACGACCGGGAGGTTGAGGTTGTAGAGCTCGGCGGCGACGAGGGCGCCCAGCGGGATGATTAGGTCCGGGCGGGTCAGGATGATGGCGGCGGGTGCCGTGCGGGCGCGGATCTGTTCGGCCAGGACGCTGGAGGCGGAGCTGGAGCCGCGGCCGGATTCCATCAGGAGGATGCGGCCGGTGAGGAGGGCGCCGCATTGCGGGTGGTGGGCGTCGACGATGCGTCCGTGTTCGTCGGTGCCGCCCCAGAACGAGAGCGGTGCGGTGAGGCGGATGGGCTCGCCGGTCGCGGTACCGGGATGGAGAGTGCGGCCTTGGATGATCACGCGAGGACCACCCGGCCGGCGCGGGCCGAGGTGACACATTCGGCGAGTGAGCCGAGGACCGCGTTGACGTTGATGTTTCCGGGTGCGTAGTGCGCCCACTTGCCGGAGTTCGTCATCACGTTCTTCCACTCCGGCGAGAGGATCGCGGTGACATACGTGCAGGTGTCGACGACAACAGTCACTCCCGCTTTCTCCAGAACGTCGAGCGTTGGTCCCAGGCGATCCCGGGTCGCTCGGCCGGTCGACAGGTAGAACGGCACCTTGAACGGCGGCCCGTCCGACACCAGCTCGGCGAGTCGCAGACATTCGGCGTACGACGCATGCGGCGTACCGACGCTGACCGCGTCGAGCTCGCCGGTCGTCGACAACTCCCGCCTGACCCGCTGCAGGACGGCGAGATCGACCTCGTATATCGGCAGGTCGGCGAAGTCACTCGGCGCCTCCGGCGTGACGCCGACCGCGTGGAACAGCGCGACTCCCCCAGCCGATGCCGCCGCAGCACCGAATGCCTTCAGGTCGTCCTCGGTCACCTGCTCCGGAATCCCTACCAGCACAGGGATTCCGGCACCCACCACCGAACCGATATGGTGCCCGAGCAACGGATACGCCAGCTCCTCGTGCAGGAAGTCGCCCAACGGCCGGCAGTCGAACACCACGGTCCCCCGCCGCGCCTCGGTCGTCTGCAGCCCGGCGTACGGCGCTCGTCCGGTGATCGCCGCGCAGACGTCGAGGAAGTCGCCGTACCGATCCGTGCGGGCGCCGAGGACCGAGTTCGCGAACACGATCGCGTTCGACTCCGCCCACGCGATGTGCTCGCCGAGCGCGGGCCGGTTCGGGAGCTGGTACGGCGCGCAGGTGAACGTCGGCGTACACCCGAGCTCGACGTACGCCGCCATCAGCTCCCGCCCCGCCGCAGCGAGCTCCTGATCGCGGACCAGGGCCGGATGGATGAGGTCCATCGAGCCGACGTTGAGCGTTGTCGGGACGCGTACGCGGGCACCCAGGTCGACGAGGCGGTGGGCGAAGTCGAGGCTGACCTGACCGTGGTACAGGCACGAGTCGACGTGCGCGGACGTGATCTCGACGAGCCGCGGCGCATCCGAGATCCGCGCCTGGCCGACGATCACCCGCATCGCGAGCGCCACACCGTCCCCGTCCCGACCGCCGAGCATTGCCTCTTCCTCGGCGGTCAGGTGAAGGGTCTGCATACCTCAGACGGTAACCCGCCGGCTCGCGACCAGAACTCCCGACGCGTACCCGTCGGCCCGCAGCAGCGCGCCGGCGTTCGCGTCGAGGATGTCGATACTGAGCGGTCCGGTCAGATCCTCGGAGCTGATCGGGCGCTCGTCGAGATAGATGTCGACCCGGTCGATGCTCTGGGCATCGATCGCGACGGTCAGCGTCGTACCGCTGATCGACGTCTTCAGGTCGAGCCGGCGGACCGGCCGCGCCGCGAGCAGCGCGCCGGCCTTGTTCAGCAGGTCGACGTTGCCGTCGAGCAGGTCGGCCCTGGTCATCCGGTGCGTCTCGTGCGGCTTGACGCCGAGGTCCTCGACCGGCGTACCGGCGAGCTTCCCGACCCGGAGAGTACGGCGGATCGCGACCCGCAGGTTCGCGCCGTTCGGCAACGCGATGTACGGCGAGGTCTCGTCAGGTGGCGGCGGCTCGTTCAGGAGTGACGCGAGCAGACCGTGCGTCCAGACGTTCGCGCCGCCCGCGCCGGTGTTGTCGTCGACGCCGAGGATCGTGCCGATCTCGTGGTCCGCGAACCCGGCCGTGAAGATGTCGGTGGCCGAGTAGACCCGCGCGTCGGTGATCAGCACGACCGGCCCGTGGTAGGTCTGCCCGACATCGTTCGCCCCGTCCTCCGGCGTGATCGGCTTCGCCGCGGAGTACTGCGCACCGGTCTCGATCGCGAGGTCGAGCGAGTCGAACCACGGACCGAGATCGATCCCGGACGGGTTGTCCTTGTGCCGACGGCAGATCTGCAGGTTGAGCGGCGTACTGATGAACTGGACCGGCTCCGGCGAGATCCGCCGCGGCGTCATCGTCTGCAGGGTGAACTCACTGGCGTAGATGTGCCCGCCGCCGTTGTCGCGTACGTCGACGATCAGGCCGTTCTGCGGCAGGATCGCGGCGAGCCGGACGAACTCGTCCCGGAACGCGACCGGGTCCTGCACGCTGAACGTGAAGATCCGCAGGTGCCCGAAGTTGCCGGACGACGTGACCACCTCGCGGGCCCGGAAGACGCCGGGCATCGTGGTCGGCAGGTCCGCGCCGGTGACGGCGGCCGGTGCGGCCAGCTCGGCGGAACTCTGACCGCGTTCGAGTTCGACGACGTCGCGGACGTACAGCGCCTTCTTCGCCCGGGACTTCTCGTCGGAGTCGAGGTCGAGACCCATCAACGCCGAGGCTTCGGTGACCGCGTCGAGGTCCGTCATCGGCGGGAGGTTGGTGGCGACCTTCCACTGCTCGCGGAGTTCCTGGTTGGAGCCGTCGAGACCGATGTACGTCAGCGTCACCCAGTCCTCGTCGGGCGGGGACTGGATCACGAGCGGGCGCAGCGTCAGCGATTCGAGGCCGCGGGCGAGGTTCGCGGCCTCGTTGCTGCCGGCGAACACCGCGCCGTTGAGGGCGACCGCGCGGGCGATCGGCGTACCGTTCCAATGCGTCACCTCGGCGCCCGGGCCGAACTGCGGCGCCTGGTAGCCGGTGACGGTGCGGGTGATCAGATAGTGCTCGATTCCGTCGGGGTCGTAGCACTTCTCGATCATGAACGGCAGGAACGCGATCTTCCCGGCGAACGGGACCGGCAGCAGATAGTTCGTGTGCAGATCGCGGACCGAGTGGAAGATGCTCGACATCTCGCGATGGAACATCCACTCTTCCTGCATCGTGTCGTCGGTCTGGCGCTCCATCCGGGCGCGCAACACCCGTAGACGTTGCAGCGGGTTGACCGCGTGCATCGCGACCTTGAGCGGCAGGTGCACGTAGTTCTCACTGAGCAGCAGTAACGCCTGATCCACCAGCAGTTTTCGCTGGTCGAGAGTCAGCGTCCCGGCGGAGTTGAGGAAATCGGCCAGCGGCACGGCCGTCGCTTCCTTGACGGCTGCCGTGGTCCCTCGTCTCGCGGCGGTCTTCTTCGCTGCAGCAGCGGTCTTCTTCCCCGTGCGTGTCATGGTGCGTGGCTGAGACATGTCTTCCCCCAAAGCGAAACGGCCCCTCCCCCGCGATCCCTCCACCGTCGTCCGCACACCAGACGATGTCAACGGCGGGCGGTTGACCACCTGCCTGTAAGGATGTGCGGGTGAGTGAGTTCTGGAACAGCATCACGTCGGTCCAGCCCGAGCCGTCCCTGCGGTTGGTGATCGGGACCGGGGTGGTCGCACTGCTGCTGATCGCCTGGCGACCGTTGTGGAAGTACACGCGGCAGGTCGTGACGATCGCGCACGAAGGCGCGCACGGACTGATCGCCGCACTGGTCGGCCGGAAGCTCGCAGGGATCAGACTGCACTCGGACACGTCCGGCGTGACCGTGTCACGCGGTAAGCCGACGGGCGCCGGCATGATCGCAGTACTGCTCGCCGGCTACCCCGGCCCTGCGCTGTTCGGCCTGGCCGCGGCGTTCGTGTTGAGTCGCGGGTACGCCGTTGCGCTGTTGTGGGGACTGTTGCTCGCACTGGTGATTCTGCTGCTGCAGATCCGCAACTTGTTCGGACTCTGGTCGGTGCTGGTGTTCGGCGCTCTGGTGTTCGGTGTGTCGTGGTGGGGGTCGGCTGAGGTACAGACCGCGTTTGCTCACCTGCTGACGTGGTTCCTGCTGTTGGCCGCACCGCGGGCGGTGCTGGAGTTGCAGCGCTCACGGCGTGGCGGGCAGGGGCGTAGCTCGGACGCCGATCAGCTGCGTCGGCTGACTGGTGTGCCGGCGTTGCTGTGGGTCGGAGTGTTCGGACTGGTGACGCTCTTCTGCCTGGCGGTCGGTTTCCTGTGGTCCGGCGTACTACCGAGCTAGACCGGTGGCAGCGTCACGCCGAACCCAGTCACTGCTAGTCGGAGCAACACCTGGCCGGGTCTGAGGAGGTCGGCGACCTTGGCGGCGCTCAGCACCTCCAGCTCGGCCAGTCGCTGCTCGTAGGTGCCGGTAACGCGCGCCCGCTGCAGCTCGAACGTGTTGTGCCACACCTTCTGCCGGGACTCCCGCAGGAAGCGCTGCGAGGCCAGTCGGTTCAGCGGGGTGAGCAGTTGGTCCAACAGGCTGCGCACTCCGGTCGCCGCCAACTCCTCGTCCTCAGCCGCGACGCGCGCCGACAACACCCCGTCGATCCGCTCGTGATCCCGGCGCCGCCGATCCATCAGAGCCGGATCCAAAAAGTCCTCATCACCGATCACCGCAAGCAAGGCCTGCGGCAGGTCGTAGTTCACATGCGCATTGATCCCGAGCAGAACATGCCCCAACGCAGGTAGCTCTGGGGACGCCTCGAACGCCAACCGCCAGGGCCTGGGCGGCAGATCCGCGTCGTGAGCCTGCAGATACAGCTCCGCGAACTTGACGTCCCACACCTCGACCCAGTCGGGATCCTCGAAGCAGGCGTCCTCGATCGCCTTCCCCACCGCCTGCGTCGTCCGCAGGTACGTACTGAGGAAGAACCGCCGGTGAGCGAGACCCTCCGGCAGCTCGCCGAGACGCTGCTGCATCCGCGCGACTACATCCGCGATCAGGCTACGATCGTTCATCGGATCTCCTCAGGGGGAGGGATCATGCGTATCAGAACAGGTCCACTGTCCTTCGACCCGGTGGTCGTCGGCAACCGCGAGACGGATGCCTGGGCCGCCTACTACCGGCACGAGTGGCGCGAATTCCTCGTCGCCGCGGTCGGCATGGTCGCCGCCGGCTTCGGCATGCCACCGCACCGAACCCTCTCCGGCGCCTGGTACGTACTCCGCGCCAACCAGGTCTGGGCGCCGTACCCCGACAACCAGCCGGACGTGGCGCGCGCCTACATGCGCCGCTTCTACGAGCTGGTCGCCGCCTCGAGCGGTCTGCTCTTCGACCCGGCACGCGCTGCCGGCTTCGAGGTCGAGTGGTGGCGCGTCCACCGCGAGCACCAGCACTCCGACGACGTCACCGAGGAACACCTGGAAAGCGCGTTGATCGACCTGTACTCCTACGTGTACGACGCCGACCGCGACGCAGTGCGCCGGGCAGCGCGCAAGCGGGTCGAGGCGATGGACCTGTCGGACCGCTGGGTCCGAGCAGGATGCGATCGCGACGACCCGCTGCTCGCAGAGGAGCGGCGTGCACTGGTTGCGTCGTACTCCGCCCTCCGCGTTGCCGTCGACGGCTAGGAACGTCCGCCCGCGATCGGCCGACCGCGCTGCGCCACGCCGGGACCGCCGTACGGGTAGTCCGCCGCGCCCGGGTCGCTGGCCGCGTCCAGCTTCTCCGTCTCCTCCGCGGTGAGATGCAGATCCGCCGCCGCGAGGTTGTCGTCGAGCTGCTCGAGCGTGCGCGCGCCGAGGATCACCGACGTGACCGTCGGCCGGTCCACGAGCCAGGCGAGCGCCACCTGCGCCATCGAGATCCCGCGAGCCTCGGCGATCTCCCGGAGCGCATCGACCACGTCACGGACCCGCTGGTTGCGGCTGCGCCGGTACCAGGACTCGACGCCGCGGTCCGGGTTCTCGCCGAGACGAGTCGCACCGGTCGGCTCCTCGTCGAACGAGTACTTCCCGGTCAGCCAGCCGCCGCCGAGCGGCGACCACGGCAGCAGCCCCAGCCCGTTCTCCTGCGCGGCCGGCACGATCTCCCACTCGATCTCACGGACGAGCAGGTTGTACTGCGGCTGCAGCGTCACCAGCTTCGACCAGCCGCGGTACCCGATCAGGTCGCACGCCTTCTGCAGCTGCCACCCGGTGAAGTTCGACAGGCCGCCGTACGCGATCTTGCCGGCTCGTACGGCGTCCTCGAGGAAGCTCAGCGTCTCCTCGAGCGGCGTGACCGGGTCCCACGCGTGCAACTGGTACAGGTCGATGTGGTCGACACCCAGCCGGTCGAGCGACGCGTCGAGCGCCTTCCGGAGATGGATGCGCGACGTGCCCACGTCGTTCGGTCCGTCACCGGTCGGGAACCGGCCCTTGGTGGCCAGTACGACGTTGTCGCGGGCGGAGCTCTTCGCCAGCCAGCGCCCGACGATCTGCTCGGACACGCCGCCGGAGTACACGTCCGCGGTGTCGATGAAATTGCCGCCGGCCTCGATGTATCGATCCAACTGCACATGCGAACCGGCTTCGTCGGTCTCGCTGCCGAACGTCATGGTGCCGAGCGTGTAGGTCGAGACCACAGCGCCGCTCAGGCCCAGCGTGCGATATTCCACGGTTGCTCCCTCTCTCAGAACTGTCCCTGTCGAAGACTACGGTGGCCGGTATGAAGACAAGTGAGCTGCTGCTGGATGCACACAGCCGGGTCCAGGAGGTCCTGCACGATGTCGTGACGGGGCTCGACGACAAGACTCTCGCGGCGCGACCGGGTGATTCGGCCAACTCGATCGCTTGGCTCGTCTGGCACCTGACCCGGGTCCAGGACGACCACCTCGCGGACGCGGGTGGGTACGACCAGGTGTACACGGCCGACGGCTGGCACCAGCGGCTCGGCCTGCCGCTCGACGCGGCCGACACCGGATACGCGCACACCTCCGACCAGGTGGCGCTGGTCCAACTGTCTGCCGACCAACTGCTCGGGTACTACGACGCCGTGCACGCGCGCACCGCGCAGTTCCTAGAGACCGTGACCGACGACGGTCTGGACCGGATCGTCGACAAGCGGTGGAACCCGCCGGTCTCGCTCGGCGTGCGACTCGTCAGCGTCATCGACGACTGCGCGCAGCACGCGGGCCAGGCGGCGTACGTGAAGGGCCTGCTCAGCTGAGCGTGGTCTGCCAGAGCGAGGTGCCGGCGATCAGGTAGAGCTTGTGATCCGGCATCAACGCGGCGGCGGTCACCTGACCCGCCGGACCTTGTGAGTCCTGGACTGTCCAGTGACCGTCCTGGTCCGTGAGCACCTCGACCTTGTTGTCCTGGGCAACGATCTGGACGATCTTGCCGCCGTCGACGACCGGCGGCGGCAGCTTGTCCTTGTCGCCGACCGGGATCGAAGGGACGCCTTGAAGGCGCTTCGCCGTACCCGATGCGTCGAGCTGCCACATCGCGAGCCGGCCGTCGACGTACCCGGAGATCACGCAGTCCTTGTCACACGTTGCCGTGTTGGCCTGGCTGCGGTTGCCCGGCTCGGGCAGGACGATCCTGGACCAGCCCTGGTTGAGCTTGGTCGATCGCCAGACGGCAGCCTCCTGAGCGACGACGTTGGGCGCGAGTCGCACCTGCGAGCCGACGATGACGATGCTCTCGCCGAGCGTCGTACCGAAACCGGGGCCGACCAGGAGATTCGGCGTACTCTGCAGGGCCGTCTTGGTCGGATCCTGCCGGGTCCACCTGTTCCCCTTGGGCAGCCAGACCATGGCGTCGTTGCCGGTCACCACGCCGCCCCAGGAACCGAGCAGCGCGCGACCGCTCGGCGTGATGACTGCGCTGTAGAGGTCGCCCGCGGTCTGGCCGCCGAACGTGAAGAAGTCCTGTGGCTGCTCGATCAGTCCGGTCTGGGGCGTGCCCGACCACACCGTCCAGCGGGTGTTGGAGTGGGCGCCGCCGGCCGCGCCGCCGAGGGCGAGGAGCTGCTTGCCGTCGTACGCGATCGAGTACCAGATGGCTTCGAACGCGTACGGGCTGGCCGGGTTGGGTTTGACGGTGATCGGCGTGCGTTTGCCGCTGCTGTCCTGGAGCAGCAGCTCCGGGACGACCTTGGCGCCGCGATGGCGCAGACCGATGAGGAGCTGGTCGCCGTGTGCGGTCAGCGTGACAGGCTCCGCCGGGGTGTCGACCTTCGTCCACGCGACCGGGCCCGGCGCCGGCGGCTTGTCGTCACTGCAGGCGGTGAGGGTCGCGAGTACGAGGATCGCGACTGCAGCGAGGCGGCGCATCAGCGGCTCTGCGGGAGCTTGGTGGTCTTCTTCCGACCGGTCCGCGGCGCGGACGGCGGTGGCACGACCGGGCCGATATCGCCGTCCGGTGCGGTGTCGAGATCGATGATCACCGGGGCGTGGTCGCTCGGCCCGGTGCCCTTGCGGGCCTTGCGGTCGATCCACGCGGCCTTGACGCGCTCAGCCACCGGATCGGTCGCGAGCATCAGGTCGATCCGCATGCCGAGGTCCTGGTGGAACATGCCGGCGCGATAGTCCCAGTAGCTGAAGATGCGGTCGCTCGGCCAGCGGTCGCGGACCACATCGTGCAGGTCCTTCGCGGCCATCAGCTCCGCGAGCGCCTGCCGCTCGGGTGGCGTCACGTGCGTCTGGCCGACGTACGCCGCGGGGTCGAACACATCGGCGTCGGTCGGGGCGATGTTCATGTCGCCACAGACGATCTGGTCCGCAGGACCGGTCGCGATGACCTCGGTCAGGGCCGCGAGCCAGGCCAGCTTGTAGTGGTAGTGATCGGAGTCCGGGACGCGCCCGTTCGGCACGTAGAGCGAGTGGATCCGGATGCCGCCACAGGTCGCCGCGACCGCGCGGGCCTCAGGATTCGGGAAGCCGGGCGCTCCGGCGACACCGGTGACGACGTCCTCGAGCCCGACCTTGGACAGGAGGGCGACACCGTTCCACTGCGGTTCGCCGTACAGCCCGATCTCGTAGCCGCGGTCGATCAGCTCGGCGCCGAGCAGGGCGTTGAAGGCGTCGTCGGCGAGCTTGGTCTCCTGCAGGCACACGACGTCCGGCTGCCGCTCGTCGAGCCAGTCGAGCAACCGCGGCATCCGCTGCTTGACCGAGTTCACATTCCAGGTCGCCACTCGCATCCGACCAAGGTAGCGGCCCCGGGGGACAACTTTCAGCCGAGCTTGGGCGCGCGCCAGACGAGAGTGTTGAGAAGGTCGGTCGACGGACGTTCGACGCTGTTGTTGTGACGCGGTTTGTCCTGACGTCCCCAGGCGTCGTCACCGAGCCACGGCGGTACTCCGAACGGCAGGTCCCGCGCCGGGATCGACGCGTAATCCGACTCCAGGAACTTCGGCCCGTAGTTCGGTACCGCGTTGTCGCCGTCCGGATCCGGAGTCACGATCGCGCGCAGCTCCGTGACCGCCTGACGCCAACTGTCGACGAGCGCGGACGGGTTGCGGCTCGACGGATGCGGCACCTCGAAGACCGGGACATCCGGCCTGCCGTCCCACATCTGCAGCGCCGCGCGGGCCTGGACGCCGAACGCGACGATCGCCTGCAACTGCGGGCCGGTGATCAGGTCGAGCAGGGTGTTGCGCCAGCTCAGCTGATCGGGCCGGGCCAACAACGGCGCGGCCTTCTGCGCGCGCGACGGTCTCAACGCATACGCGTAGGCGTTGACGAGCGTGTAGCTGCGGGTCAGCCCGAGCTTGGTCAGGAAACCTTGGACGCGTTGGCCGGCATCCCCCACCAGCGTGCGTCCGGCGACACGCTCGGTCGGCCCGGGATCGGACGCGATCGCGAGCAGCCGGGCCGTGCGGTTGAGCCGGCCGCGGTAGAAGACCGGGCCCCAGTCGTACCAGAACAATTCCTGGAAGTCCGCATAACTCGGGACTTTTGCGAAGTGCCGCGCCACCGTGGCCGGCGGGCCCGCATCGAAATCGGCCATCGCCATACCTCCCCCTCGACGATCCGTGACCTTACGCTCGAGATCAGGGGCGGCACGGGGAATTCTACGGGAGGGCAAGCCATGTTTGTACTGCGTGGAACCGTGGTGACAATGCGACCGGACGGACAGGTTCTTCCCGGCGGCGCGGTGTACGTCGGCGATGACGGGCTGATCGCGGCGGTCACGCCGATCGACGCGGTACCGGCCGGATTCGAGAACGCAGTGCAGCTCGCTGCCGGTGGGCTGATCTATCCAGGGCTGATCGATCTACACAATCACTTGATGTACAACAGCCTGCCGTTGTGGACCGAGCCCGCGCGGAAGA
This sequence comes from Kribbella sp. NBC_00662, assembly GCF_041430295.1. Taxonomy (GTDB): domain Bacteria; phylum Actinomycetota; class Actinomycetes; order Propionibacteriales; family Kribbellaceae; genus Kribbella. The sequence goes on along the minus strand of NZ_CP109029.1, from coordinate 4,839,748 downwards.
AGCCGTGGACCTCGCACAACCAGTGGGGCAACGCGCCGACGTACAGCGCGCAGATCAGTCAGCCGGCCCGGCTGCTCGGCGCGGCCGCGGGGCGAGCCCTGCTCAGGTACGTCGAGACGCGCGCGATCATCGGCGGTACGACGTCGATCCAGGGGAACCCGCGCGGCGCCGTACCGCCGGACAACGACCTGATCCGGAACGTCGACTCGGAGAAACTCGGCACCCACGACGACTTCATCCGGGTCAGCACACTTGTTGCCGACAGCAAGGAAGCGCTCGCGCCGTACGCCGCGGCGGTGGCGGCCGGGCGGGGATTCATCGCGCATTCGGCGGAGGGGTCGGATCCGAAACTACGGTCCGAGTTTCAACTGCTCGAAGCTGTTGATGTCGTGAAACCGCAGTTGGTGGCGATTCACGGCGGCGCGTTGAACGCGGACGATTTCGCTGCCATGCGCGCGGGGAATTCGACGCTGGTGTGGTCGCCGTTCTCGAACCTGTGGTTGTACGGGGCGACCGCGGATGTGCGGGCAGCGCATGCCGCCGGGGTGCGTTTGTGCCTCGGATCGGACTGGGGTCCGTCGGGGACGCGGAATGTGTTGTGGGAGTTGAAGGTCGCGGATCTGTGGAACAAGACCCAGTCGGTCTTCACGGACGAGGAACTGGTCCGGATGCTGACGTCGAATCCGGGCGACGCGCTGTCCGGCGTGTGGCCGCTGCCGCTGGGGCGACTGGAACGCGGCGCGCTCGCCGATCTGATCGTCGTCCGCCGTACCAATCCGGACTTCTACCGCTCGCTGATCGTCGCTCGCGAGGCAGACATCCGCCTTGCCGTCGTCGGTGGACGCGCCCGCTACGGCGTGCCGTCGCTGATGAACCGGCTGGCGCCTGCTGCCACTCGCATCAGGACCGGGAAACTGTCCCGCTTCATCGACTACGGAGATTCGTCGGTCACCTTCGACACGGTCCTCGCTGATCTCGAGAAGGTCCGCCAGGACCCCGCCGGCGCCGCCGCGCGTGCCGCAGCCACCTTCGCCGCGCTCGCCGCCACCGCCCCGGACGCGTTCTCCCCCGATGCGACCGCCTCGCTCCCGGCCGAGACGTTCGTACTGCTGCCCGACATGCCCGCACCCGAGCTCGACGATCAGTTCCGTCGCCGCGGTCCGGCCGGTGCCACCCCGCCCGCCGTCACGATCCCAGCGCCGGAGCCGCTGGTCACCGGATCGGCCTGGTTCGACGCTGTCGATGCCAATCCGTTCCATCAGGGTCTGCTCAGCGGGCTCCGCGCGTACGCCTGAGATGTATTACTTGAAGTCTATATACGCTTCTGGTAATACTTCTCGTCATGGACGTGTTCGAGGCGATCGCGGAGCCGAGCCGGCGGGAAGTACTCGATCTGCTCGCGGAGCGCGAGCGACCGGCCGGTGAGCTCGTCGAGCATCTGCACCGGCTGACCCAGCCGGCCGTGTCGCGGCATCTGCGGATCCTGCGCGAGGTCGGGCTGGTCGACGTACGTCCCGAGGGTCAGAAGCGCATCTATGCACTGCGGGCCGACCGGCTGATCGAGATCGAGAACTGGATCAGCCGGTACCGCAAGTACTGGCCGCGGCACCTCGACGCCCTCGAGCAGCATCTGGCCGACAATCCCGAGGAGCCCCCGCATGACCGCACCTGACCGCATGGGCGAGCTCACCATCGACGGCGACCGCACGACGATGACCTTCCGCCGCCACCTCCCCTACCCGATCGAGCGCGTCTGGGCCGCGTTGACCGATCCGCTCGAACGCAAGGCGTGGTTCGGCGAGACCGTGATCGACGGGCGTGCCGGCGGCAACATCGAGATGATCCCGACCGATCCCCCGGCTGCGCCGGACGCCAAGCGGCTGACCGGCCGGATCCTGGTCTGGGAGCCGCCGTACGTGCTCGAGCACGAGTGGCACCAGCGCATCGTCGACGACAGCGTCGTGCGCTACGAGCTCCGGCCGGACGGCGACGGGACCTTGCTCACCTTCACCCACACGGGTCTGTCCGAGCAGAACGCCCGCGGCTTCATCCCCGGCACGCATGCCTTCTTCGACCGGCTCGAAGCCTGGCTCGACGACGCCGAGATCCCCGACTGGTCGGACCGGTACGCCGAGCTCGCGCCGTCGTACCCAGCCTGGAGCTGACTTCGGGTAGTTATCCACATACTCGAAGTCATGGGTCTGTGGGCCGTCCGATCACGGCACTCTCTTTGGCAAGGAGATTGACGGGGAGAGGGGATCGGATGGCAGATCTCGACTGTGAGCCGGCGGACGTGACTGCGCTGGTGGCGTACTTGCGGGATATCGGGCAGCACGAGCTACTGACTTTGGAGGAGGTGAGCGAGCACTCGTACTGGATCGAGGCCGGTCTGTTGGCGGCGGAGCAGTTGCGCGGCGATCCGGGGCGAGCGGACGCGAGCGACCTGCGGCGGGTGGTCACGCTTGGGAGGCGCTCCTGGCACCGGATGATCGAGGGCAACTTGCGGCTGGTCGTGTCATTGGCCCGGAGGTACGCCGGGAAGGGTATCTCGCTGCTGGATCTGATCCAGGAGGGCAACATCGGGCTGATGCGGGCTGTCGAGCGGTTCGATCATCGGCTCGGGCACCGGTTCTCGACGTACGCGATCTGGTGGATCCGCCAGTCGATCGGACGCGCGATCTCGGACAGGTCGCGGCTGGTCCGGATGCCGGCCCAGGCGTACGCCGACGCGTCCCGGGTCGGGGCGAGCCGCAACGACCTCACACAGCAGCTGGGGCGCGAGCCGACCAACCCCGAGCTGGCGCACGCGACCGGCCTCACCGTCGCCCGGGTCGAGCGCGCCCAGGCGTGGCGGATGCAACCCGAGACGCTCGACGCCGACGACTCCGACTCGGTGATCGACGACGACCCGATCGTTCTGCGTGCTGCCCTCCGCCGTGACCTCGCTCACCATCTCCAGTTCCTCGACGACCTGCATCAGTCCGTCCTGCTGCACCGCTACGGCCTCCAGGGCCGAATCCCTTGTACTCCTGAAGAAACGGCTACCCGCCTGGACCTGACCACCGAAAGAGTGCGCACCCTGGAACGCGAAGCCCTCCGCCACCTGCGCCGCCGAGCGCTCCCCCAGCTCCGCGACTACGTCGCCTGACCCTCGACCCACCGACTTGGAGCCGACTGGGATGATGAACATGTGAGACTTCTCCGCACCTCCTGGCCGCGTGAGCTGGCAGACGCCGTCTCGGCAGCCGCCCGCCGGTCGACCGGGAGCAAGGAAGACATCCTGGCTGCCGTCCAGCTGACCAACGGTCGCTGGGCCGCCGGCACGCGGACAGCCGTCTACCTGCCGTCGGACTCGACGGACGCCGACCACCGGGTCGGCTGGGAGCAGATCGAGCGCGCCAGCTGGGACTCCGAGGCGTCGGTGCTGCACATCTACGAGACCACCGACTTCGGCACTCCGCTGCGCGCGACCGAGCTCAAGGTCGAAGACCCGGGACGCTTCGGCCAGCTCCTGCGGGAGCGCGTCGACGCGAGCATCATCGTGCAGCGCCACGTGCCACTGGCCGGCAAACGCGGCGTACGCATCGTCGGTCGCCGGAATCCGGCCGTCACGGACGCCCCGGTCACCTGGAACCTCGTTCTGGACAAGGGATTGGAGCCCGATCAGCCGGGCGTCGTGGACGCGGCCGAGGCCGCGCTCCGGCGGGTCCGCGACGAGTTCGGAATCTGACCCCGCAGGCAGCCGAATCCCGTTTTTGTAGTTCGCTGCGCGCCTGCTAACCTACTCAGGTCCTCAGGGTTTCGGGGTCATGCAGCACCACGATCCCGCGTAGCTCAATTGGCAGAGCAGCCGGCTGTTAACCGGCAGGTTACTGGTTCGAGTCCAGTCGCGGGAGCAACAACCCAGCCGGTCTCCTCTTCAAGGAGCCCGGCTTTTTCGTGCCCTCCAGGCGCAGGTAGGTTCGACGAATGCACCGTCGCGCCCAGGTGGGGCTTCTCGCCGGACTGCTACTCCTCACCGCTTGCGGCACCGAGAGCGCAGCTGTGACGACAGACAGCAGACCGTCCCTCACACAGTTGACGCCCCGGCCGCTCGGCCCCACTCCCTTCACCACCGTTCACCCCGATCCGACTCCCGCACCGCCGCGGCCCACGTGCCTGGCCTCCGGGGCCTCGATCACCGTCGGACCGGTCGCCGCGGCCCTCGGCCACCGCGCATCGGTCGTGAAGCTGACCAACTGCCGCTCCACCCCGATCACCGTCGACGGCTACCCCGACATCGTGGTGCTCGACGCGGACCGCCGGGCGATGAACGTGACGATCAGCCACGCCACGTCGTACATGGCCATCGACCCAGGTCCGACGAAACTGGTCCTCCGCAAAGGCGAAACTGCCCTCGCTGCCGTCTCGTGGTCCAGCACGGTCGAAGCCGGCGAGGACAAAGCGTCCGGCACCTACCTGGCCGTTGCGCCAGGCAAGGGACAGCATGCGGTCGTCTGGCCGGTGGACACCGACCTGGGTACGACCGCGAAAGTCACGCTGACCGCGTGGTGCCGGAAGTTCCCCACCTGAATCAAGGGCTTGATAGTGGCCTAGACCAACACTTTGCCGGTACGTTCCTCTGCAGATCCCGAGGGGGCCTCGGGGATGGAGGGGAAGGAAACCCTGTGAACGTCAAGAAGTTCCTGAACACCAAGAGCGGACGGCTGCTGGTCGCGGCCGTGCTCGGGGCCGGCGTGCTGGTCGGTGTCACGGTTGCCGCGAACGGCGCCGTGAAGCCGGACTGCAAGAGCCTCTCGTACCCGCTCTGCCCGCGCTCGGTCGCCGCTTCGCAGGTTGTGGACAACAGCCTGCCCGCGAGCAAGATCGTGCCGGCCGACCGGAACGCCTTCCTGAAGGACACCGACGTGTACGGCAAGTCCGGTGTCGCGAAGGACTTCGACCCGGTGGCGATCGCGAAGATCGGCGGGTCGTTCAAGACCAACAAGACCAAGGTGGGCGAGTTCACCCTGCAGCCGGGCACCTGGCTGCTGAACTCGACCGCTTTCTTCGCCCGCACCACCGCGGGTGCTCCGGGCACGCGGCCGCAGCTCGCGCTCCGGGTCGGCGCCTCCAACACGGCGTTCGGCACCGACTACGGCACGATCCTCGGCGCCGAGATCTCCCCCGCGAAGGACCGCGAGCTGACCGGCGCGACCGTGAAGGTCGTGACAGTGGCCAAGGCGACCACCGTCGAGATCTTCGCCTTCGGCTACAACGACGACGGCAGCGCCGCCGGCGGCGGCGAGATCACCGCCTCCGCCTCGGTCGCCGCCGTACGCGTCGGCTGACCGTCACCGCGTGAGCAAACGAGGCCCTGACCGCACCCAGCGGTCGGGGCCTCCACACGTCTCCGGGCCTTCGGCGCTCGCCTACTTGCCCTTCTTCCGATCGATCGCCCGCTGAATCCGATCCTGCGGCTGCCCGAGAATCTTCGCCAGCAGCGGCACGCGATACTTGTACGCCGCGATCGCGCCTACCACGATCACCAGAAAAATGAACCAGCCCATGGGAGTTCCTCTCATTCGGACTGCCTCCATCATGCCCGGTGAGTGGTCACCAGCACTCCGTAGAACCCCTGACCCCACCCTGGTTTCACACCCCACCCCCACCAACCCGATACGATCACCCGCACACGGGGCGGTAGCTCAGCTGGTTAGAGCAGGGGACTCATAATCCCTGGGTCACGGGTTCGAGTCCCGTCCGCCCTACCCCGCATCACCGCAGGTCACGGCCATATCAGGCCGTGACCTGCGACCGATCCGGCCGCTCCGTGACATGTCCCATGCCATGAACTCGTACCGCATCGAGGAAGCCGCGGGAGCGGCAGCGTGGCAACATCACCGTGCTCGCGGCCGGGGCGCTGCGGGTGCGAGTGTGCGCCGGCCAGGACCCCATGAGGAAGAAGCGCTTCTACCTGTCTGCAACCGTGCTACCCGGCCTGCGGCCGGCACAGGACGCGGAGAAGCTCAGCCCCGTTTCCTCAACCCGATCGACGAAGGGCGGACCCCAAAGACCCGCTCCAACGTCGGCCAGCTCATCGTCAAGTACTTCGAGGCTTGTCGACCGGCGTCGAGATCCTCGATTCGTTCTACGCCGAACTCCGCCGCTGCCGCCTTTACTGCGACGGGAAAGAGTTCATTGAGCACCGCACGGTGGCGCCTCATCAGTGCGACGAATACGAGGGCAACCGCTGCCTCCGCAACAACCCTCAGGGATGCCGGCGGTGCCGCCGCATGTGCAAACCGCACGTGTGCAAAGGTCTCGGCGCCTCGACCGTTCGCCAGATTCACTGGTTGAGCAGCAGGGTTGACGATTCGGAGTACTGGCGCGGCTGGTCGGGGACCATCGCACCGGCGGTGAACTGCGCGGTGTTGAAGCTGTCGGTGCTGCCCCGCAGTTTCCGCGAAGCCGCCGCTGTCATTGAAAGCCGTTCTCCACCGTGTAATGGGATGCTGCCAGCGTCGCATCCAGTGATGCTGCGATCGTGACGGCGGCGAGGCGTTCGTCGGCTGCGCGTTCCGCCTCGCGGTAGACCTCGCCGAGGGTGGGCCGGATACTGCGGCCGATCGGGCAGTTCTCGGACGGCGGCGAGGTGTGCAAGCCGAACAACGGCCCGTCGTCGAGCGCGCGACGTACGTCGGCCAAGGTGATCTCGTCAGCGGGCCGGGCCAGTGCCCAGCCCGCGTTGGCTCCACGGTGCGAATGGACGAGTCCGGCGTCTCTGAGGCGGCCCAGCAATCGGCGGATCAGTACCGGATTCGTCTTCACGCTGCCGGCGATGCCGTCCGAGGTCGCCGCGCCGTCGTTCAGTCTGGCGCGCAGCTCGATCCATTCCAGCGAATGAACGGCGAGCGCCAGTCGGGAGTTCGCACTCATGCGCTTTGTCCGGCGACCGGAGCTCCCATGACGAGTTTCGCCGTACCCCATGCGGAACCGACGTTCGTTCGTCCCGGCTGCTCGGCGAGCAGTTTCCGGTAGAAGTCGAGGGCGTCCGCGGAGGTCGCCGCGATCTCGTCGACATCGCGCAGGTAGTCGATGGTCGCGTCGATGTCGGCGGGCGAGTCGCCGTTCTGCGGCTGCTTGTGCCCGCTGACGACGAAGGCAGGATTCAGTGCCTTCAGTTGCTCCAGAGCGTGAATCCAGTTCTGCCGAGTCGCCGGGGTGGTCTCGGCGAGGTACGGATACGTGGCGTTGTAGACCACATCGCCGGCGACGAGCAAGCCGAGGCTGGGCACCCACAGCGACGTGGTCGACTCGGTGTCGGTTTGACCTGTCTCGATGATCCGCAGCTCGTTTCCCTCGAGCTCGAAGGTGTCGCCGTCGAGGGTTTCCGGGAACTCGATCGCAGGGATCTGACCGGGGAACAGCTTCTCCCAGAAGCCTGCGACGTACTCCGGCGAGGCCTGGATGCGCAGTTGTGCGATCGTTCCCTCGGTGGCCAGGATGCGAGCCTCCGGGAACGCTGCACGCAGCGCCCCGATGCCGAACCCGTGGTCGCCGTGGCCGTGCGTGAGGTACACCGCGGTGAGCTCCCTGTCGTGCCCGCGGACCCACTCGATCAGCCGCTCGTTCTGCTCGACGGTGGTGTACGTGTCCACCAGAACGGCGTCCCGCTCACCCCAGATCAGCGTGGCGCTGTTCGCCACCCACCGCAGCTCGACATCACCTTCAGGCAGATCCCGTGTCACGCCTTCACGGCGCACGGTCATCACTTCGTAGTGCAGTTCGTTCGACACGGTGTCGACTCCTCTCGCGTACAGCCAATGTAACCAGAATGGTTACGATTCACAACCTGGCGATCCGTCGGGTAACCGCAGGGCGACGACTTACAGAACAGGACGGACGCTGGAGCCGAGCGGTCGCCCGCCAAGAGCAGGTAGAGCAAGACGGCGCCAACTATCGCGGTTTGCGGCCGATCAAGAACGGGTGCCTGCGAGCCAAGCGATCAAACGGTCCTCGACTGCCGAGTGATCTGCGATGTGGCCGCCTGGGGACCAGACCGCCTCGGCGTCAGGGATGCCTGCGACGAGCCATTCGGTGTGCTGGCGGGGAATGCCTTCGTCTTCGGTTCCGGCCATGACCTTGGTCGGAGCTTTTACCTCGTCGAGTGTGAAGCCCCAAGGCACCGACAGCGAGATGAGGTCGTCGACGTAGCCAGCCGGCCCGTTCACGATGCCCTCTCGAAAGGTCTGCACGAGCATGTCGTGCAGCTCTCCGGACAGCTCAGGCACCGGGTCAGGCTTGTCGAGCCACGCACGCAGTTCGGGAAAGTCATGTTCGGCAAGCCAGGCCGCGTCGTGGGCTGCCGGCCGCTCCCACTCGCCCACCTCGGCCTCGGGCATACCAGCGAAGAAATCGAGGTCGGATGCGGTGTACTCGGCGGGGCTGAGTTCGGTGACACAACGCGTGACCCGCTCAGGCAGCCGGGCAGCCACGCCGAGCGCCCGCGGGCCGCCCGCCGAGATTCCGAGTACGGCGAACTCGTCGATCCCGAGCTGGTCCGCGATCAGCGCGACGTCATCCGCGGCGTCTACGACCCGATGGCCGGGACGACGCGTCGACAGCCCGTATCCGGGCACGTCATAGGTGATCGCGCGGACCTGATGCCGCTCGTAGACACCGCCGATGTGCCGCAGGTACCGACTACCCGGACAGCCGTGCAGCACGAACAACGGCCGGCCATCACGCACACCCCACTCCGCGTACGCAATGGTTCTTCCGTCCGGTGCTGTCACAAAGGCCGTGTCCACCATCGCCCTACCCCCAAACTCACAGTACGACCAGATCGTCCGTCAGAGGTACCCAACCGCCAGTCCCGAAGACGCCGACTGTCGAGCTGACGAGCCAGCCGACGCGGAGCCGTCGGAAGCCATAGCTCGGGCCGAAGAGGTGGCTTGCGCTCGACGCTGTAAACAACCAGTCGCAAACAAACCAACGACGCGTGGCACTAGCTGCTCTCAGTGAACGCAGTACTGCATCAAGCCGCCTCGTCGAATGACGACCATCGGCCGACGATCATCAACCGAGAGTTGCCCGCTATGGACCGATGACGTGACTATGCGTCACTCTTGGTCGATCAATTCAACGCCGCCAGGCGCAGTCGCTCAGCGGCCAGGCGCACGTGGCGATCTGTGGGGGGACCACATGAGCCAAGACGACTCGGATCAGACCGGGGAAACAAGAAGCGCGGCCGAATCCGTGCATTGGCGAGCCATCCGCTTCTGGTGGCTGTCGTACCTGCCGTGATCGGCGTGGCCGCCACGCTCTTCCTCGGCGCTAACGGACAACTCCCGGCGGCAGTGAGACCTGAGCCCTCGGTTGTGATCACAACAGCTACCACGACTGCTACCACGACTGTCACGGCGATTGCCTCTCCCGCCGACACCGAGTCGTCGACCCCGACCACCAGCGGCGCGGCGCCGGAGGTAATGCACGCCGGGAAGCTCGACCTGGCGCTCAACTCCTCGGCCGACCTCGACAGCCCCTCGAGCGATGCAACGTGGCGGGTGGTTTCCCTGCCCCAGGGCGCGTCCGCAGACATCAGTTGGCAAGGCGGGGGACTGTTCGTCCGCCACGACGCACAAGGCTTCGTCAGTGGCACAAAGAAGCCTGACTGCCAGACCTCGTCAGGCTACGGAACAAGCTTCCTGCACCTGAAGGACAAGCCGCTCGGAACGTACCTATGCATCTATTCCAGCGAGAAGCACTACTCGCTCCTCAAATTGACGAGGTTCGCCGGGAACGACGGGGCCTCGTTTGAGGTGACGACATACAACTGAGCGACCGGTCCGACTGCCGGCGATTTGATCGGTGTTCACCGACGGTTGACGCATTTGGCTGCAGAGGCTGACGGGCAACCTGCGGCCACGCGCACACGGTTCGTCCGGCACATACGGCGGCCGCCGAAGCTGTGCCGGACGGACGACTGCCCCGCTCACGCCGGCGATCTGCCTGCGGCTCGATGTCGGATTCCGGGTTGTGGGTTCGTGGATAGAGCAACTGGACGAACGACGTCCCAGACTCAAGGAGAGCCACGATGAACGACCAGGCCAGGCGAGGAGCCAGACCTTTCCGATTCGGTGTCGTTGCGCCGATCACGTCTGATGTGGCGGCGTGGCGGGATCGGGTGCGGCGGATCGCCGACAGTGGTTACTCGACGTTGCTGATGCCTGACGTTCCTACGTGGCAACCGTCGATCGGGCCGACACTGGCGACTGCGGCCGCGATCGCTGACCTGCGGGTCGGTTCGTGGGTCTACGCCGCCGCGCTGCGCGAACCATGGAGTACGGCGTGGGAGGCCCACTCGCTCTCGGTCCTCACCGAAGGTCGCTTCGAGATGGGCATCGGCGCCGGCCGGCCCGGGATCGAAGTCGAGCTGGGGCTGCCTGCCGTCTCCGCGGCTGAGCGTCGCGCCAGGATGCGCGAGACCGTTGCCGCGCTGCGCAAGTTCGACGGTCCCGATCTGCACACGCCGGTTGTCATGGCGGTGAGCGGCCCGAAGTCGCAGGCGCTGGCGGTCGAGGTCGCCGACGCGGTCACGTTCGTACTCGCAACGGACGATGATCGGACCGAAACCACGAACCGGGTTCGCGACTTTCCTGACGACCGAGACATCGAACTCGGCCAGCACATCGCCGCCGTCGGTGACGTCGTCGCCCCGTTCATGGCGGCGCCCAACCTCGACACCGGGGCTCTACGCGCGGCCGACTCGCTGGTCATCCTTCCGAGCGACCCCGCGGCAGCCGCCGAAGAAATCCAGCGACGCCGCGAGGAGATCGGCTTCTCCTACTTCGTCATCGGCGCCAACTCCGCCGACACACTCGCCCCCGTCGTCAGCCAGCTAGCCGGAAAGTAGGCGGTGTCCGACCGACGCAGGTTTTTGCCGCGTTATGCCGGGACCATGCCTGGGATGCGGCGGCGAATGGCGTCCAGCTCGGCCTCGTCGGAGATGCCCTGCCAGTCGTAGCGCGGGGTGTACGGCGCTTCAAGGGCTTGTACGTCGTCGTCGGTGAGCTCGAGGTCCAGTGATGCGACGGCCTCGTCGATCTGGCGGATCGAGCCGGCCCCGACCAGCGGTGCGGTAACGACCGGCTGGCGGCGCAGCCAGGCGAGGGCGATCTGTGCACGGCTCACGCCATACCGAGACGCGACCTCACCGACCGCGTCGATGATCGCGCGGTTCGACGCCTCCTGCTCGGCCGGGTACAGCAGGTCCGCGTAGGCCCCATCGGTCTCGGAGCGTGCCGTTGACGTTGCCTCGTCCCAGCCGCGGGCGAGGCGGCCGCGAGCCAACGGCGACCAGATGATCGTGCCGACCCCCTCGTCCAGGCACAGCGGGATCATCTCCCGCTCCTCCTCACGCGCCAGCAGGTTGTAGTGATCCTGCATCGACACGAATCGCGCCCACCCGTTCTGCTTCTGCAGATGCAGCGCCTTCGCGAATTCCCAGGCGTGCATCGACGAGGCACCGAGGTACCGCACCTTGCCGGCCTTGACGAGATCGCTGAGCGCCTCGAGGGTCTCCTCCCACGGGGTCGCGTGATCGTTGCGGTGAATCTGGTACAGGTCGATGTAGTCCGTCCCGAGACGCCGCAGAGAATGCTCGACCTCGGTCATGATCGCCTTGCGGGACAGGCCGCGACCGTTGGGGCCGGTGCGCATCGGGTGCCGCAACTTGGTCGCGATGACCACGTCGTCGCGATCGGCGAAGTCCTTGAGCGCGCGGCCGAGGATCTCTTCGCTGGACCCGTTCGAGTACAGGTTCGCGGTGTCGAAGAAGTTGATGCCCGCCTCGACGGCGTGCTGGATCAGCGGCCGCGCCTCGTCCTCGCCTTTCGACCACACCGGATGCCCCCGATCGGGCTCGCCGTAGGTCATCGCGCCGATCGCGATCGGCGACACGTCCAGGCCTGTCGCGCCGAGCTTGATGTACTTCATGATGCTCCTCTAAGCTATGTGGAGAGTTCTCCAGATACATTAGTGGAGAGCTCTCCACTTAGCAAGGTGAGGTCTCTGTGGTTCGTTCAGACGCCCGGGAGAACCGGGAGCGGATCCTCGCGGCCGCGCGCGAGGCCTTCGCCGAAGACGGCAGTACGTCGATGAACCAGGTCGCGCAGCGCGCGGCCGTCGGGGCCGGCACCCTGTACCGCAACTTTCCGACCCGCGAGGCGCTGGTCCTCGCCGTCTACCAGGACGAGGTCGAGCGGATCACCGGCTCCGTGCCGGAACTACTGGCCGAGATGCCTCCACTCGAGGCGCTTCGGCATTGGACTACTGACCTTGTCGAGGCGATGCGCAGGAAGCACGGCCTCGGCGATGCACTCAGTCCTACCGCGCACCAGACGATCACGCAGCAGACCTACGGGCCGGTGGTCGCCGCGATCACGGCACTCCTCGACGCCGGCAAGAACGACGGCAGCATCCGCGCCGACGCCGACGCCGGCGACTTCCTCCAGCTCACCGGTGCGTTGTGGCGCACTGCCCCGGGCCCGGAGGACCGGTCGCCTCGCATGCTCGCCCTGATCCTCGACGGGCTCCGCGAACGGCCTTAGAAGGCGGCGACCTACTCGGCTCCGGGATCGTCCAGGTGGTCGGCCAGTTGGTGGAGGGTGGATTGGAGGCGGCGGACCTGGGGCTCGGTCATGCCCAGGGACTCGCCTAGGTGGCATTGGGCCTCGTGGAGGACGGGCTTGAGGGCCTCGCCGTCAGGAGTCAGGGCGACGGTGACCGAGCGGGCATCGGCCACGGAGCGGTCGAGGGTGATGAGACCGCGGTCGGCCAGGCGGCGGAGTAGTGGGGTGAGAGTGCCGTGATCCAGTCGGGTGGCTCGGGCTATGGCGCCGATGGGGCTGGGGCCTAGCCGGGTCAGGGTGACGAGGACCAGGTACTGGGGGTAGGTCAGGCCGTGTGGCTCCAGGACGGGGCGGTAGAGGGCGGTGACCGTGCGGGAGAGCGAGTACAGGTCGAAGCAGAGCAGGTCGTCGAGAACCCGAGGCTCGGTCATGGCTTCCTCCTGTGGTCGGGGTCTCATCCTGGTGGGCTTGACGGAAGGATATCTTGTGCACAAATATCTTGTACACAAGATAACTTCTGAAGGAGATGGCAATGCCTACTCGTACTGCGCGTACTGCTTGGAACGGCACTTTGGAGCAGGGCTCGGGGCAGGTGGAGCTGAGCAGCTCGAAGGTCGGGACGTACGACGTTTCGTTCCCGAAGCGCGCCGCTGAGGACGCGGGTGGCGCGACCAGCCCGGAGGAGCTGATCGCGGCCGCTCACACCGCGTGCTACGCGATGTCGTTGAGTGCGGAGATTGCCGGCCGGGGCGGTAAGCCGCTGTCGCATGAGGTGAAGGCTGACGTCACGCTCGGGCCGGATCAGGCGAATGGTGGCTTCAAGCTGACCGGGATCAAGTTGACTGTCCGCGCTGAGGTGGAGGGTCTGGACGAGGCCGGGTTCGCGGAGGCAGCTCAGGCAGCCAAGGCCAACTGCCCGATCAGCAAGGCCCTGGCCGGCGTCGACATCACCCTGGACGCAGCACTCGAGAGCTGAACCCAATACACGGATAACCAGCACTGCCCGGAGACCCCTGGTCCCCGGGCAGTGCTGGTTATGCGCGAGGTGGATGGGTGGATCGGTTGGCTGGGGTGGACGGGTGGTGCGGGATGGTGGGGGCCTTGGGAAGGAGGGGTCGTGGAGTGGAGAGGGTTGCCGATGGATGAGTGTTTGCGTGGGGGTGAGGTGGAGATGTTGCGGTTTGCGCTGGATCGGGTGCGGAGGCAGTTTGCTTGGAAGACGGGTGGGCTTGGGGCCGAGCAGTTGCGGCGGCGGCATATGCCTTCGGCGATGACGTTGGGTGGGCTGGTTAAGCACATGGCGTTTGTGGAGGACGGGTTTACGGCGCGGGCTGCGGAGCTGCCGGTTGGCGCGCCGTGGAGCACACGCAGTTGGGTCGAGAACGATCGGTGGGGTTGGGAATCTGCGGTGACCGACGAGCCGGAGGAGTTGTACTCGCTGTGGTACGGCGCTGCTGCGCGGTCCCGTGCTGCGTGGCAGGAACTGAGTGCGGACGGCGGGCTCGACGTGGTGATTGCGGATCCGGATCCTCGGTGGTCGTCGAATCGGCGACGGATTCTGATCGACCTGCTCGAGGAGTATCTGAAGCACACCGGGCACGCGGATGTCCTGCGGGAAGCGGTTGATGGTGTGACGGGGAATGATCCTGACTGAGGCTGCGAAGGTCGTACATGCCTTGGAGGGGTCGTACGGCGTGCATGCGGTCGAGGTGAGCGAGATCCAGGCTGGTACGGCGACCGTGAACTTTCGCGTTGTGGATGCGACCGGGCGGCGGTGGTTCGCGAAGGTATATCGCGGAGAGGTCGAGCGGGAGCGGGTGGCTATCGGGCTGGCTGAGTTTGCGAGGCACGGTGGTGTGCCGGTGCCTGAGGTACGGCGGACGCTTGGTGGGGATGTGATCGACGAGCGCGTGCCGATGTCGTTGTGGGAATTCGTCGACGGGGAGACGGCGGAGGGTGGGTTGGTCGGGGCGAGGTGGGCGGCGGTTGGGGCCGTGTTGGGGAGGCTGCACCGGCGGTTGGCTGAGCATCCGGCGGCGGCACCGGTGTTGCGTGCGGCTGTTGGGGTGCAGGATATCGGGCGGGCTTGGCAGTCCTTTGATCGGATTGTCGAGGGGTATTCGGGGCGGTTTGGGCTGAGTCCGTTCGAGGCGTGGGCATTGGAGGCGGCCAAGGAACGGCGTGCGTTGCTTGGGAGGGCTCGGATGATCCTGGCCGGGCTGCCGGAGCTGACCGTGCAGGTTGTGCATGGTGATTTGGCGTCGCCGAACTTGATGATGTGTGGGGATGCGGTGGCCGCGGTGATCGACTTCCAGGCACCTGCTCCGCGATTTGCGGCCTGGGAGATCGCGAGGATCGGATGCGACCCGAGGACTGTGATGCTCGGCGACGAGTGGATGTCCGGGCTTGCCGAGCTGCTGGTCGGCTATCGGGAAGAGAATCCGGCATGTCGCCTGGACGATCTCGTGTCCACGGTCGCAGTCGGATGCGCCTACACGCTGGCGTCGACGTACCCGCTGGCCGAACCGCTCGACGATCCGGATGCGGTCACGCCGTCCCTCGAGGTCTACGGACGAGCGCGACACGACGCAGCTTTGGTGATGCTGGAGCGACTGGATGAAGTGCAGGACGGCCTGCGCGATCGGCTTGCCTAGACGGGGATCGAGATGTGGAAGAGGCGTTCGGCGTTGTGTAGGGATTCGGTTACTGCGGCTTGGGCGTTGGTGGTCATGGCTTGTTGGTAGGTGGATAGGGCTTCATTGGTAGTCAAAGCTTTGCTGAGGCGGGCGGCGTCCCAGAGGGCGGTGTTGGCACCGGCGCCTGCGGCGGGGGTCATGGGGTGTACGGCGTCGCCCAGGAGGGTTACGTGGTCCGATGACCATGTAGGCACCTCGATGCAGGTTCGTAGGGTGATGGGGATGGCTGCGTCAGGATCGGCCGCGGCGACCAGGGCGCGGATTGATGGGTGCCAGCTGGTGGTGGAGCGGGTGACGATCGACCAGAGGTCGGCGGGAGGCATGGTGAACAGCTCGTCGTCCGAGGTGCCGAGTACTTCGTTTGTGCCAGTGAGGACTGCCATCAGGTAGTCGCCGTACTCAGCCGGGGGCTCGCGGAAGACGACTGGGCCGAAGGCTAGGCCGGTTCCGGCGCCGTCGCTGGCGAAGCAGAAGCCGCGGAGGAACGGTGGCGGTGCCAGCTCGCGGACGTTTGTTGTCAGGGGCACCTTTCCGTAGATGCAGCGGACGCCGATGTCGAGCACGTCTTGTTCTGGTAGGAGCTGGGCGCGGACCCCCGAGCCGACGCCGTCGGCGCCCACGAGTACGTCGGCGGAGGTGGACGTGCCGTCGGTGAAGGAGATCTCGACGCCCTCGGGAGTCTCGACGTACGAGTCGAACTGCTTGCCGAACTCGAGTACGTCGTCGAGGCCGGTCATGAGCGCGCGTCGGAAGGCATAGCGGTCCACGGACGTCACTGCGTCCGGGCCGGCTACCGGGAACTGCTGCTCGAACTGCACCTGCAGCTGGGAGTCGAAGCCGGCGACCAGATCGCCTGGATGGGTCGCGGTGGCGATGACGCGACGGCGGACAGCGTCTGGCAGGACGGCGGCCAGGGCCTCCTCCCCCACCGGGCTGATGTGGATGCGGTAGCCCTGGTTGCGGTGGCGGGGTGAGGGGTCGCGCTCGAAGACCTTCACGTCGACGCCTGCCTTGTGGAGGCCCTGTGCCAGCGCGAGTCCGCCGATCCCGGCGCCCATGATCGCGACCTTCATTGTCGTCTCCAATCATCCGTGCATCAAACTTTATCATCCGTGTGGTTGATTAAGTTAGCACGGCGGATGGCTGTCCGCTAGGATGATTTCGTGCGGAGATCACCGGGACCTGACGAGCGGCAACGGGACGCCGAGCGCACCAGGCAGCAGTTGCTGGATGCGGCGGTGGTCGAGTTCGGCGCGCACGGTTTCGGTGGTGCGCGGGTCAGCGAGATCGCTGCCAGGGCAGGCGTCAACAAGCAACTGATCTCGTACTACTTCGGCGGCAAAGAAGGGCTCTACAGAGCAGTCGCCGATCGCTGGCGGGCCGGTGAGCCGGCTATCGCCGCCGACGCGGAATCACTTGGTGAGGTGGTCGCGGCCTACGCGCGTACGTCGATCGCGCAGCCTGACCTACTTCGGCTGCTCGTGCGTGAGGCTGTCGATCGGGACACCAGCGCGCTCGATCCGGAGGGGCAGCGGGCCAGGTTCCAGAGCATGCTGGAGGACTTCCGCCAGCGGCAGACCGACGGAGAGCTCGCCGCCAATCTCGACGCGGCGTACACCGGTCTCGCGCTCTTCGGTCTGGCCGCGGCGCCGGTGGTGTTCCCGCAGATCGCCAGGGCGCTCGGTCTCGATCCGGACAGCGAGGAGTTCGCCGCGAAGTACGCCGAAGAAACGACGCGGCTGGTGGAGCACCTGAAGGATGACTAGATAGCGCCGGAGATTGCTCGGTTGCGGAGTTCGGCTTTGTAGGCCTCGAGGGCGATGAGTTCGCCGAACATTCGGTTGTACTCGTCGGCGCGGTCGATCGGGTTTGTTCGCTGAAGCTTGGACTTCAGGTCCTGGATGCGGCGGGCGCAGGTCAGCTCCTGCAGTCGGGCGAGCAACGCTTGGGCGTACTGCTCGTCGGGCTCGCGGCCGAGGCGCAGTGGGTCGACGGCCAGTGCGCCGACGACCGCGGCGGCCGGATCGTTGCCGATGGCATCGCGTACGGCGACCACCCAGGCCTCCGCTGCGGGCGCCGCGGCGGGGCCGCCTGCCTTCGCCATCGCGGTGCGGATCGCGGCCAGCCAGGGGTGGGTGAAGTCGTGGTCGTCGAGCTCGTCAAAGGCGACGCCGACCAGGTTGGGGTGCTGCATCGCGACCTTCAGTGCGTCCCACTCGATCACGTACCGCGCGTCCCGCGGAGAGGGTACGTCGGCGCGGCGAGGCTGCTGTGGCCCACCAGCCGGCAGCCCCTGCTGACCGTCAGCCGAGCTCCCAGGCTGGCCAGACTGTCCGGGTCCCGGCCGCCCAGGCTGACCAGACTGTCCAACGCCAGAGTGTCCAGGCTGTCCGGGCTGCCCAGAACCTGACCGACCAGACTGCGCAGGAGCTGACGACGACCCCTGCCGAGCGGCCGCGCGATACACCTCCGAGCGGACCTGGTCCTCGTCCATCCCCAGATGCCCGGCGAGCTCCCGCGTGAACGCGTCCACCTTCGACCGGTCGCGGATGCTGATCACCAGCCGCGCCGCGTCCCGCAATGCATCGACCCTGGTGTCCGCCCGATCCAGGTCGTACTTCGACAGCACGTTCCCGAGCACGAACCGGTACAGCGGGACGCGCCGGCCGATCAGCTCACGGACCGCCGCATCGCCCTTCTCCAGCCGCAGGTCGCACGGGTCGAGACCGTCCGGCTCGACCGCGACGTACGTCTGCGCCGCGAACGCCTGGTCCCCCGCGAACGCCTTCAACGCGGCGCGCTGACCCGCCTCGTCGCCGTCGAAGGTGAAGATCACCTCGCCGCGGAACTGGTCGTGGTCGAGCAACAGCTGCCGCAGCACGCGGGCGTGGTCGTCGCCGAACGCCGTACCGCAGGTCGCGACCGCGGTCTGTACCCCGGCCAGGTGACAAGCCATCACGTCGGTGTAGCCCTCGACGACAACCGCCTGCCGCCCCTTGGCGATCTCCCGCCGGGCGAGGTCCACGCCGTACAGGACCTTGGACTTCTTGTAGATCGGGGTCTCGGGCGTGTTCAGGTACTTCGCTTCGATCCGGTCGTCGTCGAACAGCCGCCGCGCGCCGAACCCGATCACGTCCGACGACGCGTCCCGGATCGGCCACATCAGCCGGCCGCGGAACCGGTCGTACAGCCCGCGCTGCCCGTCTGCGGACAGCCCCGACGCAACCAGCTCGGCGTTCGTGAAACCGCGACCGCGCAGGTGGTTCGTCAGTACGTCGCCACCGCGCGGCGAGAATCCCACCCCGAAGTGAACCGCTGCGTCCTTGTCGAAACCGCGCTTGTCCAGGAACTGCCGCCCCGGCGCTGCCTCCGCTGCCCCGAACAGCTGGTCGACGTAGAACTCGGCCGCGACCTTGTGCGCCTCGACGAGCCGCGGCCGCTGGTTGCCCGGGCCGCGCGGCACCGGCGCGCCGGAGTCCTCGTACCGCAGCTGGATCCCGACCTTCGAGGCCAGCGTCTCGACCGCCTCGGAGAAGGTGATCTGATCGATCTTCTGGATGAAGTCGATGACGTCGCCGCCCTCTTGGCAGCCGAAGCAGTAGAAGAAGCCGCGGGAGGGTGTGACGTTGAACGACGGCGACTTCTCGTCGTGGAACGGGCACAGCCCCTTGAGGTTGCCACCGCCGGCGTTCTTCAAGGTCACATACGAACCCACGACGTCGTCGATCCGGGCCCGCTCGCGCACCAGCGCGATGTCCTCTTCCTTGATCCGGCCAGCCACCCCGTGAGTCTAGCTGGACCGATCACATAGGTTTGCGGGTATGCCACGAACTCTTCGCCCTGGTCAGCGGTCCGAGTTGTACGTCGTCGACGTGACGAGTGGGGAGCACCGCCTGGTGTTCAGCTCGTCGGACATCCTTTTCGAGGCACCGAACTGGACGCCGGACGAAAACCTGATCGTCAACGGCAACGGCCGGCTGTTCCGGGTGAACGACGGACTCGCGGAGATCGAGCTCGGCGGAGTGCCCGACATCAACAACGACCACGTGGTCAGTCCGGACGGCCGGACGGTCTACGTGTCAGCGGACGACGGCCACCTGTACGCAGTACCGATCGAGGGCGGCCCCGGGCGCCGGCTGACGAACGACCGCGGACCGGGCTTCCACCACTACCTGCACGGGGTCTCACCGGACGGCAAGACGCTGGCCTACATCGGGCTCGAGAACCGGGACGGCCGGCGGATCACCAACGTGTGGACGATCCCCAGCGCCGGCGGCGCGGACGTCCAGGTGACGGACGACGAGTTCGCCGACGACGGCGCGGAGTACGGCCCGGACGGCAAGTGGATCTACTTCAACTCGGAGCGGGCGGGGCAGGCGCAGCTGTTCCGGATCGCGGTCGGCAGCGGTGAGATCGAGCAGCTGACGGACGACGAGCGCGTCAACTGGTTCCCGCACCCCGCGCCGGACGGCTCGGCGATCGCCTACGTGAGCTTCCCGCCCGGCACCGAGGGGCATCCCGCCGACATCGAGGACGTGCGACTGCGGCTGCTGACCGACGACGGCGTGCGCGAACTCACGACGCTGTTCGGCGGGCAGGGCACGATGAACGTCCCGAGCTGGTCGCCGAACAGCACGCAGTTCGCCTACGTCACCTACCCGATCTAGACGTCGGACAGCTCGACGGAGGTGTCGGCCAGCCGGGCCGGATCCACCTGCTTGCCGGAGCGGATCAGCTCGCGGACGGCGTCGAGTCCGGTGTCCCACAGGTTGACGTGCATGCCGGCCAGGACGTGGTGGTCGTCGTCGAGCCAGAAGACCATGTAGGCGCCGGACTTCGGGTCGCCACGGAAGACGACCTGGTACGACGTACCGCGCGGGATGTCGCCGGCGTACTCCATGCCCAGGTCGAACTGGTCGGTGAAGAAGTACGGGATCGAGTCGTACTCCACGTCCTGGCCGAGCATCGCCTTCGCGGCCGTCTTGCCGCTGTCCTTCGCGTTCTGCCAGTGCTCGACGCGGACCGGGCGGCCGTACTTCGGGTGGTCCCATCGAGCCACGTCACCGGCCGCGTACACGTCGGCCACCGACGTCTGCAGGTCCGCACCGGTCACGATGCCGGCGCCGTTGTCCGGCGTCGCGACCTCGATGCCGGCCTCCTCGGCGAGCTCGGTGTTGGGCCGGACGCCCACGCCGACGACCACCAGGTCCGCCGGAAGCACCTCACCGCCGGACAGTCGGACTCCGGTCACCTTGTCCGTTCCCTCGAAGCCCTCGACCCCGGCCCCGAACCGGAACTGCACGCCGTGCTGGCGTTGGAAGTCGGCGAACACCTCACCGACCTCCTCGCCCATCACGGACGCCAACGCGGTCGATTGCGGCTCGACGACCGTCACCTCGCTGCCCCGCTCGCGCGCGGCCGACGCCGCTTCCAGCCCGATCCAGCCTGCACCGACGACGACAACGCGCGGCTTCGCGGCGTACGCGTCGGTCAGCGCCTGCGACTCCTCCGCCGTCCGCAGGTAGTGCACACCCGGCAGATCGGCGCCCGGTACGTCGAGGGTCCGGACCCGGCTGCCCGTCGAGATGAGCAGCTTGCCGTACGGCACCTGTGAGCCGTCGTCGAGCGTGACGGTGTGCGCGACCGGGTCGATCGCAGTGACCGTGGTCCCCAGGCGCAGGTCGATCTTGTTGTCGTCGTACCACTGCTGGTCGTGCAGCTGAGCGGACTCGGTCCCCTTCTTGGCGAGCAGCACGTCCTTCGACAACGGAGGTCGCTCGTACGGCAGGGACTGCTCGCTGCCGATCAGGACCACACCACCGGTCCAGCCTTCCGCCCGGAGGGCCTCGGCCGCGGTCGCTCCCGCGAGACTCGCACCGACGATCACGATCTGCGCAGAACCAGAAGGAGTATCAGCCATAGGACGACCCTAGTACCCGCCGACCCCTTGTCGTACGCGGCGCAGATGGCTAATTTGTCGGGGACATCAGACGTCCTATGTCCTCCGTGGGAGAGTCATGCGCGTTCTCATCGCCCTACTGATGATCAGCACTTTCACAACCCCGCCAGCACACGCTACCGACGAAGCGCCGTTCGTCGACGACAGCGTGCTGTTCCAGCAGAAGACCGAGGGATATTCGTGCTTCCGCATCCCCGCCGTGGTCCACGCGACCGACGGTGAAGTGCTCGCGTTCGCCGAAGGAAGGGTCGCGGACTGCGGCGACGACGGCGACATCGACATCGTGCTGAAGCGATCCTCGGACGGCGGCCGGACCTGGGGTCCGCTGCAGGTGGTGTCCGAGGGCAACGGCAGTACACACGGCAACCCCGTACCGATCGTCGACCGGAAGACCGGCCGGATCGTGCTCGTCACCACCCACAACGGTCCGCAGCCGTGCACGAACGGCTGTGACCGCGACCCGTACGTCCAGACCAGCGACGACTTCGGCGCCACCTGGACCGCGCCGCGCGAACTGACCGACGCGAAGCTGCCGAGCTGGAACTTCTGGTACGCGAC
The DNA here is from genome assembly GCF_041430295.1 of Kribbella sp. NBC_00662. Classification (GTDB taxonomy): domain Bacteria; phylum Actinomycetota; class Actinomycetes; order Propionibacteriales; family Kribbellaceae; genus Kribbella. The sequence continues at coordinate 4,817,921 of NZ_CP109029.1, read as the reverse complement.
CGGCCCGATGCACGGGATCCAGCTCGAGCACGGACCGCACGCCGGCCGGCTGATCGTCGGCGCGACCTACGAGACGTACGACGGCGTCGGCCCGCACGTCTACGGCGGCCACCTCGTCTACAGCGACGACTCGGGTGAGACCTGGCACATCGGCGCGACCATGTCCCGCGACGACGGCAAGGTGATCGTCGGGGAGATCACCGTGGTCGAGCTGACCGACGGCCGGATCTACGCGTTGGCACGCGAACGCGGTACCGATCCGGGCAACCGCGCGTACGCGATCAGCAGCGACGGCGGCGCGACGTTCGACGCGCCGTTCAAGACGATCCCGCAGCTGGTGGTGCCCGACGTACAAGGCTCGCTGGTGCGGTTCAGCGCGCGGAACGAGGGCGATCAGCGGAATCGGATCCTGTTCTCGGCGCCGGCGCATCCGGCCGCGCGCGAGGTGATGACAGTGCGATCGTCGTACGACGAGGCGCGGTCCTTCGGCACGTGGCAGCAGGGGAAGGTCTTCTACTGGGGCCCGTCGGCGTACTCCGACCTGGTGCGGCTGGACGGCGATCAGGCCGGACTGTTGTACGAGGCCGGCGTCGCGAGCCCGTACGAGACGATCCGGTGGGCCCGCTTCAACGAGGCGTACCTGTCGACGCCGAACGGCACGCCGCCCGGGATCCCCGGCCCGCCGGCGCCCGGGCCGCGCACGGCCGACGTCGGCCCTGCCCACAATCCGGCGTACGTCCGCGGCGGGGCGACTGTTGCCGCGGGCAAGTTCGGGAAGGGGTTGGCGATGGACGGCGTCGACGACTACGTCGAGGTGCCGTTCGACCGGTCGATCGATCTCGGCGCGGGCGACTTCACGATGATGACGTGGATCAAGTACGGCGCGACGACGGGATCTCACGCGATCCTGTGGGCCTATCGCACCGGCTCGGGCACGACACCGCAGGTCTGGTTGCGGGCGGAGCCGGAGAGCAATCGCATCCGCGCGTTGCTGGCCGTGGACCGCTACAACGTCACGGTCCAGTCGACCTCGGCGTACAACGATGATCAGTGGCATCACGTCGTGCTGCAACGGGTGAGAGGGAAGCTGCGGTTGCTGGTCGACGGGGTCGAGGTCGGCTCGGCGACGGCGCCCGCTGGGTCGGTGACCGCGGGCAAGGAGTTCGGCGTGCAGGGCATTCACGTCGGTCAGCGGGTCGACGGCGCCAACCGGTTCCAGGGCACGCTCGACGAAGTACGTGTCTACCGGCGTGCGCTCTCGGATGCGGAACTGCAGCAGATCCGCGAGACCAACAAGCCGATCCGCTCGGAGCTAGGGCTGGACCTTCCCCTCGACCAAGTGGGCATGCCAGGCCAGAGCTGAGGGGTCGGTGAGGGACGCGACCTGGTCGACGACAACGCGCAGCCGGGCGTTGTCGTCGACCGCCTCCGCGAAGTCGGACTGGAACGGCAGGTCGAGGCTGCGTGGGGCCGTCTTCCACAGTGCCTCGACCAGCTCGGTGAGGAGCTCGCGCTGCGTGGCGCGGCGGGCCTGGCGTTCGCGTGAGTCGAGGACGTGGAACATGCCCACGCCCTTGAGCAGACCGATCTCGGTGCGGACGCCGTCGGGGACGATCAGGTCGGCCTCGTAGCGGATCAGGCGGGAGCGCCCGAAGACAGCATGCGTGGCCTGCTCGGCGGCGGTCGCGAAGCGGCCGATGAGCTGACTGGTGAGGTCCTTGAGGCCGCCCAGAGCGCGCCGGCTGTCGTCGAAAGTCGCGCCTGGCCAGTAGTTCAACGAGGTCAGTCGGGCCCAGCCCTCGTCGAGCTCAGCGTCGGTTGCCTCTGGCAAATACATCTGCCGGACCGTCTGCCAGTACGGCGCTCGGTCGGCGTCGACCGCGGCGAGGTCGAGATGGTGCGCGACGATCGCGTCCTCGACATCGTGCACGGAGTACGCGACGTCGTCGGCGAAGTCCATCACCTGCGCCTCCAGGCAGCGGCGCTCCCCCACGCCCGGACGCAACCAGGTGAAGACGGCGAGATCGTCGTCGTACACCCCGAACTTCCGCTCGCCGGAGCGGCGCGGCCACGGGTACTTCGTCGCGGCGTCGAGGGTCGCGCGGCTCAGATTCAGCCCGACGCTGCGACCTTCGGCGTCGAAGGTCTTCGACTCCAGCCGGGTCAGCAGCCGCAGCGTTTGCGCGTTGCCCTCGAAGCCGCCGATATCCGTCGCGACCTGGTCGAGCGCGCGCTCGCCGTTGTGGCCGAACGGCGGATGCCCGAGATCGTGGGACAGGCAGGCCGCGTCGACGATGTCCGGATCGCAGCCGAGCGTCGCCGCGAGCTCGCGGCCGATCTGCGCGACCTCGAGACTGTGGGTCAGCCGGTTGCGGGTGAAGTCGTCGCTGCCGGCCGTGACCACCTGCGTCTTGGCCGCCAGCCGCCGCAGCGCCGCACTGTGCAGCACGCGCGCGCGATCACGCGCGAACGCCGTCCGCCCCGGTCGCTTGACCGGCTCGGCAACCCAGCGCTCCGCGTCGTGCTCGTCGTACCCCTCGTGCTGCTTCCTCATCACTGCACACAGTAGCCGTGAGCACCGACAGTTTCGCGACCTTCAGATGGCCACGCAGTAACGCATCCAGAGCACGCCGTCCTTGAAGACCTCGGTGCCGACATGGTGCAGGTTGAGCCGGCGGGTGTCGTACCAGCGATCGCCGGAGCCGACCAGGACCGGATGGACGAGGAGGGCGAGTTCGTCGATCAGGTCGAGCTCCAGACACGCTCGCAGGAGCGCGCCCGACGAATCGACCCGGACGGTGTGCACACCTCTGCGGCCAAGCGCCTCGAGTACTTCCGCGAGGTCGACGTGGTCGTAGCCGGTGACGAGTTCGCGGGTGGTCGCGTCCGCAGGGCGCGCGGGTGTTTGGTCGGCGTACAACGCAAGGACGTCGGACCAGTAGCCGAGGTCGCGGAGTGAGTTCCAGCTGTGGACGCGAGCCCGGCTGTCGACGACCGCCAGCAGCGGGCCCTCCGCACGCGGCCCGCGCCGGGGAGCGGCGAGTACGTCGGCCTCCTGGGCGAGGATCGTGTCCGCGCCGATGAGCGTGACCTCCTCCTGCCAGAGCGAGGCCAGCGCATAGAACCGGGCGAGGTCGACGTCGAACCCCGACGCCACCCCGTCCAGCGATACCGCCAGCTGAGCCACCACGTGCACACCGCCAACCTAGGGACGCCCACCGACAAACTCGGTCACCAGGGAACGGGCGCACCAGGAACGACAGCCGACTCCAGACGCGAGCGGACGGCCTGACGGGCCTGCTCGTACGCCGCGCCGCCGTCGTCGTGCAGGATCGACGCGAGGTTGGCAGCCTCGTAGTACGCGTTCAACTCGAAGGCCAGCTGCTTGGGGTCGGCTTCCAGTTCGCCGTCGTCGACGGCGGCCTGGACGGCCTCCTCCAGCAGCCCCATCCACTCCCAGTGGACGGTGAGGAGGGCGTCGTGGACGGCTCCGCTGCGGGCGGCGTACTCGTGCGACACCTTCTGGAAGAAACAGCCGCCCGGGAACACCCGGCCCTGTGAGTAGTCCAGCCAGTGATTGCTCAACGCCCACACCCGCCCGAGCCCCGGCTCGACCTCGAACGCCGGAAGCACCACGTTGTCGGCGTAGATCCGCCGCGCGGCACGGATGGTCGACAGCTGCAACTCCTCCTTGGAGCCGAAATGCGCGAACAGCCCGCTCTTGCTGATCCCGAGCTCGGTCGCGAGCCGCCCGATCGACAGTCCTTCGAGCCCGTCGACCGACGCGATGTCGACCGACCGGCGCAGTACGGCGCGGCGGGTCTGGTCACCGCGCACCAACCGTCCGTCGACCTTCTCCACGGCTCCCGATCCTAGTTGCCCTTGACGATGACTTCGTGCAAAAGTAATAGTACGACCGTTCGTATAGTTAGGGGAGGACGTTCATGCAGAAGGTGATCGGTACGGGTCTGCGGGCCATCGGAGCGGTGTCGCCACGGCTCGGCGGCCGGCTCGCATTCGGGCTCTGGCGCCGGCTGCTCGCGCGCGGCCAGGTTCGCGACAGCGAGCTGGACGTCCACATGGCCGCGCGGGTCGAGGAGGTCGACGGCGCGGTCACCTACGCCTGGGGTGACGGCGTGCGGCCGGTGCTCCTGGTCCACGGCTGGCGGTCACGCGCCTCGCGGTACGCCGGATTCATCACGCGCCTGCTCGAGCTCGGGTACAGCCCGGTGTCGTACGACGCTCCCGGGCACGGCGACTCCCCCGGGCCGATCGTCTCGATCCTCGGGCATCAGCGAATCATCCGCGCGCTCGAGGAACGGCACGGACCGTTCGAAGGCGTGATCGGACATTCGCTGGGCGTGCCGTTCGCCCTGTACGCGGTGAAGGAAGGGATCGCCGCGAAGCGGTTGGTGATGGTCAGCGGGGTCGCCGACTTCGGCTACCTGGCCGACTCGTTCTGCCGAGCGCTCGGGCTGGGGCCGAAGGTCAACCAGCGGCTGCGGCGTGAGATCGAGCGAGGGTACTTCGACGGCGACCGCACCATCTGGAACCGGTTCTCGGTCGCGACCGGGAAGGCGCCGTTGCTCGTGGTCCACAACGACGAGGACGAGGTCGTGGATCCCGTGCAGGCGCAGGTACTGCTGCGGAACTACGGCGAGCAGGCGCATTTCCTGCCCACCGCCGGCCTCGGCCACAGCCGGATCCTGCAGGACCCGGCTGTGATCGCCGAAGCGGTCGCCTTCCTGCAGGACTCAGATGTCCCGGAAGGTCTCGATCTGAGCGCCTAGAGAGTTGAGCCGGGTGGCGAGGTCCTCGTAGCCGCGGTTGATCACGTAGACGCTGCGCAGGACCGACGTACCCTTCGCGGCCATCATCGCGATCAGCGTGACGACGGCCGGGCGGAGGGCCGGCGGGCACATCATCTCGGTGCCGGAGAAGTGCGTCGGGCCTTCGACCATGACGCGGTGCGGGTCGAGCAGCTTGACCCGGCCGCCGAGCTTGTTCAGGTCGGTCAGGTAGATCGCGCGGTTCTCGTACACCCAGTCGTGGATCAGCGTCTGCCCGGTGGCGATCGCCGCGATCACCGCGAAGAACGGCAGGTTGTCGATATTCAGCCCCGGGAACGGCATCGGGTGGATCTTGTCGATCGGCGCGTGCAGCTTGGACGGCCGCGTGGTCAGGTCGACCAGCCGGGTCCGCCCGTTCTCGGCCAGGTACTCCGTACTGCGGTCGTAGTCGAGCCCCATCTCCTCGAGCAGCGCGAGCTCGATCTCGAGGAACTCCACCGGCGCCCGCCGGATCGTGATCTCGGACTTGGTCACGATCGCCGCGGTCAGCAGGCTCATCGCCTCGATCGGGTCCTCGGACGGCGCGTAGTCGACGTCCACGTCGATGTCGGCGCGGCCGTGCACGGTGAGCGTCGTCGTGCCGATGCCGTCGATCTTCACGCCGAGCAGGTCGAGGTAGAAGCACAGGTCCTGGACCATGTAGTTCGGGCTCGCGTTGCGGATCACGGTCACGCCGTCGTACCGCGCGGCAGCCATGATCGCGTTCTCGGTCACGGTGTCGCCGCGCTCGGTCAGCACGATCGGCTTGCCCGGCGTGATCGCCCGGTTGACGAGCGCGTGGTACTGGCCGCCGGTCGCCTTCACCTCGAGGCCGAACGGGCGCAGCGCGGTCAGGTGCGGCTCGACGGTCCGCGTGCCGAGGTCGCAGCCACCGGCGTACGGCAGCTCGAACGCATCCTCGCGGTGCAGCAGCGGGCCGAGGAACATGATGATGGATCGGGTACGACGGGCCGCCTCGGCGTCCATCGAGCTGAGGTCGAGCTGCGCCGGCGGGACGATCTCCAGGTCACCGGCGTCGTTCAGCCAGGTGGTACGGACGCCGATCGAGTTCAGCACCTCGAGCAGACGGTTGACCTCCTCGATCCGCGCGACCTTGCGCAGCGTCGTACGGCCCTTGTTCAGCAGTGACGCGCAGAGCAGCGCGACACCCGCGTTCTTGCTCGACTTGACGTCGATGGAACCGGAAAGTTGACGGCCGCCCGCGACACGGAGGTGGACCGGGCCGCCACCGAGAGAGACAATTTCGGAATCGAGCGCCTCGCCGATCCGGGCGAGCATCTCGAGGGTGAGGTTCTGATGACCCTTCTCGATCCTGTTCACCGCACTCTGGCTGGTGTTCAGTACTTCCGCGAGCTGCGTCTGCGTCCAGCCGCGATGCTTGCGGGCGTCCCGGATGAGGTTTCCGATCCGGCTCAGGTAGTCATCGGTCATGCGCCGGACTTTATCTCACATGTGAGATACCTTTGCACCGACCCGCCGCTGCCAGCGTAGCGAATGTCACCCCTGGGCCGCGAAGGACCCACGTGACCTGGTGAAACGCCCGCAGCCTACAGTTACCCCCAACTCCCGCCGCACCCCGGAGAGGATCAGCAGATGCCCGACGACACCTCCGCCGCGGTGGTCAACGAGTTCGAGGCGGAGTCGTGGCCGCTTGAGGCAGCCGCCGACAGCCTGCACCAGGTGATCGAGGGGTTCCACAACGGTGACACCCGGCCGCTGGTGATCGGCGACGGCGACCAGCCGGTGCTCGTGGTGCTGGCGATCGCCGACCTGGCCGACTTCCGTGCCCGGATCGCCGAGCTGCTCGGCAACCCGGTCGACGCCGGCTGGCTGCGGTACTACCTGCGCTCGAACTTCGACATGAGCTCGGAGCGGCTGGTCGAACTGCTCGGCGTGGACGCCGACCACGGGTTGTCGTCGCTGGCCAGCCAGGTGAACGTCGAGCAGGCCGCAACGCTGATGTCCGACCACGTCCGCCGTACCGAGGCCGGCGGGAATCCGCTGATGCTGATCGGTGACGGGACGATGGCGACCGCGGCGCTGCTCTCGTTCCAGGCGTTCCAGGTGCTGCTCGCGATGGAGGGCGACGGCAAGGGCGAGGACGACTCCTGCGCGCACGACGACGAGGAGAAGCCGACCACGCCGCTGGAGGTGCTGGCCGAGCGGATCGGGCCGGTGTCGACTCAGCTGGTCGCGCAGATCAACGCGGGTCGCGAGCCGGGCCTGCCGCGGTACGAGCTGCACTTCGAGGACGACCTGGTCGACCACCTGCGCGACCTGGAGGCGCGGGCGCAGCAGGCGCCGGGTGCCGGGGCGTACGACGAGTTGAACCAGCTGCTGCATCAGTTCGACCAGATGCGCAGCGGGCTGGTCGAGGTCGATGTCGACGAGGAGCCGGACGAAGCGCCGTACCTGGAAGCGACCGACCTGAGGGCCGCGCTGCCGGACATCCGCGACACGTTCCGCGAGGGCGCCGACGACCCGTACCTGATCGGGCTGGACGGCCGGCCGTTCGCGGGACTGATCTCCTACGACCTGTACGAAGAGCTGCAGAAGGTGTCGGTCGAGCTGGACGGGACCGACGAGGCGCCGGTGCTGCCGCTGCCCGCGCCGCGCTGGGAGAACGGGCCGCGGCTGCTGCCGTTCGAGCTCGCGCTCGAGATGTGCGAAGCGGTGATCGAGGACATCAGCAACGGCGAGGCATCGATGCTGTTCATCGCCGACGAGGACAACGAACCCGAACTCGTCCTCGCCCCGCTCGTCTGGCTCTGGGCGTACGTCGACCACCTGGACCTCGAAGCCGCCGAAGCCTGACTTCGAAGGTCGCTCAGCTGATCGGGAAGAGCGGGTCCCACTCCGACAGGGTGGCGATCTCGTAGACGTCGGCCGGGGTGTAGGGGTCCTTGGCGAGGATGTCGCGGAGCTCGGCCTCGTCGGCGACGTCGTAGATCAGCAGCGCGCCGGTCTGGTCGGGGAACGGTCCGGCGGTGACGAGCTTGCCGGCTTCCTTCAGCTCGGTCAGGTACTCACGGTGCGCCGGACGGACCGCGAGACGACGGTCGGTGTCGGCGAGATCGAAGCGCAGCTGCACGACATAAAGGGCCATGCCGAAACCCTACATCGACCGAAGAATGAAAGGGATTTGGTGCGGGAAAGGGAGTCACGAGCCGCCACAGCGGCTGGTTCAGGTCAGACCCGAAAGTCGACGAGTGATCTCCCTTCCCGCCCGGTTATTCTGACCAGTCCGCGACCCGCTACGCAAGGGGTTGGTTAAGAGAAATTCCTACAGACAGTTGATTCAAATAACGCTTCGTGATCGAGCCCCCGGCCGCCTCGATGAGAGCGCTGATACAGCCGTACAGTCCGTCACGCCGCTCGATTGTCAAGGCCCGATGACCCGAGTAAGAGGACAAAAGTTCTAGGTACTTCGCCGCCGAATAGTCCACATCCCAGACATATCTGCGGAACTCGAGGGACCCGAAAAGCCCAGTTTGTTCGAATCCTTCGGGATCTTTCGGTACGTCGTCCGCGGTGGGCAATCCATCCGTGGCCGCATCGTCGGTGAATCGCTCATAGCACGACTGCACGTCGGCGAAGAACTGCTCGCTTCCACCGGCGACGTGGTGCGTCGACACGACTGCCAACGCACCGCCCGGCCGCAACACGTCCACACATCGCTGCACGCGCGTCGCCGGGTCGAGCCAGTGGAAGGCCGTCGCAGCGATGACCAGGTCGAACGTCCGCGCCGGCAGGTCCAAGGTGTCGAAGTCCGCGACAACTACTTCGACGCCCGGAAGCCTGCGCTTCAGCACACCGGCGAGATCGGGACTGAGTTCGACGGCGGTGACCGGCCAGCCCCGGCCGACCATGGCGGAGGTCGCCTGGCCGGTGCCGGGGCCGAGCTCGAGGACGCGGGGACGGTCGCCGACGATGCCGGCGAGGTCGTCGAAGAGTTCAGGTGGATAGCTGGGTCGGACGCGGTCGTACAGCTCCGCGTCCTCCCCGAAGGTCTGCCGCAGACTCTCTCTACTCACCCGCCAATGCTGCCCGCCCGGCTTCCAGCCGCGCCACCGGAATACGGAACGGCGAGCAGGAGACGTAGTCGAGACCGACGTCGTGGAAGAAGTGGATGCTGTCCGGGTCACCGCCGTGTTCGCCGCAGATGCCGAGCTTGAGGTCGGGCTTGGTCGCGCGACCGCGATCCACACCGGTGCGCACCAGCGCGCCGACCCCTTCGCGGTCGATCGACTCGAACGGCGACACCGCGAAGATCCCCTTCTCCAGGTACCGCGAGAAGAACGCGCTCTCGACGTCGTCGCGGCTGAAACCCCACGTGGTCTGGGTCAGGTCGTTGGTGCCGAACGAGAAGAAGTCGGCCGCCTCGGCGATCTGGTCCGCGATCACCGCGGCCCGCGGCAACTCGATCATCGTGCCGATCGGGATCTCCCCCGCGACACCGACCTCGGCGAGTACGCGCTCCACCTCGTCGCGGGCCAGGTGCAGCTCCTGTACGGCGCCGACCAGCGGGATCATGATCTCCGGCCGCGGATCCATCCCCCGGCCCCGGAGCTCGACAGCCGCCGAAGCGATCGCCCGTACCTGCATCGCGAACAGACCGGGGATGACCAGCCCGAGCCGCACACCGCGCAGACCGAGCATCGGGTTCTGCTCGTGCAACCGCTGGACCGCCGCGAGCAGCGCGGCGTCGCGGCCCGGGTCCTCGCCGCGCTCACGCGCGACCGCGACCTTCACCGCGAGCTCCTCCATCGACGGCAGGAACTCGTGCAGCGGCGGGTCGATCAACCGGATCGTGACCGGGACGCCGTCCATCGCGCCCAGCAACTCCAGGAAGTCTCCGCGCTGCAAGGGCTCCAACTCGGCCAGCGCCGCCTCGAGCTCGGCATCCGTCTCCGCGAGAATCAGCCGCTCGACGGACTCGCGCCGCTCCCCCAGGAACATGTGCTCGGTCCGGCACAACCCGATCCCCTCGGCCCCGAACCGCCGCGCCCGCGCTGCGTCGTCCGCGGTATCCGCGTTGGTCCGTACGCCGAGACGCCGTACCTCGTCCGCGTGGGTGATCAGCCGGTGCACCGACGCGACGAGCTCGTCGCCGGCATCCGGGGCGAGCGTGCCCTCGAAGTACTGCACGACCGGTGACGGGACGACCGGGACCTCACCGCGGAAGACCTCGCCGGTCGTGCCGTCGATCGAGATCAGCTCGCCGGCCTCCATGATCGCGCCGTTGACCTTGATGGTGCCTTGGGCAACATTCACGTCGAGGTCCTCGGCGCCGCACACACAGGTCTTGCCCATGCCGCGGGCGACCACGGCCGCATGCGAGGTCTTGCCGCCGCGGCTGGTCAGGATGCCCTGGGCAGCGATCATGCCGTGCAGGTCGTCCGGATTCGTCTCGCGCCGGACCAGGATCACCTTCTCGCCGCGCTCCGCGGCCTCGACCGCGGCGGCCGAGGTGAACACGACCTTGCCCGACGCCGCACCCGGCGACGCCCCGATCGCCTTGGTGATCAGGTCCTTCTCGGCATCCGCGTCGAACCGCGGGAACATCAGCTGCGCCAGTTGCGCACCCTTCACCCGGTTGAGCGCCTCGTCGGTGTCGATCACGCCTTCGTCGACCAGGCTCGTCGCGATCCGGAACGCCGCCGCCGCGGTCCGCTTGCCGACGCGGGTCTGCAGCATCCACAGCTTGCCGCGCTCGACGGTGAACTCGATGTCGCACAGATCCTTGTAGTGCCCTTCGAGCGTCGCCATGATCTGCATCAGGTCGTCGTACGACGTCTTGTCGAGCTGCTCGAGGTCCGCGAGCGGGACCGTGTTGCGGATGCCCGCGACGACGTCCTCGCCCTGCGCGTTCTGCAGATAGTCGCCGTACACGCCGCGCTGACCGGTCGACGGGTCGCGGGTGAACGCGACGCCGGTGCCGGAGTCCATGCCGAGGTTGCCGAAGACCATCGAGCAGATGTTGACCGCCGTGCCGAGGTCGGTCGGGATCCGCTCCTGGCGGCGGTAGAGGATCGCGCGGTCGGAGTTCCACGACCGGAACACGGCCTCGGTCGCCAGGTCCATCTGGGTCCGCGGGTCCTGCGGGAACTCGCGTCCGGTGTGGTCGTGCACGGCCCGCTTGAACGTCTGGACCAGCGCCTTCAGGTCGTCGGCGTCCAGGTCGAGGTCGTTGCGGGTGCCCTTGGCCTCCTTCGCCGCCTCGATCGCGTCCTCGAAGACATCGCCGTCCATGCCGAGCACGGTCCTGCCGAACATCTGGATCAGTCGCCGGTACGCGTCCCAGGCGAACCGCGGGTTGCCCGACTGGTGCGCGAGACCGTTCACCGAGTCGTCGTTGAGGCCGACGTTCAGGACGGTCTCCATCATGCCGGGCATCGACACGGCGGCGCCGGAGCGGACCGAGACCAGCAGCGGGTCGTCGGCCTGGCCGAGCTTCTTGCCCATCTTCTGCTGCAGCAGATCGACGTGCTTGTCGATCTCGTCGGCGAGGTCGGCCGGCACCGCACCGGTCTCCAGGTACGCACGGCAGGCGTCGGCGGTGATGGTGAAACCGGGTGGTACCGGCAGGCCGAGATTGGTCATCTCGGCCAGGTTCGCCCCCTTCCCGCCGAGCAGCTGTTTCATGTCCTTGTTGCCTTCGGCGAAGTCGTAGACGAGTTTCGGCACGGTCACTCCCTGGGTTGCAGGCGGGTGTTTTCAGGCGCGGGCAGGTGGCCCGCTGGCCCGTCGACTCCGGCGGCGGGGGCGTGCTTTCAGGGTAAGCCCAAAAACCAGTCCAGTTGAACACTGGTCTCACGATGCCGACGTGACGCTCCCCACAGGTCGAAGGCCGGAAAACCCTTCCCTGGTTGACAACGCGAGACAATCGGGCTGTCTCAAAATGAATCACAGGCGGAAGGCGTAAGGCCGGTTTTGTCGGGGTATCGGTCGTTGCCGGCAGCTAGAGTCGGCGGGTGCGCATCGTTTCCCTGCTGCCCTCGGCGACCGAGATCTGCTTCGCGCTCGGTGCCGGTGACGACGTCGTCGGCGTGACGTTCGAGTGCGACTATCCGGCGGCTGCGCGCGGTCGGCGGATCGTGTCGACGACCGCGTTGCCCGACGGTTTGACGCCGGGTGAGATCGACGCCGTCGTACGGCGGAAGGTCGCGGCCGGGGAGGATCTGTATCACCTGGACGCCGGCGTACTGCGCGAGCTCGCGCCGGATGTGGTCATCACGCAGGACTTGTGCGCGGTCTGCGCGATCGAGGTGACCGACGTCGAGGAGGCACTCAGCTACCTGGGCTGCCGGGCCGAGGTGGTCACCACGGATCCGCACAACCTCGACGAAGTGCTGGTGTCGATCGAGACGATCGGAAAGGCCATCGGCCGCGATGCGGCGCCGTTGGTCGACGCCCTGCGGGGCAGGCTGAAGCCGAGCCCGGAGCCGCATCCGGTCGCTCCCCCACAGCAACCGGGCCGGCCGGCACGGCAGCCTCGTCCGTCGCCTGCAGTTCCGGGCCGACGGGTCGCGCTGCTCGAGTGGACGGATCCGCCGTTTGCACCCGGACATTGGCTGCCGGAGATGGTACAGCTGGCGGGCGGGACGAATGTGCTGGGGAACGCAGGCCAACGGTCTGTCCCGATCACATGGGACGACGTACGGGCCGCGCGACCTGAGGTGATCGTCTCGGCGCCGTGCGGGTTCGAACTGGAGGCGGCCGCGAAGCTGACGGCCGAGTTGCTGCCGCAACTGCCGGCGAACGCGCAGGTGTGGGCCGTCGACGCGAACGGGTACTTCGCGCGGCCGGGGCCTCGCCTGGTGGATGGCGTGGCCGTACTGGCTGCCATCCTCCAGAACGAGACTCCGGACCCAGCCATCGCCCGCCGCTTGCGCTGACCGACCGCACGCCAGTCGAGAGGTTCACCCCTCGACTTGCTCCTTCACCGACCGCATGCAAGCGGTGAACGGGCAACGCGAGAGGTTCACCCCTCGCGTTGCCCGTCGCGCAGATGGGTGCCGGCACAGAGGGGCGGAGCGGGGTTGCTGGGGGTTAGAGCTTGCGGCGGGTCCTCAGGTAGTCGCCGACGACGGCGGCGCCGAGGCCGTCGGGGTCGGGCGCTAGCACCCGGCCGCCGCTGCGCCGGGCGAGCAGATCCACGAACGCGTTCAGCCGCGGGTCGTCACCGAGGCGGAAGACGGTGAGCGACGCGCCCAGCTTGGCCAGGCGGTCGACCTCGAAGATCGTCTTGCGGAGCGTGGCCGGCTCGGGCGGGTAGGAGAACTCGGCCGTGCCGTCGGGCTCCAGGTGCGCGGTCGGCTCGCCGTCGGTCACCATCAGGACGACCGGCTGGGCGTCCGGGTGGCGACGAAGGTGGCGGCCGGCGAGGAGCAGTGCGTGGTGCGCGTTGGTGCCCTGCTCCCAGGTGCCTTCCATCCCGATCAACTGCGGCAGCTCGACCACCCCGGCGTACCGGCCGAAGGTGATCAGCTGGAGTGCGTCGTTGCGGTAGCGGGTCGAGATGAGTTGGTGCAGCGCGAGCGCCGTACGCTTCATCGGCAGCCAGCGGCCCTCCTGGACCATCGACCAGGACGTGTCGACCAGCAACGCGACCGCGGCACGAGCGCGATGCTCGGTCTCCGCGATCTCCACGTCCGCCACATCGAGCTTGACGCCACCACCACCGGTGTGGGCAGTCCGCAGTACGGCGTTGCGCACCGTCCGCGGAACGTCCCACGGCTGGGTGTCGCCGAACTCCCACTGCCGGGTCGACCCGCTCAGCTCACCAGCCGCACCGGCGTTCGCGGCATCACGCTCACCCGATCCACGGGCAGCCCGCAGTACGTCGGCCAACGCGGTCTGACCGAGCTGACGCAACGCCTTCGGCGACAAGCGCAGCGAACCATCGGGCGCGCGCTCGATCAGACCCTGATCACGCAGTTGCCGCTCCAGCTCACTCAGCCGACGCGCGTCGACCGTTGCCTCGTCACCCAATTGCCGGGTGAGCGCATCGAGGTCGATATCCTCGAGCCGCGCACCCGGATACGACTGGGCGAGCTGTTCGGCCAGCGCATCCAGCTCGGCGAGATCCGACATGGCTCGCGCGCCCTCGGCGAGACCGAGCGGATCCTCACCACTCATCTGCTCGGACCCGTACCAGTCCTCGCCCGGACGCAGCGCCTGCAGCTGAGCGTCCAGCTGCGACAACTGCTGGGCGAGTTGCGCACTGCCGAACGCCTGCTGCGACAACTCCATCAATTCGGCCCGCTGCTCGGGCGTCATCGAGTTCATCATCCGTTGCGCCGCGGCCGCGCGCTGCGCGAGTACGTCGATGAGCTCCTCGACGTTCTGCGGGTTCTCCGGGAAGAACTCGCCGTGCTTGGCCATGAACTCCTCGAACAGCTCCGGCACCTCGGGCCGGCCCTGCGCGTGCGCCGCGAGCAGCGCGTTGAGGTCGGTCAGCATCTCGTTGATCGCCTCGACGTCCTCGGGCGTGGTCTGCTGCAGCGCCTCCTTCATGCCCTCGAACCGCGACCCCAGCAGCTCACGCCCGAGCAGCTCGCGGATCTCCTCGTACTTCTGCCGGCCTTCCGACGACTGCCAGTCGTAGTTGGCCAGCTCCCGTACTGCGGCCGCCGTACCGGACGGCAGCGCGTCGAGCTGCGCCTCCCGGAACCGGGCGTCGTCGGACGGGTTCGGGAACAGCTCGTGCCGCTCGGCCTCCAGTGCCTCGTTGAGCAGCCGCTGTACGTCGCGCAGCGTGCCGTCGAGGTTGTGCCGCCGCTCGATCTCGCGGCGGCGTTCCCACAGGCGGCGACTCAGGTCGTCCAGACCCTGGGTGTTCCGGGTGCCGCGCCGGAGCAACTCCTCCAGCGCGGACCGCGGCGACGAACCGTTCATCACGTCGCGCCCGATCTCGTCCAGGGCGTCCCGCAGATCCGCGGGCGCCTTGAGCGGATCGGGCCCGTCGTGCCATGGACCGTACGACCAGCCCTCTGGAATCGACGACATGATCAGGCTCCGTAGACCGTGGTGTCGTCGTCGGCGTCCTTGGCCACTCGTTTGGACAGGTAGAGCATCTCCAGCGCGAGCTCGATGGCGGCGGCGATCCGGCCGGACGAGTCGTCCGGCTCCACACCGGCGCGGGCCGCGACATCGTGCAGGACGGGCAGCTCGGGCAGCGCGGCCAGCACGTCCCGGCCGGGCACCCGCTCGCCAGTGGTCACAAGGTTGCCATCGGCAATGGCATGCGCCAGCGGGGTCAGGTCGAGACCGGCGAACCGCTCACGTGCCGTGTCGGCCACCGACCGGCGCAGCAGGTACTCGAGCAGCTCGATCTCGCGCCCCTCCTCACCCGGCTCGAACTCGAGCTTGCCCCGCAGTACTGCGGGCACCGCCTCCAGGTCGACCGGCCGGGCGACGGCCGGCGTCTCGCCGGTGATCGCGCTCCGGCGCAACGCGGCGGCAGCGATCGTCTCGGCCGCGGCGACGGCGAACCGGGCGGACACCCCCGAGCGCTGGTCGATCGCGGTCGACTCGCGCAGGTGCCGGACGAACCGCGCCAGCACCTCGAGCAGCGGCTCGCCGACCTCGGCGGTGAACTCGGCCTCCTGCCGGATCACGTCGACCTCGGCGTCGATGTCGAGCGGGTAGTGGGTCCGGACCTCGGCGCCGAACCGGTCCTTCAGCGGCGTGATGATCCGGCCGCGGTTGGTGTAGTCCTCGGGGTTGGCCGTTGCCACCAGCAACACGTCGAGCGGCAGCCGCAGCGTGTAGCCGCGGACCTGGATGTCGCGCTCCTCCATCACGTTCAGCAATGCGACCTGGATGCGCTCGGCGAGGTCGGGCAGCTCGTTGATCGCGACGATGCCGCGGTGCGACCGCGGGACCAGGCCGAAGTGGATGGTTTCGGGGTCGCCGAGACTGCGGCCCTCGGCAACCTTCACCGGGTCCACGTCGCCGATGAGGTCGCCGACGGACGTGTCCGGGGTGGCGAGCTTCTCGGCGTAGCGCAGGTCGCGGTGCAGCCAGGCGACCGGCAGGTCGTCGCCGAGCTCGGCGGCGCGGCGCTTGGAAGCAGGGGTGATCGGGTCGAGCGGGTGCTCGGGCAGCTCCGCGCCCTCGATCACCGGGGTCCACTCGTCGAGCAGCCCGACCAGCGTGCGCAGCAGCCGGGTCTTGCCCTGGCCGCGCTCGCCGAGCAGTACGACGTCGTGCCCGGCGAGCAGCGCGCGCTCGAGCTGCGGAATCACCGTGCGGGTGAATCCGACGATGCCGGGCCACGGATCACGTCCGGCCCGGAGCTGTTCCAGCAGGTTGTCACGGATTTCGGCCTTGATCGACCGGGGCAGATAGCCGGCGGCCCGGAGGTCACCAGCCTTACGGGGAAGTTCAGCAGGTGCACTAGTCACGCTGAAGACGTTAGCTCGGTCAGCCCAAACTGCACCCGGTTTATCTCACCGCCTGGGCGTGACGCGTCCCGAGGTGAAGAGGTGGGTCGGTGTGAACGTCAGCGGGACCCAGGGGTGCTCCGGAGAGTAACGAATGACGAAATGGTCCCCGTCGAGCGGCTCGGCCGGCAGTACGTCGTACTCGTGCACCGGCTCCTCGGCGAACGCCAGCCGGTCCCCCGTCGCCTGCTCGGTCAGCACGAGACCGTCACCACGCCGTACGACGTCCAACCGCACGCTGGCGCGCTCGTAGCGCCCGACATGCCGGTCGCTAACCGGACCGTCGACCGGTTGCGGCGCCGCCGGATGGCCGACGCCGACGTGGTGCTGGAACACCTCGGAGGCGAGCGGCTCGAACAGCCTGGTCCCGTTACCCGAGTTCGTCAGCAGGCACATGATCAGCCGCGCCTCCGGATCGACCCGCAGGAAGGCGGTCTGCGAGATCGTCGAGCCGTCGTGGCCGAAGATCCGGCGGCCGTCCCAGTCGTAGATCCGCCAGGTCAGACCGAGGTCGACGAAGCCGCCGATCCCGCCGGCGAACGGCACCTGCGGCTCCTGCATCGCCGCGTACTTCTCGTCGTCGAGATGCATCCGGGCGAACTCGAGCAGGTCGGCGGCACTCGCCGTGATCAGTCCGGCCGGGCCGATGCTGCGCGGCAGCTGCCAGGTCTTGACCGGTGAACCGTCCTCCGCCGTGTGACCGCGGGCGGCCCGGTGCAGGATCGCCTCCTCGGGCAGCGTGACCGTGTGCGACAGGCCGAGCGGCTCGACCAGGCGCGCTCGCAACGACTCGTCCCAGGTCCGGCCGTCGAGCACCTCGATCAGCCGGCCCAGTACGACGAATCCCGCGTTGCAGTACGAGTACGCCGTACCCGGCTCGAACAACTGCTCCACGTCGGCGAGCAGGGCGACGTACCGCTCCAGGCAGTCGTCACCCCGGCCCGTGTCGGTGAACAGGTCACCGTCGATGCCGCTGGTGTGGGTGAGCAGGTGACGGACCGTGATCCGTGGATCGATCGGTGCCTCGGGCAACAGTTTGACCACCGGGTCGTCCAGCTGCAGCCGGCCCTCGGCCGCAAGCTGGACGATCATCGTCCCGGTCCACGGCTTGCTGACCGACCCGATCTGGAAGACCGAGTCGGCGGTGGTCTCCACCTCGGTCGCGGTGTTCAGCACGCCGTACGGCGTGATCGTGGTCGCACCGTCCTGCCAGATGCCGAGCACCGCCCCGGGCACCTCAGCCGCCACCGCCAACTCGTTCAACCGCGCAGACCAGTCAGGCATGCGCCCAACCTACTTCTTGAACCCTTCCAGCGCCGCGCGAATATCGGTCCAGGCTGCCGACTCCTCCAGCCCCTGCTCGAGCAGGATCTTCGTCGCGATACCGGCCTGGTCGCGGTAGAACGCGAGCAGGAGATGTTCGGTGCCGACGTAGTTGTGGCCGAGCGTCAGCGCCTCTCCGACCGCGCCCTGCAGGACGTGGGCCGCACGCCGCGTGTACGGCGGGTTCTCGGCGTCGAGCTCCTTCGGTTCCGTCGACGGTTCTGCTGCCGGGCTCTCGGCGTCGACGGCCCGGAGGACCGATTCCTCGGTGATGCCGTGCTGGACGAGCACCTTGGCGGCGATCGCGCCCGGCTCCTTGTACATCCCGAGCAGGAGGTGCTCGGTGCCGACGAAGTCGTGGTTGCGGGCCCGGGCGATGTCGGCGGCGGCCTGCACCACCGAACGCGCCCGCTGGGTGTACCGCTCGAAGGCCGGCCGCGCGGTCCAGGAATCGGCGAACCGCTTGTGAGCGGCCTGCTTGCTCACGCCGAGCACCGCGCTGATCTCGACCCACGACTTCCCCGCGCCGCGAGCCCGGTCGACGAAGAACCCCAGCGCGGCGTCGCCGGTCGCGGTCAGTTCACTGATCGTCGCGGCGGCGGTCGCGAGCTGCTCCAGCTCGTCGTCGCTGCCGGCATCGGTCTTGATCGTGTTGATGAGCTGCTGCAGATCGGGTCCCGGAGTCATGCGTCAACCTTAGGTTGACGACGTAGGCCCGTCAACCCTGGGTTGACGGGCCAGGCTTGGGTAGCTTGTGCCCATGCAACCTCTGCCCGATGTGATGAGGCCCGGCCTGAAGGTGCTGTTCTGCGGGATCAATCCGGGGTTGATGTCGGCGGAGACCGGGCACCACTTCGCGCGGCCCGGGAATCGGTTCTGGCCGGCGTTGCACCTCAGCGGGTTCACTCCGCGGCAGCTGAAGCCGTCCGAGCAGCGTGAACTGCTGGAGTACGGGCTCGGCATCACCAACGTGGTCGACAAGCCGAGTGCCCGCGCCGACGAGCTCACCCGCGCGGAGCTCGTCGCCGGCGGCGAGCAACTGGTCGCGAAGGTGCTCGAGGTCCAGCCCGAATGGCTCGCCGTCCTCGGTGTCACCGCCTACCGCGACGCCTTCGCCGAGCGAACGGCGGCTATCGGCAAGCAGGACCGCACCATCGGCACGACCCGAGTCTGGATCCTCCCGAATCCGAGCGGTCTGAACGCGCACTACACGCTGCCGAAGCTCGCCGAGGCCTTCGCGGAGCTGCGGCAGGTGAGTTGACCGGTCGTTCGGCAGGATGGGGTCATGCGAGCGACGGACCTGCTGCAGGCGATCGATCAGCTGTCGTACGGCGACCGGCTGCGGCACGTGGCGCTCGAAGGCCGCCGATTGCGCGGCACCCCCGAGCTCGGCGAGCTACTAGGTGAGCTCGGGCGCGGTACGCCGTACGAGCGGACCCTCGGCGTCACGATCGCGCAGGTCACGGGTGCTGCCGACTACGTGACGCGGCTGCTCAACGATCCGACTCCCGCGGTGCAGCATCGCGCACTCGCGGCGGTCGGCAGAGGTGTCGCGGTCTCGGACGACGACTTGCGGATCCTGTACGACGACGCGCCGGCCGTACTGCGCACCAAGCTCCTGCACGTCATCCGGAAGACCGGCCGATCCGCGCTCGCCGCCCGGCTGATCGACGACCACCGCGAACGCTGGGGCGACCGCGCCGCCGCGAGTCTGCTTCCCACCACCGACGGTGAGACCGTCGAGCGGTTGTTGCCCGAGCTCGCTTACATCCTCGGTCCGGGCGAATGGGAGCGGCTCGGATCGCGACACCCGAAGGTCGTCCTCGCCTACGCGCACGGCACACTGCCGTCCGGCCCGGACCGCGACGAGTGGTGGCAGGGCACGGCGTACGGCGTGGTCGGGGCGCTCGAGCACGACCGCGCCCAGGTGACCGAGTTGCTGACCTCGGCACTCCTGCCGGATCAGTTGCCGCTAGCAATCATCTCGATTCTCGGCCGGTTGGATCCCGAAGCGGTGCTGCGGATCCTGCTGACGCCCGAGCGGCCGAGGTGGGCTGCGCTGACTCCCGCGGTACGCCGGCGGCTCTACCGCTACTCCGACGACGACCTGATCGCGCTCGGCCGGTTGCTGTGGCCGAATCTGACCGAGCTGCTCGGCGACCTGCCGCCGTCCCGTCGCGCGACGGTGTTCGACGGCATCACGAGGACGGTCGACCTCAGTCGGCACGTGTTCGCCGAGGATCTGCTCGCCGTACTCCCCCGCTCGGTCCGGTTCGCCCAGGCCCGGCGGATGCTCACCCTGCCGACGATTGCTGAGGGCAACCACTCGCGCTGGTACATCACCGCGTTCCTGCCGTACGACGAGGCGTTCGCGCTGCTCGAGCCGGAGATCACACAGCCGGACGCCGATGATCGGGCTTTGGTGTACCAGGCGGTCGTCGCCTCGGCCGGACACTCGCGGCAACCAGCTTCCGTCCAGGCCGCGGTCGCCTGGGCGACCCGAGCCCGGAACGATCGCGACACGGTTCGCCAGACCGTCTTGCGAGCCGTCAGCAACCTTCCGCCGTCGATGGTGAGCGGCTCGCTGACGGGCTCGCTCGAGAGCTTGCTGACGAGTGCCTTGGAGGCGCGCGACACCAGTTGGGGCACGCAACGAGCGCTGAGCACGCTCGCCACCACCGCCGTCCAGGAAGGTGCCCGTCGCAACGATCCGGCGCTGCTGGAGTGGGGTCTGCAAGCACATGGGCGGCTGACGGAGAACCAGGGCTCGCTACCGCTGTACGGGCTGATCGAAGGGCTGCCGCGCGGTCAGGAGAGGGCGGTGTACGACGTACTGCGCAAGTACGTCGACGACGGGGTGGCGCGGAAAGAGTTCCGGCTGCCGTTCGCGATCTCGCGAGCGTTCGACGAGCGCGGCTGGTCGAACGAGCACCTGCAGGCCGCGCTCGAACAGGCGGTCTGGTCGAACCAGGAGTACACCGTCGGCGAGGCGACCGAGTTGTGGTTGTGGCCGTCGTCGACGCGTGGCGAGCGGGTCGAGCAGATCATCAGACGAGATGTCGGGATGGCGCGCTGGGATCCGGTCTGGCAGGCGGTGACCGAAGTACGGACCGATCTGCTGGACGTCGTCCTCGCGCATCCCGACCGGATCCGCCGGTTCGAGCGCGACCATCCGGCCTGGAACGTGTCGGACCGCGCGATCCGCCGCTGGCTCCCGCGGCAGCAGTCGCGGTACGCCGAACTCGTCGCCGGCGCTGCCTCTGACGAGAGAATGCCGGACTGGGCTCGGGCGAACGCGGTCTCGACGCTGGGCCGTGTGCCAGGCGCCGGGCGGGCTGCGCTCGAGCGGTTCCTCACGCATGAATCCGTGCTGCTGCAGGAGGCTGCGCTCGGTGCGTTGGCGTGGACGGATGCGCCGCAGGAGGCGTTGCCGGTTCTGCTTGCGCACGCCGGTGACGACCGTGCTCGGGTCGCGATGTATGCGGTGACGCGGGCGGCGATGTTCGTGCGGCCGAGCCGGTTGCCGGGGCTGTTGCATCCGCTGCTGATTGGCGAGGGCGTGAAGATCACCTCCCGTAAGGAGGCCGCACGTTTGCTGGGCAAGCTGCGGGCTCCTGGTGCGAGTGCTGTGCTCGCGGATGCGTGGGCCTCGGCGCATCGTGATGTGAAGGCGGCGATCGCCAGCGCGGCATCGCAGTACCTGCTGCATGAGCCGGCGAGTTGGGCGTTGCTGCAGCAGGCGGTTCACGACAGCGCGGCTACGGCGACAGTTCTGACGCAGCGACCGGCGTACGGGATGGCGGCGAAGTACCGTGCTCGGTACGCCGACCTGCTGGTGGCGGTGACGAACCGGCCCGAGCCGGAGGTGGTGCGGAGCGCGATACGGTCGCTGCCGCGGTGGGCGCGCTGGAATCCGGCGGTCGCGCCGATCTGCGTGGACTTTGTCGCCGATCTCACCGCCAGCACCGTCTGGAACGACGCGATCACCGCGCTGGTCGCCATCGACCCCGAGCTGGCCGGGGACGAGGTCGTCAGGGCGGCCCGTCTACTGGTCCGGCTCGAAGCCGACCCGCGCCTGGCTGATGCGCTGGCCGACCGCGACCACCCGGCCAGGCAACGGCTCGAAGTGCTGGTCCAGCGCCTGACCGAGGCCTTCTACGCGAAGCCGGACCGGGAGATCCTCAGGACGGTCGCCGCAGAACTCGACAGCCCGGATCTGCTGCAGATGCGGTTGGACCTACTCGTCGACTCGGTCGACTGGCACAACCCCGAGACCGATCTCCACGCCATCGTCGAGGCAGTCGAGGGACGTCCATTGGCGGCGCACTCCGCGTCGTCCCGCCTCGGTGCGCGGCTGGGAATCCTCACGTCGCGCTGGAGGCCCGAGCTGCTCGAGGAGCCGGTGCGCCTCATGCTCCGCGGCGAGACGCTGATGGCGGGCCTGCTCGCCGGTTCGCTGATCGCCGAGGCGGGTCGTCGCACCGGCTGGGCACCGGCGTGGCGGGAGTTGCTGACCGAGCTGCGCAGGCACCCCCATCCCGACGTACGGCAGGAAGCGCTGAACGTGAAGACCGCTACCGAGGTCTAGGACTCCTTCTCGGCGGCCTCGCGGGCGCGTTTGCGGCGTTTGCCTTCGTGCATCGCGACAACTCGGGCGACCGGGATCGCGCGGCCTTCCTCCAGCAGGTCCTCGGGGAGATCCTGCGGCGCCGGGAGTTCGTCGGCCCACGGGTCGCGGTCGCCCAGCAGTTCGATCGCGTTCCGTACGGTGAAGTCGCGTGGGGTGACGCTCTCCAGGTCGTCCCAGCCCACCGGGTACGAGACCGTCGTACCGGGCCGGACCCGCGGGCTGTACGCCGCGACGATCGTCGCTCCGCCGGAACGGGTGGAGTCGACGAACACCTTCCCGTGCCGATCCTCCTTGATGTACGCCGTGGTCGCGACCGCCGGATCGATCTTCTCGGCCCGCGCCGCGATCGCCCTTGTCGCAGCCGCGGCATCCTCGATCGAGATCGTGTCGACGATCGGCACGATCACGTGCACGCCCTTCGCTCCGCTGGTCTTGACCGCACCGGAGAGGCCGGAGTCCGTCAGCGCCTGGCGTACGAGGAGCGCGGCCTGCACCGCCATCTCGAACGTCTCGCCCTCCGGCGGGTCGAGATCGAGGACGAGATGCGTGACGCGATCCCAGCGGTCGGCGCGCATCAGCGTCGGGTGGTACTCGACCGCACGCTGGTTGGCGAACCACAGCAACGTCCGCCGGTCGTCGCACAGGGCATAGGACACCTCGCGCTTCGACGCCTCGGCCCAGACCGGCACGGTCTTCACCCAGTCCGGCGTGTACTTGGGGACGTTCTTCTGCATGAACTTCGGCTGCCCCGGACGGATCCGGATCACCGACAGCGGCCGCTCCCGCAACTCCGGGAGGATCCGCTCGTGCACCGCGTCCAGGTAGTCGACCAGGTCCCGCTTGGTTGCCTCCGCCCCGTCGAACAACGGCTGATCCAAGTTGGTCAGGTCTACGCCGTCCCGCGTCTCATCCGGCTTGCTTGTGCCCGGCACGGTTCCTCCCTCGAGTGATTGCGGTGTCCAGGTGCGTGCATCGGGGTGCCTGGGCGCCGCAAGCGCCGAGGGAGGGACCGTGCCGGGCACTAACCATTCCCAGAGCTTAGGAGCTTCTGTAGTGCTTCGAGAACCACTTTGTCCTCACCGGACTGGAGCGTCTGCGGGTTGAGCGCGATCGCGTCGTCCGGCAGGCCGAAGGTTCCGACCGCGATTCGAGGGTCGCCGTCCCACAGCTTCTTGATCACGTCGTCGCGGTTCCCGGGGAGTCTGAGCACCGCCCGGCTGTGCGGCTGGCCTGCCTCGCTCGGATAACCGCGTTCGACGACCACCCCGGGGATCCCCTGCAGTCCGGCGATCCAGTCGTCGACCATCCGCTCGTACGACGCCAGCATCGCGGCCTCGTCCTGCTCGAGCGTCCACTCGACCGCGGCGAGCAGTCCGAGCAACTCCTCCTTGCCCACCTTCATCCCTCGACCGATCTCGTGATTGGGCGACGAGTGCGCGCGGATCCGGTCGACCAGCCAGGCCTTCCCCAGTACGAGGCCGCTCGCCTGCGGGCCGCGCAGACCCTTCCCGCCGCTGACGATGACCGCGTCCGCGCCGACATCCCGGGTGAACCGCCACAGCGACGACACCGGCGGGATCTGCGCGGCAGCATCCACGATCACCGGGGTGGCAGGGCCGTCCACTTCCCGCGCGATCCGGACCACCTCCTCGATCGGAAGCGCGCCGGCCGCGTAGTGCGCGCCGGCCATCCAGAGCACGCAGGCGGGCCGTCGTACGAGTGCTGCTCGCAGTTCCTCCAGAGACGGACCGACCTCGACGATCTGGACGCCGAGGAAGCGAGCCGAGTAGTCGTACCCGTTGCGCTGGCTCGCGAACATCACGACCTCGGCGTCGGTCGGGAATGCCTGCGACTCGGTGGTGATGCACGAGGCGATCGCGAGGGTGATGGCGGCCGCCGCGCCTGAGGTGACGTACGCGGACTCGTTGTGGGTCAGCTCGGCGAGACGCTCACCGACACGGAGCTGCAACTCCGGCAGATCGACGAAGCGGGTCGCGGCGTCGGCCATCGCCTGGATGACGGGCGGCGGCATCAGCGAGCCGCCGAGGACCGTGACCGTGGCGTTGGCGTTGATGACCGGGCGGACGCCGAAAGGGGCGGTCATGCGATGAACTTCGACATGGCGGGTACTCCGGATCGGTCCGCGAGCCAGGCATCGAGGAAGTCGTTGTCGGTGCCGTCTCGGTGAGTCAGGTTGTAGACCTCGGCGTCCTGGGTGGCCGAGATCAGCGACGCGCACCAGTCTTCGTTGTCGATGGCAAACAAAGTGCGGGCCGTGATCGCGGGAGCGTGCCGGACCGGATCGAAGTACGACAGTGTGGTTGTGAGGGCCGCGGCTGAGGAGCCTGCCCGCAGGTGATCGTTCAGCTCTTCGAGCGGATACATCGATGAGCGGAGTCGTGCCTCCATCGCCCTGTAGAACAGGAGATCCGTCACGCGCACCGTGCTGAACCCAGGACGCCGCGCGGCCGTCAGCACCGCCAGGTCGTCGCCGGTCACGGCGAGCTTGTCCGGATCCACCTCGGCCAGTCCTTGGAGGAACTCCGCTGCGCGGAGACAGTCGGCCGCGATGCCTCGGTAGATGTATGTCGCGGGATCGTCGATGCCCATCGTCAACAGTCCCGGGTACGCCGCCGTGAACCCCTCGTCGGCGAGGCGTTGACCGCGGTGCATGAGGCTGAGTACGACGTACCGGCTGCGGTCGTTCGGATGCGGGATGTTGTTGACGCTGCCGTAGCGCGGGGTGATGAGCAGGGCGGGGAATCGCCCGTCGCCGGCCGGGATGCTGAGGTTGCCGTACACGCGGTACGGGCCGGTGCTGGTGATGCGCAGCGTGTAGAACCTGGCTTCGTCGGTCGTCCGGGCCGGCACGAGATCGAGCACGGGCCGGCCCGGGATCGCCGCCAGTTCGTCGTCGACGGCGGCCCAGTAGCTGTCGAAGGTCATTCGTTCACCGTCCCGGGGTGAGGTGCTCGGCGAGGAAGTCCTCGACGACCCGCATCACGTCCGGCAGGCCGGCGTGGTGCGCGCAGTGCGGATAGGTACGCAGCGTGGTTTCACAGGTCAGCGCGCGGTGCAGTGCGAACCCGGTCTCCGGCGGGCAGACGTCGTCCTCGAGCCCGACGTACAGGAGGGTCGGGGCCTGGACCTTCGGCGCGAAGTTCAGCCCGTCGTAGTACGCGACGGTCTCCCGCACGCGGTCGACGTCCTTCGGGTGGATCCGCAGGTACTCGTTGATCTCCTCGTACGGGTACGAGCGGGTCAGCGTCGGCGCGGTCATGATCCCGCAGAGGTACGGCGCACCGGCCGCCACGCATCGGATCACGTCCGGGAGCAGAGCGGCCGTGGAGATCCCGAGACCGCCGCCCTGGCTCGACCCTTGTAGTCCGATCCGGTGACTGTCGACATCGGGACGATCCAGTAGCACTTCGACCGCACGCACGACATCGAGGTAGAACCCGCGGTACCCGTACGTGTTGGGGTCGACGATGTTGTGCGTCAGCAGCCCCGGGTAGCCCGGGTTGAACGTCTCGTTCGACCTCAACTTGCCGCGTGGCGCCACCGCGAGCGCGGCGTACCCGAGCTCGGACCACTCCTTCGGAATCGTCGGCTCCGAGATGTAGCCGGGGATCGTGACGAGAGCAGGCAACGGCTTCGGATGATCGCGCGGAATGGTATACCAGCCGGCGATCCGCAGACCGCCGTAGCTCGTGTAGCGCAGGTCGTGGACAACCACCTTGTCCGTGGAGAGCGTCGGCATCTCGATGAAGACGGGGTCCAGCGGGTACGACGCACAGTCCGCCATCCCGGCTGCCCAGAACTCGTCGAAATCGTCGGGAAACTCGACCTCGACGGTCGCATTCTCGGGGTCTCTCAAGAGCGTTCCTCTCGGTTCTCCAACGCTTGGGCGATGCGTAGTCGGTACAGGCGCGTCGGGCGTCCTTTGGGGTGGTGCTGGGCGGTGCCTTCGACGCTCACCAAGCCGCCTGCGTCCAGGGTGCGGACCAGCCGGCGCCCACTCTGATCCGTGATGCCCAGATGACCGGCGAGCTCTCCGGGCGAGAGCGTGCGGCCCTGCAGTTCGTGGTCCAGCGCGGCGAGCCGGGACACAGTGGCGGCGCTCAGGCCGACGTACTTCGCCAGCTGCTCGATCTCTTCGCCGTGCTCGCGGTACGAGAACCGCAGCGCCTCGCCGGCCGGGCCCATCGGGCCGATGACGACGCCGCTGTCCTCGAACAGGTACGCGCAGGGTTCGTCGGAGAGCTCGGCACGCGCGGCCGCCTGCTCGGCGAGCAGGACGCAGTTGCGCGCGGACACTCCCACACCGAAGCCGGCCGAGATCTGCGTCCCGAGCGCCGCGGCGGCCTCGGCGAGCGCGGGTACGGCGACCCAGTTGCGGGTGATGCGCTCGAACAACGCCTTGTGGGCGAACACGACGACCCCGCGGCGCCCGCGGTTCTCGATCCACGCGCCCGCGAACTCCGGGGTGTTGAGCAGGTGGTTCATCAGCCCGATCCGGGCGCGTTCGACGTCCGCCGACCGGTCGATGAGGAACACGCCGGCGGCGAACCGCTGGGCGCTGGCGCGCTCGGACTCGATCCGCAGCGCAAGTTCGTGCAACTCGGTGCGAATCGTGGCCGGCACCGGCATACCGCTCATGATCGGGATCTGTCCGTCGAGCCGCTCGCGGACCGCGGCACGGCCGCTGATCACGTAGCCCCGGTCGCCGAACTTTTGGTATACCGAACGGTGGAAGCCGACGATCTCGGCCACGCTCTGAGTAGGTGCGTAGGGCAAGCAATCGATCTGGTCCCGGTCGAGGTCGAGTGCGGTCGCCACCGCTTCGACCGCCTCGGCCGGAAACGTGTCGATACTGACCGGCGTCGGACCCCAGCCGCGTTCCCGAGCGCGGTACAACGCGAGCGTCAGATCGAGCGCCGACGACCGGATCACGCCGACCGAGAGGCCGGGCGGCAACAGTTCACGGCTCGCGGCGTACGGCACCGGTCCGGCCAGGAAGCCGTCGAGTCGCGTCGTACGGAGGAACTCGGCGACCTTGTCGCGGATCTCGTCCTCGTGGTCGTACGTGACCCACTCGAGCCCCACACCGCCGAGCGTGCGCGCCGCGTCGTGGAACAGCTCGTGGTGGGTCGCGTGCGTGACGACCCCGATCACGATGTCCACGGCACTCCTTCAACGAACCAGGTTCGGAAGTGATTCATAAATCCAATGCGGTCCAACGTCCCCTGGTTTCGCGGGTCAGGTCAAGGGATGTGCGGGATTCGTTCAAGCCGTGGACGTCTTCGCGGTCTTAGCGTCGCGGCCATGATTCTCGTCACCGGTGGGCTCGGCATGATCGGCGCCCACACCGCCCGCACCCTCGTCGACCTCGGACAGGAGGTCGTCGTCACGTCCCACCGGCGTACCGACCCGCCGTCGTTCCTCGACGGCAAAGTCATCGTGGAGCAGCTCGACGTCACCGACCGGGACGCGTTCCTCGCGCTCGGCTCGCAGTACGAGTTCAGCGACATCGTGCACCTGGCCGGCTCGATCCCGGCCGAGGATCCGGTCGCGTACTTCCGCCACGACCTCACCGGGCTGCTCAATGCGCTGGATGCGGCACGGGCGTGGGGCGTGCGGCGGTTCGCGGTCGCCAGCAGCATCGGGGTGTACATCGGGCAGGACGAAAACCCTTGGCATGAGGGCCTTCCGCTACCGACCGCCGATCTCCCGCACCTGATCGTCGCCTTCAAGAAAGCCGTCGAGCCCGTGACAACACACAGCCTCGCCGGAACCGGCATCCACCCGATCGTCCTCCGAATCGGCTCGACCTGGGGCCCGCTGATGGACCCCGAGTCGATCTTCAGCCCGATCCCGCCGCACGTCAGCGCCGTACTCCGCGGCGAAACCCCCACTCCCCTCCCGGCCGACGCCGGCGGCGACTGGTGCTACGCCCCCGACATGGGCCGCGCGATCGCCTCCCTCGTCAACGCCGACACCCTCAACCACACCACCTACAACGTCTCGAGCGGCAAGCCGTTTATCTACGCCGAAGCAGCCGGCCAACTGACCGTCGAGCCCGGCGGCGAGACCAGTCCGCATCTGGACGTCACCCGCCTGACCACCGAAACCGGCTTCACCCCCACCTTCACCTTCCCCGAAGCCGTCGCCCACTACATCACCTGGCGCACCACCAACCCCCGCTGAAAGGCCCCGCCCATGCTCGACCCCACCATCCGCCAAGTCCTGACCGGCGCCACCTTCGCCCACCTGGCAACAATCCTCCACCATCCGCGGCCGAGTCATCGACTGGATCGAAGGCGACGAGGCCTGGGACATCATCGACCAGCTGGTCGCCAAGTACATAGACATCAAGTACCCACGAGACCACGAACGCGTAGTCCTCGCCGTCGAGCCAGACCACCAGAAGGTCGGCATGAGCTGACCGATCGCCAATTGGTTGCTCTAGGCATCTAGCTTGCCGAGCTCCTTCAGCCGAGGGAGAGCAACCTCTCCTCCAGGAGTGGGCGGACCTCGTCGATGGATTCGCCCAGGTCGAGCCAGGACTGCTCACGCGCCGTGGGCTCGTCCATCCCCGCCACGGCCAGACTGAACACGCCCGTCAGCACGTCCCGCCGCCCATCCGGCTGAACCACCGACAGCCCGAACTCCGCGGCAAGCGCGGTCCGCACCACCTGAGCCTTCCCCGGATCATCCGCCAGCGGCTTCCCACCCGTGAGGAACTTCGGCTCGGCGATGATCTTCAGCCACTCGACCTTGGCCCCTTCGACCTGCTCCCCCAGCAACTCCTCGATCCGGTCGCGCACCGCTCGCCCCGGCTGCTCTCCCAGCCACCCAAGCCAATGGTCAGCCTTGGTGAGCAACTCCAAGTCGTCCCGCGGCCGCCCATGCCGCTTGTTGGCCACAAACTCATCCGTCAGCCGCCCCGCCTCGTCAACCCGCCAACCCCCACGAATCGCCTCCGGCGGCACGTAGCCGTTCGGATCGTCAACCCACTCCCCATCGATCTCGTAAACCCACCCACCCGGATTCCGAGCCGCCTCAGCCACCAGCCCGTCAGGCGGCGTACGCCGCCGCTTGAAAATACTCACCCGCCACACTCTGCCCCATGTCCGCGAGGTGATGCGCGACGCAGGCCGGTTCGGCCGCGCTGAGCGCATGCCAGCTATGCGTCATGATGACGACGGATATGTCGTCGGAATCGTCATGCGACTACCTGCTGATTGCGTTGGGCCGGCGGCGTTGTGCCACGCATCATCTGGCAGGAGAGGAGTGCTGGGGTGGGGAACGAGGCCGTTGGCTCAAGCTCGACACGGCTGATCACGTTGCGGGGCAACAGTGGGTCAGGGAAGTCGGCGGTGGCCGCCGCCGTCCGTGCCGCACGCCCCGTCGGCACGGTCGCCATCCTCGGACAGGACGTCATCCGACGCGACATCCTTGGAATCGGCGAGGATGCCGGAGGCCACCCGATCGGGCTCATCGACCTCGCCGCGAGGTACCTGCTGGAGCGAGGCTTCGACGTGATCATCGAAGGAATCCTGAACGCGAGGTGGTACTCGCAGGCCCTGCCCCGCCTGGTCGCAGATCACCGCGGCGTCTCTCGCACCTACATCTACGACCTGTCCTTCGAGGAGACCCTCCGCAGGCACTCGACAAAGCCAGTCGCAACAGCCTTCGGTGAAGCCGAGATGCGCCAGTGGTACCGCGGCCTCCAACCGATCGCCGACCTCCACGAAAGCATCATCACCGCGGACGACACCTTGGACGCCACAGTCAAACGCATCCTCGAAGACTGCTGGGCATCGCACTCATAGGGCGACCGCGGTCCAGAACGAACCGACGATCATCTCCACCAGATGGGTCGGACGGAGGCACGGTCCGCACGCCGCGAAAGGCGGCCTGAGGAACTGCCGCCGCGGAGCGGTGTCCTTTTGCTGGTGTCTGACGGTTGGTTAGCCGCCGGAGACGCCTATTTCGGCTTCGGCCAGGTCGGTGGTCAGGCCGTCGGTGTCGTCCAGCCAACCCTGTGGGAGGACGACGTGGTCGCGGGGGCTGCCCTGGCGGCCGCGGGGGGCGCCTAGTTCGGCGACTGGGAAGGGGACGGTCGGGTCCAGCTGGGCCAGGAGTTCGTCCAGGTGGGCGAGGGTGTCGACCATGCCGAGAGCAGCGCGGAGTTCGCCGCCGGCTGGGAAGCCCTTCAGGTACCAGGGGACGTGCTTGCGGAAGTCGCGTAGACCGCGCTGCTCACCCATGAGCTCGGCCAGCAGCTCAGCGTGGCGGCGCATGACGACGGCGACCTCGCCCAGAGTCGGCAGATTCAACGCCTCGCCGCCGGCGAAGGCGACGGCCAGGTCGCGGAAGAGCCACGGGCGGCCGAGGCAGCCTCGCCCGACGATCACGCCGGCGCAGCCGGTCTCGGCGACCATCCTGAGGGCGTCGCCGGCTTCCCAGATGTCGCCGTTGCCCAGCACGGGAATCGACACGTGCTCGACCAGTTCGGCGATCGCCGACCAGTCCGCCTGACCGGAGTACGCCTGCGCCGCCGTACGCCCGTGCAACCCGATCGCCGCCGCGCCCGACTCCTCAGCGATCCGACCGGCGTCGAGATACGTCTGGTGGTCGGCATCGATCCCGATCCGCGTCTTCATCGTGACAGGGATGCCGTACGGCGTCGCCGCGTGCACCGCGGACCGCAGGATCGCGCCGAGCAGGTTCCGCTTCCACGGCAGCGCGGCGCCGCCACCCTTGCGCGTCACCTTCGGCACCGGGCAGCCGAAGTTCAGATCGATGTGCGCGACCCCGTAGGTATCACAAAGGATCTGCACGGCACGCCCGATGTAGACCGGGTCGACGCCGTACAGCTGCACCGACCGCACCGTCTCGGAGTCGGCGAACGTCAGCATGTCCAACGACTTCTGGTCACCCTCGACGATCCCGCGGGACGTGATCATCTCGCAGACGTAGAGCCCCGCACCTTGCTCCGCGCACAGCTGCCGGTACGCCGCGTTGGTGATGCCGGCCATCGGCGCCAGCACCACCGGCGTGTCGATCGTGAGCCCGCCCAGCTGCAACATCAGGCCTTCGCCACCAACACCTGGCCGTTGCCGGAAACCTGTGCTTTATAAGGCTGTACGGCGTTCGCGGTCGTCGTCACGTCACACGCGATCCCCGCGTCGGAATGCTTGACCACGGCAACATCGTCCATCGTGCACGTGACCTTCGCGGCATCGGTCACCGTGCGCAGGACCGCGTCGACCACCTTCGCGCGAACGATCGCGACCGAGTCCGACGTGAACTTGTACGACGCCGAGTACTGCTTCGCGTCGACCGTCAGGGTGCCGCTGTACGACTTCCCGGCGTACGTCACCGTGCAGGTGAGCTCATGCTGGCCGGCGGTCTCGACCTTGTCGATGCCGGGGCACTTCACCGTGGTGGTGGCTGCCTTGCCGGCTGCGATCTGCGCCTGCTTGGAGATCGCGAAGGTGATCCGCGAAGCCAGCGGAGCGTCGTCGGCCGGCGCGCCGGTGACCTTCGGCGTCGGCCACGGTTGGGACGGCGTCGGCAGCGGAGTCAGCGAAGGCGTAGAAGCAGTCGGGATCGGAGCACTGGACGACGGCGCGCTCGACGAAGCAGACGCCGACGGCGAACTGCCGGCCGAAGGCTTGCTGTCCGAGCAAGCGGACAACAAGAACACGGCCAGAGCGGACAACCCGAAGACGGCCAGCCCGAAGCGGACCCGATCCCGCGACAGCTTCATCCTCAGCAACCCACCAGATGCTGCGCGAGGTACCCGGTGACCTCGGTCAACGCTACCCGCTCCTGCTTCATCGAGTCGCGCTCCCGGATCGTCACGGCCTGGTCCTCGAGGGTGTCGAAGTCGACGGTGATGCAGTACGGCGTACCGATCTCGTCCTGCCGCCGGTACCGCCGTCCGATCGCGCCGGCATCGTCGAAGTCGACGTTCCAGCTCTTGCGAAGCTCGGCGGCCAGGTCGCGGGCCTTCGGCGACAGGTCTGCGTTGCGCGACAGCGGGAGTACAGCGGCCTTGACCGGCGCGAGCCGCGGGTCGAACCGCAGTACCGTGCGCTTGTCCACACCGCCCTTCGCGTTCGGCGCCTCGTCCTCGGTGTACGCGTCGAGCAGGAAGGCCAGCACGTTGCGGGTCAGGCCGGCCGCGGGCTCGATCACGTACGGCGTCCAGCGCTCGCCCTTCTCCTGGTCGAAGTACGACAGGTCGGCGCCGGAGTGCTTGGAGTGCGTGGTCAGGTCGAAGTCGGTGCGGTTCGCGATGCCCTCGAGCTCGTCGAACTCCTTGCCGCCGAAGTTGAACCGGTACTCGATGTCGACGGTGCGCTTCGAGTAGTGGCTCAGCTTCTCCTTCGGGTGCTCGTAGAACCGCATGTTGTCCGGGTTCAGCCCGAGGCCGGTGTACCAGTCCCAGCGCGCCTTCAGCCAGTACTCGTGCCAGTCCTCGTCGGTGCCCGGCTCGACGAAGAACTCCATCTCCATCTGCTCGAACTCGCGGGTCCGGAAGATGAAGTTGCCCGGCGTGATCTCGTTGCGGAAGCTCTTGCCGACCTGGGCGATGCCGAACGGCGGCTTCTTCCGGGCGGTGCCCATCACGTTCGCGAAGTTGATGAAGATGCCCTGCGCGGTCTCCGGGCGGAGGTAGTGCAGGCCCTCCTCGGACTCGACCGGGCCGAGGTAGGTCTTCAGCAGGCCGTTGAACATCCGCGGCTCGGTGAACGTGCCCTTGTTACCGCAGTTCGGGCAGGCGATCTCGGCCAGCTTGACCTCGTCGACGTCCTTGTTCTTCCGGCGGGCGAAGTCCTCGCGGAGGTGGTCGTCGCGGAAGCGCTTGTGGCAGGACTGGCACTCGGTCAGCGGGTCGACGAACTCGGCCAGGTGGCCGGAGGCCTCCCAGACCTGGGTCGGCAGGATCACCGAGGAGTCCAGCCCGACGATGTCGTCCCGGCCGGTCACCATCGTCCGCCACCACTGGGTCCGGACGTTGTTCTTCAGCTCGACCCCGAGCGGTCCGTAGTCCCAGGCCGACTTGGTACCGCCGTAGATCTCGCCGCAGGGATAGACGAAGCCTCTCCGCTTGCTGAGGCTGACGACGGCATCGACGGTTTCCACGGGCACTTTTCGACTCCAGAACAGGCACAGATGAAGCTACGGAAAGGTCCAGGCTATCGGTCCGGGGTGGCCGCCATCGAATCCGTGCTAGGTCAGCAAATCCCCAGGCCAGTCCTCGTACGCGGTCGGCTCGTCGATCGCCTCCGACAACAGCGGCACCGCGGCCACTTTCACGTCGTACGGCGACAACGCCCGCCGGTAACTCCCGACGTTCACGAACTCCAGGTCGAGCGCCAGCAACTCCGGGTCGTCGACGTTGCGCCCGACCCGGGCCGAGACGAACCCCTTCTGCTGCGAGAGCACGTCGACGGCGACCTTCACCCGCTCCGCGAACTCGCCCTGCGAGGCCTCCGGCACCCGGAACCTGATCACCACGAACACGGGCCCCACCATAAGACCTGGAACAATGGAGGTATGAGCACCCCCAGCAGTCCGTTGCGGCAGCGGATCACGAAGGTCAGTTATCCGTACGTCGCCAAGCTGCACGCCGCGCCGAAGTTGACGTTGCCGGGGATCACCCTGGTGCTCGCACTGGCCGGAGTGTTCGCTCCGGTGGTGGTCGGCGTGCCGGCGCTGGTGCTGCTCGCGCTGTTGCTGGGTTGGCTCGCGTTCCTGTCGTGGCCGGCGGTGACGGGCGGGCCGAAGTTCCTGCGATTGTTCTCGATTCTCGTGATTCTGTTGTTCGCGGTGTCGCGGATCGCCAACGGCTGATCAGGGCCGGCCGAGGCTGTCGTACGCCGCTTCGACCGCGGCCTCACGCAGTTCCGAGACCGGATCGTGGTCGAGCATGACCGCGCAGTCCGACAGGCCGCCGAGTGCGACCATGCAGCGCACTACGTCTGCCAACGACGGGCTTGTGCCGATCAGGAGTTCCGCCAGCGCGCCCCGCCACTCAATGAAGCGTTCGGCGAGTTTGAGCTCGTGCAGCACCGACAGGTCGCGGATCGCGAGCTGGATCAGCGCCCGGTGCCGGTAGGCGAGGTCGAAGTACGAGCCGAGGAGCTCGCGCGGCGCGACCGGCGCGGCGGCCTGCTGCGCGGCGGCGTACGCCTCGAAGTCGGCGATCAACGGCTCGACCAGGCTGTTCAGCAGGTCCTCGCGGGACGCGAAGTGGTAGTACAGCGCCGGCTTGGTCACCCCGAGCCGGTCGGCGATGTCGCGCAGGCTGGTCTGCTGCAGGCCCTTCTCCGCGAACAGCTCCAGCGCGGCCTGCTGGATCCGCGCCCGGGTGTCCCCGGTCCGTTGTCTCGGCATACCCCGAAGATTAACTGACCTTCCGGTAAGTAAGCCATTGACATCGCCGGACGCGTTTGCTTACCTTCCGTTAAGTAAACAAAAGGGGTTCGCGATGAAGGTCCTGATCTCCGGTGGCAGCGTGGCCGGTCCGGTGCTCGCGCACTGGTTGCACCGCTACGGTTTCGAGCCGACGATCGTGGAGCGCACGCCCGAGCTGCGGCACGGCCTGGGCGGACATGCCGTCGACCTGTTCAGCTCGGCTGCCGAGGTGACCCGCTGGATGGGCTGCTGGGACGCGATCGACGCCGCCCGCACCCGGATCGAGTCGATGACGATGGAGCGGTTCGGCCGGCGCCCGGTCGAGGTCGACCTCAGCCGGATGTACGCCGGGATCTCGAGCAGCCACGTGGAGATCCTCCGCGGCGAGCTGACGAGGATCCTGTACGACGCCTCGCGCGACTCGGCGGAGTACCTCTTCGGCGACTCGATCGCGAGCCTCGATGACGACGGCAGCGGCGTGGACGTCACGTTCGACTCCGGCACGCAACGCCGGTTCGACCTGGTCATCGGGGCCGACGGCCTGCACTCGAACGTACGCCGGCTCGCGTTCGGGCCGGAGGAGCCGCTGCGCCGTTGGCTCGGCGGCTACCTCGCCGTGTTCTCGATGCCGGACATCTTCAACATCGGCGACCACACCCTCGCGCACCTGTCGGTCGACAAGCTCATCGGTATCTACGGCGTGCACCAGACCGGCCAGACCCGCAGCGGCTTCCTGTTCCGTACACCGCACGAGCTGCACTACGACTACCGCGACAAGGACGAGCAGAAGGCCTTGCTGGTCAGGGAGTTCAGCAACTACGGCTGGAGGGTGCCGCAGCTGCTGGAGCACCTGGAGTCGGCGGAGGACTTCTACTTCGACTCGATCGCGCAGATCACGCTGGACACGTGGAGCAGTGGACGCATCGGACTGGTCGGCGACGCGGGCTACTGTCCCGGCCCAGCCGTTGGCGGCGGGACCAGTCTGGCCGTCATGACGGCGTACGTCCTGGCTGGCGAGCTGGCCAAGGCAGGCGACGACCTGGCGGCCGGGCTGAAGAACTACGAGCGGATCATCCGCCCGCTGGTCGACCAGAGTCGGCACATCGGTCCGAAGTTGATGAGCACGATCATCCCGGGTAGTCCGCTGGCACTGCGGCTGATGCCGTTCGCCGCCGCAGCACTGCCGAAGCTGCCGACAGCAGCGCAGCGCTTCATCTGGTCGCAGAACGCCGTGGGCAAGACGCTCAGCTCAGTGGACCTCGTCCAGCCCCAGGTCGGTCAGTCGGTCGCGTAGCCACGCCAGCTCCTTGGTGAGCCGTTTGACCAAGGAGTGTCGACCACGCGGCCACACGTACACCTCAGACTCCAGGTGATGCGTGAGTGGATGCCCACCGCCGACCAGTCTGGTCAAACAGTCGTCCAGTACGCCGGTGGTCACGCTCAACCCGTCCGGTGGCGCACTGTGGGCCGCCAGGTGGGTATGCATCCGCCAGGCCGCGTGCCCGGACAGCTCGTACGCCTGCGCTACGTCATCCACTCCGGGCCCGCCCCACTCACGCACCTGCCGCAGGTACTTCGGTGTGCCGAGCTGAGTGAGCACGTACCGACCAGCCGCATCGGACGGGTCCACCAGCGTCGGCGCAACGGACAGCTGTCCTTTGACCACATCGACACCCGTCCGCCACAGCATCTGGAACACATCGGCCGGCTCCTCGAACTGCACGGCCAGATGGCCCGTATCCAATCCCAGTCCGATGCGCGACGTACCGCCGTACGGACTGGAGTAGCGGTCCAGCCACGCCGCCGCCTGACCGACCATTTCGAGGACGCAGCCCGGCTCGGTCTCGACGGCGAGCCGGATCGTCCGTCCGGTCCTCGTCTCGGTGCGGGCGAGGTGCTGCTCGACGCGGTCGAACGCCTCGCGCGCGGCACGATTGCGCGCCTTCGACCACGGCACCCGCCAGGCGAGCGGCACGGTCGAGATCGATCCGTACGACGCGTCCGCGGGAAGCAACTCGGCCAGTACGTCGACCAGGTCGAGGGTGTAGCGGAGCCGCTCCGGGTCGGTCCAGTCGGGGCAGTACAGCTTGCTGGCGACGA
Organism: Kribbella sp. NBC_00662; assembly: GCF_041430295.1. Taxonomy (GTDB): domain Bacteria; phylum Actinomycetota; class Actinomycetes; order Propionibacteriales; family Kribbellaceae; genus Kribbella. The sequence continues at coordinate 4,781,133 of NZ_CP109029.1, read as the reverse complement.
CCTTGTCGGTGAACTGCGAGTGCGGGGTGCCGTTCAGCGTGACGACCTCGAGCCGGTTGCGCTGCAGCGATCGGCGGAGCTTGCTCAGTGAGGCCGGCGAGTTCGCCAGCCGGTCGGCCAGCCCGTGCGGGAACCACAGTCCGACCCCGAGCACGGGTACGTCGAGTGCCGCGCGCACCGGGCCGGCGCAGTCGTCGAGGCCGGCGATCAGCTCGTCCAGCTCACCGGCCGGATGCACGGTCGCGCAGTACCCCAGATGGACGGTCGAACCGTCCCGATGACGGAATCTCATCAGCGCTCCTCACCCCGTTAGGCCACCGAAGGTAATTACGGGCGGACTCTCCGTGACCTACCAGCACTCTAGGAGCCTGGAGGCGTGGGCGGAAGGGCTGATTTTCAGTTGGTGATGTGTTCCGGTTCCGCAACCAGTTCGCGGGAGCGGTCCGCGACCGCCATTGCGGCAAGGGCGGTGGTGAGCGGTACGGCGGCGATGATGCCGAGGCTGCCGACGAGGCCGCGGACGACCTCCATCGCGACCGACTCGGTGGACAGGACGGCCCGGCCGGGCAGGTCCTGGATGGCGAAGACGAGCAGCACCGGCAACGCTGCACCGGCGTACGCGAGGACAAGGGTGTTGACCACCGACGCGACGTGGGTGCGGCCGATGCGCAGGCCGGCGGCGACGAGCTCGCGGCGGTTGGCGGTCGGGTTCGCCGCGGACAGCTCCCAGACAGCGGCCGCCTGCGTGACGGTGACGTCGTCCAACACGCCGAGCGCGCCGATCACCATGCCCGCGACCAGCAGGCCGGTGAGGTCGATGTCAGGCACCAAGGACTTGGCACCTGACGCACCCTCGGACGCCAGCCCGCTCAACTGGCAGAACTTGGTGAAGAACCAGCCGAGGACGACCGTCAGCCCGAGGGCAGCCACCGTCCCCGACAATGCGATCGAACTCTCGGCATTTATCCCGTGGGTGAGGAACAACGCGATCGCCATGATCACCGTGCCGCCGACGACCGCGACCAGCAGTGCGTTCTCGCCGTGGAGGATCGCCGGGAGGATGAACTGCGTCAGCATGACCGCCGTCACCGCCAGCGCGATCAGCGCCGCGAAGCCTCGCCAGCGCGACAGCGCGACAACCGCGACCGCGAAGATCCCGGCCAGCCACAGCAACGAGTTGGTCCGGTCGTGGTCGACGTATGTGTACCGGCCGGCGACGGTCGGCGCATCCTGCACCCCGAGCATGATCGTCTGTCCGACCTTGACCGGGATCGACGTCTGATTGGCCGGCGGGACCTCGACCGGGATCACCTTGCCCTTGTCGGGCCCACTGGTGAGCTTGACCGTCGCCTGGTCGCACTGGGGTTTCGCGCCCGGACACGGCTTGATCGCCGTGACCTCGCCGCGGGCGGTCTGGGTCTGGTACGACGCGACCTTCACGTCACCGTTGGGCCACATGACGATCATGCCGACGACCGCGGCGATGAGGAGCGGGATCAGCACCGCGGCGACGACGATCCGGACCCGGCGGGCGACGATCGCGTCGGAGTTCACTACCGACGTGTCGACCACATGGTCGCCGTGACCGTGACCGTGTCCATGACCGTGTCCGTGCCCCTGGGGAATTTCCAGCTTCCGGCGCCGGTTGCTCCGGTGGTCGGCGCGCCGACGCCCGACGTTGCGGCTGGCCATCGTGACTCCTTGTTTTGACAACCAGTTCCAATAAAATGAAAATGATTGTCATGAGATCAGGTCTTCGAGCTATTGTCGCCGGTGCCGTCGTCACGGCGACACTCGCCCTGGCCGGATGCGGCGGCTCACCGGCCACCGGCACCGAGAACGGGAAGCTCGACGTCGTGACCTCGTTCTACCCACTCGAGTTCATCGCTCGCACAGTGGGGGGCGACGCCGTCAACGTGACCACCCTGACCGCACCCGGCGTCGAGCCGCACGACCTCGAGCTCACCCCGAAGCAGGTCGGCTCGATGGTCGAGGCGAAGGTCGTCATCTACGAGAAGAAGCTGCAGCCGGCCGTCGACGAGGCCGTCGAGCAGAACGCGCAGGACGCCGGCTTCGACGTCTCGCCGGCCGCCCAGCTCGAGGCGACAGGCGCCGACTTCGAGGAGCACGGGGAGGGCGCGGTCCCGGCCGCCCACAAGGAGGACGCCCTCGACCCGCACTTCTGGCTGGACCCGGTGCGGTATGCCGAGGTCGTCAAGGCCGTCGAGGAGAAGCTGGTCAGCGTCGACAGCGCCAACGCCACCGGGTACCACGAGCGCGCCAAGGCTCTACTTGGTCAGATCGGCAAGCTCGACACGGAGTACAAGACCGGTCTGGCCGACTGCCGGCGGGACACGTTCGTGACGAGTCATGAGGCGTTCGCGTACCTGGCGAAGCGATACGGTCTGACGATGGTCGGGATCGCCGGGTTCACGCCGGACGCGGAGCCGACGCCGAGCCGGATCAAGGAGGTCCAGGACATCGTGAAGGCCCAGAACGTGACGACGATCTTCTACGAGGAGCTGGTCAGTCCGAAGGTGGCCGAGACGATCGCGAACGACGTCGGCGTCAAGACCGCCGTGCTGAGCCCGATCGAGGGCCTGTCCGACGCCAACTCCAAGGAAACGTACCTGACCCTCATGCAGCAGAACCTGCAGGAACTGCGGACCGCGAACGGCTGCAAATGACACCCGACGACTCCCCCAAGGCCGTCCAGGTCTCCGATCTCTCGGTGGACCTGGGCGGTCGACTCGTGCTTCGGGGCATCGACCTGCGGATCCGGCAGGGCGAGGTGGTCGCCGTGCTCGGGACCAACGGGTCCGGCAAGTCCACGCTGATCAAGACGATCGTCGGCCTGCTGCCGGCGGCCCGCGGTGAGGTCCGCCTGTTCGGCACGCCGGTCCCCCGCTTCCGCGAGTGGCGCCGGGTCGGGTATGTCCCGCAGCGCATCACCGCGGCCGGCGGCGTACCGGCGACGGTGTACGAGGTGGTGTCGTCCGGTCTGCTCTCGAAGAGGCGACTGTTCAACCCGCTCGGGGCAGCCGGCAAGCAGGCAATCGAGCAGGCGCTCGAGGTCGTCGACATGGCTGACCGGCGCAAGGACGCGGTCGCCGAGCTGTCCGGCGGTCAGCAGCAGCGCGTCCTGATCGCGCGGGCGCTGGTGTCCGACCCGGAGCTGCTGATCCTCGACGAACCGACCGCCGGGGTGGACCTGGCCAGCCAGCAGATCTTCGCCGACGCGGTCCGCGATCGGGTCGCCGGCGGTACGACGGTGGTCATGGTGAGCCACGATCTCGGTCCGATGGACGCGCTCATCGACCGCTCGGTCGTGATGCGCCGCGGCCGCATCGTGTACGACGGCCCACCGCACGCCTCGCAGACCCACGCCCACGTCCACCACTCACACAGCGACGACATCGACGACGGAGCGGGGTGGACACCGTCATGAGCATGTTCGAGCTCGAGTTCATGCAGCGAGCGCTGATCGCCGGCCTGCTGACCGGACTGTCCGCACCGGCCATCGGGACGTACCTCGTGCAGCGGCGGCTGTCGCTGATGGGTGACGGCATCGGCCACATCGCGATCACCGGGGTCGCGCTCGGTCTGCTGACCGGGAGTGCCCCGGTCCTCACCGCCGTACTCGTGTCGATCGCCGGTGCGACCGCTATCGAGCTGGTCCGGGCGCGCGGCAAGGCCACTGGTGATGTGGCGCTCGCCCTGCTGTTCTACGGCGGTATCGCCGGCGGTGTGCTCCTCATCGGGCTGGCCGGTCAGGGCGCAGCCACGCTGAACACCTATCTGTTCGGTTCACTCACCACGGTGTCCCAGAGCGACCTGTACGTCGTCGTCGGCCTGGCCGTGGCCGTGCTGGTCGTGGCGATCGGCCTGGGTCCGCAGCTGTTCGCGGTCTGCCAGGACGAGGAGTTCGCCCGTACGACGGGGCTCCGAGTGCAGCTGCTCAACCTGGTGATCGCAGTGATGGCTGCGGTGACTGTGACCGTGGCTATGCGGACCGTGGGTCTGCTGCTGGTCAGTGCGCTGATGGTGGTCCCAGTGGCGACAGCGCAGCAGGTGACGCGGTCGTTCCGCAGTACGTTCGTCACTGCATGCATCATCGGGGTGCTGGCGTGTCTGGCCGGCATCATCACGTCGTACAACGCGAATGTGGCTCCCGGTGCGACCATCGTCGTGCTGGCGCTGGCCGGGTTCGTGGTGGCGGCCGCGGCGGGGACGCTGCTCCGGCGGCGGTCCGGGCGCGCCCGTCCGCTCGCGGACGAAGAGCCAGAGATCGGCGTGCCCGCGCCCGAGCCACATGTGGTGAGCGCCGGGCACCCGCACGCGCACAATCCGGTCTGCGGTCACAAGAAGGTCGAGCACGGTGACCACGTGGACTACGTGCACGACGGGCACCTGCACGCGGCACACGGAGATCACTGGGATGAGCACTGACTTGCTGTCTTCTGAGAGAATTGGGCGTGGTGATGAGATGACAGGAGGAACGGTGGCTATCGGAACACGCTCGACGCGTCAGCGTGCCGCGGTCGCGCAAGCGCTCGACAAGCTCGACGAATTCCGGACCGCCCAGGAGATCCACCAGGACCTCCGGACCGCCGGTGAGAACGTCGGCCTGACCACTGTCTACCGGACCCTGCAGGCGCTCGCGGACTCCAGCGAGGTCGACGTACTGCGCAACGCCGACGGCGAGACGGCCTACCGGCGCTGCTCGAAGGGTCATCACCACCACCTGGTCTGCCGCAACTGCGGACGGACCGTCGAGGTCGAGGGCCCGGCCGTCGAGCGCTGGGCCGACAAGGTCGCCGCCGAGCACGGCTACGCCGACATCAGCCACACCCTGGAGATCTTCGGCACCTGCCAGGACTGCCAACCGGCCTGAGGTGTCGCCCAAGTCACCTTTGCCTTTGAGTGCGCTCCAAGGCGTACGGTCGAGGACATGAACGCGACCGAGCTGCTCACGGACCGCCGTGCCGCTATCGCGGCGCACCACCCGGAGTTGGAGCCGGTCGATCCGGACCTGCTCTGTCTGCTCGAGCTGCCGGACGATCTGCCCGAGCAGCTGTCGATCGCCGAGGCCGCCGAGCTCACCGGCCTCACTGCCCACACCCTGCGGTACTACGAGCGGATCGGGCTGCTCGAGGTCGGCCGGGACGCGGCCGGGTATCGCAGCTACGACCGGCGGGCGATGGCGCGGATCGTGTTCATCAGCAGGCTGCGTGCCTCGGGGATGCCGATCGGCACGCTCAGCCACTACCTGGCGCTGGTGCTCGAGGGTGACCACACCGCACCCCAGCGGCTCGCCCTGATGCAGGAGCACCGCGCGAAGATCCACCGGCAGCTGCGCGATCTGCAGCTCGCCCTCGCAGTGACCGACTACAAGATCGACGTGTACGGCGGCACTGCCACTCCGTAACTTTCCGCGCTCACCCCGGGGTGCCCGGGCGGAGCCATGCCAATTTCTGGGAGATTCTGATGAAACTGGGTAGTCAAGGCGCCGAGGTCAGCCGGCTCGGACTCGGCTGCATGGGAATGAGCTACGCGTACGGCGCGGCCGACGACAACGAGTCCGTCGCCACGCTGCACCGCGCGCTCGACCTCGGCATCACGTTCCTCGACACCGCCGACCTGTACGGCTTCGGCGCGAACGAGGAGCTGGTCGGCGCGGCGATCGCCGACCGCCGGGACGAGGTGTTCCTGGCCACGAAGTTCGGGATCACCGGCGACGGGCGCGACCCGTCGAAGCGCGGCGTGAACGGGACGCCGGACTACGTCCGGTCCGCGATCGACGCGTCGCTGCAGCGGCTGGGCGTCGACCACGTCGACCTGTACTACCAGCACCGCATGGATCCCGACGTACCGGTCGAGGAGACGGTCGGAGCGATGGCTGCGCTCGTCGAGGCGGGCAAGGTCCGGTACCTCGGGTTGTCGGAGGCGTCGGCGGAGACGATCCGGCGGGCGCACGCCGTACATCCGATCACCGCGGTGCAGAGCGAGTGGTCGCTGTTCAGCCGTGACATCGAGGAGTCGGTGCTGCCGACGTGTCGCGAGCTCGGCATCGGGATCGTGCCGTACTCGCCGCTCGGGCGCGGCATGCTGACCGGCGCGTTGCCGTCGGAGCTTCCGGCCGACGACTTCCGTCGTACCCTGCCGCGCTTCTCCGGCGACAACCTCGACGCGAACCTCGCGCTGGTCGAGGAGATCCGCTCGGTGGCCGCGCGGTACGACGCCACGCCGGGGCAGGTCGCACTCGCCTGGGTACTTGCGCAGGGCAACGATGTGGCGCCGATCCCGGGGACGAAGCGGCGCAAGTACCTCGAGGAGAACGCGGCGGCGGTCGAGCTTTCGTTGACCGCGGAGGATGTGGCCGGGCTGTCGAAGCTGACGCCGGTCGGCCTGCGCTACCCGGACATGACCTGGGTCGCCGGCCAGACGGCCCCGCAGGACTGATAAACTGACCGCAGTAAGCCTTCCGTACCGGACTCTTCCGGCGGGAGGCTTTTCTGCGTTCTGAGACGTTCTGAGGAGACGTATGTCTGATCTGTTGGTGCGCCGGGTCCAGCCGTCCGACCGGGGTTTGATGGAGCGGTTGTGGTTGATGTTCCGCCACGACATGTCCGAGTTCCAGGGGCAGCTGCCGCGGCCCGACGGCAGCTACCGCACCGAGTGGCTGGAGAAGGTGCTGACCGGGGATCCGGAGTGGGCCGGGTACCTGATCTCTGTCGGCGAGAATCCGGTCGGGTTCTGCTTCATGCGCGCGCTGCAGCAGCCGGTGCATGTGCTGAACGCGTTCTTCATGGTCCGGCCGGTACGACGCAACGGTCTGGGACTGCGGGCGGTCCAGGAGGTGCTGTCGAACCACCCCGGCCCGTGCGACGTCGCGTTCCAGGGGAACAACGAGAAGGCGGTCCGGTTCTGGCAGCGGGTCGCGACCGAGGTGTCCGGCGATGTGTGGACCCAGGAAGCGCGACCGATCGCCGGCAAGCCCGATGCGACTCCGGATCAGTGGATCTCATTCAAGGTGTGACGGCAGCCCGAAATACTCGAAGAGGCCCTGGTCGAAGAACGTGATGTTGTGCGTGATTCCGGCTTTGGTGACGGTGAAGACCTGGAGGGTGTGCGGGTGGTAGCGCCCGTCGTCGGTGCGCACATACGCGCCGACGGCGGGCTGGCCGTTCGCCGTCGTCGGCACCATCCGCCACGCCGGACCGCGCATGGCGTAGACCCGCTCGATGAACGCGCCGTACGCGTCGCGCCCCACGAACCACAGCGGCGCCGGCGGCATCTCGAGCACGACCCGCTCGGCGAGCAGCCGGCTCAACTCCTGTACGTCGGCCGCTTCGAACGCGCGGACGTAGTCGTCGACGATCGCCTTGATCTCTTTGTCGGTGGGCTCGTCGACGTCGTCCTCCGTGACGTCGACCTCGGCCAGCCGCGCCCGGGCACGCTGGAGGGCGCTGTTGACCGAGGCCGGGGTCGTCTCCAACGCCTCCGCGACATCTGCGGCTGACCAGTCGAGGACATCCCGCAGTACCAGGACCGCGCGCTGCCGGGCGGGCAGATACTGCATCGCGGCCACCAGCGCGAGCCGCAGACTCCCCTTCGCCGCCAAGGCCGCAGCCGGGTCGCCGCTGGTCGGGAACGGCTGCAACCAGGGCACGTCGAGAGCCAACTCGATCGGCGCCTGGGCATCGGTCGCCGCTGCGACCAGACCTGACGGGAGAGCACGCCGTCCTCGTCCCTTGAGCGCCGTCAGGCAGGCGTTGGTCGCGATCCGGTAGAGCCAGGTCCGCAGCGAGGCGCGCTCGGCGTCGTACGTGTCGATCGCGCGCCAGGCCCGGAGGAACGTCTCCTGGACGAGATCTTCCGCGTCGTGCACCGACCCGAGCATCCGGTAGCAGTGCGCCAGCAATTCACGTCGGTACGGCGCCACCTGCTGGTCGAAGTCGTCTCGGTCCACAGCGCGAGCCTCCCACTTGTCGGGGTTCCTGGATGTACGTACCGCGCGAGCCGCCGGAATTCATCGCTGCGCCGCCGATGAATCCGTGAGGCAGCCCAGGTACATACCCACGTCCTGACTCAACGAGGGAGAAACCTGATGGCCGCTGTGATGATCGACCGCCCGGCTGACGTCGGCGCCCGGCGCGGGCTGATGCTCGCCGTGTTGCTGCTCGGCCAGTTCATGGCACTGCTGGACACGTCCGTCGTCAATGTCGCGATGCCCACCATCGGCACCGACTTCCAGGCGTCCGGCGCCTGGCTGCAACTGGTCGTCGGCGGCTACATGGTCGCGTATGCGATGACCCTGATCACCGGTGCCCGGCTCGGCGACCTCTACGGCCGCCGCCGGATGTACCTCATCGGGGTCGTCCTGTTCACGCTCGCGTCACTCGCCTGCGGGCTGGCGCCGGCGATCCTGCCGCTGGTGCTGTTCCGCTTCGCCCAAGGCATTGCCGCGGCGGTGATGGTGCCGCAGATCATGAGCGTGATCCAGACCCACTTCACCGGCCCCGCTCGCGCCAAGGCCCTGTCCGCGTACGGCGCGACGCTGTCCGCCGGCCAGGTCGCCGGCCTGGTCGTCGGCGGTCTCCTGCTCGCCGCCAACGTCGCCGGGGCTCAGTGGCGCCCGATCTTCCTGATCAACGTCCCGGTCGGCATCGTCCTCGCGGTCCTGGTGCCCCGGCTGGTACCGGCCGACCGCCCGACGGCCGCGCGTCGTCTGGACCTCATCGGGCTGGCGATATCGACCTGCGCAGTACTCCTGCTGGTGCTGCCGATGGTGATCGGGCACGAGCTCGGCTGGCCGCGGTGGACGTTCGTCTGCTTCGTCGCGGGGCTCGTCCTCGCGGTGGTCTTCGTCCGGGTCGAGCGCCGGGTCGACGATCCGCTCCTCAACCTCGACGTACTCCGTGCTCGCGGCCTTGCAGTCGGTATCGCGACGCTCATCTGCACACTGCTGGCCGTCGGCGGGTTCATGTTCAGCTTCACCCTGCACCTGCAGAACGGCCTCGGCGAGTCGGCCCTCCATTCCGGGCTCACCTGGCTGCCCTTCGCCGTCACGTTCGGTCTGGTCGGGTTCTTCTGGCGTTCGCTTCCGGTCCGGCTGCATCACCTGGTCGTCCCGACCGGCCTCGCCCTGTGCACGCTCGGGTACGCCGGCATCGGACTCAGTCAGCTCGCCGCCGGCTCGCTCGTGTGGCCCGCGCTGGTACTGGCCGGAGCAGGCATGGGCCTGTCCGCCAGCCCGCTCGTCACGCAGTCACTGGTCCACGTCCCACTGAGCAGAGCAGCCGATGCGAGCGGCGTCCTCACCACAGCCATCCAGCTGAGCCAGGTCGGCGGCGTCACGATCTTCGGGACGTTGTTCCTGTCAGGAGGCTCGCTCACCACGACGAGCTGGTACCTCGCCCTCGTCGCCGCGATCGGCATCGTCGCGGGCAGCTTCCTCGCCCGCAGCGTCCGGCGGGCCTAGAAGACGACGACAGAGCGCAGTACGTCGCCGTGGTGCATCTTCGTGAAGGCGGCCTCGACGTCGTCCAACCCGATCGTCTCCGAGACGAAGCGGTCGAGCGGAAGGCGACCCTGCAGGTGCAGGTCGATCAGCAGCGGGAAGTCGCGGGTGGGCAGGCAATCGCCGTACCAGCTCGACTTGAGGGACCCGCCGCGACCGAAGAAGTCGAGCAGCGGCATCTCCAGCGTCATGTCAGGAGTGGGTACGCCGACGAGCACGACCGTTCCGGCCAGATCGCGCGCGTAGAACGCCTGCTTCCACGTCTCCGGACGGCCGACCGCGTCGATCACGACGTCCGCGCCGAACCCACCGGTCAGCTTCTGCACCGCCTCGACCACACCGTCGTGGTCCAGGCCCTTGGAGTTGATCGCGTGGGTCGCGCCGAGCTCCTGGGCCACGGTCAGCTTGCGGTCATCGATGTCGATGGCAATGACTTTCGCTGCGCCGGCCAGGCGGGCTCCGACGACGGCCGCCGTACCGACGCCGCCCGAACCGATCACCGCAACGGTGTCGCCGCGTCCGACGTTCCCGGTGTTGATCGCGGCACCGAGACCCGCCATCACGCCGCAGCCGAGCAGGCCTGCGACCTCCGGCTTCGCGGCCGGGTCAACCTTCGTGCACTGCCCCGCCGCGACCAGCGTCTTCTCGGCGAACGCACCGATGCCGAGGGCCGGGCTGAGCTCGGTGCCATCGGCGAGCGTCATCTTCTGCTTCGCGTTGTGGGTGTTGAAGCAGTACCACGGCCGGCCGCGCAGGCAGGCGCGGCAGTTCCCGCACACGGCTCGCCAGTTCAGTACGACGAAATCGCCCGGCTGCACATCGGTGACGCCCTCGCCGACCGACTCCACGATGCCGGCCGCCTCGTGCCCGAGCAGGAACGGGAAGTCGTCGTTGATCCCGCCCTCCCGGTAGTGCAGGTCGGTGTGGCAGACCCCGCAGGCCTGGACCTTCACCACCGCCTCGCCCGGACCCGGGTCCGGGATCGTGATCTCCTCGATCGTCACCGGCGCACCCTTGCCCGCCGCCACCACACCACGCACCGTCTGAGCCATTCCCCGAACCTAACCGCCCGGCCCCACTCCCGTCAGCCCCCTCGGCGTGTACATCAGAACAGGACGTAGTCGTCTTCGTATATGACCTCCCCCGCCTGAACCGGACCGCCGAAACGGCGGTGGACCCCCACACCTCCTGTCCTTACGTACATCTCTGTCCCCCGGTCGGTGGACAGAGAGTCAGCCGGGCGGTGCTCCCTGGGCAGGGTGCCGGGCCGGGAGAGTGGAGACATGGAGAACGACAACGCAGTGAGGGTGCGCGGCCTGGTCAAGCGGTACCCGGACAAGGTCGCGGTCGACGGGGTCGATCTGGACATCCACCGGGGCGAGGTCTTCGCCCTGCTCGGTCCGAACGGGGCCGGCAAGACGACGACCACGGAGATTCTGGAGGGGTATCGCCGGGCCGACGAGGGTGAAGTGAGTGTGCTGGGGGCGGACCCGGCGCACGGCGACCGGGACTGGCGCAGCCGGCTCGGCATCGTGCTGCAGACCTCGCGCGACGAGGCCGAGTCCACAGTGTCCGAGCTGGTCAACCACTACGCCGGCTACTACCCGAACCCGCGCGACCCCGACGAGGTGATCGCCGCGGTCGGGCTGGAGGAGAAGCGCAAGACCCGCCCGCGCAAGCTGTCCGGCGGTCAGCGCCGCCGGCTCGACGTGGCGCTCGGCGTCATCGGCAACCCCGAGCTGCTGTTCCTCGACGAGCCGACGACCGGGTTCGACCCGGAAGCACGCCGGCAGTTCTGGACGCTGATCGAGGAGCTCCGGACCGAGGGCACCACGATCCTGCTCACCACCCACTACCTCGACGAGGCCGAGCACCTGGCCGACCGGGTCGGCGTGATCGCCGACGGCCGGATGATCGAGATCGGTACGCCGGAGACGCTCGGCGGTCGCGGCGCCCGGACCGCACGGGTCTCCTGGGCCGACGCCGACGGACCGCACGAACTGCGCACCGACCGGCCGACCGCCGAGGTGGCCGCGCTGATGGCCCGCTTCGACGGCGAGGTACCCGAGCTCGAGGTCCGCCGCCCGAGCCTGGAAGACATCTACCTGGAACTGATCGGCAAGGCCACGGCCGCCGGCACCGCTGCCCTCGCGATGGAAGCTGGAGCACTCTGATGGCGAACACCACGACCACGCAGCACCCGACCCCGAAGGCGCTGCCGTCGACCCTGTCGGTCGGCCTGGCGCGAACCCGGCTCGAGGTCCGCGAGTTCTTCCGCGAGCGGGAAGCGCTGATCTTCACGTTCTTCTTCCCGATCATCTTCCTCGGCATCTTCTCCGCGGTCTTCGGCAACACCGACTTCGACGGCGTCAACGCCGCGACCTACTTCACCCCCGGGATGATCGCCTCCGGCATCTTCCTGAGCAGCTTCCAGTCGCTCGCGATCAGCATCGCGCTCGAGCGCGACGACGGTCTGTTGAAGCGGTTGCGCGGTACGCCGATGCCGCCGCAGGCGTACTTCATCGGCAAGATCGGCCAGGTCCTGATCACCTCGGTCGCGCAGATCGCGCTGCTGCTGGCGATCTCCGGACTGCTGCTCGGCGTCGACCTGCCGAGCGAGCCGGACAAGTGGCTGAACTTCGTCTGGATCTTCGTCCTCGGTACGGCGTCCGGTTCGGTGCTCGGGATCGCGTTCAGCGTCGTACCGAAGTCCGGCAAGGCCGCCTCCGCGGTGATCACGCCGATCGTCCTGCTGCTGCAGTTCATGTCCGGTGTGTACTTCGTCTACAGCAGCCTGCCGGCCTGGATGCGCAACGTCGCCTCGGTGTTCCCGCTCAAGTGGCTCGCGCAGGGAATGCGGTCGGTGTTTCTGCCGGACGGGTTCGAGCTGACCGAGCCGGCCAAGTCCTGGCAGCTCGGCACCGGCGCGGTCGTGCTCTCGATCTGGCTGGTCGTCGGCCTGTTCCTCGCCCAGCGGGTGTTCCGCTGGACCCGCCGGGACGCGGGCTGATGAACAAGCTCACCGGTACGACGTCGGCCCTCCCGGACCGGCGTCGTACCGAGCTGTCTCCCGAGCTGTCTCCCGAGCTGTCCCCCGAGTTGTCTCCCGGGCTGTCGCCGGTGCCCGCGTGGACCGGGCCTCGGGTGTGGGTCCTGTTGTGGAGGAAGATGGGGTCCGTGCAGAACTCGAGCGGTGGCGCCGGACAGCCCGTGTGGACGCGGGCGCTGATCGGATGGCACATCGTCTTCTGGGTGCTGCTCGGGATGACGCTGGCGCTGTCGTTCCTTGGGCATCTGGGGACGGTCCGGCAGTCGGTGTTCGCCGGGACGGTCGTGGTGCTCGGAGCGGCGTACCAGTTCATCGGACTGCCCGCGATCCGGTCGCGGCGGCGGCTCCCGCGGTACGCGTATCGGCTGGTGCTGATCGCGGCGCTGGTCGTGCTGATCGGGATCTACCCGCAGTCGGTGTTCCTGATGTTCATCGGGTCGGCGCAGATCTGGTTGCTGTGCGAGGACATCCGCGAGGGCATCGGGCTCAGTCTGCTGCTGGTGCTCGGCGTCGGTACGGCGCAGTTGTGGAGCGCGGGGTGGGGCTGGAAGGCGTTCTGGGAGATCCTGCCGTGGATGCTGGTCAGCCTCGTGGTCAGTCTGCTGTTCGGGATCTGGATCGAGAAGGTCATCACGCAGAGTCAGCAGCGGGCCGAGCTGATCGAGCAACTCGAGGCGGCGCGCGACGAGCTCGCCGAGGCGCACCACAGCGCGGGTGTGATGGCTGAGCGGGAGCGGATGGCGCGGGAGATCCACGACACGCTCGCTCAGGGGATGACGAGCATCGTGATGCTGGCGCAGGCGGCCGCGGTGGAGCTCTCGCGCGGCGCCGATGCTTCGGCGCGGCTGGCGGCGATCGAGGACACCGCCCGGGAGAACTTGGCGGAGGCGCGGGCGTTGGTTGCCGCGTTCACCCCGGTTGCGTTGTCGGAGGCAACGTTGACCGAAGTACTGCGACGGCAGGCGGAGCGGTTCGCGGCCGAGACTGGCGTCGACGTACAGGTCTCGCTGGACCTGCCTGATGACGAGGTCGCGGCGCTGCCGCAGGCGCAGCAGGTCGTGCTGCTGCGGTCGGCGCAGGAGGCGCTGGCCAACGTACGGAAACATGCTGCTGCAACGCAGGTTCGGATCACGCTCGGGCTGTCCGACGGCGGGGTGTGGATCGAGATCCGGGACGACGGGACGGGGTTCACGCCGGCGACCGTGTCCGGCGGTTTCGGGTTGACTGCGATGCGCGGGCGGGTCGAGGAGTCGGGCGGCTCGGTCCAGGTGGAGAGTTCGCCGGGGCGCGGTACGCGTGTGCAGGTGTTGATCCCGGCTGTGCAGGAGGATGTGTGATTCGGGTTCTGGTGGTCGACGATCATCCGGTCGTCCGGTCCGGGCTGACCGGGATGTTGTCGGTGACCGAGGACATCTCCGTGGTCGGTGAGGCCGGCGACGGTTCGGAAGCGGTGGCGCTGGTCGAGTCGACGCGGCCGGACGTCGTACTGATGGATCTGCGGATGCCGCGAATGGACGGCGTGGCTGCGACCGGGGCGATCGTGTCCGGGTATCCGTCGACGCGGGTGCTGGTGCTGACGACGTACGACACCGACACGGACATCCTGCACGCGGTCGAGGCAGGCGCGGCCGGGTATCTGCTGAAGGACACACCGCACATTGAACTGCTCAACGGGATCCGCGCCGCGGCCCGTGGTGAGACCGTGTTGGCGCCGCCTGTCGCGGCCCGGCTGATGTCTCGCCTTCGTACGCCGGCCGCGCCCGCCGCGGCGTCGCCGTCGCCGCGCGAGCTGGAAGTGCTGGCCGCGGTGGCCCGCGGGCTGAGCAACGCGGAGATCGGGCGTGAGCTCTTCATCGGCGAGGCCACTGTGAAGACCCATCTGCAGCGGCTCTTCGCCAAACTCGACGTCGACGACCGCACGCGTGCCGTCACCGTGGCGATCGAGCGCGGGCTGCTGCCGTCCCCCGGCCGCTAGAGCTTGAGGCCGCCCTCCTGGGCGGGACCGTTGAGCCGGCGGCTCAGATCCGACTCCGGCTGGTGCGCCACGGGGTGCTGATCGGCGCGCGCGGTCGGATTCACGCCGGCTCGCATCGCGTCGGCCAACTGCTCGGCTTCCTGGGCTGCGTGCTGCTGCTCGGCATGCGCGCCGTTGGCGACGCCGACGGAGAACTCGGCGACCGATTGGAATCCCTCGCTGCTCTTGGCGAGGTCCGCGTGCAGGCGTTGCGCGTTGTCGCGGGTGTCGGCGATCGAGTCCTGCATCCGGCCGATGGTCCGGCCGAGGTCGGCGGACGGCTGGAGCTCAGCGGGCGCGGCGGTGTGGAACTTGTACGCCGCCTGCCGGCCCTCCGACAGCTGGGCGGTCATCTGCTCGACCCGGCTGTCGACGACATCGACGACGTTCTTCAGGTACTCGACCCCCGAACGGAGCTTCGCCACGTCGGCCGTCGCCCGACCGGGCATCTGCTCGATCCTGTCCAGATCCCTCAGCGCGCTCTCCAGCGCCTGCGAGCCGGCCTGCAGGCAGTGGCGGTCCTGCGGGCTCGTGCCGGTGCGCTGCTCACCCAGCGCTCGCTGCACGCCGCCGATGCGGGCCGACTGCGCCTCGACGTCACCCTGGTACGTCGCGAGTGTGTGGACCAGGTTTGCTCTGGCCGGATCAACGGCGGCGCCTTCGGCCCGCTGGACCGTCAGCTCGGCCGCGGCCAGGCCGTCGACACCCGGTCGCAGCGTCGCGAGATCCTCCGAGCGGCTGCCCAGCATCCGGCCGATCTGCTCGTCGCCGAGCTCGTAGGTCACCGACCGTAGCGTCGCGTTCACCTCGATGACCGCCTTCGCGATCTGGTCGGTGTAGTGGGCGAATTCCGCCTCGTTCGCCATCAGCTCGTCCTTCGTCCGCCGCGCGCTCGCGCTCTCGTCATGATCGATGCCTTGCACAACGAGCCTAGACGCAGCCGGGTCGACGGTCGGTTCCCGGCGCTTTCTTTTACGGACGCGGGGGTCAGCTCTCGGCGGTGACCTCGTTCGGTACGGCGCCGCCGTACCGGCGGTCGCGTTGGGCGTAGAGCTCGATCGCCCGCCACAGATCGCGGCGGTCGAAGTCCGGCCAGAGCGTGTCCAGGAACACCATCTCGGCGTACGCGAGCTGCCAGACCAGGAAGTTGCTGATCCGCTGCTCGCCCGACGAGCGGACGAACAGGTCCACCTCGGGGATGTCCGGGGCGTAGAGATGCCGGGCGATCGTCTTCTCGGTGATCCGGTCCGGCTTGAGCTTGCCTGCGGCAACTTCTGCCGCGATCGACTTCATCGCGTCGGCGATCTCCGCCTGGCCGCCGTAGTTCACGCAGAACTGCAGGGTGATCGTGTCGTTGTCCTTGGTCCGCTCCTGCGCGTACTCGAGCTCGTCGATGACCGACTTCCACAACCGCGGCCGCCGCCCGGACCACACCACCCGGACCCCCATCGCGTCGAGCTCGTCGCGGCGCCGATGGATCACCTCCCGGTTGAACCCCATCAGGAACCGCACCTCTTCCGGCGACCGCGCCCAGTTCTCCGTCGAGAACGCGTACGCCGAGATGTACTTCACCCCGATCTCGATCCCGCCCTTGATGACGTCGAGCAACGAGGCCTCCCCCGCCTTGTGCCCCTCCGTCCGCGGCAGCCCCCGCTGCTTGGCCCACCGCCCGTTCCCGTCCATCACGATCGCCACATGCCGCGGCACCAATTCCTTCGGCACCCCCGGCGGCCGAGCCCCCGAAGGATGCGGCTCCGGCGCCACCACCACCTTCTTCTCCCCCGAACCCCCCAAAATCCCCCGACCCCGACGACGACCGATAGGCGACATACCCGCATCCTCCCACCCCCTCCCACCCACCCCTGCAACAACCTGCAACCTGTGGATAACCCACCCCACCGAACACCCTCCGTATGCAACCCTTACACCACCAGCAACCCAAGAACGGAGCCCCACCCCATGCCCCGCCGCCTCCTTCCAGCCGCCGTAGCCACGCTCAGCACCCTCTCGCTGCTGACCGCGTGCACCGGCTCCCCCGAAGCCGGCCGGCCCAACACCACCCCCACCTCCCCTTCACCAACTTCCAGCCCAGCCCCCACTCCAAGCGCCCCGTCCACCCCCACGTGGTCCGCTGATGAACAGGCCGCCATCACGGCCGCCACGGCTCAGTACCTCGCTGCGCGTGCGGCGGCAGGAAGGGCACTCCAAAAACCAGAGGGGGTCCGGAGTCCGGTTCTCGAAGCCGCCGGCAACGGCGGAGCGTGGCTCGAATCGATTCTCGAGCGCCTCGATTTCTTCACACGAAACGGGCTCTACCAGACCGGCACGAGCAAGATCAGCTCCACCGCACCGAGCTCGGTCAATCTGAAAGCCGAACAGCCGACCGTCGTACTCAAGAGCTGTATCGACGGAACAGGGGTCCAGATGCGATACCGATCAACTGGAAAACCTGTCCCGGTTGCGAGCACCGTCGGCGGCGGCAAGCACGGCATCAGCGCACGGCTCGTCTACTCTGCCAATGCGGCCGGCAAGAAGATGTGGTTCTTGATCGAAGAGAAAGCGGCCGGGGCATGCTGAAGGCCCTCAAATCGGTCGCCCTCACTATCGTTGCCGGGGTTGCTGTCGCGTCCCTCGTAGCAGGCACCGCATTCGCCCTTCCAACCCCGCCGGATGGTTATCGGTGGATCCAAGACCCGGATACCGGCGAATACACCTTGGTGCTCATCGCGAATCTCCCGGGCGAGACAACGACGGTGGACAAGGGCAAGGATCCGCAATCACCCAAGAAACCGGTGTGTCAGTTCAACGGCGCCGCCCAAGCCTGTACGTCGTCGCTCGGCAACTGGTCCAACAGTCACCAGTGCTACTTGCGCCGGGAAGCTCCCCAGCCTCCGTTCAGCGACCCTCGCTGGCAAGGACACACCGACGGAAGCCTCTGGGCCTGCGTTCGCGAGCAGGGGTACGACGAGGGCAAGCACCTCGTGACCGAGTGGGTATGGCTCCCCGGGGAGCCGGACACCGTGGTCATCGATCCCGTGACGTTGGCGTATCGAGCGATCGCCACGATGAATCTCGCACCTCCGTTGCTGAAGACGGCTCCCGACACAGATCAAATCGGCTTGGTGAACATGCCTGTGTGGATGTGGGTGACGAAGACTGAGAACACCTGGGGCCCGATCGTCCGGAGTGCGAGTGTTCCGGGGTTGTCGGTCACGGCGACGGCGCAGGTCAAGGCGATCAACTGGTCGATGGGCGATGGAACGACGATTCGCTGCGACGGCCCGGGCACGCCGTACGACGAGTCGATGGGCATCAAGGACTCGCCCGATTGTGGCCACCGATACGCCAAGACCTCAAAGAAGCTCCCGACCTGCAAGTACTCGTTGACAGCCACCGCGCAATGGGAGATCACCTGGCAGAGCAATCTGGGTGATACCGGGGAGATATCCACGACCCAAGAAGCAGCTACGCAGTTGCGTATCGGGGAAGCTGTGCCGGTGCTGGTTGATCCGGACGGTGGCGACGCGGTTGCGCCTACCAAGGCTGGTTGCTGACCCAACGTACGACTGCAGAGGGCAACGATCCCTCGTGTAACTGTTGGGGCCTACGACGGAGACCGGTCCCGTGCCCTGCCCGGCCGCAACTCGGCGCAGTAGCTTGCCGTCCGCGTGCTGTCGCTCTGCGGACGGCCGGCAGCCCAGCATGCCACGGCCGCGACTATGCGTGTCGAGAAGACCTCGCTGGTTCGAGTCGCGCGCTGGCTGTGAGAGTGCGGCATGTTGTCTTCTCGTCGACGAGATGACGATGGCCCTCTGGTCTATTGCTTCGCTGGCTGTGGATAAGTGCCGCGGGGGTGCGTCGAGGCGTAATAGGTTTTGGGTATGACGACTTGGGCCTCTGTTGATGAGATTCGGGTGGACCTGGTGGGGGTGCTTGGGCGGTTTCGGGGTGGGGGGTGGGCGTTCAGTTTTGGGGATGGGGGGCCTGAGGCGGTGATGTTGACGTATGACGAGTTTGAGGATCTGGGTGGGGAAGGGAAGTTCGCGGTTGGGGACGAGGTGGTTGAGCCGGGGGTGCTTGCGGAGGAGTTGCCTCGGTTGATGGGGGCGGTGCGGGCGGGGAGTGGGGCGCCGGTGGTGTGGGGGGAGGACGGAGAGCCGGAGGCGGTGGTGATGTCGGCGGCGCAGTACCGGGAGTTGCGGGGGGATGATCAGCCGCCGGCCGGTGTGGTGGACGACCCGACGGTGCGGAGGTACGCCACCGAACCGCTGCCGGACAGCCGGCCGCTGGATCTGGATGAGTGGGCGGCTCGGATGGGGCCGGAGACGCAGGAGTTGCTGGAGGAGTTGCGCCGTGAGGACCGCGAGGGATCGTGAGCTCCGGGGTCGGGTACCAGTTGGTGGCTGGGCCCGATTTCGATCTCGACTATCGCCGGATCGATCTCGCGGCGAGCAGAGATCGTTTCGGTCCTGCGACCGCCCTCCGACGGCAGGTCCTGCGGACAATGCTGGACCTCGCGAGCGGCAAGTCCAACGGTCATCATGCATTGACCTACTCGCCCGGGAACGGTGACCTGCGCGACTGCGTGACGGTGTACATCCGGTCGGATCCGCAACGGTCGGCCGACTATCGCCTGGTGTTCCGGGAGATGCCAAGTGCGACGCCCGGCGGGTTGCCCCGGCGGGAGCTGCTCGCGATCAAACCTCGGCGTGGGCCGAACAACATCTACGCGCACGTCTGTGCTCGCCTCCGCCGCCATCCGACTGACCGGCAGCCTGGCCTCGACCGGTTCGACAACTGGCTGGATTCGAGTGGCGGAGGAGCGACCCGGCAGGCGGAACTGGACGCGAAGCGCGCCATCGCTCATGCGTGGGACGGGCAGCAGCCGTTGCGGTCCTCGCGGCCCATCATCGTCGGAGCGCCGTTACGGCCACCCACAGAGTCGGCTCGCGATCGGGTCCCGCAGCAGAGCGACCCTACGAGGTCAGGGCCGACCGGGCATCCAACTGCAGGGCCTTCGGTACCGCTGGACGCCCGACCACGACACTCACGGCCGGGACCGACCGGGTGGCCAGGCCCCGGTAAGCAACGCTGAGCGACGGTTGACCGGCGGGGCTGGAGTCGCCTGCGGTTAGGAGGCTCCTGAGGTTAGGTCTAGGTGGGGGAGGGAGCGGAGTTGGTTTTCTTGGTGGTAGGTGAAGAAGGCGGCTATCAGGCCGGTGGATTCTCGGCGGGTTCGGGGGTCGGCTTTGAGGGCGGTGGGCCAGTCGCCGGTTAGGAGGGCGCCGAGGTGGGTGACGGTGGCGGGGCTGGGCATGGCTGAGGCTGGGGGGCGGCAGGTGGTGCAGACCATGCCGCCGGAGGCGGGGTTGAAGGCTCGGTGGGGGCCTGGTTCGCCGCAGCGGGCGCAGTCGTCGAAAGAGGGGGCGTAGCCGGAGATCGACAGGGAGCGGAGGAGGAAGGAGTCGAGGACCAGGCCGGGCTCGCGTTCGCCGGTGGACAGGACGCGGAGGGCGCCGGCGAGCAGGAGGTGCTGCTGGGTAGCGGGTTCCTTCTCCTCGACGACGAGGCGGTCGGCGGTCTCGAGCAGGACGGTGCCGGTCGTGTACCGGGCGTAGTCGCCGACGATGCCCTCGCCGTACGCCGCGATCGACTCGGCCTGCGTGACCACGTCGAGTGTCCGGCCGGTCGCGAGTTGCAGGTCGACGTGGCTGAACGGCTCGAGCCGGGCGCCGAAGCGGGACGACGTACGGCGGACTCCCTTGGCGACCGCGCGGACCTTGCCGTTGGCGCGGGTCAGGAGCGTGGCGATCCGGTCCGCTTCACCCAGCTTCTGGGTGCGCAGCACGATCGCCTGATCCCGGTAGAGCGGCACCGCACCAGTCTCTCACCGAGCGCGGACATACTCCTCCAGGCCGGTCGGCTCGACGCCGGTGATGTCGCGTACGGCGGTCGACACCTGGCTGAGTTCGCCGCTGGCGATGGCGGCGTACGACGTCACCCAGCCGGCGACCTCCCAGGCGGGAGCGCCGTACGACTCGCGGGACCGGAAGGCCTCGTCGAGGGTCTCCGGCTCGTACCGGATCTTGCGGCCCCAGGCGTCGGTCAGGACCGCGGCTGCCTCGGCGAGCGTGAACGCGCGGGGCCCGGTGAGGTCGTAGGTCGCGCCGGAGTGGTCGGAGGCGATCCGAGTCCGGCCGTCCGAGGCACCTGGGGCGCCCACGGCGGTCGGAGTGGACGGAGTCGATGAGGCGACCGGGATGGACGAGTTGGTCGAGAGGAGCACCGTGGCTGCGACGGCGGCGACATCGTCGCGGGAGACGGCCGCGACCCGGCCGTCGCCGGCGGGACCGCGGATCACCCCGTCCTCCCCCACGCCGCCGGACACGAAGTCGAGGTACAGGTTGTCCCGCAGGAACGTGAAGTCGACACCCGTCGAGCGGATGTGCTCCTCCGTGTGCCAGTGATCCCGCGCAAACGTGAACGTCGCCCCCGGCGACGCCCCGACGAACGACGTGTAGACGATCCGCTGCACCCCGGCCGCCACCGCCGCGTCGACGGTTGCCTTGTGCAACGCCACCCGATCCGCCGACTCGGTTGCGCTCAGCAACATCAGTACGTCGACCCCGTCGAGCGCGTTCAGCAGCGCCGCATGCTCCCCGTACGCCGCCTGCACGACCGACGCACCAGGCACCGAAGGAGCCCGGCCCGGATCCCGCACGATCAACCGCAGCGGTACGCCGGCCAACCGCGCCACGATCCGGGAACCGAGCTGTCCGGTCGACCCGGTGACACCGATCACTTGCCCACCAGGCCCATCCCGCTGTCGGTGTACCGCTGCCCCGCCACCGCATCCGCCGGGAACGTCGCCTCCAAAGCGGCCAGCTCGTCGGCAGAAAGCGTGACGTCCAGCGCACCCAGGTTCTCGGCCAGGTACGTCCGCCGCTTCGTCCCCGGGATCGGCACCACATCATTGCCCTGCGCAAGCAACCACGCCAGCGCCAGCTGCCCCGGTGTAACACCCTTCTCCAAAGCCAAAGCCTGCACCTGCGCGACCAGGTCGAGGTTCCGCTGGAAGTTCTCACCCTGGAACCGCGGCAGCCCGCGCCGCATGTCGTCCTCGGGGAAGTCCGCCTCCGACTTGATCTGCCCGGTCAGGAACCCGCGCCCGAGCGGGCTGAACGGCACGAACCCGACCCCCAGCTCCCGCAGTGTCGGCAGGACGACGGTCTCCGGGTCGCGCGTCCACAGCGACCATTCACTCTGTACGGCGGTGATCGGATGTACTGCGTGCGCCGCCCGGACCGTGTCGCCGTTCACCTCGGACAGCCCGATGTACCGCACCTTCCCTGCCTCCACCATCGAAGCCATCGCGCCGACGGTCTCCTCGATCGGCACCTGCGGGTCGCGCCGGTGCAAGTACCACAGATCGACATGGTCGACACCGAGCCGCCGCAGCGAAGCGTCCAGGGCCTCACGCGCATAGGAAGGCGAGCCGTCGACGACGCTCGGCAGCGCCGAGCTCGAAGCGGGCCGCTTGAAACCGAACTTGGTCGCGAGCACGACCTCGTCGCGGCGCCCGGCCAGCGCGCGGCCGACGAGCTCCTCGTTCTCGCCGTCGCCGTACACGTCGGCGGTGTCGAGGAAGGTGCAGCCCGCGTCGATCGCCGCGTGCAGCGTCGCGATCGACTCGGCGTCGTCGGCCCGGACGCCGTACGACTGGGACATCCCCATGCAGCCGAGGCCGAGGGCGGAAACGGTCAGGTCACCGAGCTGGGATTCACGCATGCCCCGAACCTACCGCCGCGTCGCACGAACCGGGGCACAGGGCAGCACGAGGTGAGACATGTTCCTGCCTAGACAACATTAATGTGACATTTTGCCGCCGCGAAGCACAAAGACCGCAACATTCCATATCTTCGGCTGGCACGAGCGGCAGCTGAAGGGGTGGACATGTTCCTGGGACGGGCGCTGCGGTATCGCTGGGCACAGGCCCTGGTACTGACCGGCATCAGCCTGCTGATCGGCGCCTGCGCCGTCTTCGGGCCGTGGTTCGCCCGCGCCGTCGAGCAGACCGTGATGACCGAGACCCTGTCCGGCCAGCGCCTGCCCGCGTCCTGGCTGCTCGCCTCACCGGGTCCGCAGGTCGGGGTCACCACCCGCCCGGAGGACCTCGACAAGCTCCTCCCCAGTGATCTCAAGCCGCTGTTCACCCCGCCCCTGCACGGCATCTACAACGACGTCAGCTGGAGCATCCCGGCCACCGCGGGCGATCCGTCGCCCGGCGCCCGCGTGCGCTGGCGGGACGGGTACTGCGCCCAGCTCGACGTCACCGAGGGCCGCTGCCCGCAGGCGGCGAACGAGGTGATCGCCTCCACGGTCGACAAGACCACCTGGGAGTTCCGCCTCGGCACCACCCTGGCCGCGACGCCGAGCGATGTCGGCAAGGGCGGCGGCCGGCTCACCATCGTCGGCTTCTACCAGCCCAAGGAGGCGCGCGGCGATTTCTGGTACGGCGACTATCCGACCGGCCACTCGCACAAGCCGGCGGACAAGGACCCGGGCGCCGCCAACGAGCTCTTCACCGAGAGTTCGACCTTCGCCGGGAACAAGTGGACCCAGCGGGTCACGTCGGACTTCCGGCCGATCCCCGGCGTGGCCCGGCTCGGCGACCTCGATCGCCTGAAAGACGCGACCGAGACCGTGAACGGCAACGCCCGCGAGATCGGCGTACCCGCGCAGAACACGTCCTCGCTGGCCACTCTCGTCGACCAGATCCAGGCGGAGCGGAAGCAGGCGACCACGATCATCCCGCTGGTGATGGTGCAGGTCGCGCTGTTCGCGGTCGTCGTACTGGCGCTCGCACTGGCGGCCGTGGTCGACCAGCGGCGACCCGAGATCGCTCTGTCCCGTCTGCGTGGCTCGTCCGCGCGCCGGACCCAGCGCACGCTGTGCATCGAACTCGGCCTGCCCGTACTCATCGGCACCCTCCTCGGCGGCCTCGCGGGCTTCGCGCTGCTGCTGGTCGTCCGCGCGACCTGGCTCCGGCACGGCGCACCGGTCGAACTGCCCTGGACGGTCCCGGCCGCGCTCGCGATCGCCGCCGTACTCGCACTGGTCGTCGTCGTGCTCCAGGTCCGGGGCACCGTCCGGCAGTCGATCTCCAACCTGCTCCGGCGCGTCCTCCCGCTGCGGCGCGGTCGGACCATCGGCGTCGCCGACCTGTGCGTCATCGTCTTCGCAGTGGCTGGGCTGATCGCGGCGCTGACCGGGGACGGGCGCGGTCCGTTGCCGGTCCTCACGCCCGCCCTGCTCGGGCTCGCGGCCGGGCTCATCTTCGCGCACCTACTACTCCCGACCGCCGGGCTGATCAGCCGCCGGGCACTCCGCCGAGGGCGGCTCGGCCTCGCGCTCGGCGCACTGCAGATCTCGCGTCGTCCCGCCGTCACCCGGATCGTCGCGGCCGTCGCGGTCGCCGCCGCGCTCCTCACCTTCGCCGGCCAGGCCTCGTCGATCGCCGCCGCCAACCGCGAGACCCGCTCCGGCTACGAAACCGGCGCCGAGGGCGTACTGCGGATGAACGCCCTCTATCTGGGCGAGTTCATGCAGACGGTCAACCAGATCGACCCGGACCGGCATTGGCTGACCCCGGTCGTGATCTCTCGGCCGGGCTCCCCCGACACGCTGCAGACCGAGATGATCGAGCCGGACAGCTTCCGCCGGGTCGCGTTCCAGGGTGAACAGCTCACCGACGCGCAGGGCTGGCAGAAGCTGCAGGCACCGAGTGACCTCACGCCGCTCACGTTCCGCAGTTCACAGCTGACGGCAACTGTCGCGGTGAACGGGATCAAGCCACTGATCAGCCGCGCCGCCAACGGCGACGAGATCGACGGCGGTACGCCGAAGTCCGTCGTACTGCGGGCGAACGTGGTCAGCCACCGCGACGGGTCCCGCTTCCTGGTCACGTTCCCGCCGATCCGGTTCCCGTCGGCCAAGCCGGTCGTGCTGCGGGCCGACGTCGACTGCCTCGGCGGCTGCGACCTGCTGCGTCTCGGCATCGGCCGCGAGGCGCTCGACCCGGCCGGCGTCCAAGGCAACGTTGTGATCAGCAACATCTCCAGCGACGACCACCCGACGATTGCCCTGGGCAAGTCGGACGACTGGCAGACCGTCCCGCAGCTCGGCTCCGACCAGAGCTCGATCGCGGCCGAGCCGGGCGGTGCGCTGACCATCGCGATGAAGAGCTTCGGCGCTGACATGTTCCTGCAGTACGCAACGGTACCGCCCGTCGTGCCCGCGCTGGTCACCCCGGAGTACCACTGGGTCGACAACGCGACCACCAGCCCGGCGGCCGACGGCAGCCCGATGACCCTCGCCCGGATCGACCGGCTCCGCGGACCCGTCAACCGGTACGGCGATCGCACCGCCGTCGTCGATCTCGAGACGGTACGGCGGCTCGGCGGCGTCGTCGACGAGGGCGGCACGGACTTCGAGCTCTGGCTGAACAAGGACGGGCTGGCGAACGTCGACGCGATCACCGACAAGCTCGTCAAGGCCGGGTACAACGCCGACCTGATCGACCGCCGCGACGACCGGATCGCGGCGTACGGGCGTTCGGCGAGCGCGCTCGCGCTGCAGCTGACCCCGGTGGTCGGCATCGCGGCGTGGGTGCTGGCGATCGTCGTACTGCTGCTGACCGTCGTCACGTCGTGGCGGTCGCGGGCGCAGGACTACGCGAGCCTGAAGATCACCGGCGTACCGGCGAGTGCGACCGGGCGGGCCGCCCGCTGGGAGCAGACCGGTCCGGTCGCGCTGGCCGTCCTGCTCGGGACGGTCTGCGGACTGGTCGGCGCACACGTCGCGCTGCCGCTGATACCCCTGTTCGCAACGAGCGGCGGACCGGTGCCGCTCGACCTCGGCATCAGCTGGCCGGTCGCACTGATCCTCTGGGCCGGAGGTACGGCGATCCTCGCGGCCACGACGCTGTTCCTCGGCAGCGGCGTCAACAGACGCTCCACCTACAACCGCATCCGGGAGGAGCTGACGTGAGCGGCCTGGCGATCAGTACGACGGGACTCGTGCACATCTACCGTGCTCACGGCCATGACGTCGCCGCCCTTTCCGGTATCGGGATCACCGTCCGGCCCGGTGAGCTGGTCGGACTGCTCGGACCCTCCGGCGCCGGGAAGTCGACGCTGCTCCAGCTGTGCGGCGGTCTGCTCACGCCCAGCGCGGGCCGGCTGCAGGTCGGCGAGCACAACGTCGCCACGATGACGGACGCCGAGCTGGACCGGATGCGGTCCGGTGACGTCGGCATCGTGCTGCAAGGTGCCGGACGCAACCTCATCCCGTACCTGACCCCGGCCGACAACATCCGCTACGCCCAACAGGCCGCACCCGATGACCGCGACCTGCCGACCCCGCAGACCATTCTCGAACTCGTTGGCCTGGGCAACCATGCGGCGACACCCCTGTCCCAGTTGACACCCGGGCAGGTCCAGCTGTGTGCCGTTGCCGTCGGCATCGCCACCCTGCCCGGCCTGCTCCTGGCCGACGAGCCGACCAGTCAGCTCGACCACCACGCCCGCGACGAGGTTCTCGCAGCGCTCCGCACCATCAACACCGAAACCGGGATGACCGTCCTGCTCGTCACCCACGACCCGGAGGTCGCCGCGACGCTCCCCCGCACGATCACCATCCGCGACGGCCGGATCGCGTCCGAGGGCCGGTCGGGCGAGGAGTACGCCGTGGTCGCGGTGGACGGATCGTTGCCGCTGCCACCGCATGTGGCCGAGCTGTTGCCGGCCGGGACCCTCGTCCAGGTGACGACGGACGACGGCATCATCCGGCTCACCCCGGTGGAACAGGAGGGGAACCAGTGATCAACGTCAGGCAGGTGACGGTGCGGTACGGCGAGCTGACCGCGGTGTCCGACGTGTCGTTCACCGTTCCGCCCGGCTTCGTGCTCGCGGTCAGCGGACCCTCCGGCGCCGGCAAGAGCTCGTTGCTGTGGGCAATTGCCGGTGCAGTGCCGGTGGCGAAGGGGCAGGTCGAGATCGACGGGTTGCTGATCAAGGACCGGCCGACCGCGGCCCGGCACGGCGTCGTCCTGATTCCGCAGGGCAACGGGCTCGCGCGGGTGCTGACGGCCCGCGAGAACCTCTCGATCCCCTTGCTGGCCGAGCGAAAGCCGAGTGACGAGGTCGAGCGGACGATCGAGCTGGCGCTCGCGGGTGTCGGGCTCGAGGAGAGCGGCGACCACCTGGTCGAGGAGCTGTCCGGTGGCGAGCAGCAGCGGGTCGCGGTCGCTCGCGGGATCGCCCAGCAGGGCCGGGTGATCCTCGCGGACGAGTCGACCAGCGAGCTCGACAGCACCAACCGCGAACGCGTCCTCGACCTGCTGCACGAGGAAGCCCGCCGCGGCGCGGCAGTCGTGATCGCCACCCACGACCCCAACGTCGCCGACAGCGCCGACGGCCACGCCGTGATGGACGAGGGCCACCTCAGCTGGCTACGGCGCCTCTGACCGGTACGGCGACCATCGTCGGGTCGAGCTGGATCCTCGAGATCCCGATCGGCGTCAGCATGTCGTGCAGGGCCTCTTCGGAGAGGCGCATGAACTCCTGGACGCCCGCTGCCGCGCGGAGCCGGTCCAGCGTGGTGAAGGCGATGCCGACGCGGAGTCCGTCGGGCAGTCGTCCGGTCTGCAAGGTGGCGATGTCGCCGGCGGATCGGACGGGGACGAACCAATCAACGGTATGTCGAGTGCTCACACTTCAACGCTAACGGCCTGATTTCCCCGGTCGCCTTTTCTTGCAGAGTTCGAACGGGTTTCTCACAGGCCGAGCTGCGTGGGCACCACTGGCGGGCCGTTCCTCAGCAACCGGTCGACCAGGGCAGGCAGGTCGCGCGGCGCGAAGCGGCCGTCGTGGGCAGCCAACTCCGACAGCGTCCACCACTTCATGCCGTGTACGTTCTCGGCGCGGAGCTCGGCCGCGGTCATCGTGCCGGCCGGATCGAATGCCGCCGTACGGATCAGGAAGTAGTCGTTGAGGACGCCGTCGTAGCCAGTTGCGTGGCCTTCGGCAACGACTTCCTGGTGCCAGAGGTGCGGTGGGTCGGGGAAGTCGCTCAGCCCGACTTCCTCCACGAGTTCACGGCGGAGCCCTTCGATCAAGGTCTCGCCGGCCTCGACGCCACCGCCGGGTGTCGCCCACACCGGGCCGCTGGAGAACTCGAAGCGGACCAGCAGGATGCGGTCGTCCGGGTCGACGATCACGGCCCGGGCCGCCGGACGCAGCCGGGGAAGGCGGAGTTCGAGTTCGCGATGTTGCTCGACCGCGCGGAAGCCGAAGCGGGCGTTGACCTTGCGCATCGGGGCGTTCGACAGCGCGGTCCAGGTGTGCAGGAAGCGCTGCGTCGTCCGGTGTTTCGCCAGCTGTTCGAGATTCGCCAGCTTCAGGTGGGTGCCGAGGTGGTGGCCGCGATGCTCCCGCAGTACGAGCGTGTCGTCCTGCTGGGCGTGTTCGGCGTCGGCCCGCGGCAGGTACAGCAACGTGTACCCGGCCGGCTCGCCCGCGTCCGTGTGCGCCATCGTCACCAGCGCGAGGTAGTTGCGGTCGATCCGCGCCTCGCTGGCCTCGAGCTTCTCGACCGTCCACGGCACGAGCTCGCGGGTCATGCCACCGGTCGGCACGTCAAGATCCATCGCGGTGTGCAGATCGGCGTACGCCTGCTGGTGTTCCGGCGGGCACACCCCCGCCCACGAGGTCAGCTGGTACCCGTTCGGCCGGCCCGCCGACTCGCGCAGCTCGTCCAGCCGCAGGTCGTCGTAGGGAAGCGGTACGACGAGGTGCTCCTCGACGTGCTCGACCTCGAAGCCGAGCCGCTCCGCGAACGCGGCCCCCGGCCACGGCTCGCACGGTACGCCGAGCTCGGTCTGGACGATGGTCCGCCCGAGCTGCGCCGACCGCGTGACCGCCCACTGCCACAGCGCCGTACCGATCCCGCGCCGCCGGTGCTCCGCGGGTACGTCGATCTCGACCTCGACCGTGTCGAGGTTGTCGGTCAGGCGGTACTCGAACAGCATCCCGCCGAGCACCCGGTCGTCCTCGAACGCGCCGACGGCGATCCGCTGCTTCAGCGGGCTGGGGTTGCGCAGCGAGTAGCCGAGCGTCTCCCGGCCGACCATCAGCGCGGCCTCCCGGCCGGCGACCGCGCCGGCCCGGAAGGCGTCGTACCACTCGTCGAACAAGGCCAGGTCGGCCGGGTCGATCTCGCGAACCAAGATCACCCGGCCGACCCAATCAGACAAACAGGTCAAAAGGCCAGAGGTTAAACCGGCGCGACCTTGCCCTGGTACATGTACATGATCACGAAGTTGTCCGCGTACGGCGCGTTCTTCAGGATCGGGTCGTCGTCGGCCGGGAACTTCGCCACCCGGGTGCCCTCGAGCGCGGGGTTGTTACCGTAGCGCTCCCAGAGCGGGATGATCGGCAGCAGTTCGTTGAAGGCCATCGCCGCGGCGGTGACGTTCTTCTTCTGCTCGTCGAGGTTCAGGCCCTGTGCGGACTTGTCCACCACGGACTGCAGGTCGATCGGACCGGCCGAGGTGGTCTGCTTCAGCGGGAAGTTCATGCCCTTGCCGCCCGTGTTCGCTGCGATCACGTAGTTGAATGTGTACAGGTCCTGGACGAACGAGAAGTACGGGTGCGGGTGGCTCGACGCACCCCAGCTCTGGATGGCGATGTCGAACTTGCCGGCCAGTACGTCGGGGTTCAGCTGGGTGAAGGTGATACCCCGCTTGGTGATGTTGAACCCGAACTTGTTCAGCTGGTCGGCCGCGTTGGTGGCGGCCGGGTTCCAGTCGGCGAACTCGGTCGGGAACTTGATGTCGTAGGCCGCCGGCTTGCCGTTCGGCAGCGTCCACTTTCCGCCGGTCTTCTTCCACCCGGCCGACTGCAGCAGCTGGGTGGCCTTGGCCTCGTCCTTCTCGTACGCCTGCAGCTTCTTCTGGTCGGCGTCGGAGACCCAGTCCGGCACGAGGATGTCGGAGAAGCCGGCCATGAACTTGCAGGGCTTGCCCGAGTCGCCGAGCGCGACGGTGCCGTTCTCCTGGCGGTCGAGCACGTAGGCGATCGCCTGCCGTACCTTCGGGTCGGACAGCTCCGGGTGCGCGGTGAAGTTGAACACCAGCGCCGGGCCGGAGTACACCGGCGGCCGCAGGATCCGGAAGCCGCTGCCTTCCAGCGTCTTCTCGGTCGCGACCGCGAAGCCGTGGGTCGCGTAGTCGACGTCCTTGTTCAGGACGACGGGGGTGATGTCGGAGGTCTCACCGTTGTACAGGAGAACCTTGCTGAAGCCGATCTTGTCGGCGAACAGGCCCTTGTCGTTCTTGACCAGGTTCATCTGCGCGTTGGTCATGTTCTTCGCGTCGAAGTTGAACGGACCGGACACGACCGGGTTCTCCGGACGGAACTTCTGGAAGTCGCCGTTGAGCTGCTTGCCCTCGGCGCTGTCCAGGCTGGTCTTGGCCTTGCGCATCGTCTCGGCCTTGGTGGCCCACTCGCCGTACACCGAGTCCGGCAGGATCGGGGCGCGGAGGATGTAGCGCTCGAGCACGGTGGACGGCGTACCGATGGTGAACACGGCGGTGGTGTCGTCCTTCGCCGTGACGTCGGACAAGAAGGTCCACGGTGGCTGGCGCATCAGCCACTGCAGGTTGAACGTCGACACGACGTCCTTCGCCGTTACCGGCTTGCCGTCGCTCCAGGTCAGCCCGGACCGGAGCTTCATCGTGTAGGTCTTGTTCGCCTCGTCCAGCGTGCCGGACTCGGCCATCATCCATTCCCACTTCTTGTCGGCCCAGTAGTACAGGCCGCCGCTGGGGTAGACGAGGTCGAGGTACGGGCTCGACTGCTGGATGCCGTCGGTGACGCCGGCGGCCAGGTTGAAGTGACCCTTCGGCGGCAGCTGGTACGGGTACGCGCCGTGGAACTCCTTGTTCGCCGACTTGCTGCTGTCGCCGCTGCTGCTGTTCGGGGAGCTCGGCGAGCAGGCCTCCAGCGACCCGATGCCGGCCACGCCGACACCGGCGATGCCGAACAGCTGGAGCACATGCCGGCGCGAGATCGCGTTCGTCCGGGGGCTCGGCCCCGGAGAGTTGGTGCCGGAATCGTTGGTGCCGGTGGGACTCATTCCTTCGTCCTTTCTGATCTGGCGCACGACTGTGTGCGTCAGCCACTACTGGTTTGAGTTACTGCGAACCGCCCTCGCGTTTTTCCCGCCGCCGGGTCCACACGACCCCGACGACAACGATCAGGCCCAGTAGCAGGCCCAAACACAAGGTGAACAGGGTGACGACGAACTCCGGAGTACCGGGCGACAGCGTCAGCAACAACGCCCCGCTGGCCAGTACCAGGAACGCCGCCCAGCCGAGCGCCGCCCGGCCGATCTGCGGTGACATCAGGCCACCGGCTCATCGGGCCGGACCTCCCCGGCGCCGTCGCGGGCCACCACGTGGCAGGCCGCGGACTGACCGGACCGGATCTCGACCAGCTGCGGAACCTCGCCGTCGCACAGCCCGTCCTCGAACATCGGGCAGCGCGGGTGGAACGAGCAGCCGCTCGGGAGGTGGGCCAGACTCGGGATCTCCAGGCTGCGCAGGGATTCCCGGCCCTTGGTCTTGGTCAGGTCCGGATCCGGCTCGGGGATCGCGTCGATCAGCGCCCGGGTGTACGGATGCGTCGGCGCGTTGATGATCTTCGGCGTCGGACCGAACTCGACGATCCGGCCGAGGTACATCACCGCGGTCTTGCCGTGCCAGCCGAAGTACTTCGCGATCGCGAGGTCGTGGGTGATGAACAGGAACCCGACGCCGAGGTCGTCGCGCAGCCGGCCGAGCATCGCCAGCACGCTGATCCGGATCGACACGTCGAGCATCGAGGTCGACTCGTCCGCGATGATCAGCTTCGGGTCCAGGGTCAGCGCCCGCGCGACCGAGACTCGCTGGCGCTGACCGCCGGACAGCTGGTGCGGGTACTTCGGCAGGTAGTTCTCCGGCGGGGTCAGGTCGACCTTGCGGAGCAGCTCGGCGGCCTTGTCGGCGGCCGCTTTGTTGCCCTTGACAACACCGTGCTTGAGCAACGGCGCGGTGATCGTCTGCTGGATCGTCCGGGTCGGGTTCAGCGACGCGTACGGGTCCTGGTGGACGTACTGCACACTGCGCCGGAAGGCGCCGAAGTCGTGCCGGTTCATCGACCAGATGTCGTTGCCGTCGAACTGGACCTGGCCGTCGGTCGGCCGGGCCAGACCGGCCGCCATCCGGGCGGCGGTGGTCTTGCCCGAGCCGCTCTCACCGACCAGGCAGAGCACCTCGCCGGGGTTGACCGACAGATCGATGTTGTCGACCGCGCGGATCGGCCCCGCCTTGGTGTCGAACACCTGGCTGACGCCGCTCAGCGTCATCAGCGGCGTACGGGTTGCGGTCTCCGGGGTCTGCTCCAGCGCGCTCATGATGCGGTCCCGATGTCTTGGACGGGCGCCTCGCGATCGAGGTGCACGTCCTTCCAGTGGATGCAGGCGACGTCGTGCGCACTGCCCGCCTGGTCGGTCACCGGGACCAGGTCCGGTTCGGCTTGTCTGCACTCGTCCGTGGCGAACTTGCACCGCGGGTTGAAGGTGCAGCCCGGCGGCAGTGCGGCCAGGCTCGGCGGACCGCCCGGGATCGACTCCAGGTCGGGCAGGTCGCCGACGATCGGCGGGACGGCCTTGATCAGGCCGAGCGTGTACGGGTGCCGCGGGCGGTAGAACAGATCGCGGACGCCGCCGGTCTCGACCAGGCGTCCGGCGTACATGGTCGCGACCCGGTCGGCGAGCTCGGCGGCCAGCGACAGGTCGTGCGAGATGAAGATCATCGAGAAGCCGAGCCGCTCACGCACTTCGTGCAGTACGTCGACGATCGACCGCTGGGTGAGGATGTCGAGCGCGGTGGTCGGCTCGTCCAGGATCAGGACCTCGGGCTCGAGCAGCAGGCTCATCGCGATCAGCACGCGCTGCCGCATGCCGCCGGACAGCTCGTGCGGGTAGCAGTCCATCACCCGCTCCGGCTCCAGCCGCACCAGCCGGAGCAGCTCACCGGCCCGGTCCTCGATCTCCTGCCGGGTCGCCTTGGTGTGCGCGCGCATCGTGTCGTGCATGTGCGCGCGGATCTTCAGCACCGGGTTGAACGCGTTCATCGCGCCCTGGAAGACCATCGCCGCGTCCCGCCAGCGGAACTGGCGCAGATCGCGACCGTCCAGGCCGAGAACGTCGATCTCGGTGCCGTCGCCGCGGTTGAAGATCACCTTGCCGCTGGCGTGGCCGAGCCGCGGCAGCAGCCGGAGCAGCCCGAGTCCGAACGTCGTCTTGCCGCAGCCGCTCTCCCCCACCAGCGCCAGGCTCTCGCCCGGGTAGAGGTCGAGGTCGACGCCGCGCACCGCTTGCACCGTGGCGCCCGAGCCGGTCCGGTACTCGACCTTGAAGTCGCGGATCGACAGCAGTGGCTTGCCTTCGCCGCCGCGCACCGCGCGGGCGGCTCCCGAGGTCGTCGTGGTCACCATCGTCACCGGTCCCGGAGACGCGGGTTGAGGATCTCTTCGAGGGATCGAGTCATCATCACCAATCCGAGCAGCAGCAGGACGATCGCGACAATCGGGCTCAGGATCCAGGCCAGACTGTTGTCGTTGAAGATCGCGCCGGCGATCCAGGCGCGGTTGAGCATGATGCCCCAGTTGGACCCGGTCAGCGGGGCGAGACCGAGCAGGTAGAGGCCGACCAGCTGGTAGATCGCGTTGGTCACGCCGATCATGAAGTTCATCAGGATGAAGCTGGCCATGTTCGGCAGGATCTCGACGAACACCACCCGGGGCGTGCCGAGATCCAGTAGCCGGGCGGCTTCGACGAACTCGCGTTCCTTCAGCGAGAACACCTGGGCCCGGACCGCACGGGTCAGGACCGGCCAGGACAGGGCGCCGACCAGCAGCGCCAGCAGGACCGGCGAGTCGAGCTTGAAGAACGCTCCGAGGACCGCGAGCAGGACGATCTGCGGGACGGTCAGGAAGACGTCGGCCAGGGTGACGACGACCGAGTCGACCCAGCCGCCGAGGTAGGCGGCCAGCGAGCCGAGCACGATCGCCAGCACGGTGGAGATCGCCGCGGCGACGAAGCCGACGAAGATCACCGTCCGGCCGCCGGCGATCATCTGGACCAGGACGTCCTTGCCCTCGTTGTCGGTGCCGAGCAGGTGGCCGGGTGAGCCAGCCGGGAGCAGGATCTCCTTGACGTTCGGCGCCACCTCGGGGGTGAAGAACGGCCCGATCGCGCTGATCAGCACCAGCAGGGCGACCAGGACGAAGCCGATGAAACCGGCCGGGCTGCGCCGCAGCGAGCTGAGGATGCCGGCGAAGCGGGAGACGCCGGTGGTCCCGACCGCGGCGACGGGGATAGTTGCTTCGGTCATCTCGTCACCCCTTGCCCTGGACCCGGATCCGCGGATCCAGCCGGCTGTAGAGAATGTCGGCGAGCAGGTTGGCCGCCACCACGGAGATCGTGACGACCAGGAAGATCCCTTGCAGTACGGCGTAGTCGCGGCCGTTGACCGCGTTGAAGAGGCTGAACCCGATGCCCTGGTAGCCGAAGATCTTCTCCACGAAGATCGACCCGCCGACGACGAATCCGAGCGAGACCGCGAGCTGGCTGAACAGCGGCAGTACAGCGTTGCGCCCGACGTACCCGTTCCTGATCCGTGAGTCGGACAGGCCGCGGGCCCGGGCGACGGTCACGTAGTCCTCACCGAGGGTCTCCACCGTGGACGACTTCATCACCAGCGCCCAGGAGCCGACCGTGGTCAGTGTGTAGGCCAGGATCGGCAGCGTCGCGTGGTAGAAGATGTCGTTCAGAAAAGCGAGGCTGAACGACGGATGCACGCCTGGTGTGTAGGAACCGCGCGCTTCGGTCAGGTTGAACCATTGCAGTTTCACCCCGAGGAAGACCACGATCAGGATCGCCAGGATGTAGTTCGGGATCGCGTGCAGCAGCGCGCCGATCGAGGTGAGCAGATGATCCAGCCAGGTCTCGCGGCGGTACGCCATGGTCATGCCTGCCGCGATGCCGATGATGAACGCGATCACCGTGGCCACGCCGACGGAGAACAGCGTCCACGGCAGGTAGGTCTTGATCACCGAGGCGACCGTCGTGCCCGGCGAGAGCGCCGAGTTGCCGAAGTCGCCGTGCAGCAGGTTCCCCATGTACGTCAGGTACTGCTGGATCAGCGGCGCGTTCGGGTCCAGGGAGAAGAGGTTCTTCGCCTGCGCGGCGGCGGCCTCGTACGAGATACCGGTCTGCGCGATCTGGGTCTGGATGTAGGTGTCGACCGGGTTACCCGGCAGCAGCCGGACCAGGAAGAACGTACCGCTGGTGACGATGAAGACGGTCAACACGGCCTTGAAGAGTCTCCGGACAAGCCAGGCGTTGAAGAAGCGCCGAACGGCCGAGGGTCTCGGTTCGACAACCGGTCCTTCGATCAGTTCCGACGCGGGTGTCTCGACCGCACCGCTCACTGCTCACCTCCACGCGACTGCCAGGGAAAGTCGGTGGCGCAGACCACTCAACAGCACGACTTAGTAACGCTGTCTTGCAAGGATCTGCGCATAGTGACGACAGTGTGCGCAACCTCAGTCATCGAGTCAACGTCTTGAGGCAACGTTGAGACAACGTTGCGGTCCGTGACGCAACGGTACCGGGGCGTACTGGAATCGCCCGCCTCTGAAACAGAGACGGGCGATTCGCCGGAAGAATGTGACGAAGTCAGCGCGTGGCGCGATTGACAGCCGAGACGACCGCCTTCAGCGAGGCAGTGAGAATGTTCGCGTCACGCCCGACACCCCAGAAAACCTCGTCGCCGACCTCACATTCGACGTACGCCGCGGCCAGCGCGTCACCGCCGGCGGAGAGCGCGTGCTCGTGGTAGTCGAGCACGCGGACGTCGTACTTCAGCGGCTTGATCGCGTCGACGAAGGCCGAGACCGGGCCGTTGCCCTCGCCAACGAGCTCGTGCGGCACGCCATTGGAATAGACCTGAACCCGGAGCTGGTCGCCCTGGCCCTCGCCGGACGTCGAGTTGACGCTCAGCAGCGACAGCTTGCCCGGCGCGAGGTACTCGGCCGCGAAGATGTCCCACATCTGCTGCGGGCCGACCTCGCCGCCCTCGTTGTCGGTGTGCTGCTGGATCACCCGGCTGAACTCGATCTGCAGCCGGCGCGGCAGGTCGAGCCGGTGCTCGGACTTCATCATGTAGGCGACGCCGCCCTTGCCGGACTGCGAGTTGACCCGGATCACGGCCTCGTAGCTGCGGCCGACGTCCTTCGGGTCGATCGGCAGGTACGGCGCCTCCCAGGCGATGTCGCCGACCGGCTTGCCCTCGGCCGCGGCCTGCTTGTCGAGCGCCTCCAGGCCCTTCTTGATCGCGTCCTGGTGCGAGCCGGAGAAAGCGGTGTAGACCAGGTCGCCGGAGTACGGCTGACGCTCGGGAACGCGCATCTGCGTGCAGTACTCGACCGTACGGCGGATCTCGTCGATGTCGGAGAAGTCGATCTGCGGGTCGATGCCCTGGCTGAACAGGTTCATCCCCAGCGTGACCAGGTCGACGTTGCCGGTGCGCTCGCCGTGCCCGAACAGGCAGCCCTCGACCCGGTCCGCGCCGGCCATCAGCGCGAGCTCGGTCGCCGCCACCGCCGTACCGCGGTCGTTGTGCGGATGCAGGCTGATCGCGCTGTGCTCACGCCGGGTCAGGTGCCGGCCGAACCACTCGATCTGGTCGGCGTAGACGTTCGGGGTGCACATCTCGACGGTGGCGGGCAGGTTCAGGATGATCTCGCGGCCCTCGGCGGGCTGCCAGACGTCGCTGACCGCCTCGCAGACCTCGAGCGCGAACTCCAGCTCGGTGCCGGTGAAGATCTCCGGGCTGTACTGGTACCCGAACTCGCAGTCGCCGAGCATCTCGTCGGCGTACTTCATCACGGTCTCGGTGCCGCGGACGGCGATGTTGCGGCACTCGGCCTTGTCGACGTTGAACACGACCCGGCGGAACAGCGGCGCGGTCGCGTTGTACAGGTGGATGGTGGCCTTCGGCGAGCCCTGCAGCGACTGCACGGTCCGCTCGATCAGCTCCTCGCGCGCCTGGGTCAGCACCGAGATCGTCACGTCGTCCGGGATCGCGTCGCCCTCGATCAGACTGCGGACGAAGTCGAAGTCGTACTGGCTGGCGCTCGGGAAGCCGACCTCGATCTCCTTGTAGCCCATCTTCACCAGCAGGTCGAACATCCGCCGCTTGCGGGCCGGCGACATCGGCTCGACCAGGGCCTGGTTGCCGTCGCGGAGGTCGGTGGACAGCCAGCGCGGGGTGTGGTCGACGGACTTGGCCGGCCAGGTGCGGTCGGGCAGGTCGATCGGCGGGAACGCGCGGTAGCGGTGGGTCGGCATACCGGACGGCTGCTGGACGGGCTTGGGCTGGTTCTTCGGTGCCACGGGGGTTCTCCTCGAGAAGCTGTCAACTGCGGGGTCGCTAGGACGACCGGCGAACGACAGAACTCCGCGGCGAGGGAACCGGCCTTAACAGGCCTCGCCGCGGCAGCGAAGGAGGAGAAGCTGGTGCCGCATGATGACAGCTACTTTATGCACAACTCCCCCGGCCCGTCGAACCGGGGGTCTCGAACGACGAGACACGAAGAGTGACG
Organism: Kribbella sp. NBC_00662; assembly: GCF_041430295.1. GTDB lineage: Bacteria > Actinomycetota > Actinomycetes > Propionibacteriales > Kribbellaceae > Kribbella. The sequence goes on along the minus strand of NZ_CP109029.1, from coordinate 4,743,775 downwards.
GCGCGTTCGCTGATCTCGGTCATGTCCTCGATGGTTTCCGGTCCGCGATCGCCGGACCAGGACCCGCGGGCTTTCTTCAGCCGATCCACAGGTCCTGAGTAGACATCGTCTACCGACGTCGTGTAGACACTGTCTACGTGATCGCTCTCGGGTTGCTGACTGCCTCTGCCGGCTGTCATGCGGCGTGGAACCTGCTGCTGAAGAAGGGCGGTCTGGGCGGTCCGGCATTCGTCTGGATGTGCGGCCTGTTGACGCTGCCGATCTCGGTCGTGCTGCTCGGCCGCGGATCGGCTGCGTGGTGGGCCGGCGTCGTGAGCATGGCTCTGCACACGACGTACGCGGTCACGCTGCAGAGGGCGTACCGCGGCGGCGCGTTCTCGACTGTCTATTCGGTGAGTCGTGGGACCGCTCCGGCGTTGGTGGCGGTCGCGAGTCTGGGTGGTTGGCACGTGTACGGCGGGGCGGCGCTGGTGCTGGCGGGCGTGTTGCTGATGGAGCGGCCGCGGTCAGGCAACGGCGTCGGGCTCGGGTTGGCGGTAGCGGCATGTACGGCGGCATACACGCTCTGGGATGGGTTCGCAGTCCGCTCGCTGCACGTCGACCTGCTGAAGTATCTGGCGGTGGCCAACGTGGCGCAGGTTGTCGCGCTGTCGCCGATGGCGCGGCGGAGTGAACTGCGGAACTGGCGGAGGGCGTTGCCGATCGCCGCGCTGATGCCGGCGAGCTACGGGTTGGTGCTGCTGGCGCTGTCGTACGCGTCGGTCGGGACGGTTGCGATCGGGCGGACGTTGAACGTCGTTGCCGGCGCGGTGCTTGGTGCGGTAGTGCTTTGTGAACGGCCTCGGATCGGAGGGTTGGTTGTGATCACGACCGGCGTTGTGCTGGTGAGTGTCTGATGAAGGAGCTGGTGTGTTTGCACGCCGGCACGAGCGGGCCGTCGACCTGGGACCGATTCGTGCCCACCTTCGAGGAGTTGGGCTATCGGGTGCACTGCCCGACGTTGCTCGGCCATGGGAGCGCGCCGCGGCGGCGACCGTACCGGCTCGATGACTTCCGCGATCAGGTGCTGCGTGAGTTCGACGGGCCGATCACGCTCGTGGGCAACTCGCTCGGGGCGTTCGTGGCGAGCGCGGTGGCGGCGGCCGAGCCGGATCGCGTCGAGCGGCTGGTGCTCGAGGAGCTGCCGGTGCCACCGCGGGATCCGCACGACAGCGGCCCGACGCACCTGCCGATGCCGGCCGCTGCTCTGCTGCTGGCGGGTTGGCTCACCCGGCGGCGATCCGATCCGGTGTTGTTGCGCGACGTGATCGCGGACCTCCGTCGACCGAACCCGTCCTGGTGGGCCGGGTTACGCACGGTGCAGGCGCCGACGCTGCTGCTCGCCGGCGGACCCAGGAGCCATCTCGACCAGACCCGGTTCGACCTCGTCGCGAAAACGATGCCAACAGCAACAGTTGCCACGATCGAGGCCGGCCACCGGATCCACAGCACAGCACCGGACCGCTGGCTGGACGTCGTACGCACCTTCCTTGCCTTCAAGGGCGCTTGAAATTTTACGCTGTTGGTATGACGGAATCCCTCCTCGACCGGATCGGCACACATGGGCTCGGCGTGCTGGTCACCATCAAGCGTGACGGGCGCCCGCAGCTGTCCAATGTCACGTATGTCTTCGACGGCACCCGGGTGCGCGTCTCGCTCACCGACGGCCGCGCGAAGACGAAGAACCTCCGCCGCGACCCGCGCGCGAGCTTGTACGTCGACGGGCCGCGCGGCCGCACGTACGTCGTACTGGAAGGCAGGGCCGAGCTCAGTCCGGTTGCCGCCGATCCGTACGACGCGGTTGTCGAGGACCTGGTCGACTACTACCGGACCGCGTCGGGCGAACACCCGGACTGGGACGAGTACCGCGAGGTGATGGTCAAGGACAAGCGACTGATGCTCTCGATGACGATCGACCACGCGTACGGGATGCCTAAGCCGTAGCTTCCGCCGCCTCGGGGGCCGCCCGGGTCGCCCGCGCTGCCTCGCGGTAGCGCCGGGGTGCGACGCCGTTGACGCGTTTGAAGGCGTTGCTGAACGCGCTGTCGGAGGTGTAGCCGAGCGAATGCGCGAGGGCGGACAGCGACTGATCGTCGTCGCGCAGGGCTCGCTCGGCGAGCCGCATCCGCCAGTTGAGCAGATACGTGAGCGGCGGTACGCCGGCCACGGAGCGGAAGCGCTCGGCGAACGTCGTACGCGACATCGCGGCGGACCGGGCGAGTTCGTCGAGCTGCCACGCCCGGCCGGGCTGGTCGTGCATCAGGCGCAGGGCCGGGGCGATGCGCTCGTCCGCGATCGCGCGCAGCCAGCCGACCGGGAGGTCCTCGGCCTGGGCGAGGCAGGCACGGAGCGCCTCGAGGAAGAGCAGGTGTGCGACGTCGTCGGCGGCCAGGCTCGCACCGAGTTCGTCGGTCGTTGCTTCGTGCAACAACCGGTTGAGCAGCCAGTGGAAGGTCGCCGACTGCTCGTCGGTGGCACGGAGGTGGATCACCGGTGGCAGGGCGCGCATCAGCAGTTCTTCGCCGGTGCGGTTGAGGCTGACGTGGCCGCCGACACCGACCACCCGCGGGCCTACGCCGGTGAGCGTGCCACTGCCGAAGCGGGCGATGGGGCCGCCGGTGGCGCCGAACGCGGCGACCGCGTCCTCGAGCGGTACGGCGTCGGAGTTGCCCTTCACGAACTCGTGCCGGCCGTCGAACAGCACGACATCACCCGGCTCCAGCTCGATGCGACCGGTGGCCGACTCGTCGTCGAAGTCGATCCAGCAGGTGCCCTCGACCGCGGCGGTGAACTTGAGCCGGTTCGTCGCCGGGTAGCGCAGCGCCCACTCCCCGATCGCCTCGAACCCGCGCGAGACGTGGCAGTGTGCCTCGGTCAGCGCGAGAGTGTCGGTGAGCGGATCGGCCATATTCGTACTATCGCGCAAGTTGTCGGCACTCTCAAGCATTCTGCGTCCGGGTGGCCGGATCTAGCGTTGAAGCATGCAAACACCAACGGGATCTGGATTCACCGCCGCGTCGACGACGTACGACGTGATGGAAGGCATCGACCTGCACGGCAAGGTCGCGATCGTCACGGGCGGGTACTCCGGACTGGGCAAGGAGACCGTCCGCGCGTTCCGATCCGCGGGGGCCGAGGTCATCGTGCCGGCGCGTGATGTCGCGCGGGCGACCGGCGAGCTGGCGGACATCGACGGCATTGTCGTCGAGGAGCTGGATCTGCTCGATCCGGCGACCATCGATGCCTTCGCGGACCGGTTCCTGGCGAGCGGACGGGCGCTGCACATCCTGGTGAACAGTGCGGGGATCATGGCGAACCCGCTGACCCGGGACGCGCGCGGGTACGAGTCGCAGCTCGCGACGAATCACCTCGGACATTTCCAGCTCACGACGCGGTTGCTGCCGGCATTGCGGCGAGCCGGTGGCGCGCGAGTGGTCGCGGTGTCGTCGCGCGGGCATCGGTACAGCGCAGTCGATTTCGACGACCCGAACTTCGAGCATCGCGAGTACGCGCCGTACTCGGCGTACGGGCAGTCGAAGACCGCCAACGTGTTGTTCGCGGTCGAGCTGGACGAGCGGGAACGGTCGCACGGGATCCGGGCGTTCGCCGTACATCCGGGCAGCATCATCACGCATCTGGCCCGGTACTCGAACCGCGAGACGTTGCGCGAGGGCGGGTTCCTGGACGAGAACTACGAGCCGATCATCGATCCGGAGCGCGGGCTGAAGACGGTCGAGCAGGGCGCGGCGACGCAGGTCTGGTGCGCGGTCAGCCCGCAGCTCGAAGGGTACGGCGGGGTGTACTGCGAGGACGTCGACATCGCCGGGGTGCACGCGTCCGAGGTACCGGACACGGACGTGCTGGCCGTGACGCCGGGCGCGTTCGGCGTACTGCCGTATGCGATCGACCCGGAGAACGCGCGGCGGTTGTGGAAGCTCAGCGAGGAACTTCTCGACCGCGGATAAACCAGTCGCGGTAAACCGCTCGCTCAGTGGACGCTGGGCCTGTGGAGATCACCAGACTGTCCCCCGACGACGAAGCCGGATGCGCCGAGGCCGTTGCGCTGAAGAGCGCGGGCCTCAAACTCGACTGCCCGGAGATGCTGGAGCCGACGGCGCGCGGTTACGCCAACATGCTCCGCTACGGGTGGGACATGGAGCCCGAGTACGCCTATCTCGCGCGGGAGGCCGACGGGACCGCCGTCGGACTGCTGGCCGTGGGCGTCAACACCTACGACAACACGAACCAGATCTGGATCGACGTCGACGTCCATCCGGATCATCGTGGGCGCGGCGTGGGGTCGGCGCTGGTCGAGTACGCCGAGGGGTTCGCCCGTGAGCTGGGCCGGGACACGGTGGGCTACGGCTGCATCGACCTGCCGAAGGCGGACGCGTTCGCGCGCCGGCACGGGTTCGTCCAGAAGGCGATCGAGGTGAACCGTCGCCAGGACCTGACCGGGCTGGACTGGGACGTGGTGCAGGGCCTGTACGACGACGCGGTCGCCGCATCGACGTCGTACGAGCTCACCAAGCTGACCGGGCCGCTGCCGGAGGAGCTGCTGGAGGACATGGTCACGCTGACCGCCTCCATCAACGACGCCCCGAAGGACGACCTCGACATGGAGGACGACGTCTACAGCCCCGCACGGCTGCGGGCGTACGAAGAGGCGCAGTCCAGGAGCGACCACACCATCTACCGAGTGATCGCCCGCGAGAAGACCACCGGCGCCCTCGCCGGCCACACAGTCATCTCCGTCGAGCGTGAACGCCCCCACATCGGCGAACAACACGACACCGCCGTGGACCGAGCCCACCGAGGCCACCGCCTCGGCGCCCTGGTCAAGTCCGCCATGCTCCTCTGGCTCCGCGAGGCCGAGCCCGCGCTGACCCAGGTGGACACCTGGAACGCGGAGTCCAACAACCACATGATCAGCATCAACGAGCAGCTCAACTACAAGATCGTGGCGCGCATCCTGGCGTACCAGAAGAAGATCTGAAGCAGACCGGGGGCGCCGCAACCAGCGGCGCCCCCGGCTTCTACTGCTGACAGTACTGCTGAAAGTACTGCTGAAAGTACTGCTGAAAGGTCACTCGCCGACGAGCTGGTTCCAGTGGCCGGTGACCGAGAAGATGCCGGTGCCCGGGATGGTGCCGCCGGTGACCCGGCCGTAGGAGGTGACGGCCGTCGCCGAGCCGTTGAACTTGCTCATCGCGTACTGGTACGCCGAGTCGGTGTCGTTGTCGAAACCGGTCACCAGCGTGCCGCCCTTCACACCGCACTCCCTGGCAGCCAGCGACTCGTACGCCGCGAAGCCCGAGCTCCGGACCAGCTTCAGGACCGGCTTGGTCGAGGCCGCGGCCGGGATCCGGACCGTCCAGAGCGCGCCCGCCTTGGTGGTCATCAGAAGCGTGTCGTAGGTCGGGGTCTCGGAGATCACGGTCATCGCCTTGAAGCCCTTGAAGCCGGCGAAGTGGCCGAGTGCCCGGAACGTGGCGCCGGACGCCGCGTAGCGGTAGAGGCTGCCGTTGGTGCTCAGGCCGTACAGGTACGAGCGGTTCGGCGCGGTGATGGCGTAGTTCGATGTCACGAGCTGGGTGAAGCTGGTCCAGCCGGAGCCGATCCGTGCGTACGTCGGCCGCGCGTTGTCGGTGTCGAAGTAGGTGACACCGCGGTACAGCGTGCCGTTCTGCACGAACAGGCTGTGGTAGTAGAAGTGCGCGTCGGTCTGCACGCCGTACCACGTCGTGTTGAGCCGCGTGCCGACGAACGGGAACTCCGCGAAGAACTCACCGCGCGGCGGCTTGCCCGGCGTGACGAGTGCGTCGTTGATCCCCGGCGTCGGGGTGTTGAAGCCGACATCCTGCACGCATCCCCCGGAGGCGAGCTTGGTGTTCGGCGTGGTCTTCAGGTTGCCCTTGGCCGCGTGGGCGATCGCGGGCGTCGGGTTGGACCGGACGGCGGCGGTGGCCGGGACAGCGGCAGCCGTGGCGGCAAGCATGCCGACCCCGGCCAGGGCAAGCGCGAAGCGCTGCAGTTTCATTCTGGGAGTCCCCCTCAGGACATGAGCGACCTCGATGGGCCTCGAGATCGTGCGCGAGCATAGCCTGCGCGGGGGACGAACGCGCCTCGATTGCACGTTGTTGCAACGGTTCCAGGCTAGACCGCCTGGACCACTGTGACCTTCATCTCGTTGGAGAGGCTGAAACCCAGCGAACGGTACAGCCGGATCGCGCCGCTGTTGGTGCCGCCGGTGTGCAGGAACGGGGTTCGCCCGGTCGACTCGATGCGGTGGGCAACGGCTCGGATCAGCCGGCTCGCGAGGCCCTGGCCCTGGTAGGACGGGTGGGTGCAGACGGCGCTGATCTCGGTGTGGTGCGGTAGTGCGAAGCGGGTGCCGGCCATCGCGATCAGTTCGCCGTTGCGGCGGATGCCCAGGTAGGTGCCCAGCTCGATCGTGCGGCTGCGGAAGGGGCCGGGGTCGGTGCGGGCCACCAGGGCGAGCATTTCGGCGACGTCGTTGGCTGCGAGCACGATCGCCTCGTCGTCGGGCGCCGCGAGGCCGTCGGGTGCGACGAACTGGACCAGATCGAACTGCCGATCGAGCTTGAAGGACTCGGGAACGGCGAATTCCGGCCGCATCAGGGCGCCCGTCGTGCCGGGGCCGAGCAGCGTGGCTGCGTCGGTCCAGTCCTCGGCGGTGGGGTCCTCGGGGAGGGCGAGGAACGGGGCAACGGCCGAGGGGTAGCGGCGGGCGTTGCCGCCGACCTCGGCGAGGTGGGCGTGCGGGCCGGTGAGGGCGGCGTACACGGGGTTCCGGAGGCTCATCAGAATCCCAGTTTGCGCAGGTTCTTCGCGTCTGTCTGCCAGTTTTTGGCGATCTTGACGTGCAGGTCGAGGTACACCGGCGTACCGAGCAAGGCCTCGATCTGCTTGCGGGCCGCCGCGCCGACCTCGCGCAGCCGGGCGCCCTTGTGGCCGATCACGATGCCCTTCTGGCTCTCCCGCTCGAGGAAGATGTTCGCGTAGATGTCCAGCAGCGGCTTGTCCTCGGGACGGTCCTCGCGCAGGTTCATCTCGTCGATGGTGACGGCGATCGAGTGCGGCAGCTCGTCCCGGACGCCTTCCAGCGCGGCCTCGCGGATCAGCTCGGCGACGAGCGTCTCCTCGGGTTCGTCGGTGATGTCGCCGTCCGGGTACAGCGGGAAGCCGTCCGGCAGCAGCTTGACGAGCTCATCGGCGACCACGTCGACCTGGTAGCCGGAGGTCGCGGACACCGGCACGATCGCGGCCCACTCGATCCCGGCGGACTCTCCCAGGGCCTGGATCTCGGCCAGGTGCTCGACCATCCGATCCGGCTCGACCAGATCCGCCTTGGTGGCGAGCGCGACCTTCGGCGTCTTCGCGACCTTCGCCGCCTCGCTGACCAGGAACCGGTCGCCGGGACCGATCTTGTCGCTGGCCGGCAGGCAGACCGCGATCACGTCGACCTCGGCCCAGGTGGTCTTGACCAGGTCGTTCAGTCGCTCGCCGAGCAGCGTGCGCGGCTTGTGCAGCCCGGGGGTGTCGACCAGGATCAGCTGCGCGTCCGGCCGGTGCACGATGCCACGGACGGCGTGCCGCGTGGTCTGCGGCTTGGACGAGGTGATGACGATTTTCTGACCCACCAGCGCATTGGTCAGCGTGGACTTGCCGGCGTTGGGCCGACCCACGAAGCAGGCGAACCCTGCCTTGAAGTTCTCAGGTGTGGACGACATCGCGAACCTCTCCGGTGCCAAGAGCAAGTACTACGGGAATGTTGGCGCCGGCGAAATGCCGTACGACGTTCACATCGAGCGACTCGGCCTCCGTGACGACCGCGGCGGCCTCCAGACCCTTCACCCCGGACGCGAGCGCCATCGCCACGGCCAGCTGCAGCGCGCTCAGCTCGACGGTGTCGAGCGCGACCGTGCAGGCGGCGTACGTGCGTCCGTCGGAGTCGCGGACGGCGGCTCCTTCTGCGGCCCGGGTCCGGGCTCGGGCAGCGCGGGCGAGCGTGACGAGTTTGGCGTCCTCGGCCGAGAGGTCTGACAAGAAGTGCTCCAAAGGAAGGAAGGAGGGACGGGGTGGTGGCCGGCTAGGCGTGCTGGTGGTTCTGGTCCTGGGGCGCGGGAGTGGGCTCCTCGCGTCGTACCAGAACCGTACCTACCTGGTTGCGGCGACCGGACGGCCGCTCCGCCGTCAGCGACAGGCCCTCGATCGCGACCTCGGCGCCGGGGATCGGCACTTTGCCGAGCAGCTTGGCCATCAGACCGCCGACCGTGTCCACATCGTCGTCGTCCAGCGGTACGCCGAACAGCTCGCCGAGCTCGTCGATCGGCAGCCGGCTGGACACCCGGTACGAGCCGTCGGACAGCTCCTGCACCGAGTCCGGGTCCTCGTCGTACTCGTCGGTGATCTCGCCGACGATCTCCTCGAGGATGTCCTCGATCGCGACGAGTCCCGCCGTACCGCCGTATTCGTCGACGACGATCGCCAGGTGCATCCGGGCCGCCTGCATCTCGCGCAGCAGCTCGTCCACGGGCTTGGAGTCCGGGACGTACATACACGGCCGCATCACCGACTCGACCCGTTCGGTCGACTCGGCCTGCGCGTTGTCGTAGACGCGGCGCATCACGTCCTTGAGGTAGACGACGCCGAGGATGTCGTCGAGCGACTCACCGATCACCGGGATCCGCGAGTAGCCCGAGCGCAGCGCCAGCGAGGTGAGCTGGCGGAGCTTCTTGTGCTTCTCGATGTAGACCATGTCGGTCCGCGGCACCATCACCTCGCGGACGATCGTGTCGCCGAGCTCGAACACCGAGTGGATCATCTGCCGCTCGCCGGACTCGATCACCGCGGACTTCTCCGCGTAGTCGACCAGCGCCCGCAGCTCGGCCTCGGTCGCGAACGGGCCCTCGGCGAACCCCTTGCCCGGGGTCAGCGCGTTGCCGATCAGGATCAGGAACTTCGGCAGCGGGCCGAGGATCTTGGTCAGCGCCATCACCGGACCGGCCGAGATGATCGCGAACCGGTCCGAGTGCTGCCGGCCCAGCGTCCGCGGCGCGACCCCGATGATCACGTACGAGACCAGCACCATCACCACGGCGGTGATCAGGATGTGTTCCCAGGTCACCGACAGGACTTCGGACAGCGCCTGGGTGACCAGCACGATCGCGGTGATCTCGCAGATCAGCCGGAGGAGCAGCAGCGAGTTCAGGTACCGCGGGGCGTCGGACAGCAGGTCCCGCAGCCGGACGGCCCGCAGGTTGCCCAGCTCGACCTGCTCGTTCGCGCGCACCTTCGAGTACGACGACAGCGCTGCCTCGGCGCCGGCGAACAGACCGGCGAGCAGGACGAGCACCGCAGCCACAACCAGGAGAACGAGGTCGTGGGAGGTCACCGCAACGTCACTCCTGCCTCAGACACTCTCGAGCCGGTTCCCAGGTGCCCGCCATGCTTCCAGCAGGCGGCCCTGGATGTCCCACATCTCCGCTTTCTCGGCGGGTTCCGCGTGGTCGTACCCGAGCAGGTGCAGGATGCCGTGCACCGTCAGCAGCTCCAGCTCGGCCCAGGTGCCGTGGCCGGCCTTCGCGCCCTGCGCGGCCGCGACGGTCGGGCAGAGCGCGATGTCGCCGAGATGACCGAGCGGCAGGTCGCCGTCGTCATCGTCGGACGGACCGGGCCGCAGCTCGTCCATCGGCCAGGACATCACGTCGGTCGGACCCGGCAGGTCCAGGAACTCGACGTGATACCGCGCCATGGTGTCCTCGTCGACCAGCTTGATCGACAGCTCACACTCCGGGTGCAGCCGCAGGGACGACATCACGAACCGGCTGAGCCGCATCAGTCCGTGGGCGTCGATCTCGACTCCGGACTCGTTGTTGACCTCGACGTTCATCGGTGGTTGTCAGCACTACCTTCATAGTTTTCGTACGCCGAGACGATCCGGCCGACGAGCTTGTGCCGGACCACGTCGTGCGAGGTCAGCCGGCAGAACGTCAGGTCCTGAACACCCTCGAGGATGTCCTGGACCACCCGCAGGCCCGAATTCGTCCCGGTCGGCAGGTCGACCTGGGTGACGTCGCCGGTGACGACCATCTTCGACCCGAAACCGAGCCGGGTGAGGAACATCTTCATCTGCTCGGGCGAGGTGTTCTGCGCCTCGTCGAGGATGATGTAGGCGTCGTTCAGCGTCCGGCCGCGCATGTAGGCCAGCGGCGCGATCTCGATCGTGCCGGCCGTCATCAGCCGCGGGATCGACTCCGGGTCGAGCATGTCGTGCAGGGCGTCGTACAGCGGGCGCAGGTACGGGTCGATCTTCTCCGACAGCGTGCCGGGCAGGAACCCGAGCCGCTCACCGGCCTCGACGGCCGGCCGGGTCAGGATGATCCGGGTGACCTCCTTGGCCTGCAGCGCCTGGACCGCCTTGGCGACGGCCAGGTAGGTCTTGCCGGTACCGGCCGGGCCGATACCGAAGACGATCGTGTTCTTGTCGATCGCGTCGACGTACCGCTTCTGGTTCAGCGTCTTCGGGCGGATCGTGCGGCCGCGGCTGGACAGGATGTTCTGCGTCAGCACGTCGGCCGGGCTCTCGGCGGTGGCCTGCTTGATCATCGCGATGCTGCGCTCGACCGAGTCGGCGGTCAGCCCGTGCCCGGTCCGGATCACCGCGATCAGCTCGTCGATCAGCCGCTCGGCCAGGGCCAGTTCGGCCGGCTCACCGTTGAGTGTGATCTCGTTGCCACGGACCATGATGTCCGCGGCGAACTCCTTCTCGACGATGCGGAGGAACTCGTCCCGGGCTCCGAGCAGGGCCACCATGTCGATGCTGTTCGGCACGACGATCTTGTGCGACGCCTGCGCGCTGGCGGCTGCGCCGGCAACTGTGCCGTTCTGGCGCGCCTCCGGTTCGATACTGCGTGGCCTGGACAGGCTCTTCCTCCTGAGTACTGGTGATGTGACCTCCCATGCTAGCCGCCCCGTCCGACACCCTCACTCGTAATTCCCCGGGACACGCTCCCCGGGCGCCTCTCGGAGGCCGCCGGTTGCGTGCCCGCGCGACCCGGTGCGGCATTCGGGGCCAGTACGCCGCTCAGCCGGTCCAGCTCGGTCTGCGCCCGTTCCAGTCCCATCCGGCGGTCCCGCTCGGCGGCCCATTCGCGGGTCGGATGCAGGTTCACCACGACCCCGGCCGGCGACGGGCGCAGCATCTCGATCAGGTCGTGGCGCCGGTACCGATCGGCTACGTCCGGCGCCTTGTTGCGGTTGCGCTCGTAGCTGCGCAGCATCCGGTACGTCGCCTCGATCGCGGCCCGCGTCGACCCCGACGTCACAGGCGGCTTGTCGAACTCGTCGGAGTGCGTGTTCTGCCCGTCGTCGATCCCGACCGAATGGACGGGCGTGAACACGTGCAGCGATTGCACTCGCGCGGCCGGATCGCCGTCGTACACGGAGTCCTCGCGCCAGGCATGTGCCCCGGAGTAGCTGTCCTGCAAGGCGTGCGCGGCCGCGCCGAGGTACCTGAACTCGGCATCGCCCGACGCGTGCGCGGTCGCGAGCTGGCCGAAGACGTACTCGGTGTTCGTCGCGAAGTTGTCCCAGCCCTTGCGGAACGGGTCGGCCATGAAGTGCTCGCGCTGCACGTTCGGATTCGCGTACGCCGAGTGCGCGGTCGGGCCGGGACCGGCGTACGCGAAGGACAACCCGGTGCCGGCGTAGTTGTCGATCCGGCCGGCGCCGAGCGGGCGGTCCTGATACGCCTGGGCCTTGTCCAGCGCGACGGCGTACTCGTCCTGCCGCAGGCCGTGGATCGTCGCGTCCGGCTCGGCCAGGTGCTGGTAGAGCCGCGTGACCGCGGCGTAGGTGATGTCGTGATGGCCCGACCACCGACCGTCACCGCGCTGCCTCATCCCCTCAGATTGCCATCGGATCGGGCCATTCTGTTGTCAACCTGGGACAGGGTCTTGGCGTCGTCTTTTCGTGGCTCAACCGGCCGTGGTGTACGAAGAGTGCGTGACACATGAGTCCTCGTGGGATGCCGACGAGGCGCTGACGGCTGTCTACACCGCTCATTACACCTCGCTCGTCCGCCTCGGCTCGCTGCTGCTGCGCGACACCGGTACGGCGGAGGAGATCGTGCAGGACGCGTTCGTCGCGATGCACGGTCGCTGGCACCGGCTCCGCGACCCCCACAAGGCACTCGCGTACCTGCGGACCGCGGTGGTGAACCGCTGCCGGTCCCGCCAGCGCCACCTGGTGGTGGTGGACAAGCACACCCCCAAATCACTGCCCGACGAGCCCAGCGCCGAGCAGGCGGTACTGCGGACCGAAGAGACCGACCGGGTCATCGAGGCGATGCGGACCCTGCCGGAGAAGCAGCGCACCGTGATGGTGCTCCGGTACTACGGCGACCTGTCGGAGGCCGAGATCGCCGACACGATGGGCATCAGCCGTGGCTCCGTGAAGAGCCACGCCGCGCGCGCGACCAAGTCGCTGCGCCAGCTCCTGGAGCAGAACGTATGAACGACCAGAACTCGAACGAGCCGTTCGACGAGCTGATGCGCCGGGCCTTGCGGGACGAGGCGGACCGGATCGAGCCGGCCGACGCACTGCCGGAGATCCGCGCCCGCGCGCACGCCCAGCGCCGACCCGCCGCACGCCGCCCCTGGCTCCTGACCGCAGGCGTGGCCACAGTCGGGACCGCGGCGGCGATCGGCGCGTTCACCGTGTTCAACGGGAACAACAACCTGGCCAACGACGGCGACGCGGTGGCCGGTCCGGGCACGACGACGAGCGCTTCCGGCGTACCGCAGAGTCAGACGCCCTCGAGGGTTACGCCGTCTCCTGCGCCGGCGACGCTGCCACCGACGACGCTGCCACCGACGACGTCGCCTGCGGTGAAGACATCGCGGCCGACGGACCGCGGCAAGCCGGAGCAGTCCGTGGCCAGTGCCGTCGTACCGGTGTACTGGCTCGGACAGCAGCTCGGCACGCCGACGAAGTCGACGGCTCGCCTGTACCGCACCTGGTCCAAGGTCAGCGGCCATCCCGCCGAGGAGGCCGTCCGGATCATGACCACCAAGCAACCGGAGGACCCGGACTACTACTCGGTCTGGCGCGGCGCCGCAGTCAACTCCGTGACCCGCTCGGACGGGGTCGTGACGGTCGACTTCAAGCAGCTGCCGAAGACCACCCTGGCCCCCGACCTCGCGAACGTCGCGACGCAGCAGCTGATCTACACCGTCCAAGGCGCGCTGGCGGACGACACGTCCGCGGTCCAGATCACGCAGCAGGGCCGGGCCGGTCAGAAGCTGTTCGGGCAGGTCGACACCAGTGCGCCGCTCGGCCGGGCGCAGGCGGCGGACGTCCAGGCGCTGGTCTGGATCACCTCGCCCAGCGAGGGCGCGGTGACCGGCAGCAAGGTCACTGTGCAGGGCACCGCGAACGCGTTCGAAGCGACCGTGAACTACCAGCTGACCAATCTGAAGACCCGCGAGACGAAAAAGAGCTTCACCACCACCGAGGAAGGCCAGAAGTTCTCGCCGTTCGCGTTCTCGGTCTCGCTCAGTCCGGGCCCGTGGCAGATCGACGCCTATCTGATCTCCGACGCCGACGGCAGCATCACGAACACTGACTCGAAGACGATCGTCGTCAAGTAGCCGGCAGTACGAGCGTGAACGCCGCTCCGCCCTCCGGCGCAGGACCTGCCGTGAGCGTGCCACCGAGCCGCGTGACCAGCCCGTGCGCCAGCGCGAGGCCGATTCCGGAGCCGACCGGCCTGCGACCGCGGTACTTCTGATTGAGTACGCCTGGCTCGAACGCGACCGCGTAGTCCTCGACAGCCAGCCCCGGACCGCCGTCGCGGACCTGGATCGTGACGGCGCCGGGCGCGTGGCCGAGCGACATCGTGAGCTGTGCCCGCGGCGGCGTGACGCGCAGAGCGTTCTCGGCCAGGCCGTCCAGGACCTGTCGGATCCTGCGCGGATCAGTCGTCGTGACCGCCGGCCCCGGCGGCAGGTCGAGCCGGAACCGGACACCTTGCCGCTCGCACCGCACGCGCCAGACCTCGGCGCACGCGACCAGCGTCTCTCGTAGATCCACCTGGGCGAGGTCGAGCTGGAACTGATCCGCTCCGATCCGGGCCAGGTCGAGCAGGTCACTGACCAGCCGCTCGAGGCGCTGCGACTCCTGCCGGATCACGTGACCGGCGTGCCGCGGATCGGTCGCGACCCCGTCCGCGAGCGACTCGGCGAACCCGTGCACGGCGGTCAGCGGCGTACGCAGCTCGTGCGAGACCGAGAGCAGGAACTCGCGCTGCCGCGCCTCGCTGTGCTGCAACGCGATCGAGAGCTCGTTGACCGCGGCAGCCACCTCGGCCACCTCGGCGGGGCCTTCCACCGGTGCCCGGAGGTCGCGCCGGCCCTGACGCATCGCCGCGGCGACATCCGCGGTACGGCGCAGCGGACGCCCGAGCAGCCGCCCGAGCAGAGTCCCGGCCAGGGCAGCGACCAGCAGACCGGCGCCGAGCGCGAACAAGATGTTGCGAATCAGGGTTCGCCGCGTGTCGGCAGCCAACCGGACCGGCTCGACCAACGCGAATCCGGAGCTGTCGCCGAGGCCGCGGGCCTCCACCAGGTAGTCGGTGCCGCCGACCCGCACCTCTGTGGAGATCTGTTGCGTACTGCTGATCTCGCCGAGCCCGGCCGTGATCGCAGCCTGGGTGGAGGATCCGTCGGTCGACTGGACGCCGCGCCGTGGCAGGAGCAGGACGACGACGATGCCCTGCCCGCGGACGACCTGAGCGACCCGCCCGAGCCCGGCCGCACGTGAACTCAGGCCGCGTTGGTCCACCTGCCCGGCGATCACGTCGGCCTGCGCGGCCAACGACTGTTGCAGCACGTTCTGCGCCGAACGTCTGGCCAGGCCCGCCATCACCAGACCCGCCACCAGTACGGCGACTCCGGCGACGGCGACACAGGTCAGCACGATCCGGGTGGCCAGCGAGCCGCGACCGGCCTCGTCCGGCGTTCGGACCTCGGCGGCCATCAGTCGTGGTCGGCCGCGTAGCCGACGCCGCGGACCGTGCGGATCGGGCTGGCCGCGCCGAGCTTCGCACGCAACTGGGCGATGTGTACGTCGACCGTGCGGGTGCCGGCGGCGGACTGGTACCCCCAGACCGAGCTGAGCAGCTCGTCACGCTCGAACACGCGGCCCGGGCGTCGCAGCAACTGGGCCAGCAGCTCGAACTCGGTCGACGTCAGGCTCACCTCTGTCTCACCCGCCCAGGCGCGCCGACGCCCGGCATCGACCCGCACCAGGCCGACCGAGAGTATTTCGCCGGCCGGCGAGGCTCCGGCCGGAATGCCGCCGGACGCGCGGCGGAGGACTGTCCGGACCCGGGCGGCAAGCTCCCGCGGGCTGAACGGCTTGGTCACGTAGTCGTCCGCGCCGAGCTCCAGTCCCAGCAGGCGATCCAGCTCGTCGTCGCGAGCGGTGACGAACAGGACCGGCGTCCAGTCGCCCGCCGCCCGCATCGTCCGGCAGACATCGGCGCCGTCACGGCCGGGCAGACCGATGTCGAGGATCACCGCGACCGGGTGCAGCCGGCGCCACGCAGCCAGCGCCGACTCGCCGTCCGACTCGATCTGGACGGCGAATCCGTCGCGCCGCAGGTACAGCTCGATCACCTCGGCGATCGCCGCCTCGTCCTCCACCACCAGGACCAGCCCGCGACCGGCGTCGGCCATCCTGTGCTCCCGGGAATCCTCGGTCAGGGCGCGTCGTCCCCGGCCAGCTCGCGATCGATCGCGTCCAGCGTAGACCCGATCTGATCGAGCTCCTGCTCCGGCGACCCCACCTGTCGGGTCGCCGGAGCAGGACCGGTGCCCTGCCCACCGGGCTCGTTGCCGGAGCTGCCGCAGGCGGTCAGTCCGAGTCCGAGGCACGCCGTACCGAGCAGGACGGCCAGGACCTTGCGCATCACTTGACCGCCTGGCAGTACTTGGCCTTGAACGCCTCGAGCTTCGTCTTGGCGGCACCGAGGTCCGTGAGCCGCCCGGAGCGGCGTTCGGCACGCTTCTCCAACCGGTCCGCGACCTTGGTGTGGCCCTTGGTCCTCTGCTCGGCGGCTCGCGCCTTCAGCCAGGCGACCGAACCCTTCACGTCGGCGCCGCCGCTGATCCGCCGGGCCAGCTTGTCGCGCCGCTCGAGCATCTTCGGCAGCCGCTCGGCGCAGAGTTTCTGGGAGTCCTCCGGGCTCAGCGTGACCTGCTTGTACGACGCACTCGGCGACGGCGCCGGAGTCGGATCGGCCGTGGCGATCGTCGTACTTCCGACGAGTCCGCCGACCAGGACGACGGCCGACGTACCGGCCGCGATCGCACCGCGCACAGACCTGCGCATGTTCTGCTCCTCGTTCTCGTGCCTTAGTGCTGACGAGAACGACTCTGCCCGGCCGGCGTTCGAGGAGATTCGGGACAGTGTTCGGGGTTTGTAAGAGTTGTCAGTCCGCGCGGTCGATGGTGGCCGACAGGAGGCCGGGGAAGGACTGGTCGAACTCGGGGCGGCGGAGGCGGTTGAGGCGGCGGGCGCCTTCGTCGCGCTGCTCGATCAGGCCGGCGGAGCGGAGTACGGCGAAATGGTGGCTGGCGGTCGCCTTCTTGACCGGGAGGTCGAAGGTGCCGCAGGCGCGCGTCCAGTCGTCGTGCGTGGCGAGATCCCGCAGGATCGACCGCCGGACCGGGTCCGCAAGCGCGTCGAGAGCCGTCTGCAACGGCACCTCGGCCGGGTCCACGTGACTGAGCGTCCGCGCTCGGGCTGACTCGACGACCATGGTGTTCGATCCTTGTCGTACAGTGATGTTCGGTTCCTGTCTAACAGTCTAGCGAGGAGTTCCCGATGATCGAGCTGGTCGACTACGGATTCGGCCCGGGAGCGCGGCCGCGGGCCGAGGATGCACGGTTGCCGGGGCGGGAGGGTGCGCTCGCGGCGCTGGAGACGTTCTACTACGCGCTCAACAGCAAGGACCTGGAGACGTTGGTCGACGGTTGGGCGGACGATCCGTTGGTGCAGTTGAACAACCCGATCGGCGGGATTCTGCGGTCGCGGGAGGCGGTGCGGTCACTGTACGAGCGGGTGTTCGCGGGGACGCTCGATGTCCAGGTGACGTTCGGCGACGCGGCGACGTACTGGCTGGAGGAGTCGGTGGTGTTCGCGGGACGTGAGGTCGGGACTTACCAGCATCCGGAGCTGGGCGAGCGGCCGCTGCGGATCCGGACGACGCGGATCTTCCGATACGACGGGGCGTGGCGGCAGGTGCACCATCACGGGAGCATCGACGACGCGGATGCACTCGCGGCGTACCAGCGGGCCGTGCGGGGTTAGGTCCAGCGGGTCGGGGCGAGGAGGGCGGCTGCTGCGGCGACGCCGGCGGTTGAGGTGCGCAGGACGGTGTTCCCGAGGCGGACCGGGTCGACGTCGAAGGTCTTCAGTTCGGTCGGGGCGATGCCGCCTTCGGGGCCGATGACGAGGACGATGTCGCCCGAGGTCGGGACCTGCAGCGATGCCAATGGGGTGGTCGCTTCTTCGTGCAGTACGACGGGGAGCGCCGCGCGGGCGAGCCGCTCCGCGACCTCGGCCGTGGATGCGATCGGTGTGACCTCGGCGAACCACGTACGTCGCGATTGCTTGCTCGCCTCGAACGCCCACGCCCGCCACTTCGCGAGCGTCTTCTCCACCCGCTCGGGGTTCGCCCGGAACTGACTCCGCTCCGCGTTCCACGGCACGATCACATCCGCGCCGACCTCGGTCAGCATCTCCACCGCCAACTCGGCCCGCTCCCCCTTGGGCACGGCCTGCACCACAACCACCCGCGGCTCAGCCGCCGCCACGCTCCCCCGCTCATCAACAGCCACGGTCAGCGCAGTCTTCGAAGCACTCACCACGGGCCCCTCGACCCAAGCCCCACGCCCATCCGTCAACCGAATGCGCTCACCAGGCCCGATCCGCCGTACGACCGCCGCATGCCGACCCTCAGCACCATCGAGGGTCAGCTCGGCATCGGACAGGTCTTCCAGGTGGAAGACCGCGACACCCATCTAGTGGGCGCCGAAGGCGTCACGGAGGCGGCCGAAGACGCCTTTGTGGGTGGCTTGGACCTGGCCCTGGGGGCGTTCCTCGTCGCGGGCGACCGCCAACTGGCGGAGGAGGTCGGCCTGGGCGTCGTCGAGCTTCGTCGGGGTCTCGACGATGACCTGGACGATCAGGTCGCCGCGTCCCGCGTGCCGCAGCCGCGGTACGCCGCGGGCCGTCAGCGTCAGCCCGGTGCCGGACTGCGTGCCCGGCCGGATCTCCAGCGGCGTCGTCTCGCCCTCGAGCGTCGGCAGGTCGATCGTCGTACCCAGCGCGGCCGCGGTCATCGGCAGCGTGACCGTGCAGTGCAGGTCGTCACCGTTGCGGGTGAAGATGTCGTGCGGCTCGACCTCGATCTCGACGTACAGATCGCCGGCCGGTCCACCGCCGGGCCCGACCTCGCCCTGCCCGGACAGCTGCACCCTGGTCCCGCTGTCGACGCCACCGGGGATCTTCACGGTGACGGTGCGACGCGAGCGCACCCGCCCGTCGCCGGCGCACTCGACGCACGGGCTCGGGATCGTGGTGCCGTAGCCGCGGCAGTTCGGGCACGGGCGCATCGTCCGCACCTCGCCGAGGAACGACCGCTGCGTGTGCGTCACTTCGCCACGCCCGTGGCAGATCTCGCAGGTGACCGGCTCGGACCCGGCCGCCGCGCCGGACCCGCTACAGGTCGGGCACAGTACGGCGGTGTCGACCTTGAGCTCGCGCGTCGTACCGAAGGCTGCCTCGGCCAGGTCGATCCGCAGTGGGATCAGCGCATCCTGACCGCGCCGCGTCCGCGGTCGCGGCCCACGGGTCGCACCGCCGGTCTGGCCGAAGAACGCGTCCATGATGTCGGTGAACGTGAACGCCTGCCCGAACCCGGCGCCGCCCGGCCCCGCGCCCGCGGTCGCGAACGGGTCGCCGCCGAGGTCGTGCATCTGCCGCTTCTGCGGGTCGCTGAGCACCTGGAACGCGCGCCCGATCTCCTGGAACTTCTGGTGCGCGTCCTCGGAGTCGTTCACGTCCGGGTGGTACTGGCGTGCCAGCTTGCGGTACGCCTTCTTGATCTCGTCCGGTGAAGCGTCACGGCTGACACCTAGGACGGCGTAGTAATCGGTGCTCATACTCCAGACCAGGGGGTTGTAATCATTATGAGTCGGCCAGGATCTGGCTGACGTAGCGCGCGACGGCTCGCACCGCGCCCATTGTGCTCGGGTAGTCCATATGGGTCGGGCCGACGATGCCGAGCGTGGCCAGCGCCTCCGACTTGGACCCGTATCCGGTCGCCACCACCGACGTGGTGGCCAGCTCCTCGAACGGGTTCTCGTGACCGATGCGGACGGTCAGCGTCTGCGGGTTGGTCGCCTCGCCGAGCAGCCGGAGCAGGATCACGTGTTCCTCGAGCGCCTCCAGCACCGGCTTCACGTTCCGCTCGAAGTCGTCGCCGTACCGGGTCAGGTTGGCCGCGCCGCCGACCGCGATCCGCTGCTCGCCGACCTCATCGGTGAAGGCTTCCAGCAGCGTGGTGACGATCGACGCGACCAGCGCCCGGTCGCCCGGCGCGAACAGCTCCGGTACGCCGCCGAGCGCGGTCGTCGCGTCGGTCAGGCGCTGCCCGGCGAGGACCGTGTTCAGCCGCGAACGCAGGTCGGCGATCAGCTGCTCGTCGACGTCGTGCGGGTGCTCGACGATCCGCTGCTCGACCCGGCCGTTGCTGGTGATCAGCACCAGCAGCAGCCGACGCTGACCCATCGTGACGACTTCGATGTGCCGCACGCTCGACCGGTTGAGCGACGGATACTGCACGATCGCGACCTGTCGGGTGATCTGCGCGAGCAGCCGGACGGTCCGCCGGACGACGTCGTCCAGGTCGACCGCTCCGGCCAGGAACGACGTGATCGCCCGCTTCTCGGCGATCGACAGCGTCTTGACCGTGCTGAGCTTGTCGACGAACAGCCGGTACCCGGCGTCGGTCGGGATCCGGCCGGCGCTGGTGTGCGGCTGGGTGATGTACCCCTCCTCCTCCAGCGCGGCCATGTCGTTGCGGACCGTCGCCGGCGAGACACCGAGGTTGTGCCGATCGACCAGCGTCTTCGACCCGACCGGCTCATGGGTCGCGACGTAGTCCTCGACGATGGCGCGGAGCACATCCAGCTTGCGGTCGTCCAGCACGCGCACCACCCTCTCTCGATCGACCCTTGGCACTCGAAAGTTCCGAGTGCCAGTCTACCGAGCCGTAGTACCCACGCCGACGCACTCCGGCGTGGGGCGGGTCTCAGCCTCGACCTCAGGCTGTCTCGGGCGACGCTCCCAACGGTACGGCGGCAGGCCGCTCGACCGTACTCGCGACGTCCACAGGCTGATCCTGGACCGCCGCGTCGAGCAGGGACTCGAGTACGTCGAGCACGTGGTACGCCAACGCTCCGTCAGCACGGTGTGGCTCACCGCGACGAAGCGCCCGCGCCATGTCGGCCACACCGACGCCTCGGCCGGCACCGGCGTACCCACCGGCGACCGGGACCTCGGTCCACTCGCGCTGCGCCGCCGTGGCGATCTCGACCGTGCCGTCGAAGCCGTTCGGGTCCGGCACCGAGAGGCTGCCCTCGGTCCCGTGTACTTCGATCCGCGGCAGCCGGGCCGCCCAGACGTCGAAGGACATCAGGACCGTGGTCAACGCACCGGACTCGTGCTCCAGTACGCCGGTGACATGCGTCGGGACCTCGACCGGGAACGTCGTACCCTCACGCGGTCCACTGTGGATCTTGCGCTCCTGCTTCGACTGACCGGCGCGCGCGGTGACCCGGCGGACCGGACCGAGCAGCGTGACCAGGCTGGTCACGTAGTACGGCCCCATGTCGAGGACCGGGCCGCCACCAGGCTGGTAGTAGAACTCCGGCGCCGGGTGCCACAGCTCGTGACCCGGTGTGGTGAAGGCGGCGAACGCGGCATGCGGCACGCCGATGTCGCCGCGGTCGATCACCGCACGCGCGGTCTGGGTCCCCGTACCGAGGACGGTGTCGGGTGCGCAGCCGACTCGCAGGTTGTTCGCGGCGGCGTACTTGAGCAGTGGCTCGGCAGCGGTGCGGTCGACGGCGAGCGGCTTCTCGCCGTACACGTGCTTGCCGGCCTCCATCGCAGCTTGGTGCACGGGAGCGTGCGCGGCCGGGATCGTCAGGTTGAGCACGATCTCGACGTCGTCAGCGCCGTACAGCTCGTCCGGGGTGAGTGCGCGGATGCCCTCGTGCTGGTCCGCGATCGCCTCGGCGCGACTGCGGTCCAGGTCGGCGACGGCCACCACGTCGACACCGGGCAGCTTGCCCAGGTGGTCGAGGTACGTGCCGGAGATCACTCCAGTGCCGACGATGCCGATGTTGGTCACTTGCTCGCCCACAGCAGCCCCCGCTCGATGATCGTGCGGACCTCGGGAGTCTCCAGGTCGTCCAGCTTGTGGCCGACCGTGCAGACGAAGACCTTGCCCTCGCCATAGGTGCGGGTCCAGATCGCCGGCATCACCGCACCCTCGATCCACGGGAAGTCCGGGTGCGACTCGAACGTCGTGGTCGCGAGCACGTTGTTGGTCGGGTCGTAGTGCACGTAGTACTGCTCGGTGTGCACGTCGAAGTGCTCGATGCCCTCGACGATCGGGTGGTCCTTCACGATGTCCACGCGGTAGTCGGTGAATCCGTGCGGGTGCGAGATGAACTGCCCGCCGACGATGAAGTTGTAGTCGACGTTCTTGCGGAACGAGTCCGCGATACCGCCGTGCCAGCCGGCGAACCCGGTGCCGCGCCGGATCGCCGCCTCCAGACCCTTGAAGTGCTCGGGCTCGATCTCGCTCATCGTGACGCACTGCACGACGAGGTCGACGCCGTCGAGCTCGAGATAGCTCGCGGTCGTGTCGGAGACGGTCACCTCGTAACCGTTCTCCTTCAGGTACGGGATGAACAGGTCGGTCGCCTCGACCGGGGAGTGTCCTTCCCAACCGCCCCGGACCACCACAGCACGTCGTGTCGTCACACCGACCACCCTTCGAAAGTTTCGACGTTCCGTTCGGAACACTTGCGAGCCTAAGCGGAGGGAGAGGGCTTGCCAACCACTAGGCTCAAGGGATGAGCTGGAAGTTCTGGAAGAAGGACGCTCCGACCTTCCCCGAAGCGCCGCGGCCGCAGGACACGTTGCCGGTCGGGGCGTTCGGGATGACGGTCGAGGATGTGTTCTCGATCACCGGGCGGGGCACGGTGGTGACCGGGCGGGTGCAGGCCGGCACGGTGTCGGTCGGTGAGCAGGTGCTGCTCAGCCGCGCCGGCCAGCCGCTCCAGCAGGTCGAGGTCACCGGTGTCGAGATGTTCCGGAAGATCGTGAAGACCGCGAAGGCGGGCGACAACGTCGGCCTGCTGCTCCGCGGGATCAACCGCGACCAGGTGATCAAGGGCGACGTACTCAGCAAGTAGTCCGGCAAGTAACCTCGGGCGCATGAGTGAGTGGACCGAGATCGGCGACCGCACCTGGGTCCGGCGGTACGACGAATGGGACCTGAACGTCGGCCTGGTCGTCGGAGCCGAGGGCGCGCTGGTGATCGACACCCGCGCCACCACCGAAGAGGCCGAGCAGCTGCGTGACCACATCCGCGAGCTCACCGACCTGCCGGTCCGCTGGGTCGTCAACACCCACGCGCACTTCGACCACGTCGCCGGCAACAGTGTCTTCATCGACGCCACCGTCTACCTCCACGAGAACGCGGCGGCCGAAGAAAACCTGGCGGGTACGACGTTCGCCGCCGCCAAGGTGATCGACCTCGGCGACCGTCGCGTCGAGCTGCTGTACGTCGGCAACGCGCACACGTCCGGCGACACGGTCGTCGTCGTACCGGATGTGGACGTGGTCTTCGTCGGCGATCTGCTCGAGGAGTCGGCACCGCCGTCGTACGGCGAGGACTCGTTCCCGCTCGAGTGGCCGGACACCGTCAACAGCGTGGTCGGCATGATGACCGCGACCGCGAAGATCGTCCCCGGCCACGGCGCGGTCGTCGACGTCGAGTTCGCCCGCGATCAGGCCATCGACCTCGGCACGGTGGCGAACACGATCTCGTCGCTGCACCACGCCGGCACTCCC
Source organism: Kribbella sp. NBC_00662 (assembly GCF_041430295.1). Classification (GTDB taxonomy): domain Bacteria; phylum Actinomycetota; class Actinomycetes; order Propionibacteriales; family Kribbellaceae; genus Kribbella. The sequence goes on along the minus strand of NZ_CP109029.1, from coordinate 4,720,492 downwards.
CTCGACGACGCCCTCGAGCACACCGGGGACTGGCCGTGGCCGGTCGAGAAGCTCCAGGACGCGATCCGCCGCGGCTACCAGGCTCTGGGTACGCCGCAGCGCCCGACTCTGCCCCTGCTCGGCCCGGGATGAGCCTTTCGGGTAGTTGTCCGTTGACACGACGTCATCTCGTCGCGCAACTTGTTCGGAACGGACATCGCCCGACCGGATGAGGTGGGACCTGTGGCCACTCTTGAGCAGACTGTTCACTCCGATGGTCGAGTCGAGCTGACCGATCCCGACGCGCTGGCGAACAGCCCGTACGCGAACGCCGAGCTGGCGCCGACCAGGTTGCCCGAGCGGACGTGGACGACGTACAACTACGCCGCGCTGTGGATGGGGATGGCGCACAACATCCCCAGCTACCTGCTCGCGTCGGGTCTGGTCGCGATCGGGATGAACTGGTTGCAGGCGTTCCTCACGATCACGCTGGGGAACCTGATCGTGCTGGTCCCGCTGCTGCTGAACAGTCACGCGGGGACGAAGTACGGCATCCCGTTCCCGGTGTTCGCGCGGGCGTTCTACGGCATCCGCGGCGCGAACTTCCCGGCGCTGTTGCGGGCGTTCATCGCCTGCGGCTGGTTCGGGATCCAGACCTGGATCGGCGGCCAGGCGATCTACGTGATCGTCGGCGAACTGTTCGGCGACGGCTGGATGAACGCCTCCGCGATCGGCGGGCATCCGTGGACGATGTGGCTGAGCTTCGCGTTCTTCTGGGTGCTGCAGATGGTGCTGATCTTCCGCGGTATCGAGGGTCTGCGCCGGTTCGAGAACTGGGCGGCGCCGCTGGTGACGGTCGCGTTCGTGGCGCTGATGGTCGCGATCCTGGTCAAGGCCGGCGGTTTCGGGCCGATCCTGTCGCAGCCCTCGAAGCTCGGCTGGGACGCCGACTTCTGGAAGATCTTCGCGCCGTCGCTGATGGGAATGATCGCGTTCTGGGCGACGCTGTCGCTGAACATGCCGGACTTCACCCGGTTCGGGAAGGGCCAGCGGCAACAGGTCTGGGGCCAGATCATCGGCCTGCCGACGACGATGTCGTTCATCGCGCTGGTCTCGATCATCACCACCTCCGGCACGGTCGTGCTGTACGGCTCGGCGATCTGGGACCCGGTCGAGCTGACCCGGCGGTTCGAGAACCCCGTGATCGTCACGATCGGCCTGATCATGGCGATCCTCGCGACGATGTCCTGCAACGTCGCGGCCAACGTGGTGAGTCCGTCGTACGACTTCGCGAACGCGCTGCCCCGCTGGCTGAACTTCCGGACCGCGGGCCTGCTGACCGGTGTGATCGGCATCGTGATCCAGCCGTGGCGGCTGATCTCGGACCCGTCGATCTACATCTTCGTCTGGCTGTCGTTCTACGGCGGCCTGCTCGCGTCGGTGGCCGGTGTGCTGATCGCGGGCTACTGGCTGATCGACCGGACCAACCTGTTCCTCGCCGACCTCTACCAGCCGAACGGCCGCTACTGGTACGCCGCCGGCTGGAACTGGCGCGGTGTGGTGGCGACCCTGCTCGGTTCCCTGCTCGCGGTCGGCGGCGCGTACTCGAACCCGGGCGCCGGACCGTTCCCGCAGGACGGCCTCATCCCGTTCCTCAAACCGCTCTACGACTACTCGTGGGCCGTTGGCCTGGTGGTCGGCTTCCTCGCGTACTTCGCCCTCACACTCACCGCGCCGAGCCGCCAGTCAACGGCGTCGCATGCCGCTCCCAGTTATTAGAGTTGGCCGGGTGGCTGACAGGTATGGGAACGACGTACTAGCTGGTGACTGGCGCAAGCCGAAGAACGGGCGGACCGTCGAGGTCGAGATCGAGAAAGGGATGGTCGTCGAGGAGCCCACGTCGGGGTTCGTCGGTGCGATCGTGCGCTGGGAGCACGGGGTCGTCGACCTCGAGGACCGGCACGGCAAGATCCGCACCTACCCGCTCGGTCCCGGCTTCTGGATCGACGGCAAGCCGGTCAGCCTGAAGCCACCGAAGAAGGCCGGCCCGGTGAAGAAGACGCGGACCGCGTCCGGTTCGGTGGCCGTGGACAACGTCCGGGCCAAGGTCGCGCGTGCCAGCCGGATCTACGTCGAGGGCCGGCACGACGCCGAGCTGGTCGAGAAGGTCTGGGGTGACGACCTGCGGATCGAGGGCGTCGTGGTCGAGTACCTCGAAGGTGTCGACGACCTGGTCGAGATCGTCAACCGGTTCCAGCCCGCTCCCGGCCGGCGGCTCGGCGTACTCGTCGATCACCTGGTCGAGGGGTCGAAGGAGTCGAAGATCGCCGCCCAGGTGAGCAACCGGTACGTGCGCGTCGTCGGTCACCCGTTCATCGACATCTGGGAAGCGGTCAAGCCGTCGTCGGTCGGGATCAAGGCGTGGCCGCGGATCCCGCACGGGCAGGACTGGAAGAAGGGCGTGCTGCAGTCGTTCGGCTGGCCGGCCACCGATCAGGCCGACGTGGCGGCGGCCTGGAAGCACATCCTGTCCAAGGTGAACAGCTTCGCGGACCTCGACCCGGCGCTGCTCGGCCGGGTCGAGGAGCTCATCGATTTCGTGACTCTGGACTGATCTCCGGCAGCCGCCGCTCGAGCCAGGCGCGGATCCGCCGGCGGGCACGGCGTACGTACCAGGTCACCACGCCGAGCACGGCGCTCAAGGCCAGCACCGCTCCGGCGAGGAGCGCTGCGATCAGCCGGATGGCGTCGACGGTGCCTGCGAGAATCAACAGCAGGATGCCGATCACAGCTGTTGCTGCAGGCAACCATGGCTCGAAGATCTGCGGCCGCTGCGCCGGGCTCAGCTTGGCGCCTCGGACCATCCGCTCCCAGGCCGCCTGCCGGACCGGCTCGGTGAACCAGCGCGCCGTCCGCAGCAGCCACGACCCGGGCTGATGCTTGCGACCCGCCGCGGCCTTCACCCAGTTGCCGACCTCGGGCCCGAGACCGGACGAGACGTCGACCATCCGGTCCGCAATGCCCTTGGTGATCGCGCGTCCCTCGGGCGAGGCGTTCAGCTCGTTCCGCATCGTCACGAGCGCGCCGATCCCGGCATCGACCGGGAAGTCCTTGGCCAGCCGCTCGATCCGCTCGGCGACCGCGCTGATCTCCCAGCCCTCGGCCTGCAGCACCTGCCGCTGGGTCTCGCGGATCCAGGCCGCGTCCGCACCGAGCATCGCGCCCAGGTGGGCGACGCAGTGCAGCCGACCCATCAACCAGTCCCACCGCCGCCAGTCGGCCGCACCGAACGCGCCGAAGTGCCCGACCTGACTGCCGTAGAGGATGCGCTCGTTGAGCTGGTTCGCAATCGAGCCTTCCTGCAGCTCGTCGAGCACGGCGAGTGGAATGTCCGGTCCGAGCCGGAGGAACTGGAACGGCGCGCTGCGCTGCTCCGGCGTACGCGCCGACGTGCAACGGGACACGATCTCGACCTCGAGCGCGGTGTCGACGAGCTCCCAGCCGACCACCGCGACCAGCTCGGCGAACGCATCGCCGAGCGCTCGCTGGATCTGCAACTGCTCGAAGATGTCGTTCAGCCCGACCGCGACGGCCTCCGCGCCACCGGCCGGTCGCAGGTCCAGATCCGCCGCCGCCAGCTCCACGTCGAGCGCGTCACGGACCGCCTGCACCTTCATCAGGCAGTCGCTCGCCGCGGTCAGTCGCTTGTCCAGCTCCGCACGCTCGGCCCGCGGCGCCTTGCTGATCCGATTCCGCAGCGAGCGCAGGATGAGCCGCACGATGCGCTCGGCCGCACCGGTCCCCCACAGCCAACTCGGGTTGCCGTCGGCATCGTCGCGTACGGCGCTGGTCGAGCCGTCCGGCTCGGGCACCCAGGGATGTTCGGTCGCGAGGATCTCGTCGATCTCCGACTCCGACAGCGCGGTCGCGGCGTCCAGCACGGTCGACTGGTCGTGACTCGCGACCGTCACCGCCTCCCAGACTCCACCGGCCGCACGACCCCGCGAGTACGCCGGTTGCAGCGCCGCGGCCGCCGCCTTCAACCGGGCCCGCTCCTCTGGTTGCTTCAGGCAACGATCGAAGAGCCGCTGGGTGTCGGACCAGGACGCGTCGGCCTCGAGCAGCAATCGCTCCAGCTGCTCGACGTCCGACCGGAAGTCCACCTCGCGCGGGAACTGCACCGCCGACAACGCCGCCACCCGCCAGCTCGGCTCCTGAGCGCCCGGCAACGCCGTCGAGGCATGCCCGATCCCGGCGGACGGTACGACGTACAGCACGTACCGCGTCGCCTTGCCGGTCACCGGTCGGCGGGCGACCACGTCGAGCACCGGACCGAACGGCGCGTTGTCGAGCACGCCGCCGTCCACCAGCCACGACCCGGCTTCGGCCGGGCCGGGCTGCATCCGCGGCGGACTCGCAGCCAGCTCGGGCGTCTCCAGCACCGGACCGAACGCGGCCGGGAACGACGCGGACGCCCGGGCCGCTCGCGCGAGCAGCTCGGTGTCCTTCAACCCGTTCGTCTCCTTGACCGAGAACTTGCGCTTGGCACCGTCGTACGTCGGCGCGTCCTCACTCGTGAACCCGTACAGGTACCGATGGTCCGGTACGACGAACGCCTGCCCGGCCGCGTCCTTGGCCTTGAACTGCTGCACACCCAACCCGGAGGCCGTGACGAACAGCGTCACCGGCTCCTCGGCATCACTGTCACCCGCGTCGGCGACGCCCTTGAGCAGGTCCTCGAGCTGTTGCAGGAAGTACTTGCCGTCGAGCACCGAGCTCGACTTCACGCCGGCCGACGGCACCAGCTTGCCCACGTCGAGCGAGCCGAGCGCGACCCACTTCTGCCGTAGCCAGGGCCCGTTGTCACCGTCCGGGTCCAGGGTCGAACCGTTCGCGATCGCTGTCGCCAGCAACGAACCGTTCAGGCCGCCGGCACTCGTCCCCGCGATCACGTCGACCACCACGCGCCGGCGTTCCTCGCCGCGGTGGCACAACTCGCGCCAGCGGTCGGCGAGCACAGCGTCGTACGGCTGGGACTGCGGCGCGTCGGAGCCGCCGGACGCACGCCGGATCAGATCCAGCTCGTGCGTCACCCCGCCCATCCAGACCGCCAGGCTGACGCCGCCGTTCAGAACCAGTGCGATCCGGATCTCGTGGTCTGTCATTCACTGTCCCCCTTCGCAGTCAGGGATATCACGAATGCACGGTTGTCGCAGCGGAGAGTGAACAAAAGGTTGTCGCAGTCTGCACAGAGGGTCATTCTGGGTCGTGGGGGTGGTTGTCATGCGAGCGTTGGTTGCGACGGTCTCGGTGACAGTGCTGTTGCTGACGGGCTGCTCGTCGGGCGACGGGGGTACGCCGACGCCGGTGGTGACCGCGACCGCCGACGACACCAGCGAACCGGCGCCCGAACCGACCGATGCCGAGTCGACCCAACCCGAACAGAACCAGCCGTCGATCAGTATCGTCTCGCTCCCGATCGGCGGCTCGTCGGTGGACGACCTGCATCCGAACTGCTACTCGGTCAGCTTGACCGACACGTCGGTCCCGGCCGGCACCACGATCGAGTTGGGCACGGCAACCTTCAAACCCGAGGGAGTTTTCGAGACCGCCGAGCAGTCCTGCCCCGACGACCTTCCGGACTGCGCCGGCGTCCGGTGGACAGCCGATCAGCACGACACCTGCTACGTCGGTGTCCGTCAAGTCGTCAGCTCCGGCAGCACCACTCTCCAGGTCCCGGGCCAGGCCACGTGCGAGAGTCAGTCCGACTGCGACAGCCTGCTCGGTCGCAGCGGCAGCCAGATCGTCCTGACCGCGTTGCCGGCCGAGACGCCTGAGACACCCGAGACACCGACGAGCTGAGATGGCCGACGAGCGGTCGCAGGCCGAGCGCTGGATCAGTTTCGCCGCCGGCATCATCACGCCGGTGACGCTGCTCAGCGCGCTGTTGTTCTACTTCGGCTACGTCTCCTCGCGTTCGCAGTACGAGTACTTCGGGATCGACGTCGACACGATCGGCCTGAGCACCCAGGACTACGTGATGCGCAGTCCGCAGCCGCTGCTCGTGCCGCTCCTCGTGATCACGCTGCTCGCGGTGGCAGCTCTCCTGCTGCACAACGCGATCCATCCGACGCCCGTCGGAGTACGCCGCGCCGCCCGCGTCGCCGTACTGGTCCTCATCCTCGGCGTGGCCGGCCTGCTCGCGTACCCGCTCATCGGCCAGGTGCCGTACTACGCCCTCATCGTCCCCGCCGTGATCGGCTTCTCGGCGGCGGCGCTTGCCTACCTCACCTATCTACGCCGCAAGGCCGACCCCTCCCTCGGCCAGCAGCGCATCCTCATCGCCCTCCTCGCGATCGCCACGGTCACCTGCGCCTTCTGGGCGACCGCGACAACCGCGCAGTACTCCGGCCGCGGCCTGGCCCGCGCCGACGCCCGGCACCTGAACCGCTTCCCGGTCGTCATCCTCGACACCAAGGAGAAGCTCGCCCTCCGCTCCCCCGGCATCGAAGAAACCACGCTCCGCGCCGGCACCGGGCAGACGTTCAACTACCGCTACCGCGGCCTCCGCCTCCTGGTGGTAGGCGAGAACCGCCTGTTCCTCGTCCCCCAGACCTGGTCCCCCTCCAACACCACCGTCGTCATCCCTCTCGACGATTCGATCCGAGTTCAGTTCCAGTTCCAGAACGACCCGCCCTAGCCGCCCTGCTGGCGCAGCTTGGCGCGGAGCTCGGCGATCTCTACCTCCTGCTTCAACCGGGCGAGCTCCGCGTAGTCCGTCGCCGTTGCGGACTGACCGGCCAGCTTCAGTCGCTGCTCCTCCAGTTCCACGGCACGTTTGAGGTTGTCTAGCTCGCGCTCCTGGGGAGCGTTGCGGAGTCCGTCCAAGGTGGTGCGAGCTTTCGACACCGTCTCCAGTGCGCCCCCGAAGGCAGCGGGCACGCCGGCAAGCGCCTGCAGTCCCGCGTCGGCGCTCGCGGTCCCGCCGTACGTGATCTTCGTGATCGCGCCCAGCTCGGACATGGTGATGCCGGTCGAGCGCTTCCCGCTCCAGGACTTGCGGATCGGTACGTCGACGAGCTCGGCGGCGCGGTCCATCACCAGGACCCGTTCGCTCGAGGTCAGCGCCGATTTCTGCGCCGTGCCGACCGCGTGGCCGATCTGGACCCGGCGCGGCGTGCGGTAGTAGAACCGGTCGGTCTTGAACGTCGGCGTGGTCGGGGTGGGGCTCGGCGCGGGCGTGCCGTTCTCGCTGACGAGGGCCGCGACGCCGAGGGCGTTCTCGAAGAACGTCTCGACCCGTTTGCCTTCGGCATCGGTCCCGAACGTGAGCACTCCGGCGTACCAGGTCGGCAGTGAGGCGAGATCGACGAGTTCGTCGTACACGAGCTTCGTCTCGGTCAGCGTGCCGGCCCGCCACGCGGCGAAGAGCTGGTTCGCGCGATCGAGCTCGCGCTCGTTGTCAGCCTTCAACCGGGTCAGCGTCGCGACCGCGTCCCGCTCGGACTTCATCTTCGCCGCGTCCGGTACTGCGAGCCGCAGCCGACGGCGCGCTGCGTCGAGCGCGCCCACCAACGTCTGCTGCTCTTCGGTCAGCTCGGTCTGGCGCGCGGCCTGCTCGGGATACGCCGCGAGGTACGCCTGCCACACCTGCTTCTCCGGCGACAACAGCTCGTCCTCCGCGGCCTCTTCTTCCGCTGGTACGTCGTCGCCTTCGCCGAGTGGTTCCTCGACAGCGGCATTGGCACCGGCCGCGCCGAGCAACGCGGCCAGCGGCACGTTGCCGGTCGCCAAGGCCAGGGCCGTACCGGCGAGCGTTGCGCCTGCGGTCAGGACCTGGCCGAGGTGGCCGGTCGTCTCGATCGATGTGCTGGTGAGACGCCCGTCATCGGTCAGACCGACTTCGAACGCGTAGTCGCGCATCAGTCCGCTCTCGACCTTGACCTGCAGCCAGGGCGTCGGATCGGCGACGGTGACGAGTGTGAAGGTGCGCTCGGCTGTGCGCGACTTCGCCGGACGGGTTGTCCCGTCAGGTGCTTTCTCGACGACGATCGTGTCGACCGTCTCGGTGACCGTGGCCTGCAACCGCACCTTGGTGACGGGCAGCCGGTACTCGACAGTGGTCTCTGTTCCCATGGTTCCCCCCTCGTGCAAAGACCTGATCAGAGCGTACGCTCTCCGTAACCGTTTGAGGGGGGCTCGAATGGTCGTACGGGTGGGCGATCCTGCGTCCCTGACCAGGGTGCTGGACGTCGCGACGACGCTGACGACCAAGGCGCAGATGCCGATGCGCCGCGACCGCGAACTCACCTGGTACCGGCTCGTCCGGACGACCAACGAGGAGCTGGGATCGCGGGTGCGTCCCGAGGTCCTCGAGCTGATCTACAAGGAGCTGTGGAAGAACCTCGCGACCGAGTCCGACCTGTCGACGGTGCCGGCCCTCCTCGTCCGGAAGCTGCAGATCGACGCTCTGGCGGACCCGGGGCGGACGGTGCCGGCGCTCACCTCGGCGGTCGACGTCCTCGACGAGCTGACCTCCGACGACAATCCCCTCGGCCGCGACGCCGCGGTCCGTGCCATCGCCGGCCAGCTGCTGCAGGTGAACGAGGGCATCCTGCAACGAGCCAGCGCCGTCAGCCGCGAGCACCTCGGCGAAGCGCTGACCACTGCCGCCGACGACACCACGGATGATGTCCGGCAGCTCGCCGATGCTGCCCGCTTGACTCTCATCGGGAGCCTCCCGCAGATCCCGTCCGCGCTCGACGGTCAGATAGCCGTTGCCCAGCGCGCGTTCCCTCACTTCGTAACGGGCGTCACCGCCGGACTGGATTCCGACACCGTGCAACGAATGATGGTCATCGAGCCCAAGACGTACTCGCCTGGCCGCGCGCTGAGCTACGCCGCCTGGTTGCCGACCCTGAACCACCTCTCGGACTTCCGGTCCGACCCCGGCGAGCCCGATCAGTTCAACGTCGGTCTGGCCCGTGCCGACACTCCAGCCGTCGCCTTGGTCAACCGTTCGTTGCAGCCCGATCAGGACTATCTCGTCTGGGCCGGTGTCGGGCCGGCGGATCCCGATGCGCTGCCGGACCCGATGGGCGGGATCGACCTGTCCCGGATGGTTGCCGGCGACACCCTCGAAGTGGTCCTGTTCGATGCCAATGGCAACAGTTCGAGCGGCACGCTGCGGCTCGGCAGCGGTCGCCCGCTGGGTGTCGGCGAGCCGGCCGACGACGTCGACGTACCGGACGAGCTGCGCAGGACCCGGCTGTACTTCCGCTTCCACACTCCGACCGAGCCTGGGCAGTCGCATCTGCGCGTGTGCCTGTACCACCACGGCGCCCTGCTCCGGGTGCATCACCTGGTCCTGTCCATCGGCCGCCAGACCGCGCGCTTCAAGGCCGGTACGCCGTACGCGATCGCCACCTCGCCCACCACCGCCGACGTCGGCCGCCTTGCGCAACGCCGCCTGAGCATCTACACCAACAGCGCCGGCGACGGCACGCACGGGTTCTTCTTCCGTGGCGGGGTCGACCAGCAAGAGGTGTCGCTGTCTGCTGTGTTCGACAGCCTCGAGGTCAAGGACCTGTTGCAGATGATCCGTGGCGGCCTGCGGATCGCGGCCTGGGGATCGGACAGTCCGCCGAAGGCGACGGCGTACAAGTACGGGCGGCTCCCGGACGGCACGTTCGGCTCCTTCAACGGTCTGCGCAAGGACCTGATCGAGCTGGCCCGGAGCGGGTACGACGCCTGGGAGGAGATCAGCAGTCATTTCGCGAACCCCGCGCGCCGCCGCGAGCTCCAGCAGCTCATGCGCCGTCCCGGTGGCGTGGTCGACATCGCTCCGCGCAGCGACTCCACGTTCGTGCCTCCGATGGCCGGTCTGTACGACTTCGACCTGGACACCGATCCCAACGTCCCGCTCGCCCTCTGCCCGGAGGCCGAGGAGGCGCTCCGGCTGCGGACACCGCTGCAGCAATCCAGCTGCTTCGGACCGGACGGCTGCGATCACGCGGACACCGAGGTCGTCTGCCCGAGCGGTTTCTGGGGCCTGCGGCACGATGTCGGCGTACCGCTGTCCGACAACAACGACGACGCGGCGACACCACGCCTGGACGTCGGTGGGGCTTCCCCGCGTACGGCCTTGATCGGCACGGTGCCCGACACCGTCGTCGCCGGCGTGACGAACCACGCCGGCGATGTCATCAGCAAGCTGCCCGGATCGGTGCACGTCACCGACCGGGACCTCTGGTTCAAAGAGGCGGCAAAGCCGGCGACGTACCCGATCTTGTACTTCCTGTGCCACGGTGAGCATCGCGACCGCGGCGGCCCGGTGCTGGTCCTGGACAAGCTCGGCCGCGCGGCGATCTCCAAGTCGAACCTCGCCGCCAAACATGTCGCACTGGACCACCGGCCGCTCGTCGTGCTGAACGCCTGCGATACCGCCGCGCTCGAGCCCGACAAGGCGATCAGTCTCGTCAAAGGCTTTACCTACAACGGGGCCGGCGCGGTCATCGGCACCGAGACGGCCATCTTCCCCAGCCTCGCGTACGCGTTCGCGAAGACGTTCCTCGACGGCGCCCTGACCCCTGGCACCAGCCTCGGCTCGGCGCTCCGAACGGCCCGCCTCGAACTACTCAGGCTCGGCAACCCGCTCGGTCTCGCGTACATCCTCTACGGCCTCCCCGACGCCCACCTCAACTGAAGGTCCGCGTGCTGACCTTCGCAACCTCGGGCAGCCGCTGATCCGCTGCCGACTTCGGAACCATCCGCGTCACCGCCTGCGGCATCGAGCCGATCGCGAACACCCGCGCATCCCCGCCGACCCTCACCACCACGAACGCCGCCTCGCCCGGCACTCGCTCCGGAAGCACAACCTCACGCGATCCGGCCGCAAGGTCATCTTCGAACACCATCGACGAGGTGCTACTCGGCTCCGGCGGCGTCCACGACGTCATCCAGAACGCCTCCACCGTCACCCGCGAATCCTCCGGCAACTCGAGCCGGATGGTCCGCTCCACCTCGTCGTACTCGACAACCGCTGCCCCGCTGCCGCGAGTCGCGGCGTCAACCTGAGCAGCAAGAACCCCCGGGATCCCGACCATCCCTTGGACGACGGTCACCGAGGCGTTCCGCTTACCGACCTCCTCCCGCAGGAACTGCTTGGTGTCGGGCGGAACCATCCCGCCGAATACGAGCACATCGAGCCCTGCGGCGTCGTAGTCGTCCAGCACCTCGCCGAACTGGTTCGTCACATCGGCCCGGTACCCGGCCTCCCGCAACATCTCCACGACCCGTTCCAGCACACTCGGGCTGCGCCCGACCACCAGTACACGAGCAGCATCGTTGTCCATCTGATCTCCCCAGGTCAAAGCGTTGGCCATACCAACGTTGGTACGACCAACATAACCCACGCGCACAAGCGCGAAGGGAGCGGAGCAGATCAGGCGCTGTCGCGGATGATCAGTTCGGTGTTGTAGATCTCGGGGCTGGTGAGCTGGGCGCCGCCGATCTTGGCCAGCAGGATCTCGGCGAGGCGGGCCCCGAGTTGTTCGACCGGCTGGCGGACCGTGGTGAGTTTGGGCGTGGTCGTGGTCGCCAGGACCGAGTCGTCGAAGCCGACGACCGCGACATCCGCGGGCACCCGGCGACCCCGCTCGGACAGCACCCGAAGCGCGGCGGTCGCCATCAGGTCGGAGGCGACGAACAGTCCGTCAAGATCCGGATGCTGATCCAGCAACCGCAGCGCCGCCTGTTCACCGCCGTCGGCCGTGAAGTCGCCGTACTCGATCAGCGCCGGCAAGCCGGCTTCCTTCATCACGTCCTTGTAGCCGGTCAGCCGATCGATCCCGGCAGTCATGTCGAGCGGACCCGCGACAGTCGCGACCTTCCGCCGCCCGATCGCGAGCAGATGCTCGACCCCCGTCCGCGCCCCGGCCACGTTGTCCACGTCCACACTCGCCACGGGTACGTCGACACCGAGCGGCCGGGCACTGAACACGATCGGCAAGGGCAGCTGCGCCAGCTCCTGCAGCACGTTGTCGCGACCGTGGTGACTGATGATGATCGCGCCGTCGACATGCCCACCGCGCAGATAGCGGATGAACCTCTGGTCGTCACCTTCGGCCGGCTCGATCAGCAGCACCAGCTGCGACCGGGTCGGCGCCAGCGTCCGGCTGACCCCGCTCAGCATCCCGGCGAAGAACGGGTCCGAGAACACCCGGCTGTCCGGCTCCGGTACGACGATCGCTACCGAATCGGTACGACGTGTCACCAGCGCGCGAGCCGCCCGGTTCGGTACGTACCCCAGCTGCCGGATCGCCTGCTCGACCGCGGCGACCGTCTCCGGTAGCACTTTCGGCGAGCCGTTCACGACCCGCGAGACCGTCGCCCGCGACACCCCGGCGACCGCCGCGACCTGCTCCAGCGTCGGAGAACCAGACCCTTCCATCGGCCCTCCTCGGCTGTCGATCGGCCTGCGTTCACACGGTAGTACGTCCTAGGTCGAACGCGCGTCAGCCGTTGGCCACCCGCCGGGGCGTGTTGACAGATTTCTTCAGTTACCCACCCGGGTGTTGGCAACCCGCTCCGCCTCGTCGACGGCCTGTGCCCAGGCCGCGTCCGGCGACTGCTTGTGGTTGTCGACCCGGGCCAGCGCGGCGCTGAAGATCTGGTTGATCTCGCCGTCGCGGGGACCCTTGTGCTGCTTGAGGATCACGTTCCGGGCCCGGTCGATGAAGATCTGGCCGACCGGCGCCTTGTTGAAGTACGGATTGACCTGCGACTTCACCTGCGGGTCGTTGTACGCGTCGAGCGTCGACGGGAACGAGCCGATCTTCTTGAACACCTTCACCTGCTGCTCGGGCGCGGTCAGCCAGGCGGCCAGCTTCGCGGCCTCCTCCGGCTGCGGGGACTGGATCGGCACGGTCAGGTACGAGCCGCCCCAGTTGCCGCCACCGCCCGGGAACACGTCGGCGACGTCCCACTTGCCCTTACCGAAACTGCCCGCGTTGTCCTGGATCACGCCGAGCAGCCAGCCCGGGCACGCCATCGTCGCGAACTTGTCGGTGCGGAAGGCGGCGTTCCACTCGTCGCTCCAGGCGACCAGCCCGGCGGACAGACCGTCCCGGCTACCGGCCACCACCTGGTTCCAGGTCGACTTCAACCGCGGGTTCTCGCCGGCGAGGAAGCGGTCCTGGTTCGAGTAGTACGCCTGGATCAGCTGGTTGCGCATCGCCTCCCAGGTCAGGACGGCGGAGTCGTACCACGCCGAACCAGGGACCCGTTCCTTGAACTTCCGCCCGGTCGCGAAGTACGACGGCCAGTCCTGGAACATCTTCGCGACCTGCGCGCGGTCGGTCGGCAGGCCCGCCTTCGCGAACAGATCGCGGCGGTAGCAGATCGCCTCCGGACCGATGTCGGTGCCGTACCCGATGATCTTGCCGTCCTGCGTGGTCGCGCCGGCCACCTTCCAGTCCAGCCAGCGGTCCTTCAGGTCGTCCGCGCCGTACTGCCGCAGGTCGACGAACTTGTCGGCCTTGGCCAGGTACTTGTAGATCCAGCTGACCTCCATCGCCTCGATGTCGGCCAGCCCGGTCCCGGACGCCAGGTTCGCGTCGAGGTTCTTGACGTGGTCGTCGACCGTCTTGGCGTGCTGCTGGACGATCGTGATGTTCGGATGCGCGGCCTCGTACTCCGCGTACAGGTCGTCGTACCCGAACTCGTTGAAGGTCGCGATGGTCAGCTCGATCTTCGGCCCGTCCGTCTTGGCGGCGGTCGGACCGGACGAACTGGAGCCTCCGCCGCAGGCGGCGGTGACGAGCAGGACCGCGGCGCAGGCCAGCAGTCCGGCTATGGGGCGATAGCGGGCACTGGGCCGCATGTGACGTGCTCCCTGGAACTTGGACGGAGTTGAGAGCGCTCTCGGATCGCGAAAGTGACCTGAGTCTCATTCGTCCAAACCAGATATGTCAAGCACCCCCTGGTCACACTGAGACACGAGCCCCGCCAGGTCTTGACATAGTGTCAGTGCTGGTCACGCTGCGAATCATGATGATCACCCAGGGCCGCACAGCCTGGCAGTTAGCTGTAAGTGACCACCTCACGGCAACAGGTCGCGAACCACCGCATCGGCCAGCAACCGCCCCCGATCAGTCAACACGAGCCGATCGCCGTCGATCACCGCGAGGCCGTCCTCGACCACCTGATCGGCTGCGGCGCGGCCGGCCTCGTCCAGGACCTCTCGCGGCAGACCGGCCTCCAACCGCACCTCGAGGAGGACGCGTTCTATACGGCGGGTTTCCTCGTCGAGGGTTTCACGGGCGTGGGCCGGGCTTTCGCCGGCGTTCAGGCGTTCGGCGTACGCCGTGGGGTGCTTCACGTTCCACCAGCGGATGCCGCCGACGTGGCTGTGGGCGCCGGGGCCGACGCCCCACCACGTGTCGCCGCGCCAGTAGAGCTCGTTGTGGCGGCAGCGGGCCGCCGTACTGCGGGCCCAGTTCGACACCTCGTACCAGCGCAGGCCCTCGGCCGAGAGCATCTCGTCGGCCAGGACGTACTTGTCGGCCAGATCGTCGTCGTCCGGCATCGGCAGCTCGCCGCGCCGGATCCGCCGTGCCAACTGCGTCCCGTCCTCGACGATCAATGCGTACGCACTCACGTGGTCGGGTTGAGCAGACATCGCAGACTCGAGCGAAGCGCGCCAGTCGTCCAACGACTCGCCCGGCGTGCCGTAGATCAGATCGAGATTGACGTGCTCGAAGCCCGCCGCGGTCGCCTCCTTGACGGCGTCCAACGCTCGCCCCGGAGTGTGTTGGCGGTCGAGGATCTTGAGCACATGCGACGACGCGCTCTGCATGCCGAAGCTGACCCGGGTGAACCCCGCCTCGCGCAGCGCCTCGAGGTACGCGGGGTCGACCGACTCCGGGTTGGCCTCGGTCGTCACTTCGGCATCCGGCGCCAGCCCGAACTCGTCGCGGACGGCCCCCAGCATCTTCGCCAGATCGGCCGCCGGCAGCAGCGTCGGCGTACCGCCCCCGAAGAACACGGTGTCGACCGGCCGATCCAGCTCGCCCAGCACCCGCCGGGCGAGTCGGACCTCGCCGACCGCGGTCTCGGCGTACGACGCCTGTGACCCGCCGCCACCGAGCTCCTTGGCGGTGTAGGTGTTGAAGTCGCAGTACCCGCAGCGCGACGCACAGAACGGCACGTGCAGGTAGAACCCCAACGGCCGGTGCGCGGCTTCGCGGACGGCGGACTCCGGCAACGCCCCGTCCCGGGGCGCAACCTCCCCCTCGGGCAATGTTGACGGCACCCACCTATCGTACGGACCCATTTCTTGACCGGATCTCCGTCGTTTCGTGGTCACAGGAAGTACGGAACTGGCTACATTCGGCTCATGGACACCGAGGCTCAGCCGGTCGGACGCCGTACCCGGAACGCGGTCGTGGTCGCGATCATGCTCGGAATGTTGCTCGCGGCCCTCGATCAGACGATCGTCGCGACCGCGCTGCCGACGATCGTCAGCGACCTCGGCGGGGCCAACCACCTGTCCTGGGTCGTCACGTCGTACCTGCTCGCCGAGACGATCATGACCGCGCTGATCGGCAAGTTCGGCGACCTGTACGGGCGCAAGCCGATGTTCCTGATCAGCGTGGTGCTGTTCCTGGCCGGCTCGGCGCTGTGCGGGATGGCGGACTCGATGCTGTGGCTGGTCGGCTCGCGCGCGATCCAGGGGCTCGGCGCCGGCGGCTTGATGGTGACCGCGATGGCGGTGATCGCGGACGTCGTACCGCTGAGCGAGCGCGGGAAGTACCAGGGCGTGATGGGCTCGGTCTTCGGTGTCTCGACGGTGGCCGGCCCACTGCTCGGCGGGCTGTTCGTCGATCATCTGAGCTGGCGGTGGGCGTTCTACGTGAACATCCCGCTCGGCATCGTCGTACTGATCGTCGCCTCGATCACGTTGCCGTCGGTGAAGGCGGCGGTCGGGCCGAAGATCGACTACCTCGGCATCCTGTTCATCGGCCTCGCCGCGACCGGGCTGACGCTGGTGACGACGTGGGGCGGCAACGAGCACGCCTGGACGTCGACCGTCATCATCTCGATGACGATCGGCTCGTTGGTTGCCCTCGGCCTCTTCATCCTGGTCGAACGACGAGCGGCGGAACCGTTGCTGCCGTTGCGATTGTTCCGGTCCGGGGTGTTCACGGTGTGCGCGGTGATGAGCTTCATCATCGGGTTCGCGATGCTCGGCGGGGTCACGTATCTGCCGACGTACCTGCAGTTCGTCCACGGCGCTTCGGCGACCGAGTCCGGGTTGCAGATGCTGCCGCTGGTGATGGGGCTGCTGGTCGCGTCGGTCGTGACCGGCCAGACCATCAGCAAGACCGGCCGCTACCGGCTGTTCCCGATCGTCGGCACGATCCTGATCGGTGTCGGGCTGTTCCTGCTGTCGCTGCTCGACAACACCACGTCCTATCCGGTGACAGCCGCTTATATGGTCGTTCTCGGCCTGGGTGTCGGGCTGTGCATGCCGGTCCCGACGGTCGTCGTCCAGAGCACCGTCGACTATGCGGACCTCGGCGTCGCGACGTCCGGGGTGAGCTTCCTGCGCACGATGGGCAGCTCGTTCGGGGTTGCCGTGTTCGGGTCCATCTACTCCCATCAGCTGCCGGTTCACCTGGCCGAGGCCGTCCGTGCGACCGGTGCGGATCCGCGGGTCGTGACGACGGTCGAGGGCGTGCGCAAGCTGCCCGAATCGATGCGATCAGCGGTGACAGCGGCGTACGCGGACTCCTTGCACACCGTGTTCCTGTGGGCGGTTCCGGTGGCGGCGCTCGGGTTCCTGACGGCCCTGCTGCTGAAGGAGGTCCCGCTCCGTGACAGCGCCCGGATGGCCGCGTCCGACGTCGGCGAGAACTTCGCGGCGCCCTCGTCGTTCGACTCCGAACACGAACTGCAGAAGCTCGCGGCCCTCGTCGTACAGCACCACAAGCGCAACCCCGCACCCGAGGTCCTGGCCGAGTCCGGGCTGCCGCTGAGCCACGCCCAGGCCTGGATGATCATGCGCGTCTTCCGCGGCGGCGCCGAGCGAGGCTCTGCCACGCTGGCCGAGATCACCGGCGACCTCCGAATGCCACCCGGCGTGCTGGAACCCCTGGCATCCCAGTTGGTTGCCGACGGCTACTTGTCCGAGACGTTGGGCCACTACCGCTTCACCACCCTCGGCCTGGAGATGTTCCAGCGTTTCGTCGGCGCCTTCCGCATCTGGATGCTCGACCGCCTGACCGACTGGGACCCCGACAACTCCGAAGCCTTCTCACTCGCCGTCGACCGCATCGCCGAACAGATGATCGACCAGGGCCAATCCCTCACCACCGGCAAACACGCGGCCCTGGCGACCACGAGTACTCAGTAGCTTCGCCGGTGTCGTTGGCCCATGCTTGGGGGGTGGTTGATGGGGACGTGTCGGCGGCTCTGGGGCGGAGCTTTCTCGGGGGGCTGCCGGGGGAGCTGGTCGAGCGGTTGCTGGTGACGGGTGATCGGATCGATTACCCGGCGGGTAGCACGCTGTATCGGGAGCGGTCGTCGCCGCGCGCGCTGCTGGTGGTGCGCGGGTTGCTGCGCGTCTACATGTCGTCGCCGGAAGGGCGGCAGGTGACGGTTCGGTACGCGCGGGGTGGCGACGTACTCGGGATCGCCGTTCTGGTCGCGGGTCCGGCCGATGTCGGCGTACAGACCTTGTCGGAATGCACGCTGTTCCGGATCGACGCCGGGCTGTTGACGACTGCCGCGCGTACCGACAGCCGCGTCGGATGGGCGATGGCAGAGGAGCTCAGTCGCCGGCTGTACGAGAACCTGCAGCAGACGGCGGTCAACGCCTTCGGCACCGTGCGACAGCGGGTAGCCGCGCACCTGCTCGACCTTGCGTCGACCCAGCAGAGTCCACGCGGCGAACTCGTCGCCCGGGTGTCCCAGCAGGACCTGGCGGATTCCGTCGGATCGGTCCGCGAGGTGGTTGCGCGGGTGCTGCGAGAGTTCCGGCTGGACCAGCTGGTCGCCACGTCCGCCGACAGGGTCCACATCCTCGATCCGACCGGGCTGCACGACCAGACCTGGAACCCGGACGACGCGTGACGCCGGTTACTCCGGCGGACAACAAAAGTCACAGACGCGGCCACTGGCTCCGGCGAAGACTGATGCCCTCGGCCCCGAATCCGTCGGGATCGATCGCACTTCAGGAGTTCAGATGTCCACCGAAGCAACCAGGTTGCCGGCCCGCACCGGCACCGGAGACCCGGTCCGCGCGGTGTCGGTGATCAGCACCGGCAGCGTCGAGATCCACCCCGAACACGCCCACGGTTCGAAGAAGCCGCTGTACTGGTGGCTGCTCACCTCCCGCCGTTGGCTGCCACCTCGCCCGATCAACGTGTACGTCGTCGAGCACGCGAACGGACTGGTGCTGTTCGACACCGGCCAGGACCGGGCCTCGGTGACCGATCCGTCGTACTTTCCGGGCGGGTTCAACCGCGTCGTGTACGACCGGCTGGCCAAGTTCCACATCGCCGAGAACGAGACGCTCGACGCGCAACTGGGCACCCTCGGGTACTCCGTTGCCGACGTCGACAAGGCGGTCATCTCGCACCTGCACCAGGACCACATCGGCGGGATCCCCCAGCTCGGCGGCAGCGAACTCCTGATCACGCCGACCGAATGGGCCCAGCTGTCCGGGTTCTCCCCCGAGGCGCGCGGCTTCCTGCGGACGCACATCGACGTACCGGGTGCGCGCTGGAAGCACATCAACTTCGCCGACACCGCTGTGCATCCGTTCACCGAGTCGTTCGACGTCATGGGCGACGGATCGATCGTCGTCCTTCCCACCCCCGGCCACACGCCCGGCTCGGTCTCCATGCTCGTACGTCGTCGCGACCTGCCACCGCTCCTCATGGTCGGCGACCTCACCTACGAGGCCGGTCTGCTCGGACGCCGCCAACTCCCGGGCGTCGGCGATCGCGGCGAACTCGCCCGCACGACCGACAAAGTCCTCGCCCTCGCCGAACAACTGCCGGGCCTGGTCGTCCTTCCCGCCCACGACCCGACCGCAGCGCAGCGCTTGGTCGACAGCTCGCGGCGGTCCCGATGAAGTTCACCAACACGATCACCATCGGACGTCCGCGGACAACGGTGTTCGCCTACCTGGCAAACCTCGAGAACCTCCCGCAGTGGAACTACGCCCTGGCCGAGACCCAGCAACTGACCCCCGGTCCACCCGGCGTCGGCACCCGCTACCGGCAGACCCGCACCATCCCTGTCCACGCGGTCGAGCCCCTCGAGATCATCGAGTTCACGCCCGACCAGAGGCTCACCGTCCAAGGCACCCTCAGCGGCCTCCCGGCCGTCCTCACCTATGTCCTAGAAGCGACAGACGGCGCCACTACTCTCACCAATACGGTCGACCTCCACCCGCCTCGCCCGTTGAACCTCCTCGCCCCCATCGCCTTGAGCCGGATCAAGTCCGCCGTGGCCGCGAACCTGACCGCGCTCAAGCAACTCCTGGAACAGTCATAGGTGGGGATAGGTACAGGGTGGTTGGGTAGGGAAACGCAATGGCGTGAAAGTTGGGAGGCGACAAGGTCGGAGTATGTCTACGGTTGGGGAAATGAGGGCGCGGCTCTTCACTCCGGTGCGGGCGCTAGCGACGATGCTCCTGTCGATCGCGGGAATCGTCGCCGCGGTCTTTGTGCTCCTCAGCAGCGTGCTCGTCCTGATCGGGATCGGGCGGTACGCCGTGCCGCCTGCCGTCTGGCTGCTGCGGACGGTGGCAGATGCCGCTCGCGGGCTGGCGCGGATGGCTGGAGTCTGGGTCGAGCGGCCGTACCGGGCCGAGCGCGGAGCGACCGCGCTCTTGAAGGCACGCAGTACCTGGCGGGATGTGCTCTGGGCCTTCATCGGCCCGGTCATCGGGACGTGGGCCACCGCGCTCGCCGTGGCGCTGCCGCTGGTCGGGGTGTACGGCGCTGTCGTGCAGCCGTTCGTGTGGCGGGCCAACGAGCGCGCGGGCGGGATCAACTCGTTCGGCCCCATCCACGTGACCTCGACGGCGACCGCACTCGCGGCGATCCCGGTCGGACTCGCGATGATCGCCGCCGGCCTGTACATCGGGCCGCCGCTGCTCACCCTGCGCGCCAGCTGGTCGGCCGACCTGCTCGGGCCTTCGCGAACCGCCGCGCTGGAGGAACGCGTCGAGACTCTCGTCGAGACCCGCGCCGACAGCGCCGGCGCCCAGGCCGCTGAGCTGCGCCGGATCGAACGCGATCTGCACGACGGCGCGCAGGCTCGCCTGGTCGCCCTGGGCATGAGCCTCAGCAATGCCGAGCGCCAGTTCGACGAGGATCCGGAGGCGGCTCGCAACCTGGTGATCGCGGCCCGCGAGGCGTCCTCCAAGGCGCTCGACGAATTGCGCGACCTCGTCCGCGGCGTACATCCACCCGTACTCGCTGACCGCGGTCTGGCCGACGCGATCCGCGCGCTGGCCCTCGATTCGCTGATCGAGGTCGAGGTCACGTCCGACTTACCAGGCCGGCCGTCGTTGCCGGTCGAGTCTGCCGTGTACTTCGCCGTGAACGAACTGCTCGCCAACGCGGCCAAGCACGCCCGTACAGCGACGACTGTGTCGATCACGCTGCAGCACGAGAACGGCGTACTGCGTTGTGAGGTCGCCGATGACGGCCCGGGTGGAGCGGATCCGATGAATGGGACCGGGCTGCGCGGTATCGAGAGCCGGCTGGCCATCTTCGACGGTACGGTCGAGGTCGACAGTCCGACCGGCGGTCCGACCCACGTCAAGCTGGAGGTGCCGTGCGCGATCCGATCCGGGTAGTGGTCGCCGAGGACCTGTTCCTGTTGCGCGACGGACTCGTCCGGACGCTGACCGAGCACGGGTTCACGGTTGTCGCCGCGGTCGACACCGGCCCATCGCTGCGGAAGGCGCTGGCGGACGAGCAGCCCGATATCGCGGTCGTCGACGTACGGCTGCCGCCGTCGTTCACCGACGAGGGCCTGCAGGTGGCGATCGAGGCGCGGCGGCAACGACCTGGGTTCCCGGTGCTCGTGTTGTCGCAGTACGTCGAGCAGCTCTATGCGCGCGAACTTCTTGCCGATGGCAACGGTGGGGTCGGTTATCTGTTGAAGGACAGGGTTTTCAACACCGAACAGTTCGTCGAGGCCGTGGAAACGGTCGCGGGCGGCGGTACGGCGATGGATCCGCAGGTCGTTGCCAAGCTCCTCAGCCGGGGCGACGCGCGCGGCCGGACCGCGGACCTGACTCCGCGCGAACGCGACGTACTCGAACTGATGGCGGCCGGCCGCTCCAATGCCGCGATCGGGCAGCAACTCACACTCTCGATCAGCGCCGTCACCAAACACATCGCGAGCATCTTCGCCAAGCTCGACCTGCCGGCGTCCGATGATGACAACCGGCGGGTGCTGGCCGTCCTCGCCTACCTGAACCGCTGACCCGTATCCTCGCAGCCATGTTGAGTGATGGAGTGCGGACGATCTCCGCGGGTGGGGTCGATCACTGGGTCCGGGTCGCGGGCGGCGGCAACGACGGGGCACCGCTGGTGCTGGTGCACGGCGGGCCGGGTGAGAGTTCGTACTCGATCGAGCGCTCCGTCGGTGACGCGGTCGCGGAGTTCGCGCCGGTCGTCTTCTACGACCAGCGCGGGTGCGGGCGCACGGCGCGTCCGTCGGACCCGAGCACCTACACGATGCCGCAACTGGTCGCCGATCTGGAAGAGTTGCGTACAGCGCTGGGCGTCGAGCGGATCGTGCCGTGGGGCGTCTCGTTCGGCTGCCTGCTCGCCGCGGAGTACGCCGTTGCCCACAGCAATCATGTGGACGGGCTGATCCTGCACGCTCCGCCGATCGTCGACCCGCTCCACCCCGGCCTGTGGACGATGCGCCCGGCCGCGGTCGACCCGATCCTCACACCGGACGAGCGGACTGCGCTCCGCGCCCAACTCGAGCCCCTCACCGACCCGATCGAGCGCACGGTCGCTGCCATCGGCGCCATCGCACAGAGCGAGAACGCGGCCGACTTCTTCTACTACGACCCGGCCAACATCCCCGCCGACGACCCCGACGCCCCGGAATCCAATCCGGAAATGGCAATGGCCCTGGTGGGCACCGAGCGCGCGGACCTGGTCGACGATCTGGCCGGCATCGAAGTACGCACTCTCATCCTCGCCGCGCTCTGGGACCGCCACGTCGGCTTCGACCTCCCCCGCGACCTCGCCACCCGCCTCCCGCGGTCCACCCTCGAGATCTTCGACCGCTCGGCCCACTCGATCCACGACGAGGAACCGGCGAAGTACGTCGAGTCGATCCGCAAGTTCCTGGGGCGCTGAGGCATGCGCTCACTCGGAGAATCAGTCGAGTACCCAGGCCGCGGGCTCGCGATCGGCCGCGACGCCGCCGGCGTGCCGTTCTTCACCTACTGGCTGACCGGCCGCTCACCCGCATCGCAGTCGCGCGAGCTCGTCGTCCACGACCGCGAGATCGTCGTCCGCGACACCTCAGGCGGCCCGACCGACGACCTACGCCACTACACCGCCGCCACCCGTGGCGACGACTGGGTCATAGTCGGCAACGGCACCCAGGTCAGCGACCTCACCGCACTCCGCTCCCAGCAACCCGACCTGCAACTCGCTCTCCGCCACCTGACCTACGAACCCGACCCGCCCATCCGCACGCCTCGCATCACCGCCGCAGCCACAATCACCGGCTCGGAACTCGACGAGGTAGTGATCGGCTCCGCGCGGGCGTACGACGGCGCACCCGAGCTGACCCAGCACCCGTCCCTCTACACATCCCAGGTCGCCCCCGCGACGGCAGTCACCACAACCACCTACTCCGGCACTGCGGCCCAGATCGTGACTGACGGCCACCCAGAGGTGGTCGCCGTCCCCTTCACCTGGTCCGACCTCACCGACCTCGTCTGGCGTTCATTGCAACCATCGCTCCGAGTCGCCGCCATCACCGTGCGCCTCGACACCCCCACCTTCGCCGAGGTCCGCTCGCAGCACAGGTGAAGTCCGCTGCGTTCGTAGACGGCTACTCGTACATCTTGTCGAGTACTTCGGCGTACTCGGTCTCGACGTACTTGCGTTTGAGTTTCAGGCTCGGCGTCATCTCGCCTGACTCGACGGTGAGATCCCGGTCGAGGATGGTGAACTTCTTGATGGTTTCCCAGCGGTTGAGGGTGGCGTTGAGTTCGTCGACGTAGCCCTGGACCATCGCCTGTGCCGCATCGGACGTGACGATCTCGGCGTACGGCTTGCCGCCCAGGCCGTTCGTGGCGGCCCACCCGACAACAGCGTCAGGGTCCAGCGTGACCAGCGCCGACACGAAGTTGCGCTTGTTGCCGTGGACGATGAACTGGCTCGCGTACGGGCAGATCGTCTTGAACCGGCCCTCGATCACCTGCGGCGCGACGTACTTCCCGCCCGACGTCTTGAACAGGTCCTTCTTCCGGTCGGTGATGAACAGGTACTCGTCCTCGAAGTGCCCGATGTCGCCGGTATGGAACCACCCGTCGGCGTCGAGTACTTCGGCCGTCTGCGCCGGCTGGTTGTGGTAGCCGCTCATCACGCCGTCGCCCTTGATCAGGATCTCGCCGTCCTCGGCGATCTTGAACTGCGTCCCGGGGAACGCCGGCCCGACACTGCCCAGCCGGTACTGCGTCGGCCGGTTCAACGTCGAACCCGCCGACGTCTCGGACAGCCCGTACCCCTCGAGGATCAGCAACCCGGCCGCGTGGAACCACTCGGCCAGCGTCTTGTCCAGCGCCGCCGAACCTGACACGAGGAACCGGATCCGCCCGCCGAACCGCGCCCGGATCTTCGACAGCACCAGTCGATCCGCTGCCGCGAACTGCGCCGCCAGCAGACCCGACGGCTCCCGCCCGGCCTGCCGCAGAGCGGAGACCTTCGCACCGACCCCGAACGCCCAGTCGAACATCCGCGCCCGCGCCCCGCCCTCGGACTGGATCATCGTCCGGATCCGCGCGTGCGCCTTCTCGAAGATCCGCGGCGCCGCCGCCATGAACGTCGGCTGTACGACGGCCGCGTTGTCGACGATCTTGTCGATCCGCCCGTCCACCGCGGTCGCGAACCCGATCTGGCACTGTACGGCGACCAGCACCTGACCGAACACGTGCGACAACGGCAGCCAGAGGAACTGCAGGTCGTCCGGCGACAGCACCCGCATCCCCTCGACCGCGGCGCCTTCGTATGTCCACGCCGAGTGCGGCAACCGCACGCCCTTCGGCCGGCCCGTCGTACCGGAGGTGTAGATCAGGGTGCACAGATCGTCCGGCTTGATCGCCGCGATCCGCTCGTCGACCGCGGCCGGGTGCTCGGCCAGGTACTCGTCGCCGCGCGCGTCGAGGTCGCCGAGCGAGATCACCCAGTCGCCGTCGCTCTCCAGCGGCGCACCGTCGATCAGCACGACCTTGCGCAGCGACGGCGTCTCGGACCGGTGCTCGCGAAGCTTGTCGACCTGCCCCGCGTCCTCGGCGAACACCAGCTGTACGTCGGCATCGGCGACGATGAACGCCTCGTCGGACGAGATCGTGGTCGGGTAGATCGTGGTCGTGGCAGCGGCCGCGAGGACGGCGGCCAGGTAGCACTCGATCCACTCGATCCGGGTGCTGGACGCGATCGCGATCCGCTGCTCCGGCTCGACGCCGAGCGCGATCAGCCCGGCCGCGCGCCGGCGGGCAAGCTCCTCGGTCTCCCGCCAGGTCACCGACGTCCACTGCTCCCCACGGGGGAACCGGAACGCCTCCCGCGCCGGGGTCGCCTCGACCCGCTCCAGGAACATCTGCGCCATCGTGTCCTTGCGGTTGCTGAGAAGAGCGAGCTGGCCGGAATCGGCGACAGGCTTCATAACTGGCCTCCCATGGGGGTCAAGTAACCGGAGGGTAATCGCAAGCGACTGGTCCTGACCATGGCACTCGCTTGCCCGCATGCACCTTCTCCATTACGTTTCCGCAACATGCGCATACGGTCGGTGGCCTTCGTCTCACTATCCGTCCTGCTGGTCTGTCTGGCAGCCCCGGCCCGGGCCGCATCGCCACCGAGTGAGTTCGGTTCGGACTATGACGATCCTCGCACCCCGGCGCCGGCGGTCAGCGTTCCGCACACCAAACACTGCGAAGTGCAGATCGTCCGCAACCAGTTCAGGAACTTCGACCCGTACCAGTCGACCTACACACCGCCGTCCGCCTGCCAAGGCCCCTGGTCCAAGGTCGTACTGCGGATGCACGGCGAGGTGAAGGGCGTCCAGTACGACCGTCTCGGCCACCTCACCATCGGCGGCGTCGGCGTCTTCCGCACGTCCACCCCGGAGCCGAGCACCGACGGCATCGCCTGGAACGTCGAGAAGGACGTCAGCGAATACATCCCCTTGCTCCGTACGCCGCAACCGGTCGTGATGGAGCTCGGTAACGTCGTCGACGACACGTACACCGGTGTCCTCGACGTCACCGTCACGCTCGACTTCTACCTGACCGACCGCCACACCCCGGCCGCCCTGACCGCGAACGCAGTACTCCCGCTGCAGAATCAGACCCGCCAAGACTCCGACCTGATCGGTACGGCGACTCTGCCGCGCAACACGACCCGTCTGCTCGGGGAGATCTACGTCACGGGATCCGGCGGCGGTTGCGAGGAGTTCTGGGACACGTCCGCGCCGGCCGGGACCGGATACTCCTGCCCGGACGGATCGCCGTACCGGGAGGTCGATGTGTCGATCGACGGGAAGCTCGCCGGGATCGCGCTGCCGTACCCGTACATCTACACGGGCGGCTGGTCGAACCCGTACTCCTGGCGTCCGTCCCCCGCACCGCGGGCGTTCGACATCAAACCCTTGACCTACGACCTCACGCCGTTCGCCGGAATGCTCACCGACGGCAAGCCGCACGAGTTCCGCGTCCACGTCGACGGCGTACCGGCTGGTCAGTCCGGCTGGTTCGCGGTCCCGAACCTGCACGTGTGGACGGATGCGCATCGCAGTCAGACCCGCGGCGCGCTCACGTCGTACGCCGTCAGCGCACTCGCCAAGACCGACGACGTCACCGGCGCGCCGAACGAAGCCGGATCCGTGAGCACCAGAGCCTCACGCAGCCTGAACATCAGCGGGTACGTCGATACGTCAGCCGGCCGGATCCGTACGACGGTCGTGCGCTCCCTGAGCAACGTCTCCAAGCACACCTGGGAGGCCGGCGAGTCGCGCGACAGCCTCGACGCGAACTGGCGGGACACGTCGACGACGATCCGCAACGGCCGCGCCGAGCGGACCGACCTCGACTACGGCAAGAACGGCGTCCTCAGTTTCTTGCCCAACGCAACGATCCCCGGCGGGTACGACGTGATCACCGACCTCAGGATCCACGACACGATCCGCACGACGGGTCGCACGACCACGGAGACGTACGACGGCCGAGCGTCCTGGATCTATGGCGTACCGCGGGACCAGCGCCACGCGACCGGCACGCAGACCGTCCGCTTCCGGGCCCTCGGCCCCGGCTGCTTCGACCACACGCTGACAGCCGTCAACGGCGTGTACACAAAGGACCTCTACCGCTGCTGACGCGACCGCATCACCGCCGGGCGAGGAGCTCGGCGATCTGTACGGCGTTGAGGGCGGCGCCCTTGCGGAGGTTGTCGTTCGAGACGAACAGGACGAGGCCGCGGTTGTCCGGCACGGACTGGTCCTGGCGGATGCGGCCGACGTACGACGGGTCCTGGCCGGCTGCGAGCAGCGGGGTCGGGAGGTCCGTGACGGCCACGCCGGGCGCGGCGCCGAGGAGCTCGGTGGCGCGTTCGGGCGTGATCGGCTCGGCGAACTCGGCGTGGATGCTGAGCGAGTGGCCGGTGAAGACCGGCACCCGGACGCAGGTGCCGGCGACCGGGAGGTCCGGGATGTGCAGGATCTTGCGGCTCTCGTTGCGGAGCTTCTGCTCCTCGTCGGTCTCACCGGTGCCATCGGCAACGATCGACCCGGCGAGCGGGAGCACGTTGAAGGCGATCGGCCCGGCGTACACCTTGGGCTCGGGGAGGGTGATGCCCTCGGTGCCCCGGGCAAGCTTCCCGCCGACCTCGGCCAGCGCCCGGGCCTGGTCCTCGAGCTCGCTCACACCGACGCCGCCGGAGCCGGACACGGCCTGGTACGTCGAGACCACGAGTCGCGTCAGCCGCGCCGCCCGGTGCAGCGGGGCGAGGACCGGCATCGCTGCCATCGTGGTGCAGTTCGGGTTCGCGACGATGCCTTTGGGCAGGTTGTCGAGATCGCCCGGGTTCACCTCGGAGACCACGAGCGGTACGTCGGGATCCATTCGCCAGGCGGACGAGTTGTCCACGACAACCGCCCCTGCCGCGGCAACCTTCGGTGCAAGCTCCTTCGACGCCGTCTTCCCGTTGGAGAACAACGCCAACTCGAGCCCGGAGAAGTCGGCCGTCGCGGAGTCCTCCACCACGACGTCCTTCTCCCCGAACGGCAGCGTCTTCCCCGCCGAGCGGGCCGAGGCGAAGTACCGCACCTCGTCCACCGGGAAGTTGCGCTCGACCAGCAACTCCCGCATCACGCCGCCGACCTGACCCGTAGCACCGAAAACACCTACTCGCATGCCTTGCAGAGTAGTAGGTCGGCGGCGTGGGGGCGCCGCAGTTTCAGAGACCGGACTCGCGCCACTGACCAACCTCCGGCGGCACACCGACGTCGCGCCTGCGCGGCGCGCATCGGGGAGCGCCGGCGGAGGTTGATCAGTGTCAGACGTCCGCGGCCAGGGTGCCGCCGTTGGCTACATCCGTCTTCTCGATCTCTTGGAAGACGATGCGGACGGACTCGCGCTTGGCGCCGAGGATGGCGATGGCGGAGTCGGTCACGGCGGCGACGAACTCGCGGCGCTGGTCCAGGGTGCGGCCGGAGAGGAGTTCGACGGTGATGTTCGGCATGGTTCTCCTGAGGGGTTGAGGGTGGGGCCAGTGTTTCAGGACAGGACCGCGGCGGGGCGGCCGTCTCGTCCGGGTCGGTGTCGACCGAGTCGACGAGTTCGTCGGCCTCCGTGCGGTTCTCCGGCAGCAGCAGGCCGAGGCCGACGTACACCACCAGGGAAGTTGCCGGCGGCAACGCGACGACCAGGGTCTGATCGGTGGCGCCGACGCCGTACTTGACGACGGCCCACGTGATCAGCCCGATCGCCCACGACGCCGGCGCGACGCGTGATCCGCCGCCGCATCGGTCAGCCGGCGCACGCGAGGCACCAGCACCGGCGCGAGATCCCGCGTGATCACCGACGAGATCGCGTTCGCGTCGCCACCATCGCCATCGTGTGCGAGAAGAACCCCGCCGGCACCATCAACACGAAGTACGCGACCAGGACTGTCCAGTCCAGAGTGATCATGGGGATCCTCCCAGGGGCGATGGGGTGACCGACTGGACGGTTCCACGGACCAGAACACAGTGTCAAGAGATGGAACCCGGAACAACTCCAGCCCCAGTTCCAGGCTTGACGGCAGGTTCCATGACATAGAACCTAGTTCCGTGACTCTGCAGATCAGGCACGCCACCCATCCCGAGCAGCTGCCCGGTTTCGACACCGCCGCGCTGCGGCGCCACTACCTGGTGGACGACCTCTTCGTTCCGGACGCGATCACCGCGGTGCTCACCCACCACGACCGGATCGTGCTCGCCGGCGCCTGTCCCGCGAGCGGCCCGCTGAAGCTCGGCAGCTATCCCGAGCTGCGCAGCGAGTACTTCCTCGAGCGTCGCGAGGCCGGCATCGTCAACGTCGGCGGGCCCGGCACGGTCACCGCGGACGGCACGAAGTACGAGCTGACCACCGGCGCCTGCCTGTACGTCGGACGCGGCGTCCGCGAGGTTGTCTTCGAGGGAAGCGACGCCGCGTTCTACGTCTTCTCCGCGCCCGCGCACACCGCGTTCCCGACCGCACAGGTCAACCCCGGTGAAGGCAACCGGCTCGAGCTCGGCGATCAGCAGACCGCGAATCGCCGCACGATCGACCAGTACATCCACGCGGACGGCGTGCAGAGCTGCCAGGTCGTGCTCGGCGTGACCACGCTGCACGCGGGCAGCACCTGGAACACCATGCCCGCCCACACCCACGACCGCCGTACCGAGTGCTACCTGTACTTCGGCCTGCCCGAGACCGAGCGGATCGTCCACCTCCTCGGCGAGCCTGACGAGACCCGGCACCTGCTGGTCGCGGATCGGCAGGCGATCATCTCGCCGAGCTGGTCGATCCACTCCGGCTGCGGCACATCGTCGTACAGCTTCGTCTGGGCGATGGCCGGCGAGAACCAGGCGTTCGGCGACATGGACGGCGTCGACGTCCGGGACCTGCGGTGACGTTCAGCCTCGACGGGCGTACTGCGCTCGTGACCGGCGCGCGGCGTGGGATCGGCGCGGCCATCGCCGCGGGGTACGCCGCGGCCGGCGCCGAGCTGATCCTGATGGCTCGGAACGCGGCGCTCGAGGACACCCTCGAGGCGATCAAGCAGAACGGCGGCCGCGAGGCGACCGTGGTGATCGCCGACTTCGGGGACCCGGCCGCGGTCGAGGCGGCAGCCGTCGAACTGGCCAGGGACCGGCACATCGACATCCTGGTCAACAACGCCGGCACGATCCGGCGCGCCCCGGCGGCCGAGACCACGACCACGGACTGGCAGCACGTGATCGACGTGAACCTCAATTCCACCTGGGCCGTCACCCGCCCGATCGGGGCGGCGATGGCGGAGCGCCGTACGGGGAAGATCGTCACGATCGCCTCGCTGTTGAGCTTCCAGGGCGGGATCACGGTTCCGGCCTACACTGCGAGCAAGCACGCGGTGGCGGGACTGACCCGGGCGCTGGCCAACGAGTGGGGTCCGGCCGGGGTTCAGGTGAACGCGATCGCGCCCGGATACATCAGCACCGACAACACCACCGAGCTGCGTGCGGACCCGGCCCGCGAGGCCGCGATCCGGGAGCGCATCCCGGCCGGTCGCTGGGGGCGGCCGGAGGACGTCGTCGGCGCGGCGGTGTTCCTCGCGTCGGCGGCCGCGGACTACGTCAACGGGCACGTGCTCGCGGTCGACGGCGGCTGGCTCGCCAGATAGGAGTGCAGGATGAACGACATGAGTTCGCCGTCGGCCATCGACAAGACGTTGATGGTGCTGGACGCCGTACTGGAGCACTCGCGGTTCACCGATGTCGTGAACGCGACCGGTCTGGCGAAGTCGACGGTGCACCGGATCATGGCGTCGTTGGTCGAGCACGAGTTCGTCGCCCAGGCCGACGACGGCTCGTACCACCCGGGCCCGAAGGCGCTCCGGCTGGCCGGTCACGCGCTGACCAACGTCGACCTGGCCACGGTCGCTCGTCCGGTGCTCGCGGATCTCGTCGCGCAGACGCGCTGCACGGTGCACGTCGGGCTGCTGAACGGCGACGAGGCGATCTACGTCGCCCGCCTCGACGGCCCGAAGCCGTACCGGATGCCGTCGCGGGTCGGGAAGGCGATCTGGCTGCACTGCACCGGCATCGGCAAGGCGCTGCTCGCCGAGAAGGACGAGGAAGCGCTCGACGTTCACATCACCCGCACAGGTCTCCCCGCACGTACGCCGCTCACGCACACCACCGCGGCCGCGCTGAAGACCGATCTCGCGCAGGTCCGCGCCCGTGGTTACGCGCTCGACGACGAGGAGAACGAGCCCGGCATCCGCTGCGTCGCCGCGGTCATCCACGACCACACCGGCGCCGCGATCGCGGCCGTGAGCATCTCCACATTGTCGTTGGAGCAGTCGATCGCACAGGTGGCCCTCATGGCGCCGGCCGCGATCGAGGCCGCCCGCAAGATCTCCGCCGCCCTCGGCTACCGCGAACCGACCAACTGAAGCTACGCCGGCACAGGTGCGGGGCGACGGCTCTCCGCCCAGCGGACGACCGGGACGAAGAGGGCGCCGGTGAGGGCGAACCACACGCCGAGGATGATCCAGCCGGGAACGCCGAGGCCGAGAGGCAGCAGGGCCAGGACGGTCGGGGCGAGCATCGTGCTGATCGACATGCTGGTGTTCCACACGCCCTGGTACTGACCCTGGGCGTGATTGGGAGCCAGGTCGAAGCTGAGCAGGAACGAGCCCGAGGACTGCATCAGCTCGGCGATCACCTGGACCAGGGCGCCCACCGCAAGGAGAGCGACCGCGATCAGCGCGTTGCCCCAGGTCGCGCCGGCCAGTAGAACCATCGATGCCAAGAGCAACAACCCGGCGGTACGGGTGGCACGGGCGGCGGTCGTCGGATCGGCGATGCCGCGCGACGACCGCACCTGGAACAGCGAAACCACCACGGTGTTGATGATCAGCAGCAACGCCACCGTCCAACGCGGGGCGTCGGTGTGGTCGACCACCCAGAGCGGGATCGCGACGTCGAGGACGGCGAAGTGGATGCTCATCCCGGCATTGAGCGCCGCGACCGCGAGGTACCCGCGGTCGCGCAGCGCGATCCAGACCGGTCCGTCGTCGTCACGATGCTGCGGTGCCACCCGCGGAATCGCCAGTACGACGAAGGCCGCGACGCTGCTCAGCAGCGCATCGAGGACGAACATCACGCGGTACGCCGCAGCGGTGTCGAAATGCAGCGCGAAGGCGCCGATCGCGGCGCCGACCATGATGCCGATGTTCGTGATCGCCCGCAGGTACGCACGGGCCGCGACCCGGCCCGCGCCGACGGTCACCGCGGCGATCAACGCGGCCCGGACGGCACCCGCGCCGCGGTCGATCATCGTCAGCACGATGCTCACGACCAGGAACTGCCAGAAGTTCTGCACGACGAGGTAGAGCAGCGACAGCCCGCACACCATCAGGCTCAGTACGACGAACAGCCCGCGCGGTCCACGCCGATCCGCCAGATGCCCGAGCGGTACGGCGGACAGCAGCCCGAACAACCCCGCGATCGTGAGGCCGAGGCCGACCTGCGCGATCGACAGGCCGACGATCCGGTTGAAGTACAGGACACTGACCGTCATCAGCAGGCCGTTGCCGACCCGGCTCAACAGAGTGGCCAGAGCCAACGGCCGCAACGGCCCAGCCTCCGGCAGCACGCCCTTCATCACAGCCCCTCCCTTGACCGCCTGGCCGAGGGCCGACGGGCGCCCGAGCCGCGGCTCATCCGCGCGCCACGACGCGCTGCGCGGTGTCGCGGAGCTCCTCCATGAGGTCGACTCCCGAGTCGAGCATTCGCTGCATCTTGGCGGGCTCCTGCTCGGCGAACATCAGCGCGATGGTGACCTCGTGGTCCGGCCGTCTGACGATCTCGATCGGGTCGCCGGCGCCGATCGTGCCTTCGCGGAGCACCTTCAGGTACGCGCCGGGGCGGCAGGCCTGGTGGAAGCGCTTGACCCAGTGCGGCTCCTGCATGCGGTGCTGGAAGGTGATGCAGGGGATGCGAGGCGCACGCACCATCACCTCGACCTCGTCACCGATCCGCCATACCTCACCGAGCAGCGCTCCGTTGACATCGAGCCCCTCGGTGCGCAGGTTCTCGCCGAACAGGCCGGTCGGGATCTCGCGATCGAGTTGGGCGGCCCACCAGTTCGCGTCCTCCTCGGCGTACGCGTAGAGGGCGAGGTCCGGGCCGCCGTGGTTCTCGGTGTCGCAGACGCGGTCGCCGGCCAGGCCCAGCTCGCCGACGCGGATCCGGCCGGGCTGCGGTCGCTTGTCGATCGCCGTGAACCCGGTGTCCTTCGGACCCGGAATCAGCTTCTCCACCACATTGACCGTGAGCAACCGCATGTCGGCATCCTCTCCCGGCCGGCTGGCCGCGATCCACCGGTTTATCGGCGCTTGAGCGGGAGTATGGCGATGATCACCAGGGTCACCGCGGTCGCGGCGACGCCGATCCAGGCGGCCGCGGCGTACCCGGACTCGCGCGGGAAGACGCCGGTGGTGTGGGCGGCGAGGATGAGTCCGCCGAGCGCGCTGCCGGTGGAGAAGCCGACGCTGCGTACGACGGCGTTCACGCTCATCGCGCTCGCGGTCTCGGCCTTCGGCGTGACCGCGAGGATGACGGCGGGCATCGCGGCGGAGAACGCACCGACGCCGAAGCCGAGGATGCCGATGGCGAGGATCGGTTCGACCGGGTGTGAGCGGGTGACCGCGAAGAGTACGAAGGCGGCGAGGACCACCGCAGTACTTGCTGCCAGCAACCATCTCGCGCCGAGGCGGTCCCGCCAACCGGGGACCAGGCGACCGGCAACGAAGCCGAGGATCGAGAACGGGACGAGGACCAGACCGGCCTCGAAGGTGTTCAGGCCGAAGCCGTAACCGGCGTCCGCGGGGGTTTGCACGTAGCGGGTGATCAGGCTGAAGAGCAGATACATACCGACGCCGCCGGTCAGCATCACCAGGTTGGCGGCGGCGACAGCGGGATGACGGAGCAGGCGTACGTCGACGAGCGGCTGCTCGGTGTGGGCCTCGAGAAACGTCCAGCCGATCAGTAGCAGGATCGCGGCTGCGAGGATGGCGATGGCTGCGGCGACGTGATGGCGCCAAAGATTGGTGTCGCCAATGACCAGGAGCAAGGCGGGCAGTGCGATCGCCAGCAGGATCGCGCCGCGCAGGTCCAGGCGGGTCGACGGTCGTGGCGGCGCTTGCGGTAGCGCGAAGAAGGCGGCGATCAGAGCGGCCGCGGTGATGACAAGGCCGAGCCCGTACGCCGCGCGCACGCCGGCGAGGTCCGTGAGGAGCCCGGACAACGGGTAGCCGATGCCGATCCCGGCGGTCGAGGCCACCGACAACAAGGCGATCGTCCGCGCCGCCCGCTGCTCGTCGAGATGGTCCCGCGCGACCGCCATCATCAACACGACCAGCCCGAGCCCCGATCCCTGCATCGCCCGCCCGGCCAGCAGAAACCCGAACGGCAACGGCAATACGGTCAGAACGCTGCCGACGACCATGGCGGCGAGCATCCCGAGCACGACGGTACGCCGCCGCGGTCCGGCCCCGAGCCGACCGAACACGGGTGTTGCGACCGCCCCCGCGAGCAACGCGATCGTCAGCGTCCACTGCGAGGCCGCGAGCGAAACGTCGTACGCCTCGGCGACCGCCGTGATCAGGGGCGCGCCGAGGCTGCCGATCACCGCGCCGGCCAGACCCACGGAGACCAGGAATCCCGCCAGCAACTGCCGCGGGTGCTCAGCACCGCTCTCGCGGGGAGGTGTGGCGGCTCGACCGCGCCCCGCTCCCCCACCAGTCCCGGTGGAGTTCATCGGTTCGTCTCGGTGGTGATGTGGTGGAAAAGGCCTGGTTTTATTCGGGTTCTGGCCTGGTGGGACCACGGTTCGTCGACCGACGGCAGGTCGAGGGCGGCGTTGGTGTTGAGGAGCATGCCGAAGGCAAGGAACGACTTGATCGTGACGGGGTCGAGCTGAGCGGTGTCGGCGACGGCCTGCCACAGGCGCGCGAAGCTGGCGCGTACGGCGTCGCGCACCTCGCCGTCGCCGGCCGCGGCGGCCGCGGTGCCCTGGAGCTGGAGCAGCAGCGTCGTCCGATCGGCGAGCATGTCGTTGTACTCCTGCCCCATCGCGGTCAGCGCCTCGATCCCGCTCGACCCACCCGCGGCGGCCAGCATTGCCAGCGCCATCCGCCCGAACGCGGCATCCACGCACGCCAGGAACAGCTGCTTCTTCGTCCCGAACAGCCGGAAGACATACGCCTGCGTGATCCCCGCCCGCCGGGCGATCGTCTCGGTCGATGCGCCGTACAACCCCGCGGTCGCGAACTCCTCCTCCGCGATCCCGAGGATCTGCTCGCGCCGCTCTCGCCCAGTCATCCGCATATGACGAAGTTAGTAGGTAGTAACTACTAACTTCAATGTCTCCTCGATTACGTTTACATATGTATATTTACAGTCGTAAACCATCATCGGAGGAGTGGG
This sequence comes from Kribbella sp. NBC_00662, assembly GCF_041430295.1. GTDB lineage: Bacteria > Actinomycetota > Actinomycetes > Propionibacteriales > Kribbellaceae > Kribbella. The sequence continues at coordinate 4,685,521 of NZ_CP109029.1, read as the reverse complement.
GACCATGTCAGACCAGCGATTCACCCGCCGACGCGTGATCACCACCGGCGCCGTGGCGGGCGTCACCGCTGCCGCTGCCGGAGCGGTCGCCGGCGCGGCGTTCGTCCAGGGCGGCGACGCGCCGCCGCCGATCCAGGCGTCCGCGCGCAGGCGGTTCGAGGGCAAGGTCGTGCTGATCACCGGCGCGACCAGCGGGATCGGGCGGGCCGCGGCTCAGCTGTTCGCGGCGGAGGGCGGCAAGGTCGGATTCTGCGGTCGCCGCGAGCAGCTCGGCAAGCAGGTCGAGGCCGAGATCCGGTCCGCCGGCGGCGAGGCGACGTACCTCAAGGCCGACGTCCGCGTCGAGGACGACGTACGGCAGTTCGTCGACGGCGTCGCGGGCAAGTACGGCGGGCTCGACGTCTGCTTCAACAACGCCGGGATCAGCATCGAGCGACCGCTGCACGAGTACACGACAGCCGAGTGGGACGACGTGACGAACACGAACCTGCGCGGCAACTTCCTGGCGCTCAAGTACGAGGTCCCGCATCTCCTGAAGCGCGGCGGCGGGACGGTCGTGGTGACGTCGTCGTCCAACGCGATCGCGACGACCGAGAAGCGTTCGGCGTACACGGCGACCAAGCGCGGCCTCGTCGGCCTGGTCCAATCGGCTGCCCACGACTACGCGGCGCACGGCATCCGCATCAACACACTCATCCCCGGTACGACGAACACCGAGCTCGTCCGCCGGCTCGCCGGGATGATGAACGTCCCGGACCCGGTCTGGAACGCCCTCGCCGCGAACTGGGGCAAGACCCACGTCCACGGCCTGCAACGGATGGCGACACCGAACGAGATCGCCGTCTTCGCGCTCGCGCTCGCGTCCGACGACTTCCCCTACCTGACCGCGTCCCAGCTCGTCATCGACGGCGGCAAGACGGCGTACGCGGGTTAGCCGAGGATCTGCCGGACGAGGCGGTCGACGTACCGATCCTCGTCCGGCAGCTCGAACCACGGCATAGCGACACTCAACTGCGCCCGCCCGTGCAGCGCGAGCCACAGCTCCAACGATGTCTCGCGGATCTCGTCCATCGAGGCGTCCGGGAGTACGGCGCCGACCGCGGCGATCAGCGGCTCGAACGCAGCCCACCCGAGCTCGACCAACTCGGCCGCCGGGGTGCTCGGCGCGTCGGTACGACGGTGCGCGTGGAACATCACGGCGTACCGGCCCTCGTACTCGCGCGCGTAGGCGAGGTAGGCGAGCGCCAACGCCCGGATGCGATCCCGGCCGGTGCCGTCCACCGCGCTCAGCTGATCCCGGAGGTCGCCGAAGAAGCGCGCTTTCACGGCCCTCAGCAGCTCGGGCAAGTCGGCGAAATGCAGGTACAACGCGGTCGGGCTGACCCCGGTCGCCGAGGTGACCGTGCGGACCGACAACGCGTTGAGATCGTGGGTTTCCAGCAACTTGGCCGTCGCCGTGACCAACGCGTCCCGCAGGTCGTCACCGGAGCCACGCGGGCTCCGGGCTCTGCGGTTCTCGACTGTCACGGTGTGGAGTTTAGTCCTGGATCGCTTTCACGATCGCGATGTTGCGGGTCAGCCAGTCCTGCGGCAGTGTGCCGTCGGTGTTCTCGAGCGTCCCGAGAACATTGACCATCTGCCGGACGATCACCCAGTCGCGAGCGCGGTCCTCGTCCAGGCCGGCCGCGTCGATCGCGGTGTAGAACCGTTGCCGGACCGCGAACCGAAGGTCGCCGGCGGCAACTACTTCCTCCCAGCGGTTCCAGATCAGCGGTGCGATCTCGAAGTGCGGGTCGCCGGACAGCGGCTTCGGGTCGATCACCAACCAGGGCTCGCGTTCCGCGGCCAGCATGTTCTCGTAATGCAGGTCGGTGTGGATCAGCCGGCCGTCGGTGGCCGGGTCAGCGACGAAGTCCTCCGCCAACGAGATCGCCTGCTCGACGTACCGATGCGGCACCGGCGCCGACGCGGGCAACCTGCGGAAGCCCTCCACCCAACGCTTCAGCTCCCCCGACAACGGCCGGTACTGCGGACCCGCGGTGACATGCAGTCGTTTGTAGGCCTGGCCAACGATCTCGCAGGCGTCGAGCGCGTCGATCGTGGTCAGGTCCCGCGACTCCAACCGCTCGAGCAGCAAGGCGAACCGGCGCGGATCCGCCCGCAGCAGCTGGACGGCGCCGTTACCGGCCCAGGTCCGCAACGCCAGGTGCTCGGTCTCCGCCTCCAGGTGCGGGAACTGCACCTTCAGCACGGCCCGCTGCCCGTCGGCCGTGATCACCGGCACGACCAGCGCGCAATTCCCGTAGAACGACGGACCGTCGACCCGCAACTGCCACTCAGCGAGCAGGTCGCGGGTCAGCCGCGGCAGCCGATCGAGCCAGTCCGCCCAGTCCTGCCCACGAGTAGCAACTGCAAACAGGCCTGGTGGAATCTCGACAAGCACCTACTTCTTGCCTGCCTTCTCGGCCGATTCGGACGTGCGGAGGGCGGCGATGAAGGCCTCTTGCGGGACCTCGACCCGGCCGACCATCTTCATCCGCTTCTTGCCTTCCTTCTGCTTCTCGAGCAGCTTGCGCTTCCGGGTGATGTCACCGCCGTAGCACTTCGCCAGGACGTCCTTGCGCATCGCGCGGATCGACTCGCGGGCGATGATCCGGGACCCGATCGCGGCCTGGATCGGCACCTCGAACTGCTGCCTCGGGATCAGTTCCTTGAGCTTGCCGGCCAGCGCGACGCCGTACGCATAAGCGTTGTCGCGGTGCACGATCGCGGAGAACGCGTCCACCGTCTCGCCCTGCAACAGGATGTCGACCTTGACCAGCGCGGCCGACTGCTCGCCGGTGGGCTCGTAGTCCAGCGACGCGTAACCCTTCGTCTTCGACTTCAGCTGGTCGAAGAAATCGAACACGATCTCGGCCAGCGGCAGCGTGTAGCGCAGCTCGACCCGGTCCTCGGACAGGTACTCCATCCCGAGCAGGTTGCCCCGCTTGGACTGGCACAGCTCCATGATGACGCCGATGTAGTCCTTCGGGCTCAGGATCGTCGCGCGGACGACCGGCTCGTAGATATCGGCGATCTTGCCTTCCGGGAACTCGCTCGGGTTGGTGACGACGTACTCCTTGCCGTCCTCCATCTCGACCCGGTAGACCACGTTCGGTGCGGTCGAGATCAGGTCCAGATCGAACTCGCGCTCGAGTCGCTCCCGGACGATCTCCATGTGCAGCAGCCCGAGGAACCCGCAGCGGAAGCCGAACCCGAGCGCGCCCGAGGTCTCCGGCTCGTACTGCAGGGCGGCGTCGTTCAGCTGCAGGCGCTCGAGGGCGTCCCGCAATGTCGGGTAGTCGTCGCCGTCGATCGGGAACAGCCCGGAGTACACCATCGGCTGGGGGTGCTTGTAGCCGCCGAGCGCCTCGGTCGCGCCGTGCACCGACGAGGTGACGGTGTCGCCGACGCGGGACTGGCGGACGTCCTTCACACCGGTGATCAGGTAACCGACCTCACCCACGCCGATACTCGGCGTCTTCATCGGCTCCGGCGAGATCACGCCGACCTCGAGCATCTCGTGCACCGCGCCGGTCGACATCATCTTGATCCGGTCGCGGTGGATCAGCTCGCCGTCGACCACCCGGACGTAGGTGACCACGCCGCGGTAGGTGTCGTAGACCGAGTCGAAGATCAGTGCCCGCGGCGGCGCGTCCTTCACGCCCTTCGGCGGCTCGACCTGCGCGACGATCTCGCTCAGCAGGTCCTCGACGCCCTCACCGGTCTTCGCGGAGACCTTGAGCACGTCGGACGGGTCGCACCCGATGATGTGCGCGAGCTCCGCGGCGTACTTCTCCGGCTGCGCGCTGGGCAGGTCGATCTTGTTCAGCACCGGGATGATGTGCAGGTCGGCGTTCAGCGCGAGGTACAGGTTCGCCAGGGTCTGCGCCTCGATCCCCTGCGCGGCGTCGACCAGCAGGACCGCGCCCTCACACGCCTCGAGCGACCGCGAGACCTCGTAGGTGAAGTCGACGTGGCCGGGCGTGTCGATCATGTTCAGGATGTACGTCGTGCCGTCCGGCGCCAGCAGGCCGCCCGGGGTGTCCGGACCCGGCGCGAACGGGAGGCGGACCGCCTGCGACTTGATCGTGATGCCGCGCTCGCGCTCGATGTCCATCCGGTCGAGGTACTGCGCCCGCATCGAGCGGTCGTCGACCACGCCGGTGATCTGCAGCATCCGATCGGCCAGCGTCGACTTGCCGTGGTCGATGTGGGCGATGATGCAGAAGTTCCGGATCAGCGACGGGTCGGTACGACCCGGCTGCGGCACATTCGTGGGGCCAACGGGCACGGAGGGGATCCAGTTCTTGGTCTTGGGTGATATATCCCGTCAATCATCCCATGCGGGTCCAGCAGATTCGAAAATCAGTGGCAGGGGCCCGCTAGCGTAGTGAGGCATGGCGCACGCTGCTGGGGTCAGGCTGCCCTACGAGAAGATGCCCGTGTCGGTCCGGGACTGGGTTGAGCGTGCGCTCGGCTCAGCGGTGGTATCGGCTTCCACACAGCAGGGCGGGTTCTCCCCCGGCGTCGCCGCCCGCCTGGTGACCGCTTCGGGCCGCAGAGCCTTCGTCAAGGCCGTCGGTACGTCGCTGAACCCGAAAACGCCGGAATTGTTCCGCCAGGAGATCACCGCCATGCAGGCCATCGGCCCGCTGCCGATGGTGCCGCAGCTTTACGAGGTGTACGACGACGGCGACTGGGTCGGACTGCTGTTCGAGGACATCGACGGACGACTGCCCGCGCACCCGTGGGAGCAGGCGGACGCGGACCGGGTCATGGACGCGGTTGCGGAGCTGACCGACGCTCTGGACCCGTCGCCGTGGCCGGACGCGCCTGTGATCGCCGTTCGCAGTCACGACTTCCTGAGTCGGTGGAACAACGTGCTGGAGGACGGTCTCACCGTACCGTCCTGGATGGACGGCCGGGTCGAGGAGTTCGCCGAGCTGGCGCAGACCGGGCTCCGCGCGCTGGCCGAGGGCAAGGCGCTGGCGCACTACGACCTGCGGGCGGACAACATCATCCTGACCGACGACCGGGTGGTGTTCATCGACTGGGCGCACCCGGGCCTGGGGCCGCGGTGGACCGACACGGTGATCCTGCAGGCGGAGATGCGTGCGTCCGTCGTACTGCCGGAGCTGCCTGCCGACGACGGGATCACCGGGTTCATCACCGCTATTGCCGGCGGCCTCTGGTGGGGAGCCGCTCAGCCGGCGCCGCCCGGGCTGCCGACGATTCGCACCTGGCAGCGCGAATCGGCTCTGGTCCACCTCGACTGGGTACGCCACCGCCTCTGATGCAGCATCCCCGGCGGACGGACGTCTCTCAGGGTGTGACGAATCTAGTGGTGAGTATGGAGAAGCATCCTCACCAGGTGGCGGCCGGCGACGAGGCACGTGACGCCGTGACGGTGCTCTACGGCCGGGAATGGCGCGGTCTCGTGCGCCTGGCCGTCCTGGTGATCGATGACCGACAAACAGCCGAAGACATAGTCCAGGAGGCGTTCGCCCAGCTGTACCGGCGATGGCCGCTGAGGGACTCCGGCAAGGCCCTGGGGTACCTGCGTTCGACCGTGCTCAACGCGAGCCGGTCCACGCTGCGGCGCCGCCGGGTGGCACGCCTCTACACCCCGCCGCACCAGGCACCGGAGGACTCCGCGGAGAGCACCGCCGTACTCGGGGAGGCTCGTCTGCAGGTACGCCGGGCACTCCAGGGGCTGCCCACCCGGGCCCGTGAGGTGCTCGTACTGCGCTACTACCTGGACCTCCCGTTCGACGAGATCGCCGAGATCCTCGGCATCAGCCCGTCCACCGCCAGGGCGACCGCGTCGCGGGGCCTGACGGCTCTCACCAAGAAACTCGAGGAACTGCGATGAACGACACCGAGACCCGTCTGCGCGACTACCTGAACGCCAAGGCCGACACCGTGCCAGACTCCGCCCACGGCCCCGGCCTGGAGCTGGACAGCACCGGCACCTCCACCCACCGCCGCTGGGCGCCGATGGCACTCGCCGCGGCCGGTATCGCGGCAGTACTGACCCTGGCCATCCCGTTCCTGCACGGCCTGACCAAGCACGACGACCAGCCGTCCGTCAGCGGCCTGCCGGCGATCGGTCCGGTTTCGGCCGGAGCACCCAAGATCCCGTACACGACTCTCGTCCAGAACAACCCGGACAACCCACTCGACACCTGGTGGGCGGCTGTCCACGACGGCGGCAAGACCGTCAAGAACCCGGGTGTGAAGGGCAACGTCGTCGCGCGGACCGCCGGCGGCTGGCTCGTGAACACCGGCTATCCCGATCCCGACAAGGCACAGGTCGCCATCGTCTCGACGAGCGGCAAGGTCCGGCCGCTCGGGCCGCTCGGGGGCTCCGACCCGTGGGTCTCACCCGACGGGCAACAGTTCGCCGTCGCGCTCTCGAAGTACGGCCGGGCCGAGAATCGAGTGGCCGTCGTCGACGTCAGGACCGGCAAGGAGGTGTCGAGCCTCACCGTCAAGACCCCGAACCTCGAACTCATCGGCTGGAACAAGGACGGCATCTGGCTGGACGAGCACTCACCGGACCCGGTGCCCGTGAAGCTCTGGCAGCCCGGATCGACGGATGTCCGAACGGTCGGGACATTCGGCCCCAGCAGCCTGCACGTGACGCGCAGCAACAACATCGTCACGCACATCACCTTCAAGGGCGACCAGTCCTGCGTCACAGCTGCCACGTTGGGAGCCAAGGGGCTCGAGTCGAAGCGTGAGTACTGCTTCAAGGCCCCGGCGGCCGCGGCGTACGTGTCGGTGTCGCCGGACGGGGCGACGATGACCATCAGCAACATCGGGGTCGCCGTCGACATCAGCACCGGGAAGGTGACGAAGATGAGGCTTCCGGCCACGGCGAAGTGGTTCGAGAACGCGATCTTCGAGGACCCGGACAACATCATCGTGGTCGACGAGTCCGGTCCGGCGCAGAAGCTGTTCCGGTGCGCGGTCGGGACCGGCGAATGCAAGCAGGTCGCGGTAGCCAAGCCCGACGAGATGATCCAGCAAGTACAGCCCTGATTGTTGGGAATCGGCCCAGCACGCTGGTTTGGCGTGCTGGGCCGACGTCGTCTCTTAGCTGTCGACCCGGACGATGGTGGAGCCGGAGCCGTCTGCGCCGTCGGAGAAGCGCAGCTGGCCCAGATACCTCGTGCCGGCGGTGAGGCCGGTCCAGGATGCGGTGACATTGGTCTGACCGGCGACTGTCACCTGCTGGGTGGCCGGCGTGGCCGTCAGGTTGCCGGCGGCCTTCTGCAGTTCCCAGTGGTTGAGCTTGACTGTCTGCTCGTTCGCTCCGGCATACAGGTCGACGTACACGTCCACCTGGCCGCCAGCCGGCCGCGGGAGGTTGACCTCCTCCTCTGCCGAACCGCCTGTGCTGCTACCGAGCAGCGTCGTCGTACCGGCCTGGTAGACGAACACGTCCAGGTCAGTCCCTGCCGGGTAGTCCGCGTCGAACGTGGAGAACCTGGCGTGCGTCGTACCGGCCGGGACGTTGACCGTGAACTTCGCGACGTGGTCGTTCGCCTTCGGGGCGGTCGTCGGGAACGCCACGCCACCCGGGTTCTTCAGCGCCGCCTCGCCGACCGCGGCCGCGTCCAGACCGACGGCAGTCGTGTTGAGCGTCCCGGCGTACCCGGCCGTCACCGGCACCTGGACGGAGCCGCTGGTCCCGGTCCCGTTGACCTGCGTCGGTGCCTTGACCGTCAACGGCTTGATCGCCAGCGTGCTGGCCACGGAGTGCTTCGCGGACTTCCAGACCAGGCGGCCGAACGAGTACTGCTCCAGCGGAGCCCCGCTGTTCTCGAACGTCACCTTGTACGTCGTGCTGCGGCCCGGCAGCGTGATCAGGATCCGCGGCGACACGGTCACCTTGAGACCCTTCAGACCCTCGACCTTCGGGAAGTAGATCTCCGGCAGCTTGCCGACGTTCGTCACGGTCCGGGTCACGGTCTGCTTGCCGGCCAGGTCGCCGATCGCGATCGTCGGGTAGTTGAGGTCACTCAGGTCGATCTTGCCGTTCGCGCACAGCTCGTGCGTGGCCGGGACCTGACCGGAACCGCAGACGAACTTCGTCCAGTCGGTGTACGTCGAGTCGTAGACCAGGCCCGGGTCCATCCCCAGCTTCGGCTGGACCAGGCCGGCGCCGTACCCGAACGGGTTGGCCTGCGAGCCGGAGTCGTTCTTGATCGGCTTGCCCGCGGTGTCCTTGTCGGTCGCGGTCGTCATCATCGCGGACTTGATCGCCATCGGGGACCACGTCGGGTGCTTGGCCTTGAGTACGGCGGCGATACCCGCGACGTGCGGCGTGGACATCGACGTACCACTCATGAACGCGTACTCGCCACCGGCCGCGCTGAACGCGGTCGTCGCGGCCAGGACGTTCGTACCCGGCGCCATCACGTCCGGCTTGAGCAGGTCACCGTTGCCGGCCGGGGACGGGCCGCGGCTGGACGAGGCAGCCACCATCGGGGCGTTCACGCGCACCGGCGTACCCGCGCTGATGGTCGCGGTCGGGTTGGTGGTGCCGCTGACGTACGCCTTGACCTCCGGCGCGGCCTTGTCGTCGAGGTGGACGGTCGGGACCGAGTGCAGGTCGGAGTCGAGCGTGCTCGGGGTCAGGTTGAGCAGGATCATGCCGATGCCGCCGGCGTTCTTCACCTGCAGGCTCTTGTCGACGCGGGCGTTGACGCCACGGTCGCAGACGACGATCTTGCCCGTGACCTTCGCCGGGTCGAGCGTGTTCGCCTGGCAGAGCGTGAGATTGGCCGGGTCGGCGCCTTGGAGACCGGCGTCCTTGGCCAGGATCACGGGCGCGCTCGGCACGCCGGCGCCGATGCCCGCGCCGGTGTAGGTCTTGCCGTCGCCCAGGGTGAGCTTGGTCTGGATGTCGCGGTCATGGGTGCCGTTGGCAACCGAAGTCACCCAGGGGTACGTCTTGCCGACGGTCGCCTCGCCCGGACCGGTGTTGCCGGCGCTGGTCGCGACGAAGACACCCGCCTTGGCCGCCCGGAGGAACGCGAGCCCGGTGGCATTCACGTACGACGAACCGCTGCCGGAGATCGAGTAGTTGATGACGTCCACGCCGTCCGCGACCGCGGCATCGATCGCCGCCACGATGTCGGCGTCCGTACCGCTGCCGCCACCGGTCGCGTCGACCGCCCAGAGCGCCTTGTAGATCGCGAGCCGGGCATGCGGCGCCATCCCGGAGCCCTTGCCGTAGTCGCGGCCCATGACGCTCATCTCGACGCCGTAGTTGCCCGCTGCGGTGCTCGCGGTGTGCGTGCCGTGGCCGCCGTAGTCACGCGGCGACTTGTACTCCTCCGGGATCGGACGGGTGCCGATGCCCTTGTCGAAGTAGCGGGCGCCGATCACCTTGTTGTTGCAGGTGACGGGCGCTTCCTCGCCGGCCTGGCAGGTGCCCTTCCACTTCTTTGCGACGATCGCGTCGGACTGCTTGGTGGTCTTCATCGGCGCGAAGCTCGGCCGCTCCGGCGTGTATCCGGAGTCGATCATGCCGATGATGACGCCGTCGCCGGCCTTGTCGACGCCGCCGGCCTGCTGCCACGCGCCACCCTTGCCGGACAGGCCGAGGAAACGCGGGGTGTCGACGGTGTCGGCGTGCTCGATCTCGCTCGGCTCGACGCTCTTCACACCCGATGACTTGGCCAGCTTGACGGCTTCGTCGTACGACATCTGGGCGGAGAAACCGGCGTACGTGTAGTTGTAGTCGTAGAGCTTGGTGATCTTGCGCTTGGTGAGGAGCTCGTCGCGCTCGTTCGTGAGGTGCTTGACGTAGTCGACCACCGGGGCCGCGGTCTTCAGCAACTTGCCGCCAGGCGCGACCTTGGTGGCGGCGAGGCCGGCGATGTCGCCGTCGTACTCGGCCACCGGGGAGTCGTCGAGTTGGACGATGTACGACCCGGTCTCGGAGCGCTTGATCTCGGGCGTCGCTTGGGTCGCCGGTTGGCTGGCGTTGGCGGCGTTGACGAGCAGCGGTACGCCGGCCGTCGCGGCGATCAGGGCCGTGGCGACGATGATCGCCGGGCGTTTGCGGGTCACGGAGTTCCTCCAGGGCTTGGGCAGCGCGATGGTGGAGCTGGGGGCTCGCGGGGCCCCGAGTATGCCGTCGCGCCCGCCTCGATGTCACGCTCGGACCGGACGGATGCCGACAGCAAGGGAAAACCCGATGCCCGATCTGACCGAGTCCATCTCGGTAGCCGCCTCCGCCGAGACCCTCTATTCATTGGTCAGCGATCTACCCCGGATGAACGAGTGGAGCCCCGAGTGCACCCACGTCACCTGGTCGCGCACCACTGGGACACCTTCCAGCGGGCCCGCGGTCGGGGCGCGCTTCATCGGTCACAACCGGGCCGGTGCTGTCCGCTGGTTCACCTTCGGCCGCGTGGTCGCCGCCGAGCCCGGCCGCCGGTTCGCCTTCTCCATCCACTTCGGCCCCATCCCGATCTCGCTCTGGGACTACGAGTTCACCGCGACCGGAGCCGGCTGCGAGGTCACCGAATCCTGGACCGACCACCGTCCTGCAGTCCTGCGGGCGGCCTTCCGCCCGATCTTCGGCAACCGCATCCCGCGCAACGCAGCGGGCATCCACACCACCCTCACCCGGCTGAAATCCACCGCCGAGTCGGCCCTCCGGCCGGAGTGAGTTTGGAGCTGGGGTCGGCTTGTTGGTAATCTGGCTCTTCGCGCGCCCACGGGCGGTGTATAGCCGTGCGCCGCGACACCTTCCGTATTGACCGCACACACCTGATCGAGGCTCTTCTTCGTGGCGAACATCAAGTCCCAGATCAAGCGCAACCGCCAGAACGAGGCTGCGCGACTTCGCAACAAGTCGGTGAAGTCGACCCTCAAGACGGCTGTGCGCCGCTTCCACGAGGCCGTCGAGGCCGGTGAGGCCGACAAGGCCCAGGAGACCGCCCGCAAGGCCGGCCGCCTGCTCGACAAGGCCGTCAGCAAGGGCGTTATCCACGCCAACCAGGCTGCCAACCGGAAGTCGGCCCTCTTCAAGAAGGCCGCCTCCCTCTGAGGCCCCGGCCGCGCGCCCGCCGCGCGGCCCCCGAACGATCGGCCCGTCCCCAACGACCGGCCGATCGTTTTTGCATGCCTGAACCACGGTTCTAGCAGGCTCGCTTCGAGCGAAGCCCAGGGCTCGGTCAGCGGCGGCCGTGGGCTCGGGTGATGGTCAGGACCATGCGCTCGAGGGCGTACCCGGCATCACCGGACGCACCCTTGACGTCGGCGTCGGCCTGAGCGACGGCCTTGATCGCGGTCGCGAGTCCGCCAGGAGTCCACCCACGGGACTGCTGCTTGAGCTGCTTAAGCTTCCACGGCGGTACGCCGACCTCGCGGGCCAGATCCGCCTCACGCATCCCGCTCGGCGCACTCGAGTACTTCGCCAGCCCGCGCAACCCGCCCGCCATCGCACTCGTCACGAGCACCGGCGCAACCCCGCAGTCCAGCGCCCACCGCAGCTGCTCCAACGCCGGCTCGGTCCGCCCGGCGATCGCCGCATCCGCAACAGCGAAGCTCGTGACCTCCGCGCGCCCACCGAAGTACTGCCCGATCAGCTCGGCGGTCACAGCCTGACCGCCAGAGTCCGACACCAGCTGCGAACACGCTCCGGCCAACGCCCGCAGGTCATGCCCGACCGCGTCCACCAGCGCCGACGCCGCACCCTCGTCCACGGTCCCGCCGTGCAGCCGGATCTCCCCCGCCACGAACTGCGGCAGCTCCCACGCCTTCGGCGCCGTCGCGACGACCTCGTTGACCGATGCCTTCCGCAACTTGTCGAGAACGCCCTTGCCCTTCTGACCGCCCGAGTGCACCAGCACCGCGAGTACGTCGTCCGACGGCGAACCGGCGTACTCGAGCAGATGCGGCACCATCTCGCTCGGCAGGTTCTCCAGCGATCGCAGGACCAGCACCCGCTCGCTCGCGAACAACGACGGCCCGGTCAGCTCGGCGAACACGCCGACGTCCAGCGTGGCCGCGTCGACATCGGTCGCCTCGACATCGGAGGCGCCCTTCGACACCGCCGCGATCGCCGACCGCACCGCCCGATCCGCGAGGAACGACTCGGCCCCGGTCACCAGCAACACATCACCGAGCTTCGGCGCAGAACCTCTACGAGCAGCCACCCCGTCAGCATCCCACGCCACTCCGACAATCCGAGTGCGCACCCTCGCCGAACCGACCAAGATGACCCCATGACCCAACCTGCCGAGGCGCTGATCGTCGTGGACATGCAGACTGCTTTCGTCTCGGGCGCCGATGCCGTACCTGGAGCTGATCAGCTACTGGAGCGGGTGGGCGAGTTACTCGACCGGGCGCGTGAAGCCGGCGCGGTCGTCGTACATCTGCAGAACGACGGCCCACCCGGCGCCGACGACGAGCCCGGGACACCTGGGTGGGAGCTGCACCTGCCGCTGAAGCCCGGCCCGCGAGAGCACGTTGTCCGCAAGCCGCGCGACGACGGCTTCGACGGGACATCGCTCGGGGAGATCCTGGTCTCCGCCGGCGTACGCTCGCTCGCCATCTGCGGCGTCATGTCCGAGATGTGCGTCGCCGCAACCGCAAAGACCGCACTGGCCCGCGGCTACCACGTGCTCCTCCCACACGACGCCCACGGCACCTACAACATCCCCGCGGTCGTCGGCGTATCCGAAGAAATCCCAGCCCACGTGGTCTCCCGAGTAGCCGCCTGGTCCCTGGGCGACCAACCCGAAAACACCATCCCAACCTCAGCCATCACGTTCGCCTAGCCCCAGCCACTCACACGAGCCAGTCACACGAGCCAGTCACGCCAGCCACTCACATCCGCCACTCGCACCCGCCCGCTCCGCTCTGCCGCCTTCCCTTCCCCGTGTGCCACCTCCCCCACACGCTGCCCGGTTCGTCACGGCGCAGGATGCGATGTCGCGAGCGCCAGATGGTTGTCGGGGTTGGTCACGGCGAGGGTGCCGCTGACGTTGGTGGTGGCAGTTCGGATCGCGTCGTGGGACAGGAGCTCCAGAGTCCTGGGGGCCGGATGGCCGTAGTCGTTGTCGCGGCCGGCAGAGATGAGAGCCAGGCGGGCATGGGTGGCGGCGATGAACTCAGGCTCCTGCTGGGCTGACCCATGGTGCGGGACCTTCAGGACATCTGCCCGCAGATCGACACCCGACGCCAGGACGGCTCGTTGTGACTCAGGCTCGAGGTCTCCGGTCAGCAGGATGCGGAGACCGGCAACCTCGACCATCATCGCGATGCTGGCGTTGTTCTCCGGGGAGCCTTCGTCCGAGGACGTCGCGGACGACGTGCCGGGCGGAGGTAGCGCCGGCACCTTCGCCGGCCACAGCGTGGTCCAACTCAGCTGACCAACGACCCGCTGCTCGTGGAACGTGACCGTCCGCAGGCCTACCCATGGTGCGATGCGAGCTCGACGACCCGGTCGTACTCCGCTCGTGGCGAGAAGTACGGCGTCACCTCGATCTCATCGACCTTCCGCCCGTTGAGTACGCCGGCCAGCCCGCCGACGTGATCGGCATGGAAATGGCTGAGTACGAGCACCGGGATGTGCTTGATCCCCAGGTCCCGCAGACATCGATCCATCGCGGCCGGATCCGGACCGGTGTCGACGACGACCGCCGTACCCTCCCCGGCTCGCAGTACCAACCCGTCCCCTTGCCCGACATCGCAGACCACGAAGAGCCAGTCGTCGGGCGGCCAACCTAGCGAGCCGACCGGACGCAGTACGACGACCGCCAGCACCACCACTGCCAGGATCATCGCGATCGGGCGCGCCAGGATGCGGTGCAGACCGAGCACGAGCGCCAAGCAGAGCAGTGTGAGCACGACGATCCCGACCACGGTCGCCGGCCACGCGTTGGCGGCACCCGGGAGGTCGGCGCCCTCGCGGGCGACCAGGATGATCCAGCGAGCAGGCCAGCCCGCGACCCAGCCGACCAGCTGAGCCAATTCCGTGCTCAGCAAGGCGACGCCGGCCGCGACGAAGCCGAGGATCGTCGCCGGGCCGACCGCTGGTCCGGCCAACAGGTTCGCCGCAACCGCGACCAACGACACCTGTCCCGAGAGCCACGCGACCACCGGCGTACACGCGAGCTGAGCAGCGAGCGGGCACGAGATCGCATCAGCCAGCCACCCCGGCAACCACCTCGCCAACGCGTCCCGCCAGCCAGGCCCGAGCAGAACAATGCCCGCGGTCGCGAGCACCGACAACGCGAACCCGGCCGAACGCGCGAGCGACGTGTCCAGAAGCAGCAGCACGATCACCGCGACCGACAAGCTGCGTACGGCGCGACGCCGGGCTCCCCCGCTGGTCATCGCGGCCAGCGCGATCAGGCCCATCGCGGCCGCTCGAAGCACGCTCGGCTGCGGTCTGGCGAGGATGACGAAGACCACGACCATCATCACGCCGACCACAGTCAGACCGCGCGCACGTACTCCGACCAGCCGCGCCAACGGGAGCACGAACGCGAGCAGCAGCGTCAGATTCGTCCCCGACACGGCGGAGAGATGCGTGAGGCCGGTGGTCTGGAAGTCATCGTTCAGCTCGGAGGAGACCCCGGACACGTCGCCCATCACGAGCGCTGGGACGAGGCCGCGTACGTCGTCGGGTTCGTTGGCTACGGCTTTGCGGAGACCGGCGCGGACCTGCTCGGCGGCTCGCAGCCACCACGGTGGTTGGTCGACAATCCGCGGCGGCGAACGAGTCGAGAGCATCGCGGCGACATCCGAGCCGTCTTCGACCGCTTCCAACCTCCCGGTCGCGTCGACGTGCTGGCCGTATCTGACGGTCTGCCACTTCACGGTCCCGATGACGAAGACCGGCGTACGGATGCGGGTCCTGGTCGTGCCGGTCGAGCTGGAGTGGGTGCGTACCTCCTCGATGGTCGCTTTGACGACGACGTACGGCGGCCGCCGGCTGGTGGTGCTCTGGCGAAGCGATGGATCTCCTTCGATCTTGAGCCGGACGTTGACCGTCGCCGATGCCGCGGCGAGCCCTCGGACCGGCCCTGCTCGAAGGCTGGCGGACTGCAGCGCCGCGGCGATCCCCAAGCCAGCGACAACTACCAAGGCCCCAGCCGCCGTCCACCCGACCGTCCGCCTAGGGTGTGCCGGTCTGCTGCGTAGGACCAGGGCAAGCACGATGGCAACCACAAAGGCAACTGCGGCCACGCCCACACCGACAACCGGCCGCTGACCAACCAACACAACCGCGGCCACCCACCCCGCCGCAGCCGGCCCAAGCAAACGCCCATCGACCGGCTCACCCGCAACCGGCTCGACCGCAGGCGGCTCAGCTGCAACGGGCTCGGTCTCAGGCGGGGTAGTCGCAGGCGGGTTCGAGGTTCGTGGGTTGGGCTTCGGTGGGGTGCTCGTGGGGTCAGAGGCGGACATGGGGTTTGAGGGAGTCGAACTTCTTGGGGCCTACGCCAGGGACCTCCTGGAGTTGGTCGATGGTGGTGAAGGGGCCGTTCTGGGTGCGGAAGTCGAGGATTCGCTGGGCCAGGACGGGGCCTACGCCGGGGAGCGCGTCCAGTTGGGCGAGGGTGGCGGTGTTGAGGTTGACGGGGTCTGTGGATGCGGTAGTCGGCGTGGATGGCGTGGTTGCGCCGGGTGGGTTGGTGGGTGCGGGTTGGTTTGGCAGGCCGACGTTGATCTGCTCGCCGTCGGTGATCTGGCGGGCGAGGTTGAGGGTGGTGAGGTCCACGCCGGGGAGTGGGCCGCCGGCTAGGGCGAGTACGTCGGCCACGCGGGAGCCCATTGGCGCTCGGACGAGGCCGGGACGGCGGACCTTGCCGGCGACGTACACGACGAGCAGGGGTTGGCCGGGCGAGCCTGCGGCGCCGGGCGACTGGTTGGTGCCTGGGGATTGGTTCGTGCCTGGGGATTGGTTGGTGCCGGGGGGATGGTTGGGGTCGGGCGGTTGGTTGGGGTCGGATGACGGGTTGGTGCCGGGCGACTGATTCGCGCCGGGGTGCGGTTGGCCGGTGTTGGGTTGTGGCTGGCCGGGTTGGGTTTGGCCGGAGGATGGCTGGGCGACGGGTGAGCCGGTGGCGGCGATGGCGGGTTGGGTGTTCGGGAGGGTTTCGGGGCGGGCTCGGAGGAAGGTCCAGGCGGCCCAGGACAAGCCGACGACCAGTACGGCGAGTAGGACGAGGACGTGCCGTGGGGTGAGGGTCCAGCGAGCGTCTCTGAGTCGTTCGGGCCGGACCTGTTCTGGAATCCATCCACCTCGCACCTCGTCATCACGCTCCTCCAGGTAGTCGTCGCGAGGGTGGTCGCGACGGGGGTCGGTTGAGTTGTGAGGGGCTCCGCCGGCACCGCTGTCGACGTGCGTAGGTAGCCCGACGCCTCGTTCAACTGCGTGCGTCGACTGGTCGCCGCCAACTGCGTGCTTCGGCAGGTCGCCGCCGCGGCCACTGCCATGCGCCCGTTGGTCGGCACCTCGGCCTGCTCCATGCGCAGGCTGGTGGCTGCCGCGGGTCACGCCGTACGCCAGTTGATCGCCGCCGCGGGACACGCCGTACCCCGGTTGGTCGCCGACGCGGCCCACGCAGTACGCCGGTTCTTCTCTGGTGCGGGACACGTCGTACGCGGACCGGTCGGCAGCTCGGGTGACTGCGGGCGCGGGCTCGTCGTCGCGGTCGACGCCGGACGACGGTTGGTCCTGGTCGCTGGTGGCGGCGTGCGTAGAGCGGTCGACGCCTCGGGCGGGTGCGAGGTGGGCGCCGCTGTTGTCAACGCCGTACGCCGGGTGGTCGTGGTCGTGGCTCGGGCTGTGCGTCGGTTGGTTGGCGCCGCTGGTGACGGCGGGGGCGGGGTGGGCGGTGTCGCGGTCGGCTGCGTGGGTGGGTTGGGTGGGTGGGAGGTCCGTGGGTGGGAGGTCTGTGGTTGGGGGTCGGGTGTGGGTGGGGGGTCGGGCGGCGAGGCGGGCTAGGGCTCGGGCTCGGGTGGTGGGGTCGGGGGGTGGGGTACGGCGGAAGGCCTTCACAGCCAGAGAAAGTACGAGTTCGTGGCGGTTCTGGGACGACGACTTCGAGGCTGTGGAGAACCGGTGTTGGCTAGCGGGGGCTTATGACGACTGCTAGGAGGCCGGGGCCTACGTGGGCGCCGATGACGGCGCCTACTTCGCGGAGGACGATCTCTTCGGCTTTGGGGAGGCGGTTGGAGAGGTCGTCGGCCAGGGATTGGGCCTTTTCCAGGCTGGAGAGGTGGTGGACGGCCAGCTGGACGGGGGCGTCGCCGGCGCGTTGGACGGCGATGTCGGCGAGGCGGGCGATGGCTCGGCTGGAGGTTCGGACCTTTTCGAGGGGGACGATGCGGCCGCCGTTGATCGTGAGGAGCGGTTTGACGGCGAGCGCCGTACCGAAGAGGGCCTGGGCGGCGCCGATGCGGCCGCCGCGGCGGAGGTACTCGAGGGTGTCGACGTAGAAGTACGCCGAGGTGGACTTCATCGTGGCTCGTGCCGCGGCCTCGACGGCGGCGGCGTCCTCCCCGGCGGCGGCTGCGGCGGCCGCGGCCAGGACCGGGAAGCCGAGGCCCATGCCCAGCGAGCGGGAGTCGACCACCCGGACCGGGATCGGCGACTCCTTGGCCCCGATCATCGCGGCTTCGAACGTGCCGGACATGTCACCGGACAGGTGGATCGACACGACTGCATCGGCACCGTCGGCGGCGCAGGCGGCGTACGTGTCGGCAAACGTCTGCGGCGCGGGGCGGCTGGTCGAGACGGGCGTGAAGGTCTTGAGCGCCTCCGCGACCGCGTCGGCCGACGTGGCGCCGTCGTCGTACGACGTGCCGCCGATCACGACCTGGAGCGGTACGACGGTCAGCGGGTGGCGGAGCAGCTCGTGCGTGGACAGACCGGCCGTGGAGTCGGTGACGACCTGCACGCGGGCTGCCATGGAGCGAGGTTACCGGACGGTTAATGTCCGAGCGCAGTGTCAGACTCCGGATTATGAAGGAGACAGCGGCGGAGGTCACCGAGATGCAGGGGTTGCTGGACGCGGCGTATGCGCGGTCGACCCAGCATCTGCGGAACATCATCAAGGATCAGCGCCGGCTGGATGCCGAGGAGCTGGTGCGGGTTCTGACCGGGATGTGCACGCTGAACCTCGCCACCGTGACGGCGCGAGGTGAGCCGCGGATCAGTGCGGTGGACGGGCACTTCCTGCACGCGCGATGGGTGTTCACGACCTCGGGGTCGGCGGCGAAGGCGCGGCAGCTGAAGAAGCGGCCGGCGGCGAGCCTGTCGTACGTCGACGGTGAGCGGATCGGGGTGTTCAGCCACGGGAACGTCGAGTTCCTGACGCCGGAGCACCCGGACTTCGCCGAGATCGAGGAGCACCTCACCAACCACTACGGCAGTTCACCGTCGAGCTGGGGTGACGACATCGTCTACTGCCGCCTCCAACCGCACTGGATGGTCGGCTACGCCTTCGACAAGGCGGCGGTGCTCAAAGATTAGCGAGGTGAAGGCCACCCCTCCTGGAGCCTTCACCTCGCTTGGGACCTCGGCCGGGCTGGTGGCGTCCCCACGTGCGTCATCAGCCCGGCTTGTCCTGCTGACTCCCCCTGGTTGTCAGCTGAAGTTGATGGAGCCTCGACGAGCTACTCCCCGTATCCGGTACCGCGCAGGACCGGCCTTGACCGCGAGCTCGTCGAGGTTCCGGGAGGTCCCAGCGGCCGGCCCGCCGACGGGTGACCAAACCCGTCGGTTACCCGTGCCGGCCGGGTCGTGACACTCGTCCCCTGTGTCGTGTGCCTGACCCGATGCTGGAACCCCGCCCCGGAAGCGGTGCCCTGACGGTGCACAGCGTCCGGTACAGGCAGGACAGATCCACACTCCACAGCACCCCGGAGCTCTCGGCAGCCGCTCGGCGCCCCCACCAACCAGCCGCCGGATGCCCTCCGCGTCGCCTTCGCCGCGCTCGCCGGCAGTCCGGCGGCGTCCCATGGCCTCTTCATGGTTCACCACCTCTTTCGCTGCCGCCGCCCGGTGTCGGACTCTGCTTCGTGGAACCTGCCCTACGGCTGTAATTCTTGGTCCGGCAGCCATGTCAGGACGAGGCAGATCAACCGGCAGTTACCCGGCAGCTTCCGCGGATTCGCGTCATAAGACGGAAGGGAAGGAAGGAAAGAAGGAGGGACGGGAGGGGGAGGTCAGGAAAGCGCAGTGAGTACGTCGTTCGCCAGCCGCTGCACTGCGGCCGCCGGATCCGGCTCGGGCCAACCGTCCGCAGCGGACGCGCTCTCGCAGGACTCCTGCAGCACCGCCCACGCGGTCGGCAGCATCGGCGGGTCCATCGACCGCTGCCAGGCCAGCAACTGCCCGCACAACGCGTCTCCCGCGTCCGAGCGTCCCAGCGCATGCAGCACCGCCACAGCCTCCGGCAGTACTTCGAGGAGGTACACGACCCGTCCCTCGAGCAGGAGCCGATTCACGGCGTCCCGGATCGACACCCGCGCCTGCTCGACCTCGCCGGCGGCACGCGCCAGCCGGGACCGGTACAGCATGACCAGGTAGTCGAAGTACCCACGGTGTCCACGGATGTCGGCGTCCGCCTGGTCGAGCAGCGCCCGCGCCTCGTCGTACCGGCCGTCGTGGAACTCGACCATCGCGAGGCAGCCGGCGACCTTGGTCCGCTCGGGATCGTCCGACGCCTGACTGTCGCGGGCGAGGACGGCCCAGTGACGTGCCTCGGCCAGGTTGCCCAGCTCGAGGTCGACCCGGCTGAGGGCCATGTACGCGATCTCGTCCGGGTAGACGCCCGGATTGACCAGTGCGGCCTCCCAGGCGAGCAGGAGCTCCTTGGCCTCGACCAGACGACCCCACCGCAGCAGGGCCAGCCCACAGGTCGCCTGCACGGTCGCAGAGCGCTGCACGTCGCCGTGCTTGCGAGCGTCGTCTACCAGCGCCGGAATCTCGGCCAGGCTCTGCGTATCGAGCAGGTGCGAGCCGGACGACACCCAGCCGCCGCGGGCGACCAGACCCATCTCCGTCTCGCCAGGGATCAGCGTGCGCGCCTCCTCGTAGTGCCGGCGCGCGCCACGGATGTCACCGGTCAGACTGGACAGCCGTCCCGCGATAGCGAGCAGCCGACCACTGATCTCCTTGTCGGACACCTGAGCTGCGCACAGCGTCGCCCAGCGGATCCCGCTCTCGGCCACGCTCGCCTGGTACTGCCAAGCGATCCGGAACCCGAGCACGATCCGCGCGGCAACGTCCCACTCCCCCAGCTCTACCGCACGCTCCAACGCCACCTCGAACAGCGCCGAGTTCGCATGCGCCGCCCGGTACCGCCGGTCGCGGTCCGGCGACGACCACGCGCCCTCCAGCCCCTCGACGTACGTCGAACACCACGTGACCGCCCGGTCCCGGAACTCGACCAGGTCCGAGCCCTGCGACGACAGACCGGCGTACGCGTGCTCCCGGATCGTCTCCAGCAGCTTGTACCGCGTGCCGTACAGCTGCTCGAACTCGAGCACCGGCTGGAGCAGCGACTTCTCCACCAGCTCGGCCAGCAGCATCGGTACGTCGAGACCGTCGATCGGATCGCCCGTACACACCCCGGCCACCGCCTCGAGCGTGAACGGCGACCCCAGCACCGAGCACCGGTACAGCAACTGCCTCGCCGCATCGGACAGCGCGTCGACGCTCCAGGCGATCGTGTCCGCCAGCGTCCGCTGATGAGGCGCACCGAACCGCCGCGGCCCCGACAGCAGCCGGAACCGGTCGTCCAGCGCGGCCAGAATCGCCTCCACCGACAAGGACCCCGCCCGCGCCGCCGCGAGCTCTAGCGCCAACGGCAGACCATCCAGCCGCCGGCACAGCCGCGCCACCGTCGGGGCGTTGGCAGGCGTCAGTACGAAGTCCGGCCGCACCCGGGCGACCCGACGGCAGAACATCTCGACGGCCGGCGACGCCGCGATCTCCTCGAAGTTCTCGTCGTTCGCAGGTACGGCGAGCACCTGCACCCGGCGTACTACTTCATCCGGCAGCCCCAGCGGGATCCGCGACGTCACCAGCACGCCGACGCCCGGGAAGCTGCGGACCATCCGGTTGGCGACCGTGGCGACCCCGTCGAGCACGTGCTCGGCGTTGTCCTCGACGATGACCAGATCACCCGGACGGCGACCGGACAGTACGTCGTCCAGGTCCGACGTACCCGGGGCTGTGCCGAAGGCGTCGAGGATGGCTGACGGTACGGCGGCATCACGCTGGACCGTGGTGAGGTCGACGACCACCACTGTGGTGTCCGCACCGGAGAAGCGGTCGGCCGCGGCCAGCGCGAGCTCGGTCTTGCCGACTCCGCCGGGACCGACGAGCGTGACCAGCCGGTTCTGCCGCAGCAGTCCTTCCAGCTCGAACAGCTCCTGCTCGCGCCCGACAAGTCCGTCCGGGATCGGCCGCGTGCCACGCCAGCGCAGCCCGGTCGGCGCCGGATCGGCGACCGAGACGACAGAAGGCTGCACGACACGACGCCCGGTACCGTGCCCGGCCGCGGCCAGGAACTGCGAAGGGTCCTGCAGCCCGAGAGCGGACGCCAGCAGCCGGACCGAATCCTTCCGCGGCCGCGCGACCCGTCCGGCCTCGATCTCCCGGATCGAGCGCACACTCAGCCCGGCGCGCTCGGCCAGCTCCTCCTGCGAGAGGCCGGCCTGGACCCTGAGGTCGAGCAACAGATCGGCAAACCCCCGCCGACCGTCAGCCCGGCCATCCGTGTCCGACACAGCACGTCACCCCTCTGGAGGCCCCACGTTCCCTAGAGGGTGTCTGGGGATCCTGCGCCGTAGCGAGCAGGTGCTCGGCGGAGTGCCTCGGTGTGCTGGAGGGGAGGGTTCGATGCGGAGCATCGTGCCCTTCCCTCCAGTGCGCCGAGGTGCCCGCCGAGTGCCGCGCAGTAGGCGCAGGATCCCCAGACACCCTCTGCACAACATAGCGTGACGTGCGTGTCTGTGCGGGGCCTGACCGGCGTGCGGGATGCGGCCTGGGTCACACCAACTTGTTGATCAAGGCAACAAATCCGGGCTTGGAAAGGAATGCCTGCGCGGTCAGAAATGCGCGTTTCAAGCAGTTGCGCGAACCGAGTGGGACTCATTTTCGGCGGCGTACAGAGAAAGTACTCCGGACCAGTCGTCGATGCGCGCGCTGGTGTCGGCGCGACCGGCGTCGGCATTCAGCAAGCTGCCGTCGCAAAGCCCGCGGGTTGCGCGGACCAGGAGCTCAACGGTGACGTCGCGCAGGGTGTCCAGGGCTGCCATGCTGCAATTCAAGCGGAGTCGTGTTTCGCAAACGTAACGCGACCGGCAACATCACGATAAGTCACCAAAATCCCGGAAATGATTGTTACCCGGTGGTCCGTTAACCGGGTAGCCAGGAAAGCCGGACCTGTCGCCGGGGATTGTCCACATTGGTGTCGACCAGGCAGATCGATTGCCAGGTGCCGAGCATCAACCGGCCTTCGAGCACCGGAATCGACGCGTACGGCGGAATCAGCGCCGGCAGCACGTGGTCGCGGCCGTGTCCGGGCGAGCCGTGCCGGTGCCGCCAACTGAAGTCGCGCGGCAGCAACTCGTCCAGCACGGCGAGCAGGTCCGTGTCGCTGCCCGCACCGGTCTCGAGGATGGCGACCCCGGCCGTCGCGTGCGGCACGAACACATGCAGCAGTCCGTCGCCCTGGGCCTGGTGGGCCTCAGCGGCGACGAACTGCTCGCACCTGCTCGTCAGGTCGAACACGACCTCGGTCCCACCGGTCGTGATGTCGATCAGCTCAGAGCGCATCCAAGCAGCGTAGCCCTAGGACCCGCGCTAGGCCGGGACGATGTTGACCAGCTTCGGCGCCCGCACGATCACCTTGCGGGTACCGCGGCCGTCCAGCGCCTTCTGCACCGCGTCGGAATCCAGCGCCAGCTTCTCCAGGTCGGCGTCGGAGATGTCCGGCGCGACCTCCAGCCGGTCCTTCACCTTGCCGGCGACCTGGACCACGCAGGTGACCGTGTCCTGGACCAGCAGGGCCGGGTCGACCTTCGGCCAGCCCGCCTTCGCGACGGTCGGCTCGTGGCCCAGCTCGGCCCACATGTCCTCGGCCGTGTACGGCGCGACCAGGCTCAGCAGGATCGACACCGTCTCGACCGCCTCGCGGACCGCCGGGTCAGCCGCGCCCGGACCGGAGTCGATCGCCTTCCGGGTCGCGTTCACCAGCTCCATGATCCGGGCCACCATCACGTTGAACCGGTGCGAGTCGATCAGCTCGGTCGCGTCAGCCACCGTGCGGTGGGTCAGCTTGCGCAGCTCGACGTCGCCGGTCGAGGGGTCCGAGCCCAGCGGCGCCTCGACCGCAGCAGCCAGCCGCCAGGCCCGTTGCAGGAACTTCAGCGAGCCCCCCGGAGACATGTCGGCCCAGTCGATGTCGTCGGCAGGCGGACCGGCGAACACCATGGTCAGCCGGACCGCGTCCACGCCGTACTCGTCGATCTGGTCGCCCAGGTTCACGCCGTTGCCCAGCGACTTGCTCATCGCCTTGCCCTTGTTGATCACCTGGCCCTGGTTCAGCAGCCGGGTGAAGGGCTCGACGGCAGTCAGCAGGCCCATGTCGTGCAGCGCCTTGACGAAGAACCGCGCGTACAGCAGGTGCAGTACGGCGTGCTCCTTGCCACCGACGTACTGGTAGACCGACATCCACCGGTCCGCGGCCGCCTGGTCGAAGGCACCCTCGGTGTACTGCGGGGACAGGTAGCGCAGGAAGTACCAGGACGAGTCGACGAACGTGTCCATCGTGTCCGTGTCCCGCTCGGCCTTGCCGCCGCACTTCGGGCAGTCGACCTCGACCCACTCGCGGTCCGCGGCCAGCGGCGAGACGCCCTTCGGCTGCAGGTCCGCTCCGCGCAGGTCCGGCAGCTCCATCGGCAGTTCGTCGTCCGGGACCGGCACCTCGCCGCAGGACGGGCAGTGGATGATCGGGATCGGACAGCCCCAGTACCGCTGGCGGCTCAGCAGCCAGTCGCGCAGGCGGTAGTTGATCGTCCGCTCGCCCAGGCCCTTGCTGTCCAGCCAGTCGATGATCCGGGACTTCGCGTCGGCGATGTCCAGTCCGTCCAGGCTGATCTCGTCGTTCGCACTGTTGATCGCGGCGCCCTCACCGGTGTACGCCTTGCCGTCGAAGTCGGCGGGCGGCTGCACGGTGCGGACGATCGGCAGGTCGAACTTCTCGGCGAACTCCCAGTCCCGGGTGTCCTGGCCGGGCACGGCCATGATCGCGCCGGTGCCGTAGTCGGCCAGCACATAGTCGGCGGCCCAGATCGGGATCCGCTGCCCGGTCACCGGGTTGATCGCGTACGAGCCCAGGAAGACGCCGGTCTTCTCGCGCTCGGTGCTCTGCCGCTCGATCTCGGTGGTCGCCTTGACCTTGGTCAGGTACTCGTCGAAGGCAGCCTGCTGCTCCGGCGTGACCAGCTCGGCGGCCAGCTTCGCGTCCGGGGCGACCACCATGAAGGTCGCGCCGAACAGCGTGTCCGGTCGGGTGGTGAAGACCTTGATCGGCTCGTCGCGGCCCTCGACCTCGAAGTTCGCGAACGCGCCCTCGGACCGGCCGATCCAGTTGCGCTGCATCAGCAGGATCTCTTCCGGCCACTGCAGCAGCTCCATGTCGTCCAGCAGCCGCTGCGCGTACTCCGTGGTCTTGAAGTACCACTGGGTCAGCTCGCGCTTGGTGACCTCGTGACCGCAGCGCTCACAGCGTCCCTGGATCACCTGCTCGTTGGCCAGCACGGTCTGGTCGTGCGGGCACCAGTTGACGTACGACGCCTTGCGGTACGCCAGACCGCGCTCGTACAGCCGCAGGAACAGCCACTGGGTCCAGCGGTAGTACTCCGGGTCGGACGTGTGCAGCCGGCGGGACCAGTCGAAGCTGATCGCGTATCGCCGGATGGACTCGGCCTGCGTCTCGATGTTGGCGTAGGTGAACGTCGCCGGGTGCTCGTTGCGCTTGATCGCGGCGTTCTCGGCGGGCAGGCCGAAGGAGTCCCAGCCGATCGGGTTCAGCACGTCGTACCCCTGCTGGAACCAGTAGCGGGCCAGCACGTCGTGCAGCGCGAACACCTCGGCGTGACCCATGTGCAGGTCGCCGGACGGGTAGGAGAACATCGTGAGCGCGTAGCGCCGCTCGGCCGAGCCGTCGTCCTTCGCCTTGAACGGGTCCAGCTTCTCCCACACCGGACGCCACTTGGCCTGCATGGCGTTGAAGTCGTAGCCACCCCGGTCGATCGGAGTGTCCTCCACCTGCTCGCTCACGGTCCTACTCCATACTTCGTGTGTTTGTTGAGCCTTAATGTGCCAGACGGCACCCCTGGACATAAAAAAGCCCCTCACGCAGGAGGGGATGCCGCACTGACCACTGCCAGTACGGCTACATAAGGAGCAGGCTCACTCGCATGTAACCAGAATACCACTGCGAGTCGGGGTGTCGTTCTAGATGAACTCGGTGCCGCCCGCGCGGCGGTGGTCGCCGGGGGTGCGGCCGTACTTGCGACGGAAGGCCGTGGAGAACGGGCGGACGTCGGAGTAGCCGCAGGAGCGGGCCACGTCGGTGATGGTCAGGGTGGGGTCGAGGAGGAGCTGGGCGGCCAACTCGAGGCGGAGGCGGCGCAGGGTCGACATGATCGACGCACCGGTCTGCTGGGTGAAGAGGCGCTCGGCGTGACGCTCGGAGAGGTGCGCGGCCGCGGCGACGTCCCGCACGGTGATCGGTCGGGACAGGTTGTCCCGGAGATGCCGTTGCATCGCCTCGACCACCAGCGGTCCACGGTCACGCCGGACCGGCTCCACAGCGAGGTCCTCGTCGAGGGCGAACGCACGAGCCGTCTCCAGAACCAGAGTCGCGCCCAGGGCGCCGAGTGCGGTGCTGTAGCCGGACACAGGCGCAGCCGCCTCCCCCGCCAATGCAGTAACAACTGCCGGCAGCGAACCTGTCCTACTGGACATGACCGGGCCATCAGGACGGGTCAGGCCGGACCACCACCCTCGTTCGTCCGAACCGGGGCGGAATGTGAAGCCCCAGAAGGCGATCCCCAGGGGTGCGCTGTGCGAGGACTCGATTTCATGGACATCGCCGGGGCGGGCCAGGAACAGCGAGCCCGGCACGACGTCGTACTGCGTGGAGCCCGAGTTGAAGCGGCCCTCGCCGGAGTACGCGAGGCAGACCTCGTGGAAGGAGTGGGTGTGCCAGTAGTTGCGCCAGTACTCCAGCCGGTAGTGCCCCCAGCTGAGGAAGTCCGCGTGGAAGCCATCGACCTCGCAGGACTCCAGGAGCCCCGCGAGGTCGACGAACCGATCCGCCGCAGCGACGGACTCCAGACTCAAACAGCACTCCTGCCGGTCGGGTCGACTCCTCGCAGCATCATGCCCTGACCGAGCGACCAGTCGTGCGTCTTGACCGCCGGCGGGTCCGACGGGTCGCGGTACTGGATCAGCCACGTCGTACGGGCCTCGTCGCTGACGTTCACCCCGGACCCGTGGACGGTGAAGTAGCTGAAGAACAGTACGTCGCCCGCCTCGGCCGGCTGCGGTGTCGCCTCCTCGAAGGCCGGTTCGAGCAGGTGGTACGACCCCTCCGCCTCGTGCTCGCGCGGACCGGCCTTGTGGCTACCGGGAATGACCCGCACGCAGCCCTT
This sequence comes from Kribbella sp. NBC_00662, assembly GCF_041430295.1. Classification (GTDB taxonomy): domain Bacteria; phylum Actinomycetota; class Actinomycetes; order Propionibacteriales; family Kribbellaceae; genus Kribbella. Next base: position 4,658,758 of record NZ_CP109029.1, on the reverse strand, counting down.
CTCGACCGGTGCGTCGTCGAAGTGGAAGATCGCCGCACCGACCCGGTGGTACGTGTGCGGGAAGAACGGGTAGTCCTGGTGCAGCGGGAACGGCGAACCGTTCTCCGGCGGCTTCACGAACAGCTTGGTGTGGTGCAGCTGCACGTTGTCCACACCCATCACCGCAGCGGCCACGTCGGTGAACCGCGGGTCCACCAGGAGCTTCGAGAACTCCGCGTCGTAGAACTGCGCGTCGTGCAGGTGCTGCAGCTTCGTCGGCGCCTCGGTCATGCCCCGGGCGGCCCCCCAGGTGGGGTCGTCGGACCGGTTCAGCTGGGCCAGCAGGTCGTGGCTGCGCTGCCGGTAGTACGCCGCTTCTTCCTTGCTGAGCAGGCCTTTCACCAGCACGAAGCCTTGCTCGGCGTACTGCTGCGCCGCGGTCGACAGGTCAGGCCTGTCAGAAGTGATCGTCATCTCGAAGTTCCTCCTGATCGGGTACTCCGAGCCTACGAACGCCGGCGTCCGGACGGGAGGACCCGCCCGGACGCCGATGTTCGTCAAACGGACATGCTCGGGACTACTGCTTCTCCTCGACCGGTACGACGATCGGCCGCAGCCGGGCCCAGAGCACGAACAGGGCGGCGAACACCAGCATGCCGATCCCACCCCAGAGGTTGATGTTGATCCCGGCGGCCTTGTCGATCTCCGTCTGCTTCTCGACGATGCCGAGGATCGTCAGCACCACGCCGTAGATCCCGATCAGCAGCGCGATCATCACCCGGATGTCGAACGCTCCGGCCTTCTTCTTGTCTGCCATCTCGAACCCTCCCTCAGGCGAAGATGATGTTGAGGACGATGGTCAGTGCGAGCGAGATCCCGGCCAGCAGGACCGGCTTGCGGTACCAGCCGCCGTCGCCGGCGGCCGCGACCTCGGTGCGCTGTTCCTTCGGCGTCAGCGAATACACCAGGCCGACCAGTTCCGTGTCGCGTTTGGCCGTCGTCACCAGACTGACCAGCACGCTGATGATGATGTCGACCACGAACGCGGCGCCCGCACCGACGAAGCTGGCGCCCTGACCCGGCAGGTTGATGACGCCGTTCTCGGACAGGATGAAGACCAGGATCGCGGTCGCCGTACCGCAGACCAGGCCGATCCAGCCGGCCGCCGCGGTCATCCGCTTCCAGAACATACCGAGGATGAACGTGGCGAACAGCGGCGCGTTGAAGAACGAGAACAGCTGCTGCAGGTAGTCCATCAGGTTGCTGTAGCCGGAGGCGATCGCGGCCGTCCCGATCGCGACCAGCGTGCCGACCACGGTGACGATCCGGCCGGTCCGCAGGTAGAACTCGTCCGGCCGGTCCTTGATCAGGTAGCGCTCGATGATGTCGTACGACATGACCGTGTTGAACGAGCTCAGGTTGGCCGCCATACCCGCCATGAACGAGGCCAGCAGACCGGTGATGGCCAGGCCGAGCATGCCGTTCGGCAGCAGGTCGCGCATCAGCAGCAGCAACGCGTCGTTGTAGTCCACCTCGCCGGTCCCGTTCGCCTTGTACTGCGCCAGCTCGGGCACGACCACCGCGGCGATGATGCCGGGGATGATCACGATGAACGGGATGAACATCTTCGGGAACGAACCGATGATCGGCGTACGCCGGGCCGCCGACATGTTCTTCGACGCGAGCGCGCGCTGGACCTCGGTGAAGTTCGTCGTCCAGTACCCGAACGAGAGCACGAAGCCGAGGCCGAACACGATCCCGATCACCGACAGGAAGCTGTTGCTGAAGCCGCTCAGTGCGTTGCCCGGCCACGCCGACATCTGCTCCGCACCGCCCGGCGACGCGGAGACCTTGTCCACCAGGCCCTGCCAGCCGCCGACCTTGTGCAGGCCGACCAGGGTCAACGGCAGCAGCGCGGCGACGATCACGAAGAACTGCAGCACCTCGTTGTAGATCGCCGCGGACAGACCGCCGAGGGTGATGTAGCTCAGCACGATGGCAGCGGCAACGATCACCGACACCCAGATCGGCCAGCCGAGCAGCACGTTCACGATCGTGGCCAGCAGGAACAGGTTCACGCCCGCGATCAGCACCTGCGCCAGGGCGAAGCTGAGCGCGTTCACCAGGTGCGCGGGCTTCCCGAACCGGCGGAGCATGAACTCCGGCACGCTGCGGACCTTCGAGCCGTAGTAGAACGGCATCATCACGACGCCGAGGAACAGCATCGCCGGGACCGCGCCGATCCAGAAGTAGTGCACGGTCGGGATGCCGTACTGAGCGCCGTTCGCCGACATGCCCATGATCTCGATCGCGCCCAGGTTGGCCGAGATGAACGCCAGCCCGGTCACCCAGGCCGGCAGCGACCGGCCGGACAGGAAGAAGTCCAGGCTGCTCGAGACCGCGCGTCTGGCCAGGTACCCGATGCCGAGCACGAAGACGAAGTACAAGGCGATGATGATGTAGTCGATCGCCGTGGCATCCAGTCTCAGGATGGATTGTTGCGGAAGCATCGCCCCTCCGGAATCGTCGCATGTGACGCATCGTGGTGTTACCGGTGAGGAACGTTACTCCTACTTTCAATCAGGTGAGCGACGACACCGGCGCCCGACGTTCTCCACCCGGATCTCCACCCTTGGTCGGTCCCCTGTAATGACCGGCCGGACCTACCGTCCGTGACATGAGCTTCGGAACGTTACCCAACGCACTCGTCGTCATCGCCGTCGTCGTCCTGGTCCTCGCCCGGCGGCTGTCCTGGTCCGAGCTGGAGAACTCCGACACGGACGTCTGGCGCGGCCCGCTCGTCCTGATGGGGGTCGGCGTCTACCAGCTGTACGACCGGCACACCGGCATGGGCTTCATCGACGTCGTACTGCTGGTCATCGGCGCCGCGGTCGCCCTGATCGCGGGGACCGCCTCCGGCCGGGTCGCCCAGGTCGAGCGGCGCGCCGGGAAGGTGTTCTTCCGGCTCGGCATGCCCGGACTCGGCATCATGGTGGCCTACCTGGTCATCCGGCTCGGGCTGGCCGGAGTCGGGCACCTGCTCGGCGCCTCGATGTCCGGTGGCCCCGCGCTGATGGTCTCGATGGGTGCGAACCTGTTGACTCAGTCTGTGGTCATCCAGAACAAGGCCCATCGCGAGGCAGAGGAGTACAGCACCCGGTGAACCTGAAGGCGCTGCTGCCGACGCGGCCGCACGGCGAGAGCGGCTGGGTCGGCCGCGTCCTCACCGCCGGCGTCGTGGTCGCCGTACTCGCGACCGCGCGGCCGGCGGACGCGTGGGTGTGGGTAGTCCTCGGCGTGAGCTTCGTCGTCTTCGCGGTCGGCTCGGTGCTGATGGCGTCCCGTCCGTACGCCGCCCTCGTGCTGCTGTCCGCGGTCGCGGTCACCAATGCGCTGATCGCGGGCTATCCGCAGTCGAACGCGCTGGCCCTGGTGCTGGTCGGGATCACGGACATCGCGGTGATCGACTTCAAGCAGCACGGCAACCGGCCGATCGTTGCCGCGGGCATCGGTGTTGCGGCGGCCTATGCGGGGTCGGCATGGTTGTTCGATCAGTCGGACTCTTGGTACTTCACCCAGTTGCTGTGGACTGCGGTACTGATCGCGTTCGGGTTGAATCGGCGGCAGTACGAGGTGCAGGCCCGGCAGACCGAACAGCTGCTCGAGCAGACCCGGTTGGCGCAGAGCGAGCACGCCCGCGCGGCCGCGCTGGAGGAACGTGGGCGGATCGCGCGCGATCTGCATGACGTCCTCGCGCATTCGCTGGGGGCGTTGAGCGTCCAGCTCGAGGTGGCCGAGGCGCTGCTCGACGAGCGGGGTGATGCTGCCGGCGCTCTGGAGCGGGTTCGGCGGTCGCGGCGGCTCGCCGTACAAGGGCTGACGGAAGCGCGGAACGCCGTCGCGGCGCTGCGGGCAGACTCGGTGCCGGACCTGTCGCAGGCGGTCGCTGCGCTGGCGGAGCAGCACGAGACCGACCACGGTACGGCGGTGCGGCTGAGCGTCACCGGTGCGGTTGCGCGGACTGACTCCGGAGTGACTGTTGCTTTGCTGAATGCTGCTCGGGAGGCGCTGACGAATGCGGCACGGCATGCACCCGGTCAGCCGGTCGAGATGGTGCTTGCCTACTCGGACGGCGTGAGGTTGTCCGTGCGGAACAAAGGGGCGACGACCGGCGAAGGGTTCGGCCTGGCTGGCATGCGAGAGCGGTTGGCGCTGGTTGGCGGGACGCTGACGGCGGGGCCGGACGGGGATGACTGGCTCGTGGTCGCGGAGGTGCCGAGTGAGTGATCCGATCCGCGTGGTGGTGGCCGACGACCAGCAGGTCATGCGTGAGGGGCTGGTTGCGCTGCTCGGACTGATCGACGGTGTCGAGGTCACAGGTGCTGCCGCGAACGGGCTCGAGGCTGTCGAGCTGGTTGCTGGGGGCAACGTCGACGTGGTGTTGATGGATCTGCGGATGCCGGTGCTCGACGGTACGGAGGCGACCGCGCGGATCACGGCCGAGTTCCCGGACGTCGCCGTACTCGTGCTGACGACGTACGCCGATGATGCGTCGATCGCGAACGCGCTTCGGGCCGGAGCTCGCGGCTACCTGACCAAGGACGCGGGCCGGGTCGAGATCGGCGCCGCGCTCCGGTCGACCGCGGCCGGGCAGTCCACGTTCGATCCCGAGGTATCCAAGCGTTTGATCGCCGGGCTCGCGCCCGAGTCGTCCGGCAGCGACGGGCTGACCGCCCGGGAGACCGAAGTACTGCGGTTGATCGCGCGCGGACTGAGCAACCCGGAGATCGCCGGGAAGCTGTTCATCAGCGAGGCGACCGTGAAGACGCACATCAACAACACGTTCGCGAAGATCGGCGCCCGGCACCGCGCGGAAGCGGTCCGGTACGCCTATCGCAAGGGGATCGCGTCAGATCCGTAGCTCGGCGACGACCGGGCGGTGGTCGCTGCCGGTGGGCTTCATCACCCAGGCCTTGGTGGGTGTGACGCCGCGCACCAGGATGTGGTCGATCCGCGCCATCGGGAACTTCGACGGCCAGGTGAACCCGAACCCGGTCCCTGCCGCGCCCTGCGCCGACCGCAGTCCGGCCGTCAGCGGGGCGAGGCTGCGATCGTTCGCCGTACCGTTGAAGTCGCCCATCACGATCACCCCGGCCAGCTTCTCGTCGGCGATCGCTCGGCCGAGGGCCTTGATCGTGTTGTTGCGCTGGTCCGAGGTGAAGCCGCTGGTGCCGACGCGCACGGAGGCGAGATGGGCGACGTACACCGCGACCTTGCCCTCCGGCGTGCTGACCTCGGCCCGCAACGCGCGGGTCCAGGCGAAGCCGACGTCGACCGACTTGGTCTCCACCACCGGGTACTTCGACCAGAGGGCGACTGTGTCGCGGGACACCTGGTACGGGTACTTCGAGGCGAAGGCGGCCTTGTAGATCTTGAGGTCCTGGGTGGTCAGCTCCTCGAGCGCCATCACGTCCGCGTCGGCGCCGAGCAGGTCCTGCGCGGTCGCCTTCGGGTCCGGGTTGGCGGCGTCGACGTTGTGGGTCAGGACGCGGAGGTCGTACGCGCCGCCGGATCCCTTGCCCGGGAGCAGCAGGTCGCCGAACATCACGCCCCAGACCAGCGCGGGGACGAGCAGGGCGACGCCGGCGATCGCGGACCGCCGTACGAGAGCTGCGACGGCCAGGATCGGTACGGCGACGCCGACCCAGGGCAGGAACGTGTCGAGCAGGCTGCCGAGGTTGCCGATCGAGTTCGGAACGTAGCGATGGAAGATCAGCGTCGCCGCGGCCAGGATCGCCAGCACGGCTATGAACCAGCCGCGTCGCCACATCCCGCCGTTCTTGCGCCGACGCGAGTTGGCGCGCGACGGCGGCTGGCGGGTGGCGACTGCGGTTTGGCGGTCCGGCATGCAGCGATTGTTGCGGACACCGGGGCCGGACCAAAGTCGGTGCCGTGTCAGGCGCGGCGATTTCATCCGTCCGGAGGACCGTTCCGACCGTTCTGATGAGGAATCTGTGAGAGGTCTGGTGCCTCGGAGTGACAGCGCCGACAATGCCCGTATGCCGTCAGCGCATCAACTCAGCCAGCCGTTCGTCGTCAAACGGCACGGAATCGGCACCACGACGACCGCGCTGGCGCTGGGGACCGTGGTGTTCGCGCTGATGGTCGCGCTGACGCTGGCGATCGTCGTGGTGCAGGTGATCCGCGGGGAATCGATCCGGGAGCCGCTCGAGGCGGTTTGGCTGGCTTGGGGCGGTACGCCGCTGATCTTTGCGGTCGGGTTGCCGATCCTGCTGCTGGCTGGGGCGATCACGGCGCTGGAGGAACGGCGCGAGTCGGACGATGCCGACGTACTGCTGACTGTTGACGACTCCGGGATCTATCTGGGTGGTGAGCAGCCGCGGACGATCCCTTGGGGGGAGATCCGTGGGGTCTGCCGGCTGGAACGGCACGAGGTCAACGACGAGGGCGACGAGATCTGGGAACCGCGACTCGTGGTGATGTTGCTGGACGAGGGGGCGCTGCCTCGTAGTACCAAGGCGTGGGGGCCGTCGTGCCCTTGGCCGGGGAGCCACGAGATTTTGGGGCGGACGCTCGCGTACGACGAACTGGTGAGCGCTGTGGCTCAACGGGCACCTCATATCCAGGTCACGAACCGCGGGCGCGTCGAGGACTGACTCTCTCCCCCGTCCGCGTGCTGGTGGGAGATCTTTGCCTGGAGCAATTGAAGGCGTGGAACTCGTGGGCTGGTGACCGATTGTGATCAGCGGTGGCCGTATTGGATCGTTGCGACACCACCGAGCTGCAAGGATGGACCGGGTGGATCGGCGGACCGTGGGAGACGATGTGGGCGGGCCCACGCGCGGCCGGGGGCGGGTTCTTGATGTGGTTGGGGCTGCTGAGCACAATCTTCGTGACGTTGATGTTGCTTTCGGTCCTGGGCTGACGGCTGTTGTCGGGGTGTCGGGGTCGGGGAAGTCGTCGTTGGCGTTTGATGTGGTTTACGGGGAGGCGCGGCGGCGGTTTGTCGAGTCGTTGGCGCTGGGAGGTAACAGCGCGCGGGTTCCTGCTGCGAGAGTGAGGCGGATCGACGGACTCGGGCCGGCGGTGGCCGTCGCTCAGAATGTGCTCAACCGGAACCCGGCCTCGACGGTGGCCACATCGGTCGGGCTGCACCCGTTCTTGCGGATTTTGTACTCGCGGTTTGCCGAGGTCGAATGTCCGCATTGCCACGTGCCGGTCCGTGCGCTCTCCGCCGAGGACCGCCTCACCACCGCCATGGAGCTGCTGGCACGAAACGACAATCTCGACGTCGAGGTCGCGATCGTACGCGGGCTGGTGGGAAGCCACGCCCGACTGCTCGCCGGCATCCGCGGACAGTTCGACCACATCACCGTCGACGGCACCCCGTGGCTGGCGGACTCAACGAGCCACCTCGACCCGTCGAGCGCCCACGACGTCGTCGTACGAGTAAATACCCTCCACCCGGGCATGCCGGCAGCCGAGATCCGAGCCACCTTGGAGCAAGCAGACGCCTTGGGCAAGCCCGAGGTGCTGCTCGGTGGTACGCCGGTACTCCGGGCCCCGATCTGCCCGCAGTGCGGGGCCTGGGTCCGGCCGCTCGCACCGTCAGCCTTCCGGGGCGAGACCGACACCTCGTCGCACCGCATCGACGGCGTCACGCTTCAGGAGCTGACGGCTCGATCGGTCACCGAAGTCCTCGACTTCGTGCAGCAACTGCCATTCGGCTCGCGCGCCAAGCGCATCCAGGACGAGTTGCTGCGGCGCCTCCGTCCGCTGCAAGAGCTGCGCCTCGGCTACCTCGCCCTCGACCGGCCGATGCCGACCCTGTCGCGCGGTGAGGCGCAACGCACCCGGCTCGCGGTCGTGCTCTCGGGGCGTCTCGAAGACCTCCTGCACGTCCTCGACGAACCGACCATCGGGCTGCATCACAGCGATCTCAGCCGACTGCTCGACGCCATCGCCGCCCTGCCCGGACCGGTGCTGATGGTCGAGCATGACCCCGTCGCGGTCGCCATGGCCGACGATGTCGTCGAGATCGGGCCTGGCGGTGGGGACGGCGGAGGACGGCTGGTGTTCCAAGGTCCGCCCGCGGACCTCTGGCGGGCCGGCACAGCATCCGGCATCGGCTTCTCCACCCGCGCCCGTAGACGCCGATCACAACGACCGGTATCCGACCAGCGAATCCGCATCAAAGGCGCGAGCCTCCGCAACCTCCGCGCCGTCGACTGCGAGATCCCACTCGGATCGCTGACCGTCGTCACCGGGCCGTCGGGAGCAGGCAAGACCACCCTGAGCCAAGCGGTGCTCCTCGCGTCGCTTCGGGAACGTGAGCCAGTCGGCTGTACTGCGTTCGACGCGCCGGCGACCCGCGCTCGCGCGGTGGATCAGGCGCCGTTGGGCAACAACCCGCGGTCGAACCCAGCGACGTACACCAAGGTGCTCGACCGGATCCGCGACGTCTTCGCGGACGAGACCGGACGGTCCGCATCGGACTTCACCTTCAACCGGGCAGAGGGCGCCTGCCCGGACTGCGAGGGCATGGGATCGGTCGCGATCGGTCTCAGCTATCTGGCGCCGATCTGGGTGCCGTGCGAGGCCTGCGAGGGCCGCCGCTACCGGCCCGAGGTCCTCGAAGCGATCTGGGCGGGGCGATCGATTGCCGACGTATTGGCCCTCAGCGTCGACGAGGCCAGCGAGGTGTTCGCCGAGCACCCCTCGGTGATCCGCATCCTGCAACCTCTGCAGGAGGTCGGGCTCGGCTATCTGACGCTCGGGCAACCGTCCCCAAGCCTTTCGGGTGGGGAAGCTCAACGTGTACGGCTCGCCCGCGAGGTGGCCAAGGCGCGTTCCGGCGACCTTGTCCTGCTCGACGAGCCCACGACAGGTCTGCATCCCGGCGATCTCGATCGATTGCTCGCAGTACTCGATCGGCTGACCAGCAGCGGTTGCACGGTGGTCGTCGTCGAGCACCAGCCTGATGTGATCGCCGCCGCCGACTGGCGCATCGATCTCGGCCCGGGTGGTGGTCCCGATGGCGGCCGTCTGCAGCATTGCGGGCCGCCCGTCCCCGACAAGCAAACGCCGGTACCGCCTCGCGCCGAACCGCGCACCGACCGCCGGTCCAGCGATGCGATCCGGGTACGCGGCGCCCGCGCCCACAATCTGCAGGGTGTCGACGTCGACTTCGCGAAGGACCGGTTCACCGTCGTCACCGGCGTATCGGGTTCGGGCAAGTCGTCGTTGGTCCGCGACGTACTCGAGTCGGAGGCGACCAGACGGCTGCTCGAGTGCCTGTCTGTCTACGAGCGGCAGTCGGTCCGTGAGGGTCCGGAGGCTCCGGTCGACTCACTGACCGGCCTTGGCCCGACGGTGAGCATCGATCCGTCCGGCCTGAGCTTCGACGGACGCGGGCCGGGTTTCTATGTATGGGATGCGGACCGGGTGACCGTTGGACGGTCCAGCGATCTCGACCGCCTGCTCGCCGTGATCATCGCCCGGGCCGGCGTCCGCACCTGCCTTGTCTGCGGCCACGAGACAGTACGCCGGACGTCCTTGAAGCCAGAGTCGCCGTGGAGCTGCAGCGCCTGCGGGACCAGTGCGGTGCCGATCGAGCCGCGGCATCTGGTGGGGTCGCCGGTGTCGATCTGTCCGCAATGCCTGGGCCTCGGAGTCGAGCACGAATTCGAGTTCGCCAAGCTGATCGTGCACCCGGACGTGCCCGTCGCCGACGGCGTCTTCGGCGGCAGCTTGTCCTGGTTCCGCGCGGGCCCCGGGCTGTCCTGGTTCCGCGACGGTCTCGAGTCGCCGATTCGGTTGCTTGCCGAGCGCCTCGGTTTCGACCTGGATCGTACTCCGTGGGCGGAGCTGGGCGACGAGGCCCGGCAGGCCGTCCTGTACGGCGACGGGTCGTGGGAGGGACTGAACCACTGGGCACCGAACGATGTCGGCGGCAAGGATTCGACCGCGTTTCCGTGTCGCGAGTGCGCCGGCCGGCGGCTGCGTCCGGCGTACCTGACAATCCGCCTTTCGGGACTCGCGCGGGACGAGCTCTTCGCGACCTCGCTCGCCGAGCTGGAGACCGTACTGACTTCGCTGGACGTGCCCGACGATCCACAGGCGGCTGACGCCCGGACCGTCGCGCTGCGTCGGCTCGGCTTCCTGCGTGCCGTCGGACTCGGCTACCTCCACCTGAACCGGAGCACCTGGACGCTCTCGGCCGGTGAGGCGCAACGAGTCAAGCTGGCGTCGGTGCTCGGCGACGGGCTGGTCGGGATGACCGTACTGCTGGACGAACCGTCCAGGGGCCTGCATCCCTCGGAGGTGGCCGCCCTGGCCCGGACACTGACCGATTTGCGGGCCGCAGGCAACACTGTCATCGCCGTCGAGCACGACCCGATCATCATCCGCGCGGCCGACGATGTGATCGAGATCGGCCCCGGCGCCGGTCCGTCCGGCGGTCGCCTGGTCGGTGCGGACAGCCCGCAGTCGGTGACGCGAACAATTCTTGACGGGGAGGCTCCTGCGGTGCGACGAGAGCGCCGGCGGGAGCCGACAGGTTGGATGAAAGTGACCGGTGCGCGGGAGAACAACCTCGACGGACTCGACGCCCGCGTACCTCTCGGCGTACTCGTCGGCGTCTGCGGGGTGTCCGGGTCGGGGAAGTCGTCGCTCGTCGTCGACACCATCGCGCTGGGTCTGGCTCGACCGAAGACCAACATTCCCGGGCGCGGCGTGGTCCGCGTCCGGCCCGGCGACCACGACACGATCTCGGATGCGCCCGGGCGTACGGTCGTGGCCGACCAGTCCCGCGCCGAGATCACGTCCCCTGGAATGTTCCTCGGGCTCATCGGCGCAATCCGGAAGGAGTTCGCCGCGAGCGAGGCGGCCGTCGAGCAGGGCATCACGATCAAGGACCTGACCTACAACTGCGACGCCTGCAAGGGCAAAGGGGTGTGGCAGCAGGACATGTCGTTCCTGCCCTCGGTTAGCCAGACCTGCGATGCCTGCGGCGGATCCGGGTACCGTCGCGAGGTCGCCGCTCTGCTCGATCGCGGCCGGAGTCTCGCCGACGTCGACGCCCTCACCATCGCCGAGCTGGTCGACGGGTGGGGCGACATCGATGCCGTACGGCGGGTTGGCGGTGCCGCCGTCGAACTCGGACTCGGCTACCTCGTACTGCGCCAACCGGGCTGGAGCCTGTCGGGCGGCGAAGCGCAGCGGCTCAAGCTTGCCAAGGAGTTCGCCCGTACGACGAAGGCTGCGGCTGTCTACGTGCTCGACGAACCCACGGTCGGACTGCAGGCCACCGACGTCGCCGTACTCGTCCGCACTCTCGACACACTCGTTGCTGCTGGCAACAGCGTGCTGGTCGTCGAGCACGATCCGGCCTTCCTCGCCGCCTGTGACTGGCTGATCGAGCTCGGGCCGGGCGCCGGACCGGATGGCGGGCGGATCGTCTTCGAGGGTCCGCCCGACGCGATCGCCGAAGCCGGCACAGCGACCGCGCCCTATCTCCGCGAGGTACTGCGATGAGTATCGGCACCCTTCTGCTCGGCGACCCGTCGCCGTCCCTGCGGTGGCGGGCGGCGCGCGAACTGGAGGGGGCTGACAACGAGGACGCCGAGGTCATCGCGTGGCGTTCGGAGATTGATCGAAGCCCCGCGGTTGATGCGCTCGTCACCGAGCTGGCTGCGGCCGGTCCCTACGAGGCGGGATACCTGCTCTGTCGACTGGCTCACCTCGGCTACGACGGACCTGCCACGGCGGTCGCGGTCGAGAAGATCTTCCGCCTCCAGCGGCCGGACGGATCGTGGTCGGTTCCCGGGCCGATCGAAGGTCCTCGCTTCATCACGATGCATACCGTCGTACCGTTGCGCGGGATCGCCGCCGCTGGGTTCGCAACGGATCCTCGCGCGGAGCGTGCGTACGAGTGGCTGCTCGGCGTCCGGCTCGACGACGGATCGTGGCCGGCAGGGCCGAAAGCCGACCTGGGACAGGCGGGGCGCCCGGCGCCACCGGAGAAGGAGTATCGCCGGTTGACCCGCGGGCTCGGGTGCCGATCGGCGACGACCGGCGCGGTCGCGTGCCTCGCGATGCATCCCACGCGACGGCAATCCGACGCCGCGCGGATCGGCGTCGACCATCTCCTTGCCCGCGAGACCCGCGATGCGTCGACCATCGGGTGGGAGGTATCTCGCCTCGTCGGGCTCGAGCGGGCGATGGGACAGATCACGTTCTATGCCACCTTCGACCTCGCGTTCCTCCTCGACCTCGCCTCCCGGTGCGACGTCTCGCCGCAGGACCGCCGGATCCATGACCTGGTCGACTACCTGGAGAGCCTGCGCGGTCCGTACGGCCTGTGGCAACACTCCGTCCATCCGCAGCTCAGCGGGTGGCTGTCTCTCGACCTGGAAACCAGCCTCCGCCGCTTCGAGTCCGGCGACTGGATCGGCAACGAGGAGCCCGCCGGCTTCACGCCGTACCAGCGCGGACCACGCCGGAACTGAGACTGCTCACCGGCCACCGTCGCCCGGTCGAAGGTTAGCGTCGGGTGCATGACGGCTCCCGACATCAACAGCCCCGAAGAGCAGATCCGCTACCGCCGAGGCCTGGAGGTGATGAACTCCGTCGATGGTGGTTCGGCACCCGCCGTGATGGAAAACCTCGCCGACATCGCACCGGCGCTGGCCCACCACATCGTTGCGTTCGGCTTCGGCGACATCTATTCGCGCCCCGGCCTAGATCCCAAACAGCGCCAGCTCGTCACGCTAGGCATCCTCACCGCACTAGGAGGCTGCGAACCCCAACTAGAGGTCCACATCCGCACGTCCCTCAACGTCGGCCTGACCCCGACCGAAATCATAGAAACCTTCACCCACGCGGCCGGCTACGCAGGCTTCCCCCGAGCCCTCAACGCAATAACAACAGCCAAGAAGATCTTCACCGAACGCAACCTACTCCCGGTAAACCAGGACTGATGCCGACCGCACCACTCCAGGCGGACCGGTCCTTAACCCGCGAGCCCGACCAAGCTCTTCAATCCCCCGCAGCCCGCGCTCGACCTCGGGCACCAGCCCGCGGAGCACGCGGGGGCGAACCACCCTCCACGCGAGGGGCTACAACCCCAGTCGCGTGCGGAAGCGGGTTGCTACCCCTTCGGGCCGAGTAGTTTTTCGAGGTCCGTGAGTACGTCCATCGCGCCGATCGGGCCTAGACCGAGGAACCACACCTCGTCGTCGACGCGGGCGGACTTGCCTGCCTTCACCGCGGCGAGAGACTTCCACAGGTTGCCGTTGACGACCTTGTTCTCGTCGGTGGTGTCCGGTTTGCCGTAGCTGGAGTAGAAGATCCAGTCGCCGGCGGCCTTGCCGATGTTCTCCTGGGAGACCTCGACGGCGAGATCCTGGACGTCCTGGATCTTGGGGCGCGGCAGGCCGATGTCCTTCAGGATGACGCCGATGAACGACAGGTTGCCGTACAGCCGGATCTCCCCCGGACGGAAGCGGACCAGCGAGATCGTCGGCGAGCCCTGCACCTTGGACTTCACGTCGTTGGCGCGCTTCTGGTAGTCGTTCAGGATCTCGGTGGCCTTGTCCTCCTCGCCGACCGCGTCCGCGACCAGCAGGAAGTTCTCCTTCCACGGGAACCCGGGGCGGATGCTGAAGACCGTCGGCGCGATCGCGCTGAGCTTGTCGTACAGGTCGTTCGCGCGCAGCTTGCTGCCGAGGATGAGGTCCGGCTTGAGCGCCGCAATCGCCTCGAGGTTCAGTTCGCTGATACCGCCGACCGTCTTGATGCCCTGGGCCTTGTCGGCGAGGTACGACGGTACGCCGTTCTGCCCCGCGGTCGTCGCCATTCCGACCGGCGTGATGCCGAGGGCAAGTACGTCGTCCAGCTCACCACTGTCCAGTACGACGACCCGCGTCGGCTTCGCCGGGATCTGCACGGACCCGAGCGCGCCCTTCACGGTCCGCGGGAACGCACCGGGCGCGGCATCCGAGCCGAGCTTGGCGGTCTCGGTGTCCGCGGTGCTGAACAGCCGCCCGCCTGTGGCGACGTCCTTGTCCCCGACCCCGGTGTCCGCACTCTTGGCGTCACCACCACCGCAGCCCGCGACGAGCAGTACGGCGGCCGACACGACGATCCCTATCAGCTTCTTCACGGACGTTGAGCCTACAACAACCAAGGTTAGGCAGTCCTAACCAGGTCCATCTGTTGGCCCGCCGCGAGCTCCACGGTCCGCTCCCCGTCCGGCAACATGATCCGGTGGGTTCCCGGGTGCGACGCCCGTACGACGGCCTCCGTCAGTACGCCGTTCCGCCAGCTCACGTCGAACGACAACCCGCCGCGAGCACGCAAACCTCGGAACGACCCGTCGGACCAATCGGCGGGCAGCGCCGGCAGGACGCGGATCACGTCGCTGTGGCTCTGCAGCAGCAGTTCCGGGATGCAACCCGTCATGCCGAAGTTCGCGTCGATCTGGAAGATGTCGCCGTCGCGGTGCAGGAGGTTGTCCGACACCAGCCGGCTCAAGTAGTCCTGGATCACCGCCGCGGCCTTCGCCGGCTCGAACAATCGCGCCCACAGCGCCACCAACCACGCCGCGGTCCAACCGCCGTTCACAGCACCGTCGGTCCGCAGTTCCAGCGAAGCGCGTGCGGCCGCGGCCCATTCCGGCGTACGCGTCGGGTCGATCTCCGCGCCCGGGTACAAACCGTACAGATGGGACTGGTGCCGGTGCTGCGGCTCGGACGGCGGCCAGTCCGTCGGCCATTCGTACAAGCGCCCGTCAGGCGTCACCCGCACCGCAGGCAGACGGTCACGCGCCGCCGCAGCACGCGAAACCACCGAATAGTCGAGGCCCAGCACCGCGGATGCTTCAGCCAGGTTCGCGAACAGCTCGCGGATCAACCAGATGTCGTACGTCGACGTCAGATCAACGGAAGCCTTCGCACCCGACGGCAGGATGAAGTGATGTTCCGGCGCCGTCGACGGGATGAACTGCAGCACCCCGTCGCCGTCCTCGACAAGCATCGACAGCACGAACTCCGCCGCGCCCTCGATCAGCGGGTACGCACGGTCGCGCAGGAAGTCCACGTCCAGCGTGAACCGATAGTGCTCCATCAGATGCGCGGTCAGCCACACCCCGCACGTCGCACACATCGCCCACACCGGATCGTCACCACCGGCCCCGACCGGCCAGGTCGCGCACCACAGGTCCGAGTTGTGATGCGACACCCACCCGGGTGCGTCGTACAGGATCCGCGCTGTCTCAGCGCCGGACGACGCCAAGCCCTCGAGCAGCACAACGAGAGGATCGAAGCACTCGTGAAGGCCGGTCAGGTCGGCCGGCCAGTAGTTCATCTGGGTGTTGATGTTGTTGGTCCAGTCGCTTGCCCACATCGGCCGGCGGTCCTGGTTCCAGATGCCCTGCAGGTTGGCCGCCTGCGTCCCGGGGCGGGACGACGCCATCAACAGGTACCGACCGAAGTTGAAGGTCAGCGCGACCAGGTCCGGATCGTTGCCCCCGGCAGCTACCGCCTTGATCCGCTCGTCGGTCGGCAATTCACTTGGCGCACCCAACGAAAGGGAGGAACGGTCGTACAAAGCCACGTGGTCCTCGACGTGGCGCTCACGAAGCTTGTCCATGGCAACCGTGGCCAACGCATCGACCGCGGACCGGAAAGCCACCGATGGATCCCGCCCCGGCGGCACCGACCATCCCGCGAACGTGCTCGCAGCTGACAGCAGCACCGTCACGCTGTCGGCGCCGCGCACGGCGACACCGGAAGCGGAGGGGTCGACGGTGCCGCCGTCAGCCAGCACACGGAGCGCGACACCGAACCCGATGCCACGCCCTTCTTCGTACCGGATCGGATCCGGACTCTCCCGGTACTCGATCGTCAGATCCGACGGCGCATGCCCGACCACGCCATAGAGGCCATCGGCAACTTCCGACCGAACCGGGTGCTGACTCTCCAACGCCAGGTCGAGATCGACAGCACCGGGCCGGTCGGCCGTGATCTTCCACACCATCACCTGGTCCGGCGTGGACACGAACGTCTCACGCCGGAACCGGGTCTCATCCACTGTGTATTCCACACCGACGACCCCGGTGCGCAGATCCAGACTCCGCCGGTAGTCCGTCGGCGAACCAGCCGACCGGATCACCAGGTCGGCGAGCGGCTGGTACGACTCCACCAACGGACCCTGCAACGCCCGGGTCCGCTCGGTGGCCGCCAGCCGATCGCCTTCCACCAGCAACAACCGTCGTACGTCGGCCAGCACCGCCGGCCCGTCCGGCACGGTCAACGTGCGCGGACCGTCACCCGACCAGACGTCGTCGAGGTTGAGCGCGATCCGTTCCTCGCCGACCCGGCCGAACACCTTCCCGCCGAGGTGCCCGTTGCCCACCGGCAACGCCTCGAACCAATCAGGTGCCGGGGTGCGGAACCACAGTTCGTGCGACATGAGGAGTTACTTGCTCCCGGACTTGTACTTGTCGTAGGCCTGCTGGTTGATCTCCAGGTACCGCGGCATGCCGGTGCTGTCGAGACCCTTCACGTACGCGTCCCAGTCGGTGTCGATGTTCTTCGAACCGGTGATGAACGCCAGCTGGTTCTGGTTCACGTAGGTGTTCAGGTTGGTCTGCAGCGTGGCGATCTCGCCGCTCAGGCTCGGGTCCGGCCACATGAACGCCTGCGGGAACCACTGCGACTTGTCGACATGTCCCTCGTACTGCTTGGTCGCCTCCCACAGCCGCCGCTCGAGGCCGGCGCCGCTGTAGATGTCCTTCGGCGTGACCTGCGCGTTCCGGAAGGCCAAGGTGTTGTTGTACTGGCCGAGCGCGCCCCAGCTGATGTTCTTCGGCGCGTTCTGCACCGGCTTGTACAGCGGCTTGGTGCTCGCGTCGAGGGCGATGTCACCGGCGGCCGGCTTCGTCCAGCCGACACCCTCCGGGCCCATGTTGGTGATCATCTGGCCTTCGTCGCTGTAGATCCAGTCCAGCATCTTGATCGCTGCGACCTGGGCCTCCTTGCTGGCCTTGTTGGTCAGCATGAACGTGTAGCCGGTCGAGGTCGGGTGGTTGTACCCGGTGTAGCTCTTGCCCTCCGGACCGGTCAGCGGCGGCACCGCGTCGTACTGCTTGTCGCGGCCGTCCTTGGAGTCGAGCTGGACGAAGATGCCCGGCCACAGGACCGGCACCGATCCGAGCTTGACCGCCTTCGGGTCGTTGCCCTGGGCCTGCAATGCCTGCGCGTTCTGGGTGAAGGCCGCCTGGTCGATCAGGCCGTCCTTGTAGAGGCCGTGGATGTACTTCAGACCTTCCTTCCACTGGTCCGAAGTCACCGGGGTGACCACCTTGTCGCCCTGCAGCGTGAGCAGCGACCGTACGCCGTTGTTGGCGCCGACCGGGTCGTACGCGAACGCGTTCATCAGGTACGCGATCAGGCTGCTGTCCTGGACGTCGGTGGTCATCGGGATCTCGTCGGCCTTGCCGTTGCCGTTCGGGTCCTTGGTCTTGAACGCCTCGAGCACGTTGCGCAGGTCGTCGGTGGTCTTCGGCACCTGCAGGCCGAGCTTCTTCAGCCAGGCGCTGTTGATCCACAGCTTGTCCGGGTAGGTGCAGTGGAAGCAGTCGGCCCACTGCGGCAGCGCGTAGATGTGACCGTCGGGCGCGGTCGCCATCTCCTTGTATTCCTTGTTGGTGTCGAGCACCTTCTGGATGTTCGGCGCGTTGTCCTTGATCAGGTCCTCCAGCGGCACCGCGACACCCTGCTGGCCGAGCTTGAGCACCTCGGCCTGGGTGAACGCGTCGACCCACGGGATCAGGAAGAACAGATCCGGGTAGTCGCCACTGGCGAGCGCGATCTGCCGCTTCTCCTTGGCCGGCCCGGCGTCGTACGTCGTGGTCTGCCAGCGGAACTGGATCTTGAACTTGTCGCTGATGATCTTGGTGACCGCGTTGGTGGTCAGGTTGGTACTGGAGTCCGACGGCGTGAACGTGTCGATGACGACCTTGCCGTCGGCCGAGGTCTCGTTCGCCGCTCCCTTGGACGATTTGTCCGAGCTGCACGCCGCCAGGGCGAGCGCGCCGGCGGCCGCCAGCGCGACGACCTTGCTCACGGATGAGCGCATTGCTGTGTTCCTCTCTGAAGTGGGCCGAGTTCAGCCCTTGACCGCGCCGACCATTACGCCCTTGGTGAAGTGGCGGGCGACGAACGGGTAGATGATCAGTACGGGCAGGCTCGAGATGACGATGAGCGCGTACTTGAGGACGTTGGCCAGCTGCTGCTGTTCGAGCTGCTGGGCCAGGTTCGTCGTGGTGGTGGATCCGGTGAGGGTGTTCAGGATCAGCACGTTGCGGAGCACGATCTGCAACGGGTACAGACCGGGGTCCTTGAGATAGATCAGGGCATCGAAGTAGCTGTTCCACTGGAAGATCGCGTACATCAGCGCGATCACCGCGATCACCGGCTTGGACAGCGGCAGCACGATCGACCACAGGAACCGCAGGTCGCTGGCCCCGTCGATGGTGGCCGCCTCGTACAGCTCGTCCGGGATCGTCGACCGGAAGAACGTCCGGGCGATGATCACCTGCCAGACCCCGATCGCGCTCGGAATCACCATCGCCCAGCGGGTGTTCAGCATCCCGAGGTCCTGGACCACCAGGTACGTCGGGATCAGGCCGCCGGAGAACAGCATCGTGAAGATCAGCACGCTCATGATCACGTTCCGGCCGAAGAACGTCCGGCGGGACAGCGGATACGCGATCGCGATCGTCAGCGTGACGCTGATCAGGGTCCCGCCGATCGCGTAGATGAACGAGTTCAGGTAGCCCTTCATGATCAGCGGATCGCTGAAGGCCTCCTTGTACGCGCGGATACTCGGCTCTATCGGCCAGAACAGCACCCGGCCGGCACTCACCGCCGACGGGCTGCTGAACGAGTTCGCGACGATGTAGATCAGCGGGACCGCGACGATGATCAGCGCCAGCCAGAGCATGATCTTCACGCCGACCAGGAAGATCTTGTCGGTCCGCGTCTCCTCGATCGCGGTCCGCTTCGAGCGCTCCGGGCGCGGCGTCGTACGCCGGAAACCTTGCAACGTGATGCTCATGACCAGAGTCCGTTTCCGGTGATGCGCTTGGCGACGAAGTTCACGCCGAGCAGGAGGAAGAGGTTGATCACCGAGTTGAACAGCCCGATCGCGGTCGCCATGCTGAAGTCCGCGTTCAGCAGACCGGTCTTGTAGACGTAGGTGGCGATGATCTCGGACTGCGAGGTGTTCAGCGGGTTCTGCAGCAGGAACGCCTTCTCGAACCCGATCGACATGATGTTGCCGACGCCGAGCACCAGGATGATCACCGCGGTCGGCATGATCCCCGGCAGGTCGACGTGGCGGATCCGCTGCAGCCGGCTGGCGCCGTCGATCCGGGCCGACTCGTGCAGCGCCGGGTCGATCCCGGACAGCGCGGCGAGGTAGATCACCGCGGAGTACCCGGTGGTCTGCCAGACGTCGGACCAGACGTAGATGTGGCGGAAGTAGTCCGGGTTCCCGAGGAAGTCGATCGACGGTACGCCGAACAGCCCGATCGCGTCGTTGACGAAACCGAGCCGCGGGGACAGCACCAGGATCGTCATCGAGACCACGACGACGGTGGAGATGAAGTACGGCGCGTACGTGACCAGCTGCACGGTCTTCTTGAACCGGCCGTTACGGATCTCGTTCAGCGCGATCGCCAGGATGATCGGGATCGGGAAGCTGGCCAGCACCGTGTAGACCGACAGCAGGAAGGTGTTCTTCACCAGGGTCCAGAACACCGGATTCTGGAAGAAGAGCTCGAAGTTCTTGAACCCGACCCAGTCGCTGCCCCACGGGCCCTTGACCGGGCTGTAGTCCTTGAACGCGATCACCGCGTTCGCGATCGGGATGTACTTGAAGATGACGAAGTACGCGAGCGGTACGACGACCAGCAGGTAGAGCTGCCAGTGCCGCCGCAGGCTCCGCCGGGCCTGGGTCCGGCGGCTCGTTCGCGGTGGCTTCCGGGCAGCCGTCCTGTCCGCCCGCGACGCCGGGGGCGCCGGCGCCGTTTTCACCTCGAAGGTTGCGCTCACTCCGCATCCTTTCCCTCACGCGCTGGAGTGGAACCGATATCCGATAGGATCTCGGGTTTCGCTATCCCGGAGGATGACACACATTCCCTCCGGAGCGGAAGACTTCCCGGCCGGGTCGATACCGGACGGTGACCGATGCGCCCGGATCCCTTGCACAAAAGGGGTATCGAGTGTTGCCTGCAGCAACTACCGGACGGCAAACGCCGAATGATCCGATGGCCAGCCATCGGATCCGGGCACACACCGATCAAGCCCGGGGTCGCTCTGAGCCACCGACACCGGACCGATCCACAATTTATTTCTGCCGTTAACTATATGGCAGTCAACCCGCCCGTCAAGCCCTATGTCAAGACCTGAAGTTGCCCAGCTGCCGGGCGACCATCAAGGGGTACTGCGCAGCGCGGGCGCGTTCTCGCGATGGGCTGCCACGTCGGCGGCCCAGTGGGCGATCGCGTGGAGGGCGTCGGGGTTCAGTTCGTGCCAGCGATGGCGACCCACCAGGGTGGTCCGCACCACGTCGGCCGTCTGCAGGATCTTCAGGTGCTGCGAGACCGCGGGCCGGCTGATCGGGAACAGCTCGGCCAGCTGCCCGGTCGTCGCCGGGCCCTGCGCCAGCCGCGTCACCATCCGTCGGCGGGACCCATCGGCCACCGCCGCCAAGACAGCGCCGACGTCGATTGCCACAGCACCCTCCGATCGGTAAGCCCGACCTTACGCGTAAGGATTTACTTACGCGATGCAGCAAAAACCTGACCCGACCATCACGGGGGAACGGCCGGGCCAGGCAGTATCGATAGTACCCCGGATCACCGCCTGTGGTCGGCTAATTCGGAGGCGGACGCGCCGGGCCTCCTCTACCCTGAGCGACATGCAAACCCGCTCCTGAAAGCGCACCTCCGCGGCCTGATCCGGGCCACCGTCGTGCGTCACGTCAAGCGCTTGACCGCCGGTCGCGCTTCGTCATGCCCGCACACGCTTTCGGGAGCACTTGGACATGTCTGTCTACCGGTCCGCGGACCCTGTTCGGACGTACTACGTCTACAACGCCGCCTGGTCGTTCCTCGCCGCGCTGTCCTTCACACTCAGCGCGGTCTACTACGTCCGCGACGCCGGGCTGAACCCGCTGCAGATGGTTCTGGTCGGGACCACTCTCGAGCTCGCCTGCTTCCTCTTCGAGATCCCCACCGGCATCGTCGCCGACCTCTACAGCCGCCGGCTCTCGATCATCATCGGCTTCGTGCTGATCGGCGCGGGCTTCCTGCTCCAGGGCCTGGTGCCCGCGTTCCTGGCGATCCTCGCCGCGCAGGTGCTGTGGGGCGTCGGCTTCACGTTCACCTCCGGCGCCGACCAGGCCTGGATCACCGACGAGATCGGCACCGAGCGCGCAGCTCCCGTGTTCGTCCGGGCGCAGCAGTTCGAGCTCGGCGGCCGGATCGTCGGGATCGTCGGTGCCGGAGCGCTCGGCCTGATCAGCCTGCCGCTGCCGATGGCAGTCTCCGGCGCCGGGATGATCCTGCTCGCGCTGATGCTCGCGGTCTTCATGCGTGAACAGAACTTCCACCGCACCCCGAAGGAGGAGCGCGAGACGTTCAAGCAGATGGCCGAGACGTTCAAGAGCGGCCTCGAGGCAGCGCGGCGGCGTCCCGTCGTACGCACGCTGGTGATCATCAGCCTGATCTCGGGCCTCGCCAGCGAGGCGTTCGACCGGCTGTGGTCGGTGAAGATCCTGAACTTCAGCTTCCCGACGGTCTTCGGTACGTCGGACCCGGCGTTCTGGTTCACCGTGCTCGCACTGGTCGGGACGCTGTTGTCGCTCTTCACGTCCCTGATCCTGAACCGGCTCTCCCCCGACCGCTTGTCCGCCGCACATCCCACCGGCATCCTCGCCACGCTGGCAATGCTGCAGGTCATCGGCATCTGCTCGTTCGCCCTGCTCAGGAACCTCTGGCTCGCGCTCGCCGCGATGTGGCTCAACACCGTCGCCGGCACCCTCGCGTACCCGATCGAGTCCGCCTGGCTCAACCGCCACGTCGACTCCCGCTCGCGCGCGACGGTGATCTCGATGGTCTCCCAGGCGAACGCGATCGGTCAGGTCGTCGGCGGGCCGCCGCTGGGCGCCCTCGGCCGCGCGTCGCTCCGCGCCGCACTGCTCGCCTCCGGGCTGATCTGGCTACCGATCCCGGCGCTCTATCTCAAGCTCCGCCCCACCCACGCCGGGCGCCGAGGCGGACCTCCGGCACTGACCAAGCTGCCACCGGCGGGCGGCTCGGCGCTCATGAGCACCGGCGAAGCGGCGCCTGAGCGCGATTGATCAGTGCGGGCGGTCCGCGGTCAGTCGTCGACCTTGACCCGGATCGCCTCCCGGCGATTGTCGTACGACGACTTGATCAGGCTGGCCACCGTCGTCACGAACAACGTGCCGACGATGAAGCCGAGCGACGTCAGGATGCCGATGTGCGGCAAATGGATCGCGCCGATGTCGTCGATGTGCGAGCCGTGCAGCGCCTCGATGATCAGCTTGATACCGATGAACGCGAGGATCACCGACAGGCCGACGTTCAGGTAGATGATCCGCTCCAGCAGACCCCCGATCAGGAAGTACAGCTGGCGCAGACCCATCAGCGCGAACGCGTTGGCGGTCAGCACGATGTAGGCGTCCTGGGTGAGCCCGAAGATCGCCGGGATCGAGTCGAGCGCGAAGATCACGTTCGCCATCCCGATCGCGGCGATCACGATCACCAGCGGCGTCACCAGCCGGCGCCCGTCGATGCGGGTGGTCAGCTTGTCACCGTCGTAGTCGTGCGAGAGCGGGAGGATCCTGCGGATCCCCCGCAGTACGGCGTTCTCCTGGAAGTCGGTCTCGTCGTTCTCGCCCTCGA
The DNA here is from genome assembly GCF_041430295.1 of Kribbella sp. NBC_00662. Classification (GTDB taxonomy): domain Bacteria; phylum Actinomycetota; class Actinomycetes; order Propionibacteriales; family Kribbellaceae; genus Kribbella. Next base: position 4,635,759 of record NZ_CP109029.1, on the reverse strand, counting down.
GCGCCAGCCGGACCGCGGTATAGACCAGGAACGCGCCGAAGATGTAGAACACCCAGCTCGCCGCCGAGATCGCCGCCGCGCCGGCCAGGATGAAGATCGCCCGCAGCAGCATCGAGACCACGATGCCGATGTAGAGCACCTTGTCCTGCGCCAGGCTCGGTACGGCGAACCGCGCCATGATGATGACGAACACGAACAGGTTGTCGACGCTGAGGCTGTACTCCGTGATGTAGCCGGCGACGAACTCGCTGCCGCTCTGCCCCGGACTGAACAGGAACAGACCGAGCGCGAAGAGTCCCGCGAGGCCGACGTAGAACAGCACCCAGCGGGTGGCGTCCTTGATCGTCACGGTGTGGTTGCGGCGGGCGATCACGATCAGGTCGAAGGCGACGATCGCGAGCAGGCCGACGATCGTGAGCACCCAGACGACGGGTGGCATGACAGAGACCATGACGAACCTCCGGACGTGGGCATACCTCTAGCTCGGTCCGGAGGTCTCTTCCACCCAGGTGACCCCTGGGCCGGCAGCACCGGTTCGGCCGCTGGGCCTCCCGTGATGACGACACTGCCGTGGCGGAATACTCCCCTCCACAAACGTGGCAAGCATATCCGGTCCCGATCTATTCCCGGACACACAGCCCCGCTGCTCAGAATCGTATACCGCATACTGACTCCAAAGCTAGAGATGAGACAAGGATGTCTCAAATGGGTTACTCTTGTCTCATGGCTGTTGATCGGGAACGGGTACTGCGCGACGCCGCCGGACTGCTGATGCGGAAGTCCGGGGCGACGATGGACGAGGTCGCGCGGGCCGCCGGGATCAGTCGCGCGACACTCAACCGCCAGTTCGCCGGCCGCGATGCGCTCGTGCGCGCACTCGAGGAGCTGGGACTCGCCGAGTGCGAGCGCGCGATGGACGAGGCAGCCGTCGACGACGGCCCGGCCTCCGACGCAGTACGGCGGTTGGTGCGGGAGCTGGAGCCGGCAGCGGGCCTGCTCGCGTTCCTGTACTCGGAGAACCAGTTGTTCGAAGGCGACGGGCAGAACGACGGCTGGGACCGGCTGGACGCCCGCATGGTCGCGCTGTTCCGGCGCGGTCAGGAGTCCGGCGAGTTCCGGATCGACCTCAGCCCGGTCTGGTTGAGCGAGGCGCTCTACGGATTGCTCGTCTCGGCGGCCTGGGCCGTCTACGAGGGCCGGGTCGCCTCCAACGACTTCACCTCGAACATCACCGAGTTGCTACTCGGCGGCGCAGTACGGAGAACGAAATGAAGCAGCAGGTCACCCGGCCGGGGCGCTGGCTGGCGCTCGGCGTACTCGTGCTGGCCGTGCTGCTGGTTGCTGTCGACGCGACGGTTCTCGGCCTGGCGACTCCCTTCCTCACCGAGGATCTGAAGCCGTCGGGCACGCAGCTGCTGTGGATCGGCGATGCGTACTCGTTCGTGCTCGCCGGGCTGCTCGTCTCGATGGGTAGCCTCGGCGACCGGATCGGCCGCAAGAAGATCCTGCTGATCGGCGCGACGGCGTTCGGCGCGATCTCCGTCCTCAACGCCTACGCGAACTCGGCCGAGCTGATGATCGTCGCCCGCGCACTGCTCGGTGTCGCCGGCGCGACGCTGATGCCGGCCACCCTCGCGTTGATCCGCAACCTGTTCCACGATCCGCGCGAGCGCAGTCTCGCGATCGGCATCTGGGGCGCGGCCGCGTCGGCCGGGATGGCGGTCGGCCCGATCGTCGGCGGCGTACTGCTCGAGAACTTCTGGTGGGGCTCGGTCTTCCTGATCAACCTGCCGGTGATGGCGGTACTCGTTGTCGTCGGAGCGAAGCTGCTGCCCGAGTCGCGCAACCCGAAGCCGGGTCCATGGGATCTGCTCAGCGTCGTCCTGTCGATGGTCGGCATGATCGGCGTCGTCTACGCGATCAAGGAGTTCGCGGCGCACGGTTTCGGCTGGATCGCGGTCGCGGCGCTGATCATCGGCGTCGTCGGGCTCTACGGATTCGTACGGCGTCAGCGGCGGCTGCCGATCCCGTTGCTGGACCTGCGCTTGTTCCGCAGCCGTGGTTTCAGCAGCGCGGTCCTGGCGGATCTCCTGACGATTCTCGGGCTGTCCGGGTTGATCTTCTTCCTGTCGCAATACCTGCAGTTGGTGCAGGGCAGGCGGCCGCTCGAGGCCGGTCTCGCGGAGCTTCCGGCCGCGATCGGATCAGTTGTCGCCGGGTTGCTGGCGGGACGCGTTGCTCGGCGGTTCTCGGTGCGCGCCGTTGTCGCCGGCGGTCTGGCTGCGATCGGGCTGGCACTGGCCGCACTCACCACGATCAGCCATTCGACCGGGTACCCGTTGCTCGGAGCGGCCCTGCTCGTGGTGGGGGCCGGAGCTGGGTTCTCGTTCACCGTCACCGCTGACGTGATCCTGACCGCGGTACCGAAGGAGCAGGCCGGGGCGGCGAGCGCGGTGTCCGAGACGGCGTACGAGCTCGGCGCGGCGCTCGGAATCGCGGTGCTCGGCTCGATCGTCACGGGTATCTACCGCGGCTTCACCGGCCCGATCGGTACGCCGGAAGCGGCGCACGAATCGCTCGGCGGCGCAGTCGAGGCCGCAGCGCATCTGCCGCCCGAAGCCGCTGCCGCGCTGCTGGATGCGGCCCGTCAGTCCTTCGCCGACGGTGTCGCAACCGCAGCCGGTGTGGGGGCCGCGGTTCTGCTGGCAACAGCGGTCGCGGCGTGGTTCCTGCTGCGCGGTCAAACGCTGAGCACGCACGAACAGTAGGCAAAAAGTTTCCACTTCCGCGCTGAGCTCTGGGAGATTCCGCCGGATCGGAGTACAAACAGTTCCTGTAGGTCTTACCGCCCCTAGGCCTAGGAGGAATTTGTCATGGCCGGAATCACTGCTGAAGCCTCATGGTTCTGTTGCGGGAACGCATGGGGACCCTGTGGAAGCGCCGGGCACGGCGCCTGCGGGACCTGTAACTCGGGAAACATGCAGCACGCGTGGCCGAACACCTCGGACTCGTGCTTCGCCATCACCCATCCGGACAGCTGCGGGATCACCGGGATGTCCCGGCGTACCTGCGGTTTCCGGCACGCGACGACCAGCCTCTGTACCGGCAAGCGGGTCGTCACGTCGATCGCCGACTGCGGTCCGCAGACCGACCTGTTCTGCGGCGAGCGCACCTGCTGCGGCGGGAACTGCGCCTCGAACCGGGTCATCGACTTCACGCCGGCCGCGTTCAGCGCGCTCGGCCTCAGTCTGAACAGCGGCCTGTCCCCCGTCTCCATCGATGTGGCCTGAGAGGAGAACCGAGATGACAACAACGATGGATCGCCGCTCGCTGCTCAGCCGCGCCGCACTGGGTGCGACCGGACTGGTCGCCGCCACCGCGATGGGATCGCTCGCGCCCGAGACGGCGTTCGCCGCCTCGCAGCAGTTCGCCGACGCGGGTCAGCCGGACCCGAACTTCGCCGAGGGTCTGATCATGGGCCGCAACCAGGATCTCCTGCAGGTACAGGGATCCGACGGCCGGCTGCACCGGATCCAGCTGACCGGTGTGACGAGCGTCTGGAAACTCCGCCCGACCACGATCGACCAGGCCAAGGTCGGTGACGGCCTGTACGCGCGTGGCGTGCTGCTGCCGGACGGGATCCTGGCCGCCGAGGCCGTCTGGGTCAACATCGTCAACCTGACCGTCGCCATCACGTCGATCGGCCGCTCCGGCGTGCAGTTCGACCACCACGGTCAGAAGGTCGTCGGACACGTCCAGTCCGGTACGACGGCGGCCGTGTACAACGGCACGCCGGCGGTATCGGACCTGTCGATGCTCAAGGTCGGCCGGCACGCCCAGGTGATCGGCGCCTGGCGACCGGGCACCAACGAGATCGACATCGCGACGATCTACACGTCGAACTGAGATGGGCGCCGGTTTCGCGGCTGCTCAGCCGCTGCTGATCGGATTGCTCCTGCTCTGGTCGTCGTACACCAAGTTCGCCGACCCGGAGCAGGCAGACCGCACCGCACTCCCCCGTCTGGTCGGCGATTCACGCGCAAAGCCTGCCTATCAAGCCGTTGCGGTGGTCGAAGCGCTCATCGCTCTGGCCCTTCTCCTGCCACCCGTCCGGGCGATCGAGGCAGCTGCCGCGGTCGCATTGTCCATCGGCTTCACGGGTTTCCTCATCTACTCGAAGGTCGTCGTTCCCGAGGCCTCCTGTGGATGTGCCGGGAAGTCGGCAAAACCCGTCGGCCGGCGTGCGATCGCCCGTGCTTTGTTGCTACTGGCAACAGCAGCGCTAGCGACGACGGCGTCGACCGGTTGGTGGTCGGCAGGTCCCGCCGTGCCGGTGTTGGTTGCCGAGGCGGCGGTGTTCGTCATGCTGTCCGCCGAGCTCGACCGGTACTGGTTGCTGCCCATCCGCCGGTTCCGGATCAGGCTCAGCCATCCGTACGCCGGTACGGCGTCCAGCACCGCACCGCTCGCCGCCACGCAACGACGGGTGCTGCTGAGCCCGGCGTACCGCGCGGTCGACGGATACCTGCGGTCCGATATCCACGACTACTGGGACGACGACGACTGGCGCTACTTGAGCTACACCGCCAGGTACGACGGGCGCCGCGCGACCGCCGTCTTCGCCGTACCGCACCATGACTCCACGCCGGAGTCCGTCCGGGTCGCTGTCGTCGACGAGACCTCAGGTCTGACCCTCTACCGACCGACGGTGCTCGCCGCCGTCTGAACAACCCCGAGAGCGAAGCCCCCGCGGACCTGGCCGCAGGGGCTTCGTGCTGTTGGCCGTCGTGCGAGGGCACGATCGACAACGTGATCGTGCGACTGAAGTTCTAGTCCTTGCGCAGGTCCCGCTTGTCGATCCAGGTCGAGATCTCGGTCCCGATCTCGATCGGCCGGTCCTCGGCCGCGTGGTGGCCGGCCTCGCCGACGTGCACGACATCCAGCGCGGCGAGGTTGTCCAGGCACCAGTTCTTGTAGTCCTCGCCGACGAGCAGCGTCGGCGAACCTTCGAAGGTGAGCAGCAGCTTCGGTACGTCGACGCTCGTGGCCAGCCACGCGTCGTACGCCTCGATTCTCGTGACCAGCTCCGCCGGATCGCCGCCGAGCGGGAGCTGACGGGCCCAGGCGAGGATGGGCCTGCGGGTCTCGGGCGTCGGGTACGGCGCGAGGTAGGTCTGCAGGTCCTCGTCGGGGACGGGGGTGAGCACGCCGCCGGTGAAGGCCTGGCGGACGAAGAGGTTCTGCTCGAGGACGAGGTCCTCCCCGGGGCCCGGCGTACGGATCAGGCGGGAGCGTTCCGCGGCTTGCGGCGAGAGGTCCTCCCACGCCATCGGCTTCACGATGCTCTCGAAGAACGCGATGCCCTTCACGCGCTCGGGGTGACGCGCGGCCCAGTCGAACGCGAGCGCACCGCCCCAGTCGTGGCCGACCAGGATCACGTCGTCGAGCTCGAGCGCGTCGAACCAGGCGTCGAGGTAGCGGGCGTGGTCGGCGAACTTGTAGTCCAGCTCGGGTTTGCCGGAGCGGCCCATCCCGATCAGGTCGGGCGCCAGCTTGCGGCCTTCGCCGACGAGCGGAGTGATGTTGCGCCAGACGTACGACGAGGCGGGATTGCCGTGCAGGAAGACGATCGGCGTGCCGCTGCCGGTGTCTTCGTAGTGGATGGTCGAGTCGAGCAGATCGATATCAGGCATGACTGTTCCTCACAGTGGGGTGTCGAGTAGTTCGGTGAGATCGCGTACGAAGCTCTTCGTCCGCGCACCGCGGCGCCCGCCGAGCGGCGCCAGCAGTTTGTCCAGCAGAGCAGCGACCTCCGCGATCGCGGGCTCGATGGTCTCGCGCCCCTTGGCGGTCAGCTCGAGCCGCATCGTCCGCGTGTCGACGGCATCCCGGGTCCGCTGAATCAGCCCGTCGGCGTCGAGACTGCGCGCCAGCTTCGAGACGTACAAAGCCTCCAGCCCGGTGTGGTCAGCCAGCTCTCGCTGGCTGGGCACCCGCCCGTCCCGCTCGAGCCCGTACAACGAGGCCAGCATCACGTACTGCGCGTGCGTCAGCCCCCGCGGCGCCAACGCCCGATCCACCGCCACCCGCCACTTCATCGACAACCGCCACACCAGATGCCCAGGAGTCGCCTCACTCATGCCAAATACAGTACATGGCTACTAAGTACATGGCTACTATTTTACTGCTGAGGATCCCGGCCGAAGTCCGAGTAGGTGGGGATGCCTGTGGTGAGGGCTTGTTGGGCGAGGGACAGGCGGCGGGCCATGGAGGGGCGGAGGTGGGGGGTGGCGTCGGCGAGGGTCAGGTAGTGGTGGGCTCTGGCCTCGGTGGGGTCGAGCGTCAGGGGGATGTCGTCGAGGACGCCGCCGTCGAAGACGAAGGCGAGAGCGTCGGACCAGGGGCCGAGGGCGGGGACCCAGTCGACCACCAGGAGCGGGCCGATCTCGAGGTCGAGGCCGATCTCTTCCTTGACCTCGCGGCGGCAGGCCTCATACGGCGATTCGTCGTACTCGACGATGCCGCCGGGGATGTCGAGGGTGGGTTTGTACGTCGGCTCGAGGAAGAGGATCCGGCCGGCGCGATCGCGGATCAGCGCGCCGCCGGCTGCCGTCTTGCGCGGCAGGCGGGCAGCGATGCCGGGGTTGAACTCCTTCTCCGGCTCCCCCTCGGCAACGAGATCGTTCTGTCGGTTCACGGGTCTAGTGTCGGGCAAACAACGACCGAGGAAGGTAACTGCGATGCTGCGAGGACGTTCGGAGAAAGGGCACTGGTTCGGGACGGTGATCGACGCGCCGGACCCGCAGGCGCTCGGCATGTTCTACCACGCGGTGCTCGGCTGGGAGATCCACAAGAACGAGCCCACCGAGTTCACGCTGGCGGTCCCCGGCAACTCCGAGACGTACCTGGCGTTCCAGGCACAGACGTCCGCCCCGTGGGCCCGTCCGGTCTGGCCGGCCGTCGAGGGCGAGCAGCAGATGATGATGCATCTGGACATCGAGGTCGGCGACCTCGACGCCGCCGTCGCACACGCTGTGGAGCTAGGCGCCACCCTCGCCGAGTTCCAGCCGCAGAAGGACGTCCGGGTCCTGCTCGACCCGGCCGGCCACCCCTTCTGCCTCTACGCCGACGGCTGATCCAGCGAACGCGTCATCCAGATCGACGCGCCGCGGTCTGGATCCTCGTCGACACGGTCGCTGCGCTCGAAGCCGAGCTTTTCGAGGACTCGAAACGACGCCGCGTTCCACCCCCGCACGGTCGCCCACAACCGCTGCCGGCCCGTACGCCGTGGTCGGCGTCGATCCGCCGTAACGCGCGGACGTCGCGCTCGGCCCACAGCCCGCGGTAGTCCTCGGCATCGGACGGCCGCCAGCGCCGCAGATGTAGTCGTTCGGTGGTCAGCTCTGCGGGGAAGTCCAGCACAAGGTCAGCCTAGTTGCGTCTGCAGGTAGGTGAGTTTGTCGGGGTTGAGGATCGCGCGGATCGTCGTGATGGTGTCGTCGTGGACCTCTGGGACGAGTACGCCGGTGAGCTCACCGGACTCGTGGACGAGGATGGCGGCGGCATTGTTGATCTCGGCAACGGACAGCCGGGCGGTCAGTGCGCGGGGGCTCGACGCGAGGCCGGCCAGGTAGTGGGCCGCGTTGGAGCGGCCGAAGATCGGTTCGCGAGCGGCGATCGCCTTGCCGCCGCCGTCGGCCCAGATCGCGGCGTCCTCGGTCAGGATCGCTTCCAACCCGGCAACATCACCCTCGACGGTCGCCGCGATGAACCGCTCCACCAGCTTCGCCCCGTCAGCAGGCCGTACGTCGAACCGCCGCCGCGCCTTACCCAACCGCACCAACGCCCGGTGGTACAGCTGCCGCGCATGCGCCTCGTCGACCCCGAGAACCTCTGCCGTCTCACGATGCGTGTAGTCGAACGCCTCCCGCAGCACGAACACTGCCCGCTCCGGCGGCGTGAGCTTCTCGAGCAGGACCAGGAGTCCGAGCGACACCGTGTCCCGCCGCTCGATCAGCTCGGCCGGATCGTTGCCTGTGGCAACCGGCTCCGGCAGCCACGGGCCGACGTACCGCTCGCGCCGGGCCCGTGCCGACGTCAACCGGTTGATGCAGAGGTTGGTGACGACCGTGGTCAGCCAGGCGGCCGGCGTCTCCACCGGCTCGTGCCCGGACCGCCAGCGTAGGTACGCGTCCTGGACGACGTCCTCCGCCTCGCTCGCCTCACCGAGCATTCGGTACGCGATCCCGAACAACCGCCGCCGCTGCTCCTCGAACTCCACAACCCCGATCATCACCCCTCCGGGAACGGGACGATCTGCTGCCGTTCACCTTCGCGTACGGCGAGCTCCCGCCGCCAGACCGGATTGTCGACAAAGTGGTTGTCGAACCGTTCCGCGGTCGCCAGCACCTCCGTCGGCGACGCCTCGCCCCGCCGGATCCGATCGCCGAGCCGGAAGTACTCGAACCGGCTGTTGCCGGGAGCCTTCACGATCAGTACGTCGGCGCCGCTGCCCATCGGCGTACCCCACGCGTGATGCATCATCGGCGGCACGAGGAGATAGTCGCCCTTCTCGATCGTCACGACCTGGTCGCCGGCCAGGATCCGGAGCGCGCCGTCGAGCAGGTAGAACATCTCCGGCGACTCCTGGTGGAAGTGCGGCGGCGGACCGTCGACGCCCGGACCGAGTGTGGTGCGGACGACGTTCATGATTCCGTCGGTGTGCTCGGCGTCGGCGATCAGCCAGGTCTGGTTCGGCGCCTCACCGAGCCGTTCGGCGTCGGCGCCACGGGTGAGTACTGCGTTCTGGTTCATGGCCAACTGACCGGGCAACCCCCTCGATTCGTGACGTGATCGGCGTCACGTCACATCCGGACTGGTGAGCCGTGTCTGGTGTACGTCGAAAGGAGTGCGGACATGCACATCGTCGTACTAGGAGCCGGATACTCCGGTCTCGTCGCAGCCAAGCTGGCGGCCCGTCGTACGCCCTCATCGGTCACGCTCGTCAACGCCCGGGAGACCTTCGTCGAGCGGGTCCGGATGCACCAGCTCGCGTCCGGGCAGCAGCTGCCGGAGCGGCCGATCAAGGATCTGCTCGAAGGGACCGGGGTCGAGTTCGTCGCCGATCGTGTGCAGCGGATCGACGCCGCGAACCGGACCGTCGTGCTGACCGATCGCGAGCTGCGGTACGACGTACTGATCTATGCGCTCGGCAGCCGCGCCGACCTGAACTCGGTGCCCGGAGCAAGCGAATACGCATACACCGTCGCCGATGTCGATCACGCGGGCCGCCTGCGCGACCGGCTCCGGACGAGCGGCACGATTGCTGTCGTCGGCGGCGGGCTGACCGGGATCGAGGCCGCCACCGAGCTCGCGGAGACGTACCCGGACCGCGTCGTACGGCTCGTCACCAGCGGCCGACTCGGCTCCGCGCTGTCGGAGCGCGGGCGCAAGCACCTGCACCGCGCGGTCGACCGCCTCGGCATCGAGCTGGTCGAGAACGCCCGCGTCGCCGCGGTGGACGCGGACGGCCTGAAGCTGGACGACGGGGATCGCGTGGCCGCCGACGTCGTGGTGTGGACGACCGGGTTCGAGGTGTCTCCGCTGGCGGCCGAGGCAGGGTTCGCCGTCGACGCGCACGGTCGGATGAAGGTCGATGCGACGCTGCGTTCCACGTCCCACCCGGACGTGTACGGAATCGGCGACGCGGCAGCGGTACGCCGTACGAGCGGTCAGGAGCTGCGGATGGCGTGCGCGACGGGTCTCCCGGCGGCGGCCCACGCCGTACGGTCGCTCAAGGCTCGCCTGGAGGGGCATGAGCCGAAGCCGCTGCGGTTCCGCTACATCAACCAGTGCATCAGCCTCGGGCGGAACGACGCGCTGATCCAGTTCGTCCACGCGGACGACTCGCCGCGCAAGTCCGTCCTCACCGGGCGCGCCGCCGCGCGCTACAAGGAGACGATCGTCCGCAGTGCGTACCTCGCTCAGCGTCACCCTGGCCTGACCGCGTTGGCCTGATCGATCAGTTTTCGAGAAGCGCACGGCGTACGGCGGCTTCTAGTGTTTGGAGTGTTCAGACCGACCCGAGAGGACACTCCGATGGCTGCCACGAAGAAGACCACCGCCAAGACCACCGCGAAGGCCACCGCGAAGGCCACCGCCAAAACCAAGTCGTACGAGGGCTTCAGCGAGGCCGAGCGCGACGCGATGAAGGAGCGGGCCAAGGAGCTCAAGGGCAAGGAGGACCCGACCGAGGCGCAGCTGGCGAAGATCGCGGGGATGGCGGACGGTGACCGGGAGATGGCCCAGCGGCTGCACGACCTGATCGCGGCCGAGATCCCGGAGCTGTCGCCGAAGCTCTGGTACGGCATGCCCGGCTGGACGCTCGGCGGCAAGAACGTCTGCTTCTTCCAGGACGCCGCCAAGTTCAAGGCCCGCTACGCCACCTTCGGCTTCAGCGACGAGGCCAAGATCGACGACGGCGACCTGTGGCCGACGTCGTACGCCGTCATGAAGCTGACCCCCGCCATCGAGAAGAAGCTCATCGCCCTGGTCAAGAAGGCCGTCGGCCAAGGATCGTGACGCCGTGCCGGGCGGCGAGCGCGGTCACGGTTGAGAGCGCGTGGCACAATCTCGCAGGTGCAGATCGGGTTGTTGGGGCCGTTTGAGGTTCGTACGGACGATGGTGGCATCGCCGACGTGCCTGGCGCGCGGTTGCGTGGGTTGCTGATTGCGCTGGCTCTCGATCCGGGGCGTGTGGTGCAGAAGGCGACATTGGTCGACTGGATCTGGGGTGAGCAGCCGCCGGCGGACGCGGCGAACGCCTTGCAGCGTTTGGTTTCCCGGCTCCGGAAGGTGCTTCCGGAAGGTTCGGTCGAGGGGCACACGGACGGCTACCGGCTGCAGGTGGATCCCGATGCGGTCGACGCCGTACGGTTCGAGCGCCTGGTCGCCCGGGCGCGCACCGACCAGGATCCGCAGGGCGTCCGGCTGCTCCGTGAGGCGCTCGAGCTGTGGCGCGGTCCCGCGATGCAGGACGTCGGTCTCACCGAGAGCGGAGCGTTCGACGCGGCCGTGACCCGCCTCGACGGGCTCCGTCTGACCGCGATGGAGGATCGGTACGACGCCGAGATCACGCTCGGTCACGGCGCCGAACTCGTGACCGACCTGACCGACCTGGTGGCCGCGAACCCGGTCCGCGAACGCCTGGTCGCCGCCTTGATGCGCGCCCTCGTCGCCTCCGGCCGCGACACCGAGGCGCTGCGCGTGTACGAGCGCACCAGAGAAACGCTCGCCGACGAACTCGGCGTCGACCCGTCTCCGGAGCTGTCCGCACTCCACGTCGCCCTCCTCCGCGGCGAGCTCGTCCGACGGGACGAGAAGCGCAACACCAACCTGCGCGAGGAACTCACGACGTACGTCGGTAAGGACGCCGATGTCGCCGCCGTCCGCGACCTCATCGCCGAGCACCGCCTCACCACTCTGATCGGACCGGGCGGCTCGGGGAAGACCAGGCTGTCCGCGGAGACCGCGCGGACGCTGCTCGGCGACCTCCCCGACGGCGCCTGGATGGTCGAACTCGCGGCCATCGGTCCCGACGGCGACGTGGCCCAGGCGACGCTGTCCGCGCTCGCGCTCCGGGACGCGCTGCTGGGCGACGTACCCGAGGCAGATCCCACTGACCGCGTCATCGCCGCGGTCCGCGAGCGGGCGATGCTGCTGATCCTCGACAACTGCGAGCACGTGATCGAGTCCGCGGCCGCGTTCGCCCACCGGGTGCTCGGCGAGTGCCCCCGGCTGAGGATCCTCGCGACGAGCCGGGAGCCGCTCGGCATCACCGGCGAGGCGCTGTGGCCGGTCGCACCGCTCGAGGTCCCCTCCGACGGCAGCGAGATCAACACCTCGCCGGCCGTTCGTCTGCTGCAGGACCGCGCCGGGGCAGTGCGCGCAGACCTCACCTCGGACGCGCGGACGCTGGCCACGATGGCCCGTATTTGCAGGGCATTGGACGGTATGCCGCTCGCCATCGAGCTCGCCGCGGCCCGCTTGCGCACCATGTCCTTGGAGCAACTCGCCAACCGCCTCGACGACCGCTTCCGTTTGCTGACCGGAGGCAGCCGTACGGCGCTCCCCCGGCATCGCACGCTGCGCGCGGTGATCGACTGGAGCTGGGAGCTGCTGTCCGACGCCGAGCGATCGGTACTGCGCAGGCTCTCGGTGTTCTCGGGCGGCGCCAGCCTGGAGGCAGCCGAGCAGGTGTGCGCCGGCGGCGAGGTCGAGTCGTGGGAGGTCCTCGATCTGCTGACCGCTCTGACCGAGAAGTCGCTCGTGGTCACGAAGGACGAGGGCGCTCCGCGCTACCGGATGCTCGGCACGATCAAGGAGTACGCCCAGCAACGCCTCGACGAAGCGGGCGAGGCGGATCTGACCCGGCGTACCCATCTCGCGTACTTCACCGAGCTCACCGAGACCGCGGACCCGCATCTGCGCCGAGCAGAACAGCTGGAATGGCTCGCCACTCTCGAGCCGGAGCACGACAACATCGCCGCGGCGATGCGGGGTGCGCTCGCGGCTCAGGAGGCCGACGGTGCGATGCGACTGGGCGCGGCGGCCGGCTGGTACTGGTGGTTCGCCGGGCACAAGGTCGAGGGCAACGAGTACCTGATGGCCGCTCCCGCCGTACCAGGTGAGGTTGACGACGACATCCGGGCGGTGGTGTACGCCTTCGTCACGAACCTGATGACGTCAGGTCGAGGGCGCGACCAGTACAACGCGGAGGACTGGATCCGCAAGGCTGCCGACGTCAGCCGCCGGGTCCAGAATCCGCACCCGGCCGTGAAGCTGTCCTCCGCCCTGGAGCGGTTGCTGGAGGGACCGAGCGCGTTCGTGTCGGCGTTCGAACCGTTGCTCGCCGATGACGATCCCTGGGTACGGGCGCTGGCCCGCCTGCAGACCGGCAAGATGCGGATCATGCTCGGCGACGGCGATCCGGAGGCGGACGCCCTGCTCGAGGCCGGACTGGCCGAGTTCCGCGCGATCGGCGAGCGGTGGGGTATCTCGTTCGCGCTGACCGAGCTGGCCGACCGGGTCGCCGTGCGCGGTGACTTCGCGGCCGCGTGCGAGTACTGCGAGCAGGCGATCGCGGTCGCCACGGAGGTCGGCGCCACGGAGGACGTCGTACGGACGAGGTCGCGGCAGGCGCAGCTGTACTGGCTGGCCGGTGATCTGGATGCGAGCGCGACCGCGATGGCTGAAGCGCAACGGCAGGCCGAACGGGTCGCCTGGCCGGAGGCCCTGGTGGAGCTCGCGCTCGCGAAGGCGGAGCTCGCGCGCTGGAGTGGGGACAACGACGAGGCGCGACGGCAACTTGCGGTGGCGACGACGATGCTGGGACACGAGGCCGAGCGGGCCAGTATGCGGACGGTCCGGCACGACGTACTCGGCTATCTGGCCGAGGATCTCGACGAGTCCTGGGAGCACCGCACCGCCGCGGTCCAGGCGGCGACCGAGACCGGGCACATCCCGAGCATCGCGCAGGTGCTCGTCGGGATCGCCGATCTGGCACTGCGGACCGGTCAGGACGAGCAGGCCGCCCGGCTCCTCGCGGCGAGCGCCGTCGTCGGTGGCCTACCGGATCTGTCCAACCCAGACCTGACCCGGATCGAGCAGGAGACGCGCAGTCGCCTCGGCGAAACGAAGTTCACCGAGGCGACTGACGAGGGGCGACAGGCGGACTGGTCCGAGTTGGTGCGGGTCACGCTCGCTTCTTGAAGGTCGAGGTCGCCCAGACGTAGCCGACCACCGCGATCCCGACCAGCCAAGCCAGCGCCGCGAGCAGGTCGCCGGTCGCCGCCGAGCCGTTCAGTAGCCCGCGCAGCGACTCGATGATCGGGGTGAACGGCTGGTACTCCGCGAACTGCTTCACGCCCGGCCCCATCTTGTCGGCCGGCACGATCGCGCTGCTGAAGAACGGCAGCATGATCAACGGCACCGAGGCCAGCCCCGCGGTCTCCGGGGTCTTCGCGAACAGACCGAGCGCGACGGTCAGCCAGCCGGTCGCGAGACCGAGCAGTACGACGATGCCGATCACCCCGAGCCACTGGACGAAGCTCGCCGACGGGTTGAACCCGAGCGCGAAGGCCACCCCGATGATCGCCGCGATCGCGATCAGGTTGGTCATCAGGCTGGCGATCACGTGACCGGTCAGCACCGCGCCCCGCGGTACGTCCATCACCTTGAACCGGTTGATGATGCCCTTGGTCATGTCCGAGTTCACCGACGTCGCCACTGATCCCAGTCCGTAGCAGACCGCCAGCAGGAGCATGCCAGGCGTCGCGTAGTCGACGTACGGAACACCGACGCTGAAGGCGTCACCGAGCATGTAGACGAACATCAGCATGACCACGACCGGCATCAGTACCGCATTGAAAACCGAGGTCGGGTTGCGGGCGATGTGCTTGAAGTTGCGGCGCAGCATCACCATCGAGGGGTTCTTCATTTCGCGACTACCTCCGCGGTGTCGTGGCCGGTCAGGGCCAGGAAAACGTCATCGAGATCAGGGGTGTGGACGGAGAATTCCTCGGCGTCGAGCGAGTGCTCGTCGAGGCGGTCGAGCAGTGCGCGGACCGACTTGGTGCCGCCGTCGCTCGGGACCCGCAGGGTCAGTGCGTCGTCGTCGCGGGTCGATTCCGGCAGGATTCCGGCGGCTGCGTCGAGGTCGTCGATGCTGCTGAACCGGAACCGCACATGCGTGCCGGGGATCTGCCGCTTGAGCTCCTCAGGGGTGCCCTCGGCAACCAACTTGCCCTGGTTCAGGACGGCGATCCGGTCGGCCAGCTCGTCGGCCTCGTCGAGGTACTGCGTGGTGAGGAAGATCGTCACGCCGTCGGCCAGCAGTTCGCGGATGATCGTCCACATCGTCCGCCGGCTGCGCGGGTCGAGACCCGTCGTCGGCTCGTCCAGGAAGATGATCCGCGGGTTGCCGACCAGCGTCATCGCCAGGTCGAGCTTGCGCCGCATCCCGCCGGAGTACGTCGCCGCGGACTTGTCGGCCGACTCCGTCAGCTCGAACCGCTCCAGCAGGGTCTCGACGATCCGTTTGTCGACCTTCGTCGATCCGCGGGTCAGGTCGACCATCAGCTGAAGGTTCTCGCGACCGGTCAGCAGCTCGTCCACGGCCGCGAACTGGCCGGTGACCCCGATCGCCGAGCGGACCGCCTTGGCCTCGGCGGCGACGTCGTGCCCGGCCACCCGGACCGTGCCGCTGTCGGCCTTGATCAACGTGGTGAGCACGTTGACCGTTGTCGTCTTGCCGGCCCCGTTGGGGCCGAGCAGCGAGAAGACGGTGCCCGCGGGGACCTCGAAGTCGATGCCGTCGAGCACGGTCTTGTCGCCGAATGTCTTGCGCAGTCCTGAGACCGCGATCGCCGAAGTTGTCATGGGACTACCTTCGGCAGCCGCCCTGACACGCACCTGACACGCCGCCTACACCGTGTCAGTCCTCGTGTCTTCCGCTCATGGCGGCGCCGTGTCAGGGGTCCTCAGCAGAGTTGTCGTCATCACCGGCTCTCACAGAGGACAGACATCATGCCGACCTTCACCACCCCCGCGCCGATCTCCGCCGACGTCGACATCATCTTCGGCAACGTCACGTTCCGGGCCGGCGACCGGACCGACACCGTGGTCGAGGTCCGCCCGGTCGACCCGGCGTGGGACCTCGACGTGCAGGCCGCCGAGCAGGTCGTCATCGAGTTCACCGACGGGAAGCTGCAGGTCAGGCACCCGAAGCTGCGGACGCTGTTCTCCAAGAAGTACGGCGAGGTGGCCGTCCTGATCGAGCTGCCGACCGGGTCCGACCTGCAGGGCTACACGGCCAAGGGCAACTACGTCGTCGACGGCGAGGTCGGCTCCTGCCAGCTGAAGACCGCGAACGGCGACATCCAGGTCGGCGAGGTCGCCGGCGACTTCCGCGCCAAGTCGGCCACCGGCAACATCAGCGTCGACGTGGCACGGGCCGCGGTCAACGCCCGTACCGCCAGTGGCGACATCCGGGTCGGCCGGCTGGGCACCGGCGCCGCCGACCTGTACACCGCCACCGGCGAGGTCGCGATCGGCGTACCGCCTGGCATCGCCGCCCGACTGGACGCCCACACCTCCATCGGCCGCGTTTTCAACGAACTGGACGCCGACGATCAAACCGACCGCACCATCGCCGTCCGCGCCCGCACTCACGGCGGCAACATCACCGTCCGTCGCGCGTGACCAGCCGGAGACAGGCCCGCGAACTGAGCTCCGGCCACGCTCACGAACGCTTCGACTTCACGCTCGGCCTCTTGATCGACAACCTCCCCCTTCGCTGATGTCAAGGCGGCTCCGGCGGCTCCGACTGGGTGTCGAAAGCAGGTCTCTCAGCGAGTTGAAGGAGCAATCTCATGTCCAAGGTCAGGGTTCACAACTTCTCGATCTCACTCGACGGGTTCGGCACCGGTGAAGGTCTGTCGCTCGAGGCGCCGTTCGGGCACGCCGGGGAGCGGCTGCACGAGTGGTTGATCGGCACGCAGTTCTTCCACGCGGAGGACAAGCTGGCGGGCGGCACGCTCGGCGCCGACAACGCGTTCGCCGGACAGCACAACCCCGGTATCGGTGCGGAGATCATGGGCGCCGGCAAGTTCGGTCCGCCCGGATGGCAGGACGACCCGGAGTGGAAGGGCTGGTGGGGCCCGAACCCGCCGTACCACACGCCGACCTTCGTCCTCACCCACCGCCCGCGCCCGTCCATCGAGATGGACGGCGGCACGACGTTCCACTTCCTCGACGCGCCGCCCGCCGAGGCACTCGCCCAGGTACGTGAAGTCACCGGCGACGCCGACATCCGCATCGGCGGCGGCGCAACGGTGGTCCGCGACTTCCTGGCCGAGGGCCTCATCGACTACATGCATGTCGCGGTGGTCCCGATCCTCCTCGGCCGCGGCGTCCGCCTCTGGGACGGCCTGGAGGCCCTGGAAGACACCTACGACATCGAGCCGGTCACAACCTCCAGCGGCACAACCCACCTGACCTTCACGAAGAAGCGTTGACGGTCGGCAGTGGGTGACCGGGCACGATGGTGTCCGTAGCGGGTAGTTCACCAGTCAGCAGGTACTTCGTGCCGATGGCGTTCGCTGCAGGATTGACGGCTGCGCGGCGGTTGGCGAAGACGCCGTGTTTGCCCGAGTCGACCTCGGTGACCAGAACCGAGGTCGGCCTGGCCTTGTGCATCTTCAGGGCACCGGCGTACGGCGTGCCCGGGTCGCCGATCGAGTTGAACATCAAGACACCGGGCAGATCCTTGCCGGTGATCTTGATGCGGCCGGGGCTGTCGAAGGCCCAGCTCTGGCACGCACTGCCGCTGGTCCACATGATGTACCAGGCGAACTGCGAGGTCCGGGCCAGCTTGGCCGCGTCCTGCTCGTACTTCGCCCGGCTGCGCGGCCACTGCGAGTCGGCACAGATCACCGAGTTGAAGATCGCGTTCGCCTGCTCGCCGTCAGGACTCAGGTCGGGGGCGGCGATGTCGGTCAGGGTGCTGTCGTCCCCGTCGAGTGCGTACGCGCTCAGTGCGCCGGTGAATCCGATCCAGCCGGCCTCGGAGAACATCGCGCCGTACGCCGCGCCGATCAGTTCGCTGCCGCCGACGTCTCCGTGCGGCTTGGTACGGAAGTCGGCGAGCGTCTTGTTCCAGGCCGCCCGCACGGCCGCGGCGGTCCTGCCCAGATGGAACACGTTGTCGTACTTCGCAACCCACGGCAGGTAGTCGTGGTCGAACCGCTTCTGGAACGCGGCCGACTGATCGATCCAGACCTGGTACCACACGTCCTTCGGGGTCGGGTCCATGTTGCCGTCCAGAATCATGCGGCCGACCCGCTGCGGGAACAGCTGCCCGTACACGGCGCCCAGATAGGTGCCGTACGACAGACCCAAGTAGTTGAGTTTGCGCTCGCCCAGCGCGGCGCGGACGGCGTCCATGTCGCGGGCCACGTCGACCGTGCCGAGATGCGGGAGGATCGCCTTGTTGTTGGCCTGGCAGCCCTTCGCGTAGCTGCTCCAGAGTTTCCACAGCTCGTCACGGCTCGTCTTCGCGTCCGGGTCCGGCTGTGGGGCGCCGAAGTGATCGGGAGCCGCACGGCTCACCGGCGCACTCAGGAAGACGCCGCGCGGATCGAATCCGATGATGTCGTAGGCGTCCAGCACGGCGGTGTCGAGCTGGGTGAAGCCGGTGTCGTCCGGTCTACTCAGCGATCCGGCGTACGCCGCACCGCTGACGCCCGGGCCGCCCGGGTTGACCACCAGCGAGCCGATCCGCTGAGCAGGGTTGTTGGCCGCGTGCTTGGTCACCAGCAGCGAGATCTTGGTGCCGTTCGGGCGCGAATAGTCCAGCGGGACCTCGAGTGTGGCGCAGGTGAGCGCCGGATACGGCTCGGCGATCTCGGCTGGGCAGGCGCCGAAGCTCAGGGCCGGGGAGGGCCGCCCTTCGGGAACGGTCGGGTTCGCGACGGCCGGCGCGGCGGGAGCGATCAGGGCAAGGGCGACCGCGGCGGCTAGGGCGACGCCTCTACTGCGAGGGTTGTCGGACATTGCGACCTCTTCCCTGTACCAGGACTTGTCGGCCGAGCCACCAGGGCGGGCTCCGCCTCCAGGACAGGGCGTTCCATTCCGTTCCACCGGGGCTGACGCTGCGCGTCACAGTCTGCTGATGATCTGGGCGGCCTCGTCGTTCTCGGGGTCGAGGGTGAGGGCGCGTTGGGCGGCGGTCCGAGCGAGGTCGGCGTGGCCGTCCAGCTCATGGGCCCAGCCGGTCATCGTCCAGGCGGCTGACGAGTCCGGGCGTAGGTCGGTCCACAGACGCAGGAGTGGCCAGACCAGATCGGTGCGGTGCAGCTCGATCGCACCCCACACGGCGTCCTCGAATCCCTCGTCGTCCAGGTCGAACCCGGGTGGTTCGACCGCGGACAGGCGGTCGTACGCCGCCTTCGCCGCAGCCAGGCCCGAGGTCGCCAGCGTCTCGGCGACGGGGCCGGCGATCGGGCGGAGCGACGTACGCAGCTCTGCCACTCCCTCACCCGGATCGCCGACGAGGGCGACATCGAGAGCAGCCTTCGCTATGGACGAGGCGGGGACGGTGTTGGAGTTGGCGAGCACGACGACGCCCGTACGCTGCTCAGGCACCAGCACGATCCTCGCCCCGAACCCGGGATCGAGCCCGCTATGGCTCAGCGTCCTGAATCCGCGATAGCTTCCGAGCGCCCAGCCGAGTCCCATCGCCTCCTCCCATGGCGGCCTTCCTACTTGCACCACGGGCTGGGACATCACGTCGAGCGCTGCAGCATCCGGCGCGGCGATCCAGCGGCACAGCTCGACCAGGTTGGAGTGCAGGGTCGAGCTCGGAGCATGTCGCCTGGTATACGGATAGGCGTCGCCAGGGACTGCCAGCGGCATCCCCACGTGCGGTTTCGCGGCCAGCTCGGCGGGTACGTTGGCGCGGAGGAAGGTGCTGTTCCGCATCGCGGCCGGCGCGAGGACTTCCCGCCGTACGGCGTCCTCGAACGTCGTACCCATGGCCCTCGACAACGCCAGGCCGAGGAGCTCGTAGCCGGCGTTGGAGTAGGCGAACGCCGAAGTGTCCTGCAGGCTCCAACTAGACAGACTGCGGGCGAACTGGCTGAGGGCGTCGTCGCCGAGTTGCGGATCGTGCCAGCCGTACTCCGAGACGTCGGGCAGGCCGCTCGTATGACTCAGCAGGCGGCGCGCCGTGACCTCCTGCTCCCGACCGTCGGCGAGCGTGAACTCGGGCAACCACTCGGTGATCGGCGCGTCCAGGTCGAGCTTGCGGACGATCGCCGTCGCGACGAACGGCTTCGACACCGAGGCCAGATGAAACATCGTCTCCGGCGTGACCGGCGTACGCGTGTCAACGTCCCGGACCCCGAACCCACGCGAGACCACCTCGCCGTCCCGCACGACCGCAACGGCCAGGCCCGCCACGTCATGCGACGCGACGAAGCCTTCCACCAAGGGCCAAAGCGCGTCCTCCTGCATCGAACGACCGTACGCCGTGGCTTGTTAATGTGCCCAGATGGTTTCCCAGCACGCCCTCCTGCCGCGGTCGAATCCGGCCGCCGTCGGTATGTCGTCCAGTTCGATGCTCGCGCTGCTGGACGAACTCGAGGCGAAGTCCATCGAATGCCACTCGATCATGGTCGTACGCCGCGGTCACGTCGTCGCGGAAGGCTGGTGGACGCCGTACTCCGCCGACCGCCCGCACCTGCTGTATTCGCTGACCAAGTCGTTCACCTCGACCGCGGTCGGCCTCGCGATCACCGACGGACTGCTGTCGCTGGACGACCGGGTGGTCGACGTACTGCCCGAGCATGTGCCGGCCGACATCTCGGAGCAGGGGCGCCGCATCACCGTGCACCACCTGCTGTCGATGACGGCCGGACACGGCAAGGACAGCCTCGAGGAAGCGTGGGAGCTGGAGCCGAACGATCTGGTCAAGGGTTTCCTGCGCGCGCCGTTCCTCGCGGTCGAGGGCACGCAGCACGACTACGACAACGCGACCACGTTCATCCTCGCGCGCATGGTCGAGCGGGTCACCGGCCGCGGGCTCCCCGAGTTCCTCGACGAACGCCTGTTCAAGCCGATGGGCATCGACCATGCCGAATGGGACCGAGTCGCGAGCGGCGCGGCGTTCGGATTCCACGGCCTGCACCTCACGACCGAGGCCATCGCCGCCTTCGGCGAACTACTCCTCCGCCGAGGCCGTTGGGGCGACCAACAACTCGTCCCGAGCGAATGGGTCGACCTGGCAACCAAACGCCACATCGAGACCCTCCCCCTCCCCAACTGGCTGCCGAACCCCGACTTCGAGTCGGGCTACGCCTACCAGTTCTGGATCTCCCGCCACGGCTACCACGGCCACGGCTCGTTCGGCCAGTACTGCGTTGTCGTCCCCTCCCACGACCTGGTCATCGCCCTGACCGCCTCCGTAGGCCCCACCGACGCCCTCCCCGGCCTCTTCTGGGACCACCTACTCGACACCCCCACCACTCCCCAAACCGACGCCCTCCTTGCCGACCGCCTCCAACACCTCTCCCTGCCACCGGTCCCCGGCACAGCCGCCCCGGACCGCTCCGCAAAGGCGACCCTCGTTGCCTCCCCCTCGGCTGCCCTTTCCGAGGGAACCACCGTGACCGTCACTCCCGAGAGCTACGGCTGGCTCCTACAACTCGGCCCAAACCTCACCATCAGAGCCGGCCACAACCACTGGCAAGAATCCTCGCCCCAAGGCCGCCCCGTGGTCGCCTCCGCCGCCTGGCAATCCAACACCTTCATCGCCGACCTCTACGTCATCACCACCCCGCACCGAGTCCGCCTCACGATCCACAGCGACACAGCCACAGCAACCTGGAACACAGTCCCCCTGACCGGCCCCGACCTCACCCTCCACCTACAGCACCCCCTGATGACCAGACCGGATGTCGCGTAGCTCAAGGCACAGCGACTGTCATCTGTAGGCTGTCCCGCACCATGACTACGCGACTGACGGTCGCCACCCTCAACACGCGCGGCCTCCCATTGAAGGGCACCCGCATCTCCGAGCGATTCGCGGCGATTGCGGCTGAGCTCAACTCCAGCGACGTCGATGTGGTCTGCCTGCAGGAGGTGTTCGACCACTACCACCTGCGACTGCTCCGCAGCAGGATGCCGTCATTCCCGCATGTGGCCCATCGGCAGTCGCCGGCCGGCCCCAGAGATGGCCTGGTCACGCTGTCCCGCCAACCATTCTCCGACACGGCGTACACGCGGCTTCCGCAGCCATCGCGTCACTCGAACCTTCCTGCTCGGGCCTGCCTCAACGCGCTGCACAGCGGAATGCTGACCGTTCGGCTGACCGACAGCTGCGTCAGTGTGCTCAACGTCCACCCGACCGCCAACACCGACGGCGATTGGTCGGAACACAACCGATTCCGCCAACTCCAGAGCACCCAACTCGCTGCGCTCGCAGACCTTGTAGATGCCGACAACTCACCGTCCGTCGTCTGCGGAGACTTCAACGTCGCCCGCATCAGCACCCTGCATCAAACCCTCCATCAGTAGACCGGCCTGCGCGACGCCTTCAACGGCCAATGCCCACCACCTTCCACGCCGAGTACCTCCCCCCAGGCGCCGCCGCCCAGTGCATCGACTTCATCCTCACCACCAAGCCGATCGAGGTGAACGACGTCGGCCTCCTGTTCACCGACGAACATCTCTTGCCCAGCGGCCCCGGCTACCTGTCAGACCACATCGGGTTGCTGGCCCGGCTCCAGATCCCCAACCCGACCGCCAGCAACTCGCATCAGCGATCGGCTCGGCCGCAGTAGCCTCGATCTTCTTCCAGGCAGCAACTTCCAGCCTGGCCCACGCCATGGAAACCCCGCAGGGCCGCACAAGAACCCGGCGACTGACCACGGCTGTACGGCTCGACCGGTGGGGTCAGCCGGGGGTGAGACGGAAGATCGGCCAGCCGATCTCGGTGCGCCATCTGTCGGATTCGTCGGTGTCGCGGGGACCGACCAGGTAGGTCTCGTGGACCGGGCCGGCCACGGTCATGGTGTGGGTGGTTGCCCAGTTGCCCAAGCGACCGTAGGTTACGTCGATGTCGTCGTGCGGTCCGGCGTGTACGGCGATGGCGAGTTCGACCGCGGGGAGCTCGAGGACCTCGATCCGGCCGCTCGCTCGGGGCTCGCGGACGGGATGGAACACGGTCAGCTCGCCCGACCCGTGGGTGAACAATTCGTTGGCGTATCGGCCGGCGGGCGGCCCGATGCGCTCATCGGGCGGGAACGCGGCGTCCAGCTCCGCCATGGCAGCGGCGTACCACTGGTGGACTTCATCCGCTCCGACCACGCCGTGGATGGCGGCGACCGTGCGGGCCGGTACGGAGCGCAGGCTCACCGGCAGTTCGTCGGTGTCGGTACGCAGTAGCGTGCGCAGCGACACGACCGCCGCGCGGGTCCGGTCGAGCGTGTCCTCCAGTCGACGCAGGTGCGCCGTGATCAGGTCGGTGCGCTGCAGCGGATCGTCCGTGGCCAGGATCTGCTTCACCTCGGCCAGCGGTACGTCGAGCTGTCGCAGCTGATGGATCACCTGTGCGGACGGGATCTGCGCCGCAGCGTAGTACCGGTAGCCGGTGGTGGCATCGACGGTCGCGGGCACCAGCAACCCGGACTCGTGGTACCGACGCAGCGTACGAACGCTCAGGTGGGTGAGGGTCGCGAACTCTCCGATGGTCAGCCCAGCGCGCATGCCCCCACTGTGCACCCTCCCGCAGGGAGACAGTCCAGAGGCTTGACCCTCTCCCGGCGGGAGAGGCCAGCCTCGACGACATGGAACAGTTCGATTGGACCCAAGCAAGCGAGATCGCGCCGGATGAACTCCCGGACCTGATCACCACCTACCTGAGCGCGCACCAGACGCGTGACCTCGACACCGCAATCGCGCAGTACACCACCGATGCCGTGGTGACCGACGACGGCCACGACCACCACGGACCGGCGGAGATCGCCACCTGGCTGGCCCGTGCGGCGACCGAATACACCTACACAAGCACAGTCAAGGCCGCCTACCGCGCCGACCAGAACCACTTCGACGTCTTACACCACCTGGAGGGCAACTTCCCAGGCGGCACCGCAGACCTCCACTTCCGCTTCACCCTACGCAACAACCTCATCGCCCAACTGCTCATCGAACCCTGATGGACGGCATCGTCAGGCTGGGTTGAGCGACGGCTCGAGACGGACCAGTCCCTCCGGCAGTGCGTCGGCCCACTCAGCCAGCTCAGCGGTGACCCGGAACATCATGACCGGGATGAACGGCTGAGCTTGCTCGTCCGACGCGGTGCCGAAGGATTCCAGGCGCCAGTCTCGCCAATTGGCGTGCAGGACGTCGTACACCTCGTCGATCTGAGCTCGGGTGAATCGGCTGGGTACCACGCACAACTGTCGTGGCAGTTTCGGCGACAACTGCCGGATCGCCGCGTCCACATCGGTGGCGGTGACGACCAGGACTTCCTGATCCTCGGATGGACGGAAGATCACGACGTGGACGATCCCTGCGGACGATTCCAAGTCGCGGCGGTCGAGGTCCAGGTCGACCACCTCATGCCGCCAGCCACCGGGCGGCGGCGGACACGGAGGGTCCCTCCAAGCTGCACGCTGCTTTGGGGCAGGGAGCTCCGCCGACAGCTCCTCGACCTCGATGCTCTCGTCGCCCCAGATCCCAACGGCCGAGAGGTAGCCCAGACCTCGGCTCGCTGCGATGCCGGCAGCGATTGCCTCGGCATCTGCCCCGATCAACCGAACCGACCGATGTGACTTCCAATCCGGTTCTCTCCAGGTCAGATCATGCACGCGAGCCAAGTCCAACCAATCACCATCCGCCCTGGCCACGAACCGCCCCCAAGTCCGCACCCTGTCCCCCACCCCGAACACCAAATCTCTCGCGGCCATACCTATATGCTGCGCCGCCCCAACGCATTCAGCCAGCACCGTCCCGCCATCCTCTCCCCTCCCGAAATCTCCACCGCCCTCAAAAGTCGCCTGACCACAAACTACGGCTGGAATAGGCTGCCGAGGTGAGTCTCGACATTCCCGATCAGGTCCGTAGGACGGTCATAGCTGACGGGAATGAGTCGTGGCTGGAGGAGCTGCCAGCCGTGGTTGACTCACTGGCCCACGACTGGTCTCTGACGATCGGCGCCAGCTTCGAAGGCGGTCACGCGGCGCTGGTCGTGGAGGTCATCCAGGTCGACGGGACTCCGGCGGTCCTCAAGGTCGGTGTGCCAGGTCGTGACGTCGGGCCTGAGGCCACGGTGTATTGCCTGGCAGACGGAGAGGGCTGCGCCAGGCTGCTCAACGAAGACGTCAGTCGACAAGCGATTCTGCTCGAGCGCCTCGGGGCTCCCATGTACGACGCCGTGGCCGACCCGGCCAGCCGCCACGACTTGCTCTGTGATGTGGCAGTACGCCTGTGGCGTCCGATCGGTCCCGACGTCGATCTCCCCACCGGCGCAAAGTTGGCTGAGCAGTACGCCGATCGGCTTCCCCAACTGTGGGAGCAGGCAAACCGACCGTGTTCGCCCGCCACCGTGGCCGACGCGCTGGACTGCATGAAGCGTCGTCGCCTCGCCCACGACGATCGGTCCGCGGTCCTGGTCCACGGTGACGTCCACGAGATGAACGCCCTTCAGACGAGCGACGGCAGCTACAAACTCATCGATCCAACCGGACTCCGAGCCGAACCCGCCTGCGATCTCGGCACCATCGTGCGTTGCAACCCGGACCTCGGCGACGACCTCCGGGCGCGGACCGAGCGGCTGGCTTCTCGTACGGGCGTCGACGCCAGCGCCATCTGGGAATGGGGAACCATCCACCGAGTCTTCAGCGGCGTCTACGCCTGCAGCATCGGATTCCAGCCCTTCGGCGAACTCCTGCTGGCCGAAGCCGATCGCCTCACGGCGTAGCCGCCGAACGCGGTGGCATCTGCTTGGATGGATGTGATGATCAGGCAACCAACGCTGTTCTTGACCGTGGGCCTTCCGTGCACCGGGAAGACCACCGCCGCGCGGCGCATAGAGGTCGAGCACCAGGCCCTTCGCCTGACGAAGGACGAATGGGTGAAGGCTCTCTACGGAGACGAGAACCCGGACGCATCCCAGCGCGTGATCGAAGGCCGGCTGATCGACATCGGCCTGCGCGCCCTCGAACTCGGCACCAACGTCGTCATCGACTACGGCCTCTGGAGCCGCGACGAACGCTCCGCCCTACGCCAGGCAGCGGCAGACATCGGCGCAACGGTAGAGATGCGGTACTTCGAACTCCCGGCGACCGAGCAACGAAGACGCCTCGACCAACGCCAGGCCGAAGCCCCGCACACGACCTGGCCCATGTCCGACGAGGAACTCGTCGAGTGGGCCGCCGCCATCGAAATCCCAACCCCGGCCGAACTGGACGGCACCGAGCCTATCGACGCCCCACCGCCCGGGTTCGCGACCTGGGACGAATGGCGCACCCATCGCTGGCCACCGACAGTCTCCTAGCGCTGCTCAGCGGGGCGGCTAGGTGCTACTTGCCGCCGAAGGTCTCCAGCAGGATCTCACGTTCTCCTTCGGTCAGGTTTGTGTCGATCAGCTTGCTGTGCATGCCATGGAAGCGCTCGCCGACCCGATCGAGGTTGCCTTGCTCGGTGACCGCGAACAACGCCGAGGTTCCCGGTGTGACCTCGGTGCGGATCTTGTGCAACTGCTCCTTGGTGATGCCGGCGTCCTGCGTCATCTTGCTGATCGCACCGATCGCGGCCCCCGCCACGCCACCGATCACAGGCACGAAGAAGAGAGCACCGAGCAGGACACCCCACAGGGCGCCCCACCCGGTCCCGCGCCAGGTCTCCTCGTGGCTCTGCTTGGTGATCGGATGCGATTCACCCTCCGGCCACGACACGACCGCGTGGTCGAGAACCTTCACCAGCCCGTCCGCCTCACAACCCTTCAGAATCGTGGCGGCACCCTCAGCTCCCCCCGGACTGTCGAACTTCCACACCGTAAACGCGGTCATGCTGCACTCCTTGCCCTCAATCAACCGAGCGTGCTTTGTCCACTGCGTGGCCCAGGTGGCGCCAACCGACGCCCCTGCCGCACCTCATCGTCACCCCCAACACACACAACAACGTCACCCCACCAGGATGAATCCGCCATCCAGCCAGGTAACTCGGGCTGTAGTCACAGCGGCTCAGCCTCGGAGGGTCGTGATCGCTCGGGCAGCCAGGCGTTCGGCGTGTTCGGGGCGGGCGAGCCAGCCGATCCAGCCCTCGTCCGGTTTCGGCGTACGCCCGCTTCGTGCCGACTCGCGGTAGTCGAGGCAGGCCAGCCACAGGGGTCGCATCGCGAGTACGCCGGGCAGCCGGTCGAGCTCGTCGCGGGTGAGGTGGATGTGCTCGCGATACCCGCGCGCGACGGTGTCGATGCCGTCCCCGTCGCCCTCGCCCGCGGTCGTCAGCAGCCAGGCGAGGGCGGGCAGGCGCGGGCCGCGCCCGGACCCGGCCCATCCGACGATGGCGAGGTTGCCCGGCGTACCGACGGCCGCCCAGGCGTGGTAGTTCCCGTGGGTGAACGCCTCGGGCAGCCCTTCCGCGTCGTCGGCGTGCTCGACCTGGTCGCGGAGCCACTCGAACATCTCGCGGCCCTCGGGAGTGACCGCGTCCTCGACGCTCACCAGAAAGCTCATCGCCGCCGCGAGATCCTGCTTCGGTCGTCCGACGAAGAAGGCGCCGTCGTGCTCCTCCGACCCTCCGTCCCGGGCGAGCGCACCACCGGCCGCAGGCAGTGTGTGCAGGCGGCCGAGCAGGCTCGCCAGCTCATGGAGCACGGCCGGCGAAGCGGTCGGGCGTCCGCCCTCGACGTACTCGGTCACGATCACGCCGCTCCCGTCGAGCACCGACACGGGATCGTCATGCGCGGGCCGTTCGGCGGGGAAGTCGTCCGCGGCCAGGAACCGCAGGATCTCCGCATCGCCCTCGACGCGGCCGACCGTGTCCGCCGCCGACGAAAAGACTCGCGCGATCCAGGGCGGGCCGTCCTCTCGCTTGACGACCAGCGTCCACGGGTAATGGCCGACCCACGACCCGCTCGGCCGAGTCTCGGGATCGTCGTCGATGGGCGCGATCGAGCTGATGCGAACGCCGTACCGCGTCTCGAGGTGCGCCCTGAGTTCCGCGAACTCGACAGGCCGAGTCCGGGCAAACGGCGACGTACGGCCCTTCTCCAACGCAGCGCGGGCCTCGGTGTACCGCAAGCCGGTCGCTTGTGCCCGCTGACGTACTGCGCGCTTGAAACTGCCCTCTTTGGTCATGACAAGCCTCCTCGACGTGCCCCGTTCCCCCAGCGAAGCGGCACTCGAAACAGGCCTGGACGACAGCAACCTTGAGGGCAGATTCCCCTTCGCCTTCTCGAGTCCCGGCTGGGGCAGGTCCTCAGGAGGCTGGGCGTAGGCCACGCCGCCCCCGATCGTGCCGCCCCCGCCCGCCCCTGTCAACGTCTTCGCGTGGGGTTCAGTTGCGGATCGTCGGGGCGACGTCGCGCACCATGACGCAGTTGCCCAGGCCCTTCGGGCGGTCGTAGGTGAAGCCTTCGCGCTCGTACATCGTGCGGGTGCCGTTGTAGAGGAACGACGAGTTCTTCTTCCGGACCCCGCCGGTGTCGTGCGGGTAGCCCTCGACCAGGCCGCCGCCGGCCTGCGCGATCAGCTCGACGGCTCCGCGCAGGGCGATCGCGGCCAGGCCCTGACCGCGAACGCTGCGCTCGACCAGGATGCAGGTGACCCGGTAGTCGGGCAGTCGCTCGGCAGTGGCGACGTACTCCTTGCGGTGCTGGATGTTGGGCAGCTCGTCGGGTGATCCGTACTCCGCCCACGCGACGGCACGATCGCCGTCGTACACCAGCGCCGCGTGCGCGATCCCGTCGGCGACGAGACGTTGCTTGAGCGCCCGGTTGCCCTCGGCGCTCTGGCCCTTCTCCGCGCAGTCGGGATGGAAATGCGTACACCAGCAGCTCGCGAACATGCCCTTGTTCCGCTCGACGAGAGCGGCGAAGTCGTCGAACGTCTCCGGCGTGAGTGCCTTGATCGTGAAGTCGGACATGCCGCCAACGTACGCCCGATTCCGGACGTTCCGCGTCCGGTGCAGTACAACCGTGTTGCCGCTGAATACCCGGTTGACGGCGGACGGCTCCGATCGATCGGATGAGCTCGTGAGCCCTCGCGAGATCCAGGTCGACATCGACACCCCGCTCGTCCGCGAGCTGGTGGCCGCGCAGTTCCCGCAGTGGGCCGCGTTGCCGCTGGAGCCTGTCGACTCCAGCGGAGTGGCAAACGCGATCTACCGCCTCGGCACCGACCTGTCCGTACGGCTGCCGCGCCACCCCTCGACCGCCGACCACGTCCGACGGGAACAGGCAAAACTCGCAGCGCTCGCGCCGTTCCTGCCTGTGGACATCCCTTCTGTCGAGGCGATCGGCTCACCCACCGACGCGTTCCCGGGCGAGTGGTCCATCCACCGCTGGCTCACCGGCACGCACCCCTCCCCCGACGCGCTCACCGACCCACGCCGACTGGCGGCCGACCTGGCGGCGTTCGTCGACGCGTTCCGCCAGATCGACCTGCCCGACCGGCCGCCGTCGTACCCGGGCGAACGCCGTACACGAGCTCCGATGGCCTCGATGGACGCCTCGACGCGCGAGGCGATCGGCGAGCTGGATGGCCTGATCGACACCCGCGCAGCGCTGGCGTCGTGGGAGGAGTCGCTCGCAGCACCGTACGACGGACGCGAGGTCTGGGTGCACTCGGACCTGACGCCGGGCAACTTGCTCGTATCCACGGAGGGCCGACTGACCGCGGTCCTCGACTTCGAAACTTCCGGCGTCGGCGATCCGGCCTGCGACCTCTTCCCCGTGTGGTACCTGCTGCCCACAAGCGTCCACGACGACTTCCGCGCCACCCTGCACGTGGACGACGCAACCTGGCTCCGCGGCCGCGGCCGCGTACTGTCCCAAGCCGTGATCGTGCTGCGCTACTTCAAGGACACCAACCCGGCACTCGCGACCTACGCCTGGCACGCCGTCAGCAAGGTGCTATCCACTCCCCGCTGAGCCCGTAGTCACTCAGGCCGGCGCGGGCGATGCCGTTCGCTCCCAAATCCTCCACGACGGTAGGCGGTCCGGTGGCTGGCTAACTCCTGACCTCGCGATTCGATCTTGGCGGCATGACGGGACGACACGTACCGTCTGCGCTCTGCCTCGGACGATGGTGGTTCTCGCTGCCAGCGTGATCGGTGCAGTTGTCCTAGGGGTGATGGCCGTCGTGCTCGACGCTCCTGGCTACCTCGCTTTCGGGTCGACGGCGGTCTTCGTCGCGATCGGATATGCGCTGCCGTTCCGGGGGTTGCCCCTCTGTCTCGCAACACGACAGCCCAAGGCAGTCGAGATGGTGCCCTGGGCCGCAGCAAACTTCACCATCCTGGGCGTCGTCCTGTCGCTGTTCTCAACTCAGGCGATCGAAGCCGATGACTCGGTGATTCGGGCCGCGGGATGATGCGCCGCCGTGTTCGTCTCAGCCGTAGGTGCCGTCACCGTGGCAGGGCTTCGTTGCGAAGAGAAGGTGAACGCGGCCAGGAGGAGTTCGTAGCGATTGACGGTTACCTGTCAAGGCCACCGGCCAGTCCTCTCACATCGCCCCGACAGCTGCCGACGTTAGGTTCGGCGGGGTGCAGGTCAAGGGTGTCGAAACTCGTCCGCCACGTGATCTGCGACAGTCGGAAGCGCGTATCGCGGCAGATGTGTGCGTCGCCGACTGGACCGAGTGCCTGGTTGGCGCGCACGTGCGCCCCCAGGGTAGAACCCTGTCATGCCCGATTCGGTGAGCAGGTCCGCTGCCTCTGTCGCTGACTACGACGGCTTCGCGGCCGCGTACTCGGCCAGCAACGAGAACAACCTCTTCAACGCGTACTACGCGCGTCCGGAGATGATTCGTCTCGCCGGCGACGTCGCGGGCCTGGAGATTCTCGATGCCGGATGCGGTTCAGGCCCCTTGATGGAAGCTCTGCGCGGCAAGGATGCATTCGTATCCGGCTTCGACCTGAGCCCGGCCATGGTCCAACTCGCCCGCGAGAGGCTGGGCGAGGACGCGGACCTGAAAGTCGCCGACCTTGGTGCGCCCCTTCCCTATCCCGACGACGCGTTCGACCGCGTCGTCGCATCACTGTCCCTGCACTACGTCAAAGACTGGGCGTCGGCACTGGCCGAGCTGCGGCGTGTGCTCAAACCGGGCGGCCGGCTGATCGTCTCGATCATCCATCCCACGGTCTACGCGATCGTGTACCCCGAGGCCGACTACTTCGCCCTCACTCAGTACTCCGAGGACTACGACTTCGGCGAAGGAACCGTATGGATGACCTACTGGCACCGCCCCCTGCAGGACGTCATCAACACGTTCATCAACGCGGGCTTCACCATCAAGACGGTCACCGAGCCGCCACCCGCAGCCAACACTCCAGCCGAACTGCTCCCCAACGCGGACGGCCGCTCATTCATCTGCTTCCTGTTCTTCGACTTGGAAGCGCGCTGACCAGGTTACGGCGCCGTCTGTGAGCAGGCAGCACTTGCCGAACTGCTTCACGACGCGCTCCACCATCCGCACATCGACCGCTCTCTGCGTCGACCGGCCACCAGTGGCGCCGACCGTCTAGCGCGTGTCGCACCTCATCTGGCGGGAACGTGTCGCAGATCTGTTGGCGGATTACACGGGCGGCCCCAAGCCCACCCGAATGACAGGCACGGATCGCGTGTACGACTACGTGACGCCTGAGGCCCAGGAGCTTGCGTCGAAGCTGGTGGGAGTGGGCTTTCGCTTCCGTGGACCCTTGAACGAAAACAGGTCAGGAGCCAAGACCCCTCACGGCCTGCCGTCACTGCTGGTGCAGCCTAGGGGTTCGAACCCCTGACCTCTTCCAGGCCATGGGGGTCGCATTACTGGCGTACGCGGAACAACGCCAATTCCCCTTACCTACAAGGCGCTTTCGCCTTCCGGGCTGCTGCGCGTTGGGTCCGCTTCGAGACTGTTGTTACGGGTGGTCCGCTCGCAAACTCCTCCCCCGACGCCAGTCTGTGCAATGGCCGCGACACTCGCTGGCGATACTAGGACTCCCCATCTGGAGGCAGGCACATGAGACGACGAGAGCAGGCTGGTTCACCCCGTGAGTACATCGGGCCCCAGTTCGAATACAAGGTCTTCCAGAAGATGACCCTCCTTAAGAGCGAGGGCAAGCTCAACGAGCTGGGCGAAGAGGGCTGGGAGCTGGTTGCGGTTCACAGCGACAACAGCCTGGCCGGCGGAGCCAACTACGTCTTCAAGAGGGCGTACCGGTGACCCACTGACGGTTTGCAGCAGCCAGCACTGAGTCGGTCCAGGCACCGTTGACGGCTAGGTGTCAACGGAGGCCGTCAGTCCTCCACATCGCCCCCGATAGCTGCCGACCTTAGGTGCGGTGCGGGTCAAGGGGCAGAGCTCCCGGATGGACACCGTGGGCGCGCTTGGCGCGTGCCGTGCCGGCGTCCCTTCCATGATTGCTAGCGGGACGATGCGGGAACCACGGGCAACCGGCGGCGCGGGCAACCCGCGCAAGGCGGTAGCCGGCGGCGACTGGCGTATCGGCACGGTGTCGAGCGTTGATGGCTAGGTCTGCTGTCTTCGACCCGGCATCCTCTTGGGACGTGTGTGCTACGTCAGGGGACGCAGCGAAGCGGTGCGGGAGGCAGGCCTCTTACCCTGTCACGGCGGCGCCCTTTAGCGGCCTGGAGGACCATCCCGCACACGTAGCGAAAGTTGTCAGAGGCTCGCGGCATCTCCGGAGGTCAGGCTCGTCCCGGAGGGTAGGTAGCGAGACCACCGCCCGGCAGCGAAACCCACCGACGACCAGAGGCACCATTCAGATGCCAAGCCTCGAACGCCTCGTCGTAGGGAACCGTCAAGAATGTGCCGGGGTCGAAGACAATGCGCAATGTGCCCGTCTTGAATCCAACCCCAGAGACCACACGCTTGCCTTGGAGCGACATCAAAGCCACGGATGCCGAGATACTGCCATCCCGATTCCTTCTGATGGCGTCAGTCCGGCGCTGCGAGGACGAGTCACCAAGACTTGCCGGAGACTCGATCGTCACCGCGACGCCGCGCCCAAAAGCGATGACGACGTTGAACCCGGTGACCTGAACGGCTTCCACCGTCGCGTTGCGCAATCCGAGCCACCAGCGGTCCTCAAGCTCCTGCTCGACCTCACTTCCCATGAGCGAAGTGTGTCAGCTCAAGCCCGTCGACATCGGACGATGCAACGCTCGCTCATCAGCCGATCAGTGCGTTGGCCGGCCACCACCAGTGGCGCCGACCGTCTGGCGTGTCGCACCTCTTCTAGCGGGAGTTTGTCGCGGATCTGTTGGCGGATCACAGGCGGCTGGCTCCATTGTCCTCCTTCGGCTGATGCGCGGCACCCGTCCGCCAGGTGATCTGCGACAGGCGAGCGCGTGGATCGCGGCATGTCCCCTGCGTTGCATCCGACGTATGCGAGGAGCCCATGCCAGACTCCCGACGTGAGTTACGAACTCGTCTTCTGGCAGCAGGACGCTTCCCAGAGCATGGACCCGGACTTGATCTATCAGGAGCTGGTGAACGAGCGAGGATCGGTCCCGGGTCTCAACGACATACCGGTGGATGCCTTTCTGGACGCATTGGTGGTTTCCTTTCCCGGGGCTTTGCGGGAGGCCAACGGCCCCGGCGAGTGGCTCACGTGGGTCAGCTCGAGTCAACGAGCGGGACTCGAAGTCACGTGGTCCCGGCAACACCTTCGAGCAGACTGCCGCGGCATGTCTGGTGACGACATGAACCGCGTCGTGAATGTAGCGATCGGGCTCGGCTGTCCGCTCTATGACCCGCAGACGGGTGAGCGCTTCGCGTTCGACGGACACTGACCCGCACGACCTCGGCACTGGCTCATCGGCAGATCCGTGCGTTGGCCGGCCCCAACGGTGGTCGCCAGACGTCTAGCCTGTCGCACATCAGCTGACGGACTTGTGTCGCGGATCTGTTGGCGGATCCCTGGCGGCCAAGTTGGTGGGAGGCGTGCGTCCCAAATCTCTCCCGCTGACGCCTCTAACGAAAACAGGTCAGGGGGCGGAAGCGCCTCCTGACCTGCAGTTACTGCTGGTGGAGCCTAGGGGATTCGAACCCCTGACCTCTTCCATGCCATGGGCGGGGGGTCGCCTTGGCGGCTCACACAGCGCGACGCCTATTCCCTTACATACAAGGAGTTTCGGCGGCCCCGGTTGTACGGGTTGGACCCACTTTGCCACCGTTGTTGCGGGCGGTTGGCTCCCAAAATCCTCCCACGACAGTCGGCGGTCCAGTAGCCTGCCGACCCCTGGGTTCCGGGTGCTCGCCTCCCGCCCCTCGCCTTGGTTCAATCCAGGAGATTGGCCCGGTGCCGCCAGAGTCGGCTATCTACGTCCGCCGACACCTGGCAGAGCAAGTTCGTCCAGGACGCTGGTACGCCGTGCCGGGTCTTGCCGCACGCTTCGCTTGGCTACGGTTGACTCTTGCGTGTCAACCGTTGAAATCTTCCTCTGCTCTGTATCGCTACCCGCAGCTGCGATGTTCAGATCAGCAGTGATGCGCGGCCCGAGCTTGAACCTCCCGGGCAGATGGGCCGAGAGTCGGCCTGCACGCAACTCTGTGCGCATGGGACCTTTCACGACGAAGGTCACTTGGTCTAGCGTATGGATTAGAGCATTGGGGGAAAATGAGCGAGACAACGTCAGTATCTAGCGGAGAAGCTGACCTTCTTCGATACGTTAATGCGCGGCTAACGTCTGCAAGGGTTCCAATCGATCGCCAAGAGTGGACAGTCTTGCAGCAGATCGTCATCGACGGTCTGCATCGCGCCATCAATGAGCAACCAGAGCACTGGCAGTTGGCGTTTCGCGGTTCACTGGAAGTATTATTGGACTACCTAATTGCCTCTGCACATTCCGCCCATGACCCGGATGAAGGCACGGCTTACCTCATCCCTCCTTCGTACGCACTCCAAGGCATTGGAGAGCGTATAGGCGCCCTTTGCCCGCTCTGGCCATTCTGCTGATCATGAACAATCCCGACTCGACAGAATGGCGAAGGAAGGCTTTCGACTTCGCGCAAGATGTAACCAAACAGTTGATTACACTTGCAACTGGGATCGTCGCGTTGAGCATTACGTTTGTCAAGGACTTCGCGAATGGGGCACCCAAGGGTGCCAGGATACTGTTGGCAACGTCTTGGTTTTTCTATTTGCTTTCGACTATTGCAGGGATTCTTACCTTGATGGCACTAACCGGAACTCTCAGAACTTCAGACCAGCCCGACATAATGGGAAACAACGCTCGGCGGCCCGCTATTGGGCAGGTTTTAGCGTTCTTCGTCGGCATGCTGCTAAGCATTATCGCTGGAGTGTGGGCGCTGTAGGCCGAGGTTCCGGGCGTCGGCGGCTCGGCCACTCTCCTCCGCATCGCCCCGTTAGCTGCCGACCTTAGGTTCGGTGCGGTGCGGGTCAAGGGTCGGAGATCCCGGAGGGACGCCGTAGGCGCTTAGCCGGCCATTCCGGCGAGTGGTGCACCGGAGGGTGTCGAGCGTTAACGGCGAGTTCTTCTGTCTTCGGCCCGGCACCCTTTGGCACGCGCGCGCCAAGCCAAGGGACGCGCCGGGAGCGCAGCGAAGCGGAGCGGGAGGCAGGCGTCCCGCTCTGCGGTGGCGGCGCGCTTTCGGGCCCTGGAGGGGCCCGTCTTGAAGACGTAGAGAAACTTGTCAGGAGCAGCAGGTTCGACCATCGGGGACGTCGACACGAAACTAGGCTGAGGTATCTCCGTCGCTCGCTTGCCGGTCTAGGATCCGATCGGTGAGCTCGACAGTCGCGAGATACCAATAGAAGACCCAGTCAAGGAAGACCGGGTCATAGTCGTCCTTCTGATCAGCTCTTTGATGCCTGACGGCGAACTCATTGGCAATTTGGAAGAGTGCTCCCTCATCCTTCCGCAGCAGGCTTGTTTTCAGCAGGCCGCGCCTTCGCTCCAGGACACCTGCCAAGGCGATTGCCGCGGAACGTTTGTGATGCTCCGTAGCACCACGCTGTCGGAACATCGACAACGCATGCCGGACTATATCGCCGGTCTCCGCATCCTCACGCGTGGCCATACGATGAGTGAGGTCAGACCGTGCGTCATCCGTACCCACGACAAGGCGGCCGGCATCTTCTCCATCCGTCGCGAGCCGAACGCCAAGCGCGGTCTTTTCCAGCAACCCGTTCACCATAGCTTGGTAGACGAGGCGCCCTTCCGCAGGTGAGAAGTCTGCGTAATGCCAACCGCAGCCGTTGTATGAATGAAACCACCTGCTGCGCGGTCTCGACACCCGGTCATTAAGGACCTCTATTACGTCAAAGAACGTGTTCTGGTCCGCGGCGAGGTATGCGGCGTCCAGCGGCCATAGGCTCGGGACGCCTAGCTCTTCAGCAAGGATGTCTGAAGGTTCCACCGTTGGCGGGCCGTCAACGCAATAGAAGTCGAACGCACTTACGAGGTACCCACGCTCAACAAGATCGGTAACGAGCTGGACGTACCTACGGGCAGCGGCATCAACCGTGATCGTTGCCTTGGAACCATTAGCCAGTCGCTCGGACCAGTACGGGGACCGCTGAGTGGCTGCCCGCAGTGAGTCGAGGGACGCCAACAGGGAAGCGAGGAACCGCAATGGACCGTCTGAAGTAGCCGAAGAGCCGAACTCCACAAACGGATCGGACGCCGCCGCACGCTTGCGCAACGCAGAAAAGCGATTCTTTGCCGCACCGCCCGCAAACGCCTCTTCTAGCAACAGCTCGACTCTGTCGGCCCAGTCCGAATACGTCGCCACGTTATCCGTCAGATCTTGAAGCTCTCGCCTGACTAATTCGCGCGGAAGCACGATGCGATAATCTGGATCATCGGCCAGATTCATATTCTCCCCCATGACCCTCCCCTAATCTCCGTGCGACTTCGACCGAGTGCAGATGACGATCATAGGCTGGTCTGCTTGGCCTTCACTCCTGTTCGAAGACCGAGAACAGACCCGACCATTTGCCCATGTCCGGCGCCGGCATCGACCAGGCGTCGTAGGGGCAATCGGCTGCCTCACAAGTCCCACCCCACATCGGCTGTACGCCGCCCGCGACAAGCTCGTCTGCCAATACGGAGGGACGAAGCAGGCTTAGGCGCGGACCAGAGAGCCTGGTCTTTTCCAAGATCTCCCGGTCGCGCGTAAGGAAGATGTGGGCGCTGATCGCCTGCGCCTCGAGCACCAAGTCCCGATCTGCACCGACGGGTAAACCGTGGTCCTGGCCGACTGCCGGGCGACTCTCCTCGTAGGAGGGTGCGGTCGCCGTCCAGTCCCCGAACTGAAAGGCCAGGCTCTCAGCGATCGCCTGCACCGCCGGCAACCGACGCCCGAGGAAGCGAGGAGTCACCCGCTTGGCGTCGGTGAGCGACCGAGGGGTCACCACGAACCGGATGTCTCGCAGCAGCCAGAGATTTGTCAGCTCGGACAGTCCTGCCAGATCGTTGGCGTAGTTCTCGTCCTCGACTTCGGGGATCTCGTCGTTGAAAAGTGCGCTCCCGTACATCTGCAAATCGATCAAGACGTTTGAATCCAGCGCTACGACAAGAGGACCGTGGTAGCCCCAGGGCAGTAGGCATGGGAGCGCGGCCTGGCAGAAGCCCAGGCCACCATCAGCCGTCACATCGTGTAGCACCCTCAGAGAGTGCCTGAATCCCAGCCTTGGCACTAGGATCCAGCGCCGCCCGGACGACCTGCGCACAGCCCCGCCCGCGCGGGCGGCGCGGGCGGACAGCGCGCCACTCCCCCGCACCTGGGGCTGCGACGCCGCAACGCGAGTGGGCTGACAGAACTGACAAAACTGACAAAACCCCCACGGCGCGGGAACACGAGCAGGCCTGACGCTGTCTCAAGGATCCAGGCCGACCCCACCGATTTGGGTCACAGGCTCCGCGCACTGCGACGGTCCAGGCCGCGAACGCCTGTCTAGCGATCCACCTCCGATGTCTCAGGATCATCAGGGTTCGGATCGAAGTAGCTCACAGACCCGAAGATCTCGTCGCCCATGTAGTCGCCAATGCGGAACTTTGGCATGAAGGTCGACTGCAGCATCCCTTGAAGGTGCATGGCTAGAAGCGGGAGCGGCGATCGGCCTGGTAATGACGCCAGCGCTCGAACTCGTATAGGTCCTGGCTGCGCGGTTCGCCAATCGTCTTCAGGACCGCCCCACACTACGGCTCCTCGCGATAGCACGTACACGCCATCGATCCGGTGCTCGGGGGACAAATCTCCATCGACAGCATGCTCTGAAATAACCTCGCCAAGCCTTTGTAGATCCGCAGATTCAAAAGCGAAGACAAAGCCAAGAACAGGAAAGAATTCCCAGTCACGACCGTAAAGTTCCACACTCCGGCGGATCCCCGAGCGCTGCTGCGGCATGAACGCCGTCTTGGGAAACCGCTTGATGCTGCCGATCTTGTCGCAGCAACTCCGCAACTCTGTGGCGTCTAGGCGTGACTTCACCTCGATTACCGCATGCACACACTCAATGGGAACGACCTCCACATCGCCGGCCGTCCACAGAGGCGGCGTGGCCGGATCACAGATCACCACGTCACACTCGGTCGACACCTGACCGTCAGCGGAGACGATCTCGACGTTCCGCCGGACGAGCAGGTTACGCGGCAGGTACCGCTCCAGGTACTCCCCGACGAGCGTCACCTCGCGCGCGCGGCCCCTCAGTCCACGATGCTCAACCTGCTGACGCTGCGCCTCAAAATCGATCCGCATCTTCTCAGCAATCGATCGAAAAGTGACGCTCAGGTTCTCCTGACTCCTGTTCACCAACCCAGGGTGCCACCGATTGCGCCGCAGGGCCTGTGAGCCGTCCTCGTACGACGTGCGGAATGTGCCGACGGTTGGCCTGACGTTGTGGCGCCCGGGTGACCGAGCCGTCAACCAAGCGAGAACGGACCCGGTGGTGGAGGGTCGACCCCATCATCCGATCGCACTGACAAACTAAGAACCCCCAGACCCAGACGGGCACGACTTGACAGCGACCTCTGGGTTATGAGTAGCCCGGGCGGTGTCTCAGGGGCAACGGCAGGTGTCGAGAGCTGCATGTAGTCGGCCTGCCCGCCGTCCAGTTCGTCTCCTGCGTCTCATCCGATCGGCCAGCTCCCGGAACGCCTTGGGTACGGATCTGGGTACGTGAACTGAGCGGCGCCGCATCCACCATCACCCGCGGGCAACCCCCTAGCCAGCGGACCGGGCGCGGTCCCCTGCATCCGCGCCGTCCTGCCGAGCGATAACCCACGAGGTCGGACTAACTGAGCGGCGGCGTCACGAGGACCAGCTTCTTAGGGTCAACATCGTCTCGGTGCCGAAGCTCCGGCAAGTCCGAGCCATCGAGCGAGGCGGCAAGCATCTTGACCTTTGCCTGGTCGAGGGCCGACGACACCGACTGCGCTGACGCGATAGCCGCATAGAACGCAGCGGCAAACACAACCGCGGCCGTGTCGTCGATGCTGTCCGACATACCGATCACGATAGGCACGGTCTGGAGCAGATCATCCGCTCCGTCGAGGCTGTTGCATGCGTTCATCACGACGAGGCGCG
This sequence comes from Kribbella sp. NBC_00662, assembly GCF_041430295.1. Taxonomy (GTDB): domain Bacteria; phylum Actinomycetota; class Actinomycetes; order Propionibacteriales; family Kribbellaceae; genus Kribbella. Next base: position 4,596,415 of record NZ_CP109029.1, on the reverse strand, counting down.
GTGGGTCATCGGTCGCGCCGAGGGCATGCGCAAGCAACGGAAAGTCGATGTCATGGCCTACCTCGTCTCCGGCGTCATTTTCCATCAGCAAGCCGTCACTGTCAGCGTGTCCCGAGAAATGAACGATGTGTGGTCGGTGGTCATTCAGACCGTCCACCAGGTCCCCGAACGTGGCCGCCGGCGCGTGGTCGATGCCGACGAGCTCGCGATACCGGGAACCGCGCAGAGACTGACGGACCTGGCGAACCTCGCGGTCAACGCGCAGCCAGGTCCCGTAGTCCGCAACCGTCCCGTCCGGGTCGGTAACGGTCGACTCGACGGCTTCAGGGTTCGCAGTTAGGTACAACACCCGAAGCTTCTCAGGCTCGGGCTCTCGAACCTGCACGTAGCGGACTTGAACTGAAGGACTCGACAGCCTACCCACTTCCCGAGCGTGGGCACGCTCTTCACTCCGCCGCCGTGAATCAGCGCGCTTCTGCGCGTTGTCGGCCGACCGCCTTTCCGTCGCTTCCGCCGTCGTCAGAGACGTCGATTTCGACGCAATCGACTTGTCAACCGTCCCGATATCCTTCCGCGCTTTCGCGATCTTCTCTTCGGCGGCAACCACCTTTTTGTCTTCACTCTCTGCTGCAGAGAGCAACGACCGCACGCTCGACGCGTTCTTGGTCCTTCCCGCCTGCTCGCGCTTCTTGCGTGCCGTCTCCCGCGCGCGTGCAGCGGCCTTCTCATTCTTCGCTACGACGTCCGCAAGCGCCGCCTTCTTGGTTTGCAACGTGGCGATCTCGCTGCGGAGTCTGTCACTCTGCGCCATTGTTTCTCCTCGTCGGCCGCACTGCAGAATTGACCTCTCAAGAATCAAGGCACGCCTTCGGCGCGCGCCCCGGACCGACGTTTCTTACGTCTGAATGCCGGTTCGTCCCATCCCGCTGGCCGCACGATCGTACGGCGCCACGACACGCATCAAGAGCGCCAGAGGCGTCCGTACGGGAATCGGCAACCGACTATTGGCACTTGCCGCGCAGACCTTGGTTGGCAGCTATCACAGGTGCGGGACAGGCGGGCATCTCCTACCACCCGCGAGCGTGGCGGTCCGTGAGGCCTTGGTTGTAGCGATCGACATTCTGCAGAAAGCACTGCGCCGAGCAGTTGCTACTGACGTCAGCCCACTTCACCGGCTCGGCGAGCTGATCGACGTAAATGGGCTTCGAGACGATCTCCCACGGCGCGTCACATGCCAGGCAGGGATGATCGTGGTCGAGCCGTCTCCGCATCTGCATCTGCGACTACTTCCGGTCCTTCGGCGGATTCGGGTCGTTGCCCGGCGACACGGTGTCCGAGTCACGGATCTTGCCGTCACGCCCATGGATGACGACCTCACCGCCCCCACTGTTCCCGACGATCTCGCGCGCCCGATCGATCGCATCAGCCTGCGTCGGCAGCTTCGCACTGGCCTTGTCGGAGCCGGGCTTCCTGACGTCCCATCCGCCGTCGTCGTTCTTGACGACGTGCCGTTCGTTCCTACTCATAGTTCTTCCCCAAGCTAAGTACGCGACTTCCCCGTCGCGCATCAGGACGGAGCACTGGCGATCACCAGCATCAGAACAAAGCTGACAGATCAGCGAGCGCCGATCCAGCCTGACACGCCCGTCAAACGGCGCGTGACACGCCTGGCGATCGATGACATGGTTGTTAATTTTCCGGCGGCACATTTCGCCAGTTCGCACCGTCGATGCTCGCGCCTTCCGCGTGCCTTAACCGGTGGTCGCCGACAGTCACTCATAGGTTTACGGGGCAGCAAGTTCCCGGCTGAACATCTGCTTCCCGTGGGCGGTCGGCCGCCGACCTGGCGATCGTTGCCGACAGATTTACAGAGGGTTGAGTAGGGCGTCCTGACCTGCGTCGACGCGGCCGAGAAGCCAAACGTCCGCGCTGATTCCGCACAGACCAGCGAACCAGTGCAGGATTGCCCTATGCCCAAGTCCCCTCAGAAGCGACTCCGGATCGAGAAGCTGATCGAAGAGAGCGAGCAGATCGAGGACCGGCTGTCGAGTTGGCAGCACGGCTCTCCACCAGATGCCGTGGGGATCAGAGCTGCACAACGCCTCTATCAGGCCTGGTACGCAGCAGCGCTCCGCGAGATCCCGGAAGGTGATGGGCGCAAGCGATTCATGGACATGTACGAGGGCGGGCCCTTCATCAAACGTGTGCGTGCATTCCTCACTGACCCGCTTGCCGAGAGCCCGCTGTACAACCCAGAGGAACCCTCGCTGTTCCCCCGCTGGACGTATCCGTTCGAGGATCGCCGAGAGGAGCTCGCCGCCCAGCGAGAGGTCTTGAACGTTGTCATGCACGACCAAGCCAACGTCGTCACGGTGCTCGACGAACTCGCAGCAGTCTTCCGCCGGCTGCCTGAGTTCCTGGCCGTGTTGGCCGCTGCCGGTAACGATCGCGTTCCGCGGCCGACGATCGCCAAGGAGGCCGACCTCCAAGTCCTCGTCCACGCAGTACTCCAGCTGCCTTTACGACGATGTGCAGCCAGAAGACGCGGTGCCGCAACAGGCGGGCGCCGCATCCCGCGTGGACTTCCTGCTTCGCGAGACAGGCGTGATCATCGAGACAAAGATGACGCGCCCCAGCTTGACCGACAAGAAGGTCGGGGAGGAACTCGCGATCGACTGGAACCGATACCAGCGTCATCCTGACTGCCAAGCCATCATGGGCGTCGTCTACGACCCCGACCGCTACGTCTCGAACGCCGCGGCCCTCGAGCACGATCTCTCGAGTGATGATTCCGATCCCGCAACTCGCGTCCTGGTGATCCGTTAAAAGGCCTCTGACCTGCCATCTGAGCTGATTGGGTGGACCGGACCGCAACACGCGTCCAATTCCTCGGATTTCCGTTCGGAAGCGTTCTGTGCAGATGCTCAGATGACCGTGTAGAGCGACATGTACTGACACGAACCGTGGCGAACGCTCACGAATGAGACCAAAACTGAGACCAAGCGCGACGCGCCAGCACGCTCAATCAGTACCGTCCTCCTCGAGTTCGCGCCTAATCGCAGCTCGTAGATATGCTGCCTCGTCCCGCAGGAAATCAATCTGGGGCGACATATCCCCGGGTTCGCCTTCAGCGCGGGCAATCTGAAGCTCAACCTCCTCCAGTAGTTCACGGCGGTGCGCCAGGCGGCGAGCCCTCTCGTCGGACGCTGAACGAGTACGTCGCCGCTTGACTAGGCGTACACGGTTCGGCGGCCAGCTGGAGGTCACCACATCCAATAGTTCCCCGAAGGGCGGGCTGAGGCGCTTCCATCCGCCTTTGACGAGCCCATCCAGATCATCTCTGTCTAGAGAAACGAATAGCTCGCCGTCCTTCATGTATAGGGTCGCATTGTAATTCAGCGTGCCCGGTGGCAATGAGTCGGCGAATCCTCGCAGTTGGCGACGGGAAATACCCATGACATATGCTGCATTCACGAACATTGCTCGGGCCACGTCACGAGGATGGAAATGGAATTCGTCCGAACTCGGCTCGGGGTGAAGCCCTCTCAGTAGCCCGGCATCGACGAAGTATCTGAGCAATTCTGCAGAGATGCCACTCACATCGGCAGCCTCGTCTAGCGAGATCGGTCTCTGATGCGAGTCCTTGCGGTCGAGCGGTTGCTCGGAGTCTCGCTTCAGTTTCGCGGAGAGGGCTATATCTTGAGCTTCGGCAACAGTCTCCTGGCTGACCGCACTTCCTACGTCAAGATGTGTTCCAGCGAATTGAACCAACTCGGAAACAGTGGTGATGAGAAGTTGGTGTCCCGTTTCTCGGTACATCTCGTCCACCAGTTCCAAGTGTGCCCCGATGCGGATGCCCTTCTTCGTGTATGTCCAGTCACCTTTCGTCGTGTCATTCGTGACGACCAAGACGGGCCCAGTCGTGACCGATTTCGCGTACCTAAGAAGCTCTGCCCACCAAAGGTAGTCCCCTGTCGAATTTTCGTCCTTATTCCTGTCCTTGAATCCTGGTGCCTTGCCTGCTTCTAGCCTCGCGAGGCCCTCTGCTTGGTCGACTTCAAGTTGCTCCGCAGTTGGCTGGAGCCCGACGCGCCCTTCAAGTAGGGCTTGGATTTGAGGGTAAACGGCGTCTTGACCGCCAGCAACAGATTCGGTCTTTAAGTCGTATTCCGCAATGATCTTGTCTACAAATTCAAGCGCCGCCGACTGCTCTTCCAAGATTCCTGGTATCTGCCCCCGGAGTGCCCTTGCCCGCTGGCCAAGCCTGTTCACAACACTTTTCGTGCTAGCCGTTGCTTTTGCGGCCTCGTCGCGGAGACTCTCTAGTTCAGCAAGGCGATCGGCAACAGCGTCAACTCGGCGGCGGTGAAATTCAAGCGCGACTTGATGGGGCACGAAGATGCGTTCGTGGAGGCGGTGCAAGATGTCTAGATATTCTTTGCGGCCAGCAGGCGAAAACCGATATGCATCTAGAACCGCGCTGGTGTCCAGGCAAATGATGCCCTTCGTGTAGGCGTCCCGCCATAGTTCATTGCTTGGGCGGCGATAACCTTGGAACCCGTCTGACAAGCCCGTTAGCCGAGCGTCGCTCTCCTGACCCACCCCAAGCCCCTCTGTCGTGCTAGTTGAAGGGCATGCACTTTAGCAAGTTTCGTCGGCCTAGGCGGCTTTCGCCGCGATTAGCGGATGGCAACCGCTACTTCGGCCATCGTCGCCACGACGACATCGGCTCCAGCAACAGCGAGTGCGTCGGCCTTGCCTGGCTTGTTGGCGTAGCCGATCGTGCGGGTTCCGGCGGCCCGGCCCGCTTCCATATCGCTCGTTTGGTCGCCGATGAAGACACAAGCTGTCGTGCGTACACCGAGCGATCGCGCGGCGTTTTCGATCAGGTGTGGACTTGGCTTCATCAGCGTTGGGTCCGAGGGATCGCGTCCCTCGACGTGCACCACTCGATCGGCGAGGCCGGTGAGGGCGAGGTAGCGCACGACGGCTTCGGCGTAGTTGTTGCTGACGATCGCTGCCAGCGTCCCGCTGCTCTGGCAGGCGGCTAGAGGCTCCAAGCCCTGACCGCCGACGAGGTAGACGATTGGCTTGCGGACAAGGCCAAGGCCCTCAGCACCGACACCCTCCGTCGGCTTCATTCGATTCTGCGCCGATCGATCATGCGAGCGCAGGCGCGGGAGAAGGTACATCGCAACGTGGTGATGCTCTGCGAGATCCCCACCGGCACAGGCGGGCGACCCTCGAAGTCGCTCTCGGTGCAGCAAGCAGAAGCGCTTCTGACAGCGGCCGAGTCATCGGCGATGCACGCCTACATCGTCGTGTCGCTGCTCACCGGAGCCCGAACTGAGGAGCTGAGGGCGCTTACCTGGGCCAACCTCGATCTCGACGGCAGACCGAACACATCACCTCTCGTGCCGCCGTCCATTCAGGTCTGGCGTTCGGTCCGGTCAGGTGGCGACACGAAGACGCCGAAATCTCGGCGGACGCTTGAGTTGGCTGTGCGCTGCGTGGCCGCACTGAAGGTGCACAAAGAGCACCAGGACGTCCCACGGCGCGCGGCAGGACTCCGTTGGCAGAACCTGAACCTGGTCTTCACCTCCGAGATGGGTTCCCAGCTCGATGCCGCCAATGTGCGTCGGGCGTTTCGGAAGGTAGTCAAGGCTGCCGGACTCGACCCGACGATGTGGACCCCACGGGAGCTACGGCACAGCTTCGTCTCGCTGCTGTCGAGCAAGGGTGTGCGGATCGAGGAAATCTCGCGGCTGGTCGGGCACGCCAGCACCAACGTGACGGAGAAGGTCTACCGGCACGAGCTGCGACCGGTCCTCACAGAAGGCGCTACGAAGATGGACGAGATCTTCCCCGATCAGGGCCGCGAGGGCACCAACGAGAAGCCGTAGCCTCCCAATTAGCCTCCCGGGCCAAAAATCAGAGGCCCTTCCCAACTGGGAAAGGGCCTCTGACTTGCGGTGGAGCTTAGGGGATTCGAACCCCTGACCTCTTCCATGCCATGGAAGCGCGCTACCAACTGCGCCAAAGCCCCGCGGTGTCTTGCGACTCCGGAAGTTTAGCGGATGGTGGGCGGCAAAGAAAAATCGGTTGGCTCGTGGGGCTGGTGAGGTGCGCGACAGCCCAGTTGCCCTCGCCGGCGCGCTTGCGTAGGCGACGGCTGACGGCTGTCATGCGCCGAGGAGAGTACGCCGCATCACGCTCTGCGTCCGCCGGAGGCGCTTAGAAACTGCCGCCGCGGAGCGGCGTCCTCTATGTGATTTCACCCCGGTTCAGTGGCTTCGCGGCGGCGCGGCTGGGTTCCGGCCCGTCGGCGGAGCCGGCCACTAAGACAGCGCCGCGGAGCGGTGTCGTTTGGGCGGTTCACCCGACGTACAGAGTCAGCGTTGGGGGTCGTCGCTCATGACTGGTTCGGGGAGGGAGCCGGCGTTCCACTCTTCGATTCGCCAGCCTCGGCGGCCGGGGAGGAGGGAGACCCAGTTGCAGTTGGCGAGGCCTCCGAAGGCGGGCCAGTTGGCCTGTGGGATGCCGAGGAACAGGCAGATGCCGACGCGGGCGGCCAGGCCGTGGGTGGCTATGACGATGGTGTCCTCGGAGGTGCCTTCCTCCGCGATGCGCTGGAGCGCTCCGCTGAAGCGGGTGGCGACCTCTTCGATGGTTTCGCCGTTGGTGCCGCGGCGTTGGGGTTCGCCGCTGCGCATGCGGGCGGCGGCCTCGGGGTTGATGGCGGCGAGCTCGGACGAGGTGAGGCCGGCCCAGTCGTCGACGTCGATCTCGCGCAGCGCCTCGTCGTACTCGATCTTGAGGCCGGTCAGCGCGGCGAGTTCAGCGGCCGTGGCGGCCGCGCGTTGGAGGTCGCTGGCGAAGAGTCTCGTCGGCGCCAGGGCTGCCAGGCGCGCGGCGGCGGAGCGGGCCTGCGACAGACCGACTGAGTCCAGTGGGATGTCGGCCTGGCCTTGCATCTTGTCCTGGAGGTTCCACTCCGTCCGGCCGTGCCGCCAGACGATCAGCCGGCCCGCGCTCATTCGGCCGAAGCCGAGCCAGGCAGACCCGAGCCAGGAACGGCGGCGCCGGGGACGGGCGACGGCAGCGGGATGACCGGGCAGTCGCGCCAGAGGCGCTCGAGCGAGTAGAACGCGCGCTCCTCGTCGTGCTGGACGTGGATGACGATCTCGAGGTAGTCGAGCAGCACCCAGCGGCCCTCGCGGGCGCCTTCGCGGCGTACCGGCTTGGCGTCGAAGTCGACTCGCAGCTTCTCCTCGATCGCGTCCACGATCGCGCGGACCTGGCGGTCGTTGGAGGCGGAGGCGACCAGGAACGCGTCGGTGATCGCGAGCTGCTCGGACACGTCGAAGGCGAGAACGTTCTCGGCCTTCTTGTCGTGGGCTGCTTCCGCAGCCGCGGTCAGCAGCTCGATGGCGCGTTCACTGGCAGACATAAAGGTCCTAACGGTTGGTGTAGAGCTCACGCTTGGCGATGTACTGGACGATGCCGTCCGGCACCAGGTACCAGGTCGGGTTGCCCTTGGCGACCCGGGCACGGCACTCGGTCGAGGAGATCGCCAGCGCCGGCACCTCGAGCAGGGTGATCCGGTCCATCGGCAGCTGGTCGAGCGGCAGTTCGAGGCTCTCCGTCCCCGGCCTGGTACAGCCGACGAACTGGGCGAGCTTGAACATCTCGTCCACGTCCCGCCAGGTGAGGATCTGGGCGAGCGCGTCGGCGCCGGTGATGAAGAACAGCTCGGCGTCCGGATACAGCCTGGACAGGTCGCGCAGGGTGTCGATCGTGTACGTCGGACCCGGCCGGTCGATGTCGACCCGGCTGACCGAGAACCGCGGGTTCGACGCGGTCGCGATCACGGTCATCAGGTACCGGTCCTCGGCCGGGGAGACCTTCTTGTCCGACTTCTGCCACGGCTGGCCGGTCGGAACGAAGATCACCTCGTCGAGATCGAAGTACGCCTGCACTTCGCTGGCCGCGACAAGGTGGCCATGATGGATCGGGTCGAACGTGCCACCCATCACACCGATGCGTCGTACCCGCTCCACAGAAGCCACGTCAGCCCTTCAGACAATCTGCACAGCAAGACAGCCGCTAGCTGTGCGGCCGGCCCTTACCCATGATGACGGTGACGAGCAGCAGCAGGAGGAACACGACCAGCGCGAACCCGCCGTACCACCACTTCGAGATGTGCGACGCCTCGACGGCGGCCGCTTCGATGGCCGCCACCTGCGGCACGAGGATCGAGAACATGATGCGAAGCCTATCTCGTGACCGCCCGGACGACAGCGACCGGTGGCCTCACGAGGACACCGGTCGCGGTAAGAGGTCAGCTGTGGCGGACGTGACGGGTCAGCAGCCGGCGCCAGGCAGACGGTACGGCGTGGGCGCGGCGGGCCTGCGCTGCGACGCGGTGCCGCTCGTCGATGTGGGCACGGGCAACTTCGGGGGTGATCATGATTCCTTCACTGGGTTGGTGCGGCGGAGCTGGGGCGGACTGACCCCAGTACCTCGAATTGTACGGTTTGAACTACGTTGTCACAAACGAATTGAAGGTCTGAAACATTCCAGACCTTAGAATCTGCGGTGAACAGGAGGCGTCATGGACGCGATCGACCGGCAGCTGATCGAGGCGCTCCGGCTGAACGGCCGCTCGAGCTGGGCCGAGCTCGGCCGCGAGGTCGGACTGTCCGGCCCGAGCGTCCAGGAGCGGGTACGGCGGCTCGAGGAGCGCGGCGTGCTGCTCGGGTACCGCGCCGTCGTCGCCCCGGATCAGGTCGGACTCGGGACCAGCGCGCTGATCGGGCTGTTCCAGCGCGACGATGTCGAGACCGATGACATCGTCGATCAGGTCCGCGACATCGTCGCCGTCGAGGACTGCTGGTTCGTCGCGGGCGACCAGGAGCTCGTGGTCAAGGTCCGGGTCGCGGACGTCACCCAGCTCGAGGCGGTGGTCGGCTCGCTGCGCCGGGTCAACGGCGTGGTCAGGACACGGACGACGGTCGTGCTGTCGACCCGCTGGGAAGGACGTCCGGCGCCGCTGCCCGAGTGACCAGCAGTACGGCGCCGGCAGCCAGCGCGAGCGCCGCGGCGATCGGATAGAGCAGTTGCGGAGCGTGCTGGTATGCCGACCCGCCGATCGCCGGCGCCAGGAACATGCCGCTGATCGACGCAGCGGCGTACAGGCTGGAGTACCGCCCGACCATCCCCTCGGGCGCTGCGTCGGCGACATGCGCGGTCGCGGTCGGTTTGTAGAGCATCTCCCCCGCCGTGATCACGACGATCGCCAGCGTCGCCCCGGCGAGCGCCGGCCAGACACCGAGGATCGCGAGTCCTGCGCCGACGAGCGCGAAGCCGACTGCGATGACCCTGGTCGCGCGATGGCCGCGGAGCCGTACGGCGAGCGGTGCCTCACACAGAACGATCACGGCGGAGCTGACGCCAATGAGTACGCCGTAGGCGACGGCCGGGGTGCCTGCGTCGCGGAGCAGGAGCGGCATGGTGGCGAAGATCTGGCGGTACACGGTGTCGACGATGACGATCGTCGCGAGGACGAGTAGCACCGGACGGTCAGCCAGAACTGTCTTCCACAGACCGGCAGTGGAAGCAGCCGCCGTACGGCGGGCCGGCGGGACCCAGCGCCAGACGATCGCGGCCAGGATCAGGCTTGTCGCGGCGTCGATCACGAAGACGAGCGAGAAGTTGTAGGCGGCCAGGAGACCGCCGAGCGGTGGGCCGATGGTGAAACCGGCGTTGCTCGCGGTGCGGGACAGGGCGATGCCTTCGCGGCGGCGGTCGGGCGGGAGGGCGGTCGCGACCAGGGCGCTCATGTTCGGGCGGCCCGCGCCGCCGAAGAGGCCCGCGCAGACCGCCACGGCCGCGATCGTGACGCCCGGCGCGAACGGCATCGCGATACAGCTGGCGGCCCAGAGCAGTTGGCTGCCGACTGCCGCCGTACGCAGGCCGAAGCGGTCGCCGAACCAGCCGCCGCCGAGGTTGCCGCCTAGCAGCCCGATGCCGTACGCCGCGGCCGCGAAGCCGGCCTGTTGCGCCGACATACCGCGGTCCTCGACCAGATAGAGGGTGAGGTAGATCCAGGCGAGTGCGCCGGCGGAGCTGACGAGTTGGCCGACCATGACGGCCTTGAGCCAGGTGGGCAGGTCCGCGATGCGGCGCCAGTACATGCCTTGGCCTCCTCTAGTAAGTTCCTGTCAGGAACTTACTCGGCCAGCTAGCGTGGTGGCAACCGGAATCGAAGGAGTACGTCGTGCGGCGGAGCACCTTCTCGCCCGAGCCGGACTGTGCGATCGCGCAGTCCCTCGGCGTCATCGGCGACGGCTGGGAACTGCTGGTCGTCCGTGACCTGGCCCGCGGGCTGGAGCGGTTCGACCAGCTCGCCGAATCGCTGCACATCTCGCGCAAGGTGCTGACCGAGCGGCTCAACGGTCTGCTCGAGAGCGGGATCGTCTCGCGGTCGGCGTACCAGGAGCGGCCGACCCGGTATGCGTACCGGCTGACTGAGCGCGGGCGGGCGTTGCTGCCGGTGCTCGTTGCGCTGCAGGACTGGGGCGATCGCTGGCTGCTCGGGGACGGCTCGCTGACCGGGACCAACTCGGAGGACGAGCCGCCGGCGCATCGATTGCACGAGCTGGTCGGTCAGCGGGTGCCGGACATCGCTTTGCCGTCGATCGCCGGTACGACGGTTGACGTGGTCGACGAGGATGCCCGGGCCACCGTGCTCTTCGGATATCCGGCGACCGGGCGGCCGACGCCGTTGCCGGACGGGTGGAACGAGATCGCGGGGGCCAGCGGGTGCACGCTGGAGAACCGGCTCTTTGCTGGTCGGTACGACGACTTCGTCGCGCGCGGGATCGCCGTACGAGGGGTGAGTACGCAGCGGACTGACGAGCAGCAGGCGTTCGCGCGGGCGGAGGAGATTCCACACCTGCTGCTGTCGGATCTCGAGCTGGAGCTGGTGGCGGCGCTGCGGCTGCCGACGTTCCGGGCGGGCGGGTACGAGCGGTTGAAGCGGGTCGTGCTGGTGATCGGCAGCGATCGCGTCGTACGGGCGGTGCGGTATCCCGTGGTCGATATCGCGGACGCTGTCGAGTGGGCGCTCACGACTGCTTGAAGAACGCCTTCACCTCTTCGGCGATCCGTCGTACTGCGTCCGGCTTGCCCGTCGGGTTGACGCCGCCTGGATCCGACGACGAGCCGTGGTCGTAGCCGTCGAACTCGATCCGCCGGCAGTGCGGGAGCACCTTCTCGAGGGTGTCGCGGCCGGGCTTGAGGCCGGGGAGACCTTTGGTGCCGCCGAGGAGGAGTACGTCGGCGTTGACGGCGCGGAAGCTGTCGAAAGTGCCGGCGAGCTCGGCGACGATCGTGCCCTCGACGTGGAGCGTGGGAGCGAGCTGGCGCATGGTGATGGCGTCGGCCGGAGCCTGCCTCTCCTCCTTGGCCATCATCTTCTCGGTCATCCGGCGGAGCAGGCCGCGGGGAATGACCTTGAGGAACGGCGGGGCCATCTCGAAGCCGAACATGCTGGTGACCATCCCGGCGGCGAGATCACCGCGGGCGACCTCCTGGTCGAAGCGGGTCAGCCACTCGCGGTGCGGGGCGCCGTCGGCAACGATCGCAGGCTCGTAGAGCGCGATCTGCTTCAGGGGCAGGGTTCTCGCCGCTTCGAGGACGACCGCTCCCCCGGCGCTGACTCCGAACGCCCGGTCTGCGCCGGCCGCAGTCAGGACGGCTTCGAGGTCCTCGACCTCGGTGCGGACCGTGTGGTCAGGGCGCTGCGCGCCGGAGCGGCCGCGACCTCGGCGGTCCGGGAGGTAGACGGTGAAGTCCGTTGCCAGAGCTTCCGCGAGGAGCGTGTGGCTGCGGGCGGACTCCATGCTGCCGTGCAGCACGACGACGGCTGGGCCTTGGCCCGTCTTGTAGTAGCCGATCTCGGTGCCGTCGCGGGACGTCACGGTGCCTTGGGTGAGTTCTGCGGTCTTCATGGATCGATAGTTACATGCCATCTAGTTACATTGCAACTAGTTTCTTTGCCCCTTATGCTGAAGAGGTGACTTTTCGACGCTCACCGCTCGCGCTCGCGATCCTCGGCCTGCTGGAGAACGGGCCGATGCATCCGTACGGGATCCAGCGGCTGATCAGGCAATGGGGCAAGGATCAGGTCGTCAACGTCGGTCAGCGGACCAGCCTGTACCGGATGATCGTGCGGCTGGAAGAGGCCGGACTGCTCACGGCCGGCGCGACCGAGCAGGACGAGCGCTACCCGGAGCGGACGGTCTACCACCTGACCGACGAGGGGCGGGAGATCTGCCGGCAGTGGTTGGCGGAGATTCTGACCACACCAAGGAACGAGTTCCCGGAGTTCCCCGCGGCGTTGTCGTTCGTGATGCTGGTGACGCCCGAGACGGCCGGCGAGCTGTTGAGCCAGCGGCGGGAGTCGCTGACGAAGCGGATCGCCGAGCTGCATCTGGAGCTCCGGTCGGAGGTGGACGGTCAGCCGATCCCCCGGTTTGCCTTGTTGGAGACGGAGTACCAGGTCGCGGTGGCGATCGCCGAGGCGAAGTGGATCGACGACGTCCTGCACGACCTCCGCACAGGCAAGCTGACGTGGACACCGGGGCCGGTGTGACAGATCCCCGCAGGACGATCGCGGGGAGCGCGTACGGCGCGGCTGATGTGGGTGATAGTCGAGCTGTGGTTGAGGTGTGGTGGGCTCAGATTGGTGCGGCTCGGGATGCGTTTGTCGGGGATCTGGATCCGGTTGAGCGGGGGCGGCTGCACGCGTATGTCCGCGACGAGGACAGAGCGCGGTTTCTGCTGGGAGTGACGATCACACGGCGGGTGCTCGGGCGCCGGGTTTCGTTGCCGGCGGCAAGGGTTGGGTTGGATCGCACGTGCGTCGAGTGCGGGAAGCCCCATGGGAAGGTGCGGGCGGACGGGGTGGAGCTGTCGGTCACGCACTCGGGAGAGCTGGTGGGGGTTGCATTCTCGACGCGGCCGGTGGGGCTCGATGTGGAGAAGGTCGATCCGGGGATCGATGTCGACGGGGTGGCTCGGGTTGCGTTGAGTGCTGAGGAAGCGAGGGAGCTGACGCGGTACGACGGGATCGCGAGGGCGCGGGCGTTCACGGCGTACTGGACGCGGAGAGAGGCTGTGCTGAAGGCGACCGGGGAAGGGCTGCGCGGGGAGCTCCAGGCGCCGGTGCCGGCGGGGATCCAGGTGCAGGAGCTGGAGGTGGGCGCGGATCACCGGGCGGCTCTGGCCGTGGTGTCTGCCGAGCCGCCCGTTGTGCACGTCGAGGATGCGACGCAGCTGCTGAGCTGAGGAGCCGTCAGGTGCGGAGTTGACCTTCGCCGGTGACGATGTACTTCGTGGAGGTCATCTCAGGGAGGCCCATCGGACCGCGGGCGTGGAGTTTCTGGGTGGAGATGCCGATCTCGGCACCGAAGCCGAACTCGCCGCCGTCGGTGAAACGCGTGCTGGCGTTGACGACCACGGCTGCGGAATCGACCGCCTGGGTGAAGCGGCGGGCCGCCGACTGCGAGCGGGTGATGATCGCCTCGGTGTGACCCGAGCTGTAGCGGCGGATGTGCTGTACGGCGTCCTCGAGCGAGTCCACCACCGCGGCCGACAGATCGAGTGAGTTGTACTCCGCCCCGAAGTCCTCCTCGGTCGCCGCCACCACACCCGCCGAGCCAACCCCACCAGATGCCGGCGTGTTCTTGCTTGCGGCAACTACTGCGGGGTCGCCGTGGACCTGCACGCCTGCTTCGGAGAGCGCGGGGAGGGCCCGGGCGAGAAACTCGTCCGCAACCGCGGAGTGGACCAACAGCGACTCGGCAGCGTTGCACACGCTGGGCCGCTGGGTCTTCGAGTTCAGCAGGATCTCGAGCCCGAGCTCCAGATCAGCCTCGGCGTCGATGTACACATGGCAGTTCCCCACACCAGTCTCGATCACAGGCACCGACGACTCGCCGACCACGGTCTGGATCAAGCCCGCACCACCACGAGGGATGAGTACGTCGACCAGCCCGCGCGCCTGCATGAGCTCCTTCACCGCAGCGCGATCAGTCGGCACACCCTGGATCACATCCGCCGGCAGACCACACGCCGCGGCAGCGTCCCGCAGTACCGCGATGATGGCCGAGTTCGACGCGGCGGCGGATGACGAGCCACGCAGCAGTACGGCGTTACCGGACTTGAGGCAGATGCCCGCGGCGTCGGCGGTCACGTTCGGACGCGCCTCGTAGATGATGCCGATCACGCCGAAAGGCACCCGGACCTGGCGGAGCTCGAGCCCGTTCGGCAGCGTGTACCCGCGGACGACCTCACCCACCGGATCGGTCAGACCGGCAAGCTGCTCCAGCCCGGCCGCCATCCCGTCGACACGAGCCGGGTTGAGCGCCAACCGGTCGACCGTCGACTCCGGCGTACCGGCCTCGCGTGCCGCCGCGACATCGACTGCGTTCGCCGCCACGATCGCGTCTGTGTTCTCGCGCAGCGCCGCCGCCATCGCGTGCAGCGCCGCATCCTTCGTCGCCCGGGACGCGTCGGCCAAGGCGTACGACGCCTCACGCGCGCGCCGCGCCAGCTCGATGATCTCGCTCACTCGCTCATCCTAGGTCCGTTGCTTCGATTGGGAACCCGTCGTCTCAACCGCGGGAGACGGGCGATCGCGTGCGACAGCGGGACGACCGCCGCTAATGCGAGGCTGAGGCGGCGGTCGCTCGGCGCGATCGGCGCGCCCTCAGCCTTCAGCCTTCAGCCGCCGCCAGGCCCAGACGCTGAAGGGAATGACAACGCCGCGCGCTCATTCGGCCATCGTAGGTTCTGCGTCCCCCGGAGGTTGGGGCCGGCTGCGCTCCTGCCTGGCGCGGAAGATCTTGAACAGCATACGAAGAGTCAGCAGCGCGACCACTCCGACCAGTTGGCCACCCAGGATGACTCTGGTGACGTCGACCGCCGGGGACCACGTGACTTTGCCGTCGCCGATGACGTAAACACCGACCGGTCTCGCGGACAGGCCAAGCCCTCCGCCGGAGCCGTCGGCCCCCCGCCCGTTACTGCCGTCTCCCCGGCCGCCGCCCCCGCCCCCGGTGATGCGTGCGACCGGAAGGATGATCATTCCGTCGTGACTGACAGGCGCACCGAAGACGGTCCCGGCCTTGACACCGTCCACGATTCCACGCAGGACCTCGAGCACATCCGACTGCATTCCGTCCGGCTTCGCCATCTCATTCGCCTCCTGGGTCTCGCCCGCACTCCTCGCATCTCGTTCCCAGGCTCACCACGACCGCTTACCGAAGGCAGGGGCCACGGTCCCCGCAGAACAGGACCTTCGGGACAAGACAGCGGCGAGCGTTCAGGCGAAGGTCGTAGCGAGGAGGTGCGATCATGCTGAAGCAAATCCAACGCCGCCCCTCAGCCGGGACCCGGCGGACGGGCTACGTATTCGCCCTCGTGTTCAACGCTGTGGCGCTCTACGCGATCCATGCGTGGCCCGGCTGGCAGCGGGTCCCGTTCGTCACGGCTGAAACCGCGCAGGTCGTCGGCTGGATCACCGCGACGCTGATCTTCGGGCTCGGCGTGAACGTCGTCTATCTGCTGGCCGATCCGCCGTGGCTCAAGGCGCTGGGTGATCTGGTCGTGACCGGCGTCGGCCTGGTGGCGATCGTCCGCGTCTGGCAGGTGTTCCCGTTCGACTTCGGCGACGCGTCGTTCGACTGGGCGTTGGTGGTGCGGGTCCTGCTGGCCGTCGGCTTCTTCGGATCGATCGTGGCCATGCTTGTCCAGTTGGTCATGCTGGTGGCGGCGGGGAGTCGAGCGCGGCGCTAGAGGAGAACGAGGTCGTCGCGGTGCACCACTTCGCGTTCGTACGCCGCGCCGAGCTCACGAGCCAGGTCCCGGGTGGATCGCCCCAGGAGGCCCGGCAGCTCCGCGGCGTCGTAGTTGACGAGCCCGCGAGCGATGACGACGCCCGAGGGCGACACCAGGTCGACCGGGTCGCCGGCGGAGAAAGTGCCTTCTACTGCGGAGATTCCGGCCGGGAGGAGCGACGCGCGACGTTGGGTCACAGCCCGGACGGCGCCTTCGTCCAGACGGAGTACGCCTTGGCCGGAAGTGGCATGGGCCAGCCAGAGGAGGCGAGTCTTGCGCCGACGTCCGGTGGGGTGAAAGAGGGTGCCGACCCGGTCGCCGCGGAGTGCGTCGCCGACGCGCGCGGCCGACGTCAGGACGACCGGAATCCCTGCCTCGGTGGCGATTGCGGCCGCCTCGACCTTCGTCTGCATGCCGCCGGTGCCGACGCCGGACGCACCGGTCTTACCGATCGCGAGCGGCTCCAGATCAGCGGAACCGCGGATCTCGGTAACCATCGACGTACCAGGTTTGCGCGGATCCCCGTCGTACAGGCCGTCGACGTCCGAGAGGAGCAGCAACAGATCGGCATGCACTAGATGACTGGTCAGCGCCGCGAGACGGTCGTTGTCGCCGAAGCGGATCTCGGTGGTCGCGACCGTGTCGTTCTCGTTCACGATCGGTACGACGCCCAGCTCGAGCAGCCGCGCGAACGTACGGTACGCGTTGCGGTAGTGGCTGCGCCGCGTCACGTCGTCGACGGTCAGCAGCACCTGCCCCACCCGCAGACCGTGCGCCGCGAACGCGTCGCTGTAGCGAGCCATCAACAGGCCCTGCCCGACCGAAGCGGCGGCCTGCTGCGTGGCGAGGTCACGCGGTCGCGACCGCAGCCCCATCGGGGCCAGGCCGGCAGCGATCGCGCCGGAGGAGACGAGCACGACCTCGGCCCCCTCCACCCGTCGCGCCGCGATGGCGTCGACGAGCAGCCGGAGTCGTTCGAGATCGATCTTGCCGCGCTGGGTCAGCGATGACGAGCCGACCTTCACGACGATTCGCGTGGCCGCAACGACCTCCGCGCGAGCGTCCATCAGAAGTCCTGATCTGTGCTTTCTTCCACCGCTTCGAGCTCACGCGCTTCCTTGCGCGCCAGCTTCTCCGCCTTCACCGCTGCTCGTTTCGCCTCGGCCGGGGACAGGTCGACCTCGTCCTCGCCCCACTCCTGCTTGTAGTCCGTCGGCAGGCCCTTGTTGGCGTGGTACTCGGTGTCCTTCGCCCGCCGCCGCTGGGCCGCCGGGCGATCCTCCTCGAGCCGGTGGTCCTCACCGCGCCGGGCCAGGATCTCCGCGCCGGCCAGTACGTCGGGCGCGAAGTCGAACACGATCGCGTTCGGTCCGTCGCCGATCATCACCGCGTCGCCGGCGAGCGCGCCCAGCTTCAGCAGCTCGTCCTCGACGCCGAGCCGGTTCAGCCGGTCGGCCAGGTATCCGGTCGCCTCCGCGTTCGCGAAGTCGGTCTGCCGGACCCAGCGCTCGGGCTTGTCGCCCTGCACCAGCCAGCCGCCGTCGTCCGGCAGCTTCTTCACCTTGAACTCGGGTCCGCCCTGCGCCTGCGGCCGGATCACGATCCGCGTGGTGTCGGGCTTCTCCTGTTCCGCGCGACGCCGGACGACGATGTCGGCCATCGCGAACTTCAACGCCTCCAGGCCCTCGTGCGACGCGGTCGAGATCGGGAACACCCGCAGCCCGCGTTGCTCCAGCTCGGCCTGCACCATCTCGGCGATCTCACGCGCGTCCGGTACGTCGATCTTGTTCAGGGCAACGAGTCGCGGCCGGTCCTCGAGCCCGCCGTGCGCCTGCAGCTCGGCCTCGATCGTGTCGAGATCGCTGAGCGGATCCCGACCCGGCTCGTACGTCGCACAGTCGATGACATGCACGAGCGCCGCGCACCGCTCCACGTGCCGCAGGAAGTCGTGACC
Source organism: Kribbella sp. NBC_00662 (assembly GCF_041430295.1). Taxonomy (GTDB): domain Bacteria; phylum Actinomycetota; class Actinomycetes; order Propionibacteriales; family Kribbellaceae; genus Kribbella. The sequence goes on along the minus strand of NZ_CP109029.1, from coordinate 4,578,555 downwards.
GAGGCCGCGGCCCTCGCTCGCACCCTCGATCAGACCTGGTACGTCGGCAACGGTGAACGTCACGTCACCGGCGACGACGACGCCGAGGTTCGGGATCAGGGTGGTGAACGGGTAGTCGGCGATCTTCGGCCGGGCACGGCTGATCGCCGCCACCAGCGACGACTTGCCCGCACTCGGGAAGCCGACCAGGCCGACATCGGCGACGACCTTCAGCTCGAGGACGAGCGTGCGCTCCTCGCCGTCCTCGCCCAGCAACGCGAATCCGGGCGCCTTGCGCGAGCTGCTGGCCAGGGCAGCGTTGCCCAGACCGCCCTTGCCGCCTTGGGCAGCAACGAATTCCGCGCCTGGCCCGACGAGATCCGCGAGTACGACGCCATCCGGCGTACTGATGACCGTGCCGTCGGGGACCGGCAGGACGACGTCGCCGCCGTTGCTACCCGCCTGGTGATCACCCTTGCCTTGGGCACCATTCGTCGCGGTGCGGTGGCTGGAGCGGTGGTAGTCGACGAGCGTGGTGACGTCCGGGTCGACGCGCAGGATCACGCTGCCGCCGTCGCCGCCGTTCCCGCCGTCGGGACCGCCGAGCGGCTTGAACTTCTCCCGGTGCACCGAGGCGCAGCCGTTTCCGCCGCGGCCCGCGGCGACATTCACCGTCACGCGGTCGACGAAGCTGGGGATTGCCATCGGTGTCTGCTTCCTGTCCTCACCCCCGCCCCGAGCGGAGCGAGGATGCTTTTGTTTGTTGCTCTTGTTCTTCTCTTACACAGCAAAAGGGCGGGTCCGCGGTATTCCGCGACCCGCCCTTTTGCAGAGCTTGCTGAACGTCCGGGTGGCGGTGTTACTCCGCCGGGGCCGGGACGATGTTGACGACGCGGCGACCGCGCCGGGTGCCGAACTCCACGTGGCCCTCGGCCAGCGCGAACAGCGTGTCGTCGCCGCCACGGCCGACCAGGTTGCCCGGGTGGAAGTGCGTGCCACGCTGACGGACGATGATCTCGCCGGCGTTGACCAGCTGACCGCCGTACCGCTTCACGCCGAGGCGCTGCGCGTTGGAGTCGCGACCGTTGCGGGTCGAGGCCGCTCCCTTTTTGTGTGCCATTTGGTAATCAGCTCACTTCTTCGCGTCGATCGCGGTGACCTTGACCTGGGTGTAGTGCTGACGGTGCCCCTGGCGCTTGCGGTAACCGGTCTTGTTCTTGTACTTGAGGATGGTGATCTTCGGGCCCTTGGTGCGGCCGAGGACCTCGGCCGACACGGCAACCTTGGCCAGCGCCGCAGCGTCGGTCGTCACGGTGTCGCCATCGACGACCAGGACCGCCGGGAGGGAAACGGTGTCGCCCACCGTGTCCGTCAGGCTGTCGATCTCGATGACATCGCCGACGGCGACCTTCTGCTGGGTGCCGCCACTGCGCACGATCGCGTACACCGTGGATCTCACTCTCTGCTGGTTCGGACAACTTACAAGTATGAACTGGAAGCCGAGAGCCTCACACATTCACACATGGCACAGGTTCGGTGCGCCTCAAGCGCACCGAACCACTAGCTTACAACCCCGGGTCGGCAAACCCGAAATCGGTTAGCTCCCGGTGGTGACGAGCTCGGACGGCTCCGCGCCTTCACCCTCGGTAGCGGTCTTGCTCCGGCTGCGGCTGCTGCGCCGCCGCCGGGTGCTCTTGGTGGCGCCGTTCTGTGCAACATCAGCCGCATCGGCCGCCTCGGCCGGGTCAGCGGCCTCGGTGGCCCCGACCTCGGAGCCTGCCGTCTCGGCACCGGCCGGCGTCTCGGTGATCAGGGTCGTCGCCGCGGAGGACTCCTCCGGGAAGCCGGTCGCCTCGGGGCTCACGTGCTCCTCGTCCGCGGCCGAGACCGGGTAGCCGGTGGGTTCCGGCGTACCGTCACTGTCCTTCTTGACCGTGGCGGCGGCGATCTGCGCGAGCTTCTGGGCGGCGTCGGCGTTGTGCTGCGCGGTCTCGGCCTCGGTGGCCTCCTCCTCGCCGCGGCCCTTGCCCCGGCGGCGGCGCGAGCTCTTCCGGCCGCCCTCCTCCGCCGGCGCGGACTTGCCGTGGTCGTGACCGTTGCCGTTGCTCTGACCGTTGCCGTTGCCGTTGCTGCTGCCGTTGCCGTTGCCCTGGCCGTTGCGGCTGTCGCGGCGGCGGGACTCCTTCGGCTCGTCGTGCAGGATCAGGCCACGGCCACCGCAGTGGTCGCAGTTCTCGCTGAACGCCTCGAGCAGCCCGGTGCCGATCCGCTTGCGGGTCATCTGGACCAGGCCGAGCGAGGTGACCTCGGCCACCTGGTGCTTGGTCCGGTCGCGGCCCAGGCACTCCACCAGCCGGCGCAGGACGAGATCACGGTTCGACTCGAGCACCATGTCGATGAAGTCGATGACGATGATGCCGCCGATGTCGCGGAGCCGGAGCTGGCGGACGATCTCCTCGGCCGCCTCCAGGTTGTTCTTGGTGACGGTCTCCTCGAGGTTGCCCCCGGAGCCGGTGAACTTGCCGGTGTTGACGTCGACGACGGTCATCGCCTCGGTCCGGTCGATGATCAGCGAGCCACCCGACGGCAGCCAGACCTTGCGGTCCAGCGCCTTCTTGATCTGCTCGTCGATCCGGTAGTTCGCGAAGACGTCGCCGTCACCGCTCCACTGCTCGACCCGGTCGGCCAGGTGCGGCGCGACGCCCGCGACGTACTCACGGACCTGCTCGTAAGCACGGTCGCCGGAGATGACCAGCTTTGCGAAGTCCTCGGTGAACAGGTCGCGGACGACGCGGATCAGCAGATCGGGCTCGCCGTACAGCAGCTGCGGGGCCTGGCCGTTCTTCGACTTCTTGTCGATGTCCTCCCAGGCGGACTGCAGGCGGCTGACGTCGGCGGTCAGCTCCTCCTCCGAGGCGCCTTCCGCGGCGGTCCGGACGATCACGCCGGCTTCGTCGGGGACGATGTCCTTGAGGATCGTCTTGAGCCGGTTCCGCTCGGTGTCGGGCAGCTTGCGGCTGATGCCGCCGTTGCCGCCGCGCGGTACGTACACGACGTACCGGCCGGGCAGGCTGATCTGGTTGGTGAGCCGGGCGCCCTTGTGGCCGATCGGGTCCTTGGTCACCTGGACCAGGACCGACTGGCCGGACTTCAGCACCTGCTCGATCTTGCGCGGACCGTTGGCGCCACCAAGGGTCGCCCAGTCCACCTCACCGGCGTACAGGACCGCGTTGCGGCCCTTGCCGATGTCGATGAACGCGGCCTCCATGCTCGGCAGCACGTTCTGCACGCGGCCGAGATAGACGTTGCCGATCAGCGACGTCTGCTCGGCGGTGGTCACGTAGTGCTCGACCAGGACGTTGTCCTCGGAGACCGCGATCTGGGTCAGGTCGTCGCGGGACCGGATCACCATGGTCCGCTCGACCGACTCGCGGCGGGCCAGGAACTCGGCCTCGGTCACGATCGGCGCGCGGCGGCGGCCGGCGGCGCGACCCTCGCGGCGGCGCTGCTTCTTCGCCTCGAGGCGGGTCGAACCCTCGACCGCGGTGATCTCGTTGTTGACCGTCTTGCTGCGCGGCTCACGGACCCGTACGACGGTCTCGTCGGGGTCGTCCGGGGACGCGACGCTGTCTTCGCCCTTGCGGCGACGGCGACGGCGGCGACGCCGGGACGAACTGCCCGCCTCACCGTCCTCGTCGGAGTCAGCCGCGTCGTGGTCGCCGTCCTCGGACGCGTCCGCGTCCTGATCGGCGTCTTGGGTGTCGTGCTCGTCCTCGTCGTCGGACTGGTCGTCGGCGCTGTCGTCCGCACCGTCACCGGACTTGCGACGACGACGCCCACCGCGGCGGCGACGGCGACGGCGAGTCCCCTCGCCACCTTCCTCGCCGTCCTCGGCCTGTACGTCGGTCGCGCCGTCGGACTCCTCGTCCACGTCGGCGTCGGCCGGGGCAAGTGTCGCGGTGCCCGTGCCGTCGGAGCTCGTGCCGTCGGCCCCACTTCCGCCGGTCGTCGCGCCGGCTGCGGCCACAGCGGCGGCCTTCCGGGCGGAGCGGCTGCGGGTCCTGGTGGTGGCCTTCTCGGCGGCCGGCTCGGCGTCGTCGGCGCTCGCAGCCTGCGGCTGGGCGTCGGTGGTCTCTTCGGATGCCTCGGTCTCGCGGGCCTCGGCGTCGCGGTTACGACGGCTACGGCGACGGCGGTTGCCGGTCGGCTGCTCGTCGGCCCCGGGCTCCGGGGTCGCGTCGGAGGTCGCCTCGACCTCAGTCGGCTCGGCCTGCTGGGGTGCGGTCTGCTGAGGGCCGCCGGTCGGCGCCTGGAACAGGACGGCGGCGGGGGCCGCTGCACGCCTGCGCGTACGGCGGGTGCTCGGCTCCTCGGAGGACGCAACCGAGTCGGCACCGTCCGTCGAGGTGCTGGAGGACGCGGCGTCCACCGAACCGTTCGAGGAACCGGCGCTGCTCGAGGGGCCGGCGGAGGTGTTGGACGGGCCGGTGTGGTCCTCGGCGTTGGCGGCGGTCGCCCGCGAGCCGGCGTCGGAGGTGCTCGAGTTGGCGTCAGCGGTGCTCGAATTGGTGTCGGCTCCACGACGCCTGCGGCCGCCCCGGCTGCGGCTCGTCGTGCCCGAGTCTGCGCGGTCGCTGTCGGCGAGGTCGGTGGTGTCGCCGGTCGCGGCGGAGTCGGCGTCGTCCGAGGTGGCGTCGGCGTTCGCGGTGGACTCGGAGGTCTTCGCGGTACGGCGGCGGGACGTGCGCTTGCGAGCGGGAGCGTCCGCGGTCGAGGCGTTCGCCGCGGCGGCATCCGACCTACCGGCGTCCGGCGTACCGGCGTCCGGCGTACTCGCGGCCTCGGCGACCGGGCCGTCGGTGACCGGAGAATCTGCGGACAGCAGATCCGGGGCGGCGGCCTTCTTGGTGGTGCGCTTGCGGGTCGTCTTCTTCGCGGGAGCCGCAGCTGCGGTTTCCGGAGCGTCGTCTGGGACGAACTGCGGGAAGATGTCCTGGTCCGCGGTCGTCTTGGCGGCGCGGGTGGTCTTCTTGGCCGGAGCCTTCGCCGCGGCCTTCTTGGCCGGGGTCTTCTTCGCGGCGGCCTTCTTGGCTGCCGCCTTCTTCACCGGCGCGGGCGCCGGATCGGCGGCCTCGGCGTCGGACTGGGTCGGGACCGCCGTGACGTTGTCGGGGGCGGTCTTCACCGTGCGCTTGCGCGTGGTGGTCTTCTTCGCAGCCGGGGCCTTCTTCGCGGTGCTGCGGGTGGAGGCGGTTGGCTGGGCGGTGGCAGCCGTGTCGGCTGCCTCGGTGGTCGGCTCGTTGTCGAGCATGTAGTGCGGGTCTCCTCAAGCCCTCCGGCGCATCCTGCGACCCCTGTCACGGGTCCGGCGCGGCCACAAGGCGGTCACGGTTCGCCGCGCCCGGCCCGGAAATCTTCCCGGGGCCGCCGCGTGGCGGAAGCCTGCTGGATCCGCTCCGCCCGCGCTCAGGGCACAGAGGGAGCGGCGGCGTCGCCCTCCGCTGTGTGCGTCTGGCGGGGATCTGCCTGGCCGGTCGCGGTCGCCTGGTTGGCGTCGCGGTCACGAGCGAGCGGATCTTCCACCGTGCCGGTGTCCGTGGTGAGCGGGCCCTGGGCGAGCCTGGTCAAAAGAGCCGGGCCCGTCACCGGGAGCGTCGCTACCTCGAGCGCGCCGGCGAGAACGTCGTCGGGTCTCACGGCCGGGGTTCCGTGCCGTAACACCACTTGCAGTATCGCACACGTCTCAACCGACCCCGGTTCACTCGCGACGGTGAGTCGGAGAACGGCAGCCCGACAGTCGAACGAGCGAACCCCCCGCTTGGTCATGCGCTCGACCAGAATTTCCTCCCGCGCCAGGAACGCCTCCACGGCCGCTCCCGCCGTCGCGGGATCCACCCCCGGTAACGCGATCCGCCACTCGCTGGCCTCCAGCTGCTCGGCCAGCGACCCCGGCCCGGCGACGACCACCTCGAGTACGTCGAGACCCGGCGGCAGCGCCTCGTCGAGCGCCGCCCGGACCTCGTCGGCGTCCCGCTCGTGTGTGAGCGATATCTCCAGGTACTCCGCCTCGGAGGCGGCCCCGGTCGGCGCGGCGCCGGCGTACGAGATCTTCGGGTGCGGGCTGAAGCCGTGCGAGAACGCTACCGGCAGCTCGGCCCGCCGTACGGCGCGCTCGAACGCCCGCTGGAAGTCGCGGTGTGAGGTGAATCGCAACCGCCCCCGCTTGGCGAATCTCACCCGCAGTTTCTGGACCGCGGGGAGCTGCTGCGAGGGCGGAGCTTGAACTGGTGCCACGCAGGCATTGTCGCAGGCTCAGGGCTGGGCTGCCGACTTGCCGGTCAGGTAGAGGGCCCAGCCGAGCAGACCGAAGGACACGAGGGCGAGGATCGTGCGGAGCAGGTTGAAGGCGACCCACTTGGACTCGTCGAACGCGGCGCGGGCAGCGGCGACGTCGATCGTGGCCGGATCTCCGGCGGCCTTCAGGGCGTCGTTCAGGGGGACGTTCGCCGCCATCGTGACGATGATCGTGACCAGGTACAGCACGAACGCGACCGCGATCCAGGGCAGCGCCTTCTCCTTCAGGCTGAGCAGTCCGGCCAGCACCGTGAACAGCGCCGCGCCGAGGAAGCCCAGCCCGAGGAAGAGCGGGTTCACGATCGCCCGGTCCACCGCCGTGAACGCGCCGACGAAGGTCTTGTCGTCGGTCTTGGCCAGGCCGGGCATGAACGCGTTCGCGTAGATCGCATAGACGCCGGCCACCAGACCGGTTGTCATCGTGGCCGCCAGCAGGGACGCCACCCGCAGTCCGTTCATCTCACTCCTTCGGTACGGCGGGAACTCCCCGCACCAGAAAAGTTATGAGAACCGCGCTGCCGGGGACATGTCGGCGAAACTCACGTCCATGTCTGCTCGGCTCAGAGCTTCGCGCACTGCCCGGATCGCGGCCCGGACACCTTGTTCGGCGCCTCGAGATCGGTCGGTGCCGGAGCGTTGGCCGCGCAGGCGAGCGGGCCGTTGACGGTGTTTCCGGCCAGGGCCGGAGGTTCGGTGGTCGAGGCGTTGGTGACCGAGACCGGTCCCCGGACCGTGCTCCCGACGAGGACCACACTTCGGCTCACCTGATCGGCGGTGACCGGACCCGCGACGGTGGAGCGAAGAAGTTGCAGGTCGGCGGCCTGATCGGCGCGGACCGGGCCGGACACCCGTGAATCGGTCGCCACGAGGGACGCACCGGCCGCGACCAGGACCGGGCCGTTGACGGTCGCGTCGGTCAGACACGTGACGCCTGAGCGGAGGTACAGCGGGCCGTTGTGCGTGCCGCTGATCGTCGTGGTGCAGGCCGGCGCCGGACGCAGCAGCGTGACAGCGAACCGGCGCGGGCTCGCGATGTTGCCGGTGGCATCGATAGCGCGGTACTCGACCTGATGACGCCCGTACCCGGGCGGTACGACGTCCCACGGCACGACCCGCGGTACGCCGAGCTTGCCGTACACAAGCTGGTCGATCTCGGTCCCCTCGGCCGTGAACTTGAACGGCAGCGACGCGTCCGTCGGCCAGCCGTAGTAGTTGTACCAACCGTCGCCGTCGACGCGGAACTCCGGTACGACGTACCCCGGGCTGTCGTCGGTTGCCGTGAGCCCCATCGTGAATGCGTCGTTGTAGACGTATTCAGGACCGGTCGGCTTCTGCACGGTGAGCAGCGGTTTCGACATGGTCGGCGTCACGACGGCCTCGACTCCGTCGACGGTCCAGGTGAGCGTCTGGACGCCGGTCCGGGCGGTCAGCGTGTGGCGGCCGGTCAGCTTCAGCGGTGCGAGTTCGACGTCGCGGTCATTGCCCGGGTTCGCGACGGTCCGTCCGTCGACCTGCCAGGTGATCGAGGCGTTCGGCTGCGAGGTCTCGGCGTACACGACCTCGTCGGCGCTGACCGGGTGCTCGGTGGAGGTGGATCCGGTGAACGTCGGCGTACCAGTCGAGGGCGGTGCGGTCAGGGTGGTGTCGATGGTCCACGAACGGGCGGCGGTCGGGCGTACGGCGGGATCGCGGATGAACGTGGTCGGGTCGACGATCGTCGCGGTCAGGGTGTGCTTGCCGGCGGTCAGCTGCAGTGTGGAGAGGTCGACGGAGCGGGCGTTCGCGGTCGGCAGCGTCGTACCGTCGACGGCCCACGAGACCGTCAGCTCGTGATCGACCGGATGCAGCGTTTGCAGCCAGACGACCTGGTCTGCGGCGACCTGTCCGACCGGCGTGCTGTCCTGGAACAGATTCGCCTTGGCGGAGAGCCGCTGGGTCATCCGTTCGCGTGACACCTGGTCGAAGTAGTAGCCGAGCGCCTTCATCATCGAGTGCGCGCTGGGCCGCCAGACGCCGGAACCGGCGTACATGCCGCCCTCGTAGCGGCCGATCGTCCCGCCGGACTCCGACGGCTCCCCCAGCCAGCGGTACCACTTCGCGTGCTGGTCGAGCATTTGCTGCTCGGTCAGCAACGTGTGGTGGATCGAGGACGGCTCAGGACCGACGTACGGCGCACCGCGCTCGCCGCGGGCGTAGTAGTCGTACTCGTCCTGCAGTCCGCCGAGCGAGTGGCCGAGCTCGTGCGGCGTGATCAGCGCCGAGAGCGCGTTGCCGCCGGACGCGGTCGCATAGGTCCCGCCCGCTCCGCCGTAGGTGTTGCTGTTGCCGATAGCAAGGATCTGCCGGTTGGCGGAGGTCGTGCCGGGCACCAGATCGGCGTACTGCGTGGCCGCCGCCGAGCTGACCGTCAGCAGGCGCTGGACGCTGCCCGGGTTGCAGCCGCCCCAGAAGCCCATCTGCAGCGGGGTGTCGCGCTGGGGTGAGGTGAGGCCGGGGTCGCAGTCGACGCCGGACTCCGGGGAGGCGATCTCGACGGCGTACACGTTGACGTAGTTCCGGTACGACTTGAACGGCTCGATGCTCCAGAGGATGTTCAGGTGCTTGTCGAGCTGCTCGCGGAACTTCGGTAGCTCGGCCGCGGTGTAGCCGTCGCCCATCACCACCAGGTTGAACCGCGACGCCGCCGGGCCGGTGACCTGGATCGGTACGACGGTCGCGTCCGGGGCCGCCGCTCTGGCCGGGAGTGTGACGAGGACGCCTACGAGAACCGCGAGGACAGCGGTCAGGACCTTGATGCGCATGCTGACTCCCCCACCTGGGCGACGGTGTGGTCAGCAGCTTACGAAGCGGTGCGCCGCGATGTCAGCGGCTTCCGCGTGGCGACCGGGCCCGATGCCCCGGGGGCGGCACTAACTTGCATTCATGACCAATCCAATTGACGACACCATCGCCGTCGAGCGGGAGCGCGTGATGCGTCCGGTGATCCGGCTGGTGGCGATCTACCTCGGCCTGAGCATCCTGATCGCGGTCCTCGTCGCCGTCTTCCACCACAGCGTTCTCAACTACCAGTTCGCCCATGCCCCGAACCACGACTCACCTGATCCCGCTGTCCGGGATCAGGTCCGGACGAGCCTGTCATGGGCCTTGTGGTCGCGGCCGATCACGGCGCTGATCATCCTGCTCGTCTACCTGCGCATCATCAAAGGGCTGCGGCACGGCAAGCGTTCGTCGTACCGGCGGATCCGGATCGTGGCGATCGTGGTGACCGTACTCAACGTGTACTACATCGCGTCCGGCCAGAATCCGGTCTGGATGAGCATCGGCCAGGGCCTGCAGATCGTCGTACTGATCACCACCTTCGTCCTCGCCAACCGCCCCGACGTCAAGGCACACTTCAGGCCGGCCCAGGGCGATTGATCCCGATCCGGGGTGCCGTACGGCATCATGAAGGTTCGGGGAACGCGTGAGGAAAGGACACCGATGACGGAACCGGCACAGTCGCCGCGGCGGGAGCCGGACCCTGCGGTCGTGGATGCCGGCGACGGCGACGGCAAGGGCATCTACTGGGTGCTGAAGAACGTGCTGGTCGGACCGCCGGTGAAGCGCATCTTCCGGCCGATCGTGGTCGGCGCCGAGAACATCCCGGAGACCGGCGCGGCGATCATCGCGAGCAACCACCTCTCGTACTCCGACTGGATCTTCATGCCGCTGGCACTGCGCCGCCGGGTCACGTTCGTCGCGAAGTCCGACTACTTCACCGGGGCCGGGATCAAGGGGCGGTTCCAGCGCGGGTTCTTCAAGGGCACCGGGCAGGTGCCGATCGACCGGTCCGGCGGGTCGGCGTCCGAGGGCGCGATGCGGGCCGGGATGAAGGTGCTCGAGCGTGGCGAACTGTTCGGGATCTACCCGGAGGGCACCCGGTCGCACGACGGTCGGCTCTACAAGGGACGGACGGGCGTGGCCCGGCTCGCGCTGGAGGCCAAGGTGCCGGTGATCCCGTGCGGGGTGATCGGGACCGATGTGGTCGCGCCGCCCGGGAAGGTGGTCGCGTCGTTCGCGTCGCCGACGGTGAAGTTCGGTGAGCCGCTGGACTTCTCGCGGTACGAAGGGATGGAGAGCGATCGGCTCATCCTGCGGGCCGTCACCGACGAGATCATGTACAAGATCATGGAGCTGTCGGGGCAGGAGTACATCGACATGTACGCCACCAAGGCCAAGGCACTCGAGGGTCGCGCGGTCACCGGGGCGCCGGAGAAAGTCCGTAAGACGGACACCTGATCCGGCTGGTGAGATGTTCGGGGTCTAGGCTGGTAGATCGTGGACGGACCGATTGCTTATCAGGGTGAGCCAGGCGCGAATTCGGCGATGGCGTGCACCGAGATGTTCCCGGACCGCGAGCAGCTGCCTTGTACGACGTTCGAGGACGCGCTCGAGGCGGTGAGCAGCGGGCGCGCCGGGCTGGCGATGATCCCGGTCGACAACTCGATCGCCGGCCGGGTCGCGGACATCCACCACCTGCTGCCGGAGTCCGGGCTGCACATCGTCGGCGAGTACTTCCTGCCGATCCACTTCCAGCTGCTGGCCACCCCTGGTACGACGCTCGACCAGATCAGGACCGTCCGCAGCCACGTGCACGCGCTCGGGCAGTGCCGGAAGATCATCCGCGAACACGGGTGGTCGACTGTCGTTGCGGATGACACGGCCGGGGCGGCTCGTGAGGTGGCCGAGCTGGGTGACCCGACGGTTGCGTCGCTGTCGCCGCGGGCGGCTGCTGAGCTCTACGGGCTGGAGACCCTCGCGTCCGATGTCGAGGACGAGCACCACAACACCACCCGCTTCCTGGTCCTGTCCCGCGAGCCCGAGGTCCCGCCGGTTGGGTCCGGTCCGGTCATCACGAGCTTCGTGTACCGCGTGCGGAACGTGTCGGCGGCGCTCTACAAGGCGCTCGGTGGGTTCGCCACGAACAGCGTGAACATGACCAAGCTGGAGTCGTACCAGCTGGGCGGCATGTTCTTCGCCACCCAGTTCTACGCAGACATCGAAGGACATCCCGAGGAGCCGAACGTCGCCCTGGCCCTCGAAGAACTCGCCTTCTTCTCCGTCGAGGTCCGCCTCCTCGGCGTCTACCCAGCCCACCCCTTCCGCACCTCCATCGCCGAACCGGCAGCCAACCGAGCCCTCCGCCCCCACCACTAGCCCGCCGACCACTAGTCGCCCGCGCCCACCTGGCCGCCGTCGGCCGGCCGCGACCGTGGCTGCCCCGCCGCCTGTTTCCCCCGGCGCCCGCACGAGACGGGTTCACCCATCCCGTTGTGGGTTCACCACCGTGACTCCGGGCCGGGAACCCACCACGCGATAGGTAAACCCATCCCGTGGACCTGACGGCAGACAGTCGCGGGATGGGAATTCGCGGCGGCCGCTGTGTCGTGTGTCTAGGGTGCTGGGGTGGAGTTTGTGGATGTTGACGGGCGGGATGTCGAGGCGTTCCGGCGGTTCTACGAGGTGAAGTTCGGGGTTCGGCGGGAGGAGCTGGAGTTCCCGGTCGGGTTGGGGCGCGAAGAGGCTCGGGTTTTGATGGCGGGGACTCATGCTGATGTGCGGGCTGAGGGAATCGGGCTGGTGGACGGCGACGACTGGCTCGGGGTGGCGTGGCTGGATTGGTGGTTGGTGGGGAACACCGACACGGTTGATGTCGAGCTGGCGGTTGTGCCGGAGTACCGGCGGCGTGGGGTTGCGACCAGGTTGCTGGACGCCGCTGTCGAGCGGGCACGGGCCGAGGGGCGGCGGATTGTCTCGGGGACCAACGTGGCCGGCGATCCGGTGACAGGAGAGAGTGCGGGGACGGCGTTTGCCCGGGCGCGGGGGTTCGAGAAGAAGCATTCGGAGCTGCATCAGGTGGTCGAGCTGCCGATCGACGTGACGGCGCTGGAGCGTCCGGTGGACGGGTACGAGCTGGTGCAGTGGCGGGAGCAGGTGCCGGACGAGTGGCTCGACCAGTTTGTCGAGCTGTTGAGTGGGATGAGTGAGGACGTGCCGACCGGGGATCGGACGGACGAGCCCGTGCGGTGGACACCGGAGTTGGTGCGCGACGCGGAGGCCCGGCGCGTGGCTCAGGGACGGTTCACCTACACCACAGCCGCCGTACACACCGAGTCCGGCGAGCTCGCGGCGTACACGCAGATGGGCGGTACGCCGGAGACCCCGGAACGCCTCAACCAGTACGACACCTACGTACGCCGTACCCACCGCGGCAACGGACTCGGGATCGCCGTCAAAGCACCGAACCTGCGGGCGATCCAATCCGGTCGCGCGGTGCTCCACACCTGGAACGCGCCGGAGAACGCCCCGATGATCGCGGTCAACGCCAAGCTCGGCTTCCGTCCGGTCGCGCAACGCACGATCTGGGAGCGGGTCCTCTAGCCGAAGGTCCAGTCCGGATGTTTGGTCTCGAGGACCGATCGGTGGCCGGCCCAATCGGCCGACGGCAACGCGGCGACGTCCAGTAGGGTCGGTCGGCCGGACCGGAGCTCGTAGCCCCAGGTGAAGGCGGCGATCGGTACGGCGTGACGGGAGCGGATCACGTCCGGGACGACGGCGAGGAACGTGTCGGCGCGCCACGTGCCGTCGGGGTGATCCGGGTTCGCGGGTGCGTCGAAGAACGTCGGTAGGTAGCCGTACGCGTAGAACGGGTCGGTGGCGTCCAGGTTCGGAGCGAGATCGACCGAGACGTCGGAGCCGCGCCGGACGACCTGGATCCAGCCCATGATCGCGTTGATGCCGTGCCCGTGGTACCTGATCGACGCCGTGCAGATCGGGAAGCCGCGGAACGCCTCGGCGTTCAGATCGGGTACGACGAGTTGGTGCCCGGACGCCCACGGGTCGTCGTTCGGCACCACGCGGACCGAGATCAAACCACGATGAGCACGCACCTCGAACGGGACCGACTTCTCACGCTGCATGTCAATCCTCCGAGGTGTGCCGACGGACCCGCCAGACCACGATCGCGACCACGACGACAGCGGCGACGACCAGGGCGGCGAGGCGGCCGAAGGTCTTCTCGACCTTCGTGTACGAGTTGCCGGCAAGGTACCCGACGAGGACGACCGCGGTCCCCCAGACGATCCCGCCCGCGGCGTTGAAACTGACGAACTTCAGGTAGCGCATCCCGGAAGCGCCCGCGAGCGCCGGCATCGTGGCCCGGAAGAACGCCACGAACCGCGCCAGGAAGACGGCCGTACCGCCCCGCCCGGCGAGTTGTCTGCGCGCGGCGTCCAGCCGACCGGCCCGCCGTTGCAGGAACCGGCTCGCCAGGAGCCGCGGCCCGAAGTGCCGACCGACCTCGTACCCGATGGTGTCGCCGAGGACGGCGGCACCGATCACGACCGCCAGGACCGCTGCGAGCGAGGCATGGCCGAGCGCCGCCGCCACACCCCCCAGCACGGCCGCGGTCTCACCCGGCAGCACGAACCCGACGAACAAAGCGTCCTCGGCGAACACGAGCAGGCCCACCACGGCGTAGACAGCCAAGCCGTGCAGCCCGAGCAACCAGTCGGTCAGCCGATTCACCCGCACGTCCCATCTGTTCCACGCCGGTCGGTAAATCCGAGGCTACCCAGATCCGAAAGTCTTGCCACGAAGGGTTGTGTGGGCGAGGTGATCGGAGCAAGGTGAAACGCAGAACAGTGACTTGGGGGCCGACTGTTCGGTGGGGGAAGGCGGTAGGGACCGTCTTCGGTCGAGGGGTGCGCTGGGGGTGAATCTTCTCGGTTCGGCGCGCGTACGCCGACCTGCCCGTGCGCCCCCGCGGAAGGGGGAGAGATGCCGAGGAAGGCCAACGGGCGAGCGGACAAGCACCGGGACGACTACCGGATGCCGGGTGAGGCACCGGCGACGGAGCAGAACGGGCACGCCGCGAACGGACAGCCCGCGGCAGACGGCATGCCGATGACCGGGTCACCGGCGTCGAGCAGTACGACGATGAGCGGCGGCGGATCACCCGCAGCAGACATGAGCGGCGGCGGGTCGCCTGCGGCCGACATGGGCGGCGGCGGATCACCCGCAGCTGACATGAGCGGCGGCGGATCGCCTGCCGGTGCGGGGATGACAGGCGGAGGGCAGGCCAGTGGTGCCGGTATGAGCGGCGCCACAACTGACACCGGCGGGCGGACGGAGTTCCCCACGCGCAGACAGTGCGGCGTGATGGATGTGCACCGGCGGCTGCTGTCGACCGACCCGACGTACGCCGCGGCGCGGTCGGCGCTGGAGACCGCGACGATGGACTACGTCTCCGGCGAGGACCGTTTCACCGGGGTCGCTCGCATCCCGTGTGTCGTCCACGTCGTCTGGAACACGAACGCGCAGAACATCTCGCAGGCGCAGATCGACAGCCAGATCGACGTACTGAACCGCGACTACCGCGCCACCAACCCGGACACCAGCATCGTGCCGGGCGTGTTCAGCGGACTGATCGCGGACAGCAGGGTCGAGTTCTTCCTGGCGACCGAGGACCCGAACGGGAACCCGACGACCGGTGTCACCCGGACCCAGACCAGTACGGCGAGCTTCGGCACCGACGACAAGGTGAAGTCGTCGGCGACCGGCGGCATCGACCCGTGGGACACCGCGCACTACCTGAACATCTGGGTGTGCCAGCTCGGCGGCGGTCTGCTCGGGTACGCACAGTTCCCGGGCGGTCCGGCGAACACCGACGGTGTGGTCATCCTGCACAGCGGGTTCGGCACGAACGGTACGGCGGCGGCGCCGTTCGACCTCGGCCGGACGACGACGCACGAGGTCGGGCACTACCTGAACCTGTTCCACATCTGGGGCGACGACGGCAGCGGCTGCAGCGGCACCGACGAGTGCGCCGACACCCCGAACGCGGCCGGCCCGAACTTCGGCGTACCGACGTTCCCGCATGTGACGTGTAGCAACGGGCCGAACGGCGACCTGTTCTACGACTACATGGACTACACCGACGACCGCGGCATGGTCATGTTCACCACCGACCAGGTGACGCGGATGCACGCGACGCTGGACACCGCCCGCAAGGACCTGCCGGTCCTGAGCTCGGGCGGCACGCCGGAACCGGCCGGCTCGGTGGTGTCGTGGGGCGCGAACCGGCTGGACGCGTTCGTGCTCGGCACCGACCTGGCGATGTATCACAAGTGGTGGAACGGATCGTCCTGGGGACCGTCCGTCGCCGGCTACGAGTACATGGGTGGTATCTGTATGAGCGCTCCTGAAGTCGCGTCCTGGGGCCCGAACCGGCTCGACGCGTTCGTCCTCGGCACCGACCACGCGATGTACCACAAGTGGTGGGACGGCTCGAACTGGGGACCGTCCGTCACCGGGTACGAGTACCTCGGCGGCGTCTGCATGAGCCCGCCGCGGTTGGCGACCTGGGGTCCTGACCGGCTGGACGCGTTCGTCCTCGGCACGGACCGGGCGCTGTACCACAAGTGGTGGGACGGCTCGTCCTGGAACGGCTACGAGTACCTCGGCGGGATCTGCATGAGCTCGCCCGAAGTCGTTGCCTGGGGCCCCGATCGGCTCGACGTGTTCGTGCTGGGCACGGACAACGCGGTCTACCACAAGTGGTGGGACGGCTCGAACTGGGGACCGTCGGCGACCGGGTACGAGTACCTCGGCGGCGTCTGTGCCTCCCCGCCGCGCGTGGTGGCGTGGGGCGAGAACCGGCTCGACCTGTTCGTCATCGGCACCGACTCGGCGCTCTACCACAAGTGGTGGGACGGCTCGTCGTGGAGCGGGTACGAGTACATGGGCGGCGTGTGTACGACGGCGCCGAGCGTGGTCTCGTGGGGCTCCGACCGGCTCGACGTGTTCCTGCTCGGAACCGACTCCGCTCTCTACCACAAGTGGTGGGACGGATCCTCCTGGGGACCGAGCGTCACGGGATACGAGTACATGGGCGGGATCTGCACCGACGAGCCGCGCGTGGTCTCGTGGGACACCAACCGGCTGGACGTGTTCGTCACCGGCACCGACAAGCAGCTGTATCACAAGTGGTGGGACGGATCGGCCTGGGGACCATCCGTCACCGGGTACGAACCGCTCGGCGGGATCATCAGCGATTTCAAGCTGACCGTTCCCGACTCCCCCGCCTCGATCGGACAGGCGGTGAAGATCTGACCACCACGCCGACCGGACGCTGGACGCATTCCTTCGAGGAGGACCACGACGGGATCAGCGTCTACCGTCGCGACGACTTCGCCTTCCCGCCGGCCCGTGGCCGGCGGGGGGTGGAGTTCCGCCCGGACGGGACGTTCGTGCCGCTGCAGATCGGCCGCGGCGACGCCCCCTCCCCCGGGCCGCCGGGGCGCTGGGACCCGGCCGGACGGCTGCATCTGCCGGACGGGACCGGGCGGATCGTGTCCTCGGCGCCCGATCGACTCGAGATTGCTTGGCAGGACCAACAATGAATGTGCGCTATCTGGTCGTACCGACCGCGGATGCCGCCGGCGGCGCCCGGTCGGCACGGTTCGGGGACAAGACCCTCCTCTGGGTCCCGGCCGAACAACGCCTCGGCCGGGCCTCCCGGACCGTTCCCGGTCTGCTGCTCGTCACGCAGGTGGGCCGGAGTTTCCAGGACGAGTACCCCGATGTCACGCCGCTGCTCGATCACGGCCGGCATCTGGTCATCTCGTCGGCCGACAAGCCGCGTCGGCGGTCCAACCACCACTGGCGGATCGAAGCGCTCCGCCCGAACACGACGGTCGTCGACCACGAGACGGCCGTCGCGGCCCGGGTCGATCCGGACATCGCGGACCTGGTCGGCGAGGTGTCCACGACGTCGTACCAGAGCGACCTGACCTGGCTGGCGAGTCTGCCGACCAGGCATTCGCTGAGTACGACGTTCACGCAGGCGATGGACTTCGCATCCGATCGAATGGTTGCCCTTGGCTACCAAGTGAGCCGGGGACCGATCACCGTCGGGGCGGGCCATTCGGCGAATCTGGTCGGCGATCGCACCGGTGTCGGCGTTGACCGCAAGCTGGTGATCGTCACCGCTCACCTGGACTCGATCAACATCGCGGGCGGTCCGGCCGCGCCGGCTCCGGGGGCGGACGACAACGGCAGCGGCTCGGCCGGCGTACTCGAACTCGGCCGTCTGCTGTCGACACGCAGTTGGCAGCATGACGTCCGGCTGATCCTGTTCGGTGGCGAGGAAGAGGGGCTGTTCGGCAGCAAGCAGTACGTCGCCGCGCTGCCGCCGGCGGAGCGGTCGCGGGTCCGCGCCGTACTCAACATGGACATGATCGGGACCATGAACACCGCGACACCCGGCGTACTGCTGGAGGGAGCGGCGGTGTCGTCGAGTCAGATCGCGGATCTCGCTGCGGCGGGCGCGACGTACACGGGGTTGAAGGTCGAGACGTCGCTGAATCCGTTCGCCAGCGATCATGTCCCGTTCATCAACGCTGGTATACCAGCGGTTCTGACGATCGAGGGCGGGGACAGCGCGAACGGGCATATCCACTCCGCCAACGACACGTTGAACTTCATCGACTGGTCGCTGGCCACGGCGATCCTCCGGATGAACATCGCCGCCCTGGCCGGCTGGCTCGAACCAGCCGCCGTACAACGCCGTCCGCAGCCGGCGGGCTCGGTGGTCTCGTGGGGGCCGGGCCGGATCGACGTCTTTGCGGTCGGCATGGATTCCGCCGTACACCACAAGGCGTACGACGGAAGCTGGAGCGACTTCGAGTCGCTAGGAGGTGTTGTCCTAAGCTGACAGGTATGTGGAGCCCGAATGCGCGTGACGTTGGCGGACTTCCGACCCGGTACGGCGTACCGACGCGAGCGCGGGCTCTGCTCCGCAGTGAGTGCATTGACGCGGCCGGCCTGCCTGAATTCGAAACCGTCGCCGCCGGACTGGTGCTCGATCTGCGCTCCGATTGGGAGTTGAAGCAACCACATCCGCTGGCCGGAGATTCGGTATACCAGCGGATCCCGTGGATCGACCCGGCGGCCGAGGCGACTCGCGATCCGGCCGCCGAGCCGCGGCTGGTCGACGTCTACCGCAACAGCCTGGCCCGCAACGCGGCCCACGTCGGCAGAATCTTCACCGCGATCGCCGAGGCCCCGGCGGATCGGCCGGTCGTCGTGCACTGCAAGGCCGGCAAAGACCGGACCGGGCTGACGGTCGCGATCCTGCTCGACCTGGTCGGCGTACCCCGCCCGGACATCGCCGCGGACTACGCGATCAGCGAGACGAACCTCGGTCTGCAGGACGCGCCCGCCTTCTCCCGGTCCCACCCGGACACGATCCTCGGGTCGCTCTCGTACCTCGACGAGCGGTTCGGTGGGGTCCGTGGGTATCTCGCCTGGCTCGGGCTGAGCGAGACGCAGATCCATCGGCTGGCGACGCGGCTGGTGCCGACGGACGTGCAGGCGGTCGTGTTCGACTTCGACGGTCTGCTGATGGACACCGAGACGACGATGGTCGAGAGCTGGCAGACCGAGTGGGCATACCACGGTCTCGAGCTCGACCTCGACGGCTTCTGGCCGGGTCACGGCGGCGACGTGAGCGACGACCGGTACGCCGTACTCGCGGCAGCGGTCGGGGCCGGATTCGACCGGGCCGAGAGTCATGCCCGGCGGCTCGCCCACCGGGACCGGATGCATGCTGAGCTCGACTTCCGCCCCGGCATCCGTGCTTGGATCTCGTCAGCCCACGAGCTCGGGCTCCGCGTCGCGATCGCGAGCAGCTCCCCCCGGAGCTGGGTCGTCGGTCACCTCAAGCGGGTCGACGCGGTCGAACTCTTCGACGAGATCGTCACCGGCGACGAGGTGGACACCCACAAGCCCGACCCGGCCATCTACCAGCTCGCGCTCCAGCGGGTCGGCGTACCCGCGATCGCCGTCGAGGACACACCCCACGGCGTCGCAGCAGCCCAGGCGGCAGGCATGTTCGCAGTCGCCGTCCCCAACCCGTACGTCACCCCGGACGCGGTCGCCACCGCCGACCTCGTCCTGAGCAGCGCTGACGACCTACTGCTCACCGACCTGCTCTTGTCGGCAGCATCGAAAGGTTCGGCGGCGGAGTACCGCAGCTAGACGACGGACAGTGGGAGTAGTTTCTTGCCGGTTGGGCCGATTTGGATTTCGGTGCCCATCTGGGGGCAGACGCCGCAGTCGAAGCAGGGGGTCCAGCGGCAGTCCTCGACCTCGATCGCGCCGTCTTCCTCGAGTGAGTCCTGCCAGTCCTCCCACAGCCAGTCCCGGTCCAGGCCCGAGTCCAGGTGGTCCCAGGGCAGTACTTCGGCGTACTCGCGCTCGCGCGTCGTGTACCAGGCGAGGTCGACCGGCTCGTCCGCCAGCGCCTTCTCGGTGGACTCGACCCAGCGGTCGTACGAGAAGTGCTCGCTCCAGCCGTCGAACCGGCCGCCGTCGCGCCAGACCGCCTCGATCACGCGGCCGACGCGGCGGTCGCCGCGGGACAGCAGGCCTTCGATGATGCCCGGCTTGCCGTCGTGGTACCGGAAACCGATCGCCTTGGCGTACTTCTTCTCCGATCGGATCGCCGCACCCAGCTTGGCCAGCCGGGCGTCGGTCTCCTCGACGCCGAGCTGCGACGCCCACTGGAACGGCGTGTGCGGCTTCGGCACGAACCCGCCGATCGACACGGTGCAGCGGATGTCGTTGCGGCCGGAGACCTCACGGCCCGTCGCGATCACCTTCTTCGCCAGGTCCGCGATCGCGAGCACGTCCTCGTCGGTCTCGGTCGGCAGACCGCACATGAAGTACAGCTTCACCTGCCGCCAGCCGTGGCTGTACGCCGCCGCGACGGTCCGGATCAGGTCCTCCTCGGTGACCATCTTGTTGATCACCTTGCGCATCCGGTCCGACCCGCCCTCGGGCGCGAACGTCAGCCCGCTGCGCCGGCCGTTGCGGGAGAACTCGTTCGCCAGCGTGATGTTGAACGCGTCGACCCTTGTCGAAGGCAACGACAGCGAGACGTTGCTGCCCTCGTACCGGTCACCGAGGCCCTTCGCCACGTCCGCGATCTCGCTGTGGTCGGCACTCGACAGACTGAGCAGGCCGACCTCCTCGAACCCGGTCTGTTTGAGCCCGTTGTCGACCATGTCGCCGATCGTGGTGATGCTGCGCTCACGCACCGGGCGGGTGATCATGCCCGCCTGGCAGAACCGGCAGCCACGCGTGCAGCCGCGGAAGATCTCGACCGAGAACCGTTCGTGCACGGTCTCGGCCAGCGGCACCAGCGGCTTCTTCGGGTACGGCCAGGCGTCGAGGTCCATGACCGTGTGCTTCGCCGTCCGGAACGGAACGCCCTGCCGGTTGGGGATGACGCGCTGGATCCGGCCGTCCGGCAGATAGTCGACGCTGAAGAACTTCGGGATGTACACGCCGCCGGACTTCGCCAGCCGGAGCAGTACTTCGTCGCGCCCGCCCGGGCGGCCCTCGTCCTTCCACTCCCGGATCACCTCGGAGATCGCGAGCACGATCTCCTCGCCGTCACCGAGCACCGCGGCGTCGATGAAGTCCGCGATCGGCTCCGGATTGAACGCGGCATGGCCGCCGGCGAGCACGATCGGGTCCTCGTCGGTGCGGTCGACAGCGTGCAACGGGATGCCCGCCAGGTCGAGCGCGGTGAGCATGTTCGTGTACCCGAGCTCGGTCGAGAACGACAGCCCGAACACGTCGAACGCCCGGACCGGCCGATGCGAGTCCAGCGTGAACTGCGGGATCGCGTTGTCCCGCATGATCTGCTCCATGTCCGGCCAGACGGAGTACGTCCGCTCGGCAAGGATGTGGTCGCGCTCGTTCAGCACCTCGTACAGGATCTGCACGCCCTGGTTGGGCAGGCCGACCTCGTACGCGTCCGGGTACATCAGCGCCCAGCGGACGCTGACCGCATCCCACTCCTTGCTGACCGAGTTCAGCTCACCTCCGACATACTGGATCGGCTTCTGCACACTCGGCAGCAACGCCTCCAGGCGCGGGAACAGCGATTCGACAGTCATCGGGCACTTCCGGTAGGGGAGCAGAGCGCCTACCAGACTAACGCTGCCGCTGCCCTACGCCGGAATCGAACGCGGTCCGGACCAGATAGCGGTAGTCGTCCACGCAGTCTGCGACCGCGCTCTCGAACTGCTCGTCGGTGGTGATCCCGGCCCGGTAGAGCTCCACCTCCTGCAGCAATCGATTCCCGAGCTCCGACGGTGGGTGGAACTCCGCGATCCGGCTCTGGAGCGCGATGGCGCGGTCCCGGGTCACCTGCCGCCGGGCCTCGCGGTCACGCCGCTCCCGCCGCGGCGCGAGCCGGGCTTCGACCACCTTCCGTACTCCGAGCGCGAACGAGGCGGCGATGATCGCGACGTACCCCGGCGGCAGGAATCCGACGATGTCGAGGCCGGCATCGAGTGCGAACGCGAGCGGCCCGGTCAGCAGTACGACCGCGAGATCGACCGGCGACGAGGCCCGATCCAGCAGCTTCCCCAGGTCATCGATCACCGGGGGCGCACCTGTCGCCATAGATCGTCCCGAATATCCCGGACGACCGACTCGGGTACGCGGTCGGCCATCCGTGTGAAGAGCCGCAACTGACTCGCCAGCGGCTCCGGACGAATGGGCGTGTGCAGGAGGGTCGCCGCAGAAGGGCGGTCGGAGCGCGTGATCAGGTATCGCAGGAGGTCGCGGATGACGTGGTCGGCCTCGCCCCGCGGCAGGCGTCCGATGGTCACCAGCAGCTCCCTGAAGACCGCGTTGATCTCCGCGGGCGAGGCCATCGGCCCGACCTGCTTCGGCTTCGTCGTACGGAGCTGCTCAGCGGCCATCCACGAGAGGTCGACGAAGCCCGCACCCTGCGCCGCCTCGCTCGCGTACGCCTGGAGGGCGGCCATGGGCAGGAATCGACGCGAGCTCGGAGTCGGGCGCGACTTGCGCCTCCGTCCCGCGGCGATCGACGCAAAGGCGAAGACGAAGAACAGCACCAGGAGGGCGCCGGCGGCCACGAAGAAGGCTGTGACAGCACTCCGGCTCGAAGCGACCGAATCGGCCACGAAGAAGGCGAGGAGGCCGGCGACCATGACAGGACCGATCAGGCTGGACGACGTACGCCGCCGGCGCTCCGTGCCGAACGTCGTCGCGTAGTCGGCCAGCTCGAGATCCGCCTGACCTGCCGACCGCGCGAATGGCTGATCGTGCACGCTCACGCATCGTCCCCTCTCTCGGTCGCCCCATTGTTCCTGCTCGCGGTGGGCTGCATCCAGAGCGTAGTCAGGCGAGGTGCGCGAGGAGTAGTGGGTTGATGACGTCCGGGTGGGAGTAGGTGACGAGGTGGGCAGCCTTCTCGATGATCTCGAGGTGGGCGCCGGGGATCTCGGATGCGAGGGGTACGACGGTCTCCGGCGGGACGGACTGATCCGAGTCCGTGGTGATCAGCAGGACCGGGGCAGTGATGTCGTTCAGCTTCGGAAGGAGGTTCAGCGTGCTGATGGCCTCGCAGCAGGCGGCGTAGCCCTCGTCGGGGCAGTCCTGCAGCATCTGGCGGACGGGCTCGACGTCCTCGGTGTATTCGGGGAGGAACCAGCGGCCGAGGGTCGCGTCGGCGATCGACTGGGTGCCCTCGGCGCGTACCTGCGCGGCGCGGTCGGTCCACATCTGCGGGTTGACGGCCGTGTTGGTCGGCGGGCAGATCGCCACCAGACGGTGGATCCGCTCCGGGGCGTTCTCCGCCAGCCAGAGCCCGACCGACCCGCCGAGCGAGATCCCGACGTACGACGCCTGGTCCACCTCGAGGGTGTCGAGCAACTCGACGACGTCGCCGCCGAGGTCGTCGATCGTGTACGGGCCGTCGGGGACCTCGGACCCGCCATGGCCGCGATGGTCGAACGCAATCACCCGAAACCGCTTGGCGAGCACCTCCACCTGCGGCGCCCACATCGCTTGATCGGCCCCGAGCGACGAGCCGAGCAACACCACGGGCGCGTCCGCCGGACCGGTCTCCACGTAGTTCAGTCGCATGCAGCCCACCCTACGGACTCCGCGCTTGTTGGAGGAGTTCGTCAGCGGTAGAGCGGTAGGGCTCCGGTGAGGGAGTCGATGGCCGGTCGTGGGCCGTACAACGCGAGTCCGAGGTACTCGATGTCTTCGGGCTTCGTGCCGCTGAGCGTCGTCGCCATCTGCTCGTAGGTGCGTGCCTGCTGGGCGACCTGCGTCATGTCGTGCACGGTGACGCCGGCGCGGGCTGCGGCCTGGCCGCGCAGGACGTGGAGTTGCTCGGCGGACGCTCGCAGGATCGGGATCGGGTACGCACACATCCCGGTGTGGGTCGCGCCGGACGCGTCGACGCTGTCCGGGCCGACCGTGTCGTCGTGGCGACGGCCGATACCGACGCCGAGCAGGGCGGCGGTGTTGAGGGCGACACCGATGGGCGCTTCGGTCGCGACCACCACGACCATCTTGTTCGTCAGCACGCAGGTAAAGTTAGCCGTCTGCGCGGGATCGCGTCCGACTCCCCGAACATCGTTCGGCAGATCTGCGAAACTGGCTGATATGGACGAACTTGATACGGCGCTGCTGCGAATGCTGCAGAACGACGCCCGCCGTACGAACCGCGACATGGCCGCTGAGCTCGGCATCGCGCCCTCGACCTGCCTGGAGCGGATCCGTGGGCTGCGCGACCGCGGGGTGATCAGCGGCTATCACGCCGCCGTGGACCTCGAGGCGATCGACCGCTCGACCCAGGCGATCATCTCGATCAAGCTCAGGCCGCAGGCGATGGCTGTTGCGACCGCGTTCCAGGCCTATGTGATGGACCTGCCGCAGACGCTCGACATGTTCATGGTGTCGGGTGGCTCCGACTTTCTGGCACATGTCGCGGTGAAGGACACGCGGGCCTTGCGCGATCTCGTGCTGGCGCTCGCCAAGCGCCAGGAGATCGCCGACATCCGCAGCTCGGTCGTGTTCGAGCACCACAGACGAACGACGATCATGCCGCTGGACGAGGCCTGAGCCGCGGCCTCTAGCGAACAGCGGTGAGTTTGTGGGGGTTGGCGAGGACTCGGATGGTGGTGATCTGAGTGCCGTTGGAGTCGAGGGTGAGGACGTGGCGGTGGCCTCGGACCGATATGTCCAGGGCGGGGCCGGTGGCCAGGTCCACGGGGGTGATGGTGACATCGGTGTGGGCGTAGATGTGGGTGAAGAAGGTGGCCACCTTGTCGCGACCCACGACGGGTTTGCGGGCGGCTCGGCGTACGCCGCCGCCGTCGGTCCAGGAGGTGACGGAGTCTTTGAGCAGGTCCTCCAGGCGAGCCAGGTCGCCTTCGCGGGCGGCGGCTACGAAGTCGTGGAGGAGGCGGCGTTGCTCGGCGGCGGAGGGGTGGAAGCGAGGGCGGTCGTCGGCGAGTTCACGCACGGCCCGGCGGTGGAGCTGGCGGCAGTGTTCCGGCGTACGGTCCAGGATCTCCGCGATCTCGTCGTACGGGAGGGTGAAGGCGGTGCGCAGTACGTAGACAGCGCGCTGCGGTGGAGTCAGCCGTTCCATCAGGTGGAGTAGCGCCATCGAGAGGTCGCCCAGGTCGATGGCATCCGCCAGGACCGGCTCCGGCAGCCATTCGCCGGTGTAGCTCTCGCGGCGCGCTTGCCTGGTTCGGAGTACGTCGATGGACAGCCGCGTCACCACCCTGGTCAGGTAGCGACGCGGCTCGGCCACATCGGTGCGGTCTGCGGCGGACCAGCGGACGTACGCGTCCTGCAGCACGTCTTCGGCGTCGTGCCAGCTGCCCAGCAACCGGTACGCGAGGCCGGCGAGCATGCCGCGGGCCGACTCGAATTCGCGCAGGATCAACCGGCCAGTTCCGGCTGTTTCCTGGTTGCGATGTTCAATCGGGTCCACAGGTTGATGGTGCCAATCGCGAGGAGCACGTTGGCAGCGCCCTCCTCGCCGAAGTGCTCCACCACCGCATCCCACACCTCGTCCGGTACGCCGCCGCGCTCGAGCTGCGTGACCGCATCGGTCAGCGCCAACGCGGCCCGTTCACGCTCGTCGTAGAACGAGGAGTCGTGCCAGGCGGCGAGCCCGAACAGGCGCTGGCTGCTCTCGCCTGCCTTCAGCGCGTCCGTCGTGTGCATGTCGAGGCAGAACGCGCACCCGTTGAGCATCGACGCCCTGATCTTGATCAGGTGCAGCAACGTGTGGTCCAGAACGCCCTGCACATAGTTCTCCACGCCGTACACGGCCCGGAAGCCGGCCGGCGAGACTTTGCTGAAACTCATCCGCTCTTCCATGCCAACACGACGGTGGCACGTCATCCCGGCGTGACAACGACCAGCGTGACGCCCGTCACCCTGGTCAAGCTGTCTTGAGGACCTGCCGCGCCTTTGTGACCGCGGCCTCGGTGGCGGGCTCCAGCTCGCCGCCCTGGCCGGCGAGTACGCCGACGGACAGGATCACGTCGTCGACGCCGGTGACGGCGGCGGTGTACTCGAGGCCGCGCTTGGGCCCGCTGGTGCCGGTGAGACGGAACGCGAACGGCTTGGTGCCGTACGCCGGAGCGGTGATCTTCTCGACCTTCATCGAGGTGTTGCCGGAGCCCTCGGTCTTCAGCGTCACCTTGGTGCAGGAGTCGACGGCCTTCGCGTACGAATCGCGGAGGTCGGCGACCTCGGCGGCGGTGCCCATCGAGTCGAGGCCGTAGTCGATGTACGGGCCCTCCTGGCCGCCGGTGAAGGTGCGGGTCACGCTCGCCTTCGACCCGGGGGCCTTGGTGGCGTTGAGGTATTTGACCAGGGTCTTGCAGCGGCTGCTCGGCGACGAGAACGGCTTCGAGCCGTCGTCGGACTCGTCCTTCTCCTGGGAGAACCCGCTCGGCAGGTCGTTGAGCTCGAGCAGCGCCTTGGTCAGCTCGTCGGCCGTCCGGGTGACCGGCACGGTCGACGTCGGCGCCGGTGCGCTGGGCGTCGAGCTCGGGGTGGGCGTGAGCGGCGTACCGGCAACCTTCTTGTCGTCGTCCCCACCGCAGGCGGTGAGGGACAGCGCGAGGGCAGCGGTGAGCGCGAGCGGGAACGACACAGACCTGGTCATGGGGCCTCTCCGGGGGGACTGAGGAGCGCGGAGGGAGCGTACCTGACGTGTCAGTTCGCGGGTCAGTAGCGGTGGGACCTGAGGTGGATGTTCTGCAGCAGGCCGACCGCGAGCAGGCAGGCGAACATCGAGGAACCGCCGTACGACACGAACGGCAGCGGGAGGCCGGTGACCGGCATGATGCCGAGCGTCATGCCGATGTTCTCGAACGCCTGGAACGCGAACCAGCAGACGATCCCGGTCGCGACCAGCCGGCCGAACGCGTCCCGGGCGTTGATCGCGATCCGCAGCCCGCGGAACAGGATCACCGCGAACAGCACGATGATCGCGCCGGCGCCGATCAGCCCGAGCTCCTCCCCCGCGACCGTGAAGACGAAGTCGGTGTGCTGTTCGGGGACGAACGCGTTCTGGGTCTGGCCGCCGTGGAACAGGCCCTGGCCGAACACCCCACCGTTGCCGATCGCGATCCGGGCCTGGTTCACGTTGTACCCGATGCCCTGCGGATCCGACGACGGGTGCGCGAACGCGATGAAGCGCGAGATCTGGTACTGCTTCAGGATGTGCAGCTTGATCGCGATCGCCGCGACCAGCACGCCAGCGGTGAGCAGACCGAGCATCCAGCGTTTCGGTACGCCGGAGACCGCGATGATCCCGAACACGATCGAGCCGAGCACCATCACCGTGCCGAGGTCGGGCTGCAGCATCACCAGGATCACCGGCACGGCGGCGACCCCGACGGCCTGCGCGACGTCGACGGTACGGGCGTTCTCGTTGCGGTCGGTCTCGCCCTTCTCCGCGATCAGCAGCGCCATCCCGACGATCACCGCGAGTTTGGCGAACTCGCTCGGCTGGATCGACATGAACGGCAACTGGATCCACGACCGGGACCCGTTGATCGTCGACCCGACGCCCGGCACGAGGACCAGGATCAGTCCGACGATCGAGGCGGCGTACAGGACCGGGGCGAGGATGCGGACCCGGCGGTGATCGGTGACGGCAGCGCCGACCGCGAGGATCAGGCCGATCGCGAAGTTCAAGGCGTGCCGGACCAGGAACGCGTACTGGTTCCCGTCGGTCAGCGAGGTGCGGTTGTGGGTCGCGGACCAGATCAGCATCGCGCCGAGGAACGACAGCGCGACCACGCCGAGCACGAGGACCCAGTCCACCTGCCACACGGTCGACCGCCGGTCCATCCGCGATCGCATCCGGATCGGAGTCAGTAGTGCCATCTGCCCGCCCTCACTGCTTCGGCTTCTCTTGCCCGGGCGGCGGCGCCGGCTTGATGTTGTACAGCGTCTCGTAGATCTTCCGGACCGCGTCACCGCCGGCGCCCGAACCCGTACCGGCCTGGCTGATCATCATCACCACGGCGTACCGATCGGTGTACGACGCCAGCCACGACGTCGTCTGCTTGCCGTAGACCTCGGCCGTACCGGTCTTGGCGCGGACCGGGATCTTGTCGAGCGGGAAGCCCTGGAACTTCCAGGCCGCGGTGCCGCTGACCGTGGTCTGCTTGAGCGCGGTGTCGATGTAGCGCAGCGTGTTCTTCGCGACCGGGAGCTTGGCCTTCACTACCGGCTTGATCTGGTGCGGCTTGCCGTTCGCGCCGACCCAGGACTGGACGACTCGCGGCTCGAAGAGCGTGCCGCCGTTCGACAGGGCGGAGTACACGGTCGCGAGCTGCAGCGGGGTGACTGTGGTGTCGCCCTGGCCGATCGCGAAGTTGACCGCGTCACCGGCGCGGTACTTGTACCCGTCGACGCAGAACTCGCGGGCGAACTGCTTCAGGAAGGCCGACGTGCCGGACGGCGGGTTGGCCGACAGCTTGCAGTAGTAGTCCTTCATCGAGTCGTAGTACGTCTTCTTCCACTGGCGGTCCGCGATCCGGCCGGTCGCCTCGCCGGGCAGGTCGATCCCGGTCGGCTTGCCGAGGCCGAACTTCTTCGCCATCTCGACCAGCGGGTCGTACGTGCTGATGTCGCTGGAGTTGCCGCCCTCCTTCAGCCAGAGCGCGTACGCGATCCGGTAGAAGAACGTGTCACAGGACAGCGCGAGCGCCTGGTCGAAGCCGATCATCCCGTACGACGCGGACTCGTAGTTCTTGAACCGGCGGTTGCCGACCTCGAAGTACGACGAGCAGTCGAGCCGCGTCTTCGGGCTGTACCCGGCGCCCATCGCGGCCGAGGTGGTGATCGGCTTGAACGTCGAACCCGGCGCCAGCTGGGCCTGCAGCGCACGGGAGACCAGCGGCGTGCCGGACTTCGCCGAGTAGAGCGCGTCGAGCTCGCGCTGGCTGATGCCGCCGACCCAGACCCCCGGGTCGTACGTCGGGTAGCTGGCCATCGCGACGACCCGGCCGGTCTTGGTGTCCATGACCACCGCGGCGCCGGAGTCGGCGACGTACTTCTTGTGGGTCACCGGGTCGGTCTGCTTGCGCGCGGTCATGATCGCGTTCTTCAGCTGGGCCTCGACCGAGGCCTGGATCCGCGCGTCGATGGTGGTGACCAGCGTCGCGCCCGGAACCGGCGCGGTCTGCTTCTTGATGCCGGTGGTGTACCCGACCGCGTCGACGATGACGTCCTTCTCACCGGGCGTGCCGCGCAGCAGTTTGTCGTACGAGCGCTCGATGCCGGCGCGGCCGACCAGGTCCGACCGGTGCGGGACCGAGTCCTGCCCGGCCTTGTCCATGTCCTCGAGCTCTTCGGTGGTGATCGGCGACAGGTACCCGAGGATGTGGGCGGCGTTCACCTTGTAGGGCTCGGGGTACGCGCGAAGGGTCTGCGAGTCGGCGGCGATCCCGGGGAAGTCCTCGCGGCGCTCCATCACGTCGATCGCGACCTGCTCGCTGACGTCCTTCGCCACCGGGATCGGCTGGTACGGCGTGCCGTTCCAGCAGGCGGGTGGTTTGGACGCGCCGGGCTCGCCGCAGAGCATCGTGCGGGCCTTGAGGTCGGCGGGCTTCTGGCCGAGCACCTTCGCGAGGCGGGTGAGAACGACGTTCTGCTGGCTGTCGGGGAGTTTGGCGAGCACCGACCGGTCGACCGTGATCATCAACGAGACCCGGTTGCCGACCAGCGTCCGGCCCTGGGAGTCGACGATCGTGCCGCGCGGGGCCGGGATCAGGACCTGCCGGATGTGCTGGGCGGTCGCGGCCTGGGTGTAGTCGGCGCTCGACATCACCTGCATGTACCAGAGCCGGCCGAAAAGCGTGCACAGCAAGGAGAAGACGAGCACGCCGATCACGAACAGCCGCAACCGGGCCTTCAACGGCGCTTCGAACCCGTCCCAACTCATGGCGCGACTCGGCGCTCGCGGGCAGGTTGGACGCGGCCCATGATCCACATCACCAGCGGGATCACCACGATCGCGCCGACCACGTCGTACCCCGCGGCGATGCCGAGGCGGACGCCGAACTCGCCCCAGTCGACCGACGGGTCGTGCAGCAGCGAGCCGGTCGCGCTGTAGATGAAGAACGAGACCGCCGTCCCGAGCACGACCGTCAGCGCGACCCCGAGCGGGCCGACCGGCCCGCTGGAGGTCTCACGGCGGATGAGGCCGGCGATGTAGCCCGCGATCGCGAGCGAGAGCGCCCACCGGCCGGCCGTGTGGTCGGCCGGCGGCACGATGTCGAGCAGCAGACCGCCGACGAATCCGGCGATCGCACCCCACTCCGGCCCGCGGGACAGCGCGAGCGCGATCACCACGATCAGGGTCAGGTCACACGTCACCCCGGCGACCGCGATGTTGGCCAGCACGGACGTCTGCACGGTCACGGCCAGCATCAGGAAGAGGGCAGCCAGGCCGATGCGTAGTGCGATCATGGTGTCAGTTCCCCTTCCCTGGTAGTGGGGCTCGTGGTGGACGGGCGGGTGGTCCGGTGACCACTCCGACGGTGTCGATCCGGGTCGGGTCGACGTACGGCTTGATGGTTGCGGTGGATCCGAGGGAGCCTTCGTTCGGCGTCACGGAGGTGACGACGCCGATCGGGACACCCGGCACGTACGGCGCGTTGCCGCTCGAGCCCCAGGTGACGATCCGGTCCCCGACCTTCGGGCGGGCCTTCGGGTCGACGAGCTTGTAGTCGAGGGTGCCGGCCACGTCGCCGCGCCCGGAGACGAAGCCGAGCGCCATCGACGAGTTCAACCGGCCGCCGACGGTCGAGTTGCGGTCGCCGATCAGCAGCACGGTCGCGGTCCCCGTGGTGGTGCGCACCACCCGGCCGACCAGACCGGTCCCGTTCATCACGGTCATGTCGGTGTGCACGCCGTCCGCCGTCCCGGCGTCGATCGTGACCGTGTGGCTGAACGTCTGGGCGCCACCGATCCCGATCACCCGGGCCGGCGTCATCGTGTACGCCGGCGCGACCTTGAGCAGCTTGTCCAACTCCTGCGCCCGGTTGCGGGCGTAGTCGGAGGTGTTCAGCTCCTGGGTCAGATTCTCGTTGTCCTTCTTGAGTTTTTCGTTCTCTGCTTTCAACCTGTCCATTTCCGCGAACCGGTCGCGGAGGTCGTCCACAGGCTGCCGGGCCGAGCTCGCGGTCGACTCCAGCGGGCCGAACACGCCGGCCGCGGCCTCCCGCAGCGGCTCGACCGGCGAACCGGCCGAGCGGCGGGCGTCGAGCACGATCAGCGTGAAACAGGCCAGGATCACCAGCGCGAGCACGGTCCGGCGGCGACGGACCTGCCGCGGCATGCCGGTCGCGCGCAGCGGTGCGCCGGCCGAACGGATCGCGCTCCGGGCCGGGGTACCGAGGTCTTTGAGCATCGGGTGGTACCTCAGCGCCGGTTGTCGGTGACCAGGATGCGGTTGAGGGTCTCGATGTTGTCCACGCACTTGCCGGCGCCGAGGACGACGGCGTCCAGCGGATTCTCCGCGACGTGGATCGGGATGCCGGTCTCGTGCCGCAGCCGCTCGTCCATGCCCTTCAGCAGCGCACCGCCGCCGGTCAGCACGATGCCGCGGTCGACGATGTCGCCGGCCAGCTCCGGCGGGGTCTTGTCCAGCGTCGCCTTGACCGCGTCGACGATCGCGGTGATCGGCTCCTCGATCGCCTGGCGCATGTCGGCCGAGGACACCTTCACCGTCCGCGGCAGGCCGGAGACCATGTCGCGGCCGCGGATCTCGCTGTCCGGGCCGTCGGTGGTCGGGAACGCCGACCCGATCGTCATCTTGATCTGCTCCGAGGTCGCCTCGCCGAGCAGCAGCGAGAACTCCTTCTTGCAGTAGTTCACGATCGCCTTGTCGATGGCGTCGCCGGCCACCCGGATCGACTGGCTGGTGACGATGCCGCCGAACGAGATGACCGCGACCTCCGTCGTACCGCCGCCGATGTCGACGACCATGTTGCCGGTGGCGTCGCGGACCTCGAGATTCGAGCCGAGCGCGGCGGCCATCGGCTCCTCGATGATGTAGACCTTGCGGGCGCCGGCCATGTACCCGGCATCGCGGACCGCCCGCTGCTCGACCGCGGTGATCCCGGACGGGACGCAGACCACGATCCGCGGCTTGGCGAAGTACCGCCGGCGGTGGACCCGCTGGATGAAGTACCGCAGCATCTGCTCGGCGGCGTCGAAGTCGGCGATCACGCCGTCCTTGAGCGGCCGGATCGCGGTGATGTTGCCCGGCGTACGGCCGATCATCTTCTTCGCCTCGTGCCCGAACGCGACCGCCTCGCGCGGGTCGTCCGTCCGGGTCGCGACCACGGACGGCTCGTTCAGCACGACGCCCCGCCCACGTACGTACACCAGGGTGTTCGCCGTCCCGAGGTCGACCGCCATGTCGCGGCCGAGCATGCTGTTCGCCACCGCGGCACCTCCCACTCGACCCCAACTCAGGCTAAGCGCCGCCCGCGCAAAGCCCGTGGACCGACACGACCGGTCCGTCCGGCACGTATCGTATCCGCTTACTCACCTGGCGTCCGCACTGGCCTCTCGGGCGCGAACGGCCTTGTGATCAGGGCAGGTCGGGGAACCAGATCTTTATCTCGCGGCTCGCGGACTCCTCGGAGTCGGAGCCGTGCACGAGGTTCTCGCGGTTGGACAGCGAGAAGTCGCCGCGGATGGTCCCGGGTGCGGCCTTGCGGCCGTCGGTGGCGCCGTTCAGGGCGCGGATGACCTCGATCGCCTCGTCGCCCTCGAGCACCATCGCGACCAGCGGGCCGCTGGTGACGAAGTCGCGCAGCGGCGGGTAGAAGGCCTTCTCGACGTGCTCGGCGTAGTGCTGGTCAGCCATCTCGCCGTCGATCGTGCGCAGGTCCATCGCGACGATCCGGAGCCCCTTGGCCTCGAACCGGCCGAGCACCTCACCGACCAGGCCGCGGCGGACCGTGTCGGGCTTCAGCAGGACCAGGGTGCGCTGCGACATCTGTCAACTCTCTCTCGAACTAGGGTGGGCGGCCGAGCCTAGTGGGTGTCTCATGGTTTCACGCCGGCGTGAAACCATCAGACACCCCCTAACTGCTCGTGCGACTTCTTGGCCTCCTCGATGCGGCGGCCGAGGACGATCGCGGCGACCCAGAAGGCCGCGAACGCCGCGCCGAGGACGAACATCACCGAGACGACGAAGCCGAGGCCGACTGCGCCGACCTGGACCACCGAGCCCAGGACGTACCCGAGCTGGTAGCGCAGCAGGCCTGCCGCGAGGATCGCGAGCACCGCCAGCCCGAGGCAGACCGGTACGGCGACCGCGGGCCGGACGTCGGCGACCGAGATCATCACCGGCGTGACGAGCGCGAGCACGATCGACTCGAACCCGAGCACGATCGACGCGAGCGACCTCATTCCTGATCGGCCTTCGACTTGCGGACCAGCAGGCTGCGCGCCTCGCCTGCGGTGATGACCGAGCCGGTGATCAGTACGCCGCCGCTGCCGAGCGCGACCGCGTTCTCCTCGGCCAGCCGGATGGCGTCGTCGATCGCGTCGATCAGGTGCGGCCGGACCAGCACCCGCTCCTCGCCGAACACCTCGGCCGCCAGTTCGCCCAGCTCCTCGGCCGGCATCGAGCGCTCGACGAAGCTGTTCCGGGTGCAGACGACCGTTTCCATGATCGGCTCGTACGCCTCGAGGACGCCGTACACGTCCTTGTCCTTCATGCAGCCGAGGACGCCGATCAGCGGCTCGAACTGGAACGCCTCCGAGACCGTCGCCGCGGTCGCCTCGGCGCCGTGCGGGTTGTGCGCGGCGTCGACGATGACCGTCGGGCTCTGCCGGACGACCTCCATCCGGCCCGGGCTGGTCACGTTGGCGAAACCGGCCTGCAGCAGTTCGGTGGTGACGCGGCCCTCCGACTCCGGGCCGGCGCCGAGCAGCGCCTCGACCGCGGCGACGGCAGCGGCCGCGTTGTGCGCCTGGTACTCACCGTGCAGCGGGATGTACAGCTCGTCGTACTCCGCGCCCAGGCCCTTGATCGAGACGACCTGGCCGCCGACCGCGAGCGTCCGGCTGACGATGCCGAACTCGATCCCCTCGCGGGCGACCTGCGAACCGACCTCGGCGGCCCGGCGGAGCAGGACCTCGAAGACCTCCAGGCTCTGCTGCGACATCACCGTCGTACCGCCGGTCTTGATGATGCCGGCCTTCTCGCCGGCGATCGTGACCGGATCCGCGCCGAGGATGTGCGCGTGGTCGACCGCGATCGGCGTGATCACCGAGACCGTCCCGTCGGCGACGTTGGTCGAGTCCCAGGACCCGCCCAGGCCGACCTCGATCACCGCGACGTCGACCGGTGCGTCCGCGAAGACGGCGTACGCCATCGCGGTCATCACCTCGAAGAACGTCAGCGGGTGCTCCTGCTCGGCGTCCACGACGTCGAGGTACGGCGCGATCTCGGCGTACGCCTCGACGAAGCGCTCCTCGCTGATCGGCTCGCCGTCCAGCGTGATCCGCTCGCGCACCGACTCCAGGTGCGGGCTGGTGAACCGGCCGGTCCGCAGCCCCGCCTCGCGCAGCAGGGTGTCGATCATCCGGGCCGTGGACGTCTTGCCGTTGGTCCCCGTCAGGTGCACCACGGGGTAGGCCTTCTGGGGGTCGCCGAGCAGCTCGACGAGCCGCCGAACCCGGTCCAGGGAAGGCTCGATCTTGTGCTCCGGCCAGCGCGCCTGGAGCAGGGCCGACACATCGGCGTAAGAGAGGTCGCTCATGAGGATGCTCAGTCTAGGTGGGGGCTGTGGATAAGCGTTCGGAGCACCCCTTGACAACCACTACGATTGTGCGCATGAGCCAGACGTCCCGCGTTCCAGACAAGCCCACCCTCGAAGGCCTCGAGGAGAAGTGGGCTGCCGTATGGAAGGAGCAGCAGACCTACGCCTTCGACCGCACCGCCGAGCGGGCCGACGTGTTCTCGATCGACACGCCTCCCCCGACGGTCTCCGGGTCGCTGCACGTCGGGCACATCTTCAGCTACACCCACACCGACCTGGTCGCCCGGTTCCAGCGGATGCGCGGGAAGAAGGTCTTCTACCCGATCGGCTGGGACGACAACGGCCTGCCGACCGAGCGCCGGGTCCAGAACTACTACGGCGTCAAGTGCGACCCCTCGCTGCCGTACGACGCCGACTTCACCCCGCCGGCCAAGCCGGACCCGAAGAAGCAGCTCCCGATCTCCCGGCAGAACTTCGTCGACCTGTGCGGCGAGCTCACCCATATCGACGAGCAGGCATTCGAGTCGATGTGGCGGACGGTCGGCCTGAGCGTCGACTGGGAGCACCTCTACACGACGATCTCCGAGGACTCCCGGCGGACGTCGCAGCGCGCGTTCCTGCGCAACTTCGCCCGCGGCGAGGCCTACCTGGCCGAGGCGCCGACGGTCTGGGACGTCACGTTCCAGACCGCGGTCGCGCAGGCCGAGATGGAGGCCCGGCCATATCCGGGCGCCTACCACCGGATCGCGTTCCACGGCGCCGACGGCCCGATTTACATCGAGACCACCCGCCCGGAGCTGATCCCGGCCTGCGTCGCGCTGATCGCGCACCCGGACGACGAGCGGTACAAGCACCTGTTCGGGACGACGGTGAAGTCGCCGCTGTTCGGCGTCGAGGTCCCGGTCCTGTCTCACCCGGCCGCCGAGATGGACAAGGGCGCCGGTATCGCGATGTGCTGCACCTTCGGCGACCAGACCGACATCCAGTGGTGGCGCGAGCTGCAGCTGCCGGTCCGCACGGTCATCGGCCGCGACGGCCGGTTCCTGCGCGAGACCCCGGCCTGGCTCGAGGACTCCGCCGAGCTGTACGGCGAGCTGGCCGGCAAGACCGTCTTCAGCGCCCGCGAGCTGATCGTGGCGAAGCTGCGCGAGAGCGGCGACCTGGACGGCGAGCCGAAGCCCACCGAGCGGATGGCGAACTTCTACGAGAACGGCGACAAGCCGCTCGAGATCGTCTCCACCCGGCAGTGGTACATCACCAACGGCGGCCGCGACGACGCGCTCAAGCAGGAGTTCATCGAGCGCGGCGAGGAGCTCGCCTGGGTCCCCGAGCACATGCGCCACCGCTACCTGAACTGGGTCGAGGGGCTGAACGGCGACTGGCTGATCTCCCGCCAGCGGTACTTCGGCGTCCCGTTCCCGGTCTGGTATCCGCTGGACGCCGACGGCGAGCCCGACTACGCACACCCGCTGATGCCGGCCGAGGCCGAGCTGCCGATCGACCCGACCTCCCAGGCACCGCGGGGGTACGACGAGTCCCAGCGCGGCAAGCCGGGCGGGTTCGAGGCCGACCCCGATGTGATGGACACCTGGGCGACGTCGTCGCTCACGCCGCACATCGCCTGCGGCTGGGAGCGGGACGACGACCTGTTCCGGCGTACCTTCCCGATGGACCTGAACACGCACGCCCACGAGATCATCCGCACCTGGCTGTTCTCCCGCGTCGTCCGGGCCCACTTCGAGAACGGCACGCTGCCGTGGGCGCGGTCGATGATCTCCGGGTTCGTCGTCGACCCGGACCGGAAGAAGATGTCGAAGTCCAAGGGCAACGCGGTCGTCCCGACCGAGATCCTGGACAAGTTCGGCGCGGACGCGGTCCGGTGGCGGGCAGCGATGGCCCGGCCGGGGATGGACTCGCCGTTCGACGAGTCGCAGATGAAGGTCGGCCGGCGACTCGCGATCAAGGTCCTGAACGCATCGAAGTTCGTCCTCGGCTTCGGCGCGACGACGGTCGACGCTTCCGCCGTCACCGAGCCGGTCGACCTGGCGATGCTGCAGCAGCTGCGGTCGGTCGTCGCGGACGCCACGGCGGCCTTCGAGCGGTTCGACTACACCGGCGCGCTCGAGATCAGCGAGCGGTTCTTCTGGACGTTCTGCGACGACTACGTCGAGCTCGTCAAGGAGCGGGCGTACGGCGGTCAGGGCGACGCCGCCGCGACCTCCGCGAAGGCCGCGCTGGCTGTTGCGTTGTCGGTCCAGCTGCGGCTGCTTGCGCCGTACCTGCCGTTCGCGACCGAGGAGGTCTGGTCGTGGTGGCAGGAGGGTTCGATCCACCTGACCAGCTGGCCGCAGCCGGATGTCGATCTCGCGGTCGCCGCGCAGGAGCCTGAGGTTCTGGACGCCGTCTCGGAGGTTCTCGCGGGGATCCGCGGAGCGAAGTCCGAGGCGCAGGTCTCGATGAAGACCGAGGTCAGCAAGGTCGAGGTCACCGGTCCGGCCGCGCGGCTGGAGCTGGCCGAGCGCGCCGAGCCGGACCTGCGGGCCGCGGGCCGGATCACCGGCGAGATCGTCTGGCACGCCGACGACTCCGACGCGGTCAAGGTCGTCGCCGCACTCTGAGCACGTTCCCGGTGCCCGCCTCCTGCTGGAGGCGGGCACCGGCACGTGTCGCGGAACGACTACCCTGCGAGACCGGTTTGTGCTGATGTGGAAGCATCGGGTCCGAACCCCGTGACCGAACGTCCGAGGAGCCAACCCATGAGTGACCCCACCAACCCGGCTGATCCGACGCCGACGGAGAAGGCCGTCACCACGGCCGACGCCGGCGCGGACACCGCCGAGCTGGCCGCCGTCCCGGCTGGTGCCGAGAAACCAGCTGAGCAGACCCCTGGGGACACAAAGTCCGGCGCCGCAACCGGGCAGCCGAAGACCGAGCAGACGAAGACCGAGCAGACGAAGACCGAGCAGACGAAGACCGAGCAGACGAAGACCGAGCAGACGAAGACCGAGCAGCTGAAGACCGAGCAGCTGAAGACCGCGGAGCCCAAGACCGCGGAGCCCAAGAAGAAGTGGTGGCGGCGGATCAAGGTCCGCGGCCCGTGGGTGACGGTCGTCGCGGCGCTCGTCGTACTGATCGCTCTGGCCTTGCTCGGCTACATCTGGGGTCTCGGCCCGCTCAACCGGCTGAACACCGAACGCGGGATCACCCCGCCGGCGAAGCTGGCCGGGCTCGATCGGATCACCGACAAGAACATCCGCGACCAGCTCCAGCTGGACCAGACCCGCGAGGCGCTGAGCCGGATCAACAACGGCAAGCAGGCGACGGTCGAGGCGTACGGGACCATCGACGGCAACCGGATGTTCGTGATCATCGCGCTCCGCGGCAAGGTCGACATCGACAAGACCGTCGCCGACTCCGGCGCGACCCCGGACAAGATCAAGAAGATCGGCAGCTCCACCTGCGTCGAGTCGTCCGGCAACCTGCCGACCCAGTGCTACCGCGGCTCGAACACGCTCACGGTCATCGCCCAGTCCGCGAACGAAGGCGTCAACGTCGACCAGGTCGAGCCGGTCGCCGAGGAAGCCTTCAAGGCCATGCGCTAGGCCAGCAGACCCGCGATCAGGATCATCACCGGGATCGACAGCAGCGTGCTGAGCAGGACTGCGCTGCGGGCAAGTGTTCGGCTCGCCCTGTACTGGACGGCATAGACGTACACGTTCTGGGCGGTCGGCAGTGCGGCCAGCAGCGTCGGGGCCAGCAGGGCGGGGCCGTGGAGGTCCAGGACCCAGCGGGCAATGATGTACGCGACCAAGGGCTGGGCGAAGGTCTTGAGAGCTACGGCAAGTACGACGTCCCGCCGCAAGGTGATCGAATCCTTCGTCCCCGCGCTGAGGCTCAACCCGTAAGCGATCAAGGCGACCGGCACAGCCGCCGCGGCGACCAGGTCGATCGGCCGCATCACGACCTCCGGCAACCGCACGCCCAGCAGCGAGAACACCAGCCCGAGCAACGACGCCACCGTCAGCGGATTGCGGAGCGGTCGGGTCAGCATCGTCCGCAGCGACACCCGCCGCCCGCTCCCCTGCCGATCGTGGTCGAGGATCGCGAACGCGATCGGCGCCATCACCACGACCTGGAACAACACGATTGGTGCGACCAACGCACCGTTCCCCAGCACGTACGCCGCCACCGGCACGCCGAGGTTCCCGGCGTTCACGTACGACGACGCGAGCACACCGATCGTCGTTTCGGACCGCGTGCGCCGCCAGATCGCCGCTGCGACGACGACGAACACCACCTGGACCACGAACAGACTCAGCAGATTGGTGACCAGGACGACCGAGAAGATCGCCCGGAGGTCTGCCCGCGCGACCGTCGTGAACAGCAGCGCCGGCGTCGCGACGAAGAACGCCAGCCGCGACAGCACGAGCTCGTCCTGCGAACGCAGTACGCCGAAGAGGCCGACGACGTACCCGAGCACGGCGACCGCGACCAGCGCGCCGAAGGCACCGACGACGGCGGACATCTCAGGTACTCAACGGCTTGGACACGCGGCGATCGTATAGGAAATCGCTATCCGCCGGGGACGGCCGGTTCAGCGGGTGGACG
This sequence comes from Kribbella sp. NBC_00662, assembly GCF_041430295.1. Lineage (GTDB taxonomy): Bacteria > Actinomycetota > Actinomycetes > Propionibacteriales > Kribbellaceae > Kribbella. The sequence goes on along the minus strand of NZ_CP109029.1, from coordinate 4,539,406 downwards.
GTCAGCAGGGGCCGTTGCCGCTGCGGCAGCTGGTGACGATGGCGGCCATGGTGGCCCGGAACTGCTCGCGATCGGCCGGGCTCAGGTCCGCCATCAGGCCGTTCAGCGCCTCGCCGACCTCCGCATGGAAGGCCGTCGCGGCCCGGCGACCGGCGTCGGTGAGGTTGACCTGCAGAGCGCGACGATTGCCGGGGACCGGGGAACGCTCCGCCAGCCCGCGCTTCTCGGCCCGATCCATCAGCCCGGTCAGCGCCGCCTTCTCGACACCGAAACAGGCAGCCAGCTCGGCCATCCCGCGCGGACCGCCCAGCAGCACGCACAGCAGCTTGGCCTGCACCGGCGTCAGATCGTGCCGTTCGGACACGCGCGCGTAGATGCCTTGCACCAGCGACGTCAGCTGGATCAGCCCCGCGGCAGCATCCATCTCGCCGGCCGCCAGGTCGACGCTGTGCAGCGAACCCGTGCGGACGGCCGCCGGGGCGACCTCCGTCTCACTCACAGCTCCACGGTACAGGGCATGTATAGTTAATGATGCATACAGTAAATGCCATTAACTATCGAGGAGGACCGATGTCCTTCAGCGACGAGGAGCTCGAGTACCTGCGGTCCCAGCGCATCGCACGGATCGCGACGGTCGGCGCCGACGGGCAGCCGGACGCCGTACCGGTGGGATTCGAGTACGACGGCACGCACCTCTACATCGGCGGCATCGACCCGGTGCGCACCCGGAAGTTCCGCAACGTGCGGGCCGGCAACACCAAGGTCGCCGTGATCCTCGACGACCTCCCGTCGACCGATCCGTGGATCCCTCGTTACCTGCGCATCTACGGCGAGGCGGAGCTGGTCGAGCACAACGGGCGCTTCGGCCCGGGCAACTACCTGCGGATCAGGCCGACCACCTCCTGGAGCTTCAACCTCGAGGGCAAGCCCTTCGGGTACGACGACACCGTGAGCACGACGCGCACGGTGCACGACGAAATGGGTTCGCGATGAGTTTCGACACGAAGACCGGCACCCGCGGCGCGCGGCAGCCGAAGGGGCGCGTGCTGCGCTGGATGAACCGTCTGATGGCTCGGCGGATCGGCCGCGGCGGCAAGTTCATGGGCTTCGACGCATTGGTCCTGCGGACGATCGGGCGGAAGTCCGGCGAGGAGCGGCGCACGCCGGTCGGCTGGTTCCCGGGCGCGGACGGCAGCCGCTTGATCGTCGCCTCCGCGGCCGGCGCTCCCGGGAACCCGGCCTGGTACTACAACCTCGCGGCCCACCCCGACGTCCTGATCGACGTCGACGGCGAGACCCTCGAGGTCCACGCCGAGCAGCTCCACGGCGCCGAGCGAGCAGAGGCCTGGGCGCAGATCACAGCCGCCGCGCCACGATTCGCGGAGTACCAGGTCAAAACCGACCGAGAACTCCCAGTCATCAAGCTCGTACCCCGCAAGTAAGCCGATACCGTCGCCCGCGGGTGGCTCACTGCGGCGTGCGGGCGTCAGTAGCCGTAACCGCCGCCGGATGAGCTGGACGGGGGTTGGGTGGGGGCTGCGGCCGCGGTGGTGGTTGCGGCGTGCCAGGTGAAGCTCATGCCGGAGAATGAGTCGGTCACGTTGTTGCCCTGGGCCTTGCCGGCGCCGGTGTCGAGTTTGAAGGTGTAGAGCGGTTTGCCCTGGAAGGTGAGCTGGTCCGCGCCGGTGTCGGAGCGCTTGATCACGCCCAGACCGGTCACCGACTTCGCGTCGGCGGCGGTTCCGGTGGCCGGCATCCAGAAGCTCAGGCAGTTGGCGGTGCACTTGATCGTCCCGCCGGCCTCCTGGTCGGCGAAGTACAGCGTCTTGCCGGACGAGTCGACCAGCGTCTGACCGACTCCGCTCACGTTCTGGACCGACACCGCGGCCCCTGCCGCGGCCCCACCTGTGGTCGATTGTGTGCTGGACCCGCCCCCGCAGGCAGCCAGCGTTCCCACCGCCGCCACGGTTGCTCCGAGCAACAATACTGTCGTTTTCATCGGTATCTCCTTTCACCGGCAGATACGCGGGAGATGCGCGACCGGTTCAGTTGAACCTTCTATCGCTCCGCTGCGTAGTTCTGAGGTGTGGATGACGACACGGTGATCCGCGCGTTGTACGACAGGTACCGGCGGCCGCTCTACGGCTATGTCCTGCGCTCGGTGGGCGGCGACCGGCAGTACGCCGAGGACATCGTGCAGGAGACGATGACGCGGGCCTGGACGCACGCGGCGGAGCTGGATCCGGACCAAGCCGGCCGCTGGCTGTTCACGGTCGCGCGGAACCTGGTGATCTCCGGTCACCGCAAACGGGCCGCTCGGGTGACCGAAGTACCGATCGACGACCGTGAGTTCGCGGCGCTCGGGGACGACATCGACCACGTGCTGCAGGTCTGGCAGGTGATCGAGGTCATGCGCGGACTGAGCCATGACCACCGGCAGGTCATCGTCGAGCTGTTCTACAAGCGGCGGACCGTCAACGAGGCGGCGGTGGTGCTCGGCGTACCGCCGGGGACGGTGAAGTCGCGGAGCTACTACGCGTTGCACGCACTTCGCGCGGCACTGGAGGAACGAGGGGTGACCGGCTCATGACGTGCCCGGAGACGATGTCGATCGGCGCCTATGTCCTCGGGGCGCTGGAGGCGTCCGAACGACGCGCGACCGAGGAGCACATCGCGACCTGCGAGACCTGTCGCGAGACGCTGCTGCAGTTCGCGCACCTTCCGGGCCTGTTGCACGCCGTACCGGTCGAGGAGGTCGAGACGGATCAGCCGGAGCCCGCACCGCTCACGCTCACCAAGAAGAAGCGTCCGCGGCGCTGGATGCTGGCAGCCGCATCCGCTGCCATGGTCAGTGGCGTCCTCGGCTGGGGTTTGCTGTCGGCGCCCGCATCGGCTACCTGGACAGCGACGGACGGCGTCGGCGGTATCGACACCACAGCCAAGCTGACAAGCCGCGGTTGGGGTACCGACATCCAACTCCGGCTGAAAGACCTGCAGCCGTACGAACACTGCATGCTGGTCGTCCACGGCCGCGACGGAGCAACCGAGACCGCCGGCTGGTGGGCCGTGAACGGCAGCCATCAGGCGCAGGTCCCGGCCAGCACGTCCATCCCCCTGCAAGACATCACCAGCCTCGAAGTCGTGACGTCGGCCAATGCCGTCCTCAGCACGATCACCCCGTCCACGAAGTAGCCTTCGGCAAGTGATCGGGATCATCGTCGTCGCTGTCTTCTTCGCCGGCATGGGAATCTACGGACTCGCGGCACCCGCCGCACTGGCGCGGCCCTTCGGGATCCAGATCAGCGGGCCGCACGCACGCAGCGAAGTCCGCGCTGTGTACGGCGGGTTCGGAGTGGCCGTCGCCGGAGTGCTCGTCGTTGCACTACTGGACGACGGGATCCGCCGCGGGGCAGTGATCGCCGTCGCCGTTGCGCTGGCGGGGATGGCGGCCGGCCGGTTGGTCGGGCGGGTGTTCGACCGGCCGGCCGCCTTCTATCCGATCTGGTTCTACTTCTGGGTCGAGCTGGTGCTCGCCGCGATCCTCTGGTTCTCGGTCAGCTGAATCACCAGCTGTTGTTGGAGATCCCGGTGCCGAGGATGACCTGGTCGTACGTGTTGCCGTCGTTGTCGTCGGTGTAGGCGACCGCAACCTCGGCGTACGGCGAGACCGCGACCGACATCTGCTCCTGCCGACCAGCCGTTGCGGAACTGAGCTGCTGCGACGACAGCCGGCCGGTGTCCGTGCCGTCCGTGCCGAAGCCGCGGATCCACACATCGAGGTCAGTGGCCTGGACCGTCCAGCCCACCACGGTCTGCGCCTGGTCGTCGATCCCGATCGACGGTGCGATCCCGGCGGCTGCGACCTGTACGTCGGCGTACCGCGCGGCGCCGGTCGAGTCGAACGAGCGCGTGCTGAGCGTCGTACCGGATTGCCAGGCGACCGCGAAGTCGCCGTTGAAGTTGGCAGCGACGGCTGCAAACGTCTGCTGGCCTACGGTCGTCGCGTTGGCGACCCGGCGAGACAGGGTGGCTGCGCCGTTGGTCCGACCCAGACGGATCAGTCCGATGTTGTAGTCACCGTTGGCGTCGCCGTCCTCGTCCCAGACGACTACCGCGTCGCCGGACGCCGAGACCGCTACGTCCGGGTTGTGGTGCTGGCCGGTCGTCTGCGAGGCGGTGACCTCCCAGGCGCGCGTAGTCGGTCCGGTGAAGCCGGCTGCCTTCACAGTGGCCGGCGTACCGGTCTGGATGTCCTCCCACGCAACGGTGAACGCGACCGCAGCAGTGGACGGTGCGCCGTCCGGGTCGACAGCGACGCGCGGGTTGATCTGCTGACCGGTGGCACTGGTGTTGGCATTGCCCGATGCCGTCACGGTGCCGGCGGTGTTCAGGACGCGGTACGGGATGTTGTAGTACCCGTTGCCGTCCGGGTCGTCCTGCCACACGACGACCGCGTTGCCCTTGTCGTCCAGGCCGACGTCCGGGTGCAAGTGCCTCCAGTTGGTCACTCCGCTGTCGCCACCGGCGGAGAGCTTCTTCTCGTACACAGCAGTGCCGTTGTGGAACAGCCGCACCCAGATGTCGCTGTGGACGTTGTCGGTCGCGTTGTCGGTGTCGCGGTCGTCCTCCCAGGCCACGGCGACGTACCCGTTCCGGTTGATCGCCACGGACGCGTTGTCCTGGTCACCGGTGGACACGCTGTTCGCCGTGACCCAGGTCGGCGTGGCGACATGGGCATCAGCGGGTGCAGCCGTCGCGATCAGCGCAGCGGTCGCAAGCACACCAATAGCAAGCATCTTCTTCATAGGTCACACCGCCTGCAATCCGGGCCGGCCCTCTTCGATGACGAACGACTTCACCGTCGCTGCCGCGGCACCGTGCTCGGACACCTTTGCCACGTTGCGGAAGTCGGCCCGCATCTCAGTGGGGCTGACGGTCGCGCGGATGTAGCCGCGCCGATTGTTGTAGAACTTCAGCCACGGATTAGTACCGACGTCGGGGACCGTGGTGGCCCCGTCACCGTCGCCGCTCGAGGTGACGGAGCTGGTGACGAGCTCGGTGCCGATCGTCGCCGAGTTGGCGTTGTTGTAGTCGGCCTTGAGGTCGTTGGCCCACGCCCGGTGCACATCTCCGGTGAGTACGACGGGATTGCGGACGGACCGATCCACCCAGCCCTGCTGGATCCGGGCCCGCGAAGCGCGGTAACCGTCCCACGAGTCCATGCTGGCGCCGGTCGAGTTGAACCGGCGGGCGAAGAACACCTGCTGGCCGATGATGTCCCACGTCCCGAGGTGCTGCCCCAGACCGTCAAGCAGCCAGGACTCCTGCGGGTTGCCGGGCAGACTGCGGCTGGCCAGATCCGCGTCCGAGCACAGCTGCCACCCGTCGCCACACGCCTGGTCGTTGCGGTACTGGCGCGTGTCGAGCATGTGGAACGTCGCCAGACTCCCCCACCGCAGTCGCCTGTACAGCTGGATGCTGTTCCCGCTGTTCACCTGCGCAGGCCGCAGCGGCATGTTCTCGTAGTACGCCTGGTACGCCGCAGAACGCCGCGCGGTCCACTGCGCCGCAGTCAGCGCCGGAGTGTTGTTCTCCCGCACTGTGCCTGCGTAGTTGTTCTCCACCTCATGGTCGTCCGGTACGACGATCCACGGCGCGACCGCGTGCGCAGCCTGCAAGTCCGGGTCCGTCTTGTACTGCGCATACCGGCGCCGGTAGTCCGCGAGCGACACGATCTCGTTGCCGAGGTGGAGTCGCGGGCGACCCGTGGTCGGACCGTATTCGTAGATGTAGTCGCCGAGGTGCAGGATGACGCCCGGGTTCTCCTCGGCCATCCGGCGGTAGACGGTGAAGTAGCCCTCCTCGTAGTGCGAGCAGGAGGTGAACGCCATCACCAGATTGCGTCCGGCGGTGCCGACAGCCGGGGTGGTGCGGGTCCGGCCGACGGGCGAGACGTGGCCCTGGGCGCGGAATCGATAGAAGTAGTCGGAGTCCGGGTTGAGGCCGCCGGCGATGGCGTGCACCGAGTGCGCGGCGGCGTACGTGGCGGTGACGGTGCCGGACGCGACGAGCGTGCTGAAGGTGTCGGTGGTCGACACCTGCCAGTCCACGGCGACGTCGGCGTTCGCCATCCCGCCCTGGCCGTCGGCGTTCGTCGGCGACGGGGCCAGGCGGGTCCACAGCACGACGCTGCCGGCGTCGGGCTCACCGGAGGCGATACCGAGCTGGAACGGGTACGGGACGGCGGCGGTAGCGGTGATCACTGACGACTGGGCGGCAGCCGGGAGGGCGCCGGCACCAGCCGCGGCGAGTCCGCCGAGAACAAGGGTCCTGCGACTGATTGGGCTCATGAGCCTCACCTTCACGGGTACTCAGGGCGGCAGGCCCCGGAATGGTCGAACGCTGGGTGACCATCCGGGAACCTTGAGTGTGTGCGGTGTTTCATGCCCATGATTGCGCAGAGTTCGTAACTTTCCTACAGCGTGAGGATGAGCAAAACCGCGGCAGGAATGCCTTCCAGGAGCGCGTTGAACCACAACCGGCGCTCGGACACGACCAGCACGACGGCCAGGAACGTGTGCTGCGCCGCGGTGAACGTCACCAGCGCAGTGCCCGCCGACTCACGCCCGTTCGCCGCGAGGACGACGCCGATCACCAGCGCGGCCGCGGTGGTCAGGTTGTACCAGCCCACGTTCACGGTCCACAGCCGGACCGCGTCGAAGTCGGTCGGCTTGGTGAGGAACAGCGGATACAACTTCGGATGCCTGTAGAGGATCGACTCCATCACGAACACCACGGTGAGCATCACCGCGATGACGATCGCCAGGACCTGCGCCGCCGTACTCATCCGAGCGAGACCCCATGCCGGGCGGAAACCTCGCCCAGAGCCGCGTAATCGGTCGGGTCGGCGGTGGCGAGTTCCGCGAAGAAGGCGCCCATCCGGCCGGACTGGCTGACGGTGAGGAACTTCGCCGACGGGCTGAGCACCGAGAAGGTGTTCAGCGTGCCGGCCGGGATGCTGATCGACGAACCCGGGCCGAGATCGTAGCCCTGATCGCCTGCCTGGACGAGGATCCGGCCCTGCAGCACGTAGAACGCCTTGCTCCAGGACTCGCTGTGCGGCGGCGTCGCGTCACCGCGGGGAGCGTCGATCTCGAAGAGCTCGTACTGCCCGGCGGTGTGCTCGGCGCCGATCTTGACGGTCACGGTCGCATCCGGAGCGGTGTACTCGACCCCGCTGCCGGCGTTGCTCAGATGCACTGACTCGTTCATGACGCCGACGGTAGGAATCGACCGAGCCGGCCGGAATCCCGTGCGACTGGGCTCGAGACCCGGCCGGAATCCCCACATTTCCGGGATAGTCGGCCTCGGTACGGCGGCGCATACTGGGCGCATGTGGGAGGGCCGGGCGCGGACCGCACGCCGGGACATCGCGGCACTGGCGACGTCAGGGATGGGCGTCGCCGAGCTGCACGCGGCTGCGATCGAGGTGGTCGAGCAGGTCGTCGGCAGTGAGCTGACCTGCTGGGCCGGCCTGGATCCGGCCACACTCGTGATCAGTTCGATGACCAGCGGGCAGGCGCGGATCCCCTCGGAGTACGAGCCGACGCTGGCCGAGACGGAGTACGCCGGAAGTGTGCCGAACTCGTTCGCCGAACTGGCCCGGAGTGATCGCCGGGTCGCGCGGATGTCCGACCTGCCCTACCGCGAGGTGGTCGGGCACCGGCGGTTGAACGAGGTGTGGCGGCCGCTCGGGATCGAGCACGAGGTGCGGACCACGTTCACCGTCGACGGGGACTGCTGGGGCGCGGCCGGGTTCGTCCGGAGCGGGCCGGACTTCAGCGATCGAGAGGTCGAGTTCCTCGGGTCGGTGGCGCCGGTGATCGGTGCGGCGACGCGGGTCGCCGTACGGACCGATGCGCACGGGTACCGCGGAGGGGTCGGCCCGTCGATCGTCGTCACCGGCCCGAACGGCGAACCCCGCGCGATCACCGCGGCCGCGCGGACCTGGCAGGACGAGCTGAACGAGATCGCGCCGGGGCGGTTCGACGTCCTGCTACGGGCGGTCGTCACCGGCACCCGCGCGGGAGCGGGCGGGACGTTCCAGGCACGGGTGCAGACGACGTCGGGTGGATGGGTCGTGTTGCAGGGCAGCCGATTGCTCGGGGACAGTGACGACGAAGTCGTGGTGACGATCGAGCCCGCGTCCGGTCATCACCTGGTCGGGATGCTGCTGGCGGCGTACGGCCTGACCACGCGGGAGCGGGAAATCTGCCTGGAGGTCATCTCCGGGCACACGACGACCGAGATCGCCGACCGGCTGTCGATCTCGCCGCACACGATCCAGGACCACCTGAAGTCGGCGTTCGCCAAGGTCGGCGTGCGCAGCCGCGGCGAACTGGTCGCGACCTTGCGCCCTGAAGATCTGACGCTCAGGCCGGCGTGAGCTGCTTGCGGTAGGTCCCCGGCGGTACGCCGAAGTCGCGCTTGAACGCCTTCGCGAACGCGAACTCCGACGTGTAGCCGATCTCCTTCGCGACCGTCGCGAGCGGACGATCGTGATCGCGCAGCAGCCGCGCCGCGGTCGTCATCCGCCACCGCGACAAGTAGGTGAGCGGGGGCTCGCCGACGGCCTCGGTGAACCGGCGCGCAAAGGCGGCTCGCGACAACCCGACGCCGGCAGCCAGCTCGGCAACTGTCCATGCAGCGCCGGGCTTCTCGTGGATCAGCTCCAGGGCCTGCACGACCGAGGGGTCGGTGAGCGCCTGGGCCCAGCCTTCCGTCGGGCAGTCGTGGTCCTCGAGCCAGGCCCTCAGGATCAGCACGAGCAACGCGTCGACCAGCGCAGGTACGACGGCCGCGGAGCCGGGCCGCTGCGCGTCGAGCTCCTCGCCGAGGATGCTGATTGCCGTATGCAACGAACGGTGGCGGCCCGGGTCCGCCGGTACGACGACCACGTCGGGCAGCTTGGTCAGCACCGGATGCGGGCGCTCGCGATCGAGGCGATAGGTGCCGCACAGCAGCAGCGCGCGGGCGCCCTGACCTTGCGGCGGCCCCTCGACGGTCGGGTCGAACGCGACCGTCGGCGAGTCGGGGTGGTCGACGAGCGCGTGGTCGAGACCACGCGGAAGCAGGACGGCATCGCCCGGTCCGAGCGGGATCGGGTCACCGTCCGGCGGCAGCAACCACGCCGTACCTTGCAGGATCAGGTGGAAGGTGGCGCCGAACGAATGCACGAACCGCAGGCCCCACGGACCACGGACGTCGGTCCGCCCGGACGTGGCCGGGCCGGTCTTCATCGCGCCGACGACATCCGCGAGCACATCCATGTCCGCCATCATACGCGCGGCGATCAAGACGATGAGACATAAATCAGCGCTCGATGGACATAGATCCGCTCGCACATCCTGTCTACTGTCGGTGACAGAGACCAACGACTAGGAGTACAGATGAGCATCGTCGTCACCGCAGCAACCGGTCACCTGGGCAACCTCGTCATCGACGAGCTGCTGCAGCGGGTCCCCGCCGACCAGGTCGTCGCGGTCGCGCGGAACGCCGAGAAGGCCGCCCCGATCGCGGACCGGGGCGTCGAGGTCCGGATCGCCGACTACAACGACCCGGCCGCGCTGGCGAAGGCGTTCGGCGCCGGGGACACCGTCCTGCTGATCTCCGGCCTCGAGCCGAACCGCCTGGACCAGCACAAGTCGATCATCGCGATCGCGAAGGACGCCGGCGTCGCGCGGATCGCGTACACCGGCGCGCTCGGCGGACCCGAGGCCGACTTCGACCTGGCCGCCGATCACCGTGCGACCGAGCAGGCGATCCTCGACTCGGGGCTGCCGTACACGTTCCTGCGCAACGGCTGGTACAACGAGGTCTACACCGACCAGATCCCGGTACAGCTGGCGAACGGTGTCGTCGGCAGCGCCGGCGACGGCCGGATCGGGACGGCGGCGCGCCGGGACTACGCGACCGCGGCGGCCGTCGTGCTGACCGGGGACGGACATGAGAAGAAGGCGTACGAGCTGAACGGCGACACCTCGTGGACGCTGACCGAGTACGCCGCCGAGCTGGCGAAGCAGTCCGGGAAGGACGTTGCCTACAACAACCTGTCGACCGCGGACCACGTGCAGGTGCTGGTCGGCGCCGGTCTCCCCGAGCCGGTGGCGCAGCTGTTCGCCGGTGTCGACGCGGCCATCGAACGCGGTCTGCTGGCCGGCCGCGGCGGCGACCTCGCCCGGCTGATCGGTCGTCCCACCACACCGATCGCGGACTCGATCGCCGCCGCGTTGCGGAGCTAACGAAGCCGGTTGTGCTGTTCGCCCAGGCCGTCGGCCCAGGTCCGGAGTACGTCGCCAGCGCGGAGGAACCGCGGCGGCTTCTGACCCGCGCCGACGCCGGCCGGCGTACCGGTGCTGATCACGTCGCCGGGGTACAGCGTCATGAACTGCGAGATGTAGTGGACCAGGTGTGCGACGCCGAAGATCATCTCGGCCGTCGAGCTGTCCTGCATCGTCTCGCCGTTGACATCCAGCCCGAGCTTGATCGCCTGCGGATCCGGCACCTCGTCGGCGGTCAGGATCCACGGGCCGAGCGGGCAGAACGTCGCCGAGTTCTTCCCCTTGTCCCATTGGCCTCCGCGCTCGAGCTGGAAGTGCCGCTCGGACACGTCGTTGGCGAGCACGTACCCGGCGATGTGGTCCAGCGCCTCGGCTTCATCGGCGAGGTACGACGCGGTGCGGCCGATCACCACACCGAGCTCGACCTCCCAGTCGGTCTTCTCGCTGCCGCGCGGAACGATCACGTCGTCGTGCGCACCGACCACCGTGTCGGGTGCCTTCATGAACAGGATCGGCTCGGCCGGCGCCTCCTGCCCGCCCTCGGCCGCGTGGTCGGCGTAGTTCAGGCCGACGCAGACGATCTTCCCCGGGCTCAGCGGCGCGGCGAGGTTCACCGTCTCGAAGTCCACAGCCGACTCGGCCAGCGTCGCCCGCTCACGCAGCCGCTCCAGGTCGAACGGCTGCTCGGCGGCACCCGGTAACGGCCGGACCCGGCCGTCGTCGTCGAGTACGGCGTCGCGCGGACCGTCGTCGGTGTGGATCCGGAGCAGTCTCACTTGTTCCTCCAACCAGAGTTCTTCGCCCAGTTCAGGTACGCGATACCCAATGCATGCGAGCCTTGCACCGGCACGAGCTGTACGGCGTCGTACACACGCAGGGACTGCTGGTAGATCAGGAGATCCTGTTCGGCGTACCCGCCCCATCGTGCGCACTGCACCGCATTGGCCGGTACGGCGTCGCCCGTCCCGTCGACGCGGAACCAGACCTCGTTCGCGGACCGGATCAGCTTCTGCGTGAACGTCTTGGCGAAGGCCATCACGTCCGTGACCGCTCCCCCGTCGATCCCCGCGTCGTACGCCGCGTGGACGAACTCGGTGCTGATCGCCGCGTGACTCAGGTCCTCGATCTGCGTGGACGCCGGGTACGAGGGCGTGTACTCCGAGATCCCCGCGGTCTTCGGGTAACCGGAGTACAGCTCGCTGTACGGCGGCCAGTAGGTCCACACGTATGCGCCGTCGACCAGCCGGAGCGCGGGCTGGTACGCCTTCAGCATCTGCTGGACCCGGGTCCTGTAGCGCGGCTGCTTGGTGACCCGGAAGAGCTCGACCAGCACCTGGCCGATGCCCTGGCTCTGGTTGTAGGGCTGGATGGTGCCGTCGAACGGGATCGGCGCCCCTTTCGGCCACACGTAGTCGCCGGTCCCGTCAGGGCGCGAGACCCACTCGGGGTCGTGAAACGCCACGGCCGCGGTGGCCGCGTCGAGGACCTCCCGCGCGAACTTCTGGCGCGACCGGAGCTTCGGCGACTGCAACACCATCCGGGCGTACCGCGCCAGCGGGAACGCGATCATGCCGGTGTGTACGGCGAAGACGTAGTACTGCGGCTGGAACGTGATCGTCGCCGGCGTCGGCGCGGACGCCGGCGGAGTAGCGCGGAGATCGGCCGCGGTCCAGCGCAAGCCGGCTGTATAGGCGTTGTTGACCGCAGTCACGACGTACGTCGGCGCGGCGGGGTCGAGGCTGACACCGGTCAACGTGACGACCGTCGTGGTGGCCGGGTTGCGGAGCACGAGATCAAAGGTGCCGTTGGCAACGTTCGAGACCTGGGCGGTCGACTCGGCCGATCTGCTGCCGGCCCAGCGGAGCTGGATCGCCGGGTTGCCGTCTCCGTCGACGAGGACGCCGTGCCCGGCGGTGTAGTTGCCCGCCGTACGCCAGACCTTGCCGGACCGGCCGGCGTAGTCCGTCACGTGACGGGCGTGATCGGTGGTCTTCATCAGGTGGTGGGCGCGGTCCTCGAACGTCCGCAGGTAGCGCACGTCCTGGTAGGCCTCGTACATCCGCAGCAGGCTGAGCAGGAAGTAGGACTCGCCCCAGGCGTACACACCGGCCTCGTTGTCCTGCGGGTCGGATGCCAGATAGCCCGCCTGCGCGACGTCGAAGGCTTCGGGCGAGTCGTAGACGAGTGGATCGGCGGACGCCGAGAGGGCCGGCAGACCGGCCCAGGCGGCGACACCACCGGCAGTGGTTCCGAGAATGAGCGTGCGGCGGCTGACAGGGTGCATGAAGGCCTCACAAGTGGACGGGAGCGGGCGGCTCAGCCTTTGACTGCACCGCCCATGCTGTTGAGAATGCGTTTCTGCAGCAGGAGGAAGACGAAGATCACCGGAACCAGCGAGATGACGGTCCCGGCCGCGAGGCCGCGGACATCGGTCCCGGCGACGCCGCTCAGGTAGGCGATCCCGAGCGCGATCGGGTACTTCGACTGGCTGGTCAGCACGACCAGCGGCCAGATGAAGCTGTTCCAGACCGAGACGAAGCCGAGGATCGCGAGCACGGCCAGCGTCGGCGCGACGATCGGCACACAGATCCGCCAGAAGATCGCGAACTCGTTCGCGCCGTCCATCCGGGCCGCCTCGACGATCTCGTCCGGGATCTGCGAGAACGCCTGGCGGAGCAGGAAGATCCCGAGCGACGACAGCACCGCGGGCAGGATCACCGCGGCGAACGTGTCGGTCAGCCCGAGCTCGCTCATCACCAGGAACCGCGGGATCAGCATCAGCTCGCCGGGCAGGAACATGATCGACAGGAACAGCATGAAGAACACCCCGCGGCCGCGGAACGCGATCCTGGCCAGCGGGTACGCCGTCAGCGCCGAGATCACCAGGTAGATCGGGACCGTGATGCCGACGTAGATCACCGAGTTCACCAGGAACCGCGCGTACGGGATCGTCGTCCAGGCCTCGCGGAACCAGTCGGCGACCGGGGGCCGCGGGATCAGGTCGGGCGGGAAGCCGAACACGTCCTGACTGGCCGGCTTGGTCGCCGAGCTGAGCAGGATCAGGAACGGCCCGATGAACAACGCGGCCACCGCGATCAGCAGCACATAGAGACCGACGCGACGCGCGTTGATCCGCGGCCGGTTGCGGTACAGGCGGCGGGCCATCAGCCGTCCCTCCGCCGGGTCACCAGCAGGTTGAAGCCGGCCAGGACGATCATGATCGCCCACAGCAGCAGGCCGACCGCGCTCGCGTAGCCCATGTCGTAGTCCTGGAAGGCTTTCGACCAGATGTAGTAGCCGAGCGTCAGCGTGGAATCGAGTGGTCCCCCACGGGTCAGCACATAGACCGATTCGAACGCGCGCATCGCCTCGAGCATGCTGAGCACGAGCGTCACGGCGAACGTCGGCCGCAGCGACGGTATGACGACGTGCAGCAGCCGCTGCCACGCGTTTGCTCCGTCGATCGTCGCAGCTTCGACCTGGTCCGACGGCACCGCCTGCAGGCCGGCCAGGTAGATCATCATGAACAACCCGGCGTTCTTCCACGCCTCCAGCAGGACGACGGTCGGCAGCGCCCAGTGCCGATCGAGCAGGAAGTCGATCGGCCCGGCGCCGAAGAGGCCGAGCAGCCAGTTCACGACGCCTTCACGGTTGAAGACGTACCGCCAGGCGACCGCCACCGCGACCATCGACGTGATCACCGGCAGGTAGTAGAGCATCCGGAACGCCTGGATCGCGCGCAGTTTCAGGTTGACCAGCATCGCGAGGAACAGCGGCGCGACCACGGTCAACGGCAGGAACATCAGCACGAACAGCAGCGAGTTCCGCAGTGCGATCCAGACCCGCGGGTCCTGGCCGAGCCGGATGAAGTTGTCCAGCCCGGAGAAGCGGACCGGATGCACGATGTCGTAGTCGGAGAACGCCAGCTGGATCGCGATCACGGCCGGCCAGGCGAACATCGCGGCGTAGAACAGCAGCCCGGGCAGCATGAACACGTACGGCGTGTACCAGTGCTGCCCGACTACACGTCCTCGCATGGGTCGCCCCTAGTGTCTGAAACCCAGCTTTCAGTTTCTTCGATGTCCGGAACCGTAACGCACGGACGCCGCCGCCGGAAGCGCTAACTCCGAGAATTTCTGCAGTCTTCCGTTGACTCCGGTCCCGAGATGCCGAACACTATGGTGTCTGTAAGTCAGGTTTAGGACATTCGTTCTGAGGAGCCACTCATGGCCCGATCCCTGCTCAGGTACCTCGCGGTGGGCGCCGCTCTCGCGCTGGCGCTGTGCGGCTGTGTCTCCGGCAGCCCGGCCGGCGGTGACGAGCCGAAGCAGCAGTCCAGCGACGCGTACTCCGGTGACGTCGAGTGGTGGACGATCAACCTGCAGAAGAACTACGGGCCCGACATCCAGAAGTGGATCGACGCGTACCAGAAGGAACATCCGAAGGTCCACATCAACTGGGTTGATGTGCCGGGCGCGGACATCACCACCAAACTGCTGGCCGCGATCGCCAGCGGCAAGGTGCCGGACGTCGTCAACTTCACCTCCGCGACCACCGGGCTGTTCGCCGGGTCGATGGCCGACCTGAGCTCGCTGTTCAGTCAGGACGACGTCGCTGCCTACCTGCCCAACCTGGCCGACCCGTTGGTTGTCGACGGCAAGCGCATCGCGATCCCGTGGTACAACGGCGGTACGTCACTCTCGTTCTACAACAAGGATCTGCTGGCCAAGGCCGGCTTCGATCCGGCCAAGCCACCGAAGACGTACGACGACGCGCTGGCCCTCGCGACGAAGTACCACGACGTGACCGGCAAGTCGGCGACCAACTTCATGGCGTACTCGAGTGTTGTGCAGGCCGACGGCATCCCGCTGCTGTCCGAGGACGGCAAGAAGGCCGCGTTCAACACCCCGGAGACGCTCGCTCTGGTGGAGAAGTTCAAGCCGCTGTTCGCGTCCGGTGCGATCGCGCCCGGCAGCCTCAGCGAGAACCCGCGGGACCTGCCGCAGTCGTTGGAGAACAAGCTGATCGCGTTCAACCCGGCCGCCGTCTCCAGCTCGCTGCTGAACGTCGAGAAGAACGCGCCCGCGGTCTACTCCTCGATCGTGGTCGGTCCGCCGGTGACCGGCGCCGACGGCAAGTACTACATGTCCGGCCAGCAGGTGATGGGCATCCCGGCGAAGTCGGACAACCAGGCCGCCGCGGCCGCTTGGCTCAAGTACGTCGCCGCGCCCGAGCAGCAGCTCGCGCTCTGCAAGCTCGTGCCGATCTACCCGTCGTCGGTGAAGGCACTGGCCGACCCGTTCTTCACCGACATCTCCGGGAACACGCCGGCCGACCAGGCCCGCAAGATCCTGGTCGACACGTTCAAGACCAGCGTGGACGCATCGATGGGTTCCGGGAACGACGAGCAGTTGCGACAGCTGTTCGACGACCAGATCCGCGCGTACATGTCGGGTACCAAGACCGCGAAGCAAGCGTTGGACGACGCCGAGAAGGCGTGGGACGAGACTCTGGCGAAGGGGAAATGAGCGTGCTGCGGATCGGGATCGTCGGGGCCGGCATCATGGGGCGTGGCAACGGGTTGTCGTTGTCCGGCCGGGCCGACGCCGAGATCACGGCGGTGACCAGCCGGTCGACCGGATCGGCCGGGCGGCTGGCCGACGAGATCGCCGGACGGGGCGCGGTACGTCCCACGATCCATCCCGACCTCGACGCGCTGCTCACCGATGACGCGGTGGATGCCGTCGTACTCACGACTCCGGATCATCTGCACGGCGAGATGATGGTCCGGGCGGCCGAGGCCGGGAAGCACCTCCTGGTCGAGAAGCCGCTGACCACCTCGGTCGCGGAGGCGGATGCCGCGGTGAAGGCGATCCGCGAGAACGACGTGATCGCGATGTGCCTGTTCAATCACCGCTGGGTCCCGGCGTACGCACAGGCGTACGAGCTGCTCGCCGATCTCGGCGAAGCGGCGGTGGCGTACGCGCGCAAGGACGACACGATCTTCGTGCCGACCGAGATGCTGTCCTGGGCCGATCGCACGACCTGCGCGTGGTTCCTGTCCAGCCACGACATCGACCTGGTCTCGTGGCTGCTCCGCGATCAGGTACGCCGGGTCTACGCGACGGCCCGCTGGGGCAAGCTGCGGTCGCTCGGTATCGACACCCCGGACGCGATCCAGATCCAGGCGGAGTACTCGCGCGGCGCGGTCGCGACGTTCGAGTCGGCGTGGATCTATCCGAACACGTTCCCGACCACGGTCGACTCGTACGTCGCGGTGATCACCGACAACGGCGTCGTACAGCTCGACCGGCAGAAGGAGAGCGTCGTACTGGCGCGTCCGGACGGCTACAGCTATCCGCGGAACATGCTGCAGCGGGTCATGCACGGGATCCCGGCCGGCGCGTACGCCGACGCGATCGCGCACTGGGTCGACTGCTGCCTGACCGGCCGGCAGCCGTTGATCACGATCGAGAGCAGCCGCGACGTGACCGCCGTACTCGAGGCCGCGCACCTGTCGATCGAGACCCGCCAGCCGGTCGAGGTCGCATGAGTACTGGGCCTGAGAAGCCGCGGCACATCGACGCGCGGATCAATCAGATCGGTACGGACGACCTACTGAAGGCGTTCGGGTCTCCGGCGGACGATCTGGCCGGTCTCCGCTCGTACGTGAGCTCACGGCTGCAGCGTCCGGCCTGGCCGTTGCCCGACACGTCCGATGGCGCCCTGGAGGCCGCTGCGCCGCTGCTTGACGGTGTCGACGTGACCGGGCCGGGACGTGGTCGCTCGCAGCTGTACGGCTTCCACTACCTGGGCTGGCTGAAGCCTGGCATCGATGCCTGGCTGCTCACCGCGGACGACCGCTATCTGCAGGCCTTCGAGCGCCATCTGGACGAGTGGGTGGAGCGGCGGGACTCGGTCACCGGCGAGTGGCCGGGGCTGGACGTGATCTGGTACTCGCTCGGCACCTGGGCTCGCTGCCGGAACCTGCTGCCGACACTCGAAGTGCTCACCCCGTCGTCCCTGTCCGACCGGGTCTGGGGTCGGCTGGTCGCGACGCTTGTCGGTGGAGCCCGCTGGGCCTATGACGAGCATGACGTGTTCCGCCACGGGAACTGGCAACTGGTGTGTGCTACCGAGCTGCTGCACATCAGCGCCGTACTGCCGTCACTCGTCGAGTCGGCGGCGTGGGCGGAGCGTGCGCGCGAGCGGATCGAAGAGCATCTCGTGCTGGACATCTATCCGGACGGCGGGCACTACGAGCGTTCGCCCGGGTACCACGGGATGGTGCTGAGCGCGCTGCAGACCGCGGCCCGGATCGATCCGGCGGTGGCGGCACATCCTCGGTACGCCGCCATGCACACCTGGCTGCGTGAGTTGGTGTCGTCGGGTGGATGGGTGCCGCATCTGCAGGACAGCGGGATCGTGTGGCCCGCCGAGCTGCTGGAGCGGGGCGGCTCGCTCCCGGACAAACCTTTGCCGTTGGCAACCGTATTGCCCGAGTCCGGATACACGATCCTGCGGGGTGACGAACTGCGGGCCGTGATCAATCATGGCCCGCATATCGAGCATGAGCTGGAGTCGCACTCGCATCGCGCCGTGCTGGATCTGGTGCTGGACGGGTGGGGCGAGCCGTTGCTGTGGGAGGCCGGCGGTCCGCCGAGCTACGACGATCCTGGGTATCTGACGTGGTACCAGTCGGGTCGGGGGCACAACACGGTGCTCGTGGACGACCGGGAGCTGTCGACGGATCGGCGCGTTTCGGTTGATCCACTGGTCGACACCGGTCCTGTTGTGGTCTTCTCCGGGCGTCATCACGGCAACGGGCTGGAGCAGGCGCGGACGATTGCGATGGTCCGCGAGGAACCGGCGTACGTCGTGGTGACGGACAAGGCGGACGGCCCGCACACATTCCGCGCCAGGTGGCACGCGCTCCGCCCGTGGCAGCAGGTCGGACCTCTGACGTATGACTCCGGCTCGCCTGGCCTGCTGTTGATCGAGGCCGGCGATCCGGCGACGACAACCGTGGAAACCACCGAGGGCGTGGCTCGTCACCCGATCGTGGCTAGTCAGACGGCTGAGTACGGCCCGCTGCACACGCTCTCGCTGCGGCGCTCGACCGGAAACTTCACCACGGTCCTCGTACCGCACCGGTGCGACACCCCCGACGCCACGGTCAGCCAGGTCGACGGCGACCTTGTCATCACCCAAGGCTCCACAACCGACCGGATCGGCGGGTCCAGCTGGATCCGCTCGATCAACGGACAGTTGTCCTGGGCAACCGGCTGGCAGGTCCGGGAACTAGCTGACCTCCTCCGCTCCACAGACCACGTCAACGTCCTGGCCGAGGGGATGCGGTACGTCGTCACCTGCTCCGGCCGGTGCGGCCTGTGGGTGCGCGCGTCCGGCGAGCTCCGCCTCAACGGAATCGTCATCGATGCAGAGCTCGAGGACGGATGGGCGTACTTGACGCTGCCGTATGCAGGCGCGTGGACTGTTGAACGGGGGATGGTTCATGGATGAGATCACGTCCGGATGGTTCGATGCGCGGGTAGTGACCGGCGCGCACCCGGCCAGCTTGCAGCCCGCGACGGACCGGGAGGCGGTTGCCGCGCATCTCGACCGGTTCGAGCTGTCGGGCGCGCTGGTGAGCGCGATGGCGTCCTGGCTGCACGATCCGATCGGCGGCAACGCGGAGGCGTCCACCATCGCGCACAGCCTGGCCGATCGCGGCGTACTCGCCTGCTGGACCGCGGTCCCCGCCACCCCAGGCGAACTCGACTCCCTGACTGCACTGGTCGAACACGCCGTCAACGAAGGCGTCGCGGCCTTCCGCATCCACCCGGCGTCGCATGGCTTCTCCCCCAGCCTGCTCGACGAGCTGTACGCCGGACTCCAGGCCAACCGCCTGCCCTTGTGCATCGACGCCGCCGAGATCACCTGGCCGGACCTGACCACGATCGCAACGCGCTACCCCGAACTCCCGATCGTCATCTCGAACGTCGGCTACCGCAAGCTCCGCGAGTTGTGGGCCGCACTCGATGGCCACTCCAACATTTACGTCGACCTCGTCGACTTCGCCGCCCACCAGGGCGTGGAATGGCTGGCCGCCAACCACCTCGCCGACCGGCTCGTCTTCGCGACCGGGTTCGGGCTACGTGATCCCGGCGAGAGCGTCGTACGGCTGGCTTGGTCCGGTCTCGACGACGCGACGGTCCGGCTGGTCGGTGCAGAGACTGCGGGCCGACTGTTCACCGGAGGTCAGTCGTGATCGGGCGCCGGCCGACGCAGCGGATCATCGACGTCCATGCGCATCTCGGCCCGTACTCGCTGTTCTTCATCCCCGACCCGGACGCGGCCACGATGGTCGCGGTGATGGATCTGACCGGCACCGACGCCACCGTGCTCTCGGCCAACCGTGCAATCCAGCAGGATGCGCATCTCGGCAATTCGCAGTCGCTGGCGGCGGTCGACGCGCATCCGGGACGCATTGCGGCGTACGCGGTGATCAACCCGTGGCAGAAGCCGGAGCGTGAGCTCGAGCGGCTCGCGGCCGACGAGCGGTTCGTCGGGATCAAGGTGCACCCGACGTTGCATCGCTACCCGGTCACCGGCGCGCGGTACGCAGCTGTCTGGGAATTCGCCGAGGCGACCGGCTGTCCCGTGCTCAGTCACTCCGAGCACCAGTCGCCGTACGACGCCCCGGCGATGTTCCAGACCGTCGCCGAGCGCTATCCGGGTGCCGCGGTCATGCTCGGCCACGCCGGTATCACCCCGGCCGGTGTGGCCGAGGCGATCGAGGCCGCCAGCCGGTACGAGTCGCTGTGGCTGGAGGTGTGCGGCTCGCAGATGACCGGGCCGATGATCGGCGCGATGGTCGACCAGGTCGGCAGCGGACGGGTCCTGTTCGGCTCGGACTTCCCCTTCATCGACCAGCGGATGTCGCTGGGCCGGGTGGTGTGCGCGCCACTGACCGAGAGTCAACGTCAAGATGTTCTCAGCGGGAACGCCCGCAAGCTCTTCCGGTGGCGGCCGTTACCGGGAGAGTCAGGAGAACGAGGGGTTGACGAGACGGATGAGTGACGAGACCGAGCCGGTTGCCGGTGAGCGGGTGCCGGCGGTGACAGTCGGACTGTTCGGACCGCGTCGACTGGTGAAGACGATGGCCGAGGTCGGGCAGGAGGTCGCCGAGCGGTCCGCGCACGGCGTACGGTTCCTGACCGGCGGGTACGACGACCAGTCCGACGCCGAGGAGCGGTACCTGAGGCTGCGCGACCGGATCGACTCGGCGGTCTTCCCCGGCCCATGGGCGTTCGACCTGGCGACCACCGGGCACTGGCTGACGGTCCCGTCGACCCACCTCCCTCTGACCGGCGCCGCACTGTACGCCGCCCTGCTGCGCGCCTCGCTGACCATCGAAGGCGTCGACCTGAGCCGGGTCAGCATCGACTCGCTCTCACTCGCCGACGTCACCGAGGCGTACGGCGAGATCGGCCTGGACATCGCACAGGTGTACGACGTGCCGTACGAGGGACCGGAGTCGGTCGACGGCTTCGCGGCGTTCCACCGGGACAAGTGGGAGCGCCGGCACACCACGGTCGCGCTGACCACGATCTTGTCCGTGGAGCGCGAGCTGCGCGCGGACGGCGTACCGGTGATGAGGATCGCGCCGACTCGTTCGAGCGTGCGGGATGCGCTGGAGACCGCCGTACTGCTCGGTCAGGGCACGCGGATGGGGGCGCACCAGCTCGCGATGATCGCAGTACAGATCATTCCTTCAGGTGCGGAGTCTGGCGACTACTGGCAGCAAGAGCTGGCGCTGTCGACCCACCAGAAGCTGCTGGCCGAGGCACGTCAGGTCGGCGCGTCGGTGGCGCGTCGGTCGGACACGATGTTTCTTGTCACCACGACTCACGGCGCACTGGTCCGGTTGACCGAGCAGTTCACCGTCGCGCCTTTCCTGAGCGCATTGACCACGCAGCTCGGCGTACCGGTCGCAGTAGGCGCCGGCACTGGTCAGACTGCCCGTGCTGCTGAGGCAAACGCACTGATGGCTGTGGAGGAGTCCGTGGCGGCCGGCGGGAAGGTCGCGGTGTACCTCGACGGCGGCAGCGACCGTCTGGACCTGGAGCCTGGGCCGGCGACAGCTGACACCGCACCGGTCGACAGTGCTCCGCTCGACCAGCGGGCGCTGGAGATCGTCACGTCGATCGCATCCGCCATGAGTGCGACGCCCGGCCGGCAGCTGGTGGTCGACGTCGAGAGCGTCGCCGCCATCATGCAGGTCACCCAGCGCACCGGACGCCGCATGCTCAAGGAACTGGTCGAGGCAGGCCTCGCGTGGCCGTTGCCACCGGCCAAGTCGACCGGAGGCGGTCGTCCTCGTCAGCAGTTCCGTCTGCTTACCGAAAAGCTCGACTGACGCCCCGGAGGCACTTGTGCAGAGGACCCACGACCGCGCCGATCGCCTGTACAAGCGTGCCCGGCAGGTGATCGCCGGCGGGGTCTCCAGTGACGCACGCCGTGCCGACCGGCCGCTGTTCGTGGATCACGCACTTGGGGCAGAGCTCTGGGATGTGGACGGCAACCGCTACCTGGACTACGTGCTCGGCCAGGGCCCCAACCTCCTCGGTCACGCCGCACCACTCGTCGCCGACGCTGTCTCGGCCCAGGTACGCCGTGGCGTCGCGTACGCCGCACAGCACGAACTCGAGGCACAGGTCGCTGAACGCCTGTGCGCCATGGTGCCCGCCGCCGAGCTGGTGCGCTTCAACAGCGTCGGCTCGGAGGCTGTGCACGGCGCTATCCGGCTCGCCCGCGGGCATACCGGGCGGCCGAAGATCGTGAAGTTCGAAGGCAACTACCACGGCTGGCTCGACCCGGTGCTTTACAGCGTGCACCCGGATCTCGCCCTGGCCGGCGACGCCCGGCATCCCACCGCGGTCGGCGGTACCGCGGGCCAACCGCGCCACGACGCCGACGACCTGATCATCCTCCCCTACAACGACCTCGCCACCGTCTCCGACGTGTTGTTGCGGTGCGGCGACGACATCGCGGCCGTCATCCTCGAGCCGTTGTTGTGCAACACCGGCTGTATCACGCCTCGACCTGGCTATCTCGAGGCGCTCCGCGAGCTGACCAGGCAGCACGGGTCACTGCTGATCTTCGACGAGATCATCAGCGGCTTCCGCGTCGCACCGGGCGGCGCGGGCGAGCTGCTCGGCGTCGTACCCGATCTGGCCGCCTTCGGGAAGGCGATGGCCGGCGGGATGCAGGTCTCCGCGCTGGTCGGATCGGCCGAGGTGATGGGAACGATTGCCGACGGCAAGGTCGCACACGCGGGCACGTTCAACTCGCACCCGGTCGGGATGGCGGCCGCCGACGCGGTACTGCATCACCTCGACGAGCACCGCGCCGACGTCTACCCGGCGCTGAACACGACCGGCCGACGATTGATGGCCGGGCTGCGCGCTGCCGCGGCGAAGCACGGCGTACCGCTGCTGGTCGAGGGTCCGGGCCCGGTGTTCCAGACGTACATCACCGACCAGACCGAGGTGATCGACTACCGGTCGTTCGCTGCCTGCGACCGGGCCGCGATGGCTCGGTTCCACGCGGGACTGTTCGCTGCCGGGATCAACATCGTCCCCCGCGGACTGTGGTTCCTGTCCACCGAGCACACCGCGGACCAGGTCGACGAGACGATTGCGGCAGCGGAGTCAGTGCTCGCTTCCCTTTAGGCAAGGGATCGAACGGCTTGCGGTCCTGCGAGCAGGTTGTCGCGGATGCCCAGGAACTCGCACTTGATCCCGATCCACGCCGACGACGGTCTTCGGGTCGCCGAGCGAGTTGAGGACGCAGTTCGCGGCCGCCTCGCGTCCACCACGAGAAGGAGGCCGGAAGTCCGCCGTACAGCGGACTCCGGCCTCCGTTCGTCAGGTATCTGCTATGCGCTCTTTTCGCGGCGCTTGGTGCGCTCGATCTGGTCGCGCGGGATCAGCGTCGGGTTCACGTTCTCCAGGACGACGTCGCCGGTGACGACGACCTTGGCGACGTCCTCGCGGCTGGGCACCTCGTACATCACGTTGAGGAGGACCTCTTCCATGATCGCCCGCAGGCCACGGGCGCCGGTGCCGCGCAGCAGCGCCTGGTCCGCGATCGCCTCGACCGCGTCGTCGCTGAACTCGAGCTCGACGTTGTCGATCTCGAACAGCCGCCGGTACTGCTTGACCAGCGCGTTCTTCGGCTCCGAGAGGATCTTGATCAGCGCCTCGCGGTCCAGCGGCGACACCGTCGTGATGACCGGGAGCCGGCCGATGAACTCGGGGATCAGCCCGAACTTGAGCAGGTCCTCCGGCATGACGTCGGCGTACCCGCCGAGCTCCTTCGGCTTCTCCGGCTCACGGGAGGTGTTGAAGCCGAGCGTCTTCTTGCCGACCCGCTGTTCGACCATGTGGTCCAGGCCGGCGAACGCGCCGCCGACGATGAACAGCACGTTGGTCGTGTCGATCTGGATGAACTCCTGGTGCGGGTGCTTGCGGCCGCCCTGCGGCGGGACGCTCGCGGTGGTGCCCTCGAGGATCTTCAGCAGCGCCTGCTGGACGCCCTCACCGGAGACGTCGCGGGTGATCGACGGGTTCTCGCTCTTGCGGGCGATCTTGTCGACCTCGTCGATGTAGATGATCCCGGTCTCGGCCTTCTTGACGTCGTAGTCGGCCGCCTGGATCAGCTTCAGCAGGATGTTCTCGACGTCCTCACCGACGTATCCGGCCTCGGTCAGCGCGGTCGCGTCCGCGATCGCGAACGGGACGTTGAGCATCCGGGCCAGCGTCTGGGCGAGGTAGGTCTTGCCGCAGCCCGTCGGGCCGATCAGCAGGATGTTCGACTTGGCCAGCTCGACGGCCTCGTCCTTCGCGTGCCGGCCCGCGCTCGAGGCGCCCTGACCGTCGCGGACCCGCTTGTAGTGGTTGTACACCGCTACCGCGAGTGCCTTCTTCGCCACGTCCTGTCCGACGACGTACGCGTTGAGGAAGTCGTAGATCTCCCGCGGCTTCGGCAGCTCGGTGAGACCGACCTCGGAGCCCTCGTTCAGCTCCTCCTCGATGATCTCGTTGCAGAGATCGATGCATTCGTCGCAGATGTAGACGCCGGGACCGGCGATGAGCTTCTTGACCTGCTTCTGACTCTTTCCGCAGAACGAGCACTTGAGCAGGTCACCGCCGTCACCAATGCGTGCCACCGGGACAGATCCCTTCTATGCGCAGTCGGACCGATTTCGACGGTACCCCGTCGCGGGCTGAAAAACCGCGCTCGCCACCGGGTTGTGACTACGCCGGTGGCGAACGCGTCGAGCTCTTGACAGGCCGTCGGCCGGGTCAGACGCCGGCCGGGACCGGGGTCTTGAGGCTCTGCAGGACGTCGTCGATCAGGCCGTACTCGATCGCCTGCTCGGCGGTGAGGAACTTGTCGCGCTCGATGTCGCGGGAGACCTCCTCGCGCGACTTGCCGCTGGCGTCGGCGAGCATGGTCTCCAGCAGCGCGCGCAGGCGGAGGATCTCGTTCGCCTGGATCTCGATGTCGCTGGACTGCCCGTAGGTGCCCTCGGTGGCCGGCTGGTGGATGATGATCCGGCTGTTCGGCAGCGCGAGCCGCTTGCCCGGCGTACCGGCCGCGAGCAGCACAGCCGCCGCGGACGCGGCCTGGCCGAGGCACACCGTCTGGACGTCCGGCTTGATGTAGCGGACGGTGTCGTAGATCGCGGTCAGCGCTGTGAACGAGCCGCCCGGAGAGTTGATGTAGATGCTGATGTCGCGGTCGGAGTCCATCGACTGCAGGCACAGCAGCTGCGCCATCACCGCGTTCGCGATCTCGTCGGTGATCGGCGTGCCGAGGAAGATGATCCGGTCCTCGAACAGCTTCGTGTAGGGGTCGATCCGGCGCATGCCGTACGACGTGCGCTCCTCCCACTGCGGGATGAAGTAATTCATGGTGCGTCCTTAACTGGAGTGGGAGATCAGGAGTTCGGGCTGCCCTGGCTCAGCTGGGCGGCGCTGGTCACGACGTGGTCGATGAAGCCGTACTCCTTGGCCGCCTCGGCGGTGAACCAGCGGTCGCGGTCCGCGTCGTTCTCGACCTGCTCGAGCGGCTGGCCGGTGTGCTCGGCGATCAGCTTGAACAGCAGCGCCTTCAGGTGCAGCGACTGCTCGGCCTGGATCTTGATGTCCGAGGCCGTACCGCCCATACCGCCGGACGGCTGGTGCATCATGATCCGCGCGTGCGGCAGCGAGTAGCGCTTGCCCTTCGCGCCGGCGCAGAGCAGGAACTGGCCCATCGACGCCGCCAGACCCATCCCGACGGTGGCGACGTCGTTGGAGATCCACTGCATGGTGTCGTAGATCGCCATACCCGAGTCGACCGAGCCGCCCGGGGAGTTGATGTACAGCCAGATGTCCGCGCTGGGGTCCTGGGCGTTCAGCAGGAGCATCTGCGCGATGATCGCGTTCGAGTTGTCGTCGCGAACCTCGGACCCCAGGAAGATGATCCGGTTCTTCCGCAGCTCGCGGTAGATGTCGTCGTCTTGTCCGCCGGCTCCGTTGCCGCCCGCGGCGGTGGGGATGGCTGCAAATGTCTCGTTCACGAACCCGACATTACTGGTCGGCGGCGACAGACCTAAGGCTGGGCCGTAGGTGTTCGCTCACGGCGCATCCGGTGGCGTGCCGTGTCTGCTGTGTGCGAATCCGGCGCGGTTTTCACCCGCACAGGACCACGGATCCCGGCTCCTCGACCGCTTCCTCATCAGGTACTTCGGGAGCCTCCGACCGATCCTCCAGCAGCGCGGTCATCGGCTGTCCCATCGCTCGGAAATCGTTTCACCGGCCACGCTAGGCGGTCCGCTTGTCGGTTTCCTTGCAGCCGGTTCGCGAAATGCGAACGGCCCGGAAACCCTTTGCAGGGTTCCGGGCCGTTGCGGCGTTGCGGCGTGGATCAGGCCTTCGCGGGCTCCGCTACCGGAGCGTCGGCGTCGGCCGCCTCGGCGGCGTCGGCGGCCTCGGCGGCACCGTCGGCCTCCGGGTCGGCGTAGGTGCCGTCGGGCTGCAGGGTCTTCAGCTCGACCTCGTTGCCGGACGCGTCGGTGACCTTCGCGTTCTCGACCAGGTAGGCCAGCGCCTTGCCGCGGACGACCTCGGACACCAGGCTCGGGACGAGGTTGTTCTCGACTGCGTGCTGGGCGAACTGGTCCGGGCTGACGCCGGAACGCTGCGCGTGCCGGACGATGTGCTCGGTCAGCTCCTGGTCGTTGACGCTCAGCTCCTGCTGCTCGGCCACCAGGTCCAGCACGAACTGCGCCTTGATCGCGTCCTCGGACCGCTTCTTCAGGTCCTCGTCGAACTCTTCCTGGGTCTGCTCCTCACCCTCGAGGAACTGCTCCATCGTCATCCCGGAGTAGCCGAGCTGCTGCTCGAGGTTCTCCTTGCGGGCGGCGAGCTCGTCGGTCAGCAGACCCTCGGGCACCGGCACGTCGACCAGCGTCAGGATCTTCTCCAGTACGGCGTCACGCGCCTCGCCGGCCTGCTCGAGCCGCTTGCCGCGCTCCAGCCGGGTCCGCACGTCGGCGGTCAGCTCTTCCGCGGTGTCGAACTCGGAGGCGGTCTGCGCGAACTCGTCGTCGAGCTCCGGCAGCTCCTG
This sequence comes from Kribbella sp. NBC_00662, assembly GCF_041430295.1. Taxonomy (GTDB): domain Bacteria; phylum Actinomycetota; class Actinomycetes; order Propionibacteriales; family Kribbellaceae; genus Kribbella. Next base: position 4,512,383 of record NZ_CP109029.1, on the reverse strand, counting down.
CTCCTTGACCGCGGTCACCGTCACCTCGACGTCGACGTCCTCGCCCTTGAGGCCGCCGCCGACCAGCTGGGTGACGAACGTCTTCTTCTCGCCCGCGCTCAGCCCGGTGACCGCCTCGTCCAGGCCGTCGAGCAGCTGACCGCTGCCCACCTGGTACGACAGGCCGGTCGCCTGCGCCTCCTCGACCTTCTCGCCGTCCTTGCTGGCCGACAGGTCCAGGGTGATGAAGTCCTTGTCCTGCACCGCGCGCTCGACCGGGTTCAGCGAGCCGAAGCGCTGCCGCAGGCCCTCGATCTGCTCGTCGACCTCGTCGTCGGAGATCGCGATGTCCTCGACCTGGGCCTCCAGGCCCTCCAGGTCCGGCAGGGTGATCTCCGGGCGGACCTCGACCTCGGCGGAGAACTGCAGGCTCTCCTTGTCGTTGAACTCGGTCACGTCGACCTCGGGCCGGCCGATCGCCTTCACCTGGTTGTCACTCACCGCCTGCGAGTACAGCTTCGGGAGCGCGTCGTTGATCGCCTCCTCGAGCACCGGACCGCGGCCGACCCGCTGGTCGATGACCTGCGGCGGGATCTTGCCCTTGCGGAACCCGGGGACGGTGATCTGCGAGGCGATGCTCTTGTACGCCGCGTCGAGGCTCGGCTTGAGCTCCTCGAACGGCACCTCGACGATGAGCTTGACCTTCGTCGGGCTCAAGGACTCGACGGTGCTCTTCACGGTGGCGGTTCTCCTTGATTCGATGACATTCACAGCACGGGCGGACAGCCCGGACCGCAGCAGTGCTGCAGGGGTTTGTCGGGGCGACAGGACTCGAACCTGCGGTCTCCTGCTCCCAAAGCAGGCGCGCTAGCCACTACGCTACGCCCCGCAGTGACCGCACGAGTCTAGTCGACCCGGACCAGTGCTCGCGCCACCACCCCGCCGAAGCACATCTGCCGGGCTGTTTTGAGTCCGACCGGGTCCGTGTGGAATCATGTCCGAGCACCGCGGGTGTAGCTCAATGGTAGAGCCCTAGTCTTCCAAACTAGCTACGCGAGTTCGATTCTCGTCACCCGCTCGGGCGAGCGGCGAGCCATGCCTGCGGAAAGCGCAGGCGGGGCTCGCCCTCCTTTTGTGCGCCTTCGCTCCGCTCGGCGCAGGCGGGGGCTCCGCCACCCGCACCCCCTCTTGCCTTCGCTTCGCTCGGCCGCCTGGGTCGGGTTTGCGGGTCACTCGGCCGCTTGGGTCGGGTTTGCGGGTCGCTCGGCTGCTTGGGTCGGGTTTGCGGGTCGCTCGGCTGCTTGGGGCGGGTTTGCAGGTCGCTCGGCCGCTTGGGTCGGGTTTATGGGGCGCGGAGGAAGGCGACTGCGTCTATTGAGGCGGGGGCGGTGCTGGTGGAGATGAGTTTTACGGCGCCTGTGCGGAAGACGGTTGTCGGGAGGTAGGTCGTTACGCGGGTTGTGGTGGTGGCGGCCAGGGAGATTGTGCCGATTTTGATGTTGGCGTGGTAGACGTCTACGCGGCCTTGGCCGGGGCCGTGGAGGGCGGTTACGGCTATGCGTTGGGCGGCTTCGGTGGGCTTGGTGAGGTAGGCGCCGTTGGCTTTGAGGATTGTGGTGGTGCCGAGGAAGGCCAGCGTGCTTGTGGAGCGGGTGACGGTGCCGGCTGAGGTGAAGGCGCGGTCGTCCTGGGGTGCTACCGAGCAGATCTGGGGGGTCCAGGCGGAGAGGTTGCCCAGGTAGTCGCGGGAGCGGACCATGAAGCACTCGTCCCAGCCGAGGCGAGGGGACCAGGTGATCGACGTGATGCGGGTGTTCTGCCAGGTGGCCGGGTAGATCCACTTGCCGAAGGCGACGCCGGGGGCGGCGGTCTTGTAGACGACGTCGTACGACGCGATGTCGGTGTCGTCCTTGTAGGCCCAGCGGACCGTCGCGGTCCCGGACAGTTGTACGCGGTCGCCGATGCGCCAGGTAACCAGGGACGGGGCGGTGCCGTCGACCTCGCTGCAGTACGACGCGCTCCAGGCGCTCACGTTGCCCGCGTAGTCGCGGGCGCGGACCGACCAGCACGTGTCTGTGCCGATGGGGACGGTCAGACTCGCTGCGGTCGTCTTCAGACCCTGCCAGGCAGGCACCAGGTTCCAGGCGCCGTAGGGCGAGGTGCGGTTGGGACGCTGCTGGATCCGCAGGTCGTAGCTCAGCACGCCGCTCGCGGGCGAATTCGGGTCCTGCGGGTCGTTGAAGGCCCAGTCGAACGACAGGCTGGTGTTGTCACGGACGCGGTCACCGGCCGACGCACTGGTCAGTACGGGCGCAACCGTGTCCGGGCGCTGCTGCGGGTCCGGGGTCAGCCAGCTCAGCGTGATCACGCGCGGGTTGCCGTCGGAGTCGGCGTACACGATCTTTGCCAGACCGGAGCCGTCGGCTCGGAAGCTGGGACCGGCCGTGCGGATCGGCCCGTACCGGCGCTGCCCGAGAGCCGGATCGTTGAGGTCGGTGACCAGCAGATCGGACCCGGACGACTGCACCGCGAAACCGTTACCCAGCTGGGAGTCCGCCGCCACAGACAGATTCCGCGGCGGCTGCGGTCCGGCAACGTCGACCACCTGGTTGCAGCCGCTCAGCACAGCCCACCGGCCGCTCACGTCGTCCGGGCCGACCGTGCACGCACTGGCGACCAGAATCGTCTTCACGTCACCGGTAGTCAGGTTCTTGCCGTCCAGCTGCCCCGGCGAGGTCACCTTCCACACAGTGTCGCCGGACATGGCGAACGGCGGCGCGTAGTCGGCCAGCTTCGTCTTCGTAGCAACGTCGTACACCTCTGCGGTCGCTCCGGCCGGCGTGCGGTGCGAGACGAGCTTGCCGCCCTTCCCGAGCACCACCTCGTCCGCTGCCGGGAACGTGAGCCCGCCGACCTTCGCAGTACCGCCGTCGAATGTCAGGAGCGCAGAGCCCTCCACCTGCAGCGGCTTGCCGACGTTCGTGCCGCCGGACGCGGTCCAGGTGGTCCCGTTGTTGCTGGTCTCGTAGACCGGGTTCGACACGACCACGCGGGCGCCGGACATCCCGACGTCGACCGCGGACCGCCCCGGAACCAGCACCCCCGCCCCCAGGTGCGGTGGCGGGTCGGCAGCCATCACCTGCGACGCCGACAACGGCAGCAGTACGACGGCGCACACAGCCGCCGCCTTGACCCGAAAGCTCACCACGAGAGACCCCCCAGTACTCCGAAGACAACGGGCCGCACCCTAGTCAGTAACCACCGGTAACGGAAGCACCCTGGAAAACAGAGTGACACACCGTGACTCCAAGAGGATCCTGGAGGGCTGACCAAGGACGGCAGCCACGAAAGGAATGAATGCAGGCAGGAATCACGGTATCGGCGGCAGAACTGCCCGAAGTACTGCTGCACGTCGCAGTGGTACGCCCGGTCTTCCTTTGGGGTGCACCGGGGATCGGGAAGAGCAGTCTGGTGCGGGCGTTCGCGGAATCGCTCGGTCTGGAGTGCGTGACGCTCCTGGGGACGCAGCTCGCGCCGGAAGACCTCATCGGCGTACCGCAGATCGTCGACGGCCGCAGCCGGTTCGCACCGCCGGTGGCGATCGCCCGGGACGAGCCGTACTGCCTGTTCCTCGACGAGCTCAACGCCTCGTCCGCCGAGGTCCAGAAGGCGTTCTACTCGCTGATCCTGGACCGCAGGATCGGTGAGTACGAATTGCCGGAGGGGTCCGTCGTGATCGGCGCCGGCAACCGGGCCACCGACAACGCGCTCGCCCGTCCGATGGCGAGCGCACTGGTCAACCGGCTCGTCCACGTCCACCTGCGGGCCTCCGCGAGCGACTGGCTGCAGTGGGCGGGTACGGCGGGCATCCACCCGTGGGTACTCGAGTACCTGCGCAACCGTCCCGACCACTTGTGGACCGCGCCGCCGAAGACCGAGGAGCCCTTCTCCACCCCGCGCAGCTGGCACATGCTCTCGGACGCCCTGCATTCGTACGGCGATGAGGTGGCCGACGAGACGCTGCGGGTACTTGCCTTCGGCACCTTGTCCGCCACGCACGCCTCCACGTTCCGCGCGTACGTGAAGACGGTCCGCCACGCCTTCGGGCTGGACGCCGTGCTCAAGGGCGAGACCGGCTGGCCGTCGGCTCCCGAGGACCGTGACCTGCTGTACTTCCTCGCCGAGACCTTCCGCGCCCGGCTGATCAAGGAGCTCGCTGCGGACAAGGCCTCCGCCAACCCCGCGGCCCGTCAGCTCGCGCACCGGGGCAAGGCGCTGCTGGTGGAGCTGGCAGAGATCTCGCTCGAGATCGCCCAGCTGGTGATCGCGTCCGACGACGACGGCCGTCCGGTGCTGCCGACGTGGTTCCTGGTCGAGGTCAGCCGCGACCTGCCGCGGCTGGTGGCGGCACGTGCCTAAACGCAAGAAGCAGCGGGACCCGGCGTGGGAGGCGATCCAGGCCGGCTGGACAACCGTCGTACAGCACCCGCTGTTCGCTCCGATGGCCGATTGGGCGCACAGCCCGATCCGTGACGACGACTGTCCGGCCGCCGCCTGGGCGATCATCGACTCGAACGGCCGGATCCGCACACACCGGACCCGCCGAGCGACCCCGGACGAGTGGACGTGGGTCTTCGCGCACCTGCTCATCCACCTCGGCCTCGGCCACGCGGACCGCGACCGGCCGGAGCCTGACCAGCCCGCCTGCGCCGCGTACGACGTCGCCGTCAACCGCTACCTCCAGTCGCTCAAACTCGGTACGCCGGTCGTGGAACTGCCGACGACCTTCCCGGCAATGGAGGAGGACGCGCTGGCACGTCTCTGGCGGCGTGAAGGCGTGCCGGCGGAGTACGACGGTCTCGGTGTGGCAGGCCACCAGTCCGACGTCGAGACCGCCCGGTGGAATGGATGGGGCAAGCCGCCCGAATGGGGCGAGCTCTTCGCCGCCGGACTGTCCGCCGCGGCTGCAGCGGCCGTCGAGGTCGCCGGCGGCGCACGCTCTTCGCTGAGCGCGGGCCGTGGCGGACGGGACAAGTGGGACCTGGCACTCGGCTGGTTCGTCTCCTCGTACCCGCTGCTCGGTGCGATCGCGTCGAGTATGACGATCGTGGCCGAGGCGGAGCTCGCCCGCGGCTGGGACATCCGCGTGGCGGCCGTGAACGCCGCCGTCGGCGAGATCTACGTCAATCCACTCACCAGCCTGACGTCGAGCGAGTGGCGGTTCGTCATGGCCCACGAGATGCTGCACGCCGCCCTCCGCCACGGTGAGCGGGTCGGCGGCCGTGACCCGTACCTGTGGAACGTCGCCGCCGATCTGGTGATCAACGGCTGGCTGCTGGAGATGGGCGTCGGCAGCATGCCGGACGGCGCGCTGCACGACCCGGTCCTCAAGGGCATGTCCGTCGAGGAGGTCTACGACCGCATCACCACCGACCTGCGTCGCTATCGGAAGCTGGCGACGCTCCGCGGCGTCGGACTGGGCGACGTACTCGGCCACCCGCTGCCGCACGCAGGCGAGGCCGCACGTGGCGCCGGTCTGGACGACATCTACCGCCGGGCGCTCACCACCGGGCTGGCGTACCACGACTCCGCCCGCGGCACGCTGCCCGCTGGACTGGTCGAGGAGATCCGCGCACTGGACCACCCACCTCTGGCCTGGGACGCACAGCTGGCCCGCTGGTTCGAGGAGCACGTCCCGGCCGTCGCGAAGACCCGCACGTACGCCCGCGCGTCCCGACGCCAGTCCGGTACGCCGGACATCCCGCGCCCCGGCTGGATCCGCCCGGTCGAGCTCGACCGCCTCCCGACGTACGGCGTGGTGCTCGACACGTCCGGATCGATGGACCGTGAGCTGCTGGGCAAGGCGCTCGGCGCGATCGCGTCGTACTCGCGGGCTCGCGACGTACCGGCCGCGCGGGTCGTGTACTGCGACGCGGCGGCGTACGACGCCGGTTATGTGCCCGTGGACGACATCGCCGGCCGGGTACAGGTCCGCGGTCGCGGCGGGACGGTGCTGCAGCCCGGTGTCGACCTGCTCGAGCGGGCGAAGGACTTCCCCGCCGAAGGCCCGATCCTGCTCATCACCGACGGCCAGTGCGACGTCGTCCGGGTACGACGCGAGCACGCCTGGCTGATCCCCCGTGGTGCCTCGCTGCCCTTCACTGCAAAGGGTCCTGTGTTTCGCGTGGAGTGAACAAGCTCTGCTGGCGGCGAACAGGCGTAGTCGCATGACTCTCCTGGGTGACAGGTTCACAGGTATGGCGTGGGTCGTGACGGGTGAATTCAGGAAGCTGTGGATCGGACAGCTCGTGTCAGCGTCCGGCAGCGCAGTCACCACTGTCGCGCTGCCGCTGGTAGCAGTCGTGACCCTGCAGGCATCGGCCGTAGAGATGGGTGCGCTGTCGGCCATCTCGATCGCGCCGCATCTGGTGTTCGGCCTGCCGGCCGGTGTCTGGGTGGACAGGTGGTCACGGCGGCGCGTCCTCATCTGGACGGACATCGGACGGCTGCTCCTGCTCGGCTCCGTGCCGATTGCCGCGGCCATGGACGTACTGCGGATCGAGCAGCTGTACGTCGTCGCCGTACTGACCGGGGTGCTCACGCTGCTGTCCGACACCGCGTCCCAGACGATGATCCCGTTGCTGGTGCCACGTGAGGACCTGATGCGGGCCAACAGCGCCGCCCTGCTGAACCTGAATCTCGCCTCGACCCTCGGACCGTCCGCCGCCGGGTTCCTCGTACAGGTGCTGACAGCACCGTTCGCGATCGTCATCGACGCCGCGTCGTACGTCGTGTCCGCGGTCGCGTCGTACCTCATCCGCGAACCGGACCGCGTGCCCCCGCCACCACGGTCCGAAGTACGCCTGTCAGCAGGACTGCGCGTGCTCTTCGGTCACCCGATGCTCAGGCCGTTGGTCATCTCCGCGGGCATTGCGGCCATGGCCGGAGCTATGCAGGGGCCACTGATCGTGCTGTTCCTGATCCGGGAGCTGCACCGGTCCCCCGCCTTCGTCGGACTCACGCTGACCGCGTTCGGCGCTGCTGCGGTCGCCGGGACCGTTGTGGCCGGTCCCTGGTGCCGGCGGGTCGGCCTCGGCCGCTCGTACCTGTCCGGCGTCTTCCTGGCCTCGCTCAACGGCGTCCTGCTCTTCACGGGTCGTACGCCGCTCATCCTCCTCGGCCAGGTCCTCGCCGGCCTGGGGATGTCGCTGTTCGGCGTGCCGCAGCGCACGCTGCGTCAGGCACTGGCCCCCGACCACCTCCTGGGTCAGGTCACCGCCTCCTGGCGCACGCTCGTCATCGGCGGCCAGACGGCCGGCGCGGCCCTGTCCGGCGTCCTGGCCACCGCGATCCACATCCGCCCGACGCTGCTGATCGCCACCGCCGGCATGCTCGCGGGGCTGCTGGCCGCCTTCCTCTCGCCGCTCCGCGGACTGCGGCAACTGCCCGAACAGGAACCGGCCGGGCGATCGCTGGCGTAGTACTGATTGCGGATCGTGATAGGTCCGGACAGGGCTCCCGCGTGGGTCCTGGGTGGGTTATTGCGTTTCATCCGGCGGGAATGGAATTGGCGGGACAAGCGCTTACCTACTGGGCGATACTGGAAAGTGCGCCGTTTTCAGGTCGCCCAAACCCCTTGTGAACCGAAGTAGATGGGAAGTGCGCCCGTCCAGATGCCGTCAGAGCACGCTGTCAAAGCGCCGTCGATCGCTGCCCCTACCACCCGTGTCCCCGAACGCAGCCGCAACCTGTGGCGACTGCGTCCTTACCTGAAGCCACACCGCTGGCGCCTCGCGGTGATGTTCTCCACCGCCATGCTCGGCGTCGGAGTCAGCCTCACCGTCCCACTGGTCACCCGGTCCATCATCGACGGACCGGTCACCCGTCACGAGCTGAGCATGCTGGTCCCGCTCGCGCTGCTGGCCCTCGGGCTCAGCATCGCCGAGGTCATCTTGGTGTGGATGCGCCGTTGGGCGCAATCCCGAACGGTGAGTGATTTGGAGGCGACACTCCGGCACGACCTGTATGTCCGGCTGCAGTCGCTGCCGATGGAGTTCCACACCCGGTGGCAGAGCGGTCAACTGCTGTCCCGGGTCACCACCGACCTGTCCACGATCCGCCGGTTCATGGGCTTCGGCCTGCTGTTCCTGGTGATGAACATCCTGCAACTGGTCGTCGTCACGATCCTGCTGCTGCAGTTGTACTGGCCGCTCGGTCTCGTGGTCCTGGTGGCCGCCGTACCGGTTGTCATGGTGTCGCTGAAGTTCGAGAAGAAGTACCTGCGGATCTCCCGCAAGGTCCAGGACCAGCAGGGTGACCTGGCCACCCGGATCGAGGAGTCCGCGCTCGGCTTCCGGGTGATCAAGGCCTTCGGCCGCCGGCCGCACGTCCAGCGCCAGTTCGACGACGAGGCGACCACGCTGTACGACACCGAGGTCGAGAAGGTCCGGCTCGCGTCGAGGTTCTGGAGCTTCCTCGGCGTCATCCCGAACCTGACCCTGGTCATCGTGTTGCTGCTCGGCGCGCTCGCGGCCGGCCGGCAGGCGATCACCCTCGGCACCCTGGTCGCGTTCATCACGCTGATGCTGTCCCTGGTCTGGCCGGTCACCTCGCTCGGCGCGATCCTGGCGATGGCACAGGAGTCGATGACCGCGGCGGACCGGATCAGCGAGATCCTGGACACCTACTCGGTGATCAAGTCCGGTCCGGACGAGCTCACCAACCCGCGCGGCCACCTCCGGTTCGAGCACGTCGGGTTCCGGTTCTCCGACGACTCCGCCGAGGTCCTCCACGACATCAACCTCGACCTGACCCCTGGCACGACGCTCGCACTGGTCGGCGCCACCGGGTCCGGCAAGACCACTCTGACCGCACTGGTCCCCCGGCTGTACGACGTGACCGCCGGACGGATCACCATCGACGGGCACGACATCCGGGACCTGACCCTGAAGTCGCTGCGGACCGCGGTCGCCTCCGCGTTCGACGACCCGACGCTGTTCTCGATGAGCGTCCGGGAGAACCTGACGCTCGGCCGCCCGGACGCCAGCGACGCCGACGTACAGCAGGCGCTGGAGGTGGCACAGGCGCAGTTCGCCAACGACCTGCCGTGGGGGCTGGAGACCCGCGTCGGTGAGCAGGGCATGTCGCTGTCGGGTGGACAGCGGCAGCGGCTCGCACTGGCCCGTGCAGTGCTCGCCAAGCCGGCCGTACTGGTCCTGGACGACACGCTGTCGGCGCTCGACGTCCACACCGAGGCTCTGGTGGAGGAGGCGCTGCAGAACGTGCTCGCCGACACCACCGGCATCGTGGTGGCGCACCGCGCGTCGACCGTGATGCTGGCCGACAAGGTCGCCCTGCTCCAGGGCGGCACCGTCACCCACGTCGGAACCCATCAAGAACTGCTGGCGACGGTGCCGGAGTACCGGCACCTGCTGGCAGCCGAAGAAGAGGAGGTGCACGCATGACGACGACCCAGCAAACACCTCCTCCAGCGAAGGAACGAGAGCAGAAGCCGCCGGAGGAGCAGAGCTGGCGGGGCCTGTTCGAGGAGGATCCGGACCGGGAGATCTCCCGGGCGACGACCATCCGGCTGAAGGAGGACTCCCGCAAGCTGCTCGGGGAGCTGCTCCGGCCGTACCGGAAGCTGATCTGGCTGCTGGTCGCGATCGTGATCGTCGAGAACGGCGCCCGGCTCGCGGTGCCGTACCTGGTCCACCTCGGGATCGACAACGGCATCCCGCCGATCCTGGCGGGCAAGGGTTCGCAACAGCTGATCACGATCGTGATCGCGGTGTTCGCGGCGGCGTTGCTGCAGGCGTGGGCGCGGCAGATCTTCCTGATGCGGTCCGGGCGGCTCGGTCAGACGATCCTGCTCGGCCTGCGCAAGCGGGTGTTCGACCACTTCCAGCGGCTCAGCCCGGCGTTCCACGACCGGTTCACCTCGGGCCGGGTGATCTCCCGGCTGACCTCCGACGTACAGGTCATCGACGAGATGCTGGCCAGCGGGTTCGACAGCCTGGTGACCGCCGTCCTGACCCTGGTCGGTACGTCGATCATCCTGCTCACGCTGGACGTCAAGCTCGGTCTGCTCGCACTGCTGTCGTTCCCGGCGCTGCTGGTCCTGACGGCGTGGTTCCGGAAGCGGTCGGCAGTGGTCTACCGGCAGACCCGTGAGGCCGTCGTCCTGGTCATCGTGCACTTCGTCGAGTCGATGACCGGCATCCGCGCGGTCCAGGCCTTCCGCCGGGAGCCGCGCAACGAGGAGATCTTCCACGGGGTCAACGACCGCTACCGGAAGGCGAACCTCGAGTCGTTCCGCCTGAACGCGGTGTTCATGCCGGCGATCAAGGGCGTCGGCAACATCACGATCGTCGCGATCCTGGCGTACGGCGGTTACCAGGCCTACCACGGGCACGTGACGGTCGGCGTACTGACGGCGTTCCTGCTCTACCTGCGGCAGTTCTTCGAGCCGCTGCAGGACATCACGCAGTTCTACAACACGTTCCTGTCCGCGTCGGCGGCGCTGGAGAAGCTGTCCGGCGTGCTGAACGAGACCCCGGACGTTCCGGAGCCGATCGAGCCGGCCAAGCCCGGCAAGGCGCGCGGCCACCTGGAGCTGCGGAACGTGCGGTTCGAGTACGTCGACGGCGTACCTGTGCTGCCCGGTCTGCAGCTGGACGTGCCGGCCGGTCAGACGCTGGCCCTGGTCGGTACGACGGGCGCCGGCAAGACCACGATCGCCAAGCTGGTCGCACGGTTCTACGACCCGACCGGCGGGCACCTGCTGCTCGACGGTGTGGACCTGCGCGACCTGTCCGAGGACGACCTGCGCGAGCGGGTGGTCATGGTGACCCAGGAGAACTTCCTGTTCACCGGCTCGGTCGCCGACAACATCCGCTTCGGCAAGCCCGACGCGACGATGGAGGAGGTCGTCGAGGCCGCGAAGGTGATCGGCGCGCACGACTTCATCATCGCGTTGCCGGACGGCTACGAGACCGCGGTGGAGAAGCGCGGATCCCGGTTGTCGGCCGGTCAGCGCCAGCTGGTCGCGTTCGCGCGGGCGTTCCTGGCCAACCCCGCCGTACTGATCCTGGACGAGGCGACGTCCAGCCTGGACATCCCCAGCGAGCGACTGATCCAGCGGGCGCTGAGGACGATCCTGGCCGACCGTACGGCGATCGTGATCGCCCACCGGTTGTCCACCGTCGAGACCGCGGACCGGGTGCTGGTGCTGGAATACGGGCGCATCATCGAGGACGGCGCACCCGACGACCTCATCACCCGTGACGGCCACTACGCCGGGCTGCACCAGGCCTGGGAGGACTCCCTGGCCTGAGCGGAGGCTTCAGCTCAGTGCGGGCGCGTGGGGGTTCCCCTCACGCGCCCGCATCTGTTTTCCGCGCCTCGGTGGTCTCGCGGACGACGGCCCAGGCATCGGCGACCGGGCCGACGTGCCGGAGCTTGTCCGGGTTGACCACCGCGCGGATCGCGACGATCTGGCCGTCGGCAATGTCGAGGGTCCAGGTGTTGACCACCCGGCCGGCGGCGTCGCGGAAGATCGCACCCGGCTGGCCGTTCACCTCGTGCGGCTCGACGACGCCTCCGATCCGCGCGAACGGCTCCGCGAGCGCGGCGAGCATGCCGGCCACGTTGCGTGCGCCGACGATCAGGCCGCGACCCCACTGCGGCGCCTTGCCACCCGCATCGCCGACCATCTGCACGTCCGCAGCCAGGAACTGCAGCAGGTCGTCGACGGCGCCCTCCTTGAACGCGTCGAAGAACCGGACCGCCAGCTCGTCGCACTCACGCCGGTCCGCCTCGAACCTCCGCCGGCCGTCGTCCATGTGCCGGCGCGCCCTGGCCGCCAGCTGACGGCACGCGGCCTCCGACCGGCCCAACGATGCGGCGACCTCCGCGAACCCGAAGCCGAACACCTCGCGCAGCACGAAGGCCGCGCGCTCCAACGGCGACAGCCGTTCGAGCAGGAGCAGCGCCGCCGTCGACACCGAGTCGGCGAGTTCGGCCGCCCGCTCCGGGTCCTGGTACGGGTCGGACAGCAGCGGTTCGGGGAGCCACGGCCCGAGATACGCCTCGCGGCGATGTCGGGCGGACCGCAGTACGTCGACCGAGACGCGGGTGACGACAGCCGACAGGAACGCCTTCGCCGACGCGGGCCGGGTCGGCGAACCGGCGTACCGCAGCCAGGTGTCCTGGACGGCGTCCTCGGCCTCGCTGACGCTGCCGAGGATCCGGTAGGCGATCGAGAACAGCAGCGGCCGCAGTTCCTCGAACTCCTCGTCGCGATCCGGCATCAGGACCCCGCCAGCTCGGCCTTGAACCCAAGCCGCCAGGACGGGTACCGCAGCTCCCAGCCGAGCTCCTTCTTGGCCTTCGCGTTGGAGAAACCCCGTCCCTCGGTCATCATCACCACCGCCTGGTCCCCCGCCAGCCGCCGCGCGAGCCACAGCGGGACACGCATCGGCGGCTTCGCACCGGCGCACTCCGCCAGATACGGCAGCCACTCACTGGCCGGCGCCGGATCGTCGTCGACGATGTTGAAGACACCGTGGACCCGCTGCTCGACAGCCAGCACGGTCGCGCTCGCCGCGTCGTCGAGATGCACCCAAGAACTGTAACCAGTTCCCTTTCCGACCAGCGGGTACTGGCGTTTGCGCACCAGCTCCACCTGGTCGTCGATGGCGCCGGGTCCGTAGAACGCGCCGTACCGCAGGACGGCGCCGCCGATCCCGAGGACCAGATCCTCGATCCGGCTCAGCGCCTTCAGGCCGACGTACGCCGCTGTTCCGTCGAGCAGGTCGAGCGGATCCTGCTCGGTCTTCACCCAGCCGCCTTCGCGGATGCCGTTCCAGCTCGCATATCCCTGCGCCACGAAGTGCGGCACGCCGACCGCCTCGGCCGCGGCGAGCAGGTGATCGGTGCCCTCGGTCCGCAGCCGGTTCGTCTTCGCGAACCAGCGATCCGGGTGCTTGATGTCGGGCTTGCCCGCGTGGGCCATCGAGATCGCGGTCATCTGATGCACGATCACGTCCGGCTTCGCCAGCGCGACCGCCTCGCCGACCGAAGCTCCGTCGAGGCCGTCCATGACGACGGCCTCGGCGCCTGCCGCCTTGATCAGGTCCAGCTTCGCCGTGGTCGTCGTGGTCGCTGTCACCTCGTGCCCACGGGCGACCAGTTGCGGCACCAGCCGCCGGCCAAGGACGCCACTGCCACCCGCTACGAATACTCGCATCCGCATTCACGCTCCTTTGTCGCCCCCGAGACGAGACAGCGCCGCCGGTTGTGACACGGCTGGCAAAAGATGCGAGATAATACCTATTAGCGTCTAGCGGTCGAAGGAACTGAGCTAGTACGGTCCTGGCACCCGTCGTGAGGAGAGTGGGATGCCGATCAGTCGTCGTACGTTGAATCTCGGGATCGCCGCCGGAGCTGCCGCAGCCGCGCTGCCGACGTCCGCCAACGCCGCCGGACCGCATCGTGGTGGTGGTCACGGACGCCATCAGCCGGCGGCGCCGGTCTTCGGTGAGACGACGTTGTGGGACAACACCGTCGACCCGCTGGCCAGCTACTTCGTCTACGGATTGATTGCGACGCGCAACGACACGCTGATCGCGTGCACCGAGGGCCGGCACGAGGTGTGTGACGCGGGACCGCACGATCTGCTCATCCGGCGCAGCACGGACCGCGGACAGACCTGGCTGCCCACGCAGACGGTCGAGGCGTCGGTCAACGGCGAGAGCTGGGCCAACCCGACATTCGTTGCCGACGGCCACACCGGTGAAGTGTTCCTGTTCTACAACCTCTGCGCGCGACTGCCGGAGAACACCAGCTGCTCCTCAGACACCGGCATCGTGCACTACCGCTCCAGCACCGACAACGGCGCTACGTGGAGCGAACGGCACAGTCTGGACGGCTTGTTCGACAGCTTCCCGTTCAACTGGGAGATGCACGGTCCTGGCCCCGGCCACGGCATCCAGCTGCAGTCCGGCCGTCTGCTGCTCACCGTGTCGCACCGGACGATCATCACCGGCGTACCGACGGCAGACCGCAACTACGGCGCCTCCACGATCTACAGCGACGACCACGGCCGCACCTGGAAGGCCGGTGGTGAAGTACCACTCGGAACTGGTCTGCCGACGGTCGGCGAGGCCAGACTGCTGCAACGTGCGGACGGGTCGATCGTGATGAACAGCCGGCCCGGCTCCGGCAACGACTGGCCGCGGGACTTCGCCATCAGCACCGACGACGGTCTGAGCTGGTCGCGGGCGGTGATGGACTTCAGCGTGGGTCTGTTCAACGGCTGCGACATGGGCTTCCTCAGGTACACGGACCAGGCCAACCGGGTGCTGCTCAGCCGGCCGGACTCCCCCATGCGCTGGAACATGACGGTCGCGGTCAGCTACGACGAGGGCAAGTCGTTCCGCTACAGCCGATCGATCAGCCAGCTCCGCGGGTACTACTCCGACCTCGCTCGCCTGTCCGACGGCACGATCGTCCTGCTGTACGGCTGCGACGGCGACATCGACAGCAGTCCGCGCCGGGTGGCGGTCGCCCGCTTCAATCTGGAGTGGCTGACCCAAGGACGCGACAGTCTGGCCACGGGGCCGGGTCTGTCCACGTCGTCGTACCCGATGAACTACCCGCGGCTCCCAGCCGGTGCTGCCGGCGCGTACGTCGACCAGTCGATCCACGTGGACCGCGACGACACGTACGAGCTCTGGCTGCGCTATTACCGCTCGGCCGACGGCGGACTGGTCACGGTGACTGTCGACGGGGACGCTCCACGGGTCAGTGCGCTCGACCTGACGTCGTTCCGCGGCGAGGGCTACGACATGGTGCTGCTCGACCGGCGTCAGCTCACAGCAGGCCGGCACTCCATCCGCTTCACCCTCGCGGGCGCAGGGCGAGGCGGAGGTACGGCGGTGGCTCTCGAGCAGCTGACCCTCGTCAAGGCGCCGGCGATACCGGACGTCCGGGAAGAGGTGACCGTCGACAACGGCGGGCTCGGCTTCGAGACCGTCGGGACGTGGGCCAGCGCACGCGGCATCCTCGGGTACTACGGGTTCAACTACCTCAGCCACGCCAAGGGCACCGGCGCCAACCTGGCCCGTTTCCGTCCCGCCATCCCCGGCACCGGTCAGTACGAGGTCCTCACGTCGTACACCGCCGATCCGAACCGCGCTTCCAACGCGAAGTACGTCGTCCACCATGCGTCCGGTACGACGACGGTGACGGTCGATCAGCGCGTCCGCGGCGTACCCGATCCGCGGACCGGTGAGTGGGTGTCGCTCGGCACGTTCACCTTCGACGCCGGCCTGGAGAGCTACGTCGAGCTGAGCGACGACGCCGACGGCTTCGTCATCGCCGACGCGGTCCGCTGGCGCCGGCTGCCGTAGTACTGCCTGGTGCTGTCGGTGACCCCCAGTACGTTGGGCGCATGCTGACGACGCTGGCGGTGGAGAACTACCGGTCCCTGCGGCGGATCGTCATGCCGCTGGGCGGGCTGAACGTGGTGACCGGAGCGAACGGGACGGGCAAGTCCAGCCTGTACCGGGCGCTCCGGTTGCTTGCCGATGCCTCGCGCAACGGAGCCATCGCGGCCCTGGCGCGCGAGGGCGGATTGCAGTCGACGCTGTGGGCCGGGCCGGAACAGGTCCGCAAGGACCGACCGGTCCAGGGCACCGTCAGGACCGGGCCGGTGACGTTGCGGATGGGGTTCGCGGGTGACGACTACGGCTATCTGATGGACCTCGGCCTGCCCGTGCCGATTCACTCCGAGTTCAATCTGGATCCCGAGATCAAGCGGGAAGCGTTGTGGGCGGGGCCGTTCCTCAGACCGGCCGCGCTGCTCGTCGACCGCAGCAACAGCGAGGCTCGGATCCGTTCGTCCGGCGGCGAGTGGGAGCGCGCGGGTCATCAGCTGCAGACGTTCGACAGCATGCTGAGCGAATTCGCGGATCCTGAACGCGCGCCGGAGCTCATGCTGGTGCGAGATCGGCTACGCGGGTGGCGCTTCTACGACCACTTCCGGACCGACGCGGACGCCCCTGCCCGGCGGGTGCAGATCGGGACGCGAACGCCTGTGCTGTCGCCCGACGGCGGGGACGTCGCGGCCGCGCTGCAGACGATCCGCGAGCTCGGCCCGCACGGCGCGCTCGACGAGGCGATCGAGCTGGGCTTCCCCGGCAGCCGCGTCGAGGTCGTGAACACCGACGGCCGCTTCGAGGTCGCGTTCCGCCAGCACGGTCTGCTGCGACCGCTCTCCGGCGCAGAACTGTCCGACGGCACGCTGAGATACCTCCTGTGGGTCGCCGCCCTGCTGACGCCGAGACCACCAGAACTCCTGGTCCTCAACGAACCCGAGACCAGCCTGCACCCCGACCTCCTGCCGGCCCTGGCGAACCTCGTGGTCACCGCGGCCAAGGACGCGCAGGTCATCGTCGTCACCCACTCGCGCCCCTTCATCTCCTCGCTGCAGGCGCTGTCCTCCGACCTGCACACCATCGAGCTGGTCAAGGACCGCGGCGCCACCACCATCGACGGCCAAGGTCCGCTCGACGAACCACCGTGGAAGTGGCCGTCGCGCTGACCTCAGTGCTTGACCGACTCGAAGCGGACCAGGATCACGGAGCCCGCCGCGGACAGGGCGAAGCCGATGATCGCCGCGGGCCACCAACCGGCGCGGACCGCGTCGTCGAGGACGAAGACGCCGACGGCGGCCGGAGTGATGGTCTGCAGGGCGATCATCGGCGTGGTTGCCAACGTCACCGAACCGCGCTGGAGAGCCAACGAGTACAGGATGAAAGCGAGCGCTCCACTGATCGGGAGCGTGTAGAGCGTGGGGCTGTGGAACAGCTGCGAGATCGAGCCGTCCTGGAGCAGACGAGCGGAGATGGCGACACCGGCGTACCCGAGACCGGCCAGCATTCCGAGTAGTGCGGTGGACACACCGTGCTGTGATCGGCTGGCGGCGCCGCCGAGTACCGCGATCGTGATGAGGCCGACGACGATGCCGATCGTGAGGCCGTGATGCTGCACGTTCGCGCCGGCATCTCCGGCCGAGACCGCGAGTACGCCGAGGCCGACGCAAACCGCGGCCACCGCCGACCACTCGAGGGCGCTGAGCTGGTCCGACATCAGCCGGGTGGCGAGCAACGCGGTGACGACCAGGCTGACCGCGATACCGGCCTGCGCCAGGTACAGCGGCAGCAGCCGCAACGCGACGAAGTGCAGCCCGAAGCCGGCCAGGTTCAGCGCGAGTGCGCCGAGGAACGCGGGCTGCTTGAGCAGCGCGACCACGAAGCCACCGAACCGTCGCGGATTCAGCTCCGACTCCGTCGGCACCTTCCGTGAACCGACCGCCTGCATGATCGCACCGACACCGAACAGCACCGCGGCCCCCAGAGCCGCGCCGAGACCGAGAACCATCTACGCGACAGCCCTACGACGCCAGGTGAGATACAGACTGAGCACGCCGTAGTAGACCAGGTACGACAGCGAGACCGCGACCACGATCGCGTTCGGGTTCGGCATCTGCGCGAGGAGTACGGCGTACGACGCCAGCCAGATCGCGGTCGTCAGCAGGTTCACCGTGCGGAACGCCTTCGTCCGCGACGGGTAAACGTACTTCACCGGGATGAAGACCAGGATCGAGCAGACGACCAGGATGATGCCGGTGGTGAGCGGGCTCAGGCTGAGCACCACGACGTAGAACGCGACCACGTTCCAGTAGCTGGGGAAGCCGAGGAAGAAGTGGTCCTCGGTCTTCGCGTCGACCCGGCAGAACTGGTAGCTGGAGGCAAGCAACGGCAGCGCGCCGAGGATCGCACCCCAGGTGCCGGCCGGCAGGTAGCCGCCGGTCCAGAGCAGGACGATCGGGGCGAACGCGTAGGTGAGGTAGTCGACGATGTTGTCGAGCATCGCGCCGTCGAACCACGGGATGGTTTCCTTCACCCGCAGCCGGCGCGCGAGCATTCCGTCGGTACCGTCGATCACCAGGGTCGCCAGTCCGAGCCAGAGGGCGCGGACCGCGTCGCCGTCGATGGCGGCGATCACGATCAGCAACGCGAGCACCGTTCCGCTCGCGGTATAGGCATGCAGTGCAAGTCCGGCCAGACGCAACCGCGTCGACCCGACGAACGGTTCCTGCACCGCGTCGTGTGTGGTCAGGACGACTCCCAGAACTCAATCGACGCAGCGCGCCGGGCCGGGTCGAGGTGAACCCGGCCGTCGCCAGCGTCTCACAAGCCTGGTCCCGCTCCGATCACCGACCGTCATCCGGAGCGAGATCTTTGCAAGGACTTAGTCGACCGGGTCCAGCAGGAACAGCGGGATCTTGCGGGTGGTCTTGGTCTGGTACTCGGCATACGGCGGGTACGCCTCGACCGCGCGCGGCCACCACTCGTCGTACTCCGCGCCGTCGATCTCGCGGGCGACGTACTCCTTGGTGACGTCACCGTCCTGGAGCGTGAGCTTCGGGTCGGCCTTCAAGTTGTAGTACCAGACGGGGTTTTTCGGGGCGCCGCCGAGCGAAGCGACCGCGGCGTACACGCCGTTGTGCTCGACCCGCATCAGCGGGACCTTCCGGATCTTGCCGGACTTGGCGCCGCGCATGGTCAGCAGCACCACTCGCATACCCTTGATGTCGACGGCGGCCGTCGTGCCAGCGGCGACGACCTTCTCGACCTGGTCGCGGACCCAACCGGTGGGGCTCGGTGCGTAATCGTCGTTGTCGGCTATCATAGCAGCCATCCTAATGGTGACGCATCACCAATGCACACTCAGAGCGTGGCGGCCGACTCGGCGAGCAGGCTCAGCGAGTTGTCCCACGCCTGCGCAGACTGCTCGGCGTTCGCCTCGGCCGGCGAATCCAGTCGGTCGAAGCCGGACTCGACGACAAGCAGGCGCGTGCCTTCACCCTCAGGAGTCAGGGTGAATTCGACCAGGTTCGCGTTACCCGGCGCGGGCTCGACGCCCGGCGCGACGGCGTACCGGTAGGCGAAGCGGCGGCCCGGTTCGACCTTCTCGACGAAGCCGAGGAATTCGCCGTGTTCGTCCCAGCGCAGCACCAGCCGTCCACCCGGCCGCAGGTCGATCTCCGCACCGCCGAACGCGTACCACCGAGCGAGGCCGTCGGGTTGCGTCACCGCGGCCCAGACCACCTCCGGGCGGGCCTCGACGTACACCTCACGCTCCACGCTGTCCGCACTGTCCATGCTGGTCATGGCGCCCATCCTGTCAAACAGCGCAGGACTGCAGCTGGGTCGCGGTCGCGATGGTGGCCTCGATCCAGCGGCGGCGCAGGAAATGCGCTTTGGCCAGCCGGTGTACGCCATCCAGCACGACGAGCCGGCCGCGGTACGCGACCAGGTTGATCGGGAAGTCGAGGTCCGCGTCCATCACCCGCTGGTAGTGGGCACGGAAGTTCATCGGCGTCTCCGCGACCTGGTTCGGCGTGACCCGGAACCGTTCGCCGTCCAACTGCCACAGCGGCAGGTCGAACATCCAGACCAGGTCGGCGATCTCGACCGGCTCGACCTTCAGGTCGAGCTCCCACAGCTTCGCCAACTGCCAGCGGTACGGCGGGAACACCTCCCGCAACGCCTCCGGCATCATCGCGACCAGCTCTTCGAACGAGACATCGGGCGCGGCCCGATCCACCCCCGCACCGAAGGTGTCGCCCAGCCCATCGATCGTCACGACGGAGCAGGCTACGCCATCGGCAGTGCAATCACGACAACGTTGCTGAGGTACACCTGACCGTTCCAGTCCTCACACGTGACGAGCACCAGTCGCCCACGAACACCCTGGTCGAACACCTGCGCCGCCCTCTTGGCCAGTGTCGCCTTGCGGTACGTCGCCACCGCCGTGACCCGGTACTGCAACGGACCACGAGCCGTCGCCACCCGGACGGTCGATCCCGGGACCAGCTTGCCGAGGTTGTCGAAGGCCCCGCCGCCGTTGTGCACCGTGTGGCCGGTGATCACGGCCGAGCCCTTTCTGGCGCCAGGCTGTGCGCCGCCCGACCACCAGCCGACCGTCGACGGATCGGATGGCGGCGTCAAGGCCGCATGGACAGCCTTGATCGCCACGACCGGAGCGCTCACGTTCAACTGCGGGATGGTGATCGCCGTCGGTCGCCCAGCGCGTGCCGCCGACGGACGACCTGCTGGTGAACCGGTCTGGGCGGGCGGCGGGACCGCAAGCCGGCCCGGACCGATCGCGGTGGCGGACGCCGACGACGATGCCGTCGGCTGCACCGGGGCGGCCGGCGAGGGCGACGCTCCGGCGTGGTCGTCCCCGAACTGCAGATAGGCGCCGGCCGCGAGAACGCCGACTCCCACGAGCGCGACTGCCCCACTCCACCGAAGTGGAGCGGGGCGGCCGCGTCGACGGGCAGAGCTCACATCAGCCCCACTCAGACACTGTGCCTTCCGCGCCGCCGCAGGGCGACCACTCCGGCGCCGATGAGCAGCAGGCCGCCGGCCGCGAGCAGCAGACCGCCCGCCAGACCGAACGGGCTGTTGCTACCGGCAACAGAATTCGACGTACTACCGGCACCGCCGCCGAAGCCGGCGTCGACCTCGGTCGGGACGCCCGGTGACGGCGACTGCGACGCACCCGGTACGTCAGGCACCGGCGTGGTCGCCGTCGTGGTGGCAGTCGGCGGAGTGTTCGCCGGCGGCGTATCGGTCGGGGTGGTCGGCGACGACGGGGTTGTGGCCGGGCTGCTCGGCGGCGTCGTCGTGGGAGCGGTCGGCGGCGGAGTCGTCGGCGGCTCGGTGGTCGTGGGCGGGCTCGTCGGCGGCGTCGTGGTGGTCGGCGGAGTCGTCGGCGGCTTGGTCGGCGTCTTCGTCGGGCACGGCGTCTTCGTCGGCGGGGTGGTGGTGGGCGGGGCGTCGCAGCCCTGGACCCAGAACACCTTGGACTTCTTGTCCGCGCCGATCGAGCCGGGCGCGTTCACCGTCAGCTTCACGTGGTAGCCCTGCTGGGCCTGCGGCTGACCGGTGAACTTCAGCGTGTACGTCTCCTTGGCGTCCAGGTCGGTGCCGCCGCCGGCCGCGTCTCCGCCGATGAACGGATGAAGGTTGCCGGAGGCCACCTGGAGTCCGCCGTCCTTGGTCGGCGCCTGGTCCTCGAACGTCACCGTGGCGTAGTAGTCCGGGTTCTCGTCGTAGTTGTAGAACTCGACGACGAACGTGCAGCCCTGGTGCGGGTTGTTGTCCGGCGGACCGCTCTGGATGTCGGCGTCCTCGATCTTGACCGTGCCGTTGTTCCCGGGCGGATTGTGGCCGCCGGCCACGGAATTCTGGTCGGCGTTGGCGGAGGGCGCGACCAGCAGGGCCGCCGCGCCGAGTAGCAGGGACAGGGCTCCGGCTGCGGCAACGATGCCGGAGAGCCGGGAGCGAACACCCGTGGGGGTCATTTCATCCTCGAACGGTGCAGGGGTGGGTCCCGAGAAGTATTTCGGTTCCGTCACAGCAGTCAAGGCGGCTCGGTAACGATTGGCGGCACAGATCGCCGATGTTATCCACAGGCGGTCAGCGGATGTGTCGTCCGCGGCGGCGCAGCGATGCCGTCGTACCACCGGCAAGCAGCATGCCGCCGAGTGTCATCAGGATGCCGCCCGCCTCACCTCGACCGCCGTCGCCAACCGGCGCCGCCGGCGGTCCGGACAGCCCGGCATCCACCGCAGTCGGCACACCAGAACCCGGCGAGCTACCAGTCCCCCGGTGCGTAGGAGCAACCGACGACGGCGTTGTCGACGGCGTCACGGGCGACGTGATGGGCGGCGTCGTCACCGGAGTTGTCGGTGGCGTCGTAGGCGTGGTCGGCGGCGTGGTGGGCGGCGTGGTGGGCGGCGTGGTCGGAGGAGTCGTCGGAGGCGTGGTCGGCGGCGTCGTCGGCGGCGTCGTCGGAGGCGTGGTCGGCGGCGTGGTCGGAGGAGTCGTCGGAGGCGTCGTGGGCGGCGTGGTCGGAGGCGTCGTGGGCGGCGTCGTCGGAGGAGTCGTAGGTGGCGTGGTCGGAGGCGTGGTGGGTGGCGTCGTGGGCGGCGTGGTCGGAGGCGTGGTGGGTGGAGTTGTTGGGGGTGTGGTGGGTGGGGCGTCGCAGCCTTCGACCCAGAAGACCTTGTGTTTGGCGTCGGCGCCGATCGAGCCGGGGGCGTGGACGGTGATCTTGACGTGGTAGCCCTGCTGCGGTTGCGGCTGGCCGGTGAACTTCAGCGTGTACGTCACCCGGGCGTCCAGGTCGTTGCCCCCACCGGCCGGGTCGCCGCCGATGAACGGGGTGAGATCGCCGGAGACGACCTGCAGCCCGCCGTCGGCCGTCGGCGGCTGGTCCTCGAAGATGACCTGCGCGTTGTACGGCCCCTCGTCGAAGTTGTAGAACTCGACGGTGAACGTGCACCCCTGGTGCGGGTTGTTGTCCGGGGGCCCTCCGCCGATGTCGACACCGTCGATCTTGATCGTCCCGTTGTTCCCCGGCGGCGCGGCGATCGCCGCCCCCGCAGGAACCCCCGCGGACCCGGCATCACCCATCGGCCGGACGAACATCGCCGCGGCACCGATCAGAACCGTGAGCGCACCGACCGCCACCACCGCTCCGGCAGCCTGCGCACGAACCCCCTTGATGAGCATCCCCGTCCCCTGTCTGGCATGTGATCAAAGCCCGGGCGGACGTCTCATCTGCAGTATGACCCTCTAGTTGCCCAAGTCAACAAACGAAATGCTGACAACGAGAGACTTGGTTGCCTCAGGCATGCGCCGTGCGGTGGATGATCACGATCGCCGAGTCGTCCCCGGGGCCGCCGGCGGTGGCGACCAGGTCGGCGGCGCCGCCGACGAATCCCTGTGCCACAAGGCGTTCCGCGTGTCCGGTCAGGCGGTCGGTGCCGCGGCCGATGTCGCGGCGCGGCGTCTCGACCATGCCGTCGCTGTAGAGGAACAACGCGTCCCCGGGCCGCAGCAGCCCGTGGTTCGCCTTGAACTCCGGAGCCTCCATCAGCCCGAGCAGCGGGCCGTCCGCGTCCCGCGTCTGCCAGCGCCCCGACCACGCGTCGAACTGGATCGCCGGCGGATGCCCGGCCGTGCGTACGTCGAAGTCCCCGGTTCGCAGGTCGAGCACGACATGGACCACGGTCGCGAAGTCGTCGTCCCAGTCCTGCCGGCGGATGTACTGGTTCGCCGACGGCAGGAACTCCTGCTCGGGCACGACGCCGAGCAGCCCGCCGAACGCACCGGACAGCAGCAGCGCCCGCGTGCCGGCGTCGATTCCCTTGCCGGAGACATCGACCAGCGCCACCTCGAGGAAGTCGCCGTGCATCGTCGACACCACGAAGTCGCCCGAGAACGTCGACCCGCCGGCGGACTGGATCGCCACCTCGACCCGCCAGCCCGGCGGCAACGTCGGCATCTCCCCCTGCGCGGTGAGCGTGTCCCGCAACTCCATCAGCATCGACTCGCTCCGGGTGCCGGCCACGCCGAGCCGGCTGCGCACCTTGGCGCTGGTGATCATGATCCAGCCGACGATCACCAGAACCAGCACGAAGCCGATCCGGGGCATCGTCATGCCGCGGGACAGCACGACGTACGAACCGAAGGCCGCCGTGATCCCGGTCAGCGCGACCAGCTCACCGAACCGCAGCAGAACGCCGCCGACGACCAGCGGGACGATCAGGAACGAGGCCGGTACGAACGTCATCCAGACGAAGCTCGCGATCGCGATCACCAGCTGCGTCAGCGCCAGGGCAACGAACGCCAGCCGATGGGAACGGCGGGCACGACGGCCCAGCGCTTCGACCCGGCGGCCGATGCGTCGTACCAGCGCTGGACCGCCGCTCTTCCTCATGGTGTGAAGAAGATAACGGCACCGCTCGGTCCGCGCATCAATTCGCAACACAACTGATGAGTTTCAGCTCTTGCGGGTGAGTCCGGTGCGTTGGCACTTGGGACACCAGAAAAGGTTGCGGCCGGCCAGGATCTTGGTCCGGATCACCGACTGGCAGACGAAACAGTGCTGCCCCTGCCGCCGGTAGACGTAGACCTCACCGCCATGATCGTCCTTGCGTGGGTCACGGCCCATCGCCTCCGGTGTGTGGTCGTCGGCAACGGTGTCGATCCGGCCGGTCTCGACGCCGTACTTCATCAGCGCGAGCAGGTCGTCCCACATGCCCTGCCACTCCCGCTTCTTGACCACGTTGCCAGGCGTCATCGGGTTCAGCTTGGCGCGGAACAGCACCTCGGCGCGGTACACGTTGCCGACCCCGCTGAGCACGTCCTGGTTCATCAGCAGCTGCCCGATCGGCAGCTTGCTGCGGTGGATCCGCTTCCAGGCCGGCTCCGGGTCCGCGTCGTCGCGCAGCGGGTCCGGCCCGAGCCGGCTGAGCAGCTTGTCACGTTCCTCGCCGGTGATGACCTCGCAGACGGTCGCACCGCGCAGATCGGCGTACGACGTCGCGTTCTGCAGCCTCAGCCGTACCTGACCGACCGGCTCCGGCACCGGAGCCGGATTGATGTCCATCTTGCCGATCAGGCCGAGGTGGATGTGCAGCCAGCCGGCGCCCTCGAAGTCGGCGAGGAAGTGCTTGCCGTGAGCCTCGGTCTGCCTCAGGACGTGTCCGTTGAGCAGTGCGGCGCCGTCGACGAACCGGCCCTGCGGGCTGGACGCCTGGACGAGGCGGCCGCCGAACGCGTCCCAGACGTCGTTGGCCAGGCGGTGCAGGGTGTGACCTTCAGGCATGATTCCTCATATGGGGACGACAGGTGGTTCCGGTGCAGCGAAGGGCGGGCGCGCTGCGCCTCCGACTCCGGCCGTGGTCGGTACGGGCCGCTCGATGCGGGCCCGGGACGTGTCCCGGCCCCGTCGACAAGAAGAACGCCGCCCGGCCGGAGAAAAGTCCGGTGACGATCACGGCAAAGGCGGGAGCTCGCCGGTCGACTCGTAGTTCGTCAGCATGTCGATCCGGCGGGTGTGCCGGTCCTCGCCGGAGTAGTCGGTGGCCAGGAAGAGGTCGACGAACCCGGTCGCTTCCTCCGCGGTGTGCATCCGGGCGCCGACGCTGACCACGTTGGCATTGTTGTGCTCGCGGCCCAGGCGTGCGGTGTCGTTGCTCCAGGCCAGCACGGCCCGGACGCCCTTCACCTTGTTCGCGGCGATCTGCTCGCCGTTGCCCGAGCCGCCGATCACGATGCCCAGGCTGCCCGGGTCGTCGACGACGGCCTGCCCGGTCCGCAGGCAGAACGGCGGGTAGTCGTCCACGGCGTCGTACACGGCCGGGCCGTGGTCGACGACGTCGTGCCCGGCAGCAGTCAGGTGCTCTACCAGGTGGTTCTTCAGCTCGAATCCGGCATGGTCGCAGCCGATGTGCACTCGCATGGCCTGCAATCTACTGTCAGCCGGCCTGTGCGCGTACGCCGCCCGGCACCGTCAGCCCCGCGGTCAGCTGGGTCACCGTGGCATAGGCCTGCTCGTACGGCGTTCCGCTCGGATGCAGCGTGAAGACCGCGACGATGATCCGGTCGTCCGTCCCGACCGTCCCGGTGGTGTGGAGCGCATCGCTGACCAGGTCCAGCTCGGATTCGGGCTTCTTCCGGTCCGACCGGTAGCCGCTCGATCCCTGGAACCCGGACCAGCCCTGCTTGATGCTGAAGTCCGGGTCGAACGCCGACGCGATGCCGAAGTACTGGTCGAAGCCGTCGGTGCCGTGACGGGTCGGCCTGTGCAGGTGGTCCATCACGTACGCCCGGACCGGCTCCGGAGCACGGTCCAGGATGTATCGATAGATCCGGACCGTGTCGGCGGCGGTGATCGCGACGTACCCCCAGAAGCCCGGGTGGGTGGCGGGCGGTCCGGCCGTGTGGGTCAGGCCGAGCCGCCCCACCATCCGCTCCACGATCGCCGCACCGCCGAGCTCGTCCCAGTAGTGGCTGGCCGCGTCGTCGTCGCTGCTGCGCAACATGACCTCCAGCCGGTCGCGGTCCGCAGGCGGAACGTCGTACTGCGGGCCACGCTCCCAGAGGTAGTCCAGCACGATCAGCAGCTTCACCACGGACGCGGACCGGAACTGACGGTCGGCGTTGAGCTGCTCGACGAACTGTCCGGTGTGACGGTCGAACACAGCGATCCCGACAGTCACGTCTAGGGGTACGGCGATCATATGGAACCTACTCACCACTTGGCGGATTGCTTGGTGAGCAACTTTCACCGCCCGGGGCCTCCGATTTCAACCCCTGAACCGTCAGTCGAAGATCGGGCCCCGGTCGCGGGTGCGCTTGATCTCGAAGAAGCCCTCGGTGCCGGCGACCAGCCGGACGCCGTCCCAGAGCTTGCCGGCCGCCTCGCCCTTGGGAGCCGGCGTCACGACCGGTCCGAAGAACGCGGTGCCCTCGACCGCGATGACCGGCGTACCGACCTCCATGCCGACCTGGTCCATACCGGCGTGGTGCGACTTCTTCAGCGCGTCGTCGTACTTGTCGGTGTCCGCGGCCTCGATCAGCGACGACGGCAGGCCGACCTCCTCGAGCGCCTCGACCAGTACGGCGTCGTCCTTGCCGCCACGGCCCTCGTTGTGGATCCGGCGGCCCAGCGCGGTGTAGAGCGGCAGCAGGACCTCGTTGCCGTGCGCCTGCTCGGCGGCGATCAGCACCCGGACCCGGCCGATCAGACGCTGCCAGTTCTCGTCGTGCTCCATCCGCTCTTCGTTCAGGACGGCGAGGCTCATCACGTGCCAGGTCGTCTTCACATCCCGGACCTGCTCGACCTCGAGCATCCAGCGAGATGTCATCCAGGCCCAGGGGCAGGCCGGGTCGAACCAGAAATCTGCAGAGGCAGTCATATTCACCATCATACAAAGTTGAAGAACCCCAGATATCGTCTCGGTATCCAATACCCAATGTCGCGGGGAAACCCTCGGCGAACCCGAGAACCAGGTGCATAGGATGCGGACATGCCTGGAACCAACCTGACGCGCGACGAGGCGCGTTCCCGTGCGGGCGTGGTCAGTGACGTGACCTACGCGATCGAGCTCGACCTGACCGGCGCCCCGAGCGGCGCCCCCACGTTCCCGTCCGTGACCACCGTCACGTTCACCGCCACTGCCGGCGCGAGCACGTTCGCCGACCTGATCGCGGACAAGGTCCGCTCGGTGACCCTGAACGGCGTCGCCCTCGATCCGGACGTGGTGTACGACGGTGCACGCATCCAGCTCGACGGGCTGGCGGAGCGCAACGAGCTGACCGTGGTCGCGGACTGCCTCTACTCCCGCACCGGTGAAGGGCTGCACCGCTCGGTCGACCCGGCCGACAAGGAGACCTACCTCTACACGCAGTTCGAGGTGCCGGACGCCCGCCGGGTGTTCACCACCTTCGAGCAGCCCGACCTCAAGGCCCCCTTCACCTTCACCGTCTCCGCACCGGCCCGCTGGGCGGTCATCTCGAACGCACCGACGCCGGAGCCCACGACGTACACCGGTGAGCACGGCGAGGAGCTGGCCCGCTGGGAGTTCCCGCCGACCGAGCGGATCTCGACGTACATCACCGCGGTCGTCGCCGGTCCGTACCACGTGGTGACCGATGTGTACGAGGGTCCGAACGGGGCGTACCCGCTGTCGCTGCTGTGCCGTCCGTCGCTGAAGGAGGCGCTGGACGTCGAGGACCTGTTCGAGGTCACCAAGCAGGGCTTCGCGCTGTTCGAGGAGGCGTTCGGGACGCCGTACCCGTTCCACAAGTACGACCAGGCCTTCGTGCCGGAGTACAACATGGGCGCGATGGAGAACGCCGGCTGCGTGACGCTGCGGGACGAGTACCTGTTCCGCAGCCGGACGACGCATGCGGAGCTGGAGTCCCGCGCCAACACCGTGCTGCACGAGCTGGCGCACATGTGGTTCGGCGACCTGGTCACGATGACCTGGTGGGACGACCTGTGGCTGAACGAGTCGTTCGCCGAGTGGGCCAGCCACTGGGCCCAGGTGGTCGCGACGACGAAGTACTCCGACGCGTGGACGACGTTCTGCAACGCCCGGAAGAACTGGGCGTACCGCCAGGACCAGCTGCCGTCGACGCACCCGATCGCGGCCGACATGATCGACTTCCACGCGGTCGAGGTGAACTTCGACGGCATCACCTACGCCAAGGGCGCGTCGACGCTGCGCCAGCTGGTCGCCTTCGTCGGTGAGGAGACGTTCGTCACCGCGCTGAAGGAGTACTTCCACGACCACGCGTTCGGCAACACCGAGCTGACCGACCTGCTCAAGCCGCTGGAGAAGGCGTCCGGGCGCGACCTGGACGACTGGACCGAGCGCTGGCTGCGGACCGCCGGTGTGAACACGCTGCGCGCCGAC
The DNA here is from genome assembly GCF_041430295.1 of Kribbella sp. NBC_00662. Taxonomy (GTDB): domain Bacteria; phylum Actinomycetota; class Actinomycetes; order Propionibacteriales; family Kribbellaceae; genus Kribbella. Next base: position 4,484,050 of record NZ_CP109029.1, on the reverse strand, counting down.
TTCGCCGTCGACGACGCCGGGGCCTTCACCTCGTTCGCGATCGAGCAGACCGCGACCGAGAAGTTCCCGGTACTGCGTCCGCACCGGCTCGCGGTCGGCCTGTACCGGCGTACCGACGAGGGCCTGGTGCGGACCGAGCGGTTCGAGGTGGACATCGACGGAGCCCGCACCGAGCTGCCCGAGCTCACCGGCGCGACGCAGCCGGATCTGGTGCTGCTGAACGACGACGACCTGACCTACGCGAAGATCCGGCTGGACGAGCGCTCCCGGGCCACGCTGGTCGAGTCGATCGACCAGCTGACCGAATCGTTGCCCAGGGCACTCGCCTGGGGTTCGGCCTGGGACATGACCCGGGACGCCGAGATGCCGGCCAGCCAGTACGTCGGCATCGTCCTGCGCGGCATCCGCGCCGAGACCGATCTGACCGGTGTGCGCTCGCTGCTCGCGCAGGCGAACAGCGCCGTCAACCAGTACGCCGCCCCGCAGAACCGGCCCGCGCTGCGGGCGCAGCTCGAGGAGGCGCTGGCCGGTCTGGTGGCCGACGCCGAGCCGGGCAGCGACCACCAGCTGGCCTTCGTCCGGGCGTACAGCTCGGCAGTGTTCTCGGCCGCCGGCGCGGACCGCATCGCCGGCTGGCTGGAAGGCCGTGACCTGCCGGAGGGCCTGGCCGTCGACACCGACCTGCGCTGGACGCTGATCGTGGCGCTCGCCCGGCTCGGGAAGATCGGTGCGGACGAGATCGAGGACGAGCTCACCCGCGACACCACGATCACCGGACAGGAGCGGGCCGCGCAGGCCCGTGCCGCCCGGCCGACCGCGGAGGCGAAGGAAGAGGCCTGGCGGATCGCGGTGGAGTCCGAGGACACCCCGAACGAGACGCAGTTCCGGACCATCCTCGGCTTCCAGCAGCCCGGCCAGGAGGACCTGCTGCGGCCGTACGTCGACAAGTACCTGAACGCGGCCAAGGACGTGTACACGCGGCTCGGCTCGTCGATGGGCGAGAACGTGCTGGTGTACCTGTCGCCGCGGCACCTGGCGGACCAGGGCGCGCTGGACGCGCTGACCGGCTGGCTGGCGGCAGAGTCGTCGGCGGTAGACGCTCCGACGCTCCGCTACGTCACCGAGGCGCAGGCCGACCTGACCCGCGCGATCGCCGCGCAGGCGACGGACGCCGTCGCCTGATCGACCCCTCCGACAGGGCCGGTCTCATCTAGAGACCGGCCCTGTCGCATTGAACCTGGCAGTGCGGTAAGACTGGTTCGGTGCCCGCCTCCGACCCCGCCTTGGCCGGTGCGGCAGCTGTTGCGCTGACCGGACTCGCAGAGGCGTACCGACCCCGCCCAGTCACTCCCCTGATGCCCTGGCGGTTCGCGAACCGCCTGGTGAAGCCGTACGTCGTCACCGCCCGCGGACGGCAGTGGGACGACCACATGGTCGACGTGGCCCGCGGTACGGCGACCCGCCAGCTCGAGTTCGACGACGCGATGGGATCGGTCGGCCTCGGCGTCGTCGTACTGCATCTGGGCGACGACGGCATCTATCTCGTGGTGCAGAGCTGGGCGAAGGACTTCCAGTCCCGCCTGAGCATCTTCAGCGGCATGGAGGTGGACGACCTCCGCCCGGCCCCCATCGGCGCGGCACCGTGCGTCTGGGAGCTCGAGGTCCTCAGCCACGAACGCACGGCGTACGTCCACCACATCCTGTCCGCCGACGTCGACATCGACGCCTGGCTCGACGACGCCCTCGACACCCGCCCGAAGTCGAAGTACGACGGCATCCCGTCCGGCACCTAGTTCCCGCCGGCTGCGTCCAGTCGGTCGCCTTGCTCGGGCGTGAGCTCGAGGTCGGCCGCCGCGAGGGTCTCGTCGAGCTGAGCGACCGATGACGCGCCCACGAGCGGGATGATCGGAATCTCAGCTCCCATCAGCCATGACAGCACGACCTGGTTCGCCGTGGCGCCGGTTTCGCGCACCACGTCGTCCAGCGCGATCTTCCGCGCTCTCGTGCCGGCGTGGTCGTACAGCTCGTCGAGCGGCTTGTCGGCTCGGACATAGCCACCGCTGAGCAGCGGTGAGTACGCCACCAGCGTCAGGCCGGGCTCCGCGCGCAGGTAGCTGAGCAACTGCCCGTCAGTGACGCCGATGGCGCCGTCCCGGGACCGGAGACGACCTTGGTCGGTCCGTGCCCGGAAGTACGTGTGGTGATGCTGCAGAACGTCGCATGTCGGCAGACCGCCCGTAGCCGCGAGCGTCCGGAACCGCTCGATCTGCCAGCTCCAGTAGTTACTCAGGCCGACCAGTCCGACGGTCCCCTCGGCCGCATGCTCTCCGAACGCCTCCACCTGCACCTCCAGCGGTGTGGCAGGGTCCGGCACGTGGGCGTAGTACACGTCGACGTGGTCGCGGCCGAGGTTCTCCAGGCTTCGAGCCAGCGACTCCTTGATCACCTGCGGCGACAGGCCTTCCAGGTCCTCGCTCAGCGCGTTCGCCGGCCGCGGCGGCCGGCCGCCCACCTTGGTCGCGATCGTGAGCTCGTCCCCGACGCCGCGGCTCCGCAGCCAACGGCCGAGCAACTGCTCGCTCTCGCCGCCCTGGGTGCCGTTGACCCAGAACGCGTAGTTGTTGGCCGTGTCGACGAACGTCCCGCCCGCCTCGACGTACCGATCCAGAATCGCGTACGACGTCGCCTCGTCGGTCGCCGTACCCATGAGCATCGCCCCGAGGGCGATCCGGCTCACCCGGCGCTGTCGCGCGGGGTCAGTTCCGATGGTCAGATAACGCATGGCAAGGAGCGAATCAGCTGGAGTGCGGTCTAGGTCAACACATTGCGCTTCCGGATCGCTCGACCTCGTTCCGTGAGGGTCAAACGATTGTTCGTCGGCGTACCGTGAGGAGTCGTGTGCGGTGCGCGATTCCCTTACAGGGAAAGAGATTCTCGCCACCTGAGAGAGGCTCACTTATTCGGTCGTTCGGTTTAAGCTGCACCGGACCGTCCATATCCACGGACGGTCCGGGTTTTCTTGGGGAGGGGCCCTTGCCGTGACTCGCGTCGATCACCGGAAGCCGCCCGCTCGGGTTGCGCGGAAACAACAGAAGACCGCTGCCAGCCGCAGTACGCCCGCGGCGGGCCCGCGGAAGGTGCAGCGTTCGCACAGCGCCATCGGCGCGGGAGTTGTGGCCGCGGCGGCGATGGTCGCGGTGTTCGGGTTCATCCTGACCCGGGGAACCTCCGACGACCCACCGGCCGACGGACTGCGGATGGGATCGGGTACGGACACCGGCGCCGCCGCACCGGCGGAACCGACCGCCGGCGCGAGCGGGAGCGCCACGAAGGCCGACCGGCAGCCGTCGGCCACCTCGGTCGCCCCGAAGGCCAAGGCGCAGAAGACGACGCCGCAGGTGAACACCGGCCCGGTCTCGCCGAAGTTCAAGCGCGGCCAATGGATCGTCGTGATCGACAAGTACCCGACCGACGTCGGCATGCCCGCGGACCAGAGTGCGAAGAACACCGCCGCCAAGCTCACCCGGGCCGGGATTCCGGCGAAGGCGATGCTGGTCAACGGACAGTACCCGGGTCTGACGAACAGCAGCTCGATGACGCCGGTCATCAACACCTGGGTCGTCTACCTGGGCCCCGGCACCTCGTCGGCGCAGGTCCTCAACCTCTGTCTCGATCCGCGCACCCAGGCGGCCTACTCGAACCCGGCCTGCCCGACCTACGAGCCGGCGGCATCCGCGGGCTGACGGACCACGTCGGTGGAGAGCCTGGCGTGCAGATGCGAGTCGTGCCGCTTGCCGGTCGGCTCGACGTAGTAGTCGCGCATCACGCCTTCCAGCTGGAAGCCGGCCCGGATCGCGACGTGGCACGAGCCCTCGTTGATCAGCGAGTGGTCGAGTGAGATGCGATGCAGGCCGAGACCGTCGGCCGCGAAGCCCCAGGTCGCCGCAGCGTCGAGTGCGCGCGCACCGAGCCGGCGGCCGCGGGCGAGCGGGCTGACCCAGTACGCCGCGACGGCCTGGTCCGGGATGCGGTGGACGTCCCGCAGCGACACGTTGCCGAGGACCTGATCCGTAGCGGCGTCCGCGATCGCGAAGACGGCGCTGCCGCGGCTCCAGCCGTCGATGCGGGGCTCCAGCCACCGGCGGGCACGCTGGTCGGCAGGCGCGCGGATGACCGCCGTACCAGCGGTCCAGCGGAGGATGCCGGGGTCACGCAAGGCCTCGGCCACTGCAGCCTCGTCCGACGCGACGAAAGGACGCAGTACGACATCGCCCAGCTCGATGCGGCGGGGCTGCAGGGCCGGGGCCACGTGCTACAGCTTGTGCTGCTCGTCGCTGGCGTGCAGCAGCGGCGGCTGGTGAGCGTGCGTCCCGAGCTGCTGTACGCCGGTGACGAGACCGCCGGTGAGGTCACCGGTGGCGAACGACGTCTGCATGCTCAGCGCGGCCAGACCGGCGGCGGTGTCCGACAGCTGCCGCTTGGCCAGCGGGCCGGTGACGATCTCGAGACGGCGACCGGCCGGGTCGACGTACACCAGGACGGAGCTGTCCGGGTCGTCGAGCTCGTTGAACAGCTCGAGCGCGAACGGACGGGTCTCGGAGTCCGCGCCGCCGACGTACACGGAGAAGTGCAGGCCGGAGGTCTCCTCGGCGTACCGGACCGCTCGCTCGATGTCGTAGAGCTGGTCAGGGGTGAATGCGTCACCAGCTGGCACTTGCGCCTCCGGTCGTGCGGGCGACGCCGGTCGCGGCAGTCGCGGTGGTACCCGGCGTGCCACTCAGCTGAGGCAGCTCGGGCAGGTTGGCCGGGTCCGGCTTGGTCGCCGTCGGTCCGTTGATCCAGACCGGCGGAGCCCACCAGGACAGCCCTGGACGGTACCGCGGTCCGTCGGCGATCGACGACGCGAACACCAGCAGCGCCAGCACTGCGACAACCAGCAGAGGGATCCCCACGAACACCAACAGGGAGTGCCCCGACAATTGAGGTATCACGCCCCGAAGCCTAGTACTCCCTGCTCCACGCACTGTCGCCTGCCTCACCCCTCCCCACCCAATTTGGCTGGTTGACCCACCAGGTTGGGGGTTTGCCACCCGTCTTCAGGGTCACAAACCCCCAACCGCGCTGGTCAACCAGTCAAACGGGGCTCAGCAGCCGCCGCAGTTGTAGTACGTGATGTCCCAGTGGCTGCCCTCGTCGGCGTAGATGTTGCCTGCGCCTGAGCGCCACTGCGGGTAGCCATCACCCCGGTCGGCGATCCGGGTGAAGGTGTTGTGGATGTAGTTGCCGACACAGGTGTACTTCGAGATGTCGACCTTGTAGCCGTTCCAGTGGCTGTAGGTGCCGCTGGCGTGACCTGTCTCGGTGCCGCCGGTGATGTTGACCGCACACCCGCTCGCCTGCTTCAGCGTGCGAACGCCGTACACGGTGCTGTCGTTGATCTGGTCGAACGACGTGCAGGTGGAGTTGTTGCGGTTCGAGCAGTTGCCACTGGACGACCAGGTGATGCCGGCGGCCGAGAAGATCGCGGTCGCCTGGGCGTGGGTCATCTTGGTCAGCGCCGACGCCTGCTCGACCGCGACCACACCGGGCAGCAGGCCGACGAGGACGGCGACGATCGGGACGACGACGCGACGGAGCACTGACTTCATGGGGACACTCCTTGAAATATGGGGCGGTTATTTCAAGGAGTGCACTGCCCAGGAAAGATATTGGCGAAACGTCAGATTGAATTAGAAATTAACATCCGAGCACTGGTAGAAGGCGTTGGCGGTGTCGGCGATGGTCCAGACCGCGAGGATCATGTGCCGTCCGGTCCGCCCGGTCGGGATGGTTCCGGGGTGGGACACATCGGTCGCCGGGCGCGCGCCGTTCATCGGGACGGTGAGGAACGGTTCGAGCTCCAGCGCGGACCGCGTCAGCGGCTGGGTCGGATCCCAGCCCTGCTTGGTCATGTAGTACTTGAAGTCGGTGGTCGCGTGCGCCGCGGTCAGATGCCACGAGAACGTGAACCCCTGACCACCCTGGAGCTGGGTGGCCGGCCAGGTCCCGCCGCGCTGGTCGTCCAGCTCGGCGAACTGCGGCAGCCCGGCCGAGCAGAGGCTCCCGCCCGCCGACCGGCCTGCGGGAACCCCTTGGGTCCTTCGACACTCTGCGGCTCCCACTGGATCTGACCGCAGTCCTGCACAGCTCCGTTCTGACAATTCTTGGCCCGGCTGATCGGCCCGGTCGTGTACCCATGCCCGTAGGCGAGCGGCACCGACGTGCACACCGTCAGCGCAAGCGCGCCGACGGCGATTCCGGCAATGCCGAGTTTCCTTTTGCGCAGCATGCGAGCTCCTTCAACTGCTGGGGCGGTGGAACAGCGAAGGAAGGCGCCTCCTGCTCAATAGAAAACAACCGTTCAAATCTATTGTCAACGGTTGGTGAGCAGTTGAATACGGAAAGCTATATGTTCAGCGCGCCGATCAGCCGGCGCAGGCGGTGGTTGTTCGGCAGGTCCTCGACCAGGACCGGCTCGCCGTCAGGCCCGCCGAGCGGGATCCGCCAGTTGGGGTACTCGTCCGTCGTACCCGGCTGATTCTGCGTACGCCGTTCGCCGACCGCGTCCGTCAACGCGACACCGACCAGCTTCGACGGCGTATGCGCGACGTACTGGTGCAGGGCCTCCACGATCCGCTCGACATCGCCGTCGGTGTTGCTGAGCAGATGGCGCTCGCGCAACGCCGCCAGCCACGCGTCACGGTCGGCCTCGTCGACAGCAAGCTCCTCCGCGACCGGACGTGTCAGCAGACCGAGCCGGTTCCGCAGCTCGACGTGATCGCCGGCCAGGTACCCAGCCGTCGGCGGCAGGTCGTGCGTGGTCACTGTCGCCAGACACAGCTCCCGCCACCGCTCCGGCGCGAGCGGCTTCCCGTTGGCGTCGCGCTCGAACCACAGCACCGACGTACCGAGGATCCCGCGCTCGGTGAGGTAGTCACGCACCCACGGCTCGACCGTCCCCAGGTCCTCGCCGATCACGGTCACCCCGGCGCGCTGAGCCTCCAGCACGAGGATCCCGATCAACGCCTCGTGGTCGTACCGCACGTACGTCCCCTCGGTGGGCCGCTCCGGCGAGGTCACCCACCAGAGCCGGAACATCCCGAGGATGTGGTCGATCCGCAGCCCGCCGCCATGGCGCATCACGGCGCGCACCAGATCCCGCCAGGCGGCGTACCCGGTCTCGGCCAGCGCGTTGGGCCGCCAGGGCGGCTGCGACCAGTCCTGCCCCTGCTGGTTGAAGGCGTCCGGTGGCGCACCGACGTGGATGTTGCGCGCCAGCACGTTCTGCAGCGCCCACGCGTCCGCACCGTCCGGATGCACACCGACCGCAAGATCGTGGACGACGCCCAGCGACATGCCGGCCGCCTTGGCCCGGGCCTGCGTCCGCGCGAGCTGCTCGTCCAGCTGCCACTGCAGCCAGCAATGGAACTCGACCTCGTCCGGGTTCTCGTTGCGGAAGGCAACAACCTCCGGCGACGTGGGCTCCTGCAGCTCCTCCGGCCACTTGCTCCACTCCGGCCCGTGGACGTCCGCGATCGCCGCCCAGGTGGCGAAGTCGATCAGCCCCTGGCTCTCCCGGTCGCAGTACGCGCCGTACTCCGCGATCCGTCCGACCGACGGCTGCACCCGGAACAGCAACTGCAGCGCCTCGCGCTTCGCCGCCCACACCGTGTCCCGGTCGATCGCGGTCACGTCTTCGCTGAGCGCCCGCGCCTGCAGCGCCAGCGTCCGGACGCGATCCCGTTCCGCCGGCGCGAGGTCGCCGTACTCGTCGATGTCCTCGATGCGGAGGTAGATCGGGTTGCCGAACCGCCGCGACGCCGGCAGGTACGGCGAGGGCTCCATCCGCCCGGCCAGCTCCGCAGCGTGCAGGGGGTTCACCAGTACGAACCCGGCGCCCAGATCATGTGCCGACCACGCGGCCAGGTCGCCCAGGTCGTGTAGGTCGCCGATCCCCCAGGACCGCCGCGACCGAACGGAGTACAGCTGCAGCACCCAGCCCCAGGTGCGGCGCAGCTTCTCGGGCTCGAGCTTCCGCGGCGTGACGATCAGCGTGCTGACCGAGATCTCCGGATTGGTACCGATGCGCGCGCACAGCCGGTGGTACCCGAGCGGCAGGTCCCCAGGCAGCTGGAACGTCGCCTCACCGACCTGCACGCCGTCGACCCACTGCGGCTCGACCCAGTGGTCCTGCTGCGGGATGTCGCGGCGCTGACCGCCGTCCTCGAGGTCGACCCACACCTCTGCCGTCGAACCGTGCGGCAGGTGTACGGCGAACCAGGGCGTCCACCCCTCGCGCATCACCAGGGTCGCGGGCAGCGTACGTCGCCAGCGCGCCTCCTGGTGCTCAGCCAGCGCGAGTGCCGCCTTGTCCGGTGTGGACGCGTCCACACCGAGCGCCGCGAGTACGTCGGCCACGACCTCGCTCGCGACGATCACATGCTCGCCCTGCCAGTTCCAGTACTCCGTCGCCACGCCATGGGCAACCGCTAGCTCGACAAGGGCTGCAGTAGGAGCTGTCACCTCAGCGAGTCTGCCGCATCAACCGCACCAACGGCTAAACGGCGCGCGCCGCGTTACTCGTTCGAGCGCCGCCTGCTGAGCATCAGTACGGCGAGCAGCAGCACACCGCTGGCCACGACCAGTCCGATCGCCACACCGGCCATGTTGTCGGTCAGCTGGTACAGCGACGTCGGCCAGATCACCAGGAGGATCGCGCAGCCCACCACGGCGTACGCCGAACGCCGGGTGCGACCGTACGCGACCAGCAACGCGGCGGGACCCGCCGTCCCGACGGCCAGCGCCATGATCTCGCCACGCTCCTGGACCAGCCAGCAGATCGACGAACTGAACATCGCTGCTCCGGCCAGTGACCACGACGTCACCTGATCCCGCACCAGTCCGAGCATCGCGAACACGAACGCGACGATGATGAAACCGGTGCCGGCGATACCCGCGCTGTTCGCCGCCGATCCGGTGTCCGGAGTGAGGACATCTGCCGTGATCACCAACACACCGACGGCCAGGATCCCGAACGTTGCCACCAGCAACGATGAGCCTTCGAGCCACCACAACCCGACCGCGGCCAGCGCGAGCGCGACCGCCACCCCGGCGACCCGGCCGGTCTCTCCCTCGATCGCCACGAACGTCGCGAAGCCGGCCACACAACACCCGAGCGACGCGAGCGCCGAGCTCAGCTGCTCGCGGCGCCGCAGCAACGCGAGCACCACCGCCGCGCCGAGCAGTACGACGGCTGCCGTCGTACCGGTGCTGACCCGGGCCGCGCGACCCATTTCGCCCCAGTTCGCCAAGGTCAGGAGCGCGACCGCCCCGAGCAGCAGCGCGCCGCCGATGTAGCCGAGCACCTCGACCAGGGCGTTCGGGTGGCCCTCGACGGGTGGCGGCTTCGGCTTGGCCGGCTCGGGCGCCTGGGCGGTCTGCTGGGGACGGGACCGGCCGGGGTCGGCCAGCGCCGCGTCGATCTCGGCGTCGGCGGCGTCACGGATCGATTCGGCCTGGTACTGGCGCAGCACACCAGCACTCACGAGCCTGGACAGCTCGTCATCCAGCCGGCTCGACATGCTTTTCCGTCTCCTTGTCAGCCTTACTAAGATCAGGCGGCGAGATGCCTATTCTGACCAGCTACCTTCTGTCCCCGTTCAGTCACCCCCTGTTTTCGCGTCTGGCGCCGCCGCCGGACGCGTTTCCGACGTTCTTCCGCACCGGCAACGACGGCAAACTCGAGGTGACCGACCAGATCGTGGTCGTCCCGGCCCGCATCGCGGGACTGATCATCGGCTTCTTCATACTCCGCTGGCTGCTGCACAAGGTCATCCGGCGGTTCGCCCGCCGGACCGGCAACGGCGCGGTCGCCGGCGTGCTGGCGAAATCGAAGCGCGGCCAGGAGTTCGTCGAGAACACGCTGGCCAACGAGCGCCGGGCCCAGCGCGCGGAGACGATCGCGTCGCTGCTGACCAGCGCGGTCACGATCGTGCTGACCGCCGTACTCGTGGTGATGGTGCTGGCCGAGCTCGGCTTCAACATCCTGCCGGTGATCGCTTCGGCGAGCATCATCGGCGTGGCCCTCGGCTTCGGCGCGCAGACGCTTGTGAAGGACTTCCTGGCCGGCGTGTTCATGATCTTCGAGGACCAGTACGGCGTGGGCGACCTGATCGACATGGAGAAGGCGACCGGGACCGTGGTCGCGGTCGGCCTGCGGATCACCACCTTGCGCGGCGAGGACGGCACGACCTGGTACGTCCGCAACGGCGAGGTCGTCCGGATCGGCAACCTCACCAACCGCGACCCGAACAGCGAGGCCTCCTCCGGCGTCGGCTCGGTCACCGAGAAGGAAGAGGCGAAGACCGACGAAAGTACGGCGACCGAAAAGCACGACGAAACCCGAGCTTGAGGTAGAGCCGCTCCGCGTCCGAGCCTCCAACGACCTGCAGCGTGAGTCGGCCGCCGGCCGCATCCCGGCGGGCCTGCGCCAGCAGCGTCGTCGCCAGACCTCGGCCGCGGTACTGCGGTTTGGTCGCGACCGCGTAGACCCCGACGACTGATCCCGTTCGCAGCACCAGCGTGCTCGACGCCGGATCGCCGTCCACCCGGAGCAGATACAGCGACTGGTCGGGCGCGCGGTAGTTCTGCAGCGCACGCTCGACGAACATCTTCTGCCACCAGTCGTAGTCCGGCTCGCCGACCTCGAGGAACGCCGCACTCTGCACCTCCGCAAACCCCACAGCGTCCGCGTCCGAGTCGATCGCCGCGACCGGCCCTCCCTCCACCTCCCCGGCCGACGCCTCCATGTGCACGAGGACCTCGGCGGGCGCGAAGCCTTCCGCAGTCAACCGCTCGACCCACCCGGGACCACTCCACGGCACCAGCCGGACCGTGGACGTCCCGGCCGGGAGCTCAGCGGTCGGCGAGAGCGGGGTCCACGCCGAGAACTCGTCCGACTCACCCACCACCTCGATCGAATCGGCGGAACGGCGTACCTCTCCCCGGTGGGCGGCGAGGAAGGCGAGGTGGTTGTCGAGCAGTTCTTCGAGCATGCGAGCAGTCTGCTCGACGGCGCCGACATAAATCGGTCTCCGATATTGACCGGGACCTGCAATTGATAGGAAACTTTCCTAACTCTTTGCCCGCCCCCAAGGATCGGAGTTCGACATGCGCATGTTCAAGGCCGCCGTCGTGACGGCAGCCGTCGGCAGCCTGCTGGTCGGCGCGGCTGTCGCCGCGCAAGCATCCACCCAGCAGACCCAGGCGGATCCGGCCGGCATCGGCGCCGCGCCGTACGAGTACCTCGGCTGGGGGAACCCGCAGAAGCCGGCCGACGTGATGAAGGCGGCCGGCAACAAGTGGTTCACGCTCGCCTTCATCCTCTCGGACGGCGGCTGCAACCCGAAGTGGGACGGCGACCGCGCGCTGACCGGCGGCTCGGACCAGACCGCGATCAACAACATCCGGGCCGCGGGCGGCGACGTCATCCCGTCGTTCGGCGGCTGGTCCGGCAACAAGCTCGGCGAGAAGTGCACCTCGGCCTCCGCGCTGGCCGGGGCGTACCAGAAGGTGATCGACGCCTACAAGCTGAAGGCGATCGACATCGACATCGAGGACACCGAGTTCCACAGCTCGGCGGCGCGGCAGCGGGTCGTCGACGCGCTGAAGACCGTGAAGAGCAAGAACTCCGGGATCAAGACCTACATCACGATGGGCACCGACCAGACCGGCCCGGACTCGTCCGGGGTCGACCTGATCAACCGCGCCGCGAAGGCCGGGCTGGCCAACGACGGCTGGGTGCTGATGCCGTTCGACTTCGGCGGCGGCTCGACCAACATGGCGACGCTGACCCAGAAGGCCGAGGAGGGCCTGAAGGGCCGGCTGAAGACGGCGTACGGGTACTCCGACGACACGGCGTACCGGCACATGGGTATCTCGTCGATGAACGGCAAGACCGACGATGGCGAGACGGTCCGCCTGCAGGACTTCAAGACGATGCTCGCCTACGCGCAGCAGCACCACCTGGCCCGCTTCACGTTCTGGTCGGTCAATCGAGACCGGGCCTGCGGCGGCAGCAACAACGACGGCGACTCGTGCAGCGGCATCTCGCAGAGCCAGTACGACTTCACCAAGGTCGTCGCGCAGTTCCACGGCTGAAACAGCAAACGGCGTCCGGCACACTCGTGCCGGACGCCGCTCAGTGGGACTCAGGCGGTGAAGGTGACGTCCAGCGTGATCGGGACGGCGGACAGCGCCTGCGAGACCGGGCAGTTCTTCTTCGCGCCCTCGGCGTACTCGGCGAACTCGTCGGCGGTGATGCCGGGGACGTTGCCGTTGACCGACAGCTTGATGCCGGTGATGCCCTCACCCGGCTGGAAGGTGACGTCGGCCTGGGTGTCGATCGACGTCGGCGCGTGGCCCGCACCGGCGAGCGCGTGCGACAGCGCCATCGAGAAGCAGGTGGAGTGCGCGGCGGCGATCAGCTCTTCCGGGCTGGTCTTGCCGTTGGCGTCGTTCGCGCGGGAGGCCCAGGTGACGTCGTAGGTGCCGACACCGGACGACTCGAGAGCGACCTGACCGGCGCCCTCCATCAGCGAGCCTTCCCAGTGGGCCTTGGCCGTACGAGTGGTAGCCATGCTCGTTGTGTCTCCTTAGAAGAAAAGGTTCAGCGGCCGGACACGTCGATCGCGCCCGGGTACTGCGGTTCGTCGGTGTTCACCATGCTCTGCGCGGCCATCACCATGTAGGTCCAGATCTGCTCGTCCTGTTCCGGTGTCAGGGCGATCTCGTCCAGCGCGGCGCGCATGTGGCCCAGCCACAGGTCCCGTGCGCGCGGGGTGACGGCGAACGGGGCGTGCCGCATCCGCAGCCGGGGGTGCCCGCGCTGCTCGGAGTACGTCTTCGGGCCGCCCCAGTACTGCTCCAGGAACATCCGGAAACGCACCTCGGCCGGACCGAGGTCCTCCTCCGGGTACAGCGCTCGCAGTTCCGGGTCGGCGGCAACACCGCGGTAGAAGGCCGCCACCAACCGGTGGAAGGTATCCGCCCCACCGACGGCGTCATAGAAGCTCTGCTGCTCACTCATGTCGTGCCCAGTCTCTCAAGTGGTCACAACGTGTTCGAGGAGGGCTGCCCTTTCCGCCTCTCCCAGCTGTCGCTTCGCGTGCGTCTCACCGTCCACGACGACCAGTACGGACTCCGCCCTCGCGTACACATCCTCCGACTCGCCACTGCGATCCACGATCCGCGACCCGAGCGTGTACGACGTCGTACCGACGGAGGCCACCCACACGTCCACGTCGTACGGCGGGTGCCGCAGCAGGATCGGCCGCAGGTAGTCGACCGTCTGGCTGACCAGCACGACCGGGTACTGCGCGAAGTAGTCCCCGGTGGTCCCCATCACCTGTGCGAGGAACGCGATCCGGGCCTCCTGCAGGTAGTCGAAGTACCGCACGTTGTTCACGTGGTCGTACGAGTCGATGTCCGACCAGCGGACCAGGACCTGGTACGTGAACGTCATGCGCCCACCAGCTTGGTCAACGCCTCGCGCTCCACCGGCGTGATCCGGCGCAACCGATTGGCGTTGAAGTCGAACGGCACCAGCCGCGTGCGGGCCTCCACATAGGTACGGCGCTCGGGCTCCGCGTCGAGGATCTCGTAGTCCACCGTGAACGAGGCGGCCTTGATCTCGCTGATCCACAGCTCGATCCGGACCGGCTCGGGGCGGAACAGCAACGGCGCCCGGTACTGGACCTCGTGCCGTGCCACCAGCAGTCCGGTCTCGAGGGCGTCCGCGCCGAGCTCCTTCGCCGTACGGAACAGGAAATCCACCCGGGCGTCCTGGAGGTAGTCGACGTACCGGCCGTTGTTGACGTGGCCGAGCGCGTCCATGTCCCCCCACCGCAACGGGCAGTGATAGACGTGGCGGTTGTGATGATCCACACGGCGATCATCGCATCCGGGGTACTACCCCGATGACAACGCGTGGGTAATGTCATCCCCGGCAGACCAGTTGACCGATTGGAGCGGTGGATGAGCGAGCGGGTGGCGATCGTGACCGGGGCAGCCCGGGGAATCGGCGCGGCCGTCGCGCAGCGGCTCGCCCAGGACGGGAACGCCGTCGCGGTCATCGACCTCGACGAGGGCGCCTGTGACGCCACCGTGAAGGCGATCACCGAGGCCGGCGGCAAGGCGATCGGCGTCGGCGCCGACGTCAGCAAGGCCGACCAGGTCGCCGCCGCGGTCGAGCGGGTGGTGGCCGAGCTCGGCGCACCGACGATCCTGGTCAACAACGCCGGCGTTCTGCGGGACAACCTGCTGTTCAAGATGTCCGAGGACGACTGGGACACGGTCATGTCCGTCCACCTCAAGGGCAGCTTCCTGATGTCCAAGGCAGTCCAGTCGCACATGGTCGACGCCGGGTACGGGCGGCTCGTCTTCCTCTCCTCGACCTCTGCGCTGGGCAACCGCGGCCAGGCCAACTACGCCTCCGCGAAGGCCGGCCTCCAGGGCCTGGCCAAAACGCTGGCTATCGAGCTGGGCAAGTTCGGCGTCACCGCGAACGCGATCGCCCCGGGCTTCATCGAGACCGACATGACCGCGGCCACCGCGGCCCGGGTCGGCGTCGACTTCGAGGAGTTCAAGAAGGCCACCGCCGCCACCATCCCGGTGCAGCGGACCGGGAAGCCGGAGGACATCGCCGCCGCGGCGTCGTTCTTCTGCAGCGAGGAGGCCGGTTTCGTCTCCGGCCAGGTCCTGTACGTCGCCGGCGGACCGCGCAACTGAGCGCGCAACTCGAGGGAGCCTGACATGCCGCAGACCTTCAACGGTGCCGACGAGGTCGCGCACGCGGTCGGCACCCAGCTCGGCGAGACCGAGTGGCTGGAGATCACCCAGGAGCAGGTGGACCAGTTCGCCGAGGCGACCGGGGACCACCAGTGGATCCACGTCGACGTCGAGCGGGCCAAGAACGGCCCGTACGGCGGCACGATCGCCCACGGTTACCTGACCCTGAGCCTGATCGCCCGCTTCGGCGACGAGCTCTTCAAGGTCGACGGCGTCACCGCCAAGCTCAACTACGGCGTGAACAAGGTCCGCTTCCCCGCACCGGTCCCGGTCGGCACCCGCGTCCGCGCCGGCGCCTCGATCTCCAATGCGGTCGAGACCCCGGCCGGTGTCCAGGTCTCGCTGAACTGGGTCATCGAGCTCGAGGGCTCCACGAAGCCCGCCTGCGTTGCGGAGACCGTCGTACTGCTCGTCCCCTAGAGGGGGCAGATCAGCACCGGGTGGGTGGCGATCCGGTCATAGCCCAGCCATTCGTTGACCGCGATCATCGGCGCGTTGCCGTCGTAGTTGGCGGTGTACGCGCCCTGGATCCCCGCATCGGCGGCCCGGTGCAACGCCGCGCTCTTCACCAGCTTCGCCAAGCCACGACCGCGGTACTCCGGCAGGGTCGACGTCATCCTCGACCACATCTTGGACCGATCGCCGTGATTGCGCGTGAACGCGATGACCTGACCCTCGTACATCGCGGCGACGCTCACCTCACGCATCAGGTCCGCGGAGTTCCAGATGTCGGCGAGCCACTCGTCGTACGGATGGGAGGAGATCTTCGCGTCGCCCGGCTTGGTGCGCTGGGCAACTTCGTCCGTGGCGTGCAGCAGGCGCGGGTCGACCTCGGTGAACGGCACCAGGCTCACCCGGCTGGGGACCTCGGGACTGTCCGAGACCTTGCGCGGGTCGATGCCCGCGTAGTGCACCTGCCGCGTCTGCCGGTAGCCGAACCGCGCCGCCCAGTCGACACTGCCCGGGTCGGCGAACACCCGGGCCGACGTCGCCCCGGCCGCCCGCAGGTCCGCGTGCGTTGCCTCCAGCAAGCTCGTGCCGATACCGCGCCCGCGGTACTCCGGCCGGACCAGCAGCCGCAGCTCCCCGTCCAGCGGGTCCGAGCCGCCGATCAGCCCGCTCGAGGCCCAGCCCACGAGTTCGCCATGGTCCAGCGCCGCGAAAGCGCCTCGCCCGGGAGCGGCGGGGCCTGTCAGCCGCCGGATCAGCGAACTCCGAGTGACGACCAGGTACGGCACGAGCGTGTCGTGCAACGCGAGTGCCGCGTCCACATCCCCCGGTCCAGCCGCCCTGATCTCCATCCCAACTCCCTCGGGAACTCCAACGACGAAGTCCTCCGGAAGGTAACGCCCTTTCAGGTGCATACCGGAAGTAAACCGATTACAGCTCTGTCTCAGAGGGTTCGCGCGCCGAGCACGAGACGAGCCCCCGTGATGTCGAAAGTCATCCTGTACCGCTCGAGGTACCCGGTACCCACCAGGCCGTCATGAATGATGTCCTGGAACATGATCCGCGGCGCCGCCTGCGCGGTCTGCGGTGCAGCAGCCAGGTGAACACTCCCGGCGATCGTCGCCCAGTGTCGTTGCCACTCGTACCCGGTCTCGTCGGTGCCGGTCCGCATCGACACCTTCGGATCCGCCAGATCGACCCCGCAGTCCGCCGCGAAGCGGGTGTCCAGGATCAAGCTGTCCGAGCCGGTGTCCACCTCCACGGTGATCTCGCGGCCGCTCGGCAGTACGAGCTGTACGAACGGGTCGGCCGACACCGACTCACGCCGTACCTCCAGCGGGATCTCGGGGCCGTCGGCACGAAAACTCTCCCGCGGCCGGACGGTCAGCGTCTTCGCGTCCGGATCCGTCGTGACCGAATGGTTCTCGAAGAACGTCGGCCCGAGGATCCCCACGAAGGCATCACCCAGATCGGCGACGCCGGCGACGTGCCCCTCGACCACGAAGTCGCCGAGCGCGATCCGCGGGACCCGGACCAGCGGCACCTCGATTGCCTGACCGGACATCCGCCGCCCGGTGAACGTCTCGCCGGTCGTTGCCCCGTCGAGGCGATCGGCGACCGCGGACGAGATCACCGTGGTCCCGATCCCGGTGTCGACGAGGAAGCGGTACTCCGTCGTACCGACGGTCACCGGGACCTGGACCAGGTGCTGGACGCGATCGAAGGCGATCGTCGTCATCGGTCAGTTGTCCAGCGTGCGCAGGAGCCCGAGCTCGGTCTGGACGCGGCGGTAGCCGAGCCAGTTGTTGACGGCAAGCATCGGCCCGTTCTCGTCGTCGTTCGACGTGTACGCCGAGGTGATCCCGGCCGCGGCCGCCCGCCGCAGCGCCACGGACTTCACCAGCTTGGCCAGCCCCCGACCGCGGTACGCCGGGATCGTGCCGGTCATGCCCGACCACATCCGATCACCGTCGGTCTCGACGATGGTGAACGCCGCCATCTCGTCACCGGCCATCGCCGCGACACTGAGCGACTTGTCCATCGACGGGCTGTTCCAGATCTCCTCGAGCCACCGGTCGTACTCGATCGAGTCCATCGGCGAGTCACTCGGCTCGTCCAATGACGCGATCGTGTCCGCTGTATAGGCCGCTCGCGGATCCACCGCGTCGAACGCGACCAACTCGATGCCGTCGGGCGTCGGCGGCTGCTCCGGCAACGACGTCAGCTCGACGCCGGCGAAGTGCATCTGCCGCGCACCGTCGTACCCGAGATTGCGGGCGAACTCGAGACCGTCCGGGTGGACGAACGTCCGCACCCGGACCGCACCGACCTCGGTCAGGTGCTGGTGCAGCCGCTCGGCCAGCTGACTGCCGATGCCCTGTTTGCGGTGATCGGGATGTACGAACACCGCCACCTCGCTCTGACCCGGCTCACTCGTCCAGACGGTCAGCCCGGCCGATCCCCAGGCGACGATCTCGCCGTCGCGTTCCGCGACCAGCGGCAGGTACCGCTGCCCGGGCGACTGCACGGTGATCATGTGCCGGGTCGCCGCCGCCGACATCGCCTTGTACGGGTACACGACCCGCCGTACCGCTGCCACTGCCTCGGCGTCCTCACCCACGGCCTGCCGGACCACCACCCGCGTCGTCATGCCCGGACCCTAACCAGCACGCCGCACCCACGCCATGCATTAACAACCAGCAACGCGATCGCAACAGGTGCGAGAGTCTCGTGATTCGGCCGTGTAGCGGAGTCGTACTAGAGTGACGCGGTGCTGTCGGACTGATCGCCCCGACCGCCGGAAGTGCCATCGTGGTTGCACGCGACGGGGTCACCGGCGGCGGGGCGTCCGCATTTACGCTTGACCGCATTCGGATGTCAGGCATAAGCAACAGTCATGCAGATTACCGACGGCGCCTCGGCGGCCCGGACCTTCGCCGAACTGATGGTCTCCGACGGCCCCCGGCCCGAGTACGCCGACGCGTTCCGGCCGTTCGCCCCGCTGATCGGCAGCTGGGATCTCGACGTCGCCTGGTACGACGAGACCGGCGCCGTGACGCGACAGACCAAGGGTGAATGGCATTTCGCCTGGGTGCTCGACGGTCGCGCGGTCGCGGACATCTGGATCACCCCGAGCCGTGCGGCCCGCGCCACCGACGGCGACGGCGAGTGGGGTCTGTCGATGCGCATCTTCGATCCGGACCTGCAGGCGTTCCGTTCGACCTGGATGGGTCCGAAGGCCGCGTCCGTGATGCCGTTCATCGCGCACGCGACCGCGGACACCATCACGCTGGAGTCGCAGAGCGCGAAGACCCGCTGGGAGTTCACCGGCATCACCGAGACCGGCTTCCGCTGGCGCAACGAGGATGAAGATGCCGACGGCAACATCATCCTGCGGCAGACCTTCGTCGCGACCCGTCAGCGGTAGGTCGCGACCGCTGCCTCGGCCAGCTGCAGCATCCGCGCCCGCAGGTCCGCCGGCTCCAGCACCTCCAGATCACCGGCGAACCCGAGCAGCACGCCGCACGCCGCCTCCTGCACCCGGAAGTGCATCCGCAGATGCGGCCACTCGTCATCCGTCGGCACGTCGCGCGCCACCTCACCCTTGGCAAGCATCGGAGTGGCGATCCGCCGGATCAGCTCGACCCGCTCCGGCCGCACCCGGACGAGTACGTCGACACCGACCGGCAGGTGCCGTTCGAGCCCCGACCGCAGCCGTTCCCACTCCGCCCGTACGTCGAGCCCGTCGGGCCGATCCGCCAGCTCCTCGAGGACGTCTACCTGCTCCACACGCGACACCCGGTACATCCGCGCGGCCCCACGATGCGCCGCCACCAGGTACCAGCGTCCGGCTTGCTCCACGAGCCCCCACGGATCGACCGTACGGCGCTGCACGCCCTCGCTGGCCGACGCGTAGCGAAGGCGGACTCGTCGACGCTTGACCACGGCCTGTCGCAGTACCGGCAAGGCACCGGTGTCCTCGGCCTCGGCGAACCACCGCCGTCGGTCGACCACGATCGCACCGGACAACGCGTCCGCGTCCCCCTGCAACTCCACCGGCAACGTCGCAGACAACTTCCCCATCGCCGAGTGCAGTGCGTCCTGCAGCCCGAGCTCCTCCGACAGCGCGGCTCGCCCCGACCAGGCGAATAGCGCCTGCGCCTCCCGCGGCGTCAACTCACTGACGTCGGCCCGGTATCCGGGCAGCAGCACACAGCCGCCGTTGCGTCCACGCTCGCTGTAGACGGGTACGCCGGCCGCCGACAACGCCTCCATGTCGCGCATGACGGTTCGCGTCGACACCTCCAGCCGCTCGGCGAGGTCGCGCGCACTCAGCCGCTCATGCCGCTGCAGCAACAGGATGATCTGCAACAACCGGTCTGCTCGCACGACTTCAGAATATGGGACAGAAGATGTCGTATATACCCCGCGAAGCTGTTTGCCATGAACAACAACGATCCTCGCCCATTGTTCGTCCGGGCCCTCGACCAGGCGCAGCAGCTCGTCGACACCACCGGCCCCGACAACCTCGACCTACCGACGCCATGCGACGAGTACGACGTCAGCACGCTGCTCGGGCACCTGCTGACCGTCATCGCGCGGATCGACCTCGCCCTCCGCGGCGGCGACCCGCTGACGATCCCGGTCGTCACGACCGGCGTCGACGACGTACCGGCTGCCTGGAAGGAACGGCGGGTGTCGCTCGACGACACGCTCGCGGACGACGCCGTACTCGGACGTATCTGCAAGCTGCCGTGGGGAACGTTCCCCGGCGCGGCCGCCATCGGCGCCTACACCGGCGAGCTCGCAACCCATGCATGGGATCTGGCGAAGGCAACCGGCCGTCTCGACCAGCTCGACCAGGACCTGGCGGCACAGGTGCTGCCGATGGTCCGCCGCTTCGTCCCGGCCGAGGGACGTGGCGGCCACATCCCGTTCGCCGCCGTCGTACCGGTGGCCGACGACGCCGCGCCGTACGACCAGCTGGCCGGCTGGCAGGGCCGTCAGCCCTAGACGATCCCGCCGTTCAGCGTCAGACCGCCGTCGATCGTGATGGTCTGGCCGGTGATCCACGACGCCTCGTCGGACAACAGGAACCACACCAGCGAGGCGACGTCCTCCGGCCGGCCCAGCCGGCCCAACGGGTACGTCGAAGCGACCTTCTCCTCACGTCCTTCGTAGAGGGCTCCGGCGAACTTGGTCTTGACCACCGCCGGAGCCACGGCGTTGACCCGGATCTCCGGAGCCAGCTCGACGGCCAGCTCCTGGGTGACCCGGGACAGCATCGCCTTGGTCGCGCCGTACCACCCGATGCCGGGTGACGGACCGAGACCGGCTACCGAGGACAGGTTGACCACGGCTCCACCATGGGCACGCATCCACGCGTCCCGGCAGGCCCTGACCCACGAGATCGCGGCGAGCACGTTGGTGTCGACCATCTTCGCCGCGACACCCTGGTCGACGTCGAGCAGTTTCCCGTAGATCGGATTGATGCCGGCGTTGTTCACCAGCAGGTCCACCGACCCGTAGGTCGCGACCGCCGCGGCAACCACCGCGCCGCGATGGGCGGGATCGGCTGCGTTACCCGCGATCGCCAGCGCGTGCTGACGGCCGCCCAGCAACTTCACGGCGTCGTCGAGCGTCTCCTGGGTGCGACCAGTGATGACGACCCGCGCGCCGTCGGCCACGAGCCGCTGTGCGACCGCCAGCCCGATCCCGCGAGAGGCTCCGGTGACGATCGCCGTACGGTTCTCCAGCGTCATCAGCTGAGACGCTCGAGCACGACCGCCATACCCTGACCGCCGCCGACGCACATGGTCTCGAGACCGAACTGCTTGTCCTCGAACTGCAGACCGTTCACCAGCGTGGTCATGATCCGCGCACCGGTCGACCCGAACGGGTGGCCGAGTGCGATCGCGCCGCCGTGCACGTTCAGCTTGTCCTCGTCGATCCCGAGCTCGCGCGCCGAACCGATCACCTGCACCGCGAACGCCTCGTTGATCTCGACCAGGTCGATGTCGTTGATGCTCATCCCGGCCCGGGCCAGCGCCTGCTTCGACGCCTCGACCGGACCGAGGCCCATGATCTCCGGTGACAGACCGCTCACCCCGGTCGACACGATCCGCGCGAGCGGGGTCAGGCCGAGCTCACGGGCCTTGGTGTCGCTCATGATCACGACCGCCGCGGCGCCGTCGTTCAACGGGCAGCAGTTGCCGGCCGTGACCGTGCCGTCGGGACGGAACACCGGCTTCAGGCCACTGACGCCTTCGAGCGTGGTCCCCGCCCGCGGGCCGTCGTCCTTGCTCACGACCGTCCCGTCCGGCAGCGTCACCGGGACGATCTCGCGCTCGAAGAACCCGTTGCCGATCGCCTTCTCGGCCAGGTTCTGCGAACGGACGCCGAACACGTCCTGCTCGGCCCGGGTGATCCCGCGCAGCGTCGCGACGTTCTCCGCGGTCTGCCCCATCGCGATGTAGATGTCCGGGATCTGCCCGTCCGCGCGCGGGTCGTGCCAGGTGTCGTTGGTCTCGGCGTACTTCTCGGTCCGCGCGACCGCGTCGGTGAAGACCGGGTTGAACGAACTCGGGTCGCCGACCCCGGCCGAGCCGAAGTTCTTGTACCGCGACACGCACTCGACGCCGGCGCTGACGAAGATGTCGCCCTCACCCGACTTGATCGCGTGGAAAGCCATCCGGGCGGTCTGCGTCGACGACGCGCAGAACCGGTTGACCGTCGTGGCCGGCGTGTTGTCCCAGCCGAGCTGCACCGCGACCCGACGGGCCATGTTGCCGCCGTGCTCGTCGTGCGGCTCCGCGCAACCGAGCGCGAGATCCTCGATCTGGTCCCCGGTCAGCCCGACCTTGTCGACCGCCGCCTTGATCATCTGTACGGCGAGGTCGTCCGGCCGGATCGTGGTCAGCGACCCCTTGTACGCGCGGCCGATCGGCGAGCGCGCCGTGGACACGATGACTGCTTCAGGCATCTCTCTATCCCTTTCAGAGGCCCAGATCTCGGCCGATGAGTTCCTTCATGATCTCGTTCGAGCCGGCCCAGATCTTCGTCACTCGGGCGTCGCGCCAGGCGCGGGCGACCCGGTACTCGTTCATGTACCCGTAGCCGCCGTGCAGCTGGACACACGCGTCCAGGACCTCGTTCTGCACCTGGGCGCTCCACCACTTGGTCTTCGCGGCATCCACCGCGGTCAGCCGGTCCTCGTCGTGCGCGACCACGCCGTTGTCGACGTACGCCTGCGTGACCTCGACCTTCGTGACGAGCTCGGCGATCAGGAACTTGTTGTACTGGAACGAGCCGACGGACTGGCCGAAGGCCTTGCGCTGCTTCACGTACTCGATCGTCTCGTCGAGGATCTGGGTCGCGTGCGCGATGTTCGACACCGCGGCGCCGATCCGCTCCTGGGCCAGCCGCTCCATCATGTGGATGAAACCGCGGTCGAGCTCGCCGAGCACGTTGTCGTCACTGATGAACAGGTCCTCGAAGAACAGCTCCGACGTACCCGACTCGGTCTGGCCGACCTTGTCCAGCTTCCGGCCGCGGGCGAAGCCCTCCATCCCTTCCTCGACCACGAACAGCGTGATGCCCTTCGCGCCCTTCTCCGGGTTGGTGCGGGCCGCGACGATCACCAGGTCGGCCATGTCGCCGTTGGTGATGAAGGTCTTCGAGCCGTTCAGCACCCAGCCGCCGTCGGCCTTCTTCGCGGTCGTCTTCAGCGCGGCGAGGTCGGAACCACCCGACGGCTCGGTCATCCCGATCGCGGCGACGTACTCACCCGAGCAGAACTTCGGCAGCCAGCGCTGCTTCTGCTCCTCGGTGCCGAGGTCGACGAAGTACGGCGCGGCGCAGTCGTAGTGGATGCCGAAGCAGCTCGACAGCGAGGCCGAGACCTTCGACACCTCCTCGGCGAAGACCTGGTTGAAGCGGTAGTCGCCGACGCTCGAACCGCCGTACTCCTCCGGCACGTCGAGCCCGAGGAAACCCTGCTTGCCGGCCTCCAGCCAGGCGGCCCGATCGATCGTCTTCTCTTCGAGGAACTGCTCCATCCGCGGCACCAGCGAGCGGTCGCAGTACTCCTTCGCACTGGCCCGGAATGCGTGGTGGTCCTCGTTGAAGATGACGCGATCCATCTAGGCCTCCCCAATTGTGAGATCTCTGGCTAAGCGCTTGCTTAGCTTCACGCGTTTGGTGCAAGGTGTCAACGTGTCCGCAGTCACGAGTCCCCTGGTCTGGGAGCATGTCCAGCCGGCCGCCGCGCGCCGGCTGCTGACCGGTGCCGTCGACGCCTTCGCCGAGCGCGGCTACCAGGCCACGACGACCCGCGACATCGCGTCCCGCGCCGGAATGAGCCCGGCCGCGCTCTACGTGCACTACCCGTCCAAGGAGCGCCTGCTGTTCGAGATCAGCCTCTACGGCCACAACGCGGCGCTGGAGGTACTGCGCTCCGCCGACGACGGCGCGACCCCCGCGGACCGGCTCCGCGCCCTGGTCTCCGCCTTCACGGCCTGGCACGCCGAGCATCACACGATCGCCCGCGTGGTCCAGTACGAGCTGGCTGCCCTCTCCCCCGAACACCTGGCCGAGGTCGCGACGATCCGCCGCGCAATCTCCCAGCAGATCGAACAGGTCCTCGCGGACGGCGTGGCGGCCGGCGACTTCGCCGTCACCGACCTGCCCGGCACAACCCTCGCCGTACTCTCGCTCTCGATCGACGTGGCCCGCTGGTACACGCCGCACCGCGGTGACCCCGAAGCACTCGGCAAGCTGTACGCCGACCTCGCCCACCGGATGGTCCAGGCGTGACGAAGCCCCGCATCCGTGGCGGATGCGGGGCTTTGGTCGTGGTGCGTCAGGCCTGCAGAGCAGCCTGGACGTCGAGGTGGATGTCCACCTTGTCGCCGATCAGCAGCTTGCCACCCTCGAGCGGGACGTTGAAGTCGATGCCCCACTCCTTGCGGCT
The DNA here is from genome assembly GCF_041430295.1 of Kribbella sp. NBC_00662. Lineage (GTDB taxonomy): Bacteria > Actinomycetota > Actinomycetes > Propionibacteriales > Kribbellaceae > Kribbella. Next base: position 4,459,743 of record NZ_CP109029.1, on the reverse strand, counting down.
GATCGAGGTGGAGGCCTCGAAGCCGATGATGGTCTGGCCGTAGGCGTTCTGGTCGACGCCGAGGAACTCGACGCCGAGCTCGACCGGCTTGGTGACGTTCTTGATGGTCAGCTCGCCGGCGAGGATGTAGTCGTCACCCTCCGGCTTGATCGCGGTGCTGACGAAGGTCATCTTCGGGCTGTTCTCGGCGTCGAAGAAGTCGCCGGACTTCAGGTGCCCGTCGCGCTGCTCGTTCCGGGTGTGCACGGAACCGAGCTCGATGGAGACGTTCGTGCCGGACTCCTCGATGGTGTCCTTGACGGTGATCTCGCCGCTGAACTCCTGGAAGGTGCCGCGGACCTTGGTCATCAGGTGCCGGACGGTGAAGCCGATCTCGGTGTGCGCGGTGTCGATGGCGTACGTACCGGCGACCAGGCCGGGGATGGTGCTGGTCAGGGTGCCGGTGGTGGTGTCGCTCATGGGGTCCTCTCGGGAAGGTGTACGTACTGGTCGGGGGCGACGCAGCCGGGTCTATAGTTAAAACTTCAACCGATGACTACGACAGTAGGCAGTAACGGTTTAAAAGTCAACTACATTCCCGGTACACTGTTCCCGTGACGACGATGGAGACTGGGACTCGGTGGCTCAGCCCCGAGCAGCAGGTGGCGTGGCGTGCGTACCTGCTGGGCACCGCACGCCTGATGGCCAAGCTGGACGACGACCTGCGCCGATTCGGTCTCGGCATCAACGACTACGAGATCCTGGTCCGGCTGTCGGAGTCCCCCGACCGGCGGCTCCGGATGGCGGATCTGGCCGACCGGCTGCACCAGAGCCGGTCGCGCCTGACCCACACGGTCGGCCGCCTCGAGGCGGCGGACCTGGTTCGGCGTACGTCGTGCACGAGCGACAAACGCGGAGTCTGGGCCGAGCTGACCGAGGCCGGATTCTCCCTGCTGGAGCAGGCCGCGCCGGACCACGTCGAGGGCGTCCGGGAGAACCTGGTCGACCTCGCCAGCTCCGAGGACTTCGCCGCGGTCGGCCGCGTGTTCGACGCGGTCTCGGAGCACATCGGTCAGCGCTGATCAGCGGGCCACCGGGCGGGGCGTGATCTCCAAGGTCAGCTCGTCCCGGTCGGCGCCGCGGTAGGCGAGCATCGAGTCGCGCATCCGGCGCTTGACCGGCGGCAGGTGGTTGACGGTCCGCATCGCCGTCCGCATGCCGGCCAACGCAACCCGGCCGACCACGGGCTTGTGCACCGGGTCGGCGGACGTCATCTGCGCCCGCGACTTGATCACGGCGTCGAAGCCGTACTCGATCATCTTCGCCTCGTAGTCATGCACCGCGGCGATCAACTCCCGGCGACCGTCGCGTACGTCCATCAGTGCGCGGCACAGGTTCACCGCATCGCGGAGCGCGGTGTTCGCGCCGACACCGCGGCCCGGCGTCATGGTGTGAATCGCATCACCCAGCAGCGTGACGTTGGTCGTCTTCCACGGCTCAAGCGGGACCGACGTCCAGATGTTCACCGGGAAGCACGTGCCCGGATCGGTCAGCTCGAACAGCCGGCGCAGGTTCGGGTGCCAGCCCGGGGTGGCGTCGAGGGCGACCTTGACGAGCTCCGCGCCGCTCAGCTGCATGATGTTCGCCGGCAGCTTGTCCTTCGTCGCGGACAGACCCCAGTTGATGTAGTCACGCGTGTTGTCGAACTGCAGGCCCGGCCAGCGCCGGATGAGCTCCTCGGTGTTGCCGCCGATCCCGCGCTTCACGTGGCCGTCGCGGTCCCACTGGAACTCCATCACGTGCAGGATGCAGGCGAATCCGCGCGGCGCGGTCACGATCGAGATGCCTTCGAAGACCTTCGGCGGCACCAGCTTCGCGCTCTCCTCGGTGATCGGCAGCTTGCCCGCGATCGCGACGATCCCGGTCTCCTCGGTCCTCGCCTGCGGCAGGTACTGACGCCGCACCCGCGATCCTGACCCGTCAGCGGCGACGAGCAGGTCACCGGTGGCGCTCGTGCCGTCGGCGAAGTACGCCGTGACCTGGTCGCCGTGCTGCTCGAAGTGGGTGAACTCCTTGCCGAACTCGACGACGTCGTCGAGCCCGGTGAGCAGCACCTGGCGAAGCGTCATCCGGCTGATCGACTTCTCACTCTCGACCGGATCCGTCGATGCCGGGATCTCCATCGACAGGACCTCCTTGAAGTCCTCGGTGAGCATGTTGAAGTACTTCGGATCGCGCGCCTTCGTGGCCACGAACGTGTCGTACAGGTCCTTCGGCAGCAGCGCATGCAGCGCGCGACTGCCGTCCGGGTCGATCCCTACCCGGTAACCGTGCAGACCGTCGGTCCGCACCGCGTCCCGCTCGAACACGGTCACGCCGATCCCGGCTCGCTTCAGGCCGTGCGCCAGGGCCAGGCCGCCGGTCCCGCCACCGATCACCAATACCTTCATTTTCTCTCGTCCCTTCAAGTATCTTGATAAACCGAGTATCTTGGAGATCCGAGAGAAATGCAAGCCCTATGCTGAGGCGGACCATGACCAGTACTCGTGAAGAGCTCACCGGCGAGATCCAGCAACGGCTGATCCGATTCATCGCCGAAGTGGTGCTGTACAACCACGCCGTCTCCGCCAAGGTCGGACTCGGCGCGAGCGACTCGCAGTTCATGACGCTGCTGCAGGCATACGGGCCGCTGACACCGCGACAGCTCGCCGAGCACACCGGGCTGACCTCGGGCACCGTCACCGGCGTGATCGACCGGCTCGAGTCCCACGGCTTCGTCACCCGCCGGCCCGACCCCGGCGACCGGCGCAAGGTAGTCGTCACGCCGTCGCTGGAAGCGATCCAGGACAAGCTCGTCCCGCTGTACGCCGACCAGGGCGAACGGATGCACGGCGTACTCGCGAGCCGCAGCATCGAGGAGCTGCAGACGATCTCCGCGTTCCTGAACGACTCGGTCGCTGAAGCCGGCGGCTAAAGCGTTTGAGACTGCCCGACAGCTCCGGAAGGCTTCGCGGCGTGACGGATTTTCACGAAGACGGCCGGGCCGGAATCGACGCCGAGCTGGTACGCCGACTGATCGCGCAGCAGTTCCCGCAGTGGGCCGACCTTCCGGTGACCCCGGTCAAGGTCGACGGCTGGGACAACCGGACGTACCGGCTGGGCACCGATCTGACCGCGCGTCTGCCCACGGCCTCGGCGTACGTGCCGGCCGTGGACAAGGAGCATCGGTGGTTGCCGGTGCTCGCGCCGTACCTGCCGGTCGAGATCCCGACCGCGATTGCCAAGGGCGCCCCGGGCGAGGGCTATCCGCATCCGTGGGCGATCCGGCGCTGGATCGACGGCCGGACCGCATCGACCGAAACCGTGACCGACCTGCCTGCCTTCGCGGAGGCGATCGCGGACTTCATCCACGCTCTGCAGGGCATCGACGCCACCGGCGGACCGCTGGCCGGCGAGCACAGCTTCTATCGCGGCGCCACGCTGCAGCACTACCACGACGAGACGGTCGAGGCTCTCGCCGTACTCAAGGACCGGATCGACGCGGACCTCGCGGGCGAGGTGTGGGACGCCGCTCTGGCGTCGACGTGGGACCGGCCGCCGGTGTGGTTCCACGGCGATATCGCCCAAGGGAACCTGCTCGTGCACGAGGGTCGCCTGTCGGCCGTCATCGACTTCGGTACGTCGGGCGTCGGCGATCCGGCCTGCGATCTGGTGATCGCCTACACGTTCTTCTCCGGCCCGTCCCGCGAGGCTTTCCGCTCGGCGGTCGCCCAGGACGCCGGGATGTGGGCACGTGCCCGCGGCTGGGCGCTCTGGAAGGCCCTGATCACCTCGGACCTGTCGGTGGTGCAGACCGTCCTGGACGACCACGTCACACAAACGCGCTGACGCCTTCGTACTCCCCCACCCGCGCGACGCCGACGGTCTCGTACTCGAGCAACAGCAGCCCGCTCGGCGTCGCATCGTACTTCGTCAGCTTCAGCCCGGCCGTCTCACCTGGCTGGTCGAACAACCGCCTGCCGGCTCCGATGACCGTTGGCGCGACCACCAATCGCACCAGGTCCACCAGCCCGGCCCCAAGGAGCGCATTCCCCAACCGCGCACTCCCGTGCACCTGCAGCTCACGACCCGGCCGGGCCTTCAGCTCTTCAACGCCTTCGAAGTCGCTCAGCACAGTCGTCGGCTGCCACTCACCTTCGCTCAGCGTCCGACTCACGACGTACTTCGGCAGCGAGTTCATCCTGTGCGTGAAGGGATCATCCGGGTCGGTGATCTGCGGCCAGTCCCGGGCGAACGCCTCATAGGTCCGCCGCCCCAGCAGCAACCCGTCTGCTCGCTCCAACCAGTCAGACGTCTGCTGGACGAACGCCTGGTCGATGAACGGCACCAACCACCCACCGCGCGTGAACCCGTCACTGGTGTCTTCGGTCGGCGACCCCGGCCCCTGGCTCACCCCGTCCAGCGTGACGAACTCCGTCAGCACGAGCTTCATCGGTTCTCCCTCTCGGCAAGCGTCGCCAACTGCTTCGTGACCGTGCCCCACCCGTCTGCGAACCCCAACTCCTCGTGCTGCGCCCGGGCGGCCGATGTCCCGTGGCGCACGATGATGCGGTAGTCCGTGCCGTCGGGATGCTCCGCGAGAATCACCTCTGCCGTCATCAGGAACGGCTCCGGACTGGCGGGACGCCAACTGCTGTCGATCGCATTGGTGAACACCAGCCGCTCGATCTCCTCGACCACGAGGAAACTCGCATCGAGATGCGGTACGAACTGCGTCCCGTCCTCGCTCAACTGCGTCACCATCGCGCCGCCCGGACGAACCTCGAGCCGCTCGACCCGGCACACCGCCGGCGCCGGCACCCACCACTGCGCGAACTTCGCGGGATCGGTCCAGGCGTTCCAGACGGTCGCCCGCGGCGCTCGGATCACCCGCTCGACGGTCAGATCCAGCTCGGGATCAATCATGACTCTTCCTCCTGGGATTCCGTGACGAGGCGTTCCAGCCGATCGGTGCGATCGGTCCAGATCCGGCGCTGCTCGGCGAGCCAGTCGTCGACGAGCGCCAGCCGCTCGCGATTCAGCACACAGGTCCGCACCCGACCGACCTTGACCGTGCGGATCAGCCCGTTCGACTCGAGCGTCCGGACGTGCTTCATGAACGACGGCAGCGTGATCGGGAAGTCGGCCGCGAGCTCCCCCACACTGGTCGGCCCACGCCCGAGCCGCCGGATCACACTGCGCCGGGTCGGATCAGCGAGCGCGACGAACACACCGTCCACGTCAGCCGAATACTGTGCCATGAGGCTAAGTATTGCCATCGTTTGATACTTAGCGCAAGGGCTAACTATCGACAAGCACGAAGGACCCCGCCTCCGATTGGGAAGCGGGGTCCTTCGACGGTTGCTCAGTCGCGGGTGAGCTTACGGTGGGTGACGCGGTGCGGGCGAGCCGCCTCCGGGCCGAGCCGCTCGACCTTGTTCGCCTCGTACGACGCGAAGTTGCCCTCGAACCAGAACCACTTGGCCGGGTCGTCGTCGGTGCCTTCCCAGGCGAGGATGTGGGTCGCCACGCGGTCCAGGAACCACCGGTCGTGGGACACGACCACCGCACAGCCCGGGAACTCCAGCAGCGCATCCTCCAGCGACTGCAGGGTCTCGACGTCCAGGTCGTTGGTCGGCTCGTCGAGCAGCAGCAGGTTGCCGCCCATCTTCAGCGTCAGCGCCAGGTTCAGCCGGTTCCGCTCACCACCGGACAGGACGCCGGTCGGCTTCTGCTGGTCCGGGCCCTTGAAGCCGAACGACGCGACGTACGCGCGGCTCGGCATCTCGAAGTGCGCGACCTTGATGAAGTCGAGCTCGTCGGACACCTGCTGCCAGACCGTCTTCTTCGGGTCCAGGCCCCCGCGCGACTGGTCGACGTACGAGATCTTGACCGTCTCGCCCAGCTTCAGGCTGCCGGCGTCCGGCTGCTCCTCGCCGACGATCATCCGGAACAGCGTCGACTTGCCGACGCCGTTCGGACCGACGATGCCGACGATGCCGGCGCGAGGGAGGCTGAAGCTCAGGCCGTCGATCAGCTTGCGGTCACCGAAGCCCTTCTCCAGCTTGCTGACCTCGAGCACCGTGCTGCCCAGACGCGGACCCGGCGGGATGTTGATCTCGTCGATGTCCAGCTTCTTGGCGCGCTCGGCCTCGGCGGCCAGCTCCTCGTACCGCTGCAGACGGGCCTTGCTCTTGGACTGCCGGCCCTTCGCGTTCGACCGGACCCACTCGAGCTCGCGCTCCAGGATCTTCTGCCGCTTCGCGTCCTTCTGACCCTCGACGACCAGACGCGCCTTCTTGGTCTCCAGGTACTTCGAGTAGTTGCCCTCGTAGCCGTACGTCCGGCCGCGGTCGAGCTCGAGGATCCACTCGGCCACGTTGTCCAGGAAGTACCGGTCGTGGGTGATCGCCATGACGGCACCCGGGTACTTCTGCAGGTGCTGCTCCAGCCACTGCACGGACTCGGCGTCCAGATGGTTGGTGGGCTCGTCGAGCAGCAGGAGATCGGGCTGCTGCAGCAGGAGCTTGCACAGCGCGACCCGGCGACGCTCACCACCGGAGAGCTTGTCGACGATCGCATCCGGCGGCGGACAACGCAGCGCGTCCATCGCCTGCTCCAGCTGGGCGTCGATGTCCCAGGCGTTGCGGTGGTCGAGCTCGGTCTGCAGGTCACCCATCTCGGCCAGCAGCGTGTCGTAGTCGGCGTCCGGGTCGGCCAGCTCGGCGGAGATCTCGTTGAAGCGGTCGAGCTTCTGCTTGGTGTCGCCGACCCCTTCCTGCACGTTCTCCAGCACGGTCTTGCCCTCGGTCAACGGAGGCTCCTGCAGCAGGATCCCGACCGTCGCCCCTTCCGCCAGCCGCGCCTCGCCGTTGGAGGGCTGGTCGAGCCCCGCCATGATCTTGAACAGCGAGGACTTACCGGTGCCGTTGGGCCCGACCACGCCGATCTTCGCGCCGGTGAGGAAGTTCAAGGTGACGTTGTCGAGAACGACCTTGTCACCGTGCGCCTTCCGGACGTTGCGAAGCGTGTAGATGAATTCCGCCATACGTAGAGCCTATGTGCTTTCTCCACAGGCACGAATTCGGGCGTCTCACCACGCCGCGAACGGTGCATCTTCTCTGCCGACAGGCAACCCGCACCGAAGGGACGGCAACGCGATGAGCGTCGGCGACACGTACGTGACAGTTCAGGGCTGGGTCGGCAGCGGCCCCGACTTCAAGGAGGTCGGGCAGCAACCGCACGCCACCTTCCGAGTCGGCTCGACCCCACGCCAGTTCGACAAGACAAGCCAGCGGTTCGTCGACAAACCGACGACCTGGTTCACCGTGGACTGCTGGCGAATCCTGGCGCAGAACGCATTCGAATCGATCCGCACCGGCCAGCCCGTCATCGTCACCGGCCGGCTTCGCACCCACGAGTGGACCAACGAGGCGGGCGAGCAGGTCAGCAGGGTGATCCTCGAAGCGTTCTCCGTCGGCCACGACCTCAGCCGAGGTACGGCGACCTTCACCAAGAACGCTCCTCGCGCCGACGCCGCGTTCGACAGCCCCGCGCTCGCTCCACACCCCGCGCCGGCCGAGACCACTGCGACGCCCTACCCCGCCGACGAGTACCCGGTCGCACCGCTCCCCTTGTCGGCGGAGGCGGCATGATTATCTCACCCTTGACTTATATAAGCGCCGCCCGGCATTCTGAGGTCCACCCCAGCAGCCGAGCAGGAGAGGGAATCACCCGTGATCGACATCCTCGAGCACATCAACGCGGTCCAACGCGAGGTCAGCCGCACCGGCGAGACCGCGACGGTGCTGATGCGCCGCTCGTACCAGGCCGAGCCGGCGGAGGTGTGGGACGCCCTCACGGACCCCGACCGGATGAAGCGATGGTTCATGCCCGTCTCCGGCAACCTCGAGGTCGGCGGCTCCTTCCAGCTGGAGGGCAACGCCGGCGGCGAGATCCTGGAGTGCGAGCCGCCCAAGCGGTTCAAGGTGACCTTTGGTGGCCCCAACAGTCTCCTCGAGCTGCGTTTGCTGCCCGGAGCGCACGCGTCGACCGAGCTGGAGCTCGAGCACTCGATGAGCGAGGCCCCGGCGCCCGGCGGCGCGGGCGCGCTCTGGGTCGGCCCGGGCTGGGACGGCGGTCTGCTCGGCCTCGCGCTCTACGTCACCGGCGAGCTGCCGGCGGACACCGACCCGGCCGAGATGGCCAACTCCGCCGAGGTGATCAGCTACAACGAGCAGTCCGTCCGGGCCTGGATCGAAGCCATCCGCGCCTCCGGCACGACGACGGAGGAGGACCTGACCTCCGCGGCCAAGATCTCGATGTCGCAATACGCTCCCGACGCCGAGCTCTGACCGCGGCTGTCCGCCGGGGCGCGCGTCGACATCTGCGCGCGGCCCGGCGACAGCAGGGCTATCGGGACAGTGAAGACCTAGCCGCGGGCGACAGCCAGGCTGTCGCGGCAGGTCGTGTACGCCGTGAGCTCGTCGCGGGCCGGCGCGACTACGTGGCTGTCGGCAACTTTCTCGAGCTCGGTCCGCAGTGCCTTCTCCACCTGACGGGACCGCCGCAGCGCTCCGTTGGTCGCGAACACCCGGCAGACGAAGGAGAGCGCCAGGCCCAGGACGGCACCACCGACCAGCATGACCCATGCGTACGGGATGCCGTTCCACTCCGGCAGCGGCGGGTGGTTCAGATCAGCGATCCGCGCCACCAGCAACGCGATCAGCCACGCGGCGCCGCCGAGCGTGACCAGGAACAGCAGCCACTGCACGATCCGAGCGAAGCTCCACCAGCTGGGGTTGTCGGTGACACCAAGGTCCGTTCGCGCGACCGCCTGGTCGAGCTCGTCGCCCAGCGACTCCTCGCGCCGCCGGATCGCCGTACGCACCGAATCGGCCCACGGGCGCGACAGCCCCTCCGCGGCCTTGTTCGTGATCGTGCGAACGGCGGCATCCATCCGCGCCCGCTGCACGGGAGTTGCCGCAGGCAACGAAGAGCGCGCGATCGCGACCTCGCTCGATGCCGACTTGCGCAACGCCTTGCCCTGCTCGCGCGACACCTGGTCGCCGTGCAGTCGCCGCAACGGATCCGGACGGAACCGCCCGAGCCACTTGGTCAACGGCCATCCGGTCGCAGCCCGAGCACGCTGCAGGTACGAGCGGCGTACCGCGTCGGCAACCACCGACAGGCCACTGGCATCCGACAGCGCGTCGACGAGTTCGGTGACATCAGCGTCGGCGATCTCGGGTGTCTTCGCGTTGCCGCACTGGCTCGCCATCCGGTCCGCGACCCGATCGACATCGGCGGAGAGGCGCTCGCGCGCGGAACGCTTGTTGCTGACGCGCTTCACCAGCAGGCCGCGCACCTCTTCGAGACCGTCACCACTGACGGCCGACGTCGCAACGACGGCCGGCGACTTGAGACCGTCCGACTTGAGCAGCCGATCCAGGTCGTCGAGGCAGCTCTTCCGCTGTTCCGGCGTCAGCTTGTCGATGTGGTTCAGCGCGAACACCATCACCCCGGAATGCGAGGCGAACGGTTTGATGTACCGGTTGTGCAGTGCCGCATCGGCGTACTTCTGCGGATCCACCACCCACACGAGCATGTCGACCAGCTCGACGAGCCGGTCGACGATCAGGCGGTGCTCGACCTCCGTCGAGTCGTGGTCGGGAAGGTCCAGCAGGACGAGCCCGTCCAGGTCCTCGGAGTGGGCCTCCTCGAGCGAGCTCCGGTGCTGCACCTGGTGCCGGCGCGGGATCCCGAGCCAGCTCAGCACCTCACCGGCCGGCTCGTCACCCCAGACACACGCCAGCGGCATCGAGCTCGTCGGCCGGCGCGTTCCGATCGCGGCCAGGTCGAGCCCGGTCAGCGCGTTGAACAGCGACGACTTACCGGAGCCGGTCGCACCTGCCAGCGCGACGACGGTGAGGTCGCCGGACATGCGCAGTCGCTGCCCGGCCCGCTCGACGATCTGCGTCGCCTCGGTGAGCACCACCGGGTCGAGCCGGCCGTCGCCGGCCTTCGCGGCCGCCTCGATGGCGTCGATCTTCTTCAGGACATCGGTTTCGCCCCGCACCGGGGTCTCGACCGTATCCACTGTTTCCGTCACGTGCAGTCCTCCACCGCGCGCGCGGCCTCCGTCAGTAGCCTGGCCGTCTCGGCGTCGACCGGATGCTGGTCAAGGACAGCCAGATAGCGGGCGAATTCGGCATCCATCAGTGCATGAACCTTACCGTCAAGGTCCTCACGCGCCTTGTCGACCATGCCCTGAACTGCCTTGTCGCCGAAAACCGCTTCCAGCAGCCGCTGGCCGACAACCGCGCTGCTCGCGCCGACGCTCGCCTCGGCGCCCTTCGGGATGCCGGTTTCGCGGGCGAAAACCACCACCATCAGCGAAAGGCCGAGACCATTCACGCCGTACTCCAGGATGCGGGCCGTCGACTTCTTGGCGCCACCTTCCTTACGGATCACGTCGAGCACGAAGGCCTGCCACTCCCGGACCGCACGCGCCGCAGCATCCGGGAACTTCGGCGACAACGCGCCGAGCGAGCTGTCGGTGTCCTCCTCGGCAAGCTGAGCATCTCCCGCGGCCAGCAGTTGGCGACCGGGGGCAGTTGCCTGCCACGCTTTCTCGGCGCGTTCCGCGGCGGCAGTCGCGTGTTCGCGCAGCAGCGACTCCAAGCCGGACTGGATCGCGTCGCTGACGTCGCGCGTTTCCGCCGGCTTGTTGCCGAGCGAAGTCTTCAGCCGATCGCGCAGGCGGCCCGCATTGGACTGCAACCCCTTGAGAAGTTCGCCAGTGCCGACGAACTCCTGCCAACGCGCCAGCACCTCGCCACGCAGCAGCGTGCCGTCCTGGCTTGCCTTGGCGATGTCCTTCACACCCTGGTCGTAGGCCGACTCGACCGACGACCGCAGCTCGATCGCAGTGTCCGCCTGCGCCTTGACGGCCTCCGCGAACGGCGCCGCCTTCTTCACCATCGCGCTGACGGCGCCCTGCAGGGTGCGGCGGACCACTCCCGCGCGCGCCTCCGCGTCGGCGGCCAGGTCGACCAGCCAGTCCTTGATCGAGGCAACCGTAGGCTGCGGGAGCATTCCGTTGCCGTCGACAACGGTCTCTTGAATGGAGAACAGCGGCGAGTCGCCGAGACCGCGCTCGAGCAGCATCTGCGCGAGGTGCCCGGTGATGTCGTCGATCGTCTCGCTCGGAGCCCGGTCGAGCACGACCGCGACCGCAGTACTGCGATCCGACGCGCTCTGCAGGAACTCCCATGGGACGGCGTCGGAGTATCGCGCCGCGGTGGTGACGAACAGCCAGAGGTCGGCGGCCGCGAGCAGCTGCGTCGCCAGGTCGCGGTTCGCCTCGACGACGGAGTCGATGTCGGGCGCATCCAGGATCGCGAGCCCCCGCGGAACGGTGTCAGCGGCAACCAACCGCAGCTGCCCCGCATCTTCCATGCCACCCGGCTCGTCCGAACTCGTCCGCGCCATCCCCGGCAGCACCCGGTCACCCACGAACCAGTCCGCGTCCGCCGGGTGATGAATCAGCACCGGCGACCGGGTAGTCGGCCGCAACACACCCGGCTCGCTAACTACCTTGCCGATAACCGTATTGACCAGCGTCGACTTCCCGGCTCCCGTCGACCCACCAACCACCGCGAGCACCGGCGCCTCGAGCTGCACCAGCCGAGGCAGCAGGTAGTCATCCAGCTGATCCAGCATCGCCTTCTGCTGCTGCCGAGCCTCGTCGGCCCCCACAACCTCCAGCGGCAACCGACTCCCAGCCAGCACACCCCGCAACTTCATCAACGCAGTAATCAAAGCCATAGCAGCCTGCTCAGCCACCAACCGCTCCGCCAACTGCGCCGCAGTCAACTCCTCTTCCTCGTCACCGCCGCCCTCAGCCGCGTCGCCATCCCCACCCGCTACGCCGGCACCACCCTCAGCCGAGCCGGCATCCGCCGCGTCAGCACCATCCGCCGTGCCGTCACCAGCCTGATCCCCGGACCCACCTGCAGCGGCACCATCTACGCCGTCAGCACCATCCACCGCGCCCTCAGCGGCCTCGCCCGCCGACTCACCCGCAGCGGCACCACCTACCGCGTCAGCGCCGCCGCCGTCCGCAGCCTCACCAGCAGACTCATCCGCAGCAACCGACCCCGCGCCCTCGCCATCACCTGGGGCAGCGTCGCCCGCACCATCAGCCGCGTCCACACCCGACTCATCGGACGCGCCGTCGACCACCGCGTCGTCCGCAGCCTGATCACCGGCCTCAGCAGCCGACTCACCAGCAGCGGCACCTTGTCCCGCGTCAGCGCCATCCACCGCACCGCCAGCGGCCTCGTCTGAAGCGGCACCATCTGCCGCCCCGGCGTCGTCGCCGTCCGCAGCCTCACCAACGGCCTGATCCGCGGCAACCGAGCCCGCGTCATCCGCCGCATCATCCGCGGCAGCAGGCGCCAGATCATCCGCCGCATCGGCCGACTCGCTCGCCCCGTCGACCTCCGCCTCACGCGCGGCATCCGACATCCCGTCCACGCCGCCGGCAGCATGCCGTCCGGTCGCACGACGAGCACCGTCAGCCGCAGATTCTCCAGCCTCTCCGACCGCCTCATCCGACGCCTCGTCAGCCGCGCTGTCCTCAGCCGCACCAGCTCCAGCGTCGTCCGCAGCACCAGCCTCACCACCGGCCTCGCCCGCGCCGCCGCTCGCGGCCTGGCCGTCAGCATCGTCCGCCGACTCACCCTCTGCGTCGTTCGCCTCGCCCGCACCGTCTTCCGCTGACCCAGCCGCTGCGCCGTCCGCCTCGCCGGTGGCGTCGTTCGTCGATCCGCCTGCGGCGTCATCCGCGAACTCAGGCGTGTCGTCCGCGGGCTCATGCGTGTCGGACGCCTCGTCCGCGGACTCATCTGCAGCCTCATCGGCTGCGGCATCTGCCGTTCCAGCGTCCGGCTGCTCCGCGTGGCCTTCCGCGGCGCTCGGATCGCCTGCTGAGTCGGCTACATCTTCAGTCCCGTCGGAGGCGGCGCCGTCCGCAGCCTCGCCGGCTGCGGAGCCCGTCGACTCCTGCTCGTTCTCTGCCGACCCGTCCGCCGCAGCCCTGGCGGTTTGCTCGGAGGCGTCTCCCGCGCTCTCGTCGGCTGCCGCGTCCGCCGCGTCGGCGTCGCTCGAGTCAGACTGCTCGCTGGCGTCGTCCGCGGCGTCCTGGCCGGCGGATTCGGTGGCTGAGACGTCCTGAGTGGTGTTCTCCGGCTGTTTGGGCAGCCCGATGATGATGTTGCCGTACTCGAGCGGAAAGCCGTCAGGCGACTCGTCCGGCTCATACACAACACCCACCCGCGGCCGCTCCTCAGCAGCCGCATCCAATACGTCGCCACCCGCGCCCAATCCCGCCGCGCCATCTGCACCCTGCGCCGCGCTACCGCCGGCACCCTGGTCGTTGCCTTCACCAGCCCGCGCGGCGCCTTCACCGACCCGCGCGGCGCCTTCACCGACCCGCGTGGCGCCTTCGCCGCCCTGCGCGGTCCCGTGACCGGCAAGCGCGCCGGCGTCGCCCGCCTGTGCGGTTCCGTCGCCCGCCTGTGCGGTTCCGTCGCCGGCCTGTGCGGTGCCCTCGCCAACCGGAGCGGCGCCCTCAGTGGCCTGGGCGCTGGCCCCACCGGCCTCTGCGCTGGCATCGCCGGTGGGCGCGCTGGTCTCACGGGCCTCGTCGCTGACGTCACGGGCCTGGTTGCTGGCGTCACCGACAAGCGCGCCGACGTCGCCCGCCTGTGCGGTGCCCTCAGCGGTCTGGGCGGTGCCTTCGTTGGCCTGCGTGGCGGCGTCAGCTGCTGGCGTCGTTCCGTCAGCGGCTTGCGCGACGGGGTGCTCGGCTGGCGCCGTGTCGGTCGAGGGGGATGATTCGGCCTCCGTCGACGTGCCATCGGCCGGGCCGGTGGTCTCCGCGGTCGCCGACGGGTGATTGTCGTCGGACGGTGCGTCGGTCGACGTACCCGGCTGCTCGGACTCCTCTGCGGGCGTCCCGGCGGCCTTGTCCGCGGCTTCTGCGGGCTGGCCCGGCTCGCGGGCTGCAGTCGTCCCGTCAGGCGTGGCAGGGGCGTCCTGAGTCAGGGTGTCCTGGGAGTCAGGCGTGACTTCGCCGTTGGGCGTCGCGGAAGTGGTGGGCTGGTCGGAGGTCTTTCGGCGGCGGCGGCGCCAGAAGCCTCGGGGCTTGGGGGCGGATTGGGCGATGAGGTTCGCCAGCTCCTGGGCAGGCTGATCCTGGTCCGGAACCCGCGGTTCCGAACCTTCACCAGCTGCTGACCTGGTGTCAGCCACGTCGTCCGTCCACGAGCACAGAGTGCCCGGTCGGACAGCGCAGAAGCAAAGTCATCGTCATCCCCGTTTGGCGGCGTGGACGGGTGGCAGTCACTGCGGTGGTGGATACGGACCGTATCCTCCCGGCGGTCCTTGTTGACCGGGGGGTCCCGGTGGGTAACCGGACTGACCGGCTGGGTAACCAGGTTGCCCCGACGGATACCCCGGCTGAGCGGGCGGATAACCATCCTGCGGCCGTGGGTACGCGCCCTCCCCGGCGCCTCCTCCCGGACCCGGTCCACCGGACGCCTGCCCGGCACCACCCGGTCCCATCGGACCACCCTGCCCCATTGGCCCACCCGGACCCAGCGGAGCAGGACCCATCGGACCGCCAGGACCCATCGGAGCCCCGGGCCCCATCTGACCCATCGGCATCCCCGGAGCACCGGGCGGGAAGGCACCCCCGGCGTACTGCGGAGCTGCCTGTGCGAACGCAGGCATCGGTGGGAACGGCACGCTCGGCCTCCGATCCCGCAGCTCGTCCAGCAGCTGCTTCTCCGTTTGTAATGCATCCGGTCCGATCACCTGGCGCACGATCTTGTCCCGCAGGTACGCCAGCTCGGTCGCGTTGTGCTGGAACGCCTTCGCGGCCGCTTCCGCCTGGGGCCCGTACCGCCGCGCGTTCTGCCGCAGCGCCTTGCGCCCTCGCAGCGTCGCTATCAGTGGAACGTCCTGTGGAACCAGCCACCCGAACCGCACGTAGTCGTACAACCGCGACGCGATCATCTGCCCCTCCCGTGATCGCATCACCAGCGCGAACACGACCAGGCAGATGAACAGCGGCACCATCAGACACAGGTACGCGACGATGAAGCCCCCGCCACCGGCCCAGCTCGCGGATGCGTTCCAGGAGGCGTGCGCCAGCACCGCAGCCAGGTACCCGACGACCGGCGCGAGGAAACGGACCACGGTACTTCGGTGCCGGATCGCGACGCCGATCCCGATCGCGGTGAACGACGTGAAGAGTGGATGCGCGAACGGCGAGATGACGCCGCGGATGATGAACAGTGCGAACGCACCGCGCAGACCGGCGTCGCTGCCGGCCTCCTCGGACAGCGTGTTGAACACGCGGCCGTAGTACAGGATGTTCTCGGTGAAGGCGAAGCCGACGCCTACCATCCCGGCGTACACCAGTCCGTCGATGATGCCGTCGAACTCCTTGCGGCGTACCAGCGCCAGCAGCAGGATCACGGAGCCCTTGGCGAACTCCTCCACCGGCGGGGCGACGAACACCGCGGACCGGTCGCCGCCGACGCCGGTCTCGGCCAGCCGATGCGACACCTCGGTGTTGATGAAGATCGCGGCCAGCGTGGCGATGAAGGCGCCCCAGCAGAGCGCGAAGACGATGTACCTCGTCGGCTCCGGCTCGTACCGGTCCAGCCAGAGGTAGAGCGCGATGACCGGGATGACCGGGACGAACGCGAAGATCAGACCCCAGGTGAAGCCGCCCGCGCCGGTCGACTTGGCCACGATGCCGAAGATCACCAGACCCGCGATCGCGAACACCACCGCGATCACGATGCCGATCAGGACGCCCTGGTTGCGGCGCTGGCCGGGGACCGGATGGCTGCCGAGCACATTCGGCTGCGGGTACGGTCCGCCGGGCGAGTACGCCGACCCCGCCGCGGGTTGCGGCGTGCCTGCCGGGCCTGGTGAGGGGTGACTCATGACCCGAAGCCTAGTTGGGGTGCCGATCAACCGGCAGGACCACCCACTCAGCGTTACCGGGATGGAACGACAACCCTGTACTTCGCTCCCGCTCGAACCGCGCCGATCAGGAACCCAGAGGCGGGATCACCCGCCGATCTGAGAGACTCATCCCTGCCACGCGCCCGTAGCTCAGCTGGATAGAGCGTCGGACTTCTAATCCGTTGGTCGCAGGTTCGAATCCTGCCGGGCGCGCCACTCTCCTCGCAGATCAGACTGCCGCGTGCGCCGGATCGCTCGGGTGGACCGTCAGCGGAACGATGTCGGTCTCGAGCCAGTTCCACAGCGGAAGCGACTCGAGGATCGTCGTCAGCTCCTCGGCGCCGGCCGTTTGCCAGAGGCCCAGGGCCGGGCCGTCGGCACGCCTCCAGAGGCGGACGAGCTTGCCCTCGGCAGCGAGTTCGCGGGTGCGACGTGCCTCCCCTGCGACCTTCTCGTCGACCAGCTCGGCCGGTGTGCCTTCCGGGACAGTCAGTCTGAATATGGTGAAGTACTCCGTGGCGCTGGCGTCGAGCGGGGTCGGTGATGCCGGGTCGTTCGGATGGGACGCGAGGGGCATGACCTCGTCGTGGCGCCAGACGCGCAGCGGCATGGAGGCCAGAATCTCCTCCAACTCGTCAGCGTCCTTCGCCTCGAAGAGACCGAACGTGCGCCACTCACCCGGCTGCAACGGCGGCCGCCACAGCCGAAGCAGCTGACCGGCCGCGACGAGCTCTCGCGAATGAGCCGCCTCCCGGCCCCGCACCTCGTCGACCTCCGCCTCCGTCACCCCGTCCGGAACCTGAGTGGTCATCGTGACCAGAAACTGCATCTCACCCTCCTGACGCCCATCCTGCTGCGGACAACAGGATCGCACTGCGGCGCTCCTAGCCTCCGATGCCGGTAACCCAGTTCCAGGCAGTCTGGGCGGCGTCGACGAGACCGATCCCGTCCGCCAGCCACACCAACGGCCGGGCCAGGATGATGAGAACGAGCGCAATACGCCAGACAACGGCGAAGCGAGTGTGCCGCCAGTCGCGGACGGCCTCGCGGAACACCTTCCAGGAGCTGCCCTCGTCGTTGGGCTCTTCGAGCGTCGGCGTCAGAACCCCGCCGACGCTGAACGCGCTCCCAGCCGAGAGAGCGCAGCTCACGAGCACCGGGCCTGCCCATTCCGCGAGCAGCAGCGACGTCGTCGATGTGACCCCACCAGCCCACGCGACGCCGACACAAGCAACCAATAGCGCCGCCGCGCCCAGCACCCACACGAAAGCAGCACGGCCGAGGCGCGACTTCAGCTCCGACTCGGCGAGCGGGCTGCCGACCCGCATCCTCGCGAGCAGGCTCTCGACCTTCTGCAACCTGAGCCGGCGGGTGGCCAGGAACGCGAACGTGGCGATCTGCAGGCCGACGAACGCGGCGACGGCGACCCGCCCTTGAACACCGACAACAAGGGCCACGGCCGCGAACGCCAGGAACGCCGAGGTGAGGACGGGGTCCAGCCGGATGCGGTACGTCGTCCGCTCGTCCGCGTACGTGAAACGCCCGTTGGCGTACTCGTCTGAGCCGATCGTGACCGGTACGCCCGGCCCGGTTACGGCGGCCAGCACGCCCAAGCCGATGAGTGCAACAGTGAAGCCACGCCCATCGAGCAGCTGTCCGACCACGAAAATGCTCACCGAGACGCCCGCGACCACGATGAGAACGTCGACCCCGATGAGGGTCGTGACAAGGCGGGCCGAGCCGAGAAGCGCCGCCGACCACAGCAGGAGACCGACCAGGAGGGCGAGGCCCGTAGCTGCTCGGCCTTCCCAGGGTGGATACAAGCCGAGAGCGAACCCGACTGCCACGAGCGGCGCGACGCGGCCCATGAACAACACCGGATCGGCCAGGCGCGCGGCGCCGCCAACGGCCAGGAGTGCGATCAACACACCCAGATATGCCAGCATCGGATGGTCGGGCAGGACCTGGCCGAATCCGAACAAGGACGTGGTTGCGTCTACGAAGCTCAGTCGCCGCGTCGGCGCAGCAACCGGCAGGAACCCGACGCCAAGCACAGCCACGAAGGCCAGGACGGCAAGCATGCCCCACCGGGGAACGGTTGCCATGAACCTTCGTGCCCGGCGCAGAGCGCCGACGACCACCGACTCGTGCGGGAAGCTGATGGGGAGCACGCCATCGCGGTGGAGTTCGTCGATGAACTGCTCCACAACACGTCTGTGCTCACGAAGCAAGGCGCCGCGTAGGCCTCGAGCGACGAGGGAGTCGATGATGAGATTGACGCGGCTCCGCAACGCCTCCGGGCTGATCCGCATCGAGCCGTCCACCAAGGGCCCGACCACCTGAAGCAGGAGAAGCCTGGCCTCCTGCGGCGCGTGGGAGCCAATGCCCGCGTCTTCTTGTTTCGCGAGGAACGCCTGGATCCGGGCCCCCAGGTCGTCGGTCGAGAGTCGAGGTACGCGAGCCGGTGACGTGTGGGGAGACAGCGGTACGTCTGCCGGCGTCCGTGGGCTCGGCTCCGTTGGCGACAGCATGTTCTCGCGGCTGTAGTAGAGGTCATCCAGCAGCTGGGGCCGGTCTACGACGGCCAGGTTCGCCGCGAGCTCCCGGCGCATCTGGAGCTCGGACAGCTCGTGGAGGTTGCGAGCGCTGAAAGCAGCTCGCCGATGGAAGGTCTGTGCAGTGGAGTTCACACGCAACCAGTCGAGCCGCCGCTTGATCTGGTTCAGCAAGGTGACATTGGCCATCAGGGAGGTCTCGTGCACCACGTCCAGGACACCGCGCCAGTGCGGCGTGGTCTGCGCGGGCAGGCGCTGATCGGTTGCCAGTCTCACTTGCTCCCTGAACAGCTCGCCCCGGCCGTTCTCTGCGCCAGAGTCCAATGTCTCCATCGTTGAGCCGATCCAGGTCGTCAGGGCGACCATCTCGGACGGATCCCCGTGGGAGAGCTTGAGCATGAACGAATCGTTTGTTGAGCCGAAGTGCCCGGGATCCGTCATCCGGATCGCCGTCTTGAAGCGCTCGACGACCGAATCCGTCGTACGGCGCCGCTGGACGGCGGCGGCAATCTCCGCCTGGCGGGCACCAGCCTGAGCATCGGCCGCCGAACTGTCGCCGCCGCCATCGCGCGGATCGGAGACGGGCGGGCTCAACAGTTCGGCGATCAAGCCCTCCGCATCCATGTCGTCGCACTCGTGGATGCTGCGGAACCTCGCCGCGAAGTTCATTTCGATATCCGAGATCGTGGCCGAGAGGACCGTCGCCCGCTGGCGGCTGCGAGTCCGGTAGGTCCACGCGTCCCGCTGCGCCTGCCGCATAGCCCGGGCAGCGGTCTTGGGTAGTTCGATGACGTCGCCGGCTATCCGCGCAGACGCGGCCCAGCTGGACGCCCACAGCGGGGAGCTCTCGTCGACGACGAAGTCGGCGTCGAACGGCTCGCCGTGCCGACCCACTCGGCCAAGGAACTGCCTGTCGAGCCGCGGCTCGACAGCGCGGCCGAGGATGAGGAGGAGCGGTCGGTGTGTCGACCGAACGTCCACCCCGCGGGCGCCGCCCTGACTCATCACTGTCACTCTTCCTGGTACCCCTGCCAGGTCGAGGACGCGGACATCCGTCGTCGAGTCGAAGGCGGTGATGACCCCGATGTTCTCGGGAGCCACAACGCCTTCCGCCAGGAGAGCCTCCGCCAGCTCGTGAGCCTTGGCGGCGGACCAGGCACCGATCACGACGGGGCGGGGGGCCGCCTCGCGGATTCGCTTGCAGATGTAGTCGAAGGTCATGTCACGGGACGGCGAGATCAGCGTCGTCGTCCGGCCGCCGTGGCGCTTGAAGCGGGGCGGTACCTGCGCCGTCAGACTATGGAACTGCTGGAGGTAGTAGATGGTGTCGTCCACGACCGTGCCGGACAGTCCCACGACGAGCGGATGCCGCCGCAGCAGCGAGAGAGCGTCGATCTCCGCGACCGTCAGGTCGACAGAAGGATTGCGCCCGAACAGCAGGTGCTCCAGCGCGCTCAGAGAAGGATCAGCGCTGTCGAACGGCGCGCCGGTGATCTGGTTGATGAGCCGCACGTGGTTGCCGTCGACCACATAGTTCCGGCCCGGCCTCGCCTGCTTTGCCCAGAGCGCTCCGCTGACGAGATCCATCAGCATGGAGGCAGGCCGGCCACAGACGCGGCTGAGGTCGGCCACGTCCTCCCACGCCTCGGCAGTCAGCGAGACCCTGTCCGTGACCCGGTCGTAGGTGAACCGCCGCTCGTCCCATCCCTCTGTGAGCCGGAAAACCTCGGCCCACAGCGTCTGGTCGCTGGGCAGCTCTCGATGGAGACTGTACTTCGAGGACTGGTCGAGCAGGACGGAGTCGATCTCGTCGATGATTACCGCCGATTCGATCGGGTAGCCCGGTCGCTGATCGTCCACTGTCCGGTAGGTCCGGTGGAGATACTCGAAGCACAGAGACGGCAGATCGGTGTAGGTGACACCCCGGAAGTCGGGCGCCTGGACGCCGAACGCGGAGTTGATCCCGGCTGCCTGGAAGAAGGATGAAACCCGGTCCAGGTCGCGCCTCGCCAAGTATTGGTTTGCCGTGACGACCACGACTTGTGGGTGCGCGGCGAGGAGGGCGGCGGAAGCCAGGGCAACCGCGTACGTCTTGCCCTCGCCGGTGTCCATCTGCACGTTGGCGCCCTCGAGGAGCAACAGCGCCGCCGCGCGCTGCTCGTCATACACATGCGACCCAGCGGGAAGATCGCAGGGATGCCGGTCGAAGAGGATCAGGGCGATCGCCAGAGCGTGCAGTTCGGGGGATTCCCGGGACCGGAACAACCACCCCGGCCTCTGGACCTTCGGCCCGGGCTCAGGATCCGGCATGTAGACCTTGGCGAGCTCGGCGCGCAGTTGCTCGTCGCCCATTCCTGCGTACAGGACTTGCAGCCGGTCCAGCTCTTGGACCGACGAGCGCAGGACCGCGCCGGTGAGGAGGTTGATCAGCCTGGCCAACAGGACAAGGATCCCCATCGCTTATCGCCAGGTCCCGTTGAGCATGAGGTCGTCCAGGGCTGCGGCCTCCTCGAAGTAGGAGACGTTGTCGATGACATCGCGAAGCAGGGCCTGGAGTTGCACAGGCGCGACCCCCGCTCTGAACGGCAGATCGCAGTCGAGCTGGAGAGAGGCCGCCGGAGTAAAGTCCGACTCCGCGCCTGCCCCGGCTCGTGGCAGTTCGGCTTTGACGACGGCCACGGACGCTTTGAGGAACATCTTCCGCGAGTTCCACCAGTTGCAGCGAGCAGCAAGGGCACCGAGGCTGTCGGTCGGGAGACCCTTTCGCAAGAGGGCCCGAAGACAAAGAGTGTTCGTGCCTCCGATCGTGGCTCGGAGGGTGAAGCTCTCCCAATGCGCCAGCAGTGCATCACCCGAGGCGCTGAAGGTGATGTCTATCCGCTCCATCTGCCGAGCGACCAGCTCCAAGGTCAGAGGTTGCAGGGTCACGTAGTAATCCGGCTGCAACTCCTGCTCCGACTCCACGCGGGCGGGCGCAGCGGGTGTCGGGCTCACGAGCTCGGTCTGAGACGCGGCGGTGTCCGGAGCGACAGGGTCGCTCGAAGGGGGCACCGGGACTGGGGCCTCCTCCTGGGCCGGGTCATCGCCGGCCGCGAGGTCCCGTTCGAGTTCAGAACCAAACTCGGCCATCCGCCTCGTCACCCCTTAACGATCGTGAACCCCGCTGCCTTCGCCAGCGGGCAGGCGGGCGCACGGAGTCGGCCCATCAACCATCGAGGGCAGCAATCGACAGCCCCCGGTGGTTATGCGCCTTCCCCCATCGTGGGGCCGGCAGAACTGCGGCCCCGACCCACCCCTGTCCATCAGAGTGGCACACACAATCTCGCCCGTCGAGCCCACGCAAACACGGAGCGTTTCGCACCCCACGTTCAACGGCGCGCTTTCTCCTCAGGAAGTTTCTATGGTCTTTTAAGCCTTCTCTCGGGGCTTGCGTGCGCGCTTGTTCGTCATACCTCTACTGGCGAGTGACGGAAAGGCGGGCGTCGTGGCTTCGGGACTGATGGGCGTACTCCATACAGGAGGAGGACTGCGTGAGCTGCGGTACGCCGCCGACGCCGTGGTGATCCTGGCGGGGATCCCAGGCGCCGGCAAGACCACGCTGCTGCGGCAGCTGTATCCGGTGGGCTCGGACCACGGCGGCGTACGTGTCTTCGACAGCGAGCGGCTCCGGGACCGGTGGATGCGTGTGCTCGGTCGGGTGCCATACGCCTGGTGGCGACCGCTCCTGCACTTTGCGTACTACGTTCGCGTCCTGACGGCGATCCGGCGCGGTACCGGGCCGTTGGTCGTCCATGACTGCGCTACCCGACCGTGGGTGCGGCGGTTGATCGGTTGGTGTGCCAGTCGGGGCGGGCTGAAGGTGCACCTGATTCTGCTCGACGTGCCGGGTGATGTGGCTCGGTCGGGGCAGTGGGCGCGGGGGCGGGTCGTGCGGTCGGGGAGTATGGCGACGCATTGCCAGAGGTGGCCCGATCTGGTGGCGAAGGCGGCTGAGGATCCGGGGTACGTCGTGCCTGGCGCGCTGTCGGCCCGCGTGCTGACGCGCGCTCAGGCGAACGGTTTGGAGCGCATCTGTTTCGGCTGAGGCAGGAATTGTCGGTGGCTGCTGATTGAGTCGTACTTCGAGATGGGGAGGAGTGCGGCATGAAGGTGCGAGTCGGGCGTGAGGTGCTGGCCGAGGCGGTTGGATGGGTGGCGCGCGGGTTGCCCAGTCGGCCGAGTGTGCCGATCCTGGCCGGGATGGTGGTGGAGGCGGCCGACGGGCAGGTGACGTTGTCCGGGTTCGACTACGAGAGTTCGGCGCGGGTGAGTGTGCCGGCGGAGGTGGCCGACGAGGGACGGGTGCTGGTCTCGGGGCGGCTGTTGTCGGATATCTGCCGGAGCATGCCGCGCGACTCGGTGGATCTGAGTGGCGAGGCGGCTCGGGTGCAGGTGAGTAGCGGCGCGGCCCGGTTCGTGCTGCACACGCTGCCGCTCGACGAGTATCCGCCGCTCCCGGAGATTCCTCAGGCGAGTGGAGTGGTCGACGGAGACGTGTTCGCGCGGGCCGTCTCGCAGGTGGTGAGCGCAGCCGGCCGCGACGACACGCTGCCGGTGTTCACCGGGATCCGGCTGGAGATCCGTGGCTCGACGATCTCCTTGCTCGCGACCGACCGATACCGATTGGCTCTGCGGTCGTTCCCCTGGGAGCCGGTTGACGCAGGCGTCGAGGCCAACGCTCTGGTCCCCGCGAAGCTGCTCGCCGAGGTGGCCAAGGCGATGTCCGGTCAGGAGCTCACGCTCGCGCTCGGTTCGACCCGCACAGGGGACGGGTTGATCGGGTTCGAGGGCGGCGGCCGGCATTCGACCAGCCGGCTGATCGACGGCGAGTTCCCGAGGGTGCGCAGCCTCATCCCAGCGGATGACGCGATCACCAGCACGGTGACCGTGGACACCGCTGCGCTCGTCGAGGCGGTCAAGCGGGTCGCGCTGGTGGCCGAGCGGTCGGCGCCGGTGCGGCTCACGTTCGCGGACGGTCTGGCGACGCTTGACGCCGGCAACGGCGAGGAGGCGCAGGCATCGGAGTCCGTCGAGGTCACGCTGACCGGTGACCCGGTGGTGACCGGCTTCAACGCCGGCTATCTCCTCGACGGTCTCGCCTCACTCGGTACGCCGATCGCCCACTTCGCCTTCACCCAGACAACGAAGCCGGCCAATCTGACCGGCCTCCGCTCCCCCGACGAGACCCCCACCGCAGACTCCGCCTACATCCTGATGCCGATGCGCCTACCGACCTGATCGTCATCCGCAGGTCGGACGACCGAATCCTGCCGTGGGCTGACGATCGCGATCACCTGCCGCGATGTAGTGGAGCCGGAAAGGGACTCCAAGGGTAAGGACGGCTGTGGAACGCGGACGGGGACGGCTCCACGAGATTGACCTGTTGCGGATCTTCGCGGCGTTCTCGGTGATGGCGTACCACTATCTGTTCTCTTCGTACGCCGACGGCACGTCCGCGATGCATTTCCCGCAGGTGGACGTTGTCGCGCGCTACGGGTATCTGGGCGTCGACCTGTTCTTCACGATCAGCGGATTCGTGGTGCTGCTCAGCGCGTGGGATCGGAGCCCGCGATCATTCGTCATCTCGCGCGCAGTCCGGCTGTACCCGGCGTACTGGATCGCGGTCAGCCTCACCGCGTTCGTCTCCGTCGCCTTCAGCCAAGGACGGTTCCCCGTCTCGCTCCCGCAGTACCTCGCCAATCTGACCATGTTCAACTCGCTGCCGAACATCCGGAACGTCGACGTCGTCTACTGGACGCTGTGGGCCGAGGTCCGCTTCTACGCGATGATCCTCGTGCTCACCTTCATCGGCATCACCGCCCGCCGGGTCACGATCTTCCTCTGGGCCTGGCTCGCCGCGACCTTCGTGTTCCAGGCCGGGCTGTTGCCGCACGCAACCGACCTGGTGCTCAACACCCAGTTCTCGCACTACTTCATCGCCGGCATGGCCCTCTGCCTGATCCACCGGTACGGCGCGACCCGACAGACCGTCGCGATCGTGGCGATCGCCCTCGGCAACGCGATCTACCGCGGCATCGGGTTCGCAGACCGAGTCGGCGTCCGCTACCACACCGAGATCCACCGGACCGCCGTCGTCGCGATCATCATCGCGATCTTCGCCATCATGCTGGCCGTCGCGTTGAAGCTCACACACCACCTCGGCCGACCGTGGTTCGCCATCCTCGGGGCGCTGACCTACCCGCTCTACCTCGTGCACGCGCACATCGGCTTCATCATGTTCGAGCGCCTCGGCGACCAGGTGAACCATGTCCTCCTGGTCGCCGCCACGATGCTGCTGATGATCGGGATTGCGGCCGCACTGCACTACGGCGTCGAGCGGCCGCTCGCGCCACGCCTCAAACGCCTACTGGACCGGGTCCTACCGGGCCGACCAGTTCACGCACTCAGGAAGTAGCCCGTCAGCACCCGAGCCATCGTCTCCGGCGGCAACGTGTGGAACGTCCCGTCATGTCCCTGCAGCGATCCGTGCGGAAGTGCCTCGGCCGCCTGCCGCGCCGCGTCCTTCAACCAGTCCGGACTTGCGTTGCTGAACATAGCCAGCGTCGGTACGTCGACCGACGCCAGCAACTCCCGCGGTACGGCGCTGTCGCCCATCTGCAGGCCGTCGTACACGAGGGTGTGCGCGATCGCCTCCATGCCGGCCCACATCGGCGTCTGCCGGATCTGGTCGACCGCCTCTTTCGGCTGACCCACTGCCTCGACCATGAACAGCTCCGCCGCCCCACCGGGGTTCCCGGCGTCGACGAACTCCTGCAGCCGCTCGACGTACCGGTCCGGCACCGGCGGTGCTCCTTCGACCCGGAACGGCGGCTCCAGTACCGCCTGCTTGTCGAACGGCAGTCCGGCCTGCAGGAGCACCATCGACCCGGACGAGTACGCACAGGCGTACTGCGCATCGGTCGCCGAGCGGATCGCCTCCAGGTCCTCCCACTCACGCTCCACGGTGTACGGCAGGGTGTCGCCCGAGTCACCGCGACCACGCCGGTCGTAGTTCACCACCGTGAACGCGGACGACAGCGCCTTGGCGTCGTCGACGTACCGCGAGCGATCCGTGAACCCACCCGCGACCAGCACCAGGACCGGACCGCTGCCGTACGTGTCGCAGGCGAGCTCGGTGCCGTCCTTGGAAACCACCTTCTGCATCACAGCTCCTTTGCCAGAGAGATCTCTGCCCATCCGTCGAACGGATCCGCGCCGGAAAGACACCATGTGATCCACATCACAACACGCCGAGATCTTCCAGGCGACGGCGGACCTCACTACAGTTGGATTATGTATACAGGCGACTGCACACCATCCCGGGTTCATTGATGCTGCTCCGTCAACTGGAGTACCTCGTCGCCCTCGCCCGCGAGAAGCATTTCGCCCGGGCGGCGGAAGCCTGTTACGTCTCCCAGCCGTCGTTGTCGGCCGCGATCCGCAAGCTCGAGCAGGAGCTCGACGTACCGATCGTGCGTCGCGGCCGGCGATTCGAGGGGCTGACCCCGGAGGGCGAGCGAGTGCTGCTCTGGGCGCAGCGCATCCTCTCCGAGCAGGACGCGCTCCGGCACGAGTTGTCGGTGATGCGCGGCGGGCTCAACGGGACGCTCCGGCTCGGCGCGATCCCGACCGCGATGCCGGTGGTCTCGTTGCTCACGACACCTTTCTGCGCGCGGCACACGAATGCCCGGGTGACGCTGGAATCGCTGTCCTCGCGGGACATCACGCAGAAGCTCGCGGAGTTCGATCTCGACGTCGCGATGACGTATCTCGACGACGACACGCTCGGCCAGGTCCGCAAAACGCCGCTGTACGAAGAGCGCTATCTGTTGCTGACTCCGACCCACACCGAGCTCGCCGAGCAACCCGTCGCCACCTGGGCAGAGGTCGCCGAGCTTCCGCTCTGTCTGCTCTCCCCCGAGATGCGCAACCGCCGGATCATGAACAGCTACTTCACCGACGACGGCGTGACCGCGACGCCGGCGATCGAGAGCGACACCGTCTCCGGGTTGTACAGCCACCTGCACGGCAACCATTGGTCGACCGTGATCTCGCACGCCTGGTTGCACATGTTCGGCGTACCGGACGGGATGCGCGTCGTACCGCTCAAAGGTCCGGCGCACGGGCCGCGGGTCGGTCTGGTGATCGCGGCGCGCAGTCCCGAGCCCGTTCTCGCGCGAGCGTTGCTCGACGTCGCGCGGCAGGCCGGCGTACACAAAGCCCTCGACGATCTACTCGACGTACATCTGATGGATTCCGGCTATCTCGACATAGCGAGCAAGTCTTTGACCGTCGGACCGTGAGACCGCGATGGTGGAAATCCCTTCAGAACAAGGAGATTCCCATCATGGCGAAGATAGTCTGCGTCCTGTACGACGACCCCGCGACCGGCTACCCCACGTCGTACGCGCGGGACGACATCCCGACCATCGACGGCTACCCCGGCGGCCAGACCGCACCCTCACCGAAGGCCATCGACTTCACGCCGGGCACCTTGCTCGGCAGCGTGTCCGGCGAGCTGGGGCTGCGCGACTTCCTCGAGAGCCAGGGCCACACGCTGGTCGTGACGTCCGACAAGGAGGGCGCTGACTCAGTGCTCGATCGCGAGCTGCCCGACGCCGACGTGGTGATCTCACAACCATTCTGGCCGGCGTACCTGACCGCCGAGCGGATCGCGAAGGCGCCGAAGCTGAAGCTCGCGATCACCGCCGGCATCGGCTCCGACCATGTCGATCTGGACGCCGCGATCGACCACGGCATGACCGTTGCCGAGGTCACCTATTCGAACAGCGTCAGCGTCGCCGAGCACGTGGTGATGATGATCCTCGGACTGGTGCGCAACTACCTCCCGGCATACCAAACCGTATGGGATGGTGGCTGGAACATCGCGGACTGCGTGGCGCGCTCGTACGACCTCGAGGGCATGCACGTCGGTACGGTCGCGGCCGGCCGGATCGGGACCGCAGTACTGCGTCGGCTGGCGCCGTTCGACGTGAAGCTGCACTACACCGACAGGCACAGGCTGCCGGAGTCGGTCGAGCGGGAACTGGGGCTGACCTTCCACCCGAGCGCGGCCGACATGGTGCCGCACTGCGATGTCGTGACGATCAACGCGCCGCTACATCCTGAGACCGAGGGCCTGTTCGGGGACAAGTTGCTCGGGACGATGAAGCGCGGGACGTATCTGATCAACACCGCGCGGGCTCGCATCACAGACCCCGATGCGATCGTCCGCGCACTGGAGAGCGGTCAGCTGGCCGGGTACGCGGGCGACGTCTGGTACCCGCAACCCGCACCGGCCGACCACCCGTGGCGGACCATGCCGCACCACGGGATGACGCCGCACATCTCCGGCTCGTCGCTGTCGGCCCAGACCCGGTACGCCGCGGGCACCCGCGAGATCCTCGAATCGTGGCTGGCCGGTACGCCGATCCGCGACGAGTACCTGATCGTCGACGGCGGGCGACTGGCCGGTGCGGGAGCGCATTCGTACTCGACCCGGGTGTAAGCCGGATCACGTGAGACGCGGGCATAACCGGCGAGTACCTCTGGTTGAATGTATACAGAAGCCAGAATTCAAGGAAGGGTAGAAATGATCTTCACACGTAGGTTCGGCGCTCTGGCGGCTCGCCCGCAGTTCCCGGATGCCCCGGAGCTGCAGCAGGAGCTGTCCACCCCGCTCGATCTGGACGCCGAACTCGCCAAGCTGACCGGCGAGGCGAGCACCGCTCGCGACGACGACCGGCGAGCGGACGAGTCGGCCGCCTGACACTCCGGGCGGCGGCTATATGTCAGGGCATGGCACTTGGTAGACTGTCTACCAAGTGCCGTGCTGTTTTCGGGAAGGGATCTCATGACGACGATCAGCGCAGGGCCAGGGGCGGGTGCGGAACCGGCCGGGGTGCGGCACGTCAAGCGGCCGACGCCGTTGCGGGAGTCGGTGTACGAGGCCCTGACCGAGATGATCATCGACGGCACCCTCGAGCGCGGCCGGCACCTGGTCGAGGTCGAGCTGGCCGGCCTGCTGGGCGTCTCCCGGCAGCCCGTGCGTGAGGCCCTGCAGCGCCTCAACAACGAGGGCTGGGTGGACCTGCGCCCCGGTTTCGGCGCGATGGTGCATGTGCCCGCCGAGGACGAGGTCGACCAGCTGCTGGCGGCCCGCGCGGCGCTCGAGTCGGAGTCCGCTCGTCTTGCGGCCCGTCACGCCACGAAGGAGGACGTGGCCCGTCTGCGCGAGCTCTGCAAGGTCGGTACGGCCTACCAGGAGTCCGGCGACATCGACGGCACCGTCCGCACCAACGCCGAGCTCCACAGCCTGATCACCGAGATGTCCGGCAACCGCTTCCTCGTCGACTTCGCCGCGCAGGTCGACCGCCGGGTCCGCTGGTACTACACGCCCGTGGCCCCGGTCCGCGGCGCCGCCTCGTGGCGCGAACACAACCGCCTCGTCAAAGCCATCAGTGAAGGTGACGAGGACAAGGCCGCCCAGATCATGCGCGAACACACCGAACACACCCGCAAGGCCTACCACGACCTCCAGGCCGGAGCCGACCCCGTCGAAACCCCCGAACCCGACACCACACCCCGCCGCCGTCGCCGCACGACCTAGTTCTCGGTCTTCTTGGTGATGGATTCCTGGTAGATGTCGGCGTAGGTGCGGGAGTCTTTGATCAGGTCGTCGCTGAAGGCGGCTACGTCGGGGCCGATGAGTTCGATGACTCCCTTGCCGGCGGCGACTCCTTCTTCGAAGAAGTCCACCAATCCGGCGAGAAGGTTTCCTTCGGTGAGGTCGGTCGGGCCGACCTTGAACAGGTACTTCTGGATCTCGTTGTAGACGATCTGGTAATCCGGCGGGAGCGCCTTGACCCGGGCCACGTGCGCACGCCACTGCTTCTTGCCTTCGATGATGTCTTGGATGCCCACGTCAGTCTCCTAGCCGGCCGAGTTTCCTTGCGACGTTGCGGTTCAGCTGCTCGCGCCACCGGTCGCGGTAGGTCCGAGCTCCTTCTCCACCGGCGAGCGCCGCGCAGAAGCCTGCGATGTCGTCGCCCAGCACGTCGTCGATGCTCTGCCCGTCGGCCGCCGTTTCCTCGAGCAGGCCGAGGGCGCCGTCGAGAATCGGCATCAGGTTGCGACCGGTGAAGCCCGAGTACGGCGTCAGGTGGGCCTTGATCTGCTCCCAGGCGGCCCGATAGTCGGCCGGCAATGCTGCGGCGCGGACTTCGAACGCCTTGTATTCCCTGGTGAGGTCGTTGCCGGTGATGGTGTCCCAGAAACTCATCGCCCACCCTCCTTGAGTTTGTCGATTCGGGATGACAGGTACTCCCACTTCGCCCAGAACTTCGTGAGCTCCGCCCGCCCCGCGTCGTTGAGCGAATAGAACTTCCGCGGCGGCCCCATCCCCGACGGCCGCTTCGCCACCTGAACCAGCCCGTTCCGCTCGAGCCGCATCAAGATCGTGTAGACGGTCCCCTCGACGACGTCGACGAAGCCGAGCTCGTTCAACTGGCGCGTGATCACATACCCGTAGGTCTCCTCGCGACCGATGATCTCGAGCACACAACCCTCCAACGTGCCCTTCAACATCTCCGTCAGGTCATCCATCCGCGAGCCACTCCCCTCGGTACTCCGTATCACCAAGTACCACTATACGGTATCACCGAGTACCGGCTCAAGCGACGGCCTGTTCAACGCAGAAAGGTGGCGAAAGGGCTCAACGCCCTTTCGCCACCTTCCGGCTGCTACTTCAAGCGACCCGCTTCTTGCGGCCCCTGCCGGTGGCGGCCTTGCGGGCCTCCAGGGCGGTGGCCAGGTGGGCGTAGGCCTCGACGGTTCGGCGGGCGTAGATGTTGTGGTCCAGGATGCGCGGCCACCACAGGCGGCCGAGCTGTTCGTGCATCCAGAGGAAGCCGATCGCGAACCCCATGCTCACCAGCGCCCGGAACGCGAGGAACTTCCCCACCTCCGGCGGCAACCCCGGCGTACCGGTGATCACCCACGAAGTCACCACCGCATGCACCAACAGCGAGAGTGGAAAGGCAACCGCCCAATACACCGCCGCCGGCGCAAACACCCCGGCCGGGACCTTCCCCAGAGCCGCGAGTACGGCGTACCCCGCGCCAAAAAGAACCAGCGGTACGCCGAGGCCGAACCCCGTCAGCACCGCCCAGCCGAAGGGCTGGCCGGCGAAACCGGCCAACCCTCCAGCGATGAACCCAGCTGCGACGCCGACCGCCGCGGCCGGGACCGAATACTCGGCCAATTGCTTGTACGAAGCCATGTCAGTCCACGACCACACCGAAGCGGACCAGGCAGTAGAACAGCATCCCGAGATAGAAGACTGCCCCGAACCCGATGATCACGTTCCGCACCGGACCGGGCCTGATCTTCTTGGGCAGCAGCATGTTGTTGGTCAGCAGCAACACGATGCAATAGGCACCCATCGCGAACGTGGACAAGAAGGCGAGGATGTCCAGGATCCCCGCCGGTCCGTCGGCCGGCCCGAACAGCAGGATCAGGATGCCGAACAGGATCACGCCCCACAGGAACCCGGCGTACAACCGCGACATCGAGAACCGTTTGGCGCCCGGTACGAAGTAGTACGTCATGTCCGCCTGACCGCGGGAGAACGAGTCGAACAGTCCCAGGGTCGCGTTCAGCCCGATCAGCGCGATGAAGGCGAAGAACAACGTCCCCAGCACCGGCGACCCGGCCGCCGCGAACGCGTCCGACATGGCCTTCAGCGCTGCCTCCCGGTCACCGCCCTCGATCAGCGAAGCGACGTTCGGATTCTCCCGTGCCGCCGACATCGCGAGCACGGTGAACGAGATCGTCACCAGCATCGTGATGCCCCAGAAGAGCAGCAGCGCGTCGAACGTGACCCACTTGCGCCAGCCCTTCCACTTCGCCATCTCGGCCGGGTCCTCGGTGTCGAACATGAACCCGCGCGACGGCATCGACTCCGCCTCGCCCGCGGCCCGCAGACCCCGGATCTTGGGAATGTGCGCACCCATGCCCGCACCGCTGTCCCGCAACTGCAGCGTGTACCACATCTGCTGCATCCCGGACGGGCCGGCGAACGCGATCGACCCGACCACGATCGGGAACCAGGCCGAGGTCATCGCCTTGTCCGGGAAGTACCCGAACGCGAACATGCCCTGCAGCGTCTGCGCGAGGTCGTCCCAGTTCCCGACGATCGCCGCGATGACCGACGTACCGACCACCAGCAAGCCGATCAGCAGGCCCAAGAGTTTCTCGAGGAAGTTGTAGATCACCGACAACAGACTGAACAGCACACCGACGAACACCAGAGCCACGCACGCGGTGACCTGCCAAGGTATGCCGGTGATCTCTTCGAACGCGGCCGCGCCGGCAGATAGATGCCCCGGCCACATATAGATCAGGATCGCCGCGACGTAGAAGAACCACATCATCGGTTTGAAGATCCGTGCCGCACCGAAGAAGATGCTCTCCCCGGTCGCCATCGCGTACCGCGCCATCTCCAGCAGCACGAACGCCTGCAGCGTGACACCGACCATGAACAACCAGCGGATATCCGGCCCGAACACCAGGACGAGCCGGGGCCACATGTACGACTCCCCCATCCCCACTCCCAGTGCGACCAGGAAGACGGTCGGACCGAGGATGTGGATGGAGGGCGGTGCGTCCGGAAGTTTCCGGATCGGCATCGGTTCGAGCCTGCCCGCTTTCCAGACCTTCTCGGTCGCAGGGACCGCGGCGGCCGGCTCTTCGGGCACTTCTGAGGTCTTGCTCGTGACGTCCAAGGCGGACTCCTAAGTTCGACGCCAACTAGCTGACTACCAACTCCCCCGCAGACTGCTTCCTCCAATCAAGAGATCAACTGAGGCCGAGCGGCCCGGCGTTCCGGGCCCAGCGGTACTTCGCACCGAGAACCTGGACCGGGGTCTCGGTGGTGTACGGGTACGCGACCACACCGTGGTCGAACAGGTACTGCGATGCCTCCTCGACCTCGACGTCGCCGGACAGCGAGGCCACGACCGGCTTGTCGATGCCCTTGGCCCGGAACTCCTCGACCACCTCGGCGACGAGGCGAGCGAACACCATCGGCGGCGTCACGATCGTGTGCCAGTAGCCGAGAATCAGGGCGTGGATGCGCTCGTCGGACAGCCCGAGCGCGACCGTGTTCCGGTAGGTCGACGGCGGCTCGCCACCGGTGATGTCCACAGGGTTGCCGGCGGCACCGAACGGCGGGATGAACTTCCGGAACGCCGCGTCGAGATCGGCCGGGATGTCCATCAAGGTGAGCCCGTTGTCCACACAGGCGTCCGACAGCAGTACGCCGGAACCGCCCGCGCCGGTGATGATGACGACGTTCTCACCCTTCGGCGTCGGCAGCAGCGGGATGCCGCGCGCGTACTGCAGCATCTCGTTCAGCCCCGGCGCCCGGACGACGCCGCTCTGCCGCAGGATGTCGTCGTACACCTTGTCGTCGCCGGCCAGCGCGCCGGTGTGCGAGCTCGCCGCCCGCGCACCCATGGACGTCCGGCCGGCCTTCAGCACGACGACCGGCTTCTTCTTGGACACCCGGGCCGCCGTCTCGGCGAACGCCCGGCCGTCCTTCAAGTCCTCAAGATGCATGGCGATCAGGTTGGTGTTGTCATCGCTCTCGAAGAAGGTCAGGAGGTCATCCTCGTCGATGTCGGCCTTGTTGCCTACCCCAACGATCGCGGAGACCCCCATCCGGCTGGACCGGCTGAACCCGAGGATCGCCATCCCGATCCCACCCGACTGCGACGACAGGGCAACGGACCCGCGCACGTCGTACGGCGTGCAGAACGTCGCGCAGAGGCTCTCCGGCAGGTAGTAGTAGCCGTAGATGTTCGGTCCCAGGATGCGGACATTGTGTTCACGGGCGATCGCGACGACCTCGTCCTGGAGCTCCTGCTCGCCGGTCTCGGCGAACCCGGACGGGATCAGGATCGCGCCGGCGACGCCCTTCTGCCCGCACTGCTCGAGAGCCCCGGCGACGAACTTGGCCGGTACGGCGAACACCGCGACATCGACGTCACCCGGCACGTCGAGAATGCTGGGGAAGGCCTTCCGCCCGAGCACCTCCCCGCCGCGCGGGTTGATCGGGTAGATGTCCCCGGCGTACCCGCCGTTGACCAGGTTCTTCATCACCGAGTTGCCGATCTTGCCGTCCTCGTTGGACGCTCCGATCACGGCCACCGCACGAGGCCGCATGATCCGGGTCATCGCGGTCAGGATCTCCTCCTGACTGAACCGCTCGACCGGCTTGCCGGCCTCGGCGTCGACGATGATCCGGAAGTCCACCGCGGTCGCGCCGTCCGGCCCGGCGAGCACCGGGTTCAGGTCCACCTCGGCGAACTGCGGGAAGTCGGTGACCAGGTCCGACAGCCGCTTGATCAGGTCACCCACCGCGTCCTTGTCGACCGGACGCGCGCCTCGGACGCCCTCGAGCATCTCGTGCGCATCAATCCCGTCGACCATCGCCCGCGCCTCGTCGGCCGTCAGTGGCGCCAGGCGGAAGGTGACATCCTTGAGCACCTCGACGAGTACGCCGCCCAGCCCGAACGCGACCACCTTGCCGAACGTCGGATCGGTGACCGCGCCGACGATGACCTCCTGCACGTCACCGCCGGTGACCAGCATCTTCTGCACCTGTACGCCGGTGATCGCCGCGTCGGCCTTGTAGGCCCGCGCATTGGCGAGGATCTTGTCGAACGCATCGCGGGCCGCGTCGGAGCTGTCCACGCCGACCACCACGCCGCCGGCCTCGGTCTTGTGCAGGATGTCCGGCGAGACGATCTTCAGTACGACGGGGAACCCGATCTCGGCGGCCAGACCGGCGGCTCCCTCGGCAGTCGTGGCCAGTCCCTCGCCCGGCGTCGGGATGCCGTACGCGTCGGCGACCTGCTTGGCCTCGGGCGCGCTCAGCGAGGTACGGCCGTCCGCCAGAGCCTGGTCGAGGATGGTCCGGACTGCTGCCTTGTCATAGGTCATGCCATGAGCTCCATTTCAGATCACACCGGCGGCTTTGAGTTCCTCGAGCTCACCGGTGTCGATACCGAGCGAGCCGTAGATGGCGGAGTTGTGTTCGCCGAGGCCGGGTGAGGTCTGTACCTCGACCGGCGAGTCGGACAGCTTGATCGGGCAGCCGACGGTCTTGAACGTGCCGCGCTGCGGGTGCTCCACCTCGACCACCGCGCCGAGGTCGGCCAGCGTCTCGTCCGCGATCAGCTCGGCGGTGGACATGATCGGCCCGCACGGCACGTTCAGCGCGTTGAGCTTGTCCATCACCTCGAACTTCGTGTGCTGCTCGGTCCACTGCTCGATCAGCGCGAACATCTTGTCCAGCTTGTCCAACCGCGCGGCCGGCGTCGCCCAGTCCGGGTCCTCGGCCAGTTCCGGCTTGCCGATCAACTCGGCGATCGGCGCCCACCCGGGCGGCTGGACGATCACGTAGATGTAGTCGTTCGGCCCACCCGGCGCACAGCGAAGGGCCCAGCCGGGCTGACCGCCGCCGGACGCGTTCCCGGACCGCGGCACCTCGGTGCCGAAGTTGTCGTTCGGGTACTCGCGCAGCGGTCCGTGCGTGAGCCGCTGCTGGTCGCGCAGCTTGACCCGGGTCAGGTTCAGTACGGCCTCTTGCATGGCCACGGTCACGCGCTGGCCCTTGCCGGTATGCGTGCGCTGGAACAGGGCGGCGAGGATGCCGGCAACCAGGTGGATCCCGGTTCCGGAGTCGCCGATCTGCGCGCCGGTCGCGGTGGGCGGTCCGTCCTCGAACCCCGTCGTACTCATCGCGCCGCCCATCGCCTGGGCGACGACCTCGTACGCCTTGAAGTTCTCGTACCGGCCCGGGCCGAAGCCCTTGATCGAGGCGAACACCAGACCGGGATTGAGCTCCTGGAGGCGTTCCCAGGTGAAGCCCATCCGGTCGATCGCGCCCGGGGCGAAGTTCTCCACCAGGACGTCGGCGTTCTTCACCAGGTCGGTGAAGATCTCCTTGCCGCGGTCGGACTTCATGTTCAGCGTGATGCTGCGCTTGTTGCAGTTGAGCATCGTGAAGTAGAGGCTGTCGACGTCCGGGAGGTCGCGCAGCTGCTGGCGGGTGATGTCGCCGGTCGGTGCCTCGAGCTTGATCACATCGGCGCCGAGCCAGGCAAGGATCTGGGTGCAGGACGGTCCGGACTGCACGTGTGTCATGTCGAGGACACGGACACCATCGAGGGCCTTCGTCATGCTGGGGTCCCCTTTACTTGTACATGGTCTGGTTCATGGTTCCGGGCGCGTAGGCGTCTGGGTCGACCCAGACGTTGATCAGCGACGGCAGTCCGGATTCGCGGGCCCGGAGCAGGGCCGGCCCGATGTCCTTCGGGTCGCGGACCTCCTCGCCGTACCCGCCGAGCATCCGGGCGAACTCGTCGTACTTGACGTCGCCGAGGGTGTTGCCGATCCGGCCGCGGTCGTGGCCGTACTTCGCCTCCTGGCCGTAGCGGATCTGGTTCATCGAGGAGTTGTTGCCGACGACACCGACGAACGGGAGGTCGAACCGGACGAGGGTCTCGAAGTCCCAACCGGTCAAGGAGAAAGCACCGTCGCCGAACAGCGCGACGACCTCCTTGTCCGGTCGCGCGTACTTCGCCGCGAGCACGAACGGGATGCCGACGCCGAGCGTGCCGAGCGGTCCCGGGTCCATCCAGTGGCCGGGCGACTTGGGCTGTACGACGCCACCGGAGAACGTCACGATGTCGCCGCCGTCGCCGATGTAGATCGAGTCCTCGGTGAGGAACTCGTTGATCTCGTGCGCGAGCCGCAGCGGGTGGATCGGGTTCGCGTCGGACAGTTGCCGCGGGAGGCGCTTCTGGTACGCCGCGTCCTCCTCGGCGCGGAGCTCCGCGAACCAGGCCTTGCGATCGGTCTTGTGCAGCCGGCCCGACGCCGCCTGGGTGACCGCGGAGAGGATCGCGCCCGGGTCGCCGACCAGGCCGAGATCGATGTCGCGGTTCTTGCCGACGGTGCGGTAGTCCATGTCGATCTGTACGACGGTCGCGCTCTTCGGCAACCGGCGCCCGTACCCCATCCGGAAGTCGAACGGCGTGCCGACGATCAGGATCAGGTCGGCGTTGTTGAACCCGTACCGCCGGGACAGGTGGAAGTGGTGCGGATCGCCGGGCGGCAGCGTGCCGCGGGCGGCGCCGTTCATGAAGGCAGGTACGTCGAGGGTCCGCACGAACTCGGTCGCCGCATCGCTCCCGCGGGCGGTCCACACCTGGGTGCCGAGCAGTACGACGGGCTTCTCGGCCCGCACCAGCAGGTCGGCCAGCGCCTCGATGCTCGCCGGGTCGCCGATGCTCTTCGTGGACGCGCGGTAGTGGCCGGCCTCGGGAACCGTCGCGGACTCGACCGGGACCGAGTTGTCCAGGATGTCGCGCGGGATCTCCAGGAAGGACGGGCCGGGTGCGCCGTTGAGGGACTCGCGGAACGCCATCGACACCATGTCGGCGACGCGCGCGGTGTGCGGCACGGTCGCCGCGAACTTGGTGATCGGCGTCATCATGTCGACGTGCGGCAGGTCCTGCAGGGACCCCATCTTGTGCTGGTTCAGTGCGCCCTGGCCACCGATCAGCAACATCGGGCTCTCGGCACGGAAGGCGTTCGCGACACCGGTGACCGCGTCCGTCGTACCCGGGCCGGCGGTGACGACCGCGCAACCGGGCTTGCCGGTCACTCGCGCGTAGCCGTCCGCGGCGTGCGCGGCGACCTGCTCGTGCCGGACGTCGACCACCGCGATGCCCTCGTCCACGCAGCCGTCGTAGATGTCGATGATGTGACCGCCGCAGAGCGTGAAGATCACGTCGATCCCCTCGGCCTTCAAGGCCTTCGCGACGAGGTGACCGCCGGAGATCGTCTCCGGCTCATTCACTTGGGCGGCGGGCTGGGTCTCCGACACTGTCTGCGCCATCTGCAGTCATCTCCTCGGAAGGCCGTCGTGCGGCTTGGTGTGTAGATTGCATACCGTATGGTGTAGTCGTAGTCTTATCCCACCGGGTGGCGGTTGTCCAGAGCTCGTTTCCAGGAGGCTTAGATGACGATTCCCGAGGAGCTCGAGCGGACCCGGCAGGCCTTGGTCGCGTTAGAGAAATCCCTTGTGGCGTTGAGGAATCGACTCGGACCGCACCTCGACGTACTGCGCCTGCTCGACGACCTGGAGCGGTGTACGGCGGACCTCCGCCGGCTGGAGCAGCAGGTCCGCGCACCGCATCGGGGCGAGCTAGTGGTGATCCCGGACGGCGACTACGACCCGGATTTCTGGGCCGACGCGGAGCACGAGGGTTTGGGCTGAGCTGCGAGGCACAGCTTGAGCAGACTCCTGAGTCGTACGTCGTTCGCTGTCCTGGCGGTGACCGCGACCGCTTCCGCTGCGTGCTCGGTCGCGACGAAGGTGCGATAGAAGGCCTCGCTCCGATGTCCCAGGACCGGTAGCCACCAGCGGGCCGCGCCGGCCGGATGCTCCTCCGCGCCGAGGAGATGCATCGCGGTCCGGTGCGCAGCCTCGAGCCGGCGCCGCTCGTCCCCCGTGATCTCACCGCTGGTCAGCGCGGTCGACACGCACAGCGCGACCAGCCGGGCCGACGGCTCGAAGCCGGGGCGCGCAGTGTCGAGGAACTGCGGCGCGAGCGGTAGCAGCTCCCGACGACCGGCGGAGCTGCTGTGGTCATGGACGGCTCGCGCCACTGCACCGAGGACCGGGTGTACGGACGCGGGTCGATCGGTCCAAGGCTCTTGGGCCAGGCGGGACACCAGCTCCATCACACACGGATCCGGGCGCTGGACCTTCGCGTAACCGTTCACTCGCCCGACACCGGCGTACCGAGTTGGCGGCGGACAGAGAGTGCTGGGCGGCCGGGTTGCTTGAGTAGTCGCACGCTCAGCGCGGTGACGATGCCGAGCAGGCCGGCACCCAAGAAGAGCGGGCGGTAGCCGACTACCGCGATCAACGACGCGGCGGCTCCGATACCGATCAGTCCGCCGACGGCCTTTGCGGAGTACAGGATGGCTTGGTTCTGCAGCAGGCTGTTCTCGCCGAAGAACTCGAGGACGAGGTTGGCCATGATCGCATAGAACGCACCGCCCCCGAGGCCGGCGAACATCGCGCAGACGACGAAGGCCCAGCCGTTACCGGCGACCACGAGTCCGACGTGCGCGAAGCCCTCGATCATCAGTACGGCGGCCAGCACGCGACGGCGGCCGAATCGATCC
This sequence comes from Kribbella sp. NBC_00662, assembly GCF_041430295.1. Classification (GTDB taxonomy): domain Bacteria; phylum Actinomycetota; class Actinomycetes; order Propionibacteriales; family Kribbellaceae; genus Kribbella. Next base: position 4,420,816 of record NZ_CP109029.1, on the reverse strand, counting down.
GACAAGTGGCCTGCCGACGACCGGCCAAGACCGTTGACAGCAGCAAGCATTCCAGCAGCGGTGGCCGCGACGCTCAGGCCGAAGCCGGCACCGTAGCTCGCGACGAAACCGATGCCGAGCAGGGACAACGCCGTACTGATGGCCAACAGCAACCACATCAGCGGCAGCGCACCGGTGCGCATCGCCTCCGCGGGACGGTAGTGCCGGACGGCGGGAGCATTGTTCGGGATGCTCCGATTCAGCTTCCGGTCGACTGCCCACACCTGCGCGTCGAGATCCGCGGGCCACCAGTACCTGGGCGGATCCTTCAGCAGGCCTCCCGCGACCAGCACGATCAGCACAGCGATCCCAGCTGCAAGGTCGAAGACGATCCGTTCATCCCACAGAGTCAGCAAGAGGATGCTCGGTACGGCGCCGACAGCGAAGCCGCCCGTGACGAATCCGATCGTCGCGGTACGCCGGTCCGGGAACCAGCGCGCCGACGTCGTGATGCAAGCGGAGTACACGAGACCCGCACCGATGCCGCCGAGAAGCGCGTAGCCGAGCACCGCCGCGACGTAGCTGTGCGCGTGGGCGAGCGTGACCAGACCGATCGCGGCCAGCGCACCGCCGAGGACGACGAGCTGCGTCGGCGTGGCCCGGCGTACCCGCTGGATCCAGGCGGCCGGGATCGCGACCAATGCCTGGCAGGCAACGAAGATCGCCAGCAGCCACAGGGTTTGCGGCGTACCCAAGCCTCGGTCGAACTCCAGGGCGGCAGTGCCGAACGAGTACTGCAACGGGCTGATCGCGACCATGCAGGCCCAGGCCGCCCAGAGCTGCCAGCGCCGCGGGTGCCCGGTCAGCTCACGGGCGTCCTCGCCGATCCGGTACCGCCGGCCGTAGACGTCACGCACATCCCGGGGCGTGGGTATCACGTGATTCATGTCGCCTCCTGACTACTGCATACCGTATGAAGTCTGTGGTACTCCTCCACGCCGAGGCTGTCCAGACCTGGAGCGTTGCAACCCGGCTCTTGTGACCAGATTGCATACCGAATACAGTCGCCTGAAGACCTTCGAGGAGGCTGATGTGGATCTGATGGAGTACCAAGCCAAGGAACTCTTCGCCCGGCACGGCGTCCCGGTGACGCTCGGCCGGGTGATCGGGGATCCGGCCGACGCGGCAGAGGCGGCCGCGGAGCTGGGCGGCCGGGTGGTGGTGAAGGCTCAGGTGAAGACCGGCGGCCGTGGCAAGGCCGGCGGGGTGAAGCTCGCTGCCACACCTGAGGAGGCGTCGGCGAGGGCGGGTGAGATCCTCGGGATGGACATCAAGGGGCACACCGTGCACCGCGTGCTGCTCGCCCCCGCCGCGGACATCGCCGACGAGTACTACTTCTCCTTCCTCGTCGATCGGGCCAACCGCGAGTACCTGTGCATCGCGAGCACCGAAGGCGGCGTGGAGATCGAGGAGGTCGCGCACACCAACCCGGACGCGATCGCGAAGGTGTCCATCGATCCAGCCGTCGGCGTCGACGATGCGAAGGCAGCGGAGATCGTCGCGGCCGCCGGGTTCCCGGTCGGCGCACAGGACGTCGTACGGAAGTTGTGGGACGTGTTCGTCGCCGAGGATGCGTCGCTGGTCGAGGTGAACCCGCTGGTGAAGTTGGGCGACGGTTCGCTCGAGGCGCTCGACGGCAAGGTGACACTCGACGAAAACGCGTCGTACCGGCACGCGGACCACGCCGCCTTCGAGGATCACGCCTCCGCCGATCCACTGGAAGCCGCGGCGATCGCGAAGGGTTTGAACTACGTCAAGCTGGACGGCTCGGTCGGCATCATCGGCAACGGCGCCGGCCTGGTCATGTCCACGCTCGACGTCGTCGCTTGTGCAGGTGAGCGGTACGGCGTGAAGCCGGCGAACTTCCTCGACATCGGCGGCGGCGCCTCGGCCGAGGTGATGGCGAACGGGCTCGGGATCATCCTGTCCGACGCGCAGGTCCGCAGTGTGTTCGTGAACGTGTTCGGCGGGATCACCGCGTGCGACGCGGTCTCGAACGGCATCGTGCAGGCGCTCGAACTGCTCGGCGACCAGGCCGACAAGCCACTGGTCGTGCGCCTGGACGGCAACAACGTCGACGAAGGTCGCAAGATCCTTGCCAAGGCCAACCATCCGCTGGTGACCGTGGTGGACACGATGGACGGCGCGGCGGCGCGAGCCGCAGAACTCGCCGCGGAGAAGGGACAGTAACGATGGCGATCTTCCTGACCGAGAAGAGCCGGGTCGTCGTACAAGGCATGACCGGGTCCGAGGGACTGAAGCACACCAGCCGGATGCTTGCCGCCGGCACCGAGATCGTCGGCGGCGTGACGCCCGGCAAGGGCGGCCAGTCGGTCGACTTCGCGAAGCGCTCGATCCCGGTGTACGGATCGTGCGCCGACGCGGTGAAGGCGACCGACGCGGACGTGTCGGTCGTGTTCGTGCCGCCACGGTTCACCAAGGGCGCCGTCATCGAGGCGGTCGATGCCGGTGTACCGCTGGTCGTGGTGATCACCGAAGGCGTACCGGTGCAGGACACCGCGGCGTTCTTCGCGCACGCGCAGGCCAACGGGACGCGGGTGATCGGCCCGAACTGCCCGGGGATCATCAGCCCCGGCCGTGCGAACGCCGGGATCATTCCCGCGGATATCGCGGGTCCCGGGCGGATCGGTCTGGTGTCGAAGTCGGGCACGCTGACGTACCAGATGATGTACGAGCTGCGGGACTTCGGGTTCTCGTCGGCGATCGGCATCGGCGGTGACCCGATCATCGGGACCACGCACATCGATGCGCTGAAGGCGTTCCAGGACGACCCGGACACCGACGCGATCGTGATGATCGGTGAGATCGGCGGTGACGCCGAGGAGCGGGCGGCGGCGTTCATCAAGGAGAACGTGACCAAGCCGGTCGTCGGCTACGTGGCCGGGTTCACCGCGCCGGAGGGCAAGACGATGGGCCACGCGGGCGCGATCGTGTCCGGCTCGTCCGGTACGGCGGCCGCGAAGAAGGAGGCCCTCGAAGCCGCCGGCGTACGCGTCGGCAAGACCCCCACCGAGACCGCAGACCTGATGCGCTCGGTGCTAGTCGCGGTCTGACGGCGGGGCGGTGCTCTTGCGGATGATCAGCTCGGTCGGGACCGCGACCGGTGCGTTGTGGTGTTCGCCGGAGTGGATCTCGGCGATCAGCGCGTCGACGCTCTGACGACCTACCTCGGTGAAAGTCTGGCGGACCGTGGTGAGAGGCGGCCAGAAATGGGCCGCCTCTTCCATGTCGTCGAAGCCGACGACGCTGACGTCGTCGGGCACCGCGCGCCCACGTTCATACAACGCACGGAGCAGACCGAGCGCCATCTGGTCGTTGGCCACGAATACCGCCGTCACCTGATCGTCCTCAGCGAGTCGGCAGCCGGTCTCGTACCCGGACGTCGCCGACCAGTCGCCGTCGAACACCGGTGGCACCTCCCGGCCGTGGTCGATCAGCGTCTGCTCCCACGAGCGCCGGCGTCGGTCCGCCGCGAACGAGGTCGGCGGCCCACCGAGATGCCAGACCGTCTTGTGCCCCAGGCCGAGCAGATGCTCGGTCGCGAGCCGCGCGCCCTGTCGCTGGTCGGTGTCGACGATCGGATAGTCGTACTGCGCACTCGAGTCGACCACGACGACCGGGAGCCCTTCCGGCAGCCGTACGCCGACGGAGTCGAGCGTGTGCGCCTCGATCAGGATGATCACGCCGTCGACCGCCTGCTCCCCCAGCCGCCCGAAGGCATTCGTCACCGCGCTCTGGGTGACGTCCAGCACGGGGACGAGGTTGATCGAATACCCGCGGATCGTGGCCGCGGTGGCGATCGCCTCGAGCGTGCGCGTCGTACCGAAACTGTGCAGCTCGAAGACGATCACGCCGATGCTGCGGTACTCGCCGTTCCGCAGCGCGCGGGCCGCGCTGTTCGGCCGGTAGCCGAGCTGGTTCATCGCGGCCCGGACCCGGTCACGGGTCTCCGCGTCGACGTTGTGCCGATCGTTCGCCACCCGGGAGACTGTCTGTCCGGAGACGCCGGCCAGCCGGGCGACGTCAGCCATCGACGGACCCCGCCGCCGCTTCCCCGGTGAAACCTCCGCTGACATCCCCGCCTCCTCGGTCGTGTCCGCAGTGTAGACATGTTGACGTAAACACGTTACGGTCGCCGCGTCGATGTTGCCATCAACATCGACCGTCGCCGCGCGACCGGCGACGTCGTGAGGGCGAGAGGAGGTCGACGGATGACCCAGTTCTCGGTCGGTGAGTCCGACTTCCTTCTCGACGGCCGGCCCTTCCGGATCCTGTCCGGAGCACTGCACTACTTCCGGGTGAACCCGGACCGTTGGGCCGACCGGATCGAGAAGGCCCGCCTGATGGGGCTCAACACCATCGAGACGTACGTACCGTGGAACGCGCACAGCCCGCGGCCGGGCACCTTCGACACCTCCGGGATGCTCGACCTCGAGCGCTTCCTGCGGGAGGTGGCAGCCGCCGGCCTGTACGCGATCGTCCGCCCCGGCCCGTACATCTGCGCGGAGTGGGACAACGGCGGGCTCCCGGCCTGGCTGTTCCGGGAGCCGGGTCTGGGAGTCCGCCGGTACGAACCGCGGTTCATGGCAGCGGTTTCGGAGTACCTGTCCGAGGTACTCCGGATCGTGCGACCACTGCAGGTCTCCGCCGGCGGACCGGTGTTGCTCGTCCAGGTCGAGAACGAGTACGGCGCGTTCGGTGACGACCCGACGTACCTGAAGGCTGTGGCCGAGCTCATCCGGGGCGCTGGGATCACCGTGCCGCTGGTGACCGTCGACCAGCCTGTCGACGCGATGCTCGCGGCGGGCGGGCTGGACGGCGTACTGCGGACCGGGTCGTTCGGTTCGCGGGCTGCCGAGCGGCTGGAGACGTTGCGGAGGCATCAGCCGACCGGACCGTTGATGTGCATGGAGTTCTGGGACGGGTGGTTCGATCACTGGGGCGGACCGCACCACACCACCAGCGTGGCCGAGGCGGCTGCCGAACTGGACGCACTGCTCGCGGCCGGCGCTTCGGTCAACATCTACATGCTGCACGGCGGTACGAACTTCGGACTGACCAGCGGCGCCAACGACAAGGGCGTCTACCGGCCGACGATCACGTCGTACGACTATGACGCTCCGCTGGACGAGGCCGGGCATCCGACGTCGAAGTACCACGCGTTCCGGGAGGTGATCTCCCGCTACGCGACCGTTCCTGACGATGTCCCGGCGTCAGGAACGGCGGCGCCGGAGACTTCGGCGGCGCTGGGCTCGCCGCTGCGGTTGCTGGCTGATCCGTGGGGTGTGTGGAGCGAGCACGTCCAGATGCCGACGCTTGATGAGTTGGACGCGCGGCTGGCGCTGTTCCGGACCGAGGTGGCGGCTCAGGGTGCGGTGTTGCTGAGTGTTGGTGAGGTGCGGGATCGCGCGTATGTGTTCCTGGACGGGGCACCGGTCGGAGTGCTCGACCGGGAGCGGCACGATCGGGCGCTGATGCTGCCGCACGGCGGACAGTTGGAGATCCTGGTCGAGGACCAGGGCCGGGTCAACTACGGCCAACGGATCGGCGAACCGAAGGGCTTGATCGGCCCGGTTCAGCTCGACGGGGTAGAGCTGACCGACTGGTCCGCGTGCGCGATCGACCTCGACAGCGTCCCCAGCATGTGGAACGACCTCCCGGCCGCGTCACGAACCACGGGCGTTGGGCCGACCGCGTGGCGGGCGCTCTTCGACGTTGCCGAGCCGGTCGACCATTTCCTCTCGACAGTTGCTTGGGGCAAGGGGTTTGCCTGGGTGAACGGATTCAACCTCGGCCGGTACTGGCGCCGCGGCCCCCAGCAGACGTTGTACGTGCCGGGTCCCCTGCTGCGATCCGGCACCAACGAGCTCGTCGTACTCGAGCTCGACGTGATGGCCGATCCCGTGGCGCATTTCGTCGCCGGCCCGGACCTCGGACCGTTCGAGCTGTAGCTGGAACAGGTGGATCCGGCGTCGCTGTAGGCCGGACCCACCTGGCTCAGACGCCGACCTTGCTCGCCAGCAGGTCGGCGACGGCATGGACGGCGCGCAGCGTGGGCGCCTTGACGCCGGTGAGGTCGGCCAGCTCGACGACCGCGGCGAGGATGACGTCCAGCTCGAGCGGTTTGTCCTTCTCGAGGTCCTGGAGCATCGACGTCTTGTGCTCGCCGACGCGTTCGGCGCCGTCGATGCGCTTGTCGACCGAGATGTCCGGGTGGCAGCCGAGGGCGGCGGCGATCTCGAGCGACTCCTCCATCATCATCCGGACCATCTGCCGGGTGCCCTGATGCGTGGCGATCTCCACCATCGTCGCCCGCGCGAGCGCGCTGATCGGGTTGAACGCCGCGTTGCCGAGCAGCTTGATCCAGATGTCGTTGCGGATGTCCGCCTCGACCGGACACTTCAGTCCGCCCGCGACCATCGCCGTACTGAACTCCTCACACCGCTGCGACGGACCGCCGGCGGGTTCACCGATCGAGAAGCGCGTGCCTTCCAGATGCTGTACGACGCCCGGGCCGGCCAGCTCGGTCGAGCAGTAGACGACGCAGCCGACCGCACGGTCGAGGTCGAGGACCCGGGTGACGGAGCCGTCCGGGTCGACCGATTCGATCCGGCGACCTTCGTACGGTCCCTTGAGACCGTGGAAGTACCACCAGGGGATGCCGTTCTGCGCGGCCACGACGACCGTGCGGTCGTGCAGCAGCGGCTGCAGCAGCGGGCCGGCGCTCGCGTACGAGTTCGCCTTGAGCCCGAGAAAGACATAGTCGACCGGACCGATCTCGGCCGGGTCGTCGGTGGCCGGTGTCCTGGCCTCGAAGTCACCGCGTGGACTGAGCACCTGTACGCCGTGCGAGCGGATCGCCTCCAGATGCGCACCGCGGGCCACCAGGTGGACCTCGGTCCCGCCACGGTGCAGCGCCGCGCCGACGTACGCACCGATCGCGCCGGCGCCGAGAACCGCAACTCTCATAAGGGTCCCTGCCTTCCGGGTTTGTATACGGCATACAGTAGGCCGAGGCGTGAATGCGGTCAAGATCACACTCCCCCGGAAAAGTTCGGTGGACAGCGATGAATCGGCGGTGGCCCGGCAGTAAGTACGGGCAACACTCACGACAGGGAGCAGGGACCATGGGCCACGTCATCGTCACCGGATTCATCAGCCTCGACGGCATCGTCACCGACCCCGACGGCTCCGGCGGCACGCCGGCCGGCGGCTGGGCGTTCCGGCACGGTCCGGACACGCACAGCGGAGACAAGTTCCGCATGGGTGAGCTGATGGACACGGGTGTGCTGCTGCTCGGCAAGGACACCTGGCAGCTGTTCAGCCAACTCTGGCCGAACCGCACCGACGACTTCTCCACCCGGATGAACAAGATGGCCAAGGTGGTCGCGTCCCACACGCTGACCGACCTCTCTGCCTTCCCCAACTCCACGCTGATGAACGGCTCACTGAAGGACTATGTGCGGTCCGAACCGCGGACCATCGCGGTCACCGGCAGCCTGAGCGTCATCCGGGCGCTGCAGGCCGAGGACCTGGTCGACGAGTACCGGCTGATGACGCTGCCGTCGATCGTCGGCTCCGGCGAGACGATGTTCGGCCCTTCCGACAAGCCCGTGCACCTGCGGCTCGAGTCGATCCAACCGGCCGGGGCGGCGTCGCTGGCGACGTACGTGCGTTGACCCTGCGCTTGGCAGGATGGCCGGGTGATGGTCTGGATCGGTGGCGCCCCGGGCGCGGGAAAGTCGACGATCGCTCGGGGGCTGGCGCGGCGGGGTGACCTGCCGCTGCACCCGATCGATCTGTGGACCTACGCACACCTGGACCGGATGCCGCCGATGCGGCCGCTGGTGGAAGACCTGGCCGAGGGGCCGGAGTACGCCGCTGATGCCTTTGTCCGGGTCGCTCGGTTGCGGCTGGAACTGGTCGTCGAGGACGTGCGTGAGCGCGCGCTGGGCGACGTACCTGCGCTGGTCGAAGGCCCTCAACTCTTCCCGTCGATGGCTGACGACGTCGCTGCAGCGGTCTGGCTGGTTCCGGACGCCGAACAGACCAGGCGGGCGCGAGAGGAGCGACTGGCCCGGGCGGACGACCCGGCCGGCCGGGCCCGGCTGGAGAGCCTGCTGGCGCGGGACGCCGTACTGGCAGATCGCGTACGCCGGGAGGCCGCCGAGCGCGGACGCACCGTCATCGAGGTGTCTGCCACGCCGGACTGGTCAGCAATCACGGCTGCGGTCGAAGCGGCGCTGGGTCCGCTGCCCCGGCTGCAGGCCGGTGAAAGGCTGTCGCGCCAGCGCCGGTACGAGAACCTGGCGGCGTGCCGGCAGGGGCGGTTGTGGCAGGCGGACATCGGGCTGGCCGAGCTACCGCCGTACCCGTTCGCCTGCGAGTGCGGCACATCCGGTTGCACTGAGGTCTGGTCCGGTACGCCGGACGAGTACGACGCGCGCCGCGATCAGGGATGGCTGAGGATCCATTCAGCGTGCTAGGGTCTATCCGGTTGATGTTTTGCAGTTCCACGTTCGTTTCGAAGCGCCCGCGGATTTGTGATCCGCCGGGCGTTTTGTCGTATCAGGAGAAAATCATGGCTTTGGGAACAGTGAAGTGGTTCAACGGCGAGAAGGGCTTCGGCTTCATCTCCCAGGAGGACGGCGGCGCTGACGTGTTCGTCCACTACTCGGCGATCCAGACGCAGGGCTTCCGCTCGCTGGACGAGAACCAGAAGGTCGAGTTCGAGATCGCCCAGGGCCCGAAGGGCCTGCAGGCGGAGAACGTTCGCCCGATCTGAATTGCTTGACGGCAGGCCCGGGTCACCGGGCCTGCCGTTCGGTACTCCACAGGTACTCGCCGTCCTCGACCACGTCGGTGCGGCTGAGACCGACGGCCGCTGCTACAGCGGCCGATGCAGTGTGATCCGGATGCACGTGCGCGATGATCCGGACGAAGTTCTGTGCCTGCAGCCAGGTGACGAGTCCCTGGGCTGCCTCCTTCGCAAAGCCCCGGCCCTGCCACGCGGTGCCGATGACCCAGGCGATCTCCGCCGTACCGCTCGTGATCGTTGCCTGCACATAGCCGATCAGGTCGTCGTCGTGCTGGATCACCCAGTTGAGCCACTGCTCGTCCGCACGTCCTGGACCCTTGAGTTGGCGGGCATACCGCGCCTCGAGAGCCTCGACGGTGGGCGGCTCACCGCCGGTGAACGTGTAGAGGCTGGGGTCGGCCAGGACTTTCGCCATCTCCCCGGCGTACTCGACCTTCAGCGGGAGCATCCTCAGGCGGTCGGTCGCGATCATCGCGCCACCGTAGCGCCATTTGCCGGTCCGGCAACATGCGGCGGACTGGGCCCGTCGCAAGGGCCAGACTGTCGGCATGATCGAGATCGATTGGGCCGAAGAGGCCGGGCGGCTCCGTGCGTCCGCCGAGGGCGAAGGCGACTGGAACACGGCAGTGGCACGCAGTCTGGTGCGGGACGGCGACAAGGTCGTCGCCGACATCGGCTGTGGTGGCGGTGGGATGGCCAAGGCTCTCGCGGAGGCTCTTCCTGGTGCGACCGTGGTCGCCGTCGACGCGGATCCCGATGTACTGGAGCAGGCGCGGGAGCACACCGCGGGACTGGTTCGCTGTGAACTGGCGTCGATGGACGACGGGGCCGAGCCGTTGCGTCGGGCAATTGACGCACCGGCCGACCTGATCTGGGCGTCGGCGTCGGTACATCACGCTGCCGACCAGCAGGCCGCTGTGGACGCACTGGCTTCACTGCTGGCGCCGGGCGGACGGCTGGCGCTCGCTGAGGGCGGACTGCCGGCGCGACACCTGCCGTGGGATCTCGGGGTCGGCGAGCCCGGACTCGAGCTGCGGCTGGACCTGGCGCAGGACCGGTGGTTCAAGGTGATGCGGGACTCACTCCCGGGGTCCGTGCCGATGCCGTACGGCTGGACCGAGGCGCTGACCCGGGCCGGGCTGACCGACGCGACTACGCGGAGCGTGCTGACCGAGACGCCGGCGCCGTTGTCGCCAGAGCGGTTGGACACGTTGGTGCAGCAGTTCCGGACGCGGATCGCGCGGATGACCGGCGAGGGCCACGGGCATGGACATGGGCACGGGCATGCGCACGTTGTCGCTGACGAGGAGTGGCTCGAGGCGGAGGATCTGGCGGTCTGGAAACAGTTGCTGGACCCGGACGGGCCGTATTTCCTCGGACGCCGCCGCGACCTCGCCGTACTGTCCGTCCGCAGCATCCATCTGGGGTACGCGCCGCGCTGACTGGCACGCCGTCGCAGCAGTGTCGGCGGCTCGCCGTAAGGTGGGTGCCCATGAACGACCGGCTGGTGTGGATCGACTGCGAGATGACCGGCCTCGACCTGGCGGAAGACGCCCTGATCGAGGTCGCCGTGCTCGTCACCGATTACGAACTGAACGTGCTCGGTGACGGGATCGACCTGGTGATTGCTCCACCACCGGCCGCACTCGAGCAGATGGGCGACTTCGTCCGCGACATGCACACTGCGTCCGGCCTGCTCGAAGAGCTCGCCAACGGCATCCCGCTCGCCGACGCCGAGCAGCAGGTGCTCGACTTCATCACGTCGTACGTGAAAGAGCCGCGCAAGGCCGCCCTGGCCGGCAACTCCGTCGGCACCGACCGGACGTTCCTCGTCCGCGACATGCCCCGGGTCGAATCGCACCTGCACTACCGCAACGTCGACGTCAGCTCGATCAAAGAGCTGGTCCGCCGGTGGTACCCGCGGGTGTACTACGCGACCCCGGCCAAGACCGGCAACCACCGCGCCCTCGCCGACATCACCGAGAGCATCGACGAGCTGCGGTACTACCGGCAGACCGTCTTCGTGCCGCAGCCCGGACCCGACTCCAGCACCGCCCGGGCCGCCGCCAGCCTGATCGCGGCACCCGTCCAGGACACCCAAACCGGCTCCTGACACCTCGATTTCTGGTCCGGACAGTTCGTCGCTATGATTGCTCAGCCGTCGCGGTTCAGACGGCAATGGTGGGTGTAGCTCAGCTGGTAGAGCACCTGGTTGTGGTCCAGGTGGTCGCGGGTTCGAGTCCCGTCACTCACCCGATGGCCGGCCCTTGCCTGTCGCGTTCGCGGCAGGCGGGGGTCGGCTTCGTCATTTTGTGCGGCTGCGCTTCGCTTGCCGCGGGCGGGGGCTTCGCCACCCGCACCCCCTTGCGCCTTCGCTTCGCTCGGCGGCTGTGGCTGGGTTTGTTCGGGCGGTCTCTTGGGTCTGGGAGGATGCCGGGGTGAAGGGTTCTGGGAGTACCTGGTTCGGGTATGGCGTCGTGGTTCTTGTGACGTTTGTGGTGGGGTTCTTGGCGTTTGCGGTTTGGGTGCTGGCCAAAGTGTTCTGATTTGGGTGTGATCTCTGCTGCTGGTCGGTGCGTCTTTGGGGGTAGGGCATCGACGAGAGGGTGCGGATGGGATCGACTGAGGAGTTCGAGGAGTTTGCTCGGGCGCGGATACCGCAGCTGTACCGGACAGCTTGGTTGCTGACCGGGGACCGGCATCACGCTGAGGATCTGGTACAGGACACGCTTGCGAGCATGCTGAAAACCTGGCACCGCATTGACAGTCCCGGTGCTTATGCGCGGACAGCGATGGTGCGGACGTATATCTCTCAGCGCCGGCGTAAGAGCTGGTCGGAGCGGCCGACCTCGGATGTGCCGGAGGTGGTTGAGCGGGCTGGGGATCCTGAGTTGCGGGTGGCGTTGCAGAGTGCTTTGGGTGAGCTGGCGCCGTTGGATCGGGCTGTGTTGGTGCTGCGGTTCTTCGAAGATCGCAGCGTCGAGCAGGTGGCGCTTGATCTTGGTAAGAACGCCAGTGCGATCAGTACTCGCACCGCCCGCGCTCTGGAACGTCTGCGGGCGGTTCTTGGTGATGGTGCAGCCCAACTGATCGCGCTCTGACCGAGGAGAACACATGAACACCCAACTCACCGACCTGATGAACCGGGCCACCGAGAACCTCGAGCCGGTTACTGCCGACCTGCTGGAGCGGTCTGTCACGCAGGGGCTGCGGCAGCGGAGGCGGCGTACGGCGCTGCTCACCGCGAGCGGTGCTGGTGCCGTGCTGGCCACTGCCGGCCTGATTGGTGGCGGGATCCAGTTGTTGAGCTCCCCCGCTGACACCGGCGTTGCGGCTCCGCTGACCAAGCCGTCCGTGAATCCGTCCACCAAGACACCACCCGCGTCGGTGACGCCGAAGGAGACGCTGGCTACGTTGCGGTCGCTGCTGGCGGCGCGCGGGTTGAAGCTGAGCAAGTACGAGACGTGGGGCGGCGGGGACTTCGCCGGGGCGGCGTACGTCGTCGACGACGGCAAGGGGGCTGCCCGTGTCGACGTGATGGTGTCCGGCGGCGGTGAGGGCAACCCGTGCGTACCTGTCCGATCGGGCTGCACCACGCTGGCCGACGGGTCGGTGCTCTACGCCTCACCGGTGTCCCCGGAGTACTCCGACGGCCGCCAAGCGCAGTACGGCGTCGTCAGCCGCTTCGTGACGCTGTACCGCGCTGATGGCCGCAACATCAACCTCACCAGCTACAACGGCCCGGCAGAGAAGGGCCAACGCCACACCAGGCCGAACCCGATCCTGTCCGCGGCCGAGCTCTCCGACCTGGCGAAGAGCAAGTCGTGGAAGCTCCCGCCGGTCAACACCGTCAAGCCGTCAGGCAAGTTCAAGACGAAGTAGGTGCTCTTCCAGTGGTGCGATGAGGTCCGTCAGGTGGCGGACCTCATCGGCTGTGCAGGGGGCGAGCGGCGGCGCGCAGTGGGGTGGGCATAGGCCGCGCGTGTTGAGCAGCGCCTTCACCGTCGGTACGCCGGGGCGCACCGTGTGGATCTTGGTCAGTGCAGTGGACAGCTCCTGCAGGTGATCGAGATCGGCGCCCGGGGCAACCATCTGCAGCGCGAGCCCCGGCGCCAGGTTGGCGATGCCTGGCGTGATGCCGTGCGCACCAGCGCGTACGGCGTCAGCCAGGCCCTGCTCGTCGCCCTGGCTGACCTCGAGCCCGAGCGACAGCAGGTACCGCAGCATCTCCGGATCGCCTGACGAATCCTTGACGCCCGCGAGATAGGGCCGCGCCGCGCTCGCACTCTCCTGAGTGAGCAGCGTCGAGCGAGGTGTGTTGTAGGCGATCACCGGAAGACCGTGGCGGCTCAAGGCCGCGAAGTGGGCGACCACCTCGTCGGCACGGTGCTTGAAGAAGGTCGGCGGGCTCGACACGATCGCATCCGCGCCCGCGTCGGCAGCATCATCGGTACGCCGCTCGGCTTCCGCCGTACCGGGTGCTGTGACGTTGACCAGGATCGTCCCGTCGGGGACCAGATCCCGCCAGCGCTTCACCACTCCGGCGGTGAAGTCACCGGACGCCTCGGTCGGGATCAGCGATCCTTCCCCGTTGCTCCCGAGCAGCATCAACCGGCGTACGCCGACCGAAGCCATTGCTTTGAGCAACTTCTCCGATGCTTCGGCGGACGGCACGCCCGGCGCGGACATCGGCGTCACCAACGGCACGACGACACCACTCAGCAGACTCATCCGCGCCACCTCTCGTCGTCGAACAGCGTGACCTCGCCGCGCTCCATCAGCACGATCAGGCTGAGCAGCGCGCCCCAGGTCTGGAACGGCTCGCTGTTCGGCTTGTCGCAGGCAGCGCCGTGCACGCTCGAGTAGTTCTCGTGGATGTGCCGGTGCTCGCGCCACTCCTTCAGCACCAGCCGCTCGCTGCCCTCGGCGAGCCAGGCCGCCGCGTCCTTCTCCCCCGCGCGCCGCAATCCCAGGTAGACGAGGAAGTTCACCGGCGGCCAGGCGCGCAACTCCCAGTACGACGTGTCCTTGAGCTCGATCTTCTCGTTCCGCGGCGAGGTCGGCAGGATCCATTCGCCGCCGAACCCGTCGTCGGCGAGCAGGTGTTCAGCCAGCATCCGGCTCCGTCGCTCAGCACGGACGCCGACCAGCAGCGGGTAGAAGCTCATCGTCGACAACCGCTCCGTGAGCTTGCCCGTGTCCGTTCGCCGGCTGCGATAGATGCCGGCGGTCTCGTCCCACAACGTCTCCATGGCTTCCACGACGGTGTCGTGCCGCATGCGCAGCTCCGCCGCGGTGTCCGTTTCGCCGAGGATGTCCGCGATCTCCGCGAGCGACTCGCAGTCGACGGCGTACAGGCTGTTGAGGCCGACGTCGTGCGCGGCGAGCAGGCTCGTGTTCTGGTCGAACGGCACGTCATCGAAGACGGGATGCCCGTCCCAGCCGCTCTCACAGGTCGCGCCGAAGTGCTGGTGGATCCGCGGGATGTCCTGCGGCGACGGGTACTCCGGGTCGAAGTACGTCGAGCCCGCGCAGAGCAGCTCGCCGTCACGGCGGACCCGCCACCACCAGCGGTTCCAGGACAGCAGCGTCCCGAAGCACTCCTCCAGGAACCAGCGGTCGCCGAACCGCCGGTAGAGCTCGAGAACCGTCATGGAGCCGACCGGCGGCTGCGAGCCGTCGTACGTCTTGCGGCCGGTGCCCTGCTCGACGTTCGGGACGAAGCCTTCCGGGGTGACGGCGCGGAGCATCTCGACGACGTTGAAGTAGGCGACGGCCTTGCTGTTCGGCGCCGCGAGCAGGGCGTTGAAGAACGCGTCCCAGCAGAACAGCGCGTAGCCGCCACGCTTGCCGACGTTCCACAGCCGGCTGACGCCGGTGATGACGCGCGACTTCGACGGCTCGTAGATGGTGTTCCAGGAGATCGAGTCGCGGACGATCTCCTGGTGCTCCGCCGCCGGGGTGGCCTTGGTTGCGATCAGCTCGGCGATCTCCGCGAGGGTCCGTGGGCGTCCGGTGCTGATGCCGACCGCTTGGGAGAGGTCGAGGGCGAGGTACGGGCCGTCGACGTCGCAGTACGGATCGTCCACGTGCGGCGTCGTCGCGTAGACCTCGACTGTGCGCTCAGCTGTTGCACGGATCCGGTCCGCTTCGCGGACGACTGTTCCGGGGCGGTTCCACAGGTAGCTGACACCGACCGTCAGCAGTGCGCTCTTCGGCTGGTTGGCCGTCGGCGTCACCAGCACCACCAGGTCCTCGCCGGCGTGCGCGGTCTGCACTCGGATCGTGATGCCGGCCCAGCTGAGCACGGTCTCGGTGTAGCTGCCGTCGTACGCGTGCGGGCCGAGCGTCACGGTCTCGGCGCCCTCGGTCCGGCGGCCGATCTGCGCGGTACGCAACGACGTACCGCGGTAGTACTCCTTCAGTCCGAAGGAGAGGCCGAGCGCGTCCGGGAGCAGGACCTGGGTGAGCACACTGCGGGTGTCCCAGGTGTTCCAGCCACGCGCCACGTCGTCCTGAAGCCGGTCGTACTCGATCGTCATGACACCAGCCTCGCACCGAAATCGGTGCTAATGCGAATTACTTCACGGCGAGTACGCCGTGCGTCACGAGCTCGACGCCGATCGCCAGGGTCAGGAAGCCGATGATCCGGCTGAGGGCGCCGAGTCCGGTCGGGCCGAGCTTGTCGACCAACGGCGTACCGAACCGCAGCATGACCGCCACGAGACCGGCCAGGACCGCCGCGGCGATGATCACACTCAGCCGGTTGACGATCCCGGGGTGGCGTGCCGTCAGCGCGATCACCACTCCGATCGCGCCCGGCCCGGCGATCAAAGGCAGCGCCATCGGCGAGAACGACACGTCCGGCTTCGCCACGCCGTGCGTCTTCTCGTCGTCGGTCAGCGTCTGGCGAGCCACGATCATCCCGAACCCGGAGTGCGCGACGACCAGGCCGCCGGCGATCTGGAGCGCGGGCAGGCCGATGCCGAGCCCTTCCAGGACAAGCGTGCCGAGCAGGGCGAACACGGCCAGGATCGCAAGCACGTAGACCCCGGTCATGACCGCCTGACGCCTCATCGCGGCGCGATCCACGCCCTCTGTCATTCCCGCGAAGGCGGCCAGCGCGCCGATCGGATTCGTGATCGGCAACAATGCAGCCAACGCAGAAACTGCAACGTGTACGGGCTCCACGGGCGGGAGCGTACACCTCCCGACCGGCCAGGAAAGGGCAGCTTGCCGTGCGCCATGAAGTGACACCCGCCGATACCGCACTAGCCGTCGGCAGCGGGGACGTCGAGGTCCTCGCCACGCCGCGCCTGCTGACCTGGCTCGAGTACACGACCGCCCAACTCGCCCTGCGCCTGCTCGGCTCCGGCCAGACCTCCGTCGGTACGGCGGTCCGCATCCGCCACCGCTTGCCGACCCGGGTCGGCGACACCGTGGACATCGTTGCGGACGACCCTGTTGTGGACGGTCGCCAACTGCTGTTCCGGGTCCGGGCCACCAACTCCGCAGGTCAGCTGATCGCGGACGGTGAGCTGGAACGCGTCGTGGTGGACCGCGCGCGCTTCCTCGCCAACGTGCCCTAGGCGGGGTCGACGTACCAATCGGGTAGCTCACCCGGCTGCAGGCTGGTGGCGTCGCCGGGGCGCGAGAGCGTGAGGATCGCCTGCTGGATCTCCTTGCGGGCGTTGAGCGCGTCCTCGATCGCGTACAGCCGGGTGGCGACCTCGGATTCGGACTCGTTGCCGGTGACGTCGACCGCGGCGACCAGGAAGATCCGGTCGGCGCCGACCCACTCCATGTGCAGGAACGTGATCCGCTCGATGTCCTTGTGCTCGAGCAGCGCGCGGAGCACCCTGTTCCGCGCGAGCGGGGTCACTGCCTCGCCGGTCAGGAAGTCCATGTTCCGGCTGATCAGGAACAACGCGACCACGCCGAGCAGGATGCCGACCACGATCGACCCCACCGCGTCCCAGGCCGCGTTGCCGGTGAGCTGGTGCATCAGGATCGCGAGGGCGGCGATCAGGATGCCGATCAGCGCGGAAAGGTCCTCGACGAAAACCGCCCGTAGCACCGGGTTCGAGGTGACCCGCACGTACCGCCACGGGCGCAGCATCCGCTCGATCGCGCCGGCTTTGGTCTGCCGCATCGCCTGCGTGAACGAGATCCCCTCGAGCACGAACGAGACCCCGAGTACGGCGTACGCCCAGCCGTACGACGTACTGTCCGCCTCGCCGTGCTGCAGCGACTGGATGCCGTGCCAGACCGAGACCGCCGCGCCGACCGTGAACAGGCCGAACGCGGCGAACATCGACCAGACGTAGCCGACCCGCCCGTACCCGAGCGGATGCAGCTGGTCGGCCGGCTTCTGCGCCCGCCGCTCGCCGACCAGCAGGAAGATCTCGTTGCCGGTGTCGGCCCAGGAGTGCGCCGACTCGGCCGCCATCGACGCGGACCCGGTGATCACGGCGACCACCGTCTTCGCGACCGCGATCAGCAGATTCGCGCACAGCGCGACCAGCACTGTCAGGAGGCTTTCGCCCCCACCCGCTTCATCTTCGGAGCTGCTCACACCCCGACACTAAACTGTCTACCCGACTGCCGTTACGACCTCGAACAGGAGTGGCGCGCTCGGGAACTCGGCCCACTCCGGCCGGGTCACCACTCGGCGGAACTCGTCGGTGCCGTGGGCCGCCCGGAAGTCCGCCTCCGACTGCCAGTTGGCGACGTTGACCCACCGGTACTCGGCGTCGGACGAGACCGCTCGGTGGAGACGCAGCGAAACGAATCCAGGCTGCGCCATGAAGTACTTGCTGGTCTCGGTCCACAGGGCCTGGAACGCCTCGTCCCGCTCGGGACGCACCGCGAACCGATTCATCAACGTGACCGGCCCGTCCACCTGGTGATCCCCTGTGGGCGCGATCCGCTGCTCGGCCGAAATCCCAGTCATGTCCACTCCTCCCGTTTATTGCACTGGTGTGCAATAACTGCACTCAGGTATACTCATGCCGGAGACGGGACGTCAAGGGGAAGCGAGGAAATGGTGAGTGACACCGCACCGGAGGCGGGCCGGGTTCGCCAGCGACGCCGGACCCGCGCCGCGATCGTGAACGCCGCCGCCGAGCTGATCAGCCAGGGCCAGACGTCACCGGGCGTCAACGAGATCGCCGAGGCCGCCGACGTATCACGACGCACGATCTACCAATACTTCCCCACCCTCGACCAACTGTTGCTAGACGCAACTCTCGGCCTCCTCACCCAAACCGACGTCGACACCGCCATCGAAACCGCATCCGAGAACGCCTCCGGGACTGCATCTCGGGCCGGCTCTCGCGCCGCATCCGAGCCTGCCTCTCGGGTCGCTTCCCGTAAGGCTTCCGGTGACGCTTCCGGTGACGCTTCCGGGCACGGCGACGCTGCCGCACGGGTCGACGCGATGATCCGGGCGCTGGGCGACGCGACCGCTTCCTCCCTACCGCTAGGCCGCTCGCTGATCCGGCTGACCGTCGACGCACCCACCGACGACGCACCGCACCCGAAGCGGGGCTACCGACGGATCGCCTGGATCGAACGCGCCCTCGACCCCCTCCGCGCCGAACTGGACGACGACCTGTTCGAGCAACTCGTCTCCGGCATCGCGATGGTCGTCGGCTGGGAAGCCCTGATCGTGCTGCAAGACCTCCGCGGCCTCGATCCCGATGACCAGACCCAGATCTCCACCTGGGCCGCACAAGCGCTCATCCGATCAACCTTGGACGAGCAACGCCGCAGACCCTAAGACTTCTCGGGTCATACGGCTTGCGAGCCAGCGTGTGGTTGGACATCCCAGTGGCGAGCAGACCAAGGATCGCCACCTCGCGATCGGCACTCCAGCACGCTAAGTCTCGCGGCTACGACGAGATCGCCGACACCCTCCGAAGAGCAGGAGTCCGTCAGGCCCAGATAGCAGCCGACGAGCCGTCGGCGAAGCGCTCCGGTGGGTTCGGATACGCGCGGGCTCGCCCCTCCGCGTACCGCCCCGCGGACCACGCGGCCGCGGCCGCGTCGAGTACGTCGTCGACACCCGCAACCTCGCCCGCCAACCCGATGTCACCGACCACGCCCATCCCAACGCCCGCAAGCAACTGTCGCCGTTCCTCTCCACCGGCCCAGGTGGACTTCGGATGCGACAACGGCCGCCCGGCCATCGTCGCGAAGCACACCTCCGGATGTACCTCGATCACCGCGCAGTGTGCACCCGGCGCCCACCTGTCGACCTCAAGGATCCGCTTGGCCAACGCGAACGCCTGCTGACTCACGCCCTTCCCCGTGGCCTCGACGTTCAACGCCGTCGCCTCGGCATGCGTCGCCGCCTCCAGCGCTGCCCGCACTGGGGTCGCGAACACCGACGACGCCCGTCTCCCCACCACCCGCCGCGCGAGCACATCGGCCTCGCGCGCCCTGCTCACCGGGAGTCCGATCGGAATGTCGATCCCCACCACCGTCAACGGCCCGTCGACCTCAGCCCGTTCGACCAGTTCGCCGATCGTCACCGCGAAGTACGCCCGCAGATCCCCCGCGATGCCGATCCACCCCTTCTTGCAGGCGTCGACCCCGAGCACCCGCCTAGTCACGGATCAGACAGCGCGACGGGAGCTCGAACCAACGGAGGTGATCGAAGTCGGTATTCACCTGGCCGTCCGGGTCGCTCACCTGCTGACAGGTCGACAGCAGCTCGCGAGCCTCGGCGAGATAGTCGTCGAGAGCCGACTCGGGCGCGGTGTGGTCGTGGCGGGGATACCTGAGCTCGCCGTCGGCGTCGTACCCGACCTGCGACAACCGCATCGGCGGCTCGACCGGACCGCGATGATGCCGCCACAAACCGTTGGCCGGATCGAAGCGGTAGTCACCGAGCAGTCGCCAGCCGTCGCGCGCGACGAGCTTGACCGCCTCGACGATGTACGTGAACACGGCCTCGGAGATGAAGTAATTGAAGTTGACCCGCACCCAGCCGGGCTTGATCCCCTCACATCCGTGCAGGATCTCCTCTTCGAACAGGTGCGAGCGGTCGATGTCGATCCCGAGCAGCGTGTGACCGTACGGTCCGGCGCAGGAGCACCCGCCGCGCGACTGGATGCCGAACAGGTCGTTGAGCAGCGCGACCACGAAGTTGTGGTGCAGGTAACGCCCGGAGGGCGCCTTGACCACGAACGAGACGATTGACAGCCGCTCGGAGTCGAGGTTGCCGAGGATCTGCAGGTCCGGCTCGGCCCTCCACGCTTCGACCGCTCGCCGCAGATAGGCGTCCTCGTGCGCACGGATCACGTCGATCCCGACCGCCTGCTTCAGCTGGAACGCGAGGCCTGCCCGGATCGACCCGATGATCGCCGGCGTCCCGCCCTCCTCACGGTGCACCGGATCGTCGAGGTACCGATGCTCGAGCGGATTCACGTAGGCCACGGTCCCGCCACCGGGCACGTCCGGCACCCGATTGCGGAGCAGCTCGCGTCGAGCGACCAGTACGCCGGGAGTGCCCGGCCCGCCGATCAGCTTGTGCGGGCTGAGGAAGATCGCGTCCTTGTACGACAACGGGTCCTGGTCACGCCCGCCGTACATATCGATCTCGACGTACGGCGCTGCCGCGGCGCAGTCCCAGAACGACAAGGCGCCGTACCGGTGCAGGAGCGCCGAGACCCGCTGCGTGTTGCTGACGATGCCGGTGACGTTGCTGGCCGCGGAGAACGATCCGATCTTCACCGGCCGATCGACGTACTCCTGGAGTCTCGACTCCAGCTGGTCGATGTCGATGTGGCCGTCCGTGTCCTGGCTGATCACGACCACGTCGGCGATCGACTCGCGCCAGGGGAGCTCGTTCGAGTGGTGCTCGTACGGCCCGATGAAGACGACCGGCCGTTGATCCGGCGGTATCTGATCGGTCAGGTGGTACGTGTCGTCGAGCTCGGCCGGGATCCGCAGCCCCATGATCCCGATGAGCTTGTCGATCGCCCCGGTCGCGCCGGACCCACAGAAGATCAGCGCGGTCTCGTCGTCGCCGCCGACGCTGTTGTGGATGATCCGGCGCGCGTCCTCGCGCAGGCGGGTGGTCTGCAGACCGGTGCCGCTCGACTCGGTGTGCGTGTTCGCGTACCGAGGCAGGACCTCGTCGCGGATGAAGTCCTCGAGGAAGGTCAGTGCGCGCCCGGACGCGGTGTAATCGGCGTACGTCACCCGCCGCGGACCGTACGGCCCGGGCATCACCTGGTCGTCGCCGATCACCGACGCGCGGATCCGCCGCAGCAGCGGCGTGTCCGGCGGCATCTCCCCCTGGCTACTCATGCCTCAGAGTAAGGCGCTGAAGTGACGTTCGTCTCGTACCGTCGCCGGGGTCTGTGGATAAGGTCGGTCGCAGTCGACGGCGAGGAGTTGGGATGACGTTTTCCGGCGAGCTGTGGGACCGCGGTGCCGCCTCCGTGTACGACGAGATAGTCCGGCACCCGTTCATCACCGGCCTGACCGACGGGACGCTCGATCACGACGCGTTCCGGTACTTCATCATCCAGGACAGCCACTACCTGCGTGCCTATTCGCGGGCGCTCAGCCTGGTCGCAGGGCGCGCTCCGGATGACGACGCCGTCAGCATGTTCGCGCTGCACGCCGCCAACGCGATCGCGGTCGAGCGGGAGCTGCACACGTCCCTGCTGGAGTCACTGGGGATCAGCGCAGCAGACGTCGACGCGGCCGGGTCGGGTCCGACCACAACGGCGTACATGTCCTATCTGACGGCTGTCTGCGCCACCGGCACGTACGCCGAGGCCGTGGCCGCTGTGCTGCCCTGCTACTGGATCTACCGCGACGTCGGGCGGGAGCTGCTCAAGCGGTCCTCACCGGACCCGCTGTACCGGAAGTGGATCGAGACGTACGGCTCGGAGGAGTTCGACGCGGTCGTCGAGCAGGTGCTCGCCGTCACGGACGGACTGGACGTGGGAGCCACGGAGCGGGAACGTTGTCATCAGCACTTCGCGATGACGTGCCGCTACGAATGGATGTTCTGGGACGCCGCTTATCACGAGCTCGATTGGCCGGTGGGATGAAGGACTTCTACGACGTCGTCATAGTCGGCGGTGGGCACAACGGCCTCGTCGCCGCCACGTACCTGGCCCAGTCCGGCCTGTCCACACTGATCCTGGAGCAGCAGGCGCACACCGGCGGCGCAGCGGTCAGCGAGCGTGTGTTCCCGGGGGTGGACGCTCGCCTCTCCCGGTACTCGTACCTGGTCAGCCTGCTGCCCGACAAGGTCGTCGCCGACCTGGGCCTCGGACTGGACCTCCGCTCGCGCGCAGTCGCGTCGTACACACCCGTACGCCGTTCTGGCCGCGATGCCGGCCTCATGGTCGAGCGACCGGAGGGTGCGGTCACGCGCGAGTCGTTCCGGGCGCTGACGGGCAGCGATGCGGAGTACGAAGCCTGGGCGGACTTCTATGGCTCAGTCAGTTCACTGGCCGAGGCTGTCGCGCCCACTCTGCTCGAGCCGCTCCAGACCGCCGCCGAGGTACGCGCTCGTGTCGACAGTGCACTCTGGGAGGAGCTGGTGGAGCGCCCGCTCGGCGAGTCCATCGAACGGCGCTTCGCCGACGACACAGTCCGCGGAGTCGTTGCGACGGACGGCGTGATCGGTACGTTCGCCGGACTGCACGACAAGTCGCTGATCCAGAACCGGTGCTTCCTCTACCACCTCATCGGCAACGGCACAGGTGAGTGGCGGGTGCCGGTCGGCGGCATGGGCGCGGTCACCGATGCACTGGCCGCGGCAGCCCGGCGCGCAGGCGCCGCACTCGTCACCAACTCGTCAGTGACCTCTGTCGAGGTGGACGGCGTGCGCGGCTCTGTCACCTGGCTCGGCGGCGACGGTGAGCGGTCCGTGGACTGCTCCTGGGTGCTGTCGAACGTCGCACCCTCGACACTGGCTGCGCTGCGTGGCCAGACCGGCGTGGAGAAGCCGGAGGGGTCGCAGCTGAAGATCAACCTCTTGCTGCGTCGTCTGCCGGCGCTGAAGTCCGGTGACGACCCGGCGCGGGCGTTCGCCGGTACGTTCCACATCGACGAGGACTACAGCCAGCTGGAGTCGGCGTACCAGTCTGCTCTGAGCGGTGAGCTGCCCGCCGTGCCGCCGTCCGAGGTGTACTGCCACTCGCTCACCGATCCGACCATCCTGTCCCCCGAGCTGGTTGCCTCCGGCCACCAGACGCTGACGGTCTTCGGAGTCCACTTCCCCGCCCGATTGTTTGCCTCCGACAACGATGCCGTCCGCACCGAGGCCACCCGCCGGGTGCTGGCCGGCCTCGAGTCGTACCTCGCCGAACCGCTCGAGGACTGCATCGCCCGCGACGTCGACGGCAACCTCTGCATCGAGGCCAAAACGCCGTACGACATCGAGGCATCGGTCGGCATGCCCGGCGGCCACATCTTCCACGGCGACCTCCAATGGCCCTGGGTCACCGACCCCTCCGAAGCCGGCCGCTGGGGCACCGAAACCGACGCGGCCAACCTCCTGATCTGCGGCTCCGGCGCCCGCCGCGGCGGCGCCGTCTCCGGCCTAGGAGGCCACAACGCCGCCATGACCATCCTCACCCGCTAACCGATTTCGCTTCTCCCCCACAGCCCTGCTACGATCCTCTTCGTTCGAAAGCAAGAAATGCGCCGCTAGCTCAATTGGCAGAGCAGCTGACTCTTAATCAGCGGGTTCGGGGTTCGAGTCCCTGGCGGCGCACAAAAGCCCTGGTCACGAAGGTGACCAGGGCTTTCGCTTATGTGGAGCCCATGGTTTATCCCATGGTTTTGTGTCCTACCGCACACTCACCCGTAGCTTCCTGTCGCGTCAGCCGCGTCACCGTGCCCGAGTCGGTCGGCGACGTCGGGTGACCGGTTGAGGGCTGTCTCCAGGGCGGCGGCCGCATCCGGGTTCTTCGCTCGCCGCGCCATGTAGACGTCCTGGGTCAGCGATGGCCGGGCGTGCCCGAGCTGGTCCGCGATCTGCCGAGCGCTCTGTCCGGCGTCGTCCAGGATGGTCGCCGTGGTCTTGCGGAACGAGTGCGACGTGATCCACGCGAGCGCGTCAGCCTGGCTCCCCTCAGCGGCCTCAGTCGCAAGGTCCAGCAGCTCGGCGCGGTCGCCGCCACGAACCCGATACAGGTCGAGCACCTTCTCGGCGTCGCCCACCTCCAGCCGTACCCGAGCTGTCTCGACCAGGCTCACCCGAGACTGCGGCCAGCCGAGCTTGGCTGCCGTGTCCGCCTGCGACAGCCCGGCCGCCCGGCGAGCCTTCCGTAGCCGGTTGCCGAGGTCTCGGCACGTCTCGCTGCCGATCGGTGATCGTGCCTCCCGCAGGGCGCGTCGTACGTTCGTCGGATCGCGGTAGTCGCCGTCACGGTTGGCGAAGATCGGCTGATCCAACCGCCCGCCGTCCATCAGGCGTCGCCGGAGCATCGCAAGGCCCCATGCCGGCACTTTCAGAACCCGCTCCCCCGCGCGCGACTTCGTCTTGATGCGCATCAGACCTTCTCCCTTCACGCGGATCTGGTGCGTGATCTCTACCTCGCTAGCGGCGAAGTTGACCTGATGCCCGAGCACCCCGAGCGCCTCGCCGATCCGTACGCCGGTCGCGAGCATGAACGTCGACAGATCAGGCAGGTCGGCCGCAACTGCTGCTCGGTCGGCTCGCAATTGCTCGAACCAGGCGTCCCGCTCCTCGTCGGTGAGCGCCCGCGCTCCACCGCGGCGGCCTGAGGAATGCACCCACGCCGCCGCACATCCGACCGATCCACACTCATCAACTCGCATCCTTGACCGCCATTTCGCAGCACCTCACGGAGCAGTGACGGAGCAGGGCACACCTGACCGACTAGAGGGTGGGTGTTCGACCTGCAGTGGATCGCCGCCAAGGACCCACCTGAGAGCCCGTCTGACGAGCGCGGTCATCTGCCAAGTTCCCCGACGTCCAGGCCGCCCTCGCGGCCCAGGTCGGCACCGACTGTGTGCCCCCGCTCCAGATGTCTCCGGTGACCGCCGACCCCGGCGAGGCCAGGGAGTGGCTGCAGGCGTTCAAGTCCAGCGGCGTGGACGGCCTGGTCGTGAAGGGCGCCTCGACCAGGTATCAACCCGGCCGGCGAGACTGGGTGAAGGTCAATTCTCTCGGGGTCGCGGTGTTCGACGAGCTCACCCGTGGGACATGCGACCAGGTCAGCAACGGATCGCGGAGAGCTTGATTGTGAGCGACACCTGTCGGACACGCTGCGGACGACAATTGCTGTCACGCCGCGAGGGTCACCTTTGCGTCGTCGCGACGGCGGCGAGTACGAGTGTCGGTGACCGCGGCAGGGGCTCACGGATGTGCCAGAGCTGGACCACCGCGATAGACCGCGTCGCGCGTCCGTGACGCATGCCGCTCCAGCTACCGCACCAGCCGAGATCCGGTTGATTTGTCGCTGTGCAGAAGCCATCGGGGCGTGGCTTCAGTCATCCGTGCGGCGTGAGGTGCCCCTCGGGCCGCTGTTCATCCTCTGAGGGGGAGGCGAGGCGGGGGTGGATCGACGAGTCTCGGTGGCATAGCCCGGTGGAGCGATGCTGCGCCCCGGGGAAGGCTGTGGGTTCGAGGGAGTGGATCATGGGCGAGCCGTTCAGCGGCGTGATCAACATCGACATCCGGGACTCGGTGCCGGACTGGTCGCCTTTCGAGCCGCCGAAGGCACCCGAGGGCGCGGCGAGCGTGGTGTACATCGTGCTCGACGATGTGGGGTTCTCGGCCATGAGTTGCTACGGCGGTCCCGTCGAGACGCCAAACATCGAACGGATCGCCGGCGCCGGGGTGCGGTACACCCAGTGGCACACGACCGCGCTGTGCTCGCCGACCCGCGCTTGCCTGCTGACCGGCCGCAACCACACCCGTAACGGCATGGCGTGCATCACCGAGTGCGCCAGCGGGTTCCCCAACGCCAACGGGGTGATCCCGCCTGAGAACGGCCAGATCCAGGAGATCCTCGGAGCCCAGGGCTGGAACACGTACATGGTCGGCAAGTGGCACCTGTGCCCGGAGGCCGAGATGAACCTGGCCTCCTCGCGGCGCAACTGGCCGGCGGGCCGGGGCTTCGATCGTTTCTACGGCTTCCTGGGAGCCGAGACCAATCAGTGGTATCCGGACCTGGTCTACGACAACCACCCCGTCGACCCGCCGCGCTCGCCCGCGGAGGGGTATCACCTGAGCGTGGACCTCACCGACAAAGCGCTGGACTTCATCAAGGACGCCAAGGTGATGGCGCCGGACAAGCCGTTCTTCCTCTACTACGCCCCGGGTGCCTGCCACGCACCGCACCACGCGCCCAAGCAGTGGAGCGATCGCTTCAAGGGACGCTTCGACATGGGCTACGAGGTCCTGCGCGAGCAGACCCTTGCCCGTCAGAAGGCAATGGGGCTTGTCCCGGAGAACACCGAGCTGCCGCCGCTGAATCCGATCGGGACGCCCGAGACCCGCACCGGCCCCAACGGTGGGGCGTTCCCGGCGCTGGACTACACGCGACCGTGGGACTCGCTGTCGGGGGCGGAGCAGCGGCTGTTCAGCCGCATGGCTGAGGTGTACGCCGGCTTCCTGGCGCACATCGACGACCAGATCGGCCGGCTGCTGGACTACCTCGAGGAGACCGGCCAGCGCGAGAACACGATGATCCTCGTAGTGTCCGACAACGGCGCCAGCGGCGAGGGTGGCCCCAACGGGTCGGTCAACGAGAACAAGGTGGCCAACGGGATCCCGGACGACATCCAGGAGAACCTGGCGAAGATCGACGAGCTCGGCAGCCCGGCGACCTACAACCATTACCCGAACGGCTGGGCGATGGCGTTCAACTCGCCGTTCAAGATGTGGAAGCGCTACGAGTTCGAGGGCGGCTCGGCGGACCCGTGCATCATCTCCTGGCCGCGGGGTATCGAGGCCAAGGGCGAGCTCCGCGAGCAGTACCACCACGCGGTCGACATCGTCCCCACGATCCTTGACGTGCTCGGTGTCGAGCCGCCCGAGACCATCGGCGGCCACCAGCAGAGCCACTTCGACGGCATCAGCATGCGGTACAGCTTCGACGCCGCACCGCTGCCCAGCGCACGCCAGACCCAGTTCTACTCGATGCTCGGCTCGCGCAGCATCTGGCACCAAGGCTGGAAGGCCGTCACGACCCACCCCACGCTCAGTGGCTGGAGTAGCTTCGCCGAGGACACGTGGGAGCTCTACCACACCGACGTCGATCGCTCCGAGGTGCACGACCTCGCCGCCGAAGAGCCCGCACGCTTACAGGAGATGATCAACCTCTGGTACGCCGAGGCCGGCGCCAACGCCGCTTTCCCGCTCGACGACCGCTCCGCCCTGGAGCTCCTCACGACGCCGCGACCGGTTCTCTCACTGCCGCGCAACCGCTACATCTACTACCCGGGCGTCGCCGAGGTGCCAGAGTCCCAGGCGGTCAACATCCGCAACCGCTCCTACGCGGTCGCCGCGGTCGTCGACCTCCCCGCGCCCGGAACCCAGGGCGTACTGTTCGCACACGGCTCGCGTTTCGGCGGCCACGCTCTCTACGTCAAGGACAACCGGTTGCACTACGTCTACAGCTTCGTGGGCAGCATGGAACAGAAGATCGTCGCCGACCAGGAACTGCCGACGGGCGAGGACCTGATCCTGTCCGCCGCCTTCGAAAAGAGCGGCGAGGACCCGCCCGGCGTCGCGACCGGAACGCTGTCGCTCTTCCACGGCGACGTCAAGGTCGGCCAGGGCCGGATCAAGACCCAGCCGGGCAAATTCTCAATCGCCGGCGACGGCCTGTGCGTCGGCCGCGACAGCAGCGACCCGGTGACTCAGGACTACCCCGGCGAAGCGCCGTGGTCGTTCACCGGCGGGACGATCAAGCGCGTGGCCGTCGACGTCAGCGGCGACCCCTACGTCGACCTGGAGCGCGAGGCCGTCGCAATGATGTCGCGGGAGTAGCGCGACGCGGCGGCCGCGACGGTGCGTACGACGTACAGCATCGCTCACCAGGCTGCGCAGGCGCCATGAAACTCGCCGTCCGCTACGGCGCCAGCACCACGAACCCCGCCCGCGAAGTCGACGCCATCGAAGCCAAATCCAAGAACCCATCCAGAGCGCTCACGCCCGAAGAAGTCACTCTCCTGAACAGGAGCCTGGCCGCCCGGCCACCCGGCGAAGGTCTGATCCGCAAGACCAGACACCGGCGCGGCCAGACCGGCGGATGTCGGCTTTGCGAACATCGACGAATCCCTCGTCACCTGGAGGGGCGACGGCGGAGACCAGACGGGTCACTGTCGACCATCGGGAAGTACTACGACCCCCTGGAGCTCAGGCGCCTCGTCGTACTCGGCGAAGCAGGATCCGGGAAGACGGTTGTGCCCTCGACGAGACCATTGGCCAGGGCCTCGTCTCCAACCCGGTCCGCAAGGCTGGTCACGGGAAACCGACCATTGCTGAATGTGCGTCCCCTTCGCCGCTTCTACACCCTGGCCTGCGAGTGTGCAGCGCTTGACAGCACTGACGATCGCGGTGGGGTGGTTTCCTCGGTGCTCCGCCCATGTCGGTGGCGATGTCGGCAACGGGCGGCAACCTTTTCGGTTCCGGCGGCAACTGCGCTGTGGAACGTCGACTGGATCTACCGAACGGATGGACATGAGGACAACGAAGCACGGCGCGGCCGAGCCGCTGCGCAAGCACCGGCGGGCCTTCGGCATTCCGCTGGCACTGCCGGCCGTCGGCGTTGTGGTCTGCCTGGCCGCCGCGCTCCTCATCGGGGGCAGCACTGATACCCGGCGTACCGCCGATGAGTCCGTTACGGCTGCCCCGGCGAGCGTCCCGGCCGATTCCGGCTCACCGACCGCGGCGGCCGACGCCACGATGGCACCGACGCAGCCGCTGGTCACGAGCCCCTCGCCATCTCTTCGCGGTACCCCAACGCCGTCGGCCGCCGGCAGGCCGCCCGTCGCTTCTCGCAGCCGCCGCGCGCCTTCGAACAGCCCGCGCACACCTTCCAACAGCCCGCGCACGCCTGCCAACACTCCGCGCACGGAATCCGCGGTGTCCACAGGGTCTTTGGCTGGACGGATCAAGCCCGCCATCCGTTACCAGGGCGTCGCGACCGCCTATGAGGCGGGTGACGGGAATGGTGCCTGCCTCTACGGCCCGTCCAGCGACCTCATGATCGCGGCGATGAACCACACCGACTATGAGTCGGCCAAGGCATGCGGAGCGTACGTGCTGGTCCGCGCCGCCAACGGGGCCTCCATCACGGTGCGGATTGTCAACGAGTGCCCGTTGCCCTGCGCACCCGGCCAGCTCGACCTCAGCCAACAGGCGTTCGCCAAACTCGCCAACCTCTCCGTCGGCCGGCTCCCGATCACCTGGACGCTGCTGAGCCCCGCCGCGTCCGGGACCATCTCGATCCGGTACAAGACCGGCTCCAGTCAGTACTGGTGTGGCATCCAGGTGATCGGCCACCGTAACCCGGTCGCCGCGCTCGAGGTCCGGACGGCCAACGGCTGGCGAAAGCTGCACCGCACCGACTACAACTACTTCCTCGCCGCCGACGGCAACGGATGCGGCAAGGCGATGAGGGTCAGCGACATCTACGGTGAGCGGCTGACCATCGACGGGATCGCCCTCAAACCTGATGTCGCGCAGTCGACCCGGGTCCAGTTCGCCCGGCATTGATCGCACCGCGCGCCCACCGTCAGGTTTCCCCCTCGACGAACGATCGCTATCGGCCGCGGGGGCACTGTTACGCTCGGGGCCGATTGTTAACGTGCACATCGCAAGGAGAGGGCAACCGCGGGAGAATGCTCGTCGACGACGCGTCCGCGGAGTTCCACGACTTCTTCGAACGCCACTACGCCGAACTGGCCCGTCTCGCCTACCTCCTGACCGGCGAGACCGACGCGGCCGACGACCTCGCCGCCGATGCTCTGGTCGCCCTTTGGCAGCGCTGGGACCGGCTGCGAGCAGCGCAACACCCAGTCGCTTACGCCCGCGGCGTGGTGGCCAATCTGGCCCGGGAACGGATCCGGAGCACGGTCCGCGAGCGACGGCGAGTAGCGCTGTTCTGGTCCCGCAGCACGGAGAAGGTGGACGGGCCGGACGTTGCGGTCGTGCTGGACGTCCGGGCGGCGCTGATCCGGCTGCCGTTCCGCAAGCGGGCCTGCGTGATCCTGCGCCACGCCTTCGACCTGTCGGAGAAGGACACCGCCGCTGCCCTGGGCATCTCGGTCGGTACGGTGAAAAGCCAGACTTCGAAAGGAATGGCCGAGCTGGAATCGTTGCTCGGCGCGGAAGCGGTCGGCGAACTGGCGGCAGGAAGGAGGAACCGGTGAACGACGAGATCAGCCGACGGCTGCGAGAGGCCGCCGAGGCCCACGAGCCCAACCGCGCACGGATCCTCGCGCGCGTTGAGCGCGGCGCGGCCGGCCCCACTGTCCGGCACCGCACACGCTCGATCGTGAGGTCCTGGCCCCACGCGGCGATCGTCGCTGTCGTCGCCGCCGCTACCCTGGCGACCGGTGGTCTCGCGGTCGCCGCGATCGGCGGAGTTCCGTCGCGGCCGCGCCCCGCACCCACGCACACGATCCCGGCCCCGATCGTCAAGTCCACTCCGACGCCTTCGGCACGGACCACCGCTCCGACCCCGGCCACCACCACGGCCACCACCACGGCCACCACCACGGCCACTGCCACGGGCAGCGCGCACCCGACTCCGCCGGCCATCAGCCGGGTCGAGGACGGGCCGTTGTGGTCCGAAGGCTCGCTCGACGTGCACAGCACCATCTACTGGGCCCAGAGCAACCTGACCCTCAAGACCGGCAAGCCACTCACCTCACTTACCGTGGAACTGCGCATCGCCCAGACCGGCGGTGTGCGGACCACCGGCAACTGGCAGACCCTGCCGAGCGACGACTTCACCGTCACTGTTCAGGAGTCCGGCGGTGCGCTGCTCTACCGCTGGGCCCTCAAGCCGGGCCGCACCGTGCCGGCCGGACAGCACGAGTTCGCCGGCCAGTACAACCACACCACCGGCGTCCGCAAGGTCAAGCGCGACAGCTACCACGTCCACGCCCAGAGTTCAGGCCGTTCCGTCGCAGTCTGGGGAGGGTTCGCCTCGCCCCGGTGAGGACGGTCCCGCACGTTCATCGCCGGCAGCAACGCTGCAGGCGAACAGGTTGTGCTCCTATCGGGCGACCGGCAGCGAAAAGATCCCGGCCCGCGGCAACCCTTTGCAGTGCCTGTGACCACTAGGGGGCGGATCAGGCCGCTCCGTTGCCTGGATCCGTCTTCCTCCGGTGAATGACATGCAAGGAGTACCCCCATGGACAACCCCACGCACCGCGGGCGTTACCGCGGCCGCTGGATCGCCACCGGTCTGCTGGTCGGCGTGCCCGCCATCGTCGTGCCGTGCCTCCTGTTCACGCAGCAGGACTCGCAGGCCGCGACGATCGACGGCAACGCCTACTATCAGCTGGTTTCCGTGCGCAGTGGCAAGGTGCTCGACGTCAACGGCTTCTCCACCGCCGACGGCGCCCGCATCCAGCAGTGGACCGACCAGCACACCGACAACCAGCAGTGGAAGCTGAGGTCCGCCGGGAACGGCTACTACGAGCTGGTGAACCGCAACAGCGGCAAAGTGCTCGGCATAGCGGGCAGTTCGACCGCCAGCGCGGCGGCCACCGAGCAGCAGACCGACAGCTCCTCTACCGCCCAGGAGTGGACGATCGGCGAGGTGGGCAGTTCCGACACCTTCACCTTCACCAATCGCAAGAGCGGCCAGCTTCTGGACGTCTTCGGAAACTCCACCGCCGAGGGCGCGGCAGTCATCCAGTTTCCCGCTACGGGCGGCCCCAACCAGCAGTGGAAGCTGGTGAAGTTGGCCCAGCCCCAGACCCCCGGGTCCGGAGCGTACGCATGGAAGAACGCCCAGGTGGTGGGTGGCGGGTACGTCACCGGTCTGGTGTTCAACCCGCGCGAGAAGGGCCTGTTGTACGCGCGCACGGACATGGGCGGCGCCTACCGCTGGGACACCGCGGCCGAGCAGTGGATCCCGCTGACCGACTGGGCCGGCGAGACGGACTGGAACCTGCTGGGCATCGATTCGGTAGCCACCGACCCCGTGGACCCCGACCGGCTCTACCTGGGGGCGGGGACGTACACCAACGACTGGGCGGGCAACGGCGCGATCCTGCGCTCCACCGACCGGGGCCGAACCTTCCAGCGCACCAATCTGCCGTTCAAACTGGGCAGCAACGAACCCGGCCGCGGGGCGGGCGAGCGGCTCGTGATCGACCCCTCGAACCACGGCACCCTGCTGCTGGGCACCCGCAAGAACGGCCTGTGGCGCAGCACCGACTACGGCGTGACATGGAGTCAGGTCTCCTCGTTCCCCGTCAAGGACGGGGCGAGCAGCGGCGCGGGCATCTCCTTCGTGACGTACGGCCCGGCCGGCAGCAACACCGTCTACGTCGGCGTCAACGACAACGACACCTCCCTGTACCGCTCCACCGACGGCGGCAACAGCTGGCAGGCCGTCTCCGGGCGGCCAACCGGGCAGATGCCGCAGCACGGAGTGGTCTCCGATGACGGTTCGCTGTACCTGACGTACAGCAATGACATCGGCCCCAACGACGCGACGGCGGGCTCGGTCTGGAAGTACGCGCCGTCCGGCGGCGCGTGGAAGAACATCTCCCCATCCCAGGGCAGTTACGGGTTCTCCGGTCTGGCCGTCGACCCGCAGAAGCCGTCCACGGTGATGGTCACCACCCTCGACCGCTGGTGGCCCCAGGACGAGCTCTACCGGACCACCGACGGCGGTACGACCTGGAAGGCACTGGCCGACAAGTCGGTGCGCGACGCCTCCGGCGCCCCGTACATCGGTACCGGCATCGGGCACTGGATGACCGCCCTGGCCATCGATCCTTTCGACTCCGGGCACGTGCTGTACGGCCTCGGCAACGGTATCTGGCGCAGCAAGGACGCGAACGCCTCCGACAGCGGCGGTACCAGCCACTGGACCGCCGGGGCCCGGGGGCTGGAGGAGACCTCGCTGGCGGACGCGATCGCCCCTCCCGGCGGCGCCGCCGTCATCACCTCCATGGGTGACCAAGGCGGTTTCCGCCACGACTCCCTGACCGAGGTGCCCGCCGGACGGCTGAAGAACCCGTTGATGAGCAGCAGCACCGACATCGATTTCGCCCAGTCCGCCCCCGCGATGATGGTCCGCGTCGGCACTGGCGGCGCGCAGGACGGCGCTTACTCCACCGACGGCGGCAGCAGTTGGAACGGCTTCACGGCAGAGCCGGTGGGCAGCGCGAACAGCGGCCACGTCGCGCTCGCGGCGGGCGGCTCCACCATCGTCTGGACCGAGGTCGGCCAGGCCCCGTACCGCTCGACCGATAAGGGAGCGAGCTGGTCGAAGGTCAGCGGCCTGGGCACCGACGCCGTGGTCGTCGCCGACCGCTCCTCAGCCAATACCTTCTACTCACTCACGGGCGGCACGCTCTACGCCAGCACCGACGGCGGCGCGACCTTCACCGCCCGCGCGGGCAATCTGCCTGCCGGCCGGCTCACGGCCGTCCCCGGCATCGCAGAAGACCTGTGGATCTCCGGCGGCGGCAAGGGGCTGCTGCACTCGACCGACGGGGGCCGCAGCTTCGCCGCGCTCACCTCGGTGCAGTCCGCCTCCGCCCTCGGCTTCGGCAAGGCCGCGCCGGGCGCCAACTACCAGGCCCTGTACCTGATCGGCAGTATCGACAACGTCACCGGAGTCTTCCGCTCCACCGACAAGGGCGCCACCTGGGTCCGCATCAACGACGACGCCCACCAGTGGGGCAGCATCGCTGGAGTCGGCGTGATCACCGGTGACCCCGACACCTACGGGCGCGTCTACATCGGCACCAACGGACGCGGTCTGCAGTACGGCGACCCGTCCTGACCCACAACCAGTTGAGCTCCGGGTCGGCCTGCCAGCAGGCTGACCCGGAGCTCAACTGGCCGGACATCAAGCCTGTCCAAAGGCTTGCCGAATCCATCGAAGCTGCGCCGCCCTGCTGACTAGGGTGGACGCCGGATTCGAGGAGGATCACACAATGAGACGCCTGATCGGGGGCTTGGCTGTGCTCGCCACTCTGCTGCTACATGCGGCGCCGGCGGTCGCGGCCGGGAGCGGCGACATCACGCTCGACATCCTGGCGAACCGGAACGTCACGCTGACCGGTGACGCGGTGGTGAACGTGCCCGACGGAACCACGACGTACGACGGGGTGATCCGCGGGGAAGGAATGCTGCGAATCGCGGGCAGCGGCACCTTGATCCTCACCAGGGACAGCGACTTCTCGTTGCCCAAGGCAAGGAAACGGCAGGCGGTCCGGATCCTCGGCGGCAACCACCCGTACGTCGTGGTC
This sequence comes from Kribbella sp. NBC_00662, assembly GCF_041430295.1. Classification (GTDB taxonomy): domain Bacteria; phylum Actinomycetota; class Actinomycetes; order Propionibacteriales; family Kribbellaceae; genus Kribbella. The sequence goes on along the minus strand of NZ_CP109029.1, from coordinate 4,386,477 downwards.
ACGCGCCCCGATCCGCCGGCGATCGTCGTCGACAAGGGCGCGACTCTGCAGTACGGCACCGGCGGCGGCACCGGACTGATCGGCAGATTCCCGTACGGCACGCCCGGCTACCAGCTCAACCAGGACAACATCGAGGTGAACGGCACCCTGCGGTTGTCGCTCACCCGGTCCTTCAACCTCGGCACGATCAGCGGCTCCGGGCTGATCAGCCAACCGCGGTTCCTCTGGGGCACCCTTGATCTGGCGGGCACCAATCCCTTCTCCGGCGTGATCGACAACGGTACCCAGGCGTCCGCCGGCAAGCCGGAGACCACTGTCGCGCTGCCGAACGCCCGGGCCATCCTCAACCAAGGCACCTGGACCATCGACACCCCGCTTCACCAGACCGTCACCATCCGGCAGAACTTCTACCAACGCGAGTACGGCAGCGACATCAACGTCCAGTCCCGCCCCGGCAGCAAAGTGATCCTGACCGGCCAGTACAGCTACTCGGACCGTGGTGGCGACACCAACCCGTCACTGAGCAACCCGGCGATCAACTGGCGGAAGATCCCGCACGACCTGAACAAGCGCGGCACCAACATCAAGGGGGCCGACGTCCAGTGGGGTGACGGCAGCACGAGCAGGATCTTCATGCCGGGCACCGCGGACACCGTCTACATCAATCTGTTGGCCGCGCGGTTCCGCTCCAAACTCACCTTCGCCTACAACGGCCCGGTCACGCTCGGCGCCCCGATCGGCGGCGGTGTGTTTCACGACACGCTGAAGTCGCCTGGCGCCGGTGACGTCGTCATCAAGGCGGTCCGTGGCAACGACGTGACGTTTGCCGCCGACCAGTTCTACGACGGCTCGACGACGATCGAGGAGGGTGCAACCCTTCGCCTCGGAAGTGGACGGCCCGGAGGTGACGGCAGCCTGTTGACGAAGGCCGCGTTGTCCCGGGTCGTCAACGAGGGTTCGCTGGTGGTTCGCAACGCCGACAAGGCGATCACGCTGTCGAAGATCAGCGGCACCGGTTCACTGACCCAGGCCGGCGCAGCGACGACTCGCCTCTCCGGGGCGCTGACCTACACCGGCACCACCACGATCTCGCGCGGAGTCCTGGCGCTCACCGGCGGCAGCCTGACGTCCAGCAGCGCCGTGACGCTCACCAGGTCTGGCGCCAAGCTGGATCTGACCAAGGCCGGCAATCAGACACTCCGCAACCTCAGCCAGGCCTCCGGCACCACAGTCCTGTACGGCGATCGCGCCACGCTCACCTTGAGCCGTCAGTCCAAGCTCTCCGGCACCTTCCAGGGCGGCCGGCTCGTCAACGTGGGTACCACCGGCGGGACGTTCACCGTCAAGGGCGATTTCGAGCAGACTCCCGCCGGTCGACTGTCCACGCGAGCAGACGGTACGCCGGTCCGCGTGTTCGGCAGGGTATCGCTGGCCGGAAAGCTCGAGCTCACTCCGCCGGCCAACCTCACCAAGGAGACCCTGCTGATCGCCAACGACGGGGCCGACCCGATCGCCGGCGCGTTCACCAACCTCCCCGAAGGCGCCCGGGTGGCGGGGTACCAGATCACCTACAAGGGCGGCGACGGCAACGACGTCACGCTGAAACCCGTCAAGGCGAAGGCAACCCTCGACCAGCCCACCGCACACAACACGCCCCCGGCAACCATCACGACTGCGGCCAACGGCTCCTCCCTCCGCCTCCCGGCCACTCTCGCGGCCGCAGCCGTCGCGCTCCTCGCCTTCATCTTGATCGTCGTCCGCCTCCGACCTCGTACCTCTCAAGGACAATCCGATGATGCTCGCCCGCGTCCCGGAGGACATCGGCGAGGACACGGAACCGGCGCGTGAGCTCCGCGCGCTCCGCAGGCTCCGGCATGGGCGCCTAATCAACCTTGACTAGAGGTTTCTTCCTCGTGTACTTTGGCCAAGTAGTCAAACTGGACTAGTCTCTGCCAATCCGTCGCAACACGGGAGAAGGAATCGAACCCATGGGAAAGCTCGCGATCGAGACGAGAGGGTTGAGCGGAGGTGGGCGCATGTCGGCGACGAAGCTCCTGGTACTCGGTATCGTGCACCTCTCCGGCGGCGCGCATGGCTACCAGGTGCGGTCCGAACTGCAGAGCTGGGGTGCGGAGAGTTGGGCCAAGATCAAGCCCGGCTCGATTTATCACGCGCTGAAGAAGGCGGCGGCTGATGGCCTCCTCACCGAACACGCCGAGCCGGGCAACTCCGGGCCGGAGCGCGTTCTGTACCGCGCGACAGCTCGGGGACGTGACGAGATGGTCCAGCTGGTCCGCGACGGTCTGCGGCGCACCCACGACGCGGACATGCTCAACGCGTCCATCGCCATGTTGCCCATGCTGACCAGGACAGATGCCATCGCGCAGGTTAACGAGCGGGTCGCGCGACTGGAAGCGGAGCTCGTAGTGCAGGCCGAGTGGCGGGAGCACCCCAATCGGGACACCCCCGAGCACGTCCGCGATCAGGCCGAACTGTGGGCGGGACAGGCACGCACCGAACTGGAGTGGGCGAAGAGCCTGAGCAAACGACTGTCTGAGGGCGCCTACACCATGGCCGATGATCCGGGTTCGTGGCGAACGGTCCCCGATCACCTCAAGATGCGCGCCTAATCAACTTGACTAGACGTTTCGTCCTTGTCTGCTCTGGCCAAGTAGTCAAACTTGACTAGCTCACCAATCCGTTCGCAACGCCGAGAGAAGGAATCGAACCCATGGGAAAGCTCGCGATCGAGACGAGAGGGTTGAAGAAGAGCTTCGGCACGACCCACGCGGTCGCCGGTGTGGACCTGGCCGTGAGCGCCGGGGGCGTGTACGGCGTGCTCGGTCCGAACGGGGCGGGCAAGACCACCACGATCCGCATGCTGGCCACGCTCCTGCGCCCCGACGCCGGAGAGGCGCAAGTGCTCGGCTACGACGTCGTGCGTGACGCCCGGGCGGTGCGGAGCAGGGTGGGCCTTACCGGGCAGTTCGCGTCGGTCGACGAAGACCTCACCGGGGTGGAGAACCTGTTGCTGCTCGCCAGGCTGCTCGGCTACTCACGCCGCCGAGGCAGGGAGCGGGCGGCCGACCTGCTCGACGCGTTCGGTCTTGCCGAGGCGGCCGACCGGCAGGTGAAGAAGTACTCCGGCGGGATGCGCCGGCGTATCGACATCGCGGCGAGCCTGGTCGTCACCCCCGAACTGATCTTCCTCGACGAGCCCACGACCGGGCTCGACCCGCGCAGCAGGAACCAGGTCTGGGAGATCGTCAGGGGCATGGTCGCCGAGGGCGCCACCGTGCTGCTGACCACGCAGTACCTCGACGAGGCCGACCAGTTGGCCGACCGGATAGCGGTGATCGACCACGGGAAGGTGATCGCCGAGGGCTCGAGCGGTGAGCTCAAGGCATCGGTCGGCGCCGGCTCGCTGCACGTACGGCTACGTGCGCCCGAGCAGCGGGCCGAGGCCGAACGGGTCCTCGCCGGCGTCCTCGAGGTGGCGGCTGAGCCGTCCGCCGACCCGGCCGCGCTGTCCGCGCGGATCTCCGACCCCGAGCGGGTCGCCCGTTCCCTGGCCGAGCTGTCCCGCAGCGGCATCGACGTCACCGAGTTCGCGCTCGGTCAGCCGAGCCTGGACGAGGTGTTCCTCACCCTGACCGGACACGCCGCCGAGGAGACACCCGAGGAGGATGCCGCATGACCGCCACGTCCGCGGAGCAGGGGTCGGCGCCGGTCACTGAGGACGCGCTGCGCAGCGTGCTGTTGGCCGGTGAGCGGCCGTCTCGCCCCGGCCCGGTGCGCACCTCGTTGACATTCGGCTGGCGCGCTCTGCTGAAGATCAAACACGTCCCGGAGCAGCTCGTCGACGTGACCATGTTCCCGATCATGTTCACACTGATGTTCACCTACCTGTTCGGTGGCGCGCTCGCCGGGTCGACTCAGGAGTACCTGCAGTTCCTGCTGCCCGGGATCCTGGTGCAGGCGAACGTCATGATCACCATGAACACCGGCATAACGCTGAACACCGACATCCAGAAGGGGGTGTTCGACAGGTTCAGGTCACTTCCGGTGTGGCGACCGTCGCCGCTGGTCGGCGCCCTGCTCGGCGATGTGATGCGCTACTCGATCGGGTCGGCGATCGTGATCACGCTCGGCCTGGTCCTAGGGTTCCGGCCGGAGGGTGGCGCCGTCGGCGTGGTGCTCTCGGTGGTGCTGCTGCTGGTGTTCTCGTTCTGCCTGTCGTGGCTGTGGACGATGCTCAGCCTGATCCTGCGCACGCCGAACTCGGTGGCGGGGGTCAGCATGATGGTGATGTTCCCGCTGACGTTCGTGAGCAACATCTTCGTGGACCCGAAGACGATGCCCGGGTGGATGCAGGCGGTCGTCGAGGTCAACCCGATCACCCACCTGGCGACCGTGGTACGCGGCCTGATGGACGGCTCGGTGCCTGCCGGGGAAATCGGCTGGGTGCTCGTCTCGTCCGTACTTCTCGTCGCGGTCTTCGGTCCCATCACCATGGTCCTCTACCGCAACAAGAAGTAGATGCCGCTACCGCGAGCACTTGGTCGAAATCAACTCCGACAACCCGGCCCACTCGGCCAACGCCATCACCGCTACCAGACCCGGACACGACAAGGAGAGCCGAATGAGCACCATCCCCAAGAACAACTCGGAAACCGTTGCGCACACGCCCGGGCGGGCGAGCAGCATCGGGGTCTGGATTCTGCACGTCGTGCTGGCGGCGATAATCGCCGGCGGCGGAATCTCGAAGCTCGCCGGCGACCCGGTCATGGTGGACATGTTCGCCGACATCGGGGCTGGCCAGTGGCTCCGGTACCTGGTCGGAGCGCTGGAGGTCGCGGGAGGGGTTGGACTTCTGATCCCGGCTCTGGCGGGCCTGGCCAGTCTCGGGTTGGCGGCATTGCTGACCGGTGCTGTCATCACCGATCAGTTCGTGCTCGAGCAGAGCCCTTGGCTGCCGCTCGCCCTACTCATGGTGGCGGCCGTGATCGCAAGGACGCGGTGGTCGCGCACCGAGGCCGTCGTCGGCACGCTGCTCAGGCGCTGAGACAAACCTCTCGAACGGAGATGTGAGATGAACGAGATGGCCTTTCGCGTGACATCAAACGATGGCACCACCATCGCCTACGACCGGAAGGGAAGCGGTCCGGCCGTCATTCTGGTGGGCGGAGCACTCGACGAGGGGGTGGAGAACGCTCCCTTGGCGCCGGCTCTCGCCGAGCACTTCACGGTCTACAACTATGCCCGTCGGGGACGCGGCGCGAGCGGCTTCACCGAGCCGTACGCCGTGGAGAGGGAGATCGAGGACCTGGATGCGTTGATCGCGGAGGCGGGCGGCTCGGCACACCTGTTCGGGGCGTCCTCTGGTGGCGCGCTGGCGCTGGAAGCGGCCGCGGCCGGGTCAGCCATCGACACGATCGCCGTGTGGGAGGTGCCCTACGCGGTCGGGGACGACATCCGCCAGCGATTCGAGGAGTACGTCGCGGACACCCGACGCGCCTTCGACGCCGGGCGAGACGAGGAGGTTCTCGAACTGTTCATGCGCTTGAGCGGCGCCTCCGACGACAACATCGCGGCCAGGAAAGCGGCAGGCAAGCAGACGGCGCATTGGGCGCATTCGGTCGCCCTCGCGCCCACGCTGGTCCACGACAGCGTCTTCCTCAACCGCTACCAATTGCCGGCCGATCGACTGGCAACGGTCACCCAACCGGTCCTGGTCACCACCGGAGGACCGATCACGGTCCCCTATATGGCAGGCCTGCCCTCGGACTTCTTCGACCGCGCAGCCGACGAGCTTGCAGACCAATTACCCCACGCTCAACGGGAGACCCTCGAGGGGCCGGATCACGTCGTCGACCCACAGACCGTCGGCCCGCTGTTGCTACGGTTCTTCAGCAGCGAACACTGAGGGGCCCGCGAGGTGTTGCGGAAGACCGATTAGGCACCGCGCAAGCAGATCTTCGTCGCGCCAGGGACACGGGGCGGACAGGTGGTGTCGAGGTTGACGTCGTCGGCGGCATCACAGGCCTGATCCTGGGCGTGCTCGTCACCAACGTCTTCGTCACCACGCAAGGCCGGGCCGTCGTACTGACCTGGGCTTCAGTGGGACTCGACCTGGCCTACTCGCTGCAGGCAGCGGACAACCTGACACCCGTCGGGCGCGGAAGCGGTGTCGACGCAAACCAACATCCGCGGCACCGACACGTGCCCGGCGGTGTCAGAACTCGCCAACAAGCGGTGTCGGACGAAACCTCCGCAGCCACCCATCGTCAACACGCCCGCTCCCTCCACCCAGTGGCCATGCTCAGGTCGCCGACGTCCCGTGGGCGCAGCCCGATGCTCTCCATGAACACCGACGCTCGCCTTGGCCTGCGCATCGTCGCCGGCCATCACCACGTCCACCGGGCCGCCGTGGGCCAGCACGTGGCGGAACAGGGTGTTGAACGCCTTCACGACATGGGCGCTCGCGGGCGCGGCCTTCGCATCACATCCATCACGTACTCAGTGGCCGGCCGCTCTCTTCCGGCCGAGCGCCCGGGGACGGCCAGGAGGTCGCGGGCCGGGAGTATCCCATCGGTGATGAAGCTGATACCGAACTCGCGGTACCTCTGTGCCAGCGCCAGATGATGAAGGCTCGTGAGACCAACGTTGACAGCTCCGCCGGTTGCCTCTGCGAGGTGCTGCAGCTGATCCGGAGGGACGCCGAGACCTCGTTGATCCTGGACGCATGAGCCGTCGGGTCCACAGCCGTCCTCGACCTCGCCTTCCGCTCGGCACACGATCGGGGCAGCGGGATTACTGCGCTCCGCGGGCCGAACGGGGCTGGATCCAACGTTCTGCGAGCGTGGCGGGTGGCCTATCGCTCGCCGTCGTCTGGAACCAGGTCAACCTCGACGCCGGTACCGTCGAAACTTCCGTCTCGGGCGCTCGACTGGGGCGTGGCGACCGAGTCGCGGTGGCGGCCGGCCATGGGGACGCGGACGGTCGTGCCAACGGGAGTACGTCGGGAGCTTGGTTGGTCGCCGTCGCCCAGCAGCAGCTCGACCGCTGTCCGGCCCAGTTCGTAGTGAGGCAAGGCGATCGTGGTGAGCTTCGGACGGATCCACGAAGCGACTGGATGATCGTCGAACGACACCACCGAGACGTCGGAAGGGATCGACAGACCGGCGTCCTCAACCGCCTGATAGGCACCGACGGCCAAGCGGTCGTTGAAACAGACCAGAGCCCGCGGCCGATTGGTGTGGAGCAGAGCCGTGGTCGCGCGGAGCCCGTCGTCGGGCAGCCACTCGGCGCAGAGACGGCCACTGGCGATCTCGACTCCCGCCGCGCCGAACACCTCTCGCATCCCCTGCAGTCGCTCGACGGCCGCGACGCCACCGGGAGGGACGTCCGTGATTCCAGGACCGGCTCCGATCAGATGGATCTCTTCCCGGTGACCGGCATCAAGAAGGATCCGGGCGGCGGCTCGTCCCGCTTCCACTTCATCGGGAATCACCGAGACGACAGGTGCCGCCGACTCGGGAAGCGCATTGAGCAGCACGCTCCGAGTCGCATCCAGGAGCGGCGGTACGGCAATCGTCTGGGTGTACATGTACGCAAGGACGACACCGTCCACCTGCCGATCGGTCATCGCCTGCAGGAGATCGTGCGCGAGGCCCGGATCACCCTCCGTCTCGCCGATGAAGAGCAGGAAGCCGTGGTCGCGGGCGGCCTCGAGCGCGCCCTTGATCATGTCGCCGGCCAGGCGCGAGGTCGCGACGGTGTCGGAGATGAACCCGATCGTGCGTGTGGTGCCCGTCCGCAGGTCGCGCGAGACGGCGTTCGGCCGGTACTTCAGCTCCTCGGCAGTCCGGCGGATTCGTTGCTGAACCTCGCTCGAGATCCGCAGTTCGCGACCGCGACCTGACAACACCAGGGATGCGGTCGTCCGGGAGACTCCGGCCGCGTTGGCGACGTCGACCAGGGTGACCCTGCGGGCACTCACGAACGACCTCCAACGGTCCCGGCGGACGGCTCTTGCCAGACCTTGACACGAGCCGCGCACGGTGGTCAAGCTAACCGTGCTAACTCGTTTTAGCAGCATTTTCATCGCAGCTCAGCGCCAGGCGGACCGATGCCTGACCAGAAGCCGGGATCAAGGGAGACGACGCGATGACTGATCAGGTTCACGGCCGGCTCGACCGGGCCAGGCTGGCTCGACTGGCCGCAACCGTCATAGCTGCGACCGTCGTGGCCGCCGGGTGCTCGGCGCCGGGCAGCAACGAGGCACAGGAGCCTGGCGCGGGCGCCTCGACGCCAACCGCGGCCACCTGCGGAACGAGTCCGGTGACTCTTCGCGGCTACTTCGAGACCGGATTCCCCTTGGCGAAGGCCCTCACCACAGAGTTCACCAAGCAGCATGCCAACGTCACCTGGGACATCCGTGAGGATCAGTTCGCGGTGATCACGCAGAACGCTCCGCGCGTCCTTGCCGACGATCCGCCGGACCTGATGCGGCTTCCCCAGGTCTCCGAGCTCGTCAAGGACGACCTGCTGAAGAATCTCGACGGTTACGCGTCCGGCTTCGGCTGGGACAAGTGGCCCGCGTCCCAGCTCGAGCAGTTGCGTCTCGGCCCCGGTGGCCGCCCGCGCGGCGAGGGATCGCTGTACGCGATGGGGCTGAACTTCTCCATGACCGGGGTGTTCTACAACAAGAAGCTGGCCGCTCAGCTCGGCATCACGGCGCCGCCGGCGACACTCGCCGACCTGGACGGCATGCTGGCGAAGGCCAAGCAGGCAGGTATCACACCGATCGTGCAGTTCAACGGCGGCGCCACCGGAGGGCTTGCGTTCCCGTTGCAGGACCTGATGGCGTCGTACGGGCCGCCCGGACCGATCAACGACTGGATCTTCCAGAAACCGGACGCGACCATCGACACACCGGCCAACCTGCAGGCGACGAAGCACCTTGAGACCTGGATCAAGGCCGGGTACTTCGCTTCCGACGCCAACGCGACCGACTACGCGAAGATGATGGGCCGCTTCATCGCCGGTGACGCACTCTTCATGTTCAACGGCGACTGGGAGTCCGGGAACCTCGACAAGCAGATGCCGGGCAACGCCGGCTTCTTCCTGATGCCGCCGGCCCAGGCGGGCGGCAAGGAGGCCGCGATGTCGGCGCCGCTCACCTATGGGATCGCCGCCCGGGCCAAGCACGCGGACTGCGCGGCGTTCTTCCTGAACTGGGTCGCGACCGACGCGCAGGCCCGCAAGATCACCGTCGAGGTCGGAGGATCCCATCCGATGGGCCCGGCGGACGCGTCGATGCCGACGGTGAAGCCGGGCTCCGTGACCGCGGAAACGCTGGGCGCAGGTGCCAAGGTTGCCGCGAACAACAGCGCGATGGACTTCATCGCCAACGCGACCGGCGCGATCTACGCCAAGAGTTGGACGCCGCAGCTGCAAAAGCTGTTCGCCGGCCAGCAATCCCCCGATGCGCTGCTGAAGTCGGTGCAGAGCGACTACACCCGCCAGGTCGGAAGCTGATCCCTGGTGACCCAACGCACGCTCACGGCTCGACCTGGTCGAGTCCAGGGCCGCGACCGCGCCTCCGCCGCCCAGCGGCGGAGGCGCGGTGGTCGGCTGCGTACCTCGGTGCTGATCGGATGGCTGTTCGTCGCCCCGGCTCTGCTCGTCTACGCGTTCTTCGTCCTGCGACCGCTCGTCATGACCATCCAGTACTCGCTGTACAAGTGGAACGGCATCGGCCGCTCGACCTGGGTCGGGCTGGACAACTACGCCCAGGTGTTCACGGACCCGGACCTGTTTCGCTCGATCCTCAATGCCTTCGAGCTGATCGTCTTCTTCAGCGCTGTTCCGGTGCTCCTGGGACTGGTCATCGCGGCGACGATCCGGCGAATCGCCGCCAGCCGGCTGGCGATGGTCGGCCGGACGGTCCTGTTCCTGCCCCAGGTGATCCCACTGGTTGCCGCAGGCATCGCATGGAGCTGGTTGCTGTCGTCAACCGGTGTGGTCAACCAGGTCCTTCGGGCCATCGGCCTGGGCGGCATCACGCGGGCCTGGCTGGGAGACTTCTCGACGGCGCTCCCCTCGGTCGGCGTGATCGGCGCCTGGGTTCTGCTGGGCCTGTGCACGCTGCTACTACTCGCGGGGATGAGCAAGATCGACTCCTCGCTGTACGAGGCCGCTCGGCTGGACGGCGCCGGGCCGGTGCGGGAGTTCTTCGCCATCACGGTTCCCAGCTTGCGCCAGGAGCTAGGAGTCTGCGACACGGTGACGGTCATCGCCGCGCTCGCGAGCTTCGACGTCATCTACATCTCGACCCAGGGCGGACCTGGTAACGCCACGATGGTGCCGGGACTCGAGATCTACTACCTCGCGTTCTCGGAACGCGAGGTCGGCCTCGCCTCCGCGTTGGCCGTCGTACTGATGATCCTGGTCCTGATCTGCGTCACGCCGATCCAGTGGCTCACGAAGGAGGACACCAAGTGATCACCGGGCGCCGGGAGGCCTGGATCGGGCGGGCGTTGCTGATCGTGCTGATGGCGGGCACGGTTCTGCCGTTCCTCAGCCTCTTCGTCACCGCGCTGCACCCCGCCGGCACCTATCCGGCCGGGCTGGACTGGCCGTCGCACCCGCAATGGGGCAACTTCGTCTCTGCGTTCCAGTCCGCCCGGATGGGCAAGCTCCTGCAGTCCAGCGCGCTGATCGTGCTCGGCGTCGTACCTGTGTCGATCCTCCTGGCGACGATGGCCGGTTTCGCGATCGGCCACCTGCGGATGGCCGGCCACCGCCTGCTGTTGCTCGTCTTCGTCTTCGGACTGACCCTGCCGTTCGAGGGCATCGTCACCCCGCTGTACCTCCAGGTGCGAGACCTCGGGCTGCTGAACACCCGGTGGGCGATCATCCTCCCGCTGATCGGCCTGTTCATGCCGTTCTCGGTGTTCTGGATGCGGGCCCACTTCGTCAACATGCCCGAGGAGCTGTCGGAAAGCGCGCGCGTCGACGGCGCCGGAACCTGGCAGCTGTTCTGGCGGATCCACGTACCGCTGGCCCGACCCGCCATCGCGTCTCTGGCGATCCTGTTGTTCCTATGGACCTGGAACCAGTTCCTGCTGGCGATCGTGCTCGTCGACGACCCGGCCAAACGCACGATGGCAGGGGCGTTGGGCGCGTTCCAGGGTCAGTGGGGCACCGACATCCCGCTCCTGTGCGCCGGTTCGCTGCTGATCCTGGCTCCCACACTGCTCGTGTTCGTGATCTTCCAGCGCCAGTTCGTCTCCGCGCTCCTGCAGGGCTCCCTGAAGGGCTGACCGGCGGCTGAGTTAGTTTCATCGAATGGTTGCGGGACCGGCGCGCCCGCCCACCGCAAGTCGATCACTGGAGGTGCCCCGTGAGCCCTCGCCGCGTGACGATGGCAGATGTCGCCAGGGCCGCCGGCGTCTCCCGGACGACGGCCTCGCTGGTGATGTCGGGACGCGCCCGCGAGCTTCGCATCTCCGAGGATGTCGAACAGCGGGTGATGCAGGCGGCCGCCACCCTGCACTATCGGACGAACATGGTCTCGGTCAGCCTGCGGACGGGCAGCACCCGGACCATCGCCTTCATCTCCGATACCGTCGCCACCACGCAACTCGCCGGTGACTTGATCAAGGGAGCTCTCGAGGCTGCACGCGAACGCGGAGTCATGCTGTTCATCGGCGAGACCGAAGGCGATGCGGAACTCGAACAGCTCCTGCTCGAGGCGATGCATGATCGCCAGGTCGACGGACTGATCCTCACGTCGATGTTCACCAGAGCGATCACTCTGCCGGGCAACCTCGCCGGCACACCCGCGGTCCTGCTCAACGCACTGTCGCGGGAGCCGACCCACCTGCCCTCCATCGTTCCGGACGAGGACAAGGCCGGCCGTACCGCGGCACGCGTCCTGCTCGACGCCGGCTACCGCGACGGAATCTATCTGATCGGTGGCGGCCCGGACCTGCATGACGGCCCACCAGACAGTGTTGCCGCAGTGGAACGGCTGGTCGGCATCCGTGCAGAGCTCGGTACCGCGGGCCTCAGCCTGGCGGGCGCCCGCGCGTGCCCTGACTGGCAGCCGGAGTACGGCTTCGCGGCGACCCGCGATCTCCTCCGTACAGACCGGCCGCGCGCTCTGATCTGTTGCAACGACCGGCTCGCGCTGGGGGCGTACCAGGCGCTCGAAGACGCGGGGCTGACGGTGCCGGGCGACGTCTCGGTCGTGTCGTTCGACGACCACCCACTCGCCACGTGGATGCGGCCCAAGCTGACGACCGTCGCCCTGCCGCACTACGAGCTCGGCCGCAAGGCCGTCGACGTCCTGTTCGACGAGATCGCCGGGAACGGCCCCGGTCGCCGGCCGGGAGCGGTCCATCGCGTCCCGATGCCGCTCCGCCGCCGCGACTCCGTGGCGCCTGGCTAGCACGAGTTAGCATGAACCTGTGAACCAGGCCCCGACAGGAATCCAGAGCATCACACCGATCACGAGGGTCTGTACCTACGGTCAGAAGGTGTCCGCGGTCGCCGTCGAGTACGGCGACGACGTCGACCCCGACAGCGTGGACACCACCACCTTCTCGGTCCAGGACACGGCGTACAACTTCCGGTTCCACCCGATCGAGGATCTCAGCAAGCTGACCGACCGGCAGGTGATCCGCACCTACACCAACGACGCTGCCACGACCAGGGCGGATCAGCGGTCCGTGCCCGGCAGGTACGTCATCGTCGAGCTCGATCCGGACGACGACGCGGGATGGACGGTGATCCTGTCCAAGTACGCGGACTCCAGGTGGACGGTGAAGGTGAACCCGGACCTGCGTACCACGGTCACCCAGCACGGCGACGTCGACGGTCTTCGCGGTTCGCTGCTCGCCGGCGCCACCCGAGAGCAGGCCCGCACGATGACGCGGCCGGCCACGAACCAGGTGGTCGACGACTTCCGGTATGGCTCCCACCTCTCCGACGGCATGGTGCTGCCGTACCACTACCATCTGCCGACGGCGTACGACGCCGAGCGAACCTATCCGCTCGTGGTCGTCCTGCCAGGGCACGGCATGGGTTGGGACGGCGACAATCTTCGCGTGCAGTTGGCTGCCGACGTACCTGCCACCGCTTGGGTGCAGAACGGTGAGGACGTCATCGTCCTCGCGCCACAGCACCAACGTGTCGGCGGCGTGGCCGAGGCGGAGCTACTGATCGATCTCCTCGAACACTTCACGCACGACTTCGCGGTCGATCGACGACGCGTCTACGCGACCACGGTGTCCTATGGTTCGCAGCTGCTCTGGCAGGCCTTTGCCGAGCGACCGGACCTCTTTGCCGCTGGGCTGGTGACCGGCGGCTACGCGGCCGATGCCGGCCAGGCGGCAGCCATCGCCGCGGCGGAGATTCCGGTCTGGATCACCCACGGAGTCCACGACCACGTGCTGGACGTCAACCTGGCCCGCATGAGCCGATCCCACCTGCAGGACGCGTACGCCGAGCGTGGCAAGCCACCGAAGCAGGTGGAAGATCTCCTGAAGTACGTCGAGTACGAAGACCCGGCCTTCTCCATCCCGGACTACCATGCCGCCTTCGGCCCGACCTACGAGGACTCGTCGATCCTCCAATGGGTCTTGAACAAATCGAAGCCACGGCCATAAGGCCACACCGCCCGCCAAATCGCCGACCAACTAGGCCAAGCCAAAGTCTCGATCACCCAAGACATCTACCGGGGCCGCCAAGCCGCCAACCCAGCAGCAGCCCAAGCACTAGAACACGCCTATGGACTGAAGCGAACCGACCGCAGCTCAAATACCGGTCACTGCTCGCCTGCCGCCTCTGCACCGGCGAGAGGCAGATGTCCGTGGAATCTCGGTCGTTCGGCTCAGTCGGAGGCACGGGGCGATGTCGAGCAGGCCGTAGCACCGTAGACGGTGTCGCGCACCTGGCGAATGCCACCCAGCGCGACAGTGCACGACAAATCGAGCCCTCTGAAAGGTCAAGCACCGCGGAACGCGCGAGGTCATCGTGGGCGGTTTCCTGCGGTACGTCGGTTCGGGCAACCCGCCGACCGTGTGAGCTATGCGATCCATGATCGCGCTCGTCCTGCCGTCCAACCACGATTCGCTCAACGAGCGTGGGACCTCCGCGGCCACCACTCTCACAAGGAGTTGCTATAGGCAACGAGCGCGCAGAGGCGCCGGCCTCGGGGGCGAGACCGGCGCGAACTGTGTGGGGCTACATGCCGCGTTTGTAGTAGTCGCCGTAGTAGTTGCCCAGGCGGTCGCGGTAGTCGCGGTCGTCGTAGTCGGACGCATCGGGGTCGTACTCCGGGGCGTCCTTGATCTGGTCCTTCGTGCGGTCGACGTACACCTTCTCGTCGTCGTGGTCGATCCGCTGGACGACGCCGGCGGGCAGCAGGACCTTGCGGCCGAGGATCCACGGACCGGTGTCGACCACGATCGACGCGGCGCCGACGTCGTTCGTCGCCTTGTCGATCTTGCCGATGTCGCCATCGGTGGCCGCGATCTTGTACCCGACGATGTTCGTGCCCTGGGTGTAGCCGACATCCTCGCGGTAACTCCACGGCTCGAATGTGCTCATGATGGTCTTCCTTCCGCACACAGGGACGGTTCCAGCCTTGCGGTACCCCACGACGCCCCTTGAATGCGCGGACACCTGGCGCCATGATCGGCAAGCGCCGTCCCGCCGGTACAACGCCGATTGAACACGTCCGGATGGAAGGTTTCCTGAACAGGAAACCTTCGCTGGTGGCGAGATCGGCTTCGCCGCCTAAGGTTGGAATCCGTCGCGTCGGCGCGTCGCGACCTGGCGGGCAGCTGGTCAGATAGGCCCGCTGATGGTTGTTCGGTGGCCCCCAACCTGCAGCTTTCCGATAGTCGGGCGGGCAGGGATTGAGATTCCGATGAGCTGGGCACGTCAAGCACAGTGAGGGCCAGTCATTGCGACTGCTGACTGCGGTGAGGCTTCAGCCCCGAGTCACTACAGCCCCCACGTGCGCTCGGGCGGGCCCGGGCCGGTGAGCTGAGGGGCATCGCCGGCGGGCCAGGCCCAGCGCCCTGATGTGTGAAGGCGTGAGCGTGCAACGTCGGCCGTCGGAGATGGACGGTTGGTGCCTTGTGTACTGGTCGGCCAAGGGCGATTGTGGAGGGAGCAGACGATGCCAGAGGCAACAGCGAGCCGTAATAGCGGCCAGGGTTGGACCGACGAGCAGGTTCGGCAGTTGCGTGAGCTTGCCGAGGGCAACACGCCAGTGGGTGTGATGAGTATGAAGCTCGGGCTCCTCGCGCTGGTCAGGGGGTGCATCGAGAGTGCGGGTTGGCGGTCGCCGGCCGCTGACCTGGCAGACGGGGTCACAGCAACATTGATGCATCTACTGCAACAGCCTGAAGATGGTCTGATGAATCGCGACGCGAAGCAGAACCACGATGCTGCGATGCCCGGCCTGACCGTTCAACGCCAAGCCCCCACCGTGGCGCTACAGGCCGCGCTGCCCGGAACCCTCGAGATGGACACTTCAACAAACTGCCTGATCGTCCGTAGCAACATGAGCACTCCCGCCGACCCCGGCAGGCTGGTCGACGTCGATGTGGCCTGGCCTCCCGGTTGGAGTGTCGCACTCCGTGACGGCAAACCGGCCCTGATCGATGCAACAGGACAGCTGGCCTGCCGGCTCGGCGACGAGATAACCGTCGGCGGAGGCTTCGTAGACACGGCCCGGATCGACATCGTCTCGTGCACAGGCCAGGAACGGATATTCCAGGCATCCGAGCTCACACGCGATTGAGCGTTCCCTTGTCGACGAGAATGCCCCCGTCCGCCTCATGACCAACACCGCTGATGAACCCAGAGCCAGTGATCGCACATCGGTAGGTGCGACCGGCATCCGAGGCGTACCTCAGGCCCAAGATCAACTTCCTAGTGATTTCTCGGTCACCATGGATGCATGGCGGCCAGAGACTTGGTTTTCCAGCCGGGTGACAGAGTCCGTACCTCCGGCCGTTTCGTCTCCGGCCCGGACGGCGACTGGCTCGACCTGCAACGCGTCCACGATCTGATCATCAAACCGCCCGGCTGGAAGTCGGATCTGTCGATCCGCCTGATCGGTGCCGACGCAGCGGCCGTCCCGTCCGAATTCGGCCCGAATCGGGCCCCGGGCCACATCACAGTGGTCGGGAGGTGGCATGCCCCCGCCCCCGGTGAGCAGGTACGGCTCGGCGACGAGAGCATCGAGGTCGAGACACAGACTCCGGAAGGCCCTCCTCCACGGCCGCGTGCGGACAGGACCCATCCACCATGCACGCCACCTCCCGGCGGCTGGCCACAGAATGTGGTCTGGCACGAGGGCTGGCCACATAGCACGGTCTCGGATCTGGACCTGGACATCCGCGACCTGGAATCGTCCGGAGCGATAGTCCATCGGGCGATCTTCCGTCCCACGGAAGACCAGGAAGTCCTCGTCGTAGCCGCCACCGACGCCGAAGCGGTCACCCGCAGGCTGTCCCCGAGCCTCCCGAATCAGCTCTGCGTAGTCCGAAGCCGCTTCACCTGCGCCCAACTGGACGAGGTCCGCGACGTCCTCCTTGCCCATTTCCAGGAGTGGCGCTTGGAGTCCTTCGGCACCGGCAACTCCGACGCCCAAGGTCAACCCTTCGCCACAGCCGAACCCGTCCGAGTCACCCCCGAACTGGCTGCCTGGGCCGACACCCTCCCCGAAGGCCTACTCCTCCTCGACCCGACAATCACCCCCGCCTGAAACCCAGCAGCCCAACCGACAGGCAGGAGGGTAGGAGCACCCGGCTGGGCTCGGGTGGCGCAAGACATTCACCCGCGCCCGGGCCACCCCCGCACGCCGCGGAGTAGCCCATCCCGGGCTCAGTGCCCAGATCGACGTAAACGTTCGCGGCTCCCATTAAGTTGTATACCTTGGTGGTGCGCTGACGTCACGGTCGTCCCGGACCTGCCGACGTGCTGGGTAGGCGGATCTCGAAGGTTGACGGGCCGACGAGGGTGATGGCGCCCTGGTGGCGGCGGGCGATCTCGGTTGCGATGGGCAGGCCGAGGCCGGCTCCGCCGGATGCGCGGGAGCGGGCCGGGTCGAGGCGAACGAAGCGGTCGAAGACCCTGGCTTGATCGGCCGGTGGAATGCCCGGTCCATCATCGGCCACCGTGAGTACGACGGAGTCGCCCGACTCGTCGAGGCTCAGGCTGATCTCGGACCGGGCGTGGCGGGCGGCGTTGCCGGTGATGTTGCCGATCATCCGGGCCAGCGCCGACTCGTCGCCGAAGACCTGGCCGGCCGAGACGCCAACCGTGACAACGTTCAGATTCGTTGCTGAGCGCAACCTCTTGGCCTCGGCCAGCAGCAGGTCGTCGAGATCGACCGGTGTGTGCGGGGGCTCGATCCGTTGTTCGTCGGAGCTGGCCAGCAGCAGGAGGTCCTCGACAAGCTGCTGCATGCGCACATCCTCGGCGAGAACAGTTGCCGCCAGTTCACCGGTCGTCGTTCGCTCGGGGTGCGCAACCGCGACCTCGGCGTGCTGCCGGATCGCGGCGATCGGCGACCGCAGCTCGTGCGCCGCGTCGGACACGAAGCGTTGCTGAACCTCCTGCGAGCGCTGGAGCCGGTCGAGCATCCGGTTCATGGTGCCGGCGAGCCGGCCGATCTCGTCCCGCCGAGTGGCCGGGACGCGACGGTGCAGCTCCGTCGCGGTGATCTCGTCCACCTCGCGCCGGATGGCTGTCACGGGCGCGAGCATGCGACCGGTCACGACCCAGGTCGCGGCCCCGACGATCACCATCATCAGCGGTACGCCGACCACCAGCACGCGACGAACGAACCGGGTCGAGTCGAGCACGTCCACCAGCGGCCGGCCGACCACTACCTGGTCACCGCTCGACGCCTTCGCCGCCGCGAACACGAAGTCCTCGCCGTGCCCGGGCGGCTCGACGGAGACACACTGCGAACCCGGCGACGCCAGCAGTGCGCCGCCACCCACGAGGCGGCCGGACCGATCAGTCACCTGGACGAGCTCGCCGGTGGATGACGGCAACTTCGTCACGTCCGCCTCGGTGACGGCCAGTTGGCCCGCGCGGTCGCGGGCGTCCTGGCAGACCTGGTGTGTGAGCACAGAACCGAGGAGCACAACGAGAATCAGCGCACCACCGACGAGGGCCAGACCGACCACAAGAACCGCGGCCACCGTCACCCGCGCGCGCACGGCAGCTCCTCCAGACGATAGCCCGATCCTCGCAGGGTGGTGATGCGACCATCACCGAGCTTCTTGCGCAGGCGGCGGATGTAGACCTCGACGATGTTCGGGTCGCCGTCGAAGTCGTCGTCCCACAGCTGGTCGAGGATCGTGCGCTTCGACACCACCTGCCCGCGTCGGCGGATCAGGAACTCCAGCAACGACAGCTCGCGCGCGGTCAGCGCCAGCACCTCGGCACCGAGCCACGCCTTCCTCGCCGCGGGATCCAGCCGCAGCTCCCCCGCCTCGAGGACACACGGTCGCTCAGCGGCACCGCGCCGTACCAGGGCCCGCAGCCGGGCGATGAGGACGGCGTACGAGAACGGTTTGGTGAGGTAGTCGTCGGCCCCGTTGTCGAGGGCACGGACCTGGTCGGTGTCCGCGTTCCTTGCCGTGAGCATCAAGATCGGTGTCCAGACCTGCTCGGCGCGGAGTGTCCGGCAGATCGTCAGTCCGTCGACCTCGGGCAGCATCAGGTCCAGCAGTACGACGCCGTACGCGTGCTCGCGGGCGAGCCACAGCCCGTCGGTCCCGGTCCGCGCGATATCGACCGCGTACCCCTCGGCCTCCAGGCCGCTGCGCAACCCGGCCGCCAGCCGCGGTTCGTCCTCGACTACGAGTGCCCGCATCACCCACCTCCAGGCGATCCTCCTTCATTCTGGCTGAATCCCGGCTGAATGCACCGTTCAGCCGGGATTCAGCCGTGCGGACCTACGGTCGGCGCATGGCTGCCATCGAGGCGATCGACTTGACCAAGCGGTACGGCGCGCGCATCGCCGTCGATGCGCTTGCCTTCACCGCCGAGCCGGGCGAGGTGGTCGGTCTGCTCGGGCCGAACGGCGCCGGGAAGACGACCACGATCCGCCTGCTGACGACGATCCTCGAGCCGAGCTCGGGCATCTTCACGGTCGCCGGCAAGGCGGGCGACCGGCCGGATCGGATCCGGCAGCGCATCGGCGTACTGCCGGAGAGTGCCGGGTATCCCGCTCGCCAAACGGGCTTCGAGTACCTGCAGTACGCCGCGCGACTCTTCGGCCGGAGCCGTACCGAGGCACGCACTGTGGCTGAGCGGTTGCTGGGCGAGGTCGGTCTCGCGGATCGCGGCCACAGCCGGATCTCGACGTACAGCCGTGGGATGCGCCAACGGCTCGGGATCGCGAGGGCCTTGGTCAACGATCCGGTGGTCGTGTTCCTCGACGAACCGACGCTCGGCCTCGATCCGGCCGGCCAACGAGAGATCCTGGCGACGATCAGCGACATCGCGGGCCGCCGCGGTGCGACTGTGGTGCTGTCGACCCACACGTTGTCCGAGGTCGAGGAAGTCTGCAGCGCCGTGATCATCCTCGACCACGGACAGCTCCGCGCCAGCGGCCCGATCGACGAGGTCGTCGCCGGAACGGGCAGCCTGAGTACGACGTTCCTCGCTCTGACCAAGGGCCACGGGAGCCAGGCATGACGACCTGGCACGTGGTCGCCGAACGCGAGAGCCGGGACCTCTGGATCGGGGGACGCGGCCCGGTCCTGGTGTTCGGGTTCAGCGTGCTGCTCAGCGCGATGACCTATCTGGCCGCGACCAACCGGGCGATGAACTTCCTCGAACGACGCGAAGCAGTGAACCTCACGGTCCAGGTCGCCCTGGCTGTCGGGGTCCTGCTCACCGTCGCGGTCAACGCCGACGCGATCAGCGGCGAACGGGAACGCGGCACCCTGGAAAGCCTCCTCCTCACCCCCGCCTCCCGACGGGCCATCGTGGTCGGCAAACTGACGGCCGCGTCGACCATGTGGTTCGCCTGCGTGATCGTCACAGTCCCCTACCTGTGGGTCCTCGGCGGCGCCGGTTCGGCCACCGTTCTGGCCTTCACCGTCGGGACCGTGGTCGCCATCGGGCTCGGTGGCATCGGACTGCTCTTCAGCGCCTGGTCCAACTCGAACAAGGCCAGCCTCGCCGGCGGCCTCCTCCTGCTCCTCGTCCTGTTCGCCCCGACCCAGCTCCCTGCGTTGCCGAGGACCGGATTCGGCCAGGCACTGACCCGGATCAACCCGATCGGATCGGCTCTGCACTACATGTCACCGATCATCGTCAACCGCCGCAGCTGGACCCACGACCTCAGCTACCTCGTCGCGCCGACAGTGATCGCCGTTGTCGTGCTCGGCGCTCTGATCGCCTTCGCCCCACGACTCGTCCGACTGACAGCAGGCTCGCGATGAACATCCTCGACCTGCTCGCAACAGCCCTGCTCGCGAACCCCACGGTGACCATGAACCAGGACCAGCTCACCGCACAGCTCGGCCAAATCCTCACCGTCGAATCCGTCATCAACAGCCCCGGCGCGGCGATCGTCCACCTCAACGTCGTCAGCCTCGACGGCGTGTACGTCGACCTCGAGGACTGGACCCAGGACGTCACCCAACCCGTACCCGCCGGCGGCGAAACCCAACTCGACTGGGAGTTCCAGGCCGTCAACCCAGGCCACTTCGCGGTGTACGTCGTACTCATCCCGCGCAACGGCTCCCTCGTCGCCGGCCCGGCGGTACACGTCACCGTCGCACCACGCCAAAACCTCGACACCAGCGGCGCCCTCGCAGTGGCCATCGCCGTACCAGTCCTCCTCGGCGCCGCCACCCTGCTCAGCCACCGGAGAACACGATGAAGATCCACGTACTTCGAAGCATGCTCGCAGCAGTAACCCTCCTGGCCGTGCTGCCTGCCACCAGCGCGTCCGCCCACGGCAACTGCGCACTACCGGTCTTCGGCCCGGGCGCCGGCTACCACCCGCGCATCGTCCCCTCGAACTTCACTTCGAACGTCACCAACCCCTGGTACCCGCTCAAGGTCAGGCGATCACTCATCTACGCCGGCGTCCGCGAAGGCCAGAGCGCACTCGACATCGTCACCACCACCCCGCGAACCAAGCTGATCGACGGCGTCCGCAGCCGAGTCGTCTCCGACCGCCTCTACCTCTACGGCATCCTCCGCGAGCGCACCAGCGACTACTTCGCACAAGACCGCTGCGGCAACGTCTGGTACTTCGGCGAGGACACCGCCGAACTCGACACGCACGGGCACATCGTCAGCCGCGAAGGCAGCTTCCACGCCGGCGTCGACAGCGCCCAACCAGGCGTCTTCATGCAAGCCCACCCACAACTCGGCCGCAAGTTCCGTCAGGAGTGGTACCCCGACCACGCTGAAGACGTCTTCCAGGTCATCGCCGAGAACACGACCGTCACCGTCCCGCTCGGAACCTTCCGCCATGCCCTCCGCACCGCAGAAACCACCCGCCTCGAACCCGACACCCTCGACAACAAGTTCTACGTCCGCGGCATCGGCGAGGTCACCGAACAAGCACTCAAAGGCCCCACAGAGGCACTCCACCTCATCGCCATCATCCCGTGACACCACGGCATCGGGAAACTCCATCGCCTCGAAGGTGAGCTCCCGCGGGTTGCGGCCGCTCGCTCGATCACCTGGGTCACGACTGCCGGCTGGGAGACCGCGACGAGGTGGGAGGCACCCGGGACCTCGACCTTGGTCGCGCCGGCCCGGGTCGCCATGAAGCGCTCGGCGGCCGGGGCGATCGCCTTGTCACCGGTCGGAATGACCGCGTATTTCGGCGGCGCCGCCGGATCGGTCTCCGCCACCGGCTCACTGAACGCCGCTGCGGCAACTGGCCGCTGCGCAGCGAGGAACACGGCTCCCTCTCGGGCCGGGACGTCAGCACCCAGGATCGGGCCGGCCTTGTCCGGCTTCAGTGCGAGGTCCACGCCACCCAGCGTCTCGCCGGCCTGCGGAATGAACGCGGCGACGTACACCAGCGACTTCACCCCACTCGTCCCGGCCAGCTCGCTGACCAGCGCACCGCCGTACGAGTGACCGACGAGCACCTTCGGCCCGGGGATCGTCGCGAGGACGCCGCTCAGATACGACGTGTCGGAGGCGATCCCGCGCAGGGTACAGCGAGGGCAACCATGTTGTAGCCGTCGTGCTGGAGCCGGCTGGTGACGCCGGACCAGCTCGAGCCGTCTGCGTATGCACCGTGCAACAGCACGATCGTCGGTTCACCTGTCCGGACTTGCTTGTCTGTCCGGTCTCTGTGGCCTGTGCCGCGCTCACGCCGGTCAGGAGCACGCAGCGCCGGCCGCCCCGAGGGCCGGCGGCCGAGACGCCTGGGGAGAGCACCAGTAGTAATCCCTGGTGTGAAGCCGCGGCGGCCGCGCGAATGTGGTCTGGCAAGGCAACCACGACAAGGAGTGCGTAATGTCCACCATCCATCTGCACGCGAACACCACCGCCACACCCGCACAGTTCCTGGCCGCTCTCACCGACTTCGGCCCCGGCCGCTCGAAGATCTTCGGCAACAGCGCCGACGACTACCTGAAGGTCCACAGCCAGGGGCCGCAGCACGCCGACGTCACCGAAGGCTCCGGCGGGGTCTGGGAACGCCTCTCCTACGACTGGTCCGATCCCAACCGCGTCGTGATGAAGACGACTGACTCCAACATCTGGGGCGGCAACTCCGGCCACGTCTATACCTTCACCCCGCAGCCTGACGGCACCACCACCGTCGACGCGGTCGTCGTACGCCAGGGCAAGAACCTGAAGGGTCACTTCCTCGGCCTCGTCCTCGGCACTGTCGGCAAGGGCGTTCTGGCCAAGGCCTTCGCGAGCACCGTGAAAGCCATCGAAGCGCGCAACAACAAGATCAAGGCCTGAGCCATGTCAACCACCAAACCGGTCGTCGCAGCCCTGACGGCTCCTATCCTCACCGTTGCAGCAGCAAACGGTGTCGCGTACGCGTACCGGCGCTTCGGCGCCGGTGGTGAGCAGCCACCGTTGGTCTTCCTCCAGCACTTCCGCGGCAACCTCGACAACTGGGATCCACTGCTCGTCGACTCGATCGCCGCTCACCGCGAGGTGATCCTGCTCGACAACACCGGGGTCGGCCAGTCCACCGGAACGGTTCCGGTGACTGTGACGCAGATGGCCCGGGACGCGATCGCGTTCCTCGACGCGATCGAACTCGATCGAGTCGATCTGCTCGGCTACTCCCTCGGCGGGATGGTCGCCCAGGAGATCGCGTTGCTCCGGCCCCGCGCCGTACGCCGGATCGTCCTGGCCGGCACCGGGCCACGCGGCGGGCACCAGATGCACGGCTGGACCTTCGACATCGAACGCGTCGCGAACGCCGCGAACAACGGCCCCGAAGACCTGTTGCACATCTTCTTCGAGATCACCGAGACCAGCCGTGCGCTAGGCCGTGAGTACATGCAGCGCGCTTTCAGCCGCACCGAAGCCCGTGACAAGCCGAACGGACCCGAGGTAGCTCGCGCCCAGTACGACGCCATCGTCGAGTGGGGTATCCCGGACCCGTCCCGACTCAACCGCCTGGCCGGCATCACCCAGCCAACGCTCGTGGCTAACGGCAACAACGACATGATGATCCCGACGATCAACTCGCAACTCCTCGCCGACCGTCTGCCTGACGCGCGGCTCCGGATCTATCCCGACGCCGCCCACGGATTCCTCTTCCAGTACCCCCGCCAGTTCGCCGAGCTGGTGACAGAGTTCCTGTCCGGCGAATAGGCAGCACTCAGAGCAGAGTGGCGAGCGACCGCCTGGCGGCCGTGAGCTCGCCCGCTGCCTGGTTCAGATGGCCAAGAGCCGCACTCAGCTTGGCGTCAGCATCCTCCAGGGCGCCGCGCTCAGTCGACCGGTCCGAGGTCGGCTGTGACGCCGAAATGGTCCGTGGCGAAGACTCCCTCGATCGGCTGATCGGCGAAGCGGTTTGCTGAGTGGATCCGCAGGGTCGGTCCTCGGTCGTCACAGCGGACCATGAGGTAGTCGATACGCCGTGGCGGAATGCGAGCCCAGTCCGCCTCTACGACGATGAGCGGGTTCTCGAGGGTGAACGTGTGCCCGCTCTCCCCCGGGCGGGCGAATTCCCAGACATCCTGATAGTTCACGCTCACGTCCCCCAGCGACTGCCGTCCGGTGAGAAACCGGACGCTCGCGCTCTCGGGCCTCGCGTCGAAGTCACCGCCGAGTACGACATGCAGATCCTCACGCTCGCCGACGAGCCGCTCGATCCAACGCGCAACCTCGAGCGCCTGTAGTTCGCGCTCCCGTTCGTAGCCAACCTGCCAATTCGGCTTGTGGTTGACGAACAACACCGGCCCAAGCTCAGTGGCGAACTCCGCGGCGGTCGAGCGGCCAGGGAAGTCTCGAGCCTCGACCCGCTCAGTGACCAGCAGGTCGAGTTCGTCGACCCGCGTCGGCTGCCACCGACTGACAAGCGAGCATCCGACTCCGTCCGCGGTACGGCGGCCCTGATGAATCACGTGACAATCATCGCCGAATACTTCTCGGACCTGGTCACCGTTGCCATCGACAACCGTCTCCTGCAGCATCACGAGATCCGCCTGCAAGGCTCGAAAGCACTCCCGCAGCACACTGCGTCGCTTCGCCCAGTCGCCGTGGCGACACCAGAGATTCAGCGTTGCGACACGTATCTTCCCGTCCACAGGATCTCCTCCTCGGTCGCCGCAGTACCCGGCCACGACCGCGGCAAACAGCCATCAGAGCGGGGGTTACCGACAAGTGCCGGCGATCGTTCGACATCAGGCGATCCGGCTTGCGTGGTACGCGGCCAGCACGGACGGGATTCCGTCGGTCATCATCGTGCGACGCACCCTTGCCAGCAGTTTCGACATCGCCAATCCGCCGATGCCGGTGAAGCCGGTGTGGGTCCAGGTGACACGTGTGCCGGCGGCGGTCTCCTCGAGCAGGTAGTTCACATCGGTGACGTCATCGCTGTCTTCGTCCCCGCGCCAGGTGTAATACATCGAGCGCGGCTTCTCGACGGCGATGACCTCGCAGTAGACAACGCCGGCCCAGCCGATGGTCGGCTTACCGACGAAGCGGAACTTGGTTCCTCGCACTGCGGCAAACCCTTCAGGACGACCGCCCTGGCCCGTCGTCGTCCACTGCGCGACGTACGCCGGAGCAGTCAGCACGGTCCAGACCTCGTCTCTCGGGTAGCCGTATTCTGGACAACCGTGTACTGGCTCATGTCTCCCCCCAAAATCTATGGACCACTCAGGCCAAACTGAACCTACCTACCGTTAGGTAGTCCAGCCTCCTGCCGGACCAGACTTCGGCGAAAGTGCTGCAGCTCCGGATGGCGATGCTGAGCATCAACGCGGCCGTCGACGCGGCCACGCTCACACCGTTCACCGACGAGGAAATCCTCGCAGCCGCAAACACCAACGCAACCGCGCTGGTCGATGCGCTCCTGTTGAACTGATCGCTGACGAGCTCCACCTCCCCCAGTCCGCCGGCCGCAGGTCAGGTGAAGATGCTGACACCGCCGGGACCGACCAGCAGGCCGATGACGATCAAGGCGATGCCCCAGATCAGCTGACCGCGAACGATCGAGACGATGCCTGCGATCACGAGTATTGCCGCAATGATCCACAGAACGAGGCCCATGATCTTTCCCATCTGTCAGGCCGGGCGGATACCGGCAACGGAACCCTCCTGGTGTCTACTCCGGTACCCCTGACCAAACGGCCATCCTGGCCGTCGCCCTGACCAATACCGGCGAGCAGGTGCCTGGGGTACGACGAAGCGCCAGGCCGGGTCACACCGAACCTGTGATCGAGTCAGCCCTTGATGCCGCCGTCAGCGAGGCCGCTGATGAAGGCTCGTTGGTTGAAGGCGAAGACGAGGAGGACCGGGACAGTGACCAGGACGGCGCCGGCCATGACCGGGCCGTACTGGACGTTTCCGCTGGTGAGGAACTTCGCCAGCGCCAGCTGGACCGTGTTCATCGCGTCGGTGTTGGTGATCACCAACGGCCAGAGAAAGTCGTCCCAGATCCCGGTGAACGCGAAGACCCCGAGCGTGGCCAGCAACGGCTTGGCGAGCGGCAGGTAGATCTGGAAGAAGATCCGCAACTCCCCCGCACCGTCGGTGCGGGCAGCCTCGGCGAGCTCGTCCGGGAACTCCAGGAAGTACTGCCGCGACAGGAAGATGTTCAGCGGGACGACGAGGTAGGGCAGCGCGAGCCCTCCGATGCTGTTCAGCAGACCGGTGCCGCCGGCGCCGAGAATATCGTTGCCCCCGGCAAACGGAATCCCCTTGGTGATCAGGAACAGCGGGATCAGCGTGACCGATACCGGGATCATCGCCGTCGAGATCAGCACGCCGAACACGATCGTGTCACCGCGGAAGCGCAGCTTGGCGAACGCGTACCCGGCCATGCTCGCGAACAGGCAGTTCGTGATGACGACGATGACGGCGACCGCCGTGCTGTTCAGCATCGCCCGGCCGAGGCCACCGCTGGTCAGGGCGGTGGCGAAGTTCGTCATGGTGGGTGACGACGGAATCAGATCACTCGCCGCGAAGGCCCGGTCGGCCGGTGTGAAGGCCAGCGACAGCATCCACAGGAACGGCACCAGGACCGCGATCGTGACCGCGATCAAAACGATGTTCGTACCGACGGCGCGCACCGGTTTCGGCCTCATCGGCGGCCTCCCCGGCCGGTCATCTGACGCAGCGACACGAACGACACCGCTGAGATCAGCGCGAACAGCACGAAGCCCATCGCGCTCGCGGTGCCCATGTCGTTGAACTGGAACGCCTGTTTGTAGATCAAATAGTTCACTGTGGTGGTCGAGTCGACCGGACCACCTCGGGTGAGGATGTAGATCTCACCGAACGACTGGGCGAGGTAGACGATGTCGGTGACGACGACGTACGTCAGCATTCCGCGCAGCCCGGGCAGCGTGACATAGCGGAACTTCGCCCAGCCGCCGGCGCCATCGACCGCAGCGGCCTCGTAGAGCTCGCGCGGAACTGACTGCAGTCCGGCCAGCAGCAGAACCATGTTCCCGCCGAGGGCTTTCCAGATCCGCATCACGGCAACTGCGGCCAGCGCGGTCCCGCTCTCCAGAAGGAACTGCCGCTCGCCGATCCCCACGGCGCGCAGGATCTGGTTGAACCAGCCTTGCTCGGAGTACAGCCACAGCCACACCATGCTGACGGCCGTCAGCGATACCACATGCGGCACATAGAGCGCCGTACGGAAGAAGCCGACGCCGCGGCGGCCGCGATTGACCATGAGCGCCAGGACCAACGCGAGGATCACCGCACCAGGCAGCACGTACAACACGTACTTTGCCGTCACCAGCAAGGAACTCAGGAACACCGGATCGGTGAGGATCTTGGTGTAGTTGCCGATTCCGACCGGCTGCGGTCCCGACCGCGACTGCGGGTCGTACGTCGTGAAGCTCAGGTACAGGCCGTACGCGAGCGGGAACAGGTGAAAGATCGCGACGTACGTGGCGGCGGGCAGGACGAACAGTACGCCGACCACACGGATCCGCCGTACCGGTGAACGCCGCCGCCGCGGGCGGCGGGTACCGGTCACCAGTTCCGGTACCCGCTTCGGCTGGGTGATGTTCGTCGTCTGGGCCGTCTGCGTCATCGGCGAGCCTCAACGATCATCGGTGGTCCTACGACTTCTCGAGCAGCGGCTTGACCTCCGTCGCCGCCTTGTCGAGGGCTTCCTTCGGCGGTGTCTTCCCGGCCAGCGCCTGCTGCAGGTACCGGCTGAGCACGTCGCGGACCTGGACCCAGGCCGGCACGTTCGGGTTGGCGACGTACGACGGCTGCGCGGTGAGGAAGGTGGTCAGCAGCGGGTTCTTCGTCACGTAGTCGCTCGAGGCCGCCGATTTGCGGATCGGAATGCTGCCGATCGCCTGTGCGTACTGGTTGCTGACGTCCGGGGATGCCATGAACTGGAGGAACTTCCACGCCAGGTCCTGGTTCTTGCTGTCCTTGCTGATGAACAGGCCGGTTCCGACACCGCCATAGGCGCGGCCAGGATGGCCACCCATCGACGGCGGGGACAGTACGCCGAGCTTGCCGGCGAGGTCGGGCTTGGCTGCGACGAGTTGGAGCAACTGGTTCGGTCCGAGCTGGGCGATCGCCGCAGTGCCGAGGGCCAGTGGCTGCTGGGCCGGCGGGCGGCTCAGGTAGTCGTCGCCGACGCCTGTGGCGACCGCTCCGTCACCCTGATAGAGCTTGACCATGTAGCTCAGCGCGTCGACGCCGGCCGGCGAGTTGAAGGTCGCGCTCTTGCCGTCGGAGCTGAGCATGGTGCCGCCGTCGGACGTGAGCAGCGCGATGAACGACTGCTCATCGGCGATCGGAGTCGTCAGGATCTGCAGCCCGGAACGGCTTCCGGTCTTGAGCTTGCGGGCCGCGTCGTACACCGATTCCCACGAGGTCAACGTGGCCGGGTCGACGCCCGCCGCCTGCAGGATGTCCTTGCGGTAGACGAGCAGAGTGCCGGAGGCCGACAGCGGCGAGATGTAGTGCTTGCCATCGACAACCCCCATGTCCAGCAAGGCCTTCAGGTCTTCCCGGTCGGAGGCAGGCATCGCGTTGATCCGGTCGTCGAGGGCGAGCACCCGGTCGTTCGCGACGAACCCCGAGGCTGCCGCCGTCCCGTGTCCCCAGACGTCGGGTGTCGTCCCGGACGCGAAGGCGGTGGTGAGCTTCGGGGAGATGTTCGGCCAGTCGATGTAGGTCACTGTGACCTTCGAACCGGTCTGTTGCTCGAACTTCGGGATCAGTGTCTTCGTCACCAGGTCGATCTCGACCTGGCTGTTGCCCGGGAACCACACGGTGAGCTCGTTCGATCCGGAACTCCCTCCGGATGCGGGCTTGTTGGCGGTGCCGCAGGCGGTGAGGGCCGCGCTCAGCGCAACCACCGCTGCGGTCAGGAAGGTACGGCGCATCGTCATCGGCAGTCCTAACGGGAGCCTTGTTCGCCTGAGGCGTAGTATGGTAGTACCTTAGCATGGCGATCCGCAAACCGCTCCACCCCCGCCCGAGCCGGCGCACCGTTCTCGGCGGTGTCGCAGGCAGCACCGTCGCCGCGGCGTTCGGCAACGCCGTCCCCGCGTCGGCGCACCCGGCGGCCAGTGTCGGCAAGCCCAAGACCCAGGCGAACGAGGTCCTCACGACTCCTAAGTTCTTCATGGGCCTCAACACCCACCTGACCGGACCGAAGTACGTTCCCGATGCTTCGAACGTCCTCCAACAGAGCGGCGCGAATGCCGCCCGCGACGAGGTCCACTGGGACGTCGTCGAGACCCAGGCCGGGGTCTACCAGGTCCCCGCCGCGATCGACACCTACTACCAGGAGCTGGTCGATCGCGGCATCGAGCCGCTGATCATCCTCGACTACGGCAACCCCTTGTACGACGGCGGTCAACGACCGACATCACCCGCGGCGGTGACGGCGTTCGCGAACTACGCCGCGTTCGTCGCGCAGCACTTCGCCGGCCGGGTGACGCAGTTCGAGGTGTGGAACGAGTGGGACATCGCAATCGGCGGCGTGACCGGCAACGGCGACCCGACGCAGTACGTCACCCTGCTCTCGGCCGTCTACACAGCACTCAAGAATGTCGACCCCGGTATCACCGTCGTCGGCGGTGCCGTCTCCGCACTGAACTACACCTACATCGACACCCTGCTGGACAACGGGATCCTCGACGTGTGCGACATCTTCTCCGTGCACACCTACGTGTACGCCGACCTGCCGGTCGAGAACCGCGTTCCCGAAGTGTGGTGGCAGCACATCCAGGATCTGCAGACCGTGCTGCGGACGTACAACGGCGGCCAGGACTTCCCGGTCTACGTCACCGAACTCGGCTGGACCACCGGCTTCAAGGATCAGCCTGACGACGCCGGTGTCACCCAGGAGCTCCAGGCGGCATACGTCGCGAGGCTGTATCTGATCGCGCGCAGTCTCCCGTACCTGAAAGGCGTCTGGCTCTACGCCTTCGAGGACGAGGCATGGACGTACAACATCTACGGCCCGAACTACGGTCTCGTCCGCCCCGATCTCACACCGAAGGAGGGCTACTTCGCCCTCCATGCGGTCGCGCATATCGTCAAGTTCGGCACGTTCGTCAGCCTGACGAATCCGCTCGACCCGAAGCTGTGGGCCCTGCAGTTCCGGGACCTCGACGGCTCCGACGTGCTCGCGTTGTGGAACTCGTACCTTGACGACCACTATTCCGTTGTCCTGCACAACGACAGCACGACCCTCCCGGCGATGAAGTTCGAGCAGGCAGGCGGTCTGCAGGTCACCCGGCAATGGGGCCGCAAGGCTTGGTACGACGCGAGCAACGCAACGTTCACACCCAACGATCTGGACGTCACGCTGAGGCGACCTCCGATCCTGATCACCGGCCCGCTGACCGGCGTCACATTCCGGCTGATCCGCAAGCACACGTTCCCGGACACGACCCGCTGACATGCGTGAGTCGATCGTTTTCCCCGGGCCCGGCCGCGTCGAACTGCTCACCGAGCCGGTTCCTGCGGCCGGACCCGGGGACGTCGTACTGCGAACCCGCCTCACTCTGATGAGCACCGGGACCGAAGCCATGGTGTACGCGCACAGGTTCGGCGCGAATACCCACTGGTCGGACTGGGTGCGGTACCCGTTCCGGCCGGGCTATGCGTGTGTGGGAGTGGTCGAGCATGCTGCCGGCGACCTGTCCGTCGGTGACCGGGTCGCCGCACGCGCACAGCATGCATCCCGGGTGGTGGTTCCGGCCGACAGTTGTACACCGATCCCGGACGGGCTGGATGACGAGCAGGCGGTGTGGTTCGCGTTGGCGAAGATCGCGTTCGTCGGCATCCGCGAGGGAGGCGTCCGCCCCGGTGAGCGGGTCTTGATCGCCGGAGCCGGACCGATCGGGCAGATGGCGACGCGCTGGGCTGCCGCCGCGGCTGCCTCGGAGATCGTCGTGGTGGACACCGTGGCCGATCGGCTCGGCCTTGCCCTGGCCGGCGGCGCTACCGCGACGGTCGCCGGCACCCTCGACGAGGCCCGGGACGAGCTCGCGCGGCAGTTCGGAGTACGACGGCCCGACGTCGTCATCGACTCGACCGGGAATCCGGCGGTACTGCCCGCCGCACTCCGCGCCGCGGCCGACCGTGGCCGCGTCGTGCTGCTCGGCGATGCAGGCGCGCCCACGGAGCAGCGACTCACCTCGGACGTGATCACCCGCGGGGTGTCGATCCACGGCGCGCACGACTCGTACACCGTCGGCGATCCGCGATGGGACCACGATCGCGAGATCGCGCGGCTCGTCTTCCGCCTCGCCGGCGAGGGCCGGTTCCCACTCGACAGCTTGGTGAGTCACCGGTTCGGCCCGACCGACAGCAGTGAGGCCTACGAACTTGCGGCCACCGCCCGTGGCCGGACGATGGGCATCGTGTTCGACTGGCCACAGTGAGACCCGTCAGTGCCGACCGGTTGTATGCTAGCATACTTCTGTCCGTACGACAGGAGGGATCCCCATGGCGGAGCGAACGGCCCAGCGCGGGCGACGCGTCCAGCTCAGCCGGATGCGCGACTCGAGCACGCGATCCCAGGTGTACACGCAGCTCCGCGCGGAGATCATCAACCTGGCTATGCAGCCGGGCCAGGTGCTGTCCGAGAGCGAGCTCGCGGAAGTCTACGGGGTGAGCCGGACGCCGGTCCGCGAGGCACTGATCCGGCTGGCGGGCGAGAACCTCGTCGAGGTGGTGCCGCAGCTCGGCACGTTCGTGTCGCGGATCAGCGTCCGGGAGGTCACCGAGGCGCAGTTCATCCGCGAGACCCTCGAGCGGGCCTCGCTGCCGCACGCGATCAAGCGGATCACCCCGGTCGACGAAGCACTCCTCCGAGCCATTCTGGCCAGGCAGTCGGCGGCCGGCCTGCGCGGCGATCTGGTCGAGTGGTTCAGCACCGACGAGGAACTGCACCGGGCCTTGCTGGAGATCGCGGGTCATCCGAAGACATGGTCGGTTGTCTCGTCGATCAAAGCCCATCTGGACCGGGTGCGGATGCTCTCACTCCCCGATCCGGCGATCCTGTCGTCGATGCACGGTCAGCACGCGACGCTGGTCGATCACGTCGCCGCGAAGCGCACCCTACAAGCCGACAAGCTGCTCACCCAGCATCTCCGCGGCGTCCTGGGCGTCCTCGAGCCGTTGGAGAAGCAGCACCCGGACTATTTCGTGCTGGATGACGAGCAGGACGTCCGTTCGCCGCGCCCGTCGACCCGCGGTCGCTGACCGCGGCCGCTCGGACGCTCGCTCAGGCTGCCGGTCAGACGCTCGGTCAGGCTGTCGCAAGTCCGGCGTCCGCCTCCGTGGATGCCTGCGTCGCGGCCTCGGTCGCATGGATCAACGCTTGGATGTAGCCGACGGCATGGGCACGGCCCCGGTGTCCCCACTCGCTGTCGCCGACCAGGCGAGGCGTGTGGTCATCGAGAATGAAACCGTCGAAACCGGACTCCCGCAGCGCCCGGATCACCCGGAGCGGGTCGTAGTTGCCCTCGCCGAGGAAGCTCTCCTCGAATGTCGGCACGGTGCCGCGGACGTCCCGCAGATGAACGTAGGCGATCTGGTCGCGTGGCCCGAACCGCTGGATGGCCTCGAGTACGGCGCTCTCGCCGCCCATCTCCGAAACCGTGCCGAGGCAGAGCTCGACGGCCCATGCCCGGCTGGGCACCAGCTCCGCCGCGCGGGCCAGCGCATCCACACTGCGGATGATGCGGGCGATACCGCCGAGCGTCGGCACCGGTGGGTCGTCGGGATGGATCGCCAGCCGTACGCCGGCCTCCTCGGCCGCTGGTAGGACCGCCTCGAGGAAGTAGCGGTAGTTGTCCCACATCTGCTCCTCGGAGACCTCCACCCCGA
This sequence comes from Kribbella sp. NBC_00662, assembly GCF_041430295.1. Lineage (GTDB taxonomy): Bacteria > Actinomycetota > Actinomycetes > Propionibacteriales > Kribbellaceae > Kribbella. The sequence goes on along the minus strand of NZ_CP109029.1, from coordinate 4,353,420 downwards.
GGTCGGGGTATCCACCGGCGGCGAAGTCGTCCTTGCCGAGCCGCCCCGCCTCACTGCGTGGAGCGTTGCGCCGGGCAACCAATAACCGACCGGCGAAGGCCGGGTCCACCGCCGTACCGAGATCGAACGAGGTGACTTCCGCACCGCCGCGGCCGCGACCGTCCATACCGGTGCGGACCACGCCGAGAGGGCAGAAGTGGTATCCAAGTATGCCGATCCCGGCCCTGCCGACATTCGAGATCGTTCGGCGGACGTTCTCGAGTTCCTCGTCGCGCCCGGGAAGCCCGAGCATCGCCCGCTGGTAGAACGACTGCGGGATGTTCTCGATCGCTTCGAGCGTGAGTCCGCCCCGCTCGACCTGCCTCCGCAACGCGATCAGTTCACGGAGCTCCCAGCGTCGCTCGCCCGGCAGCCACGGCGTGTTGACCTGAACGCCGGACAGGCCCAGTTGGCGCGCGAACAGGAGCAGCTCCTCGGTCGGCTCGTGGAACTGGCCGAGCACGACTCGCATCAGGCTCCCGCCGGCAGCGGAGTACTGGCGGCGTCCAGGCGATAGGCCGCATCGGCGAGCGGCCGGGTGCGGATCTCCTCCGGCCACTCCAGCGGGACGCCGAACGTGCCGGACAGGAGCCGCTGATAGTCGGCCAGCAGGCGAGGATCGCTGCGCACCTGAGTAGGCAGCGCCTTCTCCGACAAACAGAAGGAAGTCAGTGCACCGACAGCCTCACCGATCGCCCACTCCACCGGGTGCAGGCGGTAGCAGCCGTTCGTGATGTGCGTCGAGCCGATGTTCTTGTTCGCGGGCAGCAGGTTGCGAACCCGCCGCGGCAGCATCGCTCCGAGCGGGATCTGGAACGGGTGGGTATCCATGTCGACGTACGTCCGTCCGGAAGTGCTCGGGTGCAGATCGATCCGGTAGGCGCCGATTCCGACGCTGTCCCCGAACTGCTCAGGACCGCCGAGTCCCGCCCTGGCGACCACTGCGACGTGGTTCTCGGTCACGGTGAACTCCGCCCGGATCCGGCGCCCCTCCCGGATGTACGGCGCCTTCGCGAGGCCGTCGTCGGTCCCGACTGCCTCCGGGCACAGCCGCAGACCCGGGTACCCGGTGCCGCCGTCCGGCCTGGCCACTGCGGTCTGCAACCAGTACACCAGCGAACGGGTGAGGTCGCGGCTCGCCTCGAGAGCGTCCTGCCGGGTCTCCTGGTCGACGCCGAGCAGAGGTTTGAGCCAGTAGTCGTTCTGTGGCCAGTTCATCAGGCTGACGTCAGTGGTGAGTACGCCGGTGAACTGGTCCGCGCTGCGGATCCGCCGGTAGCACCAGCGGGTGCGCGGAATCTTGCTGTCGGCAACTTCACCGAAGAGCGGCAGCTCGCGAGCAATGAGCGTCCCCGGATCGACATCGGCCAGGCTGAGCTGCGCACCCGGCCACACGCCCGATTCGTGGGCCAGCCAGAAGTCGTAGCTCGCCGGTTTGTCGAGGGTGTGGTCCTCCCCCGGCCGGTGCTCGATCGCGCAGCACCATGTGATGGCCTGCTGGTCGAGCGGATTCGCGGGGCCCGGCAGCGCGTGCGGCTCGTCGGTCTCGTCCTGCGACTCCGCGCCGATCACATGCTCGACACCGCCGAGCTCGAGCAGGTCACCGAGTTCGGTCGCGTCGACGACGTACGGAGCGTCGAAGGTCTGCTCGACTCCCGTCTCCAGGCTGCGAACCGTGACCGATCGAACCTCGTCACCCTCGATCTCCACGGCGACAGGGACGTGACGCATCAGTACGCGAATCCGGCCCGACGACACGTACGGCGCCAGCATCTCGGACAGAACCGCGACGGCCACCGGCGGCTCATGGCACAGCCCGCTGACCAAGCCACGTCCCGGATTCAGGAGTACGTCGTCCCGGGCGGCCGCCGTCATCGGGTAGTTGCGGCGGTAGTAGTCGCGAATGCCGGCGCGCAACCGCTGATAGCTCGCCGAGCTGTGCGGGCCTTCGATCCAGGCGTTCTCGTCCGGCGGAACCGCTTGAGCCGTGAGCTGGCCGCCGAGCCAGTCGAGTTCCTCCGTCAGCACGACCGTGCGGCCGAGGGCGGCGGCCGTCAGCGCGGCGGCGACGCCTCCGAGCCCGCCGCCGGCAACGACGACGTCGGGGCTGTGTCCAGGTGTCATCAGCTTCTCCCAGCTGTGGGCCGATCACCATGCTAAGGTACTACCATACATGTACGCCAGCCGAACCGCTCAGAGCTCGAACCGGCTGAGGGTCACCGTGGTCCGCCATTCCTGATGCGCACCGAGCAGCGGGGTTTCGGCCAGTCCGTCGTCCGGCAGTACGTTGGCCGGCTCGACGCCGGCAACGTAGGCGCGCCCGAACCACGGATAGCCGAGAACGCCGCCGGCCTCCTCCCACAGCCAGGCGTGCGGCAACGTCGCAGAGTCCCACGCCATGCGGATCCCGAAGCCGGCCGACGGACTCGCGATCGACACCCAAGTCTGAGCGAATCCCGTCTCTGCGGCGAAGTCCGCCAGCCCGGCAAACACCGAGCGTAGCGCGCCGGGCGGTGGCACCGCCGCGAAGTCCGTGATCTTGTCGTACCCGCTCGCGGCAGCGATCCGGCGGGCGCTGGTGTCCAGCCGGCACCGCGCATCGAGGAACGGCGCGCCGAACGCCGCATGCTCCACGCACATGACCGGCACCGTCCGTGGCGATGTGTTCCGGATCAAGGTGACGACCTCGAGATCGGGGCCGTCAGCAACGAACTCGCGTTCCAGATGCAACGGTGCGGTCGCGAGGTCCGTACTGAGCCGAGCGGTGGTGGCGGTCCATTCGTCCACGTTCCAGGTGATCACCGCGGCCTCGCCATGGAAGCCTCGCAGTACACCGTCGTACTCGCGCTCGGGGCCCGCGTTGGGCACGAGGAGCTGCCAACCTCCCGGATACCGCGCGAGCCAGTCGGCCTGACTCTCCCCCATCGGCGGCACGGTCGCGGGATCACGCCAGCCCCACGGTGATTTGAACAGCACGTCGATTCCGGTCGCGCGATCAATCACGGAGTACACATCTGCGCCCTTGTCCGGAAGCACCACGACCTCCAGTTGCGGACTGCGCAGGACGAGCACGGCGTCAGAGGGCGGCACTGACATCGGTGCGGCCCTAACCCGCGAATCCCGCGACCGGTACGCCGGCCACGCCGAGGCCCGCGACGATCAGAACCGATCCGTCAGACCCGGTGTCGTCGGGCAGCCCGAGGCCTTCGCGGGCCGATGTCACACACAGAACGTCCAGTTCCGAACCGACGAAGGCGCACGACGACGGCTGCACGACGGGCAAGGGCAGCGTGCTCAGCATGCGTCCGTCCGGCGCGATCCGGACAAGACGCCCAGCGCCCCACAAGGCGACCCACAGGCATTCTTCGGCGTCGACGCACAGTCCGTCCGGCACGTCGCCGTCCGGGAACGAACACAGGAGCCGGCGTCCTGCGAGCTGGTTGCCGAGGGCATCGAACGCGCTGATCTCCCGCTCGGCGCTGTCGACGAGGTAGAACGTCCTGCCGTCAGGGCTCCAGCCCAGTCCGTTGGGCTGCGTCAGCCCCTCCAGCACAACCCGTGTCGACCAATCCGCCTCGAGGACGTGTAACGCACCCCGCCCGGCGGCGAAGTCCATGGCAGTACTGCCTGCCCAGAGGCGCCCGTCCGGATCGCATTTCGCATCGTTCATCCGGATGCCGTCGCCGAGGATGTGCTGCCGAACGACGTACCCGCCGGAGACCTCCGCGAAGCCCTCGGTCACCGCCGCGACAAACCCACCGGTCCGTTTGGGTGACGCCGCTCCGACCAGAGTCGGCAGCTCTCGAGTCGTTGTCGAACCGTTCGCCAGATCACTGGTGTGAACAGCGCCGGAGAGGATGTCGACCCAGTGCAGACGATCCGAACCAGGGTCCCAGACGGGACCCTCGCCGACTCGCGCCGCAGCAGGGACAGCGATCCGAACGGTCGCGGCGATGGTGTCCATCCGAGGCAAACCTTCCGGTGGTGGCCGACTGGAATGCTTGCATACTAGTATCTGCGCAGACAGTGGTCCATGGCCGTCTCCTAGTGTCAGGAGTTCGCAGTGGCGTTCCAGCTCACAGCCGATTCCGTGGCCGGCTACCTGCGCGAACGCGGCGTTCTCGGTGACGGACCGGTTGCCGCCGCGGTACTGCCCGGCGGAGTGTCGAACGACGTCTTCGCGGTCACCGGCGACGGCGTCGACCTGGTCGTCAAGCAGGCGCTCCCCCGGCTGCGAGTCGCCGCCGAATGGCAGGCCGACGTCCGCCGGATCCTGACCGAGGCGGAAGCCTTGCGCATCGCGTCGTCGATTCGGCCGGACGATGTTCCGGCTGTGGTCGATGTCGATGACGCCGCCATGACGCTGACGATCTCGCGCGCCGATCGCAAGCTGCGTAACTGGAAGTCGGATCTGCTGGCCGGATCGGCGGACGGTCATACCGCCGGGCGATTGGCCGATGCGCTGGCGGCATGGCACACGTCCACCGCCGGCCAACCGGGATGGCAGGAACGCTTCGGCACAGGCGCCTTCGTCGAGTTGCGGATCTCGCCGTACCACCGCTGGATCAGCAAGCGGCATCCCTCTGTGGCAGCCCGGATCGACGACCTCGCTGACGGGTTGCTCGAACACCGACTATGCCTGGTACACGGCGACTTCTCACCGAAGAACGTACTTGCGGACGGCGCACGGGTGAGTGTGCTCGACTGGGAAGTGGCGCACTACGGCGATCCCGTGTTCGACGTCGCCTTCCTCCAGACGCATCTGCTGTTGAAGGCGGTCCATCGGCCAGAGTCCTCAGGCGCATATCGGAAACTGGCGGACACGTTCCTGCGCCGGTACGCCGCGGGGGTGCCCGACTCGTTGCGCCGGCCGGACGACTATCTCGCCGGCCAGGTCGGATGCCTGCTGCTCGCGCGGGTCGACGGGAAGTCGCCGGCCGAGTACCTCACGGACGTCGAAGCACTGCGAGTGCGAGGCATCGCACTGGACACCCTGTGCGGCTCGGGCGACGTCGCGGCGATCTGGCAGGTCGTCGATGGGTGAACAAGCAATTCTCGAAGTACAAGCATGGGAGGCCCTCGACTCCCGCGGTACGCCGACAGTCGGGTGCGAGGTCATCTTGTCGGACGGTTCACACGGGAGCGCCGTCGTACCCAGTGGTGCTTCCACGGGCCGGCACGAGGCGGTGGAGCTCCGTGACGGCGGCACACGATACGGCGGTGCCGGCGTCCTGACGGCGGTCGCGAATGTCGAGGGTCCGCTGGCGCAGGCTGTCTCCGGGCTCGATGCGTCGGATCAGCGCGGCGTCGACGCGGCTCTGCGTGCCGCGGACGGCACATCCGATCTTGGCCGGTACGGCGCGAACGCGGTCCTTGCGATCTCCCTCGCCACTGCCGTCGCGCGCGCATCCCGCGTGCCGCTGTACGCGATCGACGGACACCCGCCACTGCTCCCGATGCCAATGGTGAACGTCATCTCCGGCGGTGCCCACGCCGGCGGCGCGCTCGACATCCAGGACGTGCTCGTCGTACCAGTCGGAGCCAGGTCGTTCCGAGAGGCGATCGAATGGGCGTGGCAGGTCCGCCGTGCGACCGCCGAGTGTGCCTCAGCGCAAGGGTTGCCGACCGCCCTGGTCGCCGACGAAGGTGGACTGGGCCCGCATCTCGCGACCAACCGCGCCGCCCTCGAACTTGTTGTGGAAGGCATCGAACGGTCCGGTCTCAGGGCCGGTACCGAGGTGGCGCTGGCAGTCGACGTCGCTGCGACGACGTTTGCTGATCGCAACGGATATGACCTGCGCTCGGAGGGTCGCCGGGTGACAGCGGCCGAGTTGGTCTCCGAGCTCGCAGAATGGGTCCGGGACTTCCCGATCGTCTCGTTGGAAGACGTGCTCGCCGAGGACGACTGGGGCGGCTGGCGGGACGCGACGTCGCGACTCGACAGCATCCAACTGCTCGGCGACGACCTGTTCGCAACAAACGCCGCGCGGCTGCGTCAGGGAATCGAAGCCGGCGTGGCGAACGCGATCCTCGTCAAGCCCAACCAGGTGGGCACCCTCACCGACGCCTACGACGTCGTCACCGCCGCACGGCAGGCCGGCTACAACACCGTCCTGTCGGCACGCTCCGGCGACACCGAGGATTCCTGGCTCGCCGACCTGGCCGTTGCCTGGCGCACCGGCCAGATCAAGGTCGGCTCCACCACCCGTTCCGAGCGAACCGCCAAATGGAACCGTCTCCTCAAGATCGAAGCCGACCTCGGCCCGGCCGCCCCCTTCGCCTCCTGGCCATCGAGTCCCGATCCTCCGCCGCCCAGCAAGTAAGCGCTCCGCCGGACCCCGGCCGACGGCGAGCCTGGCCCGGACGCGCCGGCCTCGATGCGCTCCACGCCATGTCAGACGTGGAGAACGACGTTCAGCCACATCACGCGTCCTGACCATCGGCTTCGGCCTTTGCCGCGGCGACCCGGTAGTCATTGATCGGGCGGTAGCGGTCGTACAGCGTAGTCAGGAGGCTGAACAGGAAGATGAAGAACAGAGCGTCCGCAAGGGGCAGGTCGCCCCGCGCCCTCGACAAGAGCAGGTCCTCGACTACGACCACGGCGGTGTTGGTCGCGAACACGACCAAGAACGAGACCCCGGCGGACTGCCACGAGTACCCCCGTCGCGCCGACCACAGCCCGATCGCAGAGTTGAGGACAGCGAAGAGGGCGATACCGAGAAAGAGCTGGAAGCTGCTCGCGTTCACGCCGGGGAGCACCTCACCGTAGATCACGCTGATCAGCCCGATCAGGAACGTCTTCTCCACAACGGTCATGTCGAACACCTTGCGATGCGCGGCCTGGAACGCGACGCGCTCGCGCGACTCGTCGATCCCGACCGGCAGCGGGTCGGGGGCGAGTTTCCATGGCCAGTCCGCCGGTGGAAGCCGCGGCCAGATCACGAACCACACGATCGCGATCAGGGCAAGCAGCGCCACAGCCATGGCAGGACCGAACCATGCGACGTCTCTGACCGTGTCGGTGAGGTCGAGCTTGGCAACATGGATCCAGTACTCCTGTGGCAGCTTGACGAAGATCCAGATCCCAGCGGCGACAAGTACCCAGAACCTGCGACTGAATCGATCCGGGTTCCATCGGGAACGAATAACCTCGTAGGCGATGAAGAAGTACTCGAACGTGTTCGGGAACACCAGTAGCAGCCAGCGCAGCCCGGTGAGCTCGAACGCCACGCTGCCTATCTGCCGGTAGAAGAACAGAAACCGGCTGATGCCGACCGCCGCCTGGTTGGTCCAGTTGCGCAGGCTGGCCAGGTAGGCGATGGACAGGTAGAACACGTCCATCGCCTTGTCGTAGCTCTGGTAGAACGGCGGGTCATAGCCGAACGCCTGAAAGATCGTCTGGTCGGCGGCGTCGAGGACCAGGCAGCCCAGGATCGCGGGCAACGGGAACCGCGGGATCAGCAGCGGCAGCCCGAAGCGCGCAACGACCACACACCAGAACACGACCTCGGCGGCCATGGCAACCTCTCAGCCGGAACTGACAGTAGCCCCTTGCGCCGGTCGTGCTCCACCTCCCGGGCGCGCGTGGATCTTCGCTGCGGATCACGGCATACTGCTCCGAGTTGACTGGCGCGTCGACCGGCCGCGCGCCTCCTCGACGAGCTGGGCCACCAGCAGTGGCAACACGAAGCCGATCATGATCGCAGGCAGCAGTACGCCAAAGTCGTTCAGCAGCATCGCAACCAGTCCGCACAGCGCGAGCGCGAGCAGCGCGGGGCGGGTCAGCGGCGAGGCGTTCACCCATCGCCGGTACAGCGCCGATCGCACCCGCTGTGGCCATAGCACCGCCGCGAACGCGGCTAGTACGACGACCAGCAGTACCCACCCGCCGGCGTTGTCGAAGAATCCCAGCGATAGCGCCAGCTTGCGGATCAGCACGTCGGTCACGTCACCGTTGAGCAAGCGGGCCACGCAGGTACCGAAGTGGGTCCGGGCCAGCAGCCGGGGTACGTCCAACCACACTGGTCCAGTCCGCCACGACAGCCATCACCCGCTTCGGATGAGACGATGCAAACCGCGACTTGACCATTGAAGCTTTGATCATCCATCGTGCCGAACACCTAGCGCAGTTGGCGGGCCAAGGAACCCGTGGTTCGAGGAGTTCGCACGACAGGGTTCCCCGGCGGACGAGCGATTCCCCTCGCTTGCACGGAATATCGCGGCCTGTCGAGAGCTCCATGTCGGTGATCTGCGCCGCATTGCAGGGTCAGGCGGGACCGGGGAAGAACCCCGCACCGCGGCGACGTTGAATCGGGGTGATCAGTCAGGAGTGGAACTGTGGAAGTTCGCCAGCTTGAGTACTTCGTCGCCGTCGCCGAGGACCTGCATTTCGGGCGTGCGGCCGAACGCCTGCACATCGGTCAGCCTGCCGTCAGTCAGCACATTGCCCGACTCGAGCGCGAGCTCGGCGCGCAACTGTTCGACCGCACGACCCGCAGAGTCCAGCTGACCGCGGCCGGGGGCAGGCTGTTGCCTGAGGCAAAGGCCAGCCTGGCCGCGCTGGACCGCCTTCGTGCCGCGGTAGCCGAACCCGCGGATGACCTGACCGGCATCCTTCGGGTCGGGACCAGCGAGGGCCTCGGCGATCGCTTCGACCAGGTCCTCGAATCGATCGCCACCCGGGCGCCCCACCTCCAGGTCCGACTGGTGAGCCTGCCCTTGGCGACGCGCCTCGAAGCCCTGCGCCAGGGCGACCTTGACGCCGCATTCGTGAGGCCGGCCCCGCAGGTCGCCGATCTCGCGACTCTTACTGTCTGGACCGAAGCACTCGTCGCCGCGCTCCCGGCCACACACCCCGCGGCCGCGCGATCCGTCGTGAGGCTCGTCGACCTGGCCGACGTACCGCTGCGAATGAGCTCGCGAGACGCCAACCCGGGGCTCCACGACCTGCTCGAAGACCATTTCCGGACGATGAACGTCGAGCCGGCTCGCGGCGCACCGATCCTCTCGGTCTACGACGCGCTGACAGAGATCGGAACCGGAGACACAGCGTGGACAGTGCTGTACTCCGCGGCGGCCGAGCAACTGCGCACTCGCCGAATCGCATTCCGCAGGCTGGATCTCCCGCCGGTCGAGACGGTCATCGCAACTACTCTCGCTCCACAACGGGCTGCCGTTCAACTGCTTCTCGACGCCGGCACGTCAGCCGGTCTTGTCCTGGATTGATCTCGATTGTTGATGAGTGCACATGGCGCCATCGCCTTGTTGGTCGCCTGCTCGGCCAGTGGAATCGAGACATGAAAGCACTCGTGAACACAGCCGACGGTCTTGTCATCAAGACCGCCGCCGAACCCATCCCGACTGCGAGCCAGGCATTGGTCGCGGTACGGGCGTTCTCGGTCAACCGTGGTGAGCTGGCGCTCCTCGCAGCGAGAACCCAAGACTGGCGACCAGGACAGGACATCGCCGGGGTGGTTGTCGAACCGGCCGCCGACGGATCCGGGCCTGCGGCCGGAGCCCGAGTAGTCGCCCTGGTGGAGGACAGCGGCTGGGCTGAACTCGCTGCGGTCCCGACCGCGCGGCTGGCAGAGTTGCCCGACGAGGTCGACATCGAGCAGGCAGCGGCATTGCCGCTGGCCGCAAGAACGGCTCTGAACACGATCCGTCTCGGTGGCAACCTCGTCGGCCGCGAGGTACTCATTACCGGTGCGACAGGTGGGGTCGGCGAGTTCCTCGTCCAACTCGCCGTACTGTCAGGTGCACGCGTGACCGCAGTTGCCCGTCCAGAAGCAGAGACACACCTGCGGCGAATCGGAGCCTCATTGGTCGTACCAACGGTCGCCGACACCAACAGCCAGTACCACCTCGTCGTCGAGTCGGTCGGCGGCCAGATACTTCGTGACGCGATCGCAAGGACGGCACCCGGTGCGACGGTGGTTGTGCTGGGCACAACAAGCAGGGAGAAGACGCCTGTCGACGTGTACGACTTCATCGGACACGAAGGTGTGCGTCTGGTCAATTACATGTCCTATGCCGACTCGTCCCCGATCGATGCCGATCTCGGCGTCCTGGTCGAACTCCTCGCATCGAAGAGGCTGGAGATCAACCTGGGGTTGTGTGCCGACTGGACCCAGATAGACGACGCCCTCGACGGCCTCCGCAACCGCACGTTCCACGGCAAGGCGGTCCTCACGATCTAGCCATGTCTGGGGCCGGCCACCTTCGTGGTCGGCCCCAGGCTTGCTGTGACCGCCTGCGGTCGGGTCGGCTCGGTTATTGGATGAACTCTTTGGCGAAGCGCCGGATGGTGTCGACGTTGAGCGCATCCTGGAAGCCCACGATGAGCTCGTCCACGCCCGTTCGTTCGTAGACCGCGAGCCGTTCGCGGATGGTGTCGATCGTGCCGACCAGCCCATAGGAGCCGAGATCGCCGGGGAACACCATCGGCGCCCACGGCGGCACGGCGGCGCGGGCCTCGTCGTCGGTGTCGGCGATGATGCAGTACGACGTCGCCGTCTTGGTGATCGACGCGAAGTCACGCCCGGCGGCCGCGCTGTGCCGGGCGAGCACGTCGTACTTGTGCGCGATCACCTCCGGCGACTCCTGGATATTGCACAAGTCGCCGTACTTCGCGACCAGCTTGAGGGTTACCTTCTCGCCCCCGCCGGCGACCATCACCGGTACGTGTGGCGTCTGTACGCCGGTGGGTTGGTTCACGACACCGGACGTCCGGAAGTACTTGCCCTCGAAGGTGGTCGACTCGTTCTTCCACATCGAGTGGATGATCTGCAGGGCCTCCTCGAGGCGCTTGAGCCGTTCACCTGTCGACGGGAAGTCGTATCCGAAGGCATGGTATTCGTCCTCGTACCAGCCGGCGCCGATGCCGAACGTCAGCCGGCCGCCTGAGATCACGTCCAAGGTCGAGGCCATCTTCGCGAGCAGCGCCGGGTTCCGGTACCCGTTGCCCGTCACCAGCTGGCCGAGGCGAATCCGCTGAGTCTCCCGGGCCAGCGCCGACAACGTGGTCCACACCTCGAAGACATAGGCGCCAGGCGGGCCGAACGGAACGAAGTGGTCCGGAGCCCAGATCGTCGCGAATCCACTCTCGTCCGCGGCCACCGCCAGCTCACGCACCCGCTCGAACGCAGCCATCGGATCCGTGTAGCCGTAGAACTCCTGGGTCGTCCCGGTCGGGATGTACAGGCTGAGCTTCACCTGAGGTCCTCTCGATCATGTTCGAATCGCGACCCAGCAAGATGGAGTCGCTCATCGAGTAAGACCGTCCGACGCTCCAAAAGGAATCGGCGCACGACTACACCTCCGGCGCGTTCGCCGGTCGGTAGGTGAGGTTGGCGAGGCCAGGGTCGTTTCCCGGCCCCGCCTGCGCGAGGTTCCAACGATGCCCCGCTCCGCCGTCGCGAAAGAACGGGATGCCGTCCGGCACGAAGACGGGCACCACGGTGAGCGTCAACTCATCCACCAGTCCCGCATCCACGAGCGTCTGCCCGAACCGGCCGTGGCCGTAGACAACGAGATCCTTGCCGCCCGCATCCTTCAGAGCCCGGACCCGCTCGGCAACGGGGCCTGCGATGACGGTCGTGTTGTGCCATTCGGCATCGATCAGCGTCGACGAGAAGACGTACTTCGGCATCCGGTTGAGGGTGTCCGCGTACGGCCCGGTCGCGGCAGGCCACTGTCGCGCGAAGATCTCATAAGTCTTCCGCCCCATCAGGAGCGCGTCGCTTCCTTCGAGGACTGCCAACGAGTGGGCCGCGCTGCCTGCTCCGAAGTACGGCCCGGCCCAAGCCAGGGGCTCGCTGACGATCCCGTTGAGGGAGACGAGAACCGACTGCAGAAGCCGGCGACTGGTGTGTTCGGTCATACTGAATAGACCGCAGAAAGCTGGAAAGGAATCGGTCGGTCCACGACAGTTGCCGTCGACCACAGCAACTAGTCCACGAGAGCGCCGCCGGTCAGGTTCGCGACTGTTCCGGTCATGGCTCCGCCACGATCCGAAGCGAGGAATGCCGCCGTTTCGGCGACCTCAGCCAGCGTGGGCAGGCGCTTGAGCAGCGCTCCCTGCGCCAGCCCGCCTTCGAGGAATTCCTGCACCGACTGATCACCGGCAGCAGCCATCGGTTCGAAGAGCTCCTTCGTGTAGGAACCCGATGCCGGCGCATCGACGACAGCGTGCGGACGGATGCAGACGACCCGGACGTTGCTCGGCGCCAACTCCGCGGCCAGAAGCCGTGAGAACGTCTCCTTGCCGGCCGCGCTCACACCGTGACCCAGGATGCCGCCGGCCGCCAGCTTGGATCCCGGTTCGGACAGGGTCAGGATGACGCCCGGACGCTCATGCCCCATGTGCTTGGCCACCGCCTTGCTGGTGATGAACAACGTCCGGAGAAATCCGTCGATCGGCACCATGAACTCCTCCAGCGACAGATCCGCCAGCAAGGTCCCCTGGTCGTGCATGATGCTGACGGCGTTCAGGGCGACGTCGATGCTGCCGGCCTTCGCGGCGACCGCCGCGGCGTGCTCCTCGACCGCGTGCTGATCGAACACATCGACCTGCGCGGTTTCGACCTCTCCGCCGAGAGCGGCGATGTCGCGGGCGACCGCATCGAGCTTGGCCTGCGTCCGGCCGGCCAAGAACAGCCTCGCGCCCTCGCGCGCGAACACCCTGGCGGTGGCGCCACCGATGGCTCCCCCGCCGCCGTAGATCACGGCGTTCTTGTTCTCCAGCAGTGGGCGGCTCATGCGATCACGCCTGTCGGCCTGTCCCAGTTGGCCGCGGGTAGGCCGGCACTGGTTTCCAGCAGCGACTTGAGGCTGGCGAGCACCGCCGGCCACCCGTTCGACATGCGGTCGAACATCTCCAGGTCTGGAAGGTTCTCGTGGGTCACGGTCAGTCGGACGACGTCACCGCTCGGCTCGATGAGAAACGTGACGACCGACGGCCCGTTGACCCGCTCCTCGTCCGGAGAGGCCTCGAAGGTGACGGCAAGGCGGTTGGGCGCCTCCGCCTCGACCACGGTGCCGACGACGTCAACAATGTCGGACCCGTCCACCCGTCGGTGCTCCCATGCCGAGCCGGGCTGCCAGTCGGACACGTTGGCGTGGTGCCAGTACTGCGCGGTCACGTCGGCATCGGTCAGGGCCTTCCAGACGTCCTCGGCGCTCGCACGGATGTATGTGACGTACACGTACGTCGGTATGGATCTTGCGGTGTCTGTCACCGGGTTTTCCTCTGCTCGTTTTCGGATATCACTCAGGGCCGCCAGTCGTGGCACGTCATACGCCGCGATCCAGCGCTCCCCGATCTCGTGGATCGGTGCGGGATTCAGGTAGTGCAGTCGCTCTCTGCCCCGCCGTACGACGACGACCAGCTCAGCTCGCACCAGCAAGTCGAGGTGCTGGGTCACCGACTGGCGCGCCATCTCGAGGCTGGCGCAGAGCTCGGTGAGCGTCTGCCCGTTCTGCCGGCGGAGACGGTCGAGAAGGCTGCGCCGCGTCGCGTCGGCCAGGGCTTTGAACACCTGATCCAGGGCGTCCTGCTGCGCGGTCATGAACCCATTATGCAGGTATTTACCTGCATATCGCAAACCTCGTCCGCAAAGCTGCCCTGCCTGACCGACGTCGCCCACGGATATCGCGCGATGGACGACCGCACCGCGCTCAAGGTCCTGGTCAAGCCGTAGGGGTGTTCAGGGGGTAATAGCAGGACCTCCCAGTCGGGCTCGAAGGTTGCCTACCGTGGAGACATGAGCGAGAACACCATCACGTTGAACAACGGTGTGGAGATGCCGGCCCTTGGTTTCGGCGTGTTCCAGACACCGCCTGACGTCACCAGCGATGCGGTCGAGGAGGCGCTGCGTGTCGGGTATCGCCTCGTCGACACAGCCGCGGCGTACCTGAACGAGCGTGGGGTCGGGGACGGCATCGCGCGCTCGGGGATCGCCCGCGACGATGTGTTCATCGAGACCAAGGTCTGGATCAGCGACTACGGGTACGACGCGACCCTGCACGCGTTCGACAAAGCCACCGGCAAACTCGGCGTCGAACAGCTCGACCTGCTGATCCTGCACCAGGCTCTGCCATCGGCCTTCGACCGCACACTGGACGCCTACCGGGCGCTGGAGAAACTGCTTGCCGACGGCAAGGTGCGTGCGATCGGCGTCAGCAACTTCATGCCCGAACATCTCGAGCGCCTGCTGGCGGCGACTTCCGTCGTACCGGCGGTGAATCAGATCGAGGTCCACCCCTACTTCCAGCAGACCGAGCTACAGCGGGTAGACGCCGAACACGGCATCCTGACCCAGGCCTGGTCACCGATCGGCGGCATCACGTCGTACCGCGACTCCGAGAAGAGCACGTTCGAGGACCCCACACTCCTCGCGATCGCCGCTGAGTACGGCAAGTCAGCCGCTCAGGTGATGCTGCGCTGGCATCTGCAGCGTGGACGTTCGGCGATCCCGAAGTCGACCAAGCCGGAGCGGATCGCCGAGAACTTCGACGTCTTCGACTTCGAACTCACCCCGGAGCAGCTGGCCTCGATCGACGCACTCGACACCGGAGTCCGCGGCGGCCCCGAGCCCGAAGCCATCACCCTCGAAGCCTTCGACCGCTCCATCCCCGAAGCCTGATCGATCCAGTGAAACGCCGTACTCGGTAACCACCGAGGAAACCGCGGAGCGAGGGTTATCGGCAGCACATCAGGCGATGCGGCTTGCGTGGTACGCGGCCAGCACCGGCGGGAGTCCGTCGGTCATCATCGTGCGGCGCACCCTTGCCAGCAGTTTCGACATCGCCAATCCGCCGATGCCGGTGAAGCCGGAGTGGGTCCAGGTGACACATGTGCCGGTAGCGGTCTCCTCGAGCAGGTAGTTCACATCGGTGACGTCATCGCTGTCTTCGTCCCCGCGCCAGGTGTAATACATCGAGCCGCCCTGGCCCGTCGTCGTCCACTGTGCGACGTACGCCGGAGCAGTCAGCACGGTCCAGACCTCGTCTCTCGGGTAGCCGTATTCCTGGACAACCGTGTACTGGCGCATGTCTCCCCAAAATCTATGGACCACTCAGGCCAAACTGAACCTACCTACCGTTAGGTAGTCCAGCCTCCTGCGGGACCAGACTTCGGCGAAAGTGCTGCAGCTCCGGATGGCGATGCTGAGCATCAACGCGGCCGTCGACGCGGCCACGCTCACACCGTTCACCGACGAGGAAATCCTCGCAGCCGCAAACACCAACGCAACCGCGCTGGTCGATGCGCTCCTGTTGAAACCTTCTCGGCGTACACGTTGAGCGTCCCTCGGGACCTTGGTACGTCGAACAACCTCCCCGACTCACCGGGGATGGCGGTTGATCGGCGCCGGTAGTGGTGGGAACGGCGCGTGGGGCGGGATCTGGTACCAGTAGGCGGTGGTGGCGATGTCGTCCTGGCGTTCGAAGAGGCCGTGATCCCAGGCGCCGATCTGCTGGACCGTGACCTTGAGGCGTTCGGTGAAGTGGATCGGGTCGGGGAGGTGCCAGCGGTAGAGGCCGTGCATCGGGAGGGCTTCTGTCGAGAAGGGGGATGCCTTGGTGCGGTCGCGGGTCGAGTGGAACGGGTAGCCGCAGTACGGCGCGCTGAAGGTCAGGATCTCGGGTTCCGGTGCGGCGCGGAGTTCGTCCTGGAAGGCCCACGCGCCACCGGCGTAGTCCTCGAGTCCGGTACTGCACAACGTCGGGAACTCGTCATCGTCGTCGATGAAGAACTTCACCTCTCCCTCACCCCACCAGTACCGGTGCAGCGAGGTCAACGCCACATACGTGCCGACGTAGGTACCGCGACCGGACACCCCGTCCAGGATGACGTGGTCGGTACCCAAAGGCGCCGTACCATCCGAGTGCCGCCACTGCGCGTGGAAGTACGGCGTACCCGCTGCCACGTCGTCGCCGAGCGTGTAGTCGACCTGGAAGAAGACAGCTGGTAAGTCGCCGGCGTGCTGGCTCTCGAGCGTCAACCGGGCTCCGGCACGGAAAGGCATCGGAAAGTAGGAGTTCATCCCGCCAGTCGGTGCGACCACGATCGGCGCGGAGGTGACCAGAGCGCGCGTGCCGAACCCGTTGCAGAAGAAGTCCCCGACCGGAACTTCGACCGAGGGCCGGTCCGAGCCGTCCCAGTACGCCCGTAGGATCAGGTCACGCAGTACGAACGGCCCTCGGTCCGTGCGGTCGGCAACAGTCAGCCAGATGTGCCGGATGACCCCCGGCCCCTCGATGTCGGCGAGCGTGAGCGTCTCCCCAGCCGGCAGCGGGAGGTACGCCGAACCCTTCCGGGACGGACCGAGTGCCGAAGCGGCACGTGCGCCGACGCCGGGTGCTCCGGTCCGGTTCTCGGCATTGATCGACCGACTTACTACACCGTCGGGCAGGACGGGGACGCTGAAAGTGGAGAACAAGAGATTCCTCTCGGGCTATTTGACGGCACCCGCGGTCACGCCGCGATTGAGTGTGCGCTGGAAGATCAGGAAGAAGACGAGCGTTGGGAGAAGCGACAGCAGGGACCCGGCGTTGAGCACGGTGATGTCGATCGAATGCTGCCCACGCAGCGTCGACAGCGCGATCGGCACGGTCTGCGACGACTGGTCAGCGAGCAGTACGACGGGGATGTAGAACTCGTTCCAGGTCCAGATGAAGAAGAACACGACGAGCACCGACAGCGTCGGCCGCAGGATCGGCAGCACGATCCGCCAAAGGATCTGCCACCGCCCCGCGCCGTCGATCGCGGCGGCCTCGAGGATCTCCTTCGGCACCGTACCCATCACGCTGGCGAGCAGATAGGTGCCGAAGGCCCCTTGCAGTACGACGAACACGATGATGACCGACCACACCGTGTTGAAGGTGTGAGTGGCCTGGGCGCCGTAGAACAAGGGATAGATCAGCGCCTCGTGCGGCAGCATCGTCGACAGCAACAGGCCTGCCAGGATCAGCCCGCTCCCCCGGACCCGGCCGACACCGATCGGGTACGCGCTGAGCAGGCTGAGCGCGACCCCACCGAATGCGACAACCGTCGAGATCAGCACCGAGTTCCACAACGCGACCGGGAAGTCGACCAGCGACAGGTAGTTGCTGAAGGCATCGAGGCTGAAGCTGCGCGGCAGTGCGATCGGGCCGTGGCTCGAGTAGTCCGCGCCGGTCTTGAAGGCGTTCAGGACCATCAGCAGGAACGGTGACGACATCAGCAGCGCGAGCAACCCGGCGAGCGCAAGCACGATCCAGGTGAATGGCGACCGGCGTCGCGGCCGGTGCTCGACCACGGCCGTCGTACGCTCCGCGGCCAGTGAAACCGTCATGTCAGGCCCTCCGTTCCACGCGTCGTTGCCAACCGAGCAGTACGGCGGCCACGCCGAAGATGACGACTGCCATCACGGTGGCGATCGTCGACCCGTAGCCGACCTGCGACAACTCGAAGAAGTTCCGGTAGGCGTAGTACGACGGCACCAGCGTCGACCCCTCCGGACCGCCGCCGGTGAGGATCAGGATCGGCGCGAACACCTTGAGTGCGGCAACCGTCGCGGTCAGCACCACGATGAAGATCTCCGGTCGGACCGTCGGCAGTGTGATCGCACCGAACTGCCGCCACCAGCCGGCGCCGTCGATCGCGGCCGCCTCGTACAGCTCAGGATCGACCCGCGACAACGCCGCCATGAAGATGACCAGCGGGTAGCCGAGCTGCAACCAGACGAGCATCAGCATGACCGAGTACAGCGCGAGGCTGGGGCTACCCAGCCAGTCGGGTGGATCGCTCACTCCGACCGAGCGCAGGAAGGTGTTGACCGACCCGCTGCCCGGATCCAGGATCCAGCTCCAGATGAAGCCGGCCACCGCGATCGGCAGGATCTGCGGCAGGTAGTACGTCGCGCGCAGGAAACTCGCCGCCCGGGCACCGAACCGTTTACCGAGGTAATCGACCAAGGTCGCCGCGAGCAGGATCCCCGCACCGGTGGGAATCACCACGATCGCGACGATCATGAAGACCGAGTTCCGGAACGAGAGCCAGAAGTTTGCATCGTGCAACAGATCGCTGTAGTTCCCGAACCCGTTCCAGTGCAGCGGCGCGATACCGCCCTTCCAGCGGAAGAAGCTCAGCACGACATTCGCCGCGAACGGTACGGCGACGACCGCGGTGAAGCCGATGCCGATGGGTAACAGGTACCACCAGTAGCTGCGTCTCATCGTTTGGTGCCGTCGTCGTAGAACTTCTGCAGCGCATCCAGGTACTGCGCGGCCGTCTCGTTGCGGTTCGACATCGCCTGCATGTGGGTCTGGATGAAGTCGAGGAAGCCCGGCACCGGGTAGTCCGGGTAGAACGACAGCGTGTCGGCCTTCACCAGTTGGTCGAACCGCTCGGTGAACTGCCGGGTGACCGGATCACTGATCGTCGCGGTGTCGCCGGCCAGCGGGAGACCGCCCTGCTGGCCGATCAGGTTCTGCACCTCGGGGCTGAGCGTGGTGTTGATCCAGTCGTAGGCGAGGTCCTTGTTCTTGGCTTTGGCCGGTACTCCCCACAGATGCCCGGACGAACCCATCGAGAGCTGCGCGCCGGGGAGCGTGAAATATCCCCAGTCGAACTTGGCGTCCTTGCGGATACGGGCGAACTCACCGTTGTTCCAGATCAGCATCGCGGTCTTGCCGCTGAGGAAGTTGACGGTTGCCTGCTCGAAGGACAGCCCGCCGAGCTTGTCCCCGACGTACCCCTTGTCGATCCACTGCTGGAATCTCTCTGCCCCTTCCTTCCACGGATCGCTGTGGAAGTCGACGGGCGCCTTGACGAACATGAAGTCGTCGATCTGCTGACGCGTCGACAGCGCCGAGACCAGCGAATACCAGATCCACATCTGGTTGAAGCCCTGACTGGTGTTCGCCGAGCTGGAGATCGGGATCTGCCCCGCGGCCTTCAGCTTGTCCATCGCGGTCTCGAACTCCGCGAGCGTGGTCGGCAACTTGGCGATTCCGGCCTGCTGGAACTTCGCCTTGTTGTAATAGAACATCACGTACTCGCCGATGTTCGGGATCCCGTACCAGTCACCGGTGCCGGCATGGCCGTTCTCGTCGTACTTCGCGAACGCCGCCATCGAACCGGTGACCTTCTTGTCCCAGCCGTTCTTGGTCACCTGATCGGTGAGCGGTTCGAGCAGACCCTGAGCGGCGAGCTGACCGCCGTCGGCGTTGCCCTTGTTGAACTCGACGACATCCGGTACGTCGTTGCCGGACAGAGTGATCTTCGCGTTCTGGCGGAACGCGTCGAAGCTGGTCTGCTGGAACTCGACCTTCACATCGGGATGTTTGGCCTTGAAGATCTCGAGTGCCTTCTGCCAGCCCTGACCTTGCGCGGTGGAGGCGTTCTCGTACTGGAGGATCTTGAAGGTCTTGCCCGACTCCCCCGACGTACCGCCGCCGCAGCCGGCGAGGCCGGTCGCGGTGAGGGCCAGTGCGGCCGCGATGATGCAGGCTCTACGCGAGACAGATCTCATGACGGACTCCTTGAACTCGTAGGCAGGCGTGACTGATCGACCCGCGGCCACGCGAAGTCGCAGGTAGTGGGGTGGGTGGGGCTCAGCCGGTGCCGGGAGCGGGCGGCGCGACCGACGAACGTTCGACGACCGGACAGGGCATCAGCCGGTGGGCCGGAGCCGGGTCGGTCTCACCACGGCTGCGGGCGATCGCCTGTTCGGCGGCCCACCGGCCCATGGCGCGGTGTGGAAGCTGGATCGTGGTCAGACTGGGAAGGAGGCTCTCGGCAACAAACTGCTGGTTGTCGAAGCCGACCACCGACAAGTCGCGCGGGACCTCCAGGCCGAGCTGGTCGGCGACCTGGTAGAACCCCATCGCGATCCGGTCGGAGAAGCAGAACACAGCCGTCGGCCGGTCCGGCCGTCGCAGCAGTTCGAGAGCCGGTGCGCGTCCGGCGCGTGCGGTCGGGTTGACGGCTTCGACGATCAAGGCCGGGTCGACGTCGACGCCGTACGCACGTAACGCCTTCTCGTACCCGGTACGGCGCAGCTCGCGGGCGACGAACATCGAGTCGGCGATGTTGCAGAACGCGATCCGGCGATGGCCGGCCGCCAGCAGCAGCTCGGTCGCCGCCTGCGCGCCGCCGACCTCGTCCGGAACAACCCAGTCCGCCCCGGCCAGCGGGTCCTCGGGACGACCGTCGAGTACGACGATCGGCAGCGAGTTCGGAACCAGCGGCAACTCCACATCGCGATGGAACTCGGCGGCGATGATCAGGGCCTCGATGTTGCGCTGCAGCAGCGCCCGGGTCGCGGGGCCTTCCACCTCTGGATGGCCGACGGTGTCGATCAGCATCAGCAGGTAGTCCTGCTCAGCCGCCGCCAGCTGTGCGCCGGCCAGCATCTGGCCGGCGAACGGGATCGACGCCACACCGTCCGACACCAGCCCGATGGTGAGCGACTGCCGCGTCTTGAGCCCTCGGGCGAGCAGATTCGGCACGTAGCCCAGCTCGGCGGCGACCTCTCGGATCCGGATCGCGACGTCGGCCCGGATCCGGCCCGTGGCTCGATCGTTCAGCACCAGCGACACCGCCGACACCGAGACGCCGACCTGCTCGGCGATGTCGCGCAATGTCACCATCTCAACCATCCGTCAAACGTTTGCCGTCCCTGACAAAAGCGAGCTTCCAGCCGTCAAACGCGTTGACGCAAGCCCCCGAGGCGGTCGATCCGTGAGCCCGCCGACGAGCGAATCAGGACCGGACAGACACCGGGAAGCAGTTCAAGAGGTGTTCGGCTGCTTCGCGGCTGCCGGAGAGCGCTACTTCGCCGGCTTGTTCAGCGTCCGGGAGTCGACGGTCGGTGAACGCAAGGGACTGCAGGGCCGGTGCCTCCGCGGCGATGACGGCGTCGGGGTTGGCGACCTCGCCGCGAGCGATCACGAGCCGCCCGTCGCTGACCTCGACCCGGAACCGGTCGTGACCGACGTCGAGCTGGACGACAGCCTCGAGGCCGTCGGCGAGCTCGGCATCGAAAGTGGACTTGAGCGCGAAGACGAGCCCATCGACGCCCAGGGCCGGTTCGCCCCGTCGGCCGGCAGTTCGGCGCCCCAGTGCCTGATCGCGGTCAGCACGGGCTCCAGCGCGCGGCCGCGTTCTGTCAGCTCGTACGCCGAGGTACTGCTCGGCGCGAACCGGCGTCGGCGCACGATCTCCGCAGCTTCGAGCTCGCGCAGCCGGCTGGCCGCCATCACGCAACCGGTCCTCGTGGCGACCGGCGGGCGCCCCGACCCGCACCTCGAAGGTCTGGGGCCCGGCTTCTTCGACGAGGCCGCCGACGCGATCACTGCAGCCCTACCGAACGCCCAGCGCCGGACCATCGACGGCGAGACCCAAGTCGCCGATCCGCAGTCGTTCGCCGCCGTCCTCGAACAGTTCTTCACCTCAAGCGCAGACTCGGGCACGTCGTGGGGTTCGATCACCAGGCCGCCGACTCCGCGCCCGCCTGGATGACGGTGCGATGGCCGGCGGTCCACAGCGGGGAAGGGTCGTGGAGCGGGTTGCCGTCGACGATGAGGAGGTCGGCGACACAGCCCTCGCGGACTCGGCCGAGGTCCGGGCGGCCGAGCAGGTCGGCGTTGACCGATGTGGCGGACCGGAGGGCTGTTGCCGGGCCGTCGACTTCGATCTGCAGGCGTAGCCCGTTGAGTTGCTCGTCCTCCAGCACCCCCATCAGGTCGGTTCCGAAGCCGACTCGTACGCCGGCGGCCCGGGCGAGCTCGACGGCACTACGGCCGGCTTCGAGAACCTCGCGGTTCTTCTCCCGGGACACCGGTGCCATCCCGAGCTCGGCGCCCCGACGGTCCATTGCGTCGTACGCCGCGAGCGTCGGCACGAGGAATGCTCCGGCCGCCGCCATCGCCTCGGCGGTCTCGGCGTCGAGCAGGTTGCCGTGCTCGACACTGCGGACTCCGTTGTCGATCGCGTGCCGGATCGCCTCCGGGGAATAGGCGTGCGCCGCGACATAGCTGCCGCGGCGAGTCGCCTCCTCGGTGACCGCGCGGATCTCATCGGCGGAGTACTGCGGGATGCGGATCGGATCGGTCAACGAGACGACGCCACCGGACGCCATGACCTTGATCGCGTGCGCGCCGCGGCGGAACCGGTCGCGGACGGCTCGGCGGAGCGGATCGACGCCGTCGACCACCTCGACCGAGTGCGAGGAACAACCGCAGAGATCGCTGTCGGCGGCCCGCACGTCACCGTGGCCACCCGTCTGACTGAGCGCCGGACCGGTCCAGAGATACCGGGGCGAAGGCAACAACCCCTCGGTAATCGCCCGCGCGAGTCCCGCATCTCCTCCGCTCGGGTCCCGTACCGTCGTGAACCCCCGCGCCAGCGCTCCGGCCAACCGCCGGGCGGCAACCAGCGCCACGTAGCTGAGCGGAGCGGACTCCAGCTTCAGCAGGTCCAGGTCGATGCCGTAGGCGTGGCAGTGGGCATCGATCAAGCCGGGAAGGACCGTGCGGCCACGGGCATCGAGCACCCGGTCGGCTGGTTCGGGTGTCCCGCCGGCGGCCACGATCCGCCCGTCCACGACGTGGACCGATCCTTCGACCAGCTCGTCCGAGACGCCGTCGAAAATGGTCGCGTTGATGATCGAGAGAGAACTGCTCATGCCGCATCCTTCCGCAGCCGGGCGGTAGCCACCTCGTCGACCTCGAACGTCGACGGATCTACCACGACGCCGTACTCCCGCTCGGCCGCCGTCACCGACACGAACCCGTTGCGTACGTCGGTTGCCACCCGTGCCGGATCTCGTTCGAGCGGATCGCCGTAGCCGCCACCGCCGCCGGTGTTGTTCACCAGGACCTCGCCGGCCTGGAGCCGGTTGTAGCTGCCGCCCTGCACGACCTCGCGCTCGGTACCGGGGTTCAGGATGATGTGGTTGTTGTCGCCTTCGTGCCCGCCGTCGATCGCCCACGGCTTGGTCTTCGTCTTGTAGACAAGGCAGATCCCGGTCGCCGGAGCGGTGAACCGATAGGCACGCCCGACTCCGACTCCGCCGCGGTGCCGACCGGCTCCGCCCGTGTCCGGGCGGTAGCCGTACGACTCGATGAACATCGGGGACTTGGTCTCCAGCACCTCGACCGGATTGCTCCGGCAGCCCGGCTCGGTCAGATGCATGATGCCGTCCGCGCCGTCACCACCGGCGTGCCCACCGAAGCCGACCGCCTCGTTGGTTGCCTCCAGCCACTGTTCGCCGTTGCGCGGGTTGATCCCGAGCCCCATCATCGAGCAGACGTCACCACCCGAGCAGGCCGGAACCCGATCCGGCATCCCCTGTGCCAACGCCTTCAGGACCACCTCGCCACCGAGCAACCCGGTCCAGAGCGTGAAGGTCGGCATCGGCGGCACGGCATGCACCACCGAGCCGGGTTCGGTGACGATCCGCAGCGGCCGGAAGTTGCCTGCGACAACTGGCGTGTCCGGCGTGGTGAGCGCCTTGAACACCAGGCTGCAGAACGCCGCCGTCTGGCCGACCGGCAGATTGATCGGGCCACGGACATCGCGATCGGTGCCGGTCCAGTCGATGACCATCTCCTCGTCGGTCACGGTCACGGTGACATCGAGCTTCACCATCCGGTCGAGGTCCACACCGTCGGAGTCGACGAAGTCGTGCGCGGTCCACGTCCCCTTCGGCAGCTTCGCCAGCGCGATCCGGGCCAGCCGTTCGCCATGGTCGTTGATCGCCTCCATCGCACCGGTCAGCGCCGGTACGCCGTACTTCGCCGCGATTGCCTGCGTGCGACGTACTCCGGTCACACATGCGGACACCTGGGCCTGCAGATCGCCGATCGTCCGTTCCGGCAGGCGGCTGTTGAAGCGGATCACATTGAAGATGTCCTCGTTGGCCTCACCCTCGCGATACAGCTTGGTGGCCGGGAAGAACAGGCCCTCCTGGTACATGTCCGTCGAGTCGAGGACGTACCCGGGGTCCTTCTGCTTCAGGTCGAGCACGTGTACGCGACACGAGGCGAATCCGATCAGCTCATCGCCGACATGGATCGGCGCGAAGACCAGCGGGTCGAGGGTGTGCGCGGACGACCAGTACGGGTAGTTCAGCAGGAACACGTCACCGGGCAGCATCGCGTCCGCACCCACGAACTCCTTCGCGGCCTTGATGCCGTGATCGTTGCCACGGGTGAACACGGCGATGCCCGGAGCGTCGGCCACTACGTCGCCTGCCGCGTCGTGGATGCCGATGCCGTAGTCGTGGATCTCGTAGACGACGGTGTTGTACGCCGTCCGGCACAGGTTGCGGGCCATCTCCTCGGCGGCGGCGAGCAGACCGTGCCGGATGACCTCGATGGTGATCGAGTCGTTCATCAGACTCCTTCGACAGTGATGATCAGCTCGCCGTGATCGCCGACCCGGAGCAGGTCGCCGGCATGGATCACGGTGGTCGCGGTGTGTTCGGCGATCACGGCCGGGCCGGCCAGCTCGTCGCCGGCGAGCAGGGCCTCGCGCGCGAACAGCGCGTACGGCTCCTGCGGACACTCCGCGGACACGTACACGGATCTGGTTGCGTTCGGCAACGGTGCGCCCGAGGTACGGCGATGCAGCCGTGGCAGCGTCGGCTTCGCCACCAAGCCGGTGGCCCGCAGCCGCAGCGTGGTGATCTCGATCGGATCCGTCATCGTGTGACCGTACTGCCGCTCGTGCAGCTCGGCGAACGCACGCTCGACGGATCCCACCCGGCCGTCCTCCGGCACCGGCACGGTCACGCTGTGCTCCTGTCCCGAGTAGCGGACGTCGACGCTGCGAACCAGTACCTGCGCCGCGGGCTCGAACCCGTCCGCAGCCAGGGCGGACGCGGCCTCCTCGGCCATCACGTCGTACGCCGCGGCCAGACGCGTCTCGTCGAGATCGGCGAGTGGCATCACCGAGGTCTGTGCGAAGTCGTGCTGAACGTCGGCGAACAACATCCCGAAAGCCGAGAACGCGCCCTGGCCCGGCGGCACGATCACCGTCGGGATCGACAGCTCACGCGCGACATCGACCGCCACCAGCCCGCCGCCGCCTCCGAACGACAGCAGCGCGAAGTCCTTCGGATCCCGGCCGACCTCGACTGTGATCGCCCGTACCGCGCCGGTGATCTTCGCCGTCGAGATGCGAATGATGCCGCGGGCCAGCGCGGCCGGGCCGAGCTCGAGCCGGCCGGCGAGGGGTTTCAGCGCCGCCGTCGCGAGTGCGTCGTCGAGCACGAGCCGGCCGCCCAGCGGCGTGGCCGCCCCGAGATAGCCGACGGTCAGTGCCGCGTCGGTGAACGTCGGCGCAGTGCCGCCGCGACCGTACGACGCCGGACCGGGATCCGCACCGGCGCTCTGCGGACCCACCTGCAGCACCCCGGCGTCATCCAGCCAGGCGATCGAGCCACCACCCGCGCCGATGGTGTGGATGTAGAGCGACGGCGTGTTGATCGGCAGCTGTTCGAACTCCGCGCCCTGATGCAGCACGGGTTCGCCGTCGATCACCAGGGAGGCGTCGAGGCTGGTCCCGCCCATGTCGATGGTGATCAGGTTGGGCTCGCCGATCAGCGTGCTGAACGCACTCGCACCGATGACCCCGCCGGCCGGTCCGGACAGGATCAGGCTGACCGGCTGTTCCCGCGCCCCGCTCGCGGTCATCGCGCCGCCGCCGGATCGAGTCATCAGGAACCGGCCCTCGAACCCGCCGCCGCGGAGTTCGCCTTCCAGCCGCTCGAGATAACGCCGCACGATCGGCTTCACGTAGGCGTCGAGGACCGCCGTACTGGTCCGTTCGTACTCGCGGTATTCGCGAGACAGCTCGTGCGACAGCGTCACCGCGACGTCAGGAGCCATCTCGGCCAGGATCTCCCGCATCCGCAACTCGTGCGCCGGGTTGGCGTACGAGTGCAGGAAGGCGACCGCCACCGAGTCGTAGCCGCGCTCCGCGATCGTGGCGGCGACCGCACGCGCCGCGCCGACGTCGAGCGGGCGGTGGACCGAACCGTCGAACAGGCTGCGTTCGGGTACTTCGAAGGTGTCGTAGCGCTCCAGCAGCGCGGGCGGCGGGCGATAGGTGATGTCGTAGTTGGTCCGGCGATCGGTCCGGCCGAGCAGGTAGACATCTCGGAAGCCGGCGGTGCCTATCACGGCGGTCCGTGCACCGGTGCGGGTCAGCAGGGCATTCAGGCCAAGCGTCGTACCGTGGGTGAACATCGCCACCTCCGGCAGCGTGGTCCGCGTCGTACCGAACGCGTTCAGCACTGCCTCGGTGGGCTGCGCCGGCGTGGTGGGGACCTTGTCGAACCGGAGCTCACCGGTGGCCGGCAGCAGTTCGACGACATCGGTGAACGTACCGCCGACGTCGATGGCGACACGGCTGGTGCTGGTCATGGGTTGGGCCCTTTCGACTCATCCGCGGGGGCGCGGGCACGTCGCATCGGGGATCGCCACAGCTGTGATCCCTGGGTACGGCGGTTGAAGCGGCTGACGGAGCGGGCCCGTTGTCCCGAGGCGTGCCGACGGTCAGCCGGGTGATCCTCGCCGGTTGGCACGGCGGAGGACTCGAACGTGACACAGCCGAATTCGCAGTGTCAACCGGTCCCCCTGGCCCGGATCCGGCGGCAAACGCCCGCGTGCACAGCGGTCACGCGGGCCGATGTGCTCGGCGCACATCGGCGTACCGGCGGGCGACGACAGCATTTGCCCACTCGACCACCCCGGACCCACCGGAGGCCCAGATGATCCGCAGTGTGCTCACTCTTCGTGCCGCCGACGCCGGCGCGCTCGAGGATCTCTACGCCGAGCACGGGATTCTGGCACGCGCCCGGCGGTTCCCCGGATGCCGGGACGCGTTGCTGCTGCGATCCGTCGACGAGGGCCGGGCCACCCACCTGGTCATCGCCGACTGGGACACGGCCGCGGACTACCAGCACTGGGTCGAGGATCCCTGGCGCGTTGCCCTGTCCCGGCAACTCGCCGCCGTACTGGACACCACATCGGGCGAGCCGATCGTTGGCGCACTCTTCGAGCTCGTACCAGACCGATCCCCCGCTGAATCCCCTGTGAGTTCCGCCCCCATCACGCCCGAGGAGCACCCGTGATACGAGCTGCCCGACTCGCGGCGGTCGGTGTGACCGTCGCCTTCGCGATGAGCATCGCGGCCTGCAGCAAACCCGCGACCAGCACCGCCGGCGGAACACCGACCTCGGTCGCCGCGGACAAACAGCTGAAGATCGGATTCTTCGGCTTCGCCAAAGCCAACTCGTTCGCCCAGGCGGCCTGGGCCGGCGTCCAGTCGTACGCCGAGAAGAACAACGCGACGGCCACCTTCCTGGACTCCAACTTCGACGGCCCGACCCAGGTCAACCAACTGCAGGACGCGGTTACCTCCAAGCGGTACGACGTCGTGATCGTGCAGGCCAACGACGGGGTCGCGATGGTCAACCCGATCAAGCAGGCGATCGCCGCCGGCATCGTCGTGGTGGTGGAGTTCACCCCCGTCGGCGGCAAGTTCGACACCGCCGAACCCCAGGTCCCCGGCACGATCAACATCATCGACCCACCGACGGTCAACGGTGTGGGGCTGGCCAAGCTCGGCCTGGAAGCCTGCAAGACGGTGACGAGCGGAGCCTGCAAAGTCGCCTATCTGCAGGGCTTTGCGAACTATCCGCTCGACACCGCGCGGACCGACGCGGCCGTCAACGCTCTCAAGTCCGGCGGTGCAACCGTCGTCTCGAACTTCGTCGGCGGATACACCCCGGACACCGGCCGGGCCGCGATGCAGAACCTGTTGCAGTCCCACCCGGACGTCAACGTCGTGATCGGCTCGTCGCAGGCACTCGAAGGTGCCACCCCGCTTGCCAAGGGCAAGAAAATCGGGTTCGTCGGAAACGGCGGCTCGACGCAGGCCTTCGGGTTCGTCAACGACGGCACCTGGTACGGCGTGTACGACGTACCGGAGAAGTCCGAAGGGGCCAAGGCCGCGGAACTGGGGCTCGCCAAGGCAAGAGGCAAGGACGTGCCCGCCTCGACCGTCGCCTGCACCACGCTGACGACCTTCGAGTGCCTCGGCACGAAGGAAACGCTGAAAGGCCTCACCGCCGACTACTCGGATTGAGTCATGAGCACAACAGCGCCCAGCATCTCGGTTCGTGGCGTCGGGAAGAGCTACAGCGGTGTCACCGTCCTGCGCGATGTCGACCTCGACATCGCGCCGGGCGAGGTGCACGGGCTGGTCGGCGAGAACGGCGCCGGGAAGAGCACCCTGCTCAAGATCCTCGGTGGAGTGGTCCGGGCCGACCACGGCACGCTCAGCTTCGACGGCGAGCAGGTGACGTTCGCGCGGCCACGGGACGCGATCGCCCAGGGCGTCAGCCTGATCTCCCAGGAGGGCGCGCTCGTTCCGGCGCTGACCGTGCTCGAGAACGTCTTCCTGGGTCGCTGGGCGCAGACCGCCGGCGTCCGCCGCGCCGGGCACGACCGGAAGCGGTTCGACGAACTGATCGAGCTGACCGGATTCGAGGTGGATCCACGCGCACGGGTCGATCTGCTGCCGACCGGCGTACAGCAGCAGGTCGAGATCCTGAGGTCGCTGGCCCGCGGCGCGCGCGTGCTCGCGATGGACGAGCCGACCGCCGTACTGAGCGAGCACGAGAAGGACAACCTGATCGCGCTCATCCGCCGCCTCGCCGACAGCGGTACGACGATCCTGCTCGTCTCACATTTCCTCGACGAGGTCCTCGCGGTCGCCGACCGGATCACCGTGCTGCGCGACGGGGCGCTGGTCACGACCGACGACGCCGCCACCCAGACGCCGCGAACCCTGGTCCGGCAAATGGTCGGTCGCGAGATCGACATGCTGTACAGCACGCCGGACCCGATCCCGGACGACGCTCCAACGGTGCTCTCGGCCCGTGGTCTGCGACGCGGTCCGGTGCAGGGCGTCGATCTCGAGGTACGCGCCGGAGAGATCCTCGGCCTGGCCGGTCTCGTCGGCAGCGGACGCTCCGAGACGCTGCGGTTGCTCTTCGGCGCGGACCACGCCACCGAGGGCACGGTCGAGGTCGACGGCACCACACTCACCCGGCTGTCACCGCGGCGGGCGATGGCCGCGGGCATCGCGTTCGTGCCGGAGTCACGCAAGGAACAGGGCCTGGTGATGGCACGCTCTGTCAGCGAGAACGTGGCGCTGTCATCGTTGCCCCGTCGCCGCGTCGGTCCCGTCGTACGGCGCTCCGCCGAGCGAACCGCGGTCGACACCGTGTCGCGCCTCGTCGACATCCGCGCGGCGGCCAAGGATGCGCCCGTCGAAACGCTCTCAGGTGGCAATCAGCAGAAGGCGCTGTTCGCCAAGTGGCTACTGTGCTCGCCCCGCATCCTGCTCGTCGACGAGCCCACCCGCGGGGTGGACATCGCCGCGAAGAGCCATATCCATCACCTGATCACCGAACTGGCTCGGGACGGCATGGCCGTCGTGTGCGTCTCGTCGGAGATCGAGGAGCTGCTCGCCCTCTCCCACCGGGTGCTCGTCCTCCGGCACGGGCGCCCGGTCGGCGAGTTCCCGCGCGGGACGGCCAAGGAGGTCGTCATCGCCGCCGCATTCGGAGACGAAGGAGAGCCGACGTGACCGTCGACGCAGCCACCCCCGCCGAACCGCCCGCCCAGTCGCCCGCGGCCGCAGGGTCCACAGGGTCGCGGCGGGCGGTCCGGTTCCGCGACTACGGCATTCTGGTCGCACTGATCGCGATCGTGATCGCATTGTCGCTCAGCACCGACACCTTCCTCACCAGATCGAACATGATCAACCTGCTCGACCAGTGCACGGTGGTCGGGCTGCTGGCCGCCGGCGCGACGGTGTGCATCCTGAGCGGCGTGTTCGACCTGACCGCGAGCGCCACGCTCGCGGTGTCGGCGATCGTCGGCGTCGAGATCATGCGGGTGACCAACGTTCCCGTCGGCTTCGGCGCGGCCGTGGTGGCCGGCGCGCTGCTCGGATTCGTGACCGGGATGATCGTCGTCCGCAGCGGGATCAACTCGTTCATCGCGACGCTCGCGACCAGCATCATCTACCGCGGCGTGGCCGTCGTGGTGACCGCGGGTGCAATCGTCTATCCACTCGGCTCCCAGACCGAGAACTTCGGCGCCCTGACCTGGCCGTCGCTGTTCGGGCTGACGTCGGCCACCGTCATGTTCGTGATCGTCGTGGTGGCGATCGGACTGCTGATCTCGACGACCACGTTCGGTCGCCGGGTGTACGCCGTCGGCGGCAACCTGGAGGCCGCCCAGCTGTCCGGCATCCGGGTCGGATCGATCCACGTCGCGGCGTACGTCATCAGTGGCGTCTGCTCTGCGCTGGCAGGACTGATCCTCGCGTCCCGCGCGGGCTCGGCCCAGTCGACGATGGCCACCGGCGCGGAGCTGACCGCGATCGCGGCGGCGGTGATCGGCGGCACCAGCATCCTCGGCGGCGAGGGCGCGATCTGGCGCGGCGTGGTCGGAGCGTTCCTGCTGACCCTGATCGGAAACGGGTTCAATCTGCTGGGCTGGGACACGATCTACCAGCAGGTGCTGCAGGGCTGCCTGATCCTGTTCGCCGTCACGACGGATCGCTGGCTGCGTAGACGGTCCCGGTAGCGCCGGCCAACGGCTGTACTCTGTGCTCGTGTCTCGCACTGGCGAGTTCGCACACGTCGGCGTGAGCCTGCACCCGGAGCGCTCGTACGCGGTCGTGGTGCATGGCGCGGCCGTTCTCCCGGTCGAGCCGGCTCGGGCCGACCTCGACGGGACGATCGCGTCCGCCGTCCGGACAGCTATCGGTGAGTTCCCGGACGGGCCGTTCGCGGTGACCGTCGACCTCGCTCCGATGCTGCTCGACGCCATCACCCGTGCAGACAGCGCCTTGCCCCGGGTCGCGGTGATCCGCGTCGTACCGCGGCCCGCCACGGACCCCGCGCTGGCACGGTCTCCGGCCGCGCTGGTCGAGCGCCGGGTCGCGCGACGGTTCACAGTTGCCGGCGGCCACGACCTGCTCGGCAACGAACTCTGTCCGCTGGACCACGGACGGCTCGAAGAGATCTGCGCCGAGCTCGCCGCCGGCTCGATCCGGCATGTGGCGATCGTTGCCGCCGGCTCCCAAGCGCGGCCCGGCCACGAGCGCGGAGTCGCCGACGCGATCCAGACCGCGATGCCGGGGGCCCGGATCTCGGCCGCGAGCGAGTACGGCGGCCACGGGCTCGTCGCGCGGGAAGCAACCGTTGTGCTCGACTGCGCACTCTCCGGCGTCGCCGAGCAGCTGGTCGACCGGTGCGAGCGGGTGCTGAGTCGGCTACCCGGTGAGTTCCAGCTGCGAGTGGCCCGCGGCGACGGCGGCTACACCACCGCATCGCGGATCCGGACCATGCCAGTGGTTGCGTTCGGCGCGACCGACGCGCTGGAGGTCTGCGGTGCGGCCTATCTGGAAGGGCTGGCCGATTGCCGCGTCCTGCTGTCCCGTGATGGAGCGCAGGTGGCCGGCGAGGTCCGGCACGGCCTGGCCCAGGTGAGCCTGGCGGAGTCGGCGGGCATCGGCACCGAACTCGTCGTACCGACCGCGGTGCTGACGCCGGAACGGGACGTCACCCCGACTGGCGTCCCCGGCCGGATGCCCGACGTACCTGTTGTGCGGGCCCGTCATGCGCCGGAACTGCTGGCCTGCGTCGGCGCGGCCGTCAGTTCCCCGACCTCCTGGCTGGACGAGGTGGCCTTCATCGAGTCCGCCGACGAGCTCAGATCGGTACGCCGCGACGCGGAGGAGCGTGCGACCGCCTTCGTCACGGCCAACGGCGCCGCGCCCGGTACGGCGTTCTTCGCCGAGGTCTCGACTGTCGCCGTGCCGTACAGCCCAGCCGGCACAGTCCGCATCCGCGTTCGTGTTGCCGGTACGCCGGACATCGGCCTGAGCCGGCCACTGCTGGAAGCGCCATGAGCGGTGCAGCCACCTGGATCAGCGCGGCGGACGTGCCGGCGTTGTACGAGGGCGCCAAGTTCTACGCGCCGGCTGTCGGGGATGCCGGCCGGTCCTCGTTGACGTCGTGGTTGACCGGGCTGCTCGAACGCGAAGGACCGGTGGCGCTGCATCGTGTCGAGACGATGGCCCCGGAGACGCCGTGCGTGTCGTTGTGTGTTCTCGGGTCCGGGTCGGCGCTGGCCGACCTGCCTCCGGCCGGTGACGAGTTCGTGGCCGCGATCCGCCAGATCGAGCAGTTGCAAGGCGTCCGCTTCGGCGCCGTCTATCCGCTTGCCGCGGCCACGGTCAGCGCCCTGGTCCCGGTGGCTGCCGCGGCCCAGCTCGGCGTACCACTGCTGGACGCCGACGGCATGGGGCGTGCGTTCGCGCTCATCCATCACACCGCGATGTACCTGGCCGGAATCTCACCGACGCCGCTCGTCGCCTTCGGACCGACAGGCGACAGTGTGCTGGTGGACGCGCGGACAGGAGCTCGTGCGGACCGGCTGCTCCGGGCCGGTCTCGACACCCTGGGCGGCTGGGCAGCCCTGGCCTCGTACCCGACCACGGCCGGCGCGCTGCGTCGCGGTGCCCTGCCCGGGACGATCTCCCGGATCGCCAATGTCGGCCGGGTCCTGCTGCAACAGACCGATCCGGATCTGCTGATCAGCCGGCTGGCCGCGATCACCGGCTGCCGGAGGTTGGGCCGGGGACGAATCTCCGAGCTCGAGCAGCTGAGCCGGCCCAGCGACGGCAGCATCCCGGCACACCCGTCCAGCGTCGTGATCGACGAGACCGACGGCCGCCGGCGACAGCTGCGTATCGAGCTGCGCAGCGAAATCGTTGCCGTCTTCGCCAACGGCGAGCTGATCGCGGGTGCTCCCGATCTGCTGTGTCTGGTCGATGCAACCCGGGGCACGCTGGCGACCCTCGACAACCTCGAACGCGGCGACCTGGTCGACGTACTCGTAACCCCGGGCGACGCGGTCTGGTACTCCGACGAAGGCATGGCGATGGTCGGCCTGAACTTCCATGGCATCCCGCTCGACCATCCCCGGCGACTGCGAGGAGAACCGTGAGCCAACGCCCCTCGACGCTACCGATCACTCTGGGCGGCCTCGTCCGCATCCAGCCGCTGGCGAGTGCGAGCCGGCTGCACTTCGCCGACCCGTTGCGACAGGTCGAGCAGGTCGTGCTGGCGCAGACCTTCGAACGGCTGCGGCGGTGCGCTCCGCACGTTCTCGTCGTACTGCACGACACGGCCGCCGCCGGTGGCTGGTCGTTGGCAGCCGCGCTGCATCTGGCCTGGGAGCGCAATGTCTCGGCGGTGGTGGTGTCCGGCGCCGTCGCCGGGTCGGCCGGTGCAGCCCTGGCCGAGCGACTGAACATGACGCTGCTGGCCATCGACTCCGATCCGGTTGATGTCGCGCTACAGCTGGCCGGTCAGGTCAGCGCGCCGGCGGCCGCCCGTGCGCTGGGGCAGGCCTTGTGTGCGGAACGACTCGCCGAACAGACTCACGTCCGCGGCGTTCTGGGTGTCCTCAACAGCGAGCTGCAGAACGCACCAGTCGCCCTGGTGATCGGCGAGACGGCCGTGGCCGGCCGGGTCGCCGCATTGCAGGACAAATCGAATGCCCGGCGGGTCGAGGTCGAAGTACAAGGACCGGACGAGCAGCCGTGGGCCCGGTTGGTTGCGGCTGTTCCAGTGAACGGCCCGATGGCGGTCGAGCAGGTCGAATCGCTGCTCAGGCTGGCTCGTCCTTCTCTGCAGGCAGCGTGGGCCCAGACCAGGCTGGACTCGACCGTTCACTCTGCCCATGAGCAGGCGGCGTTCGGACTGCTGCGACGGCTGGCTGCCGAGCCGCCACCCGAGGCCCCTGCAGGCCCGGTCGAGATCGAGACTCCACCCTGGAGCAGCGAGTTGGGCTGGCAGGTCGACGGCGTCAACCGAGCGGTGTGGCTGACGCCGCTGCGGCCGTCCGGAGAGCCGTCCGAGGAGGTCACCCACTTGGTTCGCGCGGCCTGGCAGCGTGGACGTACGCACTGGCCTTTGGTTGTCGACGGCGACAGTTGGATCTCCTGGCACAGCAGTGAGGATCCCGACGACGTCGGACCGCTACGCCGGGCGGTGACCGCGTTTCGTGACTCGGCCGCAGCGCATCGACTGGTGATCGGCGTCGGTCAGGCCCATCCTGGCGTCGCCGGGCTGATGCGTTCGGTCGCCGAGGCGCGTCTTGCGGCACATGTTGCGCGCGAGCAGGGCCCGGCCGGTGTGCAGTGGTTCGACCAGGTCGGCGCGTCCGCTGCACTGGCCTGGTTGCCGACCACCGAGATCGCCCAGGTCGCCGACCTGTGCCTCGCCGAGCTGATGGACGCCCGCGACCGGATGGCACTCGTCCAGACCGTGCTGGCCGTGCTGGACTGCGGTGGCTCGCTGAGCCAGGCTTCCCAGCGCCTCGGCGTACACCGGAACACTGTGCTGGCAAGACTGACCCGGGCCCGGCAGCTCGGGCTCGCGTACGACGAACCCGAGCAGCGGCTGGCCCTGCACGTGCTGTGTTATGCGCTGGCCTCGCTCTGGACGCAGTCCGGCACGGACGAGTAGTGCCTCTAGATTCCGTAGCGGGTCATCGCCGCCTCGGCGCTGATGTTGCCGTCGCTGACGTCGGCCCGTACGTCGTCGGCCGATCGCTCGACCGGATCGCCGTACCCGCCGCCGCCACCGGTCGAGCAGCGGACCACGTCACCCGCCTTCAGGTCGAGACCGTTCACCTTCAGCAGACGCCGCTCATCCGGACGACCGGGGTTGACGACGACCTCGGGGCCGACCGCATCCTCACCGCCGAACAGTCCCCAGGCCGGCTGCCGCGAACGCTCGAACCACAGCGACACCGACAGATCCGTCTGCGCCTCGTACTCACGGATCACCCCGTTGCCACCACGCCATCTCCCGGCGCCACCGGAGTCCTCCCGGATCCGGTACTCCGTGATCCGCCACGGGTACCGCGTCTCGTGGACCTCGATCGGGATGTCCTTCAGCGATCCGTTGACGTTGTTGATCAACGCACTCTCGCCGTCCGAGCCCTGCCAGGCACCCCAGCCGCCGACCGTGGCCTCCAGGCTGACGAACTCGCGGCCGACCCGAGGATCGACTCCGGCCGTCAGGATGATCATCGAGTCGCCGTGGCTCGCCCCGGCCACGCTGTCGGGCAGCGCCGGGGCCAGCGCGCGGGCGACCATGTCGATCAGCAGTCCGAGGTGGGAGAAGTACCACTGACAGGCCGCCGGAGAACGGGCCCCGAGCACCGATCCTTCCCGCACCTGGGTGGTCATCGAGCGGAACGAACCGCCGTTGCCCGGCAGATCGGGACTGACCAGCAACTTGTAGCCCACCCGCAGTGCCGACACCGCCTGCGCGACACCGCAGTTGACCGGTCCGACGGTCTGATCGGCCGATTCGGTCACGTCGAAGTCGATCGTGTCCCCCGACACCGTGATTCGGAGCCTGATCGGGATCGGCGTGTTCAGATCGATGCCGTCGTTGTCGAGCACGCCTTCGGCGTCGTACACCCCGTCGGGGATGGCCTCGATCACCGCGCGTTCGAGCAGCTCGGTCTGCCGGAAGATCTCGTCCCGCGCGGCCTCGACCGTGTCGAGGCCGAACCTGCGAACGATCTCCTGCAGCCGCTTCTCCCCCATCGTGATGCAGGCGATCATCGCGTTCATGTCGCCGGTGGTGGGATACGGGAACCGGACGTTGGTGCCGATCGTGTCGATGACACCGTGCACGGGCTCACCACCGTCGACCAGCTTCTGCGGACCGAGCCGCAGACCCTCCTGGAAGATCGTCACCGAGTCCATCGACCCACCCGGATCCTTCGAGCCCACGTCGATCCAGTGCGCCCGTGACGCGGTGAAGCCGATCAGCGTGCCGTCGTCGAACACCGGGCCGAAGATCGTCACATCGTTCAGGTGGGTGCCGCCCAGGTAGCTGTCGTTGAGGATCCAGACGTCACCGGGCTGCCAGACCTCGCGCCCGAACCGCTCCTCGGTGGCCAGCGTGCAGGTCTCCAGATTGCCGAGGAAGATCGGCAGCCCGGCCGACTGACCGAGCACCTGATGATCGGCATCCAGCAACGCGACCACGCAATCGCCGCATTCGTAGATGATCGGGGTGTACGCCGAACGGATCAGCGTGGCGTTCATGTCGTCGGCCGCCGAGGTCAGCGCGTTGCGGATGATCTCGACCGTCACGGGGTCGATGTCGACGCGGTCCGGAGTGGCTGTCACTTGGTGTCCTTCCGCCGGATGAGCAGGGAGCCGATGTCGTCGACGCCGACGGTGTGGTCGGGCGGCACGACGGTGGTCGCGGTGTCCTCGACGACGATCGCGGGACCGTCGAACGTGTGGCCGGCGTACAGGTCGTCACGGCGTA
Organism: Kribbella sp. NBC_00662; assembly: GCF_041430295.1. Lineage (GTDB taxonomy): Bacteria > Actinomycetota > Actinomycetes > Propionibacteriales > Kribbellaceae > Kribbella. The sequence goes on along the minus strand of NZ_CP109029.1, from coordinate 4,316,935 downwards.
CGACGATCGACTCGTGCGGCTCGCCGTCGAAGACCACGGTGCGAAGCTGATGCGCGAACTCCGTGGACGTCGCGGCCGGCCACGGCTGCGGAGCCGGGCGCGCCACCTGGCCGATCGCGGCGGTGCGCAAGGTGACCAGCTCGATCGGAGCACCGAGGTTGGCGTGCCCGTACCGGGCCTCGTGCAGAGCGGCGAACCGTTCGGCCAGCGTCGTCAGGAAGCCTGGCCGGGACGGTTCCTCGGCGTCGGTCAGCGGGACGGTCAGCGTGTACTCCTGCGCCTCGTAGCGGACGTCGACGGAGTGGTTCGCCGTACGCCGGTCCTCGGCGACGCCCTCGCTGGACAGCGCGTCGACGCCTGCCTTCTCCATCCGGGCCAGGGTGGCCGCCATGTCCGCGCCATCCAGATCCTCGTCCAGGAAGAAGTACGGCTCGGAGTAGTCCTGCCGGATCTGCGTCTGCAGCATGCCCCAGGCCGAGAAGGCGCCGGGGAACCGTGGCACCACGGTCTCGGCGATACCCAGCTCGCGGGCCAGGAACGCCGCGTGCATCGGTCCCGCACCACCGAAGGCGACCAGCGCCGAGTCGCGCGGTTCGATGCCTCGGGCAACGGTGATGGTGCGGATCGCCTGCGCCATTTTGGCGTTCGCGATATCGCAGATCCCTTCGGCCATCGCCGTCGTACCCAGCCCGAACTGCTCGGCCAGACCCCCGACGGCGTCCGCGGCCAGCGAGGTGTCGAGGGTCAGCTGACCGCCGGCGAACCCTTCGGGGTCGATCCGGCCGAGGACCAGGTTGGCGTCGGTCACCGTCGGCTCGGCACCGCCCCGCCCGTAGCAAGCCGGTCCGGGGCGCGCACCGGCTGAGCGCGGTCCGACCCTGAGACCGCCCGCCTCGACCCACGCCACCGATCCGCCGCCCGCTCCGACGGTATGGATGTTGACGACGCTCATCAGCATCGGCAGCCCTTCGAGCTGCGCTTCGGCGGAGACGTCCGGCTCGCCGTCGACGATCAGCGACACGTCGAACGACGTACCGCCCATGTCGATCCCGATCAGGTTCGGTCGCCCGGTGCGGGCGGACAGCTCGGCGCACGCGATCGCACCCCCGACCGGCCCGGACAGCAACGTCTGCAGCGGCCGGCGGCGCGCCGACTCCGCCGTCAGGATGCCGCCCGACGACTGCATGACATGCAGGGGTACGGCGAGGCCGCGCTCACTCAGGCGCTGCTCGAGGTCGACGAGATACCGCCGTACGATCGGGCCGGTGTAGGCGTCGACCACCGCCGACGAGGTTCGCTCGTACTCGCGCCACTCCTTGGCCGCCTCGTGCGACAGGGACACCGTGATCTCCGAGCCCAGCTCCTCGACCAGGATCTCGCGAGTACGCAGCTCGTGTGCGGGGTTCTTGTAGCTGAACAGGAACGCCACCGCGATCGCGCCGTACCCGTTGCCGGCCGCCTCCCGGGCCGCCTTGCGCACGGCCTCCTCGTCCAGCGGGGTCAGTTCCGACCCGTCGGCGGCGATCCGGCCGCCGATGCCGACGATGTCGCGCCGCGGGACCAGCGGAACCGGTTTGCGGTAGTGCAGGTCGTACAAGCGCGTCCGCGGCCCGCGGGCGATGTGGTAGCTGTCCTCGACGCCGGCGGTCCCGAGCAGCAGCACCGGCACACCGCGGCGCTCGAGGAACGCGTTCAGCCCCTGCGTCGTGCCATGCACCAGGAAGTCGATGTCGGCCGGCCGCTCGACCACCGCGTCGAGCCCGACCAGCACTCCCTCACTGAGGTTCCCCGGCGTGGTCGAGGCCTTGGACGCCGCGAACACCCCGTCCTGCTGGTCGTACGTGACCACATCCGTGAACGTCCCACCGATGTCCATCGCAACCCGAAACCGCCCGCTCATACACACTCCTCCAGCTGTCGGAACGTGCTCGAACGGTAGGTCCCAAGCCCTTCACGACACTGTGCGCCCGGCCCACCCAAACCACCCGAACGAGTGCCGAGCGCACGATCGCCGACGACACAGCCCTCGGCGCGGCGGTCCAGACACTGATCGTTGCGGAGGACGTACTCGGCGTCTTTGACGTGTGGTAACTCCGATCAAGAACTGGAAACCCTTCGCTCCATGCGCTGCAACACGGAGTCGGAGATCTCGACGCCCCAGCCTGGGGCGTCTGAAAGGACGACCTCGCCGTCGTGGGCGACCGGGAACGGCTCGTACACCCGCATCGACGAGGCGTCCTCGATCGTCCACTCGTGGAAGAGATTGCAGGCCGGCATCGCGGTGACCAGATGGGCGGTGAAGATCGCCGTCAGCGATCGGCCCGACGAGTGCGGCACGCACGGGAGCCCGGCCAGGTTGGCCAGGTCGGCGACCTGGCGGGCGCGGGTGATGCCGCCGATGTAGCAGACGTCGGGCTGGATGACGTCTGCCGTGCCGTCCTGGACGATCCGGCGCATGGTGTCGACGGAGAACTCCTGCTCGCCCAGCCCGACGGGGATGTCGAGAGTCGCCGCGACGCTCCTGGTGTTCTCGTACTCCCAGAACGGCACCGGCTCTTCGAAGTGCAGGTAGTCGTACTCCTCGAGCAGCCGCCCGATCCGGACAGCCTGGCCCGGCGAGTACGCGCCGTTCGCGTCCGCGCTGAGCTCGATGTCGTCACCGAGCTCCTTGCGCAGCAACGGGACCAGGCGCCAGGTGCGGCCGGTGCGCGACTCGGCATCGCGGCCGTTGCGCTCGCCGATCTTGATCTTCACCGCGCGGAAGCCGTGCTCGGCGACGGCGCGGACCATCCGGTCGACCTCCTGCTCCGGCGTCGTGTCGCGACGCATCGCCGAACCGTAGACCGGCACCGACGGGCGGTACTTTCCGCCGAGCAACTGGTAGACCGGTTGCGACTTCGCCTTACCGACCAGGTCCCACAGCGCGGTGTCGACACCGGCCAAGGCCCGGAAGAGGAAGCTGCCGAAGTACTTGTACTCCGCCCGGGCGCACTCCTCGGCCAGGGTCATGACATCGAACGGGTCGCGGCCCAGGTAGTTCCGCGCGACCAGTGTGTGCAGCACCTCCCCGGTGATCCGGGCCTCGGAGTGCGCGGTCTGTCCGTAGCCTTCCAGACCGTCGTCGGTCCGCACGCGGACGATGCAGCCGTGGCCGTCGAACGTCTCGATCGACGTGATCTTCGTCAAAGCGACTCCGCCCGTGCCGGCAGCTTGTAGAACGCGCGGGCATTCTCCGTGTAGATGTTGTCCCGCTGCTCCGCTGACAGCCTGACCTTGAAGGCGTGCTGGGGATGGTCGAAGTCCCAGTGCGGATAATCGGTGGAGAACATCACCTTGTCGCTACCGCCGAGGTGGTCGAACACCTTCTGGAGGTCGGCGGGCCGATGCGGTTCCTCGATCGGCTGGGTCGTCACCCAGAAGTGGTCGCGCACGTACTCCGACGGCCGCCGCCGTACCGAGGGAACCTCCGCGCGGAAGCGCTCCCAGTGCGTGTCCATCCGCCAGGCCAGTGACGGCAGCCAGGCGAACCCACCCTCGATCAATGCGATGCGCAGGTTCGGCAGCCGGTCGAAGATCCCGCCGAAGATCAAGCTCGCCACATGCGCCTGGAACGCGGCGGACATGCCGGCGTGATCCTCCAGGTAGAACGACGGCCAGCCCGCACTGCTGATCGGTACGCCGCGAACGCCGCCGCCGTAATGGATCCCGATCGGCAGGTCGTGCCGTGCGGCAGCCTCGTACATCTTCCAGTACCGGCGATCGCCGAGTGGCGCCGCGCTGCGGGCAACCAGCAGCACCTGCACGAAACCCGGATGACCGGCGAGCCGCTCGATCTCCGCGACGGCCTGCTCGCTGTGCTCGGCCGGCACGATCATGCCCGAGCGCAGCCGCGGCTCCGGCTCCAGCCACTCCTTGATCTGCCAGTCATTGGTTGCCGCCGACAACGCCGCGGAGAACTCCGGATCGAGCTGACTGCCGGAGCCGCTGAGCGGACCGAGGATCCCGAACTCGACGTTCAGCCCGTCGAGATGCTGTTTCTGCATGAACCCCAGATCGGCCCCCGCGGGCAGCCCGGACGGCGGGAAGGCGTCGTACCTGGCCGGCGAGCCCTTCGGATACACGTTCCCGTTGTGCTGCCGCGAGCCGAACGTCTTCAGATGCCTGAGCCAACGGTTCGAGAGGTACGGTTCGAGCGCTCCGGGCGCCATCACGTTGTGGATGTCGCAGTCGATGATCATCTGCTTCGCCGCGGTCCGGCGAACAGGTCGGGTCTCTGTCTGTGTCTGCGTCTGTGTCATGACGTCTCCTCATCGCAGCCGGTACGTCGCGTGCGCGTTGCCGGACATGATCTTGGTCTGCAGCTCCCCGGGGATCCCCTCGGGCAGCGCATCGGCGGAGTTCGCGAAATGCGCGTGCGGGTAGTCGGTGGAGAACATCAACATGTCGTCGCTGAGCAGCTGGTCGATCACCTCGAGCAGGTGCTCCGGGGTGTCGGGCCGATCCAGCGGCGCGATCGTCATCCGGACGTGGTCGCGGATCACCTCCGACGGCGGACGCTCCACCCACGGGACCTCCCGGCGCAGCCCCTTCCAGTCCTTGTCGAACCGCCACATCATCGGCGGCAGCCAAGCGAACCCGCCCTCGATCGTGACGACCTTCAGCTCGGGGAACTCGACGAACACACCTTCGGTGACGAAGCTCATCAGCTGCGTCTGGAAGGCCAGCGGCACGTTCACGTAGTCCTCGACGAAGTACGTCGCCCAGCCGATCGGCGTCGTCGGGTTACCGCTCGACCCACCCGCCTGCACCCCGATCACCAGGCCGGCTTGCTGGGCTGCGCGGTAGATCGGCCAGAACCCGCGGCGCCCGAGCGGCTCCCGGCTCCGCGAGGGGACCGTCACTTGGACGAACTGCTCGTGTGCTGCCGCCCACTCGACCTCTTTCGCCGCGAACTCCGGGTTCTGCAGCGGCAGCACGGCCGATCCGCGCAATCGCGGGTCCTGTTCCAGGAACTCGTGCAACTGCCAGCGGTTCAGCGCCCGTGCGAGCGCAGCCGCCAGGTCATCGTTGTGGATGGAATCGATGGCGTAGGTGCAGTTGAGGATCGCGTACTCCAGCTGCCACGGGTCGAGCAGCTGTCCCTGGAGAAGCTCGAGGCTGGACCCGGCCGGGCCCTGCTCGGGCCGCGAGCCGTCGAGGAAGAGATTGGGTGCGTTCGACGGATAGAGGTTCGAGGGCAGTCCGCCCATCCCGGACTCGGTGATGTAGTCGCGCCACCGCGCCTCGAGGTACGGGAAGAGGTTCTTCAGGCCGGGGAGATTGACATGTACGTCGGTGTCGACCAGGTCGAGCCCGGTCCATTGCTGGGGCCGGGCGTAGTTCTCGAGTTCTTGTACAGCCACGTGTGATCTCACCTTTCACAGGTCGAGGACCAGTCGGGACGACAGCGCACGTGACACGCAGATCATCATCGTGTCGTTCGCGGCGCGTTCGTCTTCGTCGAGCACGGAGTCCCGATGGTCGGGAACACCTTGCAGCACAGTCGTCTGACAGGTCCCGCAGGTGCCTTCCTCGCAGTTCGACAGGACGAAGATCCCGGCCTCGTCGACGACTTCGAGGATGGATCTGTCCGGCGGTACGACGAGCACCTCGTCGCTGTCGACGAGTTGGATCTCGAAGGACGTGTTCGGAGGTGCGTCGGTCAGCGGCCGGGGCGCGAACCGTTCCACCTGCAGGGTCTTGTGCGGCCAGTGCGCACTCCTCGCCTCGACGGCCGCGATCAACGGCTCGGGACCGCAGCAGTAGATCAACGTGCCGGGCTGCGGTTCGGCCAGGAGCTGGTCCAGTTCGATCAGGCCGTGCAGGTCCTGCGGCCATTCGAGCACGCGGGCGGGATCGATCCTCCCGACCTCGTCCCGATAGGCCATCGATGCCTCGGTGCGTCCGCCGTACACCAGCCGCCAGTCGGCGCCGGCTTCGTGCGCGGCCTTGATCATCGGGATGATCGGCGTGATTCCGATGCCGCCGGCAATGAACAGGTAGCGCGGGGACTCGTGCAGCGGGAAGTGGTTGCGCGGCCCGGTGGCCGTCAGTACGTCGCCGGCCCGGACCTGCTCGCACAACACGATCGAGCCACCACGGCTCACCGGCTCCCGCAGTACGGCGATGCGCCAGCGGCCACGGTCGCCGGGATCGCCGCACAGTGAGTACTGGCGAACGAGCCCGGGACGGATCTCCACGTCGATGTGGCTGCCCGGGGCCCACGACGGCAGCTCCGAGCCGTCGTCGGCGACGAGCAGGACCTCCGTCACGCCGACCGACACCTGCCTGGTGGACTGCACCCGCAACGCGATGGTGGTCTCACCCACCATCCCGGCGGCGTCAGATATTGACAATGACATAGTCGCGATCGACCTCGACCTCGTACGTCTCGCCGGAGTACGGCCCCGGCTGGAAGCCGGCGGCGGACAGCTCCGGGTTCTTGGCCAGCGACTCCCCGGATTCGACCCCGGTCTGGTACGCCTTCACTTTCGTCTTCGCGGGGTCGAACCAGGACTGCCCGGTGGCGATCTCGAACTCCCAGCCGTGCCAGGGGCAGCGGATGATCTCGCCGCGCATGATGTAGTCGTAGTTGCCCGGCTTGTCCGAGCGGACCAGCCCCGAGGTCACGCCCTCGCACATCGGCCCACCGCCGTGCGGGCACAGGTTGCGGATCGCGTAGTAGTTGCCCTTGACGTTGAAGACGCCGATCGACCGCTTGGCGATCTCGACCACCTTCCGGGAGCCGGGCGGAATCTCGTCGACGGTAGCCACCACGTACTTGGTCACGTTGTCTCCTTACTTGATTCCGGTCAGCGAGATTCCGCGGGTGAAGTACTTCTGCGCGAAGACGAAGACCATGACGGTCGGAATGATCGCCAGCGTCGCCCCGGCCATCAGCGGGCCGTACTGCGTGCTGTCCTGCGTCTGGAAGAACGCCAGCCCGACCGGGACGGTGAACTTGTTGACATCGCTGAGGTAGACCAACGGGCCGAAGAAGTCGTTCCAGACGTTCACGAAGGTCAGCACCGCCAGCGTGGCCAGGGCCGGTTTCGACAACGGCAGGATGATGCTCACGAAGATCCGGAAGTGACTCGCCCCGTCGACCAGCGCGGCCTCGTCGTACTCCCTCGGGATCGTCATGAAGAACTGCCGAAGCAGGAAGGTGCCGAACGTATTCGCCACGATCGGCGGCACGATCAGCGGGAAATGGGTGTCGATCAGGCCGGCCTTCACGTACGCCGAATACAGCGGCAGCACCATCAGCATGTCCGGGATCATCAGCGACGTGAGCAGCAGCCCGAAGGCGGCATCTCTCCCGCGGAACTGCAATCTCGCGAAGCCGTAGGCGCCCAGTGCGCAGACCATCAGCCGGCCGATGATCACCAGCACCGTGATGTAGGCGCTGTTCCCGAGGAACCGGATGAACGGCAGCACGCCGTTGTCGACCAGGTACTCGTAGTTCTCGAACGTGAACGGGTTCGGAAGCAGCCGCGGGGTCAGGCTGATCACATCGCCCGGCTCCTTGAACGAACTCGACAGCATCCACAGGAACGGGCCGATGGCGATCAACGCGACGACGATGCAGACGACGTACGTCGCCGTCGATCCAAGGATCCGCCCTCTCATTGGTAGAACACCCACCTCTTCGACAGGCGGTTCTGGATCCAGGTGACCGCGAGCAGTACAGCGAAGAGCACGATCGCCAGCGCCGACGCATAACCCATCCGCCGCAGCGAGAACGCCTCGTACCAGAGGTGGTAGATGTAGACGTAGGTACCGTCGCCCGGTCCGCCGCCCGTCATCACCAGGATGAGCGCGAAGACCTGGAACGAGCCGATCGTCTGCAGGATCAGCAACATGAAGATCGTCGGGGTGAGGAACGGCAGCGTCACGTGCACGAACCGGGAGAACCGCCCGGCCCCGTCGAGCGTGGCCGCTTCGATCAACGTCTCCGGAACGCCTTGCAGGCCGGCCAGCACGATGACCATGTTGAAGCCCATGTTCGCCCAGACCGCCGTCACGATCACCGCGGCCATCGCCGACGCGGGTTCACCCAGCCAGTGCGGTCCGGTGATACCGAACGACGCCAGTACTGCGTTGATGACGCCGTACTGATCGCTGAACACCCACCGGCTGATCACGCCGACGGCGACCAGCGACGTCACGTACGGCAGGAAGATCAGCGCCCGGATCACGGCCATCCCGCGGAGCCGGTTGTTGACGAGCAGCGCCAGCGCGATCCCGATGATGATCCCGACCGGGACATACCCGATCGTGTAGATCGCGGTGTTGATCAGGCTCTTGCCGAACAGCGGATCCTGCCCGGAGAACATCTCCTTGTAGTTGGCCACGCCGGTGAACTTCGGTGCTGCCAGGCCGTCCCAGTCGGTGAAGCTGGTGACCAGCGTCGGCAGGACCGGGATGACGTTGAACAGCAGCGTCCCGATCACGACCGGGCCGATGAACATCCAGCCGCGGAGGTTGCGCCGCCGCGTCCCGCGCCGCCGTACGTCGGGCTGGTCGACGGTCGTCGCCGCCGGCGCCTGGATCGTCGGTGCGGCCGTCACTTGGCCGCAACCTTCAGGTCGGGGTCGGTGAGCGCTCCTCCCTTCTCGAGCAACTCCTTGCCCTTGCTCCCGTTCCAGCCGCGCTTCTTGATCTCGGCATTGACGGCATCCCGGCCGCGCTTGAGGTAGTCGGCGGTGGCCAGCTTGCCGCTGACCAGGTTGTTCGCGTTGGTGCCCTCGACGAACGAGTCCGCCAGCGCCGTACCGATCGGTCCGCGCGGGAACGGTACGTCGACGGGCTTGCCGTTCACGTTCCCGAGCGCCTCGGCCCAGACGTTCGCGGTCTTCGGCCGCGGGTGGTCGGTGAACGCCGCGCTCTTGGCGACCTCGGTCAGTGCCGGTACGGCGAACTGTGCCTTGGCCATGACCTCCGATGCCGCCTTGCCACACAACGCCTTCATCGCCAGGAATGCGGCCTGTGGGTCCTTCGCGGTCTTCGGGATCACCCAGGTACGGGCGTAGTTCTTCGTCATCGCGAACAGCGGCGTCCTGGGCCACGGCATCACGTCCCAGTCGACGCTGTCGCTGATCTGCGCGCTGATGTCCATCGCCTGCCACGTCATGGCGAGCTTGCCCGCGTTGAACAGTGGCAGGTACTCGACGTCGACGGTCGGGGCGTATCCCTCGCGAATGTAGGAGATCTGCTTGTCGATCGCGTCCAGCGTCTCCGGCTTGCCGTAACCGCACTCGGTCTGGTTGTTGTAGAGCGCGGTGTCGCCGGCCCCGTACGCCGTGGGCTGGATCGTGTTGACGGCGTACTGCAGGCCGTAGGTATCGGTCCGGTTGCCGCTTTTCTTCGTCAGCTTCTTGACCGCGTCGTCGAACTCGTCCCAGCTCCAGGCGTCGGCCCATGAGGTGGGCGCCGTGAGGCCGGCATCGGCGAACAGTTTCTTGTTGTAGTACAGCGCATTGGCGCTCATGCCGGGTGTGATGGAGAACTGGTACCCCTCGACCGCGACCTTGGTCGTGAACGTCGGGCTGTACTTCGTCAGGTCGAAGCCGTTGGTGCTGTCCTGCATCATCTTGTCCAGCTGCAGGATCTTGCCGCTGGTGGCCAGATCGTAGACCCGGTCGTCGTCGATGCGCTGCAGGTCGGCCGTCGTACCCGAGGCGAACTGGAGCATGACGCTGGCCCAGTCGTCGCCCGGCGCGGGTTTCCAGACGATCTTGATCTTGTGTTCGTCGAGGCTCTCCTTCTGAGCAGCCGCGATCATGTCCTTGAACATCTTCTGCGTGGTCGGATCGCCCACGGAACTGAAGGTCACCTCGGTCCAGCCCGCGGGCGAACCGGAGGACGAGCCGCCGCACGCGGCCAGCGAGGTCCCGGCGACGCCGGCAGCGGCCAGACCAAGTCCGGATTGGAGTAATCGGCGACGGGTGAGCAACGAGCCGGAAGTCATGAGTGTCTCCCTCGGCAAGCGGTTCGACCGGCGGGCGGCAGGAGCTCTCTACACCGATGTACTACGAGCCGGTGAGAGCTGCGAGCTATCGGTCTGGGGGTGTTGCATCAGGTTGGCTCAGCACGAGGGAGCTGTCAACACTATCTGGAAGCTAACTTCCGATATGTGGAACCGGATGACCGGACCTGGCCAGCGCGCAGCGCGCATTTATGCTGGCGCCGTGGAGAATGCGGTGGAGAACAAGGCGTCCGGGAGTGTCCAGTCCGTCGAACGGGCGTTCCATCTCCTCGAGCTACTGGCCGACAACGGCGATTCGACCCTGACCGAGCTCTCGGCCGCGATCGACGTACCGGCACCGACCACGCATCGGTTCCTCAAGACGCTGGTCTCGCTCGGCTACGTGCGCCAGCTGCCGAACCGTCAGTACGCACTCGGGCTCAAGCTGACGAGGCTGGCCGGCCGGGTCGATTCCCAACTCGCCCCGATCGTCGCGCCGCACCTGGACACGCTCGCGCGGGAGATCGGCGAGTCGGCGAATCTCGCCGTACTCGAAGGACACATGGTCGTCTACATCGCCCAGTCGCCGTCGAGGCATGCGATGCGGATGTTCACCGAGGTCGGGCACCGCGCCTACACCCATCTGACCGGAGTCGGGAAGGCGATTCTCGCGGACCTGCCCGACGAGGAGATGGCGCGCATCGTCGGCCGGGCCGGTATGCCGGCCGCGACCGAGCGCAGCATCACCGACCTGACCAAACTCCGCAAGGAGCTGAATCGCATCCGCCGCACCGGCTACGCGACGGACAACGGCGAACAGGAACGCGGCGTCGTCTGCTACGCCGCCGCGATCCCCGACATCCCGATCTCGATGGCGATCTCGGTCTCCGGCCCGTCTTTCCGTATGACTCCGGAACTCGCCAAACAAGCAGTCCCGCTGCTGCTCAGCGAGGCACGGGCGATCTCCGAGGAGTTACTCGGCGCCCTCGACTGACCTATCAGGCTCGGCGGACGAACTACACCGGATGGGAGGCCTGCGGCGGGTTCAGCCAGGCGAGGTCGTGGGGATCGACGGGCTCGGCCGTGCCGAGTTCGCGAGCTATGTGGATCGAGCGGATCGTCTGCTCCAGCAGGAGGGCTGCTCTGACTGCCTCGGCGGCGTCCGGGCCGACGGTGAACAGGCCCTGGCCTGGCATCAGGACGGCTGGTGATCTGCTCAAGGTGTCGACGATTCCCCGGCCGACGGACTCCCCGGTGGTCTGCACGTACGGACCGACCAGGATCGGACCGTCGAATCCGTTCGCGATCGTCGGCAGGTGCGGGATCGGCTCACCTCGGGCCGCCCAGGTGAGCGAGAGTGTCGATCGGGTGTTCACGATGCTTCGTACCGCGGGCAGTTCTCGATATACGACGGCGTGGGCATCTCCCCCGGCGGACGGCGCGAGCACGCCGTCGAGAATCTTCCCGGACAGGTCCGTGACCGCGACCGAACCCGCCAACGTGCGGTCGATCGGAGCTCCGGGCGGCTTGACCACGATCAGGTCGGCGCCCGGGACGCGGGCGGACATGACGCCTGTGTTCAGCAGGTGGAGCCGGGCGGTCGGGAGGTGGTCGGCAGTTCGGCGGAGCTCCTCGACCGCTGCGCCGACGTCGACCATCAGCGGGCCCCGGCCCTGGTCAGTCGATGGTAGACGTCGTTCCAGTGCAGCTCCCGCTGGAACTCGCGCACGGTGGTCGATGCGTCGATGACGGCCAGCTCGACGGAGAGCATGTCGGCGAAGTCCTCGTACACCTCGCGGTCGAGGGCCGTCGTCAGGACGGTGTGATGAGGTCCGCCGGCCGTCAGCCAGGACTCGGCGGACGTGGCCAGCGACGGCTCGGGCTTCCACACGGCACACGCGACCGGCAGCTGCGGCAGTGCCTCGTCCGGCTCGACCACCTGTACGACGTTCGCGGTGAGGCGGAAGCGATCACCCAGGTCGGCGATCCCGACGACGACACCGGCACCCGGATCGGCGGTGAAGCGCAACCGGACGGGATCCTCGCGGCCGCCGATGGAGAGCGGATGGATCTCCAGCGACGGGCGGGCCGACGTCAGCGACGGACACACCTCGAGCATGTGCGCGCCGAGGATCTTCTCCTCCCCCGGCACCAGGTGGTACGTGTAGTCCTCCATGAACGACGTGCCGCCCGGCAGCCCTTCCGCCATCGCCTTGCTCGCCCGGAGCAGTACCGAGGTCTTCCAGTCGCCTTCGCCGCCGAAGCCGTACCCGTCGGCCATCAACCGCTGCACGGCGAGGCCGGGCAGCTGACGGAGGCCACCGAGATCCTCGAAGTTGGAGGTGAATGCTCCGAAGCCGCCCTCGGTCAGGAACGACCGCAGGCCGAGCTCGATCCGGGCGCCGTAGCGCAGGGATTCGTGGCGTTCGCCGCCGGGCAGCAATTCGGGCGCGACGGCGTACGTGTCGGCGTACTCCTGCACGAGCGGGTCGATCTCGCCGTCGGGCACACCGTCGACAGCCTCGACCAACTCGTTGACGCTGTACGTGTTGACCGATACGCCGAACCTGAGCTGCGCTTCGACTTTGTCTCCCTCGGTGACCGCGACGTCGCGCATGTTGTCACCGAACCGGGCGAGCTTGAGGGAGCGGAGTTCCGTGACGCCGAGCGCGGCCCGGGCCCAGTGCCCGACCCGCTCCTGGACGTCGCGCGACTCGACGTGCCCGGCGACGGTCTTGCGCGGCACCTGCAGCCGGGACTGGATGTAGCCGAACTCCCGGTCGCCGTGGGCGGCCTGGTTGAGGTTCATGAAGTCCATATCGATCGTTGCCCACGGCAACGCGACGTTCGCCTGCGTGTGCAGGTGCAGCAACGGCTTGCGCAGCGCATCGAGCCCGGCGATCCACATCTTCGCGGGCGAGAAGGTGTGCATCCAGGCGATCACGCCGACGCATTCCGGCGCACTGTTCGCCTCGAGCATCTGCCGGTGGATCGCGCCGGCGTCGAGCAGCACCGGCTTCCAGACGATCTCCACCGGCAGGTTCGCGCCGGCGAGCCGCTTGGCGACGGCCTGGGACTGTTCGGCGACCTGCTCGAGGGTGCCGGGACCGTACAGGCCCTGGCTGCCGGTGAGGAACCAGACCTCTCGCAGAGTGGGGTTCGCAGGCATGTGGTCCTTCCCGGTCCGTGCGTTGGTCATCGTTGTCCGTAGACGTTCTGGTAGCGGTCGAAGAGGCGGTCGACGTAGGTCTGCTCGATCGGGATCGGCTCACCGAGCTGGCGGGCGAGGTGCACGGTGCGGGCGACGTCCTCGCACATGACCGCCGCCTTGACCGCGGCCTTGGCGGTCGGCCCGATCGTGAAGACGCCGTGGTTCTGCATCAGCACCGCGGGCGAGCGTGAGTCGCGCAGCGTCTCGACGATGCCGCGACCGATCGAGTCGTCGCCGATGATCGCGAACGGCCCGACCGGGATCGCGCCGCCGAACTCGTCGGCGCACATCGTCGTGACGCACGGGATCGACTCGCCTCGCGCGGCCCAGGCCACGGCGTACGGCGAGTGCGTGTGGACCACGCCGCCGACCTGCGGCAGCTCCCGGTACACGTACGCCTGCGCCTCGGTGTCCGACGACGGCGCGTGCTCACCCTCGACGACCCGGCCGTGGAGATCGCAGACGACCATGTTGGCCGGCGTCAGCTCGTCGTACGCGACCCCGCTCGGCTTGATCACCATCAGGTCGTGACCGGGCACCCGGGCGGAGACGTTGCCCGCCGTCCAGACCACCAGCCCGTACGCCGGAAGATGCGCGTGCAGCTTCGCCACCTCGGATCGCAGCCGGGTCAGGGTGTCGGCGACTTCCGCGATCACGCTCATCGGGCCTCCAGCGCCGTACGGCGGATCGCCTTCAGCTTGCGCATCAGCTTGCTGTTCCGGCCGAAGTAGTCGTGCAGTTCGAGATACAGATCGAACAGCTGGTCATAGGCTTTGGCCCGCTCCTCGTCGGGGAGGTGGACGCCGCGCCTGACCTTGCCCATGTTCTTGGCCGCGGTCGGGACATCGGGATAGGCGCCGGCCGCGACCGCGGCATGGATCGCCGACCCGAGCGCCGGTCCTTGTTCGGAGTCGATGATCGAGAGCGGAAGCCGGGTCACGTCGGCGTAGATCTGCATCAGCAGGGCGTTCTTGGCCAGGCCGCCGGCGATGATCAGCTCCTTCACCGGTACGCCGCTGTCGTCGAACGTCTCGGTGATCACCCGCGTGCCGAATGCCGTTGCCTCGAGCAACGCCCGGTAGCCGTCCTCGGGCCGGGTCGCGAGTGTCTCGCCGACGATCAGGCCGGAGAGCTCGTGATCGACGAGCACCGACCGGTTGCCGCTGTGCCAATCCAGCGCGACGAGCCCGTGTTCGCCGACAGCCTGCTCGGCGGCAAGCCTGGTGAGGTGCTCGTGCAGCGACTCCCCGGCCGCGGCCGCAGCTTCGTGATACGACGGCGGTACGGCGTTGTCGACGAACCAGCCGAAGATGTCGCCGACTCCGCTCTGGCCGGCCTCGTAGCCCCAGCGTCCCGCGATGATGCCGCCGTCGACGACACCGCACATGCCGGGGACCTCACGAAGCGCGTCCGCGCTCATGACGTGACAGGTCGACGTACCCATGATGGCGACCATCTGTCCCGGGTCGACGGCCTGCGCTGCCGGGGCTGTCACGTGGGCGTCGACGTTCCCGACGGCGACCGCGATACCTGTCGGTAGACCGGTCCATTCCGACGCCTCGGCGGTCAGCGTGCCGGCCGCGGAGCCGAGCTGACCGACCGGGTGCTCGAGCTTGTCGGCGACGAAGGTCCCGAAGCCGGGCGCGAGGCCCTCGAGGAAGTCAGCCGACGGGTAGCGGCCGTCCTGGAGAATGCCCTTGTAACCGGCCGTGCAGGCGTTGCGGACGTAGCGTCCGCACAACTGCCACACGATCCAGTCGGCCGCCTCGACCCAGCGCTCCATCCGGTCGTAGAGCCGGCGGTCCTCCTCGAACAGCTGCAACGCCTTCGCGAACTCCCACTCCGACGAGATCAGCCCGCCGTACCGCGGCAACCAGGTCTCGCCCCGCTCACGCGCCAGCTCGTTGATGCGATCGGCCTGCGGCTGGGCCGCGTGGTGTTTCCAGAGCTTGATGTAGGCGTGCGGCCGATCCGCCAGCCCGTCGACTTCGTTCAGCGGGGTGCCGTCGCTCAGGCACGGCACCATCGTGCAGGCGGTGAAGTCGGTAGCGATTCCGATCACTCGCGCCGGATCGATCCCCGCCGCGGCGACGGCGGCCGGTACGGCGGTCCGCAGTACCTCGCGGTAGTCGTCGGGGACCTGCAGCGCCCACTCCGGCGGCAGCCGCCGGCCGGTCGTGGGGAGCTGCTCGTCGATCACCGCGTGCGCGTACTCGTGCACAGCCGTGCCGAGCTCGGCCCCGTCGGAGACCCGGACGACGACGGCGCGACCGGACAGCGTCCCGAAGTCGACGCCGACAACGAACTGTTCGGCAGGGCTCATGAGACGAAATTGTGAGCGTTAACATTCTTCGCTGTCAAGGACGGAGGTCAAGGATTGGACGGCGGATGTTAGCGCTCGCGGACGACCGGACGCGGCGCGGCCGTGGAGTCGCGGAGGACCAGCTCGGGACGGATCAGCTGGGTCGACGGATCCGGGTCCCCGGCAAGCGCCTGCAGGGTCAGCTCGACTGCGCGCCGGCCGAGCAGGGAGAACTCCTGGTTGACCGTGGTCAGCGCCGGCCAGACGTACGGCGCCTCGGGCACGTTGTCGAATCCGACCACACTGATCTCGCCGGGCACGTCGCGGCCCTTCTCGTGCAAGGCGTACATCAGGCCCATGGCCATTCCGTCGTTGGCCGCGAAGACCGCAGTCACATCGGGGTCCTCGGCGATCCGCAGACCCGCCGCGTAACCGCTCTCCGGCGACCAGTCACCGGCGAGCTCCGGTCCCGGCAGAACGTGCCGGTCCTCGTGCGCATGTTGCCAGCCCGCGCGCCGTTGGGCGGCTTCCACCCACTCCAGCGGGCCGGTGACATGGGCGACATGACGGTGCCCGAGGTCGAGCAGATGCTCGACCGCCAAGCGGGCGCCTATCTCCTGCTCGATCCCGACCGCCATCGGCTGTCCTTCGCTCACGCCCTGGACGACGATCACCGGCACGGGCACCTCGAGAGAGCTGACCTGCTCGAGTGCATGACGATGGGCAACGGCGACGACGATCGCCTCGACGGCCTCGTCGAGCAGGCGGCCGACAGCCTCCCGGAGCGACTGCGACGAGAAGTCCTGGACTGCCACGAGTGAGACGTCGTACCCGGCTTTGTGGCCGGCGTCCT
The DNA here is from genome assembly GCF_041430295.1 of Kribbella sp. NBC_00662. Classification (GTDB taxonomy): domain Bacteria; phylum Actinomycetota; class Actinomycetes; order Propionibacteriales; family Kribbellaceae; genus Kribbella. The sequence continues at coordinate 4,300,563 of NZ_CP109029.1, read as the reverse complement.
GAACCGAGACAGCGATCATGCTGGGCCCGTGGAGAACCAGATGGGCCGAGATCATCCCGATGCGGTGCGACCTGTTCGTCACGAGCAGCCGGGCCGCGTTGTTGCGCCGGTAGCCCAGCTCCGCGATCGCCGCGAGCACGCGGGCCCGCGTCTCGTCCCGAACCAGCTCCGACCCGTTCAGCACCCGGGACACGGTCTGGTGCGAGACGCCGGCCGCGGCGGCCACATCCGTCATCGAAGGAGCCCGTCCCGCACCTTCGCTCGCTCTCGCCATGAGGAAATAGTAGGTACGCTCCGCCCGCACCGTCAGCGGGCGGCCCCGGCGCGGCGTTTGTTGTAGATGTCGAAGGCAACAGCCAGCAGCAGGACCAGGCCCTTCACGACGGACTGGGTCGACTGGTCGACACCCATCAGCTGCATACCGTTGCTCATCACTGCCATGATCAGACCGCCGACCATCGCGCCGACCACGGTCCCGACACCGCCCGCGACCGCCGCACCGCCGATGAAGGCCGCCGCGATCGCGTCGAGTTCGAACATGTTCCCGGCAGCGGGCTGGGCACCGTTGGACCGCGACGAGTAGATGACGCCGGCGATGCCGGCCAGGAATCCCATGTTGACGAAGATCCAGAAGTTGACCTTCCGGACCTTCACACCGGACAGCATCGCGGCGGACAGGTTGCCGCCGATGGCGTAGACCTGACGGCCGAAGACGGTGTTGTTCGTCATCAGTCCGTAGGCGACCACGAGGACGGCCAGAATGATCAGGACGATCGGCAGACCACGGGCGTGCGCCAGTTGCCAGGCGAAGTACATGACCACCGCCGCGACCACCAGCACGCGAGTGACGAACAGCGGGAACGACTCCACCGACTGCTCGTAGCGGATCCGAGCCAACCGGGTGCGGAACACACCGACCGCATATCCGGCGACCGCGATCCCCGCGATGAGCAGCGTGAAGGCGTCGTAGCCGTACCCGCCCATCAAGCCGTTCAGGAATCCGCTGGCGACCTTCTGGTATTCGGCCGGGAACGGCGACAACGACACGTTGTCCAGCACCTGCAACGTCAGGCCCCGGAACAGCAACATCCCGGCGAGCGTCACGATGAACGCCGGCATGCCGACGTACGCCACCCAGAAGCCGTGCCAGGCGCCGACCGCGGTCCCGACCACCACGGCAGCCACCACGCCGATCCACCACGGCTGTCCGTGCTGGATGACCAGTACGGCCGACACCGCGCCCGTCAACGCGACGATCGACCCGACCGACAGATCGATGTGACCGGCGATGATCAGGATCACCATGCCGATCGCCAGCACCAGGATGTAGGAGTACTGCAGCACGATGTTGGTGATGTTGCCCGGGCTGAGCAGGACACCGTCGGTCAGGAAGGCGAACAGCGCCACGATCACGACGAACGCGATGTAGATACCGCTCTGCCGCAGGTTGCGCTTGATCAGCGTGAGCGGATCGCTGCTGCCGGTGTGCAGCGCGGCGGCGGAGACACTGTCCGCCGCGGCCGGTTCGGTCGGTGCGGAAGGTTTGGTGCTGGTCATCCGGCGAGCTCCTTCTCCTTCGTCATGAGCGCCATGAGGTTTTCCTGGGTCGCCTCGGCCACCGGCAGCTCGCCGGTGATCCGGCCGGCCGACAAGGTGTAGATCCGGTCGCACATCCCGAGCAGTTCGGGGAGCTCGGAGGAGATGACGATGACCGCCTTCCCCTGTGCCACAAGGCGGTTGATGATCGTGTAGATCTCGAACTTGGCCCCGACGTCGATACCGCGCGTCGGCTCGTCCAGGATCAGCACCTCCGGATCCGTGAACAGCCATTTGGACAGCACGACCTTCTGCTGGTTCCCGCCGGACAAGGTGCCGACGGTGTCCAGCACGGTGCGCGTCTTGATGTTCATCTCCCGCCGGCCCTGCTCGGCGACCTTGATCTCCTCGTTGCCGTTGATCCAACCGCCACGCGCCAGCTTGCCGAGCGCGGCGGCGGAGACGTTGGCCCGGACATCGGCGATCAGGTTCAGGCCGTACCGCTTGCGATCCTCGGTGGCATAGGCGATGCCGTTCGAGATCGCCTCGGCCACGGTCCGGGCCCGGATCTCCTTGCCGTGCATGAACAGGCGGCCGCTGATGTTGCGTCCGTACGCGCGTCCGAAGACGCTCATCGCGAGTTCGGTCCGTCCCGCGCCCATCAGTCCGGCGATGCCGACGACCTCGCCGGCCCGCACGCTGAGGGAAGCGCCGTCGACGACCAACCGCTGCTGGACCGGATGCCACACCGTCCAGTCCTCGATCCGCAGGACTTCCGGTCCCGGCTCGGAGACCCGGTCCGGATAGAAGCTGTCGAGGTCGCGGCCGACCATGCCGCGGATGATCCGCTCCTGGGTGACCTCCCCCGAGGTCATGTCGAGGGTCTCGACCGTGCGGCCGTCGCGGATCACGGTGGTGGTGTCGGCGATGGCGGTGATCTCGCTCAGCTTGTGGGAGATCATGATGCAGGTGATCCCGCGGTCCCGCAGCTGCCGGAGCAGGTTGAGCAGATGGGCCGAGTCGACGTCGTTGAGCGCGGCCGTCGGCTCGTCGAGAATCAGCAACCGGACATCTTTCGACAGTGCCTTCGCGATCTCGACCAGTTGCTGCTTGCCGACACCGAGCTGGATCACCGGCGAGACCGGGTTCTCGTCGAGTCCGACCGACGTCAGCAGCTCACGCGCCTCGGCGTTGGCCCGGTTCCAGTCGATCAGCCCGCCGCGCCCGCGACGCTCGTTGCCGAGAAAGATGTTCTCCGCGATCGACAGGTACGGCACCAGCGCCAGCTCCTGATGGATGATGACGATGCCGACCGCTTCACTGCCGCGGATACCGGCGAACTGGACGGGCGCACCGTCCAGCCTGATCTCGCCGTCGTAACTCCCGGTCGGGTAGACACCCGACAGCACCTTCATCAACGTCGACTTGCCGGCGCCGTTCTCGCCGCAGATCGCGTGGATCTCCCCGCGCCGGACCGCGAGCGAGACGTCCTCGAGAGCCGTCACACCGGGGAAACGCTTGGTGATGCCCCGCATCTCGAGCAGGACGTCGTTCATCGGGCCTCCTTCGCGACCGGACCGTCCACCCACCTCGCGGCCGGGCCCGGCGGAATGTGGCGCCGGGCCCGGCCGAAGGTCATTTCGCCTGACCGGCAGCGACCTCGGCGGCCGTGTAGTAGCCGGAGTCGACGAGCTGCTTCTGGATGTCGGGCTTGAAGACGGTCTGGATCGGCAGCAGGTACGCCGGGACGACCTTCACGCCGTTCTCGTACGACTTGGTGTCGTTGGACTCCGGCTCCTTCTTCTCCAGGAACGCCACCGAGGCGTTGACGGCCTGCTCGGCCAGCAGCCTGGTGTCCTTGAAGATCGTCGAGCTCTGCACACCGGTGTTGATCAGCTTGACCGACGCGATCTCCGCGTCCTGACCGGTGATCACCGGCATCGGCTTGGCCGCGGTGCCGTAGCCCGCGTTCTGCAACGCGGTGATGATGCCGCGCGAGATGCCGTCGTACGGCGAGAGGACGCCGTCGACCTTGGCGCCGTCGTTGTAGCTCGAGGTCAGCAGGTCCTCCATCCGCTTCTGCGCCGTCTCCTGCAGCCACCGCAGTGTCGCGACCTGCTCCATCTTGGTCTGCTTCGACTTGACGACCAGCGCGCCGCTGTCGACGTACGGCTTCAGCGTGTCCATCGCGCCGGTGAAGAAGAAGTGGGTGTTGTTGTCGTCGAGCGACCCGGCGAAGAGCTCGATGTTGAACGGCCCGGTCTTGGCGCCCTTCGAACCGTCCGCGTTCTCCAGACCCATCCCGCGAAGAAGCGCCTTGGCCTGGGCGACGCCGACCTTGTAGTTGTCGAAGCTGACGTAGAAGTCCACGTTCTTGCTGCCGCGGATCAACCGGTCGTACGCGATCACCGGGATCTTCTTGTCGGCCGCCGCCTGCAACTGGCTGCTGAGTGCCGTGCCGTCGATCGCGGCGATGATCAGCACGTCGGCGCCCTGGGTGATCATCTGGTCGACCTGCTGGGACTGGGTCGGGATGTCGTCGTTCGCGTACTGCAGATCGACCTTGTAGCCCTTCGCCTCGAGTTTCTCCTTCACCGCCTTGCCGTCCGCGATCCAGCGCTCGGACGTCTGCGTCGGCATCGATACGCCGATGGACAGATCCTTGGGCTCCTGACTGGCAGTGTCAGTGGTTCCGCCCGCCCCTTGCCCGCCGCACGCCGCGAGGCCGAGCAGCAGCAGGGCGCCACACACAGTGGCCACAAACCTCTTCTTCACAGGCTCTTCCCTTCCCGCATAGCTGTCCCTCCCACATCACAGCCCCGCTCGATTGTTAGCGCTCACATGCTGGACCCAACACCAAGGCTGGTCAAGGCGTGGACAACCCACCCGCGCGTCACGGTCTGATAACGGCAATCGGTGCATCTCTGGCGGGCGCACCGAGGAAACCCCTTACCTGACAGGACTTCACCCGCACGCCATTTTGCATCCTGAAGACCGTCGACCGATTCGACGCGATTGCCGGGAGGACAGAACTGAGCCTTCACCCGCCATTGAGCACGCTAACAACCGAAAAAAGCTCACCACACCGAGCGAGGTCGCCAACCTCATCCGGCGGGCGGCACGCGCGTAACCCACGACGTATCCCCAAGCCCTGGAACGGCGCTCCTCGTCGGCGTTGCGGCTCGGGACCTCGGCGTGTGGTTCCGCAACCGGGATCGCGCATGTCGTTGTGCTAGGCAACCGTTCGCAGGGGTCCGACGGCTGCATCGGCAGGCCGTACGCCGCGTCGCCGAGTACGGCAGGAGGGTGCCGCACCCGGCTGTGGCGCACGGGCGGCTGATGTCGTCGTCGATCAGTTCCCCGGCGTGCGGATGCCGTCGGTCGGGTACGTGGCGGCGGACTGCGGCTCGCGCAGGGCGGCGCGTGATTCGGCCAGGTAGGCGAGGCGGCGTAGTGTCTCGGAGTTGCGCCAGTGCAGGACCGGGTCGACTACTGCGCTCGGGAGCCGGTTCGCGGGGCCTTCGACGGCCTGTTCACGCATCACCAGCAGGCAGCCGTCAGGGCGGGCGGTGGCGACGAACTCGACCCGGCCGGCACCGGCCGGCCACGCCCGCACCTTGATCACCAATCGGTGGTCCGGCTCGAAATCTTCCACCGTGGTCACGTCGTTCAGCAAGAACGGCCAGACACCGACCGAGTGGTGAAGACTCGTCCCGATCGCCGGGAACCCGTCATCGACCGACCGGACGCGCGCCGCACCGACGACCCACCCGGCGTACGACGATCCATCGCCGAGCACCGCGAACACATCCGCCGCCGAAGCCCGTACAACCCACTCGTTCTCACTCATATTCGATCGGTACCCACGAGCATCCTCCAGCACCGAAACGGGTACCGAACGAGCGTGGACGAGCAACGCTTGATCGAAACAGCACTCCGACTCTCGAAGTCGCTGACTCCTGGTGACCTGGACCATACACTGAGTCGGATCACCGCGGCCGCTGTCGAAGTACTGCCCGATGTCGACTACGCCAGCATCACCGTTCGGCATGCCGATGGCCGGCTGGAGACTGCGGCGCCGACGGACGACATGCTGTTGGGACTCGACGCGGCGCAGTACGAGTTGCAGGAGGGTCCCTGCTACGAAGCCGCCACCGACGCCGTGCATGTCAGCTCGCCCGACATGGCAACAGACACACGATTCGTCCGCTATGCAGCCGTGGCGGTGGCCGCCGGCGTCCGGGCACAGGCCGGTATCCAGCTGTTCAATGCGCCCAAGTCGCAGGGCGCACTCAACCTGTACTCACGACACGTCGGCTCCTTCGACGACTTCGGCGCCCTGGGCCAGTTGTTCGCGCACCAGTCCGCCGCGGTGATCGACTACGCGCGGGAGATCCAGAGCCTCCAGGAAGCGGTCCGGACCCGGACCACCATCGGCCAGGCCGTCGGCATCGTGATGGAGCGCTACAAACTCACCGATCAGCGCGCGTTCGCGTTCCTCACCCGGCTCTCCCAGGACGGCAATGTCAAACTGCGCAAGATCGCCGAGGATCTCAACGCAACCTTCACCAAAGGCAACTGAGCGACTGTGAGCGATGCGGTAGTCGTCGGTGCGGGTCCGAACGGGTTGGTTGCGGCCAACCTGCTTGCCGACGCCGGCTGGGACGTCGTACTGCTGGAAGCCAACGACGCGATCGGCGGCGCGGTCCGCAGTTCGACCGAGATCGATCCGTCGTTCGTGCACGACACCTTCAGCTCGTTCTACCCGCTGGCGGCGGTCTCGCCCACGATCCGGAATCTGGGTCTCGACGCCTACGGCCTGGAGTGGTCCAACGCGCCGGCTCCCGTCGGCAATCCGTTGCGCACCGGAGGTTGGGCGCTCGTCCACCCTGATCCTGCTGACACCGCCGCCGCCCTCGACGTTCAGGCTGCGGGCGACGGACAGGCCTGGCTGGATCTGTACGCCGACTGGCAGCGCGTCGGCCCGGCAGTCATCGACGCGTTGCTCACGCCGTTCCCGCCTGTTCGCGCCGGTATCGATCTGCTCCGCCATCTGCTCGGTCCGCGCGGACTGAAACGACTGCAGCTTCTGGCCGCCCCGGTTCGCACAGTCGGTGACCGACGGTTCGCGGGCGAGGCGGCGAAGTTGCTGATGGCAACCAACTCGCAGCACGCGGACATCGCGCCGACCGCGATGGGCTCGGGGCTGATGGGCTGGCTGCTGGTGATGATCGCGCAGCAGTACGGATATCCCGTCCCCCGAGGTGGCGCCGGACGACTGTCACAGGCGCTCGCCGACCGCTTCACGGATCACGGCGGCACGATCGTGTGCGAGGCCCAGGTCGACCGGATCGTCGTCGAGGACCGGCGAGCTGTCGGAGTACGGACCGTCGACGGCACGCAGTACGACGCCCGCCGGGCCGTACTCGCGGACGTGTCGGCACCAGCCCTCTACTGCCACCTGATCCCTCGGCAGGACCTGCCGTCCCACGTGCTGCAACGGTTGCGGTTCTTCAAGTGGGACCCCGCCACGATCAAGGTCGACTGGGCGCTGAGCTCACCGATCCCGTGGCGCGATGTGCCGGCTCTGTCCCCTGGCACCGCCCATCTCGCCGACTCGGTCGATGATCTCCGCCGGTGGTCCGGCCAGCTGGCCGCAGGGGTGATCCCCGACCGGCCGTTCCTGTTGATGGGGCAGATGACAACCGCCGACCCGAGCCGTTCCCCGGCCGGAACGGAGGCCGCCTGGGCCTACACGCATGTGCCGCAGCAGACCCGCGGTGACGCCGGCGGCGAGCTCACCGGGCGATGGGATGCTGCCGACGCCGAGGCGATGGCCGACCGGATCGAGGCACGGGTCGAGGAGTACGCCCCGGGCTTCACCGGCAAGATCACCGCACGCCGGATCCTCAGCCCGCTGGAGCTCGAGCGACGCGACGCCAACCTGGTCGGCGGCGCCGTCAACGGCGGGACCTCGAGCCTGCGACAAGAACTGGTCCTCAGACCGATGCCTGGTCTCGGCCGAGCCGAGACAGCGATCAAGTCGCTGTACCTCGCGTCGGCCTCCGCTCACCCCGGCGGCGGCGTACACGGCGCCTGCGGCTCCAACGCCGCCCGCGCGGCCCTCTTCCACTCCCACTAACGACGCAGGCAAGGCTCCGGTCACCACGACGACGCGGGTCACGGTGTCAACAGCACCTTCACGACGCCGTCCTGCTTCTTCTGGAACATCGCGTACGCCGCAGGCCCCTCGGACAACGGCATCCGATGGGTGGCGAAGCTGTCGACGCCGAGCGGATCGTCATCGGTCAGCAGCGGCAGGATGTCGTCCACCCAGCGACGCACATTGCCCTGGCCCATCCGCAGCTGGAGCTGCTTGTCGAACATCGTCAGCATCGGCAGCGGATCGGCGGCCCCGCCGTACACACCGCTCAACGAGATCGTGCCGCCGCGGCGGACCATCTCGATCGCCAGGTAGAACGCCGCCAGCCGGTCCACACCGACCGTCTCCATCATCTTCTCCGCCACACCGTCGGGCAGCAGCCCGACAAGCTTGTGGGCGGCCTGCGCCTTCGGAGACCCGTGCGCCTCCATCCCGACGGCGTCGATCACCGAGTCCGGACCACGGCCGTTCGTCAGCTCGCGCACGTGGTCGGCGGTGTCATCGGAGTACCCGACGACCTCGACCCCGCGCGCCTGCGCCCGGCTGAGCCGCTCGGGAACCAGATCGATGCCGATCACCCGGTAACCGCGATGCAGACCGATCCTGGCGGCCATGTCGCCGATGGGACCCAGCCCGATCACGGCCAACGTCCCACCGTCCGGCACCGCGGCGTACTCGACTGCCTGCCAGGCCGTCGGCAGTACGTCCGACAAGAGCACGAAGCGATCATCGGCCGGCCCTGCCGGTACGACGATCGGGCCGTACTGCGCCTGCGGCACCCGCAGGTACTCCGCCTGGCCACCCGGAACCTGCCCGTACAGCCGCGTGTAGCCGAAGAGCGCCGCGCCCATGCCCTCTTTGCGCACTTGAGTGGTCTCACACTGCGACTGCAGGCCGCGGTCGCACATGAAGCAACTGCCGCACGCGATCCCGAACGGGACGACCACCCGGTCCCCCGCCTTCAGGTTGGGCACGTTCGCACCGGTCTCGACCACGATGCCCATCGGTTCGTGCCCCAGCACGTCACCGGATTGCAGATACGGACCCATCACCTCGTACAGGTGCAGGTCCGACCCGCAGATCCCGGTGGAGGTGATCTCGATGATCGCGTCGGTCGGCTCCTGGATCACCGGGTCCGGCACATCGGAGTACTCGATCTTGCGTTTGCCCTGCCATGTCAATGCTTTCATGTCGCCCGGTACCCGCGTCACCTGCGACCAACCATGCTTGTGGGGTTCAGCAGGGGCACAGGGTCCGTACGGGTACCTGATCGCGCGCGACCAGGCAGTCGAGGTTCCGGTGTTCAGACCAGTAGCACCGGAACCGCACCCGCCGCACGCAACACCACGAACAGCAGGAGTACCGATGGCACACCATGAGGCATGGACGACGGTGGATGTCGCGCCGAACATCCTGTTCGACTATCTGTCCGACCTGGACAACCTGCCCGAGTACCTGCCGCGACTGCGCGACGTACACCGGACCGACCCCAGACCTGACGAAGCACAGGGAATGGAAGCACGGCGTCCCAAGCAGGCGGTACACGAAGAGGTCGAAGTGACGGCCGAGGTGCCGTCAGGACGCGAGGTCCACAGTGACGCCTGGATCGAGGTCGTCGAAGAGAACCGCAGCCTCCGCTGGGGCTCGCCCGGCGAACACGACTATCACGGGGAGCTGGACGTCGACTTCGTTGCCGACGGCACCTCGAAACTGACCGTCCGCCTCGACACCGCCCACGCCGCGGACAGCAACACCGACGAAGAGCTCCAACGCGTCCTCGACACCATCAAGTCCTCACTCGAGACGACATCTCGGGTAGGCGGGCCCGCAGTCCCTGAGTGATCTCGCGGCGCGACTACCGGCGGCCGGACGCCGGGATCTTCGTTACTTTGTCGGCAACGAGTCCCGGAACGCCCGGCCGTCGGTCATCAGCTCGAGGAACCGGCCTGCCGGACGTTGTCCGCTGAATCCTTCGCGTCGCCGGCGACCTGCTGGGCCTGTGAGCGGGTTTCGTCGGCCACCTCGGTCGCTGCCTGGGAAGCGGACTGCTTGACGTTCTCGACCGCTTCTTGCGCGGGCTCGTGGAGGTTGTCCTTCACCTCGTGGGCCACCTGGGCGGCCTGCTCCTTGACCGGGCCGGCAGCCTGCATCGCCAGGTCCTTGGTGTCCTCGGCGAGGGCACGTTCCCGCGTCGACGCCGGAACCGCAGCGGCTGCGACCCATCCGGCCGCGAAGGCGACCAGGCCGGCTGCCAGCGGCGTACCGCGCGTGCGTGACCGAGCCATGTCGGGGGCTGAACCGACCGCGTCACCGACCTTGCTGCCGGCATCCTGCATGGTCGACACAGCCGAACCCGCTGTATCGCTCAGGGATCCGCCCATCGACTCGGCCGAGCCCATCACGTGCTCCTTCAATCGGTGGACACCTCCGCGGGCCCGATCGACCCGCCGGCCGACGACGCGACCTGGGCTGACCTTCTCGGTCAAAGCATCGACATCGCGGCCGACGTCGCGCCGCGTTTGCTCGATGTTGCGCTTCAGCTGTTCCGGGTCTTCAGCCATTTCGCGTCCTCCTTGAGTGATTCGACCGTCTGGTCGGGTTTCGGGTTGACTTCCTGCAGTTCCTTGCGTCCCGACATCGCGAGGACCACGGCCACGACCGCCCAGACGACCGCGACGATCAACGCCGCCCAGATCAGATCCATGACCTCGTCAAGAGCCCACATCACCGTCAAAGACAGGAAGAGGGCGACCATCCAGCCCGCCAACGCCGCACCGCCGAGCATCCCGGCGCCCTTGCCGGCCTTCTTCGCCTCCGCCTCGAGCTCCGCCTTGGCCAGCGCGAGCTCCTGGCGGGTCAGCTGGCCCAGATCGGTGGTCAGTTGGGAGACCAGCTGACCCACCGACTCATCCATCGACAGCCGCTGCGGACTACTACCCGGCGGTGACCCGTCCAACGTCATGTCACCACTCCGATCCCGGCGCGCGCGGCGGCATGACCGGCATACCCATCGGCGCCGCAGGCGGCGGGACCAGATACTCGTCGGAGACTGGCTCTGACACTCCGTTGCCACCCGGCGATCCGTTGTACGGCGATCCGTTGCCGGTCGGCGTACCGCTGCTGGTCGTCCCGCTGGTGCCGCCTGCTGCCATGGCGCGGGTGAGGCGACCGGCAACGACACCGGCCGCGGCGGCGATCAGCAGGAACGTGCCCGGCTTGCGGCGCGCGAACCCGCGGACCTCGTCCAGGAGGTCGGCCGGTTCGTGCTGCTGCAGGAAATCCGCGGCCTGATCGGTGAGGTCGGCGCCCTGGCGTGCGAGTTGAGCGCCCAGACCTGATTGGCCGTGCTCGGCCATACCGCGCAGCTCGTCGCTCACCGACCGAAGACCAGTAGCGGCACGATCCTTCTGCTGACTCGCTTGCCCGGCAAGTTCCTGTCGGGTCTGGCTCGCCAGCCGCCGGGTCTCCGTACGGACGTCCGACGTCACGTCCGACACCTTCTCCTTGACCGTTCCCGCGACCTCGCGAGCGGCGTCGGCCGAGGTCTCCTTCAGCTGCCCGGCCTGATCCCGGGCGGTCTCGGCCACCCCATCCGTGGGTGGGTTCTCTGCACTCGACCGTTGATTCGTCGTATACGACATGTGACAGCTCCTTCCAGGAGCAATTAACTGACGTCACGAGACACCACGCCCCACCCGCCGCACGACGACGGCGACACCCAAACACGGTAGGGACGGCCTGGTCTGGCCGGCGGGCGCAACATTCCTGCCTCGCAACAAGGACTTACCGAAATGGCACACTGCCGTACCACCACGAAGATCAACCGACCGGTACCCCGCCGCCAAACACGCGGAGCAGAACTGCGACAGAAGCTCGGGCGGGTTGGTCAGGTCAGACAGCTGGCCCCCTCGAGCCGTCAAGGGCTCGAGGGGGCCAGGAGGTTTGCTGTGGGTCAGCCTCGCGCGGAGGTGTTCCGACCGGTCAGTGTGGATGCGATGACGACCAGAACGGCGGAGATCACGATGGCCACGAGCCAACGCACCCAGTCGACGCCCGAGCTGCCGTTACCGCCGAACGCGGTGTAGACGAACCACCCGATGATGACCCCGCCGATTCCGCACAGGATGGTCAGCCAGATCGGGATGTTGTCCTTGTTGCCCGGAGCGACGAACTTTCCGAGTAGGCCGATGATGATGCCGGCGACGATGACTCCGATGATTTCCATGGTTCCGTCCCTCTTGTGTAGCCCCGAATCGCCGAGGTGATGTACCGCGGCGACCCCACCGGTGCCCAAGCCACAAACGATCAGTCGGGTAGCTTGCGGGTCTCGATCAGTTGGAGTGCGACGGTGTGCAACTTCGTGTTGGTGTCCTGGGAGTAGCGGCGCAGTACGGCGAAGGCCTGGTCGCCGTCGAGGTTGTAGCGCTCCATCAGGATGCCCATTGCCTGGCCCACGAGTTTGCGGGCGTCGACTGCCTGGGCCAGGCTGTATTCCTGCCGGGCGCTGGCGACGGCGACCGAGGCATGCCGGGCGAGGATGTGGGCGATCGCTTCTTCGTCAGGGCCGAAGGCATCCAGCCCCGTGCTGTACAGGCCCAGCACCCCGACCGTGCCGGCCGCGGTGGTCAACGGCATGTCCAGAACGCTGCGCACACCGAGCTCGAGGACCTTGCCGGCCCACTCCGGCCAACGGTCGTCCGAGGCGGTGTCGCGGACGAGGACAACCGAGTGCCCGCGCATCGACTCCGCCAACGGGCCCTGGCCGCCACCGACCTGCAACGCGTAGATCTCTGCGACGACCGGGTCGGTGACCGCAGGAACCTGCAGTTGCCCGCCACTGAGAACCAGCGCGACGCCGGCATGAGAGCAGTCGAGGGCCTGGAGGGCGAACTGCACGACGGCGCCGACGGTCTCTTCCACCCCGTCGGAATCGTGCAGGTCGAGCGCGAGCTGGGCGAACCGTTCGGCCGCGCCACTGCCGGTCAGATCGATCATGGTCATCTGGAGTCCCTCCGGGCTGGTGAAGGCGACTTCTCGGTGGTGGTGCAGGACCGAGCCGTGCCCGGAGGTGAAACGATGATGCCCATATTGTCAAGCTAGCTTGACGCTGATCTAGTGTCAAGCTATCTTGACGTTGTGAGTGGCGACAGGCAAAAGGCTCCCGACGCTGCAGATGCCAGGGGCCTGGAAGAGCTGCTCGAGGTGTTGCGGGTCAGCGATCAGCGGGAGTTGTATGAGCGCGGGATCGAGCAGGAGCAAGCAGCAGGCCGTCCGGTCGCGGTGCTGGTGAACGCATTGGCGGATCTGCCGGGCGTCACCGGGCTGGAGGCGCTGCGGGCAAGCAGGCGGGTCGTGGAGCTGTTGACGGCTGCCCGGTGGCACCTGATGCGTCAAGCCCGCGAGGAGGGCTCCAGTTGGAGCCAGGTCGGCGCCGCCCTTGGCATGAGCAGGCAGGCCGCCTACGACTTCTACCGGCGCAAGCTCGACCAGCACGACGAATCGGCCGCCCCCGACCAGGCGGATGCGGTGCGGTCACGAGCAGCGCTGGACGAGACGTCCAGCGACTGACCTTGCCGCGCCGTCGTACAGCACCGGCGGGTCGCATCAAGCCGGGAGTTGGCGCAGGGTCTCCTTCACGACCTCGGTGAGGGCCGGGTGGATCCAATACGGGCGCCCGGCGAGGGCCTTGGTATCGATGTCGAACGCCATCGCCACGACGAGCGGCTGGATCAGCGTCGCCGCCTGCGGACCCATGATGTGGGCGCCGAGCAGGCGGCCTGTGGCACGGTCTGCGAGCAGCTTGCAGAAGCCGGTCGTGTCCTCCATCGCCCACCCGTACGCGACATCGGCGAACCGGGTGCTGGCGGCAACATAATCGCTTCCCGCATCCCGAAGGTCCTGCTCGGTCGAACCGACCGACGCGACCTGCGGATCGGTGAACACAGCCGCCGGTACGACGCCGTGGTCAGTCGCACACAGATCGTCGGGATGACGCAGATTGTGTGCGACCACCTCGGCCTCCCGATTCGCGACATGCTTGAGCGGGTACGGCGAACAGATGTCACCCAGCGCGTAGACGCCGTCGACCTCGGTGCGCTGGCACTCGTCCACCACGATGCGTCCGTCGTCGTGCGTGCTGATCCCGGCCGCGTCCAGATCCAGCTTGTCCGAGTTCGGCGTACGGCCCGCGGCGACCAGGAGAGTCTCGGCGGTCAGCGTCGTACCGTCGTCGAGCCGCAGCCGCAGTGAGCCGGGTTCGCCTTCCAGCTCGGTCAGTTCGCGACCAAGATGCAGCTCGAAACGATGCCGGGCCAGCTCGGTGTACGCCTGCGCCACCGATTCGTCCTGCGGTCCCAGCAACTGGTCTGCTTGCTCGATGACGATGATCTCGCTGCCCGCAGCAGCGAAGACGTGCGCGAACTCCGCCGCGATGTAGCCACCCCCGAGGATTGCCAGCCGCCGCGGCGGAGTCGCGATCCGCATGATCGTGTCCGACGTCTCGTACGGCAGACCCGACGCCGCAACGGGCGGCGGTACCACCGGACGGCCGCCGGCCGCGATCACGATCTGATCCGCTTCCACCGAGACCGACTCGGCACCCAGCTCGATCTGCAACCTGGAAGGCCCGAGGAAGCGCGCGTGACCCGGATACACCGTCACGAAGTCGCTCTCCTCGCGACCAGCGCGGCCCTGCGCCTCGTCTGCGTCGATCCGCGCGAAGACGCGGTCCCGGAGCTCGGTCCAGCGCAATCCCAGCAGCTCGGCGTCGACGTCGTACCGCCCCGCGCTCCGTACGGTGTCTGCGACCTCGGCCGCATAGGCAAGCATCTTGGACGGGATGCACCCGAAGTTCAAACAGGTCCCACCGAACCGACGCTCCTCCACAACGGCGACATCCAGCCCGGCAAAGGCATCCCCGACAACCATGTTCCCGGACCCGGCCCCGATGACAACCACGTCGTGATGCCGCATCTCCGGAGTCTAGACGCGCCTGACCTCGGCCCGTTGGTGCGCCATTTCTCCAGACCTGCGGCTACAACTCACTGGGGACTTGGGTGTCGGTACCGGAGCCCCAGACGCCGAGGGCTCGGTTGGCTTCCTCGTGGGCGTCGACGATGAGTCGGCGGGAGGTGGTCTCCAGCTCGGGTGCTCCGGTCATGATGTCCTGGACCAGCTGGCGGTGGAGCGCGAGACCCCGTCGCATCGCCTCGACGACCGGGAAGACCAGCGTCTCGCGAGTGCGGACCGCGGTCGCGATCACGCTGCTGAGGCACTCGAACATCTTGCTGCCGGACAGGTCGAGCAGCGCGACGTGGAACTCGACGTCGGCGGAGACGAAGGTATGCAGATCGCGCTGGTCCAACGCGGCATACATGGTGTCGATCGCGTGGGTCAGCTGCGCGACGTCGGCGGGCTTCGACCGTAAGGCGGCCATCCGGGCCGCGACCGGCTCGACCGCGAGCCGGACGGAGTACAGCTCGTCTACCTGCTCGGTACGCCGGTCGCTCTCGAGGCGCCAGGTGATGACCTGCGGATCGAGGTAGTTCCAGGTCCGCGGGTCGGACACTCGCGTGCCGACCTTCGGGCGTGCCACCAGCAGGCCCTTGCCCTGCAGGGCGCGGAAGGCCTCCCTGATGACCGGGCGGGAGACACCGAACTCCTCCGCGAGCCGTTCGGGCGACACCGACTCCCCTTCGCGGTAGCGGCCCGTGACGATGGCGCGTCCGACCACCTCGACGACGCGGTCGTGATGTCGCCCTGGGTGCGCCATTTCTCGTCCACGCATTCGGCAACTCCCAGAAATAGGCTGAATAGTCAGACTAGACCTTACCTTGTCGACCGGTCGAGGCCTACAAGACCTCTGTTTCGAGCCGTTGACAGCTGCGTGTCTACTCAGTTTAATCTGCTTAATCAGTTCAAAGCCGTCATCTGGGGAGGCGCGATGCAGGTCGTGGTGGTCGATCCGATGCAGGTTCGGCTGGCCGGGCAACTGGCAGCGTCGGTCGGCCCTGGCGTCCTGCTCAAATGCGCTCGGAGTGCTGACGACTGGCACAGCTGGCTCGCCAAGGCCGACGTGTTCGTCGGTTCGAAGCTGCCGGCCGAGCTCGCTTCGAGGGCCGGCTCGCTG
Organism: Kribbella sp. NBC_00662; assembly: GCF_041430295.1. Classification (GTDB taxonomy): domain Bacteria; phylum Actinomycetota; class Actinomycetes; order Propionibacteriales; family Kribbellaceae; genus Kribbella. Next base: position 4,284,736 of record NZ_CP109029.1, on the reverse strand, counting down.
CGGCTCGTCCAGGTCGCCGGAGCCGGCTATGAAGGCATCGCGCTGGACCACTTGCGACCCGGCACGGTGGTGGCGAACACCTTCCATCACGGTCGGGCGATCGCGGAGTACTGCGTGATGGCTGCCCTCGCGCTGTCCCGGCAGCTACTCGTCGAGGATCGCGCGCTCCGCGGCGGACATTGGCGGTCTGTCTTTCAGGACTCCGCCGCCCCGGTCCACGAATCCCTTGCCGGCAAGACGGTCGGACTGATCGGGTACGGCGAGATCGGCACCCACGTCGCCGAGCTCTGCCACGCACTCGGGATGCGCGTCATCGCCGTACGGCGAAACCCCGCGACCCCGGCCGCTGCGGTCGACTGGCTCGGTGGGCCTCAGGACACGGCTCGCCTGCTCGCCGAAAGCGATGTCGTGGTCGTGACTGTGCCACTCGCGGAGCAGACGCGAGGGCTGCTCGATGCGCGGATGCTCGCCCGGATGAAGCGATCCGCCTTCCTGATCAACGTCGCCCGCGGACCGGTGATCGACGAGCGCGCGCTGTACCAGGCGCTGGTCGACGGCCGGATCGCCGGCGCCGCGATCGACGTGTGGTGGAACTACCCGACGACCGGCGCCGACGCCCGGCCGTCACGCCTTCCCTTCGGCGATCTGCCGAACGTACTGATGACGCCGCACACCTCGGGTGTGACCAGCGACGTCTTCGAACGGCGGATGCTCGACGTCGCTGCGAACATCCGCGCGCTCCGAGACGGAACGAGCCTGCGCAACGTCGTGTTCCGCCGGCCGACCAAGACCCCTGCACCATCAGCATGCCCCACAGGAGGAATCCGATGACCCGAAGGCGAACCCGCATAGCCGCGGTCGCGATCTCGGTAGGCCTGACCGCATCGGTCGTTGCAGCCTGCTCGTCCCAACCGGAGGCCGGCACCGACGGCGTCACCAAGATCACGGTCATGGGCATCCCCCCGACGACCAAGGCCGAAGCGCGCAAGGCCTATCAGGACCAGGTCGCGGCCTTCGAGAAGGAGAATCCGTCGATCAAGATCGAGACCACCGACGCCGCGTTCGACGCCACGTCGTACGTGACCCAGCTGGCCGGCGGATCTGCTCCGACGATGCTGCTCGTCCCGCTGACCGAACCGGCCGGCCTGATCGCTCGGCACCAGGTCGCCGATCTCAGCGATGCCGCGAAGGACCTGCCGACGTACTCGAAGTTCGACCCGCGGGTGCTGCAGAACGTGAAAGATGCCAGCGGCAAGCTGTTCGGCGTCCCGACCAGTCAGTACGCGCTCGGGCTCGCCTACAACCGGACGATCTTCACCAAAGCCGGCCTGAACCCGGACAAGCCGCCGACGACCTGGGCCGAACTCCGGGCCGACGCCAAGCAGATCACCGAGCGCACTGGCGTGGTCGGTTTCGCCGAGATGACCGTGAAGAACAACGGCGGCTGGCATCTGACGGCGGCGACGTACTCACGTGGCGGCGCGATGGAGAACGAGCAGGCCGGCAAGTTCGCGGCCGGTGTCGACAATCCGCAGACCCAGGCCCAGCTCGAGCTGCTCAAGAGCATGCGCTGGCAGGACAAGTCGATGGGCACCAACCAGTTGCTCGGGTACGACGACGTCAACAGCGGCTTCGCGGCCGGCAAGTTCGCGATGATCGTTGCCGATCCGGGGTACTACGCGAGCTACATCAACCAGTACAAGGGCGATCCGAAGGCGTTCGGCGCCGCGGTGTATCCGCAGGACGGCGGCAACGCCACGCTCGTCGGCGGGCAGGTCGTGATGGCCAACCCGCGCGCGACGGCCGAGCAGAAGGCCGCCATCATGAAGTGGACGGACTTCTACTACCTGCGTCCGCAGTACGACGCCGATGCCGCGGTGGCCCGCGCGAAGTCCAACAAGGCCTCGGGTATCCCGGTCGGCGTGCCGACGGTGGCGCTGTTCAACACGGCGGTCCAGCAAGAGATCTCCACTGCGATCAAGCCCTATGTCACCGTCGATCTGAAGAACTTCGCGCCGTTCGTGAGCGGGACCGCGGCGCTGCAGTACAAGCCCGAACCGCCGGTTGCGGCGCAACTGCTGTACGCCGCGCTCGACACCGCCGTACAAGCTGTGCTGACTCGTCAGGACGCCGATCCGGCCACCGTGCTCGGCACCGCCCAGAAGAACGCGCAGACCATCGTCGAGCAAGGACAGCGATGACCTTGACCACGCTCCCAGGTTCGGCAACGACCGCCGAACCTGGGCCGGCCGTCCCCGCGCCACGGACACGGCGAGCGAACCGCTTCGGCTGGTGGGGCCTGGTGTTCCTGCTGCCCGCGTTGCTCTCGTTCGGGTACTTCTCCTGGTGGCCGATCCTCCGCGGCCTCGCCCTCAGCATCCAGGAGACGAACCTCGTCGATCCGGCCAGGTGGGTGGGCCTGGAGAACTTCCGGCATGTCCTCGACGATCCGCTGCTGGCGACCGCCGTACTCAACACCCTGAAGTTCGGGGCGTTGGGTGTCGCCATCGGTTTCCCGCTCCCGGTCCTGCTGGCGCTGGCGATGTCGGAACTGCGCCGCTGGGGTGGCGTGTTCCGGGTGCTCGTCTATCTCCCGGTCGTCATCCCGCCGGTGGTCTCGGTGCTGCTGTGGAAGTTCTTCTACGACCCGGACCACGGCCTTTTCAACGCCGCGCTGGGGCACATAGGACTCGGCCCGCTCTCCTGGTTGCAGACGACATCCGGCGCTCTACCGAGCCTCGTCCTCCTGATCGTGTGGGAGGGCGCCGGCGGCACGGTCCTGCTGTATCTCGCTGCGCTGTCCGCGGTGCCGACCGAGCTCTACGAGGCAGCCGAAGTCGACGGCGCGTCGATCCGGCGCCGCATCTGGCACGTGACCCTGCCGCAACTGCGCGGTCTGATGCTCGTCCTGCTGCTTCTGCAGATCATCGGCACCCTCCAGATCTTCACCGAGCCCTTCGTCATGACGGACGGCGGACCCGAGAACTCCACCGTGACCGTTCTCTACCTCATCTACCGAAACGCCTTCGTGAGCGGCGACTTCGGCTCGGCCGCCGCCCTCAGCGTCCTGCTGGCCCTGGTCCTGGCCGTCCTGTCGGCGGTCTACCTACGACTGACGAGGCGGTGGAGCAAAGCATGACCACAACTCGCCGCGCACCCGAGGTCAGCACGCGCGGACTGATCTCACCGGCCGACTACTCCGACCCGATCACCCGCTGGGGCGTCCGTCTCACCCAGGCGGTCCTCATGCTCGGGGTCGCCCTCGCCGGTCTGGTCCCGATCTGGTGGTTGATCAAGGGCGCACTGTCCGACACTCAAGATCTGATCGGACACCCGCTCAAGGCCTTGCCGTCCGCCCTTCGCTGGAGCAACCTCTCCAACGCCTGGAACGAGCTCCAGGTCGGCCACTACCTCCTCAACACGGTCATCTACGCGACCGGCTCCTGTCTGATACAGGTCTTCGTCGCGACCACCGCCGGCTTCGCGCTGTCCGTGCTCAGACCGAAGTTCAGCAACGTGGTGTACGCCGCGATCCTGGCCACCCTGTTCATCCCGGGAACGGTCTCGCTCGTCGCGCTCTACCTGACCGTCATCCACATCCCCGGACTCGGTGTGTCGATCGCCAACACCCCGCTGGCGATCTGGCTGCCGGCCGGCGCCCACGCGTTCAACATCCTGGTGGCCAAGCAGTTCTTCGACGCGCTGCCGCACGAACTGTTCGACGCGGCTCAGGTCGACGGTGCCGGACCGGTGCGGATCTTCTGGAGCCTGGTTCTCCCACTGTCCCGCCCGATGATCGCCGTCGTCGCGCTGCTGTCGCTGATGGCCGAGTGGAAGAACTTCCTCTGGCCGCTGGTCGCCATGACCGATCCCAGCAAGCAGCCCCTTTCAGTCGCCTTGCCGCGGCTGGCCACCTACTCCGACCAGGCGATGCTCATCGCCGGAATGCTGATCTCCACGCTCCCTCCCCTGCTGGCCTTCATCATCTTCCAGCGCCAGGTTGTCCGGGGCATCGGATTCAGCGGACTGAAAGGTTGATCGTGGACGACGACGTACTGGAGATCCGCGGCCACGGACAGGTCACCCGGATCGAGGCCTGGGGACCCGATGCGCTTCGAGTCCGAAGTGCCTACGGACGAATCCGGGTCGGCGAGAAGCCGGGCGCGCTCGAGCCGGTGAGCCCTGGTGGCGTCACCGAGATCGAGCGGGCCGAGGACGGCAGCTCGACCATCACCAACGGCCGACTGCGCGCGACCGTTGACCGACGAGGCACCATCACGTTCGTCGACTCCGGCTCCGGTCTGGAGCTCCTCGGCGAACGCGAGCAGTGGCTGCAGAGCGTCCCACCCAGGCATCTCCGGCCGGTCGCAGGCGGCGACCTGAACAGGATCACCGCGACGTTCCGCGCGTACGACGGCGAACGCTTCTACGGACTGGGCCAGCACCGCCACGGCAAGCTCGACCAGAAGGGCTGCGTGATCGATCTCGTCCAGCAGAACGCCGAGATCGCCATCCCCTTCCTCGTGTCCAGCCGGGGATACGGCCTGCTCTGGAACAACCCCGGCGCCGGCCGGGTCGAGCTGGGCCACAACCACACACGATGGATTGCCGACGGAGCAACCGAGCTCGACTACTGGATCGTTCGCGCCGAGACCATCCCGGACGTGCTCGGCCGGTACGCCGACCTGACCGGTCATTCGCCGACCATCCCCTCGTGGGCGACCGGGTTCTGGCAGTCGCGACTGCGGTACGACAATCAGCAGGAGCTGATGGACGTCGTACACGAGCACCTGGACCGCGGTCTGCCGCTGTCGGTGATCGTCATCGACTTCCTGCACTGGAAGCATCACGGCGACTGGAGATTCGACGAGGACCGCTGGCCGGACCCCGCGGGCATGGTTGCCGAACTCCGTGAGCTGGGTGTCGAAGTCATGGTCTCGATCTGGCCGACCGTCAGCGAGCAGAGCCCGAACTTCGCCAAGATGCGCGAAGAAGGCCTGCTACTGCGCAGCGATGAACTCTCCATCGCCTCGCGGTTCGTCGACGCCGGCACCGACGGACCCGCCTTCCTGCACTACTACGATCCGAGCAACCCGGACGCGCGTCGCTTCATCTGGGAGCAGGCCAAGGCCGGGTACTACGACCTCGGCATCCGAGTCTTCTGGCTCGACGCCTGCGAACCGGAACTCGTCGCGCCCGACCCGGCCCAGTGGCGCTATCACGCCGGACCGGGAGTGGCCGTCGCCGGCCTGTACCCCCATTGGAACGCGCAGGCCTTCCATGAGGGGCTGACCGAAGCGGGCGAAGAGGAGGGCTTCCTGTTCAGCCGCTCGGCCTGGGCCGGAACCGCGAAGTACAGCACCGCGATCTGGGCCGGCGATATCGACGCGAGCTTCGACGCGCTCCGGGCCGTGGTGCCGGCCGGGTTGAACGCCGGTCTCAGCGGCATGCCGTGGTGGAGCGCGGACATCGGCGGGTTCGTCACCTGGGTCGGCAACGACGACCCGGAGTTGCGCGAACTGATCGTCCGCTGGTTCCAGTTCCAGGTCTTCACCCCGCTCTTCCGCCTGCACGGCCACCGGCGGCCGGACCTGCCGGACGAACTGTTGCGCGGGGCCCCTAATGAGGTCTGGTCGTTCGGCGAGGAGGCGTACGACGCGATCGTCCCGGTGCTGCACCTGCGCGAGGCGATCCGCCCGTACCTGTCCACGCAGCTCGCAGCCGGTCAGCCCCTGATGCGACCGCTGTTCTTCGACTATCCCGACCAGGAAGAGTCCTGGACTGTCGAGGACCAGTTCCTCTGCGGACCGGACATCCTCGCGGCTCCGGTCCTCGAGTATCAGGCTCGCGCACGCCAGGTCTGGCTGCCGGGTAACGCGAAGTGGATCGATCCCTGGACCTCGGTCGTCCACTCCGGCGGCCGGTGGATCACGGTCGACGTACCGCTGAACCGGGCAGGCTTCTTCATCCGTGACGGGGCGGACGTCGCCGACGTGATCAGCAAGGTGCTTCGGTGACCGGGCACGTGGTCGTCACCGGCGGGCGCGGCGCGATCGGCACAGCGGTCTGCGATGACCTGCACCGGGCCGGCCTGACCGTGACAGCAGTCGATGTGGTGCCCACCCGAACCACGCCCCCCTACCAGCAACTGATCGGCGACGTGCGGGACCTCGAGGCGATGACGGCTGCTCTGTACGGCGTCGACGCCATCGTGCACTGTGGTGGTCTCGCGAGCGATCGCAAGGGTCACGAGCACGACACGTACGACATCAACGTGGCCGGCACCTGCACCCTCCTTCTCGCAGCTGCCCGGTCAGCGGTACGTCGGGTCGTCCACCTCTCGAGCATCAACGCACTCGGCTGCGTCGGCCCTGGCACCCCGGCGTACCTGCCGGTCGACGACGAACATCCGCATACGCCGATCTCGCCGTACCAGCTGTCCAAACATCTCGCCGAAGAGGCCTGCCGCCAGTTCGCCGATCGTGAGAACGCGACCGTGATCAGCCTCCGTCCCACCTACGTCATCCATCCCGCCGACCCAGCCCGCGTCGGGCCGGGTTCCAGTGACCTCTACGCGTACGTCGACATCCGCGATGTCGTACAGGCCGTACGACTCGCTCTCAGTGCGGATCTCACCGGATTCCACACAGCCTTGCTCGCCGCTGACGATCTCTGGGGCGGGCATCAGCTCGACAGCGTTCTGGCCAGGGACTATCCCGACATCCCCTGGCACGACGGCACTACACCCCGCTCCACACTCGTGAACTGCAGCAAGGCCCGATCGCTTCTCGGCTGGACGCCCACGTCCGCCTGAACGCCGAGCACTCACTTCATCCCAGGTCAGTCATCACCCAGGGAGTTCCGCCATGCCCTCTTCGATGAGCCGCCGCATGTTCTTGAGCACCACCGCCCTCGCCACGGCCGGCTTCACCTTCCTCGGCCGCACCACCACCGCACGCGCCGAAACCCCGATCGGCAACCTGCAGAACGGCGTCGTATCGAACCTCCCGGCGTCGTTCTACAACCGCACCGGTCTCACCGGAATGACCCAGATCCAGTACTCGACGATGGCCGTCGAGTCCGTCACCGATCACGGCGCCTACTCCGACGGGACGCACCCGACGAGTACGGTGGCCGCGTTCAACGCCGCGATCGCCGCGCTGGGTACGACGGGCGGCATCGTCTACGTGCCGCCCGGACGCTATACCTTCCCTGCACCGGCCGCCGGAGCCACCAGTTGGTGGATCCGTGGCGGCACCGCGAAGTTGAACAACATCCACTTCGTCGGCGAGGGCGACGCCTCGGTCCTCGTTTTCCAACGAGACGCCCTCCCGTCGAACGGCAACACCGCCAACGTCCGGGACGCCGGCCAGGGCTGGGAATTCGACGACGCGACGAACGTCTCCGTGCGCGACCTGGCGTTCCAGTGGACGCCGTACATCATGACCAGGCACTGCATCACGGGAACCGGCCTGCTGTGCCGTCGACCGACCTCGGTGCAGATCCTCAGGGTCTCCGTCGACCACTGCCAGCCCGGCATCATCATGCCCGACGGCACCGACTGCTACATCGTCGACAGCGTGATCCGCAACAGCGCCTCGGACGCCTTCAATCTTGGGGATGCCAACGATTCCGTCGCCGCCTACAACTGGGCGGAGAACATCACCGACGACGGCTTCGCGAACTTCATGAACACCGGCACCAACCCCGACAGCGCTGCCTTCAGCAACGTCCTGTTCCAGTCGAACACCGCGATCGGAGTCGCCGGCGGCCGTGGACTGACCATTGGCGGAACCAATCACTCGCTGATCGGCAACTGGGTCGAGACCGCAACCGCGTCGGGCATCTTCAGCGACATCGACCAGACCGACATCGCCAACCGGCCCAACGCCGTACTGCGGGGCGCCGTCGTCAGCGGCAACACGCTGATCCGCAGCAACTTCGAGATGCGTGCCGACAACCGCTCACGCACCGGCAGCTCCGGCTTCCACGGCGCGATCGCCGTACACGACCTGGTCGACGACCTCGAGATCTCGGGAAACACGATCCTCGGGTCCGAGCAGTACGACGTGACGCTCGGCATCGACGGGTGGCGGACGATCACCGCCACCGGCATCGACATCGGCGGCAACACGATGAGCCGGGCCGGCAGCGCCGGGATCAGGATGCGCCCGACCTCGACGATCGACGGCCTCGACATCCACGACAACGCGATCCTGGGCAACGGTGGACCATCGGTGTCGATCGGCGGCACCGTCACCACGGCATCCAGCAGCCGCAACAACGTCACCGCGGCAACCCAAGTCGACACCGGCGGCTCGGTCAGTCCGGCCTTCACCGGCTTCACCGTCGTGAGCACGCAACCCACTTTCGTCGACACGTACGCAACGATCCGCGCGGCGGCGAACGAGACGGCATGGGACCAACCGGTCGTCCCGTCGACCACCGGCCTCGGTTCCTTCAACGTCCGCGACTACGGCGCGGTCGGCGACGGCGTCCACGACGACGGTCCCGCGTTCTACGCCGCCCTCGATGCCCTGTACGCCGACCCGGCCGACGGCGGCATCCTCTGGATCCCGTCCGGCCAGTACCTGATCAACCCGGTCGCGTCCCGAGCCGGATATCCCAACACGAAGATCCAGCACCACTTCGGAATCCTCGACAAGAACAAGATCTTCGTCAAAGGCCAGGGCCCGAGCTCGGAGCTGATCTTCACCAGCGCTGACCACCACGGCATCCGGTTCGTGAACTGCACCAACAGCTCGGTCGACGGCGTCAAACTCAGCCTCAAGTCCGCCAACAAGCCCTCCCTGCGGCATTGCCGCGCGCTGCTCAACTTCTCCGGCGCCCAGACCTGCTCGATCACCAACACGACACTCGTCGACTCCGGCGGATCGAACCTGCTGGTCGACTCCAGCCGCAAGATCCTTGTCAACAACGTGACCAGCCAGAACGCGAACAACCACGGCCTCCAGCTCGAGTCCAGCCGGCAGGTCGAGCTGTACGGCTGTACGGCCACCGACAGCCGCGACGCCGGCATCCACCTCGGCTGGAACGGCGTCATCTACCGCGAATCGCAGTACGTACGAATCCACGACAACACGGTCGACGGCACCGCCGAGAGCGGCGGCATCAGCGTCAGCAGCGGCGCCAACGTGACCATCAGCGACAACGAGGTCAGCAACACCGCGCAGTCCGGCATCTATCTCGTCGGCCGCAACCCTGCCTTCCCCATCTACAGCGTCGACGTCACCGGCAACACCGTGACCAACGCCTGCGCCGGGCCGCTGTGCTACACGCCGGGAGCGATCGGAGTCCACAGCATCCGCGAGGGCGCCGGTACGACCGACGGATCCACGGTCACCATCACCGGCAACACGATCGACACCGCGCCGTACTCGGGGATCTGGGTCGGGGGCGAGTGCCCGGTCACCCGCGTGCACTGGACCAGTGGACAGCTCGTCCGCTACCTGTCCGAGCTCGACACGCTCACCATCAGCGGCAACACCTACACCTCTGTTGCCGGCAGCAACGTGCTGATGACCACCGAGCAGCAGGCCCTGATCCCTCATCTCACCGTCTCGTAGCCGGGAGCAACCATGTCTACAGATCTGTCCCGCCGCACGTTCCTCAACGCCGGCCTCGCCACCGCGGCGGTCGGCGCGCTCGCGATCCACGGCAGCTCAGCGTTCGCCGCGCCGGCCGGCTCAGCGCCGAGCAACCTGACCCCGAGCGGCACCATCCGCAACCTCCCCGACGCGTTCTACCGTCGCCCCGGTCTCGAAGGCATGCCCCGGATCGACTACGCGAGCCTGCCGGTCGCCAACGTCCGCGACTACGGCGCCGTCGGCGACGGGAGTACGTCGGACGTTGCCGCCTTCAACCAGGCCCTCGCCGCGATCCGGGCCCAGGGCGGAGGCATCGTCTACATCCCGTCCGGCCGCTACCTGTTCCCGCCGCCACCGCTGCCGAGCAACAACTGGTGGTTCCAGCAGGACATCCGCGACGTCCACTTCGTCGGTGAAGGCGAGACCAGTGTCCTGCTGTTCCACCGCCCGGCCATGACCGGCAACACGACCGAGGCACCGCCGTACCCGTCCGGCGCTGCGTGGCAGTTCCAGACCGCGGTCAACGTCTCGCTGCGCGATCTCGCCTTCCAATGGGCGCCGCTCAACATGATGCGGCACAACGCGACCGCCACCGCGCTGATCATCCGGGCACCACAATCGGTCCAGCTCCTTCGAGTGACGGTCGACCATTGCCAGCCAGGTTTGTTGCTGCCGAACGCCCGCGACTGCTGGATGGTCGGCAACACCCTGCGCAACGGCGGCTCGGACGCGTACAACTTCGGCGGCGCCAACGACTGCGTGGCGGCGTACAACTGGGCGGAGTACATCGGCGACGACGGCATCGCCAACTGGCACAACAGCGTGACCTATCCGGACAGTACTGCGATCTCCAACGTCCGCTTCGAACACAACACGCTGATCAGCATGTGCTACGGCCGCGGAATGACGCTGGGCGGCTCCAAGCAGACCGTCGCGCACAACTGGATCGAGAGCGTCGTCGGCTGCAGCCTGTTCTCGGACATCACCACGACCAACCCCGCGACCCTGATCGACGCGGTCATCGACGACAACGTCCTGGTCCGCGGCAACCTGGAGATGCGGCCCGACAACCGCATCCTGTCGCCGGGCGGCGGCTGGCACGGCACGATCGCGATCATCGACAAGGTCCAGTCGCTGACCATCACCAACAACAGCATCCGGGGCTCGGAGAACAACGACATCACCGTCGGCATCGACAACTGGCTCCCCGTCCAGGCCACCTCGGTCACCATCTCCGGCAACGAACTGCTCGGCGGTGGCGGCAACGGACTGCGCGTCAGTCCCGGTACGACCGTCGACGGATTCACGGTCGACCGGAACCGGGTCGTATCGCCCGGCCCGGGCGCCTCGATCGCGGGATCGACAACCGGCACGAGCACCAGCCGCAACGTCGTCACACATGCACCGGAGATCACCGGCACTGTCGACGGTGACTTCACCGGGTTCAAGGTCGCCCCGGGCACGTACGACGATCCGTACGGCGCACGACGTGCCGAGCCGAGCGAGACCGTCTGGCGCGAGCCGACCGTCCGCTCCACCCGCGGGCTGCGTGTCGCCAACGTACGGCGCTTCGGAGCACGCGGCGACGGACGTCACGACGACACGGCAGCCTTCCGCGCGGCGCTCGACAGCCTGCCTGGAGAGGGTGGCGTCGTCTTCGTTCCCGAAGGTCGCTACCTGCTCCGCCCGGACGGCCGGCACTCGACCTTCCGCGACACCCGGATCGAGCACCACTTCGCGATCGCGGAACGCGACAACATCCACCTGCTCGGAGCGGGCACCGGCTCCGAGATCGTCCTGACCAGTCCGGATCACCAGGGCATCCGGGTCATCGGCGGAACCGGCTGCTCGGTCTCAAACCTCGCGGTCACGCTGCCGAGCCGGCCTGAGCTTCGGCACAACAGATCGCTCGTCGAACTCACCGGTGTACGCGACAGCTCGGTCACTGACCTGACCCTGCGTGGCGCCAGCGGATCGAACCTCCTCATCGACACGTCGACCGGAGTCCGGGTCGAAGGGATCACGACGATCGACGCGAACATGTACGGCATCGACGTCGAGGGCAGCCGGCAGGTGTACGTCGTCGGCTGCACGGCGACCGACAACCGCGACGGCGGCATCCAGGTCGGCTACGTTGCCTCGATCATGCGCGACGCGCAGTTCGTCCGGGTCGAGGGCAACACCGTCAGCGGCTCGGCCGAGGGCGGCGGCATCCTGGTCAGCAGCGGTACGTCGGTCCGCGTGGCCGGCAACACGATCTCCGACACGTGCCAGGCCGGGATCTATCTCTGGGGCCGCTCCCCCGAGTTCCCGATGTACAGCGCCGACATCACCGGCAACACCGTCACCCGCGCCTGCACCGGTGCGCTGTGCGTCACGCCCGGCGCCATCTCCGTCAACAGCATCCGCGAGTCCGCGGGCACGACCGAAGGCTTCTTCTCGATCACCGGCAACACGATCCAGGACGCGCCGTACTCCGGCGTCTGGGTCGGCGGCCAGTCCCCGATCGGCAAGATGCTCTCCCAGATCAACACCCTCACCGTCACCGGCAACGTCTTCACCAACGTTGCCGGCAGCAACCTCCTGATCCGCGACGACCAACGCGCCAAGATCGTCAACCTGATCACGGCCTGACCTGTCACCCGTCTCACCATCAGCTGAGGAAGTCACGATGTCAGCAGAACTGTCCCGCCGCACGATCTTGAACGCGGGTATCGCTACCGCGGCAGTCGGTGCGCTCGCAGTACATTCCGGCCGGCCGGCTGTCGCGGCGCCGGTTGTCACCGAGAGCAATGTGACGCCCGAGGGAACCATCCGCAACCTGCCCGACTCGTTCTACGAGCGACCCGGCCTCGAGGGCATGCCGCGGATCGACTACGCATCGATGCCAGTGGCAAATGTTCGAGCGCACGGCGCCGTCGGCGACGGCATCGCCAACGACCGGGCCGCCTTCGACGCGGCCGTCGCCGCACTCGGCGCCGCAGGAGGTGTGGTCTACGTACCGGCCGGTCGCTACCGGTTCGCGCCCCCGACGGCTCCGACCCTCGACTACTGGTTCAAGAAGATCAGCAACATCCACTTCGTCGGCGACGGCGAAGTCTCGATGATCTGCTTCGAACGATTCTCGATGACCGTGCCCGGAACACCTGGCGGCGGCAACGGCTGGGAACTGACGGCGGCGGACTCGAGCATCCGCAGCCTCGCCTTCCAATGGAGCCCGCACGTCGCGATCCGCCACACCAACAGCTCGACCGCACTGCTCATGCGGGCCCCGCAGCGGGTGCAGCTGATCGACGTGATGGCCGATCAAGGTCAGCCGAGCATCTGGCTACCCGACTGTGTCGACTCCTGGATCGTCGATTCCACTGTGCGCAACAGCGGTGCCGACGCATTCCACTTCGAGAACGCGACCAACTCCGTCCTGGCGTACAACTACGTGGAGAACTGCTTGGACGACGCCTACGCCAACATCCCCGAAACCCGACGGCCGGCAGCCACCACCCAGCACGGTGTCAGGATCACGCACAACACAGCTGTCAGGGTGGCCGGCGGCCGCGGCGTCTGCTTCGGCGGAACCCAGCCGGTGATCGAACACAACTGGATCGAGTCGAGCGTTGCCGCGGCGATCTACGCCATACCCCAGACCGATGCCGGCGACCCAGCCACGATCCCTCGCGGCACCATCACCGAGGCGGTGATCGCCGACAACGACATCGTCCGCTCCGGCTTCGACAACAGGGTGGACAACATCGGCCTCAACCGCACGACGGGCGGGTACTGCGGAACGCTCGTCGTCGTCGACGCGGTCGACCGGATGACGATCGCTCGCAACCGGATCAGCGATTCGGAGTACCGCGACATCACGTTCGGGCAGGATCACTACAAGGGAATCACGGCCAGCTCGATCACCCTCTCCGGCAACGAGCTCAGATCGTCTCTCGACACCAGCGTGAACGCCGTGACCACGGTCAACTCACCGCCGGTCAGCATCGCCGGACTCACCATCGAGGGCAACACGATCATCGGCGGCGAACTTCCCACCGTCATGCTCGACGGAGCGATCAAGGACGTGACCTCCTCGGCCAACGTTGTTCGCCGACCGCCCAGGCGGACTTCACAAGCCACCGGGGACCTGACCGGCTACCGGATCGGCGATCAGGAAACAACGACGGATGTCTACCGCTCCATCCGTCTCGCCGGCAACGAGCACACCTGGCAGGAGCCCGCAGCCATCGACCTGCGAGGCCTCCGCCACGTCAACGTCCGGGCGTACGGGGCACAGGGCAACGGAGTACACAACGACCTTCCAGCCTTCGTTGCCGCCGCGCGCAGCTTGCCCCGATCGGGTGGTGTCATCGACATCCCGGCCGGCACCTACCGGCTCCAGCCCGACGCGCAGAACGAGAGCTTTCGCGACACCAGGATCAGGCACCACCTCGCGCTCGCGGACCGGCCCAACATCCACCTTCGCGGTACTGGCAGCAGTAGTCGACTGGTGATGACCAGCGCTGAGCACGACGGGATCCGCTTCCTGGGTATCGACGGCGGCTCGGTCAGCCGGCTGCACATCGAGCTCGAAGCCCGGCCGGCGATGCGCCGCAACAGAGCATTGATCGACATCTCGGGCTGCGACGGGTTCGTCGTCTCCGAGCTCGAGGTGACGGGTGGTAGCGGGCCTGGAGTGCGGGTCGACTCCAGCCGGTCGGTGCTGGTGGAAAAGGTGACCAGCACGAATGCCGGGACCGACGGAATCGCGATCCTCGCATCTCGGCAGGTCCACGTCCGGGACAACCACGTCGCGAATGCCCGCGACAACGGCATCGACGTCTCGACCAACGGAACCATCTACCGGGACGCCCAACAGATCCGCGTCGAGCACAACGAAGTCATCGGATCGATCGAAGGCGCGGGGATAGGCGTCAGCGGCGGGACCGCGATCACGGTCTCCGGCAACACCATCAGCGACACCTGTCTTGCGGGCATCCACCTACACGGCCGGATGGGTTGGGGGCTGTTCGGCATCAAGGACGTCGATGTCACCGGCAACACCCTCACCAGGACGAACTCCGGCGCGGGGACCTACACGCCAGGCGCCATCGCGGTCCACAGCATCCGCGAAGGACTCGGCCAGTCCGACGGAGTCGTGAACATCACCGGCAACCAAGTCACCGACACACCCTGGGCTGCCATCTGGGTCGGCGGAAAGTCTCCGGTCAGCGAGCGGATGAGCGAGCTGAACACGGTCCGGATCCAGCAGAACAGCTACCAAGCCGTCGGCGGCCAGCAGGTCCTGATCACCGACGAGCAGCGCGCCAAGATCGCCAACCTCGTCATCGCCTGACTACCAGCAACCAGGGAGCACTGCAGTATGAAGATCGTCGAGGTGGAAACCTTCCGGGTGCCGCCGCGCTGGCTGTTCGTCGCCGTCAGGACCGACGAAGGGATCGTCGGCTGGGGTGAGCCGATCGTCGAGGGGCGGGCAGAGACGGTGCAGGCCGCCGTCGCCGAGATGTCCGACTACCTGATCGGGACGGATCCGCTCCGGATCGAGGACACCTGGCAGGTTCTGACCAAGGGAGGTTTCTACCGCGGCGGGCCGGTCCTCTCCAGCGCCGTCGCCGGGATCGACCAAGCCCTGTGGGACATCGCCGGCAAGGCGTACGGCGTACCTGTGTACAACCTGCTCGGGGGCCCGGTCCGTGATCGGGTCCGCGTCTACGGGTGGATCGGCGGGGACCGGCCGTCCTCTCTGGCCGAGGACACCGAGCGCCAGCTCGCGGCCGGCCTGACCGCGGTGAAGATGAACGGGTCGGAAGAGCTGACGCCGATCGACACCCCGCACCAGCTCGATCTCCTGGTCGAGCGCGTGACCGCAGTCCGCGATGTGCTAGGTCCACACCGCGATCTCGCCGTCGACTTCCACGGCCGGTACTCCCCGGCCATGGCCCGCCGGGCGCTCCCGCTGCTCGAGTCGCTGCGGCCGATGTTCGTCGAAGAGCCGCTGGTGCCGGAACTGACCGCCGACATCAGTGGGATCGCAGCCGGAACCTCGATTCCGATCGCGACCGGCGAACGGCTCTACTCGCGCTGGGACTTCCGCGACGTGCTCCGCTCGGGCATCGCCGTCGCCCAGCCCGACCTGTCCCACGCCGGCGGGATCTCGGAAGTGCGGCGGATCGCCTCGATGGCCGAGGCCTGGGGAGTCAGCCTCGCCCCGCACTGCCCGCTGGGGCCGATCGCGCTGGCCGCCTGTCTGCAGGTCGACATCGCGAGCCCGAACTTCCTGATCCAGGAGCAGAGCCTCGGCATCCACTACAACACCGACTCCGATCTGCTCGACTACCTTGTCGACCGTTCCGTGTTCGCCACCCGGGACGGCTTCGTCGCCCGCCCGACGCGGCCCGGACTGGGCATCGAGATCGACGAGGCCGCCGTACGCAGGGCCAACGAAAACCCGCACCGCTGGCGCAACGCGATCTGGCGGCACACCGATGGGAGCTTCGCCGAATGGTGACCACACCCGAGACCATCCCGCCCTCCCCCCAACTGCCGGACGACCCGCAGCGGGCGCGGTCCGACGTACGGCTCCTGACCGAGGGCTCGCTGATCCAGTCCGACGGCTACTGCGACCAGCCGTACGTCGTGATCGCGGCCGACGGCGCGTGGGTCTGCGTCGTCACCAGCTCGGACGACCACGAAGGCGACCCGAGCCAGCGCATCATCTCCCGGCGGAGCACCGACCACGGCGCCACCTGGACCGACCCCGTCGACGTCGAGCCCCGTGAAGGCCCGGAGGCATCTTGGGCCGTGCCGCTCGTCCTTCCGAGCGGGCGGATCTACGTCTTCTACACGTACAACTCCACCAACCTGCGCGAGGTCATCACCGACGTCGGCACCAGCCCGCGCGTCGACACCCTGGGCGACATGGTCTTCCGGTACTCCGACGACCACGGCCGCACCTGGTCGGATCAGCGATACACCGTGCCGATGCGTGCCTTCGACATCGACCGCCGCAACCCGTACGGCGGCGAGGTCCTGTTCTGGTGGTCGGTCGGCAAGCCCGAGATCGTCGGCGACGCTGTCTACATCTCCGCCTCGAAGGTCGGCGGGTTCCGCGAGGAGCGGCTGGGCTTCCAGCGGACGAGCGAGGGCTTCGTCGTACGCAGCGAGAACATCCTCACCGAGACCGATCCGTCGGCGATCACCTGGACCACGCTCCCGGACGGCGACGTCGGACTTCGTGCACCGCAGGGCGAGGTCGCCGAGGAGCACAAGCTCGTCGGGCTGAGCGACGGGAGCCTGTACTGCACCTATCGCACCGAGGTCGGGTACGTCGGCGCCGCCTACAGCCGCGACAGCGGACGGACCTGGACCGAGCCGGACTTCGCGCGCTATGCGACGGGACGCCCCATCAAGAATCCACGGGCGGCAACGTTCGTCTGGGACTGCGGGGGCGGACGCTATCTGCTGTGGCATCACAACAACAGCAACACGTGGTTCGGCACCTACCGCAACCCTGTCTGGGTCAGCGGCGGGCTAGAGCGCAACGGCGTCATCGAATGGTCGGAGCCCGAGATCGCCCTGTACGCCGACGATCCTCAGACGAGCATGAGCTATCCCGACCTCATCCACGATGGAGAGTGCTTCTGGGTCACCGAGACTCAGAAGTCGACCGCCCGGGTCCACCCGCTGGCTCCAGATCTCCTCGACGGTCTCTGGAACCCGCCGGCGCTCGGTAGTGAAGGGCTGCTGTTCGACTCGTGCGCCTCTGTTGCCCACAGCATCGAACTGCCACGGCTGCAGCTCCGGAGGGGCAACTGGCGGATCGAAGACGCTCGCGCCGGCTTCTCCTTCCAACTCTCGCTGACAGCCGGCGAGCCGGATCGCATCCTGGCTGAGCAGCGCGACCCCGCCGGCCAAGGATGGGTACTTCGCCAAGCCGGCGCCGATCGGGTCCAGCTGACGCTCTGCGACGGGCGCCGCGAGTCCAGCTGGACCTCGGATCCCGGAACGCTCGAAGCCGGCCGCCGTACCCAACTCGTGGCGATCGTCGACGGCGGACCGAAACTGATCATGTTCGTCGCCGACGGACGGTTGCAGGACGGCGGTGCTGACCGCGCCCAAGGCTGGGGACGATTCGACTCGGATCTGCGTGGGGTGACCACCGCCGCGCCGGTCGAGATCAACGAGAGCACGGTGGAACGGCTTCGCATCTACGACCGACCGCTCCGGGTGTCGGAAGCGGTGGCCGGAACCAATGAGTGACAGTCAGGCCCTGCTCGCCGAACTGAGCCGGACTCGCCTCCTGGCAATCATCCGTGGTGACGACCCCGACCAGACCCTGAGATGCGTCGAGGCTCTGCTGCGCAGCGGTGTCACGGTCCTCGAGATCTCGTTGACAGGCTCGGGGGCCTTGAAGACTCTCGAACGAGCCTGCGCCGAGTTCGGGTCGAACGCCTGGATCGGAGCCGGCACGGTTCTCAGCCCTGACGACGCATCCGGCGCGCTCGATGCCGGTGCACGCTACGCCGTCACGCCTGCGATCACCGACGGAGTCACCGCGAGCGTACGTCTCGGGCTTCCGGTCCTCGCCGGGGCATGGACGCCGACCGAGGTTTCCGCCGCCATGACGGCCGGGGCGAGCGCGGTCAAGCTCTTCCCGGCAGCGACCGGCGGACCGGCCCATCTGCGAGCTGTCAGAGCTCCGTTTCCTCACACTCCCTTCGTCCCGGTCGGCGGCGTCGATCTCGCGACGGCCGGCGATTACCTCGCTGCGGGCGCCATCGCGGTCGGGGTCGGAACACCTCTGCTCCAAGACGCTCCGTCCGGTGGTGATCTCGGCGCTCTCGAGCGCCGGGTCGCGGAGTACCGCCGTACCGTGGAGGAACGATGAGCGCGCTGTTGGCCATCGGCGAGGCCATGCTCGTTCTGCGAGGGACGAGCCCGGGCGTCCTCATGCCCGGCAGCCAGTTCGTGACATCGATCGCCGGCGCCGAGGCAACCGTCGCGATCGGCGTTGCACGCTTCGGACACACGGCATCGTTCGCCGGTCGCGTTGGAGACGACGACTCCGGCGACTTGGTACGACGAGTTCTGGCCGGCGAGGGTGTCAATGTCGACCACCTGCGAACGGACCCGTCCCGCCCCACCGGCGAGATGCGTCGGTACGCGCGTGTGTGGTCCACCTCGACCGTGACCTACCACCGGCGAGGATCGGCCGCATCGATGCTCACAGCGGACGACATACTGCCGGCGATGACCACCGACACCCGGATCCTCCATGTCACCGGAATCACGCAGGCACTCGGAGACAGCGCCGCAGCCGCGGTCGAGACAGTCATCGCGGCCGCCCGCGAACGCGGCATCCTCGTCGCGTACGACGTCAACCACCGGACCCGACTCATCTCCGTCGAAGAGGCCGGCCGACGCCTCGCCCGCATCCTGCCGCAGATCGACATCCTCTTCTGCGGCGAAGACGAACTACACGTCCTACAAGCCGCAACCGATTCACACCACCCGATCCAAGCAGCCGGCGTCACCGAGCTCATCATCAAACAATCCGCCGCCGGAGCCACCTGCCACGCGGACGACGGTGCTCACCACGCACCCGCCGTACCAGTACCCCTCGTCGACCCAGTCGGCGCCGGCGACGCCTTCGCCGCCGGCTACCTCTCCGCCGTACTGGACGACCTCCCCGTCCCCGCCCGCCTGACCCGAGCCACCCACTTCGCAGCCTTCACCATCACAACCCCAGGAGACTGGGAAGGCCTACCCCACCACCGAGACCTCGCCCTACTTACCTCCCCCCAAGGCACCACATTCCGCTGAAGACCGGATCCGCCACGTCGGGTCTAGTGCATCGTTGCCCTTGGCATCTTTTTCTGTTGGGTGGGCCTGCGATTGGACTCCGTTGGTTGCCGTTCGTTCGTCAAGTTGACATCGGGGTATCAGCGGCAGTCCAGTTCGGAGGCTGACGATCGCGGTATGAACGATTCCCCTCATTCTCCGGCCGGTATCAGCCGGCGGCGGCTGCTCGGTAGCGGTGCTGCTGCCGCTGGTCTGGCCGCGACCTCGCTCGCTCTGCCGCCGAACGTTCGTACTGCGCTCGCATCTCCGCCGCCGAAGCACGGCGGTCTGAAGGACATCAAGCACGTTGTCATGCTGATGCAGGAGAACCGCAGCTTCGACCACTACTACGGCACGTTGTCCGGCGTCCGCGGGTTCAACGACCCGCACGCCGCGCGCCTGCCGAACGGTCGTACCGTGTTCTACCAGCCGGACCCGTCGAACCCGGACGGCTACCTGCTGCCGTACCGGCTGAACACCAAGATCACCGCCGCCCAGGCCATCCCCTCGATGAGCCACGAGTGGACCGTCCAGCACGAGGCTCTGAACGGTGGCAAGAACGACAACTGGGTGCCGGCGCACATGGCCTCCGACGGCGCCACCGACGGCCAGTACACGATGGGGTACTTCACCCGCGACGACATCCCGTTCCAGTTCGCCCTTGCGGAGGCGTTCACGATCCTCGACGGCTACCACTGCTCGGTGCTCGGCCCGACCGCTCCCAACCGGCACATGTGGATGTCGGGCACCATCGACCCCGACGGACTGGCCGGCGGTCCCTCGCTGACCACCGGCGGCCCGGCCGACCAGTTCAGCTGGAAGACCTACCCCGAGCGGCTGCAGGAGGCCGGGGTCAGCTGGAAGGTCTACCGCCAGCCCGGCGGCCAGACCGGCGCGGCGTCCATCACCAAGTGGAAGCAGTTCGGCTCGGCCCAGCCCGGCGACCCCCTGTACGACAACGGCATGGTCACCCAGCCGATGGGCCAGTTCGAGTACGACGCGATGAACGACCAACTGCCCACCGTCAGCTGGATCCTCCCGCCGTCGGGCTTCGACGAACATCCCGCCGCACTCCCCGCGGCCGGAGCGACGTTCGTCGCCGGCAAGATCGACGCCATCGCCGCCAACCCCGAGGTGTGGGCCAAAACGGTCTTTATCCTCTCGTACGACGAGAACGACGGCATGTTCGACCACGTCGTCCCGCCGACCCCCAAGCCGGGCACGCCGGGCGAGTTCGTGTTCAAGACCTCCAACACCGGAGTCGACGGCGCGGGACTGCCCGTCGGCCTCGGCTTCCGGGTTCCCTGCATCATCGTCTCGCCCTGGACCACCGGCGGCTACGTCTTCTCCGAAACCTCCGACCACACCTCACAGCTGCGCTTCCTGGAACACATCACCGGCGTCAAGGAGCCCAACATCTCCGACTGGCGCCGCAAGACGGTCGGCGACCTCACCGGAGCCTTCCGCTTCGGCGACACCAAGCACGCCCCCACGCTGCCCGACACCACCGGCCAGTACAACCTCGCCCAGTACCAGGCCGCACAGCTGCCGGCACCCACCATCCCCTCCAGCCACCAGACCTTTCCCCACCAAGAACCCGGTCGTCGCCCACACGCCGGCTGACCCGAACACGAGGCCGCCTGCCTGCTGCGTGGTTACGCCTGGCGGGGTGGGACGAAGACTTGGACCACTCCGTCGGACTCGCGCACATTCAGCTTGGGCAGGGGTGGAAGGGCGACCGGCAGACGGTGGTGCAGTACGGCGCCGTCGACGCCGAACGCGGCGTTGTGACAAGGGCAGTTCAGTTGCCGCGTCGGGCCGTCCAGAGCGAGCTTGCAACCCAGGTGGGTGCACACGCCCGACACGGCCGTCAGTTGGTCGCCCTTCCGGTGCACGAAACCGACGATGCTGCCGACGTCGAACGGCCGTACGGCGCCGTCCGGTAGGTCCTTGACCGCGACGATCCCGCGCCATTCCCCGTTGTCCGGCGTGATCGTCTGCTCGGGCGGCTCCGCCGTCACCGCTCCGCCGGAGCCGCTCAGAGCCATCTCGGCACCAACGCCGACCGCGGCCGACGCCGCGGAAGCCGCCGCGATCGACAGGACGAACCGGCGCCGGCTGCTGCCGTGCGCCTCCCGCACGTGCGCCTCCCGCACCGGTGGCGCCTCGTCCAACTCGGTCCGCAAACGTTCGCGCAAGGAATCGACGAACGCCTCGCTCGGCCCCGCGTCAGGACCGGCGGCACGCAAGGCGATCGCGGTCCGGATCTGTGACTCGTCGGCTTCGTCGGCAGCAAAGGGTTTCGTCCGACGCCGACTCAGCAGGTCGTCGACGAATCGGCGTACTCCTCGCATGCTCACCCCTCCATTCTGTCTGCCACAGCCGCGGCCTGGCGAAGTGCGCGGTGCTGAAGGACCTTGGCATTACCCACGGTCACTCCCAGCTCGATCGCGGCCTCCTTCAACGAACAGGCGCCGATGAACCGCAACTGGAGGATGCGCCGGTATCGCTCCGGAAGCTCCGCCAGGATCGCCTCCGCCCGGGCGATCGCACCCGTGTCGTCGGGGCCGGTCTCCGGCTCGGCCGAGGCCCGCTCCTCCTCGAGGACGGTGATCTCGCGGCCCATCGTCCGCCGCCAATATCCCGCGAGCACGGTGCGGGCGGTGGCGAACAGGTACGCCCGGACCTCGCCGATGCTCGCCGACAGTTGCAAGGGCCGCAACGCGGTCACGAACACCTCGGCGGTCAGATCCTCGGCGTCCGGCCGGTTCCCGACCTTGGCGAACATCATCCGGTAGACCCGGTCCACGTTGTCGTTGTAGACAGCCTCCCAGTCGGGATAGCTGTCCTCGGTCACCACGTGCAGACGAATCGGAGCAGGCGCCGTACCCGCGTCCGAGGTGGGCTCGGCCTCGGGCTTCCGACGCCCCCACGATCGTTGTCCCGCCACCCGTCACCGTCCACTTCGAAAGTCAGGACCGACACAACACCACACCTGTAATAGGCGTGGGGGTTACACGGGCCCGCAGCTGTAACCCGCCTGACTATCCCTGGGTGTCCATCGAATCTTCTCTGTGGAGTCAACGTGACATCTCCAGTCTCACGTCGCGGCCTGCTGATCGCCGGTGGTGCGACCGCGGCGGCCGTGGCTGTCGGAGCAACAGACACCAGCTTCGCCGCCACTCGTACCGCTGCCCGCGTCCCGTCCCTCGAACTGGCCCGACAAGCCCGGACGGGTGCTGACGTCGTGATCGCGTGGAACCAGGCCCTGCTCCGGATCGTCCGCACGGCAGGCCTGCAGCCGCCCACGGTCCACCCGACCCGGAGCTTCGCGATTCTGCATGCCGCGATCCACAACGCAGTGGTGGCCACCACCGGGCAGGGTACGCCGTATCTGTTTGCCGTGCACGCAGGGCCGGGGGCATCGCCGGTTGCCGCGGCAGCCCAAGCCGGGCACGACGTTCTCGTCGCGTTGTATCCGGCCGAGGCAGCGGATCTCGGCCGTCAACTCGCGGCCGAACTCAGCGCCGTCGGCCCGGGGCATGCCCGGGAGACGGGGATCGACGCGGGCCGCCTCACCGCCCGGCTGCTGCTCGATCTGCGCGCCGCCGACGGCTCATCGGTCGTTCCGCCGCCGCTGGAGCCCGGCACCGATCCCGGACAGTACCGGCCGACGCCCCCGGCCAACGCTCCGGCCGTGTTCACGCACTGGTCGGGTGTGACACCCTTCCTGATCAAGCGAGCCGACCGCTTCCGGCCGCAGGCCTATCCCGATCTCGCGACCCGCCGGTACGCCGCGGCGATCAACGAAGTCCAGCGACTGGGGCAGAACAGCAGCACCAGTCGCAAGTCCGATCAGACCGAGCAGGCCAACTTCTGGGCGGCGCCGATCTGGAACTACTGGAACGAGATCACCCAGACGGCTGTCCGTGCCGAAGGCAACGATCTCGTCCGTGCTGCCCGCGTCTTCGGGCACCTCAACCTTGCGGTGTCCGACGCGGTGATCGCCTTCTATGATGCCAAGTACCACTTCCGGATCTGGCGGCCGATCACCGCGATCCGGCTGGCAGCTGCCGACGGCAACCATTCCACGACGGCAGATCCCGACTGGACGCCACTGGCCACCACACCGGCCGACCCGTCCTACCCGGGAGCGCACAGCGTGGTCTCCCAGACCGCGGCGACCCTGCTGAGCCAGGAGTTCGATCCGCGGTTGCAGCTCGCGGTCACCTCCGAACTGCTTCCCGGCGTCACGCGGAGGTTCCGGTCCCTGCAGGCCATCGCCGACGAGGCCGGACTCAGCAGTCTCTACGCCGGCATCCACACCAGGCTCGACCACTACGCCGGACAGGAGCTCGGTCACAACCTCGCCAGGTCGGTCCTCGCCCGGCCGGAGCTACGCCCTTAGCCTGCACCCTTAACCGCGCAGTTAATATGCAGGTGACCATCAGACTGTGCGAGACGGACCAACATGCACGCTGATCACGAAGCCCGCACCGGGCGTGACAGTCGTCCCGGCGTGACATCAGGTGGTGACCTCCTCGAACGGGACGCGGCGCTCGCCGCCCTGCACGAGTACGCGGTGGACGCCGGGAACGGCAGCGGGCGGCTCGTGCTGATCTCGGGCGAGGCCGGCGTGGGCAAGACCTCGCTGCTGGAGCATTTCGAAGAGCAACTGCCGGATGCGGACTGGTACTGGTCCGGCTGCGACGGGCTCTTCACTCCGGCTCCGCTCGGACCGCTCTTCGATCTCGCCGATCAGTTGCGCGGCGACCTGGCACAGCTCTGTCGCAACGGCGCTCCGCGCGAGCAACTGTTCCGCGCGCTTCATCAGCAGGCGTCGGACGCGACGAAGCTGCAGGTCGT
This sequence comes from Kribbella sp. NBC_00662, assembly GCF_041430295.1. Lineage (GTDB taxonomy): Bacteria > Actinomycetota > Actinomycetes > Propionibacteriales > Kribbellaceae > Kribbella. The sequence goes on along the minus strand of NZ_CP109029.1, from coordinate 4,260,416 downwards.
CGTGATCGAAGACATCCATTGGGCGGACGAGGCGAGCCTCGATCTGCTCCGGTATCTCGGCCGCCGGATGAAGGGCGCGACCCTGCTGCTGCTGACTACCTATCGCGACGACGCGTTGGCGCTCGACCATCCACTCCGGATGATGCTCGGCGATGTCGGTACGGTCGCAGCGACCCGGCGCATCGGGGTCGCCCGTCTCTCCCGCCAGGCGGTCGGTGTGCTGGCAGCGCCCGGTGCGCTCGACGCCGACGAGCTGTACGAACTGACCGGCGGCAATCCGTTCTATGTCACCGAGGTCCTGCGGGACGGACTCGCCGACCACGTTCCTGAGTCGGCACGGGACGTCGTACTCGCACGCGCCGCGCGGCTTCACCGCGACACGTCTGCGGTGCTGGAGGTCGCGGCGCTGACGGGCGGCCGGATCGACGTACGGCTGTTGGAGAGCGTACGGCCGCAGAGGCGATCCGCTGTCGACGAACTGATCGCGGGCGGATTGCTGATGGACGATGGCGGCGGGCTGCGGTTCCGCCACGAGGTAGCCCGCCTGGCCATCGCACAAGCCGTCCCGGTGCACCGCCGCCGTCTGATTCACCAGTCATGTGTGGCGCAGCTCGAAAGCTCAGGTTGTGACGATGACGCCAGATTGGCCTTCCATGCGGATGAGGCCAACGACAGTACGGCGGTCATGCGATACGCACCCGCGGCCGCCTACCGGGCAGCTGGATTGAACTCTCATCGGGAAGCGGCGGCGCAGTTCGAGCGTGCCCTGCGCCATGCCACCGATCGAGACCCGTCGCTGCCCGACCTGTACGAAGCGTATGCCGACGAGGCGTCGCTGCTGGATCGTTGGCAGGACGCCGAGCAAGCCGCTGAGCGAGCACTCGAGCTCTGGCAACAGCAAGGGAACCCGCTGCGGGTCAGTGACGCGTGGGGACGGTTGGCCTGGATCAGAACGCACACCTGCCACGGACGCGACGCGATCGACGCGGCGGAGGCGGCCGTCACGACGTTGCAGTCGCTCGGACCGACAGTCGAGCTCGCCAGAGCACATGCGACGTTCGCGCACCAGAGCCTGCTCCACGGTTTGCACGATTCGGCGATGGACCAGGCCCGGATCGCCACCGAGCTCGCGCGATCACTACACGCGAGCGACATCCTCTGTGATGCCGGAATCACCTTTGCCACCAGCGCTGCGACCAAGGGGCTGGACTGGCAACCCCGGATGGTCGAGGCACTCGACCTCGCCGTTGCACACGGCCACCACAATCCGGCCGGCCGCGCCTATGTGAACCTGTGCGCCCTGCTCAGCGACCGAAGGAAGTTCGATGATGCCGAGCGGTATCTCGCGCAGGGACTGGTTTACTGTGCCGACCACGAACTGACCGCCTACGTCACCAGCCTCGAGTCTGAGCAGCTGTTCCTCCTCGACCGCCGGGGCCGGTGGGATCAGGCCATCGCGTTGGCGACGAACCTCCTGGAGAAGATCAATTCGCCGGCGAATCGGCTGTGGGTGCTCGTCCGACTCGGCGTACTGAGCGCGCGACGCGGTGCGAGCGATACCTGGCGCTACCTCGATGAAGCGATCACGACCGCGGACCGGTCCGCTGAGTCCTACCTGGTCGTGGCGGCGAGACTTGCCCGTGCCGAAGCACGGTGGCTCGCCGGGGACGAGGACGAGGCACGGCTCGAAGCAGAGCTCGCCGACAGTCTGTTGGTCACCGGCGATGCGTGGCAGCGTGGCGAAATCGCGGCCTGGCTGCGCCGCACGGGTTCATCGCGGCCGCCGCGCGACGAACTCGCCGAGCCTTACCGCCGCCTGCTGGCCGGCGACATCGCCGGCGCCGCACAGCTCTGGCAGGACCTGTCGTGTCCGTACGACGCCGCGCTCGCGCTCGCCGACGGGACCGAGGAGTCGGACCTGCGGCACGCGTTGTCGATCCTCAACCAACTGGGTGCCACGGCCGCGGGTCGCATCGTGCAAACTCGTCTGCGGGCGCTCGGCGTACGGTCGGTTCCGGCCGGACCGCAAGCGACGACGAGAGCACATCCGCTCGGGCTCACCCGACGCGAGCGCGAGATCCTCGGCCTGATCCGCGAGGACCGAACGAACGCCGAGATCGCCGCGCTGCTCGTGATCTCGGAGCGAACGGTCCATCATCATGTCTCCTCGATCCTCACCAAGCTCGGCGTGACCAGCCGGACTCGCGCAGCCGAGAAGGCCGACGCGATCCTCGACGAGGACCTGCCCTCGCAGCGCCGTCAGGCGGGCTGATAGACACAGCGCGCGCCGGTGTAGACACTCTCCCGCAGATGTGTGCCGATGGTCGGCGCGACCAGCTCGACGCGAGCAATCGCCCGGCGGACGGCTTGGCCGACCGCGACGCGGGCACGCTCCGGATTGTCGGTGAAGGTCCGTACCCGGCCGCTCAGACCCGATGCGGTTGCAAGCTCACGCACCAGCCAGTCGATCTCGGCCTGGACCGCGGCGGCCCGGCCCTGGTCGCCCAGAGCATCGAGCCGTCCGGCCTCGGCGCGTAGTTCGTCGAGCCTGCGCCCATAGCTGCCGGCGGCCTCAGGATCCAGGACGACCTGAGCCGACCCGGTGTGGCGACGTGCCGACATCCCGAGGGCATTGACGCCGCCGGCCAGCTCGATGGACGGAATCTCCCGCAGCGGGTTCGCCAGCAGCACTGCCACATGGAGCATGCCGACCAAGTGGCCGACCACTACCGACTCCCCCGCATACGTCACTTTCCAGCCTCGACCGTGCCGGATGCACTCGGCCAACTGATCGGTGGCGATCACACGTCCTCGCACACACCGAAGCTACCGACGGTACGACGGGTCGCGGATCGGCATCGATGCCTAGATCCGTCCGGCCTGATGCCTATTTCTCGTGGCGTTCGCTCCTCGGTCCGATCCGTTCCACCGTGTACGTCGCACCGGGCTGAGGACCCGAGCCGCGATCGCCGGACGCAGCAGCGCCGCGGGCGGATCCAGCAGATTCGTGACCCGGCTGAACGCCTTCGACACCACCTCGTCGTACGCCGCGACGGCGTACAACCGGTCGAGGTAGCGGTTCACCATCCGGGAGCGGGCGTCGCGCGGACCGTCGACGCCGGGCAGTGTGGCGTCGCCGCCGGTCGCGATCTGCCACGGAATGTCGATCACCGGACGGACGTCCCGGAAGAACCTCAACGCATCGAACCCTTCGGCACCGCCGCGGGTCAGAGCTTCGCCGAGACGGAGCGCCTCGACTCCCGCGACCGACATCCCCTGTCCGTACATCGGGTTGAACGAGCACAGCGCGTCACCCACCACCACGAACCCCTTCGGGAACCGCCGCGCCTCGTCGTACCGATGCCGGACGCTGCCGGGAAAGCGGAACTTCACCGGGTCGTCGAGCGGTATCGACGCCTCGACGATGTCGGCGACGTACGGCAGCGGCAACCGCCGTGCGTAGGCCCGGTACCCGGCATCGTCGAGCGGCGCATGATCGCCGAGGATCCCGTACAACGTGATGACCGCCCGGCCGGCCTCTTGCAGCATCACCGCCCCGCCGCGAGGCGCCGCCGCGCTCGGCCCGATGATGATCGCGATATCGCCGTCGAGCAACGCCGGGTCGACGGCGTAGTGCCGCGACACATACGCGAGGTCGACGTGCAACTGCTCCTCCCGGGGGCGCTCGTAGCCGAGGTCGGCCAGCCACCGCGGAGCCCGCGACCCACGTCCGGTCGCATCGACGACGAGCTCGGCAGGGACGGCTTCCAGCCTGGTCGCTCCGCGCTCCTGTACGAACGCTCCGGTCACGCGCGTCGCGGCGACATCGGTGTCGACACCGATGATGTCCACACCGCACCGCACCTCGACGCCCGGCAGCGCGAACACCTTCGATCGCAGATAGCTCTCCAGGTACGGGCGACTGAACGACAGCGCGGTCATCCCGATCGGCACCTGACGCAACCGGAATCCGTTCGTGCAGAACCGAATGTTGCCCAGTACGTCGCCACTCGGCACCCCGGCCGCGACCAACTCCTCGGTCGCTCCCGGGAACAACTCTTCGACGACATTCAGCCCGGCCGCGAGCAATCCATGCGCGTGCCGGCCCTGAGGCACGCCGCGTCGTACCTCCCGCTCGCGCGGATCAGCGACCGGATCCCCGGCCCACTCCCCGCTCAGTTCGTCACGCTCGACGATGACCACTCGCTCGAAGTGCTCGCTGAGCACCCGCGCCGTCAGCAACCCGGCGACGCTGCCCCCGAGAACCACTGCTCGAGACATCTTCATGCGCTACTCGCCTCCCCCGGCACCGAGTGCTCGCGGCACCCGGCGCTCGATCAGCTGCTTCCGGAACGGAACCAGGAGCAGGATCAGCGCGGCGACCCACGCCAGCACGCTGAGCAGCGCCTGTGGAGCAGGCTGCCAACCCCGCTCGGTGAAGCCGAACAGTCCCACCGTCCGGGATCCGGCGAAACCGCCGAGCCCGCTGAAACACAGGCCGATCGCGACGACCCGCAGGACGGTCGCGTTCCGGACCAGCAGGAGCGCCGCGACCGCGAACGAAGCGGCCGCGTCCCAGCGGAAGGACGTCCCGATGTACGGGATGGCGTGATAGCTGCGCACGTACAACTGCGCGTGGATGTAACCGGCGACCGCGAGGCAGAACGCCACCGGCAGCGCGGCCAGAGTGGGACGAAAGGTTCTCATGCCAGTTTCACGTCCTTGATCGCGAGCCGGTCGTTGCCTTCGACGTACTGGACCTCGCGGATGCCCAGCGCATCCTTCAGCTTTCCGGCCGGCAGCGTGACCGGGGTCGGCGCGGGCCGCTCACCCGGCCGCGGTAGCGGGTACGCCGTGGTGGTCGCACTGTGGAAGGTGATGTTGCCTTCGGTCTTGGTGAACAGCTGGTGGATGTGACCGTTCAGACACGTCACCGAGGAGAACCGCTTCAGGTAGCTCAGCGCCTGGGTGGCGTCGTCGGTTCCCCAACCCCACTTGGGGTACAGCGCGAACAGCGGGATATGACTGAACACCACGATGGGGGTGTCCGCGGACAGTTTCGCGGTGTCCTGCCGGACGAACTCGACCTGATCCTTCCCGAGATGCCCGAGGCTCTCCAGACTCAACGTGTTCACCAGCGAGATGAAGTGCACCCCGCCGAGGTCGAAGCTGTACCAGCCGTCCCCGACGGTCCCCTTGCCGAAGGCCTTGCGGTACTTCTGACCGTGGTCGTCGATCGAGTCGTGCTCGCCCGGCACGGTGAACACGTGCCCCGTGTTCAGACCCCCCATCATCTGCTTGACCTGGTCGAACTGCGCGGGCGTCGACAAGTGGGTCAGATCACCGGTGTGGACGACGAAATCGGACCGGTACGGCAGCGCGTTGATCTGCTGGATCGCATCCGCGAAGGACTGCTCGACGGCGGCGTTCGCGGTGCCTTTGAACCCGAGATGGCTGTCGCTGATCTGCACGAACCGTAAGGCGTTCGGGTCTTTCGCGAGGGCCACCGGCTGCTCGCCCGGACGCGCGATCTGGCTGATCACCTCGCCCCCGGTCACGGTCAGCACCACCGCCGCACCGAACCAGGCGGTATGACGCATCAACTGCCGACGCGTCATCCCCTCCGGGCTGTGATCGTCCTCGACGCTCATGCCGTGACCACCACCGTTCCGGTCATGAACGGGTGGATGGTGCACAGGTAGTCGAACGTGCCGGCCTTCGTGAACTTGTACTGGAACTTGTCGCCTTTCTGCAGCGTGCTCGACTTCAGCGGGCCGCTGCCGTTCTGGCTGGTCACCGTGTGCGGATCCTGGTCGTCGTTCGTCCAGGTCACCGTGGTGCCCACCTTGACGGTGACACTCTGCGGCCCGAACGCGAACTCCTTGATGTCCACCGTGTTGGTGCTGACCGCGGCACCGGCGGGAGCCGCCGGTGACATCGACATACCAGGCATCTCCGAGTCGGTGGGAGACGGCTGGGAGGAAGCCGTGGCCGCAGGGCTGTCAGCCGGCTGAGCCTGACTCTGGCTGTTCGTACCGCCGCCGCACGCGGCGACCGCGGTCAGGCAACCGACCGCCGCGAGAGCCGTGACGAAACGTCGTGTTCCACGGAGATTTCTCATGCCCATCGATAGGCAGCCGGGTTACGCGCTAACCCTTCGCGCAATCAGGGCTGGACGTCGAGTGGGGCCTGCAGGCTGCCGTAGCGTTGCATTCGTTGCCAGTGGAGGCGGGTGCCGGCCAGCGCGGTGAAGACCGACTGGATGACGACCAGGTACATCAGCTGGCGGTAGACGAACTGTTGGAGTGGGAGGGTCCACAACGGGCCGGCGCGTTCGCCGTCGAGGCGGAAGGCGTAGAAGCCCATCCCCAGCTGCAGCAGGACAAAGCCGAGCCAGACCGCCAGCACCCGCACCGGGTTCAGGAACACCAAGCCGTAAATGGCGAAGACGTCCACCACCGGAGCGAGGAGCGGAAGCAGGACCTGGAAGAGCATGAGATAGGTCAGGCCGCGGCGGCCGAACTTCCCGGCCCGACCCCGCTGCACCATCGCGCCGCGATGCTTCCACATCGCCTGGAGCGTGCCGTAGCACCAGCGGTACCGCTGCCGCCACAGAGCACCGAGCGACGCCGGCGCCTCGGTCCACGCCACCGCGCTCTCCTCGTAGACGACCCGCCATCCGTCGCGACACAAGGCCATCGTCAGATCAGTGTCCTCCGCCAGAGTCACGTCGCTGAGCCCGCCGATGCGTTCCAGCGCCGTACGGCGGAACCCGCCGACCGCGCCCGGGACCGTCGGCATGCATTCGGCCAGGTCGAACAATCGCCGGTCAAGGTTGAACCCGATCACGTACTCGATGTGCTGCCAGCGCCCGAGCAGTCCACCGCGATTGCCGACCTTGGCGTTGCCCGACACCGCACCGACGCTCGGCTCCGCGAACGGCTGCACCAGCTGCCGCACCGCGTCCGGCTCGAACACCGTGTCGCCGTCCACCATCACGATCAGCTCGAACCGTGCCGCCTGCAGCCCCGTGTTGAGCGCGACCGGCTTGCCCGCGTTCGCCTGCCGGATCACCCGGACCCCAGGGATGCCGAGCGCCTCGACGAGATCCGCCGTACCGTCGGTCGAGCCGTCGTCGACGACGATCACCTCGATCGGATGGTCGGAGGCCACCAGCGACCGGATCGCCGCCTCGATTCCCGCGCTCTCGTTGTACGCCGGAACGATCACGCTGACCGGCTCCGTCACCGGTCCGGCGTCAGGCGGTCCCCAACTCCAGTCGCGCATCCGGGCATGCCGCCGAGCAGCGACGACAGTGGTGATCGCACGCAGCACACTCAACGCGCCGGCGGCGTACAAGAGCCACGTGAGCACCGACAGGACAGCGTCGCTGATCCGCATCGCCCAGATCACCGCGAGACCCCGGCCGCGCTCGAGGAGACCGGCCTGGTGGGTCGGATCCGGCAGGCCGACGGCGTCGCTGACCGTCGCGAACCGGAACCCGCGTGCCTTCAGCCGGGGCAAGAGCTTGCTCAGCGCCTCGACTGTCTGGCTACGGTCGCCGCCGGCGTCGTGCATCAGCAGCACCTGCCCGGCCGAGCTGCGCGGCATCGAGTTGGCGATCACCTGCTCGGTCCCGGGACGACGCCAGTCCTCACTGTCCTGGGTGGTCAGCACCGACAGGTACCCGGCATCCCGGATCTGTTGCAGCGCCGCCCAGTCGCGGTCGGTCAACGCGTTCGGCTCCGACGAGTACGGCGGCCGCAGCAGCGTCGTGCTGACTCCGGTGGCGCCCGCGAGGATCAGCTGGCTCTGCCGGAGCTCCAGCGCGCGCCGCCAACCGGCCACGGTCGACAGATTCGCGTGCGTGAAACTGTGTACGGCGATCTGGTGGCCTTCGGCAACAATCCGCCGCGCCAGCTCCGGATGCGCCGCGACCGCTGTACCGACGACGAAGAACGTCGCGTGCACGTGCTGTGCCCGCAGCAGATCCAGCACCTTCGGCGTCCACACCGGATCCGGCCCGTCGTCGAAGGTCAAGGCGATCGTCCGGGCCTGCGGCGACACCGACCGCGGTGCACCGGCACCGGCGTCGATCACCGGCCCGCCCTTCAGGATCGACCGCGGTACCGCGCCGGACCCGCCGGCCGACTTCACCGCGCCGTCGGGCTCCGCGCCGAACATGTGGTGCGTGTAGCCGTTGAGCAACAGCATGCTGGCCAGACAGACCAGCAGCATCGTCAGCACGATCCAGTGCGTCCGCAGCGGGACCGGTTTGGCCCGCCGCGCTACCGGTCTACTCACGGCTTGTTCGGCGTCTTCGTCCGACCGGGTGCGGTCGTCGGCTTGTTGCCGTGCGTGGTCGTCGTGGTCGACGTCGGGACGGGGGTCGTGGTCGGCGAATTCGTCCGCCCGGGCCCGGTGGTCGGGGCGATCGTGACCGTCGGGGGCGCAGCCGTCCCGGGCGGCACAGGCGGCGTGGACGGCCCTGTGGTCGGGACAGTTGTCGGCCCGGTTGTCGGCCCGGTCGTCGGCCCGGTCGTCGGAGTCGCGGTCGGGTCCGCCGTACCGGAAGTCGACGACGGTTCGGTAGTCGGTCCGTCACCCGGCGGCGCCGTGTGATCCGCAGTCGGCCTGGGCGTCTCCGCCGCGGCTTCGGCCGGCGGCGGGGTCGGCCGGTGGTGGGGTTTGGCGGCCTCGGGCAGCGGAATGAGGGGCGTGTCCATCCGCGGACCACCGAGGAGACTACTGGCCATGAGGACGAGGTAACCGACGGTAGGCACCGCGAGGAAGGCGCCGGTTCTGCGGATGGTACGACGACGGCGCCCGGTGGAGTCCAGGAAAACAGGCCGCCGAGCGGAAGGCGGTTTCACAAGCGCGGAGCTTACTCGATCCGGAGAGCGTGTGGGACGTTAAAACCTCTGTTTTACAAGGCATTCGAGCCGCCGGGCCCGCCAAGTAAGTCAAGCCTCAGTCGGCAAGGTTGCAGCTTGCTGCAACGCGCCTCACAGCTCGACGGCGAGACAGTTGGCGACCTCGAGGGGAGCGGTTTCGGGTAGCTGGACGACCAGGATGCCGTGAGCCTGCTCGAAAGGTACGGGTCCGTGGCCGAGGAGACGTACGCCGGTCACGGACTCGCCGACGAGGCTGTGGATCACGGCGCGGCGGTCGTCCGGCCAGGACAGTTGGAACGCGTAGACGGTGTTGTCGCGGCGGGTGAACCGGTAGTCGGAACTCGTCCAGTTCACGCGGTCCTCGGTGAAGCCGTCGATGATGACGCTCGACGGTCCTTCACCGAACACTGTGAACGGCCGGGTGCCGTAGATGCCCTCGCCGCAGACCTTCGTCCAAGCGCCGAGGTCGTCGAGCAGTCGGGTGCATTCGAGGTCGAGGCTGCCGTCGGGCTGTTGTGGCACGTTGAGGAGGAGGTTCCCGTTCTTCGACACGATGTCGACGAGCAGTTCGATCACGTGGCCGGCGGTCTTGTAGACGTCGCGGACGTTGTAGAACCAGTCGCCGACCGACGTGTCGGTCTGCCAGGGCCGAGGCTGGATGCCTGGGGTCTGGCTCCGTTCGATGTCCATCATCCCGACGGCGCTCACCTCGGGCCGGCGGTCCTTCTGCTGGTAGACCGCCCGGTTCGCGCCGTGGATCCGGGCACTCGTGTTGTACAGGTGTGACACCGCGCGCAGACCAGGCTCGTACGTCGCCTCGCCGAACGGCAGCGGCCCGTCGGAGTACAGCAGGTCGGGCTGGTACCGGTCGATCATCTCGGTCACGGCCTCGAGCCAGTGCCGGTGCCACGCGGGATCGTCGCTGTACCACGGGTCCGGTACGTCGACGTCCTGCAGATACCGGCTGTTGTCCAGATAGAGATCACGGCTGGCCGGATCGGCCCCGTCGTACGGTCCGAAGCGATCGCTGCCCTTGTTGACCGACATCCAGGTGAGGGCCGCGCCGAGGTGCTCGGTGATGCCGAACGGCAGCCCGTGACTATCGGCGGCGGCCTTCCACAGCGCAAGGATGTCCTTGCCCGGACCGACCTTCACCGAGTTCCACCGGTGGATGGCCGACTCGTAGTTGAAGAAGTTGTCGTGGTGCACCGCCTGCGCCACGAAGTACCGGGCACCCGCGGCGACGAACCGGTCCATCAGGTCCTGTGGGTCGAACTTCTCGGCCTTCCACAGCTGTACGACGTCCTTGTAGCCGAACTGCGACGGGTGCCCGTAGGTCCGCAGGTGGTAGCGGTACTGATCGGTTCCCTCCCGATACATGTTGCGCGCGTACCAGTCGCCGTACCGCGGGACCGACTGCGGACCCCAGTGCGACCAGATGCCGAGCTTCGCATTCCGGAACCAGTCCGGGCATTCGAACGTACTCAGGGACTCGAAAGTTGCGTCGAACGGCACTGGTCGCTCCTCGTCGGTGGTGAAGGGCCGGGGTTACTTGTTGGGAATCTTGTCGTAGGCGGTCTGCTGGATCTCGAGATACCGCTTGAGGCCGAGGCCGTCCAGGCCCTTGACGTAGGCGTCCCAGTCGGTGTCGATGTTCTTCGACCCGGTGACGAACTGCAGGGAGTTCTGCTGGATGTAGTTCTCGAGGTTGGTCTGCAGCGTCGCGACCTCGTTGGCGAGCGACGGGTCGATCCACACCTTCCAGAACGGGTAGATCTGTGCCTTGTCCTCGTGGCCGGCGTACAGCTTGGTGGCCTCGAACAGCTTGCGCTCGTACCCCGCCTGCGAGTGGATGTCGGTGTCGATGACCTCGGAGTTGCGGTACTTCGCGGTGTTGTTGTACTGCGCCAGCGCGCCCCAGCCGCTGTTCCGCGGTTTCGACCCGGGCTTCAGCGGGATCTGCTTGAAGCTCGGCTTCAGCGACTTGTCGAGCGCCACGTCGCCGGGACCGGGCTTGGTCCAGGCCTTGCCCTCAGAACCGAACTGTCCGTTGTTCTGTCCCTCGTCGGTGAAGATGTAGTCGAGCATCTTGATCGCCTGGATCTGCTTCTCCGGCGTCGCCTTCGACGTCAGGACGAACGTGGCGCCGGGAATGCTCGGGAAGACGTAGCTGGCGTAGTTCGCGCCACTCGGACCGGTCAGCGGCGGTACCGCGTCGTACTGCTTGTCCCGCCCGTCCGCCGAACCGACGGTGACGAAGATGCCCGGGTGCATGACGGTGCCCGCGCCGAGGATGACCGAGCCGCCGTGGTTGCCCTGCTGTTGCATCGCGTCCGGGTTCTGCGTGAAGGCGCCTTTGTCGATCAGGCCTTCTTTGTAGAGCGAGTTGATGTACTTCAGGCCGTCGCGCCAGCCGTCCTTGTTGGCCTGGATGTCGACCTTGCCGTTGTTGAGAACCAGTGTGGTGTTGTTGCCGCCGCTGTTGTTCTGCCCTTGCGGGTCGTAGATGAAGGCGTTCATCAAGTACGGGATGAGGTTGTCGCGGACGTTCGCGCTGAGCGGGATCTCGTCGGCCTTGCCGTTGCCGTTCGGGTCCTGCGTCTTGAACGCCTCTAGCACCTTCCGCAGGTCCTCGGTGGTCTTCGGCTGCTCGAGGCCCAGCTTCTTCAGCCAGGCCGAGTTCATCCACAGCTTGTCCGGGTACGAACAGTGGAAGCAGTCGACCCACTGCGGGATGCCGTAGATCTTGCCGTCCGGGGCGGTCGCCATCGCCTTCCACTCCGGGGTGGAGTCCAGCGCCTTCTTGATGTTCGGCGCGTACTGGTCGATCAGCTGGTTCAGCGGTACGACGACGCCCTGGTTCGACAGCTTCAACAGGTCCGCCGTGCTGAACTGGTCGACCCACGGGATCAGCAGGTACAGGTCCGGGTAGTCGCCGCTGGCCAGCGAGATCTGCCGCTTCTCCTTCGACGGGCCGCCGTCGAACGTCGTGGTCTGCCACTTGATGGTGAGGTTGAACTTCTGCTTGATCAGCTTGGTGAAGTCGTTCGTGGCGAGGTTCGTGTCGGCCGATTGCGGCGAGAAGACGTTCAGCGTGATCGCGGGATTCCCGCTGATCGTGGGCAACGGCTTGCCCTGCGAGTCGTCCGAGCTGCCTCCGCCCGAACAGGCCGCAAGGGCGAGTGCCAGGAGACTGGTGCCGGCGATCGCGGCGCGCCTCCGCCTACTGAGTTTTACAGACATAGTTCCCTCACAGGGTCGAGGTGAAGCAGGAGATCAGCCCTTCACAGCGCCGATCAGGATTCCCTTGGTGAAATAGCGCGCGACGAACGGATAGATGAGCAGTACCGGAACGCTGGCGACCACGATCAGCGAATACTTGAGCAGGTCGGCGAGTTGCTGGCGCTGGATGACGACGGACGCGTCGACCGCGCCGCCACCGGTGGTGTTGAGGATCAGGATGTTCCGCAGTACCAGCTGCAGCGGGAACAGATCCGGATTCTTCAGGTAGATCAGTGCGTCGAAGTACGAGTTCCACTGCATGATCGCGTACATCAGCGCGACCACCGCGATCATCGGTTTGGCCAGCGGGATCACCACCGACCACAGGAACCGCAGGTCACCGCAGCCGTCCAGCTCGGCCGCCTCGACCAGCTCCTCGGGAATGGCGGTGCGGAAGTAGGTACGGGCGATGATGACCTGCCAGACCCCGATGGCCTGCGGGACGATCAGCGCCCACCGGGTGTCCAGCAGCCCGACCGACTGGACCACCAGGTACGTCGGGATGAGGCCGCCGGTGAACAGCATCGTGAACAGGATGGCGGTCATCACGACGTTGCGGCCTACCAAGGTACGACGCGACATCGGGTACGCGATCGCGACCGTCATCGTGACGGAGACGATCGTGCCGACGACCGTGTAGAACAACGAGTTCAGGTAACCCTGGACGATCTGCGGGTTCTCGAAGACCGCGTGGTAGCCACGCAGCGAGAAGTCCACCGGCCAGAACAGCACCCGTCCGGCCGAGACGGCTTCGGGGCTGCTGAACGAGCTGGCCACGATGTACAGCAACGGCGCCAGCACCACCACGAGGAACACCGCCAGCAGCAGGTACACACAGAACAGGAAGATCCGGTCGGTCCGGGACTCGCGGATCCGGCGCGCCCGCGCGGCCCGGCGTTCGGTCCGCTTGGTCGGCTTCGGCGGAGCTGCCGGCAGCGTCGGCATTTCGGTTCGGGTGCTCATGACCACAGTCCGTTTCCGGTGACCCGCTTGGCGATGGTGTTCACCATCAGCAGCAGCGCCAGGTTGATGACCGAGTTGAACAGGCCGACCGCGGTCGCACCGCTGAAATCGGCGTTCAGCAGGCCGGTCTTGTAGACGTAGGTGGCGATGATTTCCGACTCGCTGAGATTGAGCGGGTTCTGCAGCAGGAACGCCTTCTCGAACCCGATCGCCATGATGTTGCCGACAGCAAGGACCAGGATGATCACCGCCGTCGGCATGATCCCCGGCAGGTCCACGTGCAGGATCCGGCGCAGCCGGCCCGCGCCGTCCACCTTCGCCGCCTCGTGCAGCGCCGGGTCGATCCCGGCCAGCGCGGCGAGATAGATGACCGCGGAGTACCCGGTGGTCTGCCAGACGTCGGACCAGACGTAGATGTGGCGGAAGTAGTCGGGGTTCCCGAGGAAGTCGACGGACGGTACGCCGAAGAACCCGAGGCCCTCGTTGACGATGCCGAGTCGTGGCGACAGCACCAGGATCGTCATCGACACGACGACCACGGTCGAGATGAAGTACGGCGCGTACGTGACCAGCTGGACGGTCTTCTTGAACAGTCCGGTGCGGACCTCGTTCAGCGCGAGCGCGAGGATGATCGCGATCGGGAAGCTGGCCGCGACCGTGTAGAGCGACAGTACGAAGGTGTTCTTCACCAGGGTCCAGAACACCGGGTTGTGGAAGAACAGGTCGAAGTTCTGCCAGCCCACCCACGGGCTCCCCCAGATGCCCTTGATCACGTTGTAGCTCTTGAACGCCAGCACCGCGTTCGACATCGGGATGTACTTGAACACCACGAACCAGATCAGCGGCACGACCATCAACAGGTAGAGGGTCCAGTGCCGGCGCAGACTGCGGCGTAGCCCCTTGATCCCGGGACGCTCCCGTCTGCCGCGACGGCGGGACCGCGCTGGTGTCTCGCCGGCCGGTGGCCGGATGGTTGTCAGGGTTGCCATGAAACCTCCTCGTCCGGGCCGACGATCAGATCGAGCTCACGCGGTGGCCGATACCGGCGCTCAACCTGACCGGCACCCGGTCGTTGCCGTGGCGTACGACCCGTTCCTGGTCCCGATCGGCGGTCAGGACTGCTTCCACGCCGTGCGGTGTCCACGCGATGTCGACCGTGACTCCGCCGCGAGCCCGCAGGCCGGTCACCCGTCCGCTCGGCCATTCGGCCGGCAGCGCGGGCAACAGTTCGAGTTCGCCGGTGTGGCTGTGCAGCAACATCTCCGCGATCCCCGCCGTCGCACCGAAGTTGCCGTCGATCTGGAACGGCGGATGTGCGCAGAACAGGTTCGGGTAGACACCCGCGCCGCTGCCCGGCCGACCTTTCGCCGTATCGTCAGCCGGCTTCAGGAACGCACGGACCAGGCGGTGCGCCGCTTCCGCATCGCGAAGGCGGGCTCGCAGATTGATCTTCCACGCCAGCGACCAACCGGTGGCCTCGTCGCCGCGCAGGTCCAGGGTGCGCGCCGCCGCGGCTGCGAGGCCCGGCGTACCGTCCGGTGTGATCGCATCGCCGGGGTGCAGACCGACCAGGTGCGACATGTGCCGGTGGTGGGGATCTTCCTCGGTGAGGTCGGCCGCCCACTCCTGCAGCTGTCCTCGTGCGCCGACCGGCGGTTCGGGCAGTCGCTTGCGGGCGGTGGACAGCTCACCGACCAGGGGATCGACGACATCGAGGAGTTCGGCCGCCTGCTCGACCCGCTGGAAGAGATCCGAGATGAGCGCCAGGTCCATCGTCGACGACAGGGTCACCGAAGCCGGCAGTCCGTCGTCGGCGATGTAGTCGTTCTCCGGTGACGTCGAGGGCGACGTACCGAGGGTGCCGTCGGGCATCTCCGTCAACCAGTCGAGGCAGAACTCCGCCGCCCCGCGTAGCGCCGGCCATGACTCGCCGAGGAACTCGAGATCGCCGGTGAACTCGTAGTGATCCCACAGATGACGGGACAGCCACGCGCCTGCCATCGGCCAGTTCGACCATCGCGGATCGCCCTCGACCGGGTACGACCAGCACCAGGCGTCGGCGTTGTGGTGCGCGGTCCAGCCGCCGCAGCCGTACCGTTCCCTGGCCGTCGCACGCCCGGCTCGCGCGAGTTGACCGATATAGCGGAGCAACGGTTCGTGGCACTCGGACAGGTTGGTCGTCTCGGCCGGCCAGTAGTTCATCTCGGTGTTGATGTTGACCGTGTAGTTGCTGCTCCACGGCGGACGGAGGATGTCGTTCCAGATCCCTTGCAGGTTGGTCGGCAGGCCGCCCGATCGCGAACCCGCGACCATCAGATAGCGGCCGTAGTTGAACAGCAACGCCGCCAGCGCGGGGTCCTCGGCGTCGACCGCGCGCGCCACGCGTACGTCGGTCGGCAAGTCGGACTGGTCCGACCCGGTCAGCTCGAGCGACGAACGACGGAACAACCGCCGGTGATCCTCACGATGATCATCCAGCAGTTCGTCGTACGCGCCGGTGCGCGCCGCAAGCACTGTCTGATCCGCGGCGGTCCAGCACTCCATTGCCGATCGGGTCGGCGTGGTCGACGGGCCGTCGTACCCGGTGCCGCTCGACAGGATCAGCGTGATCTCGGTTGCGTCCTCGATCGTGAGCTCGGATTCGTCTGCGCGGATCTCCCCGTCGCTCACGGCCCGCAGCGCGATGGCCGCTTCCATGCCACGATCGGGGCCGTCGGAGTACCGCACCGGTTCCTGAACGTCGCCGCGATGCGGAGGCGCGACATCGGCCGGTGCCTGTAGCAACAACCCGAGTCCGTCCTCGACGGCATGAGCCTGCGAGGGCAACTGCGAGGTCAGGCTGCAGGTCAGTCCCAGCACCGGCTCGGATGCCGTCAATCGCACGACCAGGACGTCGTCCGGTGCGCTGACGAAGGCCTCTTGCCGCACGGCGATCCCGCCGACCTCGTACTCCGCCGTTGCCGTCGCGGAGTCGAGATCGAGTTCCCGCCGGTACTGCGTGACGTGGGCCGGAGCGATGCCGTTGAGGCGAATCGCCAGCAGGAGATCGCCCAACGGCAGGTACGCCTGGCCGTAGCCGGAGTGGAATCCACCGGCCAACTCGTGCGCCCGGCGGATGTCGCCCGCCGCGAGTGCGTCCCGTACTGCCTGGACGGCCTCGGCGCCGGTCGCACCCATCGGAGTCGAGAGCAATCGCGCGGTCTCCGGACCGCCGGACCACAGCGTCTCGTCGTTCAGGCCGATCCGATCCTGGCCGGTCCCACCGAAACACATCGCGCCGAGACGGCCGTTGCCGAGCGGCAACGCCTCCAGCCATGTCTCGGCCGGGCGGTCGTAGTACAAGCGCTGCATACCGGACCGGTCCGAGCTCACCAGGTTGCCCATACTGAGGTCCTCCGTCGTGAAGACGAGGTATTAATCCTATGAATTGCCGGGATCGTAGCGCCGCTCCTCCGATTGGTCCATACTGAACGCCATCGAATAGGCAGAAAGATCCCATCTCTGTGGAACGGATGTGAGGGCCGCCATGCCACGGATCACTTCGGTGGAGGTTGTCGACGTCCGCTTCCCGACCTCGCTGACCCGCGACGGTTCGGACGCGATGAACAAGGACGGCGACTACTCAGCGGCGTACGTCGTGCTGCACACCGACGCTCCCGGACTGTCCGGGCACGGCTTCACGTTCACCATCGGCCGAGGCAACGACCTCTGCGTCGAGGCGGCACGCCAACGCGCCCAGCCGCTGCTCGGTCGTGACGTCGCCGAACTCTGCGGCGACCTCGGCGGCATCTACCGCGAACTGCAGTCCGACAGCCAGTTGCGCTGGCTCGGCCCGGACAAGGGCGTCATCCATCTCGCCCTGGCCGCGGTGATGAACGCGGTCTGGGATCTCGCCGCCCGGCTGGCCGGCGCACCACTGTGGCGACTGCTGGCCGAGATGTCACCCGAGGAACTCGTCGAGGCCGCCGACCTGCGCTACCTGAGCGACGTCCTGACGGCCGATCAGGCGGTCGAGCTGCTGGCCCGCCAAGAAGGGGGCCGAAAGCAACGAATCGAGGAGCTCGAGGCCTCCGGCTACCCGTGCTACACGACGTCGGCCGGCTGGCTCGGGTACTCCGATGCCAAGCTGCGCAGGCTCTGTGAAGAGGCCGTTGCCTCCGGCTACAAACATGTCAAGCTCAAGGTCGGCGCCGATCTCGACGACGACATCCGGCGCTGCGGTATCGCCCGCGAGGTGCTCGGCCCGGACGGTCACCTGATGATCGACGCGAACCAGGTCTGGGAGGTCCCGCAGGCGATCGAGTGGATCAAGGCGCTGGCCGAGTTCGACCCGCTCTGGATCGAGGAGCCCACCAGCCCCGACGACATCCTCGGCCATGCCGCGATCCGCAAGGCGGTCGCCCCGATCGGCGTCGCCACCGGCGAGCACGGTATGAACCGGGTGCTGTTCAAGCAGATGTTCCAGGCCGGTGCCATCGACTACTGCCAGCTCGACGCGGCCCGCCTCGGCAGCGTCAACGAAGTACTCGCGGTCTACCTGCTCGCGGCCTGCTTCGACGTACCGGTCTGCCCGCACGCGGGCGGCGTCGGCCTGTGCGAACTCGTGCAGCACCTGGCGATCTTCGACTACGTCGCGGTCTCGGGCAGCCTCGACCGCCGGGTCACGGAGTACGTCGACCACCTGCACGAGCACTTCGTCGACCCCTGCGTGGTCCGGGACGGTGCGTACGTGCTTCCGGACATGCCCGGTTACAGTGCCGAGATGCACAGGGAGTCACTACAGACGTACCGCTTTCCGGACGGCACCTACTGGTCGGCCCAGGCAGAACAGGAACCACTGCCATGACCCCTGGCAAGGTGGTCGACGGAGTGCGCCCGGCCGGCATCTCGCAGACCGACGTCGTGATCGAGGGCATCCGGCAGCTGATCATCGACGGCGAGCTCCGGCCGGGCGACCGGCTGCCGGTCGAGAAGGACCTCGCCGCGGCGCTCGGCGTCTCCAGGAACCCGCTGCGGGAAGGGGTTCGCGCGCTGTCGATGATGGGCGTGCTCGAGACCCGGCAAGGTGACGGCACCTACGTCACCAAGCTGGATCCGTCGATGCTGCTCGCACCGATCGGCTTCGTGGTCGACCTGCAGGACCGCAGCGGAACACATCATCTGCACGCGGTACGACGGGTCCTCGAGACCGAGGCGGCCGGACTGGCAGCGCGTCAGATCGCGCCGACCGAGCTCGAGGCTGCCGCCGAACTGCTGCGCCACAACGAGACCGAACTGCGGCTCGCCGAACCCAATCACGAGACCGTGATCGAGAACGACATCGCCTTCCACCGGATCATCGCGGACGCGGCCGACAACCCGGTGCTCGCCGCACTGATCAACGCGCTGGGCGGACGCACGATGCGCGACCGCCTGCGCCGATCGATCACCCAACCGGGCGCCGACGAGACCGCCCACGGCGAGCACCTCTCGATCCTCGCCGCGCTGACCGCGCACGACCCCGACCGGGCCCGGATCCGGATGGCCACCCATCTGTTCACGGTCGAGGACTACCTGCTCGAGACCCGCCGCCGCACCGACGACGAAACGAGACCTGTGGATGAATCTCCTGCGCTGGAGCAGTCCTGACCTGACCCTGACGTTCGCGCTCGACGACGGTCCGGTGCGGCTGATCGGCGTAGGCTCCCGAGCCGACGGGGTGGTTCCCGGTCAGCCGCTGGTCGAGGTCTCGGCGATCGGGTCCGGACTCTCGCCGAGCACCTACCGGCACGTCGACACCACCCTCGGGCAGCAGCTGCGCTACGTCAGCCACGACGAAGGCGACGGCACCTTGCGCATCGTCCAGGAGGAGCCGGACTCCGGTCTGCGGATCGCCAGCGTGTTCGAGGCGGGAGCCGGCGTACGCGCCTGGTCCGAAGCCTCGATGACGGGACCCGGCACACTCGAGCTGACCTTCCTCTCGTCCCTGGTTGTCGGCCTTCCGTCCATCGACGCCGAGCTGTTCACCGCCGCCAACAGCTGGATGGCGGAGAATCGTTGGTCGTCCCACGCATTGCGCTCCGAGGCGCTGGCCGACATCGTCAGCGACGCGCATCATCACGTCGCCAGGAGCCGGTACACGGTGACCAACAGCGGTTCCTGGTCGAGCGGGGAACGGTTGCCCATCGGCGTCCTCCTCGGACCGTCGTACGCGCTCGGTTGGCAGATCGAGCACAACGGGCCGTGGCACTACGAGCTCGGCGAAGCCAGGCGCGGCGGATACCTGCTGTTGAGCGGACCGACCGACCAGGAGCACCAGTGGTCCGTCGAACTCACCGCAGACAAGCCGTTCACGACCGTGCCCGTCTCGCTCGTCGCCGGTGTCGACCGGGACAGCGTGTTCGCCGCCCTGACCCGGCAACGCCGGGCGATACGTCATCGGCGTACGGCCGACGCCCGCATGCCGGTGATCTTCAACGACTACATGAACACCCTGCTGGGCGATCCCACGACCGAGAAGCTCCTTCCACTGATCGACGCGGCCGCGAGCGTCGGAGCCGACTACTTCTGCATCGACGCCGGCTGGTACGCCGAAGGCGACTGGTGGAACACCGTCGGAGCCTGGCAACCGTCGACCACCCGCTTCCCGAACGGGCTGGCCGAGGTCATCGACCGGATCCACTCGCACGGCATGACGCCCGGCCTCTGGCTCGAGCCCGAGGTGATCGGCGTCCGCTCACCGATCGCCCACGAACTACCGGACGAGGCCTTCCTGACCCGCCGCGGCCGCCGCGTCGCCGAGTCCGGCCGCTACCTGCTCGACCTGCGCAGTACGGCCGCCCGCAAGCATCTCGACGCGACGGTCGACCGACTGGTTCACGACTTCGGCATCGGGTTCTTCAAGTTCGACAACAACACGATGACCGGTCCGGGCACCGACAAGGACGGTACGTCGCTCGGCCACGGACTGCTCGAACACCAACGAGCACTGCTCGACTGGCTGGACGATCTTCACACCCGGCACCCCGACCTGCTGATCGAGAACTGCGCGTCGGGCGCGATGCGGATGGACTACGCGATGTTGTCCAGGCTGCACCTGCAGTCGACCTCGGACCAGGAAGATCCGTTGCTCTACGCACCTATCACGGCGGCCGCTCCGGCCGCCGTACTGCCCGAGCAGGCCGGCCACTGGGCGTATCCGATCAGCGGAACCACACGCGAAGCGTTCACGTTCGCGCTCGTCAACGGCATCCCCGGCCGCCTGTACCTGTCCGGCCACCTCAACCGCATGACGCCGGCCGAGCTCGACCTGGTCCGGTCCGCCCTGACCGCACATCGCGTGATCCTCGAAGATCTCGACACGCTCGTGCCCACCTGGCCGCTCGGACTCCCGACCTGGACCGACGATTGGCTCGCCCTGTCGCTCGACGGCCCGGACGTCTCCTACCTGACCCTCTGGCACCGCGCGCCGGGACCCTCCACCGTCACCCTCGCCCTCCCGCGAGCGACGATCGATCCCCACTTCCCCACCGAGAACACCGACTGGACCTACACCTGGACCGACGACACCCTCACTGTCACAGCGAACTCCCCCGAACCATCCGCACGCGTACTGCGCCTCACGCGCTCATGACGCCCGAGGCGGCGCCGTGCTCTCCCGGACCGTGAGCGACGTGGCCAGCTCGATCCGGCTGGCCTCGCCGGAGTCGGTGCCACCGTCGATGATCACCTGCACCGCCATCCGCGCCATGTCGACGAGACGCTGCTGCACGGTGGTCAACGGCGGCGTCACCCAGTCGCACGCAGCCAGATCGTCGAACCCCACCACGCTGATGTCTTCGGGGATGCGGACGCCCCGCGACTGCAGGGCCTTGTAGGCGCCGAAGGCCTGCAGGTCCGTTCCGGCGAAGATCGCGGTGGGCGGCTCGGGCAGGTCCAGCAACTCGAGCGCCGCGGCCCGGCCGCTCGGCGGGAAGTGATCGCCGAAGCGCAGCAGGTCTGGATCGGGAGTGATGCCTGCGCGTTCCAGCGCGGCGCGATAACCGCCCAACCGGGCCTGTGTGCACAGCAGGTTCGGCAGGCCGGCGATCATTGCTATCCGGCGATGCCCCAGCTCGACCAGGTGCTCGGTCGCGGCCAGGCCGCCGGCCCAGTTGGTCGCCCCGATCGACGCGATGTTCGGATCCGGATCGCCGATGGGATCGATCAGCACCAGCGGAACGCCCAACGCATCCAGCCGCTCACGCTCGGCGCTGCCCAGATCGGAGACCGCCAGCAGGACACCGTCGGAGTGCCGGCCGGCAAGGTTGTCCAGCCAACGCTGAGCATCGGCCTGGGCGCTGTGTACGGCGGAGACCACCAGCCCGATGCCGGCTTCCCGGCAGGCATCCTCCGCACCCCGGATGATCTCGACCGACCACGGCGTCGCCAGTTCCTTGATGACCAGGTCCACCAGCCCGGCGCGCGGCTGCTTCCCGCTGGGCCGTCGTTGGTAGTTGTGCGACCGGAGCACCTCGCGGACCCGCTCGCGGGTCTCCGGGGCCACCTCCGAACGGCCGTTCAGAACTTTCGACACGGTCGGAGCCGAGACACCGGCGGCTCGGGCGATGTCGGCGATCTTCACGCGGTCCGCCTTGGCCACAGTGACTCCCTACAGAAATTTTCGGGGCCCGTCCCGACATTTTACACGCGCCGGGTTCCACCGTGGGTCCGCGCGAGTTCACACCTCGACGGTGTCGAGATCTTGACGCGGATGCGACCGGACCTTAGCGTTCGAGTCGAAAGATTCTGAAACTTTCACCGCATTCTTCTCACGCGGCTCCGCGGGCCCATCCTCCGCCCGCGCCCCCGCCACACAGGCGCACCACCGCTGTCCGCCTGCCCGCTGTCAGCAGTTCTCCCGTTGGCCGTGCCGCTGTGCGGTGCGCAGTTGGAGAGGGTTGTCATGAATCGTTCCTTTCGCCGCCGGTCCGCGGTGGCATCCATCGTCACCGCCCTTGCCGTCGTTGCCGGCGTGGCCGGTTGTGGCTCGTCCGGACCGGGATCGAGCGGCGGCGCCGACAGCGCCACCGCGTGGATCCTGACCGGTCCGACGGAGGCCACCTTCAGGGCGTCGTTCGACGCCTGGAACAAGGCCCACCCGGACGAGCAGATCAAGGTCCAGTCCTTCGAGAACGACGCCTACAAGCAGAAAGTCCGCAGCGCCGTCGGCGCCGGGCAAGCACCGACGCTGATCTTCGGCTGGGCCGGAGGCATCCTGAAGTCGTACGTCGACGCGGGCGCCGTCGACGACCTGACCGGTTCGATCGGCTCGGACACCACGGGACATTTCCTGCCGTCGGTGACGAAGGTCGGGCAGATCGGCGACAAGCTCTACGCAGTACCGAACAACGGCGTGAAGCCGGCGGTCATCTACTACAACAAGGAACTCTTCCAGCGGATCGGTGCGCAGCCGCCCACCACCTGGGACCAGCTCCTCCAGCTCGTCCCACGGTTCAAGGCCGCCAACATCGCGCCGATCACGGTCAGCGGGCAGGACAAGTGGCCGTTGCTGATGTGGGAGGAGTACCTGGTCGACCGCATCGGTGGACCGGATGTCATGCGGCGAGTGCTCGCCAACACTCCGGACGCCTGGTCCGACCCCGCCTTCATCAAAGCGAACACGATGATCCAGCAGCTCGTCGACGCCGGCGGCTTCGTCAACGGTTTCTCGTCGATCTCCACGAAGACCGGGGCGGACGTCGCGCTGCTGTACACCGGCAAGGCCGCGATGAACCTCAACCTGCCCAGCGCCTACCAGACGATCCAGACCGGTGATCCGTCGTTCCTGTCCGGCGGCAAGCTGGGATACCTCCCCTTCCCGGCAGTTGCCGGCGGCAAGGGCGATGTCAAGAACGTCGTCGGCAACCCGAGCAACTACTGGTCAGTGTCGGCGAAAGCCTCTCAACAGCAGAAGAAGATCGCACTCGACTACCTGCGCGGCGGCCTGACCACCGACGCGTACACGGACGCGCTGCTCAAGATCGGCCTCGTTCCGCCGACAACAGGGGTGCAGGCCAAGCTCGCGTCCGCCTCCGACGCGCCGTACCTCACCACGATCTACGACTCCGCCCAGCAAGCGCCGAGTTTCCAGCTGTCCTGGGACCAGGCGCTGTCACCGGCGCAGGGCGACGCTCTGCTGACGAATCTGCAGCAGGTGTTCCTCAAGCAGATCACGCCGACGCAGTTCTCCGCGAACATGAACAAGACGCTGGGTTCGTGAGGACAGCGTGAACAGCACCCCTCCCCCAACGGGCACCGGGACGGCGCGGGGCTACCGCGCCGGCCCGAGTGCCTGGTGGACGCTGCCCGCGCTCGCGTTCTTCGTGGTCTTCGCCCTGATCCCGCTGGCCGGTGTCGCAGTGCTGAGCCTGATGGCCTGGGACGGTCTCAGCGCTCCGCACTGGACCGGCCTGCGGAACTGGACCCGGGTGCTCGCGGATCCGGTCACCGGCCACGCGGCCCTGCTCAGTCTGAAGATCATCGTGCTGTCGTGGCTCGTCCAGACCCCGCTGAGTCTGTTTCTCGGCATCTTCACCGCGGGCCGGCAGCGCTATCGCAACGTCCTCGCAGTGCTGTACTTCGTCCCGTTGCTGTTCTCCTCGGCAGCAGTGGCGATCGCCTTCAAAGCGATCCTCGACCCGAACTTCGGTATCAGCCGCGCGGTCGGCTGGAGCTTCCTGTCCCGGGACTGGCTAGGCGATCCGCAACTGGTCCTCGCCACGGTCGTCTTCGTGATCGCCTGGCAGTTCATCCCCTTCCACACCCTGCTGTACCAAGCCGGCGTCCGGCAGATCCCGGCGTCGCTCTACGAGGCGTCGATGATCGACGGCGCCGGCCCGGTGCAGCAGTTCCGGTGGATCACGTTGCCGCAGCTGCGGTACACGCTGGTGACCTCGTCGACGCTGATGGTGGTCGGCTCGCTGACCTACTTCGACGTGGTGTTCGTCCTCACCGGAGGCGGTCCCGGCTACAGCACCCGGCTGTTGCCACTGGACATGTATCTGACCGGCTTCTCCGCCAACGACATGGGCGGAGCGAGCGTACTCGCCGCGATCCTCGTGGTCGCCGGGCTGCTGGTGGCCGTCGGATTCACCCGCTTCTCCGGCTTCAACCGGATGCAGAGTCAGCAGGAGGGACTGTGATGCTCGACCTGGACACGCAACCCTCGACGTCCACCGATCTGCCCGTCGAACCCACCGGCACGACCGCCGTACGTCGGTATCGCGGCAACGTCCCCGGAGCGGTCGGAGGCCTTGTCTGGCTGGCGATCGTGATCGTCCCGATCTACTTCATCGTCGTGACGAGCTTCCGCCGGCAGGCCGGATTCTTCGCCGGCAATCCACTCGCACTGCCGACCGACCCGACTCTCGACAACTACGCCGCGGTGATCCAGCACGATTTCGTCCGGTACGTCGCGAACAGCGTGATCGTCACCGCGGCCGCGGTCGCGGCGACGCTCGCGGTGTCGCTGCTGGCGGCGTACACCGTGGTCCGCGGCACCGGCCGGATGGTCCGGCTGACGTTCTCGGTCTTCCTGCTCGGGCTGGCCATCCCGCTGCACGCGACGATCATCCCGCTGTACTACCTGATCACCCGGCTACGGCTCTACGACAGCCTGCTCGGGCTGATCCTGCCGTCGGTCGCGTTCGCGATCCCCGTCACCGTACTGATCCTGGTCAACTTCCTCCGCGACGTACCACAGGAGCTGTTCGAGTCGATGCGGATGGACGGCGCCTCCGAGTGGCAGACGCTCATCCGCCTCGCGCTGCCGCTGGTCCGGCCGGCTCTGGTCACCGTGGCCATCTACGACGGGCTCAACGCCTGGAACGGCTTCCTCTTCCCGCTGATCCTGACGCAGAGCGAGTCCCGACGCGTACTTCCCCTGTCGCTGTGGGCGTTCCAGGGCGAGTTCACGGTGCAGATTCCGGGCGTACTGGCCGCGGTGGTGCTGTCGACCTTGCCGATGGTCGTGCTGTACGTGCTCGGGCGGCGCTACCTCGTCTCCGGCCTGACCGCGGGGTTCAGCCGATGAGCCCCGGCGACGAGGTCGCGCTGACAGTGTTCGGCAGTGAGCTGGTGACGCGGGCCGGGCAGGCAGTCCGGCTTCGCGGGGTGGGTCTGGGCGGATGGCTCAGCATGGAGAACTTCATCACCGGCTACCCCGCGACCGAGGACCTGCAGCGTCAGGCCCTGCACAAGGTGCTGGGCGAGAAGGTTTACGAGGCGTTCTTCGACCGCTTCTACGAGACCTTCTTCGCCGACGCGGATGCGGCGTACCTGGCGTCGCTGGGCCACAACTGTGTGCGGGTGGCAATCAACTACCGGCATTTCGAGAACGACGATGAACCCAGACACCTGAAGGAGGAAGGATTCCGGCTGCTCGACCGTGCGGTCGACATCTGTGCGCGGCACGGGCTGTACGTCGTCATCGACCTGCACGCAGCACCTGGTTTCCAGAACCAGCGCTGGCACAGCGACAACCCGACCCACGTCTCGTTGTTCTGGCGTCACCGTGATTTCCAGGACCGCGTCGTGCACCTTTGGGAAGGGCTGGCGGACAGGTACCGCGGCAACCCGTGGGTGGCCGGCTACAACCTGCTCAACGAGCCGGCCGCCCCGAGCGGCGAGGCCGTCGGCGCGTTCTACACCCGGCTACGTACGGCGATCCGCGCGATCGACCCGGACACGGTGCTGTTCCTCGACGGGAACCGCCACGCGACCGAGTTCGGTCTGTTCGGTGAGCCGTGGCCTAACACCGTGTACAGCGTGCACGACTACGCCCTGGCCGGTTTCGCGGACGCCGGCGACTACCCCGGGGTCTCGCGCGGCCGCTACGTCGACCGGGACGCGCTCGAGGCCAAGTTCCTCGAACGCACGCAGTACATGCGCGAGACCGGAACGCCGCTGTGGGTCGGAGAGTTCGGCCCGGTCTACTCCGGCGACCGGGAGCGCGACGAATCCCGGTACCGCGTGCTGCACGACCAGCTCGCCATCTACGACCGGTACGGCGCCGGCTGGAGTCTGTGGACGTACAAGGACATCGGGCTCCAGGGACTCGTGTACGCCGCGCCCGAATCGCCGTACCTGCGGCAGCTCGCCCCGCTGCTGGCCAAGAAGGCACGACTCGGCGTCGACGCCTGGGGATCCGTGGACACGGGTGTCCGGCACCTGCTCGACCCGATCGAGCAGACCTTCGACACCGAGTTCCCGGACTTCGATCCGGTTCCGTTCGGCCGCCGCCAGTGGATCGCGACGCTGGTCCGGCACATCCTGCTCGCCGAACCGATGGTCGACGAGTTCGCCCGCTCGTTCGCCGGTCTCGGGGTCGAGCAGGTCCAAGAGCTTGCCGACTCGTTTCGGCTCGATCGCTGCCTGACCCGCGATCGGCTCGCCACCGCGGTACGGCTCCGATGAGCCGCCACGCGGTCCGGGCACCACAGATTGACCCGTCCATACCAGCTTTGAGGGAAGGTTGAGGACCAGATGGACAGCACGTCTACCGAAAGCGGCGGCATCACCCGCCGTACCGTAATCCAGGCCTCCATGGCAGCCGGTCTCGTGACCGGACTGTCGGCCACCGTCGGCACCACCGCGTACGCGGCCGATCCGGCGATCAGTGCAGGCATCGACGCCACGAAGAAGTCCGCCCCGATCCTCCCGTACGTGTACGGCGCGTTCATCGAGCACATCGGCACGCTCGTCTACGACAGCCTCTGGTCGGAGGTGTTGGCCGACCGGAAGTTCTACCTCGCGGTCGACACGCTGAGCCCGAACACGAGGAAATGGCGTCCGGTGGGAACGGCCGCCGATGTCACCATGGACACCACGGACCCGTACGTCGGCGCGCAGTCGCCGAAGATCGCGCTGAGCCGGTCCGAGACCCGAGGTATCAAGCAGACCGGACTCGGTCTCGCCGCCAAGGCGTACGTCGGCCGCGTGGTGATCGCCGGCGACCCGGGGACGCATGTCGTCGCCACGCTGTCGTGGGGCGACGGAGCCGGACAGAGCCAGAGCGTGCCGGTCACGGTCAAGAAGGGCTGGGCAACGGTCCCGCTGCGGTTCCGGGTCGGCGCCGCGACGACGACCGGCAGCCTGGAGATCTCCGGCACCGGGACCGGCTCGTTCCGCGTCGGGGCCGTGTCGCTGATGCCCGGCGACAACGTCAAGGGCTTCCGGAAGGACACCATCGACCTGCTCCGCGGACTCGGTGGCTTCTGGCGGTTCCCGGGCGGCAACTTCGTCTCCGGCCACGACTGGCAGAACGCGATCGGTGATCCCGACAAGCGACCGACCACGTTCGACCCGGACCGCAACCAGGCGCAGTCCAACGACGTCGGCACCGACGAGTTCCTGGCGATGTGCGACCTGCTCGACACCGAGCCGTACCCGTGCGTGAACACCGGCTTCGGGTCCGCGCGCGAGGCCGCGCTGATGGTCGAGTACGTCAACGGCGCTCCCGACACCCCGATGGGTGCCCTGAGGTCCGCGAACGGTCACCACAAGCCGTACGGCGTCAAGTACTGGGCCGTCGGCAACGAGATGTTCGGCTTCTGGCAGCTCGGCTACATGACGCCGGCGCACTACATGATCAAGCACAACCTGTTCGCGGACGCGATGCGGAAGGTCGACCCCTCGATCGCGATCGTCGCGGTCGGCGGCTTCCCGGCCAGCATGACGGTCCACCGGCTGCCCTTCTACATCGACCCGAGCAGCCGGCAGATCGTGCAGCCGACGAAGGTGAAGGTCGAGTACGGTTCGCTGACCGACTGGAACCACCGGCTCCTGACCAGCAGCGCCGGTAAGTTCGAGATCATCTCCGAGCACTGCTACGGGACGACCCAGCGCTTCGACCTCGACCAGGGCAAGTACATCAACGTCAGCCCGGCGGAATCGATGGTCGACTCCTGCCGCCGGGGCGCCAACTACATCAAGTCCGTGCGCGAGAACTGGGAGCTGTACAAGCCCGACTTCCCGGCGCTCGAGCAGAACCAGATCAAGGTCAGCATCGACGAATGGGGCTTCCAGAACGCGTCCGGGATGAAGCAGCTGTTCGGCCTGGCGATGATGCTGCACGAGATGTTCCGGGCGAGCGACTTCATCACGATGGCGGCGTACACGATGGGGGTGTCGTGGCTGTCGTACAACAAGACCGACTCGACGTACAGCGGCGCCGGTGTGCTGTTCAAGCTCTACCGGGACCGGTTCGGTGTCACGCCGGTCGAGCTCACCGGTAGTTCACCGCAGCCCGCGCCGAACTACCCGCCGGGCGGCGACCAGCCGAGCGTCAACGCGGGCAGCCCGACCTACCCGGTCGACACGATGGCGACGCTCTCGGCCGACGGCCGGACGTTGACGGTGGCAACGGTCAACGCGACGGCCGATGCCCAGGACATCAACCTCTCGTTCAACGGTTTCAATGCCCGGCCGAACGGCAAACTGTGGCGGCTCACCGGCACCACGCTCGACGCGACGAACAAGGTCGGCCAGGCGCCGCAGGTGACAGTTGCCGAGCTGGCCTTCGACACCCGGAGCAATGTTTTGTCGGCGGCGCCGTACAGCGTCGAGATCCGGTCGTACACCAAGGCCTGACCCGAGCAGGACGATTCCCGCCTCCGTACGCGCGGCCCGGCCGCGCGTACGGGGGTGTCGCTAAGATCATACGTATGGTGAAGGAGTCGGTTCCCGCGGTGCAGTTCCTCCCGCGACGTCTGCCGGTGGGTCGGCTCGGGGTCTCGGTCGTCGCCGAACTCGTGGATCTGATCGTGACGGGCCGGTTGAAAGAGGGCGATCTGCTGCCTCCGGAAGCCCCGCTGAGTGAGCATTTCGGCGTCAGCCGGACGGTGCTGCGCGAGTCGGTGAAGCGACTCGAGGAGAAGGGCCTGGTCACCGTCTCGCAAGGCCGGGGCACGCAGGTGCGCGCGCCGGGGTACTGGAACATGCTCGACCCGGTGGTGCTGTCGGCCCTGATCGACAACGACGAGAGCCTCGGCGTGCTCGACGAGCTGACCGTCGTTCGCGCCAGCCTCGAGGCGGCGATGGCCGGCGCGGTCGCCGGATCCCACAACGCCGACGAGCTCCGACGCCTGGAGAACGCACTGACCGCCATGCGGGAGAGCGAGTCGGAGACCGACTCGTTCCGGCAGGCGGACGTGATCTTCCACTACGCGGTCATGGAGATCTCCGGCAACCGGCTGGCGGAGAACATCGCCAAGCACATCTACAAACGAGCCGTCGAGTCCAGCCGGTACCAGGGCATCAACCCGCCCGACGCCGTGGAGCTCACCCTCAAGGAACACGAGGAGATCGTCAAGGCCATCGGGCGGAACGACGTGGCCGCCGCCGAGAAGGCCATGCATGCTCACATCCACGGGTCGTGGGAGCGCCGCCGGCTGTCCGACCACGCTCCCCGACCGCGCGGCCGGAAGCGGAGTCAGAAGAGGTCGTAGACCTCGGCGGCGCTACCACCGAACACCCGCTCGCGTTCGGCCTCGGACAGCTCCGCCAGCAGTTTGTCGACAGCAGACCTCCAGGCCGTCGCCCCGCCGCCGAGTTCGGCCAGCGGCCAGTCCGATCCGTACAGCAACCGATCGGGTCCGAACGCGTCGAGAGCGATCGACACCCGGTCGGCCAGATCCTCGGCACGCCACGATCCAGGCGCCAGGCCGGAGATGAGGCCCGACACTTTCGCGACGACGTTCGGCCGGCGCGCCAGTTCGCGCAGCCCGGCCACCCATGCCCCCGTGTCCTCCCCGAGGCCGGGTGGACCACCGAGGTGATCGAGCACGAAGCGCAGCGCCTCGTGACGACCGCTGACCAGCGCCGCCTGCGCGAGTTGCCAGTCGCGGACGACGAGATCGAAGCAGAGCCCCTCCCGATCGAGTACGCCGAGGCCGCGGGCCACGTCGTCCCGCAACATCCACTCCGGATCGGGATCGATGTGGACCAGATGCCGCACACCCACGACGGGAACGGTCGCGTTCTCGCGGATCCGGTCGAGCTGGGGATCGACCTCCGCAGTGAGGTCGACCCATCCGACCACGCCCGCGACCACCGCCGGATCCAACCGGGCGAGCCGGACGCTCTCCGCCAGGCTGTTGCTCGACTGGACGACCACCGCACGCCCGAGTCCCGTCGACGCGAGCATCGCAGCCAGGTCGGACGAGTCGAAGTCGCGCGCGATCGGCGCCATGGTCTGCGGATCGATCCAGTCCTGCGGGTCCAGAGCTCGATCCCACAGGTGCACGTGGGCGTCGATACCTCCGGTCATTCGAGGTGCCACACTTCGTCGACCGGCTGCCACAGCGCGCCGGGAATCCGCTCCTCGGCAATCCTCACCTGACACGGATCGGTGTGCGTCCACCACTCCTGCGAAGTCGGGTCCTCCGCGATCCGTTGCATATCGGCATCGTGATCGTCGCCGACGTACTCGTAGTACGCGAACAAGATGTCACCGAACACGAAGATGCTGTAGTTGCGAATGTTGCACTCGACAAGTTTCTGCTCGACCCCCGGCCAGACCGTGCGGTGCAGGGCCAGGTACTCTTCGCGCTTCTCGGGACGCACCCCCACGACGAGGGCCCGGCGCTCCGGCGCGCGCGTCACGAGACCGGCCTCAACGGCACCGCGGGTACGTCGATCACGTCGGGCTCGGCCACCAGCCGCAGCGCAGCACGCTCCGGCCGGATGTGCGGTCCGGTCGACGCCGGCGCGATCGCCGCGGAGCCGGCCGGTGACAGCTGGGACTCGTCCACCGTGATGCCGAGGCCCGGGCGGTCGCCAAGGATGATGCCGCCGTCGTCGAACTCCTGGTCGACGTCCAGACCTACCGGGAAATGGAGATCCTGGACCTCGTACGTCAACAGGTTCGGTACGGCGGCCGCCGCGTGCGCGATCGGATTCGTGTTGTACGCGACGGGGCTCACCGGCAGGTCGTGTCCGTGCGCGAGCGTCGCCACCCGGAGGAAGTGGGTGATGCCCCAGACGTTGCCCACCTGGACGACGTCGAGAGCCTTGGCATCGAACAGCGGGCGATACTGCTCGAGGCCGGTCAGGTTCTCGCCGCTGGCGATCGCAGCACGAACCTTGCCGCGCAACGCGGCCAGTCCGGCCGCATCCCAACGGCGCAATGGCTCCTCCACCCAGGTGAGGTCGAACTGCTCCTCGATAGCGCCCACGTACCGGGCGGCCTGGGCCTGGTTCCACGCCTCGTTCGCGTCGAACATCAGCGCGGGCCGGCGGGAATTGCGGCTCAGCACGTCGCGGACGATCTCCAACCGCGGCAGGTCACGGTCGAGGTCGCGGCCGCCCTTGAGCTTGCCCGCCTTGAACCCTCGGTCCGCGAACCGGCCGTAGAGCTCGGCGAGCTCCTCGTCGGTCAGGCCGTACTCGAGGCCGGACGCGTATCCGGGAACGAAGCGTTCACGCGCCCCGAGCGTCCGCCAGAGCGGCTCGTCGGCCGCCTTCGCCTTGAGATCCCACAGGGCCGTGTCGATCGCCCCGATCGTGCCGAACACCGGTCCGGCATGACCGGCCTTGAACACCCAGTCGAGCATCCGGTCGTACAACGCCACGACCGATCGCGGGTCCTCCCCCTCGACAGCGGGGAAGACCCGGGCAATGTCGGTGTGCGCGCCGACGCCCACTCCTTCGATACCGGCGTCGGTCTCGACGATCAGCACCGGGACCGGCGTGGTGTCGCCGCTCTGTACGCCGTTGACGTCGCCGGTGACTCTCCCCCAGTCGTGAACCGTGCTCAGACTGCGATATCCAGTGATCTTCATAGATGGTCCTCCTTGTGGGCCGGGGCGGTCATTCCTTGGTTCCTCCCGCTGTCATTCCAGCGACGAGGAACCGTTGGGAGAAGAGGAAGACGATCAGCACCGGCAGGATCGAGACGATCGTGGCCAACGCGAGAGTGGGCAGCTGGACGGAGTCCGATCCCGCCGAGCTCGGATTGAACGCGGGGGTCGCGGCCAGCAGCGAGGTGAGCCCGACCTGGACCGGGTAGCCGTCACTGGACGGCAGCATCACGAACGGCAGGAAGAAGTTGTTCCAGTTCTGCACGAAGCTGAAGAACGCGACCAGGGCGACGATCGGAGCGCCGAGCGGGAGCGCGATCCGGGTGAAGACCTGGATCTCCGTGCAGCCGTCGATGCGGGCTGCGGCGAGCAGGTCACGCGGGATGCTCGTCGAGAAGTAGATATAGGTGAGGTACACGCCGAAGGGGAAGAAGGACATCGGCAGGATCACCGACAGCGGACTCCCGATCAGGCCGATGCCGTTCAGTTCCAGGAAGATCGGCAGTACCAGCGCGGTGCTCGGGATCAGCATGACGACCAGGGTCAGCACCAGGAGTGCCCTGCGGAACTTGAACTCGGTGAGCGCGAGTGCGTACCCCGCCGGGATGCTCACGATCAGCGTGATCACCAGAGCGCCGACCGCATAGACGGCGGAGTTGGCGATCCAGGTCGTGACCGCCCCGTCCTGGAAGTCGAACAACTGGTTCCAGTTGGAGACGAAGTCGTGCCACGACCCGATCGAGAACGGGTTCGAGACGGTCAGCGCCTTGGCGGACTTGGTGACCGAGAGCAGCAGCCAGACGATCGGGATGGCGAAGAAGAACACGAAGAGGGTCAGCACGACGCCTGCGACGGCTTGTCCGCTCCAGCCCCGGAGGTTCGCCCGGCAGCGTTCGGTGGAGAGTGCCGGCATACTCATTCCTTCTCGAAGAGGCCGCCGCGGGTCACGAACACCCACGACAGCAGGAGTGCGACGACCAGCAGGATGAGCGAGATGGCGGCGGCACCGTTGAAGTCGTTCTGCTGGAACGCGTACTGATAGGCGAGCTGGTTCAGCGAGTAGTCGTTCGGGACCACCGCGTTGCTGGCCTGGCTGAGCAGTTGCGGTTCGACGAACAGCTGCGTGCCGGCCGCCAGCGACATCACGCCCATGTAGGCGATCCACTTCCGGAGCAGCGGAAGCTGGATCCGCAGCGCGATCTGTACGACGCTCGCGCCGTCGACCTGGGCCGCCTCGATCACCTCGGTGCTGATGTTGTTCAGCGCCCCGTACATGATCACGATCCAGCCGCCCGCGCCGGTCCAGAACGCGATGATCGCGAAGACGACCGGCAGGTGCCCGGGCTGGATGACCGCGACGAAACTGTCGAACCCGAACGCGTGGAGCAGACCACTGACCGGGCTGGCGGTCGGATCGAGGATGAACAGCCAGAGCAGCACACTCGATGCGCCGGCGAGAGCACCGGGCAGGTAGTACACGAACCGCAGGGCCGTACTCGCCCAGCGAACCCGGACGGCGTGCACGAACAACGCCAGGCCGACGACGAAGACGACCAGCCCGATGAGCCAGATGACGAGGTAGAGCGTCACATGGAGCACGGCGGGCCAGAACCGGAAGTCGCCGACGACCTTGGTGAAGTTGCTGACGCCGGCGAAGCCTCCGTCGGCGTTCGTGAACGCCAGCACGACGGCGTACAGCGATGGAACGACCCCGAAGGCCAGCGCGAGCAGCGCGTAGAGCGACACGAAGGCGTAGCCGATCGGCGTGCGACCGGGAGCCCGGCCGTCGGGCCGGGCCGGCCGCCGGCGCTCTGGGGCGCCGGCGGTCAGCTGGTCGCTCGGTGGAGCGATGGTCATTTCAGTTCACCGAGTATCCGTTGACCTTGGCCTGGTTCTCGATCGCCTGCTGCCAGGTCGGCAGCAGGTCGACGAGCGACTTGCCGCCGGTGACCGCCGTGGTCATCGTCTTCGCCCAGATCGCTTCCTGGCTGAAGATTCCGTAACCCCAGCCGTCCCAGACCTGCGAGGCGGCGGTGACCACGGGCTGCATCGAGGTCGCGAAGTACTTGCTGGACTCCTGCTTCGCGACCCACTTCTCGGCGGCCGGCGCGTACGCGGGGTATCCCGGTGCGACATTCACCTGGTAGTCGTCGGCAGTCGTGACGAACTGGACGAACTTCTCCGCGGCCGCGAGGTTCTTGGAGTGGCTGGAGATGAACCACGTCCCGCCGCCGACGTTGCCGGTGACAGCCTTGTCCTCGCCCTTCCACGGCAGCGGGTCCGCGATGCCGAGCTGGCCGGCGGGCACGTTGAGGGACTGCGGGTTGTTGAAGATGGCCCCGGCGTACCAGGCCGGTCCAGGCATCATCAGCACCTTGCCGGAGTACTTCTTCACGAACTCCGGGGTGAAGACGCTGACGACGGGGACGGTTCCGTTGCCGCGGAGCGTGTCGAGCATCGACGCCGCCCGCTTGCACTCGGTCGTGTCGGTCTTCACCGTGACCGCCTTGGGACCGGTCACGTCATTGGCCTGGCACTTGCTGGCCCACATGAAGACCTCGGGCGTCCAGGCGTCGCCGGCTGTCCCGATGATGTATCCCGGGTGCTGCTTGGCCACCTTCTCTCCGAGCGCCTGATACTCCTCCCAGGTGGTCGGAACGGCGTACCCGAACTGGTCGAGCAGCTTCTTGTTGTACCAGAGCACAGCCTGCGCGAGGTCGTTGCGCAGGCAGTACACCTGGCCGTCGACCGTGCAGGGGTTCAGCGATCCTTCGGTGAACTTCGCGAGCGTGTCACCAGGAACGAGGCCTTTGTTCAGTACGGCGGCGAAGGCCTGCTTGCCGCCGCTCTTCTGACTGGCCCACGCCGCGTCGTTGTTCTGGCTGGAGAAGACGACGTCCGGCCAGCCGCTGCCGGCCCGGTCGAACAGCTGCATCTTCGTCCGGAACGAGTTGGACCCGTTCGCCGAGCCGTCGTACGAGACGACCTGGATCTTGGTGTCCGGATTCGCCTTCTGGAACGCCTTCGCAGCGGCCTGACGGTCGGCGTCCACCCAGACCGTGATCGTCGAGGAGGTGTCCTGCTTGGCTTCGGGGAAGCCGCGCGACCCGCTCGCCGTGCTGGTGCCGCTGCCGCACCCGGCGAGGGCCAGGAGCGCGGTTGCGGCCCAGACCCCGGCGACGATCAACGCCGACCTGCGCCGCGTTGGAACCGCCGTGTGGATTCCGACCATGAGCTGTCCTTGTCTTGTCGACCCCGGTGACGACCGGAGTGGATCGTGGCCCGACTATAGGGCATACGTATGACGTTTTACCATTGCGGTCGTCACGTGAACAGAGGTGAAGCGGGTCAGCGCCCGAGCCACCCGCCGTCGACCGGAAGGATCGTCCCGGAGACGTAGCGAGCGGCGTCCGAGGCCAGGAAGACGGCGGCGCCCGCGATGTCGTCCGCCGTACCCCATCGCCCGGCCGGGATCCGCTCGAGGATGGCCCGGGAGCGATCGGGATCGTCCTGCAGCGCCTGGGTGTTGTCCGTCGCGATGTAGCCGGGAGCGATCCCGTTGACCGTGACGCCGCGGCCGGCCCATTCGTTCGACAACGCGCGGACCAGCCCGGCCACGCCGGACTTGGCGGCCGTATAACCGGGCACATTGATGCCGCCCTGGAACGACAGCAGCGAGGCAGTGAAGACGATGCGGCCGTACTCCGCCTGCAGCATCCTCCGGCCCAGGATCTGGCTGAGCACGAACGCGCTGGTGAGATCGACCTCGAGCACCTCGTCGAATCAGTCGAGCGGATGCTCGGCAGCGGGCGCACGGCGGATGGTTCCGGCGTTGTTGATCAGGATGTCCACCTGCCGATCGCCCGCGGCAAGCCCTTCGGCGAACTCGATCACCGCCGCGCGATCGGCGAAGTCCACGCGATACCCGGAGAAGTCACGGCCGAGACTACGGACGCGGTCGCCGATCGCTTCCGAGGCGGGGTCGAGGGTCGCCGACACCGCGACGATGTCGGCGCCGGCAGCCGCCAGCGCCTCGGCGACAGCGAACCCGATCCCGCGCTTCGCACCGGTCACCACAGCGAGGCGTCCGGTCAGATCGAACGGATTCACGATGCGTTCACCTCGACGAGCAGCTTCATCGCCTGTCCTGCTTCGAGGACGCCGAACGCCGACTGGACCTCGGTCAGCGGCACGACATCGGTCACCAGCTGCTCCGCGGGAATGGTGCCGTTAGCAACGAGTTCGGCGGCGCGTTCGAAGTCCTGTCGCTGGTAGACCCGCGCACCGAGGATCCGCAGCTCGCGCCAGAACACCCGATGAAGGTCCAGCAAGCGTGGTTGCGAATGGATGGCGACCACGACCAGGGTCCCGCGAACCTTGACCAGATCGGTGGCGCCCTGGACGGCGGCAGCCGAGCCCGAGACCTCGAACACGACATCCGCGCCCGCACCATCGGTCCACTTCTCCACCCACGCGGCCTGATCGACCGACGAGGGATCCAGCGTCGCGAGGCCCAACTCAGCGGCGGTAGCCCTGCGAGCAGGGTCGATCTCCGCGATCACGACGTCGGCGCCGAAGGCTCCGGCGACAGTCGCGATCAGTACCCCGATGGGGCCCGCGCCGATGACGACGGCCTTGTCACCGGGCCCGAGCTCCGACCGGCGTACGTCGTGAACCGCGACCGCCACCGGCTCCACGAGAGCGGCGTCTCGCAACGACACCCCGGACGGCAACTTCACCAGCGTCGCCGCGGGGACGTTCCAGTACTGCTGAAGAGCACCGGGACTGTCGATGCCGATGAAGTCCAGGTGCTGGCAGATGTGCTGGTTCCCGGCCAGGCAAGCTGG
Organism: Kribbella sp. NBC_00662; assembly: GCF_041430295.1. GTDB lineage: Bacteria > Actinomycetota > Actinomycetes > Propionibacteriales > Kribbellaceae > Kribbella. The sequence goes on along the minus strand of NZ_CP109029.1, from coordinate 4,223,612 downwards.
ACAGGTGCCGTCCCAGACGAGCGGCATCACGGTCACCGCATCGCCGATCGACCAGCCCTCGACCTCCGGGCCCAGGTCGACGATCGTGCCCGACATCTCGTGGCCGATCGTCGCCGGCGTGGTGACCCGGCCGTCCATGTCCCCGTGGAACACGTGCAGGTCGGTGCCACAGATGCCGACGTACGCCACGGCGATCCGGACCTCACCCGGACGAAGATCAGCCGGCTCCCGCTCCTCGACCGTCATCGTCCTGGCGCCCAGATAGTTCACCGCCAACATCGCTCTCACTCCTTCTCGCTCGGCAGGGCTTGCGCAGCCTAACCCAAAATCCGCGCAAACATAATACGTATGCTCAAACGAGCTAGACTCCGCGGCCATGACCAACGACCGAGTTCCCGCCGCGTCGACGCCGCCGATGCCGACCCGCGCCCTGCGCACCGGCCACCACCTCACCGAGCTGGGCCTGGGCGCGGCCCAGTTCGGCAACCTGTTCACCGAGACGACCGACGAGCAGGCGACGAACGCCGTCAAGGCCGCACTCGACGAGGGGATCCAGTACTTCGACACCGCACCGCACTACGGCCTGGGTCTGTCCGAACATCGGCTCGGACAAGCCCTCGGCGACACCACCGGCGTCCGCATCTCGTCGAAGGTGGGACGCCTACTGGTGGACAGCCCGGAGACTGCCGATCGGTTGGACGACGACGGGTTCGTCGTACCTGCGGCGAAGCGGAGGGTCTGGGACTTCAGTCGTGACGGGATCCTGCGTTCCGTCGAACAATCGCTTGCGCGACTCGGTACGGACCGGCTCGACATCGCCTATCTGCACGATCCGGACGACCACTGGGAGGAGGCCTCGTCCAGCGGAATCTCAACTCTGGTTGAGCTTCGGGACCAGGGTGTCGTCGGCGCGATCGGCGCCGGCATGAACCAATCGGCGATGCTGGCCGAGTTCGTCCGGCAGACGGACGTCGATGTCGTCATGGTCGCCGGGAGGTTCACACTTCTCGACCGATCAGCCCTTGACGACCTGTTGCCCATCGCCCGCGAGCGCGGCGTCGGTGTCGTCGCGGCAGCCGTCTACAACTCCGGTCTGCTCAGTACGGCGACGGTGGACAGCTCCGCTCACTTCGATTACGGACAAGCTCCGAAAGCCGTCGTCGAGCGCGCGGTTCGTGTCGCCGAGGTCTGCGAGCGGCACGGTGTCAGCCTCCCCGCGGCCGCCGTCCAGTACCCCTTGCGCCACCCGGCGGTCGTGTCCGTCGTCACCGGAATGCGCACCGAGCACCACGTGCGGAGTACGGCGAACCGGTACCGCGAGGACATCCCCGAATCACTGTGGGAGGAGCTGCACTCGAGCGGCCTCGCCCCGGATCCCACCCGAACCAGCTAGCCAGATCCACGGCGTACGACCTCTTGTCGCAAACATAATACGTATGCTAACTCTGTTCCGGGGTATCGACGCCCCCTAGAACAGGAAGCGATCGAACATGACATTGAGGTCTGAATCGCGACGCTCGATGACCACGACCCGACGCCGCCGGGCGGCCGTCCTCGCACTGCTCGCCGCCGGCGCTGTCGTCGCCGCGGCGCTCAGCCCGGTGAGTGCGCAGGCCGCGCCCGCGACGGTGTACTACGCGGCGCCGGACGGCAAGGACTCCGCCCACTGCAGCCAGGCGAAGCCGTGCTCGCTGGAGCGGGCGCAGAAGGTGATCCGCCCGGCCGTGAAGCACGGCGACGTCACCATTCAACTTGCCGACGGCAACTATCGCCTGGACGCCCCGCTCCGGTTCGGAGCCGATGACGGCGGCGGCGACCACACCATCCACTGGACCGCCGCACCCGGCGCTCACCCGGTCATCACGGGAGCGTCGCAGGTCACCGGCTGGACCAAGTCCGACGCCGGCGCCGGGATCTGGGAGGCGAACACCCCCACCGGCCTGGACACCCGTCAGCTGTACGTGAACGGCGTGATCGCCCCGCGCGCAGCCATCCGCCTCGCCAACGCGGACGTCACGCCTACCGCGACGGGCCTGACGATCAACAACCCCGCGCTCGGCTACCTGGCCAACCTTCCCGACCAGGGCCGGATCGAGTTCGAGTCACTGGGCGACTTCACCAACCGGTACTCGCCGGTGCAGAGCATCAGCCCGACCGCGATCACGATGGCGCAGCCCGCCTGGGACAACAACACCTGGGGCTGGGACACGGTCCAGAGGTCGTTCCTCGCCGGACCGTCCTGGTACCTCGACAACTCGCTGAGCTTCCTCACCCAGGTCGGTCAGTGGTACATCGACCCGACCGGCGGGAAGCTGTACTACAAGCCGGCCGACGGTGTCGACCCGAACCAGCTGGACGTCGAGCTTCCCCGGCTGCAGTCGCTGATCAGCATTGGCGGCACCTACGACGAGCCGGTCACCGGCCTCGCCTTCGAGGGCATCCAGTTCTCCGGTACATCGTGGCTCGGCCCGTCGGTCGACGGGTACGCCGACCAGCAGAACGGCCTGTTCATCAAGGGCGCGTACGACTACCGCCCGGCCGACGCCTTCACCAGCTGCTCGCGCGGCTGTGAGATGTTCGAGCGGGCCCGCACCTCGTGGTTCCAGGAGCCGGCCGCCGTCCAGGTATCGGCAGCCAGCCGGATCACGTTCACCCGGAACACGTTCACCAACCTCGGCCAGTCGGCACTCGGGATCGGGAACGACGCCAACGCCACCGTGACCGGAGTCGGCCTCGGGGCGAGCAACATCGATGTCGTCGGCAACCAGTTCGTCGAGAACAGCGGCCACGGTGTCGCGGTCGGCGGCGTACTGCCCGACGCGCATCACCCGAGCGACCCGCGGATGACCAACCAGGACGTCCTGATCGAGAACAACACGATAAACCGGGTCGGCGTGGACTACAAGGACAACAGCGGCATCCTCAGCACCTACGTGACCAGGGCCCAGATCCTGCACAACGAGGTCTCCAACGTTCCGTACGACGGCATCGACACCGGCTACGGCTGGGGTATCAACGACGCCGGCGGGTCGAACGACTACGTCGACCGCGGCTACTACAACTGGAACACGAAGTACACGACACCGACCACGCTCAAGGACAACCGCGTCGAGGGCAACCTCGTGCACAACACCAAGGCACGCTTCGCCGACGGTGGATCGGTCTACAACCTGTCGGCGAGCCCCGGCACGGTCGTCAGCCAGAACTACCTGTTCAACATCTCCGGCGTCGGCCTGTACCTCGACGAGGGTTCACGCTCGATGCTCTACGAGAACAACGTGGTCTCGGGCGGCTCCTTCGTGTTCACGAACGCCTCCAGCCTGCGGAACAACACCAGCGACAACACCATCCAGAACAACTGGTACAACTCCGGCGGAGCTTCCACCCCGAACGCCGCCGCGCACAACAACAAGCTGATCAACAACCTGAAGATCAGCGGCGCCAACTGGCCGCAGGGCGCGCGTGACGTGATCTGCGCGTCCGGCGTCGCTCCGGAGTACCGGACCTCGCTCAACGCGAACCAGTTCGGCTTCACCGGCTGCTCGGCTCCCGCGCCCGTCGCAACCGGACTGGCCACCGCCGGGACGTCCGCCGTCAGCTCGTACTTCGGCCAGAGCGGCGCGGGCTTCGGGATCGCAGCGGCCGGCGCCGACGTCTGGGGCGCCGGCGGTCAGCACGACGACCAGTTCGGTTCGATCTACCGGACCGGTTCGCTCGCGGCGCAGTCGAGCGTCTCCGCCCGGGTCGTCTCGGTCAACGACGCCAACGTCTGGGCCAAGTCCGGTGTCATGGTCCGCAACGACATGACGAAGCCGGGAGCCTCGGCCGGCTATGCCGTCGTCGCGGTCACCGCCCGCAACGGCGTCGTGTTCGAGTGGGACTCCAACGGTGACGGCTACCTCGACACCGACGCCCGCGCGAGCACCGACAACTACCGTCCGGTCTGGGTCAAGCTGACCCGATCCGGTACGTCGTTCAGCGCGTCGTACTCCTACGACGGTACGAACTACGTCCCGGTCGGCGCGCCGGTGACCCTGCCGTCGGCCGCGGCACAGCAGGACGCAGGAATCTTCTCCACCTCGCACGACGTGACCCAGTCGGCAATCAACCAGTTCGACTCGGTCAAGTTCGCCGGCTGAGCCACGATCCACTCATGACCCGCAGGCCTTCCACCCCACCAGGTGGAAGGTCTGCGGCCTAGCGGGGCGCGAAGTACTTCCAGGTCTTGCCGTGGTCGGTGCTGGTGATGACCTGGTTGCCGTTGTACTGCATCCCGTAGACGAAGTCGCCCACCGCGGTCATTCCGCCCAGGTCGGTCGGTGGAGTGAACGGCGTACCGGCACCGGGCCGGAGCAGCTCGCGGTCCGGGCCCTTCTGGTAGAGCGCGAGTCCAGTTCCGTTGTCGAAGGCAACAGGAGACGACAGGTACGTCGAGTTCCGGGTGGCCACCGTCGTCCAGTGGTGACCCCGGTCGGTGGACAACCGCAGTGGCACCTCCTCGTCCAGCCTGGACATCTCGGGCTTGCTGCCCACGATCACCACCAACGTCTTGCCGTCCGGGCTGACTCCCAGCTGGCCATGCACCCGGCCCGGGCTGATGACCGAGTGGCCCCAGGTCTTGCCGTGGTCATCGGTCCAGTAGATGTTCCCGACACCGCTGTTCCTGGCGCCGACCATCCACCATCGGCCGGTGCTGTCGCGCTGGGGCTTGTAGATGTTGTCGACCCCGGGGATCTTCACCTCCCGCAGAGTCCCGGTCTCCGGATTCAGCGCGCGCAGGGGGCCGTCGCCCAGCAGTACGTCGCCGTCTCCGAACTCGTTGGTCGGCGGAGCCCAGTGCAGCTTCTTCTCGACCCGGCCCTTGTCCGTCAGGGCGACCATCAGGGCCTGGGCCCAGGTCGGGTCGCTGCCCTTCATGCTCGTCGGCGTCGACAGCGCCAGTACGTCGTCGCCGTCCGCCACCACGGCGTACCCGGTCTTGCTCACCGGCGCGGTGGTCCGCACACCGTCACGGCTCAGCACCGCGGCGTAGTTCCAGGTGTATCCCGGCTGGGCCAGCATCCACGTCGCGGCCCAGCGGGTCGGTGAGGCGTAGGCGATGCCGGCGAAGCCCGACTTCTGGTTGTGGATGAGCTTCTCGGCCGCCTGGTCGACCGGGATCGACACACCGGCCGCCGGCGGCTTCTCGGTCCCCGTCACCGTGCCGAGCGGCAGGACCGCCGCGAGTACTGCGAGCGTCACCGCCACGACGACTCCCGCGCCGGTCAGCGCCTGCCGACGCCGACGACGGCGTACGCCACGACGCTGGAGAACCTCGAAGGGCAACGGCTGGACGGTCTCCTGGACCTCCCAGGACAGTTCCTTCAGCTCAGACATGGTTGACCTCCTCGGCGTCGTCGGCGAACTCGTGGATCAGTGGAGCCAGACCGGCCCTGCCCCGGGACAGGCGTGCCTTGACCGTCCCCTCCGGAACCCGCAGCTGTACGGCGATCTCGCGCACCGGCAGGTCGACGATGTGATGCAGCACGATCGCCTCGCGCTGTTCGTACGGGAGCTGTCGCAGGGCGTCGACCAGCGCGACCCGGTCCGCGGACAGACCGGTCATCGTGTCCTCGGGCAGACCTGCGCGGGCGAACAACCCGTGGAACCGCGTCGCGCGACGGTAGCGCCGGCGTACGGCGTTCAGCGCGACCGTGCGCAGCCACGCCTCCGGGTTGTCGAGCTGGGCGAACCGCCGCGGTTTCTCGACGGCCCGGACGAAGGCCTCCTGGACCGCGTCCTCGGCCTCGCCCAGGTCCCCACAGATCGCGAACAGTTGCCCGACCAGGCGCCGGTAACACCCCTCATAAAGCTCGCGCACCATGTCCGTCGTGTCGCCGTCAGCCATCACCACTCCCCAGATCGGACCCTTTGCCTGCACGAGTCCTGGCGTGACGATCCGGTTGCATCACCGTCAGATCGGGCTCCGGCTCGACTCGCGGATGACGAGTTCGTGCGGGACGGTGTAGACGCGGGCCGGGTCGCGGTTGCCCTCGATCCGGCTGATCAGGGCCTCGAACGTCCGGTCGGCCAGCAGGTCGAGATCGGTCGCGACGCTGCTCAGGCTGGGCGACAGGTACTGACCGTCGACGATGTTGTCCCAGCCGATCACCGCGACGTCGTCGGGGACCCGGACCTGGTGCTCGATGAAGGTCCGGATGGCACCGATGGCGAGCAGGTCGCTCGCGCAGATCAGGGCGTCGATCTCCCCGATCCGAGGCAGCAGCTGCTCGGCCATCGCCGCGCCCGTCTCCCGCGAGTAGCGGTCGCACCGGAGCAGCCAGTCGTCCCGCGTTTCCAGCTCGAGCTCGTCCACGGCTGCCCGGACGCCTCGGAACCGTAGCTGGCCCACGCTCAACGGCCTGGAGGGATTGCCGCCGATGTAGGCGATCCGCCGTCGTCCCCCATCGGCCAGGTGCCGTACGACGTCCCGCGCGGACTGCTCGTTGTCGATCGCGACGTAGTCGGCCGCGCCCTCGCTCAGGTGTTCGCCGAGCAGCACCATCGGGGTGAACCGGCTCATGTCGGCCAACCGCCCCGGGTCCACGGCCAGCGGGCTGTAGATCACGCCGTCGATGCTGTTGCCCGGATACCCGGCCGCGGCGCGGAGCTCATGCTCGTCGCTGCGTCCGGTCTCGTCGGTGAAGACGGCGTACCCGCGCCGTTCGCCGGCCATGATCAGGGCGTGCGCCAGCGCACCGAGGTACGGCTCGTCGATCCGCGGGACGGCAAGCGCGACGATGTTGCTGCGTCCGCTCTGCAACTGCCGCCCGACCAGCGACGGGGTGTAGCCCAGCTCGGCGATCGCGGCCTTCACCCGGGCCCGGGTCTCGGCCTTCACGTGCTGCCGCTCGTGGACGACGTTCGTCACGGTCTTCAGCGAGACCCCGGCCAGCTCGGCGACGTCCTTGAGCCGCGCGGGACGAGCAGGCTGACCGTTCGTGCCGGCCTGAACCTCGGGCGCCATCGTTCTCCTTCACTTGCCGCAACCACCTCAGGACAACATCTTGACAGAGCCCGTGGGGCCCGCAACCATCACTTCTAACGTTAGAAATTCTAACGTTAGAAGTTCCGCCGACGCATCGCCACCGAGACCGGGAGTGGCTCATGAAGAAGATCGCGTTCGTCGCCTCGGCCGTGCTGTCCACCGCAACGCTGCTCGCCACCGCGGCGTGCACCGGCGGTGCCCCCGGCACCGGCTCCGAGGACGTCAAGCAAGACACCAGCGGGCAGCAGGAGATCCGCTACATGATCGGCCAGCCCGAGGATCCCGCGGATCTCGAGCTGATCAAGTCCGACCTGAAGACGTTCGAGACCAAGAACCCGGGGATCACGGTGAAGCTCGACGTCATCCCGAGCGAGAACGTCCGCACCGTCCTGCAGACCCAGCTACGGTCGGGACAGGGACCGGATGTCTTCGGCTACGACACCGGACCGGGCTTCGCCGGCGCACTGGCCAAGGCCGGGCTGGTCTACGACCTGACCAAGGCGTACGCCGACAAGAAATGGCCCATCTACGACTTCGCCAAGAAGCGCGTCACGTTCGACGGCAAGATCGTCGGAGTACCGAGCCAGATCGAGGAGGTCGGCGTCTTCTACAACAAGACGCTGTTCGCGAAGTACGGGATCGCCGAACCGAAGAACCTCACCGAGCTGACCGCCGCGGCCGAGAAGCTGAAGCAGAACAACGTCGTACCGTTCGCCGTCAGCGACAAGGAAGGCTGGCAGGGCGGGCATCTGCTCAGCATGTCGCTGTCCAGTGCCGTCGGATCGAAGGGTATGGACGACCTGCTCAACGGCCGTACGTCGTGGAACACCCAGCCGGTCGTGGATTCGCTGGCCGTCTGGAAGGACTGGAACGACAAGAAGCTGCTGACGCCGTCGCCGACCGCGGTCAGCTACGACAACGCGAACGCGCTGTTCTACTCCGGCAAGGCCGCGATGAACCCGACCGGCAGCTGGCTGGCCCTGGACATCGAGCGGAACGCGAAGTTCGACGTCGGCTTCATCCCGTTCCCGGCCAAGGACGGTGCGGGCATCTTCAGCGGCGGTCTCGGCTCGGGCACCTTCGTGTCCGCGTCGACCACCAAGGCCGACGCCTCGATCAAGTTCCTGGACTACCTGCTCACCCCCGAGCACGGCCGGTGGGCCGCGGAGAAGCTGCAGGACATCCCGGCGTACCCGATCGACACGAACGGGATGACCGCGTCGCCGCTGTTCAAGCAGGTGCTGGACGACTCGGCCAAGATCGCCGACGGCACCGGTGACTTCGGGTACAACATCGACGTCCTGACCACCGACGTCTTCAACAACGCGATGTGGAAGGGGATCCAGGGCATCCTGAGCGGGCAGGGCGACGCGGCGAAGGTGGCCGCGCAACTCCAGTCGGCCTACGAGAAGTCGGCGAAGTAGATGGGGGCCGTCAGCAACGTTCCGGCGGTCACCCGACGGGCCCAGGCGCGGCTCGGCATCCTGCTCGCGCTGCCGGTGGCGATCGTCACCGCGGTGTTCTTCGTCTTCCCGATGGCGAACGCGCTGTACTACTCGGTGGTCGATTTCGACGGCCTCGATCCGACCCCGCCGTTCGTCGGGCTGCGGAACTTCACCGAGATGTTCACCGACCCCGCGACCTGGCACGCCTTGGGCAACAACGCGATCTGGATCGCGATCGGCACCGCCGCGCCGATGATCATCGGGCTGCTGGTGGCAGTGCTGATCTGGTCAGGACGCGGCGGGGCGACGTACCGGTTGCTGTTCTTCCTGCCGTTCATGCTGCCCGGCGTGGCGATCGGGATCGTCTGGGGGTGGATCTACGACCCGGTCAACGGGTGGATCAACCGGGTGCTGAACGCGATCGGGCTCGACGGGTTGAGCCGCGGCTGGCTCGGTGACCCGAAGACCGCGATCTTCGCCGTCCTGGCGACCGCGATCTGGGCGACGTGCGGTTTCGTCACGATGATCATCCTGTCGGCACTCCGCAACGTGGACGTGGAACTGGTCGACGCGGCCCGGATCGACGGCGCGAACGCCGGCCAGCGGTTGTGGCACATCCTGTTGCCGCAGATCATGCCGGTCTTCCTGATGGTGCTGACACTCACGCTGGTCGGCGGGTTCAGCGTGTTCGACATCATCTTCATCATGACCGGCGGCGGGCCGGCCGACGCCACCGAAGTACTCGGGACGTACGCGTACTCGAGTGCGTTCCAGCTCAACCGGATCAGCTACGGCACCGTGCTGGCGCTGCTGATCACGGTCCTGGCGGTGCCGTTCACGATCATGCTGAACCGGCTGCAACGACGGCTGTCCCTGCAAGGACTGGGGGCGTGATGATCGACCTACCTGTCGCCGTCTCGAGTCGCAGCCGATCCGAGGAGCGCCTCGAGTTCCGTCGGCACGTCGTACGCCGGTCGACCGGACTCGCTGTCCGCCACCTGGTGCTCGTGCTGATGGCAGCCCTGACGCTGTTCCCAGTGGTGTTGATCATCTCCACGGCGCTGAAGACACCGCAGGACGTCCGCAGCGATCCGTTCGGTCTGTTCTCCTCGTTCTCGTTCGAGAACCTGCGCTCGGCCTGGACGGTGGGCCGGTTCAGCAGCTACCTGCTGGACAGTCTCCTGCTGACCGTTCCCAGCACGATCGTCGTGATCGTGATCTCCACGATGGCCGGCTACGCGTTCGCCCGGCTGCCGTTCCCCGGACGGACGGCGATCTTCTACGTCGTCGTCCTCGGTCTGCTGGTGCCGTTCTTCACCTACATGATTCCGCTGTACTTCCAGCTGCGGTCGATGGGACTGCTGGACAGCCTGGTCGGGGCCAACCTGGTGCTGATCTCGACCAACCTGTCGTTCGGCACGTTCTTCATGCGCGCGTTCTTCTCCGATCTGCCCGAGGAACTGGAGCAGGCCGCGAGGATCGACGGCGCCTCCGAGAGCCGCATCTTCGCGCAGGTGATGATGCCGCTGGTGAGCTCGGGTGCCGCGGCCCTGGCCGTCTTCACGTTTCTGAGCAACTGGAACAACTTCCTGGTCCCGCTGCTCTACCTGCCGAGCGGGAAGTACCGGCCGCTCACCGCCGGTCTGTACAACTTCACCGGCGGCCGCTCGATGGACATCGGGCCGCTGGCTGCCGGCACCTTGATCACCATCGTCCCGGTGATCGTGATCTTCGTCGTCCTGCAACGCCAGGTCACGCAGGGCTTCATGTCCGGCGCGGTCAAAGGCTGACCCACACTCCTCGAGGAGACCCATGCCATCTCTGGTCAGATTCAGCTCGTCCCGTGTAGCAGAGGTCGTGCCAGACCTCGACCGTACGCCGGAACCCGACGAGGTCCTGATCCGCACTCTGTACTCCGGTATCTCCGCGGGCACCGAGCTCACAGCGTACCGCGGCAGCAACCCCTATCTGAACAAGCGCTGGGACGACGACTCCCGGCTCTTCGTCGACGGCGACACCTCGATCAGCTACCCGGTCGACGGGTGGGGCTACGAGGAGGTCGGCGAGGTCGTGTCGCTGGGCTCGGACGCCGCGGGCGTGTCGGTCGGCGATGTGGTCTGGGGAACCTGGGGGCATCGCACCCACACGGTCAAGAAGGCATCGTGGGCCGCTGGGCGGATCCTCGACGCCACCGTCGATCCGCAGATCGGCATCTTCAGCCAGATCGGCGCGATCGCGCTGAACCTCGTGCTGGATGCCGACATCCACATCGGGGAGACGGTCGCCGTCTTCGGTCTCGGCGTACCCGGGCAGTTGGCTGCGCAGCTGGCGCGGTTGAACGGCGGCCGGGTGATTGCCGTCGACAACCTTCCCGCACGTCGTTCGCTGGCGCTGGAGCTGGGAGCGGAGGTTGCGCTCGATCCCGCTGACGGTGGCATTGCCGAGCGGATCCGCGAGCTCACCGACGGGCGTGGTGCCGACGTGTGTTTGGAGGTATCGGGCAACTATCGCGCTCTGCACGAGGCGGTTCGGTCGGTTGCGTACAGCTCGCGGGTCTGCGTTGCCGGCTTCATGCAGGGCGAGGGCGCCGGGCTGCGGTTGGGCGAGGAGTTCCATCACAACCGGGTGGCGCTGATCTGCTCGCAGATCAGCGGGGTCGCGCCGTCCCTGCAGCATCGGTGGAACTACGACCGGCTCGCGCGGACAGCGATCCAGCTCGCCGCCGAGAAGCGGCTGAACGTGACCGACCTGATCACCCACACCGTGCCGATGGCGCAGGCCGCGGACGCATTCCGGATGCTCGACGAGCGCCCGGAGGAGGCACTACAGGTGGTACTCAGCTTCGACGAGGAGGTGACCGCATGACGTTCCGGCTGGCGGCCGCGGAGATGACACTGCCCGGCGACACGTTGGAGGAGAAGTTCAGCTTCGTCCGGTCGGTGGGCTTCGACGGGATCGAACTGTCGGCCCGTGGTGACGGAATCTTCGGATCCCGGGTGGACGAACTGCGGCGGGCTCGCGATGCCGGCGTACAGATGCCGACCGCGGTCGTGCACATGGACCACTTCATCGGCGACTTCGACGCGGACCGGCGCCGGGATGCGATCGAGCAGCTGAAGATCCAGTTGAGCACGATCGCTGCAGCCGGCGGGACGGGGATCGTCTCGCCGCATGCCTTCGGGCTGTTCTCGCGGCGGTTGCCTCCGTTCGTGCCGCCGCGGTCGGTCGAGGACTCCCGTGCCGCGCTGGTCGAGGCGCTCCGGGAGGTGGGTGAACACGGCGAGTCGGTGGGCGCGAAGGTCTACCTGGAACCGTTGAACCGGTTCGAGGACTTCGTCATCAACCAACTCGCCGATGCGACCTCCGTGGTGGAAGAGGCCGGATCCCCCGGGGTGATGATCACGGCGGACACCTTCCACATGTCGATCGAAGAAGCTCACGTCGGTGAGTCGATCAGGCAGGCCGGTTCGTCGATCGGGCATGTCCAGCTCGGCGACAGCAACCGGCTGGAGCCCGGCGCCGGCCACTACGACTGGCCGGAGACCCTGGACGCGCTGGAGGCCATCGGCTACAACGGCTGGCTGGCGATGGAATGCGGCCTCAGCGGCCCCGTCGACCAGGTCCTCCCGAAGGTGGCCAAGCTGCTGTCCCGCTGACACCCGGCACCGGTCAACGCCTCAAGGATCATTGGCGTTGGCCGGTGCCGTGGATGCCGTGCTGGTCGATGCGAGCCAGCTCCTCGTCGGTGAGGGCCGGGAAGTCGAGGGCGGCGAGGTTGTGGTCGAGTTGGGCGGTCGAGCTCGCCCCGATCAGGGCAGTGGTCACCTGCGGCTGACGCAGTACCCATTGCAGAGCGAGCTGGGCCAAGGACTGGCCGCGCTCGCGGGCGAGATCGTTCAGCGCGGTCGCGCGTTCACGGTAGACGTCGTCGATCTGGTCCGGTGACAGGAACGCGCTGGCCGCGGCCCGGGCGCCGGCCGGGATCGTGCCGTCGAGGTACTTGTCGGTGAGCAGACCCTGCGCAAGGGGGCTGTAGGCAACCAGTCCGAACCCGTCCTCGGCAGCGAGCTTGAGCAGCCCGCTCGTCTCCGGGGTCCGGTCGAAGATCGAGTACCGCGGCTGATGGACCAGCAGCGGTACGCCGGCCGCCCGCAGCAGCCCGGCGACCTCGTGCGCGCGCTCGGTCGGGTAGTTCGAGATGCCGACGTACAACGCCTTGCCCTGCTGGACCGCGCTCACCAACGCACCCACGGTCTCCTCGAGCGGTGTCGACGGATCCGGGCGGTGATGGTAGAAGATGTCGACGTAATCCGTGCCGAGGTCCCGCAGGCTGCGCTCGAGCGACACCAGCAGCGACTTGCGCGAACCGCCTTTGAGATAAGGGCTCGGGCCGATCGGGTTGCCGGCCTTCGTGGTCAGGACAAGTTCGTCGCGGTACGGCGCCAACTCCGCCCGCAGCACCTGTCCGAACACCTGCTCCGCGGCCCGGTGCGGCGGCCCGTACCGGTTCGCGTTGTCGAAGTGCGTGATGCCGAGATCGAAGGCGTGCAGCAGGATCTCCCGCTGCGTCTCGAACGGGTAGTCGCGGCCGAACTTCTGCCACAGGCCCAGCGACAACGCCGGCAGATCCAGCCCGGAGTCACCCGCCCGCCGATACTCCAGCCGCTCGTACCGTCCGTCCGCCGCCTGATAGCTCCGCATGGCCCAAGGTTCACACCCGTCGGATCGCGGCCGCCCGCGGTCTCACATGCTGATCCTGGCGGCGTAGCGCTCGAACGGCCAGGGATCGTGCGCCGAGAAGACCTCTACCTCGTCGCCGTGGTCCCGGATCAGTTCCCGGAGCCTGGCATGATTGCCGAGCCGCAGCGGACGGTCGGTTTCCGTGAGCTCTTCCAGCGCCTCCCAACCCGGCAGGCTCCATCGGTTCTCCGGGTCGATCTCGCCGTGGTGGTAGAAGGCGTCACCCGCATGCAGCAGCCACTTGTCGCCGTCGTGGACCGCCACGGCACAGTGGCCCTCGGTGTGGCCGGCGAGCGGGATCAACCGGATCTCCTCAGGCAGACCGTCCAACTCGAGCGCGTCGAAGCCGAACCAGGAGTTTCCTTTCTGGCCGCTGTAAGTGGCCCAGTGCGGCCGATGAGCCCAGTGCGCAGGGCGACGACGGATGGCGTGCTCGGGATGCTGACTTGTCGCCGCCATACCGACTCGGTACTCCGCATCGTGCAGGTGGACCGTCGCGTCCGGGAAGTCGACCAAGCCGCCGGTGTGGTCCAGGTCCAGATGGGTGAGCACGATGTGCCGTACGTCGTCGGCGCGGTAACCGAGGCCCTCGACCTGGCGCACTGCGATCTCCGAGGGGTCCAGTACGGGTTCGGCCCGTTGCAGGAACGTCTGCCCCAGAGTTTCCTCGCTGCGGGCGATGTCCGCCGTACCGAAGCCCGCGTCGACCAGCACCAGCCCGGCCCCGTCCGTCTCGATGAGAAGGCAGTGATTCACGACCCGCGCCGGCGTCAGCCCGGCCTCCGCCGGTGGATTGACCTCTCGCATCGAACCGCAGTTGAGGTGATGGACCTGCATGACTACTCCTTAGCTTACGATCGTTCGCCTTTAGAGAACGATCGTAAGCTTATGCAGATCGGGCTGTCCAGCGGTTAGGCGAACGATCGTCTGGTTATTCTGGTCGGCATGAGCCCTCGGAAGTCCGTCGTCGAAGCGGCCGCGACCCGCGCCCGGATCATCGAGCGCGCCCTGACTCTCGGCGCGGTCGACGGGCTCGAGGGGCTCACCATCGGTCGCCTCGCGATCGATCTCGGGATGAGCAAGGCCGGCGTGATCGGGCAGTTCGGCACCAAGGAGGCACTCCAGCTCGCCGTCGTCGACGAGGCTGTGGAGCGCTTCCGGAGCCGGGTGCCCGGCCACGCTCTCGGCGCGCATCCCGGGATCGAGCGGCTGTCGCGCGCCTTCGAGGAGTGGATCGACTACATGACGGAGGACGAGGATCACCGCGGCTGCTTCCTGACCTCGGTCGCCATCGAGTACGACGACCGACCGGGCCCGGTCCGCGACGCGATCCTGGCCGCACTCTCACGTTGGTCGGACTACGTGTCGGCCGAGCTGGACGAGGCAGTAAAGCTGGGCGAACTCCCCCACGACACAGACGTCCCCCAGCTCGTCTTCGAACTGGGCGGGGTCGCGCTGGCGGTGCAGCAAGCCCTCCTCATGCACCACGACCCGACCGCCGCCGACCGGGGCCGCCGCTCGGTCCACCGGATCTTGAACACGCACGCGCACTAGCTCCGGTAGCAGGCTCGCGGCGCGTTTGAGCGGTTCGCGGGCGGACACCGGAAGGGCATGTCATCTGAGTTGCCGACTGCTTCGCCGCTCGATGCCGGGCGGGCCGTGCGGGATGTCTTCCTGCCGTTGGTTGCGCAGGGGGCCATCCTTCGGCGGCCTCAGGTCGGGACGTTCGCGGAGCGGATTCATGCCGATGAGCGTGCGCTGCGGCTGGTGCGCAGGTTCCGCCGGCGGTACGGCGACGGTCCGCTCCTGTTCCGGTTCCCTGGTCGGACGATCGGGCTCGTGCTGGCTGCGGACGACGTGCGTCGCTTGCTCGCGGAGACGCCCGAGCCGTTTGCCGCGGCGACGGCCGAGAAGGCTGGTGCGCTGCGGCACTTCCAGCCGCATGCAGTGCTCGTCACCGATCCGCCGCTGCGCGCTGCCCGGCGCGAGCTGAACGAGCACGCGCTCGGCAGTCACGAGCCGGTCCACAAGCACGGGCACCGCATGCTCGAGGTCGTTCGCGACGAATTGGACGTCCTCAACGGGACTCTCGGCTGGGACGAGTTCCGTGAGGTCTGGTCTCGCGTCGTACGGCGCATCGTCCTGGGCGACTCCGCCTGCGACGACACCGATCTCACCGCCGACCTCGACCAACTCCGGGCCGACGCGAACTGGGCCGAGTTCCACCCGCGCCGGGACGAGGTCCGCGAACGTTTCCTCGATGTCATCGCGGCGTACGTCGCCAAGGCCGAGCCCGGATCGCTGGTCAGCGCGCTCCAACACGACAACGCGCTCGACCCCGCCGGTCAGGTACCGCACTGGTTGTTCGCTTTCGACGCGGCCGGGATCGCGCTCTGGCGGCTGTTCGCCGTACTGGCGGCGCATCCGGAAGAGCTCGAGCCGATCGTCACCGAGGCACATCATCCGGACGCGTCTCCCCTGCTGGCGCAGGCAGGCGCGGCGGTTCAGGAGTCACTGCGCCTCTGGCCGACCACTCTCGTCGTACTGCGTGAATCGCGTAGCGCGACCGTGTGGCGCGACCGCATCGCCCCGGAAGGCACCGAGTTCGCGATCGTCAGCTCGGTCTTCCACCGCGACGACGAGGCTCTCGATTTCGCGAACCGGTTCGAGCCGGAGATCTGGCTGGACGGCCGCGCGGACGGACCGTGGCCGATCATTCCGTTCAGTGCCGGGCCGGCCGAATGCCCCGGCCGCAACGTCGTCCTGCTGGCCACCAGCACCGCGGTCAGCCACGTCGCCGCGCAGTACGACCTCGACGTCGACCCGGTGACCCGCGCGAAACTCACCGGCCCGATGCCGACCACCTTCAACCACGCCACGATCCGCCTGGGCTTCTGGCGGCACGCCCGGCCGTCCTGACGAGGCAGGCGATTGGGGACGGGCTCATCGGGCACCCGAGAGGGAACGAGCATCGGAGGTACGCGTGAAGATCGGATATTTCCTGTCCAGCGAGGAATACACGCCCGCAGAGCTGATCGAGCAGGCTCGGATGGCCGAGGAGGCCGGGTTCGACGGGTTGTGGATCAGTGACCACTTCCATCCGTGGAACGACGAGCAGGGGCAGAGCGCGTTCGTCTGGTCGACGATCGGCGCGATCTCGCAGGTGTGCGAGCTGCCGGTGACGACGGCGGTGACCTGCCCGACCGTGCGGATCCATCCGGCCGTGATCGCGCAGGCGGCCGCGACCAGCGCCGTACTGCTGAACGGGCGATTCCGGCTCGGGGTCGGGACCGGCGAAGCGCTGAACGAGCACGTCCTCGGGTCGGTCTGGCCGACCGTCGACGTACGGCTGGAGATGCTCGAGGAAGCAGTCGAGATCATGCGGCGGCTGTGGACCGAGGACGGGTTCGTCAGTCACCACGGCAAGCACTACACCGTGGACACGGCCCGGATCTACACCCGGCCGCAGCAGCCCTTGCCGATCTACATGTCCGGATTCGGACCTGAGGCAACCGACGTCGCGGCGCGGATCGCGGACGGCTATCTGACCACGTCGCCGGACCGGGAGTTGCTGCAGCGGTTCCGTGATCACGGCGGCGGGGACAAGCCGGTGCAGGGTGGATTCAAGGTCAGCTACGCGCCGACCGCGGAGGAGGGTGTCGAGCAGGCGCATCGGATCTGGGCCAACTCCGGCCTTCCCGGCGAGCTTGCCCAGGTGCTGCCCTCACCCCGCCACTTCGAACAGGCCAGCCAGCTGGTGACGAAGGAAGCCACCGCACAATCCGTTACCTGCGGTCCCAAAGCGGACGTCCACATCGACGCGTTCACGCCGTACGTCGAGGCCGGTTTCGACGAGGTGTACGTCGCCAACATGGGGCCGCACACCGTCGACATGATGAACCTCTACCGCACCGAAATCCTCCCCGAACTCCGCCTCCACAAGAACCCCTCCGCCTCCTAGGACAAGCTGATTCGGCTTCGGGTCGGCGGGAACCGGGGTGGCATGACTGTGAAGCTGAATGAGAAGGCGTTCGAGCACGCGAAGCACTTGGTGCGGCAGGGGCAGACAGTCAAGGACGAGCGGGATGACTGGAGCGAGCACGCCCCGACCGCGGCCGAGGAGAATGCGTACCTGGACAAGCACGGCTGGAGTGACTACGGGTTGTGGTTCCTCGGTGTCGACAGCGACCTGGGCGAGGAGACCAAGGGACATTACGAGTTCCCGTACGGCGACTTCCGCCGCGTGCACCGCTGCGGTGTGATCAGCGCCGAGTCGCGCGCCGCGCAGTACGACCACCCGGACATCCAGAAGGCTCTCGAAGAGATCCATGGGCTGCTCGACGGGGATCACGCCTGAGGTCACCCAATAGCTAGCAGTTGCTCCGTCACTGCGCTTAATGATACACCGTATCTGTTAGCGAACACGGGCGGCGGAGGGCTGTGGGGATGCGGAGTGATGCGGTCAATGGCGGGCCGGCGCAGTTCGGTCACGACTCGTGGGGGCTGATGCTGCTCAAGGCGGTGCTGATCTTCGTGATCCTGATGCTGTTGACGCTGTTCAGCATCTGGGCGGAGCGCCGGGTGGTCGCCCGGATGCAGCAGCGCATCGGGCCGAAGGTGAACGGGCCCTTCGGCTTGCTGCAGTCGCTGGCCGACGGCATGAAGCTGATCGTCAAGGAAGATCTGATCCCGAAGACCGCCGACAAGGTGGTGTTCGTGCTCGCGCCGGCGATCGTGGTCATCCCGGCGTTCGCCGCGTGGACGGTGATCCCGTTCGGGCCGACGGTGAAGCTGCCGTGGAGCGACAGCCGGACCGCGCTCCAGTTGACCGACCTGCCGGTCGCGGTGATCTTCGTGCTCGCGATGGCGTCGGTCGGCATCTACGGCATCGTGCTCGGCGGCTGGTCGTCCGGATCCACGTACTCCCTGCTCGGCGGACTCCGCTCCAGCGCGCAGATGATCTCCTACGAAGTCTCGATGGGACTCTCGCTCGTCGCGGTCTTCCTGTACGCCGGATCGATGTCGACGTCGCAGATCGTCGCGGCGCAGGACAAGCTCTGGTACGGCCTGATCCTCGCGCCGTCGTTCGTGATCTACGTGATCTCGATGATCGGCGAGACCAACCGCGGGCCGTTCGACCTGCCCGAGGCCGAGGGCGAGCTGGTCGGCGGGTTCCACACCGAGTACTCCTCGGCGAAGTTCATGCTGTTCTTCCTGGCGGAGTACGTGAACATGGGCACGGTGGCGGCCTTGGCCACGACGCTCTTCCTCGGCGGCTGGCACGCGCCGTTGCCGATCAACCTGATCTGGGACGGCGCCAACAGCGGTTACTGGCCCGTGCTCTGGTTCTTCGGGAAGGTTCTGGGCTTCCTCTTCCTCTTCATCTGGCTGCGAGGGACGCTGCCTCGGCTGCGTTACGACCAGTTCATGCACTTCGGATGGATGCGGCTGATGCCGCTGTCCTTGCTGTGGATCGTGGCGGTCGCGACGATTCGCACGATCAATCTGCGGGGCGGCATCGACCGGCAGTGGCTGTTCGTCGCGATCGCGCTCGGGGTGGTCGCGATCGTCGTACTGATGTTCGCCGGCGAGAAGAAACAGTCCGACACCGCTGCACGACAGGAGGCTGCTACGTACGACGGGTTCCCGGTGCCGCCGAAGTCCGCTGTGGCCGTCGAGCGTGGGAACAGCTGACGCCGTACCATGCCCGACATGACGCGGTCGGCCGACGAGGACGCTCAGCGGGATGCAGCCCCGGTCTGGGCCCGCAACGACCGCCGGCCCCGGCGCAGGACGCTCACCCGTGAATCGATCGTGAGCGCCGCGGTCGCCATCGCCGACCGCGACGGGCTCGACGCCGTTTCGATCCGGAGCGTCGCGGCGTACCTCGACGTACGGCCGATGAGTCTGTACGGGCACGTGTCGAGCAAGGACGACCTGCTCGACCTGATGTTCGATCAACTCGCCGGTGAGAACGTGCTCGGCGACGAACTCCCGGAGCACTGGCGGGAAGCACTCGAGGCCATCGCCCGACGTACCCGCGACCAAGGGCTGGCGCACCCGTGGACGATCGAGCTCCTGGTCGACCGCATGCAGCTCGGACCGAACACGCTCAGAGTCCTCGACGAGTGGATGCGCGCCGTGGCACCGCTGGCCGTCTCCGCGGAAACAGCATGGAGCATCGTGACAGCGGTCAACGACCACACGGTCGGCTACGTCACCCGCGTCTCCGCCCAGCGGCGAGCCGTCCCGACGGACCCGGCCGCCGCCGACGAGTGGACCTCAACCGTCGACAACTACCTGACCGAACGCGCCGACAGCGGCGACTACCCCCACCTCGCCCCACTCCTCCGCCACGGCTTCGCCACCCAACCCGACAACTTCGAGGCCGGCCTCTCCTACCTCCTCGACCGAATCGAGGAGGAGCATGCCTAGCGCAAGGAACGGAAGGTGGCTCGGATCTCGGCGGAGAAGAGGTCGGGTTCCTCCCAGGCGGCGAAGTGGCCGCCTTTGGTTACCTCGTTGAAGTAGACGACGTTGGGGTAGGCCTTCTCGACCCAGCTGCGCGGGGTCTGCCAGATCTCGCCGGGGAACGTGGTGAAGCCGACCGGGATCGGGACCGACGTCGGCGGCCGGCCGACGGCACGGGCGTTCTCCTGGGTCTCCTCCCAGTAGGAGCGGGCCGCGGAGGCGCCGGTGCCGGTCAGCCAGTAGAGGGTGATGTTGTCGACGAGGTGTTCCTTGGTCAGGTTGCCCGAGGGCTCACCGTCGACGAAGGCCCGTGCGATCTTCAGGTAGCTGTCCGTGTCGTGGTCGATCATCCACGCGGCCAGGGCGATCGGGGAATCCAAGGCGGCGTAGCCGATCGTCTGCGGGCGGGTCGCCTGCTCCACGAAGTAACCGGTGCCGGATTCGTGGAACGTCGCGAGCTGGTCCAGTGCGGTCTGCTCTTCCTTGGTGGGCGGCGTCTCGCTCAGGGCCTCGGCGTCGCCGAGCGCAGGCGTGAGCAGGTTGGTGTGGATGCCGATCAGCCCGTCGAGGCCGAGGCGGCCCATCGCGTCGGTGACCTGGGAGCCGACGTCACCACCCTGCGCGACGTACCGGGTGTAGCCGAGGCGGTGCATCAGCTCGTCCCAGGCCCGGCCGATGCGGATCGGGCCCCAGCCGAGCTCGGTCGGCTCGTCGGAGAAGCCGTAGCCGGGGATGGACGGCAGCACGAGATGGAACGCGTCCTCGGCGCTTCCGCCGTGCGCGGTCGGGTCGGTGAGCGGGCCGACCGTCTCTAGCAGCTCGATGATCGAGCCCGGCCAGCCGTGAGTCATGACCAGCGGCAGCGCGTTCTCGTGCGCCGACTTCACGTGGATGAAGTGGATGTCCAGCCCGTCGATCTCGGTCTTGTACTGCGGAAGCTCGTTCAGCCGGGCCTCACACTTGCGCCAGTCGTACTCGTTCGACCAGTACCGGGCCAGCTCCTGCAACGCCGCCAACTGCACACCCTGCGACCGATCCGCGACGAGTTCCTTGGTCGGCCAGCGGGTCGCCTCGAGCCGCCGGAACAGTTCGTCGAGCTCGGCCTGAGGTACGTCGACCCGGAACGGACGCACCGCCGTACCCGAACTCGTGGTGTCGCTCATGATCGTGCCCCTCCCGGATCGCCTCCCCTGACGTGTCGATCATCCGCTTCAGCCGGAGAAGGCGGAAGGGACCGACCTGGGTGCGAGTTGGCGCAGGCGGATCGCGGAGATGAGGGTCTTGGCGATCGCGATCGCGATCGCGATCGCGATCGTCAGGTCGCCCAGGCTACGGCGAAGCCGAAGCGGGCGAAGTACAGCGTTCGCAGCGTCTTGATCATTGAGGGACTCCGTAGATAGAACGATCGGTCTACCCGATCTGCGAGACCTTCCTGCGCGGGATCGACGGGCTCCTGAAGTACCGCAGCCGCGAAGAACCAGTTTTCTGAGGCCTCTGGTGTAACAACCGCTTCGCCCGGCTCGATATCCCCTTGGGAGGAGTTGGGTTGACGATGCGACGCTGCAGGTACCGGCAGACCGGACCAGATCCGTACGACGCGGATCTGGTCCGACGCCTGCGCGCGCTCCTGGCCCTCGTCCGCAGGCCGGCACCTCGCGGCCCGGATGCGGTGAAGGCCGACGACGAACTCCTGGACCGCCTCTAGACGGGTCTGACGTCTGCTTCGTACGCCGCTTGGAGCTCGTCGCTCCACGGTTCGCGCTCGGCGGCGATCGAGTCCAGCGCGGTCTGCGGGCGGGTGGCGCCGGAGATCACGGACACGACCGGCGACGAGTGCAGCAGAGCGCTGAGTTGCAGGCGTTGGACCGACACTCCGCGCTGGTCGGCGATGGCTGTCAGGCGTGGGGCTGGGATCGACGAGCGCAGTGGTGAGTACGCGAAGAACGAGACCTGGTTGGCTTCGCACCAGGCGACGACGTCGTCCGCCTCGCGGCCCATCGCGGTGTGGCGATTCTGTACGGCGTCGAGGTGCGTGATCGCTGTTGCGCGTTCGAGCTCGGCGGCCGTGACGTTGGACAGACCGATCCGCGCCAGCTTCCCCTCGTCGCGCAGGGTTGCGAGCGCGGTGACGCCCTCCTCGACCGGCTGGTCGGCGAGGTCGACTCGGTGGAGGTAGTAGAGGTCGAGTTGCTCGCGCCCGAAGACCTTCAGGCTCGACTCGACGTCGGACCGGATCCGGGCCGCGCTGATGTCGGCGTCCCAGGTGTCCGCGCTGATCCGGGAGTGCCCGCCCTTGGTGCCGACGATCACGCCCGTACCCTCCGCGGCCTCGGCGGCCAGCTCTTCGCCGTACAGCGGATTGTCCACCTGGGCGTACGCCCGGGCGGTGTCGAGAATCGTCGCACCGGCATCAATACCGGCCCGAATCGTCGCGAGGTCGGCAGCTCGATCCCGCGGCGTCATCGAGAACCCAGCAAGCCCGAGCACAACCCGACCCGAGAACTCCTGCATCATTTCATCCGAGAATTGCACAGAATCGCTCCTCGACAGCCATCAGAGTTTCCTCAACCGTCTGCCCGTCGACCACAATCACACAGGCACCGGTTCCCTCGAGCTGACCACGCACCAACCCCCAACCCCAAACACAACCCTCGTGGTCACCACCGGGATTCCGGCGCTCCAGCCGCGCGACCTGCTCTTCCTCGGAAGGCATCAACCAGACCGAATTCCGCCCGACACCGGCCATCGCCGGCGTAACGAACGCGCCTTCGACAACCGTCGTACGCACAGGCAGCGCCTGGATATCTTCGATGATCATCGGGCGGCGGTCGAAATCGCCCGGACCGGTGCCCAAGGTGTGGAGGCCTGCGGCGGCTGCGCGCTTTTCGTGATCGAATGCGTGGGCGTCAACGCTGTAGCAATGAAATCCATACTTTGCAGCCAGCAAACGGCTCACCGTTGTCTTTCCGGCGGCTGCCGGGCCGCCGATCCAGATGATATCGGCGTCGTCAACATCCGATTCTTCGTTCATCGGACATCAGTCTAGGGGTGCGACGGTCGGGCTCGTCTGGGAGACTTGGGCGGGTGACTTCCTTGCGCGTTCTGTTTCTGGGTGGGACCGGGATCATCAGCTCGGCGTGCTCCGCGCGCGCCGTCGAGGTCGGGCTCGACCTGACCGTCGTGAATCGGGGCAAGACCTCGACCCGGCCGCTGCCTCCCGAGGTGCGGCAGATCACCGCCGACATCGAGGACGCGACCGCGTTCGCCGAGATCGCCGGGCAGGACTTCGACGTGGTGGTCGACTGGCTCGCGTTCACGCCCGAGCAGGTGCGGGCCCGGACCGACGCACTGCGCGGACACGTCGGGCAGTACGTGTTCATCAGCTCCGCATCGGCGTACCAGACGCCGCCGGCTCGACTGCCGATCACCGAGTCGACGCCGTTGCGGAACCCGCACTGGCAGTACTCGCGGAACAAGATCGCCTGCGAGGACCTGCTGACCACCCTCTACCGCGACGAGAACTTCCCGGTCACGACCGTGCGGCCCTCGCACACGTACGACCGCACCCTCGTCCCGTTCGACGGCGGCTGGACCATCGTCGACCGGATGCGCCGCGGCGAGCCCGTCGTCGTACACGGTGACGGGACCTCCCTGTGGACCCTGACCCACCACCGCGACTTCGCCCGCGGACTGGTCCCGCTGCTCGGCCACCCGCGCACCCTCGGCGACACCTTCCAGATCACCTCCGACGACGTCCTGACCTGGGACCAGATCGCGCACACGCTCGCCGCCGCGGCCGGGACGACGGCACAGATCGTCCACGTCCCGTCCGACGCGATCGCCGCCGTACATCCCGGGTGGGGCGACGCGCTCCTCGGCGACAAGACCCATTCGGCTGTCTTCGACAACGCCAAGCTCCGCCAGGTCGTCCCGGACTATGTCGCCACGATCCCGTTCGAGGTCGGCGCCCGCGAGATCATCGCCTGGTACGACGAGGACCGGACGCGTCAGCGCGTCGACCCGGCCATCGACGAGGCGATGACCACCCTCATCGCGCAGTACAGACTCGATCGCTGACGAGCCGGGCGGCGGCGAGCGGGATGCCGATCCGCTCGGCAGGCGGCATGCCCTGCGCCATCAGGCGCAACTCGTAGACCGCGCCGCCGGGTTCCAGTACGTGTCGACCGTCATCGATCCCCCTCCGGCCCGAACCTGTCTCGAGCCGGTTCCCCCGGGACGGCAGTCGTTACATCGCGCCGTACGACGCAGCGTTACTGTCAGTCCTCGACCTGCCCGTCGGCGGGATGGACGCCGGTCAGCAGCCGGGTCATCTGGGTCAGTTCCTCGTTGAACGTGTCCCGCCGGGTCCGCGTCCCGCACGAGGTCATCAACCGGACGAAGTCGGCGGCGGATCGCTGGATCCGCTCGGCCAGCCCGGACGCGGCGCCGAAGTCGTCGGTGGCGGCGTACACGCCGGTCGGCGACACGATCGCGTGCAGGTAGGAGAACATCGGCCGCAACGCGTGTTCGAGCACCAGTGAATGCCGCTCGGTCCCGCCGGTCGCAGCGATCAGGATCGGCATATCGGACAGCGTGTCCTCGGGCAGTACGTCGAAGAACGACTTGAACAGGCCGCTGAACGACGCGTTGAACGCCGGCGTGACAACGATGACCCCGTCCGCGGACGCGATGGTCTCGAACGCGGCCTCCAACTCCGGCGCCGCGAACCCGGCCAGCATCGCGTCCATGATCGCCCGTCCCAACGGGCGGAGCTCGACGAACGTCGACGTCGCCATCACGCCCGAGTCGGCGAACTCCTTGCGTACGGCGGAATCGATCCGGTCGGCGAGCAACCGGGTCGACGACGGCTGGCGCAGCCCACCGGACACGACCGCGAGCGCCGTCATGACTCACGCCCCGCGGCCGCCACCAGAGCTGCGTGCGTCGGTGCATCGGGTACATCGTCCGGACGGCCGGACTGGAACTCCTTGCGCAACACAGGCACTACCTCCTCGCCGAGCAGATCGAGTTGCTCGAGCACGGTCTGAAGCGGCAGGCCGGCGTGGTCGACGAGGAACAGCTGCCGCTGATAGTCGCCGACGTAGTCGCGGAAGTGCAGGGTCCGGTCGATCACCTCCTCCGGCGAGCCGACGGTCAACGGGGTCTGCGCCGTGAACTCCTCGAGCGACGGCCCATGCCCGTACACCGGCGCGTTGTCGAAGTACGGCCGGAACTCCGCGACCGCGTCCTGACTGCGACGGCGCATGAAGACCTGCCCGCCGAGTCCGACGATCGCCTGCGCCGCGGTGCCGTGGCCGTAGTGCTCGAACCGGCTCCGGTACGTCGCGACCATCCGCTCGGTGTGCGACGCCGGCCAGAAGATGTGGTTCGCGAAGAACCCGTCGCCGTAGTACGCCGCCAGCTCGGCGATCTCCGGCGTACGGATCGATGCGTGCCAGACGAACGGAGGTACGTCGTCGAGCGGGCGGGGCGCGAGCGTGAAGCCCTGCAACGGCGTACGGAACTGGCCTTCCCAATCGACCACCGGTTCACGCCACAGCCGACGCAACAGGTCGTAGTGCTCCACGGTCAGCGGAACCGCCTCGCGGATGTCCTGCCCGAACCACGGGTAGACCGGTCCGGTGTTGCCGCGGCCGAGCATCAGGTCCACGCGCCCGTCCGACAGATGCTGCAGTACGGCGAAGTCCTCGGCGATCTTCACCGGGTCGTTGGTCGTGATCAGCGTGGTCGACGTCGAAAGGATCAGTCGCTCGGTCTGCGCCGCGAGGTAGCCGAGCAGCGTGGTCGGCGACGACGGCACGAACGGCGGGTTGTGGTGCTCACCGGTCGCGAACACGTCCAGGCCCACTTCCTCGGCCTTCTTCGCGATCGCCACGGTTGCCTTGATCCGCTCGGCCTCGGTCGGCGCCCGGCCGGTGGTCGGATCCGTGGTCACGTCTCCGACGGTGAAGATCCCGAACTGCATGCTCGACATGTCGGCCTCCCAAGGATTCAGCTTGTCACGATGCCGGCGACAAGGTTGATGGTCGCAGCCAGAATCACCGTTCCGAAGATGTACGAGAGCAGACAGTGACGCAGTACGACGGAACGGATGGCGGAGCTGGACACGCTCGTGTCCGAGACCTGGTAGGTCATGCCGAGGTTGTAGCTGAAGTAGAAGAAGTCGCGGTACGCCGGGCGCTCGTCGCTGTTGAAGTCGATCCCGCCGGCGGGCGCGAGGTAGAACAGGTGCGCGTACCGGGCGGCGTACATCATGTGCAGGACGGCCCAGTTCATGAACACACCGGCCAGACCGATCGCGGCGGCGACGTTCTGGCCCTCCGACCGGCCGAGGATCAGGATCAGCGCGATGACGATGACCGCGCCGACCGCCAGCGCCACCACGAACAGCTCGTCGACGGCCGGGCGGAAGTCCTCGCGGACGACGTGCCGACGGGTGGCGTCGGCGTCCATCGGCCACAACACGATGACCGCGCTGACGACGAACGCCGCGCCGATCACCACGATCGCGGCGAGGACGCCGAGCGGCACACTCCAGATCAGTGCAACGATCGCTCCGACGACGCAACCGATCAGGACGGACAGGAACTGCCGGGCATTCGCGGTCATCCAAGCCCCCGTGATCAGTTGCTCAGAGCATCTTCCAGCCAGGGACGCAGTACGGCGGCCGGGGCGGCGCCGATATGGGTCGCCGTCGGTTTGCCCCCGCGGAACACCATCAGGGTCGGGATCGACCGGATGTCGAAGTGCCGGGACACGTCGGGCGCCTCGTCGGCGTTGATCTTCACCAGCTTGAGCTGGCCGGCCTTCTCGGTGGCGAGCTGTTCGAGGACCGGGCTGACCATCCGGCAGGGTCCGCACCACGGCGCCCACACGTCGACCAGCACCGGGATGGTGGACATCTCGACGACCTCGGCGAAGTCCTTGTCGCCGGCGTGGACCATCCACGGCAGCGGCTTGCCACAGTTGCCACAGACCGGCTTGCCGTCAGCCACCGCCTGCACGCGGTTCTTCTGCCCGCAGTGCGGGCACGAGACGATTTCACTCATGCCACATTCTCCACCTCGACGCTCGGGCACAGGCAACGACAAACACGTGTCGTGACCGAGGTGTCCCGTGCAGCGACCGCTCGCATTCGCTGCGGCTGCGACGTCGAGATCGGACCGACGGCGACCACGAGCGCGCCTACCCGGCGTACGAACAAGCCATGGCCACCCACATCCACGGCAGCCGCGCCGTCGCACTCAGCGCCGCCAACACCCTCATCCCCAAATCCCGCCTGGGCATGGCCGCCCTGGCCCACGGCCCCCGCCTCATCTCCACCCTCCCCGCGCGCCCCAGCCGCACCCTCCTCCGCCTAACCACCAAGAGCGCCCGCATCTACAACGGTCGACAACTACACTTGGACCGATGGCCGCACCGATCGGCAAGACATATCTGTCCACCGCCGTGACTGATAACGGCGTACCCAAACAGCTGGTACCGGGCACGCGCATCCGGCTGGAGTTCGCCCGCGTCCCGAACCAGAACGCGGAAGGCCCGGAGGTGTACGACGTCCTCCGGGTGCACGCAGGCTGCAACAGACTCGGCGCGCACAGCGCGGCCGGCACGCTGCTCGCCGACGGCAGACTGTTCGTCGCAGGATTCGGCAGCACCGCGAAGGGTTGCGAGCCGGCCCGCCGCGCCCAGGACGAATGGCTGCAGCTGTTCCTGACAAGCAACCCCACGTGGCAGCTGGACGGCGACGAACTCACCCTCACCTCGGCCGGTACAACAATCACCCTCCTGGACCGAAAGATCGCCGAACCCGACCTCCCACTCGACGGCGTCCGCTGGAAGCTGGCCACCACCATCACCAACGGCGACCTCTTCCATCACCGGCACCGGGCCGCCGAGGCTTGGCTCACCTTCAACACCGACCACCTGACCGGCTGGACAGGTTGCAACGAGCTCTCCGGCACTGTCACGCGCACCAACACAGAGCTCATCTTCAGCGGGGTCTCCGTCACCGAGCACGTCTGCACAGGTGAGACAGCTGAGGTTGAGGCGGCGATTCTCGCGACCCTCGGGACGACGGCGTCGTACACCATCGACTACAACCGGCTGATCCTCATCAACCCGGCTGGAGTCGGGCTTGATTTGAAATCAGACGGGTAGGCCGTTGTCGTCGGTTGTCAGGGTCTGGGGTTTGAACTTGGTCAGGAAGGCGATCAGTTCGCCGGTGGGTTGTTCGATGATGGTGCCGCCGTCTTGCCAGATGGCGTCCAGGTGCTGGAATTCGCCGGGCGGGTCGCCTTGGTTGTAGTGGATGTCGTGTACGCCGAGGCCTTCGTCGTACGGGGCGCCGTAGACGTAGACGCGGAGGGACCTGGTCAGTAGTTGTTCGAGGAGGTCCAGGGCGTTGTCGGCCGTGCTCTCCACCCAGCCGGAGCGCGAGCTCAGGAGCGGTGAGCGGATGTAGTCCAACGCACCCGAGTACGGCGTGCTGTCCAGCAGGTGCCAGCCGTCGGGCAAGGCGGCCGTGGCGGCGAACAGGTCCACGTCGAGGTAGCGCACCTCGCGATACTCGACCGGTACGCCGCTGGGCGTCGACACGTCCACTGCACCCTCGTACTCGCCCGCAGGTGCGGCGACGTACATCTTCCCGTGGTACCAGGATCCGAAGTCGTTCGGATCCTCCCGTGCGAACCGCACCAACCGGCCGGCCAGAACCCCGTAGCTTGTGAGTGGCATCGTTCCCCCCTTGATCGGATCGTACGCCGATCTCCTGGCCCCCGGGCGCGGTTGGATCGCGACTGGTGCGCGTCGTGTTCGTTGCCGTCGGCACCGAATCACCGCTGCTCGAAGGCGGCGCCAACGCCGCACTGCAGACGTCACCGCGCGGCACTGCCGAAAGCCAGTTCGTCCTGACTCGGTCCGGGCTGCCGGACGCGCTCGGCGATGCGTGTCGACGGTCACGAGATTAGGCTGGCCTGACAACTCGGTACGGCTCGGTGAGAGGGATGGTGCCCGGATGACTTGGTCGTTCGACGACGATCGTGGACAGCACATCGTGACGGCGAGTCGGCCCATCCGGGTGCTGGCGTACGCGCAGGCGGCGCAGACGCTGGCGAGTCTCGGCGTACCGGTCGTGGGCTACTTCGGCTCCCAGCATCACGCCGACAGCGGCGCCTCGGTCGGGCTCGATCTGCCGTTCGTCGGTTCCGGTGACAGCGTCGACGAGGACCTGGTCAAATCCCTCACACCCGATCTCGTGGTGAGCGTGACGTACGGCGGTGAGGTGTACGGCCTCTCCGAAGCCGTTGCCGCCAGGATTGCCGAGGCCGCCCCGATCCTCGCGATAGGCATCGCCGGGGACCGGACCCTCGCATCGGTCATCGAGCGGTTCCACGAATTGGCGGCGGCCCTCGGAGCCGACGTACAGGACCCTGCGACGGACCTGACTGCAGCACCCACGGATCCGTCGGTGCGGGTGGTCGCGCTTTCCGGCGGCACCGACACGGATGCGTACGTGGCGAATCCGGCGTACTGGCCGAGCCTTCGCATGCTCGCCGACGCCGGCGTGCAGTTCACCCCGACCAGCACCGCGGGCGGCTGGGAGGTCGTCAAGTGGGACGCCCTCGCCACCAAG
This sequence comes from Kribbella sp. NBC_00662, assembly GCF_041430295.1. Taxonomy (GTDB): domain Bacteria; phylum Actinomycetota; class Actinomycetes; order Propionibacteriales; family Kribbellaceae; genus Kribbella. Next base: position 4,194,277 of record NZ_CP109029.1, on the reverse strand, counting down.
CACCCCGCCGACCTCGTGCTGTACGACCAGCGCCCCAACTCGCTCGGCGCCGACCGGCTGGCGACGATCCCGGGATGGTCCGAGGTCCCCGCCGTACGCGCAGCCAATGTACGAGCCTGGAACCCGGAGCCGCCGCTGACCTACGCGGCGGCCGAGTCCTTCGTCAGCGACCTCGCGCGGCGTTGAGCATCTCGTCGCGCGGCACGACCTTCACCCGTTCACGCCCCTGGGCCCGACCCAACGCGATCTCGTGAGCATCGAGCCGGGACCAGCCGTCGGCGTCGACGATCGGCCCGGGGAGATGCTCCAGGATCGCAGCGGGGTCGCTGATCTCGGGCGCCGGCAGCTGATCCAGGTCTTGGAGCAGACTCGCGATCGTCTCCGCGGCATCCGACTTCGTGTGGCCGATGAGTCCGACCGGGCCGCGCTTGATCCAGCCGGTCACGTACAGCCCCGGCACCGGTACTCCGTCCAGATCGAGGATCCGGCCGCGGTCGTTCGCGATGACGCCGGCGTGGTGATCGAACGGGATCTCCGGCAGGTGCGACGAGAGGTATCCGACCGCGCGGTACACAGCCTGCACGGGAGTGTCGACGTACTCGCCGGTGCCCTTCACCGTGCCGTCGCCCTGTAGCTGCATGCGTTCGGTGCGTAGCCCTTCGACCCTGTCCGTGCCGAGGACCTCGATCGGCGCCTGGCACAGGTGGATGTGGATCCGGTGCGGCGCGCCGGTCGGTTCGGCGTCGAGGTGCTTCAGCAAGGTGTCGACGACGAGCCGGGTGCTCTTGCTCGAGCTGATCGCGGCCTGGCTCGCATCGTCGATCTCGAAGCCCTCGGGGTGCACGATCACGTCGACCGACGGCGAGTGCGACAACTCGCGCAATTCCATCGGCGTGAATTTGATCTGCGCGGGTCCGCGGCGCGCGAAGACGTGGACGTCGGTCGTCTGATTGAGCTTCAGACCCCGGTACACGTTGTCGGCGATCTCGGTGCTCAACTGCTCGTCGGCCGGCTTGGCCAGCATCCGGGCGATGTCGAGCGCGACGTTGCCCGCACCGACGACCGCGACCTCACGAGCATCCAGCGGCCACTCCCGCGGTACGTCGGGATGCCCGGCGTACCAGCTGACGAAGTCCGCGGCGCCGTAGCTGCCCGGCAGGTCGATGCCCGGAATGTCCAGGGACCGATCCGTCATCGCGCCGGTCGCGAAGATGACCGCGTCGTAGTGCCTGCGCAGGTCGTCGAGTTTCAGATCGGTGCCGTATGCAACGTTCCCGACGAACCTGATCCGCTCCCGGTTCACCACCCGGTGCAGCGCCTTGATGATCTCCTTGATCCGGGGATGGTCCGGCGCCACGCCGTACCGCACCAGCCCGAACGGCGCCGGTAACCGCTCGATGAGATCGACCAGCACCCGGGGATGTTCCTGGGCGAGAATGTCAGCGGCATAGATTCCAGCCGGGCCGGCACCGACCACGGCGACCCGAGGGTCCGTCACGATTTCACTCCATAGGTTAGGTAAGCCTAACCTATCCAAGATGACGGACTTTGACATCCTTTGAGACTCACTTCACAAGGCCGGAGCCGACGACTAGCCTCCGGAGTGGAGAAACCCTGACTTCTCCGCGTGAACGCCGAAGGAACAGTTCGATGGCCAGCTTGGCGAGTTACACGACCCTGTACGTGACCGCGGTCGGACTGAACGGAGACCCCGACCTCAAGCACATCGCTGCCGTGCGCTGGGATCCCGGCAGCCTCGACCCGGAGGAGTCGTCGCTCGCCGACTTCGTCCAGTGGCTCGACCGAGGCGCCGGCCGCGCCTTCGTCCGCCGCTCCGACGGCACCCGCGGCCCCCGTGTCCGAGTCAACTCCGACGGCATCAGCCGCTACCTCCGCAGCAACCCCGACGACCGCTCCAACCAGGACGAACTACTCCTCCTCCCCACCTGGCAACTCCACCGCCCGAAAAAACACTCCCGCCGCGTATGACTGCGGGGTTCTCGGTGCGGCCGTTGGATGTGGATACCTGGGCGGCGTTTGCTGAGTTGGTTGAGGCTAATCACGGGGTGTGGGGTGGGTGCTGGTGTGTGGGGTTTCATGTGAAGCTCGGGAAGGGGCGGACGCCGGAGCAGAATCGGGCGGAGAAGGAAGCTCGGGTGCGGAGTGGGGACACGCATGCGGCGTTGGTGTTCGACGGCGACAACTGTCTCGGGTGGTGTCAGTTCGGGTCGCCTGAGGAATTGCCTGAGGTGAAGAGTCGGCGGCTGTACGAGAAGGGTCTTACCCAGCTGCCTGACTGGCGGATTACCTGCTTCTTCACGGGGAAGGGGCTGCGTGGGCGTGGGGTTGCTGATGCTGCGCTCGGTGGAGCGTTGGCGCAGATCGCGCAGTACGGCGGGGGCGTGGTCGAGGGCTACCCGGAAGAGACCGACGACCGGAAGGTGTCGGGCTCGTTCCTGCATACCGGACCGATGTCGGCGTTCGAGAACCACGGGTTCACCAGGACCCGCCCTATCTCGCCGCACCGCTGGGTCGTGACCCGGACGGTTTAAGGCGGCTGGATTCCGTAGTCGTGGATCTTGCGGTAGATCGTGGCTCGGGACATTCCGAGGGACTTCGCGGCGTGGCCCTTGTGGCCGTCGTTGGCGATCAGGCTGCGGATGATCGCGTCGCGTTCGAGGGCCTCCAACTGGCTGAGGCTGCGGCGGCTGATCGCCTGCGCGCGCCCCGGGAGGTCCGCAGGGGTGATGACACCGGTACGACGACGTCGTACGACGACCTGCTTGAGCATCTGGCACAGTTCCGCGGTGTTGCCGGGCCAGGCTGAGCGCATCAGTTGCTGCATCGCATCGGGACCGCAGGTCAGCTCGCCGTGGCTCAGTTGGTTGAGGAAGTACGGGACGAGTTCCCGGACGTCCTCGATGTGATGTCGCAGCGGCGGCACCTCGACGGTCAGCGGGAAGAGCGACAGCAGCTCGCCCAGATCAGGCGAATCCGAGTCGTCCGAGGTGAGAGTCAGCGCGATCCACGGCGGATCGGCCGGGCGGCGTTCGAGTACGTCGTACAACGCCGCGAGCGTCGCGTCGACACCGCTCGCGTCCAGGCGCTCGACGTGCCGGATCACCAACGCCTGCACCGAATCGTCAGCCAGCTCGGACTCGAGCTCGGCGGTGAAACCGTCTCCCACCCGCGCAACGTCGACAACGTGGAACAAACCGGCCGGGTTGTTCTGCTGGTGTGCGGCCCGCGCGAGCGTGACCTTGCCGGTCCCCCGCTCGCCGGTCAGCACGACCCATTGGCCGGCCCGGCACGCGTTGTCCACCTCGCGACTGCTGCCGAGCCACGGCGCACTCCGGCCGACCAGCCCGGGAAGGACAGGACGCGGCGGCGGACGATGCCCGGTGGCCGGCGTACGAATGCCGACACCCGCCGAGTGCGGGCTGACCTGGATGATCCCGCCGCCGCCACGGCCGCCGGAGCTGACCGGGCGGCACATGATCCGGACCCAGGAACCGGTCGGCAGCTCGGCCACGATCGCCTCGGTCGTCCCGCGCGCCAGCATCTCGGCGGCATACCCGAGGACGGCGCGCTGGTCCGACGCGTCGAGCGACTGACCTGCCTTCGCGTTCATCAGCAACAGATCGTCGTCGACCGCGATCACCATGTCACCGAGCCGGCGTGAACTCTGCAGATACGCCTGCAGCAGCGAGAGCTCCCGTGCCGAGCTGTCCTTGAGCAGCGCGGCCCGGATGTTCTCCGCCGTGGTCTTGGCAAGCGCCATCAGCAGCGACCCGGCGTCCTTGCGCCAGCAGGTCAGATCGATCGCACCGACCGTCTTGCCGTTCACCGGATGCTTGATCGGTACGCCGGCACACGCGAGATCCTCGAGATCCTCGGCGTAGTGCTCGTGACCGAACACGTGCATCGGCCCGCCGCCCTCCAGCGCGGTCCCGATGCCGTTCGTGCCGGCGAACTCCTCGGCGTAGCTGAACCCCGGCGCCAGGAAGACCTTGTCCAGGTACCGGGCCAGGTTCGTGTCCGCGGTCAGCCGCTCCAGCACCATCCCGGTCCGGTCGGTGAGGATCACGCTGATCGGCTGGCCGTCGAGGTTCTGGTGCAGTTGCCGCAGGACCGGCGCGGCGCTGCGGGTCAACGGGATGTCGAGATCGGGGTCGGCGACGTACGGCAGCGTGATCCGGTCGGCCGGGAGGTTCCAGCGCCGCGACCGTACCCAGGAGGCAAGGATCGGCGGCCGGACATCCTGTGTCTTGACCGGATCGAGAGTGAGGAAGTTCAGCCGGGCCGTGGCGGCGCGCCGGTTGTCCTCCATCGAGGGGGCGATTTCGTCCACGGGGCCTCCCACCGGGGTCGCGTCCTCTTCGAGCGTAGTGCAGCCGGACACAAGTGGCGTCTCAGAATGAGACACCCGGTGAGGCCTCACGGGCATGCGATGGAGGTCAAACGACTGGAGGTTCCATGGACAACGATGTCTCGCCCCAGCAGGAGTCCTACAACCCGTGGACCGTCGTACATCTCGTCTTCGAACACCTCGCCGACGCCGGGCTGCATCCGGTCCTCGGCGCCACCGGACACCCTGGCGAGCCGGCCGCGGAACTGCTGCGCTGCCTGGGTATCCAGCCCGACCCGCAGGGTGATCACCGGCTCGTGGAGCAGAAGCAGGAGCGGCTCGCGGAGCTCCGCGAGGCCTTCTTCGGCGAGTCGTGACCCGCTTCTCAATTTGAGACCTCACCCCGCTCGGGGCGGCGATGTACTGCAAGCACACAGCCGGCCACATGAGCGGGAGGAAAGCCATGAGTCGCCAAAGCGTGGCGAAGGCCCACCAGAAGATCCAGGAGTTGTCATGGGAACCGGCGTACCACGAGCCGGTCTCCCAGTACGGGACGGACTACACGTTCCGTAAGGCGCAGAAGAAAGACCCCCTGAAGCAGGTGCTGCGGTCGTACTTCCCGATGCAGGAGGAGAAGGACCACCGGGTGTACGGCGCCTCGGACGGCGCGATCCGCGGCAACATGTTCCGCCAGGTCCAGGAACGCTGGCTGGAATGGCAGAAGCTGTTCCTGAGCATCATCCCGCTGCCGGAGATCTCGGCCGCGCGGGCGATGCCGCTGCTGTTCCGGACCGTGCCGAACCCCGAACTGCACAACGGGCAGGCCATCCAGATGATCGACGAGGTCAGGCACTCGACGATCCAGCAGAACCTCAAGCGCCTGTACATGAACAACTACATCGACCCAGCAGGCTTCAACTCGAGCCTGCGCGACTTCCAGAGCGACTACTGCGGCACCATCGGCCGTCAGTTCGCCGAGGGCTTCATCACCGGTGACGCGATCACCGCGGCCAGCATCTACCTGACGATCGTGGCCGAGACCGCCTTCACCAACACGCTGTTCGTCGCGATGCCGGCCGAGGCTGCCGCGAACGGCGACTACCTGCTGCCGACGGTGTTCCACTCGGTCCAGTCCGACGAGTCCCGGCACATCAGCAACGGCTACGCGACGCTGCTGATGGCGCTCGCCGACGAGGACAACCACCAGCTGCTCGCCCGCGACCTGCGGTACGCCTGGTGGAACAACCACCGCGTCGTCGACGCCGCCATCGGCACGTTCATCGAGTACGGCACCAAGGACCGGCGCAAGGACCGCGAGTCGTACGCCGAGATGTGGCGCCGCTGGATCTACGACGACTACTACCGCAGCTACCTGGTGCCGCTGGAGAAGTACGGACTCGAGATCCCGCACGACCTGATCGAGGAGTCCTGGAACCAGATCTGGAACAAGGGCTACGTGCACGAGGTCGCCCAGTTCTTCGCCACCGGCTGGCTCGCCAACTACTGGCGGATCGACCCGATGACGGACAAGGACTTCGAGTGGTTCGAGTACAAGTATCCGGGCTGGTACGACAAGTACGGCGCCTGGTGGGAGAACTACAACCGCCTGTCCACGCCGAACGGGCACAAGCCGATCGTCTTCGAGGACGTCGACTACGAGTACCCGCACCGTTGCTGGACGTGCATGGTGCCGTGTCTGGTCCGTGAGGACATGGTGATGGCCAAGGTCGACGGCCAGTGGCGGACGTACTGCCACGAGATGTGCAAGTGGACCGACGAGACCGCGTTCCGGCCGACGTACCAGGGCCGGCAGACGCCGAACATGGGCAAGCTGATCGGCCACCGCGAGTGGGAGACGCTGTACCACGGCTGGAACTGGGCCGACGTGGTGTCCGACATGGGCTTCGTCCGCGACGACGGCAAGACGATGGTCGCGCAGCCGCACCTGGACCTGAACCCCGACAAGATGTGGACCCTCGACCACCTGCGCAAGTGCCCGCCGCTGGCGAGCCCGAACGTACTGCTGAACGAGATGTCCGACGACGAGCGGACCGCGTTCGCGGCGCGCTACGTCAAGGGCGGCCCGGCCGGACGACCCGCTCCCGCTGACGCCTGATCCCATGGGAGACAAGCACGTCGTGAGGTTCGAACCCGTCGGCATCGAGATCGAGGTCGACGAGGACCAGACGATCCTGCGCGCGGCCGCCGAGCAGGGCGTGATGCTCATGCACGGCTGCAAGGAGGGACAGTGCGCGTCCTGCAAGTCGTTCGTCCTCGACGGTGAGGACATCGACCTGGACCGCTACAGCACCTTCGCGCTGCCGGACTACGAACTGGACGAGGGCTACACGCTGCTGTGCCGGGCGCACGCCTTCGAGGACCTCACGATCGAGCTGCTCAACTACGACGAGGAGATGATCCGCTCGGGTCTGCCGATCCAGGAACGGACGGCGGAGGTCGTCGCGATCACCCCGGTGACGCACGACCTCCGGCACCTGGTGCTGAAGCTCACCGAGCCCGGCGAGCTGAAGTTCTTCCCAGGACAGTACGTCGACATCTCGGTCCCGGACTCCGGCGAAGAAGGCGCGAGTCGCTCGTTCTCGATGGCGAACACGTCGAGCCGTGAGAGCGGGCAGCTGGAGTTCGTCATCAAGGTGTACCCGGGCGGGATGTTCTCGGAGTTCCTGGACCAGCGCCTCCGGGTCGGTGACCGGTTGGACCTGACCGGGCCGTTCGGGGTGTTCACCCTCCGGGACAATCCGGACGCCCGGCTGGTCTTCCTCGGCGGCGGGGCCGGGATGGCGCCGATCCTGGCCCTGCTGCGGTCGATGGCCGAGCGCGGTATCGACCGGCCGACGACGTTCTACTACGGATCCCGGACGCAGCTGGACCTGTGTTTCGAGGAGGAGCTGCACGAGCTCGAGCAGCGGCTGCCGCGGTTCCGGTACGTGCCGGCGCTGTCGGAAGAGGAGTGGACCGGCGAGAGCGGACTGATCACCGACGTGGTCAAGCGGCTCGAGCCGGACCTGACCGGAGCCGATGCCTACGTGTGCGGTCCGCCGCCGATGGTCGAGGCGGCGATCCCGCTGCTCGAACGGCTCGGGGTCGCGACCAAGCACATCTACTACGACAAGTTCACCACGACCGGCGACGCCGGTGACTCGGAAGTGCTGGAGGCAGGAAGCCGATGACCACCACACAGGACTCACCTAAGACCGAACGCAGCGTGCCCAAGCCGGTCTTCACCGATGCCGAGGCGGGCGCCCGCGAGTTCCCGGACTCGAACTCGCGGCGGTACAACTACTACACGCCGCAGAAGCGCAAGCAGACCCACTACGAGGACGTCACGGTCGACGTACAGCCCGACCCGCGGCACTACCTCAGCCAGGGCTGGTTGTACGGCTTCTCCGACGGCCGCGGCGGTTACCCGCTGGACTGGACCGTGCTGAAGGCCTGGGGCTCGGACAAGCCCAGCCCGCAGCGTGGACCCGGCACCGGCGGCCTGTTCGTGAAGGAATGGCCGGCCACCGGCTGGCACGAGTTCCGCGACCCGAACGAAGAGTGGGAACTCACCCTCTACCGGTACAACTCGAACGTGGTCCGCCAGGTCACCCAGAACGTCGAGGCCGCCAAGCAGTCCAAGGCGTTCGAGCAGTGGAACACGAACTGGGTCCGCTTCGTCGAGCAGCACGTCGGCGCCTGGATGCACGTCGACCACGGGCTCGGCCTGTACCTGTATGCGAACGCGAACCGCCGCGCACCGACGAACATGCACAACAACGCGATCTCGGTGAACAGCATGCACCGGATCCGCGCCGCCCAGGACCTCGCGCTGTACAACCTCACGCTGTCCGAGGAGATCGAGGGCTTCGACGGCACCGCGCACCTGGAGACCTGGAACAGCGATCCGGCCTGGCAGGGCGTGCGCGACGTCGCCGAGCAGCTGACCGCGATCGACGACTGGTGCGAGGCGATCTTCGCCGCGAACGTCGTGTTCGAGCCGCTCGTCGGTGAACTGTTCCGCAGCCAGCTGGTGCAGCAGGCGTCTCCGCGGAACGGCGACTTCGTCACCCCGACGGTCGTCGGCGCGGCGGAGTACGACTTCGCCGAGCGCGACCTGCGCTACACCACGGCGATGTTCGAGCTGCTCACCAACGACAAGGAGTTCGCGGACCACAACAAGTCGATCATGCAGGACTGGGCGGCGAAGTGGACCGCGCAGTCGCTCACCGCGGCCCGTGCACTGCAGCCGCTGTGGTCGCAGCCGGACGCGAAACCGCCACGGTTCGAGGACGGCCTCGACCGGGTCAAGAGCCGGTTCAGCGGCATCGTCACCTCGCTGGGCCTCGAGGAACCGAAGGAGCTGTCACTGTGACCAGCACGTTCACCACCGCGGAAAGCCCGTTCAAGCAGGACAACACCGCGTCCAACAAGTGCGGCGTGACACTGATGAACAACCAGGTCGGCGCGGTTGTCGCTGAGGTGATGACCGGCCAGGACAACGTCACCGTGACGCACCTGCCGTCGATGATCCGGGTCGACGCCATCAACCGGATGGACTTCGTCTACGACGACATCTCCGAGGCGCTCGGCGAGGAGCCCGGGTACTTCGACCAGGCCGAGTTCGAGGAGAACATGTCGACCCACTACGGCCGCATGGTCCACCTCGACGACCGGACGATCATGTTCGCCAACCCCGAGGACGCCGCCGAGTACATCGGCTTCGACCTGACCGCATCCAGCTGACCAGGGGGTCTCTTTCGTGTACGAGAAGAATGGTGAGAAGTACTTCGTGGTCGACAGCCACATGCACATGTGGAAGGCCGGCCCGGACAACTGGGTGAAGGGTGCGGAGCAGTACGCGAAGGGCTGGATCGAATGCTTCCACGCGTACCAGAGCCTCGGCCCGAAGGAGACCCACTGGACGATCGAGAAGTTCATGAGCTACACCGAGGACGACCTGATGAAGGACGTCTTCGAGGACGGCTACGTGGACGTCGCGGTGTTCCAGCCGACGTACCTGAAGGAGTGGTACACGGAGGGTTTCAACACCACCGAGCAGAACGCGAATCTCGGCGAGAAGCACCCGGGGATGTTCGTGCTGAACACCCGGTTCGACCCGCGCGACGGTGACGCCGGCCTGGAGGAGCTGGCACGCAACGTCGAGCGGTACGGCTCGAGAGGAGTCAAGCTCTACACGGCCGAGTGGAACGCCGGCTCGCGCGGTTACAAGTTGACCGACCCGGCGGCGTACACCTACCTCGCCAAGGCGCAGGAACTCGGGATCAAGAACATCCACGTCCACAAGGGCCCCACGATCTGGCCGCTGGACAAGGACGCGTTCGACGTCGCCGATGTGGACCACGCCGCGACCGACTTCCCCGAGCTCAACTTCATCGTCGAGCACGTCGGTCTGCCGCGGATCGAGGACTTCTGCTTCATGGCCACCCAGGAACCCAACGTGTACGCCGGTCTGTCGGTCGTGATCGGCGGTCTGATGCACGCGCGGCCGCAGTTCTTCAACAAGGTGATGGGCGAACTGCTGTTCTGGGTCGGCGAGGACAAGATGACGTTCGGCAGCGACTACGGCATCTGGGAGCCGAAGTGGCAGATCGAGGGCTTCGTGGACTGGGAGTTCCCCGACCAGCCGGAGTTCGCGGACTACCCGCGGCTCGGGGTGGACGGGAAGAAGAAGATCCTCGGGCTGAACGCGGCGAAGCTCTACGACATCAAGGTGCCGGACGAGCTGCAACTGAAGGAGGAGACACCCGCCGCACAGGACGACTCGAAGCTGGTCGCGTCGTAATGACAGCGGTTGCCGCCGAGAAGGACCGGGTCCTGGACGCACTGGGTGCGGTCCGGGACCCGGAGCTGGACGAGCCGATCACGACGCTGGGATTCGTTTCGACCTGCGTCGTGTCGGCCGCCGGCGACGCGGTCGTGCGGCTGCGGCTGCCGACGTACTTCTGTGCGCCGAACTTCGCGTTCCTGATGGTCGCCGACGCGTACGACGTGGTGGCGGCGCTGCCCGGCCTGCGATCGGTCGACGTCGCGCTGGAGGATCATTTCGCCGCCGCCCAGATCAATGCCGGGGTGGCGGCGCGGGCGGGGTTCGTCGCGTCGTTCGACGGCGAGGCGGCGGCGGAGCTCGACGAGTTGCGCCGGACGTTCGTCGCCAAGGCGGTGCTGGCCGGGACCGATCAGGTCTGCCGGTCTTTTGTTGCTTCTGGCACCGATCCGGCGGAGGTGGCGCGGCTGACGATCGCCGACGTGCCGCCGTCGCCCGGGCTCGACCGGTTGCTGCGTCGCCGGTCCGAACTCGGGCTGCCGACCGGGCCGGACGCACCGCTGCTCGTCGACGTCGCGACCGGCGAGGCGATCGCCGCACCCGCGGCGGCCAGACACCTCGGGCTGGCCCGGCTGACCCGGACCGGCATCGAGGCCAACACCGGTATCTGCAGGGGCATGCTGAAGCACCGGTACACCGAAACCGGTGCGGGCGAGGAGGAGCAGGGATGAAGGCCGTTCGACTGCACGGGTACCACCAGCAACCAGTGGTCGAGGACGTACCGGAACCGGTCGTCAAGGGCCCGCTGGACGTCATCGTCAAGATCGGCGGCGCGGGCGTGTGCCGTACCGATCTGCACATCATCGAGGGTCAGTGGGACGCGGCGATGCATCCGTCGCTCCCGTACACGATCGGCCACGAGAACGCCGGCTGGGTGCACGAGGTCGGCTCGGCCGTCACCAACGTGCAGGTCGGCGACACCGTCATCCTGCATCCGACACCGACCTGCGGTCTGTGTCACGCCTGTCGCGCCGGGGACGACATGCACTGCGAGAACAGCTCGTTCCCCGGGCTGGACAGCGACGGTGGGATGGCGGAGTACCTCCTCACCTCCGCCCGCGCCTGCGTGAAGCTCGACCCGAGCACGCGACCACAGGATGTCGCGGCGCTCGCCGACGCGGGCATCACGGCGTACCACGCGGTCCGGAAGGCCCTGCCACTGTTGCCTCCCGGTACGACGGCCGTGGTGATCGGCGCGGGCGGTCTGGGGCACATCGGCGTACAGTGCCTGGCCGCGTTGACGGCGGCGCGGATCATCGTCGTCGATCGCAACCCGGACGCGCTCAAGCTGGCCGAGCAGCTCGGCGCCGACCAGACGGTCGTTGCTGACGGCAAGCAGGTGGAGAAGGTGCTGGAGCTGACCGACGGCGCCGGCGCACACGTCGTGCTGGACTTCGTCGCCGAACAGGGCGCGGAGCAGGACGGCTTCGCGATGACCGGCCGGGCCGGTTCGTACTTCGTCATCGGGTACGGCGGTCAGGTGCAGATCCCGACGCTGGACATCATCTCGACCGAGCGCAACATCGTCGGCAACATCGTCGGCACGTTCAACGAGCTGGCCGAGCTGATGGCGCTCGCCCAGGCCGGCAAGGTCACGCTGCACACCCGGACCTATCCGCTCGACGCGGCCGTTGACGCGGTCGCCGATCTCGACGCCGGCCGGGTCCGCGGCCGCGCGATCCTCGTTCCGTAACACGACCATTTCCGGAGGGAACTGATGGCCAAGGAACTCAGATTCGGAGAGAGTGCCCGCGATCTTCTGCTGGCCGGCGTCGATCAGCTGGCGGACGCGGTCAAGTCGACGCTGGGGCCGAAAGGCCGCAACGTCATCCTGGAGAAGATCACCGGATCGCCTGTCGTCACCAACGACGGCGTGACGATCGCACGGGAGATCTTCCTCAAGAACCAGTTCGAGAACATGGGCGCCCAGCTGGTCAAGGAAGCCGCGATCAAGACCAACGACATCGTCGGCGACGGCACCACCACGGCGACCGTGATCGCGCAGGCCATCATCCGCGAGGGCATGCACGCGATCGGCTCCGGCGGGAACCCCGTTCTGGTGAAACGGGGCATCGACGTGGCCGTCGGCAAGCTGGTCGAGCGGCTGCGCGACGTCGCCCACCCGGTCGTCACCGAGCAGGACTACGCCCGGGTCGCGGCGATCTCGGCGAACGACGACGACATCGTCGGCGCGGTGATCGCGAAGGCGCTGCACACCGTCGGCGACGGCGGGATCGTCACCGTCGAGGAGTCCTCGATCAACGGTATGGGCGTGGACTTCGTCGAGGGGTTCGAGTTCGACAACGGGTACATGTCGCCGTACATGGTGACCGATCCGGGCAGCCTGCAGGCGGTCCTCGACAACCCGTACATCCTGTTGTGCAGCGAGAAGATCACCAAGGTCCAGGAGATCATGCCGCTGCTGGACAAGATCATGCGCGAGCCGCGTCCGCTGGTGATCATCGCCGAGAGCCTCGAAGGTACGGCGCTCAGCATGCTCGTGCACAACCACGTCAACGGGCTGTTCCAGTGCGTGGCCGTGAAGGCGCCCGGGTTCGGCGACCGGCGGCTGCACAAACTGGAGGACATCGCCGCGATCACCGGCGGCGCGGTCTACAGCCGGCACTCGGGGTTCAGCCTCGAGACGATGACGATCGACCAGCTGGGCCGTGCGGACCAGGTCCGGGTCACCGCCGACCGGACCGCGATCGTCGCGGGCAGCGGGCACGACAAGGACGTCGCGTTCCGGATCGCGCAGCTGCGGTCCGAGCTGGAGCGGGCGACGTTCGGTGTCGACGAGGACGTCCTGACCGAGCGGATCGGCTCGTTGTCGGGCAAGGTCGCGGTCATCCGTGTCGGCGCGCCGACCCCGGCCGAGCTCAAGGAGCTCCAGCACCGGGTCGAGGACGCGTTGTCTGCGACACGGGCCGCGATGGCCGAAGGGATCGTCGCGGGCGGCGGCATGGCCCTCCTGCATGCCGCGTCAGCCCTCGACGGCCTGGACGTCAAAGGCGATTACAAGACCGGTGTCGACATCGTCCGGCGGGCGCTGCGCGAACCGGCGTACCTGATCGCCGCGAACGCGGGCTACAACGGCGCCGAGGTGCTGGAGCGTACGTCGCAGATGGGGGTCGACGAGGGTTTCGACGCCCTCGACGGCGTCTACGGGAACATGCTCGCGATGGGCATCATCGACCCGCTCCGGGTGGCGCGTTCCGCGCTGCAGAACGGCGCGTCGGTGGCCGGCCTGCTGCTCACGACCAACACCCTGATCGCCGAGGAGCAGACCCCGTGGGGCGGCAGTCCCGCCCTGATGACGGAGTACGGCGCACTGGACGAGGGCCTGCATCAGCCGAGCCCCGACTCCAGCACGCCGCAGTCCCTGGGCCTCGGCCCGTCGGTCGGTTAGCAAACTGGAAAGGATTCGCCCCGGCGCCGGATCATGGTCACGAGCGTTCGACGCTCACCGGCACCGGGGCGATCCCGGATACGTCCCTCACGGCTCTCCGGTACCCGGGCGGCCGTTACGTATTCGCTTGCCTGGATCAGGTGAAGATGCTCACGCCGCCCGGGCCGACCAGCAGACCGATGATGATCAGGGCGGCGCCCCACATCACCTGGCCGCGGAACAGCGAGACGATTCCGGCCACGACGAGGATCACCGCGATGATCCACAGGAGAAATACCATGCTTCCTTCCCTTCGTCCGAGCCGGGCATGACTGCTTGGTCCCGGCACGATGTGATCCCCGTATCGCCCGAACCGGTGCCCGGGGCGTCGCCCCGCAAACCCTTCAGCTATTGAATAAAACGCCCGTTTTGACGATCGTCAGCGGAGTTCGAAGCCGCGGATCTGAAGAGCTTCGCGCAGGTGCTCGCGGCCCTTGAGCCCCTCGACGGCCCCGAACCGGCCGGCTACCCGTGCGATCCAACTCGTCGGCAGGCCGGCACTCGCGTAGAAGGTGTTCAACGCCTGCTCGTAGGCATGCACATGAGCTTCCTGCGGCTCGAGTTCGTACGTCTCGTGGTGCAGCACAGCCTGCTGCGGCAGCCGAGGCTTGACCGCGGCCTCGTCGAGCCGGTCCGGATGGCCGACGGTCAAACCGAAGACCGGGAACACGTTCGGCGGCAGCCGCAGCTCCGCGGCGACGTCGAGCGGACGGTTCCGGATCGCGCCGACGAACACTGTGCCGAGCCCGAGTGACTCCGCTGCCAGTGCAGCGTTCTGTGCGGCGAGCGCGACGTCGACGAATGCGAGCAGCGCTGCCTCGACGAAGTCCGCGGCCTCCGCCGTCGCCGATCCGATCTCGGTGGTGATGTGCCGCGCCCTGGCCAGGTCGGCCAGCCACACCAGGAACACCGGCGCCTGCGCGATGAACTCCTGCTCCCCCGCCAGCTCCGCCAGCCGGGTACGCCGTACGTCGTCCCGGACCGCGACCACGCTCCACAACTGCAGGTTCCCGGACGTCGGCGCCGACTGTGCGGCCGCGATCAACGCCGCCAACGTGTCATCGGGCACCGGATCCGGCCGGTAGGACCGCACCGATCGATGCGCGAGCTGCTGCGCGATGACGTCGTTCCACACCGCCGGCGGCGCGAACGCCGTACTCGATCCGTAGCGCAGCCGGTAGGAACTCTCCGCAGTCGTCACACCTGGAAGATTACTTTTCGACCAGACAATTCAGTCCCGGTCTCATGGGGCAAGACGGCCCGTTATCCTGCCCATCGGTGATCACAGATGCGCACTTTCTGGCAGATTTGATCAGATTCCTCTTGCCGTGGGTGTCCTGCCCGGGGTGAGATATTCACATGACGCAGACGCGGGCCGCGGGCGCGGTGGACGGGCAGGGGTTCTCCTACCGTCCGTTCATCTGGCTGGCGGTCGCGACGTTCTCGATGGGGATCGACGGGTACGTGCTGGCCGGTCTGCTCCCGCAGATCGCCGGCGACCTGAGCGTCACCGCGGCGGCCGCCGGCCAGTTGATGTCGGTGTTCGCGTTCACCGCCGCGCTCGCCGGTCCCGTGCTCGGGACGCTGACGTCCCGGTGGGAACGCCGTACGACGATCGCGCTCGCGCTGGCCGTGTTCGTGCTCGGCAACCTGATCGTCGGGATCGCGACCAACTACCCGATCGCGCTCGGCGGCCGGGTGATCGCGGCGCTCGGCGGCTGCCTGCTGAATGCGGCCGTCACCGGATACGTGATCGCGCTGACGCCTCCCGAGCACCACGGCAAGGCGTTGTCGTTCGTGCTCGGCGGCTGGATGACCGCGACGGCGCTCGGCGTACCGATCGGGCTGGTGATCGGGCAGTCGAGCTGGCGGTTCCCGATGATCATGGTCGCGGTGGTCGGCGCCATCGCCCTCGTCGGCATCCTGCTCCGGCTCCCCCAGCTCCATCTGCCGGGCGGGACGCTCGTCGACCGGCTGCGCCCGCTCAAGCAACCCCGGCTCCTCGCCGGACTGCTCGTCACGACCGGCATCCTCTGCAGCAGCTACACCTGCTTCACGTACGCCACCCTGATCCTCGGGCCGCATTTCCATGCGCACTGGGCGATCATCCTGATCATGTTCGGGTACGGCGTTTCGAGCATGGCGGGCAACGCGATCACCGGCCGGCTCGTCGACCGCTTCAGCGCGATCCAGGTTCTGACCGTGGTGCTGATCGGCCTGCTGCTGAACTCGATCCTCGGCATGGTGGCGCTGATGTTCGCGCCGGCTGTCGTGGCGGCGGTGTGGGGGCTGGTGTGGTTCTTCTCGGCCGGCGTCGGCAACGGCGGCGGCGCCGTACCCCAGCAGGCCCGGCTCGCAACGATGGCGCCGGACTCGGCGACGATCGTGATCGCGCTGAACGGCAGCGCGATCTCGCTCGGCTCGGCGCTCGGTAGCGCGCTCGGCGGTGTCGCGCTGACGGCCGGATCGTCGCCGGACGGTCTACTCGGTGTCGCCGGGATCATCCTGGCGATCACGGTCACCCTCCACCTCCTGGTCACCCGCGCCAGCCGCCGCGCCGCCGCGGCCGCGGCCTAGCTCCGAGCCACGGCTCAGCTCCAGCCGCGGCGGCCTGCTTGGAGGCCGGCCTGGAAGCGGCTGGTGGCGCCGAGTTGTTCCTGCACCTGAGCGATTCGCCGCCGCAACGTCCGGCCACTCACCCCGAGCTGACGCGCGATCGCCTCGTCCTTCATCCCACTCGCCAGCAGGTTGATCAGAGTCGTGTTCGGATCCGCATTCTCCGACAGCCGCAACGGCGTCGCCTGACTCCACAGCTGGTCGAACAACACCTGCAGCGCACTCGTCAACGCCGAGTCCGACACCACAACGGCTCGCGCCTGCCCGGGCGTCGACGGCCCACCCGCCAGCGGGAGGATCGCCGTCGTCCCGTCGACGATCAGCAGCTTCACCGGCACCTGCGGCAGCACCCGCGACTGCTCCCCGCGCTCACCCATCGCCCGCAACCGCTCGACCCACCCCGGATGGTCGAGCACCTCAGCCGCGTAGATCGACCGGAACCGCACCCCACGATCGAGCAACGCCAACTCCGCGCCCGAAACCTGCGCGCTACCGTCCGCGACGTACGGCGGGGTGTCCGTCCCGACCGCCTGCTGCGTCGCACCGCGCAGCATGTCGTCGATCCGCGCCTCGATCGCGTCCCGGCCGACCGCGATCTCGATCAGCCGACTCGGCTCGGCCTGCAACTGACCGGCGCTGAACTCACGGGCGAGTTGGTCGGTCATCGCCGCGACACCGTCCAGCGCGGCCCGTCGCTCACGCACAAGCATGCCCAGCCCCGACCGCGGGTCGACCGGAGCCGGCGCGGCCTCCGAACCGCTCCGCACCAACCCGGCCGAGACGAGCCGCTCCACGGCCTGCGCTATGTCCGGCAACTCCAGGACCTCGCCGAGCTGCTCCACCGGCACCCCCGGATCCCGCAGCAGCTGCCGATAGACCTGGGCATCGACCGTTGACAGCCCAACTGCTTCCCAATCAGCCACCCACTGAGCCTAGTTGGCCGGGATCGGCGTTTGGCCGGAATGGGCGTCGGAATGGCGGGATCAGGGCTTAGCGTGTCCCAGGAAACGTCGCCTGTCCGAGGAGTGAACTGTGCGTCTGCATGCCGGCCGCAAGACAATCGCGTTGATAGGCGCCGTTGTCACCGCGCTTCTGGTCGGCTCCGGGGCCGACGTCGCGACCGCCGATCCCACCGAGCCGGCCTTCGCTCCGCAGTCGATCGTCTGGCCGACCGAGACCGACGGCTACGTGCTCGGCGGCGTCGCCTGCGGTACTGCGACCTGCCCGGCCGAGGTGCTCGCCACACACAACGGCGGCAAGACCTGGAGCGCCGCCGGCCGCACACACAACGGGCTGGCGAAGAGCGGCGAGCCCGGCCTGACCAGCCTGCAGTTCGCCAACGCGAAGTTCGGCTGGGCCTACGACCCGTACCTCGAGGCCACCAAGGACGGCGGTAAGACATGGACGCAGGTCCCGTTGCCCGGCGGCGAGGCCAAGGTCCTCAACCTGCTCGCAGCCCCCGACGGCACCTACCTCGTCACGTCTGGCTGTGAGATCGGCACCGGCATCTGCGACGACCGCCCGCTGAAGGTCTGGCGCGCACCCGCCGGCAAGTCCAGCGGCTGGAAGCAGCTCGACATCCCGGTCGCCGCCGACGATCACGTCGCGATGGACGCCGAGGGATCGACGGTCTACTTCCTGGCCGCGCCGTTCGTCGGCCCGGGCCGGTTGTCCACGATCCGCAACGGCGCCGTGCGGCCGACCAGCACGGTCACCTGCGCCGACGCCGAGGACGCGACGATGACCGACCTCGCGACCAACGGCCCGGGGCGCGTCTACGTGCTCTGCATGGCGAACTTCGGCCGCGGGCACTCCGACAAGACCCTCCTGGTCTCCGGCGACGGCGGCAGGACCTTCCGGTACGACGCCATCCCGGGCGGGCTCGGTCTGGCCGGGCAGCTGTCGGTTGGGCCGGACGGCGCGGTCATGCTCAGCACGCTCACCGCGAGCCTCGTCTACAACCGGCCGACACTGTCGAAGGCGTGGCGCATCGACCAGGAATGGCTCGAGAACAGCGAGCACATCCACGACCTGGTCCAGCAGTCCGGTACGACGGCATGGATCGTCGAGCGCGATGCGGCGTACACGCAGAACACGCAGCTCTGGGTGAGCCATGACGCCGGCGCGAGCTGGCAGCAGACCACTCTCGTCCCGGCGTGACGCCGATCCCTTCAGGAGTAGAACAGTGATCTCATTGCGCCGGTTGGCCGTCCCGCTCGCGCTTGTCCTCGTCGCCGGTTCGACGACGGCCGCGGCCGCGGACACCCAGGAATCACCGAAGATCGTCGCGAGCTGTGACCAGAAGGTCGAGCCGGGCGAGTACACCTGCTTCGCCCAGCGGCGGGCCGACCTGGGCTTCCGCGCCAAGGCGCTGACCGACACGCCGGCCGGATACGGTCCGTCCGACCTGCAGTCGGCGTACAAGTTGCCCTCAGCAACAGCGGGCCAAGGGCAACGGGTCTACATCGTCGACGCGTACGACGACCCGACTGCCGAGGCCGACCTGGCGGTGTACCGCAAGCAGTTCGGGCTGCCGGCGTGCACGACCGCGAACGGCTGCTTCCAGAAGCTGAACCAGGACGGGCTGCCGAGCCCGCTGCCCGCGCCGTCGCGGTCGTGGTCCGGCGAGATCTCGCTCGACCTCGACATGGTGTCGGCGATCTGCCCGAACTGCGGCATCACGCTGATCGAGTCCGACTCCCCCAGCGACGACCTGCTGAAGGCGGTGAAGACCGCGAACGAGCTCGGCGCGAAGTTCGTCTCGCTGAGCTGGGGCGGCCCGGAGTCGTCCGACCTGGCCGAGCTCGACAAGCTGTACTTCAACCCGCGCGGTGTCGTGTACGCGGCCTCCACCGGCGACTACGACTACGACGCCGGCGTCTCCTACCCCGCGAGCTCCGCGGCCACGACTGCGATCGGCGGTACGACGCTGACCAAGGACGACTCGCCCCGCGGCTGGACCGAGACGGTCTGGAACAACGGACCCGGCCAGGGCACCGGATCGGGCTGCTCGAGCCTGACCGCCAAGCCGAGCTGGCAGTCGGTGATCCCGGCCGCGACCTGCCCGAAGCGCGCGATCGCGGACGTCTCCGCGATCGCCGACCCGGCCAACGGCGTCGCGGTGTACCAGACCACCGGAGGCTCCGGCTGGGCCGTGTACGGCGGAACCAGCGCGGCCGCCCCGGTCATCGCCGCGACCTACGCACTTGCCGGTGACCCCGCTCCGGACTCCCGTCCGGCCGGATACCCGTACGGGGCCACCGGCAACCTCAACGATGTTGTCGAGGGCAACAACGGCTCGTGCACCCCGGCTGCCCTGTGCACGGCGCAGCCCGGCTGGGACGGCCCCACCGGCCTCGGTACGCCGATCGGCACCCGCGCGCTGACCTCGCCGACCAAGGCCAACCGGATCACGGTCTCCGCACCGACCCAGCAGTTCAACGCCGCCGGCGATGTCGTCGTACTGCGTGCCCGCGCGACGGACTCGGGTCGCGGCCTCGTCCGCTTCTCCGCAACGGGCCTGCCGGCCGGACTCCGGATCGACGCGCTGAGCGGGATCATCTACGGGCGGCCGACCGCACCCGGGACCTACTCGGTGACCGTCACCGGGACCGATTCCACCAAGGCCCGCGGCAACACCGTCATCAACTGGATCGTGAGCACCCACAAGGACGCAGTCGTCAACGGAGACTTCGAATCCGGCACCGGCGGCTGGACCGAGACTCCGGACGTGATCCGCGCGGACGGCCAGTACAGCCACAGCGGGCTGGGCTACGCCTGGCTCGGCGGGACCGGTACGACGCACACCGACTCGCTCAGCCAGCGGGTGAGCGTCCCGTCGTTCGGGCATCCGACTCTGCGGTTCGCGCTGCGGGTCGTCGGTGGCGATGACGTGCTGCAGTTGACCGTCGACGGTCACACGGTGAAGACCTTCAACCGGAGTACGCCGTCGTACGCGACGCAGTCCGTCGACCTGACGCCGTACCGCGGCCGGACGGTCACGCTGGAGTGGACGAGCACGGAGAACGAAGGGGCGCCGACAACGTTCCTGCTGGACGACGTCTCGGTGAACTAAGATTCGGTCATGGCCGAAAAGCTGCGGATTGTGCTGGCGGCGACGCCGTCGTACCGGGAGATGGTGTTCGGGGCGGCGAGCGTCGCGCGGCTCGAGGCGCTCGGGGACGTCGTCGTACTCGATGAGCCTGGTGACGCCGCGGCGTTGACGGCGGCGTTGCCCGGTGCCGACGTACTGATCACGTCGTGGGGCGCGACGCCGTTGACGGCGGAGGTGCTGGACCACGCGGATCGGCTGCGGTTGATCGCGCACAGTGCGTCGTCGGTGAAACACTTCGTCACCGACGAGGTGTTCCGGCGCGGACTGCGGATCACGCAGGCGGGGCAGGCGATGGCCGAGCCGGTGGCCGAGGTGTCGCTCGCGTTCACGTTGAGCCTGCTGCACCGGATCCAGCGCTTCGACCACCAGATGCACGCCGGAGCGTGGCGGGACGACGCGCCACCGCAGCACGGGCTCACGTCCTCGCGGATCGGCGTGGTCGGGGCGTCGCGGACCGGCGTCGAGTACATCCGGATGCTGGTCGCGCTCGGTGCCGAGGTCGTTGTCTACGACCCCTATCTCACCGACGATCGCGCGACCGAGCTCGGCGTCCGGCGGACCACGCTGGACGACCTGCTCCGCACCAGCCGGGTCGTCGCGCTGCATGCGCCGACCCTGCCCGAGACGCGCCGGATGATCGGCGCCCGCGAGCTCGCCCTCATGCCGGACGGCTCATCGCTCGTCAACACGGCTCGATCCTGGCTGATCGACTCCGCCGCGCTCCTCGACGAACTCCAGGCCGGCCGCATCGACGCAGCGCTGGACGTGTTCGACGAGGAGCCGCTGCCGGCTGACAGTCCGTACCGCAGCCTCGCCAACGTCCTGCTGACTCCACACCAGGCTGCCGCGACCGTCGAGTGCTACCTCGAGATGGGCGAGATCACCGCTGCCGAGATCGAGCGGTACGCGGCGGGCGAGCAGCTCAAGTACGAGCTGACTGAGGCCGCTCTCGCCCGCATGGGTTAGCAGACGGTGGCTGAGGCTGCCCGCACGGCCTGACGATGCAAGGCGTCCAGGTGGTGGCGGATCTCACCGGTCGACCTTGCTAGCGCGAACCCATACTTTCAAAATCTCTAACCCATCCGGCCTGCGAGCGGCTCCGAAGTACCGGTGTAAGCCAACCTCGTCAGGAAAGAGATGACGTCATGTCCAAGCACCTCACCCGCGCCGGCCTCGCCCTCAGCGCGCTGGCACTCGCCGTGACCGCGTCCGCCTGCGGTGGTTCCGACGACAGCAGCAGCTCCAGCGCTCCGGCCGCCTCGTCCAGCACGCCGTCCGCGAGCGCCAGCACTCCGGCCATGAGTGACGCCGCGAGCGATCTGGTCGGCCCCGGCTGCGCCGGGTACGCGAAGGCCAACCCGAGCGGCGCCGGCTCGATCGACGGTATGGCGGCCGCCCCGGTGGCCACCGCCGCCTCGGGCAACCCGCTGCTGACGACCCTGGTCGCGGCCGTCTCCGGCAAGCTCAACCCGAAGGTCGACCTGGTCTCCACGCTCAACGGCGGGGAGTTCACCGTCTTCGCCCCGGTCGACACGGCCTTCGCGAAGATCCCGGCCGCGACCGTGAACACGCTGAAGACCAACGACGCGCTGCTGACCAAGATCCTCACGTACCACGTGGTCTCCGGTCAGCTCGACCCGTCCGCGGTGGTCGGCACGCACGCGACCGTCGAGAAGCAGGACGTCACGGTCACCGGCTCCGGCAACACCCTGAAGGTGAACGGCGCGAACGTGATCTGCGGCGGCGTACGGACCGCGAACGCTACGGTGTATCTCATCGACTCCGTGCTGATGCCCCCGGCAAGCTGACCGTGACCGAACCCACCGCGCTTCCCTGGCCCGTCGGATCGCACAACCGATCCGACGGAGACCTCCTGGCGCTGACCGCGACCGGTGACACGGCCGCGTTCAGCGCGCTCTACGACCGGGTCGCACCCTGGGTGTTCGGCCTGGTCCGCCGGATCCTGCGCAACCCCGCCCAGTCGGAGGAAGTCACGCAGGAAGTCATGATCGACGTCTGGCGGACGGCCACCAGGTACGACGCCGAGCGGGGTTCGGCGCACTCGTGGATCCTGACGATCGCGCACCGTCGCGCGGTCGACAGGGTCCGCTCCGAGCAGGCCTCGGCGGACCGGACCGACCTGGCCGGCGCCCGGTCCGCCGAGGTCGACTTCGACCAGGTCGCCGACACGGTCAGCACGCGACTCGAGGCAGAGCAGGTACGGCGCTGCCTCGGGTCGCTGACCGAGCTGCAACGCGAGTCGATCGAACTGGCGTACTACAACGGATACACGTACCCGGAGGTCGCCCAGCAACTCGGCGCGAAGCTTCCGACCATCAAGGCGCGAATGCGCGACGGCCTGATCCGCCTGCGCGACTGCCTCGGATCAACAAAGGGGGAACGGCCATGACAGAACCGGACGTGCACACCTTGGCCGGTCCCTATGTCCTCGACGCGCTGCCCGAGAACGAACGGACCCATTTCGAGGCCCACCTCGCCGTCTGCGCGTTCTGCACTTCGGAGGTCGCCGAACTGCGTACGGCCGCGGTCAAGCTCGCCACCCAGGTCTCGACCCCGCCGCCACCCGGCCTGAAGACGAACGTGATGGCCGCCATCGAGAACGTCCGCCAACTGCCTCCGCAGGTCCCCGTCGTCGCGCCCACGTCCAAGACCCGGCGCTTCACCCGGCGCTCGGTGCTCACCCTGGCCGCCGCGGCGCTCGCGGTGGCTGCCGCCGGCGGAGTCGCGGTCGATCAGTACCAGGACCGGACCGCCGCGGAACGCGCGAACCAGCAGATGGCCGCAGTACTCGCCCAGCCCGACGCACGCACCGTCCACGGCACGGTCGAAGGCGGTGGCCAGGCCACGGTCGTCCTGTCCACGAAGGCAAACAAGTCGGTCGTAGTACTCCGCGACCTCCCGAAGCTGCCTGCGCACCACACCTGGCAACTCTGGATGATGGACCCGGCAAACAAGGCCACCTCGATCGGCCTCGCGACCGGCGACATCACCCAGGTAATCAACGGCTCCACCACCGGCATGACCACCTTCGGCCTCACCATCGAACCCGACGGCGGCTCCCCGACCCCCACCTTGCCGGCCGCCGCGGTAGTCCCGTTGGTCTAGTACTCTCGCGCGCATGGAGGAGGTTGCTGCTGACGTCCGGGCGCGGGTGGAGGAGAGTTTCCGGCGACAGGGGCTGATGGAGCATCTTGGCGCGCGGATCTCGTACGTCGGGGTGGGTGAGGTGCGGATCGAGCTGCCGAGTCGGCCTGAGGTCACGCAGCAGCATGGGTACTTTCATGCGGGTGCGACCAGCTCGATCGCGGACAGTGCCGGTGGGTACGCCGCCTTCACGCTGTTCCCGGAGGGTACGACGGTGCTCACGGTCGAGTTCAAGATCAACCTGCTGGCCCCGGCGGAGGGCGAACGGCTCGAGGCTGTCGGCACGGTGATCAAGCCGGGCCGGACGCTGACGATCTGCAAACTCGAGGTCTTTGCGGTCACCGGCGCCCGACGGAGCCTGGTCGCCGTCGGTCAGCAGACCCTGATCCAGGTCGAGGCCCGGCCCGAGCGCTGAAAAAACTCGTTCTCATCGCAGCGATGAGTTCGCCCCTCGGCGCCGGTCTGTACAGGTGTGAAGCAATCTTCTGCACGAATGACAGGTCAACAACGATGGGTTCTAGGACTGACCTCCTTGGGGTCGGTCATGGTCGCGTTGGACACCCTCGTGGTCGCTGCCGCCCTGACCACGATCCGGAGCGACCTCGGCGCCTCGGCCGAGGAGCTCGAATGGACGGTCAACGCCTATGGACTGAGTTTCGCGATGCTTCTGATGACGGCCGCCGCGATCGGCGACCGTCTGGGCCGGCGACGTACCTATGCGGCTGGACTGGCGCTGTTCACCGCCGCGTCCGTCGCCTGCGCGCTGGCCACGTCCCTGCCGGTCCTGATCGCGGCCCGGGCCGTGCAGGGCGTCGGTGCGGCGATGGTGATGCCGTTGGCGATGGGCCTGCTCGGCGCGGCGTTCCCGCCGGAGCGACGCGGTCAGGCGATCGGCGTGTTCAGCGGCGTGACGGGTATCGCCGTACTCGGTGGACCCCTGATCGGCGGCGCGGTGACCGAGGGGCTGTCCTGGCAGTGGATCTTCTGGATCAACGTGCCGATCGGTGCGGTCGCGATCGCCCTGGTACTGGCGAAGATCCCGGAGAGCACCGGACCGGCGCGGCGGTTGGATCTGACCGGCGCGGTGCTGATCAGCCTCGCCGTACTGGGTCTGGTCTGGGGAACGGTGCGTGGCGAGTCGGCGGGCTGGACGAGCGCCGAAGTACTCACGGCGTTCGCGGTCGGGGTCGTGATGCTGGCGGCGTTCGGGCTGTGGGAACGGCGTACCGATCACGCGATGATCCCGCTCGCGTTCTTCCGGAACCGGACGTTCACCGCGGCGAACTCGGCCGGCTTCTTCCTCACCGCCGCGCTGATCAGCGCGGTCTTCTTCCTCTCGCAGTACATGCAGGCCGAGCTCGGATCGGCGCCGTTCAAGGCCGGTCTGCAGCTGCTCCCGTGGACCGCGACGCTCTTCATCGTCGGGCCGATCGCGGGGCGGCTGGTCGACCGCGTCGGTGAGCGTCCGCTGGTCGTGATCGGTATGGCGCTGCAGACCGCAGGCATGTTCTGGGTGAGCCGCGGCGCCGACCACTACTACGAACTCATCGCGCCGCTGGTGATCTGCGGCTGCGGGATCTCGCTCGCGATGCCCGCTGCCCAGAGCGCGGCGATGTCGGCGCTCCCGCGCGACGCCGTCGGCATCGCGTCCGGGATCTACAGCATGAACCGTCAGCTCGGCGGCGCGGCCGGGGTCGCCGTACTCGGATCGGTGTTCACCGCGGCCGGCGGTTACACCGGTAACGGATTCGAGCGGGCGCTCGCCGGCGGCGGCGTACTGTCGTTGCTCGGGGCACTCTCGGGCTTCGCGATCGCGGCGCGGCGTCGTCGTACCGATGACCGGGCCGACGAGTTGGTGGTGGAAGGAGTCTGATGAACCTCGAGGAGGAGTTCGCACAGCACCGGGGCGGGCTGGTGGCGCACTGCTACCGGATGCTCGGCTCGCTGCACGACGCCGAGGACGCGGTCCAGGAGACGTACCTGCGCGCCTGGCGGGGCCATGCGGACTTCGAGCACCGTTCGACGATCCGCACCTGGCTGTACCGGATCGCCACCAACGTGTGCCTGAACCTCCTACAACACAGCAGCCGCCGGGTCGTCCCGTCGGCGCTGGGTGCTCCGGGCAACGACCCGGAGGACCTGCATGCGCAAGCGCTCGAGGTGCCGTGGCTGGAGCCCTTCCCGGATCAGTTGCTCGGGGCGGATCCGGCCACGGTCGTCGGCGACCGGCAGAGCCTGCGGCTGGCAATGGTTGCCGCGATGCAACATCTTCCGCCGCGCCAACGCGCCGTACTGATCCTCCGCGAGGTGCTCACCTGGCCGGCCGCGGACGTCGCTTCGTTGCTCGACACAACGACCGCGGCGGTGAACAGCTCATTGCAGCGGGCGCGCGCCGAACTCGCCCGGCTCAAGCCGCGCGAGGACGAGGTACGCGAACCGAACGAGCCACTACGGCGGGCTCTGCTCGACCAGTTCCAGGCGGCGATGGAGAGCAAGGATCTCGTCGTCCTGGAAGGGCTGTTCACCGAGGACGCGCGGTGGGAGATGCCGCCGATCCCGACCTGGTTCAGCGGGCGGGCCGACGTACTGCGGTTGCTCGACTCGAAGCTGCGGCCCGGTCCCGATCGACGTGCGCTGGTCGAGACGTCGGCGAACGGCCAGCCGGCTTTCGCGCTCTACATCCACGGCACGGACGGGCAGTACCACGCGCATTCGGTCAAGGTGCTCACGCTGACTTCCGCGGGCATCTCGGCGGTGCTCGCCTTCCACCAACCTGCTTTGTTCCCAGCCTTCGGGCTGCCTTTGATCCACAGGAGCTGATTTTGATGTCCTTGGCAACCACTCTCCGGGACCTGCACGTTCCCGGTACTCCACTCGTCGTACCGAACGCCTGGGATGCCGCGTCGGCGCGGGTCGTCGAGGCGGCCGGTTTCGGCGCGGTCGCCACCAGCAGCAACGCCACGGCCGCGATCCTCGGGTACGACGACGGCGAGAACGTCCCGGTCGACGACGTACTCGCCGCGACGACGCGTATCGCACGCTCGGTGTCCGTGCCGGTCACGGTCGACTTCGAACGCGGCTACCGGTTGCCGCCGGCCGAGCTGGTCGAACGCTTCGTTGCCACCGGCGCCGTCGGCCTCAACCTCGAGGACTCCGATCCCGCCACCGGGAAGATGGTCGATCCGGCCGAGCAGGCCGACTTCCTCGCCGCGGTCCGGGCCGCGGCCGGGGACGAGCTCGTCGTCAATGCCCGGATCGACACCTTCATCCGCAAGGCCGGTTCGGATGCGGAACAGTTACAGACCGCGCTCGATCGTGCGAACCTGTACCTCTCCGCAGGTGCCGACTGTGTGTACCCGATCGGAGTCGGCGAGCTCGACGTGATCAGCACGCTGACGACGCAGATCGACGGCCCGGTGAACGTCGCGTACGGCCAGGGCGCGCACTCGGTGGCCGACTACACCGCGCGAGGGGTGGCCCGGATCAGCTTCGGCCCGATGTTCCAGCGACACCTGTACGGCGTGTTCGCCGGGACCGTACTCCCCGCCCTGCAGGCGGACCGGAATCCGTTTGCCGGTTGATCACCCCTTGTGTGGGATCGCTGCGATCGGGTAATAACGGCGTTGGTAGGACAAGGCAACCATCGACAGAACGGGGAAAGACGATGGGCATGTTCGACAACATGAAGGACAAGGCCGGCGATCTCGTCAACGAGCACGGCGACCAGGTCGGCGAAGGCCTCGACAAGGCCGGCGATTTCGCCGACGAGAAGACCGGCGGCAAGTACGGCGACAAGATCGATCAGGGCACCGATTTCGCCAAGGACCAGCTGGACAACCTCGACGGCGAGAACGACGACATCCCGGACAACCAGTCCTGAACCTGATGCCGTTCGAGGGGGCTCGTCCCCCTCGAACGGCAGGTGTCAGCGCCAGATGACGGCTTCGATCTCCCGGCGTTGCTCGGAGAACAGGCCGTTGTCCGATGCCTTGGTGAGCAGTTCGCGCAGGTCGGCCTCGAAGGCCGGCAGCTCCGCGTCGAGCAGGTGCGGCGTCGAGCTGGACAGCGAGAACACTGCGGCGACGACCTGGTCCACGGTGCGCTGCTCGACTTCGTTGCCACCGACGACTACCCGCGTCGGCCCGCGATAGCCGGCAGCGCGCATGACCACCTCCTCGCCCGGGCGCGTTCCCGTCGGCAGTGCACTGCGACCGGCACGCCGTACCGGACCGAGGTATCGCGTCACGAGCTCATCGATCGCATCCCACGGCGGCCGCGGGTGTGGCAGTTCCTGCTCCCCTTCGATCCCGCGATGCGTCGTGGCGCCGACGTGCACCCATGCGCCGTCGGGCGCGAGCATCCCGCGCACCCGATCGGCGACGAGCTCCTGATCCATCCAGTGGAAAGACTGCGCGAACGACACGACCTGGAACGTCCCGAGCTCACCCGGCAGCTCCTCCGCCCGCAACTGCTGCCATTTCACATTGCTCAGCTTCTGCTCAACAGCCCGCGCCGCGGCGACCTCGACCATCTCACCGTCCGCATCCACCCCGACCGCTTCCGCGAAGTACGGCGCCAACAGCAACGTCAGCGATCCCGGCCCACAACCGACATCCAGCAACCGCCCGCGCCCGTCCAACTCCAACGCGTCCCGGATCGCCTCCCCCAACGCCACCGGGTAGGCCATCCGCCCCACCGCGTAATGCCGAGCACTCCCGGCATACAAACTCGCATCCCACTGCCAGTCCCAGTCATCACTCACCGCCCGAGGCTACCGACCCCACCGAACGAGGCGCACACTCATTTGTGGGGGAAGGAGGGGTCTCATGTGGTCATCGGACGGATGGGACGTGCGCACCCGGCTCGGGGTGCTGATACCGCACGGAGACGTCGGGCCCGAGTCAGAGCTGCAGGCGATGGCGCCGGACGGCGTATGCATTCACGCGACCCGCGTGCCGTTCGGCGGGATGGCGGCCGGCGGGGCGATGGACCCGACGATCCCGCTCGCCCCGGTACACGCCTTCGTCGAACCGCCCGCGATCGACGACGCCACGGCGTTGCTGGCGGCAGCACCGATCAGTGCCATCGGCATCGGCTTCACCAGTCCGTCGTACGTCGGCGGCCCGGACGGCGAACGCAAGGTAGTCGATCGCTTGACTGACCGCGCCGGCATCCCGGTCGTCGCTCCGTGTGCAGCCGCCGTCGCCGGATTCGGTGCGCTAGGCATCGATCGCATCGCGTTGTTCGACCCGCCCTGGTTCGACGCCGAACTGGACCACTTGGGCGCGGAGTACTTCCGCTCCCACGGCCTGGAAGTTGTCTTCCACGCACCCTGCGAGCTACCGAGCAATCAACGCAGCGTCAACCCTTCGGAACTCTTCGCCTGGATCGTCCACCACACCCCCGCGGACGCAAACGCGGTCTTCATCGGAGGCAACGGCTTCCGCGCCGTCGGCGTCATCACCGCCCTGGAGGAGGATCTGCGGATCCCGGTGGTGACGGCGAACTCCGGTCTGCTCTGGGGTTTGCTCCAAGCTGCCCAGAGTGCGGCCCGTCCGACAACGTACGGCCAACTCTTCGGGGTGCGGTAGGCAACGGCACTCAGCAGACACTCAGCTGGTAGTCAAAACGCCGGAAGGGGTGCAAATAAAGGGATTTGCGTCGTAGGCTGCTGGTCCAAGGGGATGGTGGGGCGCTGCAGGGGGTACTGCGTGATGCTGGATTTTTGCCTGCGCTCGGGGATGGGAAAGTGACGCCGCTGCGGCGGATCCTGGTCTGGATATCGGGGGCCTCCGCAGGGTTGGGAGCCGCGTTGGCGGCGACGATTCCGTTCGAGAGTGCGGAGTTGATCGACATCTCGCGCCGTGGCGGTACGCCGGGGACGCATCACGTCGCCGTCGATCTCGCCGACCCGGCGTCGTGGCCGGTCGTCGACAAGGACTTCCAGCAGCGGATCGAGACCAGCGATCCCGAGCTGGTGGTGTTCATCCACAACGCGGGGACGTTGACGCCGCTCGGATCGGCCGATCATGTCGACACCGCGCAGTACACGCGCAACGTCATGCTGAACTCGGCTTCCGCGCAGGTTCTCGGCCACTCGTTCCTGCGCGCGGTGTCCGGCCGCGACTGCGAGCAACACCTGATCATGATCTCGTCGGGCGCGGCGATCCGGCCGCACGAAGGCGAAGCGAGCTACTGCGCCGGCAAGGCGGGCATCGACCAGTGGGTGCGTACGGTCGGGCTGGAGCAGCGGCGCCGGAGCCCGGGCTGCCGGGTGATCTCCGTGTCACCCGGCGCGCTCGACACCGCCATGCAGGCAGAACTCCGGGCGTCCGATCTCGACGAAGTGCCGGAGGCGATCCGCTTCCGCGAAATGGAGGCGCTCGGTCAACTCTCGAAACCCGAGAACGTTGCCCGCATCATCTGGTCACTTCTCGACCGTGATCTGGAGTCAGGCAGCGTCCTCCACGTTCACGACCTGACCTGATACGTCAGCGGGACACCGCCGCTGAGCGACACCTCCTGACGCCGACCGCCGTGCCGAATCACGACCGTGGTGTCCCGATCCGCTGTGAGTACGGCGTTCGCCGCGGACGGTGACCACTCCAGGTCGACCGCGATGCCGCCGCGAGCGCGCAGCCCGGTGATCGCGCCTTCCGGCCACTCGGCCGGGAGTGCGGGGAAGATCTCGAGCTCGCCGGTGTGACTCTGCAGCAGCATCTCGGCGATCCCCGCGGTAGCGCCGAAGTTCCCGTCGATCTGGAACGGCGGGTGCGCGCAGAACAGGTTCGGGTACAGGCCGGAACCGTCGCCGACGTAGTCCGTTCCGGAGTCGCCCGCGGGCGTGAGCAGTTCACGGACGAGCCGGTGCGCGGCCGCGCCGTCCCGCAACCTCGCCCACAGCGAGATCCGCCAGGCGAGTGACCAGCCGGTGCTCTTGTCGCCGCGCAGCTCGAGCGTACGGGCGGCGGCCCGTGCGAGTTCCGGCGTACCGTCCGGGGTGATCTGGTCGCCTGGGTGGAGGCCGATCAGGTGGGACGTGTGCCGGTGGTGTGGCTCGGCCTCGGGCAGGTCCTCGAGCCACTCTTGTAGTTGCCCTCGGCTACCAATCGCCGGATCGGGGATGCGCTTCCGGGCCGCGGTCAGTTCGTCGACGAGCGGGTCGGTCAGATCGAGTTCACGCGCCGTCTGCGCGCAGCGGTCGAACAGGTCGGCGATCAGTGAGAGGTCCATCGTCGAGGACGTCGTCACCGACGCCGGCTTGCCGTCGGCAGCGACGTAGTCGTTCTCCGGCGAGGTGGACGGCGCGGTGCCGAGGGTGCCGTCGGGGAGTTCGATCAGCCAGTCGAGGCAGAACTCGGCGGCGCCTCGCAGTACCGGCCAGGCGTCGCGGAGGTAGTCGCGGTCGCCGGTGAACGCGAAGTGGTCCCAGAGGTGGCGGCACATCCAGACGCCGGCCATCGGCCAGTTCGCCCACTTCGGGTTGCCGTCGACGGGCGCGGTCCAGCACCACGCGTCGGCGTTGTGGTGCGCGGCCCAGCCCTTGGCGCCGTACAGGTCCTCCGCGGTACGACGTCCCGCGCGGGCGAGGTCGCCGACGTACCGCAGCAGCGGCTCGTGGCACTCGGACAGCGACGTGGTCTCGGCCGGCCAGTAGTTCATCTCGGTGTTGATGTTGACCGTGTAGTTGCTGCTCCACGGCGGCTGGAGGTGCTCGTTCCAGATGCCTTGCAGGTTGGTCGGCAGGCCGCCGGGCCGGGAGCTGGAGATCATCAGATAGCGGCCGAAGTTGTAGATCAGCGCCGCGAGACCGGGGTCGGCGGAGGCTTCCGCAAGCCGACGGTCGGTGGTCAGCTCCGCGCTCGACGGCAGCGTCAGGACCGAACGGCGGAAGAGCCTCTGGTAGTCGGCGACATGCTGCTGGCGCAGCGTGGTGCCGGTGCCGTCGACGCTCGCCGCTTCCTCCCCGCCCTCGCCCGCGGCGAGGGCCGCGCGGACGACAGCGTCGGCGGCTTCCCGGCACTCCTCCCCCGTACGAGTCGGCGCGGCGTGCGGTCCTTCGTAACCGGTGGCGGTCGAGAGCACGAGTAGCAGTTGCGTCGAGTTGCTGACGGTCAGCGATTCGGCTGAGGGCGTGACTGCTCCGTCGGTGCGGGCACGGAGGACGACGGCAGCGTTCATGCCGCGGTCGTCGCCGTCGGAGTACTCGATCGTCAGGCCGGCCCGACCGTGCGGCGGCGGAACGGACGACGGGCAGGTCGCGAGCAGCGCGAGGCCGTTGTCGCCGACCGCCTCCGTGGTTGCACGGAGTTGCGAGGCCAGGCTGATCGTCACGTCGAGTGGCTGCGAGGAGCCCAGACGTAGGATCAATGCCCGCGCCGGCGCGCTGACGAAA
Source organism: Kribbella sp. NBC_00662 (assembly GCF_041430295.1). GTDB lineage: Bacteria > Actinomycetota > Actinomycetes > Propionibacteriales > Kribbellaceae > Kribbella. The sequence goes on along the minus strand of NZ_CP109029.1, from coordinate 4,162,343 downwards.
ATCTCCTGCCAGACCTCGACGCCGGCCACTTCGTACCCGGATCGTGCGACAGCGGTATCCAGATCGAGCCGGCGCCGGTACTTCGACACCTCGCCGTCGACGCGGAAGTCGAGCAGCAGATCGCCGAGCGGGAGATACGCCTGCGAGTGACCGCTGTGGAACCCGTGCGCGAGTTCCTCAGCCGTACGTACGTCTCCTGACGCAAGTGCGGCCCGGATCCGATCCACCGCAGCAGCGCCCACCTCGCCCACCGGCGTGGCCAGCCGGCGGGTGGTCTCGGGACTGCCGGACCAGAGCGTCTCGTCGTTCAGCGCGATCCGGTCCTGGCCGGGCCCGCCGAACGCCATCGCGCCGATCCGCCCGTTGCCGAGCGGCAGCGCCTCCAGCCAGTTCGCCGCCGGAGCGTCGTACGTCAGTTCGGTGGCCACCGCAGTCATCCGATCTCTCATGCTGGAGATCCTCCCCCGAGCGCATACCGCGACGCGACCGGGGGTCCAACTGTCGGTCAGCTCGGACTACGCCGCCTTGGCGAACTGGGTGGCGTAGAGGTCGGCGTACAGCCCGCCCTGGGCCAGGAGTTCGTCGTGGGTGCCGCGCTCGCGGATCCGGCCGTCGTCGAGGACCAGGATGACGTCGGCGTTGCGGATCGTCGACAGGCGGTGCGCGATGACGAGCGACGTACGGCCGACCAACGCGTTGGCCAGTGCGGCCTGGACCGCGGCCTCCGACTCGGAGTCGAGGTGGGCGGTCGCCTCGTCGAGGATGACGATCGACGGGGACTTCAGCAGCAGCCGGGCAATCGCGAGGCGCTGACGTTCACCACCGGACAACCGGTAGCCGCGATCGCCGACCACTGTGTCGAGGCCGTCGGGCAGGCTGTTGACGAGGGTCGCGATCTGGGCGCCTTCGAGCGCCTTGTGCAACTGGTCGTCGGTGGCGTCCGGGCGGGCCAGCAACAGGTTCGCGCGGATCGTGTCGTGGTACATGTGCGAGTCCTGCGTGACGACGCCGATCGCGGCGCGGAGCGAGCTCTGCGTGACTTCGCGTACGTCGTGACCGCCGACGAGGACGGCCCCGCCGGTTGCGTCGTACATCCGGGAGACGAGTGAGGACAGCGTCGACTTGCCGGCACCGGACGGGCCGACGACGGCGACCAGCTGGCCGGGCTCGACGGTGAAGGTGACGTCCTTGAGGACCTCTTCGCCGGTCTCGGCGGACAGCGTCGCGACCGACTCGAGCGAGGCGAGCGACACCTCCTCCGCCGACGGGTAGTGGAACGACACGTGGTCGAACTCGATCGACGGCTCGGCGGACGGCGGGAGCTCACGCGCATCCTTGCGATCGGCAACCATTGGCGGGAGGTCGAGGACCTCGAGCACCCGCTCGAAGCTGACCAGCGTGGTCATCACGTCGACCTGGATGTTGGAGAGTGCGGTCAGCGGGCCGTACAGCCGGTTCAGGTACGCCGTCAGGGCAACGACCGTACCGATGCCGAGGGCACCTTCCACGGCGAAGACGCCGCCGACGCCGTACACGAGGGCGACCGCGAGCGCGGCGACCAGGGTGAGCGAGACGCGGAAGATGCTGCCGTACATGGCGGTGGTGACGCCGATGTCGCGGACGCGGGCGGCCTTGCCGGCGAAGTCACGCGACGAGTCCTGGGTGCGGCCGAACACCTTGGCCAGCACCGCGCCGGCGACGTTGAAGCGCTCGGTCATGGTCTGGGCCATCGTGGCGTTCAGCTTGTACGTCTCGGCGGTTGCCTCGCGCAACTTTCCGGCGAGCAGCCGGGCCGGGATGACGAACAGCGGGAGTACGACGAGGGCGAGCAGGGTGATCTGCCACGACATCACGAACATCGCGCCGAGGACGAGGGCGACGCTGAGCAGGTTGCTGACGACGTTCGAGAGCGTCGAGGTGAACGCCTGCTGGGCGCCGAGGACGTCGCCGTTGAGCCGCTGGATCAGGGCCCCGGTCTGCGTCCGGCTGAAGAAGGCGACGGGCAGTTGCTGCACGTGGTCGAAGACGGCGGTGCGGAGGTCGTAGACGAGACCTTCACCGATGCGCGCGGAGAACCAGCGCTCGCCGAGGGTGATCGCGCCGTTCGCGACCGCCAGCATGGCGACGACGAACGCGAGCCAGACGACGACCTGGGCGTGGCCCGGGACGATCCCCTTGTCGATGATCGCCTTGAACAGCAGCGGGGTGGCCGCGCCGGTCGCGGCGTCGAAGGCGACCAGGACCAGGAAGAAGGCGAGGTAGCCGCGGTAGGGGCGGGCAAACCCGAGAATCCGCCGGAGCGTGCCGGCGGAAAGCTTGTGGTGACGAACGGAGGAGTCCTTCATCAGCGAGCGCATCGCACGCCCGCCCCCGGCTCCCCCACCGGGAAGTCCAGAAATCTGCGACATACAGACCCTTTCGGCCGGGAACAGTTATACTGAGGTTAGCTCACTATGAGATAACCTCACAAGATGCCGGTTTGTTCCCACGCGTGCGCGACGGTCCTACGGACCGTCGACTACTAGGCTCTGCTCATGCATGGGCCGGATGATGTCGCCGAGCAGATCGCAGCGTTGCTGGACGGGATCGTCCGGCGGCAGCGGCGCGCTTCGCGGGAGGAGTTCGGCGAGAGCGTCACGCACGGGCAGTTCCGGGTACTGCGGACGCTGGACAACGCGGACCAGCCGCTCCGGCTGAGCGAGCTGGCGGCGCGGCTGGGCATCGTGCCGCGCTCGGCCACTTCCGTCGTGGACGACCTGGAAGCGGCCGGACTACTGGAACGGCAGCCGGACCCGAACGACCGCCGAGCCACCCTGGTGGACCTCACCCCCGACGGACGCCAGATCCTGACCACCCTCCGCGAAAAACGCCGAGACGTCATGGCCACCCAACTGTCCCGCCTCACCCCCACCGACCAGCAAACCCTGATCCAACTCCTCCAACGCCTCGCCGAGGACTGACCGACCCGAGGCCTCACCGACCTGCGTCCGGAGCAGCGGCACCGAGATGGGTCAGCACGGCAAGCACGCGACGATGGCCGTCCTCACTCTCGGGCAGCGCCAACTTGGTGAACAGATGCCGCACGTGCGCCTCGACGGTGCGTTCGCTGAGGTACAGACGTTTGGCGATGCCACTGTTTGTGAGGCCTTCGGCCATCAGCTCGAGTACGCCGCGTTCGCGCCCGGTCAGCGTCCCGAGCGGATCGTGCCGCGCGACCAGACCCGCGACCACGTGCTGATCCAGCGCCGAACCGCCGGCCGCGACCCGCTCGGCAGCGCCGAGGAACTCGGCGACGTCGAGCACGCGATCCTTCAACAGGTAGCCGAATCCGCCGCGCGACACGAGATCCACCACGTGCTGGGTCTCGATGTGTTGGGAAAGGAGCAGTACGCCGAGCTCGGGATGCGCAGCCTTCAGCGCCTGCGCTGCGCGGGCGCCTTCGTCGGTGTGCGTCGGCGGCATCCTGATGTCAGCGACGACAAGATCCGGCTGGTACGTCGCGACCGCCGCGAGCAGACTGTCCGCGTCGCCGAAGGTCGCGACCACCTCGTGGCCGCCGTCGACGAACAGCATCTTGAGCCCTTCGCGCAACAGCACCTGGTCCTCGGCGATCACGACCCGCATGGCAGCTCCGCGACAAGCGTCGTACCCCCGCCGGGCCGGCTCTGGATGTGGAACGTGCCGCCCAGAGCCGCGACCCGATCCGCGAGACCGGTGAGCCCGGTGCCGTGTCGTGGGGCGGCTCCGCCGATGCCGTCATCGACCACGCGGACCACGAGATGCTCGCGGTGGTGGTCGGCGATCAGGTCGACACGGGTTGCGTCGGCATGCTTGACCGCGTTGGTGAGGCCTTCACAGCAAATGAAGTACGCCGCTGCCTCGACCCCGGTGTCGAACCGCCCCTCCGGCATCCGCACCGAAACCGGCAACGGGGCCCGGCGGGCCAACTCCTCACACGCCGGCGCGAGCCCCGAATCCAGCTGTGCCGGCGGAAGCCCTCGCGCCAGCTCCCGCAGTTCCCCGATGGCGACCGTCGCCTCCGCAACCGCACCGTCCAACGTGGTCCTGATGTCTGCGGTTGTCGCTGTTTCCAGTTGGTGCTGGGCATGGCGGAGGGCGAGTCCGATGGAGACGAGGCGTTGCTGGGCGCCGTCGTGCAGGTCTCGCTCGATGCGGCGGCGTTCGGCGTGGGTGGCTGCGATGATGCGGGTGCGGGAGGCTTTGACCTCGACGAGTTGAACGTTGAGCTCGGCGCGGAGACGGGCGATCTCGACCGCGAGCCCGCCGTCCTCGACGACCCGGCGGACCAGGTCGGGGCCGAGCGCGCTCGTTCCGTCGTACCGCACCACCCCTATCGGCTGATCGCCGCGCTCGATCGCGATCCGACGCCGGGTACCGGTGTCTTCACGGGTCGCGCCGGACAGATCGACGTACCGGCGGCTCTCCGGGAGGAACACGAGCAGCTCCAACGCCGGGTCGCCGACGATCTCGCCGAGGACCGCCTGCACATCCTCCGGCGGCCGCCGCTCCGCACGTACGTCGTCGAGGAACGCGGTCATCCGATGCAAGGCGTCGTACCGGGACCGGTTGAAACGCCGGTCGACGACGTCCTGGATCCGCGAGCGTAACGGCTGGAAGAGGAACGCGCAGACAAGCGTCGCGACCGCCACCGTCCACGCCGATCCCCGGCCGAGAAAGGCACCCACGGCAACGGTCAGGACGGCGTACGACGCCAGCAGGAGAGCCGTGAGACTGGCATAGGCGACGGTCCGGCTGATGAAGAGGTCGATGTCGTACAACCGGTACCGAAGGATCGCTGCGCCGGTCGCCAACGGCAATCCGGTCAGCGCTATCGCGGCGATGATTCCCGCTGCCGGGCTGACGTACCAGAGCACGAAGCTGGTCGGCAACGCTATCCCTGCGACCACCGCCGCGAGCACGAACCACTTCAGCTGTTGGCGTTCCAGCCCGGTCGAGCGACGAAAGCGTACGGCGAGCGACGCGACTGCGCCGAGCAGCGAGCCGATGAACAACGGCATACCGATCCCGAGCAGTAACCCGGTCGGGAGCCCGGAGACCGCCCAGGGACTGCGCCCCGAGACGAAGTCGCGACCGCGATCCGGGCTGAGCGACCACGCCGCCATGCTGATCAGTAGGCCGACGGCGCCGGTCCAGGCCAACGCGCGCCAACGCGGGCTCAGGAACCGGCCGGTCGGGAACAGCAGGAAGGTCAGCGCCCAGCCGTAACCGCTCGGCAACCAACTGACCGCCGAGATCGCCTCGCCGACGGGGCCGCCCGGCCACCCCTCCGCGGCCGCGCGGAGACCCCATCCCTGCGCCAGATCGGAGGCGAACGCGTTCAGTAGTCCGAAGCCGCAGAACAACCACCCGATCACGTTCCCCGGCCGCCGCTGCACGATCAGCGCGCCCGCGCCGACCATGGCGAGCGCGAACAGCCCGTACAGGAGCGTGTCGTAGACCGGCTCGAGGCGCCACGACAGGCCGATCGCGGCCATTTCCGCGATCACGCACGTCCCGAACATCACGGCCGGCACCGGCCGACACCCTCGCACGGCACCATCGTGGCAGCGCCGGACCGTCCCGCCAACAGTGCTGGCACGTACTGCGAACGTCGTACTGCCGCCGATGTGCGCGGCGACCGCCCATTCCTACTGTCGAAGGACAATCTTCGAAGGGTGGGGAACCATGAATCGCAATCTGACCATCGCCGGCCTGGTAGGCGCTGCCCTGACCACTGCTGCCGGCATCGCCATCGAGGCTGTCGTGAAGCCGGCGTCCGACGTCTCCGACAAGATGTGGAGCTACCCATGGACCAGTGACAGCCTGATCCCGGCCTCACTCGCGAACGCAGTACTCCATCTGCTCGTCGTCCTCGGCACGGTCGCCTTCCTGCAGGTGATGACGCAGCGGGCCGGTCGCATCGGGGGCGCGCTCGCCACGGCCGGCGCGGTAATCCTGTTCCTCGCCGAGTTCGCCTCGCTCCCGATCGCCGATCAGCGACTGGACGAGACCGGTCCACAGCTGGTCGGTGCGTTCTTCGGGCTCGGTGTCGCGCTCACCGGGATCGGCCTGACGGTAGCCGGCATCGCCGTACTGCGCTCGCCCGACTGGACCGGCTGGCAGCGGTACGCCGCACTTGTGGCCGGCATCTGGTCGCTCGTCATGATCGGCATCAGCGCCACCAGCGCACTCCCTGTCGGGGTGGCGATCTACGGGCTGACACTCTGCGCAGTGTTCGCGGCCGTCCTCACGCGTCACCCACGGTCCGCCACCGAGCCCCGGATCAGCGCCCGGATCGAGCGCTGACGATGCTCTCCCACTGGCAGCTGACCGCAGCAGGCGGTGCATGCGGCCTCGCCTGGGCCTGCGCTCTGCGTGGGTTCATGGCGCAGGTCGCGGGGCCCGAGTCTGCAGTCACCTGGTCCGGCACCTTCGCCTGGATCCTCCTGCCCGGGACAGTGCTCGGTGTCCTACTCGGGTGGTCCGAATACCTGCGACGTACGAACCGAGGGCGGCCGCGGTGGCTGATCTTCTCGCCGCTGCTGCTTGCTGCCGTCCTGCTGCCCGGGCTGGCGAATCCTTCGCAGTTCCTCGCTGACGGGATCGGTGGGGGCGCGCTCGCCGTACCACTGTTCGGTATGGCCGGCGGCTACGCGCTCGCCGGCGCCGGCCGGCGGTGGGCTCGGATCGTGTGTACTGCGATCGCGTTCCTACCGATACCGGGCTGGCTCATCGCGAGCCTCACGCAGGACGCCACGATCGGGCCTCGGGAGGTCTGGGTGGCCATCTACTTCTGGTCACTGCTCGCGGTCCTGTCGTTCGCGTCGGCAATCCCTCATCGGTTGCCAGCGGCAAGCGCTCTGGCGGTGGCGAGATCGTAGAGGAACGTGTTGACCGGGGTTGGGACGCCCGCTTCGTTGCCCAGGCGGACGACGGCGCCGGTCCAGGCTTCGAGTTCGGAGGGGCGGCCGGCGATGAGGTCGCGTTGGAGGGAGGTGGTGCCTTCGGCGGGGAGGTTGTCGATCCAGGCGAGGGTGCCGGGGACGACCTCGTCGGCGAGGTGGATGCCTCGGGCGACGCCGACGTCGCGGATCTCGGTGGTGGCGTCGGTGAGGAGTCGGCGGGTGGCGGGGTGGGTGCGGAGTACGCCGTACCCGGCGCCCGTCGCGGTGCCGAGGCCGCCGCTCGGAACGACCGAGAGGAACTTCGACCACAGCGCGGCCCAGATGTCCTCCGCGACGACCGCCTGCAGTCCGGCGCCGACGAAGGCATCCCGGAGCGAGTCGGTGCGAGAGGACTGCCGGTTGTCCCACTCGGCGAACGTCAGCTTGCCGCTGCCGAGATGCCGGATGATCCCCGGACCGTCGACGTAAGCGATCACCTCGGCCGCACCGGGCAGTACGGCGTCGCGCCCGAACGACTCGGCCACCTGATCCGGCGCCTCCACGCCGTTCTGCACCGTGACGATTGCGGTGTCCGGGCCGACGAGCGGCCGGATCGCGCCGATCGCCTCGGGCAGCTGCCAGGTCTTCACGCTGACCAGAACGAAGTCGACCACCCCGAGCTCGGCCGGCTCACTCGTCGCCTGCACCGGCAACTGGAGATCACCCAAAGGGCTCTTCACCACCAGCCCGTCCGACCTCAGCGCCTCGAGGTGCTTGCCCCGCGCCACGAACCCGACGTCCTGTCCGGCCGCGGCCAGTCGCGCACCGAAGTACCCGCCCACGCCGCCGGCGCCGATGATCCCGATCCTCACGAGCTGCTCCCTTGTTACCGGTTTAACTGGTAACAGCGATGATAGGCTACGGCCATGAACACGCGCTTCACCTGGGTCGGCGGCCGCCCGTCGGTCGACTTCACCGCGACTGTCGGCAAGCGGGAGCAGGCGCCGTTCGAGCGGATGCCGGAGCCGGCGGATCTCGCCCGCTGGGTTCGCGAGGCAGGTCTCACCCTGGACGAGGTGCCGGTCACGCGCCGCGCCTACAGGCAGGCGATCCAGCTCCGGGAGGCGCTCTACCGGCTCTTCACCGGTGCGACGCTTCCCGCCGACCTCGAGGTGGTCAACCAGTGGAGCAGCCGCCCACTCGCCGGCCCACGCCTGACTCCGGATCGTCGAGTCGCCGTCACCCTGACAGACGTCCCGGAGCTGCTCAGCCGGTTGGCCCGGGACGCGGTCGACCTGCTCACTGGGCCGCTCGCCGAGCGGATCCGGACCTGCGCGTCCGACGACTGCTCCCTGCTGTTCGTCGACACGAGCCGCCCCGGCCAACGCCGGTGGTGCTCGATGAACACGTGCGGCGCCCGCGCCAAGATGGCGACGTACCGCGCGACCGATTGAGAACTTCGCGCAATCCACCAGGGCCCAGGCGGTGCGACTGGTTGATTGTCGGCATGCGTACACCGACTACTACGCCGGCGCAGGCGGCCGGAATGATCCGCCGGGACCAAGAACTCCTGCTGAGCCGCGTCGAAGGAAAGAGCGAGGACGAACTGCGCGCGCCGTACGACGTGACCGCCGGCCCGCTCGGCGACTTCTGCGACTCGTTGCACGACCTCGTCGCCCACGTGCTGATGTGGGACGAGATCAACCTCGCCGTACTGCGCGACGCCAAGGCAGGCCGCCTGCACTGGAGCCTCGACCCGCGCTGGGAGACCGCTGAGATCGGGCGAGCCCTCAACCTGGGCGGAGTCGAGGCCGGGCGACGGATCCCATCGGAGCTGATCCTCCACCGGTTCAACAGCGTGGGGACGGCGCTCGTGGCGGAGATCGAGCAGTACGACGAGCAGGCATGGGCCGACCCGTCGACCGGTGCCGGGTTCGACGGCGGGATCGGGGCACTCGCCGAGTACGTGTCGACGACGCCGGACGGATTCCTGTTCGCGCACGCCGCCCGTCATCTGCAGCCGGTCGCCGCATGACCCGCGAGCTGATCGACAGCCCGGAGTACGGGACCGAAACCGACGCCCTGCTGAAGGTCCTCGCCGACCTTCCCGTTCCGGATGTCGACCCGTACCAAGCCCTGCTGCTGGATCGGGAAGATCTGCCGGATCCTGCACTGGCCGGCCACCCCGATCCCCGCGTTTCGTTGGACGACCTGACGATCGACCTACCGGGACGCACGCTGCAAGCGCGGGTATACCGATACTCGATGCAGCCGCGACCGATCGTGCTCTGGCTGCACGGCGGTGGTTTCGTCGGCGGTCACCTGCGCGACATCGAGTACGCGACCTCCGGGATCGCTGCCAACGGCAACGTCACCGTTGTCTCGCTCAACTATCGCCTGGCGCCCGAAAACCCTTATCCAGCAGCACTTCACGACACCTACGAGACACTGCAGTGGATCCGCGAACACACGGCCGAGCTCAACGGCGACGGCCGGATCGTCATCGGCGGCCAAAGTGCGGGAGCAGCCCTTGCCGCGGGCACCTGCCTACTGGCGCGGGACGAAGGCACCCCACTCCCCGACCGCCAGATCCTCTGCTACCCGACCCTGGACCTACATCCGGACGAAGACTGGCACGAGTGGTACTTCACCTCTGACGAGATCCCAGCGACCGCCGTACCACTCCACGCGGAGTCGGTCGCCGGTCTACCGCCAACGCTCGTGCTGGCCGCCGGCCGGGACTCACTGCGACCGGACGCCCTCGCCTACGCCGGTCGCCTCACACAAGCCGGTATTCCAACCAGGCTCGTCGAGTACGCCGACACGATGCACGCGTTCCTCAACTTCCCCGCCGCGCTGTCGGCCGGACGGCATGCGGTCGAGCTGATCGGCGCGGACCTCCGCGCGACGTTCAGCGCACCCCGCGCATGAGCCGCTGGATCGGACGGGCCGCCAGCGCGAGCAGTCCACCCAGTCCCAGCGCGACCCCGCCGATGACGCCGAAGTACGGCGTCTCGTGTTCGGTGCTGTAGAGCTTCGCGAGTACGCCGGACATCGCCGTACCGAGCGCGACCGAGAGGAAGAACAGCGCGACCATCTGGGTACGGAACGCCTCGGGGGCGAGTTTTGTCGACAAGGAGAGACCGACCGGCGAGAGCAGTAGCTCCGCGATCGTGAAGACCAGCAGGATGCCGGTGAGTCCGAGCAGCGGTGCGCTGTTCGGACCGCCGCCGGCCATCGTCAGGAACAGCAGGAACGCGATCCCCATCACCGCCAGCCCGGCGCTGAACTTGATCGGCGTCGACGGCTGCCGCGACCCGAGCTTCGTCCAGATCGCGGCGAACACGCCGGACAGGATGATGATCATCACCGGGTTGATCGACTGCACGAACGACACCGGCATCTCCCAGCCGAAGATGTTCCGGTCCAGGCGCTGGTCGGAGTAGACGGTGACGACGGTGAACTGCTGCTGGTAGAGCGACCAGAACGCCGCGCTCGCGATGAACAACGGGATGAACGCGAGCACCCGGCTCTGTTCGACGTCGGTCAACCGGCCGCTGCCGAGGATGACGACGAAGTACGCGATCGCTGCGAGCGCGCTGATCACCGCGACCGCGAGCGCGTACCGCGACGCGGGCAGGATGCCGGAGATCAGGATCCCGACGACGACCACCAGCGCCACCGCCGCGCCGATGATCATTCGGCGCCTCGCGTCGGGGGTCAGCGGGTTCGGGACGCGCCGGGCCTCGTCGCTCAGGCGGCGACGGCCGGCGCCGTACTGGACCAGGCCGAGGAACATGCCTGCCGCCGCCAGCCCGAAGCCGTAGTGGAAGCCGACGTTCTTCTGTAGCAGGCCGGTCAGCAGCGGCCCGGCAAAGGCGCCGAGGTTGATGCCGAGGTAGAACAGCGAGAAGCCGCCGTCACGGCGATCGTCGTCCTCGCTGTACAGCGTCCCGACCAGCGAGGTGGCGTTCGCCTTCACCCCGCCGCTCCCGGCAGCGATCAGCACCAACCCGACCGCGACGCCGGCCAGGCCGGGGATCGACGCCAGGGCGATATGACCGACCATCACCACGACCGCCGCGTAGAACAGCGTGCGTTCGGGACCGAGCACGCGGTCGGCCAGCCAGGCGCCGAGGATCGTGGAGAGGTAGACGAGACCGCCGTACGCGCCGACGATGCTGGTCGCCGTAGCTTCGTCGATGCCGAGACCGCCGCGTTCGGCACTGTAGTAGAGGTAGATGAGCAGGATGCCCTGCATGCCGTAGAACGAGAAGCGTTCCCACAGCTCTACGCCGAAGAGATTGGCCAGGACGGGCGGCTGGCCGAAGAACGTGCGTTCGGACTGTGCGGTCTCCGGGCTGCTCACGGCAAGACTCTCCTTGCTGATTGGCTCAGGGGGTCGGTCAGTGCTCCGCGCGGTAGGTGAAGTAGCGAGCGGGGTTGCCGGCGGCTCGGGGGTTCGAGGCGAGCCAGGTGGCGAACGAGTCGGGGTGGCGGCGCTCGAGTTCGTCGAGATAAGCACGCCGTACGTCGACCATCGCCTGCCGACGGTCCGCGCCGTACGCCCGCTGGAGCTGGGTGAAGCTCCGCCGCCAGGCCAGGCACAGCTCTTCGTCACTGAGCTCACCGACGCTGCGCACGACGGCGGTGAGGTACTTCGGCATCGGCCAGTCCTCGGCCGGGCGGCCGTCGGTCCGGCCGACCGGCACCAGATTATCCGATGCCTTGGGCAACTTGATCGGCCGGCGCCGCCGTACCTCACGGGGCGGCTGGTCGACCGTCCCGGAGCGGAGCCAGCTGATGACGGGCGGGGAGGCGCCGACGATCAGAAGCATCAGGGCGACCGTCCGGGCGCCGACCGCCGCGGCGTACCCGCAGACCGCGAGGACGAACAGTCCGCCGAGCACGGCCCAGCGTGGGACGAGGTACATCAGGTCGCCGGTCGGCAGGTCGCGGCCCAGTCCGATGCTGAGGCAGACCGCTCCCGCGGTGAACGCGGCGACCAGGAACGCGACCAGGTTCGTCGACGGTGACACGAACACCAGCGACGCAACGACTCCGATTGTGGCCAGCAGTCCCACGGCTGCCCGCCAGATGCGCAAATACCGCAGCTCGACGTCCACCATGTTCATCCCAGTGCCCCATCGCCCGGTCGTCCAACCAGACGTTCTACCTCCCAGTGTTACTCGCCGGTGGCCATCTATGAAGACACCGTGACCAGCAAGACAGTGGGCGTGTCGCTCAGGTGACTCGGCTGCGGGTCAGGGTGCGGGCGATCAGGGCGCCGACCTGGTCGAGTTCGATCAGGAAGCCGTCGTGGCCGTAGGGCGAGGTGATGGTGTGGAGCGGGGCCGCGGCCGGGTGGGCGGCGACCAGGGCCTCGGACTGGGACGGCGGGTAGAGGCGGTCGGAGTCGACGGCAGCCACGACCAGTTGGGACCTGAGGCGGGACAAGGCGGTCGCGAGGTCGCCGCGATCGCGGGTGATGTCGTGGGAGTTCATCGCGCGGGTCAGGACGACGTACGAACCGGGATCGAAGCGGCGGATGAGCTTGTCCGCGTGGTGATCCAGGTAGGACTCGACGGCGTACCGGCCGCCGTACGCCGGATCCTCGCCGGACTGGTGGTTGCGGCCGAAGCGGGCGGCAAGCTCGTACTCCGAGCGGTAGGTGATGTGCGCGATCCGGCGGGCGATGCCGAGGCCGGTCATCGGTGACCGGCCGGTGCCGTAATAGTCGCCGCCCTGCCAGTCCGGGTCGGACGTGATCGCGGCGAGCTGCGGCGCGCACCAAGCGATCTGCTCGGCCGAGGCGGCGCCGGTCGCGGCCAGGACGATCGCCGTACCCACCCGGTCCGGGTAGATCAACGGCCACTCCAGCGCGCGCATCCCGCCCATGGATCCGCCGATCACCGCCGCCCAATGGTCGACGCCCAGCGCATCGGCCAGCGCAGCCTCGGCGGCGACCTGGTCCCGGACGGTGAGCGCGGGGAAGCGGCTCCCCCACGCCCGTCCGTCCGGAGCCGCGGTCGCCGGTCCCGTGGTCCCCTGACAACCACCGAGCACGTTCGCCGCCACGACGTACCAGTCCGCCGGATCGAGGTAGCGGGTCAGCCCGTCCCACCAGCCCGGCGTCGGCTGCCCGGGACCGGCCGGACCGACCACATGCGCGTCGCCGGTCAGCGCATGACAGATGAGTACGGCGTTGTCCCGGGCAGCGTTCGGCCGGCCCCACGTCTCGTAGGCGATCCGGACCGCCGGTAGCGTCGTACCGCTCTCGAGAACCAGGTCGCCGACCGCGGCGAACCGTCTCACTTCGCCGCCGCGAACCCGACCTCGAGATCGGCCAGGATGTCGTCCACGTGCTCGATCCCGACAGCCAGCCGGATCAGTCCGGGCGTCACCCCGGACGCGAGCTGGTCCTCGGCCGACAGCTGACTGTGCGTCGTCGACGCCGGGTGGATGACCAGCGAGCGTACGTCGCCGATGTTCGCCACGTGGCTGTGCAGTTTGAGCGCGTCCACGAACCGTTTGCCCGCATCCACCCCGCCCTTGATCTCGAAGGCCACGACCGCACCCGCGCCGCGCGGCGCGTACTTCTGCGCGAGCTCGTACCACGGCGACGACGGCAGGCTCGCGTATGCGACGCTCTCGACCTCGTCACGCTGCTCGAGCCACTGCGCCACCTTCAGCGCGTTGTCGACGTGCCGCTCGATCCGCAGCGACAGCGTCTCCAGACCCTGCGCGATCAGGAACGCGTTGAACGGCGAGACCGCCGGGCCGAGGTCGCGCAGCCACTGCACGCGAGCCTTGAGGATGTAGGCCAGGTTGCCGAGATCGGAGCCGACGCCGAGATCCCGCGCGTAGGTCAGCCCGTGGTAGCTCGGGTCCGGGTTGTTGAAACCCGGGAATTTCGCGGGATCCGCCGCGTAGTCGAACTTCCCGGAATCCACGATCACGCCCGCGATCGCCGTACCGTGCCCGCCCAGGTACTTCGTTGCCGAGTGCACCACCACGTCCGCGCCGTGCTCGATCGGACGGATCAGGTACGGCGTCGCGACCGTGTTGTCGACGACCAGCGGCACCCCCGCGGCATGCGCGACGTCCGCAACGCCCGCGACGTCGAGGATCTCGCTCTTCGGGTTGGCGATCGTCTCGGCGAAGAACGCCTTTGTGTTCGGACGTACGGCGGCACGCCATGACTCCAGATCGTTGGGGTCCTCGACGAACGACACCTCGATCCCGAGCTTCGGGAACGTGTAGTGGAACAGGTTGTACGTCCCGCCGTACAGGCTCGGGCTGCTGACGATGTGGTCACCGTTCTCCGCGATGTTCAGCAGCGCGAGCGTCTCGGCGGACTGACCGGACGCGAGCAGCAGCGCCGCCGTACCGCCTTCGAGACTGGCGACCCGCTGCTCGACCGCGTCCTGGGTCGGGTTCTGGATCCGGGTGTAGATGTTGCCGAACTCCTGCAGCCCGAACAGGCTCGCGGCGTGATCGGTGCTGTCGAAGGTGTACGACGTGGTCTGGTAGATCGGCAGCGCCCTGGCCTTCGTGGTCAGGTCGGAGGTCTGGCCGGCGTGGATCTGCCTGGTCTCGAACGACCAGCTGGGTTCGGTCATCTTGTCCTTCTCTCGGGGTCACGATCCGTCATGAAAAGGTACTAATTAGATTGACTTACTAGGTTTAATCTCAAGGCCTGGACAGTTCTCCTCTGCAACCGGTTGCACTATCGTGGCCGCATGTCGCCACGTCTGCAGCGGGCGCCGGGGGTCACGATCGGCGATGTCGCTGCCGCAGCCGAGGTCTCGCGGTCGACGGTGTCGCGGGCCTTCACCCGGCCGCAGCTGCTCAGTCCGGAGACCGTCGACCACATCCGCGCGGTCGCGGCCCGGCTCGGGTACGTCGGGAACCAGGCGGCGCGGGCGCTGTCGACCGGGCGGTTCGGGAACATCGCGGTCGTCGTACCGGATATCGCGAACCCGTTCTTCCCGCCGCTGGTCCGGAGCCTGCAATCGGCCGCCGAGACCGCCGACCTGGCGGTGTTCCTCGGCGATTCGGACGAGTCCGCGGAGCGTGAGGCCAAGCTGATCGCGCGGCTCGCGCCGCAGGTGGAGGGGTTCGTCCTGGCCTCGCCGCGGCTGTCGGAGGAGCTGATCCGCGAGCTGGCCGCCACTCGTCCGGTCGTGTTGGTGAACCGCGATCTGGAGGGCATTCCGCGGGTGCTGATCGACTCCACGGGCGGTATGACCGAGGCGGTGATGCTGCTGAAGAAGCTCGGGCACGAGCGTCTCGCGTACCTGGCCGGCCCTCGCGACTCATGGTCCGACCAGCAGCGGCGGGAGGTTCTGACTTCGGCCGCGTCGGGGTTGACGGTGGAGGTCATCGAGGTGGGTCGGCCGAGCTATGCGGCCGGCCGGGATTCGGTGTCGGCGCTCGTGCGGTCGGGTGCGACGGCGGCGATCGCGTTCGACGATGTGGTCTCGCAGGGCGTGCTGGCCGGGCTCGAGTTGCGCGGTATCTCGGTCCCTACCGACTTCAGTCTCGTCGGCTGCGACGACACCCTCGCCGCGCTGACCACCCCCGCGCTCACGAGCGTGTCAGCCGGAGCAGCCACGGCAGGCACGGCGGCCGCGAAGCTCTTGATTCAACTACTCGACGACCCGACTGCAGAGTGCATCACCATTGCAACCCACCTGGTCATCAGAGCAACGACCGCTGCGGTGACGCGTTGACGTGCAACCGGTTGCATGCTGGAATCACGAGATGACTCGGATCGCCATCGCCGGAGCCGCCCATCCGCATGTGGCCTACGCGACCGCCGAGGTCGACGCTGTCGACTCGCTCGCACTGGTCGCGGTGTCGGACCCGAGTCGCGAACTCGCTGAGCGATGGGCCGCGCCGTACGACGCGAAGGTGTTCACGGATCACCAGGAGATGCTGCGCGAGATGTCTCCCGACATCGTCATGGTCGCCGGCATCTACGGCGACCGCGGTCGGGCGGTGGTCGACGCTTTGAACGCCGGGTGCCACGTCATCGCCGACAAGCCGCTGTGCACGACTCTCGACGACCTCGACGCGATCACCGAGGCCGCACAGCGCACCGGCCGTCACGTCACGCTCCTGCTGGAGAAGCGCTACTACCCCGTCACGCTCGCGGCTCTGGAGATCACGAGTCAGCTCGGCACGATCCATGGCGTGACCGCCTCCGGTCCGCACAAACTCAACCGCCCGACGCGCCCGGACTGGTTCTTCGACCGAGCGCGGTACGGCGGTTTGCTGAACGATCTCGCCGTCCACGACCTCGACGCCGGCCTGCTCTTCACAGGTCTGACCAGTGGGACCGTCAGCGGCTTCGTGGTGGACGCATCGTACGGCGTCGCGACGCTGAGCGGGCCCGGTGCGCTGATCACCGCGGGCGTGGACTGGATGAATCCGGCGGGTTCACCGGTGCACGGCGACTACCGGATGAAGCTGGTCGGCACCGAAGGCACCGCCGAGTTGCTCTGGGCACGCAACCGTCTCGTCCTCACCACGACCGACCTCGCACCACACGACATACCACTTCCGTCCGGCCATCGCCCCGCCGAGCTGCCCTTGCGAGCGCTTGCTGAAGGCAACGAACCGGACATCACCACGTCCCGCGGTCTGCTCGCGACCCGGTTGGCCCTGCTCGCACAACAGTCCGCCGAGAACGGCGGCGTACCACTGCCTTGGACGACTTCCTGATCCCTGATCCCCTGGTCGACGAGAGAGAGGTCTCATGCGTTTCGCCCTGATCGGTGCCGGCGCGATCGGCACTGTGCACGCTCGCCTCATCGAAGCCCTAGGCAACGAAGCCGAACTGGTCGCGGTCGTCGACCAGGACCTCGACCGCGCCGGCAAGCTCGTCGAACAGTACGGCGGTCAGGCGTTCTCGGCGCCCGCCGATGCTTTCGCGGCTGCTTCGGTCGATGCCGTGTCCATTTGTCTACCGAGCGCGCTGCACGCGGACCTTGCCATCGAAGCGTTGCAGGCCGGTAAGCACGTGATCGTGGAGAAGCCGGTCGACATCACGCTTGCCGCCGCGGACCGCCTGATCGAGGTTGCGCGATCGACCGGGCTCACCGTCTCGGTGATCAGCCAGCGCCGCTTCCAGCCGCCCGTCGCGCAGATCCGCGCAGCGATCGACACCGGTGCCCTCGGCCGGGTGACGTCGGGGATCGCGGAGTCGGCGTTCTTCCGGCCGCAGTCGTACTACGACGGCGACGACTGGCGCGGCACGCTCGCGATCGACGGCGGCGGCGCGCTGATGAACCAGGGCATTCACGCACTCGATCTGCTGGTGTGGATGCTCGGCCGTCCGGTCCAGGTCAGCGCGCAGACCGGCATGCTCGCCCATTCGGGGATCGAGGTCGAGGATCTGGCCGGCGCGACGATCCTGTTCGAGAGCGGGGCGATCGGGTTGCTCCTGGCAAGCACCGCGGCGTACCCGGGTCGTCCGGTGCGGCTGACGATCCACGGCGATCAAGGTACGGCGGTGCTGGACGACGACGAGCTCGCGTACTTCGCTTCCGCCTCGGCTGCTGAGCCCGAGGCAGGTGTGCTGGAAGGCCCGGCTGATTGGGGTCCGGTGGAGCTTGCGCATCTCGCCCAGTACCGGGATTTCATTGACGCCGTCCGCGACGGACGTGCACCGGCCGTGTCGTTGGAGGCGGGACGGCGGTCGTTGGCGACGGTGCTCGCTGTCTATGAATCCGCCCGGCTGGGGCGTCCCGTCGAGCTGGAGGAGAACTGATGCGCATCGCACTGGTCGGGACGGAGAACAGCCACGCGGACCACATCGTCCGTCTGCTGAACGTCGACCGGATCGCCGACGCCCGGATCGTTGCCCTGGTCGGCAACGACGAGAAAACCCGCAAGCTCGCTGCCGTTGGCGGGATTGCTGACGTCGTGCCGACTTCGGGCGAGCTGATCGGCTCGGTCGACGCGCTGATCATCACCAATCGCGACGGCGCGTTGCACCGCGAGCTCGCCGTACCGTTCCTCGAAGCAGGCATCCCGGTCTGGGTCGACAAACCGCTGGCCGCTGGGACCGCGGACGCGCGGGCGATCCTCGATGCTGCTCGGGACACTCTTGTCACTTCGTATTCAGCCGTCCGATGGGTTGCTGACGCCGACGCGATTGCAGCGGCTGACGTCGGCCAAGTGCAGACGGTCACCGTGACCGGGCCGGCCGATCCGGACAGCGAGTACAGCGGAATCTTCTTCTACGGCATCCACATCGCAGACCTCGCACAACGACTGGCGCCCGGCGAACCGGGCCCGGTCGAGGTCGAACGCGTCGGCTCGACGATCGTCGCGCGGTACCGCAGCGGCGAGGTCCTGGTAACCCTGCAGTTCGTAAAGCCGACAGCCGAGGCCCGCGTACCTTTCCACGCCACTGTCGTCGGCCGCACCGGCCTGGCCAGCCAGGCGATCCAGCTGGACGACGACTACGTCGTACCTGGCCTCAAGATCTTCCTACAGATGCTCGAGAACGGCGAGCGTCCCCTCGACGATGCCGCAATGCTGGCTCCGATCACGGTGCTCGAGCAGATGCGAAGCGGCTGATCGCGGCCCTTGTGTTGTTGTTCGCGGTTGTGCCTGGTGTGCCTGCGTCGGCCAGTGCTGGCCGACGGTGTACCTCGGCGTTGCGGCGTACGGCGGTCGGGACATGTTGCGGGACTCGCGGCACCAGGTGGCGTCGTTCGTGCGGTGGGCGCGCGGGCGTGGATACCACGTGCAGGCGGTGATCGCGGGCGGTACGAATCCGCCGTACCTGGGGGTGCTTCCGCAGTACCAGCATCTTGCGATCGGTGAGTTCACGAAGGTGCTCGACTACAACCGCGCCGTGCCGGACAACGCCCGGTTCGACGGCGTGAATGTGGACATCGAGCCGTACCTGCTGCCCGAGTGGAAGGAGCCGGGGACGACGCTGCCGACGATCTGGCTCGATCTGCTGGCGAAGTTCGTGCACCTGCGGGACGTGTCCGGGCAGCGGTTGCTCGTGGGGCCGGCGATCCCGTTCTGGTTCGACAGCTCGGACTGTTGTACGGCGATCACCTGGCACGGGAAGACTGCTCCGCTGAGTGATCACGCGCAGGACCTGACCGACTACGTCGCGCTGATGGACTACACCGAGACCGCGGCCGGGATCATCTCGCGCGCCGAGCACGAGATCGCTTATGCCGCGGCGATCGGCAAACCGCGATCGGTGGTGATCGGTGTCGAGAGCAAGGATCTGTCCGGCACCAGCGACCCAGAGACGGTCACGTTCTACGAAGAGGGTCGCACGTACATGGAGGCGGAGCTGGACAAGGTGTACTCCGCTCTCGGGGGCACACCTGCCTTCGCCGGGATCGCGATGCACCACTACGGGGGTCTGCTCCTGCTGCCGTCGGTGTGGGGCGAGGGCGGCGTGTACTACCCCTCGTAGGCCTCACACGTCTGCGGGCTCCGGCGTTCCATCAGTATGAACAAGTACGAGCGACGAGTAGCCGGAGCTGACTGGGACGCGGTGACGGCCGAGGTGAACGATCTCGGCTGTGCGCTGCTGCCCGAATTGCTGACGCCTGCTGAGGCTGGGCGGATCGCCGCGCTGTACGACGACGCTCAGCGCTTCCGGGCGACGATCGACATGGCGCGGCACTGGTTCGGTGAGGGGCAGTACCGGTACTTCGATCATCCGTTCCCCGCTGAGGTCGAGGCGTTGCGGCAGGCGCTGTACCCGCGGCTGCTGCCGATCGCGCGCGATTGGTATACCAAACTCGGTCGCGAGGCAGAATGGCCGGACACCCTCGACGAGTGGCTCGACATCTGCCACGCCGCCGGCCAGACCCGGCCCACACCGATCCTCCTTCGCTACGGCGCCGGCGATTGGAACGCCCTCCATCGCGACCTGTACGGCGAAAAGGTCTTCCCACTTCAGGTCGTGATCAACCTGAACGCCCCTGGCGCCGACCACACCGGCGGCGAATTCCTCCTCGTCGAACAACGCCCCAGAGCCCAGTCCCGAGGCACCGCAACCCTCATCCCCCAAGGCCATGGCCTCCTGTTCACCACCCGAGACCGCCCCATCAAATCAACCCGAGGCTGGTCCGCCTCCCCCGTCCGCCACGGCGTCTCCCCCATCAAATCCGGCCACCGCCACACCCTCGGCCTGGTCTTCCACGACGCCAAGTAAAAGGACACCGCTCCGCGGCGGCTGCCCTTTGGCCGCCTCCGGCGGCGCAGGCAACTGTCCGCTCACCCGCACGCGCTCGACGAGACACAGCACACACGCCCGGGCCAGCAACGCGACACCGCGTCCGCGATGGCTGTCTGGCTGGCCCTCGGCGGCGCGTGCTCGAACTACGTGTTGGTGGTCAGGTCAGCCAACGTCCGCATTCGGGTGCTGCGCGATCCAGGCGCCCAGAGCGTCGGCCGCGATGGTCAGCGGCGTCGGCATCAGCTCGATCGGCACCGTGCCGTCGATCGGCACCTTCGGTGGATGCTGATTGTCACCGCCAGCTGCACCTTGAGCCATCCTGCTCATGCTCCAAAGTAGCTCGGCTCAGCTGTGCAGCGTGGGGTGGTAAATGAGTTCTTGGGTGCGACCGTCGAAGGTGTGGGCTTCCAGGAGCTCGAGGTCGAAGTCGGCCGCGTTCTGGAAGACGGGCTCGACGCCGGTCTGGCCGGCGATGACCGGGAAGATCGTGATCTGCACGCGGTCGACGAGTCCGGCAGCCATCAGGACGCGGTTGAGAGACAGACTGCCGTGGGAGCGGAGCGGCACGTCGGACTCCTCCTTGAGGCGAGCGATCAGCTCGACAGCGTCGCCGGTCACAACGGTCGCGTCCGGCCAGTCGAACGGTCCCTCGAGGGTGGACGACACCACGGTCGTCGGCATCGGCCGCATCCGCCCGTTCACCGGGTCGAGCTCCTCGGCCGAGATCTTGCTCGAGCCGATCATCTGCATCATCAGCCGGAACGTGTCCGCGCCGAACACCATCCGCTGCTCCTCGTCGTACTGCGCAATCCGCCGCTCGATGAACTCGGGGCCGTGCTTCCCCCAGTACGGCCCCCAGTCCGCGTTGTCGTACGACGCAAACCCATCAAGGCTAGAGAAGACGTCGAAGGTGTACGTCGCGGTCATGCTGATCTCCCTTGACTGCCTCGGCCGCGCCCAGTGAGCGACCATTCACCCCTGCGTCGAACGCCTCATGCCTGATTCGACATCACCACCCAAGTCAGAACCATCCCTGCAGCCCACATCGAAAAGCCGGTATCGCTCTCTGACTGATCCTCAGCGGTGGAAAGCCTGCATGACGACAGGAGGTAGTCCCTCTCGGCCAACCCTCCCCAGCGTGAATCGACGGCCGAAGGGCTCCTGCAGCCCAATACCTCCTGTCGCCAGAGCGGTCTACCCGTATCCCAGTCGACTGCGTCGCTGCGCTGAAGGCCGGCACCAGCACAACCGGAGACCGTCCTGCCGCTTGCGCCACGCTGAATGACGACGAGTACACCGATGCGGTTATTGCCTACACCGAGGAGCTGGCGGCGGGCTAGACGGCTCGCATCGCATCCTCGAGCCCACCGACGGCCCCCTCACCGGGGAACCGTCGGCGTAGCTCCTGGTCGAGCTCGCTCGCGATCATCCGCAAGTGCACCTTGCTCTGCCGGCCATCCTTGAGCCCTTCGACGCCAAGGTCGACCGCCTCCTCCAGGTCGCCCTCACGACCGGCGACGAACGCGAGGGTCAACCTGCATTCGGCAATCCGCATCGGGCTCAGCTCGGTCCCGTCCGGCGCGATGTTGTCGCGGATGACCGACCCCGCATACTCGCTCGCCTGCGCGTTGTCCTGCGCCATGCGGTGAATGTCCATCGAGTAGTAGTCCCATTTGGCCGGATCGACCTTGAAGTGGTTGTCGGGTCGGTCCGGGTATGGCAGTTCTGCAAGCAGGTCACGTCCGGACTCGAGCAGAGTAGTCAGCCCGGACTCGCCAAGGCGTGCTCGCGCCTTCGCTTCCTGGGCGATGAGCTGCACCTGAACGCTGGTGCTTTGGGCGACTGCCTGTCCGCGCCGCGATGCGTCGACAGCCTGCCGGAACCGACCCTGCGTCAGCGCGAACCATGCCGTCATCTCGTGACCCCACCCCACGATCTCAGGGTGTCCGGCTTCGATGCCCAGTTGAGCGGCTGCTACTCGAGTGGACTCCGCAGCGGTGCCCATCCCCAGGTCGTACTCAACACACCCCGCGAGCAACGCCAGCCAGCCGCCGGCCACCAGCAGGTCCGTATGCGCCTTCAGGCCAACCGGCCGCCGCAGCAGACTTCCTACATACTGCAACCACTCGTGAGCCTCAGTACGCAGTTCCATCGCATCGCGCCGGTTGTACTGGCAGCACAACTCCTCAACTGTCGAATGCAGAGCCTCGATCGTGTTCGGCGTCGTATCTGAGGTCTGCAACCGGGAGATCAGTTCGGCCGTCTGCCATGGCCGGTCATTGAGCTTCGTGGTCGCGTCATGTCTCGCTGCCGCGATGAGCTCGCCCTTTGCCCGTAGAGCCTCATCACATCTCCGCGCCACGTCCTCGGTGGCCGGCTTTCGGCCGTTCTCCACGTTCGAGAGGTAGGAGCGGCTGAAGTGGGTCGCCCGCGCCAGATCGCCCAGCGACCACCCGCGATGATCACGGTACTCACGGAGACGACTCCCGAACGTCATGGCCCCAGTGTCACCTACGCCTTGTATCCCTGTCTCCCGATGCCGAGGGATACGCGGGAATGATCGATCCGGCGCGCTATCGGGGCGATGCTCCAACCATGAACCACCTAACGCGGGGACACCCGAAGGACAGTGCGGGCTGGCCGGAACTGCGGGGCGCGCAAGACCTCAAGTGTGACGGGGAGAACCCCACGACCGGCTGTCGATGCGTCTTAGGACATCACAACGGCTACCACCGCGACGGCAGCGGTGCGGAGTGGCTGGATGACTGAGCAGCGAAATGTCCGCGATCAGCGGCGAAGACGCTGGGCCATGCGCACCTGGACAACCGACCGGCGAATCGGCGTCCTCCCAGACGGCTCGGACCCACGCGATATCCGCCATCCCCTCACCTGGTGCGTCGATGCCTGGCTGATGCAGGGACCGATCACCCCCGCGTATGTCCACGCGGCGCGGAGGGCATGGGCGATCAGACATCACACGCCGGCGAAGGCGGCCAACAAAACTGCCGCCGCGGGGCGGTGTCCTTTCGGGGGTGGCCTTTGGTGGTGTGGTTCAGCCTTTTACGCCGGTGAGGGTTACGCCTTCTACGAAGTACCGCTGTAGGACGAAGAAAATGAGGATGATGGGGAGGATGACTACCAGGGAGGCGGCCATCAGGAAGCCCCATTGGGCTGTGTAGGTGGATTGGAAGCCGGCCAGGCCGAGGGCGAGGGTGTATTTGCTGTCGGAGGTCAGGTACAGGAGTGGGCCGAGGAAGTCGTTCCAGACGCCGATGAAGGTGAAGATCACCACGACCACGACGACCGGTTTCGACAAGGGCATGATGACGCCCCAGAACACCTTCCACGGGGTCGCGCCGTCGATGTACGCCGCCTCGTCGAGCTCGAACGGGATCGTCAGGAAGAACTGCCGGAACAGGAAGATGTTGAACACCCCGCCGCCCGCGCCGGCGAACCAGGCCGGCACCGTCAGCGGGATGAACGTGTCGAGCGCGCCGACGGATCCCCACATCACGAACGTCGGGATCAGGGTCACGGCGTACGGCAGCATCACGCCGGTCAGCAGCAACCCGAAGATCAGGTTCCGCCCGCGCCAGCGCAGCCGGGAGAAGCTGAACGCCGCGAGCGCGCAGGTCAGCACGGTCCCGGTGACGACGAGCACCTCGATGATCATCGTGTTGAGGAAGTACCGCGCGAACGGCTGCGACCCCAGCGCCCCGCTGAAGTTCGCCCATGCGAACGGCTTGGGGATCCACTCCGGCGGCGACACGAAGATCTGGTTGTCGTCCATCAACGCGCTGCGGACCAGCCACGCGAACGGCGTGACCATGATCAGCCCGCCCGCGGCCAGCAACACCCAGACCGCGGTACGGCGAACCAGCGAGCCTTCTCGTGTCACCGGGCCGCTCCCATCTCGTAGTACACCCATCGGCGCGCGTTGCGGAACAGCAGCACGGTGATGACCAGGACGATCACGAACAACACCCAGGCCAGTGCGCTCGCGTAGCCGATCTCGCTGTCGGTGAACGCCTTCGTGTAGAGGTAGTAGATGTAGAACTCGGTCGCGTTGTTCGGCCCGCCCTGCGTCATGATGTACGCCTGGTTGAAGACCTGGAACGTGCCGATCGTGCCGGTGACCAGGTTGTAGAAGATCGTCGGCGTCATGAACGGCAACGTCACGTGCCGGAACCGCGCCCACGTCCCGCCGCCGTCGATCGCGACCGCCTCGTACAGCTGCCGCGGCACGCCCTGCAGCCCGGCCAGGAAGATGACCATCGCGTTCCCGAAACCCCATGTGCTCATCAGGATCAGCGACGGTACGGCGCTCTGCTCGCCGTAGATCCAGCTCGACGTCGGCAACCCGGCCTGCCGGAGCATGCTGTTCAGCAGACCGAAGTCCGGGTTGAAGATCCAGATCCACAGCACCGAGCTCGCGACCGCCGGCACCAGCGTCGGCAGATAGTAGACCGTCCGCCAGAACCCGCGACCGCGGATGCCCTGGTTGACCAGCATCGCGATCACGAACCCGACCACCAGGGTGAGCGGTACGACGCCGAGGGTGTAGTAGGTCGTGACGTTCAACGACTTCCAGAACAGCGGATCGTGCCCCAGCTGCCGATAGTTGCCGAGTCCAATGAATTTCGCCGGCGCGCCGATCTGCCAGTCCGTCAGGCTGAAGAACAGCGAGGCGATCATCGGCCCGATCGTGAAGATCCCGAAGCCCAGGATCGCCGGTGCCGCGAGCAACCATCCCCAGCGTCGTTCTGCTCTCATCAGCTGCCGTTGGTGGGGTACGTGCCCTGCAGGAGACCGCCGTTCAGCTTCGCGGCCAACGGCTTGAGTACGTCGGCAGCCGGCGTCTTGCCCTGCTGGATGACCTGGATGGCCGGTGTGAGCACCTTGTCGATCGCCTCGATGTTGCGCAGCTTCTGGTAGAAGTACGGCGCCGAGTTGTTGATCGTGTAGTCGACCCCGGCCGTCCGGTACTCCGCCGGATGCGCGTCGTTCTTCGTCCAGACGTCGATGTCCTTCGGATCGGTGTAGTACCGCTTCTCCAACGGCATCCACAGACCGGTGCTGAACAGGTCGACCTTGGTCGGGTTGTCGTGGAACAGGTACAGCTCGACCGCCTCCTGCTCGTGCTTGGTCGAGGAGAAGATCGCGGTCGCGCCGCCGAGCGTGATCGTCATCGGCTTGCTGTACTTCGGCAGCACGCCCATCCCGAAGTCGAGCTTGCCCTGGGCAAGGTCCAGCAACGTCCACTGCCCGTCGATCACCATCGCCACCCGACGGGTCTTGAGCTGCACCGTCGTACTCGGCGCGTTGTTGCCGAGTTGCGCGGGTGTCGGCGCGACGCGGTGTTTGTACATCAGGTCGGCGAGGTTCTGGAACACCTCGATCGCCTCAGGGGTGTCCAGCATGGACTTGCGGCCGGTCTCGTCGGTGAAGTTGATGCCGCGGCTGAGCAGCAGTGGCTGGTACACCGTCGGGCCCAGCCCGGCGGAGACGCCGTACTGGCGGATGCGCTTCGGGTCGAAGCCGTCCTCGTCGGGGTGCTTGCCGTTCTGGTCGAGCGTGAGCTTGTAGGCGTTCTGTACGAACGTGTCCCAGCTCCACGCCTTGTCAGCCTCGGCCGGCGGCGTCTCCACACCGGCATCCGAGAGCGCCGGCTTGCTGTACCAGAGCGACATGATCTCGTTGGCGCTCTGGGTCCCGTAGGTCTTGCCCTTGTCCCACCAGAAGTAGGTGCCGGGCAGACGGTTCGCGAGGTCCGGGTACTTGTCGAAGTACGGGTACAGGTTGACGAGTTTGCCCTGCTCGGCAAGGCGATATCCCATCGGGCTCTGCATGTAGCAGAGGTCGGGCTGGCGGTTGCTGGCGACCAGCGCGTTCAGTTTGGTGTCGTAGTCGGCCGGGGTGAAGACGGGCTTCACAGTGACGCCGGACTTCTCCTGCTCGAACGCCTTGAGCATGTTCGAGATGGCCTTCTGTTCCGCGGTCGAACCCCAGAACATGAACTGCAGTTCCTTGGTCCCGCCGCCGGAACCCGATCCGCTGTCCCCCAGCGACTTGCCGCTGCAGCCGGCCAACCCGGCAAGCGTGGCCAGCCCACCGAACTGCAGCGCACGGCGCCGTCCGAAGGTTGTTGCTGACATGAGCCCTCCTCGGGCAGTGAACACGGCCACCGAAACACGGCGGCAACATGTTTCCTGACAATAGGAGCGGAGCCGAAATCGGTCAAGGGTCAACGTTGTAACAGGATCGATTCAGGCGTCCGTGCAGGTATGGTTGTTTCCGGAAACACACGGATCCGGGAGGTCGGTTGAGCCAGGAGAAGCGGGCGACGGTCAGGGATGTCGCGGCGCGGGCGGGGGTGTCACCGGGCACGGTGTCGAAGGCACTCAACGGCACCGGCCAGATCAGCGAGGCGACCCGGGAGCGGATCCAGCAGGCGGCGGAGGAGATCGACTTCCGGCCGAACGCGCTGGCGCGCAGTGTGTTCGAGCGACGCAGCTACACCGTCGGGATGATCACCACCGACAGCTTCGAGCGGTTCAGTGTCCCGGTCATGCTCGGCGCCGAGGATGCGCTCGGGGCCGGCCGGATCTCGGTGTTCCTGTGCGACAGCCGGGGCGATCCGATCCGCGAGCGACACTACGTCGACGTACTACTCGGCCGCCGGGTCGACGGGTTCATCGTGACCGGCCGCAACTTCAACCGCAGGCCTCCGCTGGCGGGCGCGCGCGACGTACCGGTCGTCTATGCGTTGACGCCGTCCGCCGACGACAACGACTGCTCGGTCGTGGTCGACGACATCTCATCAGGGCGACTGGTCGCGGAGCACCTGCTCCGGATCGGCCGGACCAAGATCGCGCACGTCACCGGGCCGGAGCGTTTCGACCCCGCACGGAGCCGGCACGCCGGCCTCAGCGAGGCGCTCGCCGCAGCCGGTCTCGAGCTGACCGGCATGGCCATGTACGGCGGCTGGACCGAGGCGTGGGGGCGCCAGGCGACGCACATCCTGTTCCGCGAGAACCCGGACATCGACGCGATCCACTACGGCAGCGATCTCCTCGCCCGCGGCGGCGCTGATGCCCTGCGCGAGCTCGGGCGTCGCATCCCGGAGGATGTCGCGATCACCGGCACGGACAACTGGGAACTGATCGCCGAGGGCGCACGACCGCCGCTGACCTCAGTCGACCTGCGGCTCGCCGACGTCGGCCGGGTGGCCGCCCAACGGTTGCTGGACGCAATCGAAGGACGGCCGCACGCGGGCCTGGAGCAGGTCCCCTGTCAGCTGGTCGTCCGGGCGTCGACCGACGAGACTGCCGGCTGATACGGCAGCCACACCTTCATCGGCCCGACCTCACGGTTCGCCCACTGGTAGTACGGCAGAGCCGTGATCTGCACGGCCTCGCCCAGTCCGGCCGGTACGTCGGCATACAACTCGCTCGGCGCTTGCCAGGTGGCGCCACGGGCGATGATGCGGTCGCTGCCGGGCACTTCGTCGAGCGTGGCACCGGTCAGGACGAGGTCGTCGACGGACGCGGTCTGGTCGGCCTGCTCGACGGCGTACAGGAGGGGGCCGCGGCAGATGGCGACCGATCCGCGGATGCCCTCGACCCGCGGATGGCCGTGGACGAGGCGCGGTGCCATCGGCAGGTTGAGCACGATCCGATCGCCGGCCTGCCAGGCGCGGCGGACCGTTGCATACGTGCCGGCGACGCCCGGGACGACCTCGTCTCCGACGGTGATCTCGGCACCGGCCGACCAGGCCGGGATCCGCAGGCTGATCGCCGTCTCGGCGGGCTGATCGACCGTGATGACGACGCGTCCGGACACCGGGTAGTCGGTGCTGACACTGAGCTTCAGGTCACCCGCGGTGATCGAGCCGGCGGCGTACTGATGGATCTGCACACCACTCTCGTGGCTGGTGGCAACGTAGTGTTGGAGCGAGGCGAAGGTGCGCATCAGGTTCGTCGGGCAACAACTCGTCCCGAACCACGGTTGACGGCCGTTGCCCGGAGCCCGCTTGTCGGCGTCGTCGGACCCGGCACGGACCTGCAACGCGTTGACATAGAAGTACTTCGACCGATCGAGCGACACTCCCGGCAGTACCGCGTTGTACAGCTGCCACTCGAACAGATCGGCGTACTCCGCCCTACCCGTTGCCAGGAGCAACCGCCAGCTCCACTGCAGACTGGCGACCGCGGCACAGGTCTCGCCGTACGCGACGTCGTTCGGCAGCTCGTACGGGTTCCCGAACGATTCACCGTCCCAGCGGCTCCCGAGGCCGCCGTTCACGTACATCTTCGTCCGCACCATGTTCTGCCACTGTGTCTCGAGCTTCGCGAGCAGCTCGGTGTCGCCCGTCTCGATCGCGACGTCGGTCGCGCCGGCGGCGAGATAGATCGCACGAACGGCATGCCCCTCGGGCGCAGTGGTCTCGCGGACCGGGATCCGGTCGGACAGGTACGCCGCACGCCCCGGGTTGCCCGGGGCAAGGATCGACCGGCCGTGCGCGTCGACGAAGTACTTCGCCTGGTCGAGGTACCGCTGCTCGCCGGTCGTCCGGTACAGCTCGACCAGCGCCAACTCGGCGACCGGATGCCCGCAGAAGCCTTCACGCTGGTCAGGCCCGGTGCCGAAGGTTCGAGCGAGGTGATCACCCGCCCGCCGCGCGACGTCGAGCAACGCGGTCCGCCCGGTCGCCCGGTACTGCGCGACCGCCGACTGGATCATCGCGCCCATGTTGAAGATCTCGTGATCGAAGTCGAGCTGCCCGTACCGCTCGTCCCGGCGCCCAGACTGCACGAACGTGCCGAGGTAGCCGTCCTCGTCCTGCGCCGCCGCGATCAAAGCGGTCCGGGACTCCAGCCAGTCGACCAGCCGAGGATCAGTACTCCGCCCGGCCTCCCAGGCGACCGCCTCGAGCCACTTGTAGGCCTCACCGTCCTCGTAGTTCGGCCCGTGGTACTCCGCATCCGTCACCCCCTTCGCGACATTGCGGAAGTTGTCCCACTGCTCCTCGAGATGCTCGGCGCCCTTCGGGATCGAGACCGTCCCGTTGGTCGCCTGCAGCTCACCGAGGAAGCTGCCGTCGAGTTGTACGTCGCGCAGGCCGAGCGGGCGCAGCGCAGTGGCCGCAACCGGCGCGGCCGGTCCCTGATCTGTCGTCACCGCACCATCCTGACTGCCGCGGCACGATCAAGGCAACATGTTTCCGAACTTTTCCGCTATCCCGCCGCAAGCTCGGTGCAGATGTCCCACGCAGCCTGGCGGAGGAGAGCGGAGGTGTCCGGGTCGAGGCCTTTGACCGGCACGTCGATGCCGACCGGGTCCTCCTGCAGGAGAGCGATCAGGAAGACGCAGGCGGCGAGGTAGCTGCCGGCCAGGGCCGGGTGGCTGTTGTCCGCGTCGTGCAGGACGGGCGCATCGTGGGTGGCGAGGAAGCGTTCCCAGACCAGGCCGACCGGGATGAGCGCAGCGCCGAGTTCGGCCGCGGCCCCGCCGTACGCGTCGGTGAGGGCCTGCTGTGTTTCCGGGGCGTTCCGCCCGGCCCAGGTCAGGTAGAGCGCCGTACGGGCGCCGGCCGCGGTGATCGCGGCGTCGAAGTCGTGGGCACTGTCGCGGAAGCGTGCCGGGCTCTTGATCGGCAGCGTGCTCTGCTCCTGCAGTACGACGGTGTCGAATCCGCCGCCCGCGATCGCCTCGAGCGCCTTGCCCGCGTTGAGATGCTGCCGCAGCGAAGCGCCGCCGGCCGAGATCAGCTTGTGCTCGACCTCGATCCCGCGCGCCGAGGCCAGTCCCTTGATCAATCCAGGGAGGTTGTTCCGCGAAGTGAAGCTGTTGCCCACGAAGAGAATCCGCACAAAGCCGGACGTTACTATGCCCGGATGACTGCTGGGCTCCGGATCGTGCCGGTCGAGGACGACGCCACACTGCTGGACTGGCAGCGGGTGCACAACGAGATCATCCCGACGGCGCCGTTGTCGGTCGACGAGATCCGAGAGCGCCTGACGCGCAACGTCCTCGAGCTCGCGTACGACGGCGACGTGCTGGTCGGATGCTCCACCGTCCGGCCGCCGTCGGACGAGACCGCGGCGGTCACCGTGATCGCGCGGGTGCTCCCGGAGTACCGCCGGCGCGGATTCGGTGACGCGATCTACCAGCACTGTCTACAGCGGGGGCGACAGCTCGGCGACACCTTCGAGACGCACATCCTGGCGAGCAACGAGGACGGGGTGCGGTTCGCGAAGGCGCACGGGTTCGCCGAGGTGGAGACGTACCTGCTGCCCGGCGACACGATTCCTTTTGTCGAACTACGGTTGGGCGAGTGACGATGCGCTTTTCGATCAACATTCCGAACTTCGGGGACTTCGCCGACGCACACACAGTCGCGCGGGTCGCGGTTGCCGCCGAGGAGGCCGGCTGGGACGGGCTCTTCTTCTGGGACCACGTTGTCCACAGCAAGGAGCAACGGCGCGGACAACCGTTCGGTGATCCCTGGATGCTGATGACGGCGGCCGCGCTGGCGACCTCGCGGATCAAACTCGGCCCCCTCGTCACCCCGGTCGCACGGCGGCGGCCCGAGCAGCTCGCCCGGCAGGTCGCCACGCTGGACTCGATGAGCGGCGGCCGGGTGATCTTCGGCGCGGGGCTCGGTGGGCCGATCACCGACGAGTTCGGCAGCTTCGGCGACGAGACCGATCCGAAGGTGCTGGCCGAGCGGCTCGACGAGGGCCTTGACCTGCTGGCGGCGTACTGGGCCGGCGAGCGGGTCGACCACACCGGCAAGCATTACCGGGTCGACGACGTGGAGTTGCTGCCGGCAACGGTTCAGAGCCCGCGGCCGCCGGTGTGGATCGCCGGTTACTGGCCGAAGAAGGCGCCGATGCGGCGCGCCGCGCGCTGGGACGGCGCCGTACCGCTGTTCACGAGCGCCAACCACGGCGAGGCTCCGCCGGTGGACGAGGTACGCGAGCTGGTTGCCTTCATCGAGGGGCAGCGCGCGGACCGGAGTGCGCCGTACGACGTGATCGTCGGCGGGATCAGTCCGGCCGACGCGGCCCGGTCCCGCGCACTCATCGAGCCGCTGGCCGAGGCGGGCGCGACCTGGTGGGACGAGCGGCAACTGATCCGCGGCAAGGACTTCTACCGGCTCGAGCCGGTACTGCGCCGGATCGAGCAGGGGCCGCCGAGTCTCAGCTGACCCGCGCCCGCATCGCCTCCAGAGCCTTCAGTACGTCGGGCAGCACGTCGGCCGGGATGTCGGCGGTGATCGCGTCGGCGACCTCGTCGAAGATCGGCTTGACCGCCGGCAGGATCTTGCGGCCGGACGGCGTCAGGGCAACCGTGATCGCGCGCCGATCGGCCGTGGCCGGCGACCGGTCGAGGTAGCCCTTCTCCACCAGCCGGTCGACCAGTCGCGTCATGCCGGCGGTGTCGGTGCCGAGCAGGTCGGCGAGTTTGCGCGGACTCGTCGTACCGCCCGAGACGTGCAGGAGTACGCCGGCCTGCTGTGACGTCAGCCCGAGCTCACCGAACCGCTGGTCGAGCGCCGTCCGGACCCCGCGGGCCACCTGGGTCACCAAACTGGTCAGCACGAGCCGCGGACCCGGCATGTCCGGCCTCCTTCGCTATTGCTGTCACGACAGCTACTGTCTAGACTGCTACCTCGGGCAGATCGAGGGGGTTTGATGAAGGTACGCGATGACGTGGCCGAGTTCTTCGACCGGTTCGCGACTGCGAGCGACGGAGCCGGCTTCCATCCGACCTTGCTCACGCTGGATCCGGTGTCGGTGACGCCGGTGACCCGCGAGCAGGTGGTGGCCGGCCTGCCGAAACGCAAGGAATTCTTCGCCGGGCTGGGAATCAGTGGGATGACCCTGGACTCGCTCGACGAGTCGCCGGTCGACGAGCAGCACACGCTCGTGCGGTCGACCTGGCGGCTCGAGCGGACCGAGTCGTCGACGGTCCCGGACGGCACGATCTTCGCGTCGACGTACCTGCTCCGGAGGGTCGAGGGCCAGTGGCAGATCGTGGTTTACCTGAATCACCAGGACCTTCGGGCGCTCGTCTCGACGTGAGCTGAGAAGCTTGTCGGTATGAGCGAGTCCTGCTGTGCGCCGTCCCGTGGTGAGGCGACGTCGCCGCCCCCGGCTCCGGCGGGGCGCGGCGACCACGAGATCGAGCAGGTGGTGCTCGAGGGTGGTTCGTTCACGATGGGCAACACCAACGGTGACGAGAACGCGGGCGACGGTGAGACACCGGTGCACGCGGTCGAGCTGTCGCCGTACAGCATCGATGCGACCAGCGTGACCAACGCGGCTTTCGCGCGGTTCGTCGACGCGACCGGCTACCGGACCGAGGCGGAGATCTTTGGGTACTCCGCCGTGTTCCATCTCGCCCTCGCCGCCGAGCCGGAGGAGCTGATGGGACCGGCATCCGGTACGCCGTGGTGGGCCGGCGTCCGCGGTGCCGATTGGAGGCACCCGGGCGGTTCGCGCTCGGACCTGGACGGTCTCGACGAGCATCCCGTCGTACACGTGAGCTGGAACGACGCCGTCGCGTACTGCAAGTGGGCGGGACGGCGACTGCCGACGGAGGCCGAGTGGGAGTTCGCGTCCCGCGGCGGTCTGGACGGCGCGCGGTACCCGTGGGGCGACGAGCTGCTCGACGACGAGTGGCGCTGCAACATCTGGCAGGGCGACTTCCCCCGGGCGAACACCGAGGAGGACGGCTTCCTGACGACCGCCCCGGTCCGTACCTTCGAGCCGAACGGCTTCGGGCTGTGGCAGATGGTCGGGAACGTGTGGGAGTGGTGCGGGGACTGGTTCGGCCCGCGGTACTACAAGTTCTCCCCCACGGAGGACCCGCACGGACCGTCGCTCGGCGCCGCGAGGGTGATCCGTGGCGGCTCATATCTGTGCCACGACTCGTACTGCAATCGCTACCGCAACGCCGCCCGGTCGTCGAACACGCCCGAGTCCTCGATGGGGAACGCCGGTTTCCGTACGGTCGGCCTCACGCGTCCTGAGTGACCGCGGGCTTCCGCAGTCCCGGCGTACTCGTGGCAACTGCGGCCACCGCTGCGACGCACAGCAGCGCCCCGGATGCAAGGGACGCGACCGGTGACGTGAGCTGCGCGACTACGCCGCCCCGGAGGTTGCCGAGGTCGGGACCGGCCTGGCCGACGATCTGTTCGGCGGCGCTGACCCGGCCGAGCAGTTCGGACGGCGTGTGCAGCTGAACGATCGTGCTCCGCGAGACGACAGCGACGGTGTCCGCGGCGCCGGCGATCGCCAAACACGCCAAGGCCAACCAGGGTGTCGGCGAGAACGCGAACAACAGCAACGCGATCCCCCAGGCCGCCGACCCGCACAGCATGACGACGCCATGACGCGGCAGGCGGGTGAACGAACCGGAAAACAGCGACGCGGCGACCCCACCGACGGCGATCGCGGTCAGGAACAACCCGAGCGTGCGCGGGTTGTTGCCGAACCGCTCCGCATTGATCACCGGGAACAGGCTGATCGGCATCGACAGCACGGTCGCCGCCAGATCGGTGATCAGCGCCCCGCGGATCACCGGCGTCGACACGACGAACGTCAACCCGTCCCACACCCCACGCAGTCCCGGCTTGGCGGTCCCCTCGATCTGCATCCGGGGAAGTCCGAGTACGCCGTACAGCGCGGCGAGGAAACTGAGTGCGTCGATCAGGTAGCAGACGCCGACACCCCAGACGCCGATGATCACGCCGCCGAGCGCCGGGCCGAGCAGCATCGCGCCCTGGAACCCGATCCGGTTGAGCGCGATCCCGGCCGCGAGCTGGTCGCGGGACAGCAGCTGCGGCAGTACGGTCCGCGCGACCGGGCCGGCGGTCGCGCCGAACGATGCCTGTACGGCGACGAGCGCGAGGAGTACGCCGACGGGCACGCGACCGAGCACCAACTGACTCGCCATGACGGTTGCTGTCAGCAACTGTCCGCAGGTCGTGATCAGGTAGATCCGGCGGCGCTCGAGCCGGTCGACGAGTGTGCCCGCGAACAGGCCGAGCGCGATCAGCGGGAGCGCCTGCGCGAGGCCGACCGCGCCGGTCCAGGCCGGGCTCGACGTCTGGTCCCAGACCTGGAACATCACCGCGACGAAGGTGAGCTGCCCGCCGAAACCGGACAGCACCTGCCCGATCCACAGCCGGCGATACGCCACCACTCGCAACGGGCCGAGGTCGATGAGAGCGCCCTTCACTTGAGCTTCTCGGTGATGCGGTCGTGGAAGCTCTTGCGGGCCAGGGCTTGCTCGATGTCTCGAACTACCTGGGTCATCGGATACGGCAGCTCGGCCTCCAGCTCGGCGATGGCTGCCTCGGTTGCCTGCCACTCGGCCGTCAGGAGCTCGACGAGCTTCTTCGACTTGGCGGTCAGCGTGACCTGCTTGCTGCGTGCGTCGGCGCCGGGCACCGTCCGGACCAGGCCGGCGGTGCGCATCGCGGCCACCTTCTGACTGAGCGCCGAATGGGTCCGCCCGATCGCGTCGGCCAGCTCGGTGATCGTCATCGGGCCCTTGAGGTGCAGCTGGATCAGCTCGCGGACGTAGCTCGGCTTGAGGCCCTTGATCTCCCGATCGGTGTAGATCCGCCCGATCTCGGCATCCATCCGGCCCAGCAACTCGTGCAGCGGCCGCCACTGACTCTGCTCGGTGGGATCGTCCATGCCGTGATCATAACAGTACTTATATAAGTGCTGTTACTTCTGGTCTCGGCCAGACCACGGCATGCTGATGGCCGACCCGGGTGAACGTGCCGCCGGGGAACACCGCGCCGTAGGTCTGCTCGAAGCCGGCGCGGCTCAGGTACCGGTCGCTGACGCGGTGGTCGAGCCAGTCGCCGGTGCCGAGGCGGAAGATCTCCCAGGCGTCCGGGTTGCGGCGGACGAGGTTGCGGGCGAGCTTGCGCAGCTCGCCGCCGTACAGCCACCAGCGCGGGTTCGCGGGGCGTGGGGAGACGGTGTCGGTGAGAGCCGCTCGGCCGCCGACGGCCACCAGGGAACGGATGTGGCGGAGTACTGCGGGGAGGTCGGTGACGTGGTGAAGGGTGGCGGAGCTGGTGACGAAGTCGTACTGGCCGGTGGTGTCGAGGATGTTCGACTCGAGGTAGGTGATGTTCGACCGCGGGCGCTTGCGGCGGGCCAGCCGGATCATCGGGCCGGAGAGGTCGATCGCGTCGACCTGGTCGAAGTACTCCGCGAGCACGATCGCGTGCCGGCCGGCGCCGCAGCCGAGGTCGATGGCTCGGCGGCGGCGCTCGGGCAGGACGGTCGGGAGCCAGTCGGCGACCGCGTCCTCGGTCAGTTCGCCGAGTCGGTCATATCGCTCCGCCAGGTGATCGAACGACTGGTCGCGCTCCATGCTCCTTGGATGCGAGGCGCCGGGAAAAGGTTGACATCCAGAGTGCGGCGGCCGCGGCGGAGAGGATGCTGATCAGGGCGAGTACTGCGAAGCCGTAGCGGGTGTCGGACTGGCCGGTGACGACCGATGCGATCAGCATGACGACGATCGTCGCCGCCAGGCCGTAGCCGTTCGCGACGCCGAAGGCGTGGCCGACGCGCGACTCGTCGACCGAGGTCATCAGCAACGAGCGGGTCGCGATGCGGGCCTGACCGAACAGGAACGCACCGAGCAGCACGAGCGCGATGAGTGCGGGCACGCCGAACAACGGCTGGAACACCAGCAAGCCGCTACAAACCAAGAACCCACCCGTCGCGAGCTTCCGATCCCCCAGCCACCCCGCGGACCGCCGATAAACAGCCGCAGCAAGCAAAAACCCAGCCCCACCGACAGCGTCCACCACCCCCAACACAGCCGGCCCCCGCCCCCACTCACCGATCAACAACACCGGCAACAAGGCGTTGAAGACGGTCACCACCACGAGCCCTTGCCCGAACAACACCGCCAACGGCCCAAGCGGAATCCGCTCCGCGACGGTCGCTGGCGGCTGCTCGGGACGGACGGGTGGTGCTGTGCGCTTGGTTGCCTGTGACAACACGACACCCCGGCGCTTTCCTCCGACGGCGAGCACCAGGACCGCAGACAACGCGAAGGTCAGGGCGTTGAAGGTGAAGAGGGGTCGGGGGCCGAAGTACTGGAGGGCCAGGCCGCCCAGTGATGCGGACAGGAGCATGCCGGACTGGAGTGCGATCTCGTAGTGGGCGTTGAAGGGGCGGAGGTTTTCGGTGGGGACGCGTTCGCGGATGAGGGCGGCGCTGGCCGGCGTGAACTGGGCGGCGATGATCGCCAACGCGAAGTTGGTGGCGTAGACGAGTGGTTGTTGCGCAACGCCCAACGCCAGTCCGACGGGGAGGGCGAGAGCGACGACGGCGCTGACGACGTCGCACGTCACCCACAGGCGTCGGCGGTCGAAGCGGTCGGCCAGGCGGCCGAAGTACGGCGAGAGGACTGCCTGCGGTACGGCGACGGCGATGAACAGCCAGCCGACGTCGAGCATCGAGCCCTCCGCGCGGACGAGCAGCAGCGCGGCGCCGAGGAGCTGGATGTTGTTGCCGAGGGACGTGATGAACGCTGCGGGCAGCAGCAGGCGGGTTCCTGAAGTCACCTGCCCAACGGTGTCAGCAAACCCTGACAATCTCTGGCAGTGATTCTTTTACGATACGGCGGTTGCGTAAATGGTCGGCCCGAGCTAACGTTCTTTTCGACACCGCAGTAGCGAAAAGAGGGTGGCGATGGTAGGACGAGGGCGACCGCGCGACGCCGGCGTCGAGGGGCGGGTGCTGGAGGCCGCCATGACCGAGATGCGCGCCCGCGGGTACGACGGCATGTCGGTCGACCGCGTCGCCGAGCGGGCCGGGGTCGCGAAGACCACGATCTACCGGCGCTGGCCGAGCAAGGCGGAGCTGGTGGTCGCGATGATCGCCGGACTGCGCAGCGCTGTGCCGTTCGAGCCGAGCGGGGACGCGCGGCGCGACCTGACCCAGCTCGTCACCGGTATCGCCGCCACCCTCGAGGTCATCCCGACCACCCTGGTCGCCGACCTCACCGCCGCAGCCGCCCGCGAACCGCGCGTCGGCGACAGCGTCCGCGCCCTCTGGGCGGAGCGCCACGCGGCTGTCACCGCAGTCATCGCCCAAGCCCAGTCCGAGGGGCTGCTGCTCGCGCACGCCGATCCCGGCGTCGTCGTCGACCAGCTCGTCGGACCGCTCTACTACCGGCTGCTCATCACGGGCGAGCCGATCGATCCCGCCTACGTGAGGGCGCTGGTGCTCAGCACTCTCGGACCGGAGAAGAAGTCGTGAAGAAGTTCCTCGTTGCCCTCGGCAGCGTTCTCGTCCTGCTGGCCGGCTACACCGTCTACACAGTCGTCCGGCCGTTCACCCTGCACACCGAGCTCGACATCGACGCATCACCCGAGCAGGTCTGGAAGGTGCTCACGGACCGCCAGGCCTACCCGGAGTGGAACCCGTTCATCATCTCGTCGACCGGCGACCTCAAGGTCGGGGACAAGATCACCAACGTCCTTCGCGACACCAAGGGCGGCGAAACGAAGTTCACCCCGACGCTGTTGGCCGTCGTCCCCGACCAGGAGCTCCGCTGGGTCGGCAAGGTGCCGCCGGGTGCGCTCTTCACCGGCGAGCACTCGTTCCGCCTGACCGCGCTGCCTGGTGGTCGCACGCACCTGGTCCAGGAGGAGAAGTTCACCGGCGCCGCGATCCCGTTCACGCGGTCGATGCTGAACAACACGATCAAGCCCCAGTTCGAGGCGATGAACCGCGCGCTCGCGGCGCGAGCCGGCGCTCAGTAGATCTCATACATTGGATGCATCAACTGGTGGCAAAAGATTCATTGGACGGATGAACAGCCGGCTGATTGAGTCGACATCATGGATATGCGCGGATTAGGACGAGCAGGGATCGAGGTCAGCCCGGTCGGTTTCGGGTGCTGGGCGATCGGCGGTCCGTTCAGCAACCCGGCGGGTGAACCGCTGGGTTGGGGCGAGGTCGACGACGACGAGTCGGTGCGGGCGATCCGGCGGGCGGTCGAGCTCGGCGTCACATTCTTCGACACCGCCGATGTGTACGGCGCGGGCCACAGCGAGCGCGTGCTCGGGAAGGCCCTCGCCGGGATACGCGACCAGGTGGTGATCGCCACCAAGTGGGGCAACACGTTCGACGAGTCGACCAAGGTCATGCACCACCAGGACACGACACCTGAGTACGTGCACAAGGCCGTGCGGGCCTCGCTCGACCGGCTCGGCACGGACTACCTGGATCTCTACCAGCTGCATTTCGACACCACCGACGAGATCGCGTTGCCGCTGCGGGAGGCGTGCGAGGAGCTTGTCCGGGACGGGCTGATCCGCAGCTACGCGTGGAGCACCGACACGCTGCACAGCGCGGAGCTCTTTGCCCAGGGCAAGCACTGCGCCGCCGTACAGCACGAGGCCAGCGTGCTGCACGACGCGCCGGACTTCTTCGCACTGTGCGAGCGCGAAGACCTGGCGAGCATCAACCGGACCCCGCTCGGGATGGGCATCCTGGGGCGGCGCGACGCGAGCAGCCCGGCGACCGGAGCGGACATCCGCACGCTGCCGCCGTCCTGGCTGCGGTACTTTGCGGAAGGCGGCGTACCCGCACCCGAATGGTGGGAGAAGGTGTCAGCGATCCGTGAGCTCCTGCAGAGCGACGGGCGGACGCTGGCGCAGGGCGCGCTCGCGTGGTTGTGGGCGCGGAGCGAGAAGACGGTGCCGATCCCGGGCTTCCGGACGGTCGCGCAGGCCGAGGAGAACGCCGGCGCGATGGCCTACGGACCCCTGAAGGACGAGCAGCTGACCGAGATCGCAGCGCTGATCGCGGACTAGTCATCCCACCCTCGGCCCGGCAACCGCTCATCGACGGTTCCGGGCCGAGGTCTTGTCACGAGCCTGGTTTATCGATATACCTCTGCGCAACAACTCCCCGCTGCGTGACGAGGTGGACCGTGGTGTCAGGCGACAGGTTTGGTGGTGCCGCGCTGGATCAGCCGCGCCGGCGCGATCAGTTCCTGTGGTTCGCTGCCCGGGCCGCCGTTGATCTGCGCCATCAGCAGCGCGACGATCGAGTCCGCCATCTCCTCGTGCCCGGGGTTGATGCTGGACAGCGCGGGGACCAGGTACGGCGCCTCGTCGATGTCGTCGAAGCCGATCACCTGAACGTCCTCCGGGACCCGCAGCTTCGCATCGGCCAGCGCCCGCAGCGCGCCCATGGCAACCACATCGGTCAGTGCGAACACCGCGTCGAAGGCGACCCCGCGATCGATCAGCGAACGGATCGCGTCGTACCCGTGCTGCATCGTGAAGTGGCAGCGGACCGTCAACTCCGGATCGATCGGTACGCCGGCGTCGGTGTGCGCGAGTCCGTATCCCTCGGCACGCAGGGCAGGCATGTTCGCGGTCCAGTCGGGGTTGCCACCGAGCATCGCGATCCGGCGGGCGCCGGTGGCGAGCAGGTGGGCGGTCGCCTGCCGGGCGCCGTCGATGTTGTCCATCATCACGTGGTCGTACTTCGACGGCAGCGCCCGCTCGCCGATCATCACCACCGGCGAATCGTTGCGGAGCTGGGTGAGCTCGGCCGGGTCGCTGTCGACCACGCTCAGCACCAGCCCGTCGTACATCCGCAGGCGGGAGAATGCGACCGCATCCGCCTCTCCCTCACGGCTCGCACCGGTGCGCTCCATCACGATGCGCAGCCCGTGTGCCTCGAACCGGTCCGCGAGACGGCCGGCCAGCTGGGCGAAGTACGGGCGCTCGAGCTCCGGTACGGCAAGACCGACGACTCCGGTCCGGCCCGCGCGCAGGTGCCGAGCGGCCAGATTGACCTGGTATCCGAGGTCGCTGATCGCGGCCAGGACCCGCTCGCGGGTCGCGGCGCCGACCCGCGGCCGCCCGTTGATCACGTTCGAAACGGTCATCGTGGACACCCCCGCGGACCGCGCGACATCGGCCATCGTCACCACGGTCGCGCCCTTCTTCATGACACCCACCTTACGTAAAGGAGTCTGCGATGAGACTGCGTCGTACAGTAGCCGCTCTCGCGGCCGTCGCGTTCGTCCTCCCGTTGGCCGCCTGTGGCGGATCCTCCGGGAGCAGCGGTAGCAGCAGCGGGAAACTGACGTTCTTCTCCTGGGACGGGGAAGACACGATGAAACCGGTGATCGACAAGTTCGAGCAGGAGAACCCGGACATCAAGATCGAGTTCTCCAACGCCCCGCCGGTCGCGGAGTACATCTCCACGCTGCAGTCCCGGATCCTGTCGGGTACGGCGGCCGACGTGTTCGCGATCGCGGCCGAGAACAAGACCAACCTGATCAACGGCAAGCATGTCGTGGATCTGAAGGACAAGCCGTTCCTGAAGAACGTGCCGAAGTTCAACCAGACCACGTACGGCGGTCAGGACGGCGCGGTCTACGGGTTGTCGGTCGCATCGTGGGGCGCGGGAATCCTTTACAACAAGGACCTGCTGGCCAAGGCCGGCGCGACCGCGATCCCCAAGACCTGGGACGAGTTCCTTGCCCTGTGCCACAAGCTGAAGAACGCCGGCGTCACGCCGTACCTGGAATCGGTACAAGCGATGTCGACGCCGCTGGCGGCCTTCCTCGGCGCGGAGAGCGCGGCGGACGGCAACTCGATGGACAGCAAGATCTTCGACGGGTCGGCGAAGTTCAAGGACTACTGGGTCGAGCCGCTGACGCAGTGGTCGCGGCTGTGGACCGAGGGACTGGTGACGCCGGCAGTCGTCGGCCTGACCGGTGACCAGGTCCGGACCGAGTTCGCCAACGGCAAGGTCGCGATGATGATCGCCGGACCGTGGGACATCCCCGGCGTTCGCAAGGCCGCGCCGAAGCTGAAGATCGAGATGGCGCCGATCCCCGGGATCGCCGGCCGTCCGGCCTATCTGGCGGGCGCGGCCAGCCCCGGTTACGCGATCAACTCGAAGGCGAAGAACCCGGCGGCCGCGGAGAAGTTCCTCGCCTTCCTGGACACGCCGGAGGCGATGGCCCTGTACCAGAAGGCCACCGGCGCGATCACGGTGACGACCGATTTCCAGCCCACGCTCGACCCGGCGTTGCAGCCGATCGTCAAGGACGTCCGGGCCGGGAACATCTACCTGCCGCAGATCGCCTGGAAACGGGCGGAGGACATCCTGAACGTCGAGGCGACCGCACAACTGCAGCTGCTGGTCCAGGGCAAGGCGACCCCCGAGCAGGTCGCGAACGCCCTCGACACCAAGCTCGCGAGTACGTCGTGAGCACTCGCCTGCTCGCTCGGACCGAGGCCGCCGCACCGGCTCCGGTCCGAGCCGATCGGTCGACCTGGGCCCGGGCCCGTGAGGCGTCCGCGAACCAGCTGTTCCTCGTGCCGGTCGCGCTGGTGTTCGTCGTGCTGCTGGTGATCCCGCTGACCCAGACGTTCTACTGGAGTTTCACCGACTTCACCGGCTACTCCGCGGACGTGAAGTTCGTCGGGCTGTCCAACTACCACAAGGTGCTCACGGATCCGTCGATGCTGGCGGGTCTCGGGTTCACGCTGGCCTACACGATCGGTACGGCGGTGCTCATCACCGCCTGCGCGATCCCGCTGGCCGTCGTACTGAACAAGAAGTTCTTCGGCCGGAACTTCGTCCGGTCGGTGTTCTTCTTCCCGGCCATCCCGAGTATCGCGATCCTGGGTCTGGTCTGGGGCTACATCCTGTCGCCGCTCGGTTCCGGCGTACTGAACTCGGTGCTGCAGAGCCTGTTCCACGCCGGACCGTACCCGTGGTTGTCGGACGACACGCTGGCGCGCCTGTCGGTGATCGTGGTTGCGGTCTGGGGCGGCGCCGGGTGGCACGCGATGTTGTATCTCGCCTATCTGCAGTCGATCCCGGCAGATTACTACGAGGTGGCAACGATCGACGGCGCGTCGGCGCGGCAACAGTTCTTCCACCTGACGTTGCCGCTGCTGACACCGGCGATTGTCATCAGCAACTTCTTGTTGATGACCGGCGGTCTCAAGGTGTTCGACCTGCCGTTCACGCTGACCAAGGGCGGCCCGGGATACTCGACGTACACGATCACGCAGTCGATCATCACCAGCGGTGTCGCGCAAGGACGCTACGGCCTGGCGTCCGCGTTGGCCGTGCTGTTCACGTTCGCGGTCGCGCTGGTGGCGGTCGCGCAGTTGTGGGCATCGCGCCGGATCGAACGGAGGGTGCTGTGAAGCAACGACGTTCCCCGATCACGAGTGTCGTGATGATCGCACTCGCGTGCCTGGTCGGCGTACCGCTGTACTACATCGTCGTCAACACGTTGAAGACGCAGGAGGAGATGGCGCGGTCGCCGTTGGCGCTGCCAACGAAGCTGTTCCTGGACAACTACCAGCGGATCTTCGAGACGGTGCCGCTCGGCCGGAGCTTCCTGAACACGCTGATCGTGACGATCGCGGCACTGCTCGTGCAACTGTTCGTCGGGTCGACGGCGGCGTATGCGATGGCGATGCGGGCCAGCCGGTTCAACCGGATCTTCGGCGCGCTGCTGCTGCTCGGCTTCATCGTGCCGGGCCAGTCGACGCTGATCCCGTTGTACCGGCTGCTCGTCGGCGCCGAGCTCGTCGACACGCTGCGCGGCCTGGTGATCATCTACTCCGGCGGCGCGATCTTCTGCTATTTCCTGATCCAGGCGTACATCAGCCGGCTGCCGTTCGAGATCATCGAGGCGGCGCGGATCGACGGCGCCGGGCCGTTCCAGATCTACTGGCGGATCGTGCTGCCGCTGATCCGGCCGATCCTGGTGACGGTCGGGATCTTCCAGACGATGGGGATCTGGAACGACTTCATCACCCCGAACGTCTTCCTCAGCTCGCCGGAGAAGTCCACGCTGGTACTGCAGGTCTATCGCTCCGTCGGCGAGTTCTCCACCGACTGGCCGGCCTTCATGACGATGAGCGTGCTGGTGCTGATCCCGATGGTTGTGTTCTTCGTCCTCACCCAACGCCACATCGTCAGCGGTCTGCTGGCCGGAAGCGTCAAATCATGAAGGAGAAGCTGTTGTCAGAGGCATCAACCGCACGGGTCGTCATCAATCTCGACGTACCGGGAGCGACGATCAGCCGGCACCTGTACGGGCACTTCGCCGAGCACCTCGGGAGGTGTATCTACGGCGGGTTCTACGTCGGCGAGGACTCCTCGATCCCGAACGAGGGCGGTATCCGGCTCGACGTCGTCGAGGCCCTGCGAGCGCTGGACATCCCGAACCTGCGCTGGCCGGGCGGGTGCTTCGCGGACGAGTACCACTGGAAGGACGGGATCGGGCCGAGGGCGGACAGGCCGTCGATGGTGAACACGCACTGGGGCAATGTCGAGGAGAACAACCACTTCGGCACTCACGAGTTCATGGCGTTGTGCGAGCTGCTCGGCGCAGCGCCGTACGTGAACGGGAACGTCGGCAGCGGGACCGTGCGCGAGATGAGCGAGTGGGTCGAGTACCTGACCCGCGACGGCGACAGCCCGATGGTGCGGGAGCGTAAGGCGAACGGCCGCGAGGAGCCGTGGAAGGTGCCGTTCTGGGGCATCGGCAACGAGGCCTGGGGGTGCGGTGGGAACATGCGCGCCGGTGCGTACGCCGATCTGGCCCGGCAGTACGCGACGTTCCTCAAGGATCACGGCGACAACAAGCTGTACCGGATCGCGGCCGGCGCCTCCGACGACGACCTGGAGTGGACCGAGGCGTTGCTCAAGGCCGTCAGCTGCCTGGGTTGCGAGCGCGGTCCGAAGAACCTCTTCCAGGCGATCTCGATCCACTACTACACGATTGCCGGGACGTGGGAGCACAAGGGCAGCGCGACCGACTTCGGTCTCGACGAGTACTACGCGACGATCCGCAAGGCACAGGACATCGACCGCGTGATCCGCGGGCATTCCGCGCTGATGGACGCGTACGACCCGGAGCGCAAGATCGGTCTGGTGCTGGACGAGTGGGGCACGTGGTGGGACGTCGAGCCGGGGACGAACCCGGGCTTCCTCTTCCAGCAGAACGCGATGCGGGACGCGCTCGTGGCGAGCCTGCACTTCGACGTGTTCCACAAGCACGCGGAGCGGTTGGTGATGGCGAACATCGCGCAGACCGTCAACGTGCTGCAGGCGATGCTGCTCACCGACGACGAGGGCGGGCTGGTGCGTACGCCGACGTACCACGTGTTCGAGATGAACAAGGGGCATCACGACGCGACCGCCGTACCGGTGCATGTGGTCGAGCGGCCGACGTACGACTCGATGGAGCTGCTGTCGGCGTCCGCGTCGGTGAAGGACGGGCGGGCGCTGGTG
This sequence comes from Kribbella sp. NBC_00662, assembly GCF_041430295.1. GTDB lineage: Bacteria > Actinomycetota > Actinomycetes > Propionibacteriales > Kribbellaceae > Kribbella. The sequence continues at coordinate 4,117,863 of NZ_CP109029.1, read as the reverse complement.
TCGGTCAGCAATCTCGATCCGACCGCGCCGCTGGACGTCGTACTGGATCTGCGCGGTGCCCAGCTGCGGGAACCGGTCGGACGGTTGCTGACGGCATCGAATCCGCAGTCGTTCAACACGGTCGGCGATCCGGAGGCGGTGGCTCCGGCTCCGCTCAGAGTGGAACCGGAGCGCCGCGGTCTACGGGTGACGCTGCCGCCGCATTCGTTCGCGACGATCAGTTCGGCCTTGGTCAGCTCGGCTTCGTGATCGCGATCTGGAACTCGTGCACCCAGTTCGCCGGGTTGTCCGGGTCGAACTCGAGCGTGACCTCGCGCGCGTACCCGTGGCTGCGGTAGCCGTTGTCCTCGATCCACCGCGCCAGCGTCTGCATGCTGCGGTCGGCCTCCATCATGTCGCCCTTGTGGACGATGGTGGCCGCCTGCGTGATCTCGGGCAGCTCGAGGACGTCGACATCAGCAGCCGTGCCGGTCTTATGACCGGCACTGACGGGTACGGCGGCGTGGACGCGGACCGTCTCGCCGTCGGCGGCCTCGTAGTACGCGACCGGTGAACCGCACGGATCGATACCGGCCATCCCCAGGCGTTCGAAGAGCTGACCGAACAGCGGTTGCAGCACGGGACCGATGTCCTCGCCGTCGTAGCTCGGTGAGATCGCGGACAGCTCGGCGACCCGCGTCGGGGCGATACGTTTCAGGACGACGTCGTCGGTAGGCATGTGACCTTCCCTCTCGATGAGTCGGAGCCTCGCCTCGACGCTGGTCAACCGGGCGGTACTGCGGGCGAGCTCGTCCTCGAGCTGGGCCTGGCGCAACCGCAGCATGCCGCGCAGTTCCTCGGCCGACAGCTTCGCGTCGACGATCTCGCCGACCTGCTGCAGGGTGAAGCCGAGGTCCTTGAGCGCGACGATCCGGTTCAGCCGGCTGAACTGGTCGGCCGAGTAGAACCGGTACCCGGTCACCTCGTCGACGACGGCCGGGCGCAGCAGCCCGAGCGCGTCGTAGTGCCGCAGCATCCGCGCCGACACCTGACCGAACGCGGCGAAGTCTCCGATGGTGAACATGCCACGACCTTCCGGCTTGACACGGTGTCAAGGTCAAGCCCGAGCGTACGTCCCGGTCAGGACGATGCGACGCGGGTACGCCGGTCGCGGATGGCAGCGACCGCGACCGCCGTCACGATCAGCGCGGCACCGCCGGCGCCGAAGCCGGTGACCAGGTTGCCGCGGCTGCTCAGCCGGGCGTCGCACTGCATCGGCGTGATGCCCTTGTCGGGCTGGAAGACCGAGCCACAGCTGTCACCGCCGGCGTGCACCGGCCGGACAGCGAAGACCGCCCCGACGACCAGGAGGAGCACTCCCACCGCGCCGAGGACCTTGCTCAGCACCGGCCACCCTTTCGCGGCGCAGCAGCAAGGACCGACCGCTGGTACCTGGTCAGATCCCACATACCCACGCTCACGCTCCCTGGCAGCCGTCGACCTCATCGCAAGATTTGATCAAATCTAACGCAGCTAGCAGTCAGCCTTGAAGTTCGGCACGGCCGCCCGGTGGAATCTTCACTCAGTTCTAACGCTCACCTGTCCAGTTGAAAGGTCCCACGCGGCGGACTGGTTCAACCATCGAGGACAGCGACCAGGGAGCCGCTCGCGCGGCCGTGGGCGACGTCTGCGAGCGCCTGGTCGACCTTGCCGAACGGGACGACCGTCGTGTGCGCCCTGACCGGCAGACGGGCGACGAGGCGGAACAGTTCTTCGCCGTCGCGACGGGTGTTCGAGGTGACGCTGCGGAGGTCTCGCTCGTGGAAGAGGTGCCGCTCGTAGTTCAGCACCGGCACATCGGAGAGATAGATGCCTGCGACCGCGACAGTGCCGCCCGGCTTGAGCGCTTCGAGAGCATGCGGGACAACGTCGCCTGCCGGCGCGAAGACGATGGCCGAGTCCAGCGGCACCGGCGGCTGGTCGCCTACGTAGGCAGCCCCCAGCTCGCGGGCAAGCTCGCGGTTCCTCTCGCCACGGGTGACCACGAACAACTCCGCGCCCTGGGCGGTCGCGAGCTGTGCGGTGAGGTGCGCGCTGGAGCCGAAGCCGTAGATACCGAGCCGGCCGCCGGGTGGCAGGTTCGCCCGGAGCAGGGAGCGGTAGCCGATGATCCCGGCACACAGGAACGGCGCCAACTCCTCCGCGGGACGGTCCTTCGGCAGCGCGTACGCGTAGTCCTGCGGCACGACGGCGTACTCCGCGAATCCCCCGTCGGCGTCCCAGCCGGTGTACGTCGAGAGTGGGCAGAGGTTCTCGTTGCCGGCGCGGCAGAACTCGCAGACGCCACACGTCCCCCGCAGCCAGGCGATGCCGACGCGATCGCCAGTTGTGAACCGGTCGCCTGCGCCTTGGTCGACCACGGTGCCGACAGCCTGGTGGCCTGGTACGACGCCGGGGCGTTTCGGCTGGAGATCGCCCTCGCTGAGGTGCAGGTCGGTGCGGCAGATCCCGCACGCCTCGACCTTCACCAGGACCTCACCCGGCCCGGGTTCCGGCACGGGACGCCGTACCTTGCGGAGCGGACCGGTGTCGATCGGACCGGGATGTTCGACTGCCCACGCCTGCATCGTCATCTGGCCATCATGCGACGCGGCGGAGCGCCTGCTCGCGGCGTTCGGCGACCTTCGAGCCGGACTCGCGCCGGGCCATCCGCCGACCGGCGGTCGACTATGCGATCAAGGCAGCAGCTTCCGGAGCAGGCGGCGAGTGAGGTGGCCGTCGGCGAGGCCCAGTTCGACGAGGTCGTCGAAGATGCCCTGGTCGGTGTTCGCCGCGCGGATGCCCGCGTCGAGGATCCGGTCGGAGCGGCTGAGCTGGGCGACGAGTGCGGTGTGGCGCAGATGCCTCGACAAGAGTCGTGACGTCCGCCGACGGTACGGCGTACCGGCGTCCGAGTTGCCTGCCCTGAGCGCGTCCGCGATCGAGCGACCGGCGAGCAGGCCGGTTGCGACCGCGTAATAGATGCCTTCACCGGTCATCGGATTGATCAGGCCGGCCGCGTCACCCGCGAGCAGCACCGGGCCGCTCCGCGGTCGCCATCTCCATCCGGCGAGTGGCAGATGATGTCCCCACCACGACTTGCCGCCGTCGGTCGCGCCGGGCAGCAGGGTCTCGAGGTTCGCGAGCAGGTCGGCTCGCGTGGGGCGGGTGCCGGCGAGGAGTTCGCCGTACCCGACGTTCGACCAGCCGTCGCCGCGATCGAACGACCAGGCGTACGACGGTTGCCGGCCGGGACCGTACGCGATCACCTGGCTCGCCGCCCGCGAGGGCGGCGTCGGCGCGTAGCCACGGATCGCGAGCGCGACCGGACCGGGCTTCGTGCCGAGCTCCTGCCGTACGACGGAGTGGGCACCGTCCGCCCCGACGACGAAACGGCCGTGCAGGTCGCCGTCGATCGTGACGGACTGCCCCTGGACTGCGAGGCCTCGGACCCGTCGCCGTACGAGGTGGGCCCCGGCCGCTTGCGCAGCCTCGACGAGTCGCTGGTCGAACACCATCCGCGGTACGACCCAGGTCGGACGCGCCATCTCGCGATCGACGCCGGCGCTGCCGCGATTCAGCACGAACCGCCGTACCGGTGTCCAGTCGTCGAGGATCCCCTTGACGCCGACGCCGGCGAGCAGATCCAGCACGTGTGGCGCGATCCCGTCACCGCACGCCTTGTCCCGCGGAAAGTCGTGCCGGTCGACCAGCAGCACCGACAGGCTCGGATCCGCCCCCAACGCCCCGAGCGCGGCCGCGGCTCCCGCCGGGCCGGCCCCCACAATCACCAGATCCCACACAGGATCAGTCTCGCAGCTTACGTCCCGGGGCGGCGCCCCGGCTTGTTGCTGCGGCGAGGAGCACGGCGCATGCGTGAGCTGTGCGGGGTAACGCTTCCGGTTGGCGTGACGGGGCGGGCCTCGTCCGGGTCGACCACCTTGAGGGGTGGCGGGACGAAGACCGGGATGGTCTCTTCCTCGTCCTGCGCGACCACCGGCGGAGGCGGCGGCGGGACCGGCCGGGCGCGCGCGGCCGCTTCCTTGCTCACCCGTGGCCGCGGTGCGACGAGTGAAACGGTCGGAGCCGGGACGGGGCGGCGGCGATGCGGGAGCTGGGTCCGCAGTTCGATGCCGAGCGCATCGATCAGTTTGCGGCAGGCAACGATCGAGACGGCGACCGCGAGCACCGTACAGGCGGCGAACAGGACCGACTGGCCGCCGGACGACCAGTTCGACGGGTCGGTACGCGCCATCGCGGCGATCATCGCCACCACGATCGAATTGGTGAAACCCAGGGCGATCGCGAAGCCGACCGTACACAGCAGCACGCGGCGCTCGAGCCCGACATCGTCGGCCGCGGCCACGAGTCCCGCGATCAGCCCGGCAAGGACCGGCACTGTATATACAAGCGCTAGAGTCAGCCCGGGGCTCGCGACCAGATAGAAGACGTCGAACACCACCGCGGTGCCGGTCAACGCGGCCGCGAAGCACACCACCATCGGCGGGTACGCGCGCAGTACCGAGACCGCGTCCGCGGGCACGGTCTTGAACATGCGCAAGGCCAACAACAACTGCGTATCCCCTCGTCCTCCCCCCATTGTGCCGCCATCCGGCATCGTCGGTGAGATTCAGAGGCCCGCGAGTCTGCAGGCAGTGCGCCGGTCCGTCCCAGTTTTCTCTGGTGACGGACCGGCGGCACCTGGCGCCTCTACCATCAAGGCACGGTTGCTGCGGGCAACTCTCAGGCGGCAGCCTGGGTCGGGGCGAGTTTGTCGCGGAGGTCGTCCAGGATCCGGCGCAGCACCCGGGACACCTGCATCTGGCTGACGCCGATGTCGTTGCCGATCTCCGACTGCGTCCAGCCCTCGATGAAGCGCAGTTGAAGGATTCGCCGGTCGCGTTCGCCGAGATCGGCGAGCACCGGCTCGAGCATCTCGACCGTCTCCAACTGGTCGATGCTCGCGTCATCGTCGTCGGCGACGACGTCGGCCAGCGTCAGTTCGGCATCGGCCTCGGCCGGCCGGTCCAGCGACAGCACATTGAAACAGCCCTTCGCGGCCAGCGCCTGCTCGACCTCGGTGACCTCGACCTCGAGGTGCTCGGCGATCTCGGCCGGCGTCGGTTCGCGGTTCAGTTGCTGCTCCAGCTCCGGCAGCTTCGATGCGATCGTGCCTTGCATCTCCTGCAGCCGGCGCGGGATCCGCACCGTCCAGGCGCAGTCGCGGAAGTACCGCTTGACCTCGCCGCGGATGGTCGGGATGGCGAACCCGATGAACGGGGTGTCTGCTTCGAGCCGGTAGTGATGGGCTGCTTTCACCAGCCCCAGATAAGCGACCTGCTCCAGGTCGTCCGACTCGGCGCCGCGCCCGCGGAAGCGGCGCGCGATGCCCTGCGCCATTTCCAGATTGAGCTCGACGACTTGTTCGAGAAGTTCCTGCCGTTCGCCTTCGGCGGTACTGGCAGCCCGGCGTTCCATCAGCTTCCGGGTAGCTGCTTCACGTGCGGCCCGATCGGCCGGGGTGGCGCAGCGGGTGGAAACCCGCTCCATGATGCTCGTGACCATTGGTATGACCTCGCGACTGTCTCGTCACGGCGTGGCACTTCGCTGAACCACGGTCATGCCTGCAAGAGAAGTCGTACCCCACCTGTCTGCTTCTCATGCATGAATCCCGAAACCGTCACTGATCGCGACCGGACACGCCGTCGAACGGGCGTTTGACCGCGACACGATCACAGGAAGTAAGGGAGCGGACACATGACCCAAAAGTGTGTACGATGCAGATGCAAGGCCAAATGCACGTGCATATGCCAAGGACGTATGGAAGGTGCAGCTGATGACTGCGATCTACAACGGCATGCCCGGCGACTCGAACAGTGAGCTGATCTGGAAGAAGAGCCAGCGCAGCGGCCCCAACGGCAACTGTGTCGAGGTTGCGAAGCTGTCGGACGGCGGTGTGGCGGTGCGCAACTCGCGCTTCACCGACGGCCCGGCCCTGGTGTTCACGAAGGCCGAGATCGAGGCGTTCCTCGGCGGCGTTCACGACGGCGAGTTCGACTACCTCGCCTGAGCACCACAGAGCGGTTCGGAGCAACACGAAAAGCAAGGGCCCCTTCGCCAGGCGAGTGACGAAGGGGCCCTTTCGTGTGCCCGCTCGGCGGCAGCGTCGGCCGGCCGGACCGACGACCGGCGGAGGCCGGCGGGTCCACCCCGCGACGAGGTGCCGAACTCCTGGACGAGGACATGGAAACGCCAGGGCCGACCCTCCGGCGAGAGTCGACCCTGGCGTGTCTGAGGGGCGAGTACTGAACTACTGGACGGTGAGCGGCCAGAGCTGCTCGCTCGGCAGCTCCGATGCCTTCCCGGTGGCCGCATTGTCAACGGTGATTCGCAATCCGGTGAACTTCGGCGTCATCACCCGCTGGTACCGCGACGCGCGGTCCGGCTCGGCGACGTACTCGGCGATCAGGTGGTCGCCCAACCAGATCCGCACCATTTTCCGTCCTCCTCCTGCTCTGTCGGTGGTCATGGGGCCAGGCTCACGATCGGGTCGCCGTCGAGTTGGCGAACGCCGCGCAACCAGCCCTCGAAGGCCCAGCGCTGTTGCTCGGGGCAACGCGCAACCAGTTCCTGGATCTCCCGCTCCGTCAGCTCCTCGGGCGCGCGGCCACCGGCAAGCTCGGCGGTCTGCTCCACAACCTCACTGTCGTTGTCGTTCATCGACTCGGGTTCCCCAACCAGTCAAGCCAACGGGGGGCCATTGGCGCTCTGTAAGGACCGGCCTGCTGGATCACGCGATGTCACTTTTCGCGAGATTCAGCTCACCTTCTGTGCATGAAGCAATCATGGCGTCGGCACGCGACGAATGCAAGCGCCCGATGCACGTGCATCCGCACGTTTTCCAATTCGAGACCACAACAGACCCCATCCCGCCTGGATCAGGCTCGATCGAGGGGTGGCGAACGGTGTTCGACGGCGCATTACCGGAGTACTATGTACTGACAAATTGAGCCCAGGGTGGATCGGCTAGGCTTACGCTCCGTGATCGCTGCTGCGGATTCGACGCTCTTTTGTAAGAACTTCGGCAGATCAGCGCCCCGGCGTGCGATGATGTGCACTCGCGGGTGAGGTTGCTTGTTGATGAAGACCGCTGGGGCCGCAGGGAGGTTGGGGTGACCGAGTCGGGCGCGCAAAGCGGACCGACCGCGCTGCGCGTCATTCTCGGAGCGCACCTTCGCCGGATGCGGGTGGCCGCCGGTATCAGCCGGTCGGACGCGGGCTGGGAGATCCGGTCGTCGGAGTCCAAGATCAGCCGGATGGAGCTGGGCCGCGTCGGCCTGAAGGAACGCGACGTCGGCGACCTGCTCGGTCTGTACGGGCTCGACGACGACGAAGAGCGCGAGCGGCTGCTGCGACTCGCGCGTGAGGCGAACAACCCCGGTTGGTGGCACCGGTACGGCGACGTACTGCCGAGCTGGTTCCACTCTTATCTGGACCTCGAGGCGGCGGCGCAGCTGATCCGTGTCTACGAGCTCCAGTTCATCCCCGGTCTGCTGCAGACGCCCGACTACATCCGCGCGGTGGTCCAGCTGGGTCGCGGCATGATCCCCGGCGAGGAGGTCGAGCGCCGCGTCACGCTGCGGACCAACCGCCAGGGCGTGCTGAGCCGCCCGGAGCCGGTTCGTCTCTGGGCTGTCGTGGACGAGGCGGTACTGCGCCGGCCGATCGGCGGCGTCAAGAGCATGATCGAGCAGCTCAACCACTTGATCGACGCGTCGCAGCTGCCCAACGTCACGCTGCAGGTGATGCCGTTCAGCGTCGGCGGACACGCAGCCACCGGCGGCGCCTACAGCATCCTCCGTTTCCCGGAGCAGGACCTGCCCGACATGGTCTACATCGAGCACCTCACCAGCGCCCTGTACCTGGACAAGCTGGAAGACCTCGACCAGTACACAGCCACCATGGAAGCCCTCTGCGTCGCCGCCCCACCCCCGAACAAGACCCGCGACATCCTCACCGACATCCGCAAGGACTTCGAGCGCTGACTTCCATCACCTGACCTCGTCAGCTGTTGTCGGTGAGCCAGGTCAGGAGGGGTTTGGTGGCTTGCCAGTCGGTGCGGATCTGGGTGGCTAGTTCGGGGGTGTGGATGATGGGCTCGAAGCCGTAGGACTTGGAGACCGTGAGGGACTTGTGGCGGAGTAGGTCGATGCGGGGGTGGTCCGCGTCGTAGCCGCGGGGACTGGTTTTGAGTTTGTCGCCGCCGACCGTCCAGCCGGCTCGGGTGAGCTTACCGAGGAGTTTTTCCAGTTGTTTGCCTCGGCGGTCCTCGGCTATCGCGGTGCGGACCCGGGCCAGGCGTTCGGAGGATGCGTCGTAGAAGCCGGCGGCTACTCGTACGCCGGGCGCGGACACCTGGACATACCAGCCCAGGGCCGGAGCCAGGTCGATGAAGGCGCCCTGGTGGGTCTTGTACGGCGTCTTGTCCTTCGCGAAGCGGACGTCGCGGTACGGGCGGAACAGTTTCGCCGTGCCGAACTCCTCCTCGAGCTCCGCGAGCAGCGCGGTCATCGGTGCGCGGACGGACTCCTCGTAGACCTCCTTGTGCGCCGTCCAGAACGACTTGGTGTTGTCCATTTCGAGATCGTCGTAGAAATCCAGCGCCGCAGCCGGAAAACCGGTAAAACTCATGCGGCAACGATAGTTCGCCCGACAGAACGGACAGACACCCCCATGCGCGCGATCCAGGTCACCCAGTTCGGCGGTCCCGAGGTTCTCGTCCCGACCGAGCTGGACCCGCCCGTCGCCGGACCGGACCAGCTCCTGGTCGAGGTCAGCGCCGCCGGGGTGAACTTCGCCGACACGCATCGCACCGACGGCTCGTACCGCGGCGGCGTCACGCTCCCGTTCGTCCCCGGTGTCGAGATCGTCGGCCGGACGGACGGTCGCCGCATCCTCTCCCCCATCTTCGAGACCGGCGGCGGGTACGCCGAGTACGCCGTCGCGCCGGCACACCGCGCCGTCGACGTACCGGACGAGGTCAGCGACGGACAGGCGCTCGCGCTGCTCATCCAAGGACTGACCGCCTGGCACGTGCTGAAGAACAGTGCGCGACTCAGCCCCGGTGAGACCGTCCTGGTCAACGCGGCGGCAGGCGGAGTCGGGTCACTCGCCATTCAGCTGGCGAAACACTTCGGAGCTGGGCAGGTCATTGCGACCGCCTCGACCGCGGCCAAGCGAGAGCTGGCACTCGACCTCGGCGCAGATGTTGCTCTGGACAACAACCAGGACGGGTACGCCGAGAGAGTGCTCCAGGCTACCGGTGGGGTCGATGTCGTGCTGGACTCGACCGGTGGGGCAACGATGCTGGCCGGACTCGAGTGCCTCAACGGATTCGGACGGTTGGTGAACTACGGCAACGCGAGCCGCGAGGGCCGGCCGTCCGTCGACCCGAGCGCGCTTGCCCAACGCAACCTTTCGGTCGCCGGCTTCTGGCTCGTCCCGGCGATGGACCTCCCCGGCGGGTACGTCGAACCGCTGACCGAGCTGCTCGCCCTCACCGCTGCGAAGAAGCTCAGCCCGCTCGTCGGCGCGGAGTACCCGCTCGAGGAGGCTCGCCGCTCGCACGAGGACCTCCTCGCCCGCCGGACCACCGGCAAGCTGATTCTCAAGCCCTGAAGAACGCGCGGATGTCCTCGGCCAGCACGGCCGGCTGTTCGAGCGCGGCGAAGTGACCGCCGTGCGGATGACTGGTCCACCGCACGATGTTGTCGCTCCGGGCGACCTTGTGCCGCAGCGGGATGAAGTTCTCGTGCGCCAGATCGAGCAACGCGGTCGGCGTCCGCGACGGCTCGGCCGGCCGGCCCCAGTACGACGCATGCGCACGCTCGTAGTAGATCGCGCCCGCCGAACCCGCAGTCCGCGTGAGCCAGTAGAGCATCACGTTGGTCAGGAGTACGTCGCGGTCGATCGGCGCGGCCGGATCCGCCCAGGTCGCGAACTTCTCCGCGATCCACGCCATCTGCCCGACCGGTGAGTCGGTCAGCGCATACGCCAGCGTCTGCGGTCGCGTCGACTGCAGATCGGCGTACCCCTGCTGCTCCGAAGCGAACTCCTGCTGCCGGCGCCACGACGCCCAGGTGCGTTCCCGCTCAACCGGATCGAGCGGGGCAAGCTCCTCCGCCGTCGGCTCGGAGGTCGCCCCCGCTCCGGGGATGAGATTGAGATGTACGCCGATCACGCGCTCGGGATCGATCCGCCCGACCTCGCGGGAGATCGCCGAACCCCAGTCGCCACCTTGTACGCCGTACCGCCGGTAGCCGAGCCGCGTCATCAGCTCGGTCCACGCGCGGGCGACGCGCTTGAACTCCCAGCCGGGCTCCTCCACCGGGCCGGACAACGTGAACCCCGGGATGGTCGGGATCACCAGGTGGAAGTCGGTCAGCAGCTTCGCGACCTCGGTGAACTCGACGACCGACCCGGGCCATCCGTGGGTGAGAACGAGCGGGATCGCCGCCGGGTCCGTCGACGGCAGATGCGCGAAATGAACCCGAGCTCCGTCGATCACGGTCGTGTACTGCGGCCACTCGTTCAACCGCGCTTCGGCAGCTCGCCAGTCGTAGGAGGACCGCCAGTAGGCAACCAGGTCCTGGAGATAGGCCAGCGGGACACCGCGGGACCATCCGACGCCGGGCAGTTCGGAGGGCCAGCGCACCAGGTCGAGGCGCCGGCGCAGGTCGTCCAGCTCGCTGTCCGGCACGTCCAGGCAGAACGGTTCGATCGTCACCCCGGCACCCTGCCACACCAGTGCGACGGGCTCAGGCGGTGACCTCGTCGTGCGTCCGGTCGCGGACGACCTTGATCGCGACAGCCGCGATCAGGCACAGCACACCGGCGCTGATCACGATCGTGACCAGCGTGCTCGCACTGCTCAGCGCGTTGTCGCAGGCCATCGGCGTGATCCCACCGGCCGGCTGGAACGCCGAGCCGCAGCGGGTACCGCTGGCCGAGACCGACCGGAACCCGAGCAGGCCGCCGACGAGCAGCAGCACCACCCCGGCCGCGCCGAGAATCTTGTTGAGCGTGATCACGGTCAGACCGGATCCGCTGGTTGTGGGCATGCCGACGGCACGCCCCGTGAGCCCCGTAGCACTTCGATCACTCCTGACTTCGACGGACCACCCAAGAATCGAACTTACGGTCAGGCCCGCGGTGATCCCCACCCGAGCAGGCGGTCAGGACTGATTCTTCACAGAGTCCTTACTCAGAACATGACCGGCTGTGACGGTGATCTCAGATCAAATGAGAGTCACTGTCACTCGGAGTGTTCTCCCGCCGGACCGCCGGACAGAACTCTTGACAGCCCGGCCCGAACTGCTTACTTTCAGACTAAATTTAGTCCTGAAGGAAGTGATTCGGTGAGCGGTCAGAGCCCCCGTGGTGGTGAGCTGGTGCCGTCCGGCATCGTGGTGTTGCTCGGCACCCGTGGACCCACGTCCCGGACCGCCATCGCCCGCAGCCTGGACCTCAGCCCGGCGACCGTCACGCAGGTGACCAAGGACCTGATCGCCCGCGGGATCGTCGAGGAGCTCGAGTCCGTCCCGTCGAACGGCGGCCGGCCCGCGCGGCTGCTCGGTCTGGCCAGCCAGGCCGGCGTCGCCCTCGGCGCGAAGGTCACCGCCGACCACGTCGCGGTGGTGACCGTCGAGCTCGACGGCACCGTCCGCTCGAGCCGGTCGCACGACTTCGATCCCGGCGCCACCGACGCGCTCGACCAGCTCGGCCGGATCCTCACCACCGAGGTCGACGACCTCGACGACCGGCTGCTCGGTGTCGGCGTCGGCGTGCCCGGATCGGTCGACTCCCAGGCCTCCGGGATCGTCGACGCGCCGACGCTGGGCTGGCGGGCCGCGCAGGTCGGGCCGATCCTGCGGGAGGCCGTCGGTACGCCGGTGCTCGTCGACAACGACGTGAACACGCTGGCCGCGGCCGAGCGGCTGTACGGGATCGGTCGCGAGCACTCGTCGTACCTGGTGGTCACGATCGGGCGCGGGATCGGGTGCGGGATCGTCGTCGACGGCGCGATCTACCGGGGCGCCAACGGCGGCGCCGGCGAGATCGGCCACATCCCGGTCTGGGCCGACGTGGACCAGCCGGTCTGCACCTGCGGCTCGACCGGTTGCCTGGAGGCCTACATCGGCGCCGACGGACTGGCCCGGACGGCGCGCGACCGCGGTGTGATCGGTCCGCGCGGCACGCTCGCCGGACTGTTGCGCGCAGCAACAACTGGGGACGGGACAGCCCGGGCGGTGTACGCCGAGGCCGGCGAGCTGCTCGGTCGCGCGCTGGCCGGCGTGATCCACACGGTCGACCCGGAGGTCGTCGTACTGCTTGGTGAAGGGGTGGACGGATGGGAGTTCTGGCAGAGCGGGTTCGAGCCGTCCTTCCGGCGGTCGTTGCTGCCGGCCCGCAAAAACGTGCAGGTACTGGTCGAGCCGTGGACGGAGGACCAGTGGGCCCGCGGGGCGGCGTCGCTGGTACTGGCGTCACCGTTCGACGCCGCCGGGAACGGGGGCGAGCAGAGCCGTTTGGTCCGCGCCCGGCTGGGAGCCTCGTGAGGGCGAAGAAGTTGGGGTGGGTGCTGTTCTTCCTGCTGCCCAGCGCGATCCCGCTGGTCGCGTTCACGCTGGTGCCGATGGTGTCCAGCCTGTGGGTCAGCCTGCACAAGTGGAACCTGATCTCACCCATGCAGTGGGTCGGCCTCGACAACTACACCAACCTGCTGACCGACCCGACGACCCGCCAGGTCTTCCTGCACACGCTGATCTACGTCGTCGGCTATCTCCCCCTGGTGTACGCCGGTGGGCTCGCGCTGGCGCTCGTGCTCAACCAGCGACTGAAAGGCCGCGCGTTCCTGCGAGCGACGTACTTCCTGCCGGTCGTGACCAGCTGGGTGGTCGTGGCGCTCGTTTGGAAGTGGTTGCTGAACCCGGCGAACGGACTGGTCAACCAGATCCTCGGGTTCTTCGGTGTCCCCGGGCCCGGCTGGTGGACGGACCCGCACTGGGCGCTGCCGGCAGTGATCCTGTCGTCGGCCTGGAAGGACCTCGGGTTCGTCATGGTCATCCTGCTCGCCGGGCTGCAGTCCATCCCGTCGGATGTGTACGAGGCTGCGCTGGTGGACGGCGCGAACCCCTGGCAACGGTTCTGGCGGATCACTCTGCCGCTGCTGTCACCGTCGACGTTCTTCGTCGTGGTCATCTCGCTGATCAACGGCTTCCAGGTCTTCGACCAGGTGTACGTGATGACCGGCGGCGGCCCGTCCGGCAGCAGCCAGGTGGTCGTCGGGCACATCTACGACCTGACGTTCAGGTACGGACGCGCCGGTGAGGCCTCCGCGCTGTCCTGGATCCTGTTCGCGGTGATCCTGCTGATCACCGTGCTCCAGGTCCGCGGCCAGCGGAAGTGGGTGCACTATGCGTAGGTTCTGGCTGTACGCCGCTGTCGTGGTCGGCGCGGCCGTGATGCTGTTCCCGTTCCTCTGGACCGTGATCACCTCGATCACCCCGGACGGCTCGCTGGCGGACGGGCCGACGCTGATCGTGCACAACCCGACCCTGGACGCGTACCGAACGCTGCTCGACGCGATGCCGATCTGGCGGATCCTGGCGAACTCGCTGCTGATCGCGATCGCCTCGACCGGGTTCCAGCTGATCACCGGCTCGATGGCGGCGTACGGGTTCGCCCGGCTGCACTTCCCGTTGAAGAACGTGATCTTCGGCTGCTACCTGGCCACGCTGATGGTCCCGCTGCAGGTGCTCGTCGTACCGCTGTTCATCGAGATGAAGACGCTGAACCTGCAGGACACGTACTTCGCCCTGCTCGCGCCGACGATCGCGTCCGCGTTCGGCGTGTTCCTGCTCCGGCAGGCGGTCAGCGCCGTACCGGCCGAGCTGGACGAGGCGGCCACGATCGACGGCGCCGGGCATCTGCGCATCTTCACCACGATCGTGCTGCCGCTGATCCGGCCCGCGCTCGCGACGGTCGCGGTGTTCGCGTTCATGGGCAGCTGGAACAGCTTCCTCTGGCCGCTGGTGGTGATCCGGTCACCGGAATTCATGACGCTGCCGCTCGGCCTGTCGACACTGCAAGGCCAGTTCACCACCCAATGGAATGTCGTGATGGCGGGCTCGGTCGTCTCGATCGTGCCGATCGCGGTCATCTACCTGCTCGCGCAGCGCCACATCATCGCCGGTGTCGCACACACCGGTATCAAGTAGGAGGGGAATCACCATGCGTCTACTGAAATTCGCGGCTGTCGGGGCGGCCGCCGCGCTCGCACTGACCGCCTGCGGCCAGGGATCCGCGACCAAGCAAGCCGCCGCACCGGACGGCAAGTCGGTCGTCCGGTACATGAACTTCTCGTCGAACGACGGTCACGAGAAGGACCTGACCGCGATCGTCACCGCCTTCCAGGCAGCCAACCCGGACATCACGGTGCAGGTCGAGACCGTGCCGTACGCCGACTACTTCACCAAGCTGCAGACGGCCGTCGCCGGCGGCACCGCGGCCGACGCGTTCGAGCTCAACTACGAGAACTTCGTGACGTATGCGACGAACGGTTCGCTGGCCGAACTGAAGAGCGTCGACTCGTCGGTCTACAAGAAGTCGCTGTACGACGCCTTCAACACCGACGGCAAGCAGTACGGCGTACCGGAGTCGTTCTCGAACGTCGTGCTGTTCTACAACAAGGCTCTGTTCAAGCAAGCCGGGGTCGCCGAGCCGACGGCCGACTGGACCTGGAAGGACGAGCAGGCCGCGGCCGCCAAGCTGACGAACAAGGCGACCAAGGTGTGGGGCGACTACCAGCCGGTCTCGTACAACGAGTTCTACAAGGTGCTCGCGCAGAACGGCGGCGAGTTCCTGAACGCGGACCGGACCGAAGCGACGTTCAACTCTCCGCAGGGTGTCGAGGCGGCGAAGTTCCTCGTCGACAAGGTCGGCAAGACGATGCCGACCGAGGCCGACGGCGCCGGTACGCCGGACTTCGACACGAAGCTGTTCACGTCCGGGAAGCTGGCCATGTGGCACACCGGGATCTGGATGTTCTCCGCGCTGTCCGGTGCGAAGTTCGACTGGGACGTGGTGGTCGAGCCCGGCAACACGCAGAAGGCGTCGGCGATGTTCGCGAACGGCCTGGTGGTGAACGCGGCATCGAAGAACGCCGACGCCGCGCAGAAGTGGATCACCTATCTGTCGTCGTCCGACGAGACGACCAAGACCCGGCTCGCGTCGTCGTGGGAGCTGCCGCCGATCGCCGACGAGAGCAAACTGAAGAGCTACCTCGACCAGCCGAAGCCGGCCAACCGGGAGGCGGTCTTCACTGCACTCGAGAAGCCGGTCCTGCCGCCGGTCGTCGAACGCCAGCAGGAGATGCAGGACACCGTCACGCAGGAACTGACCGCTGCTGCGGCCGGCCGCAAGACGGTCGAGAAGGCACTGGCCGACGCCCAGTCCAAGGTGAACGGCCTTCTCAAGAAGTGAAGGAAAGAACAAGGACAAAGGACCCCGCCCCCTCGGTTCGCTCGGGGGCGGGGAACCGCGGAGGAGTAGATGTGAAACGACTGCGTGAGCTGGCCGAGGTCAGCCACGCAGTCATCACCGGCAATCAGGATGCAGGTGGGGCGTATCCGGCTGCGCCCACCTTCTCGGCCTACCGGGGGTACGCCTGGTTGCGGGACGGATCGTTCACCGCGGAGGGGATCTCGCGGTACGGCGACATCGCGTCGGCGGACCGGTTCCACGACTGGGCGGACGGCGTACTGCGAAGTCGCCGTCGACAGGTGGACGAGCTATGTGCGGCGAACGCGCGCGGACAGCGGCCGGACGACGCGGACATGCTGCCGACCCGGTTCACGTTCGACGGCGGCGACGGATCGGATCCGTGGTGGGACTTCCAGACGGACGGCTACGGGATCTGGCTGTGGTCGGTGGTCAGCCACGCGGTCCGGCACGGGCTGGAGCTCGACCGGTGGCGGGGCGGGATCGAGGTCGCAGTCGACTACCTGGTCGCGTTCTGGGACCGGCCTTGCTACGACTGGTGGGAGGAGCACGTCGAGGAGCGGCACGTGTCGACGCTCGGCGCGATCTACGGCGGGTTGGTCGCCATCGCGCCGTACACGGAGGCGGCTGTACTCGAGGTTGCCGAGCGCATCCGTTCGTTGGTGGTTGCTGAAGGCATCCATGACGGTCGGCTGACCAAGTGGCTGGGAACGTCAGCGGTCGACGGTTCGTTGCCGGCCTGCGTCGTCCCGTTCGGGCTGGTGAGCGGCGAGGTCGGCGCGGCGACGCTGACCGCTGTGGCCGACGAGCTCGACGTGGACGGCGGCGTACACCGCTTCACAGCTGATGTGTTCTACGGCGGCGGCCAATGGATCCTGCTGTCCGCGTTGCTCGGGTGGAACCTGGCGGTCGCAGGCGACAGCGCCGGCGCGTGGCGCCACCTCCGCTGGATCGCGGACCAGGCCACGCCGGACGGCGAGCTCCCCGAGCAGGTCCCCCACCACTTGCTCCACCCCGGATCCCGGGACGAGTGGATCGCCCGCTGGGGCAACGTCGCCACTCCCCTGCTCTGGTCCCACGGCATGTACTTGATCCTCGCCGACGAGCTCGGCGTGCTCCCCGAGAAGGTCTGAATGCTCATCCATCGCCCGTACGGCATCGAACACCCCTACGCCAACTCACCGGACCAGCGCGTGCCGGTGCTCCCGCTCGTCGGAGAACAACTCCGCCTGGGTGTGGTCGCTTCGCCCGACGTCACCGCCGTCGTGTGCGAGTGGGGTTCGCTGACGCTCGACATGTCACCCGCCGAGGCAGCGGCCGCCGACGCGGCGGCGCTGGCCGGCGGCGAAGGCCATCTCAGCGAGGCGCAGGCGAAGTCGCTCGGGGCCGACGACGGTTGGTCGGTCATGACTCCGCCGGTGACCGAGCCGGTTCGCTACCGCTTCCGGACCGCGACCGAGACCACGGCCTGGTTCGAGGTCTCACCGGCGCAGTGGACACGCGAAGGTGGTGAACTGCGCGGTGGCGAGGATCGTGTGACCGACGTCGAGTGGCTGGTGTCCGCGGCAGGCGTGCATCGGGCGCGGTTCCGGCTGCCGTTGCGGGCCGGTGATCACCTGGTCGGGTTCGGCGAGCGGTACGACCAGCTGGATCAGCGCGGGAAGCGGCTCGACGCGATGGTGTTCGAGCAGTACAAGGCTCAGGGCGTGCACGGGCGGACGTACCTGCCGATGCCGTTCGCGCACGTGGTGAACGGCGGCTGGGGATTCCACGTGCGGACGTCCCGCCGAACCTGGTTCACCTCCGACGGCGCCGGGCTCACCGTAGAGGTTGCCCTGGGCGACGAACCGGTGGTTGACCTCGGCATCTACCAGGGCTCACCGACCGAGGTGCTGACAGCGTTCCTGGACGAGGTGGGCCGGGCCGAGGAGCTGCCGGACTGGATCTTCCGGTTGTGGGCCTCCGGCAACGAGTGGAACACCCAGGACCTGGTGATGGCGCGGATGGACACCCATCGCGAGCTGGAGATCCCGGTCGGCACCGTCGTGATCGAGGCCTGGAGCGACGAGGAAGGCATCACGATCTGGCGCGATGCGCAGTACGCCGTCACGGCCGACGGCACGGCCCACAAGGCCTCCGACTTCAGCTACCCGAAGGACGGCGCCTGGCCGGACCCCGGGGCGATGATCGACGAGCTGCATCGTCGAGACATCAAGGTCGTGCTCTGGCAGATCCCGCTGCAGAAGAGCGAGTTCGACACCGGGCAGGTGGCAGCCGACGCCGCCGCGATGGTCCGCGACGGTCACGCAGTACTGGAGGCCGACAGTACGCCGTACCACAACCGGGGATGGTGGTTCCCGAAGGCGCTGATGCCCGACCTGTCCGTGCAACGCACCCGGGACTGGTGGACCGAGAAGCGCCGCTACCTGGTCGAGGACTTCGATGTCGACGGCTTCAAGACCGACGGTGGTGAGCACGCCTGGGGCCACGACCTGCGGTACGCCGACGGCCGGCGCGGGGACGAGGGGAACAACCTGTTCCCGGTGCACTACGCCCGGGCCTTCGGCGATCTGCTGCGATCGGCGGGCAAGGCCCCGGTGACCTTCTCGCGGGCCGGCTTCACCGGATCGCAGGCGCACGGCATCTTCTGGGCCGGCGACGAGGACTCCACCTGGGAGGCGTTCCGGTCCTCGATCATCGCCGGCCTGACCGCGGCCTCGTGCGGCATCGTCTACTGGGGCTGGGACCTGGCCGGCTTCTCCGGACCGGTGCCGGACGCGGAGCTCTACCTTCGCGCGACGGCCGCGTCCACCTTCCTGCCGATCATGCAGTACCACTCGGAGTTCAACCACCACCAGCGTCCGCTCCGCGACCGGACGCCGTGGCACGTCGCCGAGACCACGGGCGACCACCGCGTCGTCCCGATATTCCGCAAGTACGCCGTACTCCGCGAGCAGCTCGTCCCGTATCTGGCCGAGCAAGCCGCACGAACGATCGCCACTGACCGTCCGTTGCTCCGGCCGCTCTTCTTCGACCACGCCGACGACCCGGAGATCTGGAACCACCCTTACCAGTACCTGCTGGGTGACGACCTGCTGGTCAACCCGGTACTCGAGCCGGGCGCCACCACATGGACGACGTACCTCCCCGAGGGCACCTGGTACGACGCCTGGACCGGCGAGCCCGTCGCCGGCGGACTCGTCACCCGCGAGGTGCCGCTCGAGGTCGTGCCCGTGTACACGCGGACCGCCGGGGTGAACCTCAGCCGAGGCGTTCTTCCAGGTGGACGGTGATCTCGTCGCCCGGCTCCTTGCCGAGGGCGGTGCGGAGGTCGCCTTTGACGGGCAGCTTGTGGGTCCCGTCGCCGAGGGCCATGAACGAGCTCTCGAAGGGGTGGCCGTCCATCGTTCCGCGGACCTTGACCAGGCCGCGGGTGCCGAAGTACTCGGCCGAGCCGGGCATCTGCAGATAGGTCCAGCCGCCCTTGGCGTCGCTCTTCAGCAGCGGCGCGGTGAAGGTCTTGTCCAGCTTTCCGGTCTTCTTGCTCACGGTGAGCTCCTCTCTACACCCCTAGGTAGAGACTGCGGACGGGCTTTCGACATCCACCGCCAACCTATTCTGGGACATGTGCAGATGACGATCCGCCGGGCCGGGCGGGACGACGTACCGGCGGTGCTCACCCTGCTCGACGGGGCCACCGAGTGGCTGGTCGCGCGTGGGCAGACCGAGCAGTGGGGTACGTCGCCGCATTCGACGAGCCCGCGCCGGGTCGCGCAGATCACCGGGTTCGCAGCTGACGGCGAGCTCTGGGTCGGTGAGGCCGAGGGCCGGGTCGTCGGTGCGCTCGCGGTCGGCCAGGCGATGGAGTACGTGCCCGCTGCCACCGAACCCGAGCTGTACGTCCGTCTGCTCGTGACCGAGCGCGCCTCCGCCGGGCAGAACATCGGCGGCGTACTGCTCGACCACGCCCGCAAGCTGGCACGCGAGGCCGGTGCGCGCGTCATGCGCGTCGACTGCTTCGCGGGCGGCGACGGCGCGCTCGTCCGGTACTACGAGGCGCAGGGGTTCACGCGCGACGTGGAGTTCGCCGTACCGCGGGTCAATGAGCCGGACTGGCCGGGTCAGGTGCTCGTCCAACGTCTGTGATCGACGAGCGATGTACGGCGCCGTGGGCGTCACTGCAATGCGCTTCGCCGGTCGCAGCCGTCGCGTGATCGACCTGGAGCGTGGAGTGGGTCAGGTGGTGGCGCTCGGCCAGGACCTGCTCGATCCGGATCCGGATCTGATGACAATCGAGGCCCTGGGCAACCAGGATGTGCGCCGACGCGGCCGGCTCACCCGACGTGATCTCCCAGACATGCAGGTCGTGGACCTCGACGACGCCCTCGATCGCGCACAGCTCGGCGCCGAGCGACTGCGGGTCGATCGCACTCGGCGCGGCCTCGAGGAAGATCCGGCCGGAGTCGCGGACCAGTGAGATGCCGGCCTTCAGCATCAGTACGGCGACCACGAGCGCGGCGATCGCGTCCGCCCGGGCGAACCCGGTGAGCAGGACGACGAGACCGGCGATCGCGGTCGCGATGAACGCGAACAGGTCGTTGAGGATGTGCTGGAACGCGCCTTCGACGTTCAGGCTGGAGCGGTTCGCCTTGCTGATCAGCCAGGTGGCGAGCAGGTTGACCGCGATACCGACGACGCCGGTGATCAGGACCAGCGCGCCCTTGACCTCGGGCGGATCGATCATCCGGCTGACGGCCTCGTAGACGAAGTACGCCGCGAGCAGCAGCAGCGTGATGCCGTTGGCCTGCGCGGAGAGGATCTCGACCCGTTTGAAGCCGTAGGTGAACCCGCCCGCCGGCGGCTTCGCGGCCAGCCGGATCGCGAGCAGCGCGAGGGCAATGGCGATCGCGTCGGTCAGCATGTGCGCCGCGTCCGTGACGAGCGCCAGCGAACCGGCCGCGAACCCGACGATCACCTCCGCGATCATGAAGCCGACGATCAGCGCGAGGGCTCCGCTCAGCAGCTTGCGGTCCGCCCGAGCGCTGACCGCGTGGCCGTGCCCGTGGCCGTGCCCCTGAGCGTGCCCGTGGCCCTCGCTCATGACTCCGACCTCTCCGGATGGATCGCGTCGGTGTGCTCGGTATGGGCGACGGCCAGGTCGACCAGCATCCGGACGTGCGCGTCGTCGAGGCGGTAGAAGGCGTTCCGGCCGTCACGCCGGACGGAGACCACCCGGTGTGCGCGGAGCAGGCGGAGGGCATGCGAGGTCGCGGACTCGCTCAGTCCGGTGATCGCGGCGAGATCGCAGACGCACAGCTCCCCGTCGAGCAGGGCGACCAGCAGCTTCAGTCGCCGCGGGTCGCCGAGCAGCCCGAAGACGTCAGCGGTGTCGACGATGTCGTCCTCGCCGGGCATCCTGGCGTTGACACTGGCCACACGCTCAGGATTGACCAGGCGAACCCGACAATCGGCTGTGTCGCTCTCCTCCCACCCCACCGCCCCGGTCATCCCCTGCACATCTGCAGAACTCTTCATATATCGAGATTAGAGGATGTTCTTCACCCCACACAACTAACCGGTGAATGTCGCAGGCAGGAACAAGGTCGTGGTCTTGCCGGTGACGATGCCGCTCGCCCACTGCAGCGCACCGGCCCGGCCGGCTCTGTCGTTCTCGTTGAGCGCCAGCGAGATCGCGGCCGGTCCGGTCGGCTGAGCGGCGAACCCGAGCGCCGCCCACGGCACTTTCACCTGGTACGACGTGACACCGTCGGCACGCGTGATCGCGGCAGAAGCGCCAGGCGTCGTCCCGGTCGGGCTGCCGTCCGACGTACCGAAGGTGTAGACGGCAGGGCCGGTCGGCAGCAGCGCGGCGCCTAGCTCGGTGGCGGTCGCGTTCTCGCCGGGCAGCCCGTTGCTGATCGCGAACTGCAGGCTGTCGCCGCGCCACAAGTTCGGCGCGGTCTCGGTTTGCGCGAAGACGTCGTCGGTGACGGCCGCGTTGATGGTCAGGCCGGTCGCGTCGTACTGGAAGTTGGCCGAACCGGAGAGGTCGGCGGCACCGCCCCATGGTCTGGTGAAGGCGATCCAGCTGGCGTCGGTGGCGAGGTTGATCGAGGTTGCCGGAGTCGTTGCCGAGGGCACGACCGGATCGAAGGCCGTGGTGCCCTTGGCGGAGACCTTGTTGCCGTCGGCCGTGGTCAGGTCGACGGTGTATGCGTAGGCCTTCCACGGCGCCAGGCCGGTGACCGGGATGCTGATCGTTGCCTTCTGCCCCGGTGCGATCGACTGCCCCGCGCCTGCCGTACCGCGCTGGCCGGCGATGGTCCAGCTCAGGTCCTGGATCGTCGCCGGCGAGCTGGCTCTGGTGTTGGTGAGCTCGACGCCGAGACCGGTCGGCGCCGTCGCGGTCAGCTGCGGGACGACCCGGATCTTCGTTGCCGGTTCGACGCTGGTCCAGGCGACCAAACGGGCGTTGGTCTTGCCGAGTCGGGAGACAGTAGCGACGACATGCCGCAGACCGAGGGTGTCGCTCGCCGGAACAGGGATCGTGACAGTGGTGTTCTTACCGGGCAGCACCAGCACGTTCTTGGTCTGACCCGCGACCGTCACGGCCGCCGGACCGGCGTTGTGCACCGAGCCCTTGATGGTCACCGTGACCGCTGTCGGTTCCTGGGAGTTCGACGGGTCGGCGGCGGCGACCGTTGCCTGCGGAGTCGTGGTGACGGCGACGCCGGTGGCCGCGCCCTTCACGAAGACCGGGTCCTGGTCGACGGTCATCGTGACCACGCCCGCGGTCGGCGTCAGCGTGGTCTTGTGGCCGTACATGTCGGTGACCTCGAGCGGGCTGGTGGTGTTCAGTTGCACCGAGGACGTGCCGGTCCCGGTCGACCACAGCACGCGGGTGGTCGCCGTACCGGAGCCGAAGCGGTACGAGTAGAGCGGTGCTGCCAGCGTGTCGCGGCCGCTGTAGGCGAGGCCGGTGAGGGCGCGGATCGTGGTCGCCTTCGCGACCAGGCCCGGCTTCGGCGCCATGCCGGCGATCGGTCCGGCGGGAGCCTGCAGCAGGCCGAACGTGCTCTCCTTGTCGTCCAGGTTCGTGCCGTCGTTGAGGGCGTCGTACCAGTAGAACTGGCTGACGCCGTTCGCGATCATGATCGTGTCGTTGCGGATCGACTTGCGGGCCTGGTCGAGCATCGAGCCGCCGAAGCTCGGCGCGGTCGGGTAACCCTGCTCGCTGATCCAGATCGGCTTGCCGGCGCCTCCGTGCGCGTCGGCCGCGGTGCGCAGGCTCTGGATCTGGGTGTCCAGATCACCTTCCGGGCCGGCGAACGTGTAGATGTGCGCGTTGATCGAGTCCAGGTACGCGAGCCCGCCCTGGGCCAGGATCTGGTCGCGGAAGGACGTGTCACCCTTGTTCGGCCCGATGTCGGCGATGACGTTCGCGTTCGGGTTGTCGGCGTGGGTCTGCTCGTACGCCGCCTTCATCAATTGGACGAAGCAGGCGCCGGTGATACTGCAGGCGCTGTCGTTGAAGCCGGCCTGGTAGTACTCGTTGTAGGTCTCGATGTCGTCGGTCGTCCCGGCGAAGTGCTTCAGCCAGAAGCTCTGGTACCGGCCGTACGCCGCCAGTCCCGCCGGCGTGCTCGGGGTGTGCCCGCCGTCGTACAGCGAGTTGCGGTAGCCGGTGACCAGCAGCGGGACGATGCCGTTCGCCTTCGCGTCCGCGACCATCGCGTCGTACTGCGGTTCGACCGAATAGTTGCCTGGCGCACCGGATTCGACGTGACCCCATTCGAGGCTGTCGCGGATGTGCGAGAAGCCGGCCAGCGCGAGGGTGCGGATCAGTGCGCCGCTCAGGTCGTAGTAGTGGTTCATGTGCGTGTTCACGCCCCACTTGCCCTGTGGAGACTGGATCCCCGCGGGCAGGGGTGCGATGACGGCGAACGTCGTACCGACGACCGTGTCGCCGGCGGTGAGGCGGAGGTTGTAGAAGCCCGGCCCGAGCGCTGCCACGTTGATCGAGCCGTTCGTGGTGTTGCCCGAGGCAACGGGTAGGTACTGGTCGTCGGTGATGCTCCAGGCAACCGATGACGCGGTCGAGGTGAGCGTGACGCTGCCGGTGCCCTGCTGGAAGACCAGGCTCTGGTTGGTGACCGTGATGCCGGTCGTGTCCGCGAACGAGATGCTGACCGAACTGATGCAGACCGAGCTGATGACGCCACCAGGCGCATTCGCCATCAGCCGGATGTCGGCGCCGTTCGCGCGGTTCTGGAAGTTGACGTTGGACATCCGGAACTGCGTGCTCGCCCACGCGCCACTGCCGGGGAACGTGAACCACGGCAACGGGGTGAACGCGGCGCTGACGCTGTCGTACTGCGCGGTCAGCTGCTGGCCCGGGGTGTCGAAGTAGTTGACCGTGAGTACGGCGTCGGTCGCGCCGGCCGGGATCCGGGACGCATCGAGATTCAGGTAGACGTATTGATCCTTGGGATCGTTGCTGGTCTGCCAGCACGGGACCCCGAGCCGGGACGACGCGGCGTGCTCCGGAACCTTGTCCGCGTCGCCGGGCCAGGCGGTGATGCCGTCGGCGGCGACCGGGTTGCTGAAGACGATCCCGGGATCACCCGCGGCCTGCGCGGGGGCAACGAGTTGAGTGGCGGCGAGCAACCCGGCGGCCAAAACTGCCGTCAGCTTCCGAAACGAACCGAGCATGGGCGGCCTCATTTTCGATCTACACGAGTAGGCGAAAGCGCTTTCGCAGATCACACCCCGAACTGCGGCCGGCTGTCAACGGTTCGATCGGGCGACGCTCAGTTGGTCGACCACTTCTCTTCGATCCGGGCGTACTTCCAGATCGCCTGAGCGGTGATCCAGGTCAGGACGAACAGGCCGACGATCGCGTAGCCGACGTAGTTGAGGTCGACGCCGGCGATCGCGGCCAGCGGGCCGTGGTCGATGTGCAGCTTGTCGGTCAGGATCGAGATCAGCTCGATGCTGCCGATCACCAGCGCCACCGCGACCGACAGGCCGGTGATCGTGATGTTGTAGTAGACCTTGCGGACCGGTTTCGCGAAGGCCCAGCCGTAGGCGAAGTTCATCAGGCAGCCGTCGATGGTGTCGAGCAGGCTCATCCCGGCCGCGAACAGGATCGGCAGCGTCAGGACGGCGTACCACGGCAGGCTGAACGCGGCCGCGCCGCCGGCGAGCACCAGGAGGCTGACCTCGGTCGCGGTGTCGAAGCCGAGTCCGAACAGGAAGCCGATCGGGTACATCTGCCACGGACGGGTGACGGCCTTCGTGACGCCGGCCAGGATGCGGTTCATCAGACCGCGCTTGTCGAGGTGCTGCTCGAGCGAGGCTTCGTCGTACTCGCCGGTGCGCATCCGGCGGAACACTTTGACGACAGCGACCAGTACGGCGAGGTTGAGCGCGGCGATCAGGTACAGGAAGACGCCGGACACCGCCGTACCGATGACGCCGGTGATCTGCTGGAGGCGGGACGAGTCGTCCGCGACCTGTCCGGCGAGCGTGCGGACGCCGATCCCGAGCAGGAAGCACAGCACGAACACCACGGTCGAGTGACCGAGGGAGAACCAGAACCCGACCGACAACGGCCGACGCCCGTCCGCCATCAGCTTCCGGGTCGTGTTGTCGATCGCCGCGATGTGGTCCGCGTCGAACGCATGCCGCATGCCCAGCGTGTACGCCGTCACGCCGAGCCCGACGCCGAACACACCGGCCGACCCGAGCAGGTAATGCCGCGGGGCCACGATCAGCGCCAGCACGCCCCATCCGACCAGATGCAACAGCAGCACGAACGCCGCCATCCCACCCACCGCGCCCCATTCGCGCCTACTGACATCCATCCGCCTCACGATCCGTCAGTAAACGCCGCTCCACTCCTAGATGCAACCTAGTCGCATGTCAGGCGAGGCCGAGGCGGTAGGCGTAGGCGACGGCCTGGGCTCGGTCGCGGAGGCCGGCTTTGGCGAAGAGGTGGTTGATGTGGGTCTTGACGGTGGCTTCGCTGACGACGAGGTGCCTCGCGATCTCGGTGTTGGACAGGCCCTCGGCGATCAGCCGGAGGACCTCCAGTTCGCGTGGGGTGAGGCCGGTGTCGGTGGGCTCAGGTGGTTTGGCCGTGGCGCCTTCGATCAGGCGGCGCTGCACCTCGGCGTCGACGATCGACTGACCGTCCGCGGCGGCCTCCAGCGCGCGGCCGATCGACTCGGCGTCGGCGTCCTTGGTCAGGAAGCCGCGGGCGCCGGCCCGCAGCGCGGACAGCACCGAGTCGTCGTCGCTGTACGTCGTGAGCACGACGACCTCGGTCCGCGGGTGATCCGACCGCACCTGGCGGGTCGCCTCGACGCCGTCCATCGTCGGCATCCGCAGATCGACGAGCAGTACGTCGGGGTCGTGCTCGGCCACCAACCGGACCGCCTCCTGGCCGTCGGACGCGGCCGCGACGACGTCGATCCCGGGCAGCAGTTTGAGCAGCGTGACCAGCCCGTCCCGCACCACGGTCTGGTCGTCCGCGACCACCACTCGCACAGTCATGCCTTCACCTCGAGCTCGACCCGCCAGCCCGTCGGTGTGGGTCCGGCTTCCAACGATCCGCCGACCAGGTCGGCCCGTTCACGCATCCCGACCAGACCATAGCCGCCCGGCGCCGCCCGATCCGGTCGCTTCCCCGGCCTGTCCACCACGGTCAGCCCGACCACGTCGCCGTACGACAGCTTGACCTCAACCGGTGCGCCCGGCGCGTGCTTGCGGGTGTTCGCGAGCGCCTCCTGCACAGTCCGGTACAGCGTGCTCATCACGTCATCCGGCAGTTCCCGCGGCGTACCCTCCACCTCGAACTCCGCCGTAGCCCCGCTCTCCAGCCGGTACGCCGTGACGAGATCGCCAAGCGCGCGTACGTCGGGGACCGCGTCCTCCCGCAACGCCGCAACCGCACGCCGCGCCTCGGCCAACCCCTCGGCCGCCAGCCCTTGCGCCCGCGTCACCTGCTCGACCGCCTCGGCCGACGCGCCGTCCCGCACGAGCATCAGCCGCGCACCCTGCAGACTCAACGACAGACCGGCCAGCGAATGCGCGAGTACGTCGTGCACGTCACGCGCGATCCGCGCCCGCTCGGCCAGCGCCGCGGCCCGGCCGTGCTCCTCGATCGCCGCCTGCTTGCGTGCCAGCGACACCTCGAGGTCCTCCAGCTGCTGCTCGCGGGTCCGGCGATTGATCGAGGCCAGCGTCAGCGCCACCACTCCGAACGCCGTGCCCAGCGCGGCCGTCCCGGTCCGGGTCGTGATGTACAGCGGCACGCTCGCGCCGAGGATCCCGACCACGACGATCACCCACGCGATCGGGGTCGGCCGGTAGTACCTGACCGCCGACCGGGTCACCCAGAACGGGGCGACGATCATCGCGCTCCCCGGCAGTGCGTACCAGAGCAGCGAGCCGGCGATCGCGAACACCAGCAGCCCGTACCCGGCACGGCCGAGCGGCTCGCCGTACCGGAGCCAGAACATCGAGACGTTGCTCACCACAACGATGACGCCGAGCGCGACGATGATCCCGTACGGCAGCCGGTGCTGGTCGTGGTTCCGCGCGCCGAAGACCACCGAGATGACGGTCAGCACGCTCGGCACCGCCCGCAGCAGCAGACCAGGTACGGAAGAATCCCGTACCTGGTCCACAAGCCTGGAGTTCATGCCCTCATCATGCCCGGATCACACGCGCTCGCTGGCGAACGGGACGTTCATGGCGAGCGAGCGGCGGTAGATCATCGCGCTCTGCGCGGCGAGCGTGACGCCGATGGTGAGCGCCAGGGTCGAGGTACCGAAGTTGTTGTGCGGCCAGAGCGCGGCCGAGGCGAACGACGTACCGACCCGGAGGGCGATCGTCACCAGCCAGAGGACGAGCGTCGCCGCGGTGCCCTTCTGGAACAGGCCCTGGTCGGTCGGCGAGAGCCGGACGCTGGCGCCACGGGCGAGACCGAATCCGGCCAGCAGGACGCAGTCGAGGACGAGGAACGCGATCTCGCCGGGCGTCGCGGAGTGGACGGCCGAGGAGAGCGAGAGCAGACCGACGCCCAGCAGGATCACGGGCATCAGGAACAGCGACTTCTGGGTGACGAGCGAACCGGTCACCTGCCGGCCGATCACGCGCACCAGCACCAGCAGACCCACCAAGACACCGATCACGGCCGACATTTGCGTGGTTCCTTCCGAGGAGTTGTTGTTGATGACAACACTCCTCGGAATCGGCTCCGCGAACGTCAGCCCCGAGGTGAAACCCGGGTGGACCTCGCTCCTCAACCCCAGGGTGGACCCCTGGCCCCCACGCGATGGGTTCACCCACCTCGTTGTGGGTTCCCCGGGCGCATCCGGTGGAGGGAACCCACCACCGGATGGGTTCACCCACCTCGTTGGGGGTTCCCCGGGCGCATGCGGTGGAGGGAACCCCCCACCGGATGGGTTCACCCACCTCGTTGGGGGTTCCCCCGGCGCATGCGATGGAGGGAACCCACCACGGGATGGGTGAACCCATCCCGTGGCGGGGGGTTAGGCGAGCGAGACCAGGTCGAGGTAGTCGTCGGACCATAGGTCCTCGGTCGCGTCGGGGAGGATCAGCACGCGGTCCGGACGGAGGGCCTCGATCGCGCCCTCGTCGTGCGTGACCATCACGATCGCGCCCGGGTAGCTGCCGACCGCGCCCAGCACCTCGTCCCGCGATACCGGGTCGAGGTTGTTGGTCGGCTCGTCCAGCAGCAGCACGTTCGCGCTGGAGTGGACCAGCCCGGCGAGCGCGAGCCGCGTCTTCTCGCCACCGGACAGTACGCCGGCCGGCTTGTCGACGTCGTCGCCGCTGAACAGGAACGAACCGAGCACGTTGCGGACCTCGCCGTCGGTGAGCCCGGGCGCGACAGCGGCCAGGTTCTGCCGGACGGTGCCGGCCAGGTCGAGCGTGTCGTGTTCCTGGGCGAAGTACCCGAGCCGCAGGCCGTGACCGGGTACGACGCGACCGGCGTCCGGCTGTTCGCGGCCCGCGAGGAGCCGGAGCAGGGTGGTCTTGCCCGCGCCGTTCAGACCGAGGATGACGACCCGGCTGCCACGGTCGACGGCCAGGTCGACACCGTTCAGGACCTGGAGTCCGCCGTACGCCTTCTTGAGTCCGACGGCGGACAGCGGGGTCTTGCCCGACGGCGCCGGGGCGGGCAGGCGGATCTTGGCGACGCGGGCGGTGCGGCGTACCGGCTCGAGGTCGGAGAGGAGCTTGTCCGCGCGACGGGCCATGTTCTTGGCCGCCATGGCCGTGCTGGCGCCGGCCTGCATCTTCGCCGCCTGGGCGTGCAGGACCGCGGCCTTGCGCTCGGCGACCGCACGCTCGCGGTGCCGGCGGCGCTCGTCCACGTCCAGCTGTTCGAGGTACTTCTTCCAGCCGGTGTTGTGGATGTCGATGGTCAGCCGCTGCGGGTCGAGGTGGAAGACCCGGTTGACCGTTGCCTTGAGCAACTCGCGGTCGTGGCTGATCACGATCAGGCCGCCCGGGTACGACAGCAGGAACTGCCGCAGCCAGAGCACCGAGTCGGCGTCTAGGTGGTTGGTCGGCTCGTCGAGCAGCAGCATGTCGTGCTGCGCGAACAGGATCCGGGCCAGCTCGACCCGGCGGCGCTGACCGCCGGACAGGTGGCCGACCGGCTGCTCGAGGGCGCGGTTGGGCAGGCCGACGCCGGCCGCGAGCCGGGCCGCCTCTGCTTCGGCCGCATAACCGCCGCCTGCCTGGAAGGCCGCTTCGGCGCGGGCGTACGCCGCCATCGCCTTCTCCTGCGCCTCGCCGGTCGCGGTGCTCATCGCGGTCTCGGCCGCGCGGAGGTCGCGTACGGCGGTGTCGAGGCCGCGCGCGGACAGGATCCGATCGGTGACGGTGATCGCGGGATCGGCCGCCCGCGGGTCCTGCGGCAGGTAGCCGATGGACCCGGTGACGGCGATGTCGCCCGCCGCGGGACGGCGTTCGCCGGCCAGCGTGGTGAGCAGGGTGGTCTTGCCGGCGCCGTTGCGGCCGACGAGCCCGACGCGGTCGCCCGCGCCGACAGTGAACGAAAGATCGGCCAGCAGCAGCTGAGCGCCGACACGAATATCAACACCGCGAACGGTGATCATGGTGGTTACTCTCCGTGAATACTAGTAGACGCACTTCACCTGTCAGATGGAGTGCGCCAGCTAGACACAGAGGCAAGTAGCCATGTGCCCAGAGTAGCCGGGGGCCGAAGTGGCGTCAGCTGGTTTTCGCGGGGAGTTCGACGACGAAGCGGGCGCCGCCGCCGGGGCGGGTGGTTACCTGGATGGTGCCGTGGTGCCATTGGACGTGGCGGGCGACGATGGCCAGGCCGAGGCCTACGCCGCGGCCGCGGCCGGAGGTTTCGCCGCGGCCGAAGCGTTCGAAGATGCGGGTCCGGTCCTCGGCGGCGATGCCGGGGCCCGCGTCGTCGACGGTGATGATGACGCCGAGACCGCCGGCCTCGACGCCGACGCCCTTGCACCCGCCGGCGTGATCCTCCGCGTTCTCGACCAGGTTCGCGATCACCCGCTCGAGACGCCGTTTGTCGGCTTGCAGCGTGAGCCCTTCGGCCTCGGGCTCGACCGTCGTCACCTCGCGCCCGGCAGCCGCGTCGGCCGCCGCCCGAACCAGATCGGCGATCCGGACGATCTCCCGGCTCCCCCGGTCGCCACCGTCGTCACGCGAGATCTCCAGCAGGTCGATCACCAACCGGCGGAAGCGGTCCAGGTCGTCGCCGAGCAGTTCGACCGGCTCGCGTACGGCGTCCGGCAGCTCGGACCGGTGGTTCTGGATCAGCTGCATCGAGTTGAGCATCGTCATCAACGGCGTACGCAGCTCATGACTCACGTCGCCCGCGAACCGCGCGTCCGCGGCCACCCGGCGTTCCAGCGCCGAGGCCGTCTGGTTGAAAGACCGCGCCAGTCCGCCGAGATCCCGGTCCTTCTCGGCCAGCAGGCGCGCGTCCAGCTTTCCGCGCGCGACCGCGTCCGCGACCCGATTCAGCTCGGCCAGCGGCCGCAGCGCCAGTGTGCTCGCCAGCCGGCCGACCGCGAGCCCGACCAGCGCGGTCGCGATCGCCGCGGCGATCAGCGTGAGCTTCAGCTTCAGCAGCGTGTTGTCCAGGGCCGTCAGCGGATGCCACTCGAAGAACGCCTCGTCCGGCCGCCCGACCGGTACGCCGACGGCGAGCACCGGCTGGCCGCTGACCTTGATCCGGCGACTCACGACGGTCCCGTCGCGCGCCGTCTGGATCAGGTCCGGCGGCAAGTCGGACGGCTTGCCGGTCAACGCGTACCAGTGGCCCTCGAAGTACATCATCGACGCCGCGGCATCCGTGGACGGCAGGCTGTTCAGCAGGTCCATCACGTGCACCCCGTCGACCGGCTCCAGGCTCTGGCACTCGCCCCGCACCCGGGCCGGATTGCACGGCTGGGGTACGCCGAACAGCCCGTACCGCAGGGCCGCCGCGTTGTCCGACGTGATCGTGACCGCGGACGAGTCCCGCTGGTTGTTGAGGTAGTCGGAGACCACACTCCAGGTGACGATCGCGAGGACGGTCGAGAGCAGGAGCGCCAACAGCCCGTACGCCAGCATCACGCGATTGCGCAGGCTGAACCGTCCCAGCAAGGTCAGCTCACCAGACGGTAGCCCAGGCCGCGGGCGGTGACGAGATGTTTCGGGCTGGCCGGGTCGCGCTCGATCTTCAGCCGCAGCCGCCGGATGTGTACGTCGACGATCCGGCTGTCACCGAAGTACCCGTAGCCCCAGACCTTCGACAGTAACTGCTCGCGGCTGAGCACCTTGCCCTCGGCGCCGGCCAGCTCGGCGAGCAGCTTGAACTCGGTCCGGGTCAGCGGCAGCGTCTCGCCGTCGCGCGTCACCTCGGCACCCGGTACGTCGATGCGCAGGTCACCGACCTCGACCAGCTCGGCCTGCCGCGCGTTGGACGGCTCGACCCGCCGCAGCAGCGCCCGGATCCGGGCCGACAGCTCCTTCGCGACCAGCGGCTTGGTCACGTAGTCGTCCGCGCCGGCCTCCAGCCCGGCGACCACGTCGTGGCTGTCGGTCCGCGCGGTCACCATGATCACCGGTACGTCGCTGGACCGCCGGATCTCCCGGCAGACGGTGAATCCGTCCCGGTCGGGCAGCATCAGGTCCAGCAGTACGACGTCGGGCGGCTCGCGGCGCAGCGCGGCGAGGGCGTCGTACCCGTTCGCGGCCTCCGCCACCTCGTAGCCCTCGTCCTCCAGGGCAAGCCGGAGTACCCGCCGGATCCGCGGCTCGTCGTCGACCAGCAGCAAGCTGTGTGCCACGGACCCAGTGTCGCTCACGGGCGGGCGCAATGGCGGTTACGGCTGTCATGAATCCGTCATGTTCCGGCGGGCGGCGATTGACAACTGTTTGACGGTTCGGTGACCGCGGATCCGGCTCGGCCCGGAAGTCCTAACTTCGGCGCTATCGAGTCCCGGAGGAGGACCAATGGCCAGAAGACGGCTGGCGGCATTATCCCTTGCCGCCGCCGCGAGCATCCTGCTCGCGGCTTGTAGCAACGACGGCGGCACAGTATCCGGATCCGGAGGCACCGCCGCGACCCCGGTCACCGGCGGCACCCTGAACATGCTCGGGGCCGGCGATGTCGACTACATGGATCCCAACCTGAGCTACTACGCGGTGGGCTACCAGAACCTGCGGATGTGGAGCAGGCAGCTGTTCACCTACCCCGCGGATCCAGGCGGTAAGAACACCACGCCGGTCGCCGATCTGGCCACCGAGCTCCCGACCGTCGCGAACGGCGGCGTGAGCAAGGACGGCAAGACGTACACGATCAAGATCCGGCCCGGCGCGAAGTGGAACACCTCGCCGGAGCGTCAGGTGACCGCGGCCGACCTGGTCCTCGGCGTCAAGCGCACCGCGAACCCGGTCCAGCCGTTCGGCGGCATCCCGGATTTCGCCGACCTGATCGTCGGCTACAAGGCGTTCGCCGACGGGTTCGCGAAGGCGCCGAAGACGATCGCCGGGATCAAGGATTACATCGACAAGACGCCGCTGCCGGGTGTCGAGGCCAAGGATGCGACCACGGTCGTCTTCCACCTCAACCAGCCGGCCGCGTACTTCACCGGCATGCTGACGCTGACGGCCTTCTCCCCTGCTCCGGTCGAATCGCTGAACTACCTGCCGGCCAGCACCGAGCTCGGCAACCACTTCCCGTCCGACGGACCGTACAAGGTCGACTCCTGGGTGCCGACCAAGTCGATCTCGTACTCCCGCAACCCGGCCTGGGACGCGGCCACCGACCCGGTCCGCAAGGCGTACGTCGACAAGATCGTCGTCAACGAGACCGTCACGCAGGACTCGGTCCAGCAGCAGCTGCAGACCGGTTCGCCGTCGGCCGACATGGAGTGGGACGTCGCACCGCCGCCGTCCCAGCTGCCCGCGCTGCAGGCGAAGAAGGACCCGAAGCTGAACATCGGCGACACCTCCAGCTCGAACCCGTACGTCATCTACAACACCGTCTCGCCGAACAACAACAAGGCGTTGCAGAACCCGAAGGTGCGGCAGGCGATCAGCTTCGCGATCAACCGTGACCACATCCTGCAGGTGCTCGGCGGCAAGACGCTGAACCCGCCGCTGACGCACGTGCTGCCGGACGTGATCCTCGGCTCCAAGCAGATCGATCCGTACCCGTACAACCCCGACAAGGCCAAGCAGCTGCTCGCCGAGGCAGGGTTCCCGCACCTGACGCTGAAGTTCCTGTACCGGAACGCGACCGAGGGCAGCAGCAAGTCCTTCCAGACGATCCAGCAGGACCTGTCCAAGGTCGGCATCACGGTCGTCGGCGTACCGTCGCCGAACGCGGACTTCTACGTGAAGTACCTGCAGGTGCCGACCGTCGCCCAGCGCGGCGTCTGGGACCTGTCGCTGGCCGGCTGGGGCGCCGACTGGTACGGCAACGCGGCGCTGTCGTTCTTCAACCCGCTGTTCTCCGGTGAGCCGTCGTTCCCGCCGGTCGGCAGCAACTTCGGGCTCTACAACGACCCGGAGACCAACACGCTGATCAAGCAGGCGATCGCGGCGCCGACCGACGACCAGGCCGCCGACCTGTGGGCCAAGGCCGACGCCCGGGTGATGGACCAGGCCGCGTTCTACCCGCTGACCAGCAACAAGCAGGCGAACTACCACGCCGAGCAGGTGCACAACGCCGTCTACGTCCCGTCGATGCAGAACTACGACCCGACGAACGTCTGGCTGTCCAAAGACAAGCAGGGCGGCTAAGACCTCATGGCTGCATTGAATGCCGAGACTCCGTCGCGGCGGCCATGGGGCTGTAACTCCCGGCCTTCCCTCGTCGCTCCAGTCGCTTCGCTTCCTCCGCTCCTCAGTCCAGGCCGGGAGGCCCCATGGCCCTGCTTGAAGTAAGGGATCTTCGGGTCTCCTTCGACACCCCGGACGGCACCGTCCGCGCCGTCCGGGGCCTGTCGTACGACGTCGAAGCCGGTCAGACGCTCGCCGTGGTGGGCGAGTCGGGGTCCGGCAAGAGCGTCTCCACCCAGACCATCACCGGCCTCACCCGCGGCGCGACCGTGTCCGGTACGGCGTTCTTCGACGGCACCGACCTGATCACCGCGGACCAGTCGACGTTGCGCCGGCTGCGCGGCGCCCAGATCGGGATGATCTTCCAGGATCCGTTGTCCAGCCTGCATCCGCAGTACCGGATCGGCTGGCAGATCGTGGAGATGATCCGGGCGCACGACCACGAGATCAGCAAGCAGGACGCCCGGAAACGGGCCGCCGAGCTGCTGACCCTGGTCGGTATCCCGCGGGCCGCGGAGCGGATCGACGACTATCCGCACCAGTTCTCCGGCGGGATGCGGCAACGGGTGATGATCGCGATGGCGATGGCGCTCGATCCGGCCCTGCTGATCGCGGACGAGCCGACCACCGCGCTCGACGTGACCGTGCAGGCCCAGGTGCTGAACGTGATGCGCCGGCTGCAGGAGCAGTTCGGTACGGCGATCATCCTGATCACCCACGACCTCGGTGTGGTGGCCGAGATGGCCGACGAGGTCGTGGTGATGTACGCCGGCGCGGTGATGGAACGGGCGCCGCGGCGGGACATCTTCTACCGCAACCACCATCCGTACACCCAGGGCCTGCTGGCGTCGTTGCCGGCCCGCAGCGGTGACCGGCTGACCCCGATCCCGGGGACGCCGCCGAGCCTGATCAGTCTGCCCAAGGGCTGCCCGTTCGCGGCCCGTTGCCCGCACGTGTTCGACAAGTGCCGCACCGAGGCGCCGCCGCTGGTCGACGTCGCCCGGGATCCGCGGCACCAGTCGGCCTGCTGGCTGCCGCACGAGAACAGCGAGGCGATCGCTTCATGACCGAGGATGTGCTGCTGAAGGTGGAGAACGTCCGCAAGGACTTCCCCACGCATTCCAAAGAAGTGGTCCAGGCAGTGGCCGGCGTGTCGCTCGAGGTGCACAAGGGCGAGACCCTCGGTCTGGTCGGCGAGACCGGCTGCGGCAAGTCCACGCTGGCGCGCTGCATGGCCCATCTGTACGACGTGACGTCGGGCTCGGTGACGTTCGAGGGCAAGGACATCACCAAGCTGTCCCGCAAGGCGATGCGGCCGTTGCGGCGCGACGTCCAGGTCATCTTCCAGGATCCGTACGGCTCGCTGAACCCGCGCCGCCGGGTCGGCTCGATCATCGGCGACCCGTTCGCCATCCACAACATCGCCTCGGGCAACGAGCGGAAGAAGAAGGTCCAGGAGCTGATGGAGCTGGTCGGGCTGAACCCCGAGCACTACAACAGGTTCCCGGCCGAGTTCAGTGGTGGCCAGCGGCAACGGATCGGGGTGGCGCGGGCACTCGCGCTGCGGCCGAAGCTGGTCATCTGCGACGAGCCCGTGTCGGCGCTCGACGTGTCGATCCAGGCGCAGATCATCAACCTGCTGGCGGATCTGCAGCAGGAGTTCGACCTGACGTACGTGTTCATCTCGCACGACCTGTCCGTGGTCCGGCACGTGAGCGACCGGATCGCGGTGATGTACCTCGGCAAGATCGTCGAGCTGGCGCCGACCGACGAGCTGTTCAGCCAGACCAGGCATCCGTACACCCGGGCGCTGCTGTCGGCGTTGCCGGTGGCGGACCCGGACACGGCGGACAGCCGCGAGCAGATCATCCTCGGCGGCGACATCCCTTCCGCGACGAACCCGCCGGAGGGGTGCAGGTTCCACACGCGGTGCCCGAAGGCGCGATTGGACTGCGCGGCGGAGGAGCCGCCGCTCGAGTCCGTCCTCGACGACTCCTGGCAACACCGCACCGCGTGCTTCTACCCGTTGACGGTGGGCGAGGACCTGTCCACCGCCGTACCTGATCTGAAGGCGTCATGACAGCTGCGATCGAGATGGTTGACGTCCTCGACGAGCCGAAGGCGATCGAGGGCCGCAGTCCGTTCGTCCTTGCCGTGCACCGGCTGCGCAAGGACAAGGTGGCGATGATCTCGCTCGTCGTGATCCTGCTGATCGTGCTGATGGCGATCTTCGCGCCGGTGTTCACCGCGATCACCGGGCATCCGCCGAACGAGCAGTACCGCGACATCGGGCTGACGCCGGACGGCCTGCCGCGCGGGCCGAACGGGACGTTCTGGCTCGGGACCGACGATCTCGGCCGGGACATCCTGGTCCGGATCGCGTACGGCGCTCGCGTCTCGCTGCTGGTCGGCGTGATCGCGACGGCGATCACCGTCGTCATCGGAGTCGTCCTGGGTCTGGCCGCGGGGTTCCTCGGGGGGATCACCGACACCATCCTGGCCCGGCTGATCGACGTCGTACTGTCGGTTCCGTTCCTGCTGGTGGCGATCGCGCTGGTGTCGGTGACGGGTCCCAGTCTGACCGTCACGGTGCTGGTGATCGGCTGTTTCAGCTGGGCTTCGGTGGCCCGGATCGTGCGCGGTCAGGTGCTGTCGTTACGGGAGCGTGAGTTCGTCGAGGCGGCCCGTTCGCTCGGGGCGGGTGACGGCCGGATCATGTTCGTCGACATCCTGCCGAACGTGATGGCGCCGGTGATCGTCTACACCACGCTGCTGATCCCGGTCGTGATCGTCACGCAGGCGACGTTGTCGTTCCTCGGGCTCGGTCTGCCGCCGCCAACGGCGGACTGGGGCGGGATGATCAGCGCGTCACAGAACTACTACACGACCGCGTGGTGGTTCATCCTGTTCCCCGGTCTGGCGCTGCTGATCACGACGCTCGCCTTCAACCTGTTCGGTGACGGCGTCCGGGACGCCTTCGACCCCCGCGCAGATCGGACCTGAACCATGGCCATGTTCCTGATTCGCCGGATCGGTCACGGGATCCTGGTCCTGTGGCTGATCAGCATCGCGGTGTTCGGTCTGTTCTTCGTTGCTCCGAGCAACGTTGCGCAGACGCTGGCCGGCCGGCAGGCGACGCCGGAGACGATCGCGCTGATCAAGCACCGCCTCGGTCTCGATCTGCCGGTCTGGAAGCAGTACCTGCACTTCCTCGGCAACGCGCTGAAGGGCAACCTCGGCTACGACTACTACCACCAGGTGCCGGTGACCAAGATCATCGCGCAGGCGCTGCCGATCACGGTGTCGCTGGCACTCGGTGCGGCCGTGCTGTGGTTGCTGCTGGGTGTGTTCAACGGCGTGATCTCCGCGACGCACCCGCGGTCGCTGGCGGACCGCGGGCTGACGTTGTTCGCGCTGTTCTTCTACTCGTTCCCGTCGTTCCTGCTCGGGCTGTTGCTGCTGTACTTCCTGTACTTCCGCCTGACCCTCGCAGGGTTCAACTGGTTCCCGGCCGGCGGCTACTCGCCGATCGCCGGCGGCGTCGGACCGTGGTTCCAGCACCTGGTGCTGCCCTGGATCGCGCTGGCCTTGTTGCTGGCGGCAACGTATACCCGGCTGACCCGCGGTTCGATGCTGGACGTCCTCGGCGAGGACTACATCCGGACCGCACGGTCGAAGGGCATCCGGGAGAGCCGGGTGGTCGTGGTCCACGGCCTGCGGAGTGCGCTGACGCCGGTGATCACGCAGTTCGGCATCGACCTCGGTCAGCTGATCGGCGGGGTCGTGGTCACGGAGACCGTGTTCAGCCTGCCCGGGCTCGGTCAGACCGCCGTGGTCGCGATCAACCAGCAGGACCTACCGGTGATCATCGGCATCGTGCTGTTCGCCTCGGCGGCGGTCGTGGTGGCGAACATCCTGGTCGACATCGGGTACGCCGTACTCGATCCACGCGTACGGCTGCATTAGCTCCCGGGGTTCCTTGGTCGGGTTTCGCCCTGGGGTTGGTACCGAAGGACAGGAGGTGTTGGCTCTACCTGGCGGTCTTGGGCGGACGCCAGGCGGAGCCACAGGGAACACCTCCTGTCCTTAGGTACGTTCGCAGCGCAGCAGGGAGAAGCGTTCGTCACAGGGGACGACGTCCCGCGGCACCAGGCCCGCGGACCTGGCAAGGGCCGCCCACTCCGCCTCGGTCCGGTCGGCCCCGCCCGCGATCGCCAGCATCTCGATGTCGTCGAACTTCCCGTAGTGCGGTCCGTTCCCAAGCGGGATCATCGTCTCGACGATCAGCACCGGAGCGCCTGCCCGCGCGAGCACCCGGAGGATCTCGACCACCTGCTCGTCGGCGAAGTTGTGCAGGCAACTCTTGATCAGGTACGCGTCGCCGGGTGGAACCTCCGCGAAGAAGTCCCCCGCGACGAGCTCCACCCGGTCCGCGAGTCCTTCCCTGGCCAGCAGCGCGGACGCTTCCGGCAGCACCTCGGGCAACTCGAACAACACGCCCCGGATATCCGGATCCGTCCGTAGCACCTCGGCCAGCAGACTGCCCGAGCCACCGCCGACGTCCACGATCACGCCGTACGCCGAGAAGTCGTGGCTGCGCGCGATCGGGACCATCGCCTGGCCGTGGAACGCGGCGGCCGCGGCACCGAAGGCCCGCGCCTCGTCCGGATGCTCACCCAAGCGGTCATAGATGCTCTGTCCGTAGACCTGGTCGAACGCCGGCTCGCCGGTGCGGGCCGAGTGCGTGAGCTGCGCGTACGGCGTCCAGAACGGCTCGAGACCGAACATCATCGCCGCGGCCCGCAACGACCCTGGTACGTCGGACCGCAGCAACTCGGCCGTCTCGGTGAGGGCGAAACGGCCGTCGGCCTCCTCGGCGAAGACACCGACGCTCGCGGCGGCGCGGAGCAGCCGGTACAGGGCACGCGGCTGTGCACCGACCCGCCCGGCGAGCTCGGCAACGGCCAACGGCTTGTCGGCCAGTTCGTCGGCCACACCCAGTTCGGCCAGCGTCGCCAGCACCGGTGGGATCCATTTACCGGTGAGGAAGCCCATCACCTGCTGTCTCGCGCTCGTCGTCATCCGCTCCCCTTCATACGGTCAGGTTGCCTGACCAGAACGGTAAGGTAGCCTGACCCTCATGTCAACGCCGCGATACTTCGGTCTGCTTCGGCTCGCGTTCGACCAAGCCCTGGCCGCAGTCCTGGACGCCGTCGGCCCGCGCCACCCGGAGCTGCGACCGGCACATCTCCAGCTGTTCCGGTTCGGCGGGATCGACGGATCGCACACGGCCGAGCTCGCGGCGCACGCCGGCATGACGAAGCAGTCCATGCACGAACTGGTGACGCATCTCGAGCGGCACGGCTACCTGGTCCGGGAGGTCGATCCTGCCGATCCGCGCGCCAAACGGGTCCGGCTGACGGCCGCCGGACGCAAGCTGGAGCGGCAGATCCACGCAGCCATCGGCGACCTGCTCGAGGACTGGGAAACCCGGCTCGGCCGCGAGTCCTTCGACCAACTGTGGGCGACTCTGCAGATACTGACCGGCGAGACCGCTGAGCTGCCCGACCGCTCACAGCTCCGGTCGACCGAGGAGGTTCGGTGAAGATCGTCGTGTACGGCGCCGGTGGGATCGGCTGTTATGTGGGTGGCCGGCTTGCCGCTTCCGGGACCGCGGTGACGTTCGTCGGTAGGCAACGGATGGCTCGGGAGGTCGCTGCGCACGGGTTGCACCTGACCGACTATCTGGGTGCCGATCTCCGCGTGCCCGAGGTTGACTTCGAGACGACACCTGAGGCCGCGGCCGGGGCTGATCTGGTCCTCGTAACGGTGAAGTCGGCCGCCACCGACAGCGCGGCTGCCGAGTTGGCGCCGGTTCTGAAGCCCGGAGCGGTGGTGATGAGTTTCCAGAACGGCATACGCAACGGGGAACTGCTGCGGTCGCGGTTGACCGAGCAGGTGGTCGTGCCAGGGATGGTTCCGTTCAACGTGCTGAACCGCGGCGCCGGCGTGTTCCACCAAGGCACCGAGGGCGCGCTTGATGTGCAACGGGATGCCGTGCTGGCGCCGTACGTCGAGGCGTTCCAGTGGGCCGGGCTGCCGCTGACGCAGCATGACGACATCCTGCCGGTGCAGTGGGCGAAGCTGCTGCTGAACCTGAACAACCCGATCAACGCGCTGTCCAACCTGCCCTTGCGCGATGAGCTGTCACAGCGTGCGTACCGCCGCTGTCTGGCCGCGGCACAGGCGGAGACGTTGGGGATCCTCGAAGCGGCCGGGATCGAGCCGGCGCAGCTGCTGGCGGTTCCGATGCGCCGCTTCCCGGCGATCCTGCGGTTGCCCGACTTCCTGTTCCGCCGGCTGGCGGCCAAGATGCTGGCGATCGACCCGCTCGCACGGACCTCGATGTGGGAGGACCTGGAGGCAGGACGGCCGACCGAGATCGACTACCTCAACGGCGAGGTCGTCCGGCTCGCCGAGTCGCTCGGCAGGACCGCGCCGGTCAACACCAGGCTGGTCGAGCTGATCCGGGCCGCGGAGAGTGACGGAGCGGCCGCGACGGCCGCCGGCCGGGCCAGGCGGGCCTGGTCAGGCGCGGAGCTCCTGGGCGACCTGCAGCGGTAGGTTCGCGCGGACGTTGATGCTCACAGCGCCGTAGCTGAAGCCTAGGTGCTCGTTGAGCCGTCGCATGTTCGCATTGCCCCGCTGGGTCCAGGTATAGACCTCACTGATCCCGTGCTCAGCGGCCCACGCCATGCTCGTCCGCTTCAGCGTTGACGCAACAGCTTTGC
The DNA here is from genome assembly GCF_041430295.1 of Kribbella sp. NBC_00662. GTDB lineage: Bacteria > Actinomycetota > Actinomycetes > Propionibacteriales > Kribbellaceae > Kribbella. The sequence continues at coordinate 4,077,124 of NZ_CP109029.1, read as the reverse complement.
CGCGCCAGTCCCGGCGTACGGCGGTGTAGGCGACCTCGGCGCGTTCCGGTTTGTCGGTGTCGAGCATCAAGCCCGCCACCCCGATCACGTCATCACCGACGACGGCCATGAACATCGCGGCCGGGTCGTTGATCCACTCGGTCGCCCACTCCTCCGCCGATACGACGAGCGGCGTCGAGGTGTCCATGTCCGGGAACGTCGGCAGCGCGACCTGCTCGTACGCCGTCACCCACAACTCCGGGCGCTCCGCAACCGTCACGATCTCGTACTCCGTCGGCCGCGCCGGCCACGGTTCGTCGCCGATCCGGCGTACCTGCTCGACCTGGCGCCCGGTCTCGACGAAGCCGAACCGCTGGGCGAACGCGAACGACCCCTCGTCCTCGACGCCTGATCCGACCACCTCGAAGCCCAACGCACCGGCGTGATCCACCAACGCCTCGAGCAGCTTCGTCCCGACTCCACGCCGACGCGATTCAGGGCGAACCCGTGGCGCCACGAACCCACGCCCGGCCTCGTCGGAACTGTCCGCGAGCCCGTTGGCCACGACCACGCCGTCCAGTTCGGCCAGCACCAGCAGCCGCTCCGGCGTCTCCAGCTCGCGCAGCTCGGCCACGCTCGGACACCGCTCGTGCGGGAGGACGGCGATGCGCACCTGACGCCAGGCCTCGTAGTCCGCGTCAGTCGTCACCGGCCGGATCTCGATCATTCGCCTATTAGGCAGCGTGCAGTCGTCTCACCGCGCAGCAATTTTAGAGTATGAGACGAATCTTCTCGTATATTGATCAGATGGATGTAGCGGTGATCGGTGGGAGCCTGGCGGGGCTGCAGGCGGCGTTGACGTTGGGGCGGGCACGGCGACGGGTGGTGCTCTTCGACGACGGGCAGCCGCGGAACCGGCCGGCTGAGCACGTGCACAACTATCTGGGCGCCGAGGATCCGGCGCCTGGCGAGTTGCTCGCGGCGGGACGGCAGCAGGTCGCGGCGTACGGCATCGAGTTCCGGGACGCGCACGTCGAGGACGTGACCGTGAACGACGACGGGTTCGTGGTCGACGGGGTGCAGGTTCGGGCGATCGTGCTCGCGACCGGGTTGTCGGACGAGTTGCCCGATGTGCCGGGGGTTGATGACGGCTGGGGCCGGTCTGTCGTTGCCTGCCCGCACTGTCACGGGTGGGAGGTGCGGGATCAGCCGCTGGTGCAACTGGGGATGCGGGGTGCGCCGGATCGGTCGGTCGCGCGGGCGTTGTTGCTCAGCCGCTGGAGCGAGGACGTCGTGCTGTGTACCGACGGCGATGAGCTCACGGACGCCCAGCAGGATCGGCTGGCCGTCGCCGGGGTGAAGGTCCGGACCGAGCGAGTGGCGAAGGTGAGTGCGCCGCGGGTCGAGCTCGAGAGCGGCGAGGTGCTGGCGCCGGCGCGGTTGTTCGTCGTCGTACGGCAGCACCAGCAGAGCGATCTCGCCGAGCAGCTCGGCTGTCAGGTTGCCGACGGTGCGGTCGTGGCGGACGAGGGCGGGCGTACGACGGTGCCTGGCGTCTACGCGGTCGGTACGACGGCGGTCCCGGCGCTGCTCGCGATCGGGGCGGCGGGTCACGCGAGTACGGCGGCAGTCGCCGTACACAACGATCTTCTGGAGCTAGACCTGGGCGGCGGGTGGTAGGCGCGCCGGGTCGGCGATCGGCCAGTCGGCCGGTGGCGTGCTGAGCACGTCCAGTTGCAGGAGGCACCACGGCGACAGGTCGGGGATGTCGCGCAGTTCGTTCCACTCGACCCAGCGGTACGCCGCGACCTCGGCCGGGTTCGGCGTGGGGTCGCCGGTCCACCACACCCGGTAGACCGGGCAGATCTCGTTCTCGACGATGCCGGTCGGCATCTCGGCGCGGTACCGGAACTCCGGCAGCACGAGCTCCACCGACTCCGCGACGATGCCGAGCTCGTCGGCCAGCCGCCGCCGTACCGCGTGCTCGACCGGCTCGTCCGGAAGTGGGTGCCCGCAGCAACTATTGGTCCAGACACCCGGCCAGGTCGGCTTCCCGAACGCCCTCTGGGTCAGCAGCACCCGGCCGGCCGCGTCGATCACGTAACTGGAGAACGCGAGATGCAACGGCGTCGCCGCATGGTGAACCGTTGCCTTCGCCTCGGTCCCGATCGCGCGCCCGCCCTCGTCCACCAGCACCACCCGCTCGTCACTCACGCGGTTGAGCTTAGTTGGGTCTGCTAATCTGAGCCCGTGATCAAGCGAAGCGTGGCATATCGACCGGCTCTGGGAGGAGCCGGCATTCGGTAGTACCCGCACTCGCTCCACCCAGAGCCTCCGAGGCAGGAACCGTCCGGTTCCTGCCTCTTCCGTTGCCGGAGGCACTGGCGGGGGTGCCTCGTCCTGAGAGGAACCTCATGAATGCTGTGATCGATCGATTACGACGTACCACCGACACCGTCATCGGCGCCGACGACCTGCGCGAACGGCTGGATTCCGGTCGCCCGTTGCGGATCAAGTACGGCGTCGACTGCACCGCGCCGGACCTCCACCTCGGCCACGCGGTCAACCTGTGGATGATGCGGCAACTGCAGGACCTCGGGCACCGCGTCGTGTTCCTCCTCGGCGATCTCACCACCCGCGTCGGCGATCCCACCGGCCGCTCCGAGACCCGGCCCGTCCTCACGCCTGCGGAGATCGACGCGAACGCGGCGTCGTTCCTGGAGCAGGTGTCCCTCGTTCTGCGCACCGATCCCGAGGTGTTCGAGGTACGGCGCAACTCCGAGTGGTACGACGGGATGCCGGTCGCGGAGCTGCTGAGCCTGTTCGCACAGGTGACCCAGGCGCAGTTGATGAGCCGGGACATGTTCCGCGATCGGGTCGCCGCCGGGCGGGAGATCGCCGTACACGAGCTGGTGTACCCGGTGCTGCAGGGATACGACAGCTTCGCGATGCAGAGTGATCTGACCATCGTCGGGTCGGACCAGCTGTTCAACGAGCAGCTCGGACGGCACTTCCAGCAGCGGCTGGGTGCGCCGCCGCAGGTGGTGATCACGACGACGATCACACCGGGCATCGACGGCCGGGCCAAGCAGTCCAAGTCGCTGAACAACTACATCGGCCTGACCGACAGTCCGCGGGACAAGTTCGGCAAGCTGATGAGCATCCCGGACGAACTGGTCGAGCCGTACGCACGCGTCTACACCGAGCTGCCTCTCGAGACGGTCGCGGCACTTGCGGACTCCGCGGCCTCGGGTGGTCCGGCGGCCCGTGACGCCAAGCTCCGGCTGGCCGCCGCGGTCGTCACGAGGTACCACGGCGCAGGTGTGGCTCGCGCCGAGTTGGCGGCCTTCCGTCAGACGTTCTCGGATCGCGGCCAGCCTTCCGAAATGCCTGGTGTGGTTGTGGGTTCCGAGGTCGAGACAGCTTTTGACCTGTTGCGCGCGGTTCGGCCGGCCGACAGCAACTCCGAGCTGCGTCGACTGCTGCGGCAGGGTGCGGTCACGATCAACGGCGTACGGACGGATGATCCGGCTGCGCCTGTCGACCTGCGTGGAGAGGTCGTCCTGAAGTCGGGTGCTCGCACTTGGCACCGGATCACGCGACAGTAGGCCGGTGGAATTCAAGACCGTGGAGGCATTGGTCAGCGTCGGCGCCCGGTACGTCGGCCGGGCGCCGGCGTTCGACGTGGAGCCGGGGTGGTGGGCGGAGGTCGAGGCGATCACCCGGCACCTCGACGAGCTGCTCGGGGTTCGGACCGTCGTACTGCGGCTCGTGCATGCCGACGAGGCCGAGATCGGACGCGGCGGCCGGGCGGTGTATCACGTCGAGGCGCTGGGCGAGCCGCGTCCAGGCGTACTCGACGAGACGCCCTTACCTGACTGGGATTCGATCGTCGCGGCTCAACCGCTGCGGTCGACCTGGGCCGAGGTCGGAGGACCGTCGCGGTTGATCGAGTGGGCGCAGGGCGTGATCGGGCCGCACAACGCCGTACAGGTGAAGACGTGGAACCTCTCGTGCCTGATCCGGTTCCCGGGTGCGTGGGCGAAGGCCACCAGCCGGTTCTGCAGTGTCGACGCGGACATCATCGATCACCTGCGGCGGTACGACGAGACGCTCGCGCCCGCAGTACTCGCGACGTCTCGCGAACACCGCTGGTCGCTGCTCGCCCATGCGCCGGGGACGGACTGCTGGGAGCCGGACCGGCCGACGGTCGAAAGCGTTGTGAGCCGGTGGGTCGCTGCCCAGGCCACACTCGCGGCTGAGGTGGACGATCTCGACGCACCTCGGCTTCTGCCGATCGACCTGCCGGATGCGATCGCCGCGCTGATCCCCCGGGTTGCCTTGTCCGACGACGAGGTGAGCGGTCTGGTCAAGCTTGTCGATCGGCTGCCGGACATCATCGGCGAGCTCGAGTCTGCGGGGTTGCCGATCACGTTGGTGCACGGTGATTTCCATCCGGGCAACTGGCGGTCGGACGGTACGCAGCGGGTGATCGTCGACTGGGCCGACACGTTCGTGGGTCATCCGGCGATCGACATCAGACGGCTGCTCGACTTCCTGCCGGAGGAGAAGCGTCAGCACGCTTTGGAGGTCTGGTCAGAGGCCTGGCGGCAGGAGCTCCCGGGCTGTGACCCGGTGCGTGCGCTGCGGCCTCTGAGCGTGCTTGGGCCGCTGACGTATGCGTTGACGTACCAGCGCTTCCTGGACAACATCGAACCCGACGAACGGATCTACCACGAGGACGACCCCGGCATCTGCCTGCGTGCGGCCCTGCGCATGTGTCAGGGTTGACCGGTGACGATCCTGATTACGGGTGCAACTGGAAACGCCGGCGGCGCCGTCGTGCAATCGCTGGCGGAACAAGGCATCCCGGGCCGGGCGCTGATCCGCTCCGAAGCCGCGCTGCCGGACGGCATCGAGCCTGTGTACGGCGACCTGAACAAGCCGGACACCTTCGTGGACGCGCTCACCGGCGTCACGGGGATCTTCCTGCTGAGCGGGTACGACCGGCTCGAGGAATTGCTCGCGAATGCTGTGTCTGCAGGGGTTCGGAAGGTGGTTGTGCTGTCGAGCAGTTCCCTCGACGGCGAGCTGACGAACGCGGTCGCGGCGTACCACCATGCCACCGAGGAAGCGGTCCGGGCTGCTGGACTGGATTGGACCTTCCTGCGACCGAACTCGTTCATGTCGAACACCTTGCGCTGGCTGGATCAGCTCAGGGCGGGTGACGAGGTGCGGGTGCAGTTCCCGGACGTGCCGGTGTCGACGATCCATCCACGGGACATCGCGGATGTCGCAGTCGCGGCTCTGCTGGGGTCGTCGGATGGCGAAGTACTGCGGTTGACCGGTCCGGTCGCGCTGACACCTGTGGAGCAGGTCGCGATCCTGGGTGAGGGCATCGGGCGGACGCTGACGGCGTACCCGATGAGTCGGTCGGAGACCCACGATGCATTGCTCGCCTCGATGCCGGCGCCGTATGCCGCAGCCATCGAGTCCTTCTTCGGCGACGCCACCATCGACGAAACCACCGTCAACAACACGGTCACCGAGGTCACCGGCCAAACACCCCGCACCCTACAAACCTGGGTCCAGGAGAACGCCGGGCTCTTCGTCTAGTACTGCGGTCAGCCCCGGAGCGTGCGGTGGGCTACTTCAGCGCGTTCAAGTACTCGGTGCTGGTGCAGACCTCGCCGACGCGTGGGAACACGTTCGCGACCGCGAACTCGTGTGCCGCCCCATCCAGCCCCGTCATAGCGTCCGTGATGAAGAACGTCTCGTAGCCAAGATCCGACGCCGCTCGCCCGGTGGACTCGACGCCGAAGTTCGTCGCGATGCCGGCGAGAGCCACGTTGGCGATCCCCCGGGACTGGAGTTCGGCGTCGAGAGGGGATCGGCCGAAGGCGCCGATCGTGCGCTTGACGATCTCCAAGTCGCCGGGCTGCGGCACCACCTCCGCCGCGAACTCGCTCCCCTCCGGCTGTACGTCGACGCCTGGCCGCTCGACCCGGACGTTCACCACCAGCCCGCCCGCCGCCCGCGTCGCCGCGGCCAGTTCGACCGAGCGTTCGAGCACGGCCTGCCCGCTCAGGGGCGCGGTCTCCAGTGCGATGATCCGCGGCATCAGGTCGATCAGGACGAGCGCAGTACGACGGGACTCGAGAGAGTTCACGAGGTGAGCCTAAGGTCCAGTACGGGCCCGCTGCCCGGGTCTCTTGCCGGGCGCGCGAGACTTGGTCCGCACACAACTCGAGACTGCGGGAGATTCCATGAGTTCTGCCAAAGCCCAGATCGGTGTCACCGGCCTTGCGGTGATGGGCCGCAACCTGGCCCGGAACCTCGCGCGCAACGGGTTCAGCGTCGCGCTGCACAACCGCTCCCAGGCCCGCACGGACTCGCTGGTCGAGGAGTTCGGTTCCGAGGGCGACTTCGTCCCGTCGACGGACCTGGCCGGTTTCGTCGAGTCGCTGGAGCAGCCGCGCAAGATCATCATCATGGTCAAGGCCGGTGCGCCGACCGACGCGGTCATCGACGAACTGGTGCCGCTGCTCGACGAGGGTGACATCGTCGTCGACGCCGGCAACGCGCACTTCCTCGACACCCGGCGCCGCGAGAGCGCGCTGAAGGAGAAGGGTCTGCACTTCGTCGGCAGCGGCGTGTCCGGCGGCGAGGAGGGGGCACTGAACGGCCCGAGCATCATGCCGGGCGGTTCGCCGGAGTCGTACGCCGCACTCGAGCCGATGCTGACCAAGATCTCCGCCCACGTGAACGGCGAGCCGTGCTGCGTGCACGTCGGCCCGGACGGCGCCGGCCACTTCGTGAAGATGCTGCACAACGGCATCGAGTACGCCGACATGCAGCTGATCGCCGAGGCGTACGACCTGCTCCGCCACGTGCTCGACCTGTCCCCCGCCGAGCTGGCCGACGTGTTCCGCGACTGGAACACCGGCGACCTCGAGTCGTTCCTGATCGAGATCACCGCCGAGGTGCTCAGCCAGACCGATCCGACCACGGGCGGCGCGTTCATCGACATCGTCCTCGACCAGGCCGAGCAGAAGGGCACGGGCCGCTGGACCGTACAGTCCTCGCTCGACCTCGGCATCCCGGTCAGCGGCATGGCCGAGGCCGTGTTCGCCCGGTCCCTGTCGGGTGACGTCGTACGGCGGGAAGCGGCTGCCGGCGTACTGCCGGGGCCCGCCAACCCCAAGGTGGACGTCGACCGGCAGGCGTTCATCGACGACGTACGGCACGCGCTGTACTCGTCGAAGCTGGTTGCGTACGCGCAGGGCTTCGACGCGATCCGGGCCGCGAGCGACGAGTACAACTGGGACATCGACCTCGGTGCGATGGCGACGATCTGGCGTGGCGGGTGCATCATCCGGGCCCGGTTCCTCGACCGCATCAAGGAGGCGTACGACCGGAACCCGGACCTGCCGTCACTGCTCGTCGACGACTACTTCAAGGAAGCAGTCGCCAACGGGCAGGAGGCATGGCGACGGGTGGTGGCCGCCGCCGCGACCGTCGGCGTACCGGCTCCGGGATTCTCGGCAGCCCTGTCGTACTACGACGGCCTGCGGGCCGAGCGACTGCCGGCCGCTCTGATCCAGGGTCTCCGCGACCTGTTCGGGGCGCACACCTACAAGCGTGTCGACCGTGAGGGCAGCTTCCACCTGGAGTGGTCGGGCGACCGCTCCGAGAGCACCCAGTAGACCGCTACCGCCGCGACGCACAGGAAGCCGGCCGCTCCGAGGCTCGCCACGTTGAACCCGTGGACAGCATCGGAGTGGGCGGCGACCGTGCCTGCGACTGTGCTCAGCAGCGCCGTACCGAGTGATGCGCCGACCTGCTGAGAGGTCATCACCATGGCGCCGGCCACCGCAGTGTCAGGGCCGGCGCCAAGGGTCGCGGTGCTGTTGGCCGTTATCAGCACCCATCCGGTCCCCAGACCGACCAGCAGGAACACCGGCATGACGTGCAGCCAGTAACTGCTGTCTGCCCTGAGCAACCCGAGCAGTGCGAGCCCTGCAGCGATGATCAGCAACCCCGGGCAGATGAGAGAGCGCACCGACGCTTTGGCCAGCAGTCGACTCACTGCGCGTACACCGACCATCAGGCCCACGGTCAGCGGCAGGAAGGCCAGACCGGCTTTCAGCGGCGAGTAGTGCTGGATGTTCTGCAGGTAGAAGGTCAGGAAGAACAGCGCGGCGAACATGCCGATCGCCAGGCTGAACACAGCCAGGTACGAAGCACCTCGCCTGCGATCCGCGAGGACCCTCAACGGCAGCAGCGGGTACTTCGATCGCGCCTGCACCGCCAGGAACGCCGCCAGCAACACCACTCCACCTGCTAGCGAGGCGTACGACGCCGGAGCGCTCCAGCCGTCCGACTCCGCCCGGGCGAACCCGAACACGACCGCCATCAGCCCAGCAGTCGCCAGCAAGGCACCTATCAGGTCGATCCGTACCCCACTGGCGCGCGGGACCGGACGTACGGCGTACAGGACGCCTCCCGCTGCCAGTGCGGCGATCGGGAGGTTGACGAACATGCACCACCTCCAGTCCAGGTACTGCGTCAGCACGCCGCCGACCAGCACGCCCAGACCGGACGCACTGCCCATCGCCGTCCCGTAGATCCCGAATGCCTTCCCACGCTCAGCCGGCAACGGGAACGAGGCCGCCAGCGTTGCCAGCACCGCCGGCGTCAGCAGCGCGCCGAAGACTCCTTGCAATGCACGCCCGGTCAGCAGCATTGCCGGTCCGGTCGCGGCCCCACCAAGCGCTGAGGCTGCTGCGAAACCAGTCAGTCCCACGAGCAGCGCGCGGCGTCGCCCGATCAGGTCGCTCATCCGTCCACCGAGCAGCAGCAAACCGCCGTACCCCAAGGCGAACAGCGTGATCACCCACTGCCGCGCCGGATCCGACATCCCCAACGCCCGCTGCACAGACGGCAGCGCGATATTCACGATGGTCAGGTCGATCCCCACCATCAACTGAGCCGTAGCCACCGCCCCCAACGCCCACCACCGCCGAACATCAACCTCGGGCACCACCGTGGCTGCCACTAGAACATCCCGTTCGAGTTGGCGGCCGTGTCCGGAATCTGCTGCATGACATCCCAGTGCTCGACGATCCGCCCGTCCCCGTCGAGCCGGAAGATGTCGACGATCGCCGTGCCGGCCTGGCCCGGCACGCGTACGCCGTGGACGTGGGCGATCACGTAGTCGCCGTCCGCGAAGAGGTGCTTGACCTCGGCCCGCAGGTCCGGGAAGTCCTCGCGGATCGTCGCGACGAACTCCTCGAAGCCGGCGATGCCGTCCGCGATCCGGGGGTCGTGCTGGGTGTAGGTGTCGCCGATCAGCTTGGCCGCGGCGTGGAAGTTCTTCTGGTTCAAGCCGGTCTCGTAGAAGTCGAGGACGGCTTGTTTGTTGCGTTCGCTCATGGTCATCCTTAAGTGAACAGCTGTAGTGCTACGACTGTAAGGCAACGTCCGTTGCAATACAATCGACTTCATGGACGCTGGAACGTCGCGCAGCCGGAACCGTCGCGGGCAAGGGGAGCTGCTGCGGCAGGAGATCATCGAGGCCGCGCTGCGGATGCTGAACGAGCTCGGCGACGACGAGGCGCTCTCGCTGCGCGCGGTCGCCCGCGAGGTCGGGATCGCAGCAACCTCGGTCTACATCCACTTCGCCGACCGCGACGAGCTCGTCTTCGCGGCCCTCGAGAAGTCCACGACCGACCTCCTCCGCGACCTCGAGCAGGCCGAGGACAACGCCGGAAAAGATCCGGTACGGCGACTGCGCGCACGACTGCTCTTCCTCGGCAGCTGGGTGCGCGAGTACTCCGGCCTCTACAAGGTGCTGCACGAGAGCACGCTCAACCGGCGTATGCACCTGGTCTTCAAGGAGGAGCTGTCGACGCGCGCGACCGCCGCCGTGCAGGCCTGCATGGACGCCGGCCTGGCACCCGCGGACGATGCGAGAGCGGTAGCGCTGGATCTCCGGGCCGCAGTGCACGGCGCGGTCTCGATCCGGATCAACGAGCCGGAGGCCGATCTACCGCCGCTGGCAGACCAGATCGACCGCTTCCTGGTGAAGCTGGTTGGCCTACGAATCGAACATGTGTTCTAATAGTCACACAGCGCCAGTCCCAGAAGGAGATCGCCGCAACGATGACTGTAGACACTCTGGCAGTAGAGACGCCGTCCGACCTCGCCGACACTCCCGACCCGATCAACCCGTCGGCAGGCACGCCGGAAACGACGCCCGAAACGACGCTTGAAGCCACGTCGGCCCCGGTCGAGGCTCCCAAGCCGAAGAAGGCGCCGGCGAAGAAGGCTGCCGGCAAGAAGGCGAAGACCATCGAGCTCACGCTCACCGTCACCGGGACGGCGGACGGCGAGTGGCACGCCGAGCTCAAGCAGGGCACGACCTACCTGGCCCGCGACCTGGCCGTTGCCGCGGCCGCGGTGTCCCGTGCGGCCAAGGAGCTGCACGAAGACCTCTCGACCCCGATCGACGAGGTGATCGAGGAGGCCCGCTCCCAGCAGGCCGCCAAGGTGGCCGCGCTCGAGGCCGAGCTGGAAGCCGCGAAGAAGGCCCTCGCCGACCTCGACTGAGGCGGCGGCTTGGCCTGATCCGATCCCGACGCAGGACTCCCCGTGGTAGTCACCTTCCCTGATCACCACGGGCAGCAAATGCAGAACCCGTCCGCAACCGTGTGAGGTGGTTGCGGACGGGTTCTGGGGATCTACTCGGGTTGGGTCTTGAGCACGATGCGCAGGTTGGCCTTCGGCTGGTGTTGCCAGGCGTCCTCGGCCTGCTCGAGCGGGAACGTCTCGATGATCGGCCGGATGTTCTTCAGTACCGCGAAGTTCAACGTCTCCTCGGAATCCTGAGCCACCCCGGAGTACCAACCGGATACGGACAACCGCCCCTCGGACAGCGCGTGCCCGGTGACCTGGATCGGGTCGCTGCCTTCGAGCACGATCAGCTCACCGTTCGGACGCAGACCTTTGACCAGGTCCGACTGGAGATCAGCGCGGGACACGGTCGCGAGTACGACGGCCGCGCCGCCGAGCGCGTGCAGGGCCTCACCGGCATCGCCCTCGTTGCTGTCGATGTACTCGTCCGCCCCGAGCTGACGAGCCAGCTTCTCCTTGTCCCGGCCGCGGTTGATCGCCACCGTCCGGAAGCCCATCCTGTCGGCGAACTGGATCGCCAGGTGACCGACACCGCCGACACCCTGCACCGCGACCGTGTCCCCCGGTCCGGCCTTCGCATGCCGGAGCGCGTTGAACGCCGTGATCCCGCCACACATCAACGGCGCCGCGTCCTCGAACGACAGCGCCTCCGGGATCCGCGCCACCGCGTCCTGCGGCGCCACCATGAACTCGGCGTACCCACCGTCGTACGACGTACCGACGATCGTGCGACTCACGCAGTTCGTGAAGTCGCCGCGCCGGCAGAACTCGCAGGTGAAGTCGACGCCACCGGACCAGCCGACGCCGACCCGCTGACCGACCTCCCAGACCGTGACGCCCTCGCCGACCGCGTCCACGACGCCGGCGATCTCATGTCCGGGGATCCGCGGCAGCACGGTGCCGAAGAGCGCGTTCCGCGGGATCGCGTCACCGCCGCAGATCCCGCAGGCATGCACCTTCACCCGGATCTGCCCGGCCTTCGGCTCCGGGATCGGTACATCGGTCACCACGAACGGGCCACCGGCCTGCTGGACCTGGGCCGCACGCATGGTTTCAGTCATTCTCGTATCCCCTCAGTGCATTCCGCCGTCGGCAACGATCTGCTGGCCGGTGATCAACCCGGCCTCATCACTCGCGAGGAAGGCCGCGATCGCGGCCACGTCCTCGGTCGTGCCCAACCGCCCGATCGGCACCATTGCGATCAGACTCTGCTTGTAGTCGTTGTTGGCCGGGTCGGTGAAGATCCCCGCGCCGTCGATCGGGCCCGGCACGATCGTGTTCACCGTGATCCCGCGCGGCCCGAGCTCGAGCGCGAGCACCCGCGCCAGGTAGCCGGTGGCGACCTTGCTGGTGCCGTACAGGCCGACCCCGATCTGCGGGACCGTGGTGGTGTTCGACGAGATCGTGATGATCCGGCCGTTGTCCGCGATCCGCCGGGCCGCCTCGCGCAGCACGAAGTACGGACCCTTGGTGTTGACCCGGAACAGCAGGTCGAAGTCCTCCTCGGTCACGTCGGCGACCGGGACGTTCACCTTCTCCATACCGGCGTTCGCGACCACGATGTCGACCTGGCCGAACTCGTCCACGGTCGCGTCGTACAGGCGCTGGATCCCGTCGACCTGGGACACGTCGGCAGCGACCGAGATGGCCTGCACCCCGAGCGCCTTGGCCGCGTCGAGTACCTCGTTCGCAGCGGACTCGTCGCGGGAGTAGTTGACCACGACGTTCGCGCCCTGGGCGGCGAGGCGGAGCAGGATCGCCCGGCCGAGCCCCTTCGACGAGCCGGTGACGAGCGCTGTTTTCCCCTTGAGCGTCATCCTTTTCCTTCTCCGTTCAGTGGCCTGTTTCGATCGTCCTGCCAGATCGCCGCCGGCGGAAACAGAGACTTGTTGGCGAGGGCACAACGGATCGTTGTGGCACGATGGCTGGGTGGATGCGAGGACCGGGTGGATCTGAGCCTGCGGCTGCTGGAGGCGCTAGAGGCCGTTGCGGCCGAGGGCAGCATGACGCGCGCGGCCGGAGTTCTGAACCTGACGCAGCAGGCGGTCAGCGGACAGATCCGTCAACTGGAACGCGTGATCGGGACCCCGCTGGTCGAGCGACGCCCGACCGGGATCGAGCTGACCCCGGCCGGCGAGGTCGTGCTCAAGCAGGGTGCCGCGCTGTTGACGTCCGCACAGGCCATGGTCACCGAGGCGCGGCTCACGGCGACGGGTCGACCGGATCCGCTGCGGATCACGTTCAAGGCGCAGAGTACGGCGCATTTCATGCCCGCGGTCGAGGCTGCGCTACGACGAGGAGTGCCCGAGGTCGAAGTACGGCCGATCTCGTCGCACACGTTGCCGGACGAGATCGCCGCGCTCGTCGAAGGGCGAGCGGATGCCGCGTTCCTGTGGTTGCCGATCGGGGACGACCCGCGCTTCACCGTCCATCCGCTGCTCGAGGAGGAACGGTGGGTCGCGCTGCCACCGGGACATCCGTTGGAGACGCGTACGTCGTTGTCCATCGAGGATCTCGCCGACGTACCGGTGGTCGGGCCGCGGGACGGGATGCCGGAAGCGGTGGTGAACTTCTGGTTCATCGACCCACGCCCGGACGGCAGTCGCGCGGTCTTCGGCCCGCAGGCACGGACACCCGAGGAGTGCCTGCACCTGGTCGCCGCGGGACACGGCTGCTGGATCGCGCCGGCATCGACCGTCACGTACTTCGCCCAACCGAAGCTCACCTGGCTGCCGCTGATCGACGCGCCGCCGAACGTACTGGCGCTGATCTGGCCCAAACACACCGTGAACCCGCTCCTGCACCGGCTCCTCGAGGAGACCCGCCGCGCACTGCACCCCTTGCCAACGGCGACGACCTAGCTCAGCGCGCTGGTCAGCGTGATGGTGAGCAGGGTCATGGCGGCCATGACGGCGATCAAGGTCCAGCGGGCTGCGGCGTTACTCATGGATTCATGGTCGGCAGCGGGATCCTCGGTGGGAATGGGTGAGCCCGGGATTCAGGGGACGCTCCGGGGTGTGGTCCGGTGAAGTCCTGACCGCCAGCGCCTCCGCCACCGACTCAGGGAACAGGAAATGAACGGGGTGTGACCGAAACGGCACGCCGCAGCTGTGGGCGGGGGTGGGCGGTTGGCCTTACCGTGGGTGACCTGGGCCGGTCCGAAGGGCCCTGATCTGTTCGGGCGATTTGGCCGCTCCGGGGTGAGAAGAGGTCAGATGAGCACTTTCCAGGACTTGGGTTCGCTGCTGCTGGTGCGCGGCGCCGACGAGATCGACCACGCGGGGGGAAGCCTGTACGTGCACCTGCATCGGGTCGCCAAGCGCCTCAGCTCCCTCGGCGCCTCCGACACTTTGGTGCTCGCCGGCCTCGCGCACGCCGCGTACGGGACGGACGGTTTCCCCACCCACCTCTTCGACTGGAAGACCGAGCGCCCGGTCCTGGAGTCGGTGATCGGCGCCGAGGCCGAGCAGATCGTCTACCGGTACGGCGCCTGCGACCGCGAGACCACGTGGCGCGACCTCGCCGAGCACCGCACGGTCGCGGACCGCTTCACCGGGACGTCGGAGGAGCTCGACACCGTGGACCTGCGCGACTTCGTCGACCTGACGATCGTCAACGAGCTCGACGTCCTCGACAACGATGCCAAGCGCGCGGTCAAGCTCGGTCCGTTCCTCACCGAGCAGATCCCGCGCTGGCAGTCCCTGGCCTCGCCCGCCGTCCTGACCGAATCGCAGCGCATCCTGCAGCTGTAACATCCTGCTGCTGTAACACTGGGGGCGTGAAACGGTTCCTGTGGCGGGGGTTCCTGGGACTTCTCGGGTTCTGGCTGATCGTCACCGCGGCATCACTCGGCTACAACCTCGCCACCAACGGGACCGCAGCACCACCGCCCGGGCTGAAGTACGTCCAGACCGGTGACATCAACACCCGTTACGAATCCTGGGGTACGTCGGGCACACCCGTCGTACTCGTCCACGGTGCAGCGGAATCCGTCGACACCTGGTCACGCCTGATCCCGCTGCTCGCGACGAAGCACCGCGTGTACGCGTACGACATCGCCGGCTACGGGTACTCCGAGCGCAAAGCGCCGTACACGATCGAGCATCTCGCGGCGCAACTGCTCGGTTTCCTGGACGCCATGCACCTCGGCGGACCTGGCGAGCCGCGGCCGATCCTGGTCGGGCACTCGCTCGGTGCGGGCGTCGTCGCCGAGGCAACCCTCGAGGCGCCGGACCGGATGGCCGGGATCATGTTCCTCGACGGTGACGCGCTGCCGTTGCCGGGTGGGCAGGCCGGTCCGCCGCGCTGGCTGATCGTTCCGCCGTACCGGACCTCGCTGTTCCGGCTGGTGCTCGATCAGGGCTGGCTGCTGAAGAAGATCTACAACAGCGTCTGCTCCCCCGACTGCCCGGCGATGAACGTCGACGACTGGACCCGCCCGTTCCGGCAGCCGGGTGCCGAGAAGGCGGTCTGGCAGATGACCGCGCACGGAATCCCGGCCGTTTCGGCCGATCGCCTGACCGAACTCCGCGACCTCCCGATCCCGAAGTCGGTCGTCTTCGGCGCGCTCGACACCAACGGCGGCAACGCGACCGAGACCGCGACCCGCATCGGCGCCCCCGCGCCGACCCTGATCCCGAACGCCAATCACCTCACGCTGATCTCCAACCCGACCGAAGTCGCGGCGGCGATCAACTCGCTTCGCTAGGGCATGTCTCACGCAGATTCCTGGAAGACGTCCGCCGGGCGACGGATGATCGGGATATGGCCCGTTACGAAGTGGTTGCGCGCGCGAAGACCGATCGACGCCTGTCCGATTTCGCCTACCTCGAGCTCGCCCTCGAGTCCTGGTCGCTCGACAAGGGCATGCGGTTCCAGCGGGTCGAAGATCTGCCCGACGGGACGATCGCGATCGTCCTCCAGCAGAAGCTGTCGCCGCGCAAGCACGACGACGCCTGCGCAATGGCGAACCGGAGCCTCGCCCAGCTGGGCATCCCGGCCAGTCAGGTCCAGCAGATCGACCTGCACCGGATGACCCGCAAGGGCGGTCGCGCGCTGGTCCGCTCGTGGGTCGGCCCGGGCAACCCGCCCGGCCCGGGCACCGCCGGCGACCGTGAGCCGCGGCGCCCGAAGCCGATGCCTCCGCACCTGAACGCGTCCCGCGAGCTCCCTACGGAGTGAAGACCTCGAACCGCGCGCCGTACTTCGTGCCCAGCTGAGTGCCGGTCGGACGCGAAACGCCCTCGAGGAACTCCTCCGGGTCGAACGCGCGGTTCAACCCGTCGATGTAGGCCTGGTGCGCCTTCAGCGACTGCACGCCGACGTCGAACGTGTCGGTCGTGTCGACGCCGTGCCGCGAGTTCGGTGAGCCGGCCGCCCAGACCTGTCGTACGCCGTCCCACTTGTCGCCGGCGTCCGGGAAGATCCACCGGTTGGCGGCGTCCCGGACCGCGTCGATCGTCGCGCGGCCGGTGTTGATGTGGTCGGCCTGGTTCAGCGCCACGTCGCCGTCCCAGGTGTCGCGGAAGTTGCCGGTGATGACGATCTCCGGCTGGTGCCGGCGGATCGCGGCGGCGATCACCCGCCGCAGCGGCACGCCGTACTCGATGGTTCCGTCGGGCTGGCCGAGGAACTCGACCGAGGACACCCCGACGATCCGGGCCGACTCGATCTCCTCGGCCTCCCGCAGCGGTCCGCACTCGGCCGGGTCGACACCGTCGATCCCCGCCTCGCCGGACGTCAGCAGGCAGTACACGATCTGCTTCCCCTGGCCGGTCCAGCGCGCGATCGCGGCCGCCGATCCCCACTCGAGATCATCCGGGTGCGCGACAATCGCCAGCGCCTTCTGCCAATCCTCGGCCAACGGCTCGAGCCCCTCCGCAGCATTCATGCTTGGCAGGCTATCGCCCGCCCGAGCCTCAGCCGAAGACCTGACGGGTGTAGGCGTTCTCGAAGGTGCGTTGCGGGTCGAGCCTGTCGCGGACGGCGAGGAAGTCGTCGAAGTGCGGATACCGCGCTCGCAGGTCGGTCGCGGTCAGGGTGTGCAGCTTGCCCCAGTGCGGCCGTCCGTCGTAGTCGGCGACGACGTTCTCGAACGCCTGGAAGTACGGATCGTGCGGCAGCCGGTGGTACTGATGGATCGCGATGTACGCCGTCTCCCGCTCCGAAGCCGTGGACAGCCAGATGTCGTCCGGCGCGGCCACCCGAACCTCGATCGGGAACGGGATCCGGGACCCCGATGTGTCGATCCAGTCCCGCAGCCGACGAATCACCTCGACGACGTGCTCGCGCGGCACGGCGTACTCCGACTCGCGGAAGATCACGTTGCGCTCGGAACAGAACACCTTGTACGACGAATCGACGTACTCCCGGGCTGACAGTGCACGTGAGGCGAGCTGGTTGATCCGCGGCACCATCGCCGGCCGGCGCACTGCGAGGCGGTTGGTCAGCTCGAAGACCTTGTTGGACAGCAGCTCGTCGTCCACCCAGCCGCGGATCCGGCCGACCGGAGCCGCGTCGACGCCCGGCGCGACCCGGTTGTTGCGCTTGGTCAGCGCGATGTCGGTATGCGGGAACCAGTAGAACTCGAAGTGATCGTTGCCATCGGCAAGCTCATCGAACCCGTCCAGTACTTCGGCCAGCGGCAGCGGCATCTCCTGCGCCCGCAGCAGGAACGCCGGCACGCACTGCAGGGTCAGCGAGCTGATCACGCCGAGCGCCCCGACCGAGACCCGCGCCGCGGCGAAGACGTCCGGATTCTCCTCCGCCGAGCAATGCAGGACCGAGCCGTCCGCCGTGACCAGGTCGAGCGCGACGACCTGCGTCGCGAGCCCGCCGAGCCCCGCGCCGGTCCCGTGCGTGCCGGTCGAGATCGCGCCGGAGATCGTCTGCTTGTCGATGTCGCCGAGGTTCGCCATGGCGAGGTCGAACGCCGCCAGCCCTGCGTTCAGCTTCCGCAGGCCGGTGCCTGCGCCGACCGTCACCCGGCCGGACGCCTGGTCGGCGTGCGTGATCGAGGACAGGCCATCGAGACGGATCATCACCTGTTGCGGCACCGAGCAACCCGTGAACGAATGCCCCGAGCCGACCGCCTTGAGCTTCTTGCCCTGCTCGGCGGCGGACTTGACCGCGGCCGCGAGCTCGTCGGTCGACCCCGGGCGCAGAGTCTCGACCCCGGTCGCCGACTCGGTGCCGGACCAGTTCCGCCAGGTGCTCATCCGAAGTTCTTCCCTTCGCCGCGGTAGGTGAGGAGTTCTTTCACCTGCTCACTCGACCCGTCCGAGCCGATCGCGTGCACGACGTCGAACCGCTCCAGCATCTCGCCTGCCTTCGCGTAGCGCATCCATACTCTGTCGCCGAGATTCAGCGGTTCGGCTGATTGTCCCTGGACCGGAGTCTGCACCTCGCCGGCGCCTTCCGTGCCGAGCAGCTTCAGGCCGGACGGCCAAGCAGGCAACGGCAACCGCGACTTCTTCGCCGGCCCCGACGCGACGTACCCGCCGCCGAAGAGCGTGGCGATCCGGGGCGCGGGACGACGTACGACGTCGAGCGCGTAAGCCATCGCGTGCTCCGGCTGGAAGACGTCGTACTTGTCGAAGAGGGTCGGGCCGTAGAGACCCGAGCCGGCGGTGACCTCGGTGACGGACGGGTCGGCGCTGCTGATCTCCAGGCTGCCCGTGCCGCCGCTGTTCACGATCCGCAGCGCCGCGACCTGCTTGACCGCGTCGACGACCGCACCACGGCGGTCGGCGAGCTCAGCGGCCGAGCGGCGCTTCACCCAACGGACGGCGGGCGAGGTGTCAGGCAGCCCGGCGATCTGCGCCTCGTAGAACATCACGCCGGTCAGCTCGAACGCGTCGTCGGCGGCGACGGTTCGAGCCAGCGCCGCGACGTCGGCCGGGGTCCGCAGCGGCGAACGGCGTACACCGAGATGCTGGCCGAAGACGCGGAGCGAGGCGTCGACGTCGAGGCAGACCTGGATCCGGGCGGTGCCGGTCGCTGCTGCCTTGATGTACGCGAGGTGCTCGGGCGAGTCGATCATCAGCGTGATCCTGGCCGCCGCTTCGGCGTCCTCGGAGAGTTCGCGCAGAGCCGTGCGGTGCGTGGTCGGGTAGCCGAGCAGGATGTCGTCGACGCCGTTGCGCGCCAGCCAGAGCGCCTCGGGCAGCGCGTAGCTCATCACGCCGTGGAAGCCGGGCCGCTCGAGCGCGGCCGCGATCAGCGCGCGACAGCGGACCGACTTCGAGGCGATCCGGATCGGCGTACCCCCGGCGCGGCGGACCAGGTCGTCCGCGTTCCGCCCGAACGCGTCGAGGTCGATCACGGCGTACGGCGCATCGAGACCCGCGGTCAGACGGGCATACCGGTCGAAGTCACCCATAACCGGAGTGTAGGTCACGAAATACTGAAAGGTAATACAACTTTAGGATTCGTCTATCACCTCCTCGAAGGCCGGTACGACGGTGCGCGCCCAGTTGGCCTGCTGATCCGGCGTGGCAGAGGTGGTCGCCAGGAGGGCGACGGTGGAGCCGTTGACCACGGACAGGTCGACGTAGGACTCGGCTGCGGCGTAGGCGCGAACTGCCGCCGTTGCTGTAGTGGTGGCCCAGAGCTGTTTCACAGAGAGATCGCCGGCGGATCCGCAGGCCTTCATTCGGGCCTGGTACCCGGCGTAGTAGTCCGCAGCCTGTGCAGAGTCTTTGAAGCGTAGTAGCAGGGCGGTGGCGGGCTGGGCGTCGGCCGTGCGGTAGCTGCCGGTCAGGGCGTAGGCGGGGATTGGGAGCGAGCCGGTGACGGGCTTGCCGGCGCAGCCGGACGGCAGGGCTTCGTAAGAGGCCTGGTGGGGGTCACGGCGGCGGGTCCAGGTGTTGTTGCCGATGAAACCGGCCTCCGCGCCGCCAGGGTCTGTGTAGGTCTTCCAGCCGGCACCAAGCTTGTCCGGCGTCGGCAGGTTGCGCGCGGTGAGCGGTCCGGCGTTGGCAGGCGGCGGTGCGGTCGCCTGCTCCGGCACCTCCGGCGGGACGGCCGCATCTGTCGGCTTGGCGGTGCTCATGGTCGCGGGCGGGACGGGCACCGTCCCGCCGACCGTGCTGGGGATGACCGGCGAAGCGGACCGCTGGACGACACCGGGCGCGGGCTGCTGAGCCGCAGAGTTGGAGCTGCAGCCTGCGAGCACCACCAGCAGCACACCAGCGACCGCTATGCGTTTCACTTCGGCTCGAAGTGCTGGTAGTCGGGCTTGGCCCAGCCTGCGCCCCAGAAGTACCCCTGGCCGACCAGCGCCTTCGTCGGCACGCTGCTCGCGAACAGCATGCCCGGACGCGCCGGCGTACGAGTGCGGTACGCCAGCCCGTTCGACGGGTACCAGACACCGTTCGCGGCCAGGTACGGGTTCTCCACGGTGTTGATGTCGATCGCCCACCCGTACGAGTGTGGCGACAGCGAGTACGGATCACCCGTCACGCGCCGGCAGTTGAACGCCGAGGTGTTGTCGGCCGCCATCGACTTCACATCGCTGCCGCCGAACACATCCACCCGCCGCATCTGCCGGATCGGGAACTTCGACGCGAACGTCGTGGTCCAGACCGTGATCATCTTCGCGACGGCGGCATCCCGCAGGATCAGCTCACCCCGGTGCACGTGGCCGTCGAAACCCCAGTAGTTCAGCTGCAACAGCCGCAGTGACGCCGGTGCGACCGGACAGCCGGCGCGGTACGTGTTCGGCACCATCGCGGCGGACACGGCGTACACCTTGGGGTTCAGCGCGGCTTTGATCACGATCGTCGCCAGGCCGGAGTACTCCATCGCGGCCTGGGCGACGTACCGGGTGACGACGCGCACCGTCCGGGTGGCCGGCAGGTCGTCGGGGACCCGGAGCCGGAAGTTGCCCTTGGCATCCATGACCCCGATGTTGAGCAGCTGCCACTTACCGCTGCCGAGATAACTCTGCAGCGCGAGCTCCTTGCCCGGCTCGGCCGGCACCATCCGGCCGGTGACCGAGACACCGGTCAGCGTGGCGTACCAGGACGCCGGCGTGTTGATCAGGATCTTCCGGTCCTGGATCGGCACGGTCCGGTACGCCGAGATCGCGAGCGCCGTCTCCGCCTTCACCCCGATCATCGTGCGGAACGCCCAGGTCCCGGTGTACGCCGAGACGTAGCTGAACCTGTACACGCCACCGGCGGTGGTGCGGGTCGACGCACGCAGTACCCAGGCTCCGGGGACACGCTGCCACAAGGTGATGTACGACCCGGTGATCGGCTGGCTGATCTTGCCGGTGAAGATCGTCGGCTTGTCCTCCCAGGACGCGGCCGGCTGATCCAGCGTGATCGACCAGGCCGGCGCGGGAGTCGCCGCCGGCGTCACAACCGGCTTCGGCGTCGAGGTTGGACTGGGCGTTGGCGTGGGTGACGGTGTTGATGAGGGTGTTGATGAGGGTGTCGATGAAGGTGTCGATGAAGGTGAGGTCGACGGCGACGGGGAGTCGTCCGCGTGCGCGACACTCACCGGCCCCAGACCCAGCAGCACCGCAACAGCCACCCCAACGAAGCGTCTCATCCGCCTCACCCTCCCCTTGACAACACCCGTACCCCTTATAAGAGGCGGCCACACCGGGATACGTCACACGGGAGTGCGGACTACGTTTACTCCTGCAGTCGCTTCACCGCGGAATCGATGCGCTCGTCGGTCCCGGTCAGCGCGACGCGGATGTGCCGCTCACCAGCAGTGCCGTAGAACGCACCGGGAGCGACCAGGATGCCCCGGTCCGCCAGCGCGCCGACGGAGCCGTACGCGTCGTAGGAGGGGTGCGACGCCCACAGGTAGAGCCCGCCGTTGGACAGCGTGATCTCCCAGCCCGCATCGGTCAGGGCATCCCGCAGTACCGCACGCCGCCGGAGGTAGCGAGCACGCTGCTCCTCCACGTGTACGTCGTCCGCGAACGCAGCCGCCATCGCAGCCTGGATCGGCGACGGCACCATCAGCCCGGCGTGCTTGCGTACGGCAAGCAGCTCGGTCACGACGGTCGGGTCGCCGGCCACGAAGCCACCGCGGTACCCAGCCAGGTTGGACCGCTTGGACAGCGAGTGCACCGCGAGCAGGTTGTCGAAGCTGCCGCCGGACACGTCCGGGTGCAGCACGGACACCGGCTTCTCGTCCCAGCCGAACTCGGTGTAGCACTCGTCGCTGACCAGCAGTACGTCGTTCGCCCGCGCCCACTCGACCGCCCGGCGCAGATCGGCCGCAGGGGTGATCTCACCGGACGGATTGCGCGGTGAGTTCAGGTACGCGACCCGGACCGGCGCGTCGTACGCCGTGGGGTCCGCCACCGGCACGCTGGTTGCGCGGGCGAGCGCAGCGCCCGCCTCGTACGTCGGGTACGCCAGATCCGGGATCAGGATGGTGTCTCCGGCACCGATACCCAGCAGCGTCGGCAGCATCATGATCAGCTCTTTGGTACCGATCACGGGCAGCACGCCGCTCTTCGGGTCCACCCCGGTCACGTCGAGGCGCCGAGCCATCCAGTCCACCGCCGCCTGCCGCGAGGCCGACGTACCGATGGTCGTCGGGTACGACGGGGCGTCCGCCGCGTCGGCCAGCGCCTTCTTGACCAGATCGGGCACCGGGTCCACCGGGCTGCCGACGGACAGGTCGACGATGCCGTCAGGATGCTCCGCCGCCTTCTGCTGATAAGGGGCGAGCTTGTCCCACGGGAAGTCTGGCAACCGGCTGGAGGTCTCGAAGATCACGGGCCCATTCTCCCCCGCCCGCCGATCGCGGCGCCTCCGCCTGCCCGCTCCGCGAGAAACGTCAGCAGTCCTTGCCCGGATCAACCTTCGCGAGAATCGTGTCGGCGATGTCCTTGAGCTGCGCCAGCTGCTCCGGCGTCAGGACGTCGATCACGTAGTCGCGAACTGTCGCGACATGCCCCGGAGCGGCGGCGACGAGGACCTCGTAGCCGCTGTCGGTGATGGTGGCGACGGTGATCCGCCCGTCGTCCTCGGCGGGCCGGCGCTCGACGAAACCTCGCTGCTCGAGACGCTTGACCACATGGGACAGCCGGGACAGCGAGCCGTTCGCGAAGCCGGCCAGGTCGCTCATCCGCCGCGACCGCCCCGGCGACTCGGACAGGCCGGCGAGCACGAGGTACTCGAAGTGACTCAGCCCGGAGTCCCGCTGCAACTGGTAATCGAGCACCCCGGGCAGCTTGAACATCAGGGCAGCCAACGACATCCAGGTCGCCAGCTCATCCTGCTCCAGCCACCGCGCATCCCCCGCCATGACGCCATTCTACCGGATTACTTGACGCTTCAAGTCAGATACCTCTACGGTTGAGTTGATGCGTCAACCAATAACTGAGAGTGGGATATGAACGTCTTTCTGTGGATCGTCGCCGGAGTGCTGGCCGCCTTCTTCCTGGCCGCCGGCGCGACCAAGCTGAGCCAGAGCCGGCGCAAACTGCTGGCCAACCCGAACATGAAGTGGGTCGAGGACTTCTCCGCGGGCACGATCAAGCTGATCGGCACCGCCGAGGTGCTGGGTGCGCTCGGACTGATCCTGCCGGGTGCGCTGGACATCGCGCCGGTGCTCGTCCCGCTGGCCGCGACCGGGCTCGGTCTGATCATGATCGGCGCGATCATCACCCACGGCCGCCGCAAGGAATTCCAGCCGATCGCCATCAACATCGTCATCCTGATCCTCACGGCCCTGGTCGCGATCTTCCGGTTCGGGCCCAACAGCTTCTAGCCGCTGCCCACCGCCCGTACGCTGCTCGGATGACGTACGACGTGGCGGTGGTGGGGGCCGGTGCGATGGGGTCGGCGGCGGCCCGTGCACTGGCGGCGGCCGCGCGGGACGTCGTCGTACTGGAGCAGTTCACGCTCGGGCACGAGCGGGGTGGCTCGCACGGTGCGACGCGGTTGTTCCGGCCGGCCGCCGACGACGCCGAGGTGGCTGAGCTGACCGAGCGGGCGCGGCCGTTGTGGCGGGAGCTGGAGGCCGACTCGGGCGAGACGCTGCTCGAGGAGACCGGCGGGATCGACCACGGGATGAGTGCGGCGTCGGTCGAGGTCTTCCGGTCGTTGCATGGGGCAACCGGGTCGGTGCTGACGGCGGAGGAGGCCGCCGAGCGATGGCCCGGGTTCCGGTTCGAGTCGCCGGTCCTCTACCAGCCGGGGTCCGGCCGGCTGTACGCCGATCGCACCGTGCACGCGCTGCAGACGGTGGCGAGCCGGCTCGGCGCGGAGTTCCGCGTGCAGTCGCCGGTACGGGCACTGCGGCTCCACGACGACCTGGTCGAGCTCGACGTACCGGGTGGAGCAGTGCGGGCGCAGCAGGTCGTCGTGACGACCGGGCCGTGGACTCCGAAGCTGCTGGACGGTTTGGTGCCGTTGCCGCGGTTCACGGTGACGCAGGAGCAGCCGCGGTTCTTCACTCCGTTGTCGGACGACCTGGAGTGGCCCAGCTTCGTGCACTGGGGTCCTGACTGCTACGGCCTCTACGAGCCGGGGTCAGGTGTGAAGGTCGGCATGCACGCCAGTGGGCCGGAGGTCGACCCCGACACCCGCGACTTCCGGCCCGAGCCGGAGCGGGACGCTGCACTCCAGCGGTACGTCGCGCAGTGGTACCCGGGGCTGGACCCCGGGCGGTCCACTGCGATCAGCTGCCTCTACGACAACACACCATCGGCCCGGTTCGTCATCGACCGCGCCGGACCGATCACCGTCGCCGCCGGCTTCTCCGGCCAGGGCTTCAAGTTCGTTCCGCTGGTCGGCGAGCTCGTTCGCGACCTGGTCACGGGCGGTGCGAAGGCACCGGCCCGCTTCGGTTTTCAGAGATATCAGAGATAAAGGCCGGTCTGGCCGTCTTCCAGGCGGCCGGCCGCGACCGCGTGCAGGTCGCGTTCGCGCAGCAGGATGTAGTCGTCGCCGCGAACCTCCACCTCGGCCCGGTCCTCCGGGTCGAACAGGACGCGGTCGTCGACCTCCACGGTCCGCACGTTGGCGCCGACGGCAACCACCTTCGCCCAGGCGAGCCTGCGACCCATCTGCGCGGTGGCGGGGATCAAGATGCCGGCCGACGACTTGCGCTCACCCTCCTGCTCGAGGGAGACCAGGACGCGGTCGTGCAACATCCGGATCGGGAGTTTGTCGTCGGACAGCCGCTTGCGTGGAGTCACCGGCGACCCACCAGCCGGCGGATCACCAGCAGTACGCCGACGACGCCGACCACCGCACCGGCGACCGCGACGATCTTCTGGGTCCGCAGCTGCCCCTGCTCGTCGAAGACCTGGGACTTGGCCTGCTCGACCTGCCGCAGGGCCACGTTCTTCGGGTTCGCGCGGTCGACGAGCTCGTCGACGGTCGAGGCCAGCCGCAACCGGGTGGCGGCGATGTCCGCCTCGATCTGCTCGGCGGTCCGAGCCTTCGTGTCCGACACCTGTCGACGCTCCTTCCATCCGCGGGGCATGCCCCGATCTGCCCCTCGTCACCCACCATCCTCGCAGGTCATCCCCGCAAGTCCACGACCACCTTGATGTCATCCGGTTCCCGCACCAATGCGTCCGGCCACTTCGACAGCGGCACGGCCCGGGTGATCAACCCCTGCAGCCAGGCCCGATCCGCCGCGAGCAGCACGTCCACAGCGTCCGCGTAGTGCCGTTTGCCCGCATTCACCGTCCCGACCAGCGCTGCGTTGCGCACCACGAGCTGCCGCACCAGCGCGTCCAGCTGGACGTCGACAGTCGCCGGCCCGGGGTGGATCCCGACCAGACACATCACACCGGCCGGCGGGAGCAGTGAAGCGCAGTCGAACACCAACTGCCCCGCTCCGGTCGCCTCGATCACCACATCCGGCACGACGCCGAGCTCTCCCAGGTCGGTCAGGTAAGTCCCACCCAGCGCCCGCACCAGCTCGGGCTTCGGCCCGTCTGTGACCCGGTCGAGCACATGTACGTCGTACCCGCGCTGCCGGGCGATGAGCGCCGCGAGCAGCCCGATCGGACCAGCTCCCGTCACGAGCACATGCTGCGGGCCGAACCACGACCGCGCACCGACCCGGTCCACCTGCTCCCAGGCCTTGGTCAGAATGCTGACCGGCTCCACGAGTACGCCGAGGTCTCCCAGCTCAGCCGGCACCGGCACTGCGAAGTACGGGTCGACCCGCCAGTGCTCGGCGCCGTACCCGTCCATCTCCTTGATGCCGCGCTCGGTGTACTCCCCGTTGCGGCAGAAGTCCCACTCACCACGTGCACATGCCGGACAGGGCACCGGGTCCGGTCGGCGGACCACTCCGGCCACCAGGTCGCCGGGAAGGAAGCCGGAATCCGCAGGCGCCTCCAGCACCCGTCCGAGCGACTCGTGTCCGATGACGAGGTGGTCCGATCCCGGACGTCCGCTGCCGAACGCTCCGGAGACCAGCTCGATGTCGGTTCCGCAGATGCCCGTCAGCAGGCCCTCCACGAGAATCGAACCGTCGGCAACGGGAGGCTCCGGGACCTCACCTACTGTCGCCGAGTCGGACTTGCCCGGCGTCACTGTCATGGCCCGCATGGGCTCAGGCTAACCGGGTCATGTCGACGGTCACCTCGATGGCCGTCGCGGCGCCGCCGGAGTAGATGCCCTTCAGCGGAGACACGTCGCCGTAGTCCCGCCCGGTCGCCACCCAGACGTGCCGGTGACCGATCGAGATGTCGTTGGTCGGATCGAATCCCCACCACTCACCTGTCCACGCCTCCACCCACGCATGACTCTCACCGACGACCGTCTCGCCCACCGACGCATCCGGTTTGGTGTGCAGGTAGCCGGAAACGTAGCGGGCCGGTACGCCGACTGCCCGGAGCATGGCCAAGGTCAGATGCGCGTAGTCCTGGCACACGCCCTCACCGGCCTGCCAGGCGTCGACAGCCGACGAGTGCACACCCGTGGTGCCGCGCTGGTACTTCAGCTTGCCGTGCACCCACTTCGACACGGCCAGCACAGTCTCCTGCGGCGTACAGCCCTTGCGGAGCGAGCGCGCTACCGCTGCGAGCTCCCGGTGCTTCGGGACGTAGACGGTCCACTCCAGGTACTCGGCGTACGCGTCGAGGACCTCAGGTGACTTCAGTTGGGACCAGGTTGCGTCAACTGACGGTGCGGCCTGGTCGGTCGTCTCGACTACGGAGGCCGCGACTACCTTGAGCTCGGTGTGCGGGGTATGCAGGTCGAAGGAGTTGACCTCTGTACCCCAGTAGTCCGTGTACTTGTACGCACGAGTCGCGGGGACCGTCTCCAGCCGCGCCACCATGAGGTTCTGCCGTTCGTCATGGCGTGGAGTCAGTCTGGCCTCGTTGTAGGACTGCGTGACGGCAGTCGCGTACCGATAGCCAGTCGTGTGCACCACCCGGAGACGCCACTTCACAGGTTCACCTCCGCGTTGTTCCACTCGATCCACGGCACCGCATGGAAGTACTGACGGGACACGGCCTCGCCGACCTCGCGGACCATCGTCTGCAGGTCCTGCAGTCTGCCGGTCAGATCGTCCAGCAGGTCTGCGGGCCGGAGGAACTCCAGCTCGCTCCGGGCCTTGCCCAGCAACCGCGCTGCCTCTGCACCAGCACCGATCCGCGCCGCCGGCCCGTGGTCGAGGTCGTCGAGACAGGACTCCGCCTGCTGCAGCGCGTGGAACACCGACCGCGGGAACAGGCGGTCCAGCAACAAGAACTGCACGACCCGCGAGGCATCGAGCGCCCCGCGGTACGTCCGCAGGTACGTGTCGTGCGCGCCGGCGGAACGCAGTACCGTCACCCAGCCTGGTGAGGTCGGCCGGTCGCCGACTCGGGACATCAGCATCCGCACGATCATGTCCACGCGCTCCACCGAGCGACCGAGCACCAGGAACCGCCAGCCGTCGTCGCGGCTCATCGTGGAGTCGGCCAGCCCGGCGAACATCGCTGCTCGGTCCTCGACGAACGTGAAGAACTCGTGCGGCCCCACACGCCGCGCAGCCCGCTGCCGCTCGGGTACGGCGTTCCACATGGCGTTGATGCACTGCCAGAGCTCGCTGGACACCACCTCGCGGGCGACGCGGCTGTTCTCGCGAGCACTGGCGATCGAGGACACGATCGACCCGGTCTCCGGCGACATGGCGACCAGCTCGGTCAGTCCCCACACGTCCAGCGTGCTGCCGTCGGGCGGAGTGATGCCGAGGACCGAGAGCAGCCTGCGGCTGGCCGTGTCCGCGTCGACGGTGGCGTCCTCGAGCAGTTGGTGCACCGACACGTCGAGAATCCGCGCGGTGTCGTCCGCACGTTCGACGTACCGGCCGATCCAGTACAGCGACTCGGCGTTGCGTGCGAGCATCGTCAGCACCTCCCCATCACTGTTGCTGCTGCTGTTGGGCGACGTTCAGTTCCGGACCGCGCTCCGGCGTACTGTCCGTCCCCGGTGCGGGCGTCCCCAGACCGGGTCCGCGGAGCTCGGCGTCCTCGTCGGACGCTCTGGGCGCCAGCACCCAGGTGTCCTTGGAGCCGCCGCCCTGAGAAGAGTTGACGACCAGACTGCCCTCCGGAATCGCCACTCTGGTCAGCCCGCCGGGCAGAACGAACACGTCGTCGCCGTCGTTCACCGCGAACGGCCGCAGGTCCACATGTCGCGGCTGCAGCCGTTCACCCACTTTCGTGGGCACAGTGGACAGCTGTACGACGGGCTGCGCGATCCAGCCGCGCGGATTGGCCCTGATGCGACGACGCTGCGCCTGGAGCTCCTTCGGCGAGGCATCCGGCCCGAAGACGATGCCGTACCCACCAGAGCCCTCCACCGGCTTCGTGACCAGCTCGTCGAGGCGGTCCAGTACTTCGGTCTGCTCCGCGGGCAGCCAGCACCGGTACGTGTCGACGTTCGGCAGCAGCGGCGTCTCGCCCAGGTAGTACTTCAGGATCTCGGGCAGGTACGTGTAGATCAGCTTGTCGTCGCCGACGCCGTTGCCGACCGCATTGGCGATCACGACGTTGCCCGACCGTGCTGCGTTCACCAGACCGGCAACACCGAGCGCCGAGTCGGGCAGGAACTGCACCGGGTCCAGGAACTCGTCATCGATCCGCCGGTAGATCACATCGACCCGCTGCTCGCCTTCCGTGGTCCGCAGGTAGATGACGTTGTTGCGGGCGAACAGGTCCCGGCCCTCGACCAGCTCGACCCCCATCTGGCGCGCCAGTAGCGAGTGCTCGAAGTACGCCGAGTTGTAGACGCCCGGCGTCAGTACTACGACGTTCGGATCAGTCGCACTGGGCGGAGCTGCGGCCCGCAGCGCCCGGAGCAGATGTACTGCGTAGTCCCCGACCGCACGGACCCGGTGCTTGGCGAACAGGTCCGGGAAGACCCGCGCCATCGTCCGGCGGTTCTCCATCACGTACGACACCCCGGACGGGCTACGCAGGTTGTCCTCGAGCACGCGGAAGTCACCCTGCTCGTCGCGGACCACGTCGATGCCGGCCACGTGGATGCGGACGCCGTTCGGCGGTGCGATACCGGCTGCCTGCCGGTGGAAGTGCTCGCAGGAGGTGATCAGCCGACGTGGCAGTACGCCGTCCGCGACGATCTGCTGGTCGCCGTAGATGTCGGCGAGGAACGCCTCGAGAGCACGTACCCGCTGCACCACGCCACGCTCCAGCCGGGACCACTCCGCCGCAGTGATCACCCGCGGCACCAGATCCAGCGGGAACGGCCGCTCCTCCCCCGACAGGCTGAACGTGATGCCCTGGTCCACCAGCGCCCGGTCCAGCGCCTCGGCCCGGGTAGTCAGGTCCGCGGGCTGCAGCGGCATCAGCGAGTCGTGCAGCCGTTTGTACGCCGTCCGGACGCCGTCGACCGGGTCGAACATCTCGTCGTACGCCCCGGCGTGCGGGCGGCGCGGATCCAGGTAGCCGTCGAACAAGGGGCGGGAAGATACGCGGCTCATCTGCGCATCTTGCACGTACGATTGCGGCACTTCAATCGATTCGTGGAGGGCCCTGATGTCCGAACGTCTGTCGGTCGGCGACACCGCACCCGATTTCACCCTGCCCGATGCCGACGGCAACGATGTGGCACTGAAGGATCTGCGCGGGAAGAACGTGATCGTCTACTTCTACCCGGCCGCGATGACCCCGGGCTGCACCAAGCAGGCCTGCGACTTCCGGGACTCGCTCGACTCGCTGCAGGCGCACGGGTACACCGTCCTCGGGATCTCGCCGGACAAGCCGGCCAAGCTGGCGAAGTTCCGTGAGCGCGACAGCGTGACGTTCCCGCTGCTGAGCGACCCCGACAAAGAGGTCCTGCAGGCGTACGGCGCGTTCGGCGAGAAGACGATGTACGGCAAGAAGGTGACCGGCGTGATCCGGTCCACGTTCGTCGTCGACCCGGACGGGAAGATCGCCGTCGCGCAGTACAACGTGAAGGCCACCGGGCACGTCGCCAAGCTCCGCCGCGACCTGGGACTGTGAAAAGGCACCCCCGAAAGCACGGCTACCGGAGGGAAACCTTCGACAGTTTCATGCAGATGGTCCATGGAACGGTCGTTTGAGCCAACCGGTTACTGTGATTTGGATCACACCCAGATCTCACCGCACCGCGACCGCTCCGACACGGTCAGTGAGTTTTACAGCGTTCCTGTGAAAGAGCGGTACTGCGGGGGCCACCCGCGTTCAACCACAGCTGTGTCAAGAATCGTCGCGGCCTTCGCCCTGACCTGCCGAAACCGGGTAATCTGCGCGCGCAGTCAGCCTCTGGGAGGGAGGGACCTGCCGCGATGGGAAAACATTCCTCTGCGGTGACGGGAAGTAACAACAACCGCCGTTCGGTGTACATCACCGCGGTCGGATTATTGGTGCTTTCGCTGGGAGCGGTGTTCGTGGTCCGCTCCTTCGGATCGGAATCGGGTGCCGACGGATTCCTCGGCGGCAACAAGGCGTGTGACGACCCGACCCAGATCCAGCTGGCGACGACGCCCGAGATGCAGTCCTCGCTCGAAGCCGCGGCCAAGTCGCTGGCGGCCAAGGGCGGTAAGGACGGCAACCCGTGCCTGCAGTTCACCATCACGGCGGCCCCGTCGGCCCAGATCGCGCGCGACGTCGCGCACGGCAGCGACAACCGGCCTGATCTCTGGGTGCCGGACTCCTCGCTGTGGGTCGCCCAGGCCGACGACGGCCAGAGCGTCCCGACCATCGCGGTCGAGTCCATCGCGACCTCCCCGCTGGTGCTCGTCGGACGGAGGACGAACTTCGCCGACACCTCTTCCTGGCTGCGCATCATGAGCAAGACCCAGCCGGCTCTGCTCGACCCGCTGAGCACGTCGCCCGGAGCGCTCGCGCTGCTCGCGATCCAGGCGGAGCGGGCGAAGACGTCCGCGTCCGAGACCCAGGTGTCGCAGGTGGTCGTTCCGCTGGCACAGCGCCTCGGTTCGCTGCCCAAGCCGTACACGGACGCCGAGGCGCTGTTCGGCCGGGCGGACCAGGACGGCAGCACGGTCGTCGTGCCTGCGTCGGAGCAGAGCTTCGTCAAGTACCAGGAAGACCACCCGGAGGCCCAGCTGCGAGCGATCCAGCCGGCCACCGGCACGCTGTACCTGGACTACCCGATCGTGGTCACCGCCAAGTCGGACACCGACGCCGCGTCCAACGCCGCCCAGGCGCTGGCCGGCGAACTGCTGACCGACTCGGCCGGCCAGACCCGTGACCAGGCCGGCTTCCGCGACACCCAGCTGAGCCCGCTCAGCGGCGGGCGTGGTGTCGGCGACGTCAACCAGCTGGCCAAGCCGACCAGCGAGGCGATCGACACCACGCTGCAGAACTGGACCCGGTTGTCGCTGCTGACGCACTCGCTGGCAGTCATCGACGTCTCCGGCTCGATGGCCGACAAGGTCGGCTCGAAGACCCGGATGCAGCTGACGATCGAGGCGGCGATCGGCGGCCTGAGCCTGTTCCCGGACAGCGCCTCGCTCGGCCTGTGGACGTTCTCGACGAAGATCGGCCCCGACGGCGCCGACTACAAGGAGCTGGTGTCGATCGGGCCGCTGTCGAAACGGCAGCGCGGGAAGATCGTCGACCAGCTGAAGATCCAGCACCCGATCCCGAACGGCGGCACCGGGCTGTACGACACCGCGATCGCCGCGGTCCGCGCCGTACGGCAGGGCTACGACCAGCGGGCCGTCAACTCGATCCTGCTGTTCACCGACGGCAAGAACGACGACCCGGGCAGCCCGACCCTGGCCCAGGCGGTCACCACCCTGCGCGGTCTGCAGGACCCCGGCCGCCCGGTCCGCATCATCGCCCTCGGTATGGGTCCCGAGGTCAACGCCGACGAACTCAGCGCCCTGGCCCAGGCCACCGGCGGCCAGGCGTACGTCGCCCGCCAGCCGGGCGACCTGAAGAACGTCTTCATCGACGCCCTGCAGAGCCGCTGACGCCGACGCCTCCCCTAGGATGTCTGTCTAGGGGAGGCGTCCGCGCCTCTTCGGCCAGAGTGGTGGAACGGCAGACACACCGGCTTTAGGTGCCGGCGCCCCCGGGCGTGCGGGTTCAACTCCCGCCTCTGGCACATGCACCTGAACGAGTACCAGCAGGCAGCCCTCCGGACCGCCGCCCCCAAGGACAAACCCAACGAGGTCTTCCACCTGCTGCTCGGACTCGTCGGCGAAGCCGGCGAACTCGCCGAGAAGGCGAAGAAGATCGTCCGCGACAAGGACAGCGACTTCACCCAGTGGGACCCCGACGACCTGAAGAAGGAACTCGGCGACACCCTCTGGTACGTCGCCGTCCTCGCCGACTACTTCGCCATCCCCCTCGAGGAAGTAGCCCAACTCAACCTCACCAAACTCGCCGACCGCCAATCCCGCAACGTACTGAGCGGCAGCGGCGACAACCGCTGACTCTCAGGCTTGTCGCTCGTACGGCGCGGGCGGAACGTCGTACGTACCGGGTGCCTGCTGTGTGGTGTTGCGTGCGATCACGATCAACGCCGACAAGGTGTGCTCGAACCACCCGAACAGCACCCAGACGAGCAGGATCCAGATGACCGACCCGACGACCGTCCCCACTGCCATCGCGAGGTCATAGTCAGTGCCGTCCACAACGGCGAGCAAGACGGCGACGCCGGCCACGACAAGCGCCAATCCGATCAGCACCCACTTGATCACGCCGATAGCCGCGGCCACGCGCGCACCGGCTGCCATGGAATTCGACATGTTTCCTCCTCCGCCCCGCGTGGCAGTGGTCAGTTGATCCTGGTCCAGGCTCCGCAGTACCGGGTTTCGAAGGCCTTGTCGGTCTTCTTGATGGTGATGACCTGGTTGCCGCCGTTGCCGTTGGCGATGATCGCGTCGAGATCGCCGTTGGTGCTCTTGAGACGCGCCCAGTAGCAGTCGCCCTCGTTGCCGTTGCGGTAGGTCCCGGGCCTGATGTCCGTGCCCACGAGGTACACGCCGTCGTCGGAGATTGCAGCCTTCGCGGCGGGCGGCGGCGCAGTCACGGTCTTTGCCGGTCCGGGCACTGTCTGTGTGACGGTCGGGCCAGGAACTGTGGCGCCGGCCGGCCCGGGAACGGTCTTGGTCACGGTCGGTTGCGGTGCACCGGCATTCGCGGAAGGCGACCCGGTACCGCTGCTACCTGCAGAACCGACGATCAGCCCGAGTACGAAGGTGCCGGCAGCAAGTGCCCACGGGACCCAGCGTCGCGGCTTCTTCGGCGGAAGATGCGGTGGGTACTGCGGATTGAACGGCGGATTCGGACCGGCACCGTAGCCCGGCTGAACCTGCTGATTCGGGTCAGGCGTGTACTGCGGATACTGCTGAGACATGATCATTCCTCCCCCGCTCCCCGAGCCCCCCTCGGGATCCAAGGGCAGACAGTAACGGCGAGTAACGATTGCTGCCTAGTCCGAAAGTGCTCTCAGATCGAAATTGTCAGTCGATTCGTTACTTTCGGTCACAAGTGGACGGTGCCGGTGGTGCCGTTGATGGTTGTGGGGGTGTTGTCGGTCAGTTTGGTGGTGGCGTGGGGGACGGCTAGCACGGCGGGGATTCGGCGTTCTCTGGCGATGATGGCGGCGTGGGAGAGAAGGCCGCCTTGTTCGGTGACCACGCCGGCGGCGATGGACAGGAGCGGGGTCCAGGCCGGGTCGGTGAAGGGGCAGATGAGGATGTCGCCGGGACGGACGCGGGGGAAATCGGCGGGGCCGCGGACGACCCTCGCCGGACCAGTCGCCGTGCCGTGACTGCCGGGCGTGCCGGTCAGAACACCCGAGAAGGCAGCGGGGCTGGTGCCGGAGCTGGTTGGGCTGGTCTGGGGGGCGGTTGGGCTGGTTGGTGGGGTGTTGGTGGGAGCGGGCGGAGGTTGGGCGGTGATGGGGCGGGATTGGAGGAGCCAGGGGGTGTTGGCTGCGATGGCCCACTCGAGGTCTTGGGGGGCGGCTAGGGCTGCTGCGGCTTGCTGGGCTAGGTCGCCCAGGTGTAGGGCGGTTGCGTCGGAGAGGGTGGGGATGCGGCGCCGGGCGACTGGGACCTGATGGAGGCCGGACAGGGTGAGGGTGGTTCGTTTGTCGGCGATCGTGCTGCGGACCGCACCGTTGGCGACCTGGTAACGGTCGGGAGTGACGCGACCTTCGACGACACTCGGGCCGAGACCCCAGGAAGCCTCGATCGTCGTGGTGCCGTCGCCTGTGAACATGACCCCGGAGACCTCCGGGTCCAGCTGGAGCTGGACGATCACGGCCATCGACGGCGGCTCAGCTCCGTCGCGATAGGCGACCGCGCGCGACGTCCACACCGATGCCCGACAAGCACGTACGGCGTCCAGCACCGCCGGCAACCCTCGTACGCCGAGAAAGCTGTCGTGCTGCCCCGCCGCCGAGGTGAACACAGTGTCCTCGTTCGCAGCCGACGACCGTACGGCGACCAACGGGTCACCCATCCGCCCAAGCCACCGCCCAAGCTCGTCCACCACCCCGTCCGGCACGACCACCCGGGCCGGCACGACCACCCCGGCCGGCAGCACCACCCCGGCTGGTACCGGTAGGCCGGCGCGGATCAGGGTGGCGAGGCCGGCGGCTTTGGCGCCACAGGTGTTGACGGTTGCGTCTGCCAGTGGGACCAGCATGAGGTCTCCGATCAACGGAACGTTGACAACAGGACGTTGACAACATTTCGTTGATGATCCACTGTTGGCGGATGCGAAGCAAGCAGGATGCGGATCAGGTGCAGGCCGAGCGGCAGCGGGAGGCGCGGGAGCAGCTGCTCGCGAAGGGGGCCAAGGATGTGGCCGCGCGACCGTGGCGGCCGGCGCCGATCCCGTTGTCGGCGGTGGATCTGACGCAGTTCGCGGCCTGGCGGTCGGCTGACCTGAGTCACGACGACCTGCTGGCGGCGCTCGCGCTGCTGCCGGCGGCGCGGGCTGAGGTTGAGGAGGTCGAGTCGGGGCTGCTGTTTCTCGCCAGGAGCTCGGGGCTGACCTGGGCGGAGATGGCCGATGCGATGGGGTTCAGCTCCCCGCAGGCGTGTCAGCAGCGGTTCAACCGGCTCGCGGCGCGGGTGGACTCGTGATGCACCTGACGCTGCACGCCGTACGCCTGCTGGGCTTCGCCGACACTCCGGCGATCGCCGAGCGCTTCGACCTCCCGCCCGGGCCGACCGAGGACGCGCTGCACGACGCCGCGGCCAGGGGCTGGACGACGTGCAGCTCGTTCGCGGGTACGGCGGGCTGGTCGTTGACCGAGAACGGCCGTGGGGAGAACGAGCGTCTGCTCTCGGCCGAGCTGGCTCTGGCCGGGCGCGCCGACGACGTCCGCGAGGTGTACGAGGAGTTCCTGCCGCTCAACGCCCTTCTGCAGCAGGCCTGCACCGACTGGCAGCTGCGCCCATCGGCCACCGACCCGCTCGCCGCAAACGACCACTCCGACCCCGCCTGGGACGCCGGCGTCCTCCACGAACTCAAGGCGATCGACCAAGCCCTCGCCCCGATCGCCGCCCGCCTCACCGGCATCCTCAACCGCTTCCACGGCTACGACAGCCGCTTCTCGACCGCGTTAGAACGTGCCACAGCAGGCGAGACGGACTGGGTCGACCGCTCCGACGTCGACTCCTGCCACCGCGTCTGGTTCGAACTGCACGAGGACCTGATCGCGACTCTCGGCCTCAAGCGTTAGTTGCCCAGCGCATCCAAGTACGCCGCGCCGCGCGGGCTGAGCTCGTAGCCGACCTCGAGACTGTGGGTCAGACCAAGGTTCTTCAGCTTGCGCACGTCGAGCTTGAACGGCGCCGTCTCCCGCCCGACCGACGCGGCGAGATCGGCAGCCCGAGTGGCAGGCCGCGACTGGATCAACCGGAGGGTCTCCTCGGTCCACGCGCCGTGGTGGCTCAGCTGGTCGAACTGCGCGAGCCGGGCCCGGAGGTCGGCAAGGTCGTCAGGCGACAGCGACGTCTGCGCCGCCAGCTCCTCGCGCGGATCCGGCCCTTCGACCAGATGGAAGCGGATCAGGAACGTCGGCATCGACTCGTCACCGCGCAACCGCCGCCGGACGTCCTTGGCGTTGCGGCGGTCGGCGAGAGCGACCTCGGCGTCGTTGTCCGCGATCAGTTCCGGGTTGACCTGACGGATGCTGTCGATCTCGATCCGGCCCGCGTTCGTGCGGTAGATCCGGCCCTCGACCACCCGCGGCTCGGCCCACCGCCGATAGGCGACGGTGATCTTCCCGTCCGCGACCCCGTCGCGATCCGATCCTGCGAACAACATGGCTAGGTCCTTTCTGTAATCCAGCGCCGTAGCGAGGAGGTGCCGTGCCGAGTGCCCCGCAGTAGGCGCTGGGTTCCCAGACAGACAGGGCCTAACTCCCCAACGCCTTCGCGACCAGTGGCGCCAGCGCCCGCAGCGCCTTGCCCCGATGGCTGATCGCGTCCTTCTCCTCGATGGACAGTTCGGCCGTGGTCCGGTCGTACCCCTCGGCCTGGAACAGTACGTCGTACCCGAACCCGCCACTGCCACGCAGCTCCCGGATGACCGACCCGCGCATCTCCCCGATCACGACCTCGTCATCGGCGTCCGGCCGCACAAAAGCCACCGCCGCCACGAACGACGCCCCGCGCCGCTCGTCCGGCACGTCTTCCAGCTGACCGAGCAGCAACAGGTTGTTCGCGTGGTTGTCCTTCGCCGGCCCGGACCAGCGCGCCGACAGCACGCCGGGCATCCCGTTCAGCGCGTCGACGCAGATACCGCTGTCGTCCGCGATCGACGGCAACCCGGTCGCGGCCAGCGCGGCATGCGCCTTCAGCAGCGCGTTCCCCTCGAACGTCGGCTCCGTCTCGGCCGGCTCGTCGTACGCCGGAACGTCGCCGAGCCCGAGCACCTCGATCCCGGGCACGATCGGCGTCAGGATCCGCCGCAGCTCCTCGAGCTTCTTCTTGTTGTTCGACGCCAGCAGTACGCGACTCACGCCAGGGCCTCCTGCTGGATCTTGGCGAGCTCCGCGCAGCCCGAAAGGCCCAGTGAGAGCAGGCTGTCCAGCTCAGCGCGGTCGAACGGCGCGCCCTCGGCCGTGCCCTGCACCTCGATGAACTTGCCCTCGCCGGTGATCACCAGGTTCATGTCGGTCTCGGCCCGGACGTCCTCCTCGTAGCAGAGGTCCAGCATCGGCGCCCCGTCGATGATCCCGACCGACACCGCGGACACCGTCCCGGTCAGCGGCTCGCTCTTCAGCAGCTTCTTCTCGCGCAGGAACGACACCGCGTCCGCGAGCGCGACGTACGCGCCGGTGATCGCCGCGGTCCGCGTCCCGCCGTCGGCCTGTAGTACGTCGCAGTCGAGCAGGATCGTGTTCTCGCCGAGCGCCTTGTAGTCGATCACGGCCCGCAGCGAGCGGCCGATCAGCCGGGAGATCTCGTGCGTACGGCCGCCGATCTTGCCCTTCACCGACTCGCGGTCCGAGCGGGTGTTGGTCGCCCGCGGCAGCATCGCGTACTCCGCGCTGACCCAGCCGAGCCCCGACCCCTTCCGCCAGCGCGGCACGCCCTCGGTCACACTCGCCGCGCACAGCACCCGGGTCCGCCCGAACTCGACCAGCACCGAGCCCTCGGCGTGGTCGAGCCAGTTCCTGGTGATCGTCACCGGGCGGAGCTGGTCAGCGTTACGTCCATCAATTCGGGCCATGAATCAGACCCTATGCCTCCAGACGCTGGACCTCCGCATTGGACGAAGGCGGAAGGGCGAGCGGGCTCGATCTCGGCGTGATCGCCATCCGCGCCGCCCAGGGCAGCAGGTCGTTGGCCCGCCGTCCGACCCACGGCACGCCTTCCTTCACCAGCCAGACCGCGTCCGCCCACCGGCTCGGCGGCCGGTACGCACAGTCCAGATCCGGCGGTACGTCGATCCGCAGGCCGCGGGCCGCCAGCTCGTCGGCGAAGGCCCGGGCGAGCTTGCGGTGCCCGCGCTCCCCCGGATGCAGCCGGTCGATGCTCCAGAAGTCCCGCCGGTACACCTCGGGGTAGTCGGCCATGTCCAGCCGGATCCCGCCGTACCGCGTGTGCAGGTCGTCGAAGATCACGTTGACCTGCTCGATCCGGTGCCACAGCGGCCGCCGCAGCCATTTCGGCAGGCCGAACACCTTGCCGTGGTCGTGGAACCGGACCGTCAGCAGCAGCGCGCCGCGGTCGGTCAGCTCGTCCGCGATCTGGTTCAGGTGGTCGCGGATCCGGCCGGCGTCGAAGGTCGACCGCAGGGTGTCGTTGACCCCGACGATGAGGGAGGCGATGTCGATCGGGTCGTCACCGGTTTCGGGCAGTTGCTCGGTCGCGACGATCGGCACGGTGGCGCCGCTGGTCGCGAAGTTGGAGAACGTCACACGGTGGGAGCTGGCCAGGGAGTCGGCGAGCAGCGAGGCCCAACCCCGCCACCCCTCGCCCGGGCGCGCACCGGCACCGGACAGGTCGGTCGTACTGCTGCCGTTCATCGGGTCCCCGACACCTACGGTGGTCGAGTCCCCCAGTGCCACGTAGTGGAGGCTCACATTCCGCCATGGTGGGCGCACGGAGCGAGACTGTGATGTTCGGCGGATGACGAGTGGGGCAACGTCATGTCAAAGGCAGGTGATTGAGGAGCAGAACTGCTCGGAGTTAGGCTTCTGGAAACAACTATGTGCAGGAGTTGGCTGGTATGAGTGATCTTCGGTTTGGCGTGGTGGGACTCGGGGCCCGGAGTCGGATCGCGCAGTACGCGCACCGGCCCGGTGAGGGGTCGGAGGTCGTGGCCGTCGCCGACCCGTCCGCACCCCAGCGGGACGCGGCGCTCGAGTTGTATCCGCAGGCATCGGCGTACGGCGACCACAACGAGCTGGCGGAGCAGAAGCTCGACGGCGTCTTCCTGACGACGCCGGACGACCTGCACGAGGGGCCGGCGATCGACTTCCTCCGGGCCGGGGTCAGCGTGTTCGTGGAGAAGCCGCTGGCGATCACCACCGAGGGGTGCGATCGCGTGCTGCAGGCGGCGTACGACTCCGGCGCGCGGCTGTACGTCGGCCACAACATGCGCCACATGTCCGTCGTACTGACGATGCGCAAGCTGATCCAGGACGGCGCGATCGGCGACGTGAAGGCGATCTGGTGCCGGCACTTCGTCGGCCACGGCGGTGACTTCTACTTCAAGGACTGGCACGCGGACCGTCGCCGGACCACCGGACTGCTGCTGCAGAAGGGTGCCCACGACATCGACGTGATGCACTGGCTGGCCGGCGGCTACACGACCCGGGTCAACGCGATGGGCGCGCTCACGCTGTACGGCGGGATCACGGACCGGCAGGATCGCTCGGACCAGCGGTTCAAGGAGTTCGTCAGCGAGAAGAACTGGCCGCCGCTGGAGCAGAAGGGCCTGGCGCCGGTGATGGACGTCGAGGACATCTCGCAGGTGAACCTGCTGCTCGACAACGGCGTGATGATGAACTACGAGCAGTGCCACTACACGCCGGACTACTGGCGCAACTACACCGTCATCGGCACCCACGGCCGGCTGGAGAACTTCGGTGACACGGCGGGCGGTGTGGTGAAGGTGTGGAACAGCCGCCGCTCCGGGTACCGCGAGGACGCCGACCAGGTCGTCGAGATCGCCGGCGAGACCGAGCACCACGGTGGCGCCGACCCGCACCTGGTGGCCGAGTTCGTGAACTTCGTCCGCGACGGCGGCCAGACGCTCACCTCCCCGGTGGCCGCCCGCGCCGCGGTCGCCGCCGGGTACGCCGCGACCCAGTCGCTGCGCGCGAACGGCGTACCGCAGGACATCCCGCCGCTCGACCCGACCCTGGTCAGCTATTTCGACAACGGCCAGGTTCGCTAGTCGTGCGGCGAGGTGCCGTGCCGAGTGCCGCGCAGTAGGCGTGGAACCGTCAGACACGACTCGGTGCTACCATCCTCGGCGTGACCTGGTACGCCGCTATGCGAATGCTGAGCCCTCGATGCGGGAGGACTTCAGCGGCGTAGGCACGTGTGCTTGCAGCGAGAGGCCCCCGATGTCGGGGGCCTCTTTCGTTTCCCAAACAGCTGCAACCATCAGGAGCCTGCTATGTACCCGATCACCTACATCACCGACTGTCATGACGGCAACGCCCGCGCCAGACTCAGCACCCGGATCGGCGCCCTGTTCGGCCAGTCGCCGACCATCGTCGCCGCCGACGGACCCGATCCGGAGTCGTTCGCCGCACTGACTCTGCTCGACTGCCTGCTCGCCACCGACTCCCTCGGCGAGGACGGCCACCCGACCATCACCCTGCTCAACATCGCACCCCGCGACGGCGTCTGGCCGAACGGCGTACCCTTCTGCTTCTTCTGGTACGGCAAGCACCTGGTCGCGAGCACCTTCAACGCCCGCGCCCTCTCCTTGGTACGCCGTGAGCTCGGCATCGACCGCGTCCACGTCACGGACATCCGCGAGGCCGTGACCGCCGCCGGCTTCGCACCCGACGAGATCGAGAAGATCGCCGACACCCAGTTCCGCAGCCTCTGGTACCTGCCACTGCTGGCGAAATGGGTCGCGGACGACCGCGCCGTACCCGCCACCGAAACCGCCGTCCCCGACACCCTCGACGAGGATCCCGTCGTCGCCGTCGTCGACAACTTCGGCAACTGCAAACTCGACCGCAGCCTGGGCCTCACCCCCGGCGACGTCGTGACGGTTGCCCAGGGCAAAGACGTGACCTGCTACCCACACCTGACCGCAGTACCGCGGAACACCCCCGGCATCATCCAGGGCAGCTCGGGCACCGGCTTCACGGAGCTGGTGATCCGAGGGGGCTCCGCTGCCGATCACTTCGGACTGCGACCCGGCGATCCGCTGTCCGTGCAGGTGGCCGAGAAGGTCGCCTGACTAGGGCTCGAGCCGGAGGCCGCCGAGCTGGTCGAAGGCGCGTTCCAGCGTTTCGAGGTACTTCGGGAGCGGGCCGTCGATCTCCAGTTGCTGGTAGGTCGCCATCACGACGCCGACGACGGCGCCCGCCCAGGCGCGGACGGCGATGTCGTCGGGGGCTCGACCGGTTCGTTCGGCTGCGAGGGTGGCCAGTAGGTCGATGCCTTCGTAGAGCTGGTCGAGCATTCGGACCCGCAGTTCCGGAGCATGCATCACCAGGTGCTGGCGTTCAGCCTCCAGAGCCCACTCGTCCTCGCTCAGGGTGTGGAGGCTCTGCCTGATCGAGGCGCGAAGGGCGTCGGTCGGAGACATCTCGGGCGGCTGGCCGCGGAAGAGTTCGATCATCAGCGGGTCGAGGCGGTCGAGGACGATCGTGTCCTCCTTGGTCGGGAAGTACCGGAAGAACGTCGCGGGCGACACCTCGGCCGCGGCGGCGATCTCCTGGACGGTCGTCTCGGCGTACCCCTGGTCCCGGAACAACCGCAGCGCGTGCTCCTGGATCGCCGCCCGCGTCTTGGCCTTCTTCCGTTCCCGCAACCCGCTCATGCATCGATTGTGACAACTTGTTCGTCCGCGACGCGGGTCCGACGTGGCAGGAACCCGAGTGCGAGCCCGATCGAGACCACCGCGAGCCCGCTGCACACCCACAACGTCACGTCCATGCCGTGGACGAACGCCGCCTGGGCCGAGCGCGTCAACCCGGGCGAACCGATCGCGATCGCGGCCGACGCGCTGTCGCGGGCCACGTCCGCGGCCGCAGGCGGGAGTCCGCTGACATCCAGATGACTCCGGTACGCCGCGTTGAGCACCGTACCGAGGATCGCCACCCCGAGCGTGCCGCCGACCTGCCGCGACGCCTGGATCAGCGCGGACCCGGACCCGCTCCGCTCGAGCGGCAGCGCGGCCAGCGCCAGCCCGTTCATGGGCGGCAGCGTGAACCCGATGCTCACCCCGACCAGACTCACCCAGATCGCCGTGACCCCGTAGCCGTCGCCTACCTTCGTGAACGCCCCGATCACCAACCCGGCCAGCATCAAAGAGAACCCGATCACCACCGTCACCCGCGCCCCGGCCCGCTCGAGCAACCGCTCGGCCACCTTGGCGCCGATCAGCATCCCACCGATGATCGGCAGCAACCGCAGCCCGGCCTGGAACGCGTCCGCACCCTGCACGGCCTGGAACAACTGCGGCAGCACGAACAGCAACCCCACCAGCGCGAACGACGCCAGCGTCGCGAGCACGGTCCCCCACGTGAACCCCGCCGACTTGAACAGCTTCAGGTCGATCAACGGATCCGC
Source organism: Kribbella sp. NBC_00662 (assembly GCF_041430295.1). GTDB lineage: Bacteria > Actinomycetota > Actinomycetes > Propionibacteriales > Kribbellaceae > Kribbella. The sequence continues at coordinate 4,034,767 of NZ_CP109029.1, read as the reverse complement.
CGTACGCCGGGCCCACGCCCAGAACACAGTCAGGAAGACCACTCCAACCACGATCCCACCGAGCGCCCATGCCGAACCCCAGCCGTGCTCGCCGGGGGCGATGAACCCGTACGTCAGCGAGACCAGCCCGGCCGCGGTGAGCACGATCCCGGGTACGTCGATCCGCCGCGAGCGGTGACCGGCCATCGACGGGATCAACAGCGCAACTGCAACTAGTCCGATTGCAACTAGTGGCAGGTTGATCAGGAAGATCGAGCCCCAGCGGTAGTGGTCCAGCAGCCAGCCGCCGAGCAGCGGACCGAGCGGGATCCCGATCGAGTTCGCCATCAGCCAGATCGTCATCGCCCGCTGCCGTTCCGCCGGCGCGAACAGCAGGTTCAGCAACGACATCGACAGCGGGATCAGGAACGCCGAGCCGACGCCGAGCGCCGCGCGGGCGGCGATCAGCTGACCCGGCGAGTTCGCGAACGCACAGGCGGCCGACGCCAGCCCGAACACCACGAGCGCGCCGAGCATCAGCCGCTTCGGCCCGAACCGGTCGCCGAGCAGGCCGGCCGGGAGCAGCAGCGACGCGAGCACCAGCGTGTACGCGTTCGCGAACCACTGCAGTTGACTGGTCGACGCCTTCAGATCGGTCGCGAGCGTCGGCAACGCGACGTTCAGCACGGTCAGGTCGAGCCCGATGACGATCAGGCTGATGGACATCGCACCCAGCGCCCACCACCGGCGCGGGTCGAGGGTCGTCGCGGTCATGACAGCACACCTTTCTGAGATCAGCTCTAATTTGAGAGTAGATCTCAGAATCGCGAGATGTCTAGTCCCGCTCGGCCGCGACCCGGTCAGCACGTGTTCGAGACTCCGCGCGAACAGCCGGTCGAACCGGTCGGCCACGTGCGGAGTCTCGGCCTGGACCATCATCCGGCTCAGATGCGGGTAGCCGCCGCTCCCGATCACCTGCTCGGCGTACTGCCGCGACTGCTTCGTCAGCCAGTCCGCCATCGACGACGGCGGCCCGGCCGAGGTCGCTCAGGCTCTACGCGCCTTCTTCGCCTGACACGATCCGCCGCAGCAGACTCCGAACCAGCTCCGGCTGCTCCAGCCAGGGCGAATGCCCGGCGGCCGGGATCAGCTCGAGCGTGTGGTGCGGGACGTGCGCGGCCAAGTCCCGCACGGCGAAGGCCGGTCGCGGATCGCCTTCACCGTGGATGAAGGTGACCGGGCATTCGAGGCCGGCCGCCAGACCGGGGAGATAGTCGTCCGGCCAACTCCTCATCGCCGCTCCGAGCGCGCTGTTGGCCGCGAAGTTGATCGGGAGATCGACCGAGGCGCTCTGATAGGCCCACTCCATCGCCCGCTCGCGGTCCGCATGATCTGTGAACCATGACAATGCCCGGAACTCGGTCTCCTCGGCGGGAGTGCGCTTCCGGCCGGTGAGATCCTCGAGTCGCGCACTCTGCTCCGGCGTCATCCGGCGCCTCTGCTCCTCGTGGTACGCCGTCCGCCAGTCGCCGATGCCGACTCCGTCCACGTAGACGAGACCCGCAGCGTGATCGGCGTACGTCGCGGCGTACAGGAGAGCGAGCGATGCGCCGAAGGAGTGGCCGAGGACAACGATCCGCTCATGGCCGAAGTACGCGCGCAGCTCGTCGATGTCCTGGGCGAGACGTGCCATGGTCTGGACCTCGGACGGATCCGACCGGCCGCAGCCACGCTGGTCGAAGCGATGGACGACGGTGAGGTCGTCGATCATCTCGGCCAGTACCGCGTAGTCGTCCCACAGACCAGGCCCGCCGTGCAGGATCACGACCGGTGCCGCGGAGGTCGCCGTACCGCTGGTCGCGGTCCACAACCGCACGCCGTCAGATGTCGAAAACGGCATGGGGAGTAGCGATCTCGACCGGGCCGGAGAAGGTACGGCGCGCGTTCTCGGCCTGGGTGACGCGGTCGTACCACGGCGGCACGTGGGTGATCACGAGCCGTTTCACGCCGGCCTTCTTGGCGTGCTCGCCCGCGTCGGCCGGGGTCAGGTGCAGGTCGATCGGGTTGTGCGGGTCGTTGTCCGGCAGCGCCGCCTCGGACAGCAGTACGTCGGCGCCGCGGGCGAGGTCGATCAGCGCGTCGTTCGGCCCCGTGTCGCCGGTGTAGACGAGCGACTTGTTGCCGTGCTCAACGCGGATCGCGTACGCCGGCACCGGATGCACCATCGGCGCGGTGCGGATCGTGAACGGCCCGACGGTCTGAACCTCCTGCCAGGCATGGAAGTCCAACTGCTCCTCCATCCCCGGATCGAGCGGCAGGTCGTAGGCCAGCGCCATCCGCTGCGCCGTCCCTGGCGGTCCGTAAACGGGGATCCGCGGGATCGGCGAGCCCGGGGCGTATTTCGCCGCGACGTACAGCCCGCACAGATCCATGCAGTGGTCAGGATGCAGGTGGGACAGGCCGATCGCCCCGATCTCCGGCACGGACAGGTGCCGCTGGAGCGACCCGAGCGCACCGCTGCCGAGGTCGAGGATCAGGTTGAACCCCTCGGCCGTGACCAGATAGCTCGAGGCGGCCGAGTCCGGCCCGGGCACGGACCCGGAGCAACCGATCACGGTGAGCTTCATACTTCGAACACTACCGGCGAGTTCCGACGTTTGCAGACAGGCCCGACGCGTCGATCCGCCTGCCACACAGGCGATCCACCGCCGTCCGATGCCGCCGACAACATCCGGGTGCGACCCAGGTCACAGTTCAGCGAACCCAGGCGAACTGGTCGACGCTCGACAGCACCGGTCCGAGGAACCGCGAGCCGATCGCCGCGAACTCGTCCGGGCTTCCTGTCGTGACGAAGCGGTGCTGCGGGTCCGGCAGGTTGTCCGGGCGGAGCAGGCCGGTCTTCGTGAGCACGCTGTAGACGTCCTTCGCGCATTCGTCGGCGCTGCTGACCAGGGTGACGTTGTCACCCATCACGTACGAGATCACGCCGGTGAGCAGCGGGTAGTGGGTGCAGCCGAGGATCAGCGTGTCGACACCGGCCTCGACCATCGGATCGAGATACTCGTGCGCGGCCTCGATCAGCTCGGGTCCCGACGTCACGCCGGCCTCGACGAACGGCACGAACTTCGGGCACGCCCGCGTGAACAGCTCGATCTGCGGCGCCGCGGCGAAACCGTCTTCGTACGCAAGCGATTGAGCTGTTGCCTTCGTGCAGATCACGCCGACGCGCTGGTTGCGCGTCGCGGCAACCGCTCGCCGGGCCGCGGGCAGGATCACCTCGACGACCGGTACGTCGTACCGCTCGCGGGCGTCCCGCAGCATCGCGGCGCTGGCGGAGTTGCACGCGATCACGAGCATCTTCACGCCGGCCTCGACCAGATGATCGAGACACTCCAGCGCGTACTCACGCACCTCGGCGATCGGCTTCGGACCGTACGGCTGGCGGGCGGTGTCGCCGAGATACAGGATCGGTTCGTGCGGCAACTGGTCGAGAACCGCGCGGGCGACGGTGAGTCCCCCGAAGCCTGAGTCGAAGATCCCCACCGGTGCGTCAGCCACAGGGAAGAGCTTATACAAACCTGTTTCCGGGCAGTCGCGAAGGGAGCCTTACCTAACTCCGGCGAACGACACGCCGGAGTTGTCCACATCTTTACGTTATGGAATTGCCTTTTCGCGTGATGCGCGCCACTCTGGAGCGATGTTTGTTCGACCGCCCCTCGTGATGCCATGAACTTGGCGCACCACATCGCGGTGGTACTGGGCACCGCACCAACTCCACAGCCTGATCACGTGACCGCTGCAGGACAGGCGGCCAACCAGGCCACGGATTCCAACACGGGCACTGCCGCAGACGTGCTGACGGCCATCGGGCCGACCGGCATGCTGGTGCTGCTCCTGATGGCGGCGTTCGCGCTGTACGTCGTCTCATTGTCCCTGCACCCGAACGCGAAATGCGGCCGATGCAAAGGTGCCGGCCGGCACCACGGCAGCATCTTCAGCTACGCCCAGCGCCCCTGCAGCAGCTGCAAGGGTCGTGGGATCCAGCCACGATTCGGCCGCAGAATCTTCTTCAAACAACAGTAGGCGGACATGACCTGACCCTCTTTTAGATGCCCAAGGCAACAAAGGGCATCACGTCCGGACCGGCACTCCGCCCGCCGGCCCGGTCATCAGGCCCAGAGCTGGCCTTCGAGGCGGTCCTCCGCCTCGTCGATCGTGCCTTCGTAGGCACCGGTCGACAGATACTTCCAGCCGCCGTCAGCGACCACGAACGCGATATCCGCGGTCTCGCCGTCCCGCACGCACTTGGCCGCCTGTCCGAGCGCGGCGTGCAGGATCGCGCCGGTCGAGATACCGGCGAAGATGCCCTCGTTGTCGAGCAGTTCACGCACCCGGCGGACGGCGTCGCGCGGTCCGACCGAGAAGCGGGCGTCGATCAGCGTCTCGTCGTACAGCTCGGGGACGAAACCCTCGTCGAGATTGCGCAGGCCGTAGACGAGTTCGCCGTACCGCGGCTCGGCGGCGACGATCTTCACCTCGGGCTTGTGCTCGCGAAAGAAGCGGCCGGCGCCCATCAGCGTGCCGGTCGTGCCGAGGCCGGCGACGAAATGGGTCACCGACGGGAGGTCCGTGAAGATCTCCCGGGCGGTGCCGTCGTAGTGGGCGAGGGCGTTCGACGGGTTGCCGTACTGGTACAGCATCACCCAGTCCGGGTGGTCCTCGGCGACCTGTTTCGCGACCCGCACGGCCTCGTTGGATCCGCCCGCGGCCGGGGACGAGATGATCTCGACGCCCCACATCCGCAGGATCTGGCGGCGCTCCGCGGAGGTGTTCTCCGGCATCACGCAGACCATCCGGTAGCCGCGCAGCTTGGCCGCCATCGCCAGCGAGATCCCGGTGTTGCCCGACGTCGGCTCGAGGATCGTGTTGCCCGGACGGAGCCGACCGTCCTTCTCCGCGTCCAGCAGCATCCGCAGCGCGGCCCGGTCCTTGATCGAGCCGGTCGGGTTGTGGTCCTCGAGCTTGGCCCAGAGCCGGACGTCGGCCGACGGCGAGAGCTTCGGCAGCCCGACCAGCGGCGTACCTCCGACCGAATCCAGCAGGCTGTCGAAGCGCATGATCAGCCGCCGGCGACCGCGGGCAGTACGACGACGACGTCGCCGTCCTTGATCTCGGTCTTCAGGCCGCCGGTGAACCGGACGTCCTCGTCGTTCACGTACACGTTCACGAACCGGCGCAGCTCCTCCGGCTCACCCTCCACGATGCGCTCCTTGAGGCCCGGGTGGTTGCCGTTGACGTTGTCGATGAACTCGGCCAGGGTCGCGCCGTCACCGTCGACCGCCTTCGCGCCACCGGTATAGGTGCGCAGGATCGTCGGCACGCGCAGCTCGATCGCCATCTCAGTGCTCTCCTTCAGAGGTTTCTTCATAAGAACCAACTACGCGTACTTCTTCTTCCGTGACCTCGCCGTCGACGATCCGGTACGAGCGGAACTCGACCGGCCCGTCGTACGCCGGGGAGTCCGCGCCGTCCCGCGTCGACACCAGCACGTAGTGCGCGCCCGGCTCCTGCGCCAGGTTGATGTCGGTCCGCGACGGGTACGCCTCGGTGGCGGTGTGCGAGTGGTAGATCACCACCGGTTCCTCGTCCCGCTCGCCCATCTCCTTGTACAGCCGGAACAGATCCCCGGAGTCGAACTCGTAGAACGTCGGTGACATCGCCGCGTTCAGCATCGGGATGAACCGGGTAGCCCGATCCGACCCCTCCGCGCCCGCGACCACACCGCACGCCTCATCCGGATGATCCTTCCGGGCATGCGCCACGATCGCGTCGTACGTCACCTTCTCGATCACCAACACGCCTCCACGGTACGGCGAGCGCCGCACCGACCCCGCCAACCACGGAGTCGGTCCACAATGCGGACAGCGTGTTACCAGCGGTCGTGGATCTGCGGGCGGATGAGCTCGTCGTAGGTGGTGCGGACGGCGGTCAGCTGGTCTTCGGTGAGCGGCGGGATGGTGGCGGCGGAGATGTTGCCGGCTACCTGGTCGGGGTTGCGGGCGCCGGGGATGACGACGGAGACGCCGGGCTGGTCGAGGATCCAGCGGAGGGCGAACTGGGACATCGTGGTGCCGGCAGAGAGCCAGGGCATCAGGCGGCGGACGGCGGCGAGGCCGGTGGTGAAGTCGACGCCGGAGAAGGTCTCGCCGACGTCGAACGCCTCGCCGTGGCGGTTGTACGTGCGGTGGTCGTCGGCCGAGAACGTCGTGTGCTCGTCGTACTTACCGGACAGGAGACCGCTTGCCAGCGGGACGCGGGCAATGATGCCGACACCGGCTGCGGCAGCCGCCGGGAGCACCTCGTCGAGCGGCTTCAGGCGGAACGCGTTCAGGATGATCTGCACCGACGCCACATTCGGCCGCGCGATCGCGGTGAGTGCCTCGGCGCAGGTCTCGACGCTCACGCCGTAGGCCGCGATCCGCCCCTCGTCGACCATCGAGTCGAGCGCGTCGAACACCTCGTCGTTCGAGTACACCGGCGTCGGCGGGCAGTGCAGCTGGACCAGGTCGATCGTGTCCACACCGAGATTCTGCCGGGAGCGGTCGTTCCACGCGCGGAAGTTGTCGAGGTTGTAGTTCTCCGGCACCTGCTCGACCCGGCGGCCCATCTTCGTCGCCACGGTCAGCCCCTCGTGCGACTTCAGCACCTGTCCGACAAGCCGCTCGCTCCGCCCATCGCCGTACACGTCGGCGGTGTCGATGAACGTGACACCACCCTCGATCGCCGCATGCAGCACGCCGAGCGCGTCGCTCTCGTTCACCACGCCCCAGTCCGCACCCAACTGCCACGCACCGAGGCCGACCACGCCCACGTCCCGACCGGTCCGTCCAAGCTTCCGCGTCTCCATGCAGAGCAGACTAATGTCCCGCTGCCGAACACCAGCCACTGACCAAGTCCGTCAGGCGGGCCCCAGCCTGGACCGGGTGAGCGTGAACCCAGGCACGCGGCGATGGTTGGTCAGTGGTGCGCGTCCGCCTTCTCGACGCGCACACTCAGTTCTCGACCCTCGGCGACCTCGAGGTCGTCGGCCAGCGCCTCACCGGCGATCAGCTCGCGGTGCATCTCCACGGCAGCGACCACCGCGGGTTCGGCAGTCACCGACAGGCGGATCCGGTCGGTGACTTCGAGCCCCGCGTCCCGCCGCGCCTGCTGGATCGCGCGTACGACGTCCCGCGCGACACCCTCCGCCTCCAGGTCCGGCGTGATCGTCGTGTCCAGTACGACGAACCCGCCGCCGGGAAGCAGCGCACTCGCCTCGTGTCCGTCCGCGAGCGTGGTCTCCAGCGTGTACTCACCGTCCTGCAGTTCGATGCCGCCAGCAACTACCACGCCATCGGCCGAAACCGACCAGTCGCCACTCTTCGACGCCTTGATCACCTGCTGTACGTCGCGCCCCAGCCGCGGGCCGGCCGCCCGCGCGTTCACCGTCAACCGCTGCGAGACCGGCGCATCAACCGCGTCGGCCGACGTCAGCACGACGTCGCGAACATTCACCTCGGCCGCGATCAATGGCACCAGGTCGGCCAGATCGGCGGCACTCGCAACAGTCAGCGTGAGCAACGGCTGACGAGCCCGGATCCCACTCGCCTTCCGGATCGACGATGCGACCGAACACACCTCGCGGGCCCGCTCCATCCGCTCAACCAGCTCCGGGTCGTCGGGGAGTTCGTCGTACGACGGCCAGTCGGTCAGGTGCACGGATCGTTCACCGGTCAGGCCGCGCCAGATGTCCTCGGTCACCAGCGGCAGGAGCGGTGCCGCCGTACGGCACAAGACCTCGAGGGCGGTGTAGAGCGTGTTGATCGCGTCCTGTTCGCCGGACCAGAAGCGCTCGCGGGAGCGGCGGATGTACCAGTTGGTGAGGACCTCGGTGTAGCCCTGGACCGCATCACACGCGGAGGCGATGTCGTAGCGATCGAGGTGGGACTGGACGTCGGTGACGAGCGCACGGAGGCCGGCCAGCAGATAGCGGTCCAGCACGTGCGACGACGCGGTCGACCAGGTGCCGGAGACATCCGCGGCGTTGGCGTAGAGCGTGAAGAAGGACCAGGCGTTCCAGAGCGGGATGAGCGTTTGGCGGACCCCGTCGCGGATGGCCTGCTCGGTGACGATCAGGTTGCCGCCGCGCAGGATCGGGCTCGACATCAGGAACCAGCGCATCGCGTCCGCACCGTCGCGATCGAAGACCTCGGTGACGTCCGGGTAGTTCCGCAGCGACTTGCTCATCTTCTGCCCGTCGTTGCCGAGCACGATCCCGTGACTCAGGCACGACCGGAACGCCGGCCGGTCGAACAACGCCGTCGACAACACATGCAGCGTGTAGAACCAGCCGCGCGTCTGGCCGATGTACTCGACGATGAAGTCGCCCGGGAAGTGGTTTTCGAACCAGTCCTGGTTCTCGAACGGGTAATGCACCTGCGCGAAACTCATCGACCCCGAGTCGAACCACACGTCGAGCACGTCCGGCACCCGCCGCATCGTCGACCGGCCTGTCGGGTCGTCCGGGTTCGGCCGGGTCAGCTCGTCGACGTACGGGCGATGCAGGTCGCGGACCTCGACCCCGAAGTCCCGTTCCAGCTCCTCGATCGAGCCGTAGACGTCGATCCGCGGGTACGCCGGATCGTCCGACCGCCAGACCGGGATCGGCGAACCCCAGAACCGGTTGCGGCTGATCGACCAGTCCCGCGCGTTCGACAGCCACTTGCCGAACTGCCCGTGCTTGACGTGCTCCGGCACCCAGGTGATCTGCTCGTTCAGCTCGACCATCCGGTCGCGGATCCGGGTCACCTCGACGAACCAGCTCGAGACCGCCTTGTAGATCAGCGGGTTCCGGCACCGCCAGCAGTGCGGGTAGCTGTGCACGATGCTGTCCTCGCGCACCAGCGCCCCGGCCGCGCGAAGATCGCGGATGATCGGGCGGTTCGCCTCGAAGACATGCAGACCTTGGTACGGCGGGACGACCGCGGTGAAGTGTGCTGCGTCGTCGACGGTCAGCACCGTGGGGATGCCGACGGCCTCGCAGGCGAGCTGGTCCTCCTCGCCGTACGCCGGGGCCATGTGCACCACGCCCGTACCGTCGTCGGTGGTCACGTGGTCGGCCGCGATCACCTGGAAGGCGTTGGCGGTGCCGGCGAGGAAGTCGAAGAGCGGGGTGTAGCTCCGGCCGATCAGGTCGGAGCCCTTCAATCGCCGGCGTACCTCGGTGCCGAGGCCGGCGTCGTCGCCGTGCGGCGCGGCATAGGTCGCCAACCGCGCCTCCGCCAGGATCGTCGGCCGACCTTCGGCATCGTCGACCACGACGTAGTCCACGTCCGGCCCGACCGCCATCGCGAGGTTGCTCGGGAGGGTCCAGGGCGTCGTGGTCCAGGCAAGGAGCCGCTCGCCCGTCTCGAGCTCGACCGCGACCGTCACCGACGGGTCCTGGCGGGGTTGGTAGACGTCGTCGTCCATCCGCAGCTCGTGGTTGGACAGCGGGGTCTCGTCGTTCCAGCAGTACGGGAGGACGCGGAGGCCTTCGTACACCAGTCCTTTGTCGTAGAGCGTCTTGAACGCCCAGATCACCGACTCCATGTAGTCCGGGTTGAGCGTCTTGTAGTCGTGCTCGAAGTCCACCCACCGCGCCTGCCGCGTCACATACGACCGCCACTCGTCGGTGTACTTCAGCACCGACGCCCGGCAAGCATCGTTGAACTTCTCGATCCCCAGCTTCAGGATCTCCGCCTTGGTCTTCAGCCCCAGCACCCGCTGAGCCTCCAACTCAGCCGGCAGCCCGTGCGTATCCCACCCGAACCGCCGCTCGACCCGATACCCACGCATCGTCTGGTACCGCGGCACGACGTCCTTCACGTACCCGGTCAACAAATGCCCGTAATGCGGCAACCCGTTCGCAAACGGCGGCCCGTCATAGAAAACGAACTCATCCTCACCTTTCAGCGAGGCCCTGAACGTCCCATCCCCCTCCCAGTACTCGAGCACCCCGCGCTCAACCCCAGGAAACTCCGGCACCCCAACCCTCGGATAGCTCACCTAGCGCATGTTATGTAGCAAGGCCGACTGGAGGTAGCCGAGCCAGTCGTAGAGGTCGTAGGTGAGGCGGCGGGGGTCGTCGTCGGGGAGTTTCTCCCAGGTGGTGTAGTCGTCCTCGTCCTTGATGTCGAGGCGGGTGCCGATGGCGAGGCGGAGGTCGTTCAGGGCGCGGAGCCAGGAGAGCTGTTCGTCGGGCTCCAGGGCGATCTCGTCGGCGCCGGACTCCTCCAACGCCGACAGGACCCGTTTCGCGTCGGTGACCTTGCCCTCGCGCAGCCCGCGCTCGGTGAACCGCCGGAACTCCGCCGACGCCATGTCGTCGGTCTTGTAAGCGTCCGGCAGCAGCCGCTGCAGTACGACGTCCTCCGGCGGCGACGTCGGCCCGTCCGACTCCAGCAGCGCCGCGAGCGGGTCGCTCGACTCGGCCGAGCGCGGCGGCAGGCCGTCGTACAGGAGCTCGACCAGGTTGCGGAGCAGGTTCGCCAGGATGTCCGCCTCGTGTTCGGCAAAGCTGACGACGACGGTCTTGCGGCGCTTGCGGAAACGCGTCACGACTTCTCGCAGGTGGCCCACAGGCCGTAGGAGTGCATCGCTTCCACGTCGCGTTCCATCGCTTCCCGGTTGCCGTTCGAGACCGCCGACTTGCCTTCCTGGTGCACCTGGAGCATCAGCTTCTCCGCCTTCTGCTTGGAGTAGCCGAAGTACGTCTGGAACACGAACGTGACGTAGTCCATCAGGTTGACCGGATCGTTCCAGACGATCGTCATCCAGGGCGGGCTCAGCTGGATCCCCTCGGTGACCTCGGGGCTGTCCAGCTCGCTCGGTGCGGTGCTCACCTGTCCATTCTCCCCATCATCGGTTCCGGTCTCGCAATAGGCTGCCCCTGTGACAGACACCGCGACCCACTCGACGGCCCTTCTCACGGACCATTACGAGCTGACGATGCTGCAGGCCAGCCTGGCCGACGGCACGGCGCAACGCCGCTCGGTCTTCGAGCTGTTCGCCCGCCGCCTGCCGGACGGCCGCCGGTACGGCGTGGTGGCCGGCGTCAACCGGCTGCTCGACGCGCTCGAGCGGTTCCGTTTCGACGAGCAGACGATCGCCTTCCTGGCCGATCGCGGCGTCGTGGACCAGGCTACCCGGGACTGGCTGGCGGACTACCGGTTCAGCGGCGACATCTCCGGTTACGCCGACGGCGAGATCTTCTTCCCGGGCTCCCCCGTGCTCGTGGTCGAGTCCTCGTTCGCCGAGGCAGTGCTCCTGGAAACCGTTTTCCTCTCGATCCTCAACCACGACTCCGCAGTCGCCTCGGCCGCGTCGCGGATGACCTGGTGGGCCGGTGGGCGGCCCTGTATCGAGATGGGCTCACGCCGGACCCACGAAGAGGCAGCGGTCGCGAGCGCGCTGGCGGCGTACATCGCCGGCTTCTCCACGACCTCGAACCTGGAGGCGGCCCGCCGGTTCGGTATCCCGAGCGCCGGTACGGCGGCGCACTCGTTCACGCTGCTGCACGACCGCGAGCGGGACGCGTTCCGGTCCCAGGTCGACGCGCTCGGCAAGGGCACCACGCTGCTCGTCGACACGTACGACGTCGCCGAAGCTGTCCGCACCGCGATCGAGCTGACCGGACCCGACCTCGGCGCGGTCCGGCTCGACTCGGGCGATCTACCGTCGCTGGCCGGCCAGGTCCGCGAGCTGCTCGACTCGCTCGGCGCGACCAAGACCCGGATCATCGTCACCAGCGACCTGGACGAGTTCCAGATCGCCGCGCTCGCCCCGGCTCCCGTCGACGGGTACGGCGTGGGTACGTCGCTGGTCACCGGCTCGGGGTACCCGACCTGTGGGTTCGTGTACAAGCTGGTCGCCCGCGAGGACGAGAGCGGCACGCTGATCCCGGTGGCGAAGAAGAGCCCGGACAAGATCTCGATCGGCGGCCGGAAGTGGGCGCTGCGGCGGCGGTCGCCGGCCGGGGTCGCGGAGCTCGAGCTGATCGGGGTCGGCGAGCAGCCGGTCGACGACGGTGACGACCGCGTGCTGCTGAAGTCGCTGGTCGAGGCCGGGAAGGTCGTCGGCCGGACCACTCCGGCGGAGTCGCAGGCTTTCCACCAGAAAGTCCGCGACGAGCTCCCCCGCTCGGCCAGCCAGCTGAGCCGCGGCGAGCCGGCCATCCCGACCGAGTACGTGGGCGACTACGACGCCCGCAACCCGTTCCATCCCCGGAGTCATACGTGAGCGCCACCGCTCCGCGCGACGCCGGCGCAGTCCCGCAGGACCGCGAGAAGGTCGAGTGGTCTGCGGATGCGCCGGCCGATGAGGCGGATGTGCTGATCGCGTTGCGGTTCGCGGAGCGCGCGGCGCGGAAGGCGGTGGCGGAGGAGCTGGCCGGCAGCGGGCTGCACACCGGGCAGGAGCTGGTGCTGGCGAAGCTGCTGCACCACGGCTCGCTCCCTGTGGCGCGACTCGCGAAGGTGCTCGACGTCGAAGTACCGACGGCGACCAAGACCACCCAGCGGATGGAGGCAGCAGGCCTCGTACGCCGGGTGAAGAGCCCGACCGACGCCCGCCAGGTCGGCATCGAGCTGACCGACCGCGGTGTCGAGCTAGCCCACACCGTCCAGCAGATCTACGACCGCGCCGGCCGCCGCGCCCTGAAGCACCTCACCCCCGAGGACCGGCGCGTCCTGCGCAACCTCCTCTGGACGATCGCCACCACCCTCGAGCCCTGACCTGCATCTCGACAGGAGGTGTCGGACGATCGACTCATCGCACCGCGTTCTCTGAGCGTGACGAGCACCCGCCCAAGCCGACACCTCCTGTCGAGCTGCAGCTAGCTGCCCTCAGCGGCCGGCTCCGAGTGATTCCGCATCGCCCGAGAGTTTCTGGGCCAGCCAGACCGGGACGACCGAGATGAGGATCAGCGCCGCCGCGACGACGTTGACGATCGGGGCCTGGTTCGGGCGGAACAGGTTGTTGAAGATCCAGATCGGCAGCGTCTGCAGGTTCGCGCCCGCGGTGAAGGTGGTCACGACGATCTCGTCGAACGACAGGGCGAACGCGAGCAACGCCCCCGCCAGCAGGGCCGACCGGATCATCGGAAAAGTCACCAGGCGGAACGTGGTGAACCTGGAGGCACCCAGATCTGCCGAGGCCTGCTCCAGAGAGACACCGGTACGGCGCAACCGGGCGATCACGTTGTTGAACACCGTGACGATGCAGAACGTCGCATGTGCGATCACGATCGTGACGAACCCGAGCTGCCACCCGAAGATGGTCCGGAACGCGTTGTTCAGCGCGATCCCGGTGACGATGCCCGGCAGCGCGATCGGCAGGATCACCAGCAACGACACGACGTCCCGGCCGTAGAACGCGAACCGCTGCAGCGCGAACGCGATCATCGTGCCGAGGACCAGCGCGATCACCGTCGCCGCCAGCCCGACCCGGACGCTGACCCAGAGGGCGTCCAGAGCGCCCTGGCTCTCGGCCGCCCGCCGCCACCACTCGAGTGTGAACTCCCGCGGCGGCCAGGCGAACGTGTTGCTGACGTTGAACGAGTTCACCAGCACCAGCAGCAGCGGCACGTAGATCAGCCCGAGAATGACCACGGTCAGGATCCGCAGCACGATCCGGGTCGAGCGCGACATCGTCATCAGAGGCTCTCCATCGCTCCGGTACGCCGGACCGCCGCCAGGTACAGCACCATCACGACGACCGGGATCGTCGCCACCGCGGCCGCGAACGGCAGGTTGTTGGCGGCACCCACGTTGTCGTACACAACGTTGCCCAGCAACTGATTGGTGCCACCGACGATCCGGACGGCGATGTAGTCACCCAGCGTCAGGCTGAACGTGAAGATCGACCCTGCCGCCATCGCCGGTACGACGGTCGGCAGGACGATCCGCCGCAGCGTCTGCAGCGTCCGGCCGCCGAGGTCGGCCGATGCCTCCAGCAACGAATCCGGCAGTCGTTCGAGGCCGGCGTAGATCGGCAGGATCATGTACGGCAACCACAGGTACGACAGCGTCACCACCGTCGCGGTCAGCCCGTACCCGGGCGACTTCAGCCCGACCGCCTCGAACGCCGACGACACCAGCCCGCCCTCGGAGAACATCCCGCGCCACGCGTACGCCTTGACCAGATAGCTGGCCCACAACGGCATCAGCACCGCCACCAGCAGGAACCGCCGCAGCCCGGGCCCGGCCACCTTCGACATGTAGACGGCGATCGGGAACGCCACCACCGCGTCGATCACGGTCACCAGGACGGCGACCGCGATCGTGCGCAACGCGATCGTCCGGTACACCTCGACGGTGAACAGCGTCTTGAAGCTGTCCAGCGTCCACACCCGCTCGATCTGTCCGGTGAACCCGTTCTGCGTCCACAACGCGGTGACGAACAGCGCCGCCAGCGCCCCGAGGTACGCGACCCCGAGCCAAAGCATCGGCGGCCCGAGCAGCAACGCCAACCGGGCCCGCGGGTGACGGGTGCTCATCCCTTGATCTGCGTCCAGGCTTGGGTCCACTTGCTGTAGTCGGTGCACTTGACGTCGGTGCGGCCGTCGAGGCATTGCGCGATCGGCGTGGTCCAGTACCAGATCTTCTGGGCGTACGTCGCGTCGCCGGCGTGGTACGTCGTGCAGTGGTTCTTGTCCGCGGTCAGCGCGCAGGCCTTGCCGTTGGCGGGCGCCTCACCGAAGTACTCGGCGACGGCCGCATTGGCCTGCGGGCTGATGATGTGGTTGAGCCACTGGTACGCGCAGTTCTTGTGTTTGGAGGTGGCACTGACCATCCAGGTGTCCGACCATCCGGTCACGCCCTCGGTCGGCACGGTCACCTGGACCGGCACCTTCTCGCCGGTCGCGACGTTCGCGATCACCTGCCAGGTCGTCCCGACCACCGAGTTCGCGCTGGTGAACGCCTGGACCTCCTTGAGGTAGTCCGACCAGTACTCCGACACCAGCGTCTTCTGCGTCTTGAGCAGATCGACGGTCGCGGCGAACTGCTTGTCGTCCAGCGCGTACGGGTTCTTGATGCCGAGGTCCGGTTTGGTCGCCATCAGGTACATCGCCGCGTCGGCGATGTAGATCGGCGAGTCGTACGCCGTCACCGTGCCCTTGTACGGCGAGTTCGCGTCGAACACCACGCTCCACGACGTCGGGGCCGGCTTGACCTTGTCGGTCCGCCACATCAGCAGGTTCGCGCCCCAGCCGTGCGGGATGCCGTACATCTGGCCGTTCACCGAGTTCCACGGGCGGTTCTTCAGGAAGGCGTAGACGTCCGCGTAGTTCGGCACCAGGTCGGTGTTCACCGGCTCGACCTGTCCGCCCGCGATCAGCCGCAGCGTCGCGTCGCCCGACGCCGACACGACGTCGTACTGTCCGGTCTTCATCAGCGTGACGGCCTCGTCGGACGTGCCGAACGTCTTCACCGTCACCTGGCAGCCGGTCTGCTTCTCGAACGGCGTGACCCAGTCGACCTTCGGATCGTTCGAGCCGTCCTCGGCGTACCCGGGCCAGGCCAGCACGCTGAGCTTGCCCTCCCCGGCTCCGAGCTTGTCCAGCTTCGGCAGGTCCGGTGCGGAGAATCCGGTGCTGCTGCCGGCCTTGGCGGCGGAGTCGCCGCCGCCGGAGGTGCCACATGCGGCCGCGACCAGGGCGAGCACTGCCAGGCTCACCGCTACGCTGAGTTTCTTCATCTCAAGCTCCCTGAAGGGTTCGGGGCGGAGACTGCTACTACTGCGGTGTTACTGCGGTGTTACTGCGGACCGCCGATCGCGACGGTGTGTTCGCGGTCCCAGGTCAACCGGACCCCGGTACCGCGAAGTTCGAGCTTGTCCTGCACGGATCCCTGCCGGTTCTGCTGCAGGACGATCAGCGATCCGCCGGCGTCCAGGTCGACCACCGTCTGGGTCGCCGATCCCAGGTACACCACCTCGCGAACCACTCCGGTCGCCGTACATGTCCCCGGCTCGGCGGCGGCATCGCGCAACTGCAGCCGGATCTTCTCCGGCCGGACCGTGAACAGGCCGTCCATCCCGAGAATCGCGGTCGCGACGTCACCCTCGAGCAGGTTGGACGTACCGACGAACCCGGCCACGAACGCGCTGGCCGGGTGTTCGTACAGCTCGACCGGAGTGGCCAACTGCTCGATCCGGCCGCCGTTGAACACGGCGATCCGGTCGCTCATCGTCAGCGCCTCTTCCTGGTCGTGCGTGACGAACACGAAGGTGATACCGACATCGCGCTGCATCGCCTTCAGTTCGATCTGCATCTCCCGCCGGAGCTTCAGGTCGAGCGCGCCGAGCGGTTCGTCCAGCAACAGCACCTTGGGCCGGTTCACCAGCGCCCGCGCCAGCGCGACGCGTTGCTGCTGGCCGCCGGACAGCTGATTCGGCCGACGGTCGCCGTACCCCTCCAGCCGGACAGTCTCGAGCGCCTCAGCAGCCCGGGTACGGCGGCTGCGCCGGTCGACGCCCTTGACCCGCAACCCGTACTCGACGTTCTGCAGCACGCTCATGTGCGGGAAGAGCGCATAGTCCTGGAAGACCGTGTTCACGTCCCGGGCGTACGGCGCCTGGTCCGTGACGTCGGCGCCGCCGAGCAGGATCCGGCCGGCCGTCGGCGTCTCGAAGCCGGCGATCATCCGCAGCACCGTGGTCTTGCCGGAGCCGGACGGGCCGAGCATCGAGAAGAACTCGCCCTCGGTCAGGTCGAGATCGATCCCGTCGACCGCGGTGACCTCGCCGAACGTCTTCCGCAGGCCGCGCAGGCTGACCGCGGCGGCCTCGGTCGCCACGGTCCGCGCCTGCGCGTCCACCGACGTCATCCGATCGCCGACATCACGTGCTTGACCCGGGTGTAGTCCTCGACGCCGTACATCGACAGGTCCTTGCCGTGACCGGAGTGCTTGAAGCCTCCGTGCGGCATCTCGGCCACCAGCGGGATGTGCGTGTTGATCCAGACGCAGCCGAAGTCGAGCGCCTTGGACATCCGCAAGGCTCGCGAGTGGTCCGCGGTGAAGACACTCGACGCGAGCCCGAACTGGACGTCGTTGGCCTTCTGCAGACCCTCGTCGTCGTCCGCGAACGACTGCACGGTGACGACCGGACCGAACACCTCGTCCTGGATCATCTCGTCGTCCTGGTGCAGCCCGGTGACGACCGTCGCCTCGAGGAAGTAGCCGTCGGCAAGAGCTCCGCCGGGTCGTTGACCGCCGAGCGCGACTGTGCCGTGGCTGGGCATCCGGGCCAGGAAGCCGCGAACCCGGTCCAGCTGCAGACTGCTGTTCAACGGACCGAAGAGCGCGTCGGCATCATCGGGGAGCCCTGGTTTCGCGTTGTCCCGGGCCCAGTCGACCAGTGCCTGCACGAACTCGTCGTGGACCGAGGCATGGACGAGGACACGGCAGGCCGCCGTACAGTCCTGGCCTGCGTTGAAGTAGCCGGCGATCCCGATCGCCTCGGCCGCCGCAGCGAGGTCCGCGTCGGGGAAGACCAGCACCGGCGCCTTGCCGCCCAGCTCGAGGTGGGTGCGCTTCAGATCGAGAGCCGCCGTACTGGCGACCTCGGAGCCGGCGCGGGTGGAGCCGGTGATGCTGACCAGACCTGGTGTCGGATGCGCGACCACGGCCTGGCCGGTGGCGCGATCGCCGCAGACCACGTTGAAGACT
Source organism: Kribbella sp. NBC_00662 (assembly GCF_041430295.1). Lineage (GTDB taxonomy): Bacteria > Actinomycetota > Actinomycetes > Propionibacteriales > Kribbellaceae > Kribbella. The sequence goes on along the minus strand of NZ_CP109029.1, from coordinate 4,017,038 downwards.
CCGGGCGGCAGCACCTCGGCCGCCAGCTCCGCGAGCATCACGGTCGTCACCGGCGTGGTCTCGGCCGGCTTCAGCACGAGCGTGTTCCCGGCGGCGAGCGCCGGCCCGACCTTCCAGACCGCCATCATCATCGGGTAGTTCCACGGCGTGATCTGGCCGACGACACCGATCGGCTCACGCCGGACCCAGGACGTGTGACCGGCCAGGTACTCGCCGGCCGACTTGCCCTCGAGCAGCCGCGCCGCCCCGGCGAAGAACCGCAGCTGATCGACCATGACCGCGAGCTCCTCGGTCCTGGTCAGCTCGAGCGGCTTCCCGGTGTTCTCGGACTCGGCGGCAACCAGGTCGTCGCCGCGCGCCTCGACCAGATCGGCGAACCGGAGCAGCATCCGTTGTCGGTCGGCCGGCGTGATCGCGCCCCAACTCGGCACCGCGGCCGCTGCGGCCTGGTACGCCGCGTCCACGTCCTCCTCGCTGGACAGTGGCGCCGTGCCGAAGAACTTGCCGGTGGCGGGGTCGATCAGCTCGCTGGTCGCGCCGCTGCGCGCGTCCTGCCGCTGTGCATTGATCAGGTTCTGCACTGTTCGCATCAGCACTCCCGAACGCCGGTTGGGCGTAAACATATGAAACCAGATGTTAAAGTTCAAGCGATCGGCGACAATGTCCGCGACCTGTGTCGAAGTCGTGTCGTGAGGGTTGGTGAGACCGGATGGCGCTGCGGTTCTACGGCAGTGGCGCGGCCGCGGTGTTCGCACCGCTGGAGACGCTGAGCCGATCGGAACTGGTGGCCCGCCGGCTGACCGATGCGATCGCGCTCGGCCTGGTCCCCGACTCCGGGCAGCTGCCGGGCGAGACCGACCTGGCCGGCATCTTCGGCGTCTCCACCGCCACGATCCGGGAGGCGCTCTCGTCGCTGCGGCAGCGCGGTCTGATCGACACCCGGCGCGGTCGCGGCGGCGGCAGTTTCGTCCGCGCCCACCAGGAGATGTCGACCGCGATCGTCCGCGACCGGCTGGCCGAGCTGAGCCTGGCCCAACTGCGCGACCTCGGCGACCATTACAGCGCGATCGCCGGGACGGCAGCCCGGCTGGCGGCCGAGCGGGCGACGCCGGACGACGTACGGCGACTGACCGCGGTCTGCGACGGTCTGGAGAACGCCGAAGGCCTGGGCGGACGACGGCGGGCGGACGCGCAGTTCCACATCGAGGTGGCAGCGACCGCGCAGTCGACCCGGCTCTACCGGGCAGAGGTGAGTCTGCAGGCGGAGGTCGGCACGTTGCTCTGGCTCGCGTTCGGCGACGACGACAGCCACCGCCGGACGGTGCGGAGCTGCCGCGACGTGGTCGCCGCGATCGACCGCACCGACGGCGACGCAGCCCGCGCCGCCGCGGAGGAACGCGTGGCCGACTCGACGGCACGGCTGATCGACCTCAGACTGGCGTTGGAGGACACATGAGCACAGAGTCTTTGACCCTCGACGCCGGGCTCGAGACAGTGCTCGAGCTGGTCGAGTCCGTGGTCGGGGAGGCGTTCGGGCTGGCGGACCGGATCAGCTCGGCGACGGCGGACGTCTTCGACCGGCAGCCGACCGTCCGCCGGACGGACCTCGGCGGCGTGATCGAGCTCGTCAAGCCCGCGCTCGAGGACCAGGGCTCATCGATCCAGGGCGCCGGCTTCGTCGCGGCGATCGACGCGCTGGCCGACGCCCAGTGGTGGCTCGAGTGGTTCATGCTCAGCAACGGCGTCACCGAGCGGCTGATCGTCGACACCGATCCGCGCGGGGAGAACTTCTACGACTACGCCGCCCTGCCCTGGTACGACGTACCGCAGCGGACCGGCCGCCGGCACATCACCGGTCCGTACGTCGACTACCTCTGCACCGACGACTACACGCTGACCTTCACCGTGCCGGTCGTCGTCCGGGACCGGTTCGTCGGTGTGGCCGGGGCCGACGTCCGGGTCTTCACGTTCGAGAAGGCGGTCCTGCCGTGCCTGCGGGCGACCCACCGGAAGGTTGCCATCGTCAACGACCAGGGCCGGATCGTGCTCAGCAACAGCGCCCGCCACGTCGGCGGCACACTGCTGCGGACCCCGGCCCCGGCGTACCGGATCGAGGATCTCCCGCTCTCGCTGGTCGAGCTCAGCGCATAGGCAGGAACGTGTCGAGGTACTCGTTGCGGAACTTGCCGGCCGGGTCGTACTTCGCCGCCAGCGCGATGAAGTCCTTCACCCTCGGGTAGCGCTCGGCCAGCGTCGCGGCGTCGGCGGCGAAGACCTTGCCCCAGTGCGGCCGGACGTCGAGCGACGCGAGGCCCTCCTCGATCGCGGCGACGACCGGCCGGACCGCGGCCTCGTCCTGGATCCAGGTGAAGTGCAGCGCGACCGTGTCCCGGCCCTGGCTCGGGCTCAGCCACAGCTCGTCGGCCGCGATCGTGCGCACCTCGGACACCTGGATCACCGGTGCGAACTGGTTGCCCAGGGCCCGTAGTACCTCGAACGCCTCGGCCGCCCGATCGCGCGGCACGAAGTACTCCGACTGCAACTCGTCGCCGTTGCTCGGGGTGAACTCGAGCCGGAAATGCGGCAGCCGCTCGTTCCAAGGACCCGGTACGCCGCCCTGCTGGGTCGCGTAGTCGGCCGGCATCACCTTGATCGGGTGCCGCGGCCCGTCCGCGAGGTGAGCACCCAGCCACTCCGGTGCGGCGGCGCCGAGATCCCGCGACTTCCGCCAGACCATCACGTCCGGGTCGACCCAGTCGGTGAACGCGCTGACGCTGTACGCGCTCCCCATCACCTCGGCGAAGTTCGTCCCGAGACGCTCGACCGGCAACCCGTCGTACACCACCTGGCTGAGCTGGTACGACGGCTGTACGTCGAGCGTCATGCTCACCGTCACCCCGAGCGCACCGAGCGAGATGATCGACCCGGCGAAGTCCTCGTCACCGCGAGTGAGCGTGACGAGCTCGCCGCTCGCATTGACGAAGGTGACCGCGTTGACCGCGTCTGCCAGCGGACCGTTGCCGTCACCCGAGCCGTGTGTCCCGGTCGAGCACGCACCCGCGACCGAGATGTGCGGCAGCGAACCGAGGTTGTGCAGCGCGAGCCCCTGGGCCTGCAGCGCCGCCGTGATCTCGCCGTACCGGAGACCGGCCGAGACGGTCACGCCGCGCTCGCCGACCTCGATGACGGTGGGCAGGTCCTGCACGCTCACCAGCGTCCCGGTGCTGTCGGCGATGCGGTTGAACGAGTGCCCGGTGCCGAGCACCCGCACCTTCTCCGCCGCCGCGACCAGCTCCTGTAGCTCCTCCACGGAGCGAGGCCGCTGCAGCTCGCTCGCGAACCTGACGTTGCCGGCCCAGTTAGTCACGCTGCTCATGCGGTCAGCCTCGCACACGCGGGACACTCACGAATCCGGCAGTTCCAGCTTCTGGTCAGGCCGCCGTGATTTCATGTGGCCGATGTACGCCTTCGTCGCCGCCGCGTTCTGGTTCCTCGTGTTCGCGGTCAGCTTCCTGCGCGACCGGCGACTGTTCAAGAACGGCATCTTCCTGGTCCTGACGCTGATCTTCGCGGGGATCGGGATGATCTTCGTGGTCGACGCGTTCAACGACACCGCCGCCCGCTGGCTGGTGCTGGCCATCCTCGCCGTGATCCCGCTGGCGATCGCCGTCCTCGCGGTGTTCCTGGTCGTCAACGGGATCACGATGCTGCGCCGCGAGGGCCGACGGCCGAAGAACCTGCTGTCGCTGCTCGCCGGGCTGGGCATCATCGGGTTCGTCGTGTTCAGCGTCGCGGTGCAGAAGATCGGCTGGGAGCCGCTGGCGGCGCTGCGTTCGGTGCTGATCGGGGTGCTGACCTACATCGCGTTCCTGTTCGTCTGCTTCCTGGTGTACGCGTTCGTCTACAGCCGGGTCCGATCGTCGCGGAAAGTCGATTTCGTGATCGTGCTCGGCGCCGGCCTGCGCGGTTCGCGGGTCCCGCCGCTGCTCGCGAGCCGGCTGGACCGCGGCAAGCAGGTGTACGACCGGGCGCTCCGCCGAGGCCGTCCGCCGACGATCATCACGTCCGGCGGTCAGGGCCCGGACGAGGACGTCCCCGAGTCGCACGCGATGGCGGCGTACCTGATCGAGCGCGGGGTCCCGGACGCCGCGATCATGCGCGAGGACCGGTCGACCAGCACGTGGGAGAACCTGACCTTCAGCCGGGAGTTGATGGTCGCGCGTACGCCGAAGTACCGCTGCCTGATCGTGACGAACAACTTCCACGCGTTCCGCGCCGCGATGACCGCTCGGAAGGCCAAGGTCAACGGTCAGGTGATCGGCTCCCCCACCGCCGCGTACTACTGGCCGACGGCAACGATCCGCGAGTTCGTCGCGATCCTGTACAGCCACCCGTACCTGAACGGCGGCATCTGCCTACTGATCGCCGCCGTGGCCGTCTGGCAACACGTCTAACGCAGCATGAGTGCGGCGGCGACCACGCCGGCGAGCACGATCAGCACTCGTAGCAAGGTGGCCGGGAGCCGACGGCCGATGTGGGCACCGACGTACCCGCCGACGATGGAGCCGGCGGCGAGCAGGCCGGACGCCGTCAGGTTCAGGTCGGCGATGAAGACGAAGATGATGCTCGCGACGAGGTTCGCCGCGAGGAGTGCGAGGGTCTTGAGGCCGTTGACGATCCGGAGTTCCAGGTCGAGTCCGAGGCCGAGGACGGCCATCATCATGACGCCGGCACCGGCGCCGAAGTAGCCGCCGTACACGCCGGTCAGTGCGGTGAACACAGTGGTTGCCGGTGACATCGACCGTTGGACGCCGTGCGGGTGGTCGGACCGAGCTCGCAGCCACTTCGAGATCCACGGCTGGACGCCGACGATCAGGCAGGTGAAGAGGATCAGCCACGGCGCAGCCGACGCGAACACCCGCGATGGCAGCGCCAGCAGTAGCGCGGCGCCGCCAACCGCGCCGACGGCACAGATCACGACGACGGCAACCGTCTGACTGCGCGGGACCTCACGCAGTTCGCGCCGGTAGCCGACCACGCCACTCAGCGCACCCGGCAGCAAGCCGAGTGTGTTCGACGCATTGGCGACCACGGGCGGGATCCCCAACGCGATCAGCACCGGAAAGCTCAGCAACGACGCAACCCCGACGGTCGACGTCAGGATCCCTGCGCCCAATCCAGCACCGATGACAGCCAGGTGCTCCGGCCCCGTCACGCCTCTCTCACTGGGCCAGCCTACGGCGAGGCCTGGAGTCAGCGGACCTTGACGGTTGCTGCGGTGCTCTTCTGGACATTGCGGCCGTCGCTGACCTCGAGGCGGTAGGACAGTTTCTGGCCGCTGGTCAGGCCGGGGTCGGTGACGGTGGTGACGGTCGGCTTCGTCCACGAGTTGGACGAGCGGGACCAGGTGCCGATCCGCGTCGTACCGCGGTAGAGGACATAGGTCAGCGCGATGTTGTCCCGGTCGAGCACGGTCGGGAAGCTGATCGTCACCTTGTTCGCCCGCGCGCTCGCGACCTTCGGAGCGGCCGGCTTGACCGGAGCGGCTCCACCCGGAGCGCTGGTGAACCGGGTCAGGCCTTCCTGCGGTACGCCGTTCACCTCGGTGAAATCGCCACCGGCCCACAGGTCGTTGCCGCCGGACGCGAACGCCAGTGGGCCGACGAGAGTCTCGCCACCGGCATCGGTGTTCGGGAACCACGGGCCGAGCTTGCCGGTGATCGTGCTGTAGACGAGCAGGTGGTGCATACCGGTCTTGTCGGGGAACGCGCCGTCCGCGCTGCAGTCGTGCGCATGCGAGCCCTTGTACAGCCAGTTGCCGATCGCCTTGATCGCTTCGGTCGCGCCGCGGCAGTGGCTCTGCCAGATCAGCTTGCCGGTCGTCGCGTCCGCCGCCAGCACGCCGTCGTAGCAGCTGACGCTTCCTGTGCCGGCGTTGGACGCGAACACCTTGTTTCCTTGGACTTCGAGGTCTTTCACGCGACTGTCGCAGCCCTCGGTCTTCGGCGGGATCGCTCCGGCCGCGCGCATCGAGAGCACCGCGCCGGTCGTCGCGTTCAGCATTGCGAGGGCGTGGTCGTTCCGGCCGCCGATCCGGGTGAAACCCCCGCCGACGAAGACCCGCTCGCCGTCCGTGGAGACCTCGATCGCATGGACGTCGTCGTTCGCGTCCGGGCTCCACGGCAACAGCGTGCCGGTGTCGAGCCGGACCGCGGCGAGACGACTGCGGGCCATCTTGTCCACCAGGCCGAACGAGCCGCCGAGGTACACCGTCTTGTCGGTGATCTTGAGCGCCGCGACCCGGAAGTTCACGACCGGATCCCACCCCGATACGAGCTGCCCAGTGGCAATGTTGAACATCGCGATATGCGACCGCGCCACCCCGTCGACGACGGTGAAGTCGCCGCCGATCACGACCCACCGGCCGTCCGGGGACGTGTCGACGCTCCACACCGGCCCGTTGACCTGCGGCGCGAACCGCGTCGGTACGCCGGTGGTGCGGTTGAGCACCACGAAGTACTTGCGCGCCGCGTCACCGACGCCACGAGCCTTGCCCGGCGGCCGGACCCGGGTGAACAGACCGCCCGCGAACACCAGGTTGCCCGCGACAGCAACCGCGTTCACGCTCGCGTTCGTCTGCCAGGACGTCTGCTCGACCGACGACAGCGCCGAGCCGAACCCGCGTGGCGCACTGTGCCCACTGGACTCGGTCGCGGCCTGCACGGCCGGGCCGGACGGGACCAGCGCCGCGGCGACAACGGCCGCGCCGGTGACAACTGCCAGGACAGCCTTCTTCATGAACGAACCCCCTTGGGCCCGCTCCGGCGGAAGATGCCGACCCATGACTCGGTGACTATGCGCCGTCAAACGATAACTGTCAGCTCACGTTGTCGCTGAACCAGGGTCATCCAGACACGGCTTTCGGCGCGACCAGACCACGTCGTACGGCGATGCCACCCGCGACAACGCCGACCGCGATCGTCACCAGCGCACCGAGGATCAGCGCGGACGGCTCGCCCGGCTGGAGAACGTGCAACGCCGTACCGACCGTGGCCGCCGCGACCGGGACGCCGAGCTGGGCCGACGCCAGCACGCCGAGGCTCAGCGGCTGCCGGGTCAGCATGCCGGAGAGGTGACTGATCACGGCACCCAGGCCGAGCGCGACACCGAGGCCGAAGAACTCCGGCTTCGTGCCGAGCGCCCGCAGATCGAGCGAGGCCCCGAGCCAGACGAAGAACACCGGCCCGAGGAATCCTTCGGTCAGCGCGAACAACTGCCGCGCAAGCCTGCGCGGTTCACCGACGGCCGCGACCGCGAGCCCGAGCACGAAACCGGCCAGCATGATCGAGACATGCGTCCCTGTGGCCAGACCGGCGAGCGCGAACAGCACGATCAGACTGACCCGTAGCTCGATGGCGAACGCGCGATCCTCCGACACCTTGTGCGCCCGACGCCGAGCACCCGACCGCTCCGCCCAGTTCAGCAGGACGTACACCACCGCACCGGCCCCGATGACCGCGAGCGCACCGAGCGCCGCCCGGCCGGCGTGCGGTGGATCGATCGCCAGCGGCAGCGCCACGATGCAGGCGGCGTCGGCGATCGCGACCTGGGGCAGCAGTTCGACCACCGGCCGCCCGCCGAGTCCGAGCGAATCGACGATCGGCAGCACCAGCGCCGCGGACGAGGAGGCCATCAGTACGGCGTACAGCGCGACGTGCCCGGTGTCGAAGACCGCGTTCACGGCGTACGCGAAACCGGTCGCGACGATGCCGGTCACCACCGCACGCAGCAGCCCGGGCCGGATCGCCTTGCGCAGGCTCTCGTCCCGGATCGGCACGTGGGTCCCGGCAACGAACATCACCAGCCCGAACCCGATGTCGGCGAGGAACGTGAACTTGTCGTCGGAGGCGACCAGGTACCCGAACCCTGTCCTGCCGAGGATGACGCCGGCCAGCAGTTCGCCGAGCACGACCGGGATGTGCCAGCCACGCGGCAGCGCCAGCAACGGACCGATCAGACCGACCGCGACCACCACGGCCAGCATGGTGAAGCTCACCGCAGCTCCCTTCCCCGGAGAGCGCCATTGTGCGCCCGGACCGCTGGGATTCGGCGGAGGCCATCGGCTTGCGACCAATTTGTTAGTCGGCTAAGTTTTCTCATTAGCCGACTAACAAATACCGGAAGGACGGGTCATGGACCTGGGATTCAAGGACGCGGCGGTGCTGGTGACAGGCGGGTCGTCGGGGATCGGGCGGGCGACGGCGATCGCGTACGGCGCCGAGGGGGCGCGGGTCGCGATCACGTACAACTCGCGCAAGGACGCGGCCGAGACGGTCGCGGCGGAGATCGAGGCGGCGGGCGGTGCGGCGTACGTCGTACCGCTGGATCTCGCCGCGCCGGAGACGATCGCCGCGGCGGTCACGTCCGTGGTGGAGCACTGGGGCGGGCTCGACGCCGTCGTCGGGAACGCCGTCGACTGGGGCAACGCCGAGTTCCACGACCGGCCGACGAAGATCGAGGACGGGCGGCCCGAGTGGTGGGTGCCGATCATGCGGGCCAACCTCGAGGGCAACTACCACCTGGTGCAGCAGGTGGCGCCGGCGCTGCGGCGGTCGGCCCACGGGCGGCTGGTGCTGATCTCCACGGACCTGGCCGAGCGTGGGTTGCCCGGGTCGTGGCCGTACAGCGCAGCGAAGGCAGGGCTGCACGGGCTGATCGCGAGCGTGCAGCACGATCTGGGCGCCGACGGCGTCCTCGTGAACGTCGTGATGCCCGGAATCACCCTGGAGAACGGCGCGCACCGGGTGATCCCGCAGCCCGCGCTCGAGCAGATCGCGGCCGGCTTCAGCGCCCGTCATCTGCCGGAGACGACCGAGCTCGCGGACGCGATCCTGTTCCTCACCTCACCGCGGACGAAGGCGATCCAGGGCCAGATCCTGCGCGTGACCGGCGGCAACCTGCTGCCCGCCTAGACGCAATTGCGGCGCTCGGAGGGTCGACGCTTGTACCGTGGGCAGAGGGAACTCCCCCGATGAAGGAGCGTCGCGATGGCCCGGGCACTGATCGTGGTGGATGTGCAGAACGACTTCTGCGAGGGCGGAAGCCTGGCCGTCGCCGGCGGGGCCGACGTCGCGTTCCGGATCGGCGAACTCCTCCACCACTGGCACGAGGCCGAGCCCGACGAACGCCAGTACGCGTACGTCGTCGCCACCCGCGACCACCACATCGACCCCGGCGATCACTTCTCCAGGGAGCCCGACTTCGTCCACTCTTGGCCACGCCACTGCGTGGCCGGGACGGACGGCGTCAGCTTCCACCCCAACCTGGACCCCCAGCCCTTCGACGCGATTTTCGACAAAGGCGAGTACGCCGCGGCCTACTCAGGCTTCGAAGGGAAGTCCCACGAAGGCGGTCACGCCCTGGCCGACTGGCTGCGCGGCAAGGGCGTGACCGACGTCGACGTCTGCGGCATCGCAACGGACTACTGCGTCCGAGCGACTGCCTTGGACGCTCGCAAGGAAGGCTTCGGCACGACCGTCCTGATCAATCTGACCGCCGGCGTGGCCCCCTCGACCACTGAACAAGCCATGATCGACCTCCGCACCGCCGGCGTCGACGTCACCTGACCGGTGCGCCTGGGCCGAGGGGGATGCCTAAAGCCCACCACGCCAGGAAGAGGAGCGTCCACGCGATGGTCATCGACACCGCCAGCGGGACGGTGTACGACGCGAGCGTGCCTACGCCGGCGTCCTTTCGGTAGCGCTGCAGGAAGCCCAGCGCCATCACGAAGTACGGACTCATGGGTGTGATCGCCGTCGAACCCGAGTCGGCGATTCGGAACAGCGCCTGGGTGGTCTCGGCGGGGACGTTGAGCAGGAGCATCATCGGGACCAGGATCGGCGCGGTCAGCGACCACATCGCCGAACCGCTCGTCACCAGCACGTTGATCACCGTGAGCAGCGCGAGGATGCCGAGGAAGATCACCACCTTCGGCGCGCCGAGATCGCCCAGCCACCGCGCCGACTCCGCCGACAGCAGATCGCCGATGTTGCTCCAGTCGAAGTACGCGAGGAACTGCGCGATCGCGAAGAACAGCACCAGGACCGGCGCCATCTGCTTGATCCCCTCGGCCATCAGCTTCGGTACGTCGGCCGCCCGCTCGATCGCCTTCACGGTCACGCCGTAGGTGATGCCGACGAGTCCGAACAGTACGGCGACCACCATCGCGATCCCGTCCAGGAACGGCGAGTCGACGATGCTGCCGTCCTTGCCCCGCAACGGTGAATCGTGCGGAAGGAGTACTGCGACGATCGCGACCGCCGCGATCAGGAACACGATCCCGGCCCGGCGCAGACCCTTGCGCTCGGCAACTGAAACCGCCAGCTGATCCGGATCGTCGCCGGGCGCGTCCGGGTCCGCGTCGAGGTCGGTCCGCTTGCTCAGCACCAGCCGCGTGACGAGCGTGATCACCAACGCCAGCAGGACCGACGACGCGATGTTGAAGAACCAGTTCGACAACACAGAGACGTGCGCGTCCGGGTCGATCGTCTTCGCGGCAGCCGTGGTGATGCCGGCGAAGATCGCGTCGTTCGGCGTCGGGATCGGACTCGCGTCGTACCCGGACGCGATCGCGGTGTACGCCACCACGATCCCGAGGATCGGCGACCGCCCGACCGCGCGGAACGCGAGCCCGCCCAGCGGCACCAAGATGATGTACGCCGCCGCGGACGCCACATGCGCCATCGTCCCGGCGAACGCCACCGCGAACACCACCATCGACGTAGGCACCCGCGACACGCTGACCCGCATCAGCGCCTGCAGGAACCCGGTCCGCTCGGCCAGCGCGACGCCCATGATCACGACCACGATCGTCGCCATCGGCGGGAACTCGGCGAAGTTCGAGATCGCCGTGGAGACGGCCATCTGCAGTCCGTCGCCGGACAGCAGGTTCTGTACGGCGACCTCCTTGCCGTCCTTGGGCGACAGCACCGAAACGTCCAGCGCGGACAGGATCGCGCTGACGACGGCGAGGATCGCGGACAGGATCCAGAACAGCCAGAACGGATGCGGCAGCGCGTTCCCGACCCGTTCGATGACAGCCATCGCCCGGACCAGCCGCGGCAGTTCCCTGCGGTCGGCAGTTGTAGCCGTGCTCATGTCAGCTCCTCAACCGGTGGGCCTGGAAGAAGGCGCCGATCAGCTCATGCGCTTCGAACGTCTGGGTCACGTAACCCGGTCCGGAGGTCGAGTCAGAGCCCGGCCAGCTGTGCCCGCCGTCGGTGACCGCTACGTGTACGACGTCAGCCTTGCAGCCCTTGTACGTGAACTTCAGTACGTCGTCACCGAGCTGACTCGTCTTCGGATCGGGATTGCAGTGATCGCGGACCGTCCAGTCGCGGACCCAGGTCTGGATACTCGGCAGATCCCGCTCACCGTCGCCGCCGTACGGGATCGTCGTGTCGCCGGTGCCGTGGATGTCGAGGACCGGGATCGGACGGCTCGGCGCGCAGTGCGTGCCTTGGATGTAGAACGCGCCGGAGACCGGGGCGATCGCTGCGAACCGGTCGGCCATCTGGCATGCCAAAATCCCGGTGAAGCCGGCACCGTTGGATTTGCCGGTCGCGTAGACGGCGCGGGTGTCGACGCAGTACTTCGACTCGAGGTCGTCCAGCAGATCGGCGGTGAACTTCACGTCGTCGACACCCTTGGCGGCGTACGGCGCGCCCTGCCAGGCCTGCTTGTCCTCGTCGCCGATCACACCGTTGGGGTAGGCAATGATCGCGTCGAGTTTCGACAGGTCGGAGAACGCTTCGGTCTGGGCGCCGGTCTTGCCGCGACCGTGGTATACCAAAATCAGCTCGAAGGTTTTGGAGCTCTTGTAGTTGTCCGGCACGTGCAGGCGGTAGGTCCGGGTGAGACCGCCGCTCTGCACCGTGTAGTCGCCGCTCGGAGCGGCCTGCTTGCCGCAGCCAGGTGTGGTGGACGCGGCCGTAGCTGTTGCTGTGGGCAACGTGGTGGCGGCGGTCACCAGAGCCGCCGACGCCAGCAGTGCGCCGATCCGCCGGGCGGTATACCAGCCGGACGGACTGAGGGTTTTCGGGCGTGCGAGGTTCATCAGGGGTGCCTCCTCGGGCAAGCGGCCTGCGGGCGGGCAGGCTCGCGCCTGGACCTCCCTGAGCGAAGGTCCAGCGTTCGGGGTGGTACGACGTCAGGCCGAGAGCAACTCGTCGGCGAAGGCGGCTATCCGGTCGGCGGCGGTCTCCACCAGGAGGCGGCCGCCCTCGGCGGTGGCGCGACGGGGATCACCCAGTACGCCACGCTTGTGGTACGCGTCGAACCCGACGGACAGCCGCGGTCCGCGCGACTGCCGGGACAGCCGGGCTGTCGTGGTCAGGTCGTCGAGCAGGGTGGCGCCCGGCTCCAGGCGGTCGGCCTGGACGAGGTCCGGCGCCAGGTACAGCATCTGCGCGGTCTCCGCCTCGCCGGCGTGACCGTGCACCTCGCTGACTCCGGTGATCAGGTCCGACACCACGGACGTGACCGGCGTCCACGCGAACGTGAGCTCGCTGCGGACATACTCCTGCGCGAGCACGGACAGAGCGGCATTGTTCCCTCCGTGCCCGGTGATCACCAGGAACCGCTGCCAGCCGTGTTCGTGCAGGCTGGCGACGACATCCCGGAGTACTTGCATGAACGTTGCCGGGGACAACGTCATGGTGCCGGCGAAGGCCATGTGGTGCGGCGAAACGCCGTACGGGACAGCCGGCGCGACCACCGCGCGACCGGCCAGCCGCTCGGCGACCCGCTCGGCCACGCCGACCGCGCGGACGGTGTCGGTGGACATCGCCATCCCGCCACCGTGCTGCTCCTGCGCCCCGACCGGAACGATCACCAGCGGGGACCGGCGTACGGCGACGAGCGCTTCGTCGGTCGTCATCTCGGCAAGGTTCATGACCACTCCGGGGCGGACTCGATCGCGCGGCGGATGTTGTCGAGGTGCTCACGGGTCAGGCGCTCCGCCTCGGCGGCATCCTGCGCGCGGACGGCCTCGACGATCGCCTGGTGTTCCTCGTGGTCACGCTCGCGGTTGTCGTACAGCGCGCGGATCTGCTGCTGCTCGCGGACACGAACCTTCAGCAAGGACGACAGAACCTCTTGTAACAAAGGGTTTCCGGACGCGGCGGCGAGCTCGACGTGGAAGTTGAGCGCGAACGCCGGTCCACCGGGCGGGATGAGCGCGTTGGTGACCGCGGCCTCCAGACGCTCCAGGTTCTCGGGCTGCCGCGCGACCGCGGACTGCGCGGCGACGGCCGGCTCGAGGACGAGACGAGCACTGATCAGCTGGAGCACCGAGTCCTTGGTGATCGGCGGCCGATGCGGATTCGCCAGTACGACGTTGTTGATGGTCGGACCGACGTACGTGCCGGAGCCATGCCGGAACTCGACCGCCCCGGTCGCCTCCAACTTCCGCAACGCCTCCCGCACCGTCGGCGTCGTGATCGCGAACCGCTTCGCCAACTCCCGCGCCGACGGAATCGCATCACCCGGACCCAGCCCACCGTCCCGGATGATCCCGAGAATCGACTCGGTCAACCGGTCCGACAGGCTGGGCGGCACCTCAGCCGCTGAGTAAGTCACAAACTGACTAAATCACTTAGCCTCTTCATCGGTCAAGACCCCGCCTCCGCGATCGGCCGACGACACTCGCGCGAAGTCGACGGCCGACAGCCCGGGGGTGGGTGGGGCGGCGCGTAGCACCGCGGGGGCTTGATTTCAGCTGGTGACGGTGATGGGGGCGCCGTTCGAGGTGAGGGACCAGTCCACGGTGTGGAAGGTGTTCGGGTCGACCGAGCCGGTGGCGGTTACGTAGTCGATCATCAGTTGGCGGATTTCTACCTGGCGGTTGTAGACGACCGGCGCCGTGGAGACATGGGGGAAGTTGCCGCCGCCGGACTGCCGGTAGTTGTTGACTGCGACGACGAACTGCTGGTCGGCGGCCACCGCGACCCCGTCGTACGCGAGGTCCGTGATACGCGAGCCCACAGCCTTCGCGATGTCGATCTTGTAGGTCAGCGGCTTGGTCAGCCCGCCGAGGACGTCATAGTTGTAGTCCGGCGTGCCGCCAGGCGCGGTTGAGGTCGGCGCGTTGGTGATCTGATCGGACGGGAACGGCCCCGTCCCGCTCACCTGCTTGTAGTACGCCGCCGAGAACTCCAGATAGTCCTTGATGTCCGCACCGCTCATCGTCACCCCGAGCAGCGTGTTGTCGAAGATGTACAACCCAGCAACATCGCGGATCGACACATCACCAGCAGGGATAGCAGCCGCCCGGTTGAACGGCGCCGCGATCGCAAGCACAGGCAGCGACTCCTGCGGCGTACCGACGAGAGCCTTCGAGACCGCGTCAGCCTGGATGAAGTTGACGAAGTCGAGGGCGGCGGTGTCCTCCCACGGAGCGGTGGCCGCCGACATCGCCTCCGTGCAAGTGCCGATCTTCGAGTTCACGTACGAGACGACCTTGTCGTGGTCCTTCTGCAGCAGCCCTACGACAGCAGGGTCGGCGTCGACGGTGTTCGCGTTCAGGACCTGGCTGTGCCGGCCGACGACCTTCCACTGCCCACGGACCTTCTGCAGGTCGAGGTCGATCAGCGACAGCCGCATGCCCCACTTCAGCGGCTCGCTCAGCACGACCTGCTCGCCGCTGGTCTTGTTCGTGACGAGCCGCTCCGGGATCTCCAGATGCGCGTGCCCGACGAGTACGGCGTCGATCCCGGGCACGGTCTCGGCCATCAGGACCGACGCGTTCTCCGGGTACGGCAGCGCGTCGCCGTACGACGAGGACAGGTCCATGCCCGAGTGCACGGACGCGATCACGATGTCGGCGCCGGCCTTGCGGACCCGCGGCACCCAGATCTTGGCCAGCTCGACGATCCCGCCGAACTTGAGCTTGTTCTCGACGTTCGCCTTGTCCCAGATGGCGATACCGGGGTTGGTCAGACCGAGGATGCCGACGGTGATCGGCTTCTCGCCCGGCACGTGCACCCGCTTCAGCACATACGGCGGGAACGCCGGCAGCCCCGTGGTCCAGTCCTGCGCGTTCGCCCCGAGCAGCGGGAACCGCAGCTGCCGCTGGAACTTGCGGAGGATCTCGACCCCGTAGTTGAACTCGTGGTTGCCGAGCGCGGCCGCGTCGTACCCGATCCGGTTCATCGCCGCGGCCATCGGGTGCGTGTGCCCGCCGGTGATCGGCTCGATCTTGGCGAAGTAGTACGCCAGCGGGGTGCCTTGGATGGTGTCGCCGGCGTCGAGCAGCAGCGGGCGCGGCGCGTGGCGATCCGCGGCGATGCGATCCCGGACCGCGGTGACGAGGGTGGAGATCTTCGCCAGCCCGATGTCGTTGTGCGCGGAGTCGTCGTACTCGGCGTTCTTGAAGTAGTCCCAGTTGAAGACGTTGCCGTGCAGGTCGGTCGTGCCCATGACGCTCAACCGGACAGTCCGGCCGTGCCCGGGACCACCGGCGTACGCCGGAACGGCCGTGAACCCGGCCGCGGCCAGGGCGGATGCTCCGCCGATCAGGGTTCGTCTGGTCATCGTCGTACGCTCACCGCTGTTCGTCATCAGCCGCCTCACTGGTCTGCAGCCGGGATCTCCGGCACGAGAGCCCCACCTTACGGGCGACCCGGTGCCTCGTTGAACCGTGCGACGCGAGAGAATGCCGTGCATGACCAAGCCGCCCGGCAAACTCCTGCCGTTGGTCGCCGCCCTGCTTTGCGGTGCCGTCCTAGCCCAAGCCGCCAGTCCGTCGAAGCACTCGACCACGTCCGCGAAACCGGCCGCTCAGCCGGCCAGTCACGGACTCCTGAGTACGTCGACCACGTCCAAGCGGGGCACGTCCTCGTCGACCAAACCCGCCAGGCCGGCCGTCAAACCGCCGACGCCCAAGCCACCGGCGGACGACTGGAACCTGACTGACAACGGCAAGGTCCTGTACCTGACGTTCGACGACGGCCCGCAGCACGTCTGGACGCCGAAGATCCTTCAGGTACTGCGGAAGCACCACGCGCAGGCGACGTTCTTCGTGATCGGGATCCAGGTGGCGCAGTTCCCGGAGTTGGTCACGGCCGAGCGCGCTGCCGGGCATCACGTCGGCAACCACACGTACGACCACAAGACGCTGACCCGTCTGCCCGACGCGAAGGTGCGGCAGGAGATCGCGCTCGGCATCAAGTCGAAGTGCCTGCGGCCGCCGGAGGGCGCCACCAACGAGAAGATCCACGCGATCGCGGCGGCGTACCACCAGCACGAGGTGCTCTGGGACGTCGACACCGAGGACTGGGAGAAGCCCGGTGTCGCGCACATCGAGCACGCGATCATGTCCGGTGCCCGCCCCGGCGCGATCATCCTGATGCACGACGGCGGCGGCAACCGCTCCCAGACCGTCGCGGCGCTGGACAGCGCGCTCACCAAGCTGACCAAGCTCGGCTACACGTACCGCTCGCTGCCCTGCTAGCGCCGGACCTGCGCCGTGCCGCCGGAGAAGTGCTTCATGGCCTCGTCGATGATGTGGACGGGCTGGTCCAGCGCCTTCACCAGGAAGAGTCCGGTGGGGCGGAGGAGCGGGTTCGGCTTGACGACGCTGCGGACCGGCGCCTGGTCCAGGCCGCGAACACCGGCCGTGGTCGCGCTCACCCCAGGCACCAGGTCGAGGTCCAGCATGTACTGCCCGAGGAGCTTCTGCTGCCGGAAACCGCGGACGGTGTGCCACTGCAGGACAACCGGGTACGCCGCTCCGTCGCACGCGAGCTCGAGCCCCTTGAGCGACATCCGCATCGCGACCGGCTGCAGCTCGTTGGCGTCGTACCACTGCTGCCGCTCGGCCTGCAGCCGGTAGACCATCACCGTGCTGAGGACCAGCGGGATCATTGCCAGGATCAACAAGATCGCGAACGGCCACATCCCCGAACCGCGGAACGCGAGCAGCGCGTAGACCGCGGCCGCGATGCCGACCGCGCCGATCGCCAGCGTGATCCAGGCCCCGCGGCGCTCAACGGTCCGGACCACCTCGCGCCGGCGTACCACCGCGTCCCGATCGATGCCGACGACAAAGGGCATCTCCGGGTCGTGCGGTGGCATCTGCACTTCCACCTCCGGCGATTCGCGCGACTCCAGTCCCGACTCCGGCTCCGGTGAAACCTCTTCCACGACCTGTTGCGACGCGTCCCCGTCCTCACTCACAGGGGAAAGAATCCCACAAACAGCTACGACTTGCGGCGACCAGCCCAGGTCCAGGCGTACACGCCGTCGTCGACCGCCTGGCCGCCCTCGCCGAGTTCGAGCGGACGGAAGGTGTCGACCATGACGGCGAGCTCCTCGAACCGCTCCGCGCCGAGCGAGGCCTCGATCGCCGACGGCTGCGGCCCGTGCGCGTACCCGCCCGGGTGCAGCGAGATCGATCCGAGCCCGATCCCGGAGCCCTTCCGCGCCTCGTAGTCGCCGCCGCAGTAGAACATCACCTCGTCGGAGTCGACGTTCGAGTGGTAGTACGGCACCGGCACCGACAGCGGGTGGTAGTCCACCTTCCGCGGCACGAAGTTGCAGACCACGAAGTTGTAGCCCTCGAACACCTGGTGCACAGGCGGCGGCTGGTGCACCCGCCCGGTGATCGGCTCGAAGTCGCTCACGTTGAACGTGTACGGGTACAGACAGCCGTCCCACCCGACCACGTCGAACGGGTGCGTCGCGTACGTCATCCGGCTGCCGACGATCCCGCCGGCTCCGTTCCCCCGGTGCTTCACGAGCACCTCGACATCGGTCCCCTCGACCACGAGCGGCTCGGTGGTGGGGTGCAGGTCCCGTTCGCAGTACGGCGAGTGCTCGAGGAACTGTCCGTACCGGGACAGGTAACGCTTCGGCGGCGCGATGTGCGAGTTGGCCTCGATCGCGTACGCGTGCAAGCCCTCCGGACCGGGCAACCAGCGGTGCGTGGTCGCGCGCGGGATGATCACGTAGTCGCCCTGGACGGCGTTCAGTACGCCGAACACCGTCTCGACGGTCGCCGAGCCCTTCTCGACGTACACGCACTCGTCGCCGATCGCGTTCCGATAGTACGGCGACGGCTGCTCCGCGACGACGTACGAGATCCGCACGTCACCGTTGCCGAGGACGAGCCGCCGGTCCTCGATGGCGTTCGACTTGGACGTATCGGTGAACAGGTCGTGCAGCTTGAGGTGCCGCGGTGTGAGCGGATGGTTGGGGACGGTGGCCAGGTCGGGCAGATCCCAGACCTGCGAATCGATGATCGCGGACGGCACGCCGGCGTGGTACAGCAGCGACGAGTCCGATGAGAACCCCTCCTCCCCCATCAGCTCCTCGTAGTACAGCCCGCCGTCCGGTTTCCGGAACTGGGTGTGCCGCTTCGGCGGAACTTCCCCGACCTGCCGGTAGAACGCCATCAGAATTGCTCCAGAGTATCCGATAATCGAACGCGTGCGTCCGCTTACCGAAAGCATCCGTTAGGCTCTGAGTCATGTCAACCGTCCCCGCCTTGTTCCGGCACCTGGTCGACGACGCAGCCATGTTCCCGCCGGGGAACCTGCCGATGGCCCAGGCCGTCACGGCACACCGGGCCCACCTCGAGTCGCCGTACGCCGAGCTCGTCGGGCCGTTCGTCTGCACCGACGAGGACCTGATGGACGTGGCCGCCGAGGCCGCGCGCGCCGGCGGCGGGCCGCTCCGCGTGTCGGTCGTGATCTCCGGCGGCGCCGGCGGGATCGAGCCCGCGATCCGCTGGGGCGACCGCTCGAAGGACGTCGAGGTGACCGCGGTCGAGGTCCGGTTGCGCAACGAGGACGATCTGTCCCGGAACGCGCTGCGCGTCGTACGGGCGTGTGACGACTGCCTCGACGAGGAGACGGCGTACGTCGAGATCGGCCTGGACGGAGCGTGGGAGCGCGCGCTGGACGTGGTCGCCGACGCCGGGTACGCCGCCAAACTGCGGACGGGCGGACTCGACCCGTCGCTCTTCCCGTCGGTTGACCAGGTGGCGTCGTTCGTCATCGCCTGCCTGGACCGCGAAGTGGCCTTCAAGTGCACCGCCGGGCTGCACAACGCAGTCCGCCATACCGCTTCGGACACGGGCTACGAGCACCACGGGTTCCTCAACGTGCTGCTCGCGACGCGGGCGTCGCTCGACGGCGCGGCGCATGACGAGGTCGCCGCGGTGCTGGCCTCGCAGGACGGCGGGGCGCTGGCTGGCCGGGCGCGTGAGCTGACCGATGACCAGGCGGCGAGCACCCGGCGGTGGTTCACGTCGTTCGGGTCGTGCAGCATCGACGAACCGCGGAACGACCTGACCACACTGGGCTTGATGGAGGGCTGATGAGCTGGATCGACATCCCGGACGGTTCGCCGTTCGGGCCGGACAACCTGCCGCTCGGCGTGTTCCGGCACGGGGACGAGGAGCCGCGGATCGGCGCCGCGATCGGCGACCAGATCATCGACCTCGCACCACTCGCGTCGGCGCAGATGCTGGACGGCGCACAGCTGTTCGCCGAGCCGACCCTGAACGCGTTCCTCGCGCTCGGCCGGCCCGCCTGGCGCGCGACCCGCAGCTGGTTGCTCGAGCTGGTCCGCAACGCCAACGACCGGGACACGGTCGAGCCGCATCTGATCCCGCGGTCCGCGGTCACCATGCAGCTTCCGTTCGAGGTCGCGGACTACGTCGACTTCTACGCCTCCGAGCAGCACGCGACGAACCTCGGCCGGCTGTTCCGCCCGGACTCCGAGCCCCTGCTGCCGAACTGGAAACACCTCCCGGTCGGGTACCACGGCCGAGCCGGCACAATCGTTGCCAGCGGCACCGATATCGTCAGGCCGAGCGGCCAGCGGAAGTCCCCCGACGCCGCGGCACCGACGTTCGGGCCGTCGCAGCGGCTGGACATCGAGGTCGAGCTCGGCTATGTCGTCGGTACGCCGTCGACGCTCGGGAAGCCTGTCTCCGTTGAAGATTTCGAGGACCACGTGTACGGCGTGGTGCTCGTGAACGACTGGTCCGCGCGCGACCTGCAGGCGTGGGAGTACGTCCCTCTCGGCCCGTTCCTCGGCAAGTCCTTCGCGACGTCGATCTCGCCGTGGGTCGTCTCGCTCGACGCGCTGGCACCTGCCGCCGTCCCCATCGGCCCGCAGGATCCGCCGGTCCTTCCGTATCTGGCCGGACAGAACCTCGTGAACTACGACATCACCTTCGAGGTCCGGCTGAACGGCCACCTCGTGAGCTCCCCGCCGTACCGCGACATCTACTGGTCGCCCGCGCAGATGCTCGCCCATATGACCGTCAACGGAGCCACCGTCCGCACCGGCGACCTGTACGCCTCCGGCACCGTCAGCGGTCCGGAGAAGGACCAGCGCGGCTCGTTCATCGAACTGAGCTGGGGCGGCCGCGAGCCACTGATCGTCGACGGCAAAGAACACACGTTCCTCGAAGACGGCGACGAGGTCACGATCGCCGCCTGGGCCAACGGCCTCGGCCTGGGAGAAGTCACCGGGCGCATCATTCCTGCCTAGCGCCCACCCCGCGCCTCTCCTGCGCCGATGCCGATGGCGAGGCGAGGGTTGTTCATTAGTGTTCGTTTCTCTTGACCTGTTAGCTGTTACGTGCGAACTTTCTCCGCATGAAACGTTCAGTGGGGTGTGGAGTACTGGCTGTAGCGTTGGCTGCCGGTGTGCTGAGCGTGCCCTCAGGTGCGCACGCTGATGCCACGGACGGCGACCTGACTCTCCGGTCGAACGAATTGACGGTCACCGTCGGGGCGGACTTCCCCCGGGTGGTCAAGTACGTCGACAACGCCTCCGGCCAGGCCCTCGGCGGCCGGCCGGACGCGATCTCGACGGTCACGATCGACGGCACCGCCCGGACCGCGCATCTCGCCGGCCCGGCGACGGTCAGCGGCGCGCGCGCGTCGTACACGCTGGCCTTCGACGCCCTGCCCGGTGTCGAACTCGACGCCGCCTGAGTGTCGCCGGGCGGGTGACGACGTTCGCGATCGACGCGGTCCGCGACACCGAGGCGAGTCGCGTGCACACGATCGACATCCCGAACCAGGACCTGGTCTCGGTCGCGAGCACGGACGCCGGCGCGACGACCGCCTTTACCACGCTGGACCCGGACTCGACGCGGACCGCGGACAAGATCACGCCGGTCACCGCAGCCACGCCGGGTGAAGCGTCCCCGACGGGTGCGGCGTACGCGTTCGTCAACACCAGCGGGCTGGCCGCGGGCATCGAGTCGAACTCGACGTACGACAAGCCGTCCGGGCAGTCCGTCGACGACGGCGCACGGTTCTGGCACCAGGCCCGCAAGGGCGCGGACGGCAGCACGCGCGTCGGCGTGTGGAGCGGCCAGTGGACGTACCGCGCCGACACCTCGCCGTACACCGAGCCGCTCCCCTGGGCGAAGGTCGTGGTGACGCCGGACGCGAACCACGACAAGACCGTCGACTGGGAGGACGGCGCGGTCGCGTTCCGCTCGATCATGGTCGAGCCGAACGGCGGCGGTCAGGTCAAGGACCGCGTGATCACCCACATCCCGTTCAACTTCGCCAGCCAGGCGACGCACCCCTTCCTGCGCACGCTCGACGACGTCAAGCGCATCTCGCTCTCGACCGACGGGCTCGGCCAGATGGCGATCCTCAAGGGGTACGCCTCGGAGGGTCATGACTCGGGTCACCCGGACTACGGCGGCAACTACAACCTCCGCGCCGGCGGGCTGACCGATCTGAACACGCTGCTGAAGCAGGGCAAGTCCTGGAACGCCGCCTTCGGCGTCCACGTGAACGCGACCGAGTCCTACCCGGAGGCGAACGCCTTCAGCGAGGACCTGGTCGACAAGACCGCCAAGGGCTGGAACTGGCTGAACCAGAGCTACTACATCGAGCAGCGCCCGGATCTTGCCTCCGGCAACATCGTGAAGCGGTTCCAGCAGCTCCGCGACGAGACCGACAAGAACCTGCAGGAGCTGTACATCGACGTCTACTACCAGTCCGGCTGGCTCGCCGACGGCCTCACCCGGCAGCTGTCCGACCAGGGCTGGCAGATCGCGACCGAGTGGGCCGACCGGCACGAGCGGACGTCGCTGTGGTCGCACTGGGCCAACGACCTCGACTACGGCGGCCCGACGAACAAGGGCCTGAACTCGCAGATCATCCGGTTCGTCCGCAACCACGAGAAGGATGTCTGGAACAGCGACCCGATCCTCGGCCAGGCCAGCATCGTCGAGTTCGAGGGCTGGACCGGCGAGACCGACTGGAACAAGTTCTACGCCAACATCTGGAAGCAGAACCTGCCGACGAAGTTCCTCCAGCAGCAGAAGATCATCGACTGGAACGCGAACGACATCGCCTTCACCGGCGGCGTCCGCGGCGCGGTCGAGAACGGCAAGCGAGCCGTGTACGTCGGCAACGCGAAGGTCCTCGACGGCGACAAGTACCTGCTGCCGTGGGACAACGACAAGAAGCTCTACCACTACAACCCGACCGGCGGCCGTACGACGTGGACGCTGCCCGCGGCGTTCGCCGGCGTCAACACCCTCACCGCCTACCAGTTGAGCGACACCGGCCGGACGAAGCCGACCACGGTCCGGGCCAAGCACGGCACCGTCACGCTCGATGCGGTGGCGGGCAAGCCGTACGTCCTCTACCCCGTGGCCGCACCGGCGCCGCGTCCCGCGAACTGGGGCGAGAGCAGTCACGTCGAGGACCCCGGCTTCAACGCCGGCAACCTCTCTGCCTGGAGCCCGACCGGAGGAGCGAGCATCGCGACCCTCGACAACGGTCAGCACGTCGCCCAGCTCGGCACGAAGGCATCGTCGGTCAAGCAGCGCATCACCGGCCTGACGCGCGGTCGCACCTACAGCGCAGCCGCGTGGATCGAGGTCGAGCCGGGCAAGTCCCGCCCGACGACCATCACCGTGGACGGCGTGAAGAACGTCGTGACCAGATCGACGGCGGAGAACATGGTTGCCGCCGACGACAAACACGCGGCGTACTACCAGCGCGCTCGAGTGGTGTTCGACGCGAAGGGCAGCACGGCCGAACTGTCGATCGGAGCAGCCGCGGGCGCAGCGCAGGTTCGGGTAGATGACGTGCGGGTGGTGGAGACGAAGCGACCTCCGGCCGGGTTGGTGGATGACTTCGAGAACGTCGACCAGGGATGGGGCCCGTTCGTGAAGGGCGACGCGGGCGGGGTGACCGATCCGCGGACGGTGCTGGCGAAGAAGCACGCGCCGTACACGCAGGCCGGTTGGAACGGGAAGCTGGTCGACGATGTGCTCGACG
This sequence comes from Kribbella sp. NBC_00662, assembly GCF_041430295.1. Taxonomy (GTDB): domain Bacteria; phylum Actinomycetota; class Actinomycetes; order Propionibacteriales; family Kribbellaceae; genus Kribbella. The sequence goes on along the minus strand of NZ_CP109029.1, from coordinate 3,993,708 downwards.
GTGACTGGTCGCTCAAGTCCCATGAGGAGAACGCCGGTTTGGTATACCGGACCACTCCGTCGACGGTGAACTTCCAGCCGGGCCACAAGTACAAGGTCAGCTTCGACTACGAGAGCGGCCGGGCCGGCCAGTACGCCTGGGTCCAGGGCGTCGATCGTCCGGACTCGGTCGAGGTCAAGGCCACCCCGGTCGGAGAGCAGCGCACGAAGGCGACGTTCAACCAGGAGTTCGTAGCCGGGTGCGGTGGCGACTACTGGGTCGGCCTCCGCAAGCTGACCGACGGCGGTGACCAGACCGACTTCATCATGGACAACTTCGCCGTCAACGACCTCGGTACGACGTCCGAGCCGGCCGACTGTACTTCGGTCGCGGTCTCCGGCGCGACCGGTCTCGTCTCCGGCGAGGCGAACACCGTCACCACGACCTTCACCAACAACGACGTAGTTGCTGCCAGCAACATCACGCTCGGGCTCGAAGCTCCGGACGGCTGGACTGTCACGGCGACCACGCCGGCAACCCACGCCACCGTGGCTGCCGGAGCGACGGCGACGACCACGTGGGACGTCACGCCGCCAGCTGGTACACCAGAAGGGAAGTACGTGCTGACGGCAACGGGTGGTCAGGCAACGATCAGCGCGGAAGCGACCGTGCTCCCGCCGGGGATCGTGCCGCAGTCCCGGATCAAGGTGGCCGATGTCGACAGCGAGGACGTCGCCACCGGCGGCGCCGCGACGATGGCGCTGGACGGAAACCCCAGCACTATCTGGCATTCCGCTTGGTCTGAGGTGCCTACCCCGACCGACTTCCCGCATCACATGACGCTCGACCTCGGGTCGACGTACAGCGTGAACGGGTTCAGCTATCTGCCTCGGCAGAGTGGGACCAACGGGATGTTCAAAGGGTACGAGATCTACGTGAGTGCCGACGGTCAGGATTGGGGTACGCCGGTTGCGACCGGACAGTTCCCGAACTCGATCGCCGTCCAGCGGGTCGACTTCACCGCCAAGCCAGGGCGCTTTGTGAAGTTCGTCGGCACCAGCTCGTTGAACGGCGCGGTCTTCGGATCGGCTGCCGAGTTCAACGTGTACGGCACGCATTGAGAAACGGCGCCACTCCCCGCCCCTTGGGGAGTGGCGCCGTTTCGCGCCTTACTTGGTGATGGTCACCGAGACCGCGGCAGACGCGGCCCTCGTTTTGTTGGTGTTACGGAGGAGAAGACGCGACGGCGGCAGGAAAGGTTGAAGAGTTGTGTTACGACTGCGTCTCAGGTTCGGCCGGTAGTACGAGCCGGGCCAGCGCACCGCCGCCCGGCGCCTCGCCGAAGGTGAGGTCGGCGCCGAGAACCTTTGCGTGACCGGCGGCAATGGTCAGGCCGAGGCCGTGCCCGACTCCCCGCTCGGCCATCCCGGACCGGAACCGACGCGGGCCCTCGGCAATCAACTCCTCCGGGTAACCGTTGCCATGGTCAACCACCTCGACGGTCCGGCCGCTGACCGTCACCTCGACCGGCGGCTTGCCGTGCCGCAGTCCGTTGACGATCAGGTTCGCCAGGATCCGCTCGATCCGGCGCGAATCCGTCGACACCGTCTGGTCCGGCCCGAGCAGATGGACAATCACACTGTCCGGCGCCAGCGCCTGCTGCATCCGCAACCGCGCCACCGCCGATCCGACGAAGGCGCCGAGACCGACCAGCTCCAGATCGGCCTGCTCCACACCGGAGTCGAATCGCGCGATCTCGAGCAGATCCTCGACCAGTCGCCGCAGTACCTTGGCCCGGTCGCGGACCAACTCGCTCGGTCGCCCCGGCGGCAGCAGCTCGGCGGCAGTGGTCAGTCCGGTCACCGGCGTACGCAGGTCATGCGCGACGTCCGCGGTGAACCGGCGTTCGGCCTCGAGCTGGCCGCGCAAGGAGCTGGCCATCGTGTCGATCGCGGTCGCCAGCGACTGCACCTCGTCCTTGCCTTTGCCAACGGCCTGCGCCGCCGACGCATCCAGGTCACCGGCGGCGATCCGCCGCGCCGTACCTGCCACGGCAACGATCCGCTTGGACAGGCTGCCCGCCAGGATCACGCTGACCAGGGCGACCAGCGCGACCGTGCCGATGCCGCCGAGCAGCAACGCCTGCTGCAGCGCCTTCATCGAGTCGTCGCTGGTCTCGTAGTCCTGCTCGATCGAGAGGATCTTGCCGTCCTTGACCGCGACCGCCGCCCACATCTTCGCGTGCGGCGACCCGGTCTTGAACGTGGCCCGCTTGCCCTCGAGCACGGCGTCGCGCAGCTGCGGCGGCAGCTCCGGATCGTCCACCTTCGCGCCGAACACCGGTACGTCGTTGGTGTCGTAGCTCTGCGCCGCGAGCTGGATCCGCTCGTCCGCGAAACTGCGCGTGCGGTCCAGCCGGGCCGACTGGGCCTGGGTGTAGACCGCGACGCACAGCACCAGGATCGCGAGCGCGGAGACCAGCAGGAAGATGAGACCGAGCTTGCCGCGCAGTCCCATCAACTTGGCCCCATCCGCTATGCCCTGAGTTTGTACCCGAAGCCGCGGACGGTTTCGATGCGGTCGGCACCGATCTTGGTCCGCAACCGCTGCAGGTGTACGTCGACGAGCCGGCCGTCGCCGCCCCACTCGTAGTCCCAGACCCGCTGCAGCAGCGTGGATCGGCTCAGCACCACCCCGGGATTGTTGGCGAACTCGATCAGCAGCTTGAGCTCGGTCGGCGTCAGCTGCACGGTCGCGCCACCGCGCCGTACCTCCAAGGCCTCCCGGTCCAGCTCGAGGTCGCCGAACGACTCGACGCCGGAACCGGCCGCAGGCGCGGGACGCTCCGGATCGGAGACCGCCCGTCGCATCACCGCCCGCAGCCGCGCCACCAGCACCTGGGTGTCGAAGGGTTTGGTCACATAGTCGTCGGCGCCTGCTTCCAGACCGAGTACGACGTCGAGCGCGTCACCGCGGGCGGAGACCATCACGATCGGGACCGTGCTGGTCTCCCGGACCCGTCGGCAGACCGAGATCCCGTCCAGGCCCGGCAGCATGATGTCGAGCATCACGACGTCCGGGTGGATCTTCTCGAATCGCTCGATCGCCTCCAGGCCGTCCTCGGCCGTGGTGACGTCGTAGCCGTGCCGTTCGAGGGTCAACTGGGTCGCCTCACGGATCACCGCGTCGTCCTCGACCATGAGAATGCGCGCTGCCGGTTCTTCCGGTACCACCGAACTTCAGTCTCCCTACTGGTTCGCCGAGCTCACCTTGGTCATCTGCCGACCGTTCCAACGGTAGACCTCGACCCGTCGGCCCGACGGGCAGCAGACCGGGTCGTTGATCGTGAAGATCTTCGACTCGACCACCAGGTTCCCATCGGGGCTGGCGGTCACGGTCGGTTGCTCGACGTTCAGGTTCCAGATCGGTCGCGGGCCCGAGGGCTCGATCGCGATCAGGAAGATACCGAAGACGAACTTCTCCAGGGTGTGGATCAGGACGATCTGCTGAGGTGTACCGCTGTGCAATACATCAACGGTCTTACCCCTGCTGAGGCAACGCGAAATCACCGTGCAATTCGAAAGCACTGTCCGCGCGTAGCTGGACAGGTGCCGATCGGCGAGCAGTCTGACCCGCACCTTGGCCAGGTCGACGGCCACCTCGGGGGTCTTCTCCGGGTGCGGCTGAGTGGTGCCGAAGGCAACTGACGGCGTCGGGCCCGTCGGCGGCGACTCGGGACCCTCGACCCGCAGTCCGCCGCCGTTCGCACACGCGGAGAGCGCGAACGTCCCGACCAGAGCCGCGACGGCGGGCAGCACGGTACGGCGCCACAGACCCATCGGGCGCCTCCTACCCTGCATCCAGTCCCCCCACGAATTCAGCTCAGTACCTTCCATGGTGTCGGCCGGACGTCACATTCGACGGGCATGGACGTCGAATGGCCTCGACAGTTCTATTGCGGTTGGATCACAACCTCACTCGGCAACGATCTTGCCGGGATTGAGCAGGTTTTTCGGGTCCAGCGCGTTCTTGATCGCCCGGTGCACGTCGAGCGAGACCGGCCCCACTTCCTCGGCCAGCCAGGCGCGCTTCAGGACGCCGACCCCGTGCTCACCGGTGATCGTCCCGCCGAGCTCGAGCCCGATCTCCATCACCCGGTCGAACGCCTCCTGCGCGCGCTTGGCCTGGTCCGGGTCGGTCTGGTCGAACACCACCGTCGGATGCATGTTGCCGTCGCCGGCGTGCCCGAGGACGCCGATCGTGATGTCCAGCTCGGCCGACAGCTGCTCGAGCCGGCCGATGAACTCCGCCAGCCGCGACCGCGGTACGGCGACGTCGTCGATCATCGTCGTACCCAGCTCCTCCAGCGCCGTCAGCGCGACCCGGCGGCCTTCGAGGAGCAGCTCGCCCTCGGCGTCGTCCTCGGCCTCGATGCACTCGAGTGCGCCGTTGTCGCGGCAGAGCTTCGCGACCGTGGCGACGTCGGCCGCCCCGGCCTCACCACCCGCGTCGGACTGCGCGATCAGCATCGCGCCGGCCTCCTCCGGGAGGTCCATCCGCTTGTACTTGTTGACCGCCTGGATCGTGGTCCGGTCCATGATCTCCAGCAGGCTGAGCGACACGCCGCTGCGGATGATCTCGAGGATCGCGTTGCCGGCCTCGACCCCGTCGGCGAACAGCGCCGCCATCGTCCGCGGCTTGGCCGCCGCCGGGCGGAGCGCGAGTGTCGCCTCGGTGATGATGCCGAGCGTGCCCTCGCTACCGACGATCAGCTTGGCCAGGTCGTACCCGGCGACGCCCTTGACCGTCTTCCGGCCGGTCCGCAGGATGCGTCCGTCCGCGAGCACGACCTCCAGGCCCAGCACGTAGTCCGTGGTCACGCCGTACTTCACGCAGCACAGGCCGCCCGAGTTCGTGGACAGGTTGCCGCCGATCGAACAGAACTCCCAGCTGGACGGGTCCGGCGGGTAGAACAGACCGTGCTCGGCGACGGCACGCGACAATACGGCGTTGTAGACGCCCGGCTGCGTGACGACGTACCGATCGACCGGCTCGATGGCGAGGATCTTGTCCATCTTCTCCAGCGAGATGACGATGCAGCCGTCGAGCGCGTTGGCTGCGCCGGACAGGCCGGACCGCGCACCCTGCGGCACGATCGGTACGCCGGCCTCGGCCGCGATCCGCACTGCCGCCTGCACGTGCGCGGTCTCCCGCGCCAGCACGACGGCGAGCGGCATCCCGGCCGGGCAGAACATCGCCCGGTCGTACCGGTAGCTCTCCATCCGGTCCGGATCGGTCACCAGCGCTTCGGGAGGCAGGACCTTGCGCAACTGCTCGACAACCTCACTCATACCGTCGAGCCTAGTAACTACTGCGCGGTACTGCGCGCCCCTGTCCATGTCCGCATCAGGACATGGACTGCTCAGCGGGTGCGTTTGGTGGCGTTCTCCGAGATCTCCTCGTAGCCGCCGCCGTAGTTGTGGTACTCCCGGCCGATCGCGGCGAACGTGATACCGCTGCCACCCTTGATCTTCGGCGTCCGGCAGGTGCGCTGCCCCTGGATCACCGAACCGTTGCCGCCGCTGCTGTCGCAGCTGAGCACCCGGCCGTTGTTGCCGCCGCCGTACTGCACCACGAAGGCGTTGGCCTTCGCATTGGCCACGACCGGCGACGCCATGCTGATCTCGGCCCAGTACTGCGAGCAGTTGTCCCGGACCAACCGGACAGTGCCCCAACTGGGAGGTTTGTGGTCGCGCAGCATCGGCGCCGACGCGATGGATCTCGCACCTGAACAGGAGGCCGCTTCGGCCGCCTGGGCCGGCGCTGCGGCGGCGAAGGTGAGCACGCCGACTCCGGCCAGTCCCGCGGTGCTGAGCAGAATGCCCAGTGTCTTCATGACGAAACCCTTCCTGAGTGCACGCCCCGACGCACACTCAGGAAGGCACACTACGCGAACGGAGCTTGCCCCGACAGTCATTCCGGTAATCGGACGGCGACACGCCGTGTTCAGTTGCATCCGGCAAGGTTCTCGGCGTGCCGGGCCGGGCTCAGAGGTTGCCGCGTCGCTCTTGTTCGCGCTCGATCGCCTCGAACAGCGCCTTGAAGTTGCCCTTGCCGAAGCCGAGCGAGCCGTGTCGCTCGATGAGTTCGTAGAAGACCGTCGGGCGGTCGCCGATCGGTGCGGTGAAGATCTGCAGCAGGTAGCCGTCCTCGTCCCGGTCGACCAGGATGCCGCGGGACTGCAGCTCCTCGATCGGTACGCGCACGTTGCCGATCCGGGACCGCAGCTCCGGGTCTTCGTAGTACGAATCGGGGGTGTTGAGGAACTCGACGCCGTTGGCCCGCATGATGTCGACGGTGCGCAGGATGTCGTTGGTCGCGAGCGCGATGTGCTGCGCGCCGGCGCCGTCGTAGAACTCCAGGAACTCGTCGATCTGCGACTTCTTCTTCGCCACCGCCGGCTCGTTCAGCGGGAACTTCACCCGGTGGTTGCCGTTGGCGACGACCTTGCTCATCAGCGCCGAGTAGTCGGTGGCGATGTCGTCACCGATGAACTCCGCCATGTTCACGAAGCCCATGACTTTGTTGTAGAAGGCAACCCACTCGTCCATCTTGCCGAGCTCGACGTTGCCGACGACGTGGTCGACCGCCTGGAACAGCCGCTTCGGGTGCCCCTCGGGACGGGTCACCTGGGTGGTCGCCGCGACGAAGCCGGGCAGGTACGGGCCGTCGTACTTGCTGCGGTCGATCAGGGTGTGCCGGGTGTCGCCGTACGCCGCGATCGCCGCGCGCCGGATCGTGCCGTGCTCGTCGGCGACGTCGTTCGGCTCCTCGAGGACGACCGCGCCGACCTTGCGGGCGTGCTCGATGCACTTGTCCACGTCCGGGACCTCGAGGGCGAGGTCGGAAACGCCGTCGCCGTGCCTGCGGTGGTGGTCGAGCAGCGGGCTCTTCGGGCTCACGCCGCCGGAGATGACGAAGCGGCCGGAGCCGGACTTGAGGACGTAGGACTTGCTGTCCTTACTGCCGGTCTCGGGACCGGAGTACGCGACCAGGTCCATGCCGAACGCGAGCTGGTACCACTTCGCGGTCTGGGTGGCGTTGCCGACCACGAACACCACGGCGTCCATCGCGGTGACCGGGAACGGGTCGGTGCTCTCGTCGTACGGCACCAGGCCGACGAGCTGCTTGAGCTGGTCGAGGTCGAGATCGGCGTCGAGCTCTGCGGGGGTGAGGTCGGTGCTGGTCATCGGGGTCCTCCGAGGTCGGGGTCGTGCCCTGAGCCTCGCCGGGGGCGACAGGTTGCGCAACAGTTCGTTGTTTCACTGCACAACCTGCACAGTAAGATGGGCCGACGACTGGGCTATTTGGTCAGGCTGACTATTGACGGAGGGGTCGTATGTCGGTTGATGCGCTGGACGGGAAGATCCTGCGGCTGTTCGCGGCCGAGCCGCGGGTCGGCGTACTCGAGGCGTCGCGGCGGCTCGGGGTCGCGCGCGGCACCGTGCAGGCGCGGCTCGACCGGTTGCAGCGCGACGGCGTGGTGCGCGGGTGGGGGCCGGACATCGACACGACCGCGATCGGCTACCCGGTGACGGCGTTCGCGACGCTGCAGATCGAGCAGGGCTCAGGTCACACGACGGTCGCCGAGGCGCTGGCCCGCATCCCCGAAGTACTCGAGGTCCACACGATCACCGGCGCCGAGGACCTCTGGTGCCGCATCGTCGCCCGCTCCAACGCCGACCTCCAACGCGTGATCGACCAGGTAGTCATCGTCCGAGGCATCCAAAGAGCCTCCACCGTGATCGCCCTCGCCGAACAAATCCCCCACCGAGTCCTTCCCCTGGTCGAGGCAGCCACCCACCACCCCCAGTCCCATTTACCTGGCTGACCAGGCAAATGGCGGTGGGCGGGTCAGGCGAGGCGTTTGGCTACTTCTACGGCGGCTCGGGCTACTCGGGGGCCGACGAAGTCCCGGTCGAGTTTGCCCAGGACGACCACGCCGATGGAGGCTTCGACGCCTGGTACGCCGAGGACCGGGGAGGAGACGCCTTGGGCGCCTGCTTGGAGTTCGCCTGAGGTGACGACGAAGGGGCGGCCGGCGGGGTCGGGCTTGCGGCGGCCGGCGAGGATCGCCTTTCCTGCGGCGCCCTGGTCGAGCGCATGGCGGGAGCCCATCCGGTAGGACACGTGGAAGTCGGTCCAGCTGGGCTCGATGACCGCGATCGCGAGCGCCTCCTCACCGTCCGCGACAGTCAGGTGTGCCGTCGCACCGGTGTCCTCGGCGAGCGAACGCAGTACCGGAAGAGCGGCGTCCCGCAATGTCGGCTGCACGCGCCGGCTGTAGTGCAGTACGGCGAGACCCAGCCGCGCCCGCCCCTCGCTGTCACGACGCACCAGCCGATGCAGCTCGAGTGTGTTCACCAGGCGGTAGACGACCGTCCGGCTGACCCCGAGCGCGGCGGCCAGTTCGGTGATCGACAGACCGTCCGGCGCGTCCGCGAGCAACTCGAGGACGGTCAGTCCCCGGTCCAGCGTCTGCGAGGTCTCGGCGGGCACGTTGCAAGGGTATCCGTTATTCGGGCGCGGACCGATGGCCCCGTATCTTGCTGCCGTGCGAAATTACTGGTCGCTGCTGCCTGCCGTCCTCGTGGCCGTGGTGCTGATCCTGGTCTATGCCGTTCCGACCCTGATCAATCCGCAGTGGACGAGCTCGATCATGGCCCTGTTCCGCACCGCTCCGATCCCCGCCGACGCCACCCCGGAGGAGGCCCGGCGCGCAGCCGGCGTCCTCGGTCCGCAGCAACTGAAGAGCCGTCGGATGCTCGCCGTCGCACTGGTCGTCGGCGCACTGATCATGGTCGGCTTCAACATCTCGTTCAACCGTGAGGCGGTCGGCTGCTACAAGGCCGCGAAGGCGTTCGGCGCGATCGACGGCCCGGGCGCGAAGGACCCGTGCGTCGACATGGTCTTCGGCACCTTCCTCGGCGACGGCAAGGGCCCGAGCACGGAGAAGACCCCGCAACCCGTGCAGAACTACCAGCTGATCAAGGGCAACAAACCGGCGTACCTGAAGTGGATCCAGAACGCCCCGAAGTACGACGAGGGCGACCTGCTGATCGGGACCGGCATCTCCTGCGCGGGCGATCTGCGGGTCGACGAGCAGGAGGACAAGGTGATGGTGTTCGTCGACGTCGACACCCCGTGTCCGCCGGAGGACAACGCCTCGCTGACCGCGTTCAAGCTGAAGAAGCCGCTCGGTGACCGCAAGCTGGTGACCGTCGGCGACAAGCCGATGACCGAGATCAACCCGGACCTGGACTCCTGGTTCACGGTGCTGAAGAAGCTCGCGACCGGCGGCTGACCAGGCGCTAGCTGAGCGCGCGGGTCTGCGAGTCGTACACCCGGAACGGCCGGTTCCGCGCGAGCAGGATCAGCAGGCCGGTGATGCAGACGGCGGCGCCTCCGAGCAGCGCGATCGTGGGGCTGGTCAACGACGCCGTCGTACCCGCGACGAAGTCCCCGAGCCTCGGCCCACCGGCCACGACGACGATGAAGACGCCCTGCAGCCGTCCGCGCATCGCATCCGGCGCCGCGGACTGCAGCACCGTGTTCCGGTACGCCGAACTCACCATGTCGGCCGCACCGGACATCGCGAGCAGCGCCACCCCGAGCCAGATCGTCCGCGACAAGCCGAACAGCCCGACGGCCGCGGCGTACGCCGAGATCGCCAGCACGATCGCCACGCCCTGACGGCGCACCCGGGTCACCCAGCCGGAGAAGATCACGCCGATCAGTGCCCCGATCGCCGGCGCGGCCTGCAGCAGACCGACCGTCCGAACGCCGCCACCGAAGAACGCCCCCGCCACCGCCGGGAACAACGCCCGCGGCTGGGCGAACACCATCGCGAGGATGTCCGCGAGGAACGTCGCGAGCAGCGCCGGCGCGGCCCGCAGGAACGTGAACCCCTCCAGCACCGACCGCAGTCCCGCCCGCCGGATCGCACCGGTCGGCGGCACCGCCGGCAGCCGGAACAGCGCGTAGAGCGCCGCGGTGAACGTGATCACGTCGACCAGGTACGCCGCCGCGAACCCGTGCCAGGCGATCACCGCCGCACCGAGCAGCGGCCCGGCGGTGAAGCCCAGGTTGAACGCGGCCTGGCTGAGCGTGTTCGCGGCCGGCAGCAGCTCGGGGCGGATCAGCCGCGGGATGATCGCGGACCGCGCCGGGTTGTTGACCGCGAAGCACGCCGACTGACACGCGACGACGGCGTACAGCACCCAGACCTTGCCCCAGTCCAGATGCGACTGGAGCACCAGGACCATCGACAGCAGCCACAACCCGGCCGACGAGACGAGCGAGAGGATGCGGCGGTCGATCGCGTCGGCCATCGCCCCGCCGTACAGCCCGAAGACGACCAGCGGGACCAGTGAGAACAACCCGACGAGCCCGACCGAGAAGGTCGAATGCGTGATCGCGTACACCTGGATCGACACGGTCACCGCGGTCATCTGCTGACCGAGCTGCGACACCGTCGACCCGACCCACAGCCGCCGGAAATCGGCGGACTCACGCAACGGGCGGATGTCGGTGAGCAGACGCACAACGACAACTTATGTCACGCGGTGAAACATTAAACAGTCGGGAACAGTTCGTGCTCGAGTGGTGCGCCGACGGTCAGGCCGAGGCCGTCGGTGACCACGTGACCGGCGCCGGTGTAGGTCGCCTCGGCGTCGAAGTAGATGTTGACGTGCGCGATCCGCGGGTCGTCGGTGAGGTTCGGCGTCGCCGAGTGCGCGAGGTAGGCGTTGTGGAAGGTGCAGTCGCCGGCCTGCAGCGGGATCGTCAGCCGCTCCTCCCAGCGCAGGTCGGGCGCGGCCCGGAACAGGTCGTCGCGGTCGGACAGATCCTGACTGCGCAGGTTCTGGTGGTCCTGCGATCCGGGGATGAACGTCATGCACCCACGCTCGACCGGTACGTCGACCAGCGCGATCCACGCCGACAGCGAGGCCCGGGAACCGGCATGCGGCCAGTACGGCGCGTCCTGGTGGAACTCGGTCGCCGCGCCGTTGTGCGGCGGCTTGATCAGCACCTGGTCGTGCCAGATCCGCAGCGGTACGCCGGCCAGCGCGGTCGCCGCCGCGGCGAGCCGCGGGTCGAGGGTGAGCTCACGCAGTACGTCGTTCTCACGCCAGACGTTGACGTACTGGTTGAAGATCTTCGACTCCTTGAACAGGTCGTCGACCTTCTCGGTCGCGGCGACGGCGGCGTCCGCGAACCGGGCCGCCTCCTCGCGGCCGATGATGTTTTTGATCCGCACCACGCCGTCGCGGCGATAGGCGGAAATCGTCTCTTCGTCGAGCGTGAGCGGTGTCGTAGGCTCGGTCGTGGTCATCGGCGTGCTCCTGGATTCCGTTGACGGGAAGGTGATTCCAGGCTCGCGGTTCGCCGCTGCCGTGGACAGGCAGTGGTTGACCAGGACTTGACTGATCTTGACCTCCTGGAGGCGGTCGTGCACAACGTGCTGAGCAGCGCGGTGTTCCCGGACCCGCGATTGCCGGTCGCCGGCGAGCGGCTGGAGCTGGTCGCCGATGTCGCCGTCCACAGCCACGCGTTCTTCGAGATCGCGGTGGTCGTTGCGGGGCGCGGTGTGCATGTGTCGGCCGCGGGCGAGGTCGAGCTGGCGCCGGACTCGGTGGTGGTACTGCGGCCCGGCGAGTGGCACGGGTACGTCGACTGCGCCGGCCTGGTCGTCCGCAACGCTTACCTCGGGCCGGACGTGTTCGGGCTCCTCTCCGGCGCGCTCGTCCCGGGCGCCTCACCCGGCACGCAGGCGCCGGCGCATCCCGCCGTACAGCATGCGATGCGTCTCCTGGAGGCTGACCTCGCCGAGCCTTGGACACTGGAACAGCTCGGTGCACGCGTCAACCTCGCCCCCGGGTACCTGATCCGGCTCTTCGGCAAGTCCGTCGGCATGTCCCCGATGGCCTACCTGAACCGCATCCGCGCCGAGCGCGCCGCCGGTCTCCTGATCGAGACCGAACTACCGGTCGCCACCATCGGCGCCCAGGTCGGCTGGCACGACCCCAGCCACGCGACCAGAAGATTCCGCTCAACATTCGGACTGAGTCCATCCCAGTACAGGTCCGCTTTCAGGCCTTACGCGAAGATGTGCTCATGACGTCGTCGTTGCAAACGCCTGACCCGAATCCTGGTTGGCTGTCCGAGTTCGCGCTCGCCGAGACCCGTACGCGGGTCCCGATCCTGTACGTCGAGGCCGTCCCGGCCCGGGTCGACGCCCTCGGCCAGATCGAGCACATCGGGGTCCTGCTGCGGACCTCGGCCGCGACCGGCGAGATCATCCGCACACTGGTCTCCGGCCGGGTCATGCACAACGAGTCGATCCGCGACGCGCTGCAGCGCAACATCGAGAAGGACCTCGGCCCGGCCGCGTTCCCGCGCCTGCCCGCGACGCTCGTGCCGGTCACGGTCGCGGAGTACTTCCCCTTCCCCGGCGTGACCCCGCTGCACGACCCGCGCCAGCACGCGGTCGCCCTCGTGTACGTCGTCCCCGTGACCGGCGAATGCAACCCGCGCCAGGACGCCCTCGAGCTCACCTGGCTCACCCCCGAGGAAGCCTTGGCGCCGAGCCTCCTGAACGACCTCGAGGGCGGCCGCGGCCAGCTCCTCAAGCAGGCCCTCGCCTGGTCCGGCGCGATCGTCTGACGCTCAGCCGGACGCGAGCCGGGCGCCGGCGGCGATGCGCTTCGCCGGCGCCCGGCTGCGGCGTGGGCTACCAGGCGAGGCGGCCTTCTTCGGCATACACCTGCCCCGTCGGCCCATCGGCGCCCAGCGTCGCGAGCCGGACGGCGACCGCCGCGCCCTGCGCCGGCGTACGCGCCGCGCTCCATCCACCCATGTCGGTGGCGCAGTTCCCCGGATCAGCGCCGTTGACCAGGACGCCCGTGCCGCGGAGTTCGTTGGCGAGCATGACCGTGACCATGTTCACCGCCGCCTTCGACGAGTTGTAGCCGAGCGTCAGCACCGTCGACATCCGCGACTCCGGATCCCCGACCTGCTCGAACGACGCCAGCGACGTGGACAGGTTCACGATCCGGGCGTCCTCGGCAAGCAGCGGCAGGAACGCCTGGGTCACCCGCACGAGCCCCAGCACATTCGTCTCGAACGCCTCCCGCAGTACGCCGGCTCCGATCCGCGACACCGCATCGTCCCCCTCCGGGATGATCGCCGCGTTGTTGATCAGCACGTCCAACCGCCCGTACGCCGCGTCGACCCGCTCGGCCGCCGCCCGCACCGACGCCTCGTCCGTGACCTCCAGCTGGATCCCGACCGCATCGAGGCCCTCGGCAACCAGTTCCTTCACCGCGAGCTCGCCGCGCTCGACGTCCCGCGACCCGACCAGCACGGTGAACCCGGCCCGCCCGAGCTGCCGCGCGATCTCCTTGCCGATGCCCTTGTTGGCGCCCGTGACGAGCGCGATCCTGTTCGTGTTCATGCCCTCAACGCTCGGGCGGATCGGGCGCCCCAGGCAGAGCGGGCCGACCCTGGGATCGGCAGTCCCTGGTTGGGCCTGCACCCCGGCTGCGATCCTGGGATCGTGGATCGCGACGGACTGGCCGAGTTCCTCCGGGTACGCCGGGAGGCGCTGCACCCGAGCGATGTCGGCCTGCCCGCAGGACTGCGCCGCCGTACGCCGGGTCTGCGGCGGGAGGAGGTGGCGAGCCTCGCGACCATGTCGACCGACTACTACACCCGCCTCGAGCAGGGCCGCGGCCCGCGCCCGTCACGACCCGTTCTGACCGGGCTGGCCCGGGCGCTGCGGTTGTCCGACGACGAGCGCGATCACCTGTTCCGGCTGGCCGGCGAGCAGCCCGGTCCGCCGCCCGGACCGCCTGCCGACGTGCGGTCCGGCGTACTGCGGATGCTCGCGCGACTCGACGCTCCCGGGCTGGTGCTGGACGCGAAGTACGACGTACTCGCCTGGAATCCGTTGGCCGCGGCGCTGATCACGGACTTCTCCGCGTTGCCGCCGCGCGAGCGGAACCTGCTGCGGCTGCGATTCCTGACCGATCGGCAGACCGAGCTGTTCGGCGAGGAGGCGACGCAGGAGTTCGCGCGCGAAGCCGCGGCGGATCTGCGCGCGGCGACCAGCACCTACCCGGACGACCCGGAGATCGCGCGACTGGTGCGCGACCTGCTCGACGGCAGCCCGGAGTTCGCGGAGATCTGGGCCCGGCACGAGGTCGGGCGGCAGCAGTCGCTGTGCCAGACGATCTTCCATCCGCAGGTCGGCCGGATCGACGTGATCTGCGAGGTCCTGGTCGTCCCCGAGCGCGATCAGCGGGTTGTGCTCTACACCGCCGAGCCCGGATCGGAGTCCGATCAGGCGATCCGGCTGCTGGACGTGATCGGCATCCAGGAGTTGACAACCCGCTCCTGATCAAGCGACAGGTCGGACCAGACCAACCACGGGACCCGCAGTCGTGCCCATCGTTCCGCATGATGGGTTATCCCCTCGTGTTGCTCCTTCCCCGCTCGTATGCACAGGGAGAAGGAGCAACACGCGCGGATAACCCCCGAAGTGGCCGTCGGTCGGAGCGGCGTGGGCGGGGCGGGTCAGGCGCGACGCTGAGTGGCCCAGTCGCGGATCAGCTCGATCCGCTCCTTCAGCTGGATGGAGGACGCGTGGGCGGCCGCGGGGCCGCCGAGTTTGCGACGCAGGTCGTTGTGGATGACGCCGTGCGGCTGGCCGGTGCGGTGGTGCCAGGCGGCGACCAGGCCGTTCAGCTCGCGGCGCAGGAGCGCGATCTGCTCGTGGGTGGCCAGCTCGGTGGGTGTCGGGTCCTCGCGGTCGCTCGTCGTCCGGGACGACTTCTTCTGAGCGGCCAGCGACTTCTGCTGACGCTTGTGCAGCAGTTCGCGGACCTGGTCCGGCTCGAGCAGACCCGGCAGGCCGAGGAAGTCCAGCTCCTCGTCCGACGCCTGGTCGCCGCCGGTGCCGTAGTCGCCGCCGTCGAACACCACCCGGTCGAAGCTCGCGTCCGACCCGAGTGCCTCGAAGTTCCCCTCGAGTTCGTCGCTGGCGCCCTCGGTCTGGTTCGCCTGCTTCAGCAGGTCGTCCTCGAGCGCGAAGATGTCGCCGTCCTCGTTGCTGTTCTTCCGGCCGAGGACGTGGTCTCGCTCGACCTCCATCTCGGCCGCGAAGCCGAGCAGCCGGGTCACCGACGGCACGAACACCGAGGCCGTCTCGCCCCGCTTCCGCGCCCGCACGAACCGGCCGACCGCCTGCGCGAAGAACAGCGGCGTCGAGGTCGGCGTCGCGTAGACCCCGACGGCGAGCCGAGGTACGTCGACGCCTTCGGAGACCATCCGCACGGCGACCATCCAGCGGGAGTCGCCCTCGGAGAACCTCTGGATCTTCTTGCTCGCCGCCTTCTCGTCGGACAGCACGACGGTCGGCGCCTCGCCGGTCAGCTCCCGGATGGTCTTGGCGTACGCGCGGGCCGTGTTCTGGTCGCCGGAGATCACCAGTGCACCGGCGTCCGGCATGTGCCGCCGTACTTCGGTCAACCGCTTGTCCGCGGCGGCCAGGACGGCCGGCATCCACTCGCCGGCCGGGTCCAGCGCGGTCCGCAGCGCCTGCGCGGTCAGGTCCTTGGTCAGCGGCTCACCCAGTCGCGCGGCGACCTCGTCACCGGCCTTGGTCCGCCAGCGCATCTCGCCGGAGTACGACATGAAGATGACGGGGCGTACGACGTGATCCCGCAGCGCGTGGCCGTACCCGTAGGTGTAGTCCGCCTTGCTCCGGGCGACGCCGTCGTGCGCCGTTTCGTACGTGACGAACGGGATCGGGTTGTCGTCGCTGCGGAACGGCGTACCGGTCAGGCAGAGCCGGCGCGCGGCGGGCTCGAACGCCTCGCGGACACCGTCACCCCAGCTGAGCGCGTCACCGCCGTGGTGCACCTCGTCCAGGATCACGAGGGTCTTGAACCGCTCGGTCCGGACGCGGAACGCGAGCGGGTTGACCGCGACCCCGGCGTACGTCACCGCGACGCCCTGGAAGTCCTTGTTGGTCTTGCCGCGCCGCCCGGCGAACGCGGGGTCGATCGCGATCCCGGCCCGGTCGGCGGCCTCGGCCCACTGGACCTTGAGGTGCTCGGTCGGCGTGACCACGGTGATCCGCTCGATCACCCGCCGGTGCAGCAGCTCGGCGGCCACGGTCAGCGCGAACGTGGTCTTACCGGCACCGGGCGTCGCGACCGCGAGGAAGTCCCGCGGGTTGGTGTCGAGATAGAGCTTCAGCGCCTCGGACTGCCATGCGCGCAGCTTGCTCGCGGTACCCCACGCTGCACGCTCCGGATACGCCGGTGGCAGGACGGCTGGCGCGGCGGGCAGATGCGAATCCACGGACGGCGTACTCCCCCGATAGTCGACTGTCGGCCGTGCAGGAACGTTACCTGACGGATGTGACAACCGTCGTACGGCATGTCGGGGTACGGGCAGTCTGTGGATAAAGTTCCCGGATCGCCTGGCCGGACGTCATACACTCGGGGGTATGAGTACTCAGCTGACCCCGGGTGCGGAGACGGTTGTCGATGAGCGCACGCAGCCGCTGGAAGGCGGGGACCACGAGCGGTTCTCGCACTACGTGCCGAAGGACAAGCTGACCGAGGCGATGGTGATGGGCACCCCGGTGGTGGCCCTGTGCGGCAAGGTCTGGGTGCCGAGCCGCGACCCGGAGCGCTTCCCGGTCTGCCCGGAGTGCAAGGAGATCTGGGACTCGCTGAACCCGGGTGACGGGGACGGCGACGGCGGCGGCGAGTAGGGCCCGCCCGGCTCAGTTCATCGTGGGGTCGTCGGGGTACGTCGCCAGGTAGGCCATCTGGTCGTTCTGGCGGCGCAGGACCCGGCGCCACAGCGTCTCCGGGTCGTGGCCGAACACGTCCTCGGTCACCGACTCCACGACGTACCAGGCGCCCTCGGCGATCTCGCCCTCCAGCTGACCGCTGGACCAGCCGGCGTACCCGGCGAAGATCCGCATCCGGCTGATCGCGCCCTCGAGCAGCACCGGCGGTACGTCGAGGTCGACCAGCCCGATCCGGCCGAAGCATCCGCGCCAGCCGGGCGGGTCCGCGGACTCGACCACCTCGGCGACCGCGAGCGCGCTGTCGGTCCCGACCGGGCCGCCCATGAACAGCACGCCGGGCTCGTCCACGGTCGTCGACCAGTCCGGCAGCACCTGGTTCACCGCGAGATCGGCGGCGCGGTTCACCACCACCCCCAGTGCGCCGTCGTCGTCGTGGTCCAGCAGCAGGATCACCGACCGGCGGAAGGGCGGTTCGTCGAGCAACGGGGTCGCCACCAGCAGCGAACCGGTCAGGGTCGAGACCGTCATACCTCCATCATGGCGTACGACGGTTCGCTCTGAACCCGATCCAGGCACCGATCGCAACACCGGCCAGATCCGCGAGCGCGTCGAGCGGGTCCCCGTCGCGCTGCGGCAGCAGCCAGTGCTGCACCAGCTCGCTGACGATCGCGTTCGCGGCCAGTGCTCCCAGCAACCATCGCGCCGGTACGCCGACCTTCAGCCCGGTGAACGCGACCGCCGCGAACAGGAAGGCGTGCGCGATCTTGTCGATCTGCGGGATGCCGACGTGCGGACCCGCCTCACGCGGCGAGTAGACGCCGTACAGCTGCAGCGCCACCGCCGCGACGAACGCGATCCGCCACAGCCAGACCTTCCGTCCCGCCTTCGTCTCCTCGGCCACTTCCACGGTCACGCCGGAGTGTCGTCCGGGTAGGTCTCGTGCGCCGGCGCCTTGCCGCCGGCCGCGTCGCGGACGGCATGCGCGACGCGGGTGTGCACCTCGGGGTGGAAGACGCTCGGCACGATGTACGTCGCGTTCAGCTCCTCGTCGGTGACGACACCGGCGAGCGCCTTCGCGGCGGCCAGCTCCATGTCGACCGAGACCTTCGAGGACTGCGCGTCGAGCAGACCGCGGAACACGCCCGGGAACACCAGCACGTTGTTGATCTGGTTCGGGTAGTCGCTGCGACCGGTCGCGACCACGGCCGCGTGCTCACCGGCCTCGCCAGGGTCGACCTCGGGCACCGGGTTCGCCAGCGCGAACACGATCGAGTCCTGGTTCATCGTGGCGATGTCGGCGCCGTCGAGGATGTTCGGCGCGGAGACGCCGATGAACACGTCGGCGCCCGCCAGCGCACCCTTCAGATTCCCGCTGTACTTCGCCGCGTTGGTGTTCTCGGCGATCCAGCGCAGCTCCGGCGACAGGCCCGCGCGCTCGGTGTGGATGACGCCGTCCACGTCCGCGACGACGGCGTCCTTCACCCCCGCGGCGAGCAGCAGCTTGAGGATCGCCGTACCGGCCGCGCCGGCGCCGGACAGCACCACGCGAACGTTCGTGATGTCCTTGCTGACCACGCGCAACGCGTTGTAGAGCGCAGCCAGTACGACGACCGCCGTACCGTGCTGGTCGTCGTGGAAGACCGGGATGTCGAGCTCCTCGCGCAGCCGGGCCTCGATCTCGAAGCAGCGCGGCGCGGAGATGTCCTCCAGGTTGATTCCGGCGAACCCGGGGGCGATCGCCTTCACGATCTGGACGATCGCGTCCGGGTCCTGGGTGTCCAGGCACAGCGGCCACGCGTCGATCCCGGCGAACCGCTTGAACAGCGCGGCCTTGCCCTCCATCACCGGCAGCGCGGCCTTCGGGCCGATGTTGCCGAGACCCAGTACGGCGGAACCGTCGGTGACGACCGCGACGCTGTTGCGCTTGATCGTCAGCCGGCGCGCGTCGTCCGGGTTGGCCGCGATCGCCAGACAGACCCGCGCGACACCCGGCGTGTAGATCATCGACAGGTCGTCACGGTTGCGGATCGGGTGCTTGGCCTCCATCGAGATCTTGCCGCCGAGGTGCATCAGGAACGTCCGGTCCGAGACCCGGCCGATCTCGACGCCCGGCACGGCCCGCATCGCCTCGACCAGCCGGCCGGCGTGCTCGGTGTCGGCCGCGGCGCAGGTGACGTCGATCCGCAGCCGCTCGTGGCCGGACGCGGTCACGTCGAGTGCGGTGACCAGACCGCCGGCCTGCTCGACCGCGGTCGTCAGCTTGCTCACCGTCGAGCCACCCGCAGGCACCTCGAGGCGAACGGTGATGGAGTACGAAACACTCGGCAAGGCAGTCACGCGGGTGATCCTCTCACGCCACTGGTAAGGCCCGGAGGTTACGTACGTAAAGTTCCCGGCTCAGGCATCCTCGTCCAGCCAGGCCCGGACCGACTCGTCGTGCTCGCCCAGTCGCGGGGGTGGCAGGTTGGTTTCGCGGGCGCCGGCGTACGGGTTGTCGTCGAAGCGGAGCGGTGGGCCGGGGAGTTGGATGGTGCCGAGGGTCGGGTGGTCGACGTCGATCAGCAGGCCCTGGGACAGCGTCTGGTCCCACTCGTACACCTGCTGGAAGTCGCGGACCTTGCCGGCCGGGATGCCCTTCTCCGCAAGGCGTTCCAGCCACACGTCGGCCGGCTGGGCGGCGAATGCCTGCTCGATCGCCGCGGTCAAGGCGTCCCGGTGGGCGACCCGTTGCGAGTTGACGGCGAACCGCTCGTCGGCCGGATCGAGCCCGACGATCGGCGCGAACGTCCGCCACTGCCCCTCGCTCCCGACCGCGACCTGGATGCTGGTGTCGGCGGTGCGATACATGCCGTACGGCGCGATCTGCGCGTGGTGATTGCCGACCCGTTCAGGCAACTGGTGCGCGACCGTCCACTTCGTCCCGTGGAAGGCGTGGACGCCGACCACCGACGCGAGCAGGCTCGTCCGTACGACGCGGCCCTTGCCGGTGATCGAGCGCTCGTGCAATGCGGCCAGCGCGCCGTACGCGCCGTACATCCCGGCCAGCAGATCCGCGATCGGGGCGCCGACCTTCGTCGGTTCGACTGCGCCGGTGATGCTCATCAGACCGCCCTCGCCCTGCGCGATCTGGTCGTACCCGGCACGCCCGCCGTCCGGCCCGTCGTGCCCGAAGCCGGTGATCGACAGGATCACCAACCCGGGGTTGAGCTCGTGCAGGCGCTCGGTGGAGAACCCGAGCCGGTCGAGTACGCCCGGGCGGAAGTTCTCGATCAGTACGTCGGCCTTGCGGACCAGCTTGGTCAGGAAGTCCTTGCCCGCGGCCGATTTGAGGTCGGCGGTCACCGATTCCTTGTTCCGGTTCGCGGACAGGTAGTACGTCGACTCGCCCTCGACGAACGGCGGACCCCAGCCGCGGCTGTCGTCCCCGCCGTCCGGGGTCTCGACCTTGATCACCCGGGCGCCGAGGTCCCCGAGCATCATCGCCGCGTGCGGACCCGCGAGCGCACGGGTCAGGTCCACGACCACGACATCGGAGAGAAGGTTCTGCACGGCGCCACCCTAGGCGAGTTGCCGTCAGCCGGCCGTGACGCTGTTCTCACCCACGCGGCTCGACCACACTCCGCACGGCGGCCAGCAGCGCGGCCCGATGCTCACCCAGGCGATCGGCGTCCTCGCCGGCCGCCGCCCGCAGCCCCGCCGGCGCACTCAACCAGCTCTCGGTCATCCGCAGCACGATCGCGAACAGGTCCACCGCCGGGATGTCGGCCCGCAACCGCCCTTCGCGCTGCGCGGCCTCGACCAGCTCGACCCGCTCGCGATAACTCGCCAACTCCGCCTCGGTCGCCTCGGCTCGTTCGAACCCACGCCAGATGGCGATCCGCCGAGCCGCCGGATTGGCCAGGACATAGTCGAACCGGCTGGCCGCGAACGCAGTCAGATCCCCTTCGCCCAGCGGAACGGCCTTGACCACCGCACGCGCCTGCTCGTCCACGACCGCGTCGAACAGCGCGTCCTTGTCCCCGAAGTACACGTAGATGAGCCTCTTGTTGACTCCCGCGCGCTCGGCGATGCGGTCGATCCGGGCACCGGCGAGTCCGTACTCCGCGAATTCCTCGGTCGCGGCTTGCAGCAGCAGCGCCTTGGTCGCCCCGGAATCGCGGGGACGCCGTTTGCGCTCAGCGGTCGGCTCGGCCATGCGGTTCACCCTCTCATCTCTGTCACGCACCGACGATCGCGGTCAGCTCGTCCAGCCCCCGAGCGCCGCCGACGGCCCGCTGGATCACCTCGTGCGCCTGGTCGCCCAGCGCACCGACCGCTCCGCTGAACAGCTCCATGTCGATGAGCTCCAGCGGCTGCAGGTGATGCACGTTCGCGGATGTGATCGAGGGCCCGATCGCCTGCAACGCGAAGCTGCTCGCCGACCCGGAGCGCAGTACGTCGAGCAGCGGCTGGATCGGCAACTCCAGCGCCTGCGCCAGGTGCATCACCTCGAGGACGTTCTGGTGGTTCATCATCATCAAGGTGTTGTTGAACAGCTTGCCGTACTGACCCGATCCGGCCGGGCCGACGTGGATGACCTCCTTGGAGAAGGTCCGGAAGATCGGCGTGAGCTGCTCGACGACCCGCGCGTCGCCGCCGGCGATCGTGGTGAGCTGCCGGGCCAGGGCGACCGTGTGGCCGCCGCTGACAGGGGCATCCACCACCTCGACGCCGTACGGCTTGGCGAGCCGGGCCAGCTCGCGCGCGGCCTGTGGCAGGCCGGTGCCGTGGTTCACCAGCACCGAGCCGCGTCGCAGGTTCGCCAGCAGGCCGCCGTCGACCGCGACCTGCAGATTGTCGGCGTCCTCGCGCAGACAGAGTCCGACGATGTCGACGGCGGCGGCCAGTTCGGCGATGCCCGGCTGGACGGTGAAGGCATGGCCGTCGAGGACAGCCAGCGACTCGGGCCGCCGGGCCCAGACGTGCAGCGGGTAGCCGCCCTCAGCGATCGCTTGGGCGATCGGGGCGCCCTGGTCACCGAGGCCGATGAAACCGACCCTGGGCTTGGTATCGGACATGACGGTTCACCAGGCCAGCCGGCCGGCGGCGTCGAAGAACTGGCCGGTCGGTCCGTCCGGGCCGAGCTGTGCCAGCCGGACGACGACCTCCGCGCCCTCCTCGACGGTCTGCGTCCCGGAGTTGTGGTTCAGGTCGGTCTTGGTGAAACCCGGGTCGGCCGCGTTGATCCGGACACCTGGGTACGCCTTCGCGTACTGCACGGTGATCACGTTGACTGCCGCCTTCGACGCCGGGTACTCGACGGCCGGGTAGAAGCGGGCCGGGGACTCCGGATCGGCAATCCCCCGCACCAGCGACAGGCCACTGCTGACGTTGACCACGACCGGCGCTTCGGAGCGCTGCAGCAGCGGCAGGAACGCGTGCAGGGTGCGGACCTGGCCGAACACGTTGGTCTCGAACACGCTGCGCATGCTGTCGGCGGTGACCTCGGCGACCGGGATGAAGCCGCCGTCGGCCGCGCGCGGCTCGACACCGGCGTTGTTGACCAGGACGTCCAGGCCGCCGTCGGCCTCGATGGCCTTGGCCGCGGCCTCGACCGAGTCGTCGTCGGAGACGTCGAGCTGGACGAAGCGGGCGCCCAGCGTGTCGGCGGCGGCGCGACCACGGTCGGCGTCGCGCGCTCCGACGTACACGGTGTGGCCGGCGGCGACGAGCTGCCGCGCGGTCTCATAGCCGATGCCCTTGTTCGCGCCGGTGATCAGGACTGTGGACATGATGCGCTCTCCTTCAAGGAAGTAACTAACTGGATATATACAGCGTGACGCGATCCAGGACATAAGTCAATAGTTAGTTACTTAGCGGGCCTTGCGAGCGAGCGAGGCGAGCCGGTGGGTGACGTCGCGAGGACGTTCCTGCATGAGCATGTGGCCGGCGCCGGGGTACATCCACAGGCGCGCGCTGGGAAGCTGCGAGGCGATCCGGTTCGCGTGCCGCGGCGGGAGGAGACGGTCGCGGGTCCCATGCATGATCTCCACGGGCACCTGGTCGAGCACCTTCAGCGCATCGCCGCGCTCGTGCTCCATCATCGTCTCGAAGAACCCCAGGTACGACGGACCCGGCACGATCGCCAGGTCCTGCAGGAACAGCTCGATCTCCGCCGGATCCGCGTGCTTCCCGAACACCACCTGCCGCAAAGCCGGCGCCTGCAAGCTCGCAGCTACCGCCGCCGCCCGCCGCCGCGCCGCGGCCAACCGCGCCGCCCGATGCGTACCGGGCCTCCCGCCGTCGCCGAGCACGCTCGCTCCCGCGCCGGCAGCTCCTGCGCCGTCCTTTTCCGCGGCGCCGTCCTCACCCACGGCTGCAGCGGCTGCGGCAGCTCTGCGTGCCGCTCGTTTCTCCGCTCTGACCCCGACAGCGTTCAGCACCCGGGGAGCGATTCGGGCTGCCGCAGGGTCGAAGCGGGGTGGTATACCAAGCGCGCCCTCGGTCAGATGCCCGGACGTCGTGCTGACCAGCGCGGCCGCGCGGATCCGCGAACCGAACAGCTCCGGGTACTGATCCGCGGCGGCCATCAACGTCATGCCGCCCATCGAGTGCCCGGCGTACACGACCGGCCCGCCGCCGACGACCTCGTCCAGCACCGTCACCATGTCGTCGGCGAGCTGATCGAGCCGCATCGACCCAGCCGGTGCTGCGTCGGATCGCCCATGCCCGCGATGGTCGTAGGTGACGACCCGCACGGCGTCCGGCCCGAGGACCTCCGGCAGCTTCTCGACCTGGTTGTGCCACGACCGCGTCGAACACGTCCACCCGTGCACGAGCAGCACCGTCACCGGCGCGTCAGCCGGCCCGGTCACCTCGACGTTCAGCCGTACTCCGTCCCGGGCTGTAATGCCGGACCGCTCCAACTGGATCGTCACGCAATCTCCCGTTCCCGTTCGCCGGCGGCCAGGTGAGCCGCACGCGCCCGCCCGCCGCGAGCACCACGCCCGACCAGCCAGGCGATCCCGATGATCTCGAGCAGTCCGACCACAGCGAGCAGTGCATACCCGGCGTTCCACATCCATCGTGGCACGTCGGTCTTCTCCTCGCGCCGCAGGATCTGCTGCTCGTTGACGAACTCGACCGCCTGCCCGTTCGACACCTGCACCGCGGGCTTCTCGATCGCCGCATCCTCCGGCGCGTACACCCAGGCCGCCACCATGTCCCGCTGTCCCTGGTGCAGCCGGATCATCGACTTCCACTTCCCGTACATCGGCAGCGCGGCCGCCGACCGGTACGTGCCGTCGGCAACCTTCTCCATCGGCTGGTATACCAAACCGCCGCCCTGCCAGGCCAGCGCCTCGAACCACCGCGCGCCATCGACAGCGTCCGCCGGCGACATCGTGATCGTGACGTACGCCGTGGGCTCGGCCCCCGTGGCCACCCGCTCCAACGACACCACGCCCGAGACACCCGGGCCCGCCGACCGCGGCACGCAGAAGAACACCGTCGCCACGACCGCGACCAGCCCGACCGCGCCGAGTTGGTGCGTACGCCGTACCGCGACCGGCCGGATGTGCTTGATCCCGACGGCCCGCTCCTCGCCGGCAACCTCGGCGTACCGCGTCGCGAGCCACGCGCCGACCAGACCGGCCCCGGTTCCGACGATCACGCCGTACCCGAGCGCGGACGGCAGCATCGACGACGGCCAGGCGATCGGCATCCAGACCTGACTCCAGGCGTACTCCGCGATCACGCCGACAGTCCCGATCAACGCACCGGCGGCCGCACCAAGGCGGAAGCGATTCTTGTTGCCCAGGGCAGATGCCGCCAGCTCGACCAGAACCGCCTCGACGATCAGTAACGGGAAATGCCCGACGATCTGCCCCAGCGGCTCCGCCACCGCCCAGGCGATCCCGCCGCGGATGATCAGGTAGACCGCCAGCGCGGCGAACGCCGTACCCGGACCGCGTCGCGCCCGCAGGATCGTGAACCCGAGCGCCGCTCCGAAAACGATCAGGATCGGCTGTAAAACAAGGGGAAACTGCGGCACGCCGTAGTTGAACTCGGTGCTGAACAGGTCCCATGCGATCAACAGCGCACCGACCGACACGATCTCCTGGAACAACCGGCGCTTGTTCGGTCCGACCAACTGCTCGACCTCGGCGATCGCGAGCAGCCGCGCGAAGATCGAGAAGACCACGCCGCCGATCATCAGCAGGTGCGTCGGTCCCCAGAGCGTGACATCCTCACCGAACAGCCGGTGCCACACGTCGTCGAGCGGGAAGCCGACCAGCGCGAACGTCCCGCAGACCGTGACGAGCGCGGCGCTGCACGGGATCCGCCAGCCCTTGGTCAGCTTGATCGTGCGCGCCGGCAGCGGCTTGCCCGCCAGTGCGATCGGCAGCACGCCCGAGATGATCACACCGAGGATGCCGAAGAAGATCGGATAGTGCGCCGCCGTACCGAACGGGCCGGTGTCGCGGCCGCGGTCGATGTGGATCGCGATGTCCCACCACACCCCGAACGCGCAGGCCAGCAGCGAGACCGCGTGCAGATACGGCGTCAGTGCGGCCCATCGGGGGACTCCGTCCAGTCTCCCGATGGTGTCCGCAAACCTACCTACCAGCGTGACGTGTCCGGTCCGTTCCCGCCACAGCAGCGCGGCGAGTGCGAGGTATACCAAACCCACGACGCCGGTGACGATCGCGATCTGGTCGAAACTCACCGTGCCGGTGGTCGCCAGCGGGATCGCCATCGAGACTCCTTACATCAGACATGCGCCATGCTTGATGTTACATCTACTATGTAACGTGGAGTCTGGAAGACTGTCAAGGGTGGAAGAGGAGCTCACTGTCGACCAACTGGCCGCCAAGGTCGGGATGACGGTCCGCAACGTGCGTGCGTACGCCGGGCGCGGGCTGATCCCGCCGCCGCGGCTGGTCGGCCGGACCGGGTACTACGGCAACGATCACGTGGCCCGGCTGACCCTGGTCCGGGAGCTGCTCGACAAGGGCTACACGCTGGCTGCGGTCGAGCGGATGCTCGGCGAGCTGCCCGACGGCGCGCTCGCGCTCGGGGTCTTCGAGACCCTCGTCAACCCGTGGACGCCGACCGAGCCTGAGGTGCTCGACGGTGAACAGCTCGCCGACCGGGCCGGCGTGGCGTACGACCCGGCCGTGATCGAACGGCTGGTCGAGCTGGGCATCGCGGAGCGGCTGGAGGACGGCCGGCTCCGGATCCCGAACTCGGACCTGCTCCGCACCGGCCTCGAGGTGATCAAGCTCGGCGTCCCGATGGAAGCGATCTTCGAGATGCTGCCCAAGCTGTTCGCGCAGGCCGACGCGGTCGCGAAGACGTATGTCGAGCTGTTCCGCTCCACCGTCTGGCGCGACTTCACCAACGCCGGCATGCCCGCCGACGGCTGGCCGGAGATCCAGCGAACGCTCGAAGGAATCATCCCGCTGGCCGGCCAGGCGCTGGTCGCGGCGTTCCGCGAGGCGATGGCCCGCGAGATCGAACAGGTCGCCTACGAGGAACTCGGCGTCGACCCGAAGGCCCTCCCCTCCACCGGCTGATCCACCTGCTGATCCACCGACTGAGCCCCTAGGTAGCACTACAGATCGGTCAGCGGATCCCCTACCTCCTCCCCGAGCCCGCATCAGGGATTCCTCGGGAGGTAGATAGGTAATCCTCCGCATGCGTGAACCAACCCTCACGCGCGACCGTATAGCTACCAGAACAGACCAGGCAGGAGGACGGAAATGCGCCAGATCCAGATCCGTCGGCGACCACGCACCACGACGACCCGCCGTCAGACCAAGACCCTCGACCTCCGGACCCCGTCCGGCCGTCCGCTGCCCTTCTGAACCGACAGCTGAACCCAGAGCTGAACCCGAGAGCTGAACCGCCATGAAGCTTCGACTGCACGTCCACCACACCCGCTTCGGCGGCTGGTGCGCCGACATCGACGACGACAACGACCGTCAGCCCGACGACCCGTACTGGTGCGTCGACCATTGGCCGACGCTCGAGGCCGCGCTCGCCGCCGGCTGCACCGAGCTCGCCAAGCTCGTCACGATCGCGACACCCACCCGCCTCAGCGGGTACTACGAACCGGCTCTGGCCGCATAAGCCACGGGGAACTACGGGGCGAGGCCCGGCGAACCGCAGGGGGTTCTCCGGGCCTCACTACGTCCGGGTGTGATCAGCCGGATCGCGACGCCGCTCCGCGTCGCCGCCTCGGACCGGGGCTGGGCGCTGCTCAGGCAGGTCGCCCAGATCCGCGTCCCAGTCGTCTTCGTCGGGCAGGTTGGCGTCGTTGCGGCGGGCGATGCGGATGAACGCGGCGATCAACAGGATCGGCCCGAGGACCATCGCGGTCTCGGGGATCCCGCCCATGTGCAGGGCGATCATGACGCCGTCACCAGCGCGATACCGCCGGCCGTGAAGGCGACCATCGCAGCGAGCATCGGATACTGCGCCCGGCGCAACTGCCTGCGCCGGAACAGGTCGGCAGCGCGATCATGCGCGGACACGACCCCGAGTACGTGTCCGAGCACGATCGCACCGATCTGGACCCGTGCGATGAGGCCAGTCCCGAGGAACGCGTAGTCGATCCGCATCCCGCTCGTCCCGAGCAGATCCCAGCCCCGCGCGAACGGGTCGCTCGCGAGCAGCCATCCCTCCTGCCCCTGGAACATCGCGAACGAGAAGTAGTGCGCCACGGCGTACCCGATCGCGATCGGCACCAGCGAGTGCACGAACGCGCCGGGCAGCCCGGCCGCACCGATCCCGCCGGGCCGGATCTGCGCCGCTCCGGTCGTCCGCGCGGCCAGCAGGAAGAGACCCGTGACGATCGCAACCGCGGCGACAAGTCCAGCCGTGTAAACCACGAGATGTTGCGGACGACTCAGCTCACCAGCCCACGAGGTCCACACCGACCAACGGGAGATTCCGTCGAAGGCTGTCGACCCCAGCAACAAACACAACAGACCGACGATCCCCGGGTGCTGCGGCATGGTCGCCAGACCGGCGAGCGGGTTCCGCAACACCAGGCGGCCGTCGGCACCTCGCCCGATCGGACTCAGCCGCGCGAGCACCTCGGCGTACACCTCGAAGCTGTCGCCGATCGAGAACCACCCCGGGCCGTAAACGATGCCTGCAGCAACGTTCGCGAGCGAGTAGATGCTGACGGCAACCGCCACGAGCCGCGGCTCGGATCCGTTTTGGTATACCAGCTCCAGCCAGAGGAAGCCGGCCAGTCCCGCGACAGCCGGCCAGTAG
This sequence comes from Kribbella sp. NBC_00662, assembly GCF_041430295.1. Lineage (GTDB taxonomy): Bacteria > Actinomycetota > Actinomycetes > Propionibacteriales > Kribbellaceae > Kribbella. Next base: position 3,965,576 of record NZ_CP109029.1, on the reverse strand, counting down.
GCGATCCGATCAGGCACCCGCCGGTACGACGTACGCCGCACCAGGCCGGCGATCGTGCGCAGCGGATTCGCGATCCGCCAGATCGGGCCGCAGAGCAGTGAGAGCGGGATGATGCCGACCCAGATCCACACGTACAGCCAGGTCGGCGCCGGGTTCCGCGACGGCTCGGGATCGCCGAACCACGCGGCGCCGAGCAGCAACGCCAGCGCCGCAACGCCGACGACCTGCAACAGGACCCGGGTCAGCTTGAGGTCGACGATCCGGGTCAGTACACCGAGCGGCCGGCCGGTGATCCGTTCGAAGCGGGGCCGCGACCAGAACGCGGCGAGCGCGAAGAACGAGACCGCGACCGCGGCTCCGGCGGAGTAGATCGCCAGCCACATCGGCACCGGCAGGTCCCCGCGACCGCCGATCCCATGCAGTGGCAGCACCGTGCACTCCGATCACCCGGACTATCCGACCGATCGAATGTAACACGCTCGATGTCACATAGCGAGCGTCTGATAATCCCCAGGGTTGAAGTGCCTTGTCAACCGGCGGAAGCGGAACGTGAACGACGGCCAGAGCGTGGTGTTGCGGCCCTCCGAATCCAGGTACCAGCTCGTGCAGCCGCCGCGGGTCCAGATCGTGTTCCGCATCGAGGCGCGGACCCCGTCGACGAACGCGCGCTGGACCTCCCGCCGTACCTCGACCTGCCGCAGGCCCTGCGCATCCATCGTCTTCAGCGCATCGATGATGTACGCGATCTGGGACTCGATCATGAAGACCATCGAGCTGTGGCCGAGGCCGGTGTTCGGGCCGATCAGCATGAAGAAGTTCGGGAAGCCGGCGATCGCCGTACCGAGGTGGGCCTCCATACCGTCGGACCAGGCCTCACGCAGCGAGACACCCTCGCGGCCGTGCACCATGTCCATCACCGGCAGGTCGGTCACCTTGAAGCCGGTGCCGTAGATGATCGTGTCGACCTCGTGCTTCACGCCGTCGTCCGTCACGATGCCGGTCGGCGTGACCTCGGCGATGGCGTCGGTGACCACCTCGACGTTCGGCTGCGCGACCGCCGGGTAGTAGTCGTCGGAGATCAGCACGCGCTTGCAGCCGAGGGTGAAGTCCGGCGTCAGCTCGGCGCGCAGCAGCGGGTCGCGGACCTGGTGTGCCAGGTGCTTCTCGGCGACCTTCTGCGCCTGCTTCATGATCGCCGGGAGCTTGGCGAACCCGAGCACCATCGACTCGCGACCCCAGTAGATCCCGGCCCGCATCGCCTTCTGCACAAGGGGAAATCGCCGGTATACCATTTTCTCGGCCGCGGTGATCTTGCGATCCGGCCGCGGCATCACCCACGGCGGCGTGCGCTGGAACAGGTGCAGTTCCTCGACCTCGGGCTGGATCGCCGGCACGAACTGGATCGCCGACGCACCGGTCCCGATCACGGCGACCTTGCGACCACTGAGGTTCAGGTCGTGATTCCACCGCGCCGAGTGGAAGACCTCGCCCTCGAAGTCCTCGATCCCCGGCAGTTTCGGGTACGACGGTTCGGCGAGCGGGCCCATGCCGGACAGGACGATGTCCGCGGTGAACTCCCCCTCGCTGGTCGTGATCCGCCAGCGCCCGTCCTCCCAGCGCGCCGACTCGACCGCGTGACCGAAGCGGATATGCGGGCGGACGCCGAACGCATCGGTGACGTTGCGCAGATAGTCCTCGATCTCGGGTTGCGGCGAGAACGTCGACGACCAGTCCGGGTTCGGCGCGAACGAGAACGAGTACAGGTGGGACGGCACATCACACCGGCAGCCCGGGTAGGTGTTGTCGCGCCACGTGCCGCCGACGTCGTCAGCGCGCTCCAGGACGACGAAGTCGTCGTACCCGGCCTGCTTCAGCCGGACCGCCATTCCGATCCCGGCGAAACCGGTGCCGATCACCACGATCCGATGCTGCTCAGTCATCCCTGGCCTCCCGCTCGGCTGGAACTTACTCCCAGTAAGTTACTCGGAGTCAGTTAGACTGCGCAAGTGACCTCGCCCACTGCCGCGACCCATGCCGCGAGCCCCGCCGCGACTTCTGCAGCGACCCCTGCAGCGGCCTCTGCAGCGCCGAAGCGCCGGCGCGACCGGGCCGCTCGGGAGCGGGAGATCCTCGAGGTGGCCGAGCGGATCTTCGGCGAGCGCGGCTACCAGGGCACCTCGATGGACGACGTCGCCGCACAGGTCGGCGTATCGAAGCCGTTGATCTACCAGTACTACGGCTCGAAGGACGGGCTGTTCCTCGCCTGCCTCGCGCGCCTCCGCGGTCAACTGCTGGACACGGTGTCCGATGCGGTGATGGAAGCGCCGGACGCCGAGGACGCGCTGTACGCCGGTTTCGTCGCATGGTTCCAGTTCCTCGACGACCATCCGCAGGCGTGGTCGGTCCTCGTCGACGAAGGCATGCTCAGCGCCGGCCCGGCCGCGGAAGCGACAGACGAAGTACGCGCGGCCTTCATCGAGCTGATCGCCACGATGGTCCGGATGAACCTCCCCGCCGGCCGCCCGGTGGACGAGGACGAGGTCCAGATAGTTGCCCAAAGCATCTCCGGCGCCACCGAACGCCTGGCGATCTGGCGCACCCGCACCACCACCCCGCCAAGCCCCGAGAAGGTCGCCCGCACCCTCCAGGACCTCCTGTGGCAGGGCCTGCACACCCTCAAATCGACCTGATGCACATCGAGTCCTGTCCCGAGGCGCCGTTCCCGAGCGACCAGCCAGGCTTCGACAAGGTCACCCTAGCCGCGTTCTTCGATCCGCGCGTGCGGCGATCCGACTTCGGTCACGCCCGGATCGAGCTGTACCCAGGTGAGATCGACAAGCTCTGGTGAGGGTCAGTCGCTGAGGAGGTCGGCGACGTACTCCTGGCCGCCGGAGATCGCATCGGGGTTGCGGTCACGGTAGTACGGGATGGCGATCATGGTCAGCGAGAGTGCCCAGCCGCGGGCTCGGAGCCAGGTGTTCTCATCGACCGAAAGCGCCTGCCTGTAGGCGTTCCGGGAGTCACCGTGGAACAGCCACCAGGCAGGCATCACGTCGCCGGCCGGATCCGCGGCGCGTGCGGTGCCGAAGTCGATGATCGCCGATAACTTGCCATCGGCAACCATCACGTTGCCGGACATCAGGTCGCCGTGGATCCAGCGCGCCGGGCCTTCGAAGGTATCCGCGGCCAGCGACTCCTCCCACGAGGCGAGCACCCGGCCGACGTCGAAGTACTCGCGGAGCTCGTCGAGCGCCTCGCGGAACATCTCGTCGCGCGGCGTCAACGGCGTACCCCGCTCGAACGGGTCACCTGAGGGCACCGGCGCGCCGGTGGGGTCGACGTCCCGCAGGTACCGGACGAACTCGGCCAGTTGACCGGCAACGGCCACTGCGTCGACCTTCTCGACGTCCAGCGGCTCTCCCGGCAACCAGCGGTAAACGCCCCAGCTGAAGGGATAACCCTCTCCCGGCCGACCGAGCTCCAACGGCTCCGGGATCGGCAGCGGCAGGTGCGGTGCCAGCCGCGGCATCCAGATCAGGTCCTTCTCCACCTGCCCTTGGGTCGACTCCGTCCGCGGCAGTCGTACGGAGAGCTCGTCACCCAGCCGGAACGTCACGTTGTCCGTCCCCGACGCCCGCACCACCCGCACCGCCAACCCCGCCCACTGCGGGAACTGCGCAGCGACGAGCCGCTCCACGAGGGACGTGTCGATCTCAACCTCGTCGTCATGCAACTTCGCAACCCGATCCACGCCCCGGACCCTGACACTCGTCAACGCCCCGGTCAACGACATTTCCGCGAGGATGGGTTCCATGGCCCAGCTTCCGGAGGCATGGCGACGAGCCACGGTTCCCGACCTCCCACCGCTCCAGCCCACCGGCACCGACGTTCTCGACACGTTCGCCCGCACGATCTACGGCCGTACGCCGACCGGCGGCCACCTGACCGACCTCGAACTGCTCTCCGAAGAGCCCGGCGTCCTCCGCCATCGCGCCCGGATCTCCTGCCCGCTGGGCGATCTCGAGTTCGACACCCTCCTTCACCGCCCGTCGGCGGCCGGCCCGTCCCCGGTGATCGTGGCACTCAGCTTCACCGGCATCGACGAGACGGTCGACAGCTGGCCGTACGAGAAGGTGATGGACGCCGGGTACGCCGTACTCGCCGTCGACTACCAGCAGATCGAGCCCGACGACCCCAGCGCTCTCGGCGTACGCGCGCTCTTCCCGAACGGCGAACCGTGGGGCGCGGTCGGAGCCTGGGCCTGGGGACTGTCACGCTGCCTCGACATCGCCGCCGGTATCCAGGGCCTGACCACGGACGGCGCGATCGTGCTCGGCCACTCACGCCTCGGCAAGGCCGCGCTCTGGGCCGGAGCACAGGACGAACGCTTCGCGGTCACCGTCTCCAACGACTCCGGGTGCTGCGGCGCCTCGCTGTTCCGCCACCCCGGCGGCGAGGACATCGCCGCGATCACGACGAAGTTCCCGCACTGGTTCGTCCCGTCGTTCGCCTCGTACGCCGGTAGCGAGGACGAACTGCCCGTCGATCAACACCAGTTGCTCGCGAGCATCGCGCCCCGCCGCGTGTACGTCGCCAGCGCGGAGGACGACGACTGGGCCGACCCGATCGGCGAGTACCTGGCCGTGCTGGCGGCGACCCCGGCCTTCGAGGACGGCGGTATCGGCTACCACGTCCGGCCCGGCGGCCACGCTCTTCTCGAGGAGGATTGGCTGCAGGCGGTGGAGTTCAGTCGTCGAACATCTCGTGGATGGCCGTCTCCTGGTCGTCGCTCAGGTTGATGTGGATGAGCTTGGCCCGCAGCCGCGTCTTCCGGAAGGTCTCCCGGATCTTGTCCGTCTCCTCGTCGCTCGACAGCAAGAACAGCGCCGACGTACCCGGTGTCACCTGAGCTCGCACTTCCTTGATGAAGTCGTCGTCGATCCCGACGTCGATGAGCTTGCCGGCCACCGCACCCGCCGCGGCCCCGATCGCAGCTCCCGCGAACGGCATCAGGAAGATCGTCCCGAACAACATCCCCCAGAACGCCCCGCCGACCGCACCCGGCCCGGTCATGTTCCGCACCTGCCGCGTCCGCGGCCGCCGCTTCTCCGGCTGCCACGACACCGACGCCGCATCATGCACCCGGATCAGCTTCTGCTTCGCCAGACTCTCCAGCGTCCCGATCGCCTGGTTGGCCCCGTCCCAGGTCTCGAACTTCCACACCGTCAACGTCGCCATCTCGTGCCTCCCCTGCCACCCTCCCACTCGTGCCCGTAGTTCGACCACCTCAACCACCTCCTCCTGTTCTGTGGACGGCCGGCGGCCGCGAATAGTTGGGCTGACGGATGTCATGGGTGGGTCGTGACGAGCGATCCAGGGGGTGTACGGCGTGCTCGGACAAGCTTCTGGGTATGACGACAACGACTGCGGTCAGCCTGCGGGGTGTGACCAAGAAGTATGTGGACGTGCAGGCCGTCGCCGGGGTGGATCTGACCATCCGGGCCGGCGAGGTGGTGGCGCTGCTGGGGCCGAACGGCGCCGGCAAGTCGACCACGATCGAGATGCTGCTCGGCCTGGTGAAGCCGGACAACGGCACCGTCCAGGTGTACGGCGGTACGCCGACCGACGCGATCGCCCAGGGCCAGGTCGGCGTGATGCTGCAGAGCGGCGGGATCATCGAGGACGCCAAGGTCGGCGAACTCCTGAACCTGGTCGCCGGTCTGCACAAGGACCCGATGCCCGTCGAGGAGGCGCTCGAGCGGGCCGGCATCGCCGACCTCACCCGCCGGACGATGAAGGGCCTGTCCGGCGGGCAGAAGCAGCGGGTGCGGTTCGCGATGGCGATCATCCCGCAGCCGGACCTGATCGTGCTGGACGAGCCGACGACCGGGATGGACGTCGAGTCCCGCCGCGACTTCTGGGCCTCGATGCACGCCGAGACCGCCCGCGGCCGCACGGTCCTGTTCGCCACCCACTACCTCGAAGAGGCCGATGCGTACGCCGACCGGGTCGTCCTGATGCGCAACGGGAAAGTCGTTGCCGACGGCACCGCCGCGCAGATCAAGGCCAGCGTGTCCGGCCGGACCATCCGGGCCACGATCCCCGGCGCCGATCTCGCCGCGCTCGCCTCGCTGCCCGGCGTACGGAACGTCGAGACCCGCGGTGAGGTCGTCCTGCTGCAGTGCGCGGACTCCGACAACACGCTGCGGCACCTGATCGAGAACACCACCGCCCACGACATCGAAGTGACGTCCGCCGACCTGGAGGACGCCGTCCTCGCGATCAGCGCGGCCCAAGAGGAGACGCTGGCATGAACCGCAACTACCTGATCTTCGACATCCGCCGGACCCTCCGGAACCGCCGGGTGCTGATCTTCTCGATCCTGATGCCGCTGGTGCTGTTCATGATCTTCGGCCTGACGATCCCCAAGGACGCCACCGAGGGCGGGATCTCCGCGATCGCGTACGTGATGGTGAGTATGGCGATGTTCGGCTCGATGTCCGCCGCGATGAGCAGCGGCGGCGTGATCGCGGCCGAGCGCGACGGCGGCTGGAACCGGACGCTGCGCCTGACCCCGCTGAAGCCGCAGGCGTACGTCGTCAACAAGGTGATCCTGTCGCTGCTGCTGGCGGTGCCGCCGCTGCTCGTCGTCTTCGTCTTCGGCATGGCCGTCGGCCACGTGCACCTGGATGCCGGCCAGTGGGCGATGGTCGCGGTGGTCTCCTGGCTGGGCGCCCTGCCGTTCGCCGCCCTGGGCCTGGTCATCGGGTACGTCGCCAAGCCGGACAGCGTGCAGCCGATCACCGGCCTGAGCACGATGCTGATCGCGGCCTTCGGCGGGCTGTGGCTGCCGGTCGACCAGATGCCGTCGATCATGAAGCACATCGCCCAGCTGACCCCGGCGTACTGGACCGGGCTGACGTCCCGCAGCGCCCTGACGCAGGGCGGAGTCGACACCCAGGCGCTGCTCGTGGTGCTCGGCTGGACCGTCGTACTCGGGTTCATCGGCCTCCGCCGGTTCCGCGCCGACACCGCCCGCGCCTGAGCACCAGAGCGGTAGCGTGACCACCGTGACGACCAACCGCAGCCCCAGCGTCCTGGACGGGATGGCCGAGCGCGTCGGCAACGGTCCGGGCCGTTGGGGCTGGCTGGCCGCGGGGGTCTGGCTGTTCTACCTGGCGCAGCCGCTGCAGAAGATCGCGGAGCGCAAGGACGGCCTCAGCCAGGCCCTCGGGTTCCTCACGGTGATCCTGTTCGCGGCCAGCTACCTGGGGTTCTTCGGCCTCCTGCGCCGGATGGCCCGCAAGCACCTGCTGCGGGTCTGGCAGCAGGTCGCGTACCTGGGTCTGATGCTGGCGCTGTGCCTGCTGATGATCCCGACCGCCGGCCAGACCGCCCTGACGGGCCTGGTCTACATCGCGTCGGTCGCGATGATGCTGCTGGATCTCCGGGCGGCCGTCGCGTTCGTCGCGGTCCTGCTCGCCGGCACCGAGGTCTCGCTGCGAGTAGTGCCCGGCTGGACCGACGACGGCAGCTACGGCTTCGCGATCTTCCTCGGCGCGCTGGCGGTGTTCGGACTGCGGCGGGCCATCCAGCGCAGCATCGAGCTGAACGCCGCCCGCAAGGACATGGCCGAGCTGGCCGTGCAGGAGGAGCGGAACCGGTTCGCCCGGGACCTGCACGACATCCTCGGCCACTCACTCACCGTCATCACGGTGAAGGCTGAGCTGGCCGGCAAGCTGATCGAGGCGAATCCGACCCGCGCGGCCGCCGAGGTCGCCGACGTCGAGAGCCTGGCGCGGGCGGCGCTGGCCGACGTCCGGGCCGCGGTCGCCGGGTACCGCGAGCTGAGCCTGGCCGGTGAGCTGGTCTCGGCGCGGGCCGCGCTGCAGGCCGCCGAGATCAAGGCGGACCTCCCGACCACGATGGACGAGGTCCCGGAGGAGAACCGGGAGCTGTTCGCCTGGGTGGTGCGAGAGGGCGTGACGAACGTCGTACGCCACTCCGGCGCGAAGCGCTGCACGATCCGGATCACGGCCACGCAGATCGAAGTACTGGATGACGGCAAGGGGCCGACGCCCGGTGGTGGTGCGTCCGGCCACGGGCTGGTCGGACTGCGGGAGCGCGCGGACCAGGCCGGTGCAAGTGTGCAGATCGGTCAGGCGTCCGGCGGTGGGTTCCGGCTGGCCGTCCGGGTCGGCCTGTGAGGATGGACCCGTGAGCATCCGACTGCTGATCGCCGATGACCAGGCGCTGGTGCGTGGAGCCCTGGCCGCGCTGCTCGACCTCGAGCCCGACCTGGAGGTGGTGGCCGAGGTCGGTCGCGGCGACGAAGTGATCGATGCCGCGAAGAACTCCCAGCCCGACGTCGCGCTGCTCGACGTGGAGATGCCCGGGCTGGACGGGATCGAGGCGGCCGCCGCGCTGCGCACCGCCGTCCCCGGGGTTCGGGTGCTGATGGTGACCACGTTCGGCCGGCCCGGGTACCTGCGCCGCGCGATGGAGGCCGGCGCGGCCGGGTTCGTGGTCAAGGACACGCCTGCGACGCAACTGGCGGACGCCGTACGGCGGGTGCACCAGGGGCTGCGTGTCGTCGATCCGTCACTCGCTGCGGAGACCCTCGTCGCCGGCACGAGCCCGCTCACGGGCCGCGAGGCCGACGTACTGCGGGCCGCCCGCGAAGGCGGCACCGTCGCCGATATCGCCAAGGAACTGCACCTGTCCGAGGGCACGGTCCGGAACCATCTCTCCGCCGCGATCGGCAAGACCGGCGCCCGCACCCGGGCCGAGGCCGCCCGTATCGCGGTCGACAACGGCTGGTTGTAGCGGGCCCCTACCTCTAGGGTTGGGCCCAGGGGGTGGGATTTGTGGTGTCGATCGAGGAATTCAGCGTCCGGGGGCGGTTGGCGGACACGGGTGAGGGGATCACCGCCGACGAGTTGCAGCTCGCGGCACGGAATCACGGGATGCCGCTGGAGAGCCTGCGGTACGACGTGACGCCGCCGGGACTGCACTACGTCCTGGTGCACTACGACATACCGGCAACGAACGCGGGCGACTGGCGGCTCGAGCTGAACGGGTGCGTGGAGCAACCGTTGTCGTTCGGACTGACCGAGTTGCGCGCGATGGGACGCCGTACGATCCGGGTCACGCTGGAGTGCGCGGGCAACGGGCGCGCCACGCTGCAGCCGCGGCCGATCAGCCAGCCGTGGCTGCAGGAGGCAGTCGGTACGGCGGAGTGGACCGGGGTGCTGCTGTCGGACCTGCTGCGGCTGGCCGGGATCCGCGAGGATGCCGTCGACGTGGTGTTCACCGGCGCGGACCGCGGGGTCGAGCGCGGCGTCGTACAGGACTATCAGCGCGGGCTGTCGATCACGGAGGCGATCGACTCCGGCGCGATCGTCGCGTGGGAGATGAACGGCGGGCCGCTGCCGCCGCAGCACGGGTATCCGCTGCGGCTGGTCGTACCGGGGTGGTACGGGATGGCGAGCGTGAAGTGGCTGCGGTCGATCGAGCTGATCGACCACGAGTTCGACGGGTTCCAGAACGCGGTCGCGTACGTGATCCGGCAGAACCCCGACGATCCGGGCCGGCCGGTGACCCGGATCGAGCCGCGGGCGCTGCTCGTCCCGCCCGGCTTCCCGGACTTCATGAGCCGGCACCGCTTCGTTGCTGCAGGCACCGTTCCGCTCTTCGGCCGGGCCTGGTCCGGCTGGGCGCCGATCGAACGCGTCGAGATCAGCACCGACGCCGGCATGAACTGGCACGAGGCCACATTGGATGCCCTCGGCAACGACGAGCTGGCCTGGCGCGCGTTCGCCTACGACTGGGAGGCGACACCCGGCGAGCACGTGCTCACGGTCCGCGCCTACGACGCCAGTGGCCGAGAGCAACCAATAGAGGCCGACTGGAACCGAGGCGGCTTCAGCAACAACACCGCCCAACGCATCACCGTCCTCGTCACCTGAAAACCCGCGTGTCGTTGGTCGTTTCCGCCGAACCCACACCACATCCTGGAGAGGTACACGGTTCTCACTCCAGGAGTGGTGGCGGTGAACGACAACCATCTGCACGCGCGGGTCTTCAGAACCTCGGACGAGTGGTACGCCGACGTCGACGACGAACTCGACCCCCAGCCGGACAACCCACTGTGGTACGGCTCCTACACCTCGCAGCGCGCCGCCATCGAGGCCGCCTGCGAACGCATGGCCGCCTACCACCGCGCCCGGGCCGACCACGAGCCGTTGCCACGAGCAACCGCTTGAGCATCACAGCAGGAGCATCGAGCAGAACCCGGCGCAAACGAGCCCGATCACGACCGCCACCACGTACCAGTACCAGTGCATGTCCCAGTCCACATCCGCGGCGATCACGTACGACGGATCGCCCGGGTCGACAATGACGTCGACCCGGTCACCGACGGCCGGTACCGGATCGAGATCGCCGCCGCCGTTGAGCTCGACCGGCGTACCGTCGTCGGGTTGCGCGATCGTGACGGTCACGTCCCGCGACCGTGACCACTTGTCCTCCTCGACGGTCAGCACCACTGCCTGACGCACCGGTCCCGATCGCGCCAGCCGCTGGTCGTCGAGGCCGCCGCTGATGCCGAGCGGGATGATCGCCAACGACCCCAGCACCAGCGGAACCCCGACGATCCTCCGCAGCAGCGTGAACCAGTCGAACCGCCGGCGCCCGGTGCTGTGCCGCGGCGAAGCCGGAGCGACCCCGTCCCCCTCGGCAGCCCGCCGCCTGGCCGCGGCCTCGCGCGCCTCCGCGCGATCCCGGGCTCGGGCTCGTTCGCGCCGCGCCTGCGTCCATCGGGTCGGCTCTGCCAGCCGCTTCCACCACTCGAACAGTTCGGCCAGCCAGCGGGCGGGGTAGCAGGCCCCGCCCGCGATCGCGAAACACAGCAGCGGAGCGTCGTACAGCGGGCTCGGGCGGGTCAGCCAGCCGACGAAGTACAAGCCGCCGCCGACCGTGCCGAAGAACACCAGCAGCAGAAGAAGCTGGCGGCCGTGCAGGTCGTCGTCCGGCGTGCTCACCTGAACATCATGAGAGATCGACGCACCACGCCGAAATTGGTTCCCACCCGACCTACTCCGGCTCGTTGTGGGAGTCGCCGCCTACCTGGTACGGGGTGGTGATGCCTTCGTACATGAGGTGGGTGACCAGGCCCTGGGAGGCGTGCGGGAGGTTGTGGCAGTGGTCCATCCAGAGGCCGGGGTTGTCGGCTACGAAGGCGATCTCGTAGGTCTCCTTGTTGCCGACCTCGAGGGTGTCGGTCCACCAGGGTGAGCCGGTGGCGGCGACGCCGTTGCGGGACAGGACGACGACGTGGTGGCCGTGGAGGTGCATCGGGTGGGCCTGGCCGCTGGTGTTGGAGATCTTCATCCTGACGATGTCCCCCTCGGCGACCATGAACATCGGTACGTCGGGGAACTTGTGCCCGTTGATCGTCCACCACAGCCCTGGTATGCCATCCAGGAAACCGGCGCTCCGCCCGATCCGGTACTCGAAGTGGCGATCCGCCTTCGCGGGGTCGAACCCCAGCGGCGCCGGCGTCCCGTAGGTCAGCAGATCGACGTTGTCCGCCGGCAGCTCGGCCCGTGGCGGATCAGCCGGCCCGATCGCCAGCGACGTCGACGACGTACCCGCGTCCAACCGCATCCCACCGGCCGGAACCACAGCCTCCAGATCGACCCGTCCTCCCGCAGCCAACGGATACGCAGCCGTCACCGGAGTCGGTCCGTGCACGTCGCGACCGTCCACCGCGACCACCTTGTACGGCATACCGACCAACCCGACCCGCAGGATCGCGTTGTCGGTGTTGATCACCCGCACCCGCGCCGTCGTACCCGCCGGAAGCTCGACCCGTCCCGTCCCCGTCCGCCCGTTGATGGTCCGCTTGCCGTCGTACGTGTGGATCGTGGCGATCACCTCACCAGGCGATGCGGGCGCGATCACGATCGGCCCGAGCAGGCCGCCCTTCACCTCATCGGCCGACACCTGATGCGAGTGGTACCAGTACGTCCCGGCCGCCGTCGCCTTGAACCGGTACACATGCTTCCCGCCCTCCGGTACGGCGTCCTGAGTCACCCCGGCGACCCCGTCCTCGGCATTCGGTACGTCGATCCCGTGCCAGTGCAACGTCGCGCCGTCGGGGACCGACTCGTTCACGAACGTCACCTGGATCAGATCACCCACCCGCGCCCGGATCAGCGGACCCGGCGACGTCCCGTTCACGGTGTACCCGTCGACGGTCTCCCCGGACGCCAGCTGGAACTTCTGCTTCCGCGCGGTCAGCGTCACGTTCACATTTGGTATACCAGTCTTCGGTCCGGTCAGATCCGCGACGCTGGTCCCGTCGTGGTGCATGTGCTCCATCGGCATCGACGGTCCGCCACCGTAGTCGGCGTACCCCATCTCCGCGGGGTTGTACGAGCCCGGGACCAGGCTGGTCGCCCAGAGATACCCCAGCGGTACGAGTACCGCCAGGGTGATCCCGAGTGCGACCAGCCGGCCCCGTCGCCGCTTCTTGACCTCAGCCACTGGTCACAGGCTGGTTGGGTACGGCGGCCCGTCGGGCCCCCATGCTCGCGACAGCGGCGATCGCGAGCCCGTTGATCCCGTGCAGCACGCCCAGCGCCGGGACCCCGAAGGACACCACCGCGAGCAGGAACTGCAGCACCACCAGGCCGACGACGATCCCGGCCAGCACGCGACCTCGCGGTACGTCGGTCAGGAACGAGACGATCAGGAACACCAGCGCGAGCAGACCGATCACCGTGCCGGCGATGCTGTGGTAGCTCTCCCCGAAGTTGCTGTAGTCCGCCCCGATCGCGGTCCCGTCGTCCGCGTCCTTCGCGATCGTGAACCCGGCGAGTGCAATGGACGCGATCTGCAGCACGACCGCGATCGCGATCAGCAGACCGAGCACCCGGTATACGTTTCTCATGCCCGGCGCTCCGTCCGACGCTTCCGGATGACGATCACGGCCGCCACGATCAACGCGATCGGCAGGAACGGCGGATGCCCGCCACCCACCACACACCCGACCGACGCCAGCACCCCGACCACACCCAGCACGATCAGCAACGGAAGCGGAACCCGCCCGAGGAACCCACGCCGCGCCCACTCAGGCCGCGACCCACCGAACGGCCCACCGGCCCCGCCACCTGCAGCCGGTCCGCCTGCGGCGTTCTCCGGTGACGTCCACGGCGGCTTCCGCCAACCCCATGGACCGGCCCAGCCCTCGCCGGCTCCAGCCTCACCCGCAGCCTGATGCGCGCCCGGCAGGTCGGTGAACAGCCCGTCGAGCTCGGCTCCGGTGCGTGCCCGGAGCGCCTGCTCGACCCGCTCGGAGTGCTCCTCGGCGGTCAGCCGGCCGGCTTCGTAATGCTCGCCCAGACGCTTGACCGCGTCCTCACGCTCACTGTCGCCGATGCGGATCGATCCGCCCGGCCTGTCGTCGCTCATGATTCTCCTCGATGCTCGTCGGTTCTCCGATGGCACCAAGGTTGTCGTTCCGGCCCCCGTCTCCGCGTCGCCTCAGCGGCGACACCTCACCTACCCCCGGAGGAGCACCCTGCGCCCACCGACGCAGTACCGCGTACTCCCCCGGGCGTAGGCCCACCCAGGGTGAACCCCTAGCTGTTCACGGCGAGGATCTTGTTCACGTCGTTGTTGGCCTTCGCCAGCGACGACGGCTCGGCCTCGAACGACATCACCGACTCCATCGCCGGCGTCATCACCGCGGTCACGTCGGCCGCGTTCGGATTGGCCGGGTACGGGAACACGTCGCCCGCCTCGACCGGCTCCAGGAACGGCGTGACGTCCCACCCGCTCTTGGCGAAGGCCGCCTTCGCCGCCGGCATGCTCGCCGCCACCGCCGGGAACACCACGCCCGCCTTCGCGACGATGTCCTGAGCGGTCTGCGAACCGAGGAACTTCACCCAGGCCCACGACGCGTCACGCCGCTTCGTCCCGGCCCAGATCGTGTCCGCGAGCCCGTTCATCATCGACATCCGCTTCCCGATCGGACCGATCGGCAACCGCGCCAGCTTCGTCTTCACCTGCTTCAGCTGCCCGTACGTGCCGAGCATCCACGAGCCGTTCGGGGTCATCCCGTACTTCCCCGCGCCGAAGGAGGTCGTCACGTCCACGCCGGACTTCGCCTGCGCGTACGTCGGCATCAGGCCCTTGGTGATCAGGCCCCGCCACCAGCCGATCGTGTCGGTGAACTTCGGGTCGCCGTAGAAGAACTTCGTCCCCCACGGCTCACCCTGGGAGTACTTCCAGCCGTTGATCGCGGCATACCAACTCCAGCTGGTCTGCCCGTCACCACCGCCGGCATCGGCGTACCCGAGCCCGTAGACCTTCACGTTCTCCTTGTCGAACCCGGGCTGGTCGCCGCGACGTCCCTTCGAGTCCACCGTCAGCCGGCGGACGATCTGCTCGAAGGTGCCACCGTCCCGCGGGTTCCAGGTCATCGAGTTGAGCTGCTCGGTGCTGATCCCGGCGGCCTCGGTGAACGCGCTGTTGTAGAAGTAGACCTCGGTGTCCCAGTCCTTCGGCAGACCGTACCGCTTGCCGTCGGCCCCGATCCAGCGATCGGCGAGACCCTTCTGGTAGATGCCCAGATCAATGTTGTCCTTGGCAACGTATTCGTCGATCGGCAGCACCTGTCCCTTGTCCGCGAACAGCGGGTACTTCGACGAGTGCCCGGTGAACACGTCCGGCGCCGTGTCGGAGATGAACCCGGTCACGAGCTTCGACCAGTAGTCGTTCCACCCGTACTGCTCGATCGTCACGCTGTACTGCGGATTCTGCTCGTGGAACACCTTGGCGCACTCGGTGTACATCGGCAGCTGGGCGGAGTCCCACAACCAGTAGATGACCTCGCCGGGACCACGCGCCGCGGCGCCGTTGTTGCACGCGGCAAGCGACGGTACGGCGAGCGCGGCCAGTCCGGCCTTCAGCAGAGTCCTTCGTGACGGTGTCGCATTCATTTGGGTCATCATTTGATCCCCGAGAAGCCGATGGAGTTCGTGATCCGTTTGGCGAACGCCAGGAACAGGATGATCATCGGCAGCGCCGCGATCAGCGTCGCCGCCATCAGCCCGGCCCAGTCCGGACCGCCCTGCGGCGTCTGCGACCGGAACACTCCGAGCGCGACCGTCAGCACGCGGACGTTCTCCTGCTGACCGACGAGCAGCGGCCAGAAGTAGTCGTTCCACGAGTTGATATAGGTCAGGATCGCCAGCGTCGCGATCGGTGCCGCGCTCAGCGGGATGATCATCCCGAAGAAGATCCGCCGGTGTCCCGCGCCGTCGATCATCGCCGCTTCCTCGAGCTCGCGGTTGATCCCGAGGAAGAACTGCCGCAGGAAGAAGATCGCGAACGGCGTCATGAACGCGCCGGGCAGGATGATGCCGGCGAAGCTGTTCAGCAGTCCGAGATTCTTGATCAGCACGAAGTTCGGCAGCGTGGTGAAGATCGGGGGCACCATCAGCGCGGCCAGGAACACCGCGAAGACCTTGTCCCGCCCCGGCCAGCGCAGCCGCGCGAACGCGTACGCCGCCATCGCGCTGAAGAACACCTGGCACACCGTCGTGATGGTTGCCACGACCAACGAGTTCCGCAGGTACAGCCAGAAGTTGACCGCCGCGCCGGAGCCGCCTTGGGCCTGCGCCTCCTCGATACTCGACAACCCGAGCACGCGCTTGAAGGCACCCAGCGTGGTCTCCACCGGAAGCAGCGAATTCGGGTGACCCGGCAACTGGGTGTTGTCCGAGAACGCCGTCCGCAGCATCCAGTAGAACGGGAACAACGTGACAATCAGCAGAATGAACAACAGGATCCAGGCGACTGTGCGCCCGATGCTCACCTGACGGACAGAACCGGTCGACAGACTCATGCGAGATCACTCTCCCGCGCCCGCAGCAACCGCAGCTGGACCAGCGAGACGACCGCGAGGATGGCGAACAGCACCAGCGCCATCGCCGAGGCGTAGCCGAAGTCGAACCGGGTGAACGCCCGCTCGTAGATGTAGTAGTAGATCACCCGGGTCGCATTGATCGGGCCGCCCTGGGTGGTGACCGCGACCGTGTCGAAGATCTGGAACGACCCGATCATGGTGACCACCAGGACCATCACCAGAACAGGCCGCAGCAGCGGCAACGTGATCCGCCAGAACGTCTTCCACTCGGTCGACCCGTCCACCTCGGCCGCCTCGTAGACGTACGACGGAATCGTCTGCAGGCCGGCGAAGACCAGCAGCGCGGTGTACCCCATGTGCCGCCAGACGTTGATCCCGGCAACGGTCGGGATCGCCCAGTGCGAGTCGCCGAAGAACGCGATCGGGTCGATCCCGACCCATCCCAGGAACGTGTTCACGACGCCGACCTGCACGTCGAGCATCCAGTACCAGACCAGCGCGACCACGACGTTGGCGACCAGGTACGGCGCGAGGATGATCGCGCGCACCGTGATCGATTTCGTCAACCGGTACATCAGCATCGCGATCCCGACGGCCAGAATCGTCTGCAGGCCGATGTTGATCACGACGTACTCGACCGTGACGCCGAGCGCGTTCCAGAAGAAGCTGTCGTGGATCATCCGGTCGTAGTTGGCCAGTCCGTTGAACTTCGGCGCCGAGAGCAGGCTGTACTCGGTGAAGCTCAGGTATGCGCCGCGCAGCGTCGGCCAGATGTAGAACACGACGAAGCCCAGGGTGGCCGGGGCGATGAAGATCATCGCCACCTTCAGGTCTCCCAGGCTTCGCCGCTTCCCCGGCGGTGCTCCGGAGTCCCCGTGACTTCGTCTCGTGTCGGGTGGTGCGTTGGTGGTGGCGGTCACGGGGGATCTCCTCTTCTGTCGGCGACCGGGCGGGCTTACCCGATCGCAGTCACATCCAGCAAGATCGCGCTCTCCGGCCATTGCACGGGCATGAGTACTCCGACCGAGGCGAGGGCGGCGCCGTTCAACTCCACGCTTCCACCGTCGACCGACCAGGCCGTGGACCGCGACTCGGGTCCGGGTGTCGCGACCTTGCTGACCCGGTACGTGCGCTGCGGGTCGAGGCCGGGCAGCCTGATCCGTCCGACGGCGGACGTCACCGACTGCTTCACCTGTACGACGCTGAACACGCCGCGCCCGCCGTCCTGCGCAACGACTCCGTGGACGAGCACGTCCTCGGGACCGCGGTCGGCGCGGACCACGCGACCGGTGTGCAGCAGCGGCCGCAGCTTCTTGTGCAGCGCGACCCAGCCCTTGAGCTCTTCGCGCTCCTCGGGGCTGGCGGACGCGATGTCCCACTCGATACCGAAGTGTCCGAACAGGGCGGTGGTCGCGCGGAAGGCCAGCGTCTGCGTACGACCCGTGGTGTGCGCACGCGGCGGCCCGACGTGGCAGCCGATCAGCTCCGGCGGGAGGAGCAGCTGGGTGTACCGCTGGATGGTCTGCCGCTCGAGGGCGTCGTTGCTGTCACTGCCCCAGATCCGGTCGGTGCGCTCCAGGATGCCGAGGTCGACCCGGGCGCCGCCGGACGAGCAGGACTCGATCTCCAGGCCCGGGTGCCGGCGCTTGAGCTCGTCGATCAGCCGGTAGACCGCCAGGGTCTGCTCGTGGATACCCGCCGTCCCCGTCAACTGGTTGCCGCCGTCAACGAAGTCGCGGTTGTGGTCCCACTTCAGGTACGCGATGTCGTACTCGGACAGGATGCTGTCGAGCCGCTCGAGGATGTAGTCGTAGGCGGCTGGTATACCAAGATTCAGACCCTGCTGGTGGCGTGCGGTCGGCGGCAGCCGGTCGCCGGCGGCGAGGATCCAGTCTGGGTGCTCGCGCGCCAGGTCGGAGTCCGGGTTCACCATCTCCGGCTCGACCCAGAGGCCGAACTGCAGACCGAGACCCTTCACGTGGTCCACCAACGGATGCAGGCCCTTCGGCCAGATGCCCTCGTCGACGTACCAGTCGCCGAGCCCGGCGTGGTCGTCGCGGCGGCCGCGGAACCAGCCGTCGTCCAGGACGAACCGCTCGGCGCCGACCTCGGCGGCCGCGTCGGCGAGCGCCTTCAGCTTGTCCAGGTCGAGGTCGAAGTACACCGCCTCCCAGGTGTTCAGGACGACAGGGCGCTCGGTCTTCGGGTGGTTCGCCCGCGCCCGCAGGTAATCGTGGAAGCGGTGCGAGACCTGGTCGAGGCCGACGCCGTACGACCCGTAGATCCACGGGGTGCTGTAGGTGCCTTGCGGCTGGACGCGGCCCTCGCCCGGGAGCAGGAGCTCGCCGCCGCCGATCACGGCGTACCCGCTCATGCCGCGCTCGGCGTACGACCGGTGATTGCCGCTCCAGGCGGTGTGCACGGACCAGATCTCGCCGTCACGGAAGCCGAAGCCGGGGGTGCCCGCGAACAGCAGCAGGGTCGCGTCGGCGCCGGTGCGACCACGGCGGTTGTCGCGGATGTGCGCACCCTGGGTGAAGGCGTGCCGCTGGGGGTGGCGCTCGCCGATGTGGCGGCCGGTCAGGTCGAGCAGCTCGGTCGCCTCGGTCGGCACCGGCAGAGCGAGCAGCAGCCCGTCGACGGTGTACGGCGTCGCGGCTGTGTTGGTCAGGTCGGCCTTCGCGCGCACGAGACCGGAGTCGGTCAGCTCGATGGTGAGCTTGAGGTCGAGGCCCGCCTCGGTGTCGGCGGCGTCGACCTGCACGGTGTTGCCGGTCTGCGCGACGCTGGTCAGCCGGAAGCTCGCGGAGAAGTCGTGCCCGTCGCGGTGCCCGCTCAGGCCTGGTATACCAAACCAGCCGGCCGAGTACTCCGGCACGATCGCGATCGGACGGTTCTCGTCCAGGCCGTTCCCGTCCTGGACCGCACCCGCGCCGCGGCGCAGTTCCAGCAGAGCGCTCTCGGCCAGCTCGCCCAGGTCCGCACCCCAGTGCAGAACGGACGGAAGGCCGGGACCGGAGCAGTCGAGCACCAGGCTGACCGCGGCGGCCCGGAGCTGCAGGATCTCGATGTTCGACACTGTTGATTCACTCTGCTTTCTGATTGATTTCAGGACGGAACTATTTACCCCGCCAGCCACAATGTCAATGCTTCACGAAGTTAAGTAATTACCCTACGACTGTCCAGCGTTGTCAGCCCAGACATCGGCAACCGTTATCCGAGGCGACCGCGGACGAGCAGGTCGCGCACGTCGGCCTCAGCGCCGGGCGGTCGGGGCCATGTTCAGCCTCGACCTTCGCGGCCATCAGCTTCGACATAGCCCCGCGGAGCATCAGTCAGGCGAACTTGGCCAGGTCGCGGGTCCCCACCACAGGATCTCCAGCCATTGACAAATTTTCCTGTCAATTGGGAGATTGGGGACATGTTGCGCTATGTCGAGGAGCCGGAGAAGGTCCGGTTGGCGTTGTCGCCGATTCGGCGGCGGCTGCTCGAGCTGTTGCGCGAGCCGGGGTCGGCGACGCAGCTGGCGGCTGCGCTCGAGCTGCCTCGGCAGCGGGTGAACTACCACCTGCGCGAACTGGAGAAGGCCGGGCTGGTCGAGCTCGTCGAGGAGCGGCCGCGGCGTGGGTTCACCGAGCGGATCATGCGTGCGTCAGCCGGGTTGGTGGTCGATCCGGGCGTGATGGGGCATGTGTTCACCGAGATCCAGGATCAGTACGCCGCCGAGCACCTGGTCGAGGTCGCCGCCGGCACGGTGCGCGATGTGGCGCGGATGCAGAGCGCGGCCGACGTCGAGGGGAAGCGGCTGCTGACATTCACACTCGAGGCCGAGGTGCGGTTCGCGGAGCCGGGTGATGTGCACCGGTTCACCGATGCGTTGACCGCGGCCGTACAGCAGGTCGTCGAGCAGTTCGACAGCGAGGGCGGGCGGCCGTATCGATTGATCGCGGGCGGTCATCCGGCACCCCGCCGTACCGAAGGAGAGTCATGAAGATCGTGGTCACCGTGGCGGCGCCGGTCGAGGCCGTATGGGACGCCCTGCGGAACAAGGAGAAGATCCGGCACTGGCACGGGTGGGAGTACGAGGGGACTCAGGGTGGGCTGGAGGAGGAGATCGACCTCATCTACTTCACCGAGACGACCGAGGACGGTACGACGCTGACGCTCGGCCATGGGGATCGGTTCGAGGTGGAGCCGTTCGAGGGCGGGTCGCGGGTCACGTTGACTCGCGCGCCGCGCGGCGCCAATCCCGAGTGGGAGGCGTACTACGACGACGTCACCGAGGGCTGGATCACCTTCCTGCACCAGCTGCGCTTCGCGCTCGAGCGGCATCCGGGCGAGCCCCGGCGCACGCTGTTCTTCTCCGGCACGGGTCCGGTCTCGCCGATCACCGAGCTCCAGATCCCCGTGCGGCCGGCCGGCACAGTTGTCGAGCTCGAGCTTGTTGGTCAGGCCATCAAGGGCGAGATTTGGTATACCACCGAGCATCAGGTCGGCCTGACAGTAGATGCTTGGGGCAACGGTCTGCTCGTGCTGAGCCACATCCCACCCGGCGACGAGAAGCCGGACGGCGCCACGATGGCGATCCTGTCCATGTACGGCGACGCCGATCGCGCGGAGCTGGAGAGCCGCTGGCGCGCGTGGTGGCAGCAGCGCTGGCCGGAGGAACTCAACCTCCCCGGCTGACCTCTCGAAGTGACTGGGCGAGCTGACACGGTGGTGACAGGGCGCAAACGTGTCAGTACGCTCGGTCTACCGGTGCGGGTTACCCGGGAGTACCTTGACGCCGACGGTGGTCTGGTGGGGGTCCTGAGATCACCGAACTCCGGCGAGAGAGGCCTTCCGGGTGAGAACTCTTCCGAGAAGTCGTCGAGTGTCCGCAGCAATCCTCCTACTCTCCCTGACCGGGCTCGGCCTGGTCGCTCCCCCGGCGCACGCCGACGGTCCCGGTTCGGGTACGCCGTACGTCGTCACCGTTGGGGATTCCTACATCTCGGGTGAAGCCGGTCGCTGGGCCGGTAGCTCGAACGACTCCGAGGCACCGGCCGACGCGCTCGGTGCGCACGCCTACCACGACAACGCGAGCCACACCGCCGAACAGATCCCGCGCTGCCACCGCAGCCAGTCCGCCGAGGCGTACATCGGCGGCGGCGTCGGCGGGCTCAACCTGGCCTGCTCCGGCGCGAAGACCACGACCGCTACCGGCGACTACTTCAAGCCCGGCATCGACTTCTACGACGACGGCGCCGGAAACCTCGGCCAGGCGAAGATGCTGCAGCAGTTCGCTGCCGGCCACAACGTGAAGCAGGTCGTCGTCTCGATCGGCGGCAACGACTTCAACTTCGCGTCGATCGTCACCCAGTGCGTGCAGGACTTCCTGCTGTCGCCGTCCTGGGATCCCGACTACTGCAAGGACGACTCGTCCGTCGTCGCCAACTTCACCTCCGCCAACATCACCACGGTCCGCGCCAGGATCGCGACCGCGTTCCAGAACGTCCGCACCGCGATGCGCAACGCCGGGTACGGCGACACCGCATGGAGCCTCGTCGTACAGACGTATCCGTCGCCGATCCCGGCGGCCAGCGGGTTCCGGTACAGCCAGAGCGGGTTCACCCGGCAGAGCACCGGTGGCTGCGGCTTCTGGAACGCCGACGCCGACTGGGCCAACGCGACCGCGCTCGTCACCATCAACAACACCGTCCGCGCCGCGATCGGCCAATCCGGCCTGACCAACGCGCGCCTGCTCGAACTCCAGTCCGCCTTCAACGGCCGCCGGCTGTGTGAGAAGACAGTCGGCCTCTACGAGGAAGTCGGCCTCACCTCCTGGACCCAGCCCACCGCGGTCGACAGGACCGAGTGGATCAACCAGATCCGCACCGTCACCACGGTCGGCTCGGACTACTTCATCCAGGAGTCCCTGCACCCCAACTACTGGGCCCAGCTCGCGCTCCGCAACTGCGTCCGCCAGACCTACACCCAGAACCGCGGCGGCACCTGCACCATCGCCGGCACCGGCCTGGTCAACGGCGAACCGCGCATGAGCCTCAACTAGGGCTTCTTGGGCCGGACGTAGGTGACAGAAGCTCCCGGCGTGCCCAGCAGTGCGTTCATCAGCTTCTCGTTCCGCCTACGTTCGGCCCTGGTGTCGGTCGGCCAGTCGACATGGATGGCGTCATACAAGGCAAACCGATCAAGATCCATGGCCGTCTTGACAGCAGCGCCCCAGGCGCTCGCAGCGGCGATGGCACCGCGATAGGCGATGTATGCGAACGCATACGGCAGCAACCCCAGGAAGAGCCACCATCCGGAACCGAGCATCCACACAGTCGTCACAACCGCCGCAGCCAGGCCGTAGAAGGTCAAGCGGATCGCAATATCCATCTGTTCGCGGGTGTCGTTGATGTACGCGGCCCGGTTAGGAGCTGCCACCATCGTCAGGTGCGGTGCGATGCGAACCAACGGGAGCTCGTAGCTCTGCCCAACGCTGTCCTCGATTCTGCGCAGGACGTTCCCGAGGCGGGTCGGCAGCATCCGGTCCGCAGCCTTCGGCATCGAGCTGTCTAGAACCTTCTGGATCGCCTCCCTGGCCATGATCAGTCCATACACCGCTGCGCCGCTTGGCAGCAGGCGCTCCGTCTCCCGCTTGTCTGCGAGGACCGTCCTAAGCTGCTCGTCGGACAGGCCCGTCCGGTCCTTATGAGGCATCCGCGACAGGATGATCTCGTCGAGCTGGTCGTCGGCCTGCACCTCTAGATCAGCAGCGCGGTGCTCCAGGCGAAGCTGCCGGCCGCGGTGCCGCAGTGCCAGCATCGTCGCCAACCGAACAGCGAACGGCCGCGGACCCCAGTACCCCTCGAGCAGCTGCGTCGTTGCGTACATCAACGGATGAACGGCGAAGCCCAGCACTAGTGCGGCGCCGACCACCAGACCGATCTTGGTCGGACTCCAGTCGGACAAGGCCGTTTTCAAGCCGGTGAGGCTGAACTTGCCGAGCGGCTGGTTGACCGCGCCCTGCAGAGCAACGATCCAGGTGACGAACAGGAGGGACGGCAACAGAGACGCCAGGCTGAAGTACCGCCCGATCTGCGAGCCAACCGAGGTCGTGGCCCCGGGGAGCCCAGCTGCCATCAGCGGTCGCCCTGCGGCTTCTCCCAGCCGCAGCTCGTGCAATACCAGACGCTCGTCCGCTCGTTGAACTTCAGCGTCGGCCTCTTGCACTCTTCGCACCTGCGGGACGAGCCCAGCTTGCCAACCCCTGCAGCCTCCGGATTCGGGTGCTGTGTCGTTAGGCCGAGGCGCAGGATCAGTACTGCCAGCGCAGTCGGCTTACGAAACGTCATCATCGACCTCCCCGCCCCATGATTACTGTCAGTATGTCCCGGCGGTGGTTCCTGATCCAGGGGTCGGCGAGGCGGGCACGCCGGACCAATCCGCCTTGGGATGCTGTGGTCGAGCCGGAAGGAGTGTGTGATGGGAGCGGGGCGACTGACCGTTTGGGCGATGCCCGTGCTGGCTCTCGCGGTGCTTGCCGCAGCCAGCGCCTGGCAGGGCGCGATCGGTGCCGCTATCGCGCTTGGACTCATGCTGGCGGTCGCCGTCGGCTTGGTCCTTCGTGCAGGGCTCGATCCGGCAAAAGACACCGAGGGTCTGGCAGTCTCCGGGCCGAAGGCCGGATCGGCAGCACAAGGCGAATCATCCGGACCGGCGCGATCGCTGCTGAGCGGCGCCGATCTCAGCGGCGCGGATCTCAGCGGCGCTGACCTTCGCGGGCTGGATCTGAGCGACGTGAACCTCAGTCGGGCCAATCTTCGTGATGCTGATCTGCGCGGGGCACGGCTCTCGAATGAGCCGGAGAAGTGAGCCGGCCGCCGCACCCCCGAAGGTGCGGCGGCCGGGTTCGTTCAAAGGGTCAGCTCAGGTTGAGGCCCGTGTCGTCGATGACGAACGAGGTCTGCAGGGAGCTGTCCTCGGTGCCGGTGAAGCTGATCGACACCGTCTGGCCGGCGAACGACGAGAGGTTGAACGACTTGAGCGAGTAGCCGCTCGCCTTGTTCAGGTTCGAGTACGTCGCCAGCGTGGTCGAGCCCGCCTTCACCGTCAGCTTGTCGTACTGCGTCGTCGTGGTGGTCTCCGCAGAATCGATGTGCAGGTAGAAGGAGAGCGTCGCCGCGCAACCGGCCGGAATCGTGACCGACTGGCTCAGCGTGTCGGTGTGGGTCTGGCCGTAGCCGTCCAGCCACGCCTTCCAGGAGCCACCGTGGGCGGGCTGGGAGGTGGTGTTGTCGATGACTCCGGTCGAGGCCGACCACGGCGACGCCGTACCGGTCTCGAAGCCCGGGTTGCCGAGCTTCTGCCCCGGCGAGGAGCAACCGCCGCCGACAGGGCTCACGCTGATGGTGAAGGAAGCGCTACCCGATCCTCCGGCACTCGCGGTGGCCGTGGCGGTCACGTTGTAGGTGCCGGCGGTGGTCGGCGTACCGGACACGGTGCCCGTGGAGGAACCGATGGTGACGCCGGCCGGCAGACCGGTCGCGGACCACGTGTACGGTGCCGTGCCACCGGTGGCCGACAGCGTGAACGGCGAGATCGCCGTACCCACGGTCGCGGTCTTGTTGCCCGGGTTGCTGACCGTGACGCCACCCGAAACGGTGCAGGTCGGGTCGGCCGACTGGGCCGGAACGCTGACCGCGTCCCACGCCGCCTTGACGGTGTTGAACTCGGTGCAGCTGCCCGGGTACAGGTTCTTGGCCGCGGTCAGGGTCCAGGTCCGGTACTTCAGGTACGAGCTGCTGCTGGTCTTCATCAGCATCGCGTTGTACATGATCTTGATGGCCTTCTGGATGCCCAGACCGGTCACCGACGAGCTGTTGCAGGTCGGGACGTTCGGGTTGCCGCCGCTGCCGATGGAGAGCAGGACGAACCAGTGGTCGCCGGGACCGGCCGCGGCGTGCACCTCGGCGCCCGGGATCGAGCTCGAGTAGCAGTTCGGGTCGCCGACCGCGGACGGGTTGTACATGTTGCGGATCGGGCCGCTGCCGACCAGGTTGATCTCTTCACCGACGTAGAAGTCCGGCGGGTCGTAGGCCGAGCCCTGGTTGCTGTAGAACTCGGTGGCCGCGCCGAACGTGTCGGCGACGAACTCCTGGGTGCCCGAACCCGAGATGCCGCCCGGGGTGTGGTCGTCGATACCGTGGCCCAGCTCGTGGCCCACGACGTCCAGCGAACCGATCCAGCCACCGGCCGTGTTGTGACCGACCTGCACCTGCGTGCCGTCGTAGTACGCGTTCTCGTCGTTCAGGCCGACGCGGATCGGCCAGCCGCCGCCGTTGCCGTCGAAGCCGTTACGGCCCAGCCAGTCGGTCAGCATGTGCCGCTCGGTCTGGGCGGTGTACAGCGCGTCGACGCAGCCGGTCTCCTTGTTGGACGCCGTGCCGTTGCCCCAGTTGTCGTCCGGACCGGAGAACGTGGTGTTGTTCGCCGCGTCCTGGCAGGACTGGTTGGTGGTGTTCGGGTCCTTCATCGAGTACGTGCTGCCGGACAGCGTGGTGTCCAGGTGGACCGGGTTCGGTCCGCTGTACGCCGCGGTGCCGTTGCCGGCCATCACGTGCTCCTTGGTACCGAGCACCTTGCCGGACTGCGCGTCGACGTACACGCTCAGGCTCGACGGCTCCGAAGCGCTGCGGCCGGTGACACGGGACTGCCAGGCGAGCTTCGGGGTGCCGTCGAGGGCGTAGACCGCGAGCGTCGGCGTGGTCGACGAATCGACCTTCTTCAGCAGCTTGGTGGCGGTCTTCTGCGCGGCCGCGGCCGTCACCTTGGCGGTCGTGGACAGGTCGGGTACGGCGGTGGTCTGGGCGACCGAGGTGGATTTCACGGCTCCCTTGGCGTCGGTGACGACGACGAAGTCACCACCGATGACCGGGAGACCCTTGTACGAACGCTCGTACGGGACGTACTGCAGGCCGGACGGGTCCGAGATCACCGGCTTCGCGGTGAACTTGTCGTCCTTCGAGGCGTGCAGTGCGCTCGGCCGGCCGGCGACCAGCGACGACGCCGAGTCGACGGCGGACGCCTTCGACTGCGCCTGCGAGGGCCGGGGCGGGGGTGCCGCACTCGGCGCGGCGCCTGCGGCCGACGTACCGAATCCGGCGAGTGCTGCCGCTGCCAGGCCGGTGAGGCCCAGGACGATGGCAGGCTTTCGAGAACGCTGGAACAAGACCATTGGTATTGGTCCCTTCGCGAATGCGGTGCTTTGGGCGGGTTGCGCCTCGCCGGACTGCAGGCGGTGCACCACTCCGCCTGGAACCTCCGGCCTATTCACCGGGCTACCGCGAAAAACTCCCCCTTTTCATCCAACCCTGATGAATCGCGCGGGGGGACACTATGTCCGCGATCGCACCCGAGCAAGGCGCTACCGTGCCGTTGGCACCCTTACGACAACTGACCGCGTTGTCATCGCTACTAACAGCTGACAAAGCCGACCGAATCCTGAGATTTGTGACGATCCGGGACCGCGGGTCCGCAGCCTCCGGTCCGGGGTGTGAGGGGGCTGTCGCGGAGGGTGGTGGGTGGGTACTGCCGGTGGTCTGGGGCGGGTGCGGATGGCAGAATCGCGCAGACGGGTTGGCTGCCGCGGGGTGCGACGCGCCGGCAGCGGCGCGACGGAACACGATCAGGATGACGCCGGCTGGGGTGGGAGTGGAAACCGAATTCGTGCTGTCGCTCGGTGAGCAGCGCTGGACGCTGCCGGCCGAGGCCGACACGATCACCATCGGCCGCGCCTCCAACGCCGACATCCGGCTGCAGGCGGACGACCAGATCTCCCGCATCCACGCCCGGCTGGCCCGCGACGGCTCCGGTTGGACCCTGCACGACGAGTCCCGCAACGGGACCGGCCTCAACGGCCACCGCATCACCGCGCCCACACCCCTGAGCACCGGCGACCGCGTCCACATCGGACGGTCGGTCCTCACCTTCCACAAGACCACGCTCCCGGACCCGGTCACCCCGACCACCCCTCAGCCGGACGAGGCGTACGCGGCGGCTCCTGAGCCACCTGCACCTGCCGCGCCACCGCCAGCCGCGTCCGCCCCGCCGGCCGCCCAGCCCCTGTCAGCCGCGTCCACGCCGTCGGCCGCGTCCACGCCGCCTCCGCCGGTCGTGCCTGCTCCGTCGGCGCCTGCGAGTTCCGGGTCGGCTGCGGCTGACTACGGGTCCGCGGCTGAG
This sequence comes from Kribbella sp. NBC_00662, assembly GCF_041430295.1. GTDB lineage: Bacteria > Actinomycetota > Actinomycetes > Propionibacteriales > Kribbellaceae > Kribbella. The sequence continues at coordinate 3,938,413 of NZ_CP109029.1, read as the reverse complement.
TATCCGCCTGCCGAGGAGCCGTGGGCGGCCGAGGAGGACGCCGGCCGTGGCGAGCAGTACGGCGAGGAATACGGCGCGCGGTACGACGAACCGGCGTACGAGGCTGAGGAGGATGACGCCTCATATGAGCCTGGTGAGTATGGGGCGGCAGGTGTCGTGCGGGGGTTTGAAGACCAGTCGCGGTCGGGTGACGGGGGCTGGGCGGCGTATCCGTCGGCGGACAACCCGGAGCCGGTTCGGACGCCGTGGGAGATCTCGGCGCGGGTCGAGCAGGCGGAGCCGAACTGGAACCGGCCCGACAACTGGCCCGAGCCGAGCCGTGCACAGACCGAGCAACGCCTGCCCGGAGCAGACCGCCGTACCGGCGCCGACCGGCGCGCCAACGAGGAAGGCCGTCCGAAGGCGGAGCGTCGCCCGAAGGCGGAGCGCCGTCCGATCGTGGAGCCCGACGCAGACCGTCGTACGGCGGGAGCCGAGGGCGACGCCGTCGGGACCGTGCGGCTGCCGCGCGTGCTGATCGTCGCCGGAGGGATCGTCGTTCTCGGGCTGATCGTGAACCTGATCGTCACGTTCCTCGCCGACGGACCGGGTGGCGAACTGCGATGGCTGGTCCCGCCCGGGATCGCGCTGGTCGTGGCGATGGTGCTCGCGCTGCTCGACGCGGCCGCCCCGAAGGACCACCGACCGGGTCGGCTCGACGTATCCATCCTGGTCGCGGTCGCCGTGGTGCTCGTCGGCGTCGGCGTCGGCGGGTTCGCGTTGACCGGGGGCGCGGAGTACGTCGGCGGCTACCTGACCGGCAACGAATCCGGCGCGGACCGGCTGGTCAAGCCCGTCGCGAAACCCTCCGCCGCGGTCACGATCACGGTCGAGAACGTCACGTACACGAGCCATTTCACCCGCGTCGAGGTGATGCTCGCGAACGGCGCCAAGGAACCCGTCACGGTCCCGATCGCCGGCGCGACGTTCACCGCCGCCGACGGCACCGCGCTGCGCGCCGACACCCGCCGCAGCAACTGGCCGAGCAAGGTCGCGAGCGGTGGCACCGAGCACGGCACGATCACGTTCAAGGGCAAGCTCCCGGACAGCGCGGACGCCGCCGTCCTCACGCTGAAATCCGGCGAGACCGCCTTCACCGTATCCGTTGCCCTCAGCAACTGACTTGAACATACATCGAAAATTGATATTGTCGTCGCATGGATGTCGATCGGCTGACGACGGTCATCGAGGACTTCAACACGATCTTCATCCGGCTGCCGTCGGTCCGGAGGTTCAACTTCTCGACCCTGTCGGTGCTGCACACGCTCGACCGGACCGGTCCGATGCGGCTCACCGAACTCCTCCCGACCGAGCAGCTGAAGCAACCCGCCCTGACCAGCCTGGTCGCGAAGCTCGAGCAGGACGGTCTCCTCCAACGTCGCCCCGACCCCAGCGACGGCCGGGCCAGCCTGATCTCCCTGACCAGCGCAGGTCAGGAGATCGTCCGCTCCCGGCACGCGCACCGGGTCGCGAAACTGGCCGCACTCGTCGACCAGTTGACGCCCGAAGAGCGCGCCGTGCTCGCGGGCTCCGTCGACGTACTCCAGCGCTTGACCGAGCTTGCCGAGGACACCCCGTGATTCCAACGCCCATCCATGTCGCTGACGAGGTCCTCGACGACCTCAGACGTCGCCTCCGCACGACGAAATGGCCCCGCGACGCGGGGAACGACGACGGCTTCTACGGCGTACGTCGTACCCGCCTCCAACCCCTGGTCGAATACTGGGCCGACGGCTTCGACTGGCGGGCCGCCGAGCGGGCGATCAACGCCTACGACCACTACCGGGTCGACGTGGGTGACGTACCGGTCCACTTCCTGCACAAGCCCGGCGTCGGTCCGGACCCGATCCCGTTGATCCTGAGTCACGGCTGGCCGTGGACGTTCTGGCACTGGTCGAAGGTGATCGATCCACTGGCCGACCCCGAGTCGTACGGCGGTGATCCCGCGGACGCGTTCGACGTGATCGTGCCGTCGCTGCCCGGGTTCGGATTCTCGACGCCGACCCGGCCGGACATGAACTTCTGGAAGATCGCCGACGTCTGGCACGAGCTGATGACGGGGATCCTCGGGCACCCGAAGTACGCCGCCGCCGGATGTGACGTCGGCGCGCTGGTGACGGGGCAGCTCGGGCACAAGTACGCCGATGAGCTGTACGGGATGCACATCGGGTCGGCGCTGAAGCTGTCGTTCTTCAACGGCGATCGCGGGTGGGACCTGAGCGGCGGCAACCCGATCCCGCCCGGTCTGCCGCCGGAGATCCACGCCCGGATCCTCGAGCTCGAGCACCGCTTCGCGTCGCACCTGGCCGTGCACGTGCTGGATCCGAGCACGCTCGGGTTCGGTCTCGCGGACTCGCCGGCCGGCATGCTCGCGTGGATCCTGGAACGCTGGCAGAAGTGGGCCGAGAGCGAGAAGGCGTTCACCGACGACGACCTGCTCACCCACGCGACGATCTTCTGGGCCGGGAACGCGATCGACACCTCGATCCGGACGTACGCCAACAACAACCGCTACCCCTGGACACCGTCCCACGACCGTACGCCGGCCATCGAAGCCCCGACCGGGATCACGTTCGTCGGCCACGAGGACCCGCCCGGCGTACACACCCCGCAGCAACGTATCGACAACTTCCTGGCCAGCGACCGCGCCCCCTGGTACAACCACGTCAACATCACCGCCCACCCCAACGGCGGCCACTTCATCCCCTGGGAACTCCCAACAGAATGGACCGACGACCTCCGCCGCACCTTCCGCCCTCTTCGTCAGGTGCGGCGGAAGTAGGCCGTCGTAGTGGCGTCTGCGGGGAGGTAGGTCTCGATCGCGATCTCTTCGAGGGTGATGTCGAAGGCGGTGCCGAAGGTCGTGATGGTGTTCAGGAAGGTGAGGTCGGTGCCGCGGTGGCGGATCTGAATGGTGAGGGCGATGTCGGCGGGATCTGGCGGGGTGCTGTCGATGGGGCCGAAGGCAACTAGTTCGTCGTACAGGTGGTGGAGCTCGGGGTCGCCGGAGGCGGCGGCCTGGCGGGCCAGGCGTGGGAGCAGGTAGCTGCGGACCTGTTGCAGGTTGATGATCCGCGATGCCAGGCCGTCGGGGTGCAGGCCGAGGCGCATCAGGTTGATGGGCGTCGTGAGCAGCTTCGGGTCCACGCCTGCCAGGAGGGCCTTGAACGAGTCATTGGCCAGCAGGAGGTTCCAGCGGCGATCGACGGCCAGGGCGGGGTACGGCGCGTGGGCGCGGACGAGCTGGTCGAGGGCCGCGCGGACCCGCGTCATGTCCGGATCGTCGAGCGGTGTCTGCCGGTATACCGGGGCGTGCCCGGCCGCGATCAGCAGCCGGTTGCGCTCCCGCAGTGGGACTGCGAGCTGCTCGGCGAGATGCAGGACCATCGCACTGCTCGGGATCGTCCGCCCGGTCTCCACGAAGCTCACGTGCCGCGGCGACACGTCCGCCTGGATCGCGAGGTCGAGCTGGCTCAGCTTCCGCCGGCGTCGCCACTCCCGCAGCAGTTCGCCGACCGGTCTGTCTTCGCTCACCCTCCGAGTATCGCGCGCCGGGGCAATGACAAGCGACGTAATCGACAACGTGGCCGCGGCAGGCTCATCGTCGTCGGCATGACGATCAAGGAACTGACCCTGCACGCGTTCCAGGAGTTTGCCAACGGCAACCTCGAACCGCTGGGCCCGCTCCTGCACGAGAACTTCGTCGAGCACAGCCCCGGCAACCCGTCAGGACGCGACGCCTTCATCGACTTCATCGCCCGAGCGCCCGTCGCCGGGGCCCAACTCGACCTCCGGCGCGTCATCGCCGACGACACCCATGTGGTCGTGCACTACTTGATGACGACCGCCGGAACGAGGCAGGCCGTCGTCGACATCTGGCGCTTCGAAGGCGAGCAGATCGTGGAGCACTGGGATGTCGTCCAAGCCGTCTAGCGGTCAGCGGTGGTCGGCCAGGCGCGGGTGGTCGCGCCAGGCCGGCATCGTGGCCATGTAGGCAAGGGTGTCCGCCTCGAGTTGCTCGCGTGAGGCGTCCGGGTGGCGGCGCTCCTGCCACGACACCATCGACGCGAACCGGGTGTCGAAGTCCTGAAGGTTGCCGTCGGCATCGACGCAGTACGCGCAGTACCGGCCGCTCTCGATCGGCATGCTGCAGCTCTCGCAGCTAGTGGTCATGTCTCTGCTCCGTTCGGATCAGCTGGGTCAGGGTGGTGAGCAGCGCGGCACGGTCGCCGGGTGACAGCTGGGCGAACGACTCGGCCAGGGTGGCGACGCCGAGTACGTCTCGATCGGCACGCAGTACGTCGAAGCCCTCCGGCGACAGCCACACCAGCGTGCGGCGCCGGTCCTGCGGATCGCGCTCACGCTCCAGCACGCCCTTGGACTCGAGCTGGGTCACGATGTCGCTGACGACGGACTGCGCCCGGTCGAGGTGCAGCGCGATGTCGCCGACGGTCAGCGGACCTGTCTGCGAAAGGTGCTGCAGAACGGCCCGGCTCGCGCCGGACATCTCGTTCCGCTTGCCGTCGCGTCGGTGAAAACGCAGGTACGTCTCACGGAAGAGGTCAGCGAACGCCTGGGCGTCCTGTTCGGCCGTGCTCACACAGCGAATGTCCACCGCCGTCGATCCATCGTCAATCCCGATGGATCGACACCCGCTCGTCCGCCGGGTGAATGCCGTACTCCACCGACTCGTGGTCGACGTACCCGTGGCGCTCCCCGCGGACCAGGTGCAGCCGGATCTGCTGCGCGATGACGTCCGCGGCGTTCTCGTCCGGCGCGTTGTGGTCGAGGCCGGGCAGGATCGTGTAGTCGGCGCTCGGGAGGATCGACGCGAGCTGCGGGAGTACTCCGGTCAGGTACGCGGGCGACTTCTCACCACCGAGGAGAAGGGTCCGCGACGCGATCCCGGCGTACCGGCTCCCGTCGGAGTCGAGCCGAACGATCTCGGCGATCTCGGCCGGCGTCGTCGGCATCATGTCCCGCGTCTCGTGCCCACCCGGCCCCCGCAACATCACCAAGGAAATTGCCCACAGCAACGGCGCCGCCCGGAACGGCAACAGATCGGTCCCCCTGAGGAACGTCGCCATCGCCGCGACCTGCCGCCCGTCCCCGAGCTGCCGCGTGAACGCATCCAGCCAACTGGCATCGAACGACCCGCCGATACTCACGCCCGGTTCATACGCGATCAACGCATCCAACGACCGCCGCAGCCCCACGTGCAGCGCGATCAACCCACCGTAACTGTGCCCGAACACCACCCCGGCCCCCGTGTGCTCCAGAACCGCGAGCACATCATCGGCCTCGGTCTCCACCGAGTACGCCGTATCCCGCGGCGCACTCGCGCCACGCCCCCGCCGCTCAACCACGTGCACCGTATGAACCCCAGCCAGCCCTCGCGCCAACCGCTCGTAGTGATGAGCCCGCCGATTGTTCCCCGGCACAACCACCACCCCGGGCCCACGCCCAGTGCTGGAAACCTCAACCCCGGCCACCAGACCCCGCCGCCACACCTCTGAACGCGCCATCCCCAACCCTCCCTGATTCACACCCCTACCATGCCCAACACCCCTGGCACGCCCCTGTCTTCCCACTGACACGAAATACGTGCTCCGACACGCTGAGTTGGCCGTAGACAGCAGAACGCGCAGGTCAGCTGGGCTGGCCTGCGCGTTCTCAAGGGGTGGAGGTGGCGGGAATCGAACCCGCGTCCTTCGGCGGGGTTCCAAGACTTCTCCGGGCGCAGTCTGAATGGCGTTTTTCTCAGCCCCAGCGTTTGTACAGACATCTCGCTGACAGGCTCAGTCACTGTGAATGTCCCGTGCTAACCCCGTGACCGGGCTAGCACAGCAAGCTTCCTAGCTGAGGCCAGGAACCGGGTCGGAAGCATCCCCGGGCTGACCGCTACTTTAGTGCTCGGCCGTCAGGCGGCGAGAGCGTAGCTAGTGCGCGATGTATTGGCACTTATTGGTTTCCAGAGATCGTTAACGAGATAACCCTGGATCCTCGGCCCGCTTCCCTTGGAACCAACGTCCAAAGTCGAAACCGTTCACCCCCTGTTGAGTTGTCAAACTCCCACCGCCCCGGAGGGTGGTGGAAGATCCACACTATCAAGTCCAACAGACCGGGCGCACCTGACATTCCCCGGCGGGCAGTCAGTCGGCGGGGGCCAGCACGAAGACGAGCGCCGCCGCGGCGACCACGGCACCCGCCAGGACGATCACCCAGGCGGTGGTCTCGCGCAGGAGCAGCGCGCCGATCGCAGCGCCGGCGAGCATCGCGACGATGGAGCCGAGGCGGCGGTAAGGCTTTGCCGACCGGCCGGTCCCGAGCGGGCTGTCGGCGGCGAGGCCGGTCAGGGTCAGCGTGAGCACGGTCGTGGTCAGGTCCCGCGGCCCGGCATGCCGCACGGTCGCGTTCTGCAGCCCGAAGCACGCTGCAAGCGCGGCGATCAGGATGTACGACGTCCCGCCCGACTCCCGCAGTACGCCGACGCCGACCAGCAACCCGGACAACCACAGCACAACCGCCTGCGTCCCGAAGACGAGCCCCAGCCACCGTCGCGGTCGCGCCTCGAGTACCCGGGCCGCCCGTCCCCCGACCAACGACCCGAGCACGAACCCCACCACCGCCACCAACGGCGGCCCGAACCGGAACCCCGAGTCCGGCGCCACCGCGAATCCCAGGAACACGACGTTCCCCGTCATGTTCGCCACGAACGTATGCCCCAGCTTCAGATAACTCACCGCGTCGATCAGCCCCGTCGCCGCGGTCAGCCCCAGGAACGCACCGACCTCCCACCGCACCCCGACCGGAACGCCCACGCAGAAAGCGTAGGGCCTACTTGATCAGGCGCAGCGTGAACGGGTAGCGAAACTTCCCGGTGGCCGCGGTGGCCAGGCCACCGATGCCGGTGAGCAGGAACCACAGGATGCCGAGGATCGGGAAGAGGAACCCGAGGAAGCCATGAGTGAACCCGGTGAGGATGCCCAGGGCCGCGAACGCGCCGACGGCGGTCAGCTGGAAGTTCAGGGCTTCGACAGCGTGACGGCGTACGGCGGGGTTCTTCTGGCCGGTGGTGGCGACCACGATCGCCGGGCCGACGAAGAAGGTCGGGTACCCGAGCCAGTGGGCCACCGTGCCCATCCCGCGGCCGTCACCCTGGTACTGCTGGATCGGCGCCGGACGGGTGAAGGCGGCCGGCGCGAACGTCGGCACCGGCCGGGCGACCAGGCCGTCGAACGTGCTGTTCAGCTCCGCGCGGGTGCGGGCCTTCAGGGCCTTCTCGAGCCGGAGGTCGAACTCCATGTGGTCGAGCCGGCCGTCGGCGTACATCTCTTTCAGGATCTCGACTGCGCGGTCCCGTTGGGCCGGCGTCACCAGCAGGTCTGAAGTGGACATGCTTCCACTCTGCGCGCAGCCGGCCGATCACCCCATCGGGTTCAGCCCGGAGCAGCCCCTGAGCGACCCCCGGTCAGCGACGGTGCCGGTCGGACAGCGCGCGCTGCGCCTCGCGGTTGGCCTGGCGCTCGGCCAGGGCGTGGCGTTTGTCGTAGTCCTTCTTGCCGCGCCCGGTCGCGAGCTCGACCTTCGCGTACCCGTCCTTGAAGTACAGCGACAGCGGGATCAGCGACACGCCCTGCTGCTCGACGGCCCGGATCAGCTTCTGCACCTCGTCCTTGTGCAGCAGCAGCTTCCGCGTCCGGCGCGGCTCGTGGTTGGTCCACGTGCCGTGCTTGTACTCCGGGATGTGCATGCCCTGCAGCCACAGCTCGTTACCGCGGACGGCGGCGAACGCGTCGACGAGGGAGGCCCGGCCCTGCCGGAGGGACTTGACCTCGGTCCCCGTCAGCACCAGCCCGGCCTCCACCACGTCCTCGATGTGGTAGTCGTGTCGCGCCTTCCGGTTCTGCGCGATCGGCTTCTGCTGGCCGGTCTGTTTCACCATCCGACCAGTATCGCAGGTCGCTCAGAGCCACTTCATCGGATTAACGACGTTCCCGTCCTGGTAGACCATGAAGTGCAGATGGCAGCCGGTCGAGTAGCCGGTCGTCCCGGACCACGCGATGATCTCGCCTCTGCGGACCCGCTCGCCGACATGAGCCTTGTACTTCGAGAGGTGGTTGTAGACGGTCGTGATCGACCGGCCGTCCATCACTCCGTGTGAGACGAACAGCCGGTTCCCGTAGCCGCCGTTGTAGTACTTGTCCGTCACCACTCCATCGGCCGCCGCGCGCACCGGCGTACCGCAAGGAGCGCGGAAGTCGGTGCCGTCGTGCAGCTTCCAGTAGTGCAGGACCGGGTGGAAGCGCATCCCGTACGGCGAGGTGATGTAGCTGCTCACCGGATAGGCCAACCGCCCGCCACCCGAGCCGCCCGGGTCGGGGATGTTCCGCGGCGGCCGGTGCTCCTTGCGTGCCTTCTCCCGCTCGGCCTTCTCGGCTGCCGCCTTCCGGCGCGCGGCCGCCGCCTTCTCGGCCTTCGCCCGCGCGATCAGCAGCTGCTCGACCCGCGCCCGCTCGCGCAGCAGCGAGTTGTACTGCGCCAGCTCGGTGTTCTTCTCCTTCTCGGCGGCCTTGAACGCGATCAGCTTGACCTTCGCGACCGCCGCGGCCTCGGCCTTGTCGGCCGCGACCTGCTTGGTCAGCTCGGTGACCCGCTGGACCGTCGCCGCCGCCTCGGCCCGGGCCGCCTCGGACGCCTTCTCCGCGGCCGCGACCTTGACCTGCCGGCTGGCGAGCTCCGCCTGCGCGTTGTTCAGGTTGGTGATCGCGTTGCTCTGGATACCGAACACGTTGCGCTGGATCTGCATCCCGGTGGCGATATCGGCGGGCGCGGCGCCGCGCAACGCGATCGACAGCCCGACCAGACTGTTCTGCTGCTGGTACGCCGACCGTACGGCGCGACCGGCCACGGCCCGCTTCTCGGCGATCAGTTTCTCGCCGGCCTCGACATCGGCAACCGCCGTACGCAACGCCGCCTCGGCCGCGGCAAGCTTGCCCGCGGCAACCGCATCGGCGGCCTTCGCGGCGGCGAGCTGCCCCTGCGCGGCGGCGTACCGGACCTGGACGGCCTGGTACTTCGTCTCGGCTTGGTTGTACGCGGCAACGGACTTGCCGAGTTGATCGGACGCGTCGTCCAGATCGGCCTTCTGCTGGCCGAGCTGCGCGTCGAGCTGTTTCTTCTTGGCGGCTGGATCCGGCGGTTTCGCCTCTGCCGGGTCGGCAGACGGAACCGCCGCCAGGACTCCGGCGGACAGGGACAGGACAAGGCAGCAGGCGGCGACCACTGTCTGCCGGCCCGGCGGTCGCGTGCGTGATCGCTGGTACGGCGTGGTGGCGGTGCCGGTGCTGTCGTCTCGCTTGATGCTCCCCCGCTCGCGCGGGTTCGCACCGGGGAAGTGCGGGACCACAGGTCGACCCCTTGCTCTGGGTTCAGTTGTCGTGCGGTGCAGGAGTTACTTCTGTTACTTCTGTGACTCCTGATACTGCACGATAGGTCACCCGGGTCAGACTTTGAGGTATTTCCGCGTTGTCAGGAATGTCGGGATCACGGCCAGGATCAGGCCGACGACCACCATGATCAGCGTGGCGCGGAAGGTTTCGGTCGCGCCGACCCACTGCCAGACCCGGAACGTCTCCTGGGCCCGCTGCATGACAACGAAGTACACCCCGACCCACAGGGTGCCGCAGGCAAGGACCGCGCCCACCAGGGCCGCCAGCACGGCTTCGAGCAGGAACGGCAGCTGGATGTAGAAGTTCGACGCGCCCACCAGGCGCATGATGCCTATCTCCCGTCTCCGGGCGTACGCCGCCAACCGGATCGTGTTGGAGATCTGCATCAGTGCCGCGACCAGCAGCAAGCCGGCCGATATCAGCGCACCGACCTGCAAACCGTTGAGGGCCTTGAAGAGTGGATCGAGGTACTGCCGGAGGTCCTGGACCGTGTCGACACCGGGCAAACCGCTGACCGCGCTCACCAGGTTCTGATAGCGCTGTGGATCCTTCAGTTTGACCCGGAAGGACTCCTGCATCTGGTCCTGGGTGACCGTGCTGACGATCGGCGAGTCCTTGTACAGCTTCTTGAACGACTCGAACGCTTCGGCCTTCGACTCCGAGAAGACGCCGTCGGGCGCGGTGTCGGGGTTGGTCTGGATGACCTGCTGGATCCGGTTCTTCTGCTCCTGGGTCACCTCGGTGCCGCTGCAACCGCGGCCGCCGGAGTCCTTGGTGCAGAGGAACACCGAGATCTGGATCTTGTCGTACCAGTTCCCCTTCATCAGGTCGACCTGCTCGCGGGCGAGCAGCGCGCTGCCGAACAGCGACAGCGAGACCCAGATGGTGACGACGACCGCGATCGTCATCGACATGTTCCGCCGCAGGCCGATACCGAGGTCGGAGAGGATGTAGTTCAAGCGCATCAGTCAGTCAGTCCCCTGGTCAGTGCTGGTAGCCGTAGACGCCGCGCGACTCGTCGCGGACGACGTGGCCGTTCTCCAGCTCGATCACGCGCTTGCGCATCTGGTCCACGATCGACACGTCGTGGGTGGCCATCACCACGGTCGTCCCGGTGCGGTTGATCCGGTCCAGCAGCTTCATGATGCCGACCGACGTACCCGGGTCGAGGTTTCCGGTCGGCTCGTCGGCGATCAGGATCATCGGCCGGTTCACGAACGCACGCGCGATCGCCACCCGCTGCTGCTCACCGCCGGACAGCTCGTCCGGCATCCGGTCTTCCTTGCCGTCCAGGCCGACCAGCTCGAGCACCTCGGGAACCGTCTTGCGGATGTGCGAGCGGGGTTTGCCGATCACCTGCAGCGCGAACGCCACGTTCTCCGCGACAGTCTTGTTCGGCAGCAGCCGGAAGTCCTGGAACACGGTCCCGATCTGGCGGCGCATCTGCGGGATCCGCCAGCTGGCCAGCCGGTTCAGGTCCTTGCCGGCGACCATGATGTGACCGCGGGTGGTCCGGTGCTCACGCAGTACCAGGCGCAGGAACGTCGACTTGCCGGACCCGGAGGTGCCGACCAGGAAGACGAACTCGCCTTTCTCGATCTCGACGTTGACGTTCAGCAGAGCGGCCTTGGACTGGCCCTCGTACGTCTTGGACACATTCTCGAAGCGGATCACGGGATCATCCGGCCGTGGTCGGGAACAGGAAGCGGCGCGACGGTAACCACGAAGTGCACCGTACGCCACCGGAGCGGCCGGCGATCAGTCTAGGGCATGCCTGGCGGTCCAGCGCCGTAGCGAGGAGGTGCTCGGCGCGGTGCTTCGCCCCCGTGCGGTGAGGTGCCGTGCCGAGCACCCCGCAGTAAGCGCTGGACTGCCAGGCATGCCCTCTGCGCTCCCGGGCGTGCCGCCGACCAGGCCTGCCGGTGCGTGCGGGCGCGTCCGATACCCGGTGCGTTTGAAACGGATGTGTCAGGCGTCCGACTGGCGCGCGATGGTCGCCGACGCCCGGCGCACGATCGGGACCGGCCCGGCGGGCAGCACGTCGCCGACGAACGTGTAGTGCTCGAGGATCGCCGGGTCGACGTCGCCCGGCCGGTGCCGGCTGTGGTCGCGGACCCAGTCGATGATGTCGCCCCAGCCCGGCGCCGCGAGCGATCCGCCGAAGTGCTGGACCGACAGCCCGGCGCAGAGGTTGCTGAACGCAAGCCGATGGGCCAGCGGCCAGCCGCGGAGCGTGCCGAGGACGAGCGACGCGAGGAAGACGTCGCCGGCGCCGGTCGGGTCGTACGAGCGGACCGGCAGCGCCGGCACCTGCTCCTCCTCGCCGGTCGTCGAGTCGATCGCGAGTACGCCGTCCGCGCCGTTCGTCACCACCGCCAGCGGCACCCGCTCGGCGAGCTTGTGCAGCGCGGCCTTCGGCGTGTCCGTCCGCGTGTACGCCATCGCCTCGGTCGCGTTCGGCGTGAACGCGTAGAAGCCTTCCAGTACGTCGAGAACCGCCGGCGACCACTCGTCCGTCGGGTCCCACCCGACATCGCCGAACAGCAGCGCGCCCGACTCCCGGGCCTCGACGGTCCAGCCGGGCAACTCCTCGGCGACCGGCACGATCGCGGACCGTGTCTTCAGGCCGGGACCGACCAGTTTGCTCGGGTCGCCGGGCGCCTCGTGGGCGTGCGTGACCATCGCCCGGTCCCGGTCGATCGACATCGAGACGGTGACGGGCGAGTGCCAGTGGCCGATCCGGCGCGAGTGCGACAGGTCCACACCCTCCTGGTCGGCCAGGGTCCGCCAGCAGAAGTCGGCGTACACGTCGTCACCGAAGACAGCGGCCAGGCCGCTCTTCAGCCCGAGCCGGGCGGCCGCGATCGCGAAGTTCGCGACGCCGCCGGGGCAGGAGCCCATTCCCTCCGCGAAGATCTCGGTCCCGGTGGTCGGGGCGGTTTCCAGGCCGGTCATCACGATGTCGTAGAACACGGTCCCTTGTACGAACACGTCGTACATCTCGGGTTCGTCGGTCACGGTGACACCGCTCCTTGTCATCCTGGGTCAGCTCTGTCGGTGGCGGGTGGAATGCTCCTTCGTAACATCATCAGCCGGTCAAAACCATGCAATTGGGAGGACGCGTCCGTGATCCCCACCTGGATCTCGATCGTCGGCGTCGTGATGACGGTGCTGAGTCCGCTGCTCGCGCTCGGCGGCGTCTTCCTCGGGTCGTATCTGGTCCGCAAGTCCGACCGCGAGCTCGACACCTGGCGGCATCGCGAGGAGACCATGCGGATGGTCCGCTGGGCGGTCGAGCAGATCCTCGACGGCGAGGACGACGCGGGCACGGACGCCGGTGTGGTGACGCTGCGCTCACTGATGCGGTCGGAGTTGTTACAGCCGGAGGACTACGACCTGGTCGCCGCGCTGACCGCCGCGGTAGCGATCGACCGGGTCGGCGCGGCCGCGTACGCTGATATTGCGGATGCCGACATCGAGGTCGTCGAGGGAGACAGTGACCATGGCTGAGAAGAAGACCGTGAAGGTCTCCCGCCAGGCCGTCGAGCTGGCCCGGCTGCACGTCGAGGCTGCCCGCAGAGCCGGCCGCAAACCCGATGCCGGCGTCGCGCGGATCGCGGGCGCCCGCCCGGACAACGGCGCGGGTGCTGCGCCGGCTCCCGCCTGATCCCTGTTCGAGCGCTGGAATTGCCGTCTCGGGGCCCTGCCATCGACGTAGGGTCAGCAGATGCGCACGGGCTGTGGGACCGTGCGGGACTGGAGACGTGTGATGAGTGGTGGGATCAGCAGGCGGCGGATGCTGGGGTTCGGTGCCGGGCTGGCGGCGATGGCAGTGGCTGGGTGTGGATCCAACAGCGGGCGGCCCTCGAGCGGCGGAAGCGGCGACAAGCCGACGCTCCAGCAGTGGTACCACCAGTACGGCGAAGCGGGTACGCAGCAGGCGGTCGAGAAGTACGCGAAGGCCTACCCGGACGCGACCGTGACGATCCAGTGGTCGCCGGGCGACTACGAGAAGAAGGCCTCGACCGCGCTGCTCACGAACCAGGGTCCGGACACGTTCGAGTACCCGAACGGTCCGACGATCGACATGATCAAGGGCAACCAGGTCGTCGACCTCGGCGACATCCTGGGTGACGCGAAGGACGACTTCAACGCCGCGCTGGTCGGGCGGATGTCGTACCAGGGCAAGCTGTACGCGATCCCGCAGGTGATCGACATGCAGCTGATGGTCTACCGCAAGAGCATGCTGAGCGCGGCCGGCGTACAGCCGCCGCGGACGGTCGACGAGCTGCTGGCCGCGGCGAAGAAGCTGACCAACGACAAGGTGAAGGGTCTGTTCGTCGGCAACGACGGCGGCGTCGGTGTCCTGGGTGGTCCGGCGCTGTGGTCGGCCGGTCTGGACTACCTCACCGCGGACAACCAGTTCGGGTTCGACGACCCGCTTGCCGCCGAGTCGCTGAGCAAGCTGCGCGAGCTGTGGACCTCGAAGGTTCTGTTGCTCGGGGCACCGACCGACTGGTCCGACCCGGCTGCGTTCACGCAGGGGCTGACCGCGATGCAGTTCACCGGGCTCTGGACGCTTCCCGTGATCGAGAAGGCGTTGCCGGGCGACTACGGCGTACTGCCCTGGCCGAAGCTCAACGCGACCACCGGCGAGGCGAGTGTGCCCGTCGGCGCGTACGGCGCGTGCGTGAACGCGAAGTCGAAGAACATCGACGCGGCGAAGAAGTACATCAAGTGGTTGTGGGTCGATCAGACCGACGACCAGCTCGACTTCGCGCAGTCGTACGGTTTCCACGTCCCGGCGCGCAAGAGCCTGGCCGGCAAGGCTGACAAGCTCAAGTCCGGCCCGGCGGCCGACGCGGTCAAGCTGCTCAACGAGAACGGCCGCCCGCAGAACCCGATGCTCTGGTCACCCAAGGCCAGTACGGCGTACTCCGACGCGCTGAACCGGATCATCCGCAGCGGGGCCGACCCGGCGACCGAGATCAAGAAGGTGAAGACCGTCACCGAGGCCGAGCTGAAGCGCATCGCCGGCTGACGACATGCCGCGGCCCCCCACCCGAGGGCGAGGGGCCGCGGTACTGCCGAGACTCAGACGACCTTGACGTTCTCCGCCTGCTGGCCCTTCGGGCCCTGGGCGATGTCGAACTCGACCCGCTGGTTCTCGTCGAGGCTACGGAACCCGTCGGTCTGGATGGTGGAGTAGTGGACGAAAACGTCCGCTCCGCCGCCGTCGACGGTGATGAAGCCGAAGCCCTTGTCGGCGTTGAACCACTTCACAGTTCCCTGTGCCATGTTGTTGCTCCCTTGTCAGAGATGAGGCGCACCGCGGTCGCGGCAGGCCCGGCGTTCGTTGCACCGGCGCGGCACACCATCTCTCGCAAGGAAAGATCGAGATAAACCACAGCTACTGAAACTAGACCTAGTACATCCAACCACGCTTCGACCGGATTTGTTCCATCCGGCGTGGGCGGGCGTGGCAAGGTAGGCCGCATGCACTCCCTGCAACCGCTGACCGACGACGACCGCGAGCTGATCGAGCTGGCCCGCCGCACGGTCGACGCGAACACCGACGGACCCGACGGCGTCTACACGATGGGCGCCGCGGTCCGCGGCATCGACGGCCGGATGTACGCCGGTATCAACCTGTACCACTTCACCGGCGGGCCCTGTGCCGAACTGGTCGCCCTCGGCCGCGCCCGCGCGGACGGTGCCCGCGAACTCACCACGATCGTGGCCGTAGGCAACGAAGGCCGTGGCGTGGTCGGACCGTGCGGCCGCGACCGGCAGGTGCTGGTCGACTACCACCCAGGCATCCGCGTCATCCTGCCCACCGACGACGGCCCCCGCTCGGTCCTCGCCACCGACCTGCTCCCCGGCGCCTACCGCTGGACTCCTAACCCAACCTGATCTCGCCGTCACGGAACCACCAGGTGACCACCTCCGCCTCGAGCATGCCTGCCTGCACCGCGGGATCCTCTGCCGCGTGCTTGCGGGCCTCCTCGATACCGACGCGGTACACGCACAAACCCCGCAGTACCTGGTCATCCTGATCGCGGAACGGCCCGGCCGCCCCCATCACGCCGGCCGCCCGCTTCCCGTCGAGGAAGTCGAGGTGGGCCTGCTGGATGCGATCCGCCTCGTCGTCGGCGAACTCCGTCGGCGTCGCCGGACGGCGGAGCAGGACCAGCGTCAGGCTCTCCATCCCCGGGCGCGGCGGTGTGCTCACACGAGCCTCTGGGCGAGCATGAAGGCGTTGCCGTCCGGGTCGTAGAACGTGGCGAGGCGGACCTCGTCGGCGATCTGGCGGGTTTCGCCGTCGAAGCGGGTGTCCAGCGACTCCAGGTGAGCGCGGGACTTGTCGATGTCCCGTACGCCGAAGGTGACCACGACCCCGCCGTCGGTCTTCGGGTCCTCGACCTGGCCGAGGCCGATCGAGATCCCGGGCAACGGCGTACTCAACTCGGCCCAGCCCCAGGACTCCAGCCGGTGTACGACCTCGAAGCCGAGGGCCTGCTCGTACCACTGCACGGCCCGCTCCAGGTCGGAAACGTCCAGCGCGCAGACCGCGCGCCCGTCGTACTCGATCCCACCCATAGTCTTGTTTTTATACTAAGCTTACTTTCGTGTCAACGCTTGCCCGCCTGGTCCACTTCCGCTGGGCCCTCCCGGTGCTGGCCGAGCTCCACCGCGGCCACGGCGGCCGCTTCGTGAACCTCACCCACACCCTGGGCGTGAGCCGCGAGTCGCTGCGCCGGACCCTGACGTTCCTCACCGAGGCCGGCCTGATCCACCGCAACCCGGGCAAGGGCCACCCACTACGCCCGGAGTACCTACTGACCAACCCCGAGCTGGGCGCGAGCGCCGCCGCACTCACAAACCTGCTCGACGACCTGGACGTCACCGATGTGGCCCTGAAGAAGTGGTCGCTTCCGACCCTCACCTTGCTGGTCACGGAACGTCGCTTCTCGGAGCTCCGGCGGGCGCTCCCCGACGTCACACCCCGCGCGCTGACCCTGACCCTGAAGGACCTGGAGTCGGCAAACCTGATCAACCGGACCGTGACCACGGACTACCCACCCGCAACCGTCTACAGCGCGACCCCGCCCGGCCTCCAACTGGCGAGCGCAGCTCAGAAGCTCGGGATGATGTCCTTGCCGTAGGCGGCCAGGGTTTCTTCCTTGGCGTCGTGTTGGAGGTAGAGGGCGAACTGGTCTACGCCGAGGGCTTTCAGTTCGTTCAGGCGGGTGAGGTGGTTCTCGACGGGGCCGAGGACGCAGAAGCGGTCGACGACCTCGTCGGGGACGAAGGTGGTGTGGGTGTTGCCGGCGCGGCCGTGTTCGGCGTAGTCGTAGCCCTTGCGGCCTTCGATGTAGTCGGTGAGAGCCTTCGGTACGGCGCCACTCGACCCGTAGCGCTCCACGATGTCCGCGACGTGGTTGCCGACCATGCCGCCGAACCAGCGGGTCTGTTCGCGCTGGTGGTCCAGGTCGTCGCCAACGTACGCCGGGGCCGCGACGCAGAACTTGATCGCCATCGGATCACGCCCCGCTTGCTCGGCAGCCCGCCGTACGGCGGTGATCATCCACTCGGCGATGTCGGGATCCGCCAGCTGCAGGATGTAGCCGTCGCCGACCTCTCCGGTCGCCGCCAGCGCGCGCGGACCGTACGCCGCGACCCACACGTCGAGCGCGCCGTTGTCGACCCAGGCGAACTTCAACTGCTGACCGCGATACTCCACCGTCTCGCCGCGTGCGAGCGACCGCACGACCTCGACGCACTGCTTCATCTCGGCGATCGTCCCCGGCTTGGCGCCAAGAGTCCGCAGGGCGGAGTCGCCGCGACCGATCCCGCAGATCGTCCGGTTGCCGAACATCTCGTTCAGCGTGGCGAACTGGGACGCGATCACCGTCCAGTCCCGCGTCCCCGGGTTCGTCACCATCGGCCCGACGATCACCCGCTGCGTGGCCGCCAGGATCTGGCTGTAGATGACGAACGGCTCCTGCCAGAGCAGATGCGAGTCGAACGTCCACACGTAGTCGAACCCGGCGTCCTCGGCCTTCCGGGCCAGCTCCACGACCGTGGACGCGGGCGGATCACACTGGAACACCACACCGAAGTCCACGACTCCCCCTTACATCAAGTACGACGACAGGCCACGCTTCAGGAACTTCCCCCGGCCCTTGCGGCCATGGTAGTTGCCGTCAGCCACGATCACCTCGCCGCGCGAGATCACCGTGCCCACCCGGCCCTGGATCTCGACCCCTTCGTACGCCGAGTAGTCCATGTTCATGTGATGGGTCTCGACCCCGATCCGCGTCGTACCGTTCGGGTCGTAGATCACCAGGTCGGCGTCCGATCCCGGCTGGACGATGCCCTTCTGCGGATACAGCCCGAACATCCGGGCCGGCGTGGTCGCGATCGTCTCCACCCAGCGCTCGAGCGAAATGTTGCCGTCGACAACACCCTGGAAGATCAGGTCGACGCGGTGCTCGACGCCACCGATCCCGTTCGGGATCTTGGAGAAGTCACCGATGCCCAGCTCCTTCTGGTCCTTCATGCAGAACGGGCAGTGGTCGGTCGACACGATCGCCAGATCGTTGCTCCGCAGGCCCTTCCACAGATCGCGCGCGTGCGATTCGTGCTTGCTCCGCAGCGGCGTCGAGCAGACCCACTTCGCACCTTCGAACCCGGGTGCCCCGAGCTGGTCCTCCAACGTCAGATACAGGTACTGCGGACACGTCTCGGCGAACACGTTGCGGCCGGCGTCGCGCGCTTCGGCGACCTTCGCCAGCGCCTGACTCGCGGACAGGTGGACGATGTACAGCGGGCAGTCCTGCGCGACCTCGGCCAGCGCGATCGCGCGGTTGGTGGCCTCGGCCTCGAGCGCGGCCGGGCGGGTGATGCCGTGGTAGATCGGGTCGGTCTCGCCGCGTTCCAGTGCCTGCTGGACGAGTACGTCGATCGCGATGCCGTTCTCCGCGTGCATCATGATCATCGCGCCGTTCGCCCGCGCGGTCTGCATCGCCCGCAGGATCTGCCCGTCGTCGGAGTAGAAGACGCCCGGGTAGGCCATGAACAGCTTGAAGCTGGTGATGCCCTCGTCCGCGACCAGCTGGTCCATCGCCTTCAGCGCGTCGGTGTCGACGCCGCCGAGGATCATGTGGAACGCGTAGTCGATGTGACACTCGCCGTCGGCCTTCGCGTGCCAGGCGGCCAGCCCGTCCTGCACGACCTCACCGGTCCGTTGCACGGCGAAGTCGATGATGGTCGTGGTTCCGCCGTACGCCGCCGCGCGGGTCCCGGTGTCGAAGGTGTCGCTCGCCGCAGTGCCCCCGAACGGCAGCTGCATGTGCGTGTGCGCGTCGATCCCGCCCGGGATCACGTACTTGCCGGAGGCATCGATCACCTCGTTCGCGGTGATCGTCGGCGTGAACGACGGATCGAGGACGGCGACGATCTTCTCGCCCTCGACCAGCACGTCCGCGACCCGCGTCCCGGTCGGTCCGACCACCGTTCCACCCTTGACCAGCAAAGACATGTGGGTCCCCTTAAGGCTTCGTCAGGTCTCCGTAGGCGTCCGGGCGGCGATCGCGGTAGAACTGCCAGCGGTCCCGGACCGTGTCCAGCAGTCCGAGGTCCAGGTCGCGGACGATCAGTTCCGGATCGTGGTCATGGCCGACGTCCCCGACGAACTTGCCCTCGGGGTCGACGAAGTACGACGTACCGTAGAAGTCGTTGTCACCGAACTCGGACTCGATGCCGACCCGGTTGATCGCGCCGATGAAATACTCGTTCGCGACCGCACTCGCGGGCTGCTCCAGCTTCCACAGGTACGCCGAGAGCCCGCGACTGGTCGCCGATGGGTTGAAGACGATCTTCGCGCCGGCCAGCCCGAGCGCGCGCCAGCCCTCGGGGAAGTGCCGGTCGTAGCAGATGTACACGCCGATCCGGCCGACCGCGGTGTCGAAGATCGGGTACCCGAGGTTGCCCGGACGGAAGTAGAACTTCTCCCAGAAACCCTTCACCTGCGGGATGTGGTTCTTCCGGTACTTGCCCAGATAGGTGCCATCGGCATCGATCACGGCGGCGGTGTTGTACAGCACGCCCGGCTGCTCCTGCTCGTACACCGGCAGCACCATCACCATCCCGAACTCCCGTGCCAACGCCGCAAACCGCTCGGTCGTCGGCCCCGGCACGGACTCGGCGTACTCGTAGTACTCGGCGTCCTGTTTCTGACAGAAGTACGGCCCGTAGAACAACTCCTGGAAACAGATCACCTTCGCACCCGCCGCGGCCGCCTGCCGCGCGTAGTCCTCGTGCGCCTTGATCATGGACTCTTTGTCACCCGTCCACGACGTCTGCACCAGAGCCGCCCTGACAACGTCTGCCACGAGACCTCCCCAAGTAGAGGTCCCATGCTCTATCCGTTCCCCACCAACCGTCAACGGATGCCGGGATCGGGCTCAGATCGTGATGGTGCGGTGAGTGCCGGGGCGGACCTGGCCGCCGACGGTGGCGTGGGTGGGAGGTTCGTGGGTGGTGTAGAGGTGGGAGCCGGCGCCTTGGACGACGTGGAGGTTGCGGCCGAGCTGGGCCGTCAGTTGGGTGACGGCGGAGCCGGTGGCCTCGTCTTCGGTGACGCCCATCGCGGGGGCGAAGGCTCGGGCGCGGATGATGCCGCGGGACTCGTCGAGCCAGGACCACAGGTAGGTGTGGCCGGCGTCGTACGACGTGGGGTCAGCGGCGAGGACCGCCTCGGGTGAGTCGAGGTGGTGCCAGTCCCAGGTGCTGCCCCAGGTTGTGTTGGCGCGAACGGAGAAGAGGTTGTCGCGGCGCGTGACCTGGATCGGGCCGGCGGGGACGTGGATGGTTTCTACAGGGTGGCCGTGGGTGTGGAGGTAGGCGGCGGCGCCGACGGTGGGGTGGCCGGCGAAGGGCATCTCTCCGGTGGCGGAATAGATACGGAGCGTGCCGGTGGCG
This sequence comes from Kribbella sp. NBC_00662, assembly GCF_041430295.1. Classification (GTDB taxonomy): domain Bacteria; phylum Actinomycetota; class Actinomycetes; order Propionibacteriales; family Kribbellaceae; genus Kribbella. Next base: position 3,917,936 of record NZ_CP109029.1, on the reverse strand, counting down.
GCGTCGTCGACGTACACGGTTTCGCTGTAGCCGAGAGCGGCGGCTACCGCCTGGCGGTCGGGCTCGGGGACGAGCGCGCCGTCGACGATGCCGAGGGGGTTACCGAAGCGGCCGTCGGGGTCGGTGAAGACCCGGACGACCTCGACGTGCAGGTCGGTCAACTACAGGACTGCAATCGCGGCGATCACCGCGATCAGCAGTACGGCGGCGCCGATGACGGCGAGCACGCGGCCGTTGATCTTCGGATCGCGAGTCGTCTCGGTCGCGCCCTCGTTGACGAACGCGCGGAACATCTGCGTGTTCGCGCCCGGGTCCTGCTCGTTCTCCACGTTCTGCGGGACGTTCTGATCAGCCATGGCCCAAGACCCTACCTGGGACCCGGACCCCCACCACTGACCAAGGGTCTTGTTTTACCCGTCTTTCACGCTCCGTGCTGCCTCCGTGCACGCTCGGCGGGGCGGTTTGTCAGTGACACAGCTCCATGTACCATTTGGTACATGCGCTTCGATCACTCCAGCACGATCCAGGCCTCGCCCGAGCGGGTCTGGGAGGTCTTCAGCGACGTCGAGCGGTGGCCCGACTGGACCCCGACCGTCGATTCCGTCGAGCGGCTCGACGCGGGCCGCATCCACATCGGCGCCCGCACCCGCATCCGCCAGCCCAAGCTCCCGGTGGCCGTCTGGGAGGTGACCGAGCTGAAGGACGGCGAGTACTTCGAATGGGTCTCGAAGGCGCCCGGGATCAAGACGACCGGCGGCCACCGCGTCATCAGCACCCCGGAAGGTACGGTGGCGACCGCGACGATCATCCAGGAAGGTCCGCTCGGCTGGCTCTTCGGCAGGCTGTACGCGGGCCTGACCAGGCGCTACATCGCCACCGAGACCGCGAAACTGAAGGAAGTCAGTGAGTCGAGAGAGTCTGCTGGCTGACGCGGTCGAGCATTTCGCCAAGAACGGGATCGGCGACGCCAGCCTGCGCAGTATCGCGACCTCGGTCGGGACCAGTCACCGGATGCTGATCTACCACTTCGGCTCGCGCGAAGGCCTGCTCGCCGAAGTGGTCCGCACGGTCGAGCAGCAACAGCGCGACCTGCTGGCCGAGGTGCTCGCGACCGATCTCCCGGTCGCCGAGCAGAACGAACTGTTCTGGCGCCGGGTGACCGAGGCCGCGCTGATCTACGGTCCGTTGTTCTTCGAGCTCAGCGCGCACGCGATGCAGGACCTGCCGCACACCGAGTCGCTCAAGGCCGACCTGATCAACGTCTGGCTGCCGCCGCTGATCGAGCTGTGCGTCCGCGCGGGCATCCCGGCGGACGAGGCCCCGGCGTACGCGCGGCTCGGTCTGGCAGCGTCCCGTGGCCTGCTGTTCGATCTGCTGCTGACCGGTGATCGCGCGGGCGTCGACGAGGCGTCCGCGCTGCTGAACCGGCTGTTCAGTCTCCCGGTTGAGTAGGCGTCTCCACCCAGCCGGCGACGATCGGCAGCCGCGACTCCCGCAGTACGGCGGTGAACGCGAACGGCCGGTCCAGCGTGAGGTCGAGCCGGCGCTGCTTCGTGGTGATCATCGCGGCGCGCGTCATCGCCATCGCGGTCACGGCGGCGGCCTCGAACCCGGTTGCGAAGAACCGCGCGAGCACCTTCTGCTTCGCCTGCCCGACCCGCAGCGGCGTCGGGCTGAGCGCACTGAAGTGCCCGTGCTCCCCTGGGTCCGAAGTGACGGCGGTCAGACCGAACAGCTCACGTGACTGCAGCAGGTCGTGCTCGACCTCCACGCTGAACGACGGCAAGTTCAGCTTCAGGTCCGGCCGCGCCGACGTCGTCTGCCCGATCCGCAGACCCGGGCCCGGCTCGTCCTCATCGATCAACCGACTGCCTGGAACGCCGTCGTTCGGGCGAGCCGCAGCGTCCAGCAGGCCCGCGAGTACGTCGTTTTGGCCGATCCCCAGCAGTACGTCAACGTCTGCATCACCTTGAACAGTGACGACAGTCAGGTCGTCGTACCGCCGGACGGCGTCCAGGTCGGAGTCGACGCGTTCCAGCCAGTGCCACGAGCCGGCCCACGGTCCGGCCGGCACGTGCCGTACCTGCTCGGTGAACGGGCGGACCCAGGTTGTGCGGAGCAGCAGGGCCGATGCCAGCACGAGGAGTACGTCGGGGTCGAGCTCGAGCGGCATCTCGCGGATCAGGTCGTCGGTGTGCTCGGCGGCCCACGCGTCGAGCTTCGGCTTGTCCACGCTCGGGTTGCCGGTCAGCATGCCGACGAGCGGCGCGGGCATCACCGCGTCGAACGACTCCGCGAGCTTCAACTGCTCACTGACCCAGACACCGAGCGCGGCATGCAGGTCGGCCGATCCTTCGATCGCCTCGATCAGCCGGATCGCATCCGTCGCGCCGGTCGCAGCGTCCACTCCAGCGGCAGCAGCAAGCTCGCTCCGGCCAGGCTCGTCGGCGCCCGTCGCGAGTAGCGCCAGCAATGGCCACAAGCCGAGCCCAGAGACAACTGTGTTGCCCGCCGGGAGACTCCGAGCCCAGCGGGTGGTGAGGTCGTTGACTGCGCGCACGATGTCGGCGTCCATAGCTCAACACTGCCACAGACCTCGCAATGACGGTGATTTTCATTTCCAGCTGACTTCTGCCAGCATTCCGCCATGAGCACGGCCAAGCCGGAGGAGTCCTCGGGGTCTTCGATCGCGTTCACCGCGACCTTGATCCTGCTGGTCGGTACTGCGCTGTTCGGGCGGCGGATCTTCTCCGGCTGGTTCACCGCGGACGGGATCCGGACCTGGGCGACGATGTTCGTCGGTGTGACCGTGCAGGCCATGCCGTTCCTGGTGCTCGGCGTCCTGCTGTCGGCCGCGCTCACCGCGTTCGTGCCGGCATCGTTCTTCGCCAAAGCACTGCCCAAGAACCCGGCCCTCGCCGTGCCGGTGGCCAGCGCTTCCGGCGTCGTGCTGCCGGGTTGCGAGTGTGCGTCGGTGCCGGTGTCGGCCGCGTTGATGAATCGTGGCGTCACGCCGGCCGCGGCGATCGCGTTCCTGCTGTCGGCGCCGGCGATCAACCCGGTCGTGCTCACGTCGACAGCAGTCGCGTTTCCCGGGCAGCCGAAGGTGGTCGTCGCTCGTGCGGTGACGTCGCTCGCGGTGTCGATGGTCCTCGGCTGGCTGTATCTGCTGACCGGTAAAGGATTGAAGCCGCCGAAGAACCGGCATGCGCACGACGCCGGCAAGTTCGACGTGTTCCGCTCGGCGATGTCGCACGATTTCCTGCACGCCGGCGGATTCCTGGTGATCGGCGCCGCCGCCGCGGCAACGCTCAACGTCGTGGTCCCGCGGTCCTGGCTGGATCACGTCGCCGGGAACCTGCTGCTGTCGGTGCTGATCCTCGGCCTGCTCGCCGTACTGCTGGCGATCTGTTCCGAAGCGGACGCGTTCGTGGCGGCGAGTCTGTCGCAGTTCTCGTTGACCGCGCGACTGGCGTTCATGGTCGTCGGACCGATCGTGGACGTGAAGCTGATCGCCTTGCAGACCGGGACGTTCGGGCCGCGGTTCGCCGTACGGTTCGCGCCGGCGACCTTCGTGGTCGCGCTCGTCGCCAGTCTGCTCGTCGGGTGGTGGTTGCTGTGAAGCGGAACGTGGCCGGGCTGGTGATGGTGTTCGTCGGCGCGGCGGTGATGCAGCTCGCGACGTCCGGGACGTACTTGCGCTACGTGAAGCCCGGCATGCGGTGGATGCTGCTGGCCGCCGGGCTGATCCTGATCGCGCTCGCGATCACCGACGTACTGATCAAGAGCCGTGAGGACAACGAGCACGGGCTGCCGCGGACCGCCTGGCTCCTGCTGGTCCCGGTCTTCGCCCTGCTCGTCGTCGACCCGCCCGCGCTCGGCGCCGACGCGGCCCAGCGCCAGTCCCCGGTCGCCGCGAGACCCACCCAAAGCACGTCTTGGCTAGGCGGGAACACGAGCGAACCCACAAACCTGGCGGTCCGCGACTACGCCGTCTGGGCGGTGTGGGAGCAGAGCAGTATGAAAGGCCACTCGTTCCAGCTCACCGGCTTCGTCACCCCGGCGAAGAACGGCGTCTGGTACGTGACCCGCATCGGCCTGACCTGCTGCGTCGCGGACGGTACGGCCTACATGGTCGAGGCCCGCGGCCAGGCCGCGCCGCCGAAGAACCAGTGGGTCACCATCACGGGTCGATGGGCCGAGCCGACCCGACGCGTGGACGGCGACGTCGCCGCGCTGACCGTCGAGACGATCACCCCGACGACAGCACCGGTCAACCCGTACGAATAGCCCTCACACAGCTCGGCGCCACGCCGTTCCATCCCCATGAAGCGAACTGTCGAGCCGAAGGTTCTGTACTTCGGCACCCCGGTTGTCCTGATCAGCTCCCTCAACCCCGACGGCAGCACGAACCTGGCGCCGATGTCGTCCGCGTGGTGGCTCGGGTACACCGCGATGCTCGGCATGGGGACGAGCGCGCAGACCGTGAAGAACCTCGTCGAGCGGCCGGAGATCGTCCTGAACCTGGTCGACCCGGACATGGTCGCCGCGCTCGACCGCATCGCCCTGCTGACCGGTTCGCGGGAGATGTCCGATTCGAAGCGGGCCCGCGGCTACCGGTACGAGCCGGACAAGTTCGCTGCGGCCGGCCTCACCCGCGCGCCGAGCGAGGCAGGCCCGGAGTCCGTCCTCGAGAGCCCAATCAACCTCGAGGGCCGGATCGAGGCGATCCGCGAGATCGGCGGACCGGACTCGCACCTGTGCTCGCTGGAGATGACGGTCGAGCGGGTCCGGGTTCGCGAGGACCTGCTGATGAGCAACGACCGCTACATCGACCCGCTGCGGTGGGATCCGCTGATCATGAAGTTCACCGAGTACTTCGCCGGCGGCACCCCGGCGTACGCGTCCTCGCTGGCTCGCGGCTGGCAGATGCCGCCGATGCCGATCCCCGTCGCCTCAGGCGACTGACGTCAGTTCCGGATCGCCGGACTCCACCACGCGCGGGGTCCGGCGCCGGATGATCGTGCAGGCCATACCGCCGATCACCAGCACCGCGGCGATCCCCTGCTGCAGACCGACGGCCTCGCCGCGCAGTACCCATGCCGCGGACATCCCGACGATCGGCACGAGCAGCGAGAACGGCGCGACCGTGCTCGCGTCGTACTGCCGCAGCAGGTAGCCCCACACCCCGAAGCCGAACAGCGTTGCCCCGAAGGCGAGGTACGCGATCGCGCCGATGCCGCTGAGGTCGATGTCGCGCAGCGCGTCCACGTCGGCCTTCGGTCCTTCGGTGATCAGCGACAGGATCAGCAGCGGTACGACGGCGACCGCACTCACCCACACCATGAAGCGCAGCGTGTCCGGCGGCTTGGCGTAGCGGGTGATCGTGTTCGACACACCCCAGAAGCCGGCCGCGACGATCACCAGGACCAGCGCACCGAGCGGCGCCGACAGCTTGCGGTCGAGCACGATCAGGGCGATCCCGATGCACGCGATCACGATGCCGATCAGCTGCACCGGCCGCGGCCGTTCCCGCAGTACGGCGATCGCGAACAGGACCGTGAAGATCACCTGCGCCTGCAGCACGAGCGACGACAATCCGGCCGGTACGCCGTGATCCATCGCGATGAACAGCAGCCCGAACTTGGCGACGCCGAGCGCGAGCCCGACACCGACGACGTACCGCCAGGGCACGCGGGGTTTGCCGAGGACGAAGATCGCCGGTACGGCGGCGAAGAAGAACCGCAGCGCGGACAGCAGCAGCGGCGGCACGCCCTCCAGACCGACCTCGATGATGACGAAGTTGATGCCCCAGACAACGACGACGGCGAGCGCGAGGAGCAGATCACGAGGCTTCATACGGTCCAGTGTGGGTGGCGGTACACTTAAGGACTAGCACCGGTTTCTACCGTCTTCAATGTAGGAGTGCTACATGATCGATCTCGGTCGGCTCCGTGCGTTGCACGCGGTCGCGCAGTACGGATCGGTCAACCGCGCGGCCGAGGTGCTCGGGTACACGCCGTCGGCGGTGTCGCAGCAGCTGGCGAAGCTCGAGCGCGAGACGCGGACGACGCTGATCGAGCGGCAGGGTCGCGGGATCGTGCTGACCGACGCGGCCCAGCAGTTGGCGTCGACCGCGGCCCGGATCCTCGCACTGGTCGAGGACGCCGAGCTGACACTGGACGAGCAGCGCGGACAGGCGATCGGGACGCTCAGCATCGCCGCGTTCCCGACCGCGGCGCGCGGCCTGCTCCCACCGGCGCTGGCGCGGCTCCTCCATGAACACGAAGGGCTCGACATCCGGGTCCGGGAGACCGATCCGTTCGAGGCCGTGGCGGCGGTCAACCGCGGCGAGACCGACGTGGCGATCGTGCACGACTGGCACAACACGCCACTCGCCTTGCCGGAGGGTCTGTCGCGGGCGAAGCTCGGCTCGGATCCGGCCGACGTCCTGATGCCGGCGTCGCATCGCCTGGCCGGCAAGGAGTTCGTCCGCCCCGAGGACCTGGTCGGCGAGCGCTGGATCTGCCAGCCGGTCGGCTCGATCTGCCACGAGTGGCTGATCCGGACGATGCGTCGCGCCGGCGTCGAGCCGGAGGTCGCGTACTCCGTCGCGGAGTACCAGACCCAGCTCTCGATGCTTGCCCGCGGCATCGGCATCGGCCTGCTCCCGCGTCTCGGCCGCGGTCCGGTCCCCGACGGCGTGGTCGCCGTACCACTGCAGCCGGCTCCCACCCGCCGCCTCTACGCCGTCTGGCGGACGACCACCTCACGCCGCCCGGCGATCACGGTGACCCTGGAGACTCTGAAGGCCGCGTGGCCGGAGCGCGACACGGCCTAACCGGGCTCCACGATCTGGCGGAGTTTGGTCTCGGTCTCCTCGTCGAGTGCCGTGTAGACCGTCACCCGCAGCGGGCCGAGCTGCGACAGCCACAGGTTGATCGGCTCGATCTGCAGGATGCCGTGCCCGTCGACCTCCAGCACCTTCGTCCGGGTGCTCGGCGCTTCGACGTCGTACCGTTCCCACAGCTCCCTGAAGTACGGCGAGGTGCTGAGCAGGCTCTGGATCAGGTCCTGCCAGAGCGCGTCGCCGACGTGATCGGCCGAGGCGGCGCGGAACGCCGCGACCATGTGATGTCTGGTCAGCTCGGCGTCGACGAAGCTGCACTTCCACGCGTTCGGGACGAAGTTCAGCCAGAGCATGTTCCGATCCTCGACCGGCACCTTGTCCAGGTCGATGACGACCCGGCAGTACGCGTCGTTGAACGCGAGGATGTCGTAACGGTCGTTGAGCGCCAGCGCCGGGTACGGCGAGACCGCGTCGAGCGTCTTCTGCACCGTCGGCGGCAAGGCTGAGCACACCCCCTTCGCGGGACCGACCCGGACCCCGGCCAGCCGGTACAGGTGATTGCGCTCCTGGCGGTCGAACCGCAGCGCCGTCGCGATCGCATCCAGAACCTGGGCGGACACGTTGATGTCGCGCCCCTGCTCGAGCCAGGTGTACCAGGTGACCCCGACCCCGGCGAGCAGCGCGACCTCCTCGCGGCGCAGTCCCGGTGTACGCCGCCGGCCGCCCGGCGCGAACCCGACATCGTCCGGGCGGATGCGCTCCCGTCGGCTGCGCAGGAACACCCCGAGCTCTCGCCGCTGGGCCGGCACAGCTCTGTCGACTCTGTCGACTCTGTCGGTGGCGACTGGGACAGTGGTCATGGTTCCATCATGGGCACGGATCGATCCTGGTGCCAGGTGCTGTCAGTAATAGGATAACCAGGCTCTCACCACCAGGCTCGGACTCCGTCCAGGCTGGACGCATGACAGACCAGCTCCAAGCCACCACACTTCCGGTCGACGCCCGGCCGCAAGCCGCGCTGAAGCCGGTGGCACTCACGACTCTGATCTTCGGCGCCTTCCTGCCGATGCTCTCCTTCTTCGTCATCAACGTCGCCCTGCCCGCGATCGGCTCCGACCTGCGGGCAACCTCCGGCGAACTCCAACTCGTGGTCGGCAGCTACGGCATCGCTGTCGCCACTCTGCTCGTGGTCGGCGGTCGCCTCGGCGACACGTTCGGCCGCAAACGCCTGTTCCTGCTCGGCCTGATCGGCTTCACCGTCATGTCGCTGATCTGCGCCGTCGCCCCGAGCATCGGCGTACTTCTTGTCGCCCGGGTCGCGCAGGGAGCCGCCGGCGCGGCCGTCACGCCGCAGGTGCTGGCAACGATCACCAGCCTGCTCACCGGCGAGCACCGCGCCCGCGCGATGGCAATGTACGGCGTGGCGGGCGGTGCCGCGGCGGCGCTCGGTCAGATCCTCGGCGGTGTCCTGGTCGAGGCGAACGTGTTCGGCCTCGGCTGGCGGGCCGTGTTCCTCGTCAACGTGCCCGTCGGCATCATCGGTGTGGCCGCGGCGATCCGGTTGATCCCGGAGACCAAGGCCGGCAAGGCGCAACGGGTCGACCTCGTCGGAGCCGCACTGCTCGCGCTGACACTGGTGCTGCTGCTCCTGCCGCTCACCGAGGGCAGGCCGCTCGGCTGGCCGCTCTGGACCTGGATCTGCCTCGCAGCAACGGTTCCGGCCGTCGCGGCGCTCGGCGTACATCAGCACCGGTCGGAGCGGGCCAGCCGCTCTCCGCTGATCCCGCCGACGGTACTGCGGTTGCGGGCGATGCGGATCGGTCTGCTGCTGGCGGTGGCGTTCTTCACGACGTTCGGCGGCTTCATGTTCGTGTTCGCGCTTGCCACCCAGGGCGAGGCGCACATGTCACCGCTGGAAGGCGGCCTGAGCCTGCTGCCGATGGCGGTCGGGTTCCTGATCACCTCGATCTACGGCCCGCGCCTGCAGGTGCGGTACGGCGCCGGCCTGATCGTGCGCGGCTGGATCATCCAGGGCATCGGGTACGCCGTACTCGCGGTCGCCGCCCTCACCCTGTGGCCGGACGTGAACCCGCTCAAGCTCGCAGTACCGATGCTGATCGCCGGCTTCGGCTCCGGCCTGGTCATGGTCCCGCTGATGGGTGTGGTGCTCAGTCAGGTCCCGGCAGCCCAAGCAGGTCTGGGCAGCGGCATCCTGCTCACCAGCCAGCAGACATGCCTCGCACTGGGCGCAGCCACGGTCGGTACGGCGTACCTGTCGCTGGCCGGCACCTCCTGGGGCCAGGGCGGCGCACTGGCCGCGGTAGCGCTGGCCATCACGGCGATCTCGCTACTGATGACCCCGGTCACGCATCAACTGCGGTCCAGTGGGGAGGGCGTGTAACCGCGCCTGGAAGTCTGGTCGAACTGTCACCGCGCGCCGCGTTCACCTGTGACTGGGTGAGGAACAGCGCGCCGGTGAGGTCGGCACCGCGGAGATCGGCGTCGCGTAGGTCGGCGCCGATCAGGTCCGCCTGGCGCAGGTCCGCGTCCCGCAGGTCCGCAGCGATCAGGTAGGCGCCGCGCAGATTGGCCTTGGCGAGGTCGGCGCCGCGGAGGCGAGCTCCGATCAGGTCAGCTCCACGGCGTTCCTTCTTCTTGGGCTGTTTGCCGCGGATGCGCCGGCTGGTCTCCAGGAGCAGTTCGTTGACGGCCGCGCCCTCGGCGTCGACGTCGACGGTCGTGAGGTCCGGAGTACGGCTGACGGCTTCGACTCTGTCGATGGCTGGTTGGAGATTCTCGTTGTATTCAAGGGCTTCGATCAGGTACCAGAGCAGCTCGTGCAACTGCCGCAGGATCGGCAGTTCCGCCCCGGGCAGGCCACGCCGGGTGAGCTCCTGCCCGGCTCCGAAGCAGTCGTAGACCGTGCAGCCCGGGAAACCCTTGGTCCGCAACTCACTGTGGATCGTGCAGAGGTGGTCGTCAGCCAGATTCGGGCAGGGCTCACCCGCGGGTTTGTCGATCGCGAAGTCCGCCGACTTCGTGAGCGTCAGCACGACACAGCACAGGCCGACGCAGCTACCGCAGTCGGCGCGGAGCTCAGTTCTGCTCGGCAACCGTGTGGCCGGTACGGCGCCAGCGGATGCCGGCCTCGATGAACTCGTCGATCTCACCGTCGAAGACCCCGGACGTGTTACCGGACTCGTACTGCGTCCGCAGGTCCTTCACCATCTGGTACGGGTGCAGGACGTACGACCGCATCTGGTCGCCCCATGAACCCTGCACGTCACCGCGCAGCGCATCGAGCTGGGCCCGCTCCTCGGCCTTCTTCAGCGCGAGCAGCTTGGCCTTCAGGATGACCATCGCGCTCGCCTTGTTCTGCAGCTGGGACTTCTCGTTCTGGCACGAGACCACCGTGCCGGTCGGGATGTGCGTGATCCGGACCGCTGAGTCGGTCGTGTTGACGCTCTGACCACCCGGGCCGGACGACCGGTACACGTCGATCCGCAGCTCTTCTTCCGGTACGTCGATCTCGTCGGTCTGCTCGAGCACCGGGACCACCTCGACCGCGGCGAACGACGTCTGCCGGCGGCCCTGGTTGTCGAACGGCGAGATCCGAACCAGCCGGTGCGTCCCCGACTCGACACTCAGCGTGCCGTACGCGTACGGCGCCTTGACCCCGAACGTGGTCGACTTGAGCCCGGCCTCTTCGGCGTACGACGTGTCGTAGACCTCGGTCGGGTAGCCGTGCCGCTCGGCCCAGCGCAGGTACATCCGCTGCAGCATCTCGGCGAAGTCCGCGGCGTCCACACCGCCCGCGCCGGAGCGGATCGTCACCAGCGCCTCGCGCTCGTCGTACTCTCCGGAGAGCAGCGTGCGGACCTCGAGGGACTGGATCGCCTTGCCCAGCGGGCCGAGATCCTTCTCCGCCTCGGCCAGGGTCTCGGCGTCGTTCTCCTCGCGGCCGAGCTCGATCAGCGCGCCCAGGTCGTCGAGCCGGCTGCGGAGCGCGGTCACCCGCTCGACGTCGGACTGCAGGCTGGAAAGGCGCGACGTCACCTTCTGCGCGTTCGCCTGGTCGTCCCACAGGTCAGGCGCGGCGACCTGCTCGCCGAGTTCGTCGATCTCCTTGCGCAGTGCAGGAAGATCAAGCACTTTCTCGATCGAGGTCATCGTCACGTCGAGCTGCTTCAGCTCCGCGTCAAAATCCAGTCCAGCCACAACGAAACAGCGTACCTCAGGCAAGACCTCGACGAAGAACGGCGAAGACCTGGGTAGCCGCCTGCTCGAGCTCGGCCTGAGCGGCTTCGAGCTCCTCCGGCGACGCATCGTCGACGAGGATGCGCATCAACTCCTCCTCGAGCACCTTCTGCGCCGCGGCGTACTGCGCAGCGATCAGCCGATTGCGCAGGTGATCAGGGGCTCGTTCGTCGAGCGCCGCGGTGAGCGTGACCTCCAGCTCGGCCGCCTGCAACCGTCGACGGGCTTCCAGCGCCGGGCTGTTCTCGATCGTGCGGACGAACTGCTTCCAGGTCGCCAGATGCCCGACCGCGAACCGATCCCGCGTCCCAGCCAGGTAATGCGCCTCGAGCACGTCGATCGGATCCGCATCCGCGGGCGCCTCCTGGATCGCCCGCGCCGGCCCCAGCCACCACCCCGACTCGTCGAAGAACAGATCCTCCTTCGCCGGGAAGTGGTTGAACACCGTCTGTACGGCGACATCCGCCGCGCGCGCCACCTCCGCGACGGTGACCGCGTCGAACCCGCGCTCGAGGAACAGCCGGGTGGCCACGTCCGAGATGGCGTGCCGCGTCTGCTGCTTCTTGCGCTCCCGCCGCCCGAGCTCCATTGCCACACCGTAGGGCATCTGCTTTACTGAATCCAATCATGTAGTCACTACATTTTTGGAGCACATCCAATGACAATTCTCGTCACCGGCGGCCGCGGCGCGATCGCCCGCGCGGTCACCGCCGGCCTGATCGCTGCCGGACACGACGTCCGCGTCGCCAGCCGCGAACCCTCCGCTCTCCCGTCCGCCGTCGGCTACGACCCCGCCGACCCCGCGCCCGCCCTGGCAGACATCAGCCAGGTCTTCCTGTACTCCGATCCGGCTACGGCGCCTGCCTTCGCAGCCGCGGCCGAAGCCGCCGGGGTCAAGCAGGTCGTGCTGCTGTCGTCGCTGTCCTCACTCGGCGGCCCGGAGGATCCGCACGCGAAGACCGAGCAGGTGATCGCCAACGGGTCGTACGCGACCACTCGTCTGCAGCCCGGTGCGTTCATGAGCAACGCGAAGTACTGGGCGCATCAGGTCCGCGCGACCGGTCAGATCCGGCTGCCGTATCTCGATGCCGAGGAGGCGCCGATCCACGAGCAGGACATCGCCGACGCGGCGCTCCGCATCCTCCTCGACGGCCCCGGCAACGGGCACGACGGTCGCGGATATCCGCTCACCGGCCCGGAATCGATGACCCGTCGGCACCAGATCGGCCTCATCACCGCGACCACCGGCGTACCGATCGAGGCCGTCGACCTCAGCCCCGAAGAAGCTCGCAGCGAACTGCGGATGCGTGACGAGGGCCAGCGCGAGACGCTGCTCGCCTACTGGAAGTCTCGCGTCGGCTTGCCCCAGCCCATCGAGCCCGGCGTCGAACTGCTCACCGGCCACACCGGCCGTACGTTCACCACCTGGCTGACCGACAACCCGGGCCTGTTCAGTTGACGCATCTCTCGCGGTACGAGTCAGCGGATGGGGACGATCGCGGCTGACTCGGCGGACAGCTCGGTCGAGGTGGGGAAGCCCGGGGGATGGAACGGGAGGTCTGCGGTCGAGGTCAGGTGGACGGTGACGGTTGTGCCCTCGACGTCAACGGACCAGCCCAGGCTGTCGAATCTGTTGCTGGCAGCAACTTCATTCAGGTAGTCGGCGGTCAGCCGCGCGGCCTGGTCGGGGTCGATCGTGGCATTACCACCGGCGCCTGGTTGGGCGTAGACCGCGGCCAGGCCGTTGGCCGCCGCGAGTACGGCGCCGTCGGCGGTCGCGTCGAGGTCGCGGCGGACCAGGAAGGCCTTCGAGATGTCGGTCACGACCACGATCATCAACAGGATGATCACGGTGAACCCGATGATCAGGACGGTCAGCTGCCCCTCCTCACCCCGCCTCCGCAGCTTCGATCGTTGCGTCATCCGTTGCCCTTGGCTTCGCGGTAGTCGCCGAAGGCCTCGGTGTGCGAGGCGCTGACGCGGATCGCCGGCGGTTCGCCGCCGAGCGCGTCGGGGATCAGCGGCAGCCGCACCTCGGTGTTGAGGGTGACCGTCACGGTCGATCCCGGCTGCAGACAGGCCGGGTCGCAGCTGATCGTGAGCTGGTCGGAGCTCAGCTCCATCCCTTGATCCTTCATCGCCAGCTTCGCGGCCTCGAACGCCCGCGATCGCGCCCCGTCCTCGGACACTCCGTCCGGCACGATCACGAACGCCCTCCCGGCCGCGCGGGTCGCCGCGGTCGCGCCGTACGACGCCCGCTGTACGTCGAAGACGCCGAGCATGAAGTACACCAACGGGACCATCAGCAGGATCGCCAGCCAGGAGAACTCGACGATGGCGCTCCCCCGCTCGTCCCGCCGGCGCTTCATTCGCCCGTCTCCTTGACCGCGTGCCCCTGGACGCTGAACGAGATGCCTGGTCCCCATAGTCCGAGCGGCGGCATATGCGCCTGAACGGTGACCTCGACGCCGGGCTGCCCGTCGATATCGGTCGCCGCCGCCGACACCGAGTCGATCAGCTGGTCCCGCACCACGCCGCTGATCAGCTCGCGGGTGCGTGCCTCGCCGTCGGCCGGCTCCCGGTTGAGCACGGCCGCGTAGTGCGCGCCCTCGGAGGCGGCGGCGGTCACCGTGTTGCGTACGTACAGGAACAGGCCGACCTGCAGGATCCCGAGGAACAACGGCACCACGAGCGTCGAGACCAGGACGAAGTCGACAACCGCCGCACCCCGCTCGCCACGGGCTTTCAGCATTACTTGTTGGAGACCGAGGACAGCGCGTCCTTGAGCATGGTGGCGAGCTGGTCGCCGGCCACTCGCCAGATCACGACGACCAGACCGGCCGTCATCACGGTGATCAGCACCCAGCCGGGGACGTCGCCGCGCTCCTTCCGCGCCGGGCGTGGCTTCAGCAGCAACGCCACGAACAGTCTCGTCAGGTGTAGGGACATGACCTCTCCTCGATTCATCCGGCGATCAGCCGGATTCCGACAGCGCCCGGGTAGAAGGCGAAGGCGATGGTCACCGGGAGGACCAGGAAGATCACCGGCACCATCATGGCTACTTCGCGGCGGGCGCCCGACTCGATCAGCTCACGGCGCCCCGCCTCCCGGATGTCGGCGGCCTGCGCCCGCAGTACGTCGGCCAACGGAGTGCCGCGCTCGAGCGCCACCGCCAGCCCGTCCGCGAAGCGCGACAGCGCCAGCAATCCGGTGCGGTCCGCGAGCGCGTCGAGCGCGCGGACCAGTGACTCCCCCGCCCTGGTCTCGGCCAGGACCCTTTCCAGCTCGTCGGCCAGGTCGCCCCGGCATGATCGCGTCACCCGGTCGAGTGCCGCCGCCGGGCCTTCGCCGGCAGCAACCGACAACGCCAGCAGCTCGGCGACCGTCGGCAACTCGGCAAGCAGTCGCCGCTCGCGGCGGCGGACCTGTGCGGTCAGATAGGTATCGCGGCCGAGCACTCCGAGAACACCGAGAACCACGCAGAACACCATCAGGCCGACCGGGTCGCCGGTGTTGAACGCCGCCGCGACGATCGAGACCACCAGGCCGGCACCGAAGGCCAGCGCGCCCCACAGCAGCTGCTCGATCCGGAACTCTTCCACGGTCCGCTCGATCCCGGCACGCTGCAGCCGTCGCCGGATCGTGTTCGCACCACCCAGGATCCGCTCGAGTCGTGCGGCCGCCGACCGCAGCGACGGCCCGAACAGCCGCAGGATCGCGTAGAACGGCGACCGCGAATCCACCACGCCGACGAAGACATCCGGCGCCCCGAGATCCCGCAGGTACGGCGAGATCCGCTCGTCGACCGTTGGTTTCCGCAAGAACGGCAACCGCAGCACGACGACGAGCAACCCGACGCCTAGCAAGGCACCGAGGAATCCACCGAGCAGCATCGGGCTCATCGCAGCACCCGCTCCGGCTCGGGCAGGCGGCCGATCCGCAGCATCAACCGGTACGCGACCACGCAGACGGCTGCACCCGCGGCGATGATCAGCGCGCCGACCGGCGAGTTGTACCGCTGGATCACATCGCCCTGGAACGACAGCATCGCCAGCACCAGCCACGGCGCCGCGACCGCGACCCGGGCACCGTTCACCGACCACGACTGCCGCGACTCGAGCTCGGACCTGGTCCGCGCGTCGTCGCGCAGGAACGTCGACAGCGATCGCAGCAGGCGGCCCAGGTCGCCACCGCCGACCTCGCGCGCGATTCGCAGCGCCTCGACCACACGGTCACCGACCGGGTCGGCCAACCGCGCCTTCAACCGGTCGAGCGATTCGGCGAACCGGCCCGTCGACGCATAGTCGGCACCGAACCGCCGGAACGGCTCGCGCAGCGGCAACGGTCCGCGCTCACCCACCTGAGCCAATGCCTCGGACAACGACAATCCGGCACGCACCGCGGAGGCGACGTTGTCCACCACATCAGGCCACAGCTCGCGGAACTCGGCCAGCCGTCGACGAGCCCTCGACCGCACCAGTGCGATCGGCAACCATCCGGCCATCAACCCGAACACAGCACCGACCGGCAAAGCCCTGGAGACGAGAAACATCAGCACGAACCCGGCCAGCCCGGTGATCACACAGGCACCGATGAAGGCACCGGGTGTCAGGCCTTCGATCCCTGCACTCGCAAGCAATTCACGACACTTGCGACGCAACCGACCTTCCTCGCCCGCGGCCGCTTCGGATGGCGCCACGAACGCCGCGATGATCAGCAGCAGACCGACTCCGAAGAACAGCCCGATCAGGAGTCCCATCAGCCCACGCCCCGCGGCAGCTCGGTCAGCAGCCCGGCCACGTTGTACCCCGCTTGCTGGAAGCGCTCCGGATGGGGCAGATGCCCCTCGGCGCGGCGCAGATACCCGTCGTACGTCACGAACAGCGACTCGGTCTCGATCGCCTGCTCCTCGACCCGCCCGGTCACGGCGACGATCTCCCGCACCCGCCGATGCCCGTCCGCCGCGATCCCCAGATGGACGACGATGTCGACGCACCCGGCCACAGTCGGCAGCACGAACCGGGAGCCGATGTTCTCACCGGCCAGCAGCGGAAGCGTGCACATCTTCGTCAGCGCCTCGCGAGCGGAGTTCGCGTGGATCGTGCACATGCCGGGGAGGCCGCTGTTCAGCGCGAGGAGCAGGTCGAGGCACTCTTCGCCGCGGACCTCGCCGACGATGACGCGGGACGGCCGCATCCGTAGTGACTCCTTGACCAGGTCGCGCAGCCGCACCTCGCCGGTGCCCTCGAGACCGGCCTGACGGGTCTGCATCGAGACCCAGTCGGGGATCGGCAGCTTGATCTCGAAGACCTCCTCGCAGCTGATCACCCGCTCGCTGCCAGGGATCGAACCTGCCAGTGCGTTCAGCATCGTGGTCTTGCCGGCCTGCGTGCCACCGGAGACCAGCACATTGAGGCCGACGGCAACGGATGCCTCGAGCACCGCGGCTGCGTGTGGCGTCAGCGAACCCAGCTGGACCAGGTCGCTCAACCGGGTCGCCCGGACGGTGAACTTGCGGATGTTGATCGCCGCGTATCGCTGGGTGATCCCGCCCAGGACAATGTGCACCCGGCTCCCGTCCGGCAGCCGGGCGTCGGTGAACGGTTGCGACACGTCGATCCGGCGGCCGGTGGTCTTGAGCATCCGCTCGACCAGATCGCTGACCTCCTCCTCGGTCAGCACGGTCGTGGTCAGCTCGTGCCGGCCCTCCCGGGCGATGAACACCCGGCTCGGCTCGTTGATCCAGATCTCCTCGACCGTGGGGTCGTCCAGGTAGCGCTGCAGCGGCCCGAAACCCGCGACCCGGTCGTGCACCTCGCGGCTGACCGCCTCCACGTCCCCGATCGGCGGGACCACGCCGGTCAGGCTGCGCTCGTCGTACTCCTTCACGACCAGGGCGACGATCGCGTTCACCGCGGCGGGGTCGCGGAGCGGGTCGATGCCTTCGCGGCGCACGACGTCGCGCACCTGGGCGTCGATCAGCTCGATGGCGCCGTCCCAGCCGGATCGGTGCGCGTCGAGCCTGTCCGCTGTCATCGATCTCCCCGTGTGTGTCCCGTCCGGCGACCACGCGGTCACCATGCGCGACCATCCTTTCAACTCCGGAGCGGCCGGCGCCACTCGCGTAGGCGGCCCTGTGGACAACCGTGACACGCGGAGGGCTCACTCACCGTATCCATCGCCTCACGGCCCGTCCAGGAATTTGCAGCTTGTTGCAATCCGGCGGTAACAGAACGCCGACTCGTGGCGTCGAACCGGGTGTAGACGACCTCGGGAGGGTGTTTGACACGGTCTACACAGGACTTCGAGGAGTTCGCGCGGGCGCGGACACCCCAGCTGTACCGGTCCGCCTGGCTGCTAGCCGGCGAGCATCACTTGGCGGAGGATCTGGTCCAGGAGACGCTGGCCAAGCTGTACCGGGCCTGGCGGCGGGTGGAGCAGGCGGACAACCCAGCGGCGTACGCGCAGACTGTGCTGGCGCGGACGTTCATCTCGCAGCGGCGACGCCGGAGCTCGACGGAGCGGCCGGTCGAGCGCACACCCGACCGTGCGGACCCTCCGGGCGACCACGCGCTGCGGCTGTCCCTGCTGCAGGCGATGGCCGAGCTGTCCCCGCTGGACCGTGCCGTGCTGGTACTGCGGTACTTCGAGGACCGCAGCACCGAGCAGGTCGCGCAGGACCTCGGTAAGAACACCGGTGCGATCAGGACGCGTACGTCGCGCGCACTGGGCCGCCTACGAGCGGTGCTCGGCGACGAAGCCGTCCACTTGACCGCACATTGAGCTGGGAGCACCATGACCAACCTTCACGACAGCCTCCCCGACCTGATGCGGCGGGCCACCGAGGACCTCCAACCGGCCACTCCCGAGCTGGTTGCCCGAGGCATCCGTCGCGGCAAGGTCCTGCGTCGCCGCCGGACCGCACTGGCCGGCCTGTCCGGCGCAGCCGCCGTCCTGGCGACCGTCGGCATCATCATCGGGAGCACGCAACTGCTCCAGCACGACGCAGCGCCCACTGTGGAGCCGGCTGGTACGCCGAGCGCACACCGCCCGACGCCGTTGACGCCGGCGGAGACTCTGGCCGCACTACTGCCCAAGAGCCTGCACCGCGGTCACACCAGCACGTCCGAAGACGGCACCCTGTCCGTAGTACTCGACGACGGCCGCGGTGCCGGACTGCTCACGGTCGACATGATGACCGCCCAGCCGAACACCGACTGCAACGGCTCCCCTCCCGGCACGTGCACCGTCCAGCCGGACGGCACGGTGTACGTCGCCTACGCCGACCGGCCGCTGTACACCGACCAGCCCAACCCTGGCGGCATCAGAGTGACCACCGTCGAGCTCTTCTACCGGGACGGTAGACAGATCAGCATCAGCAACTACAACGCGCCGAACGACCACGGCGTCGAGCACAGCCGACCCGCGCCGATCCTGTCGATCGCTCAGCTGACACAGATCGCTCGCAGCAAGCAGTGGGTGTACCCGCCGCGGGTCTCCTAGCGGTGCACCAGCGTGTGCTCGAACGAGTACCGGCTCGCGCGGTACAGGTGGGAGCCGTACTCGACCGGCTGGCCGTGGTCGTCGTATGTGACGCGGGTGGTCGCGAGAAGTGGTGAGCCCGGCTCCTCCGCCAGCAGCCGTGCCTGCTCGGGTGTCGCAGGAATGGCAGAGATCGTCTGGTGCGCGACCTTCAGGCGGACACCCTCGGCCCGCAGCAGTTGGTAGAGACCCCGCTCGGCCAGCGTGGTCGGGTCGGTCTCCAGGAGCTCCGGCGGCAGCCAATTGCGCATCAGAGCCAACGGCTCGCCGTCCGCACGACGGAGTCGCTCCAGCCTCAGCACTCGGTCGCCCAGCTCGCACTGCAGTGCGGTCGCAACTTCCGCGGTCGCAGGCGAGATCCCGAAGCGCAGGATCTCGGTCTCAGGCTTACGATGCGCGGCGGCGAGGTCGTCGTACAGGCTGGTCAGCTCGAGGGACCGGCGGACCTGGCCGGAGTTCCCGACGACCTGGGTGCCGACCCCGCGTTTGCGGACCAGCAGGCCCTGGTCGACCAGGCGGGCGATCGCCTGGCGCACAGTCGGGCGGCTGAGCCCGTACGCCTCGGCCAGGTCCACCTCGTTGCTCAGCCGGGAGCCGACCGGCAATTCACCGCCCTGGATGGCCGCTTCGAGCTGCTGCGCCAGTTGAACGTGCAACGGCGTACGGCTGTTCCGATCGACCTGGACCTGGACGGTACTCATGGGCACATCCTGAATGCTGGACCCGATTCCGTCGACCCACCACCCGGATTTGATCACATGATCTGCACCGGGCGGTGCTCTTCGTACGACGCCATCGCCGCCAGCGCCACCTGCAACGCGGCCCGTGCGTCCTCCCCGGTCACCGGCGGTACGCCGTTCGTCCGCACCACGTCCGCGAAGTCGGCCAGCTCCTGCACGTACGCCTCGTGGAACATCTCCTCGTCACTGCGCAGCGTCTGCTGGTGCACTCCGCCGGCGTTGTAGTGCGCGAGTGCACTGCTCGCGAGCTGACCAGCTACGACCATGCCCTCACTGCCGAAGACCTCACCGCGTACGTCGTACCCGTAGTACGACGAGAAGTTCGCCTCGGCCGTCGCGATCGCACCGTTGTCGAACCTGATCACCACGACCGCGGTGTCGATCAGTCCAGCTCCCTTGTACTCCGGTGCCACCAGCGCATCCGCCGTCGTGAAGACCTCGACCGGCCGCGCACCGGGATTGAGCCAGAGCAGGATGTCGAAGTCGTGGATCAGCGTCTCGCGGAAGATCGTCCACTGCGGAATGCGGGCGGCGTGCCGGAGGCCTCCGGGACGGCCGGGGTCGCGGGTGATCGAGCGCATCAGCCGGGGTGTTCCGATACCGCCGTCCTCGATAGTCCGGCGTGCCGCCGCGAAGTCCTTGGCGAACCTGCGGTTGAAGCCGACCTGGAACGGGACACCCGCGCGGTCGGTCGCGGCGATCGCCCGGTCCAGCTCCGCCAGCGTCAGGGATGCAGGCTTCTCACACCAGACCGCCTTGCCTGCCTCGGCCGCGCGGGTGATCAGCTCGGAGTGCGAGATCGCGAGAGACGTGATCACCACGCCGTCGAGCTCCGGATCCTTCAGCAGTTCGTCGACGGTCACCGCCGCGGCGTCGTACCGGGCTGCGAGTTGCCGGGCAGCTTCCGGCCTGGTGTCGGCGACGGCCGCCAGCTCGGCGCCGGGTACGTGCCGGGCGATATTGGCGGCATGCATCGTGCCGATCCGGCCGGCCCCGATCAGTCCCAGCCGTACCACCGGCAGCCCGTGGTCTGTGCGCATGGCTAACCCTAAAACGCTTCAGACCCGGCTGGTACGGCGATACTCCGACGGCGACTGCCCTGTCTGCGCGCTGAAGACCCGGCTGAGGTAGAACGCGCTGCGGTAGCCGGTGCGCTCGGCGATGTGCTGGAGCGTCTGGTCGGTCTCGGTCAGCAGCTCACGCGCTTTCTGCAGGCGGAGGTCACGCAGGTAGGCGACGGCGGTGATGCCGCGGACCGCTCGGAATCGTCGAGAAAGCTGCGACGGACTGATGCCTAGGACGGCCGACAGCTCGGTCAACGACAGGTCCGGTGAGGCGTAGTGCTCGTTGAGGTATGTGAGCGCGCTGTGGACCAGCGGGTCTTGCGGGGAACGGGTGCGGCGGAGCATCAGGACGAGGTCGGTGACGACGTGGGTGGCGATCGCGCCGCCGGCGTGCTCGAGCAGCTTGAGGTTGCCACGGAGCCGGTCGAGGTCGCGGACGCGGCTGCAGCCGGGTGGTGGGTCCAGTTCTGTGGTGAAGCGGGCGTGGAAGAACGACGTCCGGGTGCGCATGCGGCGGTGGAGCGTGCCGCCGGGTGGGCAGACGACGATGTCGCCGAACTTCGCGGTCCCGCGCGCGTCGGCGACCTCGTAGTCGAAGGAGCCGGCGATGGGGAGCAGCAGACACCAGGTGTCGTAGGTGTCGAAGGCCAGGTCGAACTGCGCGCGGGGCAGCGCGAGCAGGTAGCCGTCCAACTCGAGCATGGCAAGAAAGTACATGGAGATGCTCAGCAGCGATATTTTGCGTGAGCTCTGACTGTTGCAGAGTGCATGCCATGGTCGATGTCTGCGTGTACGGAGGAACCGCCGCGGGCTGTGTCGCGGCGATGACGGCGCACCAGGAAGGCGCGTCGGTGGTGCTGATCGAGCCGAGTCGCTGGCTCGGCGGGATGCTGAGCGCGGGGATCAAGCCGGCACAGGACTGCCCGGTTCCGGCCGCTGCCGGAGGACTGACCCGCGATGTCGTGTTCGGGTTCGGCAATCAACCGCACGGCGTGCTGAACGCGTTCCACGAGTGGATCACCGCGGCGGGCATCGAGGTGATCTTCGAACGCCGCGTGCGTTCCGTGAGCCGCACCGGCAACCGCATCACGTCGCTGCAACTCGAGACCTCGTCGCCCGACCGGTGGGGCGTACCGCTGCCGGCCGCCGAGTCGGTCCCGGACCGGGAGGTCCACGCGACAGTCTTCATCGACGCGTCGTACGAGGGCGACCTGATGGCTCTCGCCGGTGTCCCGTACCGCACCGGACGCGAGTCCCGGGACACGTACGGCGAGGAGATCGCGGGAGTCCGTCCGGTGACCAACTGGACGCCGATCGACCCGTACGTCGTACCTGGTGACAGCAGCAGCGGACTGCTACCGCTGATCGACGCCGACCACGGACGACCTGTTGGAGCGGCCGACGACTACACGCAGGCCTACAACTACCGCTTCTACGTGACAACTGAGCCGGAGCGTCGCGTGGCGCTCACACCACCCGACAACTACTCACCAGCCGACTACGAACTGGTCCGCCGATACCTGGAGCACGCTGACGACCTGTCCGGCATCTTCCCCGGCTGGCTCAACTCAGGCGAGTACAACTACCAGCGGGGCTCTCTGATCACCAACGCCCCGCTCGGTCTGAGCCGCGAGTACCAGGACGGCAACTGGGACGTCCGCTCGCGTATCTGGCGCCAGCACCTCGATTACCTCCGTGGACTCCACCACTTCCTCTCCAAAGACCCGTCCGTACCCGCGGCGTTCCGTGCGGAGACAGCGGCGTACGGACTGGATGGGAGCGTCTTCCCGGAGACCGACGGCTGGCCGCCACAGCTGTACATCCGGGTGTGCCGACGGCTAGCAGGTCAGTACACGATCACCCACGCAGACGTGATCAACCAGACCGAGCCGGCGGACAGCATCGGCCTCGCACTGTTCGGTGTGGATGTCTATCCGGTACGACGCGTCGCCAGCCGCAACGCATCCGGTCAGCTGGGCGTGGCGACCGAGGGCGACATGTTCATCGGCGGCCATTTGGGAACCGGCCGGCCGTACCCGGTCCCCTACCGAGCAATCACTCCGCAGGAGACCGGCAACCTCCTGGTCCCGGTCTGCCTGTCCGCCTCGCACATCGGGTACGCCGCCACTCGCATGGAACCGGTCTTCTGCGTACTCGCTGAGTCGGCCGCAGTCGCCGCCGTGCAAGCGCTCCGCGCGCAGACCGACGTACAGCAGGTGGACGTCGCCAAGCTGCAGACCCGCTTGCTCGAACGTGGACAGGTGCTTAGCTGGGGGTAGACCGAGAGGAGCCTTCTCATGTGGCTGGACCCCGCCGACGCCCGGCTCGACGACCTGCTGACCGTGCTCAAGGATCGGACCGATCCGGCCGAGTACCCACATGCGGCGAGCATCGAGCAGCAGGTTCCGGTCTACGAGGCCGCGCGGATCCGGGCCGCCGATCCGCGGACCGTTCAGACCGAGTTCGTCCGGGCGTTCGCCGACGGGCCGGGGATCGTCGTCCTGAAAAGGGCCTTCGGCAACGAAGTCGTCGATGCCGCCACCGCCGAGTTCGACCGCCTGATCGACGAGCAGCGCCGGTCCGGTGTCGCGGCCGGTGACCACTTCGCGAAGCCGGGCGCGAACGACCGGGTCTGGAACGCGCTCGAGAAGCTCGCGGTCGGTGCGCCTGAGGTGTTCACGGCGTACTACGCGAACGATCTGCTCGCGTTGGCCGCAACCGCCTGGCTCGGACCGGCGTACCAGGTGACCTCACAGGTGAACGTGGTGAACCCGGGCGGCGAGGGGCAGACCGTGCACCGCGACTACCACCTGGGATTCCAGTCCGACGAGGTGGCGGCGCGGTACCCCGAGCATGTGCATCGGCTGTCGTCCGTGCTGACCTTGCAGGGCGCCGTCGCGCACTGTGACATGCCGGTGGAGTCGGGGCCGACGTTGTATCTGCCTCACTCGCAGAAGTACGGCCTGGGCTACCTGTCCTATCGGCGGCCGGAGTTCCAGGAGCACTTCGTCCAGAACCACGTGCAGCTGCCGCTGGAGAAGGGCGATGCGGTGTTCTTCAATCCGGCGCTGTTCCACGCCGCCGGGAGCAACCACTCGGCCGATATCAAGCGGATGGCGAACCTCCTGCAGATCTCCTCCGCCTTCGGCCGCGCGATGGAGAGCATCGACCGGACCACGATGATCGAAGCGGTCTATCCCGCCCTCCTTGAGCTGGCTGATCCGGTCGCGGCCGAGAATGTCATCGCGGCAACCGCCGAGGGGTACGCGTTCCCGACGAACCTCGATCGCGACCAGCCGATCGGCGGCCTCGCGCCACAGTCCCAGGCCGACGTACTGCGGACCGCGGTCACGGAGCGTTGGCACCCGGACCAGTTGCACCAGGCGCTCGTCGAGCACGCCGGCCGGCGACAGACACGCGACACGAACGCGTGAACGTTGGGTGAACCACGTCCGGATCACGGGCAGCCGCTGTCGGGCCGGAGTGATCGTCAGGCAGGATGGCACGTTCGCTGTCCGATCCGGGAGCTACCCTTACCGGCGGAACACGCGCCTCGTGGACTGATCGCCGTACGCCGCCCGTGCGGCCGACCCTCGAAGGAGAAGGCATGGAACCGCTGCGGATCGGCATTCTCGGTGCCGCCCGGATCTCGGGCCGGGCCATTGTCGAGCCGGCCACGTTGACCGGCGCCCGGCTGGTCGCGGTCGCTGCGCGCGACACCGACCGGGCCGAGGCCTTCGCCGCCGAGCACGGTGTCGAGCGGGTGCACGCGTCGTACCAGGCGGTGCTGGACGATCCCGAGGTCGAGGCGATCTACAACCCGCTGGCCAACGGCCTGCACGGGCCGTGGAACCTCAAGGCGCTTGCCGCGGGCAAACATGTGCTGACCGAGAAGCCGTCGGCGAGCAACGCGGCCGAGGCGAGGCAGGTGCGGGACGCCGTCCACTCGTCCGGACTGGTGTTCATGGAGGCGTTCCACTACGCGTACCACCCGGTGATGCGCCGGATGCTGGAGCTGGTGGCCAAGGGTGAGCTCGGCGATCTGCAGCACGTCGAGGCGACCATGGTGATGCCTCCGCCGCCGGAGGACGACCCGCGCTGGTCGCTGCCGCTGGCAGGCGGCGCCGTGATGGATGTCGGTTGTTACGCGCTGCACGCGCAGCGGCTGTTCACGCCGTACGCCGGTGGCGCGCCGAGGCTGGTCAGCGCCCGGGCCGGCGAGCGGAAGCGGCTGCCCGGCGTGGACGAGTGGCTGAACGCCGACCTGGAGTTCCCGAACGGTGCGACCGGTGCGGTGCGGGTCAGCATGGCGGCGGAGGAGGTCGAGTTCAGCCTGAAGATCGTCGGTAGCCGCGGTGAGGCGCTCGCGCCGTTCTACGTGCTGCCGCAGCGGGACGACCGGGTGGTGGTGACGACCAAGGAGGACACCTGGGTCGAGCACCGCGGCACCCGTACGTCGTGGACGTATCAGCTGGAGGCCTTCGCCGGGGCTGTCCGCAACGGCGCCCCGGTGCTCAGCGACGCCGACGACGCACTGGCGACGATGGAGCTCATCGACGCCTGCTACGTGGCTGCCGGGATGACTCCCCGGCCGTCTTCGACCATCTGAGCGCTGCGGTCGGCGATCGCGTGCGCGAACGCCTGGATGAACGGGTGCGGTCGCGTGCCGTCGCCGGCCAGCTCCGGCTGGAACAGCGTGGCGAGATAGAACGGGTGCTCGGGTAGCTCGGCGATGCGCGGCTCGCCCTCGTCGTCGTACCCGCTGAAGACGAGGCCGTGCTCGCGCAGCAGGCCCAGTCTGCTGGTGTCGAGACCGTACGAGCAGTGGTAGCGCTCCAGCGATCGTTCGGCGCCCAGCAACGCGGCCGCCCGGGTGCCTGGGGTCACCTGGATCGCGCCCTCGTGGCCGTCGAGTGAGCACGCCATCGGGACGATCAGCAGGTCGTCCGCATCCGGGGTGCTCTCGCCGTGCTGGACGTTCGTGGCCCCGCAGACGTTGCGAGCGAACTCGAGCATCGCGTGCTGGAACCCCGCACACGTGCCGAGGAACGGGATGCCGTGCTCGCGGGCGATCCGGATCGCGGTGATCGCGCCCGCCTCGCTGCGGTACGGGCTGCCGGGGAGCAGCCAGATCCCGTCGAAGCCTTCGATCGCGTCGTCGACCAGCTCGGTCGGGATCCAGTAGGCGTCGAAGTCGAGGTTGTCGCGGTCACGCAGCCGGTCGAGGAGGCCGGGCACGCGGACGTGCGAGCGGACATGCGGCGAGCGGTCACCGACGAGGGCGATGCGTCCGGAGTAGGCGTTCATGGGTCCATCCTCACCGCGACTCCGGTATCAGCGCCAACGATGATCTCTGCACTCTGCATAAGCGATACTGATCCGCGTGGATCCTCACCTGCTGCGGACGTTCGTCACGGTCGCCGAGTGCGGTTCGTTCTCCGCCGCCGCCGAACGCCTCGGCTACACCCAGTCAGCCGTCTCCCAGCACATCTCCACCCTCGAGACCGACCTGGGCACCCCACTCCTCCACCGCCGCCCCGTCACCCCCACCCCCGCCGGCGACCGCCTCCTGGAACACGCCGCCCCCATCCTCCTCCGCCTCGACGCCGCCCGAGCCGACGTACGCCGCGCCATAACCACCCCTCTGACCAACCTCACCTTGGCCACCACCCCACTCTCCATCGGCTCCAGTGGCGACCTGTCTGCTGCATTGCGGCAGGTGCGGCGGTTGTTGCCTGGGACTGAGGTGCGGTTGACGGTTTGTGGGCGGGAGGGGGTTGTGGAGGGTGTGGCCAGCGGAGACTTTGCGCTCGGGTTGGTTGATGGAGTGGCGGCGCCCAGTGATCCGTTGCGGCTCTCCGACGCCATGCACCTGCGGACGACAGCGATCGCGCACGACGAGTTGGTTGTTGCCTTGCCCAACGATCACCCGTTGGCCGGTCGGCGAGGCCTCGCCTTGCACGACCTCGCCGACGCCCGCTGGATCGACGCACCCGACCTCGCCGCGCCGCTCCAGATCCTCCGTGCAACCACCGGCTCCAACGCCTTCCGCCCAGCCCTCACCTACGCCGGCACCGACCTCCACACCCTCCTGAGCCTGATCGCCGACGGCCACGGCCTCGCCGTCCTCCCCCGATCGGCTCCGGCTCGGGTAGCCGTCCCGCTCACCAGCCCCCGCCTGGTCCATCGAACGGAGCTCCTCCACGGCCATCTGTCCGAGCCGGCAGCGACAGCCCTAACCGCCGCACTCTCGAAGTAGCTGCTCGAGCCCCGCCCGCGTCATCGGCCGATCGAGCACCCCGACAGCCTCCCGCTCGGCAAACTCCGCATGATCGGCATCCTGCGGATCGATCGCCTCGCAGATCGCGTTGTATGCCCAGTTGAGCCACCCCGTGATCGCCACACCGAACGACGACAGCTCCAGCGCCGGCCAATCGCCGTACCCATCGCGGAACGCCGCCAGCGCCTTGGTGTTCAGAGTCGGCCGCATCACCCACTGCGTCAGCGCCGACCCCAGCTCGAGCGCAGGTGTCATCGAGCCGGCGAAGTCCCACTCCATCACGATCAGCTCGTCGTCACGCCCGAGTCGGACATGCGTCGGGATCAGGTTGCTGTTGCAGAGGATGAGCTCATCGGGATCGACCACGGTCTCGATCGTCTGCAGATCGAGCCACACCGGCAGGATCGCCTCGAGCCGATCCGCCCACTGCTTACCTCCCGTGCGCGCCCGCTCGAGCAGCTTGTCCCACTCCGACTCCGGCCGCCGCCAAACGACGTACGGATTCATCGGCATCTCGGTCGGGATCGCGAGCGCATGCAGCTTCCCGTACGCCGTACCCGCCCGCCGCGCGACTGCCGCGGACACAGGCAACGCCGGCGACGGCCCGACCTCGAGCCACTCGTGGACACGCCAGTTCTCGCCCTGCACCGGCTCGATCAGGAGCCCCCGCGGACTCCGTACCGCGACCGGCGCCGCCACCCCGACCGCAACAGCGGCGTCCTTGAGCTTGGCGCCGAGCTCCGCCTGCTCGTTGGTGATCCAGTCGTACACCGTGACCGCAAGCCACCGCCCGCGATCGGTCGTCAGCTCCCAACACCGCCCCATCGCGGTGAACGCGACAGGGCGGGGCGGGCGGAGCATCGTGCCGAGGCCGAACGACTCGGCCAGCGCCTCGGCCAACCCATCGGGTGCGGCGGGTGTCGCTGCGATGCGGCGTTCGACTTCAGCTTTCAGTGCGGGCCAATCCCGCAGTCCGTACTGGCCCGCCAGCGCGCGCTGGGCGTCCGCCAGCGAGGCAGTCGGCGAGGTCTCACGCAGTACAGCCAGCAGATCCTTGGCTTCCTTGCGCAGGAACTCGATGGTCGGCCGATCCGGCAGCAACTTCATGAAGCGTCCTCTCCGGCCCGGACTCGCACGGGCAGGCAGAGAGAGGAACGTGAGGTGGCTTCCAGCCTTCCGGCGAGTCTCGACGCGTCCTCACGACGCCCTCAAGAAGTTACCCAACCTCACCTCGCCGGTCAACGGCCGCTATTTCCGCGCCTGTTTGGTGGGCGGGATGATCGCGCTGTCGTTCGGATTGGGTTTCGGCTGTTTGGGTTGCTTGGGCTTGCGGACCTCACGTCCGCCTTTGTTCTTCGCCATGACGCACTCCGGGGCTCGAGGATCGCGGATCTCGGACGGGCCGACGGCCCTGCCTGCACCGCGGTACTCCTCATGCCCCGGGGGTCGTCTTCGACGCTACACCCAAAACCCGCCTTTCAGTCGTGCGTCGGGAAGCCGAGGTTGATCCCGCCGTGCGACGGGTCCAGCCAGCGCGAGGTGACGACCTTGCCGCGGGTGAAGAAGTGCACGCCCTCGGTGCCGTGCGCGTGGGTGTCACCGAACAGCGAGTTCTTCCAGCCGCCGAACGAGTAGTAGGCCATCGGGACCGGGATCGGCACGTTGATACCGACCATCCCGACCTCGACCTCGTTCTGGAACCGCCGTGCCGCGCCGCCGTCGTTGGTGAAGATCGCCGTCCCGTTGCCGTACGGGTTCGAGTTCACCAGGTCGAGCGCCGAGTCGTACGACGCCGTCCGCAGGACCGACAGCACCGGGCCGAAGATCTCGTCGGTGTAGATCGACATCTCCGGCGTGACCTTGTCGAACAGCGTCGGGCCGAGCCAGAAACCGTCGGCCGCACCGTCGAAGTCGCCCTCGCGCCCGTCGACGACCAGCTCGGCGCCTTCCTCGACACCGGCTGCGACGTACCCGGCGACCTTGTCGCGATGCGGACCGGTGACGAGCGGTCCCATGTCGCAGCCGCGGGTCCCGTCGCCGGTCTTCAGCTTGCCCATCCGCTCCTTGATCTTGCCGATCAGCTCGTCCGCGATCGGCTCGACCGCGACCAGCGCGGAGATCGCCATACAGCGCTCACCGGCCGAACCGAAGCCGGCGTTCACCGCCGCGTCGGCAGCCAGGTCGAGGTCCGCGTCCGGCAGCACGATCATGTGGTTCTTCGCGCCGCCGAGGGCCTGCACCCGCTTGCCGTTCCTGGTGCCGTTCTCGTAGACATAGCGAGCGATCGGGGTCGAGCCGACGAACGAGACCGACTTGATGTCCGGGTGCTCGAGCAGCCGGTCGACGGCCTCCTTGTCGCCGTGGACGACGTTCACCACGCCGTCCGGCAGACCGGCCTCCTTCCACAGCTCGGCCATCGCGTTCGCCGCCGACGGGTCCTTCTCGGACGGTTTGATCACCACACTGTTGCCACAGGCAACAGCGATCGGGACGAACCACATCGGCACCATGGCCGGGAAGTTGAACGGCGAGATCACCGCGCAGACACCGAGCGGCTGGCGGATCGAATACACGTCGACCTTGGTCGACACGCCCTCGCTGAATCCGCCCTTGAGCAGGTGCGGGATGCCGCAGGCGAACTCGATCACCTCGAGACCGCGGGTCACCTCGCCGAGCGCGTCCGACAGCACCTTGCCGTGTTCGGCGGTGATGATCTGCGCGATCCGCTCCTTGTCGCGGTTCACCAGCTCGCGGTACGCGAACAGGACCTGGGCGCGCCGGGTGAGCGACGTCTGCGCCCATGCCTTGGAGGTCTCGTGAGCCACCTTGACGACCTCGTCGACGGTCGCCGCCGACGCCAGGTCCAACTCACCGGTGACCTGGCCGGTCGCCGGGTTGTAGACCTTGCTGGTCCGCTCGGCCACGCCGGTCCACGGGCTGCCGCCGACGAGGTGGGTGATGCGCTTGATCTCAGTACTCACGATGCTTCCTCACTGCCGGATTGCTGAAGGTGTTTCATCCGAGGACCTTGCTGCGGTCGGCCAACGTGACGTCTACCGGTCTACCAGAACCGAGCGATTCGAGGGCCGCCTCGCAGACGGCGGCTGCGGCGTACCCGTCCCAGGCGCTCGGCCCGTCGATCTCACCGCGCACGGTGGCATCGACCCAGCGTTGCACCTCGATGTCGTACGCCTGCTCGAACCGCACCCGGAAGTCGGCCGGCATCGCGCCGCCCCACTGCCCGCCGGCCCGGGTGAACACGCCCGACCCCAGCCCGATCGTCGCGCTCCCGCGCTCGGCCACCGCCTCACACCGGACCTCGTACCCGACCTGGAAGTTCACGAACACCTCCACGTCGGCCATCGCGCCGTTCGCGAGCTCGAACAGCGCCAGCTGCGGATCGAGTACGCCGTCCGCCACGAGGCTCGTCGGCTGCGGCGTACGCACGGTGATCCGGGTGATCTCCGAGTCGAACAACCAGCGCGCGACATCGACCTCGTGGACCATCGAGTCCCGCACGATCATCTCGCTCCGGAACGTCGGGGCGGCCGACTTGTTCCGGTGCACGTTGTGCAGCACCAGCGTCCGGCCCAGCTCACCCGAATCGAGCAACTGTTTCAAAGCGGCGTACTCCGGGTCGAACCGGCGCATGAACCCGACCTGGATGAGCTGCCGGCCGACCTTGTGCTCGGCCTCGACCACCCGCAGGGCCGACTCGGCGTCCATCGTCAACGGCTTCTCGCACAGCACCGGCTTCCCGTGCTCCAGGCACGCGAACAACTGCTCGGCATGGGCGAAGCCCGGCGACGCGAGGATCACCGCGTCGACGTCGTCCGCCGCGATCAGGTCGAGCGGGTCCTCGACCACCCGCACGGACCCGGCCAGACTCGTCGAGCCGACCGACAGCGCGCCGGCCAGTGCCTCGGCCCGGGCCAGATCGGCGTCCGACACCGCGACCAGGCGGGCTCCCGCCGTCTTCCGCACGATTCGCTCGGCATGGTCGGCGCCCATCACCCCCACGCCGACGATCCCGACCCGCAGATCGCTCATCTGTCCTCCTGCCGCTGCGATTCATTCTCCACGACCAACTCGGGGTTGACGCTGCGCAGTTCATGGCTCAGCGCCTCCAGCTCGGACCCGCCCGCCATCTCGGTCGTCAGCTGCTCCAGCGTGATCTCCGACCGATGCGTGTCCAACGCGACGCGGCCCAGCTTCAGTACGACGAAGTGGTTCCCGACCAGGTAGGCGTGGTGCGGGTTGTGGGTGATGAAGATGACCCCGATCCCGGCGTCGCGCGCCTTCACGACGTACTTCAGCACCACGCCCGACTGGTTCACGCCGAGCGCCGCGGTCGGCTCGTCGAGGATCAGCACCTTCGCACCGAAGTGGATCGCCCGCGCGATCGCGACACACTGCCGCTGACCGCCGGACAACTTCCCGACGGGCTGCTCCAGGTCGGGGATCGAGATCCCCATCTTGGTCAGCTCCTCCTGCGCGATCCGCTTCATCTTCGCCGAGTCCAGCTGCCGGAACGGGCCCTTGGTGATCTCGTTGCCGAGGAAGAAGTTCCGCCAGACCGACATCAGCGGCGCCAGCGCGAGGTCCTGGTAGACGGTCGCGATGCCGCTGTCGAGGGATTCGCGGGGCGAGCCGAAGTGCCGCTCCTCGCCGTTCACCGACATCCGGCCGGACGTGTAGTCGTGCAGTCCGGCGATGATCTTGATCAGCGTCGACTTCCCCGCACCGTTGTCGCCGAGCACACAGGTGATCTCGCCCTGCCGGACCGACAGCGACACCCCGCGGAGCGCGTTGATGTTCCCGTAGCTCTTGCCGACGTCCTCGAGCAGCACGATCGGGCTGTTCGGGCTCGCCGAGGCCTCGTCCGCGAACGACTCCGTGGTGCTCATCGTGCCTCCGCCTTGTTCTTGACGACGAGGTTGACAATGGTTGCTAGTAGCAACATCACGCCTAGGAACGCCTTGAACCAGTCCGGGTTCCAGCCGGCGTACACCACGCCGAGCTGGACCATCCCGAAGATCAGCGCACCGATCGCGCCGCCCACCACCGATCCGTAGCCGCCGGTGAGCAGGCACCCGCCGACGACCGCCGCGATGATGTACAGGAACTCCTTGCCGACGCCCTCACCCGACTGCACCACGCCGTTCTGCACGAACAGCAACTGCATACCGGTGAACCAGGCGAAGAACCCGACCGTCATGAACAGCCCGATCTTCACCTTCCGGACCGGTACGCCGACCGCCCGCGCGGCCGCCGCGTCGCCGCCGACCGCGAAGATCCAGTTGCCGATCTGGGTCTTCAGCAGCACCCAGGCCGCGATCGCGACGAACACGATCCACCAGACGACGATGATCTTGATGGTCACGCCGCCGAGCTTGAACTCCGAGGCGAACAGGGCCTTCGCCGCGCTGAAACCGTCCATGTCGCTGATCGAGTTCGACGCGACGGCGCCGGAGGCGAGCCGGGTGACGGCGATGTTCAGCCCTTGCAGGATGAAGAACGTGCCCAGCGTCACCAGGAAGCTGGGCAGTCCGGTCCGCATCAGCAGCCAGCCGTTGAACGTGCCGATCGCCAGCGAGAGCGCCAGCGCGACGATCACACCGACCCAGACGTTCACGCTGAACTGGTACGCGAACAGACCCGCCGTCAGACCGGATGTCGTCACCGCGACACCCGCCGACAGGTCGAACTCGCCGCCGATCATCAGCAGTGAGACCGGCACCGCCATCACGCCGATCAGCGCGGCCTGGTACAGGATCGTGCCGGTGTTGTTGATCTCGCGGAACGGCGGCGCGGCGATCAGGAAGAACACCAGGATCACGGCCGCGCCGACCAGCGATCCGATCTCCGGCCGGCTGAGCAGCCGGGCCCCGAGGGACCGCGCGGAGACGCGGTCGTCGGCCGAAGCCGGTGATGTGATGGTCGATGCCATGGCGTTACCTCAGCGGGTCCCGGCTTCGGCGAACTTCTGCACCGCCGCGATGTTGGACTTGTCGATGAACGCCGGCCCGGTCAGCGTGGCCTCGCCACCGCCGATGGTGTTGCCGTTGGTCTTGTAGAGCCAGATCGCGTCGATCGCCAGGTAGCCCTGCAGGTATGGCTGCTGGTCGACGGCGAACTGCACCGTGCCATCCGCGACCGCCTTGGCCATCTCCTTGCTCATGTCGAAGCTGCCGATCTTGGCCGACGACCCCGCGTCCTTCGCCGCCTGTACGGCGGTCAGTGCGATACCGGCGTTCAGCGCGACGACGTAGTCGGCGGTCTTGTCCTGCTGCAGCTTCGAGGTCAGCGTCGCCTGCGTGCCCGGCTGGTCGGTGCCGTTGACGTTGACGTTCTCGGTGGTCGGCAGCTTGTCCTTGATGCCCTGGCAGCGCGCCTCGAGGCTGACGTTGCCCTGCTCGTGGATGACGCAGAGGACCTTCTTGGCGCCGAGCTGCTTGAGCTTCTCACCGGTGGCCTGGCCGGCGATCCGCTCGTCCTGCCCGAAGTACCCGAGCGCTCCGGTGGTCTTCCACTGGTCGAGGCCGCCGTTCAGGATCGTCACCGGGATCCCGGCCGCGATCGCCTTCTTGACGTTCGGGATCACCGCGTCGGGCTTGTTCAGCGTCACGGCGATACCGTCGACCTTGGAGTCGATCGCGGTCTGCACGAGGTTGGCCTGTGCGGCACCGTCCGGGTCGGCGGAGTACTGCAGCTCGATGTTGTCCTTCTTCGCGGCCGCCTCGGCGCCGCGCCGGACGATGTCCCAGAAGGTGTCGCCGGCCCCCGAATGGGTGATCAGGGCAACCTTCATACGCGGGGTGTCGGCGACGTTCCCGCCGCTGCCGCCGGAGCTCTGCTCCGACTGCTTGCCCCCGGACGAACTGCACGCCGCCAGTGCCGCGGCGAGCGCGACCGCGGCAACCGCGGCCACCGCCTTCTTCTGCCACCGAACCATGACTTCGACCAGCCTTTCAGATGTACCGCGGCGAGTCCGCGGACTTGCGTGGGACCAGAGAGTGTCACACTCCGCCGGTCGTCAGCTCGATACGGCACCCCCGAGTGCGGTGAGATATGCCAACGTCCGCTCGGCGATCGGCAGCGGTACGTCGGGCGGGCACGGGTACATGTCCTGCTCGACGATGGCGAACACGTCGTTGTCGAGCTCGGCCAGCGCATCCAGCACGGGCGGCAGCTCGGGTACGCCGTTCGGCGGCTCGCACATCACGCCCCGCCGTACGGCCTCGTCGACGCTCAGGCCCTCGGCGTCGACCTCGGCCAGGATCTTCGGATCCACCTGCTTGAGGTGGAGGTAGCCGATCCGCTCCGGGTACTTGCGGATCAGCTCCAGGTTGTCGCCGCCGCAGTAGCTGATGTGACCCGTGTCCAGGCACAGGTTCACGTAGGCCGCGTCGGTCTCCTCGAGGAGTCGCTCGACCGTGTCCTGGGTGTCGATGTGGCCGTCCGCGTGCGGGTGGTACTGCGTCTGCAGGCCGAACTCCTCCGCCAGCCGACGACCCAGCTCGGTCACCGCCTGCCCGTGCCTGGCCTGACCCTCGTGGTCCAGACGCTCCTCGACGATCTCGCCGTTGTCACCACGCCACATCGACGGCATCACGACCAGGTGCTTGGCGCCCATCGCGGCGGTCAACTCGGCTGTCTTGACGACGTCCCGCCAGGTCGACTCCCAACCGTCGGGACGGTGCAGCTGCTCGAACGTCGTACCGGCGGTGATCGTCAGACCGCGGCTGTCCAGTTCGTCCTTCAGGCGCACGGGATCGATCGGCAGGTAGCCGTACGGCCCGAGCTCGATCCGCTGGTACCCGGCCGCGACGACCTCGTCGAGGAACCGGGTCCACGGGGTCTGCTTCGGATCGTCGGCGAACCAGACTCCCCACGAGTCAGGCGCCGTACCGATGCTGATCCTGCCCATCAGCTGTCCCCCTCGACCGGAGCGAGGTACGGGTGCTGGGCCTTCTTGCTCTCCTCGTACGCCGCCCGCGCCGCCGAGGTCGACTCGAGGGTCGACACCTCGCTGACCGGAACGTCCCACCAGGACTCGCTGTCCGGGCCGCCGATCAGCGGATCGGTGGTGACGTGGATCGCGATCGGTCCGGTCGCGGCCTTCGCGGTCTGGATCGCCTTCTCCAGCTCGGCGCGGCTGTGCACGTCGAGCACCTCGACGCCGAAACTGCGAACGTTCGCGGCCAGGTCGACCGGCAGGTAGTCGCCGTCGAGGCGGCCGTCGCCGGTGCGTTTGCGGTACGCCGTGCCGAACCGTTGCGAGCCGAGCGATTCCGAGAGCGCACCGATCGAAGCGAATCCGTGGTTCTGGACCAGGACCACGATGATCTTGAGGTTCTCCTGGACCGCAGTCGCCAGCTCGCTCGACATCATCAGGTACGACCCGTCGCCGACCAGCACGAACACGTCCCGATCGGGTGCGCCCAGCCGTACGCCGATGCCGCCGGCGATCTCGTAGCCCATGCAGGAGTAGCCGTACTCGACGTGGTACCCCTTGCCGTCCCGGGTCCGCCAGAGCTTGTGCAGGTCTCCCGGCATCGAGCCGGCCGCGCAGACGACGACGTCGCGCGGGTCGGACAGCTCGTTCACCCGTCCGAGCACCTCGCCCTGGGTGAGCAGGCCCTCCGCGAGCTTCTCGGTCACCTCGGCCGGTGGGTTGTAGGTCCGCTCGACGATCGCGTCCCACTCCTGCGCGAGCCGGCGCGTCTCGTCGCGGTACCCGTCGTCGACCGACCAGCCGTCGAGCTTCGCCGTCAGGGCGGTCAGCGCCTCGCGGGCGTCGGCCACGACCGGCAGACCGGCGTGCTTGCCGCCGTCGAACCTGGCCACGTTGATGTTCACGAACCGTACGCCGGGATTCTGGAACGCGGTCCGCGACGCGGTGGTGAAGTCGCCGTACCGGGTCCCGATGCCGATCACCAGGTCCGCGGTTGCGGCGATCGCATTGGCGGCCGTCGTACCGGTCGAGCCGATCGCGCCGACGGACTGCGGGTGGTCGTACGGCAGGGATCCCTTACCTGCTTGGGATTCTCCGACCGGGATCCCGGTCGCTTCTGCGAAGGTCCGGAGTACGTCGTTCGCCCCGGAGTACGCCACGCCGCCGCCGGCGACGATCACGGGACGGCGGGAGTTGCGGATCAGCTCGGCTGCGCGGTCGAGGATGGTTGTCTCGGGCAACGGGCGGGCGACGTGCCACTCGCGCTCGGCGAACAGCTCCTCGGGCCAGTCGAACGCCTCCGCCTGGACGTCCTGCGGGAGCGCGAGGGTGACCGCGCCGGTCTCGACCGGGTCGGTGAGGACTCGCATCGCGTTCATCAGCGCGGACGGGAGCTGCTCGGGGCGGCTGACCCGATCGAAGTACCGCGAGACCGGCCGGAACGCGTCGTTCACGCTGATGTCGCCGGCGCCGACGTTCTCCAGCTCCTGCAGGACGGGTGTCGCGACTCGCGTCACGAAGGTGTCCGACGGCAGCAGCAGGACCGGCAGGCGGTTCACCGTCGCCAGCGCAGCGCCGGTGATCATGTTGGTCGAGCCGGGGCCGATGCTCGCCGTACAGGCGTAGGTCTGCAGGCGGTTGGTGGTGCGCGCGAAGGCTGCCGCGGTGTGCACCATGGCCTGCTCGTTGCGGGCCAGGATGTAGGGCAGC
Source organism: Kribbella sp. NBC_00662 (assembly GCF_041430295.1). Lineage (GTDB taxonomy): Bacteria > Actinomycetota > Actinomycetes > Propionibacteriales > Kribbellaceae > Kribbella. Next base: position 3,881,536 of record NZ_CP109029.1, on the reverse strand, counting down.
GCCTTCGGGTCCTCGAGCTCGGACTGCAGGAGCGCCTGTCCGAGCCCGGCGACGTTACCGTGGCCGAAGATGCCCAGGCAGCCGGCGATCACCCGCTGCCGGACGCCGTCCCGCTCGGAGTACTGGACGCTCAGGAAGCGTACGAGGGCCTGGGCGACCGTGAGGCGGACCGTCATGAATCTGCTACTCCTTGTCCGAAAGGCAGGCGCGGATCGATGTGCTGGGAGTTCCACAGCTCGCGGACCCAGGCGTGCTGCGGGTCGTCGGTGATCAGCCATTGCCGCTCCGTGCCGGGGCCGGCCATCACGTTCAGGTAGTACATGTCGTAGCCGGGCGGCGCCATCGCCGGGCCGTGCCAACCGTGCGGGACGAGCACCAGGTCGCCGCTGCGCACCTCGGCCAGCACGTCGATCGGCCGGTCGTCGGTCCCGTAGACCCGCTGGTAGCCGATCGGATCGTTGCCCTTGACACCTTCCGGTACGTCGTCGGACAGCTGCAGCTCGAAGTAGTAGATCTCCTCGAGCTCGCTCTCCTTCCCCGGCCTGTGCTCGTCGTGCTTGTGCGGCGGGTACGACGACCAGTTGCCGGCCGGCGTGATCACCTCGCAGGCGATGATCGAGTCGGCGTCGAGCACACCCGGTACGCCGAAGTTGCGGACCTGCCGCGAGGCGACGCCCGCGCCGCGCAGCTCGGTCTCGACGTCGTCGGCCGCGATCCGCTGGAACGGCAGGTCCTTCGCCGCCTTGGCGTTCGGGAACGCGATCCGGGCGCCACCGGCGCTGACGACCGCGAACGTCGTGTTGCGTGGGACATAGGCGAGGTCGGTCGGGCCGGCGAAGACGTCCGCTCGCCCGCCGAGTGGGACCGAGTCGCCGTCGATGATGACCTCGGCCGATCCACTGAGCGGGAGTACGACGTACTCGCAGTCGCCGGTGTCGATCTCCACCGACTGCCCCGGAAGCAGTGTGCGGATCGAGAGGCCGGTGTGATGCCAGTCGGGCTCGCCCGGGCGGACCATCAGCTCGAAGCCCTCGTGCGCGGTCGACCCCGCGGGTCGGAACCACTCGGTCATGCGGCACCTCCGTGGACGAGCATTGCGGCGTGGTCGACGGCTGCGGCGACGTCGCCGTCGGGTGGGAACAGCAGCGCCCGGCCGACGACGAGGCCGCGGACCGAGGGCAGGCTGAGCGCCTTGCCCCACGAGGCGTACGTCGCCTCCGGGGCGACGGTCGGGTCGCCGCCGAGCAGGAGGGTCGGGAGGGTCGTTGCCTCCATCACCCGATCCAGTTCGTCGACGACCGGGAGTTTGAGCCAGGTGTACGCGCTGGTCGCGCCGAGGGCGGAGGCGATGTGGATCGACTTGATCACCGAGTCCGGGTCGAGCAGGTTCGTCACCCGGCCGTCCTCGGCGCGGGTCGACCAGAAGGGTTCGACCATCGCCATCAGTTTGTGCTCGGCCAGGCCGGTGACGGCGGCGGCGCTGGACTCGAGCGTGGCCACGGTGCCCGGGTCGTTGAGGTCGATACGGGTCAGCATCTTGCCGCCGTCGAGCCGGCGGGCGGCGATCTCGTCGGCGGTTCGGTAGGCGGTGAAGCGGTCGTCGACCTCGAACGCTGCGCCTTGCAGGCCGCCGCGGTTCATCGAGCCGATGACGACCTTGCCTTCTAGCGCTCCGAGGAGCAAGAGGTCTTCGAGGATGTCCGGGGTCGCGAGCACGCCGTCGACGCCGGGGCGCTCCAGGGCGGTCATCAGCCGGGCGATCAGGTCCGGCCGGCTGGCCATCGCCATCCGATCTCCCCTGACCCCGAGCGCCCCACGCGCCGGGTGGTCGGCGGCAACAATCAGCAGCCGCCCGTCCTCCCCCACCAACGCCCGGGTCCGCCGCCCCTGCCAAGCCTCAGCCAACCGCTCCGGATGCCGCACCCGAATCTCGGTCAACTCCGCCAACCGATCCCCATACCCCCGCCACCGCTGCAGCCCCGACTGCTCAACAGGCAGCTCCATACCCCCAATCACCGTAGTCTGCCCATCCCCCCACACCTGCCGCCCACCAGCCTGCCCCACGGGCTGCTGCGCGGACTGCTGTACGCCGGACTCCCCCGCGAACTGCTGGACGGGCTGCTGTACGCCGGACTCCCCCGCGAACTGCTGCACGGACTGCTCCACGCCGGACTGCTGCACCGGCTGCTGCATGGGTCGCTCTACCGTCGGATCATCCGACCCAGGCCCCGAATGTGCCGCTCCCACCGAACCGCCCGGGCTACCCGAGGCGCCCGTGCCCGGCGCGCCTGGTGTGTCTGACGGCTGGGCGATGACTGTCGCCTCGTCCTGCCAGGCCGGAGCCCCGCCCTGCGCGGGGACGGTTGGCCCCGGGCGCTCGGCACGAACCGTCGGATCGTTCGCCCCGGCGCCCGGGCGCTGCACGACAACCGTGGGGTCGTTCGCACCCGTCTGCGGCGCGAACGGCGAATCACTCGCGGCCGGCCGATAGGCGACCGTGGGCTCGTCGGCACCCGGGTGGGCCGTGATGGTGGGGTCGTTGGCGCCCGGGTGGGTTGTGATGGTGGGGTCGTTGGGGCCTGGTTCGTAGATGGTTTCTTCGGTGGGGCGTTGGATGGGGATGGCGCGGGCGGTTTCGTCGTAGTCGTCCTGGTCGCGTCTGGTCATGAAGGATCACCCAGTTTGGAGAGGACTTCTTCGGTCGTCGGCATGGCGGTGGAGCATTCGAGGCGGGAGGCGACGATGGCGCCGGCGATGTTGGCGAAGCGGATGATCTTCTCGAGCGGCCAGCCGGACAGCAACCCGTGGCAGAGCGCACCGCCGAAACCGTCACCGGCCCCGAGCCCGTTGACCACCTCGACCGGGTACGGCGGGACCTCGACGCGCTCGTCGCGGGTACGCGCCAGCGTGCCGCGCGGCCCCTGCTTCACCACCGCAAGCTCCAGCCCCCGGTCGAGCAGCGCCTGCGCCGCCTTGTCCGGATCCGTCTCCCCGACGGCGACCTCACACTCCTCACGGTTGCCCACAGCAACCGTGCAGTACTCCAGCGCCCGCGACACCTGCTCGTGCGCCTCGCTCGGATCCGCCCAGAACATCGGCCGGTAGTCCAGATCCAGCACCGTGATCGGCCGCCGCCCGCGCGCCTCCCACGCCGCGAAGTGCGCCGACCGCGACGGCTCCGCAGACAACCCGGTCACCGTCGACCAGTAGATCCGCGCCTCCCGGATCGCGTCGAGGTCGAGCTCCGACGGGTTGATCACCAGGTCCGGCGCCTTCGGGAACCGGTAGAAGTACAGCGGGAAGTTGTCCGGCGGGAAGATCTCGCAGAACGTGATCGGCGTCGGCAACCCGTCCACCGGCGAGACGAACCGGTCGTCGACCCCGAGCTCACCCAGCGTGCGATGGATGAACGTACCGAACGGATCGTTCCCGGTCCGGCTGATCACCGCCGACTTCCGCCCGTGCCGCGCCGCCGCGACCGCCACGTTCGTCGCGCTGCCGCCGAGGAACTTCCCGAACGACTCCACGTCCTCGAGATGCGTCCCGGCCTGCAGCGGATAGAGATCGACGCCGATCCGCCCGATCGTCAGTACGTCGTCCACCATCAGCCCCGACCCGCAATCTCACGCAGATGCGCGATGCTCGCCCGTACGTCGACCACCGGTCCCTCGTCGGTCGGTCGCTCCGGGAGGATCGTGTCCTGCTCGAGCACGTACCAACCGTCGTACCCGGCCCGCTCGAGCGTCCCCACGATCGTCGCGATGTCGATGTCGCCCGCACCCAACGGGCGATACATCCCCTGCCGTACGGCGTCCGTGTAGCTGACCGAGCCCGCCTGGACCCGCGCAGCCCACGTCGCGTCGACGTCCTTCAAGTGTGTGTGCCGCACACGATCCGTGTGCTCGACCACGAGCGCGACCGGGTCGACCCCGCCGATCAGCAGGTGACCGGTGTCGAGCGTGAGCCCGATCGACGAGCCGCTCAGCACGTGCTCGACATCAGCGGCGTTCTCGACCATCGTCCCGACGTGCGGGTGGATCGTCGCGAGCACCCCACTCGCCGCCGCGAGCATGGCCAGCTTGTCCAGGTTGCCGAGCAGCGTGCTCCAGCCGGCCTCGTCGAGCACCGGACGATCGTCGTACCCGTCCCGCCCGGTCGCGGCTGCGAGCACCAGCGTGGTCGCACCCGCGGCAACGAAGCCCTCGAGTGCCGCGGCAACCGCGGGCGACGGGTCGTACGACGGATCGTGCAGCACGACCGGCACGAACCCGCCGACCGCTCGAAGACCCACATCTGCCAGGGTTTTCGCCTTCTCGGCCGGATCGTCCGGAAGAAACCCGTCCGGACCGAACTCGGTCGCCGCCAGGCCGACCTCCCGCATCTCGGCCAGCACGGTCTGCGGGTCGTACTGCCAGCCCCACCCGGGGACCTCGCACACCCCCCAGGAGATCGGCGCTCCCGCGATCCGGTGCACCAAGTCAGTCATCGGCCGCTCTCCTTCACTCATGCGATCTCGTCCAACGGCACAACGCGATTCTCCCGGCGCGACAGTTCACACGCGTCGGCAATACGGAAGGCCTGATACGCGTCCCGGACCGTGCACGGCACCTCTCGCCGGCCCGCCACGACCTCCGTGAAGGCCGAAAGTTCAGCGATGTACGCCGGCCGGAAGCGATCCATGAACGTCGCGTGCGGCGGACCGCTCGGGAACGTCACACCCTCCTCGGCCGAACGCAACGCGGTGTGCTCGTCGAGCCCGACCGCGACCGAACCCAGGCTGCCGAGCACCTCCATCCGTACGTCGTGCCCGGCCGCGTTGTAGCGCGTGCCGCTGACCGCGACGAACGTGCCGTCGTCGAGCGTGAGCAGCGCAGCCGCCGCGTCCACGTCGCCGTACTCGCCGAAGAACGACTCGCCGCGGTTGGCGCCGGTCGCGAAGGCGCTGACCACCTCGCGTCCGGTGACGTACCGGATGATGTCGAAGTCGTGCACGGTGCAGTCGCGGAAGAACCCGCCGCTCGTCCGGATGTACTCAGCCGGCGGCGGGAACGCGTCGTTCGTGTTCGCCCGGATGTGGTGGACGAAGCCGAGCTCCCCGGACCGCACCTGCGCCGCGACCGTCTGGTACCCGCGGTCGAACCGGCGCTGGAAACCGATGTGCACCGGTACGCCGGCCCCCTCGACCAGCTCGACTACGCGCTTGGTCTCGGCCAGGTCGAGCGCCACCGGCTTCTCGCAGAACGTCGGGATGCCGGCCGCTACCCCCGCCGCGATCAGGTCCGCGTGCGCCGCCGTCGCCGCCGCGATCACGAAGCCGTCCGGACGGCTCGCCAGCAGCATGTCCACGTCCGGCGCGAACTCGAGACCGAGATCCTTCGCGACGAGCTCCGCCCGGCCGGGGTCCGCGTCGGCGACGACCACCTGATCCACCGCCGGCAACTCCTTGAGCGTCGCGGCGTGGAACGCCCCGATCCGCCCGACCCCGACCAACCCGATCCGCATCCCGGTCACCTCTCTGCTCGCCCAGCACGCCCCCGTCAGCTTTCCGGGAGGCGCCACCGGAGTCAAGCCTTTGTAAACACATTTTCACATCAAGACATACATACCTCGGTCATGTAACATCCGGCCATGGTCGCTCTCCCGGTCAGTATCGATCGGGCCAGTCCGGTGCCGCTCTACCACCAGCTGGCCGAGCAACTGACGTCCGCGATCACCGACGGCTCGCTCCGCCCGGGCGACCCGTTCGAGAACGAGATCGCGATGTCGGACCGGCTCGGCCTGTCCCGGCCGACCGTGCGCCGGGCGATCGCGGAGCTGGTCAACCAGGGCCTGCTGGTCCGCCGTCGCGGCATCGGCACCACGGTCGCCAGCCAGATGGTGCACCGCAAGGCCGAGCTGACCAGCCTGTACGACGACCTCGAGCGCGAGGGCCGCGCGCCGCGCACCGAGGTCCTGTCACTCGACTGCGAGGCACAGGACGACCGCGCCGCCACCATCCTCGAACTCCCGGCGGGTACGCCGCTGGTCTCGATCGTCCGGCTCCGCTACGCCGACGACGTACCGCTGGCGATCATGCGCAACTGGTTGCCTCCGGCCCTCAATGACCTGACCCTCGAACAACTCAACCACGAAGGCCTGTACGCCGTGCTCCGCGCCCGTGGCATCCGCCCGACGGTCGCGCGGCAGCGCATCGGCGCCCGCAACGCGACCGCCGACGAACGCCGCACCCTGCACATGTCCAAGGCCGAGCCCCTGGTCACGATGACCCGCTCCGCGTACGCCGCCGACGGCTCTCCCGTCGAGTACGGCAACCACTGCTACCGCGCCGACCACTACTCCGTCGACGTGGTGGTCTCCGAGCGCTGACCTACCCCTGGTTGGCGATCAGCGTCCGGACGAGCCGGAGGCCGACCGAGAGCTGGGCGAGTTCCGGGCCGTCGGTCTCGACGATCTCCTCGAGCATCGAGGAGGCGCGCGACAGGGCGACCGCGTTCTGGTCCTGCCAGGTGATGACCCGGTCCTCGGGGTCGGCCGAGGCGTCGGTGGTGGCCAGCACCTGGCGGGTCAGGCGGGAGTGGACCGCGTGCAGGTCGTCGCGAAGGGCGGCGCGGGCCATCGTCTGCCAGCGGTCGGTCCGCGGCAGGCCGATGATCCGCTCGAGGAAGCGGCCGAGTTGCAGCCGCTCGCCCAGCGCGAAGTGGACCTTGGCGACCTCGAGGATGTCGATGTCGTCGCGCGACGCGGTCTCGACGATGCCGAGTCCGGCGTACGCCGGCGGCAGCACCGCGATCCGGGTCGCGAAGTCGTCCGCAACGCCCTTCTGCACCAGGCTTTCCCGGCGCTGCTCGAACAGAGCCAGCTCACGACCCCGCAGTACGTCGGGCAACGCCGCGGTCAGCTTCGCGATCCCCGGTCCGAAGAACTCGATCAGCTCCTCGATGTCGACCGGAGGCCGCCGGTTGCTGACCAGCCAGCGCGTCGCGCGCTCGACCAGCGTCCGGGTCTCCAGCCGCATGTGCGTCTGGGTCTCGGCGGCGACGATGTTGTCCAGCTCGGAGTTGCGCGACAGCAGCTCGGGCTGCGAGAAGATCCGGCTGGCCGCGAGGTTCGCCCGGACGACGTCCTCGACCGTCCCGCCGGTCTCCAGCGAGAGCCGGTGGTACGCCGTGATGCCGGACGTGTTCACGAACTCGTTGACGACCTGCGTGGTGATGATCTCGCGCCGCAGCTGGTGGCTCTGGATCTGGTCGCCGAACCGCTCCTGGATCGCCTTCGGGAAGTAGCTGGCGAGCTTGTGCTTCAGGAACGGGTCGTCCGGCAGCGTCGTCTTGAGCAGCTCGGCTTCCATCACGATCTTGGTGTACGCGATCAGCACCGACAGCTCCGGCGAGGTCAGCCCGCGGCCCTCGGCCTTGCGCCGCTTGAACTCGGTCACGCTCGGCAGGAACTCCAGCTCCCGGTCGAGCAGGCCCTGACGCTCCAGCCGGCGGACCCAGTCCTGGTGCACATGCATCAGCGCCGCGGCCTGCGCGCCGGCGTTGGCGAGCGCGATGTTCTGCCGGTAGTTGCTCTTCAGCACCAGCGCGCCGACCTCGTCGGTCATCGAGGCGATGATGTCGTTGCGCTGCTTCTCGGTCAGGTCGCCGTCGGCAACGACCTTGTCGAGCAGGATCTTGATGTTGACCTCGTGGTCGGAGGTGTCCACGCCGGCCACGTTGTCGATGAAGTCGGTGTTGATCCGGCCGCCGGCCGCGGCGTACTCGATCCGGCCGAGCTGGGTGAAGCCGAGGTTGCCGCCTTCGCCGACCGCGCGGGCGCGCAGGTCGGAGCCGTTGATCCGGATCGCGTCGTTGGCCTTGTCGCCGACGTCGGCGTTCGACTCGCCCGACGATTTCACGTACGTGCCGATACCGCCGTTCCAGAACAGGTCGACCGGCGCCTTGAGGATCGCGTTCATCAGCTCGGCCGGGGTCAGCTTCGTCACCCCGGCGTCGATCCCGAGGACGTCGCGGACCTCCGCCGAGATCGGGATCGCCTTGTCGGTGCGCGGGAACACGCCGCCGCCGGCCGAGATCAGCGACGCGTCGTAGTCGGCCCACGACGACCGCGGCAGGTCGAACAGCCGCCGCCGCTCGACGAACGACGAGGCCGCGTCGGGCGCGGGGTCGAGGAAGATGTGCCGGTGGTCGAAGGCCGCGACCAGCCGGATGTGCTCGGACAGCAGCATCCCGTTGCCGAACACGTCACCGGACATGTCGCCGACGCCGACGACGGTGAAGTCCTCGGTCTGGCAGTCGTGACCCATCTCGCGGAAGTGCCGCTTGACCGACTCCCACGCGCCGCGCGCGGTGATACCCATCGCCTTGTGGTCGTACCCGACCGAGCCGCCGGACGCGAACGCGTCGCCCAGCCAGAACCCGTACTCCTTCGCGACCCCGTTCGCGATGTCCGAGAACGTCGCGGTGCCCTTGTCCGCGGCAACGACCAGGTAGGCGTCGTCACCGTCGTACCGGACCACGTCGCGCGGCGGAACGATGTCACCGGCAACGATGTTGTCGGTGATGTCCAGCAGCCCGGAGATGAAGGTCTTGTACGACGCGATGCCCTCGGCCAGCCACGCGTCCCGGTCGACGGACGGGTCCGGCAGCTGCTTGGCGTAGAACCCGCCCTTCGCGCCGACCGGCACGATCACCGAGTTCTTCACCATCTGCGCCTTGACCAGGCCGAGCACCTCAGTGCGGAAGTCCTCGCGCCGGTCCGACCAGCGCAGACCGCCGCGGGCGACCGCGCCGAACCGCAGGTGCACACCTTCGACCTGCGGCGAGTACACGAAGATCTCGTACGCCGGCCGCGGCTGCGGCAGGTCCGGGATCGCCTTCGGCTCCAGCTTGAGCGACAGGTACGACCGCTGTTGCCCGTCGGGACCCGGCTGGAAGTAGTTGGTCCGGAGCGTCGCCTTCATCACGGTCAGGTACGACCGCAGGATCCGGTCCTCGTCCAGGCTCTGCACGGTGTCCAGCGTGGCCAGGATCTCCTTCTCCAGCTGGTCCACCCGCATGATCCGGTCCGGGTCGTCGGCCGGACCGCGCGCCGGGTCGAAGCTGGTCTCGAACAGCTGCACCAGCAGACCCGCGACGTCCACATGGTTCAGGAAGGTGTTCTGGATGTAGTCCTGGCTGAACGGCGTACCGCCCTGGCGGATGTAGCGCTGGTACGCGCGCAGGATCGACACCTGCCGCCAGCTGAGGTTACCGCGCAGCACCAGCGCGTTCAGCTTGTCGGACTCGGCCCGGCCCTCCCAGACCGCCTGGAACGTGTCGGAGAACAGCCTCCGCAGCTCCTCGCGCTCCTGGGTGTCCTCGGGCACCTTGAGGCCGAAGTCGTAGATGTAGGCCATCGTGCCGTCTTCGCAGCGGATCTCGTACGGCCGCTCGTCGATCACCTCGACGCCCATGGCGCTCAGGTGCGGTAGCACCTGCGACAGTGACAACGCCGTACCTCGCCGGAAGACCTTGAAGCGGCGCTCGCCTTCCCACTCCTCCTCGATCGGGCTGTACAGCGACATGGCCAGCCCGTCCTCGGCCGGCAGGCTCTCCAGGACGTGGACGTCGTTGACCGCTACGCGCGCGTCGAAGTCCTCCTTGTACGCCTCCGGGAACGCCTGCGCGTACCGGCGGGACAGCTTGGTGACCGCACCGTCGCCGCCCTGCGCGTGCAGCGCGGCGGTGAAGTCGTCGGCCCACGCCCGGGTCGCGTCGATCACCTGCTGCTCGAGCAGGTCCGCGTCGTACTCCCCGACCGTCTCGCCCTGCTTCATCCGGACCACGAAGTGCACGCGGGCCAGCACCGACTCGGTGACATACGCGGCATATGTGACGGTCTCGGCGCCGATCGCGTCCTTGAGGATCTGCTGCATCTTCAGCCGGACCGCAGTGGTGTAGCGGTCACGCGGCAGGTACACCAGGCAGGACAGGTAGCGGTTGTAGACGTCACGCCGTACGAACAGCTTGACCGCGCGCCGCTCCTGCAGGTGCAGCACCGACTGGACGATCGGCAGCAGGTCCTCCACCGGGGCCTGCAGCAGCTCGTCGCGCGGGTACGTCTCCAGTACGTCCAGCAGGCCCTTGCCGCTGTGGCTGTTCGGGTCGAAGCCGGTCAGGCGGAACAACTCCAGCGCCTTGCGCCGCAGTACGGGCACCTGCATGACGCTCTCGGTGTACGCCGTCGACGAGAGCAGGCCGATGAACCGGCACTCACGGACCGGCTCGCCGTTCTTGTCGAACTGCTTGATGCCGACGTAGTCGAGGTAGGTCGACCGGTGCACGGTGGAGCGCGAGTTCGCCTTGGTCAGGATCAGCAGCTTCCGCTCCTGCGCCTTGGCACTCACCTCCGGCGGCAGCTTGCCGGAGCCCGGCTTGGGGTCCGGCCGGAGGATGCCCAGGCCAGTCCCGGGACGGCCGCGCAGGATGCCCTGCCGACCCTCCATGGTGAAGTCGTACTCGCGGTAGCCGAGGAAGGTGAAGTGCTCGTCGGCCAGCCACTCCAGCAGCTCGCGGGCCTCCTCCACCTCACTCTCGGAGACCGGCAGCTCGTCGGCCTTCAGACCGGCGGCGATGCTGACCGCCTTCTCGTGCATCTTCGGCCAGTCCTCGACCGCCTCGCGGACATCGTTCAGCACCTTCTGCAGTGCCTGCTCGAGCTCGCGGTGCTCGGCGACGTCCGCGATCCGCTCGATCTCCAGGTGCATCCAGCTCTCGCGGACCAGGTCGTGCCCGTCCGCGGCCGCGCTGTCGTCCAGGACCTCCTGCAGCGTGCCGGCGACATCACGGCGTACGACGAACTGCGGGTGGATCAGCAGCTGGAGCTCGAGGTTGTGCTCGGTGATCGCCATCGAGGCGCTGTCGACCAGGAACGGCATGTCGTCGATGACGATCTCGACCACGGTCCGCCCGCTCGCGGACCAGCCGTGCTCGTCGACGGTCGGGGTGAAGACGTGCACCTTCGCCGTACCCTGCGGGCGGCTCATCGCGGACTTGTAGTGGTGCCGCGCGGCGCCCAGGCAGTCGTTCGGCTGGCGCTCGGCGACGTCCTCGGCGGCGACGTGCCGGTAGTACTGGTCGAGGAACGTCCTCAGCTTGCCCGGGTCGACGAGTTTGTCGTGCCCATGGGTGCCCGCGGCCACCGCCTTGGCGAGCACATCTGCCTTCTGGACGTCCAGCTTGCTCTGCATTCCCCACCGTCTCCACACGTCACGTCGGCGTCGTTCCCGCCGGACCGCACGACATTGTGCGGTCACTCAGAGATTAGTCCACCTTTGTCACTGGTGTGGTGTCGGGACGGGCCTGTCACCTGCTCGCTACGGCGTGGAGCCGCCCGGTCCGACCTCGTTGGCAAGGCGCAGTGCGAGAGCGGGACAGGCGAGGACTGCGCGGCGTGCATCCGGCAGTTCACCGGCGGTGATTTCGCGGCCGCGCAGCACCGGGAATCCCCACTCGTCGAGCAGGATGTCGTCCGGCGCCAGACCTGCGCAGAGACCGTGCCCGTCGCACCTGGTCCAGTCGATCTCGAGCTTGTTCATCGGGTACCTCCCAGGACTCCCAGAACCGGTCGGCCGCACCCCTGTCCGGAGAGGTGATGCTGTACGTCGTCGTCGAACACCTCGAGCGCGGACGTGAGGAATCTCGCAGTACCGTCCGGGTGCGCGCAGGCTCCTCGCCCCGGAACCAGTCCGAGGTGGCGGTGGGCGTCATGCCACCCCTGCGGATCGCCGATCGTCAGCCTGGCGAAGTCGTCGACCAGAGCGGCGAGGCCGAAGACACAGGGCCCGCACTGCCCGGCTGATTGACTGGACAGCCACTGGGTGACACGAGTGATCTCACCGAGCGGGCAGGTGTCGGACCCGAGCGCCAGGATGATCCCGGCGGACGCCTCCGGCCGCTGCAACGTCACGCCTTCGGTCTGCGGCAGCCAGCGGCCGTGATAGCCGCCAAGTAGTACCGGTCCGGCTTGCGCGCCGGCGTACTGCAGGACGGTGTCGAGCGGGACACCGGTCGGTGTCTCGATCACTCCGGGCCGCCGTACGGCGCCGTCGATCGTCAGCAGCTGAGTACCGGGCTCACTGATCAGACCGGTGCTGCTGAATCCGCGGGACCCGAGTCGCGCCAGTACGGCGAGCTGGGCGAACGTCTCGACGTTCGAGAGGAACGTCGGACGCCGGTGATACCCCTTCCGCGTCGGCAGCACTCTCCGACCAGGCGGCACCGCCGTACCTCCCTCGAGCGCGCTCAGCACCGCACGGGCCTCCCCCGCGACGAACCGCCCCGGAGTCTCCTGTACTTCGATCGCGAGCCGATCGTCACGCTCCATCAGCGCCTCACGAACCGAGGTGACTGCTCTTGCGTCATGTACGGCGATCAGTACGTGCGGAGCACCCAGTGCGTGCGCCAGACCGACCGCGCCGTCCAGGACGAGGTGCGGTGATTGCGTCAGGAGCAGGCGGTCCTTGCGGCTGACCGGCTCGCTCTCCGAGCCGTTGACCACGACGGCCTCCACTCCGCGAGCTGGGAGGTCCTGCAGCTTCAGTGCGACCGGGAACGCTGCTCCACCACGTCCTCTGAGTCCCACTGCTTCAGACAGCCGTGTGTAGTCGTCGCGGGTGAGCACGGGCAAGCTGCCATGAGTCAGCAGATGACGCTGCAGATCCAGGCGGCCCTGGTCGAGTCCCGCGAGGACTCTGGCCTCACCGATGACCCGGATCATTGGGTCCTCCAGGCACTGCTGACCTTCGGGGCGGCGTTCAGTCGGTACACGCCCGCAGTCGCAACCACGGCCAGGCAGCCGATCGTGATCGCCAGCATCCACGGCGTACTGCGGTCCGTGCCGGCCAGCAATGCGTGTCCGATGGACAGCAGCCAGCCGGCCGACGCCGCGATGTGGAGCTTCCGCCAGTACTTCGTGAACGTCGCGGACGCAGCCAACCGGCCACGGGACGCTCCGACGAGTGACGCCAGTACCAGGCTGTAAAGCGCCAGGACGCCGACCGCCATCGCGAACGGTCGATAGCCGGAGGCGAACGGCCACACCAGAACGGTTGGGCTGATCGCCACGTAGCTGTCGGCGATGACTGAGACGACATGCGTCGTCAGCAGGACCAGTCCGGTCACCGCGGCGGAGCGGTGCACGTATTGCAGCCAGAACCGGCGTTCCGGCCGGCGGACGTTCGGCATGACCATGCCGAGTGCGGCCGACAGCGTGAACATCACCATCGCGACCACGCCGGCGGCGCGGGCCAGGTACCACAGTGTCATCAGGCAGCCCTGCTTGCTGCCGGCCAGCCCGACAGTTCGGTGACCTCACCGTCCTCGGCCACCAGCCTGGCCGGGTGACCGGCCAGCTTCAGTCGACCGAGCGCGGCGTCCCCGGTGGCGACAAGCGCAGTACTGAAGGTGTTGGCACGTACTGCGGTCGGAGCCCAGACGGACGCGGTCCGGTACTGACCTTCCGCGGGCAGTCCGGTGCGCGGGTCGATGACGTGATGCGCGTAGCCGGTCGGGGTCTGCCAACGCCGTACCGTGCGGGTCGACGTAGTCAGTCCGCCATGGGCCAGCGTGACGAGGACGCCCTTCTCGCCGGCGCGCTCGGCGACAGTTATTACCCACGGCTTGGTCGGCGTACCAGCGGCTCGGAGGTCACCGCCGATCTCTACGAGCACGGCACAGCCGTAGCGCTTGCTGATGACGTTCGCGGCACGGTCGGCGGTCCAGGCCTTGGCAGTCGCACCAAGGTCGAGAGCGCAGTCCGTCGGTACGCCGAGCAGGGCGAGCTTGCGATTGAGGCGGACCTCCTGCCAGCCCACGACCGGCTTCGGGCCATCAAGTGGCTGCGGGAAGCGACGCCGTACGGTCTCGATGTCGGCGTCGTACCCGGCCGCGATCACCGCCGGGCCGACGGTCGGGTCGACGGCGCCGCCGCTCATCTGGGCCGCGACCAGGCTGACGTCGACGAGATCGACGAGCAGACGGGACACCGGTACGAGTGCACCGGCGCGACTGTTCACGGCCGACAGCTCCGAGTCCGGCCGGAAGCGGCTGGCGGCCTTGTCGACCCGGTCCATCAGCGTCTTGAGCTCACCACAGGCCGCGCCCAGTACGGCGGGGTCGTCGACGGTCAGCCGGACCGTACAACTCCACGCGGTCCAGGTCCGGGAGGCGGTCATGATCCGTTGCTCCCACCTTGCGAGGTCGAGCCGGAGCTGGACGAGCCGAGCCCGCTGCTCGAGTTGCTGTCACCGGAGCCGGTGCTGTTCGTGCTCGAGTCGTCGGAGCTGCTCGGGGTCGCCGTCGTACCGGTGTTGTCGCTGTTCTTCGACGACGCGACCGCGACCGCGATCCCGGTCGCGCCGACACCGAGGACGGCGGTGGCTGTCGCGGCCGCGGACGCCCGGCGCAACCAGCGCCGGCGGATGGACTGGGGTTTGCCTGTGGTGACCATGACATCAGCCTCCGCCGAGGCCCCTCAGCCGCACTCCAAGAGAAGATCAAGCCACCGTCAAGTCTTGCTGAAAGCTCTCTGAGAGCACCTCTCAGGAGCGGTCCTCCAGCGGGCAGTCGGTGTCGCAGTGCTTGCCGATCGTCGCGACGACCTCGTCCGACACCTCGCCCAGGACCGTCATCCGGTCGGGGCCGAACACATCGACGAAGAACTCCCGGACCCGGGCCGCATGCGCCGGCGCGCACTCCTTGATCGCAGCCAGCCCCGCCTCGGTGATGACGATCTCCGGGTAGCGCGACTCGCAGGCCTCCTTGCGGATCAGGCCGCGCTTCTCCATCCGGGTCAGGTGGTGGGACAGCCGGCTCTTCTCCCACTGGGTCGACCGGCTCAGCTCGAACGCGCGCATCCGGCCGGACTCCGACTCGGACAGGTTGACCAGGATCTCGAAGTCCGACTTGGACAGGCCGAAGTCCCGCTGGAGGTGCCGCTCCAGGTGCGTCTCCAGCGTCCGGGTCATCAGCAGATAGCTGCGCCACGCCTTCTGCTCGTCGTCGTCGAGCCACGGTTCCTTGCTCACGAATCCATCCTACCCGCTCGGGTTGACACATCAACCAAACGAGCTACGATCGGTCGAGTTGACACATCAACCCAACTCTCAGGGAGTGACTGATATGACCAAGCTGATCGCTGTCGTCGGCGCCACCGGGAACCAGGGCGGCGGTCTGGTCCGCGCGATCCTGGCCGACACGTCCGGCGAGTACGCCGTCCGCGCGTTGACGCGGAACCCGTCGTCCGCGAAAGGCCAGGAGCTCGCTGCCGCGGGCGCCGAGGTGGTCGCGGCCGACCTCGACGACGAGGCGAGCGTGCGGGCCGCGTTCGACGGCGTGTACGGCGCGTTCGTGGTGACGAACTACTGGGTCGAGCGGAGCCCGGAGGAAGAGGCCGCCCGCACCCGCGCCGAGATGGAGCTCGCCCAGGCCGAGATCGCCGCCCGGGCCGCCCGCGATGCCGGCGTCAAGCACGTGGTCTGGTCGACGCTCGAGGACACCAGGACGTTCTTCGCCGGGCGCGACGACGTACCGAGTCTGGACGACGGCCGCTACAAGGTCCCGCACTTCGACGCGAAGGGCGAGGCCGACGAGATCTTCACGAAGTACGGCGTACCGACGACGTTCCTGCGGACCACGTTCTACTTCGACGCGTTCATCGACGGCCTGCCGCCCGCGCGCAACGCCGACGGCAAGCTGACCATCACGATCCCGATGGCCGACCGGCCGCTGTCCGGCGTTGCCGCCGAAGACATCGGCCGCACCGCCTTCGCGATCCTCAAGCACCCCGACCTGATCGGCGAGACCATCAGCATCGCCGGCGACCACCTCACCGGCGACCAGTACGCCGCCGCCCTGTCCGAAGCCCTCGGCGAACAGGTCCTCTACCACGCCCCGAGCTGGGAAGAGTTCCGCGAATACCCGTTCCCGATGGCCGTCGAGATGTCCAACATGTTCCAGTTCTACGCCGAGGACCACAAACGCTTCACCGGCGACCGCGATGTCGCCAAGGTCCGCGAACTCAACCCCGAGCTCGAGTCCTTCGCGGACTGGCTCGACAAGCACCGCGAAGAGCTCAAGGCCTCCCAGAACTAACGAACCCACGGCTCCACAACGGCGGCCCGAGGAGTGCATCCCGGGCCGCCGCACATCCGACCGATCCACACTCATCAACTCGCGTCAATCACCGCCATTTCGCTGCACCTCACGGAGCAGTGACGGAGCAGGAAGCCATCACCGACGAGCCGGAGGCCCGCGAATTGGCGTCCGATCTCGACGTCTGCATCCGCGACAACGGCGAATGGCCGGCCGTGTCCGGCTCACGCTACTAACCGATTGGCGCGGCTCGCCCACCGAACGTGTCAACCTGATCGGCTGACACGGGTTCGGCTGGGGCTGGGTGCGTTTTGGGCGCCGGTTTGGGAAGATCCCGGATATGGATCGCGACAGCCAGGCCATGGCTCGCGCGTGAACAAGCCCAGAGGAGCCCGAGGTGTCCGCGATCGATCTGGCTGGAGGTGACGCCGCCGAGCGGTTCGCCCGGCTGGCGATCGAGCTGCACGATTCCGATGGTGTGGAGGAGACCGTCCAGGCGGTGGTGGACTTCGCGCTGCAGGCGCTGGACTGTTCGCACGCCGGCGTCGCCTTGAGTGTCGCGCGGGGCGATCTGGAGATCCCGGCCGTCACCGATCCGGTCGTCGCCGAGATCTACCAGCATCAAGTCGACGGCGGAAAAGGCCCTCTGACCGAGTCGATGCGTGACCACTCGATTGTGCTGGTCCGCGACACGACCACCGACGAGCGCTGGCCCGAATGGGCCGCCAAAGTCGTCGGGCTCGGCGTGCGCAGCGTCCTCGACGTACCGCTCACCACGCAGCGGGAACGGTCGGCGTGCTGGGCCTGTACTCGGTCCACCCGGACGCATTCGGACCTGACGAGGAGGCAGTCGCACAGATCCTCGCCCGACACGCCTCGGTCGCCGTCGCCAGCGCCCGGCACGAGGTCAACCTCGCGAACGCTGTCGACGCCCGCAAACTGGTCGGGCAGGCGATGGGCATCCTCATGGAACGCTACGACCTCGACAGCGACCGCGCCTTCGCGATCCTGCGCCGCTACTCCCAAGACACCAACACCAAACTCCGCGACGTCGCAGCCCAGCTGATCCAGACCCGCAAGCTGCCCCACTGACCACGGCCGTGTAACACCGAAGCCCCCAGCGCGATGTGACTAGTGAAGCGCCGGTGTGACTTTGGTGGGCGCCGGCGGTGTCAGGGGACCCCGATCGCGCGCGAGGTCAGGGTTTCCAGGTTCCGGGAGTTCAGACCAGCAGCCCCGGAACCGACCACCGCCGCGCGGAGCGGTCACGCGCGCTGATTGCTACAACGCGCGTGACCTGAGCAGCCAGCTCTCCCGCGCGGGCTTCCGGCCACCTCCGCGCCCTGTTCCCACGACAGGCTCCCTTATTCCACCGCCGTTCACTCCCAGGGAGTCCGGACCTCGAATCATGACCACGAGCCGCCAGCCAGCGGCGTTCGCCGCCGACCTCCACCTGTCGCGCCGGCGCCAGCCGCAACTGAGCAACCGGAGATGGACCGTTGTTGCACGAGCACGCGATGTCCAAGGACGACGGCGGAGGAAGCGGACGATGCCGGAGGCAACATCGAGCCGCGATAACGACCAGGATCGAACCGACGAGCAGGGCCGGCAGCCGCGTGAGCTTGCCGAGGGCAACGCACCGGCGGGTGTGATGAGTGTGAAACTCGGGAAGCCCCAGTCGTTGTCGTACCCGCTGACGACTTTGACGTGGTGGTTGTGGACGCGGGTAAGTTCGGCGTCGTAGATGCTGGGCGGCGTCGGCGTACGCGGCGTTGATGGTCTCGACGTCGACGGCTCGGTCAACGGTGACGTTGGGCTCGACCAATGAACCGACAGGGACCGGGACACGAAGTGCTTAGCCCTCGAGCCGATCCGACCGTGATCGTCGCCCTCGGAGCCTGACGCGACCACCTGCCACGGGTCACCACGCGCAACCACCCGGAACCCCGAACCAGTGACACTGGCGGCCGTGAAGGATGAAGCTTGCTAGACGCAACATTTTGGGCCGGTGGCAGGAAGTGCTGGTCGCCGTCCACACCCGGCCGCGACCTTCCGCGACGCGGGGGCGCGCCGCGTTCCTGGCCGGCGCCCAGGGATTGCCTGACCGCTACTGGTCGGGCTTCTATATAGGGCGAAGGCCCCGGCCGGAGGAGGGGTGGGGGGCCCGGCCGGGACCTTCAGTTTGTGTGGCCTACGTACGTGGCGTAGACGTCAGCCGTAATGCCGACTGCGGCATTCGTCTGCTCGCACTGCAGTTCGTCGCCGCAGACTGCCAGTCGTCGGGCGAGCCGGGGTCTGGAGCTTCGCGAGCGTTGCGAGGGTCGGCCTTGTGCGGTCTCGTCGATGTGAATCGCGAAGTGCGGTGACGCCGCGACTCGATTCGTCACAGCCACAAGGGTCCGGGCAAACCACAGCGTCGGTTCCGATCTCGACCCCGGTATGCACCTCGACGCGGGATCGCATAGTGATAGAACCGAAGACGCTCAGCGAGCTGCTGAGGCTGGATATCGCCGGCATCACCACGGTAACCCCGCGTGGCCAGGTAGGGAATCACTGCGTTCCGATCCACTGTGCAACTGCGACGTCGCCGCACGGACCGGCACTCAGCAGTTGATCACGACCGAATCGGTTCGGTGTGGGGCGTTCCTGCCGGTGATGCGCCGATCGTTGGCGGTGCGAGGTGGTTCCTCGGCTTATGAGAGTTGCCTGACCAGCACCACGCGGCAGCGGGTCAACTGGCGGGTTTGCTGTCGCGGAGGTTGGCCGTGATCTGTTCACCGGCGACCTCGCCGGGCAGGGGGACGGTGTGGTGGAACTGCCCGACGCGGCGGGTCTGTTGACGCACGAAGCCTCTACGTTCGCGTTGTTTCACTTCGCCGTGCACGGTCAGCTCGCGGTCGTTCCAGGCCAACGTGATGTCGTCGCGGGCGACCCCGGGCAGGTCGATCTCGACGATGTAGGCGTCGTCGGTCTCCTCGATGTCGACCGGGAAAGGCGACCATCCGGATCGGTCAGCGGTCATGCCGAACGTGCGCATCATCTGGTCCATTCGCCGCCAGATGTCCTCGAGACTCGCGAACGGATCAGTCGGCAGCCACCGCACCGGCTCCCCGCTGTGGTGATTCCTCCTCACCTCTCGTTACAGCGTTGCTCTCGGCTTTCTGCGTTGTCTTCAGATGTCTTCAGGGGTCGTTGTTCGAGGTGGCGACCCGGGTTGTGTTGATCCGTGCTGCTCGGAGCGTGGCTATTGGGGTCGTGCTGTGTGTTCGGTTCGTAGCTGGTCGGTGGTCGTGCTGATGTCGGAGACCTGTCCGGCCAGTCGCGGGTGGCTGTCCTCGAGCTTGGCGCCGGCCTCGGCCAAGGGCGCCAGCAGGGTTGCGGTGTCGGTGTCGCCGAGGGCGTGCAGGAGCCGGTCGGCGGCTTCCTGGGTGCTCGGGTCGAGGCCATCCAGTGCAGTGATCTGGGCGGCGAGCCGACGCAGCATCGCTGCGTTGTCGCGGGCCCACTGGGTGACCGCGCGGTCGCCGGCGCGTCGGTCGCGGGCAGCCTGGACGCGTTGTTCGCCGGTCATGCCGTCGGGTTCGGTGGCGTGCGGGTTGAGTCGCAGGTAGCGCCGTTCGGCGGCCTGGCGGCTGGCCACTCCGAGGGCGGGGGCGATCACGGTCCAGCTCGCGCCGCGGTCGCGGGCCGCACCGATGAGCAGCGGTTCCCAGGCTGCGAGCTGGTCCTGCACGACCCGCAGCTCGGCCAGTGCGGCGAGCACGTCGCTCGAGCTGACCGTTTCCAGGCCGTCCCGGACCTGCCCCGCGGCTGCGGGTGCGAGTTGCCGGACGGTCTGCTCAACGGCAGCGAACGCCGCGCGTGCAGCAGCCTGCGTCGGCCCGATACTGTCCCCGGTGTCGTGCCCGGCAGTGTCCCCGGCGGCGCCCCCGACCTGGCCAGCCGTTCGGTCCTCAGTCGTGTCATGGGTTCTGTTGCCAGGTGTGGCATCGGCTGCCATCCGTCACCTCGCTGTCTACATATCGGACATGTCAGCGGTTCGATGACGCAGGCTTCTTGTCATCGTTTCGATGACATGCTATATCGGAGATGCGTGTTGACACCACCAGGAAGTCGAGACCTGAGGAGGTGCAGGGACGATGTTGATACGCACGGACCCGTTCCGGGACTTCGATCGGCTGGCGCAGCAGTTCTTCGGAAGCCAGTCGCCGGGAACCTGGTCACATCCGACGGCCATGCCGATGGACGCATACCGCGACGGCGATCAGTACGTGGTGGCGCTCGATCTACCGGGGATTTCGCCGGACGCGATCGACCTGGACGTAGAGCGCAACGTGCTCACCGTGAAGGCCGAGCGCCGGCCGCTCGAGCTCGCCGACCGCGTGGAGATGCAGGTCGCCGAGCGTCCGCTCGGGGTGTTTTCGCGGCAGTTGTTCCTGGGCGACACTCTGGACGCCGAGCGGATCGAGGCGAGTTACGAGGCCGGCGTACTGACGTTGAAGATCCCGATCGCCGAGCAGGCCAAGCCGCGCAAGATCGCGATCGCGAACGCCGGCAGCGACCGCAAGCAGATCGACGCCTGACGCCTCGGCGCGCGCCGTGGCGCGCCGACCGGCGGGCTCGACAGGGACATGTTGTCGATGGGGTGAGATCGATGACCGCGATCCAACAGCAGACACTCGACGAGGCCGAGGTGTTCGTCGACCTCGCACTCAGCGACGACGACTGGGTGCGGGCCGAGTTCGACGCCCTGATCGCCGACTGCTGGGAGTCGCCGTGCGAACCGCCCCTCGACAAGCCTTGTCCACCCGCCGGTGGATGGGCGGCGGGGCCACCGTCCAGGCGGCCTCGCCGGCCCACGAAACCACCACGTGTGACCTCGCCGACGACCCGACCGCACGGCCGAGGACGCGACCCTCCGCATCGACCCAGCAACTGTTGCACCAGCTGACGTCGCGGCTGACGTCGCGGCTGATGTCGCGGCTGATGTCGCAGCTACTGAACATGTTGGACCGAGCACCGAGGAGGTGAGGGGTTCCCACAAATCAAGGAAGTTCTTGACCCGGTGATGCGGCCGCCCGCCTCCGTTCACACCTCGAACCGGCAACGACCCCCATTTCGAGCCGGCTGTCCTTCCTAGGACGACAAACTCCAGGCGCGGGCCGCCGCATCACCCCGGTCGGCCAATCGATCGACGTCCCGGTCCTCGCACAGGTGGTGATCGCGATGACGGCAACGAACTCACGAACCGCATCGAAGGGTCTCGCAGTCATCCAGCGGCTGGTAGGCGTGCCGCAGCCACCTGACGGGGTCACGGACCGACTCCAACAGCCCCCGGTACGCACCTCCACGCATGATCGACCGCGATCGACATTCGCCTTCAGGAGATCCCAGCCATGACCACGCACGTCGCCGACCCGTACGCGACCCTCGGGGTGGCCACCGAGGCCTCGGACGACGATCTCGACCACGCCTTCAGAGTCCTCGTCCGCCGACTCCACCCCGACACGCGCTCGCCGCGCACACCAGCCACCTCAGTTACGTCGGTCACGTCAGCCGCGGCAGCCGAGCCAGCCCGGTCCGAAGGAGCGGACGACGACGCCGATCAGCGCCTGCAGGAGATCCTCAACGCCTACGCCACCTTGCGCGACCCTATCCGCCGCGCCGCCTACGACCGTGCCCGGACCAGACCGGTCACCGCAGCCACGCCTGCCGTGTGGCCTGCGTTCCCCGCGACACGCGCACCCGACACACTTCAGCGGCCCGCGCCAACCCGGGTCGGCCCGGCGCTCCGGGTCGGGCCCGTGCATTGGGAACCGCCGCAGACCACAGCAGACTCGGCAGCAGACTCGGCAGCAGACTCGGCAGCAGACTCGGCCGACAATGTGGCCGGTCAGGGCCGTTGAGACGGAGCCACCATGCCACTGTTTGAAGACGTCGAGACGTACTGCGAGAACGGGATCTGGAAATCTCGCTGGCGCAACAGCCCCGAACCATTCGCCGCCGGGGGCGGCAAGAACCGCCAAATCAGCCAAGGCGCAACCGTGGCGCAGTGGCACGGCGTCGACCACATCATCATCAACCCCGACGGCACCATCGCCGAACACAACTCCTACCGCTACCTACGCGGACACAGCCCCAGTCCCGCCTGAGGGTGCCACCCCCACACCAGAGCTTTCGTCTCTCCCACACATGCCAGCTACTTCGGGAGTGTGTCCGCCTTGACCGCATTTCGCTCGCCCAGAGGACGCGGCTGTCCCTTCGTGGTGTCCCGCGCGGTCTGCTGCTCGGCTTCGGCGTTGATCTCGGCTCCGAGCAGTACGGCGTACGCGGTCAACCACAGCCACAGCATCAAGACCACCACCGCTGCCAGGCTGCCGTATGTCTTCGCGTAATTGCCGAACGTCGCGACATAGAGCGAGAAACCGATCGACGCGACCAGCCAGATGAGCGTGGCGACGACGGCGCCGATCGAGACCCAACGGATGCGTGCCGCGTCGCGATCCGGCCCGAGCCGGTAGGTGACCGCAAGCGCCACCGAGATCAGCACGACGGCGAGCACCAGCCGTACCACCACCAGCAGGATCCGGACCGGTTGTGCGACCTGGTCCCCGATCGCGGCGCCCGCCGTGAACAACGCGATCGCGAGCAGAACGAAGACGATCGCGCCCAGCGTCATGCCCAGAGCCAGGAGCTTGCGATGGATGAACCCGCGCGTCTCTTCCTCGTCGTACGCGAGGTTGACCGCGGTCAGCAGGTACCCGACGCCTCCTGACGCGCTCCACACAGCGACGACCACGGCGATCGCGACGCCGATCCCCAACCCCTGCCGCGGCGCCGACGTCAGAGCGTCCAGCTGCTGGAGCAGCAGATCCCGCCCTGACGCCGGCATGGCGGCCGTCAGATCTTCGACCTGGCTGCGGATCCGCGCCGGATCCGCAACCAGCCCGTAGGCCAGCACACCGGCGACAATGGCAGGAAACACCGAGAGGAACCCGAAGAACGCGACGCCGGCCGCGAGCAACGGAACCTGGTCGGCCTTGGCCTCGGCCCAGGCTCGCCGGATCACCTGCCACCAACCGGATGCCGGGATCTCCGTCGGCTTCTCGGCATCCACACCCGGAAGGTCCGGTCGTCGTTCGCCGTTCATCAGCTCGAGGAACCGGCCTGCCGGACGTTGTCCGCCGAATCCTTCGCGTCGCCGGCGACCTGCTGGGCCTGTGAGCGGGTTTCGTCGGCCACCTCGGCCGCTGCCTCGGTCGCGGACTGCTTGAGGTTCTCGACCGCTTCCTGCGCCGGCTCCTGGAGGTTGTCCTTCACGTCGTGGGCCACCTGAGCGGCCTGCTCTTTCACCGGGCCAGCAGCCTGCATCGCCAGGTCCTTGGTGTCCTCGGCGAGGGCCCGTTCCCGCGTCGACGCCGGAACCGCAGCCGCGGCGACCCATCCGGCCGCGAACGCGACCAGGCCGGCCGCGAGCGGCGTACCGCGCGTCCGCGACCGAGCCATGCCGGGGGCTGAACCGACCGCTTCACCGACCTTGCTGCCGGCCTCCTGCACGCTCGACACCGCCGAACCCGCCGTATCGCTCACGGATCCGCCCATCGACTCGGCCGAGCCCATCACCTGCTCCTTCAACCGATGAACACCACTCCGGGCCCGATCGACCCGCCGCCCGACCACCCGACCCGGGCTGACCTTCTCGGTCAAAGCGTCCACATCGCGGCCCACATCACGCCGCGTCTGCTCGATGTCGCGCTTCAGCTCTTCCGGGTCTTCAGCCATTTCGCGTCCTCCTTGAGTGATTCGACCGTCTGGTCAGGTTTCGGATTGACTTCCTGCAACTCCCTGCGTCCCGACATCGCCAAGACCACCGCCACGACCGCCCAAACGACCGCGACGATCAACGCCGCCCAGATCAGATCCATGACCTCGTCAAGAGCCCACATCACCGTCAAAGACAGAAAAAGAGCGACCATCCAGCCCGCGAACGCCGCACCGCCGAGCATCCCGGCGCCCTTGCCGGCCTTCTTCGCCTCCGCCTGGAGCTCCGCCTTGGCCAGCGCGAGCTCCTGGCGGGTCAGTTGGCCCAGATCGGTGGTCAGTTGGGAGACCAGCTGACCCACCGACTCATCCATCGACAGCCGCTGCGGACTGCTGCCGGGGGGTGATCCGTCCAAGGTCATGTCACCACTCCGTTCCCGGCGCGCGCGGCGGCGTGACCGGCGTACCCATCGGCGCCGCGGGCGGCGGGACCAGATACTCGTCGGAGACTGGCTCTGACACTCCGTTGCCACCCGGCGATCCGTTGTACGGCGATCCGTTGCCGGTCGGCGTACCGCTGCTGGTCGTCCCGCTGGTGCCGCCTGCTGCCATGGCGCGGGTGAGGCGACCGGCAACGACACCGGCCGCGGCGGCGATCAGCAGGAACGTGCCCGGCTTGCGGCGCGCGAACCCGCGGACCTCGTCCAGGAGGTCGGCCGGTTCGTGCTGCTGCAGGAAATCCGCGGCCTGATCGGTGAGGTCGGCGCCCTGGCGTGCGAGTTGAGCGCCCAGACCTGATTGGCCGTGCTCGGCCATACCGCGCAGCTCGTCGCTCACCGACCGAAGACCAGTAGCGGCACGATCCTTCTGCTGACTCGCTTGCCCGGCAAGTTCCTGTCGGGTCTGGCTCGCCAGCCGCCGGGTCTCCGTACGGACGTCCGACGTCACGTCCGACACCTTCTCCTTGACCGTTCCCGCGACCTCGCGAGCGGCGTCGGCCGAGGTCTCTTTGAGCTGCCCGGCTTCGTTCCGGGCGGTCTCGGCCACCCCATCCGTGGGTAGGTTCTCTGCACTCGACCGTTGATTCGTCGTATACGACATGTGACAGCTCCTTCCAGGAGCAATTAACTGACGTCACGAGACACCACGCCCCACCCGCCGTACGACGACGGCGGCACCCAAAGACGGTAGGGACGGCCCGGTCTGGCCGGTAGGCGCAACATTCCTGCCTCGCAACAAGGACTTACCGAAATGGCACACTGCCGTACCACCACGAAGATCAACCGACCGGTACCCCGCCGCCAAACACGCGAACCTCGAAAACTCCATGCACTGCAGGCGAATCGGCCCGTGGACCGCGCGATTTTCTTGTCGTAGCAGTGCATGCGAGTCGGGTACTGGCAGGGCATCACCGCACAGTTGGAGAGGACAAACGGGATGCCCGGCGATGTTGTTGATCTGATCATGCAGGACCACCGCGAGGTCGAGCGGCTGTTCGACGAACTCAAGGAGAATCCGGAGAAGCGGCCGAACCTGCTGCCGGTGCTGACCACCTTGCTGACCGCCCACAGCCGGGCCGAGGAAGCCGAGGTCTATCCGGTCGCCGCATCCGAAGCCGGCGAGAAGGACGAGGTGTCGCACAGCCAGCAGGAACACATCGAGGCCGACCAGCTGCTCGCGAAACTCGCCGAGACCGACCCGACCTCGGCCGCGTTCGACAAGGCACTACAGAACCTGATCGACGCCGTCTCGCACCACGTCGAGGAAGAAGAGACCAAGGTCCTGCCCGGAATGCGGTCCAACCTGTCCGACGAACGCCGTACCCAGCTCGGCGAAGCCTTCATTGCCAGCCGCAAGCAACACCTCGGCGAACAACCCGGCGACATCACCCGCGACCAACTCGCCCAGCAGGCGAGCAACGCCGACATCTCGGGCACTTCCGGGCTGACCAAGGATCAACTGCAGCACAAGGTGCAGAAGGAAGCAGAACTCTGACAGGAACCCGGGAGGAGGGGTTGGTCATGTCTGTCGGCGGCGTAGACACCTACTACGACTACGACGAACACCGGTGGAAACTCCGCCGCCTCGGGGGCAGCCCCGGTTCGTCAACCCTCGATGCCGGTGGCGTCGTGTGGGGTGCCGACCGGCTTGCTTTCCGGGGATCCGCGTTGACGTAGGTAGATGCTGAAGACGGCCATCGATCCGACGGCAAGCAGCTCCGACTGCCAGTTCTGCAGGCTGCGACTCCAGAAGTCGGCCGAGCCCACGTACGACAGCCATGACTGCGGATCTTGCAGCTGCTTGAGCCGTTGCTCGTTGTACGCCGACCAGCCCGCTACCGACTGCACCAGCCAGCAGGCCAGGAAGATCGATCCCATCACGAGACCGAGCGACGAGGAATAGACTCTGGTCCGCAAGCCGCCGACCCTCGCCCAGCGTGGCGAGTCGGGTCCGGCGTACGCCCCGACCTTCTGGTCCTCGTCGGACTCCCGGCCGGCCTGATCGAGCGGCTTGGACTCCGGGGAACCGCGTTGGACCAGCCAGACGGTCAAGACGATGTAGAGCAGGAACTGCAGGTACTCGCTCTGCCAGTTCTCGGTGACGTCCACCGCGAAGTCCGCGGAGGTGACATACCGGCCGAAAGAAATCGTCGCGAGACCGTCCGCGACCTGACCGTTGTTGAACTCCGCAAGACCTGCGAATGCCTGACCGACCAAGGCTCCCAGGAACAGCACTCCGAAGACGAGGCTGAGAGAATTGGTGCGTACGAAGCCACGCACCCGGGTCATCGGTTGATCACCCCCAGGGTGAGGAAGTACGCCAGGCCGACGAGGACCACGGCCAGGTAGACGATGAACATTACGCGCATCGGTCGTTCACCCCTTGACCTTGCAGTCATAAGGCAGTTGATCCTGCGAGGTACAGGCCGCGGCGACGATCTTCCAGCCGTCCCCGAACTCCGCCAGGAATGCTGTGTCACCGTGCATCCGCGCGTACGCCTCAGTGCCGTACTTCCGCAGTTCGACCACGCTGCCTGCCGCGGGGATGTCCTGGTCCAGGATTGCTGCAGAACACGATGCCTGCGCCGACTGTTCCACCTCGTGGCGCGTTTGCGGCGCCAACAACCCGCACGCCGCGGCCGCGTCGTGGACTGCGATGGCGTGGTAGAACCGATCCGCAGCTGCAGCAGATGCCTCGGGCAACTTCGAGCCGCAGGAGCTGACTGCAAGTACGATCGCGCCGATCACTACACCGACAAACCACGGTCTCATATCTGAACAGGTTCCCAACCCGATGCGCCGTGACGCGTCAGGACGTCACCTTTGCGGGGCGGTTGCGTGCGCGATCCTGAACTCAGACAACACTCACAGCCCTGACACTCGTGCGGCGACATCACGTTCGACTCGGCCAGCGTGACGGCCGGGACATCCGCGACGTACCGGCCGTAGCTGTCGTCGAGTCCGAGCCAGCGCATCGTCGTCCGGAACAGCTCGGAATGCATCCGCTCCGGGCGATCGACCGGAGCTGGACCGCGACCGGCTCGCCGGCGCGACTCAGATCCGCTTCTATCAGGACGGCCCGATCCTCGTTCATGCGGTGAAGACCTCCGCCAGCCATGGGACCGCGCGCTTGGGACCCAGGGCTCGAAGCGTCTCCACGAGAGGGTGTTCGATCATCGCTCGTACCTCGTCCAGACCGTCCCTCGCGTATGGCTCGGCGATGTCCACGAGCTCCTGAATGCAGCTCCGGGTGGGCAGGGATTCACCGGTCCGCAGGTCGAGGAGCTGTCCCCCGACGCCGTCGCGAAGCGCAGACCACCGGTTCTCCGCGATCCTCCATGTCGGAGCGGGTGGAAGGAGATCGCCGAGACGATGGAGGTCGGCGAGCCCGGCCGCGAGCGCGTGTACGAACCGGGCAATAGCGCTGGTCTGTTCCACGGTTGGCTGTACGTCGAGGACCCGCAGCTCGAGCGTGCCGTATCCGACGTGGGGTCGAAGCTCCCACCACCACTCCGACGCGTCAGCCACGGCACCTCCGCGGACAGCCCAGGCCAGGTCGTCGGCGTACTGCTCCCACGAGGCGATGATCGGCGGCACACCCTGTCTAGGCAGCTGGGAGGCGATCACCGGACGCGCCGAACACAACCCGGTGTCACGTCCCGCAGCGAACGGCGAGGCCGCGGCCAATGCAGCCAATTCCGGCAGCCGATCCCGCAGCGCGTGGTACACGCCTAGCGTGCAGTCGGCGTCACCGAAGGCCAGGTGCACCTGCAACGAGGAGACCAACTGCCGACCGATCACCTCGCGGTAGCGCGTCCCGAGCCCAGCGGCCCGCGCAGTGCCCGACAGCCCGGTGGGTCCGTCGACGAGGGGGTGGACCGGCGCCGCGATCGCGGTGACGTCCTGATCGCAGACATCAGCGACGAGCAGGCGGCAACTGCGGAGTTC
The DNA here is from genome assembly GCF_041430295.1 of Kribbella sp. NBC_00662. Lineage (GTDB taxonomy): Bacteria > Actinomycetota > Actinomycetes > Propionibacteriales > Kribbellaceae > Kribbella. The sequence goes on along the minus strand of NZ_CP109029.1, from coordinate 3,853,194 downwards.
CTCAACCGCGTCAGCCACTTCAACGTGCACGGACGTCGCAATCTCCAGCTGGCAGGCCGGCAGCTCACGCTTCACCCGTGAGTCCCCGGCTCCCGCAACCACTGCGCCGGCATCTGCGGGCAGCCAACTATCCCGACGTACCACCAGCAGCTCTTCCTCGAGCCCCACCGTCCCCGCCGCTGTACCGGAGAACAACGCGCGAAGGTGACCGGCGTCAGGCGTCGCCGTGGCGGGGGACTTGGCATTGGTCACGCGATCCTGTTACCTCCCGTGCGCAAGCCAACCCTCGACCAGTCGCATAGACGCATGGACGAATACGGCGTGGGTACCCGGATCGGACGCAGACGGGGTTTGGGCGGGTGGCTCCGTGTGGAAGTTCCAAGATGTTCGTACGGCGTATGTGCGACATCCGTCACCGGCTTGCCCGACCCCACCGCAGGTACAGCAGGCCGCCACTAAGCCTCGACAGCGCTGAGAAGCATCCGCAAGGCGGTGAAAGTGGCCTGATCGACGACCTGGGATGGATCGCCCTCGAAGACGTTGTGGGTGACGTGCTCCTGGGAGAGGTGGGAGACGGCTGTGTAGACGGTGCCGGCGGGGTGGCCCTCGTCGGGGTCCGGGCCACCGACACCTGTGACTGCGACCGTGATGTCGGCTCCCAGCAGCCGGGCGACGCCTCTGGCCAACTGGACGGCGCAGCGTGGTGTCACCACCGGGCCAGGATCGACGTTCAGGACCTTGAACTTGACGTCCGCGGCGTACGCGACCACTCCCCCGGCGAACCACGAACTCGCCTCGGGCGCCGCCCCGAGCTGACTTGCGATGGCCCCGCTGGTCAGTGACTCGGCGACAGCAATCCGCAGCCCGGTCGCGAGCGCTCTCCGGCCGATGCGCTCCGCGATCTCAGCCGTCTCGTCGTCCGGGCTCACGGGGTGACCATGATCTGCGCCGCGTTGGTCTTGAGTGAGGCATTGGCCCAGCGCAGTTGCCGGAGCGTCTGCGGATGGCATTCCTGGCTCAGCCGGAGCAGCCCCTCGTCCTTCAGTGCCTGAGCGGTCTGAGCGAGGATCTCCCAGTCCAGCGAGACCCCGGCCGCCTGGCGGTGGATCTCACGAAGGTCCTTGAGGAGCAGCAGCCCAGGATCGTGTCGCCGACCGGCCAGTTCGGCGCCTCGCAGGCGGATCGTTGCCATCAGCCCTGAATCGTCCGGGTCGAGGTCCAGGCCGTAGTTCCGCCCGTGCTCGGCGAGCTTGTGGACGTGCTGCTCTGACCACCTGGCCAGGTCATGCCCGAGGTAGAAGATGTCGTGGTCGACCTTGTGCCTGTCCGAGGCCCGGAGGAGTTCTGCAGCGAGGTCACCCTCCGCGCGGTGCAGTTCCTCGATCGCCAGTCCTACCTTGTTCTTCATCCGTCACTCCAGCCTTTCCAGTACGGCCGCCGCTGCTCCACCGCTGGTCTCCGGCACGGACGCGCCGGCAACCGGACGCGAGGCGGTCGTCGTGGGAGCGCGAGACGGACCGTCAGCGACGCTGATGCGCTCGACCCGGGCCGCTGCGGACTTGAACAAGGGCTGCTTCGAGCACGGGTCCCAGTCGGTGACGGTCAGCTCGTTCGCAGCCCGGCCGCGTTCAGCCGGTCCGGACCCGCCCGGCGTGTCCCAATACCCGTAGTGGAACGGCAGGAACAGCGTCGAGCGCCGAATACCACTCACCCGCAACCGAGCCTCGACCCTTCCCCGCGCGGTCGACACCCGCAGCACATCACCTTCGCCCCACCCGTGCTCAGCGGCATCCTCGGCAGACATCTCGACCCACACATCCGGTGCGGCCGCCTGCAACTGCGGCACCCGCCCGGTCTTGGTTCGCGTGTGGAAGTGGTACAGCGTGCGCCCGGTCGTCAACAGATACGGGAACTCCGCCGACGGAGGCTCGTGCGGCGGCAGGTACTCCGCAGCTTTGATCACGGCCTTCCCGTCGGGATTCATGGCCTTGTACTCGACCGGCTCCACCGGCGCGCCGGTGACCAGGTCCTTCCCGTAGCTCTCGCAGTACGACGGCGCGCTCCAGAACTCGCCGTCGACGTAGATGCGCTCGGTACCGTCCGGATGTTCGTCGTTGCACGGCCACTGGATCCCGCTCCCGCCACGAAGCTTGTCGTACGTCAGCCCGCTGTAATCGCACGGGCGGCCGGCGCTACAGGCCTTCCACCCCTCGAACGCACCCTCAGGGTCGCTCCACTTGACCAGCGGTTCGCCGTCCTTGTCCCGCAGATCGAGCCGCCGTGCGTAGTCGAGGAAGATGTCGAGATCGGGTCGTGCCTGGCCCGGCGGGTCCACGGCCTTCTCCGACAGGTGCACGGTGCGGTCCGCGTTCGTGAACGTGCCGGTCTTCTCACCCCAGGTCGCGGCCGGGAGGACGACGTCGGCGAGTTGAGCGGTCTCGGACAAGAAGATGTCCTGCACGACGAGGAACAACCGCTCCTGGGACAGTACGTCGCGGATGCGACCGAGTTCCGGGAGCGAGACGGCCGGGTTCGTCCCGCTCACGTACAGGAAGCGGATCGACCCGTCCTCGGCGTACCGCAGTATTTGCATCAGGTGCGTCGGCTCCGAGTAGTGCGGGATCTGGGCAGGCTCTACATTCCAGACCCGGGCCAGATCCTTCACCTGCTCGTCATTCGCCCAGTTGCGGAATCCCGGCAAGTCGCCATCCGCCCCGCACTCGCGGGTGTTCTGGGCTGTGGGCTGGCCGTTCATCTGCAGAATGCCGCAGCCGGGCTTGCCGAGCATCCCGCGGAGCAGGTGGACGTTGTTGACCTGCACCGCCGCCGCAGTTGCCTGATGTGACTGATAGAACCCTTGCAACACGGTCGACAGCAGCCGCTCAGCCTGTCCGAGCAGCCGCGCTGCCGCACGAAGATCTTCAGCGGGTACGTCGCAGATCTTGGCCGCCCAGTTCACGTCACACGATGCGACCTGCTTCGCCAGCTCGTCGAAACCGACGGCGTGCTGGCCGATGTACGCGTGGTCGACCCAGTCGTTGGCGATGATCTCGTGCAGGAGCGCATTCATCAGCGCAACGTTCGTACCGGGTCTCGGCGCCAGATGGACGGTCGCGGCCTCGGCCACCGGCGTACGGCGTGGGTCGACGCAGAGGAGTCGCGGCGGGTTCGGGCCGGCCAACCGGTCGAGGATCCGGCTCCACAGCACCGTCTGCGTCTCGGCGACGTTGTGGCCGTACAGAGCGATGACGTCGGCGTGATCGACGTCGGTGTAGGAACCCGGCTGGCCGTCACTGCCGAACGACTCCTTCAGCGCCGCCGCGGCCGTTGCCGTGCACAACCTTGTGTTGCCGTCGACATTGGTTGGTGCCGATCCCGCCGTGGGCGATCAGCGCGAGGGTGTAGTACTCCTCGAGGAACAGCTGCCCGGTCGTGTAGAAGCCGATCGAGCTCGGGCCGCGTTCCTCGAGCAACTCTTCGGTTCGACCGGCGACCATCGACATCGCGGTCTCCCAATCCGTCTCGACCAGGCGTCCGTCACGACGGACCAGAGGCGACGTCAACCGGTCCGCGGAGTTGTTGGCCTGGTAGCCGAACAAGTCCTTCGGGCCGAGCCGGCCATGGTTGACCCGATCCGTCGCACGCCCGCGTACTCCGACGATCCGGCCGTCCTTCACCGCGATGTCCAGCCCGTCGCCGTTCGAATGCAAGATCGTCGCCGACTGGAACCAAGCGTCCACGTCGGCTTCGGCCAGCCCGTCGTCGAGGCGGGTGTCGACCCGGACCGGCCACGGCTCACCCTTGCCGTACGGCGTCCGCGTCCCCCACGGCTCCGCTATCCGATCGATCGTTCCCATGACCCGCGAGTTCCCCGCCACCGAGGCCGGGAAACAGCACCGCCCCCCGAGGCTCCGTGGTGTCCAGGAACGGACCCATCACCTCGTACAGATGCAGGTCCGAGCGCCTTCATACGTTCTCGGGCCTCGGCAGCTGCTCGTCCGGATCCTCGTCGGGCTGCGGCTCGGGGTCCGGGTACGGCGTGATGTCCGGATCGTCGTCCCGGCCCGGGCGATCGGGGTCGGTGGGATCGGGCAGCGGCGGAACCGGCGGCACAGGCGTCGTACTCATGATGACCTCCAGACGAAGGAACGTGATTTCCTGTGCCCGCCCGGCAACCCATCCATGCAAGGCATTCAGCTGGCATCGTGGACGCGTAACCACCGGTACCCGTAGCCGGTCAGGACCAGGTCCTCGGTCGCCGGCTGATAGTTGCTGTCCGCAAGCAGATCGGCGCGCACGTCGTACGGCAGGTGCACCCGGACTTCGTCCGGTGACAGGTTGGCGAGCATCAGTACGGCGTCGTCACGGCGGCGGTGCAGGACGCCGAACACCGAGCGCGGCTCGACCGCGATGCCCTCGCAACTGCCGGACGGGAGTACGCCGAGACCGCGCCGCGTGGTGGCGAGTTGCGAGACGCGGCTGAGCAGCGAACCTGGGCGCAGCTCCTGCTCGGCGACGTTGACCGTCGTGAACGCGTAGGGACCAGAGGCGATCGGAGCAGGCTCGACAAGACCGAGTGGTGCCTTGCTGAAGCCGGCGTTGTCCGCGGCCGACCACTGCATCGGAGTCCGTACCGAGGCACGGTCGGGCAGCGAAAGATCCTCGCTCATGCCGATCTCCTCGCCGTACCGGATAACCGGTGCCCCGGGCAACGATTGCGCGATCGCATGCGCCATCGCGATCCGCCGCTCGTCACCGAGCATCGGCGCCAGGCGACGACGGATCCCCCGCCCGAAGGCACGCATGTTCTCCTCGGGGCGAAGGCATCGAACACCTCGTTGCGCTCGGCCTCGGTGAGTCGATCGAGGTCCAGCTCGTCGTGGTTGCGCAGCCAGTTGACATACGTGCACCCGTCCGGTGGCTGCGGCTGCGCCCGCAGGCCCCGGAGCAGCGGCTCGGCATCGGAGCGGGCCAGCGCGAGGAAGAGCAGGTTGTTCGTCCAGAAGTCCAGCACGGCGTGCAGCCGGTCGGCGTTGCCGAAATACGGGCCGTACTGGTCCGGCGCCACGTCCACCTCGCCCATCAGCGGTACGCCGTCAGCTGCGGCCGCCAACTCGGACAGGAACCAGTAGCCGTCGTCGCGACCGTCGGCCAGCGCCGCCTGCCGGACCATGTACGGCACCGCGTCGACGCGGAACCCGTCCACACCGCGGTCCAGCCAGTGCCGGATGATCCCGGCGATCTCGGCCCGGACGGCGGGATGGCCGACGTCCAGGTCCGCTTCGTGCCGGTAGAACGCGTGCCGGTAGTACTTCCCCACCTGATCGTCGTACGCCCAGATCGAGTCCTCGACCCCCGGGAACACCGGCTTGTCCACGGCCGGATCGTCCCGCGGCTCCGACGCCCAGACGTAGTAGTCCCGGTACGGCGAATCCGCGTCCGCCCGAGCAGCGCGGAACCACGGGTGATCCACCGAGGTGTGCTGGACGACCAGCTCGATCATGACCTTCAGATCCAGCTGGTGGCACCGCGCGACCAGCGTCTCGAAGTCGGCCATCGTGCCGAACCGGGAAGACACATCGCGATGGTCCACGATGTCGTACCCGGCATCGCGGTACGGCGAGACGTAGAACGGCTGCAGCCACAACGTGTCGGCCCCGACCGCTCGGATGTGGTCCAGCTTGCGGACCACGCCTTCCAGATCACCGGCGCCGTCACCGTCGGAGTCGAAGAACGTCGCCGGATCCAGCTGATAGATCACCCGTCCGTCGAGCCGCATGGCCGGCCGGTACCCGCGCTCGCCAGGCAGAAAACGCGCGTGCCAGGCGCGAGCAGCGGGTACCGCGAAGGCGACCCGACGACGAAAGGCAGACGATGAGCAGCGACCCGACGACCAGGTACGCCGGCCCGGAGCAGCAGGAGCCGCAGAGTCAGGAGCATCCCGGGCACAGTGGCGCGATGACCCCGGAGCCGGACTACGGCGAGCAGACCTATCGCGGCAGCGGGAAGCTGACCGGCAAGCGGGCGTTGATCACCGGCGGCGACTCGGGGATCGGACGCGCGGTTGCTCTCGCGTTCGCGCGTGAGGGCGCGGACGTGATGATCTCTCACCTCGAGGCCGAGGAGCAGGACGCGCGCGAGACCTGCCGCCTGGTGCGCGAATCGGGGCGTACGACGGCCGCGCTGGCCGGGGACATCCAGGACGAGCAGCACTGCGGGCGACTCGTCGACGAGTGCGTGCAGGAGCTCGGCGGGATCGACATCCTGGTCAACAACGCGGCGTACCAGATGTCGCAGGAAGGGATCGCGGACATCTCCACCGAGCAGTTCGACCGGGTGCTGAAGACCAACGTCTACGCGATGTTCTGGCTGTGCAAAGCCGCACTGCCGCACCTGTCGGAGGGATCGGCGATCATCAACACCACTTCGATCCAGGCATACGAGCCGTCGCCGAACCTGCTCGACTACGCCACCAGCAAAGCGGCGATCCTCAACTTCACCAAGGGACTGGCGCAAGAACTGGCGCCGAAGGGCATCCGGGTGAACTCCGTCGCGCCCGGCCCAATCTGGACACCGCTCATCCCCGCGACGATGCCCGCCGACAAGGTCGCGGACTTCGGCGCCGACACCCCGCTGGGCCGAGCCGGCCAGCCCGCCGAACTCGCACCCCTCTACGTCTTCTTCGCCTCGGACGACTCCACCTACGTCACCGGCGAACGCATCGGCGCCACCGGCGGCCGCCCTCTCCCCTGACAACCGACCCGCTGAGGAGTGTCAGAAGGCACGGAGCGCGGGGAGGAGTTCGGTGCGGGCGAAGTCGAAGAAGCCGTCCATGTCGGGGCCGGCGTTGATCAGAGCCAGCCGGTCGAAGCCTGCATCGCTGAACTGTTGCGCGACCTCGACATGGCGTTTCACGTCCGGACCGCAGCCGAACTGCTCTCGCATGTGGTCCGCGGTGACCAGCTCGGTTGCGGCGTCGAAGTTGACCGGATTCGGAAGCTCGGCCTGCACCTTCCAGCCAGTCACACCGAACCTGAACAGCCGCCGCGCCGACTCCGCCGCATCCTCCACCGAGGCAGCCCACGACAACGGAACCTCCGCGTACCGGGGCCCGTCCCCACCGGCCTTCTGGTACGCCGCAACGAGATCCGCGCTCGGCTCCGTGGCGAACAACGCGTCGCCGAGCTCTGCCGCAAGCTCCGCAGCCTCGGGACCGCCCGCGGCCACCGCGACCCTCGGCGCCTCGGCAGGCAGGTCGAAGACCCTGGCGTCCTCGAGTTGCAGATGCTTGCCGTCGTACGAGTGGTATCCGCCGCTCCACAACAGGCGGATGATCTCGAGCGCCTCCCGCAACATCTCGTGCCGGACCGCCACCGACGGCCAGCCCCGGCCGACCACGTGTTCGTTGAGCCGCTCGCCGGCACCCACGCCGAGCGTGAACCGCCCACCCGACAGCAGCGACGTCGTCGCGGCCATCTGCGCCACGACCGCCGGGTGGTAGCGCAGGAACGGACACGTCACGCCGGTCGCCAACTCGATGGCCGACGTCCGCGCTGCGATCGCGGCAAGCATCGAGAACGCGAATCCCGAATGCTCGTGCTCGCTGACCCACGGATGAAAATGATCGCTGACCTCCACGAAGTCGAACCCGGCCTCCTCCGCCGTGATCGCCTGCTCGACGATCTCCGTCGGTGAGTACGCCTCCGCAATCAGCTTGAACCCGATTCGCACGCCTTGCCTCCTACTCTCAGCGGTCGGTCTTCGATCGTTCACGGTCGGCTCGCAGCTCGTCTTCCCGAGTGCTGACCTGCCTCAGGTCGATCCGACGAGTGCGCGTCAGGTAGAACGTCCCGCCGCCGACCAGCGCGACCACGACCAGCGCAGCCACCACCACCCAGGCAGCGCCGTTGTAGTCCCTGGGACTCGCGTCGGTCGAGCCAGGGGGATTCGCAGGTTCCGACGGCGAAGATCCGACCGTCGGTGAGGGCGACGGCGACTCGGCCGACGCGATCGCCGGTCCGGAGACGACGAGCACGAGGCCCAAAGCCACCGTCGCAGCCAGCATTCGCCACGCTCTGTACGTCATAACCCCCGGGTTCCCCGACGTCCACCGACAAAACCGCCGAGCGACACGCGGCGGCTGGCACAACACATGACTGAGTCATATGAATGAGTCAGGTCAGAAACGAACGTCTGGGCCGCCTGGACGCTGCGCAGTCACGACGCCTCGCCGCCGCCGTCGTGGACGTCGCGCCCCCCGGCGTGGGTCTGCGCGATCTTGCGGCACTGACACTGATCGCCACTGAATTGGGACGCGACCGCATCGCGGTCGATGAGGGACCAGACGTGCGCGATCCGTCCGCCCTCGAACCGGTAGAAGACGTGCTCGGCGAAGGAGACCGCCCTGCCTGTCGGTTCAAGGCCGAGGAATGTACTTGTCGGGGTGCAGTCGAACCAGAGCCGGCAGGCCACCAGGTCGCCACCAGTGGACAGCAGCTGAGCCTCGAAGCGTAGATCCGGGACCGCACGGGCATCCTCCGCGATCATGTCGGCGTACTCCTGGCGGGTCAGCAGCTTGTCGTTGTAGACGAGTTCGTCGCAGACGTAGCGGTCCAGCTCGCCGAACCGCCGGCCGTTCAGAGCGTCGAGGTAGGCCAGGTACGTGGACTCCAGGTTGTGGTCGGCCACAGGTTGTCCTTTCAAATCATCCGGCTCGCAGACGGCACTCGCAGAGCTCGACCCGGCTCCAGTCTCCGCCACCCACTGCAACGACCACTGCTGACCCGATGCCTCGACGTCGCCGTGTTCGCGGCCGTGCTGTTCAAGCTCGGTCCGGACTGGACCAGTTGTTGCATCAGGCAACACGACCGTACCCGATCGGACACGAGGGGTGGGCAAGGTACGCGTACTACGGGATCGCTTGTTCGGCGCTGCGGTGACGCCGTACGGTCTTCTTCTCCTCAGGAGGCGTTGCGGAGAAGTGCGCGCGTCGCGACTGGGAACCGAGCGGCGCCTGCCCGCAATTCTGCTCATGCCCCGCCGACGAGGGCATAGCCCGTCGGCTCGGTGTGAGCTATCGAACCGCTCGGCCCCGCATCGGGTTTGATTGCAGACCTCGGTGCGATCGGAGCATGATGCTATGGCGGTGTTGGTGGAACTGTTGAACAGGGTTGTTCGCGGCATGTTTCCGGTGTGCGGCGGGAAGTGCCGGCTGCCGATCGGGCAGAAGCAATCGTGAACCAATTCCACACCGCATCGTTCGCCTTGGAACGCGTGCCGGTCGAGCCGCATCGGACGCGGGAATCCTCCCGGCCGCCTGCGGCTGGTCCGGCAGGGCGGTCCGAGGATGCCGAACTCATTTCCTCCGGCCATGAGGCGCAGGCGGACTTCGCCCTGTTGTTCGACCGGCATGCCGTCGCGATCCACCGGTACGTCGCCCGTCGACTCGGCACCAGCGAAGCTGACGATCTGGTCGGCGAGACGTTCCTGATCGCGCTCCAGAACAGACACCGCTACCGCGATTCCCCGGCAGGCGCCCTGCCGTGGCTCTACGGGATCGCGACCAATCTGATCCGCCGAAGGCGGCGAGACGAGGTCCGCCAGTACCGCGCGTACTCGCGCTCCGTTCCCGGTGAATCCCTCGACGGCCCGGATCTCCTCGAGGCGGAGGTTACCGCGCGGGTCGACGCCAAATCCGCCTCGCGCGCGCTGGCCGGAGCTCTGGCCAGGCTGCGGCAGGTCGACCGGGACGTCTTGCTGCTGTTCGCCTGGGAAGACCTCAGTTATCCCCAGATCGCGGACGCCCTGAACATTCCCGTCGGGACCGTCGCGTCCCGTCTTCACCGAACGCGGCGAGTCCTGACCAAGGCACTCGGCCAGAACTTCCAGGAGGACCCCTCGTGAACGAGATCGACCTGCTCAAACGGGTACGCGACGACGTACCCCAGCCCGACCCGATTGCCCTGGCCCGCGCTCGTCAGCGTCTGCTGACCCCGCCTCCAGTCCGCCGCCGCCCGGCCACCTTGCGCCGGACGGTGCTCGCGGGGGCACTCGCCGCGACACTGGCCGGCGGATTCCTGATCAACGATGTCGTCACCAAGAACGACGCTCCGCCGCCTGGCGCCGCCGCTGACGCCGGCACCTTCCTGGCCACCGCGGCCAGACTCACCGGAGCCAGTGCGGACGCGCCGATTCCACCAGGCCGGTACCGTCAGATCACCCAGCGAAGCCAAGCGACGTGGAACTTCGGACCGAGGAACACGTATCGCGGCACGAGCCTCGACGTGACCGACTGGTGGATCGGGTCCGATCAGAAACCGCCGTACACGGCGATCTCGGTGCTCGGCGCGAAGAAGGAGTTCTCCAGTGAGACGGCCAGGAAGTACTGGGCCAAGGCCGACCCACTGAACGTCAAGCCACAGACCCTCAGGTCGGGTGATGTCTGCGGGGTAGGCACGGACGGCGGCTACCTCGCAGTCCGGCCGCAGGGAGCGGGGAGCAACTGCATGCCGAGTTGGTTCACACCGTCCCCCGACTTCCTCGCCCGGTTGCCCCGGGATCCGGGCAAGCTCCTCGCGACCCTTCGCAAGAACGACGGGATGGCCCCGGCCCCGGGTACCACCCCCGAGCGTGCCGACTCCGCGGCGTTCGACCGCGCCACCCTCGTCCTGGCCTCGGGGATCGCTCCTTCCGACCTACGAGCGGCTCTCTACGAGGCGGTCCGGACTATCCCCGGCATTCAGTTGCAGGCCGACGCGGTGAACCTCGACGGCAAGAGCGGCCGCGCGGTCAGCCTGGTGGAGCAGTTCGGCATTCGCAAGGAACTGATCATCGACCCTCGAACCGGCCAGTTCCTCGGTCTTCGTGAGGTCGCCACCATCACCGCACCTCTCAACGGCGACGGCGACCCGATGCCCTACAAGCGTGGCGACGTCGTCAAATGGACCTCCGTCAGTACCCGAATCACCCCGACCCGCCCGACGATCCGCTGACCAACACCGCTGACCCCGGCGCAGTGCATCTCGGCGATCGCGGTGGACTGAGCGGCTGGCGACGATCAAGAGTGTCGCCGAGACGGCCGAGCGCCGTACAGGAAGTCCTGGCGTCACTGGCCCAAGTCCGTGGGCCGGTGACGCCAGTCGCGCGCATGGATGGTCAGCACCGCCCGCCGCCAGCTCGTCGTCACCTTCCGCGAGCCGGCGGCGCAGTTCGGTCGGTGGCGGCGTGCGAGCGGAGGCTGTCGAGCTCGGATTCGGAACCTCGGGAGCTCCACCACGAGTGAGGTACTTCCGCGCCCATCCGGTCTTTGCCTGGAGCAACTGTCGAACATCGCCGCGGCGCGGTTGACGGCCAGCAGCCGCTGCCGTTCCGCGATGGATGGTACGGCGTTCCGGTCAGGCGGCCGGTTCACGATACTGCCGGTGACCTCGAGTCGTCGTTTCATGACTCCGACACCGGCCTCGGCATCGCCGTCGCGGAACTTGGCTTCGTGGATCCAGGACCATCCCGTCCTTCGACGCGTCGTGCCCAGAGGCAACGACGGCTTCAGGCCGGCAGCCACCGCAGCGTCCACAGAATTCCGGCTCGGTGGTGCAACTTTACGGACCCGGTCTTCCGTTTTGAGCGCGACATGGAGAGTGGAGGCGCGGATGGCGGAGCGGGACAAGACGTTCGTCGAGTTCGTGGAGGCGGCGTTTCCGTCGCTTCGGAGGACGGCGTACTTGATCGGCGGCGACTGGCACAAAGCGGACGACATCGTCCAGGAGACGCTCTGCAAGTTGTACCTCGCCTGGCCGAAAGTGCAACGACTCGACAACACGTTCGCCTACGCCCGGCGGACGCTGGTCAATGTGGCGTACGACGGTGGCCGGCGTCCCTGGCGTCGGGAGGTGACCAGAGCCGACATCTCGGAGTACGCCGTCCGGAGCGGCGACTTTGCGGCTGGGCACGCTGACCGTGACGAGGTGCTCGAAGCGCTGCGAGCACTAGGGCCAAGGCAGCGTGCCTGCATCGTCCTGCGGTACTACGAGGACCTCTCGATCGAGCAGACCGCCGAGATCCTCGGGTGCTCGGAGGGCACCGTGAAAAGTCAGGTTGCCCGCGGCCTCGAAACTCTCCGCAAGGCCATCGACCGGCGACGGAGTCCGGCGCTGTGAAGGAGCACGAAATGAAAGACACCCGCGAGGTCAGCGCTGAGCTACATCGCCTGGCCGACAATGCACCACCAGATCACTTCGACACCGAGGCCTTCCTCGCCCGAGGCCACCGCAGCCTCCGGCGCCGCCGCCTCCTCGGCGCGGGCGGCGCCATCGCCGGCGTCGCTGCGGCAGCCCTCGCTGCCACCCTCATCCCCAACCTCATCGCCACCGCCGACGACCCCGGCGTAGCCGGCAACCAAACCGAGAACTCCCAGTTCAGCTCGGTCCCGGGTGTCCCCAGCGGCGAGGACGGCGCCGGCCAGCGGATCTCCAAGCAGGAGGCCGAACGCCGTTGCGCGCTGCGCTACCCCGGAACGAAGGGCACGATGAAGGGAAGCAGCGGCTTCCGGTCCGTGAGCTCGCAGCCCTACATCTACAAGATCTCTGCGGGGGCACCTGTGACCCCGTTCTGCACGATCCCCGGCGGCGACAAACCGTCGGCCGCACTGGTCGCAGCGGCGAAGGCGGATCCGTTCCCGAAGGACGCCGCCGGCCAGCTTCGCAACTGCTCGGTGAACGCATGGGTCGATATGACCAAATGGCACGTCCTGGTCTCTGACCGTCTGAGCCTGGACAACGAGAAGAACTACCGCGGATTCGACCGCGAACTGCTGATCGCGATGTCACCGTCCGGCAAGACAGCAATCGCGTGCCAGTTGCCGGCGAACGATCTCCGAGACGTCGGCTATGGCTGGGGCGTCACCGCCTTGCGCCTCGACGACCTCGGCACGGACTACCCGCGACTCCTGCTACCCGACGGGACCTGGGGCAAAGACATCGCGGCGATCCTTCCCGAGGGCACGGACTGCAACGGCAACATTTGTGGCCGCTCGCTGCCCACCGGTTGGGGGCGAGCACCGGCGAACACCGCGAAGGTCGTCGTACAGATCGGCTCCGGCCCGAAGTACGAGTCACCGCTCAAGGATGGCTGGTACACCTTCACCGCGATCGACAAGAACAGTCACTCCACCGACGATCCGCTGACGGTGAGAGCGTACGACAAGGACGGAAAACTCCTCCAGAAGATCTATCCCGAGAAGTGACCGAACACGCCGGCCCGGGGATGCCCCCGGGCCGGCGTGCGTCAACGGATGCTTGCCGGACAAGCGCTAATCAACGGCAAGCAATGGGACGTTGAAGAGATCGGGCTGCCGGGGCCGTGAGAACCCCGGTGTGAGCGGTAGCCGAGTGCGCCTTCAGACCAACGGACACATGGACGTGTGGCAACAGTTCCCGATCCCTCGTCGTACACAAGCGAGCCACCGCCCGTGCACGCCCAGCCAGGCCAACTGGGACTCCTGCCGTGGGAGCGACCGGACGGCGAGCCACATGAGGCCAAGATCCTCTTCCGATGGCGCGATGATCGGCACATCCGGGGCGCGGGGATACAACCAAAGCATCTGGCTGCCTGCTCTCCGCGAAGGCCGAGGTCATCCCGGAGCCCACCAGGAACGCACGTGGCGGACTTCAATACGCGACGAATCGCGAGACCGGGTGCGCGCCCTGCGTCATTACTATGCGAGCGTCTCGCTTGCTGACGGCGTGAACATCAAGGAGCTCGCCGAGTACCTCGGGCATAGTGATCCTGGGTTCATGCTCCGGCTCTACACCCATATGCTGCCGTCCTCGCACGAGCGCGCCCGCAAGGCCATCGACTCCAGGGTCGGGCGGATCTTCTCGCTCTCGACTCACGGAGCAGCGACGGAGCAGACGCCGAAATCGCACTCAGCTGACCTCGCCGAACAACTGGCCGAGCCAGCAGAGCCCAAGGCCTCGCAGAGCTTACGAACCCGCGCTGACTCACGCAGGATCCGAGGACGGGTTCGCCGCGTTGGTCGGCTCGAGAATGACGACTGGGATTTGTCGTTGGGTGCGGTCCTGGTAGCGGCCGTAGCCCTGGTAGACCGACACGATCCTCGGCCAGAGCTTTGCTCTCTCGTCCTCCGCGGCGGTGCGTGCCGTCATCCGGCGCGTGCCGTCGCGGCGCGTGGTGAGCTCGACTCTCGGGTCGTGGCGGAGATTGCGATACCACGCAGGGTTTCTGTCGTCGCCGCCGAACGACGCCACCAGCACCACGCGACCGTCCTCGATGATTGGTGCAGCCAACGTCGTGGCCCGCCGCTGGCCGGACTTCCTGCCGGTGGTCACGAGCCCGACCACCGGCATGCCCATGGCACGGCCGAACACCCGCCCCTTCGATCGGAAGAAGACAGCCACGTGCAGCCTGGTCGAGGCCTTGAACATCACATCCTTGACGCGCGACATCACGATCACCTCAGTACGACGGCGTTCACACGCCGGTGGGTTGGAACAGGAACGACGGCCGGCCCGGAGTTATCGCAACTCGGAGTTGCGATGCCAGGTTCTCATGTCGATCCGAAGATCGCAACTCAGAGTTGCGATAGGCTGACGTCGTGGAGACCGGACGAAGCCGAGGTGGAGACTCCGAGACCTCGGCAAAAGGCTCGCGGCCGCACGGTCGCGGCCCCAAGGTGCGAGCCGCGGTGCTCACCGCGACGCTGGCCGAATTGGCAGACGTCGGCTATGCGGCACTGACCATCGACAACATCGCGCGGCGCGCCGGGGTTCACAAGACGACGATCTACCGCCGCTGGCCGGACCGGGAGACGCTGGTCGCTGACGTCCTCGGCGAACACATCGCCACGGACTTCCCAATCGCCGACACGGGCAGTGTGGAAGCTGACCTCCTCCAGCTTGCGGAGGCGTTCGTTGCCTGGGTGACCGATCCGCCCGGCCGGATGATCTTCAGCGCTATCTACAGCGACGCTGCTCGGATTCCCGGCATCGCTGATGCTCGCCGCGACCTGTTCGAGTACGGTCCCCGTCGCGCCGCAGTGGTGATAGAGCGCGCCGTCGCGCGCGGCGAACTGCCGGCCGGCACGGATCCGGCGGCTGTCATCAGGACGCTGATCGCGCCGATCTACTTCCAGCTGACGGTGACCGCCGAGCCGCTGGACCAGGCCGCCGCCGATCAGGCGGCACAGATCGCCCTGGCAGCAGCCCGCGCCGGCGTCCTCCGCCACCAGCCCGGAGACGCCAGCCCAGAGGCGCCAGGAAGCGGCGGCTAGCTAGCGGTTCGGCCTACACCGCCGGGCGCTCGATTGCGAGTCCGACGCCGAACACGGCCAGGATCGCGCCGCCCACACGCAGGATCGCGCGGGTCACCCTCGCATCGCGCAGCAGCTTGGCGGCGGTGCTGAAGACCAGCGCGTAGGCGACCAGCGACAGGAATCCGATCAGCGCGAACATCGCACCGAGCATCAGGGCCTCGACAGGCCGCGCACCGTGGCCGATGAACTGAGGGATGACGCTGGTGAAGACGATCACGGTCTTCGGGTTGGACAGGTCGGTCACGAGGCCTTCCCGGAACGCCCGCCGACGGCTGCGCGGTTTGCCGGCCCCGGACAACACAGCGCCGTGATCCGACGCCCCAGCGGTCGCCCGGGTGACCAGGAGCTTGATGCCGAGATAGATCAGGTATGCGGCTCCGACGTACCGAACCACGTCGAACGCGATCTGGGACGACACGAGCAGCGCGGTCAGGCCGGCCACCGAGGACGCAGCCCAGACAAGATCCGCGGTCAGGACCCCCAGCGCGGTGAGGAGCGCGGGCCTCCGGCCACGAGCGACCGCGCTCTTGAGAACCAGCATCACCGCCGGCCCGGGAATGATGACCAGGACCACGGACAGAGCGGCGAAGGCGAGGATCGATGACATGAGCTCATTATCTTTGCCCTCGGTGCCACGCGCTTGCGTCGGGGAGAGCTCTTCGGGCCGTCAGCGGGGTGGGCGGAGTACGGCGAAGGGGTCCGTGACGGTCAGTTCGCGGGCGGCGAACTTGTAGACGGTCGCGGGCCGGCCGCCGCTCTGACCGGGGGCGGCTCGGCGGTCCGTCGGGTCGATCACGTGCCGCCGGGTCAGGACGCGGGTGAGATTGGTGGCGCCGAGCTCGTACCCCAGGGCGGCGCCGAAGAGGTCGCGCAGCTCGGCGATGGTGAACTCCAGCGGAGCCAGCGCGAACCCGATGTTGGTGTACGACAGCTTGGCGCGCAGCCGCGCGACCGCGGCCTCGATGAAGAAGTGATGGTCGAACGCGGTCGGCGGCAGCTCGTCGACCGGGTGCCAGACCGTGTCCGCCGGCAACACCGGCCGTACGTCGGACGGCACCAGGCCGAGATACCCCGTGGCCAGCACGCGGGCCCGCGGATCGCGGTCGATCGCGCTGTGGGTGGCTACCTGCTCGAGGTGCGCGACGTCGCGGACGTCGACCTTCGCCGCGAGGTGTGCGGTGATCGCCTCCCGCAGCCGCTGCGCGGGCTCGACCCCGCCGCCGGGAAGCGCCCAGCGGCCACGGAACGGACTCCGGGCGCGCTTCCACAGCAGGACGCACAACCTGCCGTCGCGGACCGACAGAACGATGGCGAGCACTTCGTGCGGGTAACTGGGGAAGTTAACCGGATCACCTTTCTTGGCTACGGGCACGCCGCCGATGGTAGCGTGCACCTAGTTATCGCCTCTCAGGCGAAAACATGCCGAACCCAGACGGAGATGAACCCGTGCAACTGACGACAGAAACGGTCCGGACCGCGGTACTGGCCGCACTGGCCGAGGACCAGGCGGCAGACGACGTCACCACGCGATGGAGTGTCCCGGCGGACCTGCGGGTCGAGGCGACGATGATCGCCAAGCAGCCGGGCCGCGTGGCCGGGCTGCCACTGGTGGCAGGCGTGTTCGCCGCGATCGATCCCGACGTCTCGGTGGAGCTGGTGGTCGCCGACGGCGACCCGGTCGTCCCGGGGCAGCTACTGGCACGGTTGAGCGGCCCGGCCCGCTCGATCCTCACCGGCGAGCGGGTGGCGCTGAACTTCGTCCAGCGGATGTCGGGCATCGCAACTCTCACGTCGGCCTTCGTGGCGGCGATCGGGGCGCACCCGGTCCGGCTCCTCGACACCCGCAAGACCGCGCCCGGCCTGCGGGCCACGGACAAGTACGCCGTGAGCTGCGGAGGCGGCACGAACCACCGCCTCGACCTGGCCGCCATGGTGCTGCTGAAGGAGAACCATCTCGCCGCGGCCGGCGGCGTCCTCCCGGCCGTTCGCCGGGTCCGGGACGGCATGACCGCGGAAGGCCGGGAGCTGGCGATCGAGGTCGAGGTCACCACCACCGAGGAAGCCCGCCAGGCGCTGGACTGCCAGGTCGAGTGGATCCTGCTCGACAACATGACGGCCGACGAGATGGCCCGGATCGTCGAGCGGCGCAACACCACCGGGTCCGGCTCCCGGCTCGAGGCCTCCGGCACCGTCACCCTCGACACCATCGCCGACGTCGCCGCCACCGGTGTCGACGCCGTCTCGGTCGGCGCCCTGACCCACTCCCCCGCGGCGCTCGACATCAGCCTGCTCGTCGCTTAGTCGTCCCCAGTTATCGCCTATCAAGCGAAATCTCTCGAGAGAAGGACCTGTTGTGACCGTTGGCACAGCAATCACATGGCAGGACGAGGTACGCCGCCTCGCCCAGGAGCGGGACGCCGTCGTACTCGCCCACAACTACCAGGAACCGGCGATCCAGGACGTCGCCGACCACGTCGGCGATTCCCTCGCGCTGTCGAGGATCGCGGCGAGCACGGACGCGTCCACGATCGTGTTCTGCGGCGTGCACTTCATGGCGGAGACCGCCAAACTGCTCAGCCCGGACAAGACCGTGCTGATCCCGACCGCGCAGGCGGGCTGCTCGCTCGCGGACACCATCGACGCCGACCAGTTGCGGGCCTGGAAGGCCGAGCACCCCGACGCCGCGGTGGTCGCCTATGTCAACACCAGCGCCGCGGTGAAGGCCGAGGCAGACGTCTGCTGTACGTCGTCCAATGCGGTGGAGGTGGTGAACTCGATCCCGGCGGACCAGCCGATCCTGTTCCTGCCCGACCAGTTCCTCGGCGCGCATGTCCGGCGGCAGACCGGCCGGGACAACATCGAGGTGTGGATGGGCGAGTGCCACGTGCACGCCGGCATCAGCGCGGCCGATCTGCGCGCCCAGGTGGCCGCCGATCCCGAGGCCGAGGTCCTGATCCATCCCGAATGCGGCTGCGCGTCGTCGGCGGTCTGGCTCGCGGGTGTCGGCGACCTGCCGGCCGAGCGGACCCACATCCTGTCCACCGCCGGCATGCTGGACACCGCTCGCGACCTGACCGCGAAAACGGCTCTGATCGCGACCGAGATCGGCATGCTCCACCAGCTCCGCAAGGTCAACCAGCAGACGAACTTCCTGCCGGTGAACCCGAAGGCGTCCTGCCGGTTCATGAAGATGATCACCCCGGAGCTGCTGGTCCGGTGCCTGCGCGAGGGACGCGACGAGATCCAGCTCCCGCCCGAGATCATCGAGCGGGCCCGGCGTTCGGTCGAGCGGATGGTCGCGATCGGCAAGCCGGCGGGTGCTCGATGACGCGCGCGGTGGACGTCGTCGTCATCGGCTCCGGCGTCGCCGGCCTGTCGACCGCACTGGGTCTCGCGGCGACCCGTGAGGTGCTACTGCTCAGCGCGGGCGACGGCAGCACCCCCTGGGCGCAGGGCGGCGTCTCGGCCGCGTACGGCGAGGACGATCCGCTCGACCACGCGCACGACACCGACGTCGCGGGCGCGGGCTTCTGCGACCCCCGCAACGTCCGGGCGCTGGTCGAGGAAGGACCGCAGCGGGTCGCCGAGCTCATCGCCCACGGGGCTCGCTTCGACCGCAACGCCGACGGATCGCTGTCGAGGACTCTGGAGGGCGGTCACAGCCGTCCACGGATCGTGCACGCCGGCGGTGACGCCACCGGCGCGGAGGTGCATCGGGCGCTCCGCAGCGCCCTGGAGCGGACCGGCGTACGGACGATGACCGGACGGACCGTCGGGCTGCTCCAGTCGGACTCCGGAAGCATCGTCGGCGTGCTGCTCGACACCGGCACGCGGACCGAGCAGATTGACGCGCGCGCCGTGGTGCTCGCCACCGGCGGTATCGGCAACGCGTACCTGGCCAGCACCAACCCGTCGACGGTGCGTGGCGACGGCATCGCCTTGGCGCTGCAGGCGGGCGCATCGCTGGTGGACATGGAGTTCGTCCAGTTCCACCCGACCGTGCTCTACACCGGCGAGACCAGCGGCCAGTTGCCCTTGGTCACCGAGGCGGTCCGGGGTGAAGGCGCCGTACTGCGTGACATCCACGGCCGCCGGATCATGGACGGGCTGCACCCGCGGGCCGATCTGGCTCCGCGGGACATCGTCGCGCGGGCGATCGAGTCGACGATGCGGCGGGACGGATCCGACCACGTCTGGCTCGATGCGACTGGTGTCGCGCCCGACGTACTCCGACGGCGGTTCCCGACCGTGCTGGCGTCCTGCGCACGCATCGGCGTGGACCTGCTGTCCGAGCAGATTCCGGTCGCGCCGGCCGAGCACTTCCTCTGCGGCGGCGTCCGGACCGACCGCAACGGAGCAACCGAAGTACCAGGTCTGTACGCCGTCGGCGAGGTCGCGGCGACCGGCGTCCACGGGGCCAACCGGCTCGCGTCCAACAGCCTGCTGGAAGGCCTGGTCTTCGGCCGGCGCGTCGCAACGGCCCTGACTCTCGACCTCCCGGCGCTGGACCGCGGCCGCACGCACGAGCTCGTGCTCGGCGAGGATCGCGAGCCGGAGCGGATCCGCACGATCCTGACCCGGTACGCCGGTATCCGCCGCGACGGCGCCGGCCTGAACGCCGCCGCGGACGAGCTCGGCTCCGCGGGCACCGGGCCGCTCGCGACAGTGGCACGATCCGTCGTCGCGGCAGCAACAGCCCGGCAGGACAGCCGCGGCTGCCACTGGCGCTCCGACCATCCCCGCCCCGACTCCCGCTGGGACGAGCACATCGTCGTACGCCTCGACGAAGCCGGGACGACTCCGGAAATATCCAACATGTTCCTGTCCTACGCTGCCCATAAATAACAAAGCGCAGATAAATAGAAATAGTATTCTCCGGCTCACGCTAGGTGATATTCGGGGCTATTCCGAGACGTTCCCGTTCTGCTATTTGTCACTGCAAGTATGAGCGTGATTGCTGCGGAGTAATCGCTTGATTCGATTAACCAGAAATTCGTGCCGGACATCGTGGAGGCGTCTGGAAGTACCCGGGTACAGCGGTTAACCTCTCGGACGTGTCAGCGGTTCTGCGGGGCCGCGGAGCAGGGGGAGGATTCGTCGGTGCGCGACCCAGACGTCGAGTTCAAAGTTGTTGTCACCGGCCCCTTCGGGGTAGGCAAGACGACTTTTATCCAGCACATCTCCGGCGTCCCCGTCGTCGGCACCGAGGAAGCGACGACGGGCGATGAGGCCGAACTGAAACCGACGACGACGGTCGGGCTGGAGCACGGCCATTTCGACGTGCACGGTGATCAACTGTCGACCCGGCTGCTGCTGTACGGCACCCCCGGCCAGGACCGGTTCCGGTTCATGTGGGACGTGGTTGCCGAGGGCGCCGACGCCTGCGTGGTCCTGGTCGACGTCGCCAATCCCTCGACCTGGCCCGACGCGGCACGGATCCTGGACTTCTTCCACGACAAGCCGATCACCGCGCTCGCCGTCGGCGCCAACCGCGGGGTCGAGATACCGGTGGCGGTCGACATGCTGCGCGAATTCCTGGCGACCGACGTCACCGTCGTGCCGTGCAACGTCATCGACGAGCGTTCCGCGCGGCACCTGCTGGTGTCGCTGCTGACGTCGCTGGCGCGGAGCGAGAGCCGCTCCTGCGCATGAGTGCCGAATCCTTCACGCCGTACATCGGCGACACCGCCACCGTGCGGAATCTGCTGGACGCCAAGCTGCGGTCGATCACCGGCGTGACCGGTCTGCTGCTGGCCGGGGCCGACGGCCGCCCGGTCGCCCACGTCCTCGAGCCGGACCGGGCCAACGCGGCCGCCGCGGTGTGCGCGGCGTCGGTGTCGCTCGGCCAGCGACTCGCCGACTTCGTCGGCCCTGGCCGGCTGAGCGAGCTCACCGTCCGCAGCCCCGACGGGTACGTGCTGCTCTACGCGGTCGGTGACAAGCACGTGCTGATGATCATGACCGTCGCGAGCGCGAACATCGCGCGTATCCATCTCGCCTGCCGCGACCTGCGTCAGGAGCTGACCGGCGAGGCCGCGCCCGACCCGACAGCACCCGACTGATCCATCAGCCGGGCCTTCCAACGATGCCGGCCGCACCGTGCCGCCGGCGTGACAACCGCAAGGAGAACCGATGCTCTCGGAGCAGCAGACGATCCAGATCCTGGCCGACCTCGGCGCCTCGATGCCCGGCTTCATCGCCGCGGCACTCGTCGACCTCGACTCGGGGATGACGATCGGCATGTACTCGAAGAACGACGGTTTCGACCTGTCGGCGGCGAGCGCCTACAACAGCGAGATGGTCAAGCAGAAGCGCAAGATCATGGCCGCGCTGAACCTCGACATGCAGCTCGAGGACATGCTGATCACGCTCACCGACCAGATCCACCTGATCCGGCTCGTCAACCCGACGTCGTTCGTGTATGTCGCCGCGGACCGGTCCAACGCCAACCTGGCGATCGTGCGTGCCAGCATGGCCCGCTACAACGCCGCGCTGGCCGCCTGACCCGCCCGCGAACCACCAGGAGGGGCACGTGCACGACGATCACGACGCGAGCGGCGCGAGGCTGCCGTACCAGCTGCGCGCGGACACGCCCGACCACTTCGTGATCCTGGACTTCGAGGAGTGGAAGCTGATCGCGACCGCGTTCGGGGGCGTGCCGCAATTGCTCGACGCCGACGCGGACGAGACCGTCGTACGGCGGCTCGTCGAGCGCGGCGTGCTCGAACAGGTCGACCGGCGTGGCGTCGAGCGCGGACCGGTGGGTCGCCGGTCGCGGGGCTTCTCCCGGGAGGACACGCCGCTGGAAGCCGTCGCAGGTCTCGGCGGCGAGCAGCCGGCCGCCGTACCGCCGGCACCGGTTCCCTCCCCGGGTCCGCCGGCCGGTTATGCCGGAGTACCCACCGACAACCCCGGTCACCGGACACCGGACCCTGAGGACGAGCGGTGGGCGCCGGGCTACGACTCGGAGGAACCCGAGACGCCGCCGGCCCCGTGGGCATTGGCCGACCCGCCCGCCGAACCGACTCCGGCGGCTACCGCCGAGGACGACCGCCGCCGCGCCCTGGAGGACCTGCTGCGCATTCTCTCCAGGTGAGCGTGCGGGGCCGGCCTACTCGGCGAACTTCTCGTGGGCGGCCATCGCGGCGCCGACGATGCCGGCGTTGTTGAGCAGCTGGGCCGGCTTCACCGGGGTGGAGAGCTCGAGCAGCGGGACCCACTTGTCGGCGTTCTTGCTCACCCCGCCGCCCACCACGAACAGGTCGGGAGTGAACAGGTTCTCGACGTGCTGAAGGTAGCGCTGCACCCGTTTGGCCCACTGTTTGAACGACAGCTCCTCGTTGTCCTTCGCCGCCGAGGAGGCCTTCTTCTCCGCGTCGTGCCCGTCGAGCTCGAGGTGGCCGAGCTCGGTGTTGGGCACGAGCTGACCGTCGAGCAACAGCGCGCTGCCGATACCGGTGCCGAAGGTGAGCAGGATGACCACACCGTCGACACCCTTGGCCGCGCCGAACCGGGCCTCTGCGATGCCGGCCGCGTCGGCATCGTTGAGCACGGTCACGTCACAGTGGGTGATGTCGGTGAGGACCTTGTCGACGTCGGTCCCGATCCAGCTCTTGTCGACATTCGCGGCGGTCTTGGCCACGCCGTGCTGGATGACGGCCGGGAACGTCGCACCCAGCTCGCCGGTCCACCCGGCCTCCTTGACCAGCTTGGCCACGACCTCGGCGACGGACTCCGGGGTGGACGGTTTGGGCGTCAGGTACTTGATCCGCTCCGTGGCCAGGTCGCCTTTCTCCAGGTCGACGATCGCGCCCTTGATCCCGCTGCCGCCGATGTCGATCCCGAAAGCGGTCGACCTACTCGTCCTTGGCACCTGATCTCTCCCCTCGCCCGTCGCACCGGAAAGCATCGCCAGTCTGCCATGCGCCTCCGGCACAGTCAGCGACCGAGTGCCTTCCTCCGCCTGGTTCGGGAAGAACCAGGCGGAGGACCTGACCTTATGAGTTCCAGATCTGGAACTCGGAGAGTTGGGCGGCGGGCCAGCCGGTGTTGGCGGTGAAGTTCAGGCGGTAGTAGCGCTGGGTGGTGGGGGTGAAGGTGATGGTGGCGGTGTTGTTGTTGCCGGGGGCAAAGGAGTAGGTCGCGGAGTTGGCGACGGTGGTGAAGGTGGTGCCGTTGGTGCTGCCTTGGACCGAGAGGGTTTCGGTGCGGGCGCCCCAGGAGGCGGGGAGTTGGATGACGATGCGGCCCGCGATGGCGGCGGAGCCCAGGTCGACCTGGACCCATTGGGGGAAGGCGTTGTTCGCGCTCTCCCAGTACGTCGACTGGCTGCCGTCGGTCACGTTGCTCGACGGGTAGACGTCGTTGTGGCTGGACTCGCTGGTCGGCTTGCCCGCGGCGAGGTTGGTGTTCGTGGAGCCCGCGCCGGTACCGGACAGCGCGACGGTGGTCGGGCTGTTGGTCGCGTTGCTGTTGATCGTCAGCGTGCCCGAGCGGGTCCCGGACGCGGTCGGCCGGAAGCTGACGTTGACCGCGCAGGACGCGCCCACAGCGATCGTCGAGCAGTTGTTGGTCTGGCTGTAGTCGCCAGACACCGTGACACCGGAGACCGAGGCGGCCAGGCTGCCGGTGTTGGTCACGGTGACCGCCTGGGCGGCACTCGTGGTGTTGAGCGCCTGCGACGCGAAGGTGAGCGAGGACGGGCTGGTGCTCAGGACCGGAGCGTTGATCGGGCTGCCGCCGCTCGGATACACCTCGAACTCCGACACCTGCCCGGCCGGCCACCCACTGTTCCCGGTGATGTTCACCCGCACATAGCGGGCGTTGGTTGCCGGGACGGTGATGTTCACGACGTTCGTGGGCGAGGTGAAGGTGTACGTCGCGGACGCGACCGCAGTACTGAACGACGACCCGTCGGTGCTCGTCTGCACCGACAACGTCTGCGTCCGCGTCCCCCACGCCGAGCTGGGCGGCAGCTTCAGCGTCACCTTGCCGATGCTCTGCGCCGTACCGAGGTCAACCTGCAACCACTGCGGGAAGGCGTTGTTCACGCTCTCCCAATAGGTGTTCGCGTCGCCGTCCGTCGCCGTGGCCGGGGTCTGCGTGCCGTTGACCTGGCTGCTGGCCGAGGCCGGCTTCCCGCGCGCGAGGTTGGTGTCGGCCCCGATCCCGTTGCCGGTAAGGGAAATCGAGGTCGGGCTGTTGTTGGCGTTGCTGGTCACCGCCACGGATCCGGCCCGGGCCCCCGACGCGGTCGGCCGGAAGGTGACCGTGACTGTGCAGGACGCACCGACGGCGAGAGTCGAGCAGTTGTTGGTCTGGCTGTAGTCGCCCGTGGCGGACACGCCCGAGACCGACGCCGACGACGTACCCGAGTTGGTGATCGTGACGGCCTTCGTCGACGAAGAGCTTCCAACGAGAGTGTCCGGGAAGGACAGGCTGCCCGGGTTCGGGTTGAGGATCGGCCCGGGCGCGACGCCCGTACCCGAGAGCGCCACGCTGCTCGTGACGCCGGCGGCGTTGACGGTCAGAGTCCCGGATCGGCCACCGGCCGCTGTCGGACTGAAGGTCACGTTGACCGTGCAGGATGCCCCGGCCGAGATGCTCGAGCCGCAGTTGTTGGTCTGACCGAAGTCGCCGGTCACCGCGACCGAGCTGACCGGTGCGGCCGCCGTACCGCTGTTCGTGACCGTGACGGCCTGTGGTGCGCTCGACGTACCCGTCGCGACCGAGCCGAAGCTCAACGACGTAGGGCTGATCGAGATCTGCGAACCGTTGTCCGGCAGGTACGGCGGGAACGCCGGCGCGGTGATGTTCTGACACTGACCCGGCGCGAAGATGCCCGAGTTGCCGCCGCCATCGGTGAGCGTGAACCCGACACCACAGCTGTAGATCGGACCCGGCGCCTGCGTCCCGGTCGCGGTGCTGTTGGTGATGGTCGCCGAACCGCCGACCTGTTCCTGGACCACCCAGGTCCCGGTGTTCTGGATCGTCGCGTTGTTGATCTTGACGTTGCTGATGTTCGACCCCGAGACGAATTGGATCGCCTCGTACGGGCTCTGCTGGATGAGGAGGTTGTCGACATTGGTCAGGCCCGACATCGCACCGTCGCGCGCGTCGAACCACAGTGCCCCGACCCCGAACTGCCAGTTGGGGTCCAGGCTCCCGGAGCGGATGATCGTGTTGCGCAGTACGTCGGTCCGCCCGAGCGTTGTCGAACCGAAGCGCTGCGCGACGTGGATCCCGCCTCCCTGCGTGAGGCCGGCGTCGATGACCCGGTTGTCGGTGACGAAGTTGTCGTGGCCGCCGTAGATGGCGATGCCGTTGGCGAGGATCGGGTACTGCACGGTGTTGTGGTCGAACGAGTCGTTCGCATCGGCGTTCTGCTCGGCCCAGGTCGCCAGGCCGTCGTCACCGAGGTTGCGCAGGTCGCTGTTGGTGACCTTGGAGTTGGTCACGCCGTTGTGGAAGTTCACGCCGTCGGCCGTCACGTTGCGGATCCGCAGACCGCTCATCACCAGGTTGGTGAACGGTCCGTCCATCCACGCGCCGACCTTCTCGTGCTCGATCCAGACCCGGTCGACGGTGGAGTTGTTCAGCGCGCCGCCGATGCCGTTCACCTGGGCGCCGTCGTTGCGCTCCTGGACGTCACCGAAGATCGCGAAGTCCGACAGGTGTACGCCGCTGCTCGCGTTCGGCGCGTAGTTGCCGTAGAAGCCCGGCGCCGCACCGACGACCGTCGAGCGCCACATGCCCGCGCCCTTGAACGTGATGTTGTTCAGGATCAGGTGCCCCGGGATCTTGAACGTCCCCTCCGGGATCCACACGGTGCCGCCGGCGCCGGCCGCGGCCATCGCCGCGTTGAACGCATTGGTGGAGTCCGCGGCACCGGTCGGGTCCGCGCCCTGACTCGTCACGGAGACCGAGCCGGCCGGCTGGCTCAGCGCGCCTGCCACGTTCTCGAAGTCGGCGAAGTCGATCGTGTACGACGACGCCGTGTCCTCGGCGTCGACCTGCAACCGGAACTTCGTCCCCGCCGGGTAGGTCGTCGGGAACAGCCGATGCACCTCGTCGTAGAAGTGGTGCGGGTTGCTCCCCGGCGAGTTCGTGAACGGGTAGCCGCCGTAGTACCAGCTGTACGCGTTGGTCAGGGTGAAGTTCGGCTGCTTGGTCCCGTTGACGTAGAGGGACAACTGCGGCGTGTAGACCGACCCCGAGCCGGTGTCCGGAATGCTGTAGCGGAAGACGATCGAGTTCGTCGCCGCGGGCGTCGTGAACTCGACGAACTTGCCGGTGCCCTGCAATGTCACCGCTTTGCGGTACGACGCCTCCGCGGCCAGCGTGTTGTACGCCGCGCTCGGGCCGATGACGGTGCCGTTCGTGGACGCGTTCTCGGCCTGCACCTCGACGTACGGCAAGGTCGCGCCGACCCCGCCGGACGCGGCTGCCCACGCCGGCACGGGCGCGATCACCGCGAGACCGGCGGCGACCAGCCCACCGGCAGCGGCGAACACACCGACGCGAGCCCTCCAGGATTTTATTGACCGGAACATGCGCTGCTCACTCTCGACGGGGGCGGATAGTCGATCGCACAGCCCAAAAGGACGGTGGGTGGCCAGACCGTAACGCAGCCGACACATCCACGCAATATCTCGATCAATCTCTGCAAGAAATCAACCTGAAGGCGGCTCGGTGAGCTGACCTCAGGCTGTCAGGCCGAGGCGCCCAGCCAGGTGGTCAGGGCGGTCTGGAGTTGAGCCTCGTCCGGGGTCTCGCCGGGGGCGCAGGCCCAGGCGATGACGCCGTCCGGGCGGACCAGGACGGCGGACAGGCGGTCGTCCTCGATCGAATCGACCTCGGCGAGCTCGAGCCGATCCCGCCAGCCGGTCGCAACCTCAGGCACGGCCGAGGCGACCAGTACGGCGCGGCCGGTGGTGGTGACGTCGCTGAGTCGGGACGGACCGTTCGTGACCAAGGCGAGATCAGGGCAGTAGCAGCCGATCAGCTGGTGGTCGTCGGGTTTGACGTACGGGAACGGGTAGCGGGTCGCGAGGCCCCCGAGGAGCCGGCCGAAGTACTGATTGACCTCCCGGATGTCCATGAGCTCGGACACGATGTCGCGCAAGGCGTCGATGTGCGGCCCGGGACGCATGAGGGCCGACTGCGCACGGGTGTTGTCGAGTACGGCGGCGCCGGCCGGGTGCCGCTCCTCGGAGTAGCTGTCGAGGAGCCCTTCCGGCGCATCGCCTCGTACTTCGGCCGCCAGCTTCCAGCCGAGATTGACGGCGTCGGTCAGGCCGAGGTTGAGCCCCTGCCCGCCGTTGGGCGAGTGGACATGCGCCGCGTCTCCGGCGAGAAGGACGCGGCCGATCCGGTACGTGCCCGCCTGCCGTGCGTTGTCGGTGAATCGGAGCGCGTCACTGACCTCGGTGATCGTCACCTCGACGCCGGCGACCCGCCGTACGCTGGCCTGCAGTTCCTCGGGCGTGACCGGACCTCGCGGAACGTCCGGGCCTTCCAGGAAGTCGAACGCGCCCAGCACGCCCGGCCCGTGGATCAGCATGCCGCCTTCGAGCCGGCCGGACGACGGGAGCTTCTCCGGGTCCTCGATCTGCACCTGCGCCTGACGGGCCGTCATGATCGGATCCGTGCCCGGGAAGTCGAATCCGGCCAGCCGGCGGATCGCGCTGTGGCCGCCGTCGCAGCCCACGACGTACGACGCCTCGAACTGCCGCTCACCCTCAGGCGTGGAGACCGTGAGCGCGACCTGGCCTTCCGTCTGGACGAGTCCGGTCACCGTGTGCTCACGCCGTAGATCGATGCCGAGGGCAACAACCCGCTCGGCCAGGATGCGCTCCAGGTCCGGCTGCCAGATCAGCCGGCCGGTGCGATCGGGCTCCTCCTGCAGGTCCGGGTCGATCTTGTGGATCCAGGCGAAGTGGTTCTTCGCACTGCCGTGGTCACGCTTCTTCTCGTCCTGGCGTTCGGGCTGGCACGCCTCGAGCGCCGGGCCGAATCCGCGCCGCTGGAGCGCCTCGAAGGCCAGCGGACCGACGCCGCGGGACTTGCGCTGCGGAGCGGGCTCGGCCAGCCGCTCCAGGACGACGGGCTGGATACCGGCGAGCTCGAGCTCGATCGCGAGCGTCAGCCCGACCGGGCCCGCTCCGACCACGATCACGTCGTAAGACATCGGAGCCGTGTCCACTCGCATGTCGCATCTCCTTCGCTAGGTTCGACCCAATGATAGGTTCGACATAATTTTATGTCAAACCTATATATAGGTTGAACCCAAATAAGGTAGGCTGCGGTCCATGAACGCGCGCGGGTCCGGACTGCGGGAACGGAAGAAAGAGCTGGCCAGACGGCAGATCTCGGACGTGGCGACGCGGTTGTTCCTCGAGCGCGGCTTCGACGAGGTGACGATCGCCGAGGTCGCGGACGCGGCCGGAGTCGCCAAGATGACGGTCACCAACTACTTCGCGCGCAAGGAAGACCTGGTCTTCGACCAGCACGTCGAGCTCGTCTCGTTCGCCGCCGTCGCGATCGCCGAGCGCGAGAGCGGAGAGTCGGCCCTGGCCGCTCTCCGTCGTGCGTACTTCGCTGCACTCGCCGGCCGGGACGCGGCGGTCGGGCTGGCGAGCGCCGGGTTCGTCACGATGGTGACCGGCAGTCCCGCGCTGCTCGCACGGCTCCGCGAGATCGATGAACAGCGGGAAGCGGCCATCGCCGACACGCTGGCCGCCGGGGCCGGCTCGTCGCCCGACGAGATCAGGCTGGCGGTCGCCGCCGCACAACTCGCCGCGGTGGTCCGCGTCCTGTTCCGGCAAGCGCTACGGATGACTCTCGAAGGCAAGAGCCGGGCCGAGTCGATCGACGAGCTCTCCGGCCTCGCCGAGCAGGCGTTCGACCAGCTCGAACCCTCGCTCGGCCGCTACGCGATCCGCTGATACCCCTCGCCCCGGCGAATCGATGTATCTGACGACCCCCGGCTGCGGTCCGACCAAGTAGAAGCGCCCTGGTGAGTGGGGCGCCCACTTGGGGGGAACCCGAAATGACAGCAGATCCCAACTTCGACGGCCTGGCCGGCCTCGAAGGCTCGGTGACCGCAGTGGCGATCATCGATCACGACGGCAACCCGAACCGCGTCCTCGACGACGAGTTCCCGTTCGACGTCACGATCAACTGGACGGTCGAGCCGCCGGCCACCGCCGTACTGCTCGACGGCAACTGGACCGTCAAGGCGTACGCCGAATCGATGGGCCCCGGTCCCGAGGTGCTCATCGGCAGCAAGGTCGTACCGGCGAACGGCGGACCGGCGTACGCCGCGAAGATCACCGTCCCGGCCAACACGCTGCCGCCGGACAAGGCGCCGGACTCCGGCGTGTACAAGCTCGTCGTGGTCATCACCTACCGCACCGCCCTGAACGTGCTGACCGAGATGGCCGCCTTCAGCGAGGGGCCGACGTTCCTGCTCCGCGAGCCCTGAGCCTGCGGAACCAACGGACGCACGCCATCGATGGGGGGATCGGTGGCGTGCACCCTTCGCGCAGCATCGCGCATTGCATCACGTACCAACCCGGGAGCGGGAATGGAACAGGATGTCTCACCAGTCACCGCACTTGTCGTCGCCGCCGCCACAGGCGATCAGCAGGCGTGGCGGGAGCTCGTCGACCGCTACGCACCCTTGCTCGTATCGGTCATCCGCGGGTTCCGGCTGACGCCGGCCGAGACCGAGGACGTCGCACAGACGGTCTGGCTACGGCTCGTCGAGCACCTGGACAGCCTCCAGGAACCGCGGGCGATCCCCGGCTGGCTGGTCACGACCGCGCGACGGGAGTCGATCCGCTACCTGTCCTCCCAACGCCACCGGAGGATGAGTGACCCGTTGAACGACGATCAGCTTCCGGTCGCGGCCGATGTCCCCGATCCGGACGAAGGACTCGTCCGCTCCGAGCGGCACCAGGTGCTGCTCGCCGGGCTGGCCGAACTGCCAAGCCGGCAACGCGAACTGCTGTTGCTGCTGATGACCGACCCGCAGCCGTCGTACGACGAGATCCGGCGGCGCACCGGCATCCCGGTCGGGAGCATCGGTCCGACGCGGGCCCGCGCACTCGAGCGGCTCCGCAGAACGCCGGCCGTCAGGGAGTACGTCGCATCCGACCCGTCAGGAGGTGATCGGCATGACGCGGCATCGCTGGGATGACGACGACCGTCTTCTCGAAGACCTCGCGGCGGCCGTCCGTGCCACCGAACCGTTGGCGCACACGATCGCCGAGCACGCCGAGGGCGCGCTGTCGTGGCGCACGATCGACGACGACCTGCTGCTGGCGAGCCTGACGTTCGACTCGTCGATGGCCGCGGCCGACCCGGCCCGGGCCGAGGTCCGGGCGGAGTCGAACGCGGACCGGGTGCTGGTATTCACCTCGACCCCGCTGTCCGTGGAGCTGGAGGTGGTGCACTCCGAAGTCTTCGGTCAGATCCTGCCGCCGAGTGCAGGCGAGATACGGGTCGAGACCGCGGACGGTACGACGCTGACCGTTGTTGTCGACGAATCGGGCTTCTTCGAGCTGCCTGCCCTGCCGGCCGGCGCGATGCGGTTGCGCTGTGACACTGCCACCGGCCGCGTCGTCACGGACTGGGTCCAGTTGTGACCGGCGCTCACGCACCGAGGGCGATGAAGGATTGCGAGGTCGCGTCGGCCGAATCATGTGTCCGAGCCAGCGCTTCAGCGAGTCCGTCGCCCGCCCGCAACTGTTCGTGCAGCCGCAACATCAGCGGGACGGTCGCAGGGTCGGACACCGGTACGACGCTCGCCACCACACCCGCTGATCCCAGCGCCACAAGCG
This sequence comes from Kribbella sp. NBC_00662, assembly GCF_041430295.1. Lineage (GTDB taxonomy): Bacteria > Actinomycetota > Actinomycetes > Propionibacteriales > Kribbellaceae > Kribbella. The sequence goes on along the minus strand of NZ_CP109029.1, from coordinate 3,822,021 downwards.
CACTGACCAGGCCCACCAGTTCGTCGGCACCACTCGGCCCACCGAGCGCCGAACTGCAGCTCGACAACACCATGCGGTGTGGCGCCCGCTTCAAGCGTTCGAAGTCGTACACCGTCAGCGGCCCGTCATCCAGTTCGATCGCGGAGAACAGCGGACTGTCCGCGCGGAAGGTGCCGTGCGCCGCCACATGTACGAGCGATGCCCCGTCGATCGCTTCGAGTACGGCGTCCGCAGTGGCACTGCCGTCCGCGAGCACGACCGCGTCCGGGTACAGCTCGGCAAGCCGCCGTACCTCCTCTCGTCCGGCCGACAGGTGCGGTCCGCCGACCAGTACGACCCTTTCCACTGCCGGAGGCTCGGCCCGCATCGCGCGTACCCAGGCCGCAGCGGACGGCACCACCGACGTCGGTCGGGTCCGCAGCGAAGGCAGAAGGCTCCAGGGGACCGCGTGCAGCCGGCCAGTCGGTACGACGACCACAGCGCCGTCGCCGAGATGCTGCAGCGTGTCGCCCAGCAGCGCTGACTCGAGCCGCGCTCCGATGGTGTCGAGCATGAGCTCGTGCCGGCCACGCCTGGCGTTCTCGCGGCGGAGAGCGAACAACGCATGAGACAGGGCATGAGTGGCCACGGCGGTCGGGCCGATCGGCCGCAGACGGACCTGCCCGCGCGACGCGACCACGGCGTACAACTGGTCTTCGAGGTCGACGAGCTCCACCAGTGTCCGGTCACCCAGCTTCTCGAGCAGCTCCGTCATCCGGAGCCGCTCCCGCCGCTCGTCGAGTTGCCCTGGCGTCAGCAGAACCCGCTGTCGTACGGCGGACTCGAGCCGTTGACGCTCGCGATGTTGCTGACTGGTACCCGGCCCGCGATCGCGGCTCGACTCCATGCGCTGCGTGAGATCACGCAACGCGGCCAGGTCCGCGACGAGCCCGTCATCCGCTTGCGGCCGCACCGGTGGAATCGCGAGCACCGTCGCACGCCAACGCTCGCTCCACTCGAGCACTTGACGTCCACTGCCACGCTCGACGGCGTACCGAAGCGCCATGGCGGCAAGCTCCGCGCCTTGAGCTGTGGCGAGTGCACGGAGCTCGGTGGCGCCCAGGGTCCGCACGTAGATCTCGATCAGGCTCAAACCCTGACGGCACGCGCCAAGCATGCCGCGCGACCGGCCGCCGTCCTGGTGCAGCAGCGCCTGGGCGAGCCAGCCGGCACCGCGCGCCCGCAGCCCGCGCTTCCGGGCCCGAGCTGCGATACCCAGATGGCGTACGGCTTCGGCGCTGTCGTTGCGGGCGAGCGCGATCCGGCCGGTCAACAGATGGGCCTCGGCGGCGAGGTCCGGATCGAGCTCGTCGAGCACCTCGCTGACCCGTCGGCCGGCCCGCAGCAACGGCGCCGTACGCCCGCCGCGCGCGAAGCGGGTCTGCAGCAACGCGAGCTCGGCCCGCGCCGCCCACCACGGACGCTGCTGCCGACGGAACAGCTTGACCGCATCCTGGCTGCGGCGCTCGGCAAGTTCGAACGCGCCGGCCGCGTGCGCTGCCAGCCCGGCGCACAACAACAACTCCGCATGCCGCGCCGACGAGCCGCCCTGCTCCTCGATCCGCTCGAGCGCGCTGTTGATCTCGACCAGAGCTTCGTGCGTCAGACCGGCGGCCAGCAGCATCAAGCACTTGTTGGCGTACAGATCGGGTTCGAGTACGCCGAGACCCTCGACGAGCTGCTCCGCATCGTCCAGGAGCTGCAGAGCGGTCGGCAGATCACCGCGTGCGAACGCTGCGGCGCCACGGGCCTGGCGCGCGTCGGCGTACTCGACCTCTTGGCCGGACTTCGCGAACAGCTCCTCGCTGCGGGCGAAGTCGTCGTCGGCGCGGTCGGGCACCCCCATCGCGAGCAGCACCATCGCCCGCATCTGGAACGCGCGAGCCTCCCAGACCAGATCGCCGGTCCCGGCCAGGGACTCGACCGCCTGTTCGATATCTACGAGTGCTTCGGCGTACCGCCCGAGGAGGGCTCCGAGGACCCAGCCTCGACGGATCAGCAACCGGCCGGCGAGCACTCCGGTCCGGCCGGGCACGACGGAGTCGAGCGCGGCCAGGCCGCGCTTGGTGTGACCGCTCATCACCAGAGCCACGCCGAGAGTCGCGAGAATCTCGGCCTCGCGGTCACGATCCGTCGTCCTGCGAATGGATCGGTACGCCTCGTTCAGTTCCGCGACTGCCTCACGGATGTCTCCGAAATCGCGATGCACGAGCCCTGCCGCGTGGTGGGCCGCCGCCGCCTCGGCGTCGGTCGGTGTCCCCGCCAGTACGTCACGAGCGATCCTGAGCGCGTCGGTGGGGCGCGACAAAGCAAGCGCATGCAAGTCGTCTGCGTCCACCGCAGCACCCGCCCTCCCCATACGCGGACAAATCCGATCGTAATACGGCAATCTCCACTGCAAGGGAGGGCGCAACATGTCAGAGCAACAACGCCTCAGTGAAGCAGTCCACCTCATCCTCGACAAGGAGGGCAGTACCGCCGCCGCGTACCCGCCGGACTGGGAGAACCGAGGTCGCGTCGAGTACTTCTACCGCCGCAACACCATCCTGGTCCGCACCAAGGACAAGGACCGGGTCGGGCGGACCCTGCGATCCATCCTCGGCCCGAGCGTGCAGCGAACCGACAGGTCCGAAGGGGCCGCCGACGACGACGATTCGTTGCCGGTGATCGCCGGGATCGTCAAATTCGAGTGGTCCGACCACGACCTGGGTACGCCGGAGGTTCTCGAACTGCTGGACGCGGAGTTCGGAGTCGGAACGGCGACTCCGAACCACGGGCTCTCGCTGTGTCCCAACAGCGGTCACCCGTGCCCGGCGACGGAGCCTGCGGTCGTCCCGACCAGGTCCTACAGTCCGGTGCCGCCGGTGAGCGACGGGATCTGCTGCGGGACGCACGGCTGGGACGGCGACGGTGTCGTGGTGGGTGTCGTGGACGGCGGTCTGATCGAGGAGGCGCCGAGGATGTGGCCGTGGATGGCCGGCGTGACCGGCGATCCCGAGATCCCGATCGACGCAGCCACCGGGCTGATCAAGCCGTACGCCGGGCACGGGACCTTCGTGGCCGGTTGCGTCCGGTGCGTCGCGCCACGAGCGGCGGTCCAGGTCGAGCGGGCGGAGGAGCTCGCGGGGCTGGCGTACGAGGACGAGATCATCGCGCGGATGGTCGACGTACTGAACTGCGGCGCGGACGTCATCGTCTGTGAGTTCGACGGGATCACCCGGCTGCATCTGCCGATGCTCACCTTCAGCACCTTCTACGACGACATCCTGCGGCATGTGAACGTCGTGGTCGTCGCGCCGGCCGGCAACGACACCAGCCGGCTGCCGACGTACCCCGCGGCGTACTCGTGGGTGGTCGGAGTCGGCGCCCTGTCCTCGAACGGGGACCAGCGGGCGGACTTCTCCAATTACGGCGGCTGGGTCGACGTGTACGCACCCGGTGTGGATCTCGTCAACGCCTATGCGGTCGGCGACTACACGACGATCCACGAGCACCCGCAGCAGACCCGGCACTTCGACGGGATCGCCAACTGGAGCGGGACGTCGTTCTCGGCTCCGCTGGTGGCCGGGATGATCGCGGCGCGGATGTCCGCGACCGGCGAGAACGCGCCCCAGGCCTCGAACGCCCTACTGCGCTTCGCCCTCAGCCAGGCAATCCCCGGAACCGGACCGGCTCTGTTGCCTCACCAGGTGTGCGGTGCTGTCATGAGGGATGGCTAGAACGCATCGGATGGAATGCACGGCAAGCCCGGCCGGCCTGCTGTTCGAATGTCTTGACGGCTGCGGACGGCGCGTCGTGGTCGACGGGGTGAGTGGAGACCTCACCATCGTCGACCACGGCGACCGAACCGCCCTGCACCAAAGCTCCAACGGAGGCGTCAAACTCACCTCGACGTCCGTCGACTGATTCAGGATTGCTTGGCGGATCGGAGGGAGAGGCTCATACCGCCGCCGCTCTCGAACTGCACATAGACGTCGAGCCGCATACCGTCGTCGACGTACACGCTGCCGTGCCCGCTGGCGCTCTCTTCCAGCCGGACGCCGTCGTCGTCGAGCCAGGCGATCCTGCCGTCGAGGACGTAGTCGTAGTTGCCGGGCGTGGTGGCCGTCACCTGCTGCGTCACGATCGGGTCGTCGATGCTCGCATACAGCGACGCGACCTTCGATCCCTCGAGGACGACGTCGATCCGCTCCTCCAGCGCCCCTTCGGTGAGCTGGTCGGAGACGGTGAGAACGATGTCCTCGTCCACCGGCTCCGACGACGAGCTCGTCGGAGAGGTCGGCTGGGTTGGCGGCTGGGTTGGCGGCTGTGTTGGCGGCTGGGTTGGCGGCTGGGTCGGTAGGACCCGGATGATCTTGTCGCTGCCGCCCGCGTCGAACGCATCGGTCGCCACCAGCACCGGCACCAATGCGGTCACCAGGCCCAGCACCGCGGCCACGACCTGGCCAAGTGTCCCCATCCGGCTCCACAGACCCTCTTCCCGAGGATCGGTGGGAGCCGGCTCGTGAGTGTTCACGTTGCCTCCTGCGGTCGAGAAAACTGCTCGCTATCTCGGACCGCAGCGCCGCCGAGCGTGATACTTCAGCGGCGGGCGACCGTGAGGCTGATGACGTCGGCGTGGCCGTCGGTGACGAAGAATCCGACGTGACCCGTGCGCCGGTCGTCCCGGAAGGACAGAGCTACTCGGTTGTCGATGATCGCCTGGCCGGTGGTCTCTTGCAGAACGAGCTGGACGGTGTGCCGGCCGGGTGGGAGGGGGCAGGGTCGTTCGAGGTCTACGGCGTGGGGGACGTCGCCGCTGACCTGCCACTGGGCGGGGCCGGTGCGGGCTCGGGGCCAGGTGTCCAGGACTACGCGGTTCTGCTGGGGTTCGAGGCGGAGGACGGTGGCTTGTTCGCCGTCGGGTGCGGCGTGCAGCAGGAGGCCCAGGGATTGGGTGCCTGGGGCAACGTCTACGGTGAGGTCGATCAGGCAGTCGGCGGGGATCGGGTCGCCCATCCAGGCGGCGTAGCGGTCCGTTGCGCCGTGGCCTGGCTCGGTCGCGGCGCCGTCGACCGGCTTGAGCGGGACCTGGTGTGCATCGGAGTACGTCGGGCGAAGCTCCGCCGGCAGCATGAACGCGAGCGTGCCGTCGTCCTCCTGATGTGCCTCGAGTACGGCGAGGTCGCCGGCCCACTGCCATGCATCGTGTTGTTTTGTGGGGATCCAGCCGATGAAGAAGCGGCGTCCGTCGTGCTCGACCGACTTGGCCGCGTAGAACGCCCGCCCGTCGACAGTGTCCCGCCCCGGCGCCAGCCATGGCCCGTCCGGCTCGCGCGAGATCCGGTAGCGCGTCTGGAAGGCGTCGCTGAACTCGGAGTACACCAGGTACCACCAGTCGCCCCACTGGAAGACGTCCGGGCACTCCTGGGTGATGTAGCGATGCGGCTCCCACAACGGATCCGTCAGAGTCCATTGCTCCAGGTCGGTCGACGTCAAGCGGGCAACGACACCGGACCGCCGATCGGGTCGGTCGGCGTACCGCGCCGCGAGCACCATCTGCCACGGAAGATCCGGCGCCACGCGATAGACGAAGGGATCTCGCCAGTCCTGCGGCACATACCCATCAGGCGCACCGAAGGTGAGCTCAGGCAGCTTGGTCCAGCGCGTCGGATCGCCATCGCTGACAGCGTGACAAACCAGTTGTACGCCGTCCCGTCGCGGATTGTGCCCCGTGTAGAACAGATGTAACTGCGATCCGTCCGCGACCACGCTGCCGGTGTAGCAATCGAAGTCCTCAGCATCGCGGTCTCCGCCGGGCAGTACGACGCCATGGTCGGTGTACTCCACGAAGTCGGTCGTCGACAGCAGCGCCCACGGCATGCCGCTCGCTCCTGCCGTCGGATCCTCCGGACGCTCGTCCAGCAGGTAGAACAACCAGATCCGGCCGTCATAGCTGAACGGGATGACATCCCCGACGTACCCGCTCATCCGCGACTCTTTGGCGGGTCGCCGACCGAGTCGCGCTCGATCAGTTCACAGTCGACGATGATCCGCTCCGGGGCGTCGTTGGGGTCGCCAAGCACCAGTTCCCCGGCGCGGCGGCCGAGCATCAGGTGCGGCAACGCCGCCGTGGTCAAACCGGGACGAACCTGGTCGGCGACATCCGGCTGATCGTCGAAACCGACGATGCTGACGTCCTGCGGGCAGTCCAGCCCGAGAGCATGCAGCGCGAGCATCGCCCCGATCGCCATCCGGTCGTTCCCGCAGACCAAGGCGGTCGACCCGTGCTCGGTCACCACCTCGGTCGCAAGGTCGTAGCCCGATCCGATCTGGTAGTTGCCGTACCGATGCACGAGGTCGGCCGGGCGCAGGTCCGCCGCCCGGGCCGCGTCGTCGAAGCCGCGGCGACGTTCCTTGCAGGCGTAGTCGTTGCGCGGGCCGCCGAGGAACGCCACCTCGCGGTGCCCGCGTTCGAACACCGACGCGGCGGCGGCGCGACCACCGGCGTACTCATCGGCCAGCAGCACCGTGTCGGCCTTGCCCTCCTTCGGCCAGCAGTTGACGAAGATCGTCCGGATCCCGTCGAGCCGCGGGCTACGGTGCAGCGGCTTCGGCGAGAGCGACGCGTACACGATCGCGGCGACTCCCTGCCCGACCAGGCTCGCCACCGCGTCGTCGCCTTCCCCCGGGTCGCCGGTCGTGTCGACGACCATGCAGACGTAACCGGCCGGCTGGACGACCTGTTGCAGGCCGAGCACGATCAGACCGGCGTACGGCTGGGAGACGATCCCGCTGGTCACGACGCCGACCGTGAACGACTTGTTCGACCGCAGCGACTGGGCCGCGCGATTGGGGACGAAATCGAGCTCGGCCGCGGCCTCGAGCACCCGCCGCCGCGTCTCTTCGGCCACCGCGACATCGCGGCGATCGTTGAGGACGAACGACACCGTGGGCTGGGACACCCCGGCGCGTCGCGCGACATCGGTCATCGTGACGCGCTTCGGCCGGCCGGCCGGCTGCTTCGCCATGGTCCCCCTTCACGGTGAGCGGCCCCGCGGCCGCGGTCATTTTTCTATCACAGCTGGACCCAATACGTATTGCGCCCCACCGTACACCGCTGCTACCGTCCCGGGTCAATACGTATTGGGTGGCTTGCCAGGCCACCCGAGCGGCCTAGGAGGAACCCATGACAGGCATCCATCCCCCCGGTGGCCCGATGACTCGCCGTACCGTGCTGAAGGCCGGGGCGGCCGGTGGACTCGGGCTGACAGCGCTGGCCGACCTGGTCGCCTGCGGCAACAGCGGCGGCGGCTCGTCGTCGAAGTCACTCAAGATGCTGTACTTCGGAGAGCAGGCGGCGGCGACCCAGCTGCAGAACCGGCTGCAGCCGCAGATCTCCAAGCTCGACCCGAGTATCAAGTTCGAGATCTCGGCCATCAACGGCACCGACTGGAACGACTTCCTCGCCAAGGTGCTCACCCAGATCGCGGCCGGAACGCCGCCGGACATCATCAGCGTCGCGACCGAAGGTTTGCAGCTGATGGCGTCCAAGGAGCTCGCGATCCCGCTCGACGACTACGTCACCAAGGATCTCGCCGCGCTGAAGGAGTACTTCGCCGACATCCACCCCGCGCTGGTCGAGTCGATGATGTACCAGGGTCACCTGTGGGAACTGCCCGACAGCTTCAACGCCGGGAACATGTTCTACAGCACCGAGTTGTTCCAGCGCGCCGGCGTCGTACCGCCGAGCGAGGGCTGGACCATCGACGACTTCGAGACCGCGGCGACGAAGATCGCCAAGTTCAAGGGCATCAACGCGTTCGGCTGGGTGGTCCGGCTCTGGGGTAGCTGGACGTCGTTCATGTACGCCAACAACGCGAACCTGCTCGAGGAGGGCAAGTACGACGGCGGCGACTGGCTCTGGAACAAGGCGTACGCCGGTGATCCGGCCGCTGCTGGCCGTAAGGGCGGCTGGAAGTGGGGCGCGCCGACCGCGAACTCCGACGGCACCGTCGAGGCCCTGAACTACATGATCGAACTGACCAAGAAGGGCCTGTCGCCGTCCCCCGACGTCGGCGGTGGCGGCACGCTCCAGGGCCTGTTCGCCTCGAACCGGATCGGGATGTCGATCGGCGGCGGGTTCTGGGCCGGTGGCCTGACCAACGCCGGGATGAAGAACGGCAGCTTCGACGTCCAGCTGTTCCCGAAGTGGAAGAGCCAGCGGCACCTGTTCGGCGCCGGCGGGTACGCGATCTTCAAGTCGTCGAAGAAGAAGGACCTCGCCTGGGAGGTGCTGAAGTTGCTGGTCAAGCCGGACACGTTCGACCTGGTCTTCCCGGGCAACGTGACCACGCCCGGCCGCAAATCCCTGGTGACGGCCGCGCGGTACGCCAAGACCGGGCCGAAGCACTGGTCGGTCTTCTACGACACGCTGACCAAGCACCCGGAGACGGCGCCGATCCCGGCCCCGCCGTACTACAACGCGCTCGCGACCGCGCTCAACCAGCGCACCACGCAAGCGATCTCCTCCGGCGACGCGAAAGCCGCGCTGGACGGATTGCAGTCCGACCTGGAGAAAGCAGCGGGGGCCAGCTGATGTCCGCCGCCACCGCTGAGGTGCCGGCTGCCATCACCAAGCGCCGCCGGCACCCGTCGTCGCATCGCGAGGCTCCGTTCGGCTTCGCGATGATCGGGCTGTCGTGTCTGTTCGTCGCGGTCTTCACGGCGATTCCGATCGTCGCGTCGCTCGGGTTGTCGTTCTTCTCCTGGGACGTGATCTCGAGCCCGCAGTTCGTCGGGGTGGAGAACTATCAGCGGCTGTTCACCGACGGACCGGTGCTCAAGTCGTTCGCGGTGACGCTGGGCATGGCGCTGGCGATCGTCGTACTCCAGCTGACGCTCGGTCTCGCGCTCGCGGTCCTGGTCAACCAACGCAAGCTGGTCTGGATCCGGACGATCTTCCGTACGGCGTTCTATCTGCCGCTGCTCGCGTCGACGGCCGCCGTATCGATCTTCATGGGCTACCTGTTCGACTACAAGTTCGGCGTCGTGAACTACTACCTCGGTCTGCTCGGCATTCCGAACGTGCCATGGCTGACGAGCGGTCTGGGCGCGGCCACGACGATCGTGCTGATCGCGGTGTGGCAGCAGGTCGGGTTCACGTTCGTCCTGTTCGTCGCCTCGCTGATGTCGGTGCCCACGGATGTCCTCGAGGCCGCCCAGATCGACGGCGCCGGCCCGTTGCGGACGCTGTTCCGGATCAAGGTGCCGCTGATCAGCCCGACCATCCTGTTCGCCGCGGTCGTTGCCCTGATCAACGCGATGCAGCTGTTCGACCAGCCGTACATCATGACCAAGGGTGGTCCGGGCTCGGCGACCACCACGGTCACGATCTCCATGTACCAGAAGGGCTTCCAGAACCTGCAGTTCGGTTACGGCTCGGCGATCGCGATCGTGCTGCTGGTGGCGATCCTGATCATCACCGGGCTGCAGTTCCTGGCGGCACGGAAGTTGGTGTTCTACCAATGACATACTCCACCGGAACCCTGGCGCGGATCGGCCGGATCGTCGGCATCCTGGTCCTGGTCCTCGCCGCGATGGTTGCCCTCGGCCCACTTCTCTGGACGGTCACCACGTCGCTGCGGACACCGGCCGAAGCGTTCAGCAATCCGCCGCAGTGGATCCCGTTGCACCCGGATTTCTCCAACTACAGCGCGGTCTTCGACCGGATCCCGATCGGCCGGTTCTTCTTCAACAGCGTGATCGTGACCGGGCTGATCGTGATCGGCCAGACCATCACGTGCACTTTGTCCGGCTACGCGTTCGCGATGATCGACTTCCCCGGCCGCTCGGTGATCTTCGGGATCTTCCTGGCCACGATGATGGTGCCGCTGCAGACGATCATCATCCCGGTGTTCGTGATCATCCGGTACCTCGGTCTGTCGGACAGCCCGTTGTCGCTGGTGGTCTCGGCGCTGGGCAGCGCGTTCGGGACGTTCCTGATGCGCCAGTACTTCATGCAGATGCCGAAGGAGCTGGGAGAGGCGGCCCGGATCGACGGCGCCGGCCACTTTCACACCTTCCTGCTGATCTACGCCAAGATGGCCGGTCCGGCGATCGCCACACTCGCGATCCTGAACTTCTCTGGCTTCTGGGCGGAGTTCTACCGGCCGCTGATCTTCCTGCAGACGCAGGACAACTTCACGCTGCCGCTGGGCCTGGTCGGCCTGCAGGGAAACCTCGGCACAGGTTCGATCTCGGTGGTGCTGGCCGGCGTCGTGCTGGCGATCCTGCCGAGCGTAGTGCTGTTCATCTTCGCCCAGAGGTACTTCATCGCAGGCATCACGGCAGGAGCTTCACGGTGACCCAGACCCGATCCGCCCACCGGTCGGCCGGAACGGTGGCACACCTCCGTCCCGCGTACCACGTCCGGCCGCCCAGCGGATATCTCAACGACCCGAACGGGCCGATCGAACACGGCAGCGGCGTACACCTGTATTTCCAGTCGCGGCCGACGCTCGACATGCACGTACCGGTCGAATGGGGGCACGCCACCTCGACCGACTACGTGCGCTGGACCGTGCACCGGCCTGCGATGGCGCCCCAACCGGGCGGCCCGGACACCGACGGCTGCTGGTCCGGCAACACTGTGCTGGACGACGGACGGATCCGGGCGTTCTACTCGGGCCGAGTTGAGGGCCGCCCGTACCAGTCCGTCCTCACGGCCGTGTCGGACGACGGCGGCGCGTCCTTCGGGCCACCGCGGCAGGTGATCCCGGATCCAGCTGAGGCGGTCATGTTCCGCGATCCCTTTGTCTGGAAGGAGAAGGGGACCTGGTGGATGGCAGTCGGCGCCGGGTACGTCGACCGCGGCGCGAGCATCGCGCTGTACCAGTCGGCCGATCTGGAGAACTGGACCGCCGCCGGCCCGCTGGCCGAGCTCCCACGCTCCCGCATCGGCGGGCACGACACGGGATCGGCCTGGGAATGTCCACAGATGCTGACGATCGACGGCCGGCGGATCGCTGTGGTGGCGTCATGGTCGCCCGAAGGCGGGCCCGGCGAGGTGTTGTCGTTCGATGCCGATGCCTCGCCGGCTCCGCAGCGCGTGGATCACGGGACGAACTTCTACGCGGCGTCCGCCGTACGCGAGAGCCGATTCGGGCCGTTGCTGTTCGGCTGGCTGACCGAAGGACGCGACCGACCCGGCTGGAACGACGGGTGGGCCGGGGTCATCTCACTCCCCCGGGTCGTCTGGCTGGGCGCTGACTCGTCGTTGCGCAGTGCGCCAGTACCCACGATCGATACGCTGCGCACCGATTCCCCGGGCGCCCAGTGCGAGATCGTCGTACCGGAAGGTCCGGGACGCGTGGTGGTCCACTTCGGCGACGAGGAGTACCTGACGTTCGAATTGGAGGCCGACACCTTCGCTATCGACCGCAGCCACGCCAGCCTCTCGCCGCACGCCCATGGTGGACGGATGGAGGTGACGGACGCCTTCGACCCGGCGTCGGGGCGGCCGGCGGTCCGGATCTTCCTGGACGGCTCGGTGGTCGAGGCCTTCACCAGCTCGGGCCGGGTGCTGAGCACCCGGGTCTACCCGACGACCCCACCCCCGTGGCGGATCGAGGCCCCAGCGAACTCGCAGCACTGGGGCCTCGCGCCGTGATGGAACTACTCGCCGACCAACTGGTCGTAGTGCGTGGTGATCGAGACGTGGTCAACACCGTTGAACACGGCCGGGATCTTGCCGTACGCCGTCATGGCGGTCGCGGAGCCGTTGAACTTGCTGAACGCGTACTGGTACCCGGACTGCGTGGCGTTGTCGACGGCGGTCACCAGGGTGCCGCCGCGGGTGCCGCAGCCCTGCGCGACCAGGGATTCGTAGTTCGCGAAGCCCGAGGAGCGGATCAGCTTCATCACCGGCTTCGCGCCGGCCGCGATCGGGATGTGCGCGGTCCAGAGTGCACCGGCGGTGGTGGTCATCAGCAGCGTGTCGTACGTTGCGGACTCGCTGACCACCGTCATCGTCTTGAAGCCCTTGAAGCCCGGGATCGGACCGAGCGCCTTGAAGCCCGCGCCGACGATCTGGTACCGGTACAGGCTGTTGTTGGTGTTCAGTCCGTACAGGTAGGCGTGCCGGGGCTGCGCGACGCTGTAGTTGGAGGTGGCGATGGCCTTGAAGCTGGTCCAGCCGTTGCCGACCTTCTTGAAGGTGGGCAACGGGTCCGCGTTGTCCGGCAGGTACGTCGTGTGCCGGTACAGGTTGGCGCCCTGCAGCATCAGGCCGTAGTAGTAGAACTGCGTGCCGGACGCGTTCACCGCGCCGTACCAGGTCGCGTTGGCGCGAGTGGCGACGTAGTTGAACGGCTCCCAGGACACGGCCGTCGGGGTGGTGCCCGGAGTGGCGTCGATCTCCTGCATGGTGCCCGCGGCGGTCGGCACGCCCACGTAGTTGATGCATGGACCGCCGGCAGCCAGCGCCTTCACCGGTGACGGATGGGCGACCTTGTTCGACAGGTGCGGCTTCGGGTCAGGTTTTGCGGCGATGGCCGGAACCGACGAGACAGATGCGGCGATGAGGCCTAATCCGGCCAGGGCGAGCGCATAGCGCTTCACGTTCATAGGAGTTCCCCCTCCATTTTGACTCGATCAACTCGAGGTCGGGCCGACTATAGCGGAGGGAGAGGATCAGTAGCGCATAGATTGCCGGTTGATGCAAATCCGTGAGCCCGACGCCCTCCAGCCCGTCAGCTGGAGGGCGCCGGAGCTTGTCAGGCCCTCGTCCGGCGGCGTGAACGGGCCGCGGCGATCAGGCCGATGCCTGCTGCGATCAGGCCTATCGCGGCCAGCAGGAGGCCAGGGCTGACCGGGCTGCCGGTGTCGCCGAGTTCGCCGCCTGGCTTGCTGGGCGGCGGGGTCGGGCGGGCCGGCTGGTGCGGGGTGACCTTGACGGTGACCGAACTCGAGTTGTCACGCGGATCGGGATCCGGAGTGGTCGAATCGACCTTGGCCGCGTTCGTCAAGGACGAGCTCCGATAGTTGAAGTCCACAACGACTTCCAGCGTGACCTGCGCCGTCGTACCTGGGTCGATCCGGCCTACTGCGCAGGTGATCTTCTGCCCATTAGTGCAACGATCCGGCTTGCTGACCAGGCGGAGCCCGGCGGGTAGCTCGTCGGTGATCGTCACGCCGGCCGCTGACGACGGTCCCGTGTTGTGTACGGCGATCACGTAACGCAGCTTGTTCCCGGCGATGACCGTCGTTGCGGAGGCTGTCTTGTGGATGGTCAGGTTCGCGGACTGCGTCGTACGGCCGCTGACCTTCGCCTCGTTGTTCGCGATCACCGGGTCCGGGGTGGCCGAGCTGACGCGGGCGATGTTCTCCAGGGTCCCGCTGAAGCCGGCGACGACGGTCGCGGTGATCGTGACCGTGACGGTTGCACCTTCGGCGAGCAACGGCGTACCGCACTGGACGGTGCCGGCCTCGGGTGCATCCGGTGCTCCAGCGGCTACCGGCGGTAGTAGCTTGCACGACCGGCTGTTCGTGCTCACCTTGGTGAGACCGCGCGGCAGTTCGTCGATGATCTCCACCAGCCGGGCGTCGGACGGGCCGTTGTTCTTGACGGTCAGCGTGTATTTCACGGACTGACCGGACACGGGCTCGGCCGGGGACATGGTCTTGGTGATCGCCAGGTCGGCCAGCGCGGTCACCGGCGACTCCGCGGTGTCGGTGTTGTTGTCGGGCTTCGGATCGGGTGTCGAGGACGTCGCGGTCGCACTGTTCGTGACGCTCGCGCCGTCGTACCCGGACGCCAGCCGGACGCGGAGCGAGACGATCGTCTGCCCGATCGGCAGATCGCCCAACTCACACCGCACGGCCCGGCCGTTGATCGTGCAGCCGTTCGACGCCGAGCTGACGATCAAGCCGGCAGGCACGGTGTCGGTCACCACGACCGCACGGGCTGTCGAGGGTCCGGCGTTGGTCACGAGGATCGTGTAGTCGAAGGTGCTGCCGGGCGTGACACCGGCCGGGTCCGAGGTCTTCGTGACGCTCAGGTCCGCACGGGTCTCGACCGGGATCGTCACCGTGGAGCTGTTGTTGCCATGGTCAGGATCGGTCACCGGTGAGGTTGCCGAGGCCGTGTTGACCAGCGACTTCCCTTGGTACGCCGGATCGAGCGCCGCCGTGACGACCACGGTCGCAGTGTTGCCCGCGGCAACCGTTCCGAGCGCGCAGTTGACCGTCCGACCTGTTGACGTGCACTGTCCCTGCGTGGGATCGGCCTTGGTGAGGGTCAGTCCCGTCGGGAGGGTGTCCGTCGCGGTCACCGTGGTGGCATCCGACGGGCCGTGGTTCACCACTGTCAGCCGGTAGGTCACGCCGCCGCCGGCCACCGCCGACACGTCGTCGCTGGTCTTGATGACCTCGACGTCCGCGAGCTGCTGGACGTCCGTCGTCACGGAGTCGTCGTTGTTCGACGGATCCGGATCGGTCGTCGTACTGGTCACCGAACCGGCGTTGGTGATCGCCGCGGTCTGCGCCGCCGAGACCGCGACCCGGATGACGACCACCGCGTTACCACCGGCAGCGACCGCCCCGAGCGCGCAGCTCACGTCGGCACCGGAGACAGTGCAGGTGCCGTCGGCAGTCGTTGCCTCCAGCACCTTGAGGCCGGCTGGAACGTCGTCCGAGACCGTCACGGACTGGGCGGTCGACGGACCGGCGTTGTGGACGGTCAGGGTGTAGACCGCCTCGCCGCCGGCAGTCAATGGTGACGGCTGCACGGTCTTCACCATCGACAGGTCCGCGGCCGTGGTCACCTTGGTGTCGGCGGTGTCCTTGTTGTTCTGGTCGTTCGGGTCGGGAGTCTGCGAGCTGGTCGTCGCCGTGTTGACGAGCGTGCCGGCGGGCTGGTCCGGCGAGACCTTGACGACGATCGTGGCCGTCGCGTCGTCGCCCGGGGCCAGCCGTCCGACCGGGCAGGTGACGACGGGCTCGGAGAGCGCTGGGTTCTGAGTGCAGTCGCCACCGAGACCGGTGCCGCGGACGAACGTCGTACCTGCCGGAAGGGTGTCCGAGACGATCGCGCCGACGGCGTCGGAGGGACCGGCGTTGTGGACGGCGAGGGTGTAGCTGAGCTCGTTGCCTGCGACAACGGTCGCTGCCGCCGTCTTGGTCACGGAGAGATCGGCCTGCGCCTCGACGGTCGGTGTGGTGGTCGAGGTGTTGTTGGACTTGGTCGGGTCCTCCGGCGTCGTGGCATTGGCGGTTGCGGAGTTGCGAAGCTCGCCCGGAGCGGTCGAAGCCGCGACCGTCCCGCTCACCGTGACGACCACGTTGTCCCCGGCCGCGAGCGTCGCGGCCAGGCAGCGGACCTGGCCGTTGGCGACGGTGCAAGTGGCTCCTCCGGTTGCGCTCGCCGAGATCCCGGTGACCGCGTCGGGTACGTCGTCGACCACGGTGACGCCTTGCGCGTCCGACGGGCCGGCGTTGCCGACCGTCAGTTTGTAGGTGATCGCCTTCCCGGCAATCACCGGGTCAGGGGATGCCGTCTTGGTGATCGTGAGGTTGGCCTGCGCACCGGTCATCAGCGTGTACGTCGCCGAGTTGTTGTCGTCGACCGGATCAGGTGTGGGCGACTTGACGGTTGCCGTGTTGTCGAGCTGGTTCGGCGGAGCGCCGGACGGCACGCCCGCGACCACGCTCACCGTGACGACGTCGCCCGGAGCGACTGTGCCGACCTCGCACTTCACCGTGCCGGCGGCCTCTGTGCACGACCCGGTAGATGGCGTAGCCGAGACATACTGCAGTGGTGCCGGCACCGGGTCGCTGATGGTCACTGATTGCGCCGCGGATGGGCCGTTGTTCGTCACGGTCAGCGTGTAGGTGACCGGTCGGCCCGCCTGGACGGGTGCCGGCTGGGCGGTCTTCGTGATCGCCAGGTCGGCGCTGGCCGACAGGTCGTCCGTGGTCCGGCCGGTGTTGTTGCTGTTGTCCGGATCAGGCGTCGTACTGCTGGCCGTCGCGGAGTTCGTGAGGTCGCCGATCGCCCTGGCCGACACGGTCCCTGTGACCGTGATCGTCGCGGTCGACCCTGCCGTCAGATCGCCGAGCGCACAGGTGACCTGCACCGAGCCGACCTTGCAGGTCCCGGCAGACGAGTCCGCGGTCACGCCGGTCACGGCGCTGGGTACGTCGTCGGTCAGCTGGACCTTACGAGCGTCGGACGGGCCGTCGTTGCGCACGCTGATCTTGTAGGTGATCGGCAGGCCTGCCACGACCGGCTTGGTCAGCGTCTCCTTGGTGACCACGAGGTCGGCCTTGGCAGCGGCCGGCGTCACCTTCACGGTGTCGGTGTTGTTCGACGCGTTGAGGTCTGGGGTATCGCTGTTGACCTTCGCGGTGTTGCTGAGCGCACCGCCCTGGTAGCCGGAGTCGAGTGTCGCTGCAACCTTTACGGCGACGCTGGACCCGGCCGCGAGCTTCGGCAAGCTGCAGTTGACGTCCTGCCCGGCCGACGTACAACTGGCGGCGGACTGTACGCCGGTGATCGCGAAGCCCGCCGGGATCGAGTCGGCGACCCGAATGTTCACGGCGTCGGACGGGCCATTGTTGCGGATGGCAAGCGTGAACACGACAGGCTGACCCGGCGCCGGAGTGGTCGGGTCGACGGTCTTCTCGATCGACAGGTCCGCGGTCCGGGTCACGTCGGTCGTGACGGACGAGGTGTTGTTGTCCGGGTTCGGATCGGAGGTCGAGGTCGTGACGGTTGCCACGTTGGTCAGGCTGGTCGCCGCACTCGCCGCTGGGACGCGGACCACGACGCTGATCGTGGCCGTCGTACCGGACGCGATCGTGCCGAGAGTGCACGTGGCCGACTTGCAGCTGCCTTGGGTCGGTGTCGCGGACACGAGCTCGACGCCGTCGGGCAGCGTGTCGGTGACGGTCACGTCCTGCGCGGGGCTCGGACCGTTGTTGCGGGCAACCAACGTGTAGGTCACCTCGCCGCCGGCGGGGACCGGGTCCGGCTTGGCTGTCTTCGTGATCGAGACGTCGGCCGATGCGGCGACCGGCGTGTGCACCTCGTCGGTGCGGTACGTGTACTGCTTGTTCAGGGTCTCGGCCGTGTAGTCGAGCAGGCCGGTGTTGTCGATCGTGGTGCCGGCCGCGGCCTGGTCGACGGTGACCCGGAAGCGGATCGTGCTGCTCTGGTTCTTCTTCAGCCGCCCGCCGGTCGTCGCGTTCGCGCCGGTGCCGATCCGGACGCGGACCAGGCGCGCGCTGCCGTCGTACTCCGCCTGGTCGTCGCCCGACCCGTCTGTCTTCGCACCCGATCCGGCGCCGGACACGATGCTGAGCGAACCCGGGACGTACGTCGTGTTCGGCGGCAGCGGATCGCGGACGGTCGAGCGGAGCGCATCGTCGTCGCCGGTGTTGCTGTAGCTCAGCGTGTACTCGAGGGTGTCGCCAACCTTGGCCGGCTCGCTGCCCGCCAGGTTCCGCACCGTCTTGGTGCCCACGATGGTTGGTGCGTAGAGGTCGATCTGCGTGGTCAGCGCGGCCGGGTAGTACACGTCGCCGGTGCTCGCGAAGGTCAGGTCGGCGCTGGTCGCGTTGTTCGGCACGATGCCGGCCGCGTCGACGACCTTGGCGTCCATGCCGAGGTTGTTGACGGCGGCGGGCGTACGGTTGGTGAGGTTGGCGCCGCCGTCGGTGATCCGGCTGCCGTAGAAGTTCGCCGACGGGTTCTGCGCGTCGGCGAGCCGGGTGCCGTTGACGGCGAAGTAGTCACCGCTGATGCCTGCATCGCCTTCGTACGTGACGCTGCCGAACCGCGCGTTGACCGCACCGCTCGGCGGCGCGAGGAAGCCGGAGATGCTGGTCCGCACCGGCTCGCCGCTGCTGACCTTGGCGTACCCGTTGAACACGCTCAGATCGCGGAGCGGCTCACTGGCCTGCTCGTATGCGATCACCAGGCTCCACCCGGCGTACCGGTCCGCGCCGGTCCCGGTCGGCACGTCGGCGCCCCAGTACTCACCGTTGCCCCCGGCACGTACCAGGTCGGTGACGTCGAGATACGACGAGTAGTCGTTCTTCGAGCCCGTGTTGAGCAAGTCGGTCTTGGTCGCAGTCACCTTCCGGTACGCCGACTCGCCGGGCAGCCGGAGCCGCATCGTCGTACCGTCCTCGGTGCTCGCCGTACCGCCCTTGCCTGCACCGCGGGCGGCGCCCCAGAACAGCCCGGCGTACAGGACCTGCGCGCCGGACGGCAGGTCGACCGTCGCGCCGGAGGACGACTGCGTGGACGGATCGGAGTCCGTGTCGAGGAGCTCCATCGTCCAGTCGTTGTTGTTGGCGTTGGAACTCCCACCGGCGAGTGCCGCCCGGCAGGCCGCGGACGTACGGTCGCACGTCAACAAACTGTTGCCGGTGATCCGGATCGCGCCGTTCGTCTGGGCCCCGAAAACCTTGCCGAAGTCACGCACCGTCTCGGCCCGAGCAGTTGCCGGCAGCACCAACCCACTGGTGACCACGAGCACCAACGCGATCAGGACCCGAAATCCCCCAACCCGCAACCCACCAGCGGCCATCCCGAAGTCCCCGTTCCCTGTCGACAGTCGCCCGCAAGGCATACCACAGAACCGACCTCAGAGTAACCAATCAACTACCCCGTGTTGCAACCAATTGTTGCCAATGGCACGTAGTTCCGTGGGATGCGGGTCAGCCCATCGCGGTGCTACGGGTGGGTAGCGTGCCTAGCGACCGCGCCGAGCAGCGGAGCGGCGGTTGCGTAGCGCGCGGGGGCCTCTTACACGACGGGTGCTGCTGTGGCCTGTTCGACGGCGGTGCGGGTTACGCCGGGGGCCAGCTCGACCAGGTGGAAGGTGCCGTTGGCAACATCCAGGACGGCTAGGTCGGTGATCACTCGATGGACGACCGCGCGGCCGGTCAGAGGGAGGGTGCAGGAGGTGAGGAGTTTGGGGTCGCCTTTGCGGGTTCGGTGTTCCATCAGGACGACCACCCGGCGGGCTCCGTTCACCAGGTCCATCGCGCCGCCCATGCCCTTCACGACGGCCCCGGGAACCATCCAGTTCGCCAGGTCGCCGTACGCCGAGACCTGCATCCCGCCCAGGATCGCCACGTCGACATGTCCGCCGCGGATCATCGCGAAGCTCGTCGCGGAGTCGAAGTACGACGCACCGGGCACAACGGTGACGGTCTGCTTCCCGGCGTCGATCAGGTCCGGGTCGACCTCGTCGTCGTACGGGAACGGGCCGACGCCGAGCACCCCGTTCTCAGCCTGCAGCGTGACGGACGAGCCGGCCGGCAGGTGGTTGGGGACGAGCGTCGGCAACCCGATCCCGAGGTTCACGTACTCGCCGTCTTTCAGTTCGGCCGCCGCACGGGTTGCCATCTCGTCCCGAGTCCAGGCCATCTCACACCTCCGGCCGCGGGCGGGTGGTGCGTTTCTCGATGCTCTTGCGCTCGGCCTGCTCAACAGTCAGCGGTACGACGCGCTGCACGAACACGCCCGGCAGATGGATTGCATCGGGATCGAGTGCACCGACCTCGACGACCTGCTCGGCCTCCACGATCGTCAACCGACCGGCCATCGCCGCGACCGGGTTGAAGTTGCGCGCCGCGGCGTGGAACACGCAGTTGCCAGCGCGGTCGGCGACCGCGGCGCGGACCAGCGCGACGTCGGTGACGATTGCCTCCTCGAGCACCATCTCCCGCCCCTGGATCGTCCGAACCTCCTTGGCAGGTGAAGCGACCGCAACAGTGCCATCCGGCGCATAACGCCACGGCAGACCGCCTTCGGACACCAGCGTGCCAACCCCGGTCGGCGTGAAGAACGCACCGATGCCAGCACCACCAGCCCGCAACCGCTCAGCCAGCGTCCCCTGCGGAGTCAGCTCGACCGTCAACTCGCCCGCCAGGTACTGACGCGCGAACTCCTTGTTCTCCCCCACGTACGACGCGATGACCCGACTGATCCGCCCTTGTTCAAGCAGCAGTCCGAGCCCAGCGCCGTCCACCCCGCAGTTGTTCGAGACCACGGTCAGCTCCCGCGCCCCCTGCTCCAGCAACGCCTCGATCAGGAACCACGGAATGCCGGCGAGACCGAACCCGCCCACCGCCAGACTGCTCCCGTCGGGGACGTCGGCGACCGCGTCGGCCGGTGTCGCGAAGACCTTGTCCACACTCATACGTGGTCCTCCAGAAGGTGCGCGATGACGGCCGGCGTCACCAGGTCGGGTCGTTCGGCGGCGGCCAGGTGGGCAGCATCAGGTACGACGAGAAGCTTGCCGCGAGCAACAGCATTCGCGATGCGTGAAAGCTGCCACGGCGGCGTGGCGGGATCGTCGGCGCCCGCGATCGCGAGGGTCGGCGCGATGATCGCGGGAAGGTCGTCGATCAGGTCCAGCGTGGCGATCGCCTCGCAGCACGCGGCGTACCCCTCGGAGGGTGTCGAGGCAACCATCTCCTCGGACGCAGCACGAACCTCCGGGTGCTCCGCCAACCACGTCGGCGTGTACCACCGTCGTACGACGGCTTCCGCCACAGCCGCCGTACCCTTCGCGCGGACGAGCTCGGCCCGATCAGTCCAGCCGCTCAGCGGATCGAGGCGGGCGCCGGCGCAGAGTACGACGAGGCGATCGACGCGGGACGGGTTGCGCGCGGCCAGGCGGAGGCCGGTCATGCCACCGAGCGACAGACCGACGAAATGCGCGCGCTCGATTGCGAGTTCGTTGAGCAGGGCGACGACGTCGTCGACTAGATCGTCGATCGTGTACGGACCCGGCGGGACCGGGGAGCGGCCGTGGCCGCGGGTGTCGAAGCGGACGACGCGGAAGTGCTGCTCGAGGTCGGCGAGGTTCGCGTCCCACATCTCCCAGGTGGAGCCGAGCGAGTTCGCGAGTACGACGGCCGGGGCACCACGCTGCCCGGTGACGACGTACGTCATCTGACGGCCTCGAAGATTGCGGCGATGCCTTGGCCGCCGCCGATACAGATGGTTTCCAGGGCGTAGCGACCGTTGCGGCGGTGGAGTTCGTGGGAGAGCGTGGCGAGGATGCGGGCGCCGGTGGCGCCGAGCGGGTGGCCGAGTGAGATGCCCGATCCGTTGGGGTTGAGGCGGTCGTCGGCGGGGTCGAGCTTCCATTCGCGCAGGCAGGCGAGGACCTGGGCGGCGAAGGCTTCGTTGAGTTCGATCAGGTCGAGGTCGTCGAGGGTGAGGTCGGCGCGAGCGAGCGCGGCCGCAGTGGCGGGGACCGGGCCGATGCCCATCACCTCGGGGCCGACGCCGGCGACGGCCCAGGAGCGCAGGGCGACGAGCGGGCGGAGGCCGCGGCGCTCGGCTTCGTCGCGGGTGGTGACCACGCAGACCGCGGCGCCGTCGTTCTGCCCGCTCGCGTTACCGGCTGTGACGGTGGCCTCTGGGTCGTTCTTCGACATGACAGGACGCAGAGCCGCCAGCCCCTCGAGTGAGGTGTCAGCACGCGGGTGCTCATCGACGGAGACCAGAGTGGTCGCCCCACGACGGCCGACAACCTCAACCCCCACAATCTCCTCCGCGAAGCAGCCTGCGGACTGCGCGGCTATGGCTCGTTGGTGGGACTGGAGGGCGAACTCGTCTTGTTCCTCGCGGGTGATGCCGTACGTGCGGCGTACGTTCTCCGCTGTCTCGACCATTCCGCCGGGGACCGGGTGGTATTTGCCGCCGGCGGTTTCGCGGGCTCGGATCAGGCGGTCGTTCAGTTCGACGTTGCCGCGGACGCCGGTGCGGAGACCGAGCGCGTAGTGCTCGACCTGCGACATCGACTCGGTGCCTCCAGCAACGACAACGCGGGCCGCGCCGGTGGCGACCATGCCCGCGGCGTACAGCACGGCCTGCAGGCCCGAGCCACACCGGCGGTCGATCTGGACACCGGGCACCGAGACCCCGAGCCCGGCATCGAGCGCGGCGATGCGGCCGATCGCGGGCGCTTCGCCGTTCGGGTAGCACTGGCCGAGGATCACATCGTCGACATCACCTTCGCCCAGACCGGTCCGTCGTACCAGCTCGGTGAGTGCGGCGGTCGCGAGCTCGGCGGCCGACAGCGTGGACAGTGCCCCGCCGAAGCGGCCCACCGGCGTACGGATCGGTTCGCAGATCACCACATCGCTCATGCCCTCGACGGTAGGCCGTGGGAACCGATATGGAGAAATACTGATTTGCGCTCGATTCAGACTCTGCGAATATGAGTTCGTGGAGCTGCGTCACCTGCGATACTTCGTCGCCGTCGCCGAGGAGCGGCACTTCGGTCGCGCGGCGGCCCGCCTGCACATGGCCCAGCCGCCGCTCTCGCAGCAGATCCGTCAGCTGGAGAGCGAGCTCGGCCTGGAGTTGCTTCGCCGTACGACGCGCCGGGTCGAGCTGACCCCGGCCGGTGAGGCGTACCTGGTGCGGGCGCGGCAGATCCTCGCCGCGGTCTCGTCGGCGACCGGCGAGGCGCAGCGGGTCGCGGCCGGGCTGCAAGGGCGGCTGGTGATCGGGTGTGTCGGCTCGGCGACGTACAGCCTGCTTCCCCAGCTCGTGCGGACGTTGCGCGAGGAGCTGCCCGACGTCGAGCTCTCCGTGCAGGGCGAGATGCTGGCGCCCGATCAGGCACAGGCGCTGGTGGACGGACGGATCGATCTCGGGCTGCTCCGGCCGCCGGTCGACGAGGAGTCGTTGCAGGTCCGCGTACTGCGCTCCGATCGGCTGATCGTGGCGGTGCCGGAGGGGCATCGGCTGGCCGAGCGTCGTCGCGTACGGCTGAAGGACCTGGCCGGCGAGGACTTCGTGATCCACGCCGGCGGTGGGCGGTCGGTGATGCACGACACCGTGCTGGCGAGGTGCCGCGCGGCCGGATTCGAGCCGCGGATCCGGCACGAGGTGGCGGAGACGTCGACGCTGGTGACCTTCGTGGCGGCCGGCCTCGGGATCGCGGTGGTACCGGCGCCGGTGGCCGAGCTGATGGTCCCGGGTGTGGCCTACCGCCCGCTGACCGGCCAGGCCGCCGTCGAGCTGGCCGCCGCGACCCGAGCCGACGACGAAGCACCACACCTCCGCCGCGCACTCGCCGTCGTCAGCGCACTCGTCTAACCGTGCCCACCCAGCTGGACCGCGACGGCTCAGTAGAAGCCGTCGCGCGCGGGCGCGTCCAACCGACGGGTGCCACCGAGTAGGCGGAGATCCTCGCCGATCGCCGCCGCGGTCTCCTGCATCAGCGGGATGACCTTCTCGACGATCTGCTCCTCGGTCCGGCGCCCGACGGTCGTCGAGTACGCGAGCGCCGCGAGTACGCCGCCATCCGGCGTACGCACCGGAACCGCCGCAGACAACAGCCCGTCCTCGAGCTCGGACTCCACGACGGCGTACCCGTCCTGCCGCACCCGATGCAGCGCATCGCGAAAGACCGTCGGATCGGTGATCGTGCGCTGCGCCAACCGCGGCAAGCCGGCCGCCAGCACCGCGTCGACCACCGACGCATCAGCCCACGCAGTGAGCACACGACCCATCGAGGTCGCGTACGCCGGCACCCGGCTCCCCACGTCGACGGACACCGCCATGATCCGCCGCACCTGAACGCGCGCAACGTACACGACATCCGTCCCGTCGAGCTGCGCCAGCGATGCCGACTCCTGCGTCTCCTCCGCCAGCCGCAGCAGATGCGGCTGCGCCGTCTCCACGAAGCTGTGCGTCGCGGCGTAGTGCTGCCCGATCGTCAGCACCCGCGGCGTCAGCGTCCACCGGCTCCCGACAGCGGCGACGTACCCGAGCTTCTGGAGGGTCAGCAGGATCCGGCGTACGGCGGGACGCGACAGCCCGGTCGCCGTCGCGACCTCGGCCAGCGTCGGGCTCGGCCGGTCGGCGTCGAACGCGAGCAGTACGGCGAACCCGCGCTCGATGCTCTGCACGTAGTCGCGCTCGCTCCCCTCACCGACCATGCGGGCCATCCTTCCACGAAAAGTTGTTGAGCTCTTGACAGTCGACAACGAGACCTCCATGGTCTTGTCGTACGCCAAGCGTACTCAATGTACGCAGAGCGTACATCTGAAAGAGGTGACGCAGATGGACTCGCGAGAACTCCGGAACGCGTTCGGCCAGTTCGCCACCGGCGTGACCGTGGTGACCTGCACCAGCGAGGAAGGCCGGCCGCACGGCGCGACCGTGAACGCCTTCACTGCCGTCTCGCTCGAGCCGGCGCTCGCGCAGGTGACGCTGGGCCGGACGTCGAAGGCGTGTCAGTACCTCGACGGCAAGCCGTTCGCGATCAATGTGCTCGCCGACGACCAGCTCGACGTCGCCTGGCATTTCGCCGGACGCCCCACTGAGAAGCCAGGCCGCACCCCCGGCTGGGTCGACGGTCCGATCGCTCCGCTGCTCGAAGGCGCGGCCACGACGATCTCGTGCCGGCCGTGGCGGACGTACGACGGCGGCGACCACCTGATCGTGATCGGTGAGGTGGCCGCGGTCGAGATCACCGCCCGGGACCCGCTGCTGTTCCACGGCGGCCGGTTCCGCAACCTCGGTCCGGTCGAGACCCATTGGTCGGGATCGCTGGACTGCCCCGAGCGCGGCTGGTTCGACGCCGCTGCCGTCTTCACGCCCCTTGCCCTTGCTTGAAAGGACTTTTCATGACCACCACCGTCGAGCCCCAGACGACGACCAAGCGCCCGATGACGGGTGCGGAGTACCTCGACTCGATCCGCGACGACCGCGAGATCTGGATCTACGGCGAACGGGTCAAGGACGTCACCGAGCACCCGGCGTTCCGCAACCCGGCCCGGATGACCGCCCGGCTGTACGACGCGTTGCACGATCCCGCGACCAAGGAGGAGATCACCGTCCCGACCGACACCGGCAACGGCGGGTACACCCACGCGTTCTTCCGTACTCCCCACAGTGTCGGGGATCTGCAGAGCTCACGCCGCGCGATCGAGCACTGGGCCCGGCAGACCTGGGGCTGGATGGGCCGCAGCCCTGACTACAAGGCCAGCTTCCTCGGCACGCTCGGCGGGAACACGGACTTCTACGCGCCGTACGAGGAGAACGCCAAGCGCTGGTACAAGGAGTCGCAGGAGAAGGTCCTGTACTGGAACCACGCGATCATCAACCCGCCGGTCGACCGCAACCTGCCGCCGGACGAGGCCGGCGACATCTTCATGCGGGTCGAGAAGGAGACCGACGCCGGCGTGATCGTGTCCGGCGCGAAGGTGGTCGCGACCGGGTCGGCGATCACCAACTACAACTTCATCGCGCACTACGGACTGCCGATCAAGAAGAAGGAATACGCGCTGATCTGCACGGTCCCGATGAGCGCTCCTGGTGTGAAGCTCATCTGCCGGCCGTCGTACACCATGCAGGCCGATGTGATGGGCAGCCCGTTCGACTACCCGCTGTCCAGCCGGCTGGACGAGAACGACACGATCTTCGTCTTCGACAAGGTGCTGGTGCCGTGGGAGAACATCTTCCTGTACGGCGATGTCGACAAGATCAACGGATTCTTCCCGCAGTCCGGGTTCATCCCGCGGTTCACCTTCCACGGCTGCATCCGGTTGTCGGTCAAGCTCGACTTCATCGCCGGATTGTTGCTCAAGGCCCTCGAATGCACCGGCAGCAAGGACTTCCGCGGCGTGCAGACCCGGGTCGGCGAGGTGATCGGCTGGCGCAACCTGTTCCGCTGCATGGCCGACGCGATGGCGCTGAACCCGGACCCGGGACCGAACGGGACCGTGCTGCCCAAGCTCGACTACGGCCTGATCTACCGGCAGTTCATGATCACCGGATACCCGCGGGTGAAGGAGATCATCCAGCAGGATGTTGCCTCCGGCCTCATTTATCTGAACTCGAGCGCGGTGGACTTCAAGACGCCCGAGGTGCGGCCGTACCTCGACCGCTTCGTGCGCGGATCCAACGGGTACGACGCGGTCGAGCGGACCAAGCTGATGAAGGCGCTGTGGGACTCGGTTGGCACCGAGTTCGGCGGCCGGCACGAACTGTACGAGCGGAACTACTCCGGCAACCACGAGAACGTGAAGGCCGAGATCCTGTTCGCCGCCGAGGCCCAGGGCGAGACCGCGGCGATGAAGGGCTTCGCCGAGACCATGCTCGCGGAGTACGACCTGGACGGCTGGACCGTCCCCGACCTGATCAACCCGACCGACGTCAGCCGGATCCTGAACCGCTGAAGGAGCGCATGATGACAACTGTGCAGGACTCTCCCACCGCCGCGGGCTCCGGCGCGAACGCGAGCTCCAACTTCAAGTCGTTGCACCGCACCGGGGCCGACGCCTCACCCGAACGCGTCAGCGCCGTGGTGACGGCTGTGCTCCAGGGCGTGCACGACGCGATCCGCTTCCATGGCGTGACCTATCCGGAGTTCCAGGCCGCGAAGGCGTGGCTGATGGAGGTCGGCGAGGTCGGCGAATGGCCTTTGTTCATGGACGTCTTCGTGGAGCACGTGGTCGAGGAGGTCGCGGCCTCGTCGCAACACGGAACGAAGGGCACGATCGAGGGACCGTACTACCTTCCGGACCAGGTATCGCTCTCGTCCTCGTGCGAGCTCCCGCACCGCGCGGACGAGAAGGGTACGCCGCTGGTGCTCTCGGGGCAGGTGCGTGACCTCGACGGTCGACCGTTGGCAGGCGCGGACGTGGACATCTGGCATGCCGATGCCGACGGCTACTATTCCGGCTTCGCACCCGGGGTGCCCGACGGCAACCTGCGCGGTGTCGTGACAACAGATGCCGAGGGCAAGTTCGAGATCCGCACGGTGCAGCCCGCGCCGTACCAGATCCCGACCGACGGGCCGACCGGCAAGCTGATCGACGCGGCCGGGTGGCATCCGTGGCGTCCGGCGCACCTGCATCTGATGGTGCGTGCGGACGGGCATCGCACGATCACCACCCAGCTGTACTTCGCCGGCGGCGAGTGGCTCGACTCGGACGTCGCCGAGGCGACCAAGCCCGAGCTGATCCTCGACCCGGTCGACGACGGCAGCGGCGTACGGCGGGTGTCGTACGACTTCGAGCTCGAGCAGGGCTGATGGATCTCACCATCGACCGGCTGGAGACGGTGATCATCGACGTACCCCTCCGGCGACCGCACCGGTTCGCCCGCGTCACGATGGCCGCCCAGCCGGTCCTGCTGGCCTTCGTCCACACCCGCGACGGTGTCGTGGGGGTGGGCGAGGGCGTGGTCCCGGGCGGCCCGTGGTGGGGCGGCGAGTCGGTCGAGTCGATGAAGGTCACCCTCGACACGTACGTCGCGCCGCTGCTGCCCGGCCGTCAGGTGTCGGAGATCGCGTCGCTCTGGCAGGACATCTCGGATCACGTCAATGCGAACCTGTACGCGAAATGCGCGGTCGAGGTCGCACTGCATGACGCGTGGGCGCGGTCCCTCGGCGTACCTGTGCATGTGTTGCTCGGCGGACTTGCGCGTACGTCGGTCGACGTCACCTGGGCTCTTGGCGCCGAGCCCGAGGAGGTCGTCGTCGAGGAGGCGCTGGCGAAGCTGCGCGAGGGGCAACGTTCGTTCAAGCTGAAGATGGGTGCGCTGCCTCCGGAGGAGGACACCCGCCGGGTGTGCGCGATCGCCGAGAAGCTCGTGGGCGCGGCCGGGGTACGCGTGGATCTCAACGCACGCTGGGATTTCCTGACGGCACAGACCTACCTCCCTCGCCTCGCCGGGGCCGGTATCGAACTCATCGAGCAACCTGTCCCCGGCGAGCAGGTCGAGGCATTGGCCGAGCTGAATCGTCTCCTCCCGATCCCGGTGATGGCCGACGAGTCGCTGCGCACACCCGTCGACGCACTCCGCCTGGTCTCGACCCGTGCCGCCGACATCTGGTCGATCAAGACCACCAAGCTCGGCGGCCTCCGCCGCTCCCGCGACATCACCGCCATCGCCACAGCCGCCGGCATCCCCTGCCACGCCGGCACCTCCATCGAAACCGGCCTCGGCACCGCCGCCTCACTCCAACTAGCTTGCGCAGCCCCCGGCGTGACCTGGGGCAGCGAACTCTTCGGCCCCTTGCTGTTCACCGAGGAGATCCTCCGTACGCCGCTCTCATACGCCAACGGCGCCCTAAAACTCCCCGACGGCCCCGGCCTCGGCGTCGAACTCGACCTCGACGCAGTAGCCGCCCTCCGCCGCCCCCACCTGACCCGGGAGCCCTGATGCTCTTCCACGTCCGCATGGACGTCCACCTACCCCCCGACGTCGACGCAGCCCCGCTGATCGCCTTGGAAAAAGCCCGAGCCAGAGAACTCCAACAGTCCGGCGAATGGCCCCACCTCTGGCGCATCGTCGGCGAATACGCCAACTACAGCATCTTCGACGTCCCCACCAACGACGCCCTCCACAACATCCTCTCCACCCTCCCCCTCTTTCCCTACATGAAGATCCACGTCACCCCACTCGCAACCCACCCTTCGAAGATCTAGCTGGAGGCGAGGGTCAGTTCTACTTGGTTGCGGTGGATGGTCAGGTTGCCGCCGGTGGATTCGGCGTAGCGGCGGGCTATGTCCAGGCCGAGGCCGGTGGAGCCTCGGTCGGAGCGGCCTCGTTCGCCTGCACCTAAAGGGATTCCGGGGCCTTCGTCGGCGATGGTGATGTGGATGTGGGATGCGTCGCGGGTCAGGGTGATGTGGGCGGGGGTGCCGTCGGGGGTGTGCGCGACGACGTTCTCCACCAGAGCATCCAAGGCGGCCGCGAGGTCCTCAGCGGAAGAGCGGACCATCGCGGGAGTCGTTGGCAGGTCCAACGCAAGCTCCCGGCCCTGGTCCTCGAACAGCGGTTCCCAGAAGGCCGCGCGGGCGCGCGTCACCTCGACAGCATCGCAGTGCGGCACCCGACCCTCGCGCTGCGGCCGACGGGCAGCACTGATGACCGCGGTCAACGTCCGCTCCAAACTCGTGACCTGCGTGTTCAGTTCCTCGGCACGCTCGCGATCCGGCATCGCCTCGACCTGGAGGCGGAGCGCGGTCAGCGGCGTACGCAGACGATGCGACAGATCTGCCACTGCCTCACGTTCAACGGCTATGACCTCGTCGATCCGGTCCGCGAGTCCGTTCAGCGCGGACCCGACCTTCGCCACCTCCGCCGGACCCGTCGTCGGCGCCCGCGCGTCCATATCGCCTGCTGCCAGGCGTTCCGCCGTACTCGCCGTCTCCTCCAACGGCCGCGCCAGCCGCCGCGACACCAGCTCCGCGCCGACGATGCTGAGCAACAGCACGAGCAGGCTTCCGCCGATGAGGATCAGCAGCCGCGGCACCAACCCGTCGTACAGCTCGTCCGCGGTCAGATAGACACAAACCGAAGCAGGCCCGGCAGGGTTGTCCACAGCGACGTCGACCGCGATCCCGCCGTTGACATCGCGATAGTCCGCGTCGCCGAGCTTCGGCGGTCCCTTGTCGTCGCCGTCGCCCTCGTAGTCGTCCGCCGGCATCGACTTCGGCTTCGGTACGCCGCCCGGCGGCGGGTCGCCCAGCGTCGTACCGTCCGGCATCCGCACCGAGATCCTGCCCGGCCCGTCCTTCAACCCGTCGATGTACGCCGTGATGTCGTCGGCCGTGTGGTTCCTGTCGCCGACGTAGTACGCGACCGTCTCGGCCCGGTACAGCGCCTTGTCCTTCGCCTCGCTGGCCGTCGTGGTCCGGAGCAGAATCACCAGCGGTACGGCGAACGCGAGCACGACCAACGTGGTCATGCCCACCGAGAGCAGCAGGATGCGGCGACGCATGCTATCCGTCCGCCGCGAGCTTGATCCCGACCCCGCGAACGCTGTGCAGGAACCGCGGCTCGGCCGCCGTCTCGCCGAGCTTCCGCCGCAACCACGACAGATGTACGTCGACAGTCCGGTCGCCACCGCCCCACGGCAACCCCCAGACCTCCGCGAGCAGCTCGCGCTTCGTCACCACCGCACCGGGCCGCCGCGACAACGCCAGCAGCAGATCGAACTCCTTCCGGGTCAGCTCAACCGCTGCCCCGTCCACGGTCACCTCCCGGCTCCGCGGATCGATCCGCAACCCACCGACCTCGACAGTCGACTCACCCTGCTGGTCCTGCCCGAGACGTCGCAGTACGGCGCGAATCCGCGCATCCATCTGCGCCGCGCTGAACGGTTTGATCACGTAGTCGTCGGCGCCCGCATCGAGCAGTCGTACGACGCTCGCGTCGTCGTCGCGCGCGGTCGCCACGATCACCGGTACGTCGCTGACGGACCGCACCATCGCGAGCACGTCGCGGCCGTCCAGATCCGGCAGGCCGAGGTCGAGCAACAACACCTCAGGCTTCTCGCGCGCGACCGCAGCCACCCCGTCGGCGCCGGCCGCCACCGCCGAGACGACGTGTCCGGCCGCCGTCAGAGCCTTCCCCAACGACGTCCGGATCGCATCGTCGTCCTCGATCAACAGCACCCGCGCCATGAAGTTGAGCGTAGCTTCAGCCCCGTCAAGGGAGCGTCAAGCGGCGGTTAAGGGGGCGGTTTGATGCCGTTGGAGCGGAGTTCGAGCGTGGCCAGCTGAGCGATGACGGTCTGGTCGCGGTCGCGCCAGGCGCTGACCGGGTCGTCGGAGATCTTCGCGAGCTTGTGCATCGGCTGGTTGGCCATCGCGCGGAGGGCGAACAGGTCCAGGTCGGCCGCACTGTCGATGAACCGCTGCGCCGCCGTCGCCCGCCGCGAGAACCGGATCCGCCGGGGCAGCCAGATCAGTACTGCGAACAACACGGGCAACGCGATCGTCACACCGGCCAGCAAGTAGGCCAACTGCTCCACAGCGTGCGCCATGTCCCGCCCCGCCTGCGCCATCTGCCCCGCGGCCCCCGCGGCTCCGTCGATCGGCGACCGCAGCTGATCCCCCACCGCCGGCACCTTCCCGATCGGCTCCGACAACCGCCGCAGCTGCCCCTCCAACCCATCACCCGCGGAAGCAGCCTTCCGCCCCGGAAGGCCCAACGCGTTGGTGATCTTGAAGACGATCAGCCCCAGCTCCACACAAACCCAGACCCACACCACAAACACCAGGTCCCCCACCAGCTGCCCAACCCGCTGCACCCCCACATCCGAGTAGAGCTTCACTCTCAGACCTTCCTCCGCGCGAGTCGTCCACAACCGTGCGTCGTGACCCTAGCGCTGCAGGTGACGGGCCACGAGGTTTCCGGACATTTTTCGCCGCCAAGTGCCCATTTGTTTCCGGGAAGGATCAGAGGGCGGTGCGGAGGTTCCAGAGGAGGGGGTAGTAGCGGAGGTCGAGGCGGCTTCTGAGGTAGTTGGCGCCGGAGGAGCCGCCGGTGCCGGGTTTGGTGCCGATCATGCGTTCGACCATGACTACGTGGCGGGCTCGCCAGGCGGCGGCGAGTTCGTCGTGTTGGAGGAGGGCTTCGGCCAGTTCCCAGATCGCGGCGTACTGCGAGCGGTCGCCGGCGACCTTGCGGAGGGCGTGCCGGACGGAGTCCTCGGAGTCGGTGTCGAAACCGGCTTTGCGGAGTACTTCGAGATACGCGTCCCACAACGTCGGCTCGTCCAACCGGCGGTGCAGGCGCGCGGTTTCCGCCTCGGTCAGGCCGCGGAAACGCCGTACGAAGGACGGATCCTTCGCCCCGGACAGGAACTCGATCTCGCGGAACTGCACCGACTGGAACCCCGACGCCGGCGACAACCGGTGCCGGAACTCACCGAAGTCCTGCGGCGTCATCGTCTCCAGGATGTCGACCTGCTGCGTCTGCACCCGCTCGATCGTGTGCACCCGACGCAGCAGGTGCTCGGCCAGCCACAGCTCGCCGGCGAGCATCGCGTCCCGGGACGCGGTCAGCTCGTGCAGGACCTGCTTGAACCACAGCTCGTACACCTGGTGGATCGTGATGAACAGCAGCTCGTCGTGCGCCGGCGGATCCGACTCGAGGCGCTGCTGGTCCAGGAGCTGAGGCAGCCGCAGGTAGCTGCCGTAGGTGAGCCGCCCGCCCTCTTCACCGAAATGTACGTCGGTCCCGCCCCACTGCCCCGCAACCCCGTCACCAGTGCTCATGACACGGAGACTAACCGACCAGTTCGTGACTGGTCAGTGATTCGTTCGTTGGACCTTGAGTACGCCGAGTTGAGGAGCTGTATGTCCGCCACGATCGAGACCCCGATCGTCCCGGGTCCGATTCAGGGGCCCACCAGGGAAGAGCCGTTGATCGAGGCGCTGCTGCTCGACGACTATCGCTCGCTCGTCCACCTCGCCTATCTGATCCTCCCGCCTGCGATCAGCCGGGCGAGGCGGGTGGCGGCAGCGCATGCGGTCGTCCAGCGGGCGCTCCCGCCAAGCCTCACACTCCCGCCCGATCTCGCGCTCCCGCGTGAGCTCCCGTACAGCCTCACCGCCCAGCCGGACGTCACGATTCCGGCCACCCGGCACCGCGAGTTCCTGCGGCGTCGCGTCGTCGAGGAGGCGACCCGGCAGGCGGCCGACCGTTCGCTGCTCGCGCGGCTCGGCAGCGTGATCGCGCCGGCCGACGGCCTCGAGTTCGACCCCTGCACGATCCGCCCGGACCGCACGGCGATCCACCGCCGCTGCGCCCGCGGCCGCCGGCTGGCGATCACCGCCACGCTGCTGCTGACCGCCGGCATCATGGTCGCCCTCCTCTCCTCCTAACCCCCGCCCCGCGCCACCCCGCGCGACCCCGCGCCGCGCCACCCCGCGCCGCGCCACCCCGTCCCACGGGATGGGTTCGCCCATCCCGTGGTGGGTTCACGGGCGGTATTCCGGTGGGGGAACCCGCAACGCGGTAGGCGACCCTATCCAGGCGATCTCTTGACGGGCTGAATCCGGCCACCTACCTTCGGTGACACCGCTCTCTTCCTACCGCCCCAGGGAGAATCGTGATGTCAGTTGGAATCGTTTCCAGTCTTGCCCTGCTCGTCGCTCCCCTCGGCGCGCCCCCACCGGCGCCAGCTACGCCGGAGGTGAATATGTCCGCCCAGGCAACGATCTGCAACAAGTACTGCGATGCCCGCGACCCCGGACTCGCGCCGAAGGATCGCACCCCCGTCTCCACGACCCTCTTCGGCCGCACGATCACGCTGCACTTCGACGATGACGATGCGATGGGCTGGGCCTCGATCGACAACGGCAACCCGGGCGACGAGGTCTGGCTGGACCGCTCGATGGACGGCGGCCGCACCTGGTCCGGCGGCAGCCGCCTCGGCAACACCGCGATCCCCACCGGGCAGCGCGGCTGGCGCACGCTGATGTACAACGTCGACGACTGGAACAACCTCGGCGTCGGCGCCCTCCGCGCGTGCGGCAAGGCCGGCGACCGCGCCGACATCGCCTGTACGCCGTGGGCGCGGACAACCTGGAACGCCTGGGACCGTCGTACGGCGGCCGCGACCGCACTGATGCAGGACTACAACCTGTCGACCGGCCTGTTCGACACCACCGGCTGGTGGAACTCGGCCAACGCGCTCAACGCGCTGATCGACAACATCCGGGTCAGCGGCATGCACAGCTACGAGTACGCGATCGCCCGCACGTACGACCTCAACCTCAACGCGGCCGAAGGTCAGTTCCGCAACGACTACATCGACGACACCGGCTGGTGGGGTCTCGCCTGGGTCGCGGCGTACGACCTGACCGGCGACGCCCGCTACCTGCAGACCGCACGCGCGGACGCCGACCACATGGCGGCGTACTGGGACAACACCTGCGGCGGCGGGGTCTGGTGGAGCGAGGCGAAGACGTACAAGAACGCGATCTCGAACTCGCTCTACATCCAGCTCAACGCGCAGCTGCACACGCGGGTCGCCGGCGATACGACGTACCTGCAACGCGCGCAGGCGGGCTGGACCTGGTTCCAGCAGACCGGGATGATCAACGGCTCGAACCTGGTCAACGACGGCATCGACCTGTCCACCTGCAAGAACAACGGCGACACCGCGTGGACATACAACCAGGGCGTGCTGATCGGCGCGCTCACCGAGTTGTCCAAGGCAACGAACAACTCGGCGTACCTGACCTCCGCCCGTCAACTCGCCGACGCGTCGACCACCGCGGTATCGCTGCACACCGCCGACGGCATCCTCCGCGAGCCCTGCGAGAACGGCGACTGCGGCGGCGACGGTCCGTCCTTCAAGGGCGCACACGTCCGCGGCCTCGGCAAACTGAACGCCGCCCTGTCCGACCACCCGTACACGTCCTACCTGCAACGCCAGGCCGACCGCGCCTTCGCGGCCGACCGTACGCCGATGGACCAGTACGGCCTGCACTGGTACGGCCCCGTCGACAAGCTGGACGCGGCCCGCCAGCAATCCGCCCTGGACTTGCTCAACGCCGCCCCGTGACGCTCACCCCGGTGACCGATGAGTAATGCCATGATGAACGCATGGAGCTGAAGCTGTCGGCGTCGTACGACGCCACCCCTGAGGAAGTGTTCGCGATCGTCACGGACACCGCCTTCCGCGAGCAGGCCTGTGAGAAGACCAAGGCACTGTCGTACGACGTCCAGGTGAGCACGTCCGGCGCGGACACGATCGTCCGGGTCAGCCGGAAGATGCCGGCCGTCGACATCCCCGACATGGCGAAGAAGTTCGTCGGCGACACGCTGACCGTCGTACAGACCGAGACCTGGCACGCCGCCGCGGCCGACGGTTCGCGGACCGCGGACGTGTCGGGCGAGATCGCCAACACGCCGGTCACGCTGAAGGGCACCGCGAGCATCGCCAAGAGCGGGGCCGAGACCGTCCAGGCGATCGAC
This sequence comes from Kribbella sp. NBC_00662, assembly GCF_041430295.1. GTDB lineage: Bacteria > Actinomycetota > Actinomycetes > Propionibacteriales > Kribbellaceae > Kribbella. Next base: position 3,787,229 of record NZ_CP109029.1, on the reverse strand, counting down.
CTGGACGTGAAGGTCGCCGTACCGCTGATCGGGAAGAAGCTCGAGCCGACCGTCGTCGACGCGATCCGCGCCGGCCTGGTCAAGGAGCACGACCTCGGCCGGGAGTGGGCCTCGAAGTAGCCGTGTCGCTGCGCTGAGCGGGTCACCTCCGGTGGCAACCTGAGAAGAAGGCTGCACCGGAGGTGACTCGTTTCATGCGAAGTTCCAAGCCGAAGAAGACCCCGCCTGCCACCGAGGTCGAGCAGTTCTGTGTGTTCTGCGCGACCACGATGCCGTTCGAGTGCATCGAAGCGGCGGATCATCTGGTGGACGAGCCGGACGAGTGGATCTGCATCAAGTGCGGATATGCCCTCCTGGTCGACCCACCACTCCAGGCGAGCCAGACGGCCTGACCTACAGCGGCGGACCGAAAGCGCAGACCACCCGGCTCGCGTGCGCCGGGTCGAGCGCATTCGCGACCAGTTGAGCGACCGTCGGGTCGAAGGCCAGCCCGACGTGCCCGACCGGATCCAGCGGGCAGGTGTCCTGGACGTACTCGTTCGTCACGCCGGGCTCGCGGATGAACGACGTCTCATGCGGAGTCACCAGCGCGTCGAAGCGCGACGCGATCACCGTGTACTTCGTCCCGGTCTGCGCGATCGGCCCGGTGGTCAGCGTCTTCACCGCTGACCCGCCGACGATGAGCTCGTCGCAGGCCGCGCAGCCGAACCGCTGCAGCACCTGGTCGACGAGCGGGCCGAGCCCGAGGTAATCCCCGACGCTCACGAGCCCGCCGAACGTCGTACCGTGCGTCGGCGGCGCCAGCGCGACCACCTTGCCGACCTGACCGGCGTACCCGTGGACCTTCGGGCCGTAGAGGCTCTGGAAGGCGCCCTCGGAATGACCGACGAGGTCGACCTTCACGGCGCCGGTCGCCGCGCGGACCCGCTGCACGAAGGAGGCGATCTCCACCGAGGACCGGGCGATCGAGACGGTGCCGCCAACCGGGATGTTCGGGTCGGGCCGGCCGTAGGTGAGCGTGAAGGCGCAGTACCCCTTCGCCGCGAGGAACGGGCCGAGGTACGAGTAGTTGCCGGGTCCGTTGCCGCCGAGTCCGTGCAGGAGGACGAGCGGGTTCGGATGGGCGGCTGAGGGCTTGCAGGACCAGTTGTCGAACCCCGACGACGGCGCGGCACTTGCCGTGGTCGCGGAGGTGACCGAGGCGGCCAGCAGGACGGCGGCGAACAGGCCGGCGGCCGTCCGCCGGAAGCGATTGCGCATGACAGCTCCCCGTGATGGTTTCAGTCGGTGACCAGTGAACCACGGATAGTTGAGCACGCTCGCTGGTTACAAACAAGATCTCGGGTTCGAAATAAGTTCCCCTCGGTTACGATCCCGGTACCCGGGGTAGTGTCCAGCGCATGAGCAGGACCATACGGGGACTCGACGCCGACCAACGCCGGGCCGAACGGCGCGAGCAGCTGCTGGACGCGGCGCTCAAGCTGTTCGCCGCCGAGGGCTATCTCGGTACGTCGATCGAGCAGATCTGCAGTACCGCGTTCATCGGGACGAAAAGCTTCTACGAGCTCTTCGCCAGCCGGGAGGAGTGCTATCTCGCCCTGCTCCAGCGGACGTCCGAGCGCCTGGAGGAGCGGATGGCCGGCGCCGCCGCGCAGGCCACCGGCAACGAGCGGCAGGAAGCGCCGCGGCTGCTGGCGACCTTCGTGCATGCGCTGGTCGACGACCCGCGGATCACCAAGGTCACCTTCGGGATGGCGTCCGGCATCTCGGCCGCGGTGGAGCGGCAGCGCCGTACCAACCGCCGCTGGGCCGCGGGCTTCCTGGTGCAGCTCTGGGACCGGTACGACGGGCCGCAGCCGGAGGACCAGCGCACGGTGAGGCACAGTGTCGCGATCGGGCTGGTCGGCGGCATGTTCGACCTGATCTCGGACTGGCTCCTGGAGGCAAACCTGTCCGACCAGGGCCAGGTCGAGGCCCTGGTCGACGACCTCACCACCTTCTACATCACGGTCCGGCGAGGCCTGGTCCGTTAGCGCTGTCCGTCAGCCCTGGTGGGGGTAGCGGTAGTCCGTCGGCGGGGCGAAGGTCTCCTTCATCGAGCGCGGGGACGCCCAGCGAATCAGGTTCCACATCGAGCCGGCCTTGTCGTTCGTGCCGGACGCACGCGCCCCGCCGAACGGCTGCTGCCCGACAACCGCACCGGTCGGCTTGTCGTTGACGTAGAAGTTGCCTGCCGCGAACCGCAGGTACTCCGACGCCTCAGCGATCGCGTGCCGGTCCTGCGCAATGACCGCACCGGTCAGCCCGTACGGCGCCGAGTGCTCCATCCCCCGCATGACCGAGTCGTAGTCGGCGTCGTCGTACACGTGGACGCCGAGGATCGGGCCGAAGTACTCGGTCGTGAAGATCTCGTCGGTCGGGTCGTCGGAGACCAGCAGCGTCGGGCGGACGAAGTACCCCTCGCTGTCGTCGTAGGTGCCACCGGCAACGACCTCGATCGAGTCGGTCGCGTTCGCCCGGTCCAGCGCCGCCTTGTGCTTGGCGAACGCCCGGTCGTCGATCACGGCGCCGATGAAGTTCGACAGGTCGCTGACGTCGCCCATGGTCAGCGAGTCGGTCTCGGCCACCAGGTCGTCGCGGATCCGGTCCCAGACCGAGCGAGCGACGTACGCCCGGGAGGCGGCCGAGCACTTCTGGCCCTGGTACTCGAACGCGCCGCGGACCATCGCGGTCTTCAGCACCGCCGGGTCCGCCGACGGGTGCGCCAGGATGAAGTCCTTACCGCCGGTCTCGCCGACCAGCCGCGGGTAGGTCTTGTACGCCGAGATGTTCGTGCCGACCGTGCCCCACAGGGACTGGAAGGTCTTGGTCGAGCCGGTGAAGTGGATGCCGGCCAGGTCCGGGTGGGTCAGCGCGGCCTTGCTGACCTCGATGCCGTCGCCGGTGACGAGGTTGATCACACCGGCCGGCAGGCCCGCGGCCTCGAGCAGCCGCATCGTCCAGTGCGCCGCGAACTGCTGGGTCGGCGACGGCTTCCAGACCACGGTGTTGCCCATCAGCGCCGGAGCGGTCGGCAGGTTGCCGGCGATCGCGGTGAAGTTGAACGGGGTGATCGCGTAGACGAAGCCCTCGAGCGGCCGGTAGTCGACCCGGTTCCACACGCCCGGGGACGAGATCGGCTGGTCGCTGACGATCTGCCGCGCGAACGCCACGTTGAAGCGGAGGAAGTCGATCAGCTCGCAGGCGGCGTCGATCTCGGCCTGCTGGATCGTCTTCGACTGACCGAGCATCGTGGCCGCGTTGAGCGTGTCACGCCACGGACCGGCCAGCAGGTCGGCGGCCTTCAGAAAGATCGCGGCGCGGTCGTCGAACGACAGCGAGCGCCACGACGGCGCTGCCGCGAGCGCCGCCACGACCGCCTCGCGGCCGTCCGCCTCGGTCGCGTTGCCGAGGGTGCCCAGCACGTGCGCGTGCTTGTGCGGCTGCACCACGTCGACCCGCGCGCCGCCGCCGAGCTTCTGCTCGCCGCCGATCGTGCAGGTCAGGTCGATCGCCCCGGCCGCGTTGAACTCCTTGAGCTTCGCCTCCACACTCGCGCGCTCAGCAGAACCGGGCGCATACCCCTTCACCGGTTCGTTCGCGGGGGTCGGGACTGCGGTGACGGCATCCATGGTGGCGAAGCTCCTCTACTGGGGGTGGGGCCGATGCGGGTGGGCGGCCTGCCCATTGATGACACAAGCATGGTGCCATGACTCACCGCCGGAAACGAACCTGACCACCACCCGACCACCCGACCCACTGGTCCACCCTCGAACCCACCACCCCACGCCGAACCAGATGCGGCACACGCCCGGACGGCTACTTCCGCCAGGGCATGTGCTGGAGGGCCCAGGTGTTGCCGTCCGGGTCGGCGAACCAGGCGTAGAAGACGCCGCCCATGTCCACGGTCTCGCTGACCTCCACGCCGCGGCCGATCAGCTCGGCGCGCGACGCCTCGATGTCCTTCACCACCAGATGCAGACCGCGCTGGGAACCGGGCTCCATCGCCATCTGTGCCAGGCCGGTGGTGAGGCTGATCGAGCAGTACGAGCCGGGCGGCGTCAACTGCACGATCCGTACGCCGTCGGCCGGGCTGACATCGACGTCCGCGACGAACCCGCACTGCTCCACATAGAACTGCTTGGCCCGGTCGAGGTCGGTGACGGGGATCGGGATCAGCTCGAGCAGATACGAGCCCGGGGTGACCAGGGCGTGCCCCGGGTCGACCGGGATCTCGGATTCGTCGGCCGGGATTTCGGTGCGCTCGGTCATGCGGACTTCTTCGCGGCCTTCTTGGCCGTCTTCTTGGCCGGAGCCTTCTTGGCAGCAGCCGCCTTCTTCGCCGGTGCCTTCTTCGCCGCGGCAGCCTTCTTCGCCGGCGCCTTCTTGGCGGGCTCGGACTCGGACGAGCCACCGCCCGCGCGCCGGGCCTTCGCGGCCTCGACCGACGCGCGCAGCGCGGCGACCAGGTCGACGACCTCGGCACCCTCGGTCTCTTCGTCCTCGGACTCCGGCAGCGGCACACCCTCGGCCTTCGCCTGGACGACCTTCTCCAGCGCCTCGCGATAGTCGTCGTGGTACTGCTCCGGGTCGAACTCACCCCGCAGCGTGTCGATGTACGACGACGCCATCGCCTTCTCCTGCGTCCGGATCTCGACGTCCTCGGGCGGGGCCGCGAACGACTTGTCGCGGATCTCGTCCGGCCACAGCATCACCTGCAGCACGAGTACGTCGTCGACCGTCCGCAGCAGTCCGAGGCTCTCCCGCGACCGCAGCGCGACCTTGACCAGCGCGTACAGCTCGGAGCCCTCGAGCGCGTCCCGGAGCAGCACGTACGGCTTGGCGCCCGGACCGCCGTCGGCGGCGAGGTAGTACGACTTGCCCAGGTAGAGCGGGTCGACCTGGTCGGCGGGCACGAACTCGAGGACGTCGATGACCTTCTTGCTGGACAGCGGCAGGTCGGCGAAGTCGTCGGAGTCGAGCACGATCATTCGGCCGTCGGGCATCTCGTAGCCCTTGCCGATATCGGAGTACGGCACCTCTTCGCCGTCGACCGAGCAGATCCGCTTGTACTTGATCCGTCCGCCGTCGGCGACATGCACCTGGCGGAACGAGATGTCCTTCTCCTCGGTCGCGGAGAACACCTTGATCGGGATCGTCACCATCCCGAACGAGATGGCCCCCTTCCAGATCGCCTGCATCGCCATCAGCTCCCGTCAGTTCGATCCGTTCGACCCGTTGCGCCCCCGCGGCCCCTCCGCCGCGAGCAGGTCGGGAATCTCTTGCGTCGCATACCACAGCAGGTCTTCACCCTCGCACGAATCCAGGGCGAACACCGCGTCGTCGTCACCGTTCTGTGCGGCTTCCCAGAGGTCGGCCGCCTTCCTGATCACCGGGATCGCGTCGGTCGCGTCCATGTGGACGGCGGCCACCGACCGCCACGGGATCACCACATGCAGCTCCAGCCGGGCGTCGCCGAGCTCCACCGATCCGTCCGCCGGCGGCACCGCGCTCACCTCGGCCGCGATCACCACCCGCCGCCGCGCGATGCCGGGATCCGCGGCGAGCAGACCCACCGAGGCGCGGGCCGCCTGCGCCATCGCGGCGTACTCCAGCTCCTCGTCGTCGCCCTCGGCGTACCACTCCCGCAAAGCCGGCGTCACGGCGTACGCCGCCAGCGGGGCCGGCCCGATCTCCCCCGCGTTGCACGCCACGCTCAGCAACCGCAGCGTGGATGGGATGTAGACCCTCATGAACCCGCCTTCTTCGTCGTACCGCGGGGCTTCTTCCGGCCCCGGGAGGCCCGGTTCCGGCTGCCCTTGGTGGTGTCCAGCAATTCGTCGAGCGCATCGGTCACACATTGGGCGAAAACGGCGAGGTCCGGCATCGCGGTGCGGTCCGCATTCAGACCGTAGTACACCTTCCCGTCGTACGACGTGACGCCGACGGACAGGCCCTGCCCGGGCATCAACGGGACCACCGGGTACGACGCGAGCATCGGCGCACCCTGCGCGTACAGCGGGAACTGCGGGCCCGGGACGTTGGTGATCACCACATCGTCGATCGGGCGGACCGTGGTGGTCGCGACCCGCGCGGCCAGCGCATGCAGAGTGGTCGGCGCGAAGCCGGCGATGCCGACCAGCGAGCGGGCGCTGACGGCGCGACCGGTGTCCTTGTGCACCTTGGTCTGGTACGAGATCTGGTGCAGCCGCATGACCGGGGAGTTCTCACCGACCGGGAGGTTCACGGTCGAGGCGATCACCCGGGAGCCGAGCGAGGTCGGCTCCTCGTCCTCGTCGTCGCGGATGCTGACCGGGATGACCGCACGCACGCTCCGGGTCGGCCCGACGCCTTCACCGCGGGTCATCATCCAGGCCCGGAACGCACCGGCGACGACCGCGAGGATCACGTCGTTGACCGTGCCGCCGTGCGCGGCGCGGACGGTCCGGTAGTCCTCCAGGTCGGTCTGCACGGTGGTGAACCGGCGCTGGCCGGAGGTCTTCACGTGCAGTGAACTCTCCTGCGCATGCCGCTGCGCGACCAGCGAGCCGACCACGTCGCCGAGCACCTCGCGGACCGAGGTGGAGCCGGTCAGGCTGGCCATCTCGGCGCGGGCCAGCTCCAGGACCGCGGTCGGATGCTTGGTGGCGTCGGAGAACACGCCGGCGAGCAGCTCGAGGGCGGACGGCGGATGCTCCGGCTGCCAGGTGTCGGTCGGCGTCTCGCGCGGGTGCGCGGTCGAGTCGAGCACGACCTGGCCGATGTCGACCGTGCTGTTGCCGTCGACAAGCGCCTGGTGGGACTTCGCGATGATCGCGAACCGGTCACCTTGGAGGCCTTCGACCAGGTACATCTCCCACAGCGGGCGGGCGCGGTCGAGCCGGCGCGACATGATCCGGGCGACCAGCTCGAGCAGCTGCGCGTGGGTGCCGGGCCTGGGCAGAGCGGATCGGCGGACGTGGAACGTGATGTCGAACTCTTCGTCGTCCACCCAGACCGGACCGGCGAACCGGCCGGGCACCTGCTGCACCCGCTGCCGGTACCTCGGCACGAACGCGATCCGGTCCCGGATCAGCGCGACCAGACTCTCGTAGTCGAACCCCTCGTCGCCGTGCACCGGCGGCTCGAAGATGTCGACCGTCCCGACGTGCATCGGGGTCGCCGGCGACTCTGCCTTCAGGAAGGTGAGATCGAGCGACGTCAGCCGATCGGGCATCACCGTCACCTTCCTCTCTGTACTGGATTACCGGTCTTGTCACCCTAGCGGCCACGTCCGACAGTGGGCTGCGACACTGGCCGTACGGGAACACTGAGCTATTCGTGTTCGTCAGGCAAGAGGGTGTGTCCCGCACCCTGAGAAGTTCACCACCCTCGAAAGGCTTCTGGACCGATGCGTTCGACGCTCACCCGCGGTGCCGCCACCGCTCTCCTGCCCACCCTCGGCATGCTGGTCCTGGCGGGCTGTGGTGGAGGCGACTCCGGCAGCGGCTCGAGCACCCCCTCACCGAGCGCCCCGGCAAGTACTCCGACGTCGACCCTTCCGACCAACACGCCGACCCCGGGCTCGCCGAACACCAGCTCCCCGTCGAACACCGCGGACCCGTCCGGTGAGCAGGCCGACGTGACCATCGACGTCACCGTTGCCAATGGCAAGGTCAACCCGAGCGGCGCGACGATCAAGGTGAAGGCCGGCCAGACCGTGCTGGTCAAGGCGATCAGCGACGCCGACGACGAGCTGCACATCCACGGCTACGACAAGGAGCTCGAGCTGAGCCCGGGCAAGGCCGCCTCGGTCGAGTTCACCGCGAACATGAAGGGCACCTTCGAGGTCGAGACCCACAAGAGCGGCAAGCTGGTCGCCAAGCTCGTCGTCTCGTGAGCGAGCGAAGCGAGCTCACCATCGAGCACAGCATGAGAACATCATGTGCGTCCGGAGCGAAGCGAGGACGCACATGATTCCCCTTCATGGGATCGGCGGTCGGCAGGATCTGCCGATCCCGTTCGGGCTGGCGGTGGGTGGCGCCGCGGTCGCGGTAGCGCTGTCCTTCGTCGTCCTCGGGCTGGCGTGGCGGAGTCCGAAGTACCGGGGTAATGCCTCCGGGAAGCCGTTGCCTGCCGCAATCACCCGGACGGTCGACGCGGGCTGGTTCCGCTGGATCGTCCGCGTGGTCGGGCTGGCGACCTTCCTCTACGCGATGGTGTCGCTGATGTTCGGCGTGGACCGGCTGACGAACCCGATCTTCGGCTTCGTCTACATCCTGGTCTGGGTCGGCCTGGTGCCGGTCTCGATCGTGCTCGGCCCGGTCTGGCGGACGCTGAACCCGCTGCGCACGCTTCACCTGCTGCTCTCGAAGCTGCTCCGGCAACCATCGTCGAAGGGCCTGCTCGAGCTCCCCGCCTGGGTGGGCCTGTGGCCGGCCGCGCTCGGGATCTTCGCGTTCACCTGGCTCGAGCTGGTCGCGCCCGACCGCGCGACGATCCCGGTGCTGCAGGCGTGGATCGCGCTGTACGTCGTGATCACGATGTTCGGGGCGATCCTGTTCGGCGACCGCTGGTTCTCACAGGGCGACCCGTTCGAGGTCTACGCCACGCTGATGTCCCGGCTGTCCCCGTGGGGTCGCCGTACCGACGGCGCCCTCGTCGTACGGCGTCCGCTCGAGAACCTCGACGGCCTGAAGCCGCAGCCCGGCCTCGTCGGCATGGTGGCGGCCCTGCTCGGCTCCACGGCGTACGACGGGTTCTCGAACTCGTCGACCTGGATCGGCTGGGCTCAGAACCAGGACATCTCGATGACGTGGCTCGGGACGGCCGCGCTGATCGTCTTCATCCTGGTCGTCCTGGGCACGTACTCCGGCGCCACCGTCCTCGCCGGCCGGCTGTCCGACTCCTCCCGTACGTCGCTGCCGGGCCTGTTCGCCCACTCCGTCGTGCCCATCGCCTTCGGGTACGTCGTCGCGCACTACCTGACCCTGTTCATCCTGGAAGGGCAGCGGACGCTGATCTATCTGAGCGACCCGCTCAGCAACGGCGCGAACATCTTCGGCACCGGGCTCCTCGCGGTGAACACCGGCATCACCAACCACAGCACGGCGATCGCGGTCACCCAGGTCCTCGCGGTGGTCTGCGGACACCTGCTCGGCGTCATCTCGGCCCACGACCGCGCGGTCGCGCTGTTCCCGCGTGCGAAGGCCCTGGTCGGTCAGATCCCCTTGCTCGTCGTCATGGTCGGCTACACGTGCGGCGGCCTGCTCCTGCTGTTCTCCTCGTGATGTACACGCCTGCCGACCGCTCGGGCCTGCGCGACGCACTCGTCGCGCAGGCCCGAGCGGATGCACGGATCACCGGTGCCGCCCTGACCGGATCAGCGGCGGTCGGCGCCGAAGACGAATGGTCGGACATCGATCTGGCATTCGGCCTCGCGCCCGATGCCGACCAGACGGCCGTGCTCGCCGACTGGACGGCGGCGATGTATGCCGAGCACGGCGCCATCCACCACACCGACATGTGGGCCGGCCCAACCATCTACCGGGTCTTCCTCCTGCCCTCGACCCTTCAGGTGGACATCGCCTTCGCCCCAACTGAGGCATTCGGCGCCGTGGGTCCTACCTTCCAACTGCTCTTCGGGGAAGCAGCCGAGCAGCCACCGCGGAGTACGCCGGATCCGGTCGACCTGATCGGCATGGGCTGGCTCTACGCGTTGCACGCGCGGTCGAGTATCGCGCGCGGCAAGGCGTGGCAGGCGGAGTACATGATCAGCGGCGTCCGGGACCACGTGCTGATGCTGATGTGCTTGCGCCACGGCGTACCGCACTCCCAGGGGCGCGGCCTGCATTTGTTGCCTGCAGCCACCACTGCGCCCGTGGAGCTGACGCTCGTGCGATCACTGGAGATCCCGGAACTGCGGCGGGCGTTCCGCGCGAGTGTCGACGTACTGCTGACCGAGCTGGCCGAGGTCGACGCCGAGTTGGCTGTCAGGCTGACTCGGACGTTGCGGGAGCTGACGGCTTGGACAGACCCCGGCTGGTGATCGCGAGCAGGATGAACGCGATCATGCCGACGATCAGGTGCGAGTTGCCCGGGATCGACTGCCAGAAGGACCAGCTGAGCTCGCGGTCGTCGCGGTACGGGACCCACCAGATCGAGCGCAGTACGAAGAGGCCGTAGAACAGGACGCCGGTGATCACGGCCGGGTTGAGGCCCCAGGCGCGGTTGACGCCACGGATCAGGCTGACGCCGAGCGGGATGATCCAGACCCAGTGGTGGCTCCACGAGATCGGCGACGCGTACAGGACTGCCAGCGCCATCACCGAGATCGCGGTGACGCGCTCGTCCGCGAGCCAGTAACGCCGGGCCAGCCAGAGCACGAGCAGCCCGAATACGACCGAGACCACGAACCAGGTCGGCTGGACCCAGCTCGCGTCGTTGCCGATCCGGTGCAGGAACCCGTTGAACGACTGGTTGCCGGTGTACGCGATCCCGCCGACGCGGTTCGCGTCCAGGATCACGTCGGTCCAGTACCGCCAGGACTGGTGCGGCACGATCGCGAACCCGATCGCCATCGTCGCCAGCAGTCCCAGTACGGCGTTGCGCAGCGCCCGCCACTGCTTCGTGACGATCAGCAGCGCGAGGAACGGCAGCGGGGTCAGCTTCACGCCGATCGTCACGCCGACCCAGAAGCCCCGCAGCTTGGTGTCGTTCGGCCGGACCAGGTCCAGCAGGATCATTGCGGTCAGCAACAGATTGATCTGGCCGAACTGGATCGTCTGCCAGACCGGCTCGAGCAGCAGCGACAGCGCGGTCAGCGCGACCAGCACCGCCGTCCGCTTCCGTTGGGTGACGAACGACCAGAACGTCTTCGGCAGGCTGGCCCGCCACAGCGCGGTGATGCAGAGCACCGAGATCGTCGTCCACGCCACCAGCGCGACACCCCACGGCACGGCGGCCAGCGGGACCATCGCGATCGCGGCGAACGGCGGGTACGTGAACGGGAGGTTCGAGCCGCCGGGCAGCTTCGCGTCGTACAGCGAGTCGCCGTGCAGGAGGACCGAGCCGCCCATCCGGTAGACGCGCAGGTCGATCATGCCGCCGTACAGATGCGCGATCCAGGCGCCGAGTGCGACCAGTGCGGCGCAGGCGAGAACGCCGATGACGATGCCGCGGCGGCCGGCCGGACGTGTCGGGGAGGAAGGAGGGGTGGTCACGGTCACGTCAGGTCGGCTCCGAACAGGGTTTCCAGCGCTCGCCGGGTCTCGTCGTACTCGGTGTGAAGGATCGCGGTCATGCCGACCGCGACGGCCCCGTCGACATTGAGTTGCAGGTCGTCGATGAAGACGCACTCCGCCGGCTCCAGGTTCAGCCTGCGGGCGGCGAGCAGGAAGATCTCCGGCTCGGGTTTGCGCAGACCGACCTCGCCGGAGATCACGATGTCGTCGAACATCCCGTCCCAGGTGTCGCGCGGGTAAGTGTTGCCCCAGGAGTTCGACAGCAGGGCGGTCTTGATCCCGCGCTCGTTGGCGCGGCGGACCAGCGCGGACATCGCGGGCTGGTGCTCGAAATGCGCGAACATCCGCTCGATCAGGCCCTCGGCCGGCACCGGCGTACCGTCGCGGCGGACGAGCATCGAGGCGAGCTTGCGCTCGAAGTCGGGTACGGCGATCTGGCCGCGCTCGAGCGCGTGCACGGGGTTGAGCTCGGCCTCCGCGGCCGCGTCCTCGGGCGACCGCGCGGGCAGCCACTTGAGCACTGCTTCGAGGTAGGAGTCGAAGTCGAAATCGTCCACTTCGGCCCAGCGCCGCAGCGCTGCTTCCAGCCCTGAGGTGAGGACGCCGCCCCAGTCCACCAACAGACCACGCGGCACCACCTGCACCTCAACCATGCCCGCAAGCCTACTCAGACGGGGCCTGTCATCACGCTTCCGGGCCCGGCCCTCACTCCCCGTGGTCAGTGGCTGTACTCGATGGTGACGTCGCCGGAGGAGGTCTTGGCCTGGATGGTGCGGGTGGCGTTCGGGTCGATCTTCACGTTGGCGGATTCGTCGCCGGACGAGGTCTGCGTGTCGACCTTGTACGACTCGTCGCCGGAAGGGATCCGGATCGAGACGTCGCCCGAGCTCGACTTCGCTTCGACCGACTGCGGCGCAACGGAGAAGTCCAGTGAGGCGCTGCCGGAACTGCTGTGGGTGATCACCGACGTCGCGGTCAGAGCGTCGGCCTCCACATCGCCCGAGCTCGACTCGAGCTGCAGCGGCCCGCCGACGTCGTGCACCTCGATATCGCCCGAGCTGGTCTTCACCTCTACCCCGCCGGCGAACCCGGAGACCTTCACGTTCCCACTGCTGCTCTCGACCGTGAGCTTCAGATCCCGCGGCACCGTCAGGACATAGCTGGTCTTGCACCCGAACGACAGGAATCCGCACCCGCCGCTGTTCAGCTCGAGCTTGCCCTGGTCCTCGTGGTACTTCTCCTTCGGGTCCGAGCCGAACACGTTCCGCTCGAACTGCCGATCGACCTTCACCTCGGTCCCGTCACCGGGCCGTACTTCGACCTCCGCGGCCCCGCCCTTCACCAGCAGCGAGTCGCCCTGCACGGTGTAGCTCTCCTGGCTGTTCTTGGTGCCCTCGGTCAGCCCGGTGAGCGCCCAGTACGCGCCGCCGAGGATGAGGGCGACGGAGATGGCAATCCCGTACCGGCGGTTCGTGCTCATCGAGCTCGACGGCCGGCCCTGGACATCGGACATGACGCTCCTTGCGGGTCGAAGTACTGCCAACCCTGGCACATCGTCGGCAGGCTGTCGGCGGGGTTATCCCCTGGTTCCCCACCGATCCGACCCTGACTTCCGGGGCGCCGGCTCAGGCGGGCACCAGCTCCTTGACGACCGTGGTGGCGAGTTGCTGGAACGACTTGCGGAGCTTGCTGGACTTGGCGGCCTCCGCGAGGCTCCGGCCGTGGGACATGGCGGCGTCAACCGCGCTCAAGTCGTACGGCAGGAGGGCGGCCGGCTCGATCCCGGCGTACTGACCGAGGGCCTCCGCGGCGGCGTCGCCCGGTGAGCCGCCGAGCGCGCCGGAGCGCAGCCGGTTCACCACGACGCGGACATTCGTCGACGGTACGACGGCGCGGACCTCGTGCACCGCGCGGATCAGCCGCGTCAGGCCGACCGGATCCGCCGTACCGACGATCATCACCTCGTCGGCCTGCTCCAGCGTCGCGACGGTCGCGCCGTTGCGTCGCGGGGCAAGCGAGTCGAACGAGATCTCCTCGTCGGTCTCGATGCAGAACCCGACATCCACCACCGTGACCGGCGCCAGCTCCCGCGCGGTCGACCAGATCGCCTCGATCGCCGCGGGCCGCAGCTCCGTCCACCGGTCGGCTCGGCTGAGCCCGGTCAGCACCAGCATGTGCTGCGCGACCTGCCGCGCGTGCTTCGCGAGCGTGATCATGTCGAGCGAACCGTTCGACGCCGACCGAGCCGCGGCGGCCAGGCCGGAGGTCTCGTCGAGCATCCCGAGCATCTGCGCCACGGTCCCGCCGTACACATCCGCGTCGGCGAGCAGGGTCGGCACGCCCTTCACGGCCAGCTCGGACGCGAGGTTGACCGCGACCGTCGTCCGGCCTGGCGCGCCGGTCGGGCCCCAGACGGCGATCAGCCGACCGGCGCCCTGGGAGTACGGCGGGGGTTCGTAGTTGGCGGCTGTTTCCGGGGTGAGCGGCACGAATCCGCCGGCGAAGTGAGCGGTCGAGATCTCCGGGCCGGACTCGACGGCTTCGGTGACCGCGCGCCCGAGGTCGGTCGGGCTGACGTCGGCGGGCAGGATCCGCTCGATGCCCATCCGGCTGAGCCGGTCTTCCGGGCCGAAGGGTGCGCCGTTCTCCGTTGGGTCGACCAGGGCGAGCACGGCGATTCCGCGCGCGTGGAGCGCGGCGACCGCGTCGGACGAGAGGCGGGCCAAGGCGTCGGCCAGCAGCACGGCGCGGGCCTGACCGCTTGCGGCGGCAGCCATCACGTCAGCGATGTCGACGCAGCGCCGTACGACCTTGATCCCGGGAGCGCGCTCGGTCCGCTGGACGACATCGGCCTCCCAGGGCGCGCCGGTGACGGCGAGCAGGACCGGGATCGACATCAGCCGGCCTTCCGGACCAGGGTCGGCTCACCGGCGCCGATCGCGGTCAGCGCGGCCGGGATGCGGGGCAGGTCGGCCGAGGTGAGCCCGATCAGGACCTGGCGGCGGGCCGTGCTGCCGGCGACGCCCTTGACCGAATCGATCTGCAGCACGCGGACGCTGCTCCACAGCGGTCTCGCCGGCTGGCCTTCTTCCTTCGGGACCACCCAGACGTCGACGATGTCGCCGACCGCGGTGTCGGACGGCAGGCGGCCGGTCGCGACCGAGAGCGGGAGCTCGGTGCGATCCTGGTCGGACTTGGCGACCGCCGCGTCCTTCGGCAGGAACTCGCCCTGGTCGATCGGGCGGCCGACGACCAGGCCCTTCACACTCGCATCGGCAGCGAGGTATCGCTCGGCATCGTTGGTGCTGGTAAAGCGGACGCGGACCGTGGTCAGGTCGTCGTCGGTCAGCGGGACGCCGACCTTCAGGTCGTGCTTGGCGGCCCAGATCGTGGTGGTGTCGTCGGCGGAGGAGAGCAGCTTGGCGCCGGCCAGCGCGGTGACGGCGACGAGCAGCACGCCGAGGACGAGGCGGCCGTCCTTCCAGCGGGCCTTGCGGTTGCGCTGGGCCGGCGCGGACGGCGCCCCGAATCCGCTTCGCACGGCTGTCTCGACCACGTCGTCTCCCCAGTCATTCGATCGTTCTCGGGCGACATTCTGCCTGGTTCCCGATCACGGCGTGAACGGTCATCCACAGGCAGTCACAGGCTGGGGACAAACCCGGCCATCCATCCGCCAACCGTGGCAAACTGAAACAACCAGCCTCTATGTGAAGGAGTCCGACGGATGCCGGGTCCCCGCTTCCTCCAGCTCGCCGACGTCGCCGAGGTCCTCAACATCTCCGCCAACCAGGTCTACGCCCTGGTCCGCCGCGGCGACATCCCCGCCGTGAAGATCGGCGGCCGCGGCCAGTGGCGAGTCGAAGCAACCGAGCTGGAGAAGTACATCGAGCGCCTCTACACCGAAACCAAAGACTTCATCAACACCCACCCCTTCGGCGAAGAAGCCGAAACCACAGAGGACGCCCAGCTCTAACTCCCCCTCTGCCCGGCGAGCTGGCGCCGGCGCGGACGAATGGGTTGGAGGAGGCGGGAGCTACCGCCGGCGGAGGGCTTGGAGGGATTGGGTGGGGACGAGGCGGACGTTGTGGACCTCGGAGCGGCGGCGGGGGGCGTCGAGGGGGTGTTCGGCGAGTTCGAGGAAGTCGGCGCCGACGCGGTCGATGGTGCCGGTGACGGGGCCGCTGCCGGTGCAGAACAGCGTGACCGGTGAGCGGTCGCGGGCGATTCCCCGGAGTAGATGCGCGAGGCCGAGCTTGCCTTCGACGGCGCCGGCCGGTTCGGCCCACGGCCCCAGCCCGTGTACGGCGACCAGCGCGGTGACCGGGATCAGCCACTCCTCGTAGCGCTCGGTCTCGATCAGCAGGCAGTCCTTCCCGACCCGGCTGAGCATGCCGCGGACCGGCTCGGCGTCGTTCAGTTCGACGCGTACGACGGTGTTCACCGCGCCGCGGAGCCGGTCGAGGACGGTGATCTTCCCGACCTCGGTGCGGATCCGGTCGGCCACTTCGCCGTACAGATCTGAGTCCTGGAGCGCCTCGAACTGCGACTCCAGGTCCGCGAACAACGCATCCCACCGCATGACCGTGAACCTACCGGTCGCGGGTGCCGCGGCGACGGTCGGTCGTCACTCTCTGCACCGGAAACCGACGCTGTGTGCGTTAAGGACTTGCAAAGCTCGACTAGAACCGGTCTATAGTGGTCAAGCCAAAGCAAACTAACGCAAACTCATAGATCGGAAGCGAAGCGGGATGAACGCGATGATCCGAGGGCTGAAAGGCACGCTCGCGTTGCTGGCGTTGGTCGCCGTCGGCCTGCTGCTGCGGTGGATGACCGCCGGGTCGATCAGCGGCGCCCGGACGTACGACCTGGACTCGCTGACCGTGCTCGCCGTCGGGACGGTCGCGTGGATCGCCTACGTGTGGTTGGTGCTGGCCGTCGTCACGACGGTGCTGGAGCAGATCCCCGGCGTGGTCGGGGAGCTCGCCGGGGCCGTCGCCGGACGGATCACGACGAAGACAGCCCGCGCCCTACTCCGCTCCGGCCTCGGCGTCGCCGCCGTCACTCCCCTCACCGTCACCGCCGCCCAAGCCGCCCCCACCCACAGCACCCAAGTCCTCCAGTGGACCCAATCCGAACGCCCCTCCGCCATCTCCCTCACCGACTCCAACTGGCGCCCCACGGAGCCCGCCTCCAAGCTCCAACTCGGCACCACCAACACGCACCGGGTAGCAACCCAGCCACCGGTCACCGAGGCCCGGCAGGAGTCCGTCACCGCGAAGTCCGAGCAGGAGTCGGCCGACAGTTGGCGCTCTACGGAGCCCGCGTCCCGGGTGCAGATCGGCGGCGCCGACGTACAGCGGACGGCTGACGCGCAGCCGACGGCCATCGAGAACCAGCAGGTCTCCGAAAGCTCCAAGTCCCAGCAGGAGTCGGCCGATAGTTGGCGTTCGACGGAGCCTGCGTCCAAGGTGCGGATTGGTGGCGCGGACGCGCGTCGGGCGGACGCGGGGCTGTCGGCCGCCGAGTCACGGCAGAACACCGCCGGCACCACGTCCGGGCAGGACGTCGGCGACGGCTCTGGGCGTCCTTCGGCTGGGGAGCGGATGCGAGTGGGGGTGCCGGATCGGCCTGCTGATGGGGCTCCTACTCGGTACACCGAGGTGCGGGCTGGCGGGGCTGTGCGGGTCGTCGTACGGGGAGGGGACTCGTTGTGGGGTCTTGCTGCCCGCGAGCTGGGGGCTGGTGCCTCGGATGAGGCGATTGCTGCGCGGTGGCCTCAGTGGTACGCCGCGAACCGGCAGGTGATCGGGGACGACCCCGACCTGATTCTTCCTGGGCAGGTACTGCGTGTGCCGCCCGCGTCTACCGGCCACCTCCCGCCCACTCATCAGGAGCCGTGACATGAGCCAGTCCCAGAACCTCGCCACCACGAACGCGACCTCAGCACCGGAACCGATGGAGGCTCTCATGGCCGTCAACCCGACCTCCGCTGCAGACGAACCCACCGCCGCCCCGGACGTGCTTGCTGCCGTGGCTCGGCCGCGCCTGCGGTCGGTGCGCGGGGAGCACGCCGTACCGGCGACGGCTCGGTACGCGGCTGAGCTGACCGATGGTGCGCTGGCGCTGCGGCTGCAGGCGATCACCCGGCTCGGGGTCGAGTCCGCACCGCGGCGGTCGTCGAGCATCACCGCACTCACCACCCACCAGCCCCAGGCCCGCAAGCTCTCCGTAGTGCCAGAGGCCGACAAGCCGGCGGCTGGGCAACCTGACGAAGCCCAGCCGCCCCACACCCCGAATCCCACCCACACCGCGGCCGCACCGCAGGTGCCGAAGGCGCGGGCCAGCGAGGTTCCAGCGCGGGGAGCCGAAGCCCGGGCCGGCGAGGTCGACGTGCGGGTGCCTGGGGTGCGGGGTGGCGAGGGGGCTCGGGTGCCGGGGGCTCGGGTTTGGGGTGGGCGGTTGGCTCAGGCTGTGTCGGAGGTGTTGGCGGGGGATCGGCCGATTTCGCAGCTGGTGCGGTTTACCGATGATGAGGTGTTCATGGAATTGAATCGGCGGGTTCGGTTGCTCGGGTTGAACACGACCGCGATGACCCGTGGCGCGAAAGAGAAGAGCAGTGTGCAGTCGGTGCGGGTGTTCATGCCGGAGCCGTTCGTTGCCGAGGTGGCTGCGCATGTACGGCGGGGTGAGCGCTCGCGGGCGATCGCGCTGCGGATGGAGATCCGCCGGAACCGCTGGGTCTGCACCGCCCTGGAGATCGGCTGAGGCCGGGGAGCTGGTGCCGATCGGATCGCGTCGGATCGAACTCTTGCCACGCATGTGGCGTCATAACGAGCGCAATCGGATCGTGCGGTTGCTGTCATCTGAATGGGCTCGCGGCCGCGTACGGTAACCGAGGTCGGTCGTGGGGCCGGCCAGCTCGTTCGGGGGAATTTCGGGGGAATGATGTCCGAGACCATCATCGCCACACCACAGCGCGCACCGGAGTCAGCTGGGGCGACGCCGGGTACGCCGTGGCGGGTCGAGGTGCACGAGCTGAGTGACGCGGAGCGGGCGCGGGTGCTGCCCGCGGTGCATCATCGCCGGTGGAGCGAGCGGATGCCGCTGCTCTACCCGCTGGCGGTGCGCTACCACCGGGTCCTCAAGCGGCTCGAGTGGATCAGGTCCAGCACGCCGTACGCCGGGACCCGGCAGGCCGGCGATCTTCCGGTGCGGATCAAGCGGCACAAGTCGCTGCTGCTGCGCCAGCTCGGTGAGACCGAGATGTGGATGCAGCACAACAAGGTGACCAACCTGAAGCTTGCCTGCGCACAGGTCGACGGACTGCTGATCCGCCCGGGTGAGACGTTCTCCTTCAACAAGGTGGTCGGCAACGCGACCCGTCGCAAGGGTTACGTGAAGGGCATGCGGCTGTCGAACGGGCAGGCCCGGCCGGGGATCGGCGGCGGCATCTGCCAGCTCGCCAACCTGCTGCACTGGATGGTGCTGCACTCGCCGCTGACCGTGACGCAGCGGTCCACGCACAGTTTCGACCCGTTCCCGGACAACGGCCGGGTGCTGCCCTGGGGCGTGGGTTGCAGCATCGTCTACAACTACGTGGACCTGCAGTTCCGCAACGACACCGACCAGACCTTCCAGCTGCGGGTGGACGTCGGCGACCGCTATCTCGAGGGCGAGATCCTCGCCGATGTCGCCGCCGCGGAGTCGTATCGCGTGTTCGCCAAGGACGAGCGGTTCCTCCGCGTCGGCGCGGACTACTTCCGCCGGAACGAGATCTGGCGGACAGTGATCGACCGCCGCACCGGCGCACCGGTCCGCGACGAGCTCGTCCGCGAGAACGTTGCCCTGGTCAAGTACCTCCCGGTCGACGTACCGGTCCTCGACGTCGTCCTCCCGCGCTGAACAAGAAACTGTCGGCGGCCCGTAGCAGACTGGCGGTATGACAGTCACGGTCGAGCCGTACCGGGAGCGTCCCGCACGCGTCCCGGATGCCGACCTGTGGACGCGCACGGCCGAGGGCGGGGAGTACCGGATCCTCCCCGACGGCTGCATGGACGTCCTGCTGATCGACGGTGACCTGGTCGTCGCCGGCCCGGACAGTCACGCCTGGACGGGCAGCGCCGCGCGAGGGACGCAGTACGCCGGGATCCGGTTCGCGCCCGGCGCCGCTCCGGGCTTCCTCGGCGTACCGGCTCGCGAGCTGCTCAACGAGCGCGTCCCGCTGGCCGACCTGTGGTCGCCGACCCGGAGCAGGCAGCTCCTGGACCGGATCAGATCGTCGCCCGACCCGGCCGTGGCGCTCGACGTCGAGGTGGCCAAGCTGGTCGACGAGCCGCCGGACCGGCTGATCGGTTACGTACTGCGCACCGTCCGCGGCGGACTGCTCCGCGGCAGCGCCGGCGTCTCCAAGCTCGCAGAGACGATCGGGCTGAGCGAGCGCCAACTGCACCGACGCTGCCTGGACGCGTTCGGGTACGGACCGAAGATGCTCGACCGCGTGCTCTGGATGAACGTCGCCCTCGACCATGCCCGCACCGGCCTGGCCCTCGCCGACGTCGCCACACTCACCGGGTACGCCGACCAGGCCCACTTCACCCGCGACGTCAAAGCGCTGACCGGTCTACCACCTAAGACGCTGCTGGGCTGAGCCACCGCCGCATGTCAGCATTGCTCTTCATGACCGGTCACCCGGAAGTCGGTACGGCGACTCTGCGGCACAACCCGCTCAATGCGGTGACGGCGACCGTCGAGCGCATCACGTACGCCGACGGCCGCACCGCCGTACGCAAGCAGCTCCAGAGCCCGGCCGACTCGACCGGTCCGTGGGCTGCGTCGACCGACCCGCGGCACTGGAACTACTGGCGCCGCGAACTCGAGGTGTACCAGGATGACGAGCTCCGCCAAAGGCTCGCGGACGCCGGGCTGGTGCTGCCCGAGGCGCAGGTCGAGGAGTGGCCGGACGGCGCCGTACTGCTGATGGAAGACATCGGTGGCACGTCGGGCACCCAGTTCAGCCTCGCCGAGCACGCGGCGCTCACTCGCGCCTTCGGCCGCTGGCAGGCACAACCCGCTATGAACCGGCCGTGGACGTCGACAGGATTCCTGCGCGACTACTCGACGACCCGCGAAGTGCCCTGGCAGGTGCTGACCGACGACGCGGCCTGGCAGCAGCCGCTCATCCGCGAGACCTGGCCGAGTCAGCTGCGCCAGGCCTGGACCCAGCTGATGGTTGATCGCGACGCCCTGCTCGATCTCGTCGCGAGTCTCCCCCGCGCCACCTGTCACCTGGACTTCTGGGTCTCGAACGTGATCCAGCGACCGACCGGTGAGCTCGCGCTGTTCGACTGGGCGTTCACCGGTGACGGCGCGCTCGGCGAGGACATCGGCAACTACATCCCGGACGCGGTCTTCGACATGTTCTGGCCGGTCGAGCGTCTGCCCGAGCTCGCGGACACGTGTATCGCCAACTACCTCGACGGTCTGCACGAGGCGGGCTGGCTCGGTGATTCGGACCAGGTGCGGCTGGCGGTGATGGCGTCCGGAGTCAAGTACGCGTGGCTGCTGCCGGGTCTGCTCAGCCGCGCGTCCGATCCCGCTCACAACGCCTATCACCGCCAGGTCGACAGCCGGCGATTGTTCCACCAACGCGGTCAGGCGCTGATGTTCGTCGCCGACTGGTGTGCCGAAGCGCTCAGCCGAGCACGACGGTGAAACCACCGGGTACGACGAGTGCCCGCGAAGCGTTGCCCCGAGCAACTAGTTTGCCGGACGGATCGTAGCTGTACGAGTGCTTGCCGGCAACGCTCAGCACACGGGCATGCGTGTCCACACTGGCCAGCAGCACAGCGTCCCCGATCCGCAGACTGCTGACGGTCGGCAGAAGCAGCAGAGCATCCAGCTGCGCCGTGCCTTGCGACCTGACGCTGAGAGCGGTTGCTCCGGCTGGAAGTGGGTTGGCGAGCGTCAGCGGCAGGAGGGCGCCGGGTGCGGCGGAAATGCCCTGCGGGCCGCAGACGTGAGTGAGAGTGCCGAGGGTTCTGGTGCCGGCAGTCCACGTAGTGCGAGCGGGAGTCGGAGCGTCGGTGAGGTTGACCACCGGGAGGACGAGCCGCGGCTGCGGTGACGCCGGCACGGTCCAGGTCGCCGTACCGTCGAGGGAGAGGTAGGAGCCGTTGCTCCATTGGGATTCGCCGGTCCAGGCCGAGGGTGGCGTGACCACCTGACCGCCGACGGCGGATTCAGCCTCGACGATCTGCAGGCCGTCGTACGACGGAGTGCCGGTCAGGCGGGCGACGTCCGGGTGGGCGTCGAGGGCTAGCATCGAGAGCTGGCCGTGGATGCTCGATTCGGCGCCGGAGTTGCGGTTGATCGTGCCGTCACCGGAGATTCCGTCGTACGTGCGGCCGGTGCCGGCGTCGTACATCGGCTGGCCGGCGCGGTTGGCACCGAAGTACCAGGCGGCGACGAAGGCGGCAAGCTGCTTCAGCCCGACCGAGAGCACTCCCTGCAGGCGGGCGTCGACGCCGTACGCGATCTGCGTGCGATCGATCGGCACCGGCAGCCAGCCGTTGTCAGGTCCACCGGCCGTCATCAGCAATGGGGTGAAACCTGCCGTGTCGCCGATTGCGGGCGCGCGCAGCTTGGGCGCACCGAGCGCATCAGCCGCGGCAGCCAGGGCGGAGGGCATCTGGGCACCCCACGCATGCCAGTCGGAGATCGACTCGCCCCATGGCATCAGCGCACGGAACGGCCACTCGCGGGTGGACCCGGCCGCCATCGCCGCGATGCCGTTCGCGAACTGCGTCAGCGCACGCCGAGCCCGGGGTGAGCCGCCGGCCTGCACGTACGCCGACAGTCCGAGAACTGCCTCGCTGGTCGCATCCGCGCCGTTGACGATCAGCCACGCCGGGAGGCGGCGGCCGTCGACCACGTTGTACTGGCCGTAGCGGACCAGGACCTGGCGATCGAGCGCGGCGATGGCCAACTCGAGACGGTCGCGGAGGAACGCTGCGAAGGCCCGATCGGTCTTGCGGAAGACGGCGTACCCCTCCCCCAGCGCCCAGACCGTGCGAGCCAGCCAGTACGACGGGCCGGAGTCGGACGGGTCCGGGAGCTCGACGGGGTCGGCGCTCGGGTTCAGGGTGCCGTCGGGCTGCATCCACAGGACGACGTTGCCGTTCGCAGACTGCAGGAATGTGAGACTGCGCAGCAGTCCGCGGGCCGCGTCCAGCGAGGTCGTCTCATGGAACTGTTTCCAGTGCCGCAGGTAGACGACGGCGGCCCGGGCGATGTCGTCGGCGTTGAATGCACCCTGTCCATAGGTGTTCGTCGAGGCGTCATAGCTGCCCCCGCCGATGCGTTTGTACGAGCCGTCCGACTGGCGGTCGGCGTACGTCCAGAGCACGCCGACCGGCCCGCTGCCGAAGGTGGTGTGACCGGGAGTCGCCGGAGGTGTCACCGACGCACGGAGGAAGTCGAGGTGCGCGAGGTTGGAGAGCCGGCTGGAGGTTGCCGAGGCGGGCAGGGTGACGGTTGAGGCGGCGGCTACTGCGATGGCTCCGCCGATGACGGTGCGGCGGGTCGGGTTCATGGCAGACGGTCCAATCTGGCCACACCGATGGCGGCGTCGGCCATGCCGTAGAAGACGTACTGGGTGCCGTTGACCTGCTCGATCGCAGTCGGGAAGACGACGTTGCCGACCGTGCCGATCTTCTCCTCGTCGGTCTCGGGGACCATGAGGGGTTCGCTGGTGCGCGTGATGACCCGGGTGACGTCCTCGGCGTCGAGGATGAGCGCGCCGGCGGCGTAGCAGACCTTCTGGGTGGTCGGGTCGAAGCCTTCCGGCTGCTCGCCGGTGACGCCGTGGTGGATCACGAGCCAGCCCTCGGGGATCCGCAGCGGTGCCGGTCCCGCGCCGATCTTCAGCTCCTCGAAGGGGTACTCCGACATCGCGACCAGCCGGTGATCGCGCAGGTGGACGAGGTTCCGCAGGTCGGCCTCGACCGCTGCCACAGGCACGAACGAGACCCAGATCCCCGGCCGGTCATCGGTCACGCCGGCGGGCAGGTGGACGCCTTCGCCCTCACGGAACCAGCCGAGGTCCCACATCGGCCGGTGCAGCATCGCGTACGACGGTTCGCCGTCCGGGCCGGGCACGGGCTCGGGGAAGAACACCGTGTCCTTGTTCGGGAACAGGTTCAGGTCGGTGTCGAGATCCGGCTGGTACTCGAAGTGCAGCGGACCGAGCCGGCGCCACTCCCGCAGATCCGACGAGACCGCGAGGGCCGGCTTGGGGCCGAGCGGGCCGTAGGCGACGTACGTCATCACATGGAGGCCCAGTGACGGGACGAAGGTGACGCGCGGGTCCTCCACGCCGGCGTTGTTCTTGCCTCGCTCCCAACCCTCGTCGGGTGCGAGTACGACGCCCTCGCGCTCGACGCCGACCGGTACGCCGTCCTCGAGCTCGACGCGGGCCAGGCCGACACGCGAGATGTTGCCCGAAGCAACCAGCCGGGGAAGCAGGTAGAGGGCGCCGTCCGGGGTGTGGCCGGTCGCCGGGTTCAGCACGCCCTCGGCCTCGAGTTCGTTGCCCGGTTCGGCGGTCATGAGCACGCCGACACGAGTGAGGGTGTAGGGAACAGTCACGAGAAGCCTTTCTAGCCTTTGACGCCGGACGACAGGTTCGTCGAGATGAACCGGCGCTGGA
Source organism: Kribbella sp. NBC_00662 (assembly GCF_041430295.1). Classification (GTDB taxonomy): domain Bacteria; phylum Actinomycetota; class Actinomycetes; order Propionibacteriales; family Kribbellaceae; genus Kribbella. The sequence continues at coordinate 3,763,262 of NZ_CP109029.1, read as the reverse complement.
AGATGATGAACAAGGTGACCGCCGGCGCCGCGAGCACACACGCCCCGGCGAGCACCGCACCGAACGGGTTGGCCGCCCGTGCGGACACCGTGGTCAGGTAGTTGGACAGCGAAACCGCCAACGGCTGCAGGTCCTGCTGCTTGGTGATCAGGAACGGCCAGAGGAACTCGTTCCACGGCCCGATGAACGTCAGCAGTACGCCGGTCAACAGCGCCGGCCGCACCAGCGGTACGGCGACGCGCCACAGGATGCTGAGCTCGGATGCGCCGTCGATGCGGGCCGCGTCGAACAGCTCGGCCGGCAACTGCAGGAAGTACTGCCGGAACACGAACACCGCGGTCGAGTTGATCAGGAACGGCAGGATCATGCCGAGGTAGGAATCAGCGAGTCCGTAGCTGCGCACGATCAGCACATACAGAGGAATCGTCAGCAGCTGGAACGGCACGACCTGGATGAGCAGCATCAGGTTGAACACCAGCCCGCGGCCGCGGAATTGCAGCCGCGCCAGCGCGTAGCCGGCCAGCACGCCGAAGACCAGCGTCCCGAGGATCACGCCGCCGGTGAAGATGCCGGAGTTGATCAAGGACCGGCCGAGATGGATCGACTTGTTGATCTCACTGTAGTTGTGCAGCGTGAGGTTGCCGGGGTTCGGCAGCGCACCGGCCACGGACGGGTCCGGCTCGGTCTGCAACGAGCCGATCAGCATGTAGTAGAAGGGGAACAGGAACACGAAGGCGCCGACCAGCAGCCCGACGAACTTGAGCTTCATCAGTCCTCCTCCCTCCCCACGAATCGTCGTTCGATGAGCGCGAGCAGCAGTACGCCGATCACCAGCAACACTCCGATCGCCGACCCGACGTCGGGATTGCCTTGCTCGATTCCGCGCTGGTACATGATCAGGACCGGTGACGCGGATGCTCCGTCCGGACCGCCGCCTCCGGTCAACAGGTACGGCTCGGTGAAGAGGTTCGCGCCGGTCACCGTCGCGAGCAACACGACCAAGGTGGTCGCCGGCCGCACACCGGGCACCGTCACGTTGAGGAACGACTTCCAACGCCCCGCGCCGTCCATCGACGCCGCTTCGTAGAGATCCTTGGACACGTTCTGCAGCGCGGCCAGATACAGCAGGATGAAGAAGCCGAGCTGTTTCCAGGTCACGTAGATGGCGACGGTCGGCATCGCGAGCTTGGAGTTCACCAGCCAGGACGGATCCGGGGCTAGTGGTCCGAGGATCGAGTTGACCAGGCCGTTGGAGTTGAACAGGAACAGCCATACTCCGACGACCGCAACGCTCGCGGTGACGTACGGAACGTAGTACGAGACCCGGAAGAACGTGCGCCAGCGGATCGCGGCGTTCAACGCGTTCGCCAGCCCGAGCGACAGGATGACGGTCAGCGGGACGTTGATCACCAGGAAGATCAGCACGTTCAGGAACGCCCGCCGTACCGCGGGATCCGACAACACTGCGACGTAGTTGTCGAATCCCACGAACGGGCGGTCCACGATCGCGCCCGGTGCGGCGAAGAAGTAGTCGTGGAAGGACATGTAGACGGCGAACCCGAGCGGATACGCGAACACCGCGGCCAGGAACACGACGTACGGCGTGACGAACGCTGTGCCGACCGGATGCTCACCCATGACTCGGGTGAGCGGTCCGCGCCTCATGACTGCTTGACGAGCTGATCGACCTTCTGTGCGGCCTCGTCCAACGCCTGACCCGGGTCCTGCTGGCCGAAGATGACCGACTTCGAGTACGCGTCGCGGAAGGTCTGCCAGATCGTGATCGAGTTCGGCACGTTCGGCACCTCGACCGTACGGGAGGCCTGGTCGGCGAACACCTTGTAGTCAGGGTTCTTCGTGAAGTAGTCCGCGTACGTGGTCGCGACGTCCTTGCGCAGCGGCATCTGCCCGGTCGCGGTGAGGAACTTGCCGTCCTGCTCCTGGCTGGTCGCGAACTTCAACACGTCCCAGGCAGTGCCACGGTTCTTACACGCCGAATACATCGCGACGTTCTTCGCATCGCTGAACGTGTGGATCTCGTTGGCCGGCTTACCCGACGAGGTCGGGACCGGGACGACACCCCAGTCGACCTTGCCCTTGTACGTCGCGATCGCCCACGGACCCACCACGGCCATCGCCGACGTCCCGTCGACGAACGCGTCACCGGTGTACTTCTCCGGCGAGGCCAGCTTGTCCTGGTACATGGTCCGCCAGAACGCAGCGACCTTCTTGCCCTCGTCCGAGGCGAACGTCGACTTCCCGTCCTCGACGAGCTGCTTGCCGCCGGACTCGGCCGCGTACAGCGGGTAGAAGTCGAACCACGACTGGTAGAACTCGTTGCTCGGCGCCGGGTAGATGGCGACCTTGGCGGCCTTCGCCGCGACCACCTTGCGCGACGTCGCGAGGAACTCGTCGTACGTCTTGAGCGGTGGGTTGGTGGTGTCGATGCCCGCCTTCGCGAACGCCTTCTTGTTGTAGAAGATCATCACCGGGTTCGACTTCCACGGCAGCTGGTAGTACTTGCCGTCGGCGGACTTGTACTGCTGCGCGACGTCTCCGGACCGGTCCTCGATATAGGACTTGCCGTCGGAGAAGGAATCGAGCGGCACCAGGCCGCCCTGCTTCTGGAACTGCGACACCGACGCCGGCGAGGTGTTGAAGATCAGGCACGGCGCGTTCCCGGCCGTGATCGCGGCACCGATGACTTCCTCGGAACTCTTCCCGGTCGGGATCTCCTGCGCGGTGACCTTCTGATCCGCATGCTGCGCGTTCCAGGCCGCGACCATCTGCTTGCCCCAGGCCACTTCCTCGGCATTGTTCGAGTACCAGATCGTGATCGGTCCGCGTGCCTTGGCCGCGGCGTCGGCGTCACCAGAGCCGCCGCCACTGTCGCCACACGCGACGAGCGAGCCGGCCATGACAACGGCCAGCAGTCCAGCTTGCAACTTCATGTTTCCTCCAGGGGACTACACGGGGGGCGATGCGGTGGAGCCGCGGACGACGAGCTGCGCGGGCGGGAGCTCGGTGTCGGGTACGTCGGCGGCGCCGTCGACGAGCTGGTTGAGGGTGAGGGCCGCGGCCTCGCCGAAGCGGTACGGGTCGGCGCGGACGGTGGTCAGACCGGGATGGACGTACTCGGCGAGCTCGCTGTCGTCGAAGCCGGCGATGCTCAGGTCGTCCGGCACGGTCAGGCCGGCGGCCTGCGCGGCACCGAGACCGGCGATCGCCATCCGGTCGTTGGCGTAGAAGATCGCGGTCGGCGGCTCCGGGAGCGCGAGCAGCCGGCGGGTGGCCTCGATTCCACCAGCGGCAGTGAAGTCGCCGGTCTCGGTCAACGGCTCGAGGCCGGCCGCGGTGAGGGACTCGACGAACGCCGTCGCCCGGGCGGTCGCGTGCACGAAGGCGGGCGGGCCGGCGACCTGGGCAATGCGGGTGTGGCCGAGTCCGACCAGGTGCTCGACGACAGCGCGGGTCCCGGGCCGGTCGTCCAGGATGACCGCCGGGAACGGCGACTCCCCGTCCGGCCGGTTCAGCGTGACGGCGGGCAGGCCGAGCTCGACCAGCAGGTCGATCCGCGGATCGTCGTGCCGGAGGTCGGAGAGGAACACCCCGTCGACCCGAGCATCTCGCGCGAGCCGCCGGTACCCGTCCTCCTCGGACTCGCCGGCCATGACGACCTGCAGCACCAGCGCCTGACCACGCGTGGACAGGACGCTCTCGACCCCGGCGATGAAGGCCGGGAAGAACGGGTCCGACGACAGCACGGCCGGATCCCGGGTGATCACCAGGCCCAGCGCGAACGCCTTCGAGACCGACAGCGAACGGGCCCGGTTGCTCGGTCGCCAGCCGAGCTCGTCGGCGGCTGCGAGGATCTTGTCGACGGTCGCCTGCGCGAGTCCGGGCCGCCCGTTGAGCGCGAACGAGACCGACCCCTTCGACACGCCGGCCCGGCGAGCCACATCCGCGATCGTCGGGCGCTTACTCACTCGAGCCTCCATTTAAACCGGTTTAAACAGAACTTAAACCGGTTTAAATCCATCCGTCAAGGGATGGGCTCAGACTGCGAGGACGGTGCTGACCGCGCCCAGTTCGCGGAGCTGACGCAGTCCCCGCGCTCGCGCCGTACGGTCCGGGGCGGTCGCCAGGACCACCGCCTGTTCGTACCGCTCGCCGAGGCGTCCCCACTCGGCGGCGGCCTCCTCCCAATGGCCGGCCAGCGTCGCCGCCCACGGGCCAGGCGCGTCGATCGGAGCTGGTACGTCGATCCCGGCGCGGCTCAGATACGCCGCCAGCTCGCCGTGCACGGATCGATGTCCGTCGGCCAGTGTGAGAGCCTGCCGTACCTCATCGGTGAGTGAACCCAGCGAGCCGTCGAGCCAGCCGAGTTCGACCTGCGCCACCGCCAGTCGCGTCGACACGAAGCTGTCGTCCGCAAACGCCTCATCGGTGAGCGAAGCCGCCAGAACCTCACCGGCCTCCGCGTCGCCGCGCCGCGCGAGCAGCCGGGCCAGGAGGCTCCGAGCGAGCGTCGCCATCGCGCCTGGTTCTCCCGGTGTGTCGAGCAGGTCCCGGAGGTCGGCGATGGCGCGGTCCCAGTTCCCGCGGCTCGCCTGTACCGCGGCCGTGGTGAGCCGCAACCGGTACTGCCCCGCGAAGAACTCCCCGTCGGCCGCGGCCCGGAGTCCGCCGGCGACGTACTTCTCCGCGTCGTCCAGCCGGCCGCTGCGATAGGCGCCGCCGGCCGCGTTCACGTAGCACCGCACCAGCGTCTCGATCCTGCTGTCCGCCCCGGCCAGCGAGATCGCGCGCTGGAGGTCCGCCTCGCCGCGTGGATCTCCCCGGGCCAGGCGGGCATCACCGAGATAGCACCTGGCCTGCGCCTCCAGCTCGGGCCGGCCGAGACGCTGCCCGATCTGCAGAGCCCGTTCGGCTGCTGCCTCGGCGCGCTCGCTGGGCTCAGCGACGATGGCGACCGTCGCCAGGTTGCTGTGGGCACGGCCCACCTCGATCAGCGCGGCCGCGAGCCGGGCATCGTCACCCAGCGGTTCCAGCACCTCGACGGCTTGGTCCGCCGCCTCCCGCGCCCGCATCGGACCGCGCGCGAACATCGCCACCCGGGCCAGCACCTGCAACGCCTCGGCCAGCAGCAGAGCATCGCCGGCCTCCGTGGCCGCCCGGACAGCCGCCTCGGCGGATTCCAGCCCGGCCGCGAACCGGTTGACGACGTACAGCGAATAGGCCCGCCGGGTGAGCAACTCGGCCGCGAGCCGTGAGGCGAGCAGGTGACGATGCCGCAGTACGACGTCCAACACGCCGACCGCCTGCCGATGCGCACCGAGCCGCGCAGCCTCGAGCGCCGCGTCCGGACCGTACTCGAGGATGACGTCGATCCGGCCGGCCCGCTCGGCGTGGTGCACCAACCGGGACGGCTCGACCTCTGGACGCCCGAGGAGTACGTCGACCACCTCTTTGTTGGCCTGGATCCGCTCCCCTGCGGTCAGCGCGGACTCGATCGCCTGCCTGGCCAGTTCGTGGCGGAAGGCAACGGTCGCGTCGGTTCCGGTCACGATCCCGGACCGCTCGACCTCGAGCAGCACGCCGGGATCGGCGAGGTTTTCGGCGAGCCATCGCTCGGTCCGGGTCGGGATGACGGACAACCGTTCGACCAATGTCCGCGCGGGAGCCGACAAGGTGCCCAGCCGCGCGAGGACGGCATCGAGGACGGTGTGCGGTACACCGGTTCCGCCGCCGGCGAGCACTTCGGTGACGAAGAACGGATTCCCTTGCGTCACGCGGTGAATCTCGACTGCCTCGCCCGGAGCCACCGCGCCCAGTCGTCGTACCGCCTCCACACTCAGCGGCGGCAAGAGCACTCGCTTGACGGACGGACCGGTCAGACTGCCGAGCAACTGCCGGAGCGGATGACCAGCGTCGATCCCGGTGTCGCGGAAGGTGAGCACCAACACCGCAGGAATGCCGGGGAACCTGCGCGCGAGGAAGCGGACCGCATCCAGCGTGGCGTCATCGGCCCAGTGGATGTCTTCGACCACCACGACCGACGGACGCCCGGAGAACATCCGCAGCAAGGCGGCCGGCAGATCGCCGGACAGCGCCGCCGCCAGCTCGGCATTGTTCTCGGCCATGTCGCGGAAAGGTCCGAGACTGCGCGGCGCCAACAGGTCGTCGCACCCGCCGACCGCCACCCGGATGGCCGGGCTCAGTCCGTCGAGGAAAGCGCGCACCAGAGCAGACTTCCCGGCGCCGGCCTCCCCCGAGACCAGTACGACCACACCGCGTCCCTCGTCGACGGCCAGATCGCACGCCGCACCGAGCTGCGCCAGCTCCGCGTCGCGCTCGACCAGATCCGTCCGGTCGGCACCCCGGGCTACTCCAGCGACAGGCGGAGAATGCGGTCCGGGATCAACGGCCAGCAGACGATCACGCAGTACGACGGCCTCAGGCCCTGGTGCGAGGCCGAGTTCGGTGTGCAGGACTCGTTCCATCCGGGCGTAGCGACGCAGCCCGTTCGTGCGATCTCCGGCGAGCACGGATTCGCGGAGGAGTTCGACGTGCGCCTCCTCGTTCGCAGCGTCCAGGGCCAGCAGCTCCTCCCACCGGCCGGCGCAGCGGAGCAGTCGCAGGACCCGGAGACGCAAGCGTTCGCGGGGTTCTTCCAGCCACGGCTCGGACAGGTCGTCGGGCAGCAGCTCACCGGCCAGCTTCAAGACCTCGGCGCAGGCTTCGGGTGCGGGCGGTTCGGCGAGAGCGTCCTCGGCGGCAGCTTCGAAGGTGGTCGCGTCGACCTCGAGCCGCGCGCCCGGGAACAGCGCGATCACCTCACCCTTCAGTACGACGGCATCCCGATCACCGAGCACGCCGCGCGCATAGTGCGCGGCCTTGTGCAGCCGGGGCAATGCGACGTCCAGCGTGAGCTCCGGCCACAGGGCGTCGACGACGCGGTCCCGGTGCAGCCGACCGTCAGGTGCCAAGGCCAGCAGTTTGACCAGCGCTGCCGCACCCCGCCGGGTCCACCGGTCCGCGGTGATCGGCGCACCGTTCACGATGACGACAAAGCCGCCCAGCAGCTGCACGCTGACCTGCACATCTCGGATCGTAGGCGTCAGCGGAATCCCCTTCTACAGCGAGAACTGTGTGACCTCGGCTTTCATCGCCGAGCTGACCTTCCGCAACAGCACCCGCACCTCGTCGAGAGTCCAGGTGTACGACGCAACCGACTCGGTCACTTCGAACAGCGCACTCGAGAGCTCATCGCGGGTCGCCTGGTACTTCGCCAGCGCCGCGGACTCGGGACCAGGCCCGGTCAATGCGTCGCTCAGCAGCTCGGCGTCGCGCAGAGCGTCGGTCATCCCGTGCGTGGTGATCGGGTCCTTGTAGTAGCCAGCGTCCCCGACCAGCGCCCAGCCCGGTCCCCACGCCTGGCGGAAGAATCCAGCCGCGCCGGCCCAGCCGTGCATCCGATCCACCGGCGTCGCCGGGATCAGCAGATCGGTCAGGCTGGGCGCCATGTCCGCGAGCAGTGTGGCGAAGGCCTGCTCGGCACCGTCGCGGCGCAGCGATCGCATCCGCGTCGGCGTGGTCGCGACGAAAACACAGGTCGCCCCGTCGGTCGTGGGCAGCAGTCCCGCGGCCCCGCCCGGTGCGTAGGCCCACTCGTAGCCGGCTGCCTGCACGCCGGCGTAGTACCGGTACAGGACGGCGCTGCGCGATCGACTCCGGCGTACGACGGGAGCGCCGGTCGCCGAAGCGACGGTCGATCGAATGCCGTCGGCGCCGATCGTGATCCCGGCGGTCAGCTCCGAACCGTCGCGCATGCGAACGCCGGCGACCCGACCGCTCTCGTCACGAAGCAGTGAGGTGACAGCCACGCCATGCCGGATCTCCGCGCCGGCCTCGGCCGCGGCATCGACGAGGACCCGATCGAGGAGTTGACGGCGCGGAGCGTAGAGAGCACGGATCGCCACCTGCTCGGGCTCGCGGTCGCGATAGTGGAACGTCGTACGCAGGATTGGCGGCGTACCTGTGAGCCGATCGAGCAATCCCCACCGCGACAGCTGCATCACGCCGGCCCGCATCAGGCCATGCGTCGACACGGTGTCGCTGCCATAGGCGGACCGCTCCAGCAGAGCGACCCGGGCGCCGGCTCGCGCCAGCAGCATCGCGGTCGACGCTCCCGCGACCCGGCCGCCTACGACCAGTACGTCGTACGGCGCGCTCATGCGGCCGGCTCCGCACTGCACGCCAGCAAGTGCTGTACGACGTACGCCGCGTCGTGACGGGCTCCGTCGATGAAGGCCGAGTCGCGTCGATGCTGGAAGCGCTGGCCGACGACGTACACCCCGGGTGCTGCCGTGATGCCGCGAACCTGCTGGATCTGACCGTCCGGACCCGTTATCGGCAACCGGAGCCAGGGGTAGTCAGGCTGGTATCCGGTGGCGACGAGCACAGCGCCGATGCCTGCACGGCGCAGATCCACACTGCTCGGGGTCGTCGGCGGCACCAGCGCAGGTGGCCGTTCCCCACGTGAGTCATCGAACGAGTCCAGCAGGCGGTACATGCGCGCATCGGCCGCGGCTGCAGTCTCGGCCAGGTCCGCCCGGAAGCGCGCCCGGCTCCCGTCCATCCTGTCCATCCCGTCGAAGCGGCCGAGCAGCCGGACGCCGTCGGCCTGTAGCGTGACCAGGTCGAGCTCGCCCGGCCGGCCGGCCAGTTGCATCGACGGCTCCCGCCGCGCGGCCGCGGGATCACGGACCTCGTCGATGGTGCGGGCCAGCCGCCCGGTCCGCTCCAGCCACCAGAAGACGTCCTTTCCGTGGTACGAGCGCGGCACCCGCGTATGCCGGCCGACCGACAGGTACACGTCGCGGCCGGCCCGGTTGAGTTCGTCGGCGATCTGTACGCCGGAAGCCGAGGCCCCGATCACCACGACACCTCCCGGCGCGAGCTGCGCCGGGTTGCGGTAGGCGGCCGCGGTGACGACCTCACGCAGCCCGGCAGGTACACGAGGCAGCCCCGGTCCGGTCGCGATGACGACGTGCCGCGCACGCCAGTTGCCTCGGTCAGTGACCACCCGATATCCACTGCGTCCTGGACCGGACAGCTCGAGCACGGTGGCACCGGAGACGACCGGCGCGTCGAACGACTGTGCATAAAGCTCCAGGTGCCGGACGAACCGGCCCGCCGGCAGGAACCCGTCGATGTCCGGCCCCTGGTAGTCCCAGTCCGGGAGGCGCATCATCCAGTTCGGTGAGAGCAGCCGCAGCGAGTCCCAGCGCGCACTGCGCCAGCTCTCGCCGATCCGGCCGCGGTCGATGACCGCATGATCGCGCCCGGCCCGGGTCAGCAGCCGGCTGACGGCGAGACCGGCATGGCCCGCGCCGATCACAACGGTGTCGATGGTGGTCATCCCGGTCCCCCTCGGCTGGTACGGCGATGGTCAGGAGCAGGTGACGTCGATCGCCACGGGCGTCGGGTTGACCAGGACGTCGTACACCGCCGACCGGCGCCGGGACTGCTCGACGATGCCGCGCAGCGTCTCCTCGTCCGCGTCGCCCTCGATCGCGAACGCGACCCGGATCTGCTCGTAGCCGTTGCGGACCGAGCCGTCGGACAGCCCGAGGATCCCGAGCAGGTCGATGTCGCCGGTGACGGTCGAGGTGACCTTCGTCAGCTCGACACCACGGGCCGCGGCGATGTTGGCGACACCGGCGGTCAGGCAGGCCGCGATCGCATGCAGCAGGTACTCCACCGGCGTCGGCCCGTGGTCCGTGCCGACCAGGACCTCAGGGTGGTCGAACTCGACCACCGTGTCGGACTTGTGCCGGAGCTCCTGCATCGCGCCGAAGAAGTCCGACGCGGTCGAGCGGCTGTGCGTCCCGGACACCCAGGTGTTGCTCGCCCGGAACTGGAACTTGGCGATCTCGTTCTGGCCCTTGACGGCGTCGATCGTCGCGAACAGGGTCGCGGTGTCGACGCCGTTGCGGCGCGGGCTCTCGGTTGCGGTGGTCATGGTCCCCTCCTCGGTGAGTGGTGTCTGCCGAGGACGCTAGGAGGGCGGCCTTCCCTGGCTCTTCCCTCACCCTTCCCATGCGCAGTGCCGCACTATCCGGCGGAATTCGCGCACTTGTTTGCAAGTTTCCCTTGACCGCACGGTCATCTCGTCGCTTAACTGTTCGGCAGTGACGCACCCAGCCGGTAGCAGGCCGAGGGCCTGAAGTCCGGTTTTCCGGCGCCAGGGTTCAGGTGAGGCCCGAGGCGGGGTCGCGTCCCCGGGACCGATGGAGCAAATCGTGTCCAGACTCTCTCGCCGTCTCCTCGCGGGAACGGCGGCCACCGCCCTGGCAGTCACAGGAATCGTCCTCACCCGGACCTCGGCCGACGCGGCCGTCACCCTGCCGCCGACGCACGCCAAGTTCGACTACCAGATCGGCGGGGCCTACACGCCGCCCGCCGGCGTCCAGGTGGTCACCCGCGACCGGACCGCCGCACCGGCGGCCGGGCTCTACAACATCTGCTACGTCAACGCCTTCCAGGTCCAGCCCGGCGAGCAAGGACAGTGGGACTCCGACCTGCTGCTCCGCGACGCCAAGGGCAGGGTCGTCATCGACCAGGACTGGGGCGAAGCGCTGCTCGACGTCCGTACGGCGGACAAGCGGAACCGGATCGCCGCCAAGGTCAACGGCTGGATCGACGGGTGTGCCGCCAAGGGGTACAAGGCGATCGAGCCGGACAACTACGACAGCTACACCCGCTCGAAGAAGCTGCTCACCGCGGCGAACGCGAAGGCGTACCTGACGCTGCTCGCCACCCACGCACACGCCAAGAACCTGGCCATCGCGCAGAAGAACACGGTCGAGCTGGCCGGTTCCCGGCAGGCGGTCGGCCTGGACTTCGCGGTCGCCGAGGAGTGCGGCCAGTACGACGAGTGCGGTGACTACGTCGATGCCTTTGGCAACAACGTGATCGTGATCGAGTACACCGACAGCGGCCGCTCGACGGCCTGCTCGCAGTACGGCGGGACGTTGACGATCGTGCAGCGCGACGTGGACGTCTCGACCCCGGGTGACCCCGGATACGTCCGTAAGACCTGCTGAATCCCTCCTCCATCGCTCTGGAGACCCTCATGCATGCTCGAAACCTGTCCCGCCGCGACGTCCTCCGGGCCGCGGCCGCCGCAACCCTCGCCGGTTCGGCCGTCGGAACGCTCGCCGCCTGCGGCAAGAACGACGACGAAGGCGCCGATGCCAACGGCGTCGTCACGCTCGACCTCTGGCACGGTCAGGTCGACACCGGGAAGGCCGCGATCGATTCGCTGATCACCGCGTTCAACAGCAGTCACCCGAAGATCAAGGTGGTCGGCGGCGGTGGCGGGGTCACCGCGGACAGCATGCTGCAGAAGGTCACCGCCGGTCTGGCGGCGGGGTCCTACCCGGATATCGCGTACATCTTCGGGTCGGACCTCGCCAGCCTGACCAAGAGCCCGAAGGTCGCCGATCTCACCGGCCAGCTCAAGATCGACGACTACTGGCCGGCCGCGAAGGACGCGGTCAGTGTGAAGGGCAAGGTCCGGGCCGCGCCGGCCCTGCTCGACTCGCTCTGCGTGGTCTACAACAAGAAGCTGTTCGCCGCGGCCGGCATACCGGCGCCGAAGGCCGGCTGGACCTGGGACGACTTCGTCGCCACGTCGAAGCAACTGACGAACCCGGCCAAGGGCATCTTCGGCACCGGCTGGCCGGGCGTCGGCGACGAGGACACGGTCTGGCGGATCTGGCCGATGATCTGGGACCTCGGCGGCGACGTCGTCAGCGGCGACGGGAAGAAGGTCGGCTTCGACTCGGTCGGCCAGAAAGCCCTGGAGACACTCGACAGACTCCGCTCGGACAAGTCCCTGTACGTCGACCCGAAGCCGGGCAGCGAGCAGCTGTACCAGGTGTTCCTCGGCGGCCGGATGGGAATGGTCGCCACCGGCCCCTGGCAGCTCCCGGAGCTGAAGGACGCCGGCCTCGACTACGGCGTCGTACCGCTGCCGTCGTACTCCGGGAAGCCGTTGACGATCTCGGGACCGGACACCTGGACGATCTTCGACAACGGCAAGGCGAAGGTGAAGGCGGCGACCGAGTTCGTCACCTGGCTGGCCGAGCCGGCGCAGGACATCCAGTGGGACATGAAGGGCGGCAGCCTGCCGATCACCAAGGCCACCGCGGACCTGCCGCAGTGGAAGAAGCATTCCACCGAGACGAACGGGCTGGACGTGTTCGTCAAGGCACTCGACACGGCAAAGGTGCGGCCGACGATCACGACGTACCCGCAGATCTCGCAGCACGTCGGCGAGGCGATCGCCGCCGTTCTGCTCGGGAAGCAGAGTCCTGCGGACGCGCTCAAACAGGCCGTTGATCAGTGCAACCAGGTGCTGGCGGTGCCGAGCTGATGGCCAGCGTGGTCGGCACGTTCACGGTCGACCCGCGGAGCCGGGCGGCCGCGAAACGGCGGGCCCGGAACGAAGGGGCGACCGGGTGGGCGTTCGTCAGTCCCTCGGTGGTGATCATCCTCGGGCTCAGCGTCGTACCGGTGTTGTGGTCGTTGCTGTTGTCGTTCCAGGTCAACGATCTGGTGTCGCCGAGCGAGTGGGTCGGGTTGGCCAACTACAAGGCGCTGCTGAAGGATCCGGCGTTCGGGTCGGCGGTCTCGCACACGCTCATCTACACGGTCCTGTACGTGCCGTTGAGCGTGATCGCGGGGTTGTCGATCGCGATCGCGCTGGATCGCAAGATCGCGTTCATCGGGCTGTACCGGACGCTGGTCTTCGTGCCGTTCGTGGTGTCGGCGGCGGCGCAGGGCGTGCTGTTCTCGTTCGTGCTCGATCCGGAGTTCGGCGTCGCGAACTCGGTGCTGCACAAGCTCGGGCTGCCTGCGCAGGGATTCTTCAGCGACCCGGGTCAGGCGCTGTACCTGCTCGTCGCGATCTCGTTGTGGAGCGGGACCGGGTTCTGCGTGATCGTCTATCTGGCCGGCCTGCAAGGAGTTTCGAGCGAGCTGGTCGAGGCGGCGCGGATCGACGGCGCCGGACGGTGGGGCGTACTGCGGCACGTCACGCTGCCCGCGTTGACGCCGGTGACGATCTTCCTACTGCTCTTCCAGACGATCAACGCGTTGCAGGTCTTCGATCTGGTCTACGTGACGACGAAGGGCGGACCGCTCGGGTCGACGACGGTGATCGTGTACTTCATCTGGGAGAAGGCGTTCAAGACGTTCACGGCCGGCTACAGCGCGGCAGCGGCGTACACGTTGGCGGTCGCGTTGCTGGTGATCGGCGTCATCTTGCAGGTCTACCGGCGGAGGGCGGCTTCCCGATGAAGCGTTTACCCTTCAGTGCTTGGCATTTCGTGCTCGCGCCGCTGGCGATCCTGTTCGCGTTGCCGTTGGTCTGGTTGCTGGTGAGCTCGGTGATGAGCAACTCCGAGATCAACCGGTTCCCGCCGGCGCTGTGGCCGCACGGGATCAACCTCGGCGGCTACCGGTACGTGCTCGGGAACGCCTTGTTCCCGCGGTGGTTCCTGAACTCGTTCATCGTCTCGGCGGTCGCGGTGACGGCGAACCTGGTCCTCGGGTCGCTCGGCGGGTACGCGTTCGCCCGGATCCGGTTCGCCGGGTCGAAGGTCGTGCTCGGGCTGATGCTGGCGACGATGGTGATCCCGTTCCAGCTGACGATGATCCCGACGTTCCTGGTGATGAAGCAGCTCGGCCTGATCGACACGCTCGGCGCGCTGATCGTGCCGTCGCTGGTCACGCCGCTGTCGGTCTTCCTGTTCCGGCAGTTCTTCGTCTCGCTGCCGCGCGAGCTCGAGGAGGCGGCGTGGATCGACGGCTGCGGACGGCTCCGCATCCTGATCTCGATCGTGCTGCCGCTGGCGCGGCCGGCGTTGAGCACGGTCGCCGTACTGACGTTCCTCGCGACATGGAACGACCTCACCTGGCCGCTGATCGCGATCAACAGCGACTCGACGTACACCCTCCAGCTCGGCCTGACCACGTTCCAGGGCCAGCACCACACCCAGTGGGCGGCCGTGATGGCCGGCAACGTCATCACGGTGCTGCCAGTACTGCTCGGTTTCCTCCTTGCCCAGAAGGCGTTCATCCGCTCTCTGGCCTCCACCGGACTCAAGGGCTGATATGACTCTACTGATGCCACGCCTCCGGCGCGGCAGGTCATGGGGCTGTGACTCCCGGCCTTCCCTCGTCGCTCCGGTCGCTTCGCTCCCTCCACTCCTCAGTCCAGGCCGGGAGGCCCCATGACCATCGATCTTCTCGTGATCGGCGATGCGAACCCCGACGTTGTCGTCGGGCCCGTCGCGCAGCCGATCCTCTTCGGGCAGCGGGAACGGCTGGTTCCCTCCGGCTCGCTGGTGCTCGGCGGATCGGCTTCGATCATGGCGTGCGGCGCTGCGCGGCTCGGGTTGCGCGTCGCGTTCGCCGGGCGGGTCGGCGACGATGCCGCCGGTGCGTTCGTGCGTACGGCGCTCGCGGACCGGGGCGTCGATGTTGACGCGCTGGTGACCGATCCGTCGCTTCCCACCCCGCTCACCACGATCCTCACCTCAGGGGACGATCGCGCGATCCTGACGTCAGCGGGATGTATGCCCAGTACGGCTGCGACGGATGTGCCTCGTTCGCTGCTGCGGTCGGTGCGGCATGTGCATGCGGGGTCGTTCTACCTGATGCCGGAGCTGGCGAGCGGGCTGGCGGGGATCTTCAAGGAGGCGAAGGCCGCCAAGGCCACCACGTCACTGGATCCGAACGACGATCCGGCCGGCAAGTGGGACCGGGTGGTCCTCGACCCGGTCCTGCGTGTCACCGACTACTTCCTCCCCAATGCGGCGGAGGCGCTGGCATTGACCGGTCACCACTCGGTGGAGGACGCCGCCGGCATCCTCGCCCGCCGCGGCCCGCTCGTTGTGGTCAAGAACGGGGCCGAGGGTGCATTCGCCCACAACGGTTCCAGGGTCATCACCGCACCGGCGGTGAAAGTAGACACGGTCGACACCGTCGGCGCAGGTGACAGCTTCGACGCCGGCTGGGTGGCCGCCGTACTCAACGGCATGAAACCTGATCGCGCACTGGCGATCGCCGCAACCTGCGGCTCGCTGTCCACGAGAGCCGCCGGCGGGACCGCGGCTCAATCAACCTGGGAAGAAGCCACGGCATGACGAAGATTGCTTTCATCGGTGCGGGCAGTGTGGTCTTCACCCAGGGACTGCTGGCCGATCTGTTCGGTCTCGATCTCGGTCCGTTGCAGATCGCGCTGCACGACATCGATCCCGAACGGCTCGACTCGGCGGCAGCGGCCGCGTCGTACCTCGCTCAGGACCGGCCGGTGCAGATCAGCGCGCACCTCGAACGGCGCGCGGCTCTGGAGAACGCCGACTTCGTGATCAACATCGTCCAGGTCGGGATGAACGAGGCGACGAAGATCGACTTCGAGATCCCGGCGCGGTACGGGATCCGGCAGACGATCGGCGACACGCTCGGCGTCGGCGGCGTGTTCCGGGCGCTCCGGACCTTCCCGGTACTGCGCGGGCTCGCGAAGGACATCGCCGAGGTCTGCCCGGACGCGTGGCTGCTGAACTACACGAACCCGATGGTGATGAACGTCTGGTACCTGAAGGCGCTCGGGGTCAAGAAGGTCGTCGGCCTCTGCCACTCGGTGTACTGGACGATGCAGGGCCTGTCCGAGCTGGTCGGCGTGCCGTACGAGGACGTCACGTACCTCGCGGCCGGCGTGAACCACCAGTCCTGGGTACTGCGTTTCGAACGCGGCGCCGAGAACCTGTACGACCGGTTGGACGAGGCGATCGCGGCGGACCCGGAGCTGCTCCGACGGGTACGCGTCGACATGTACCGCCGACTCGGGTTCTACCCGACCGAGACGAGCGAGCATTCCTCGGAGTACGTCCCGTGGTATCTCGGTCATGCCTCGGAGGTCGACCGACTGCGGTTGCCGATCGGCGCCTACCTGGAGATCGTCGCGGAGAACCTCGCGTCGTACGAGCAGACCCGCAGCGCCCTGAAAGCCGGCGAGCCCCTCGAGGTCGAACCGACGATGGAGTACGCCCCGCAGATCATCCACAGCATCGTCACGGGCACCCCTCGCACGGTCTACGCCAACGTCCCCAACACGGGCCTCATCCCCAACCTGCAGTCCGGAGCCACCGTCGAGGTCCCCAGCCTGGTCGACGCGTCGGGCGTCCAACCGACCGCGGTCGGCGAACTCCCACCCCAGTGCGCCGCCCTCAACCGCTCGTACCTCAACGTCGCCGAGCTCGCCGTCCACGCCGCGATCAACCACGACCCACGCGCCATCCGCCAGGCCGTCATGGTCGACCCGGCCACCTCCGGGACGCTACCGGTCGAACAGATCTGGGCCCTGTGCAACGACCTGGTCGTTGCTCACAACAACTACTTGGACCCGTCGCTGAGAGCGGCCCTCAAGTAGTCGCGGTACGACGCGAAGCCGGCCAGCACCTCGGCCGCGGTCGGCTCACCGGTCAGGGCGCCGACGCCCTCGCCCGCGTAGATCGATGCGCGGGCGGGGTCGGCGGCCTTGCTGCCTTCGACGTACTCCGCATGTCCTTCGTCGTCGGACTTGAGGTCCTGCTCGCGGCCTTCCCACGCGTCGAAGTATGCGTTGCGGAGCGCCCGGCCGCCGAACTCGTCCGGCCAACCGGCCCGCGACGCCGCGTCGAAGACCGTGCCGTAGACGGTGGCTGTCTCGTCGGCCGCGATGATCGCCTGCCGTGCGGACTCCTTGGTCTGTGCCTCGACGCAGGTGAGGAACGCCGTACCGATCCAGCCGCCGGCGGCACCCGCCGCCATCACGGCTGCCAGACCACGCGGGCCGGAGATCCCTCCGCCCGCGAGTACGGGCAGGTCGGTCAGATCCAGGACGGCCTGCAGCAACGGCAATGTGGCAACGGCATTCCGGCCGTGTCCTCCGGCCTCGGCGCCGCGCGCGACGATCAGGTCCACGCCGGCGGCGACGGCCTCGCGGGCGTCCGCGACCGTCCCGGCCTGGGTCGCGACGACGATGCCCGCCTGCTGCAGGGGTGCGACGTACGGCTGGTAGTCGCCGAAGCTGAGTGAGACGAGGGCCGGCTTGAGCTCGAGGATCGCTTCGAGGTGGTCCGGATGCTGGTCGACCGCCCAGGCCATCAATCCGACCCCGTACGGCTTGCCGCTCGCCGCCGCGATCGCACCCTCGGTCCGGATCCACTCGGCCGTCACCGCCGAACCCGCGCCGAGCATCCCCAGGCCGCCCGCAGCCGAGATCGCCGCGGTCAACCGGCCTCCACTCACATTCGCCATCGGCGCACCGATCACCGGCACCGACAGCCCGAACCTCTCCGTCAGCCACATGTGCTCATCATCACCCATCACAACCTCGGCACGCCGCTGTGCATCGAGACAGTGACGAAAGGAACCTGACGTGCGGGTTTTGCGGAGTTGGTGTGCTCTCGCGGGAGTGCTGGCTGTGCTGGTGGTCGTCGCGGCGCACACCTCACTCATCCCGGCGACGGCTCGGCAGACCCCGCCTGCGGCACCGGCGTGGCGTACGGCGTGGATGACGGCGATGCAGCAGCCCAACGCCAACCAGAACTGGTCCCGGCAAGGATTCGCCAACCAGTCTGTGCGTCAGGTGATCCGGCTGGGCTCGGGCGGATCCGACGTACGGATCAGGATCAGCAACCAGTACGGCGTACGGCCGCTCGAGCTGACCGGTGCGACCGTCGCCAAATCCGCGCGGGGCTCGGCGGTCGTGCCGGGATCAATGCAACTGGTGCGGTTCGGGGGCGCGTCGTCGGTCAGCATTCCGGCCGGTGGGGAGGTCGTGGGAGACGCGGTGACGATGCCTGGGCTGACGAGCGGAACGCAGCTCGCGGTCACGCTGTACTTCGCTCACGCGACCGGCCCGGCGACCTTCCACGAGTTCGGCGCCGCCGGAGCGTCGTACCGGGCGGCGGGTGACCAGCTCGAGGCCGGCGGGTCGGCGTACCGGGAGGCGAGTGGCGGCTGGTACTTCCTGACCGGCGTCGAGGTGACCCCGGCGGGCGACGGTTCGGTGGTCGCCTTCGGGGACTCGATCACCAACGGCTACACCGCTCCGCCCGGGCGGCGGTACCCGGACCTGCTGGCCGCACGCTCTGGCCGCTTGGTCCTCAACGCCGGACTCGGCGGCAACCGGCTGCTGACCGACTCCGCCTGCTACGGCGAGAAGGGCCTGACCCGGTTCCACCGCGACGTACTCGACCAGCCCGGTACGACGACCGCGATCGTCCTGATCGGCATCAACGACCTCGGCTACCCCGAAATCGCACCGACGTCCTGTACGACGCCGAACCCGCCGATCACGTCCGCGCAGCTCATCGCGGGCTACCGCGCGCTGATCCAGGACGCGCACTCGCGCGGGATCCGCATCGTCGGAGCGACGCTGACGCCATTCCGCGGCGCGTCGGTCTACACCGCCCACAGCGCGCAGCTCCGGACGGCGGTCAACGCGTGGATCAGGACGAGCGGTGAGTTCGACGCGGTGGCCGATTTCGCCGGCGCCCTCGCCGACCCGGCAGATCCGGGTCGGCTGGCGGCGAAGTACGACAGCGGCGACCACCTGCACCCCAACCAGGCCGGCTACCGGGCCATGGCCGACGCCGTCGACCTCACCACCCTCTGAACAAGCGTCAGAACTTGTAGACGTCCGACTGCGGGTCGCCGTGGCAGCGCTTGTACTTCTTGCCGGAGCCGCACGGGCAGGCCGCGTTGCGCGGAGTCCCGGCGTACTCGAGCTTGCCGTTCTCGACCGCGTCCTCGTGCATCGCGACCTCGTCGTCACCGTCGATGGTCGGAGCGGAGTACGACAGCCGCTGCGGGCGGCTCTCGGTGCTCAGGCCCTTGGCGCGCAGCCGCGGCGTGTCCCGCGGACGCGGGGTGTCCTGCGGCCGCTCCTCGCCGTCCGCGCTCCGGCCCGGGAACTCCGCGACCGGTGCACCCGGGGTGAGGATGTCCTCGATCCGACGGCCGGCCAGGTTCTCCTCGTCGGCCAGCGCCGCCTCGTTGGCGAGCTCCACCTCGGCGCGCATCGCCTCGATGTCGACCTCGACGTTGAAGATGAACCCGACCGACTCCTCCTTGATCGACTCCATCATCGAGGCGAACATGTCGTAGCCCTCGCGCTGGTACTCGACCAGCGGGTCGCGCTGCGCCATCGCCCGCAGGCCGATGCCCTCGCGCAGGTAGTCCATCTCGTACAGGTGTTCGCGCCACTTGCGGTCCAGGACACTCAGCACGACGCGCCGCTCCAGCTCGCGCATCGCCTCCTCGCCGAGCAGCTCCTCGCGCCGTTCGTACGCCGCGGTCGCGTCCTCGATGAACCGCTCGATCAGGAAGTCCTGGGTCAGACCGGCCTTCTCGCCGCCGGCCTCCTCGATCAGGTCCTCTTCGGTCAGCTCGGTCTGGTACAGCGTCCGCATCGCGGTGAACAGCGCGTCCAGGTCCCAGTCCTCGGCGAACCCGTCCGCGGTCGCGCCCTGCACGTAGCCGGTGACGGTCTCCTCGAGCATGTCCTGCACCTGGTCGCGCATGTCGGCGCCCTCGAGCACGCGGCGGCGCTCGTCGTACACGACGTGGCGCTGGCGGTTCATCACGTCGTCGTACTTGAGGATGTTCTTCCGGGTTTCGAAGTTCTGCGCCTCGACCTGGCCCTGCGCGGAGGCGATCGCCTTGGTGACGACCTTGTTCTCCAGCGGCTGGGTGTCGTCGTTGTTACGCGACATCGCCCAGTCGACCATCTCGCGCTTGAACAGCCGCATCAGGTCGTCCTCCAGCGACAGGTAGAACCGGGACTTGCCCGGGTCACCCTGCCGGCCGGCGCGACCGCGCAGCTGGTTGTCGATCCGGCGGGACTCGTGCCGCTCGGTGCCGAGCACGTAGAGGCCGCCGAGCTCGCGGACCTCTTCCTGCTCCTCCTTGACCTGCTTCTCGAACTGCTCGAGCAGGCTCGGGTACTCAGACTCGTACCGCTCGATGTCCTCGACCGGGTCGATGCCGCGGGCGCGCAACTCCTTGTCGGCCAGGAACTCCGGGTTGCCGCCGAGGATGATGTCGGTACCGCGACCGGCCATGTTGGTGGCCACCGTGACCGCACCCTTACGGCCGGCCTCGGCAACGATCGCCGCCTCACGCGCGTGCTGCTTCGCGTTCAGCACCTCGTGCTTGACGTTCTCCTTGAGCAGCTGGCGGGACAGCCGCTCGGACTTCTCCACCGACGTGGTGCCGACCAGGATCGGCTGCCCGGTCGCGTGCACCTCGACGATGTCCTTGACCACCGCGTCGAACTTGGCGTCCTCGGTGCGGTAGATCAGGTCCCGCTCCTCGACCCGGATCATCGGCTTGTTCGTCGGGATCGGGACCACGCCGAGCTTGTAGACCTTGGAGAACTCGTTCGCCTCGGTCATCGCCGTACCGGTCATGCCGGCCAGCTTCTTGTAGAGGCGGAAGTAGTTCTGCAGCGTGATCGTCGCGAGGGTCTGGTACTCCTCCTTGATCTCGACGCCTTCCTTGGCCTCGATCGCCTGGTGGAGCCCCTCGTTGTAGCGGCGGCCGTGCAGCGTGCGGCCGGTGTGCTCGTCGACGATCAGGACCTCTTCCTGGCCCTGGCTGCCGACGACCACGTAGTCCTTGTCCCGGTGGAACAGGTCCTTGGCCTTCAGCGCGTTGTTCAGGTAGCTGATCAGCGGGGTGTTGGCCGACTCGTACAGGTTGTCGATGCCGAGCCGGTCCTCGACCTTCTCGATCCCGCGCTCGAGGATCGCGACCGTGCGCTTCTTCTCGTCGACGTCGTAGTCGGCGACCCGGCGCTTGGTCTCGTCGATCTCGAGGTCGGTGACGCGGGGGTTCTTCCGCTTCAGCTCGGCCTCGTCGGCCAGCGTCCAGGCCTTCAGCACGTTCGCGATCCGGGCCATCTCGACGTACCAGCGCTGGGAGTCCTCGGCCGGGCCGGAGATGATCAGCGGGGTCCGGGCCTCGTCGACCAGGATCGAGTCCACCTCGTCCACGATCGCGTAGTTGTGCTCGCGCTGGACGCAGTCCTCGATGCTGCCCGCCATGTTGTCGCGCAGGTAGTCGAAGCCGAACTCGTTGTTGGTGCCGTAGGTGATGTCCTTGTTGTAGGCGATCCGGCGCTCGGCCGGGGACATCTCCGGCAGGATCACGCCGTAGTCGAGGCCGAGGAAGTGGTACACCCGGCCCATCCACTCGGCCTGGTACTTGGCCAGGTAGTCGTTCACCGTGACCACGTGCACGCCCTTGCCGGACAGCGCGTTCAGGTACGTCGGGAGGGTGCCGACCAGGGTCTTGCCCTCACCGGTCTTCATCTCGGCGATGTTGCCCAGGTGCAGCGCCGCGCCACCCATGATCTGCACGTCGTACGGGCGCTGGTGCAGGGTCCGCTTCGCGGCCTCCCGGACCACCGCGAAGGCCTCCGGCAGCAGCGCGTCGAGGGACTCCCCGTTCTCGTGACGTTGCTTGAAGTCCGCGGTCTGGCCGCGCAGCTCCTCGTCGGACATGGCGACGAAGTCGTCCTCGATGGAGTTGACCATCTTCGCGATGCCCTGGAGCTGGCGGAGGATCTTGCCCTCGCCGATCCGCAGGACCTTGTCGACAACCTTCATGGTGGGGAGTTCTCTCCTTGCTGCTGCTGCCTGGAAGCGGGCGACGCCGCATGGCACGACCGACCCCAGTGGGAAGGCGTGCGTCCCCCATCGTACGGGGCCGGGTGTGCCAAGCCACGCCCGCAGCGTTATCCGACCCACGCTCGGGCGGCCCGGAAAGTTCCCAGCAGTCTCTCAGAATCCACGCAGAGCGTCACTGAGCGCTGGCGAGAGGTCACCGCCACCGGCCACCCGAACCTGGTCCAGCCCGAGCCAGCCGGCCAGCTGGACGAGCTCGGCGGCCAGCTCCTCGGCGGTCTCCACCGGCGCCTTCGGCTCGGCGTGCGCCGACTGGACCAGCAGCACGCCGCCGGTGCGGTCGGCCTTCAGGTCCACCCGGGCGACCAACCGATCGCCGAGCAGGAACGGCAGCACGTAGTACCCGTAGATGCGTTTCTCGGCCGGGACGTAGATCTCGATCCGGTACCGGAAGTCGAACAGCACCTCGGTCCGGGTGCGCTCGAACACCAGCGAGTCGAACGGGCTGACCAGCGCCCGCGCGTTCACCCGGCGCGGCAGCCGTGCGTCCTTGTGCAGGTACGCCGGGCGCTTCCAGCCGTCGATCCGGACCGGAACCAGCTCGCCCTCCTCGACCAGCTCCGAGATCGCCTGCAGCGTCGGCTCCGGCGCCGTCCGGAAGTAGTCCCGCAGACACTGCGCGGTCGCAACTCCATGAGCCCGCGCCGCGATCGACACCAGGCCACGGTGCGCTTCGTCGAGCGTCGGAGTCGGCGTCTCCACGACATCCCGGGGCAGCACCCGCTCCGGTACGTCGTACAGCCGCTCGAACTGCTGGTTGCGGCGGGCGACCGTGATCTCGCCGGCGAAGAACAGGAACTCGAGGGCGCGCTTCACGTCGGACCAGTTCCAGCCCCAGTTGTCCTTGGTGCGCTCGACGTCGTCGTCGATCTCGCGAGCGGTCAACGGCCCCTGGTCGCGGACGTCGGCCAGCACCTGCTTGACCAGATCGGGCCGCTCCTTCGCGATCGACCGCGGGCCGCCCCAGGCCTCGGTCGTCGCGCGCGCCATCCGCCAGCGCATCAGCGGATGGGTGTCGACCGGGATCAGCGAGGCCTCGTGCGCCCAGTACTCCACCAATCGGCGCGGCGCCTTCCCCGCTGCCCGATCGAGCAGCTCGCGCGGATACGGCCCGAGGCGGGAGTAGAGCGGCAGGTACTGCGTGCGGCTCAGCACGTTGACCGAGTCGATCTGGATCAGCCCGATACGGCTCAGCACCCGGCTCAGGGCCCGCATGTCCGGAGTGCCCTTCGGCCTGGGATCGGTGAATCCCTGCGCCGCGAGCGCCACCCGGCGCGCCTGAGCCGTCGAGAGCTGTAGCTGCGTCGTCATACCCGGAATTCTGCCGGAGCGCACCGACATAACTCCGAAGTGACCGAAAGTGGGAGGTGCGCTACGGATGGTGTTCGGGAGAACCTGCGAGGAGGCCACCCGCCCGCGTGGCCCCTATCTCCCTGGAGTGAGGCATGACAGGAAACAAGCTTGTGGTCCGCGCTGCCCTGGCGGCCGGCGTACTGACCGCGGCGTCCCTCGGTGCGGTGGCCGTAGCCGGCTCCGCGTCGGCCGCGCAGTCACCCGACGGACCGAAGACCCGGATCGTCGGCGGCACCATCGCCCACACCGCAGACGCCCCCTGGGCCATCCAGCTGTCGAACAGCGGCTCCCCCGACCCGACCGGTGAGTACTGCGGGTCGACGCTGGTAGCGGCGAACAAGATCGTCACGGCGGCACACTGCACCACCGAGGCCGCGTCGACCTACACCGCGATCCAGGGCCGGGACGTGCTGAGCGACAAGTCCACCGGCAAGGAATCCAAGATCAGCAACATCTGGGTGGACCCGGAGTACGGCAAGCAGCCCGGTCACGACGTCGCCGTACTGACGCTGGCCACGCCGTTCGACGGCGTACCGACGCTGGCGCTCGAGACCGACAAGGGCGCGGACGCGGCCGGCGCGGCGTCGGTCGTCTACGGGTGGGGCGACACCGAGGACACCGGGCCGGCGGACACCTTCCAGAAGGTCGACGTACCGGTGCTCGGTGACTCCTACTGCTCCCAGGTCTATGCGAGCGAGGGGTACACCGCCGACGGCGAGATCTGCGCCGGCTACGAAGAAGGCGGCAAGGACTCCTGCCAGGGCGACTCCGGCGGACCGCTGGTCCTGAACGGCCGTTTGTTCGGCGTCGTCTCCTGGGGCGTCGGCTGCGCGGACGCCGGCAACCCCGGTGTGTACGCCGAGGTCGCGACGTACGCCGACGAGCTCCAGCAGCAGATCGACAGCTGAGAGGTCAGTAGGGCGAAGCGGAGGGGCCGGGCGATTGCCCGGCCCCTCCGTCCTGCTCCTCCCGAGGTCTAGACGGCCAGGCGGATCACGCCGTAGTCGTAGCCGCGACGGCGGTAGACGACGCTGGGCTGGTTCTCGTCGGCGTCGACGAACAGGTAGAAGTCGTGCCCGACCAGTTCGAGCTCGTAGAGCGCCTGGTCCAGGGTCATCGGCTTGGCGGTGTGGGTCTTCTCCCGCATCACCAGCGGTCCGTCGCCGGTGACCAGAAGAGATCCGTACTTGTGCGTCGCCACCTCTTCCTCGGCGACTGGTTCCTCCACTACCGGTGCATTGCCGTTGAGCGGCTGCTTCGCGTTCACGTGCCGCAAGCCCTCCGGGCCACGCTCACCGCGGTGCACCCGGCGGCGGTCGGCCGCCTTGCGGACCTGGGACCGGAGCCGGTCCAGGCAGACGTCGAATGCCGCCTGCTTGGTCTCGCCGCAGGCTTCTGCGCGGACCACCGGACCCTTGGTGTACATGGTGAGCTCGACACGCATCGCTCGATCGTGCTGTCGCGGGTTCTTTTCCTGGCTGACTTCCACCTCGCAACGCAGTACCCGGTGATCGACCTTCTCGATCCGCTCGAGTTTTTCCTCGACGTACTGCCGGAAGCGGTCACTGACCTCGCAGTGATGACCCTTGACAACGACGTCCACGGAAACCTCCATCGATCGGCGACTCTCTGTTACGTCCGCGGGCCCCCGTCTTTCGTGTCCTCGCTCTGCTGTTGGCGATTGGGGCACCCGAAACGAGAACACCCGCGGTCGAGCCGGTCGGACTCCGCGGCCAGGAATCCGGCTGATCCGGTCCTGCGCCACTCCACTGCCCGACAAGCCCCTGCGGGTGTCATAGGCCAACGCTA
Organism: Kribbella sp. NBC_00662; assembly: GCF_041430295.1. Lineage (GTDB taxonomy): Bacteria > Actinomycetota > Actinomycetes > Propionibacteriales > Kribbellaceae > Kribbella. The sequence goes on along the minus strand of NZ_CP109029.1, from coordinate 3,738,288 downwards.
GTCGGCTTCGGCGAAAACCGGTAGGGAAGTTCTCATGAACCAGACGGCGAAAGCCGTTGCGTCGCGGCCAGAACGGCACAGCCGAGGACCGGAACACCCCGGGATTCCAAGGCGCGGCAGGCTTCGCCGAGCGTGGAACCGGTGGTGATCACGTCGTCGACCAGCAGGACCGGTTGATCCATCAGCGTTTCAGCCCAGCGCGAACGCAGCCCGAAAGCCCCGTCCAGGTTGGCGGTACGGCGTTCCGCGGACAGTCCGGCCTGGTCCTCGGGACGCCGTAGGACGCGCAGCGCGTCGGCCGTCCGGGCGTCGAATCCCTGCCTGCGCAGCGATCTGACGGCAGCCTTCGTAATCCGCCGCAGTGGATCGTGCCCGCGCTGCCGCACCGTTGCCGGCGACGACGGCACCGGGCACAACCAGGTCGCGCGCCGGTCCCCCAGCGCGGTCCGGACGACGCTTGCCAGCAGCCGGCCCAGTGGCTTCGCGAGGGCGTACCGGGCGTGCTCCTTGTGGGCCAGGATGAGGGCCCGGAGCTCCCCGGCGTACGGCGCGGCGGCGGTCGGCGTACGGAGTCCGGGCGGGCGCGGGTCGGGCCATGCACGGAACGGAGTCAGCGTCGTCAGTAGCCCCCGGCAACCATCACAGAGAGTGACACCGGGCCGGTCGCAGCCCGCGCACCGGCCGCCCAGGACGAGATCCACGAACGCGTCCCGGACCGGCACCGCACCACCATCCGCCGAACCGGCCGCCGACCGCAACCACCCGGTCGCCGGCCTGTGGACAACTGTCAGCCGGGGTACGTCGGGGTGATCGCCGCCGCGCCGCCGCCGACGGAGTCCGGCGAGACCCAGATCAGGTCCCGGCTGAGCCAGTGGATGCGGCCGGCGTCGTCCTCGATCACCGGCAGGGTGTCCTTGTTCGGGTTCGAGGCGACGTACTGCGGCCGGAAGTCAGGCGTCGAGCCGGGCAGCAGCTGCAGGCTGGACCCGTCGGTATTGACCAGCCAGGCCTGCCGGGCGGAGTTGCTGACCACGCTGCTCGCGCCGATGACCACGATGCCCTGCTTGTTCCAGGCCGCGTCGGTGATGTTGTTGAGCGCAAGTCGCAGCTGACGAAGCTGCCCGAGCACCAGCTGCTTGCCGCTGCCGGTGGTCTGGATCGTGCCGGTCTGCACGTAGTTCTGGCCGCCGGACTTCGGCCTCATCACCAGCAGTGCCCGGACGCCGTCAGGCGCCATCCGCAGGTCCAGCGGGACGTCTCCCTTGAAGTCGACCGCTACCACGGTCAGGCGGCCGTCGTGATCACGGACGCGCAGCCGCGGGTGAGGCGTGCCGGCCCTGTCCAGGATCCACAGGTCGTCCTGGTTGTCGAAGCTCGGCTGCAGCGTCTGCCCTTCGACCTTGATCGGGACGGTATCGGCGTCCTTGTCGGTCGTGTCCAGCGGGCCGTACAGGACCTCGTTCCCGTTGGCGGTGACGATCGCCCCCGCTTCGCCGCGCAGGCTGACCGCGAACGACTTGGCCTTGTGTGCCCAGAGCGGACTGGAGTTGAGCGGCTGCGCCGCGATCTCCGATGCCCCGTCCAGGCCGGCGATCCGCTGCACCCGCTGGTGCTGCAGTCCGTAGAGCTTGGTCTGGGACCCGGCCGACACCTGCGGGTCGAACTGGCTGAAGTTGGCGAACGGCAGCACGTCCGGGTCGTCCGGGAGCAGCGGTGCGCCGCCCACGGTGATCTTGGCCCTCAGATTGAGCTGATTGAGCGTCCAGACGATCTGAGCGGCCAGCAGCCGCCGGTCCGGGTCGCGCAACGCACCTGCGTTGTCGTTGAGCGCCACGGTGGCCACACCGAAGTCGACGGGCACAGACACCTGGACCTCGGTGCCCGGAGGAGCCAGGGTGACCACTCCGTTGCCGAGCCGGGTGGTCGGGCCCTTCAGCAGCTCCTGGATCAGCTGCGTCGCGCCCTGGCCGGGCGAGAGGTTCTGCGGCAGGTAGACCGGGTCCGGCACCAGGATGTTGCGGCTCTGGTTGAAGAAGTAGAGGTCGCGCGGTGCGAGCTTCAGGTCGACCTGGTTGCTACCGAGGTACGCACCGGGCGGGACCGAGTCGACGCGGAACTGACCGTCGATCTTCTTCAGCTTGAACAGGAAGTCGGCCCGGTCGGTCGCCGCCGCGGGGATCCACTCGCCGCGCTCTCCGATGGTGGCGATCTTCTGGGCGGTCAGCTGGACCCCGTCGCCCACGCGGGTGAGTGACTCGGGACTCTGGTCGTACACGACGGTTTGCGCCTCGGGCTGCCATTTCGCCGCGGCTTCGGGCGTCATGTACTGCCGTGCGACGTCGAACGCCTGCGAGTCCGACATGGCCTCCAGGAACCCGCTGACGATCGCCATCTCGCTGACATTCGCCCGCGGCGGCTTCGCCTCGACACCGACACCGCCCAGGTCCTGCGCACGTCCCTGCCGCTCCCCGCTGCGGATGGTGCCCTTGGTCGGTACGGCGGCGCAGCCGGCGAGCAGCGCGACAGCGGCCAGCAGGACCACGAGCAACCTGCGCCTCACCGGTCCTCACCGCCACTCAGCTTCTGGTACGGCGCTCCGACGTCGACGAGCTCGGTGACGACCCGGGTCGCGTCGGGCGGCCGGGGCGGCAGCGGCGAACCGGTCAGCGCCGTGTCCGGCCGGCGTGGCAGCGTGAGGCGGAAGTACGCGCCGTCGCCCGGCGAACCCCACGCGTCCAGCCGGCCGCCGTGCAGCCTGGCGTCCTCGAGCGCGATCGACAGGCCCAGGCCGGTGCCACCGGTGGTCCGGGCGCGGGCCGGGTCGGCCCGCCAGAACCGGCTGAACACCATCTCCGCTTCCTCGGCGCGGAACCCGACACCGTGGTCGCGGACGGCGACTGCGGCAGCGTCCTCGTCGTACGCGGTGCTGATCCGGATCGGCAGGCCCTCGCTGTGCTCGATGGCGTTGCCGATCAGGTTGCGCAGGATCCGCTCGATCCGCCGCGAGTCCACCTTGGCGCGGCACGGCTCCGGCATGTCCAGCTGGACCTCGCAGCCCTTGCGGTGCAGCAGAGTCTCGTGGTTCTCCAGGACCCGGCTGACGATGTCGCGCAGGTCGACGTCCTCGAGGTCGAGCGCCGCGGCGCCTGCGTCGAACCTGCTGATCTCCAGCAGGTCGGCGAGCAGTTCCTCGAACCGGTTGAGCTCGTTCTGCAGCAGTTCGACCGAGCGACGGCTGATCGGGTCGAACTGGTCGCGGCTCTCGTGCAGTAGATCGGCAGCCATGCGGACAGTGGTCAGCGGCGTACGGAGTTCGTGGGAGACGTCAGAGACGAACCGGCGCTGCAGCCGGGACAGCTCCTCCAGCCGGCGGATCTGCCGCTGCAGGTTGGAGGCCATCTTGTTGAACGACACCGCGAGGCGGGCCAGGTCGTCCGTACCGCGGACCTGCATCCGCTCCTCGAGCTTGCCGGCGGCGAGCCGCTCGGCGATCCGCCGCGCCATCCGGACCGGTGTCACGACCTGACGGGTGACCAGCCAGGCCACAGCACCGAGCAGAACGATCAGCAGCAGACCTGCGGTCACCAGAGCACGCTGTACGACGTCGAGCGTCTCCTGCTGCGCGGTCAGCGGGAACAGGAAGTAGATCGCGTACCGGTCGCCGGTGGAGTTGATCCGGATCTGCGACCCGATCACCAGCCCTGGCACGCCGGGGGCGTCGCGGTAGTTGATCTCGGTGTAGGTGTCCCACAGCTTGGAGTCGTCGCTCATCACCGAGGACGCCAGCGCCTCCGGGATCGAGTCGCTGTCGACCAGACCGGTGTAGCGGATCGCGTTGGACGCCGCCTGGTCGGTCGGCACCAGCAGGACGTCGTACAGGCCTGGGCGGTTGGAGCCGAGGACCAGCTCGGACAGCTGCTGGTTGATGGTGTTGCGGTTCGCGGCGTCGATCGTGATGGACAGCTGGGCCAACTGAGCCCGTACCTCGGCCTGCGCACTGGTACGACGGGACTCCAGGACACCGTCGGTGACCTGGCTCATCATCACCCAGCCGACCAGGATCAGCACCAGCGTCGACATCAGCAGGGTGCCGGTGACGATCCGGGCCTGGATGGAGCGGCGCCAGATGTCCGGCCAGTGCTTGGGGTGCGTCCGCCAGATCGGCTGCGGCTGGGCAGACCAGTCCGCCGCGGCGACGGTCAGTTCCAGCTCCGTCCCGCGGGATTGCGGCGCCTCCTGCTCCGGAGGTGCCGTCGACTGCCTCTGCTCCTGCCCGGTCTGTTGACCGGCCTGCTGCCCGGTGTGTTGCCCGGTGTGCTCCTCGGCGACCGGGTCGGTTACCGGGTCACCGGTGGCAGCCTGCGACTCTTGGCCGCGTCCGTACTCGATCAGTCCGCACCCGCCTTGTATCCGACCCCGCGGACCGTGACCACGATCTCCGGGTGCTCAGGGTCCTTCTCGATCTTGGAGCGCAGTCGCTGGACATGCACGTTCACCAGCCGGGTGTCGGCCGCGTGGCGGTAGCCCCAGACCTGCTCCAGCAGCACCTCGCGGGTGAACACCTGCCAGGGCTTCGACGCCAGGCAGACCAGCAGATCGAACTCCAGCGGCGTCAGCTGGATCGTCTCGCCGGCCCGCTTCACCGAGTGGCCGGCCACGTCGATGGTGAGGTCGCCGATGGTCAGCGACTCCGGGCCGGGCTCGTCCATCCGGCGCAGCCGGGCCCGGATCCGGGCCACCAGCTCCTTGGGTTTGAACGGCTTCACGACGTAGTCGTCGGCACCCGACTCCAGGCCGAGCACCACGTCGACGGTGTCGCTCTTGGCGGTCAGCATCACGATCGGCACCCCGGACTCGGCCCGGATCGCCCGGCAGACGTCGATCCCGTCCATCCCCGGCAGCATCAGGTCGAGCAGCAGCAGATCGGGCTTGAACTCCCGGAATGCCGGTACCGCCTTGTCACCGGTTGCGACCAGATAGGTGTCGTAGCCCTCGTTGCGCAGCACGATGCTGAGCATCTCCGACAACGCGGTGTCGTCGTCGACGATGAGGATGCGGCCCCGCATCGTCCGGTTACCGTCTGCCACGCCCTACTCCTTGCCGTCCGATCGGTGTGCGGCCGGCGGGTGCAGGCCGTACGCACTACGGATAGTGTCCCATTCCCCCGGTAGTGCACACGCCGGATCGCCGTGTGACCCCGAGTTGGGCTGTGATCATCCGGGATCATGGTGCACTTCCGGGGTTCACCACAACTCACGTACCGGGCCGCGCGACGGTTCACACGGTTCAGATGGCTCTTCCGGGGAGGAGGGACGCAGTGGCCGACCAGAACATGCACCTGCACGACGACGTGGCCACCGAGCCGCTGCGGCCCTGGCTGCCGGCCGATCTGCTCGACAACGCCGCCCGGACGATCTCCGACAACAAGACGATCATGCTGGGCCTGCCGGTCCTGGCCGGGATCGCACTGGTCGCGGTCCAGGCAGTGCTGACCGAGGTCGCCGTACCGGGTGGGCTGCCTGGGTTCTTCGGCGCGGAGGACCCGTTCGGGCAGGCCGGTGCGGCGCTTCTGCTGACGTACGGCGTACAGGTGGTGCTGTTCTCGGTCGTGTCGAGCATGTTGTCCGGAATCATCGCTCTGGCCGCGGTGCGTAGTCAGCTGGCGCATCGGATCGGTCCGGGTGAGCTGCTGCGACTGGTGCGACCCGCGCTGCCGGCACTCGCCGCTGTCGGTCTGATGCAGTCGCTGTCGTTCATGCTGCTGATCGGTGGCTGGGGGCTCGCGGTACTGGGGATCGGCGCCGGTGCGGACGCTGCAATCTCCTCCGACGTGGCTGGTGCGGTGGCCGTGGTGATGATGCTGGTCGGCGGCGTCCTCGTGCTGATCTTCGGGATCAGGCTGGTGCTGGCCGGGACCGTCGTACTGATGGAGGGCCGGCACGCGCCGGACATCGGCCTCTACATCCCTGTCCGCGTCGGCGTCTGGGGAGCGCTGCGGCGGTCCTGGCAGCTGGTGAAGGGCAAGTTCTGGCGGGTGTTCGGGATCCTGCTGTTCGGCGGGCTGGTGGTGAACATCATCGGATACGCGCTGCAGTTCGGGATCACCGCGCTGGTGGTCACGCTCGGCTCGTGGGCCGACAGCAGCGGGGCGACGGTGGTGGCGGTCGTCATCAGTGTGGCCGTGGGGATCGCCACGCTGATGACGCTGATCGCGAGCCTGGCGTTCATGTCCGCCGTACAGGCCTTGATCTACCTGGACCTCCGGGTACGACGGGAAGGGCTCGACCTGTGGATGCGTCCGGCCCTGCGCTTCGAGGAGACTGCGTGATCCTCTTCCTGCAGGAGCCGCCTGTCGACATCGACCGGGAGCGGGCTGCCCGTGAGGCGGCCGAGGAGCTGTCCAAGTCGACGTACCGGGACTCCGGTGGTTCGCTGATCCAGAAGGCGATCGGCAAGGTGCTGGACTGGATCGGCGATCTCCTGAACAGCCTGACCGGCTCGTCCCCCAACGGCCACGCCGGTCTGGCCATGCTGATTGCTCTGCTCGTGCTGGTGGTGCTCGTGGTCCTCTGGCGAGCCGGAGTACTGCGGACCAGTCGCAGAGTGAAGTCCCAGGCCGTTTTCGACACCGCCCGGCCGGCTAGCGCGGCGGAGTACCGCGCGTTGGCGGAGCGGGAGGCTGCGTCCGGGGACTACGCGCTGGCGATCCGCAGCCGGTTCCGGGCATGCGTAGCGGAGCTGACCGAGCGGACCGTTCTGGATGAGCGAGCGGGACGCACGGCGTACGAAGTGGTTGCCGATGCCTCGCGTATCGCGCCCGTACTGCGTGAACCGTTGCAGCCGGCCGCACTGGTGTTCACGGAGGTTGTCTACGGCAACCGTCCGGGGACACCGGAGCGGTACGCCGCTGTCGTGGCCGCTGATGACGCTGCACGGACTGCCCGGGTGGCTGTATGAGTACGCCGCTGGGACGGAGTGCAGGCGAGAGCTGGCGAGTACTGCGGACGCCGTTGCTCGTCACTGGGCTGATCGTGCTGGCTGCGATCGTCATCCTGATCGCTACCTCGGCGCGGACGTCGGGGCCGTTCAGTCCGGACTCGACGGACTCGGACGGGGCACGGGCGTTGGCTGCGTTGCTCAAGAACCACGGCGTCTCTGTGCACAGCACGGAGACGCTGGACGACGCCGTACAACCAGGGGAGGGCAAGGCGCTCATCATCGGTCCGGCCGGATCACTCGGTCGCCATGACTTGGAGCGGATCGCTCAAGCTCGCTGGAGTCACCTCGTGCTCATCCGGCCCGGTAGCCGGGCGTTGGAGGTCCTCGCGCCTGGTGTGCTGCAGACAGGAGACGTCTTGCCGTCCCGGAGCCGTGAGGCCGGGTGCGACCTGCCGGCTGCCGTTCGAGCGGGAACGGTGACTGTCAGCGGGCCGACGTACAGCGCGCCGGCTGCGGCTGTCGCCTGCTATGGCGATGGGATCAACAACACGGTGATCCGGTTGGAGGTCGGCGACCGGATCGTCGATGTCGTCGGTACGCCGACGTCGTTCACCAACGCGCAGCTGGCTGACGACGGCAACGCCGCTTTGGCGCTCAACCTGATCGGCACGCACCGAGACCTCACGTGGTACCTGCCGCAGTTCGAGTCGACCGACACCGGCACGGACTCCGCTGGCAGTGCGCCGCTGATTCCACCGGATGTTCGCTACATCGGGTGGGCGCTGGCGTTCGCAGTACTCGTTGTGGCCATCTGGCGTGGCCGACGGCTCGGCCCTGTGGTGGCTGAGCGGTTGCCGGTAATCGTGCACGCGGCCGAGACCACTGAGGGTCGGGCGAGGCTCTACCGACGCTCCCGCGCCAGGGACCGCGCTGCGGCCGCACTGCGCGAGTCAGCGCTCGGCCAGCTGCGCAAGGCGCATGGCATACCGCAGCGGGCCGAGCCGTCGGCGGTGGTCGCGACTGTGGCTGCACGGACCGGAAGGGACCCGGTCATGCTGTACGAACTGCTCTACGGCATGCCGCCGCTCTCCGACGCCGCTCTGATGTCCTTGTCCTTCGAGCTCGACGTACTGACCCAGGAGGTACGACACCCGTGACGACTACCGAGGTCACCGCTGAGCAGGCCCGGCAGGCGCTGGTCGCACTGCGGGCCGAGATCGGCAAGGCGGTGGTCGGCCAGGACACTGCAGTGACCGCCCTGGTGCTCGCGCTGCTGTGCCGCGGCCACGTGCTGCTGGAAGGCGTTCCTGGTACGGCGAAGACGCTGATGGTCCGGGCGTTGTCGATGGCGATGAGGCTGAACACCAAGCGGGTGCAGTTCACACCGGATCTGATGCCTGGTGACGTCACTGGGTCGCTGGTGTACGACGCGAAGACGTCGGAGTTCGAGTTCCGTCCCGGGCCGGTGTTCACGAACATCCTGCTGGCGGACGAGATCAACCGGACGCCACCGAAGACACAGGCGGCGTTGCTGGAGGCAATGGAAGAGCGGCAGGTCACCGTGGACGGCGAGCCGCGCAAGCTGCCCGTTCCGTTCGTCGTGGCCGCGACGCAGAACCCGATCGAGTACGAGGGCACCTATCCGTTGCCGGAGGCCCAGCTGGACCGGTTCCTGCTGAAGGTGACGCTGGACATCCCGCCGCGGGACGCCGAGATCGCAGTACTCGCTCGGCATGCACAGGGGTTCGATCCGCGCGACCTGGAGGCGGCTGGGCTGCGACCGGTCGCTGGGCCGGAGGACCTGCTGGCCGGACAGAACGCAGTACGGCGGGTTGCGGTGCGGGACGACGTACTGGCGTATGTCGTGGACCTGTGCCGGGCCACGCGCCAGTCTCCGTCGCTGCAGCTCGGGGTGTCGCCGCGTGGGGCTACGGCTCTGCTGGCGGTGTCGCGGGCGTGGGCGTGGTTGTCCGGGCGGGACTACGTGATCCCGGATGATGTGAAGGCGATGGCGCGTCCTTGCCTTCGGCATCGAGTCCAGGTGCGTCCGGAGGCGGAGCTCGAGGGTGTCAGTGCGGACGCCGTACTGGAGAGTGTGCTCGCGACGGTGCCGGTACCGCGCTGATGGTGCTCACCGGGCGGGCTGGGGTGCTGGCTGCGGCCGGCGTGGTGTTCGTTGCCCTGGTGATGCCGTCGTGGGCCGGGGTCGGTCTGGTCGTTGCTGTCGTGCTGGTGGTGTGCGTGGTCGACCTGCTGCTGGCCGGGTCGCCGCGGCGGCTGCAGTTCAGCCGGGACGGGGACAACGCCGTACGGCTTGGTGAGCGGGCTGTTGTGCAGTTGCTGGTGACCAACCCGGGGCGGCGGGTGCGCGGGTTGCTGCGGGACGCCTGGCCGCCTTCTGCCGGCGTCGTCGACCCGCCCCACAAGCTGGACCTACCGTCCGGCGAGCGCCGGCGGTTGGTGACCCAACTGGTGCCGACGCGCCGTGGGGACCGGCGGGCTTCTCGGGTGACAGTCCGCTCCATCGGCCCGCTGGGCTTCGCAGGCCGCCAGAGCTCGCACGAGGTGCCGTGGACGGTGCGGGCGTTGCCGCCGTTCAAAAGCCGGAAGCACCTGCCCTCGCGGTTGGCGCGGTTGCGCGAGCTCGACGGCCGGACGGCGCTGCTGGTGCGTGGGCAGGGGACGGAGTTCGACTCGCTGCGGGACTACGTACCTGGGGACGACGTACGGAGCATCGACTGGCGGGCGACGGCTCGGCGCGGCAACGTCGTACTGCGGACCTGGCGTCCGGAACGGGACCGGCAGGTCGTCATCGTGATCGACTCCGGGCGGCTGTCCGCGGGCCGGGTCGGGGATGCGCCGCGGCTGGATCATGCGATGGACGCGGCGTTGTTGCTGGCTGCGTTGGCTACGCGGGCCGGGGACCGGGTTTCGTTACTGGCATGCGATTCGGCCGTGCGTGCCGACGTACGACGGCCCGCGCCGCAGGATGTGCTCCCGTCGTTCGTGAACGCGCTCGCGAACGTCGAGGCCGAGCTGGTGCAGACCGACTTCCGCATCGTCGTCTCACAGGTGCTGGAGCGGTTGGGTCAGCGCTCTCTGGTCGTGCTGCTGACCGGGCTGGATCCGGCAGTCATCGAGGAGTCCCTCCTCCCGGTCATCGGCCCGCTACTCCGCCGCCACGTCGTACTCCTCGCCTCGGTCGCCGACCCACGCCTCACCGAACTCGAGTCGAGCCGATCCGATCTCGTCGAGGTCTACGCCGCCGCCTCCGCCGCCCGAACCCGCCTCGACCGAGACCGCCTGACCGCCACCCTCACCCGAGCCGGCGTAACCGTCATCGACGAGGACCCCGACCACATAGCCCCCGCCCTGGCCGACACCTACCTATCCCTGAAGAAAGCCGGCCGCCTCTAACCCGCCCGGGCTTATCGCCGGAGCGAGGACGTCCCCCACATCCCGGCTCGTACTGCAGCCGGAGTCCGTGAGGTGTGCGGACGTGGGGCACTGATCAACCGAGAGCGGCCGCCCGTGGTCGGGTGTAGTCAGGCGTAGGGTGCCGTCGCTGGACGGTGGCGTGGCGGGTTGGTCAGTGTCGGGCGAGCCATTCGGGGATCCAGTGGATGATGTTGCGCCAGAAATAGAACGCCTGCTCGCCGCCTGGGAGTAGGGACTGTACGACGGTGACGCGGCAGCCCTCGTCGGTTGGCTCGAAGGCGACTCGGGTCTCGGTGTCGTCGACCGAACTGCGGTAGGCGAAGAGCGTGCCGGGGTGCCAGTCGGTGATCTTGCCGATCTCGAGTACGTCGTCCGGTAGCGCGTACACCTCGAGGACGCGACCGCCGACCCCGGGCTCGATCTGCATCGCGGTCGCGCGGGCGGCGTCGAAGAAGTTGATCGGGCCGCGCACCCACCACAGGTCGATCTCCTCGGTGAAGACCTTGAACGCGGTCGCCGGATCGACCGCGACCTCGATGGACGCGGTGGCTGACAGTTCGGTCATGGCTGCGTCGGCCGGGCTTGGAGGAAGGTCCAGCGATGACCCTCGAGGTCCTCGGCTTCGTACGAGCGGAAGCCGTACTGGTGGATCTCCTGGACGATCTTGGCGCCGTTCTCCTGGCTGTGGGCGAAGTGTGCGTCGAGGTCGTCGACGTACACCCAGGCAGCGTGGTCCGCGACCGGGGCGCCCGGCTCGGTCCGCTTGAGGAGGATGATCGAGGAGGCGCCGGCGTGGAGCTCGATCCAGCTCGGCTGCCGCCCCTCCTCCGGGATGCGGTCCCACGTCTCCAGATCGAACACCGAGTGCAGCCAGCGCGCCGCGGCGGCCGGATCCTCGTAGTACAAGGCGATTGCGAGCCGTCCGACCTCGCGCGGCGTCGGCGGCGCGGTGTCGCGACGCGTGACCCAGGCCGGGAACCAGTACAGGACGTTCTGCCACGAGTAGTCGGCCCTGGTGCCGCCCTCGACGAGCGCCTCGACCACGGTGACGCGAGTACCGCCGTCGATCGGGTCGAACGTGATCGTCGTTTCGGTGTCGTCGACCGAGCTGCGGTACTCGAGGCGTTCACCCGGCTCCCAGGCTGTGATCACGCCGCGTTCGAGCGCGTCATCGGCGTACACCTCGAGGATCCGGCCGCCGACGCCCGGCTCGATGCGTACTTCGATCGCGCGGGCCGAGTCCCAGAAGTTGATCGGACCGCGTACCCACCACAGGTCGATCTCCTCGGTGAAGATCTTGAACGCGGTCGGCGGCGCGACGGGAACCTCGACCGCGACCTCGACGGACTGCTCGGTCATCGGGACTCCTTCTGCTCGACATGACGTTTGAACGAGCCCAACTGGTCACGCCAGTGAGCCTGGACCTGATCCAGCCAGGCCTGTACGGCGACCACGGGCTCCGGATTGAGCCGGAAGACGCGAACGCGGGCATCGTCGGCCACCCGCTCATCGGCCACCAGACCGGCCTCCAGCAAGATCCGCAGATGCCGACTCATCGCCGGCGACGACGCCCCCGTCGCCACCGCCAACTGCCCCGCCCGCCGCGGCCCCTCCCCCAGCAACCGCACCACCTGCCGCCGCGTGGGATCCGCCAACACCTCGAAAAACCGATCCACCGCATCTTCCACCATGCCGCAATAGTTCTACCATCTGTTAACTATTGTCAACCACCAGAACCATGCGGAAGATCGGCTGGGGTTGAACTAAGTGGTGGCTAGGTGGCAGGCGAGTTGGGGCTGGGTGGTGGACGGGAGGATTTGTAGGGGGGTTGTGGTGCAGGCGGCGACGCCGGTGCCGGTGGCTACTTGTTGGCAGCGGGGGTGGAAGCGGCAGCCGGTGGGGATGTGGGTGGGATCGGGGGGTTCGCCGGTGAGGATGATGCGTTGGGGGGAATCGGGGAGGACGGAGAGGAGGGCTTGGGTGTAGGGGTGTTGGGGGTTGGTGAGGATCGCTTCGGTGGGGCCGGATTCGACGATGCGGCCGAGGTACATGACGGCTACTCGGTCGGCGATGTTCCAGGCGAGGCCCAGGTCGTGGGTGACGACCAGGGCGGACAGGCCGAGGTCGTCGCGAAGGCGGAGGATCAGGGAGAGGATCTCGCCGCGGACCGAGGCGTCCAGGGAGGCGACGGGTTCGTCGGCGATCAGGACCTTGGGGTCGAGGGCGAGCGCACCGGCGATGACGACGCGTTGGCGTTGACCGCCGGAGAGTTCGTGGGGATAGCGATGGAAGAAGCGCTCCGCAGGGCGTAGACCGGCGCGGGAAAGGGCCGAGGAGACCAGCGATTCCTCGTCGGGAAGGTTGTGGATTCGGGGGCCTTCGGCAACTGCTTCGTAGACGGTGTGGCGGGGGTTGAGGGAACCCATCGGGTCCTGGAGGACAAGTTGGACCTGGCGGCGGAAGGCTTTCAGAGCGCGACCGGAGTAGCTCAGCGGCGAGCCGTCGTACACGATCTCACCCGAGGTAGGGCGCTCCAGGCCGAGCAGGGTGCGGGCGAGGGTGGTCTTGCCGCAGCCGGATTCACCGACGAGCGCGACGATCTCGCCGGCACCGATCGACAGGTTGACGCCGTCGACGGCGCGAGCCCGCCGACCGCCGCGGCCGGCGAACTCGACATACAGATCAGTTGCCTCTAGCAAAGTCACTCCCCTACCAGGACGCAGGCGGCGGCCCGATCGCCGACCGGACGCAGTTGTACGTCGGACGTCGCGCACGACTCGATCGCGACCGGGCAACGCGGATGGAACGAACACCCACCGGGCAGTTCCTGCGGATCCGGCGGGTCACCGGCCAGACCGCGAGGTGCCAACCGGGAAGCAGGATCGCCGACGGTCGGGAACGCGGCGGCGAGCGCCTGACTGTAGGGATGACGGAAATCCGATGACGAAGGACCGATCTCCACCAAGCGCCCGGCGTACATGACCGCGAGCCGGTCGCACACGTCGGCCAGCACCGACAGATCGTGCGAGATCATCAGCAGCGAGATCCCGTGCGAGGCGATCAGCTCCTGGATCAGCGTCAGTACTTGCGCCTGGACCATCAGGTCGAGCGCGGTCGTCGGCTCGTCCGCGACGATCAGTTGCGGTGAGCAAGCAAGCGCCATCGCGATCATCACTCGTTGCCGCTGGCCACCACTCAGCTCGTGCGGATAGCTCCGGGCTCGCCAAGCCGGCAGCCCGACCTGCTCCAGCAACTCCCGCACCCGCGCGTCGGCAGCGGATCCCGACGCCAGCCGATGTACGACGAGCGGCTCGGCGATCTGATCTCCGACGCGCTGCACCGGGTTCAACCCGTGCTGCGCGCCCTGGAACACGATCGACGCGGACGACCAGCGTACGGCGCGCAACCGGCCCCACTTCATCGCCAGCACGTCCTCGCCGTGGAGCAGGATCCGTCCACCCACGACCGCCGAGCGAGGCAGCAAACGCAACAACGCGAGCGCGACGGAGGACTTACCCGAGCCCGACTCACCGGCCAGACCGACCGCTTCCCCGGCAGCCAACGACAAGGACACGCCACGGACGGCCGGGATCTCGCCGGCAGCTTTGTAGGTCACGGACAGGTTGTCCAACTCGAGCATCAGGCTCCCCCAGTCCTCAGGCGAGGGTTCAACACCGTCTCCAGAGCCCTTCCACACAAGGTGAAAGCCATCACCACGATGACGATGCAGAGCCCCGGCAACAAGATGTACCACCACGCGCCGGCCGTCGCCGCGCCCCAGTCATAAGAGCCGCGGAGCATCGTCCCCCACGACGTCTTGTTGGCGCTCACGCCGAGGAACGCCAGCGTCGACTCGGTCACGATCGCGCTCGCCACCTCCAACGTCGTACTTGCCAACAGCAACGGCGCGACGTTCGGCAGCACGTGCCGGGTGGTGATGTGCCAGTGTCCGCCGCCGAGCGCCAGCGATCTCTCGATGTACGGGCGCGCCTCGACGGCCAGCGTCTGCGCGCGGATCAACCGCGCCGTCGAAGGCCACGAAGTCACCCCGATCGCCACGATGATCGTCGCGGTTGAACCACCGAGGATCGCCGCGAGCACCAACGCGGTCACCAACGACGGCAGCACCAGGAACCAATCGGTCACCCGCAGGATCACCGCGCCGGCCCACCCCCGGAAATGCCCGGCCGCGATCCCCAGCACCGTCCCGATCACCATGCTCAACAGCGCCGCGAGGAACCCGATCAGCAGCGACGTCCGCGAACCCCACCAGATCATCAGCAGCACCGAGCGCCCCGACTCGTCCGTCCCGAGCGGGTCGTCGAGGCTCGGCGGCGCCAGCTTCGCGCCGGTCCCCGACACGACGTTCGTCACGCCGGCGTCGATGAACAGCGGCGCGATCAACGCCAGCGCGACGGCAACCGCGAGGATCACCAGCCCAGCGACCCCGGCCCGGTGCGTCCGGAAATCGGCCCAGAACCGCCCGGCAGCGCGCCGTCGACGTACCCAGGTCACGTTGCTCATGCCGACCTCACCCGCGGATCCAGCAAGTGGTAGATGACGTCGGCCAACGTGTTCATCAAGATCACCGAGACCGTGATCAGCAGGAACGTCCCCTGCATCAACGTGAAGTCCGGCACCCGGATCGCCTCGTAGAACAGCTGCCCGAGCCCCGGCCAACTGAAGATCGCCTCCACCGTCACAGCACCCCCGACCACGAACCCGATCCGCATGAACACCAGCGTCACCGTCGGCAGCAGCGCGTTCGGTACGGCGTGCTTCCGCCGTACGTCGTCATCGCGCAGACCCTTCGCCCGCGCCGTCGTGATGTAGTCCTGCCCGACCTCGTCGAGCACCGACGACCGCATCACCAGCAGGTACTGCGCGTAGACCACCGCGACAAGCGTCAGACACGGCAGCACCATGTGTACGCCGACATCCAGCACGCCCGCGAACCCGTCCGGCTTGTCCACGCTCGAACTGCCACGCGTCGGGAAGATCCCCGGAATCGGACCGACCCCGGCCGCGAAGACCATCAACAGCAACAGCCCGAGCCAGAACGTCGGCACCGACCACAGCACCAGCGAGATCGCGGTCGACACCTTGTCGAACCGGCTACCCGGCCTCCACCCGGCGCGAGCGCCCTGCCACAGGCCGAGGCTGACCGCGATCACCAGCGCCGTACCCGTGAGCAGCAGCGTCGACCCGATCCGCTCGCCGATCAGGTCGACCACCGGCCGCTTGTACTCGTACGAGACACCGAGATCGAACTGCAGGGTCTGTTTGACGAAGTGCAAGAACTGTTCAGGGATCGACTTGTCGAGTCCGAGCCGGGCCCGTTCGAGGTCCAGTTGTTCCGGCGTCATGTTCCGGCCCTGGGCCAACGCCCGGACCGGATCGCCAGGCAGTAGGCGGAACAGGAAGAACGTCGCGACGATCACCATCGCGATGCTGAGGAGGGCCCCGCCCGCCTTGGTCGCCGCGTAGCGCAGCAGACCGTGGCGAGCAGGGCTCTGCTCAGGAGCTTCGACCGTGACCGTCATTCGCGCTCATCGGCGGCGCCCTGACGACGTCGCAGTACGAAGAACCCGCCGATCAGTACGACGACCACGGCCGCCGCGATGCCCGCGATGACGCCACCGCTCAGCCCACCGCTCTCGGCCGCGGCGCCGTCCTTCGAGACAGCCTCGAGCGTGTAGAACGGCCAGTACCCGGAGCCGCCGTACAGCAGGCCCTTGTCCTCCGGGATCGGCGTGATGCTGGCGATCCGGTCCTTGCGGTAGCCCTCGAGGTCGTTCGGGTAGTACAGCGCGATCACCGGCGCGTCGGTGTAGAGCCGCTCCTCCATCTTCTTGATGATGTCGGCGCGCTTGGTCCGGTCGAGCTCCTTCTGCTGCTGCAGGTACAGGCTTTCGTACTGCGGGTCGCAGTAGAACGACTCGGTTCCGCCGCCCTGCCCGGACGCGGTCGGACGCCGGCTGCACAGGTGCGTGCCGAGCACCTCCTCCGGGTCCGGGTTCACCGACCAGCCGCTGATCGCGATGTCGAACAGTGCCGTCGTACCGGTCTCCTCGGTGAACTTGCTGGAGTCGAGCCGCTTGGTCGTCAGCGTGATGCCGATCTCCTTGAACCAGCCGGTCAGGTACTCCGCGAGCTTGTCCTCGATCGGCGTGTCCGTGTGGATGCTGAACCGGAACTGCAGCTTGCGCGACCCGTCCGGCATCGTCCGTACGCCGTCAGGTCCCTTCTTGTACCCCGCGTCGTCGAGGATCTTGTTGGCCTTCGCGAGGTCGAACGTCACCTTCTCGGCGCCGCTCGCCGCCCAGAAGAAATCCTTGTACAGCGGCGGAATGATCGATCCGTCGGCCGGTTTCGCCAGTCCGCCCTGGACCTCGTCGACCAGCTTCTGCTTGTCGATCGCGTAGTGCAGGGCGGTCCGCACCCGCGGATCCTCCAGGGCCGGATGGCCGTCGCCGATCGGCTTGTTGTCGCTGGTCGTCGCGCCGTGGTTGATCTGCAGGTACGCCGCGCGCCGGCCCTGCGTGTTCCACTGGACGATGTTGTCGTCGCCCTTCAGCGACTCGAAGTCCGGCGGGTTCAGCCGCCCGATCAGGTCGATGTCACCCTTCTTCAAACCGACGATCGACGCCGCGGGGTTGTCGTAGAAGATCACCTGCAGCTCGTCGATCTTCGGCCGGCCGCGCCAGTACGACGGGTTCGCCTCGAGCCGGACGAACTGGTCCTTCTTGTGCTCGACCGCGACGTACGGTCCGCTGCCGACGGTCGGGTACACCTCGGCGTCGTACTCCGAGATGTTCTTGACCTTCTCCCAGACGTGCTTGGGCATGATCGGCACCGGGTTGTCGAGCATCGAGGCCTGCGGGGTCTTGAGCTTGATCGTCAGCTCCTGGCCGTTCGCGGTGACGCTCTGGAAGTTCGCGACGGCCGGACCGTTGCCGGTCTTGGCGCCGTCGTCGGTGATCATCTTGTTGAACGTCCAGGCCGCGTCGTCGGCCGTGATCGGCTGCCCGTCCGACCACTTCGCCTGCCGGATCTTGAACGTCCACGTCAGCCCGTCCGGCGACGTCGTCCAGGACTCGGCAAGGTCCGGACTGGGTTGCAGTGTCCTGGAATCCGGCACCGTGAGGAAGCCGTAGATCATCCGCTGGATCGACCCGGTCACGAGCCGCACCGCCAGGAACGGATTCATCGAGTCGACCGACTGGGTCACCCCGACCTTGATCACCTTCTTGGCCGGGTCCTTCACCGGATCAGCCGCGTACGCCACGCCCGGAACCACCGCCAGACACAACGCCCCCAGCACCGCCAACAACTTCCTCATGGGCCGCCAACCTTCCCCAGCTGGTGTTGGTGTTTGGGGAAGAACCCACACCAGCAGACACCCCTCTGTCAACAAACTACGACTCTTTGTCACACCGAAGTAACCTTCTTACCGGTTGCGATGTGGTCTACCTCGGCGTGTTTCGCGCAGGTGGAGTTCGTCGAGGTCGTCGGGCTGTCGCGTTGCGCGGAAAGGTATTTCGTGGCTCGGTTCGGGGGTGGTTAGCGTCCGCGTCATGGAGCGGACGTGGAGTTTTCAGACGGCGGAACAGTTGGCGACGGCGTTGCGCGCCGGTGACGTGAGCTCGGTCGAACTGACCGATGAGGCGATTGCGCGGATCGAGCGCGAAGACAAGGTGATCAACGCGATCTGTGTCCCGGACTTCGACCGTGCGCGGGCCGCGGCGCGCTCTGCAGACGAGGCGCGTGCTCGCGGCGAGGACCGGCCGCTGCTCGGTATTCCGGTGACGATCAAAGAGTCGTACGACGTGGCCGGGCTGCCCACGACCTGGGGCATGCCGGAACACCGGGACTACCTGCCGGCCGAGGACGCAGTACAAGTCTCGCGACTCAAGGCCGCGGGCGCGGTGGTGCTCGGCAAGACCAACGTGCCTTTGGGATTGCAAGACATCCAGACCTTCAACCAGATCTACGGCACCACCAACAACCCGTGGGATCACGACCGCACATCGGGCGGGTCGTCCGGCGGATCAGCGGCAGCCCTGGCGTCCGGATTCGGCGCGCTGTCGATCGGCTCCGACCTCGCCGGTTCGCTGCGTACCCCCGCGCACTTCTGCGGCATCTATGCGCACAAGCCGACCCTCGGACTCGTGCCGACTCGCGGCATGATCGCGCCGCCGGCGCCGCCGTTGCCGGTCGACCTCGACCTCGCCGTCGCCGGTCCGATGGCACGCACCGCCCGCGACCTGACGCTGCTGCTCGACGTCATGGCCGGGCCGGACCCGCTCACGCACGGCATTGCGTACGACGTGACACTGCCGCCCGCGCGCCACGAGCGGCTCCGCGACTTCCGGGTCCTGGTCATCGACCAGCACCCGCTCATCCCGACCGGGTCCGCCGTACTGGCAGGCGTGAACCGGGTGGCCGACGCGCTTGCCGACAGCGGCGCCCGGGTCGAACGGCATAGTTCTCTGCTGCCTGATCTGACCGAGGCCGGGACGCTCTACATGCAGTTCTTGTTCTCGGGCTCGGTCGCGCGTTTTCCCGTCGACGAGTACGAGCAGCTGCGGACCCGCGCGGCCGGGCTGAGCGCGGACGACCAGAGTCTCGCCGCGGCGCAGCTGCGCGCGATGGTGTTCAGCCACCGCGAGTGGATCGAGATCAGCAACCGTCGCGAGCTCCATCGACACGGCTGGCGGCAGCTCTTCAGCGAGTTCGATGTCGTGGTGTGTCCGATCACGCCGACGCCTGCATTCCCACACGACCACGACCCCAATGTCTTGGAACGTCGGATCGCCATCGACGGCGTCGAACACCCGTACTTCGACCAGCTCGTCTGGGCTGGTCTCGCGACGATGCCCGGCCTGCCCGCGACCGCCGTACCCGCTGGCCGGTCGCCCGAAGGTCTGCCGGTAGGAGTGCAACTCATCGGCCCGATGTTCGAGGACCGCACCCCACTCCGCCTGGCCGAACTACTCGAGCCGGCCGGTCAGACGGGATCGGTGTAGGAGACCGGCTTGCCGGTGGCGCGGGCGTAGGCGATCTCCCTGCTCGTGGACTCGCCGATATAGCCGCCAGGGTTGACGACCAGAACGCGGTCAGCCAGGTCGATCTTGCGCAGATGAAGGGCACCCAACGCACTCTTCTGCTCGTCGCTGACGACCTCGTCCACTTCAGCACTCGGGAAGACGCCTGGCGCGACCACGATGGCGCCTGCAAACGTCAGGTCGCGGTTAGCCGCATGCATCTCGTCCACGAACCGCGCAGACCCACAGATACACACAATCTCAGGCCGCTCAGCCACAACCCAACCCTTCACATCAAACGGAAACCGCCAGTACGCCGGCCGACGACAGCAACACGACCCAGCAGTTTACGCAGCGAGCCGAACACGCCCGCTCCCGCCGGCTCGCGAGCAGCTCAGCTGCGCGGCCTGCGGGGGCGATCACACTCCCCCGCATCACCTCACCCACACATCACCACATTCGACTTGACTACACGATCGTGTAGTAGTTTGCTTTTGTGTGTAGGGAGAGGAGTGGGACGTGGATCGAGCGGCAGAGGACCTGACGGCGCGGGCTCGGATTCGGGATGCGGCTATCCGGTTGTTCGGGGAGCGTGGGATCGAGGGGGCCTCGATCCGGGATATTGCAGCCGAGGCGGGGGTTTCGTCGGGGCTTGTCCGGCATCACTTCGGGTCGAAGGAAGCGCTGCGGGACGCCTGCGATCGGTACGCGAAGGATCGGATGATCCAGATCGGGGCCGAGCTCACCCAGGACGGGGATCTGACCGGGCTCGATCCGCTGGTGCTGCATCCGATCGCGTTTCCGCTGCAGTTGTACATCGTTCGCTCGATGATGGACGGCTCCGAGACGGCGACCGCGCTGTTCCTGGAAGGGGTCGACGCGGTCGAGGCGTGGGCGAGCAGTTACGGCATCACCCCGAAGGACCCCCGCGGGTACGCCGCGGCCCTGGCCGCGATCAAGCTGAGCGTCTTCATCCTGCGGGACCAGGTCTCGAAGGCGCTCGGCGAGGACATCACCACCCCGGCGGGCTACAACCGGATCGGCCAGGCCTTGATGGAGGTCTTCACGATCCCGCTCATCACCCCCGAACAAGTCGAAAAACTCCAGCAACGCTCTGAGGAGAAGTGATCATGCCGGCTGCGATCAGCACGGAAGGTCTGGTCAAGTCGTTCGGGCGGACCTTTGCCCTGGACGGTCTCGACCTCACGGTGCGAACCGGTGAGGTGCACGGGTTCCTCGGCCCGAACGGCGCGGGGAAGACCACCACCATTCGCATCCTGTTGGGGATGACCCGCGCGGACGAGGGGACCGCGCGGGTCCTCGACGGCGATCCCTGGTCGGACGCGACCGACCTGCATCGCCGCCTGGCCTATGTCCCCGGTGACGTCACGCTCTGGCCGAACCTGTCCGGCGGCGAGGCGATCGACCTGCTCGGGCGCATGCGCGGCGGCATCGACAAGAAGCGCAAGGCCGAGCTGCTCGAGCGGTTCGATCTCGACCCGCGCAAGAAGGCCCGCGCGTACTCGAAGGGCAACCGCCAGAAGGTCGCGCTGGTCGCCGCGTTCGCGTCCGATGTCGAGCTCCTGCTGCTCGACGAGCCGACGAGTGGCCTGGACCCGTTGATGGAGGAGGTCTTCCGCGAGGTCGTGCAGGAGATCAGCGACCGCGACGGCCGGACCGTGCTGCTGTCCAGCCATATCCTGTCCGAGGTCGAGGCGCTGTGCGATCGCGTCACGATCATCCGGGGCGGCCGCGCGGTCGAGAGCGGCACGCTGTCCGAGCTGCGGCACCTGACGCGTACGTCGATCCAGGCCGAGCTGGTCGGACCGATGGACGGTCTCGCCCAGCTGTCCGGCGTACACGATCTCAAGGAGACCGACGGTCGCGTCCAGTTCGACGTCGACACCGACGAGATCAACCCGGTGCTCCGACGCCTGACGGAGATCGGCGTACGGAGTCTGGTGAGCCAGCCGCCGTCGTTGGAGGAACTGTTCCTGCGGCTGTACGAACCCGAGGCCGTCAAATGAAAAGCCTCGCGGGCACCGGCGGACTGATCCGGCTGATCCTCCGCCGCGACCGGATCGTCCTGCCGCTGTGGATCGTGCTGCTGGTGGCGATCTCGGTCAGCTACGTCAAGGAGTACGGCGATCTGTTCCCGACGCCGGACTCCCGCATCAAGTACGCGAGCAACGCCGGCTTCATCACCCTGTACGGCGAACTGTCCGGCCCCAGCCTGGGCGAGTTCGTCACCTGGCGACTCGGGTTCGTGCCGGTGATGGTCGGGCTGATCAGCCTGCTCACGGTGATCCGGCACACCCGGGTCGAGGAGGAGACCGGCCGCCGTGAGTTGCTCGGGGCAACCGTCATCGGCCGCCACGCCCAGCTCGCGGCGGCGCTGATCACAGTCTTCGGCGCCAACCTGACACTGGCCGTTCTCCTTGCCCTGGGCATGCACAGCCAA
The DNA here is from genome assembly GCF_041430295.1 of Kribbella sp. NBC_00662. Classification (GTDB taxonomy): domain Bacteria; phylum Actinomycetota; class Actinomycetes; order Propionibacteriales; family Kribbellaceae; genus Kribbella. The sequence goes on along the minus strand of NZ_CP109029.1, from coordinate 3,716,403 downwards.
GACCTCCCGATGGCAGGATCCATTGCCATCGGCATGGTTTACGCCGGCACCGGCTGGTTCTTCGCGGCAGTAGGCGCAGTCGCCGCGCAGTTGACCGCAAGCGCCGGCACCGCGCGCGGGATCGCGATCGGCATCCTCGGCGCGTCCTACGTACTACGTGCCGCCGGCGACACCAGCGCCCACACGGACGGACCGCTCGCCTGGTTGTCGTACCTCTCGCCGATCGGCTGGGCCCAGCAGATCCACCCGTACGCCGAGAACCGCTGGTGGCTCGCGGCCGTGTTGCTGGTAGCAACCATCGGCTTGGTCGTCACCGCCGTCGTTCTCGCCACCAAACGAGACATCGGCGCCGGACTGCTGCCCGACAAGCTCGGCCCGGCGGAGGGGACCCTCGGCTCGCCGTTCGCGCTGGCCTGGCGGTTGCACCGCGGTCTGCTGCTCGCGTGGACGATCGGATTCGCCTTGCTGGGTTTGCTGTTCGGCGGTGTCGCCAAAGGCGTCGGCGACATGATGAAGGACGATTCGACCATCCAGGAGATGTTCCAGCGGATGGGCGGCTCGGCAGGCTTGATCGACTCGTTCCTGGCCGGCGTGATGACACTGGTCGGCTTGATCGCCTCGGCGTACGCCGTACAGGCAACGTTGCGGATGCGCGTCGAGGAGAGCAGCGGGCGGGCCGAGCCGGTGCTGGCGACCGCGACGAGCCGCTGGCAGTGGGCCGCGAGCCATCTCGTCTTCAGTCTGCTCGGGCCTGCGGTTGCGTTGCTGGCGGCGGGTGTTGCCGAAGGGCTTGCGTACGGCATCGCGGTCGGCGATGTGGGCGGACAGGTCCCGCGGCTGATCGGTGCGGCGCTCGCGCAACTCCCGGCTGTGTGGGTGCTGGCCGCGATCGCCATCGCGATCTTCGGGTTCTTCCCGCGGGCCTCGATGGTCTCGTGGGCCGGACCAACTGTCTGCATCCTGATCGGCCTGGTGAGCGCGGGCGTCGCGACGGCGGACTGGATCCGCGACATCTCGCCGTTCAGCCATCTCCCGTCACTGCCGGGTGGAACGGTGTCGGCAGGCCCCCTGATCGCGCTGCTCGCGATCGCCGTGGTGGTCGGCTTCGCAGGCCTGGTGGGACTGCGCAGACGCGATCTTCCTGCCTGACCGTGTCGAGAACGGGGTACCGGCTCCGACGTGGCCAGTATGAGAAAGCACGAACGAGCTGTACCGGACAGCAGTGCCCTCCCACCGGTGGTCGATCGCGCAACGTTCGACGCGGATCTGGATCACCTGCGAGCCAGGGAGAAAGCCCACACCCGCGAGGGTGACGAGATCACGGCACAGCGCAAGAGATTGCCGATGGTCGAGGTCGACGCGAGCATCCCGGTGACCGGGCCTGACGGTCCGGTCACCCTGCTCGAAGCCTTCGAAGGCCGCAAGCAACTTCTCGCCTACTACTACATGTGGCACACCGGACACCCGGCGGAAGAACAGTGTCAAGGCTGCACCTGGTGCACAGGACAAGTGCAGGAGATCTCCTACCTGCACTCACGCGACATCACCTTCGCCGTCTTCGCCCAGGGCCCGTACGCCGAGAGCCGCGCGTACCGCGACTTCATGGGCTGGACGATGCCCTGGTACTCCGGTGTCGGATCGCTCGACCGCTTGCTCGTCGGGCGGAACATCGGCCAGATGTACCTGATCTCGTACGTACGCCAGGGCGACCGCGTCTTCGAGACGTACTGGACGACCATGCGCGGCGTCGAGGTGATGGACAACAACTACGCGCTGATGGACCTGACGGTGTACGGACGGCAGGAGCCGTTCGAGGATTCGCCCGACGGCTGGCCCAAGCAGTGGGCGACCGAGGATCCGGTGCTGCCGAAGACCATCGACGGCCGGCCGATCTCGCAGTGGTCGCGGATCGAGGCCGGCCGCTCCGACGCCCTCACTTCTTCGCGTTCCGCGCCCAACTGAAGCAGTACAGACCGAACGCGGCGACGCCGAGCGCCAGCACGGTGAGCAGGATCGAACCGAACGGCTGGTCCTTGATCGTACGCAGCGCGGTGTCGAGGCCGCCGGCCTTCTTCGGGTCGTAGCTGATCGCGGCCCAGGCGAACAGTACGCCGACCACCCCGAACGCGATGCCCTTCGCGATGTACCCGATCCGGCCGAGCAGGATCGTCACCTCGGCGACGCCGCCGACCAGGTCCTCGGTGAACTTCTTCGTGATCCCCTTGTGGATCTGACGTGCACCGATGGCGATGATCGCGACACCGATCACCACGATCAGGACGCGGCCCCCTCCGTGCTGCATCACCCGTCCGGACAACGACTGCTGCTGACTGGTGCTGGAGCCGCCGCCGGAGCCGATGGCGATCTTCACCGCACTGATGCCGACCACGAGGTAGACGACCGCACGGCCGATCGCGGAGACCTTGTGCTCCAGGTCCAGGTGTCCGTACATGAGCTGCAGACCGCGCCAGGGCACCAGCGCGAACAATCCGATCGCGACGACCCACAGCAAAACCCCGCCCAGCGGTTTGCTCGCCAACTCCTCGAGCGCGCCCTTCTGCGACGCTTCCTGCGACGATTGCCCCCAGGCCAGTTGCAGGGCGATCCACGCGATCAGCAGGTAGACGACTCCGTACGCCATCAGGCCGACGGTGATCGCCACGCCGTACGCACGGTTGTGCCTCACTTCTTGGTCCATCCTCACCCCGATCCGGTGCCCACACCGGAAACCGATCAGGCGGAGACAGGTGCGCTGGCTTCGCGATCCGCTTCGTCGATGTCGCCGTACTCACCGAGACGATACGCACGGCGACCGAGAGTCCAGACATAGATGAAGAACGCCAGCTCGGCGAGGATGCCGATCGTCACGCGGACCGGTGCCGGCAGGAACGGTGTCACGAACCCCTCGATCAGACCGGTCACGAGGAGTACTGCGGCCAGACCGATCGCCATACCGACCGTGGCGCGCCCGGTCTGGGCGATGGCCTGCATACGGGTGCGGGGGCCAGGCACGATCCACGACCAGCCGAGGCGTAGTCCTGCCGCGGTCGCGACGAATACCGCGGTCAGTTCGAGCAGACCGTGCGGCGTGATCAGGCTGAAGAACAGGCCGCCGCGGTCGTGGCCGATCATCAGGCCGGCGCTCAGACCGAGGTTGACTGCGTTGTCCCAGAGGATGAAGACGGACGGGACCAGAAGGATGCCCAGTGCGAGTACGGCGGCACTGATGGTCGCGTTGTTGATCCAGACACGGAGCGCGAAGTCCTGCGCCGGGTTGTCCGAGTAGTACGACTCGAAGTCGTGCTCGACCAGTTGCTTGATCTGGTCCGGCGTACCGACGGAGTCGATCACCTCGGGGTGGGCCAGGACCCGCCAGGCGGTCCAGGCCGCGACCAGGTAGAACAGCAGGCCGATGGTGAGCCACCAGCGTCTGGACGCGTAGAGCGCGGCCGGGAAGCTGACCAGGAAGTACTTCGAGATGTCGCGCCAGACGGGAGCCTGCGCACCGGTCACCGCACCGCGGGCGTCGGCGATCAGACCGGACAGGCGCCCGATCGACACCGGATCGGCGCCGGCGGCTCGGAGCGCGGCCAGGTGCGTGCCGACGCGCTGGTAGAGGACTACGAGCTCTTCGGCCTCCGCACCGGACAGCCGGCGCTGGCGGCGGGTCAGGTAGGCCAGGCGGTCCCACTGCGGCTGATGCACCGATACGAACGCTTCGACGTCCACAGCTACCCCTTCCTCCACCCGACTGCTGGCAGACTAGCCGGACGCAGTGTCTAGTCAGGAGGGGGCGACGACGTGTCTCAGCTGGTCACCGGCGAAGCGGTCGTCCTCCAGGTGCGGATCGCGCGGATGCCGACGCGGGCGCTGGCGTGTGCGATCGACGTGGCGCTGCAGGGCGTCGTACTGGTGGTGCTCATCTCTTTGCTGGCCGGATTCCTGCTCGGGAGCGAGTCCAGTGAGGCGCTGGCGGTCGCGCTGATCTTCATCGTCGTACTGCTCGTGGCGGTCGGCTACCGGGTCGTGATGGAGACGCTGACCCGTGGGCGGACCATCGGCAAGATGGTGCTCGGGCTGAAGGTGGTGCGCGACGACGGCAGCTCGATCCGGTTCCGGCACGCGCTGGTGCGGACTCTGATGTGGTTCTTCGTCGATTTCGCGCCGTGGTTCGCGGCGTGTCCGGGGATCGTGGCGAGCCTGATGAACAAGCAGGGCAAGCGGATCGGTGACATGGTCGCCGGTACGGTCGTCATCCGCGAGCGCCACCAGCCGATGGCGTCGCCGCCGCTGTTCGTCCCCGGCCACCTGGTGCAGTGGGCCCAGTCGCTGGAGCTCTCGCGCCTGTCCGACGACCTGGCCAACGCGGCCCGCGACTACCTCGCCCGCTACACCGAGCTCCTCCCCGGTCCGCAGATCGCCCTCGGCGAAGCCCTCGCCGCCAAGATGGCCGCCGTCACGGCCCCCGCACCGCCGGCCCCGATCATCGCGCCGGCGTACCTCTCCGCCATCCTCGCCGAACGCCGCCGCCGGGAACTCATCCGCCTCTCCACCCACCGGCCCACCCCCACCGGCCCCTTCGCCAACCCGTCCTACGCAATCCCCGCCGGGCCTTTCACCCCGCCGAGCCCCTACGGCCCCCAGGCCCCCATTCCCGCACCAGCCCCGTTCATCCCACCCCCACCGCCTCCGGGCCCCCGCCCAGCCACCGTGAACGCCCAAGGCTGGGCAACCCCCGGCAGCAACGAATCCCAGTGGTCCTGACAACAGCGAAACGCCCCGCAGGAATCTGCGGGGCGTTTGCTGTGGGGGGAATCAGTAGCGGTAGTGCTCCGACTTGTACGGGCCTTCGACCGGTACGCCGAGGTACGCCGCCTGCTCCTTGGAGAGCTCGGTCAGCTTCACGCCCAGCGCGTCCAGGTGGAGGCGGGCGACCATCTCGTCCAGGTGCTTCGGGAGGACGTAGACGTCGGTCGGGTACTCCGCGGTCTTCACGAAGAGCTCGATCTGGGCCAGGACCTGGTTGGTGAACGAGTTCGACATCACGAACGACGGGTGGCCGGTCGCGTTGCCCAGGTTCAGCAGGCGTCCCTCCGACAGGATGATGATCGTGTGGCCGTCAGGGAACCGGAACTCGTCGACCTGCGGCTTGATGTTGATCCGCTCGACACCCGGGGTCTTGTACAGACCGGCCATGTCGATCTCGTTGTCGAAGTGGCCGATGTTACCGACGATCGCCTGGTGCTTCATCGCCGCCATGTGGTCGGCGGTGATGACGTCCTTGTTGCCGGTGGTGGTGACGAAGATGTCACCGATGCCGACGACGTCGTCCATCGTGCTCACCTGGTAGCCGTCCATCGCGGCCTGCAGCGCGCAGATCGGGTCGATCTCGGTCACGATCACCCGGGCGCCCTGGCCGCGCAGCGACTCCGAGCAGCCCTTGCCGACATCGCCGTACCCGCAGACGACCGCGACCTTGCCGCCGATCAGTACGTCGGTGGCGCGGTTGATGCCGTCGATCAGCGAGTGCCGGCAGCCGTACTTGTTGTCGAACTTCGACTTGGTCACCGAGTCGTTCACGTTGATCGCCGGGAACAGCAGCGCGCCGGCCTTGTGCATCTCGTACAGCCGGTGCACGCCGGTGGTGGTCTCCTCGGTGACACCCTTGATGCCCTGACCGATCGTGGTCCACTTCGACGGCGACTCGGCCAGCGTGCGGGTCAGCAGCTTCAGGACGACGCCGTACTCCTCGGAGTCGGCGGTCGACGGGTCCGGTACGGCGCCGGCCTTCTCGAACTCGGTGCCCTTGTGGACGAGCATCGTGGCGTCGCCGCCGTCGTCGAGAATCATGTTCGGGCCGTCAGCACCCGGCCAGGTCAGCGCCTGCTCGGTGCACCACCAGTACTCCTCCAGCGTCTCGCCCTTCCAGGCGAACACCGGGACACCGGCGGGGGCGTCGGCCGAACCGTCCGGGCCCACGACGACCGCGGCCGCGGCGTGGTCCTGGGTGGAGAAGATGTTGCAGGAGACCCAACGCACCTCGGCGCCGAGCGCGGTCAGCGTCTCGATCAGCACCGCGGTCTGGATCGTCATGTGCAACGAGCCCATGATCCGGGCCCCGGACAGCGGCTTGCTGTCGCCGTACTGCTTACGCATCGCCATCAAGCCGGGCATCTCGTGCTCGGCCAGCCGGATCTCCTTGCGTCCGAACTCGGCCAGGCCGAGGTCCGCCACCTTGTAGTCGAAGGTCATGCCGCTCCCCTGAAGACTGTGATTGGTACTCGCACGAGCCTAGAGGCGCGAGCCACGCGGTTTGATCGCTCCAGGCGCGATTTTGACACCGAAATGTCAAGATTGAGGTATGCGCATCACCGAGGCCGCTCGCCAGCTGGGTACCACTCCACGCATGCTGCGCTACCGGGAGGCGCTCGGGTTGCTCCCACGGTCCCGGTCCGTGCACACGGCCCAGCGCCAGTACGACGACCGCGACCTGGCCGCCGTACAGCTCGCGCTGGACCTCGAACGCCGGTACGACGTGACGCCGGCCGCGCTGGCGTTCGCCCTCCGCGCCCTCGCCGAGCCGTCCGTGGCCGCCGACATCCGCAACCTCGGCTACCGCACCGGCCGCCTCACCGCACCCCCGACGCAGGCCCAGATCGACCGCGACCGAGCCCTCCGATGGCTGGGCCGCAGTGGAGTGCTGCCGCCCAAACCGCGCTGAGGGAAGGAGCCCGTTAGTGCGAGGGAGCCTCGGGTACGGCGGGGCGGGCGTCGGGGACGTGGTTCTCGTCGAAGACGTCGGGCTCGAGGTAGATGTGCTGGCTCATCGGCTCGGCCGCGCGGATGGCGCGTTCGGCCGCGTCGATGGTCTCGGCGACGACGGCCGCATCGGTGGTCGGCTCGACACCGACCTTGGCGGCGACGAGCACCTCCTCCGGACCGAGGTGCAGAGTCTTGATGTGGATCAGGCGCTGGACACCGGGCGTGTTCTCGATCGCGGCCACGATGCGGTCCTGGGACTCACGGGTCGCGGACTCGCCGAGCAGCAGCGACTTCATCTCGATCGCGAGGAAGATCGCCACACAGACCAGCAGCGCGCCGATCGCCATCGAGCCCAGACCGTCGAACACACCGTTGCCGGTGGCAAGGGTCAGGACGACGCCGATCAGCGCCAGCACCAGACCGGTGAGCGCGGCGAAGTCCTCCAGCAGGATGACCGGCAGCTCCGGCGCCCGCGCGTTCCGGACGAAGCGGACCCACGGGACGTGCCCGCGCAGCTTGTTCGCCTCGACGATCGCGGTCCGGAACGAGAAGCTCTCCATCCCGATCGCCAGCACCAGCACCGCGACCGGAACCCACTTCCAGCTGTCGATCCCGTGCGGGTCGTGCACCTTGTGGTAGCCCTCGTACAGCGCGAACAGACCGCCGACGCTGAACAGCACGATCGACACGATGAACGAGTAGACGTACCGCTCCCGGCCGAACCCGAACTGGTGCAACTCGTCCGCGGCCCGCTTGGCCCGCTGGCTGCCGACCAGCAACAGCACCTGGTTGCCCGCGTCGGCGAGCGAATGGATCGCCTCGGCCAGCATCGACGCCGACTGGGTCAGTGCCCAGGCGGCGAACTTGGTGACCGCGATCCCGGTGTTCGCCAGCAAAGCCGCGACAACGGCCTTGTTTCCGCCACCAGCCATGGTGTTCAGGTCCTCCCAGGAAAACTGCAGTGAATCAGCGCGCGGACACGACGAACGCCGTGCCGGAACCACGCAAGATACAGGGTCCTTCGGGTCCCGCGGCGAAAGCGGACTGACCCGCGGACAGTGTCACCGGGGTCACAACGGATTCTTTGCCCGCAGCATCGATCGTGCCCGCGACACAGCAGACGATCCGGGGCCCGACCCCGTCGACGGTCCGCTCACCCCCATCGAGATCCACCCGGTGGATCGCGAAGTACTCACACCCTGTCTCGTAGACACCATCGGGAGTCGCCGTCAGCACCGGATCGGTCAGCGGCTCGAAGTCGACCACCGAGACCAGCTCGGGTACGTCGACGTGCTTGCTCGTCAGCCCGCCACGCAGCACGTTGTCGGAGTTCGCCATCACCTCGAACCCGAGGCCGTGCAGGTACGCATGCACGTTGCCCGCCGGCAGGTACACCGCGTCGAACCGCTCCAGGCGGACCCGGTTCAGCAGCAGGGCCGCGAGTACGCCGGGGTCGTCCGGGAAGTCCGCGCACAACTTCGACAGCGTCTCCCGCTCCAGCTCGAACGCGTCCCCGGTGTACTGCGCAACCGCCTCGCCGAGCGCACCGACCAGCGGACGGATCGCGTCCCGGTCGGCGCTCATGAAGTCGGTGAACGCCTCGCGAAGCTTCCCGTCCCGCAGCCGGTCGGTCAGCTCGCCGAACCCGGTCGGCGCCAGCGCCTCGAGCAGCGCGATCGTCCGGTCCAGCGGACGGAAGCCGACCAACGCGTCGAACGGACCGAGCGCGATCAGGATCTCCGGCTTCGGCCAGGCGTCCTTGTAGTTCCGGTCCGCGGCGTCGTGAGGAATCCCGGCCGCCTCGTCCCGCTGGTACCGGTCGATCGCCTGGTCCCGGGACGGATGCGCCTGGATCGACAACGGCTGCCCCGCCGCCAACAGCTTCGCCAGGAACGGGAACCGGCCCTCGAACCGCTCGGCCGTCTCCTCCCCGAGCACCGCGGCCGGGTCGTCCGACACGACGTCGTACAGCGTGTCGCCGTTCGGCAGCACCGACGGGGCCGACTCGTGCGCGCCCATCCACATCTCGGCCTGGGGCTTGCCGTCCGGCGCCACCCCGAGCAGCTCGGGGAGCGCGGTCTCCGAGCCCCACGCGTAGTCGCGGATCGTGTTCTGCAGTGGGACTACCACGCTGGGTCCTCCGAGGGGATCCCTGGCTCGACCGGGTCGGTGTCGGTCGCCCTGCCGTAGCGGCCGAGGCCGATCCCGAGGTACGCCGCGGCGTAGCGACCGTGCTGCGTCAGAGCGGCGTACCGCGCGATGTCCGTGCCGCTGGCCTGCCGGACCGTGAACACACGGACGTCGTGGGCTTCGGCCTTCCGCTCGAGCTTGCGGTGGTGCTCGGCGACGCCCTCGTCCTCCACGCCGTCGTCCAGGATGACCAGCGCGGGCCGCAGCTCCGCAGGCTTGTCGAACGGGTCCGCGAACAGGTCTCGCGGCGGCTGGTTGAGCACCGGCAGCAGGTGCCCGGTGTCGGCAGCCAGAGCGGGCCGGCCGCTCGCCAGCCGGAGCGCCTCGACCACACGGCGAGCTGCGCGCGCTGCGAGGACCGAACCACCCCACACCAACGGCAGCGCGTCGGCGAGGATCAGCGCAAGGTCCTTGGCCGGGTTGGACGCTACGTCGTTGTTCGGCGAGCACTCGATCGCGACGTCGTCCAGCATCGACGCGACGGACTTGTGGTCCACCTCCGGACCGAGGTCCAGCTGGTGAAGCGCCTGCAGTACGGCGACCGCAGAGGCGAGCTGGTCGTCGGACTGGGACGGGAGCCGGATCGCGTGCCGCAGTCCGGCCGAGGCGATCGCCACCGGCGAGTCCTCCGGCGCGGCCACGAGCAGCCCGCAACCACGCCGTACCGCTTCGGCTGCTGCCGAGACCGCGTCGGCGTCCTCATTGGCTCCGCCGAGCACGACGACCATGTCGAGCGGACCGGCCCAGCCGGGCAGTCCTGGACCTGGCCAGGCGAGGAACGGGACCGGGCAGACCGGCTCCAGCACGGCGCGGACCAGGCGGGCGTCACGGCCCGCGGCCACTACTGCGCGCGGGCGGAAGCCGTCCGACGTCAGATTGGACAGCACGTCCTCGGACGCTTCCAGCTCGGCCCGGACGCGAGCTCCGGCCATGGCCAGGCGGCGGAGCAGGTGGTCTGCCGCCTGGAGGGTGGCCGGGTCGTCCAGCCGGGTGTCGTCGAAGACGCTCATCAGCCCTCCGTCAGCTCTCTGTCGCGGCCGTTTCCCTGGTGTCCCGGGCTTCGTCGATCAGCAGCACCGGGATGTCGTCACGCACCGGGTAGGCCAGCGCGCACGACGCGTTCGTGCAGACGAGCTCGTTCGCCTCGTCGTCCACGCGGAACTCCGACCGGCACTTCGGGCAGACCAGGATGCTCAGCAGGTCCGGGTCCAGATTGACTGCCATTCAGTTCTCCTCCACCGATGCGCCGGTGATCAGGGCCAGTACTTCGTCACGGACACGCTCCATCTCGGACCGGTCCGCGGCCTCGACGTTCAGCCGCAGCAACGGTTCCGTGTTCGACGCACGGACGTTGAACCACCACTGTCCCGCCGACACCGTCAACCCGTCCAGATGGTCGACGGTCACGCCGTCGAGCCCAGAATACGTATCTTCGATCGCCGCGACCGTCGCCGCCGCGTCGGCGACCTTGTTGTTGATCTCGCCGGACGCGACGTACCGCTCGTACTCGGCGAACAGCTCGCTGGCCGGCTTGTCCTGCTCACCCAGCGCGGCCAGCACGTGCAACGCGGCCAGCATGCCGGTGTCGGCCCGCCAGAAGTCGCGGAAGTAGTAGTGCGCGGAGTGCTCGCCGCCGAACACCGCGTCGGTCTCGGCCATCTTCTGCTTGATGTTCGAGTGCCCGACCCGGGTCCGGACCGGGACGCCGCCGTGCTCGGCGATCAGCTCCGGGACCGCCTTGGAGGTGATCAGGTTGTGCAGGATCGTCGAGCCGGGGTGCTTGGCCAGCTCCCGGACGGCGACCGCGCCGGTGATCGCGCTCGGCGAGATCGGGTCGCCCTTCTCGTCGACCACGAAACACCGGTCGGCGTCGCCGTCGAACGCGAGCCCGAGGTCGGCGCCGGTCTCGCGGACCTTGGCTTGCAGGTCGACCAGGTTCTTCGGGTCGAGCGGATTGGCCTCGTGGTTCGGGAAGTTGCCGTCGAGCTCGAAGTACATCGGGACGATCGTCACCGGGCCGGCGGCGAACACGGCCGGGACGGTGTGGCCGCCCATACCGTTGCCGGCGTCGACGACCACGGTGAGCGGCCGGATCCCGCTCAGGTCGACCAGGTCGTGCAGGTGGTCGGCGTAGGCCGTGAGCAGGTCCCTGCGGGTGACATGTCCCGCCGCGGCGCTGGTCGACGGGCCTTCGGTCAGGGCCTTCGCGACCAGGTCGGCGATGTCGCGCAGACCCGAGTCGGCGCCGACCGGCGCGGCGCCCGGGCGGCACATCTTGATGCCGTTGTACTTCGCCGGGTTGTGGCTCGCGGTGAACATCGCGCCGGGCAGGTCGAGCCGGCCGGAGGCGAAGTACAACTGGTCGGTGGAGGCCAGGCCGATGTCGATCACATCCGCGCCGGTGCTGGTCACCCCCTCGGCGAATGCCGCTGCCAGGCCGGGGCTGGACGGTCGCATGTCGTACCCGATCACGACCGCCCCCGGACCCGCGAGGACGTCCAGGACCTCGACGAACGCGGCGCCGGTCGCCCGGGCCACGGATTCGTCCAACTGGTCCGGGACGACCCCACGCACGTCGTACGCCTTGAAGATCGCCGCAACGTCAACCATGCGTGGACCCTATCCGGCCCACGCACGATCCTGTATTTCAGGCCTTCTCGAACCAGCCGATGTCCTTGCGGTGGTGCACCGTCGGCAGCTGGCGCGGGACGACCGGCGCGGCCCACTTGGCGGCGTTCGCGAGGATCTGCTGGACCTCGGGCTGGTGGTACGTCGGGTACTCCTGGTCACCGGGGCGGAAGTAGAAGACCCGGCCCTGGCCGCGGCGGTAGCAGCAGCCGGAGCGGAACACCTCGCCGCCGGTGAACGAGCTGACGAAGACCAGCTCGTCCGGCTGCGGGATGTCGAACAGCTCGCCGTACATCTCCTCGCGCTCGATCACTAGCGGGTGCGGGATGCCCTGTGCGATCGGGTGGCCGGCAGCGACCGTCCAGATCAGCTCGCGGTCGTTCTCGGCGCGCCAGTCCAGCGAGCACGTCGTCCCCATCAGCTTGATGAAGATCTTGCTGAAATGCGCGGAGTGCAGCGCGATCAGGCCCATGCCGGACAGCACGTGCTGCTGGACCCGCTCGACGATCGCGTCGTCGACGTCGCCGTGAGCGGCGTGCCCCCACCAGGTGAGTACGTCGGTGTCCGCGAGCACCTCCTCGGTCAGGCCGTGCTCCGGGTCCTGCAGCGTCGCGGTGCGTACGACGACGTCCTCGCCCAGCTTGGCGCGCAGCGCGGCCGCGATCGTCCCGTGCATCGTGTCGGGGTACACCTTGCGGACGGACTCGTCCCGGCCTTCGTGGACGTTCTCGCCCCAGACGGTGACGCGAATGGGTTCAGTCATGCAGCACAACCTCTCGTCCCGCCTTCGCCGAGGCGTAGCAGGCGTCGATGACCTCGGTCCGCAGCAGCGCCTCGGACCCGTTCTGACCGTCCCAGTCGCCGCTCTTGACGATCCGGACGAACTCCCGCACCACCGCCCGGTGGCCGAGCCCGGCCCCGGTCGCGGGCTTCACCTCGGCCGGCACGCCGGCCACGTCGGTGAAGATCCGCAGCGTGTCGACGGTGGTGTAGTTCTGCACCTCGATCTTCGCGCCGCCCTCGGTGCCGAACAGCTCGATCCCGAAGTTGTCGCCCGGCGCCCGGAACGTCGCCCAACTGGTCTCCAGCTGCAGCGCGCCGCCGCCCTTCAGCCGCAGGTACGCCGTCGCCAGGTCCTCCACCTCGAACTTGGAGCCGAGCGTGTCGACCGTCGGCCGGTCCGGCGAACTGGCACTGCCCTTGCCGCGCGGACCGAGCTCGGCGAACGTGTCCGCCGAGACCGTGGTGACCTGCGGCTCACCGAGCAGGTGCAGCGCCAGGTCGAGGATGTGTACGCCGAGGTCGATCAGCGGACCGCCACCGGACAGCTCACGGTTGGTGAACCAGCCGCCCATGCCCGGGATGCCGTTGCGGCGCATCCAGTGCGCCTTCGCGTAGTAGATCCGGCCGAGCTGGCCCTCGTCGATCTGGTGCTTCAGCGCCGCGACGTCACCGCGCTCGCGGTGGTTGAAGACGACCTTCAGCACCCGGCCGGCCTTCTTCGAGGCCTCGACCATCGCCGTACCCTCGGCCACCGTCCGGGCCAGCGGCTTCTCGGACAGCACGTGCAGGCCCTTTTCGAGCGCCTTCAGCGCGATCGGGGCGTGCAGCTGCGTCGGCGTACCGATGCTGACCGCTTCCAGGCCCTCGGTCTCGAGCAGGTCCTCCCACTTCTCGTAGAGATGCGGCACGCCGTGCTTCTCGCCCAGGCTGGTCAGGATGTCCTTCTCGAGGCCCGCCAGCGCGACCACCTCGACATCGGGCAGCTCGGAGAACGCCTCGAGCGCCGTCCGCCCGGCGAAGCCCAGCCCGACAACTCCGACCCGCAGTCTTTGATCGTTCACACCTACGATCCTCTCCCGATGACAACGACGGACACAAACCCCTTCCCACAGTACGGAACACGTTCGAACACCGCACCGGCCCCCGGACAGCCCCACCGACCTCCGCCCACCCGCCCACCCGCCCACCCGCCCACAGCAAGGGTTATCCCCTCGGTTTGCCGGTTCTCGCCTGCTGTGAAGGGGGGAGAAGGGGCAACGCCAGGGGATAACCCCTGCTGTGGTGGGCGGGCGAGGAGATGCGGGGGCAGGCCCGGCTCGGCTTGGGAGCGGGGTGTCAGTCGTCGTCGGCGTCGAAGTCGGGGTCGATCTGTTCTGGGGAGAGGGCCAGGACGTCGGCCAGTTCGAGGACGAGGGCGCTGCGGACCAGCCAGGACAGGCCGGAGCCGGAGCGTTCGGCGCGGAGTTCGATCGGGCGGCGGAAGACGACGATCCGGTACGGCTCGTGGGACGTGCCGCCGGTGGCGTGGGTGAGCGGGATCTCGGTGGCGTCGAGCTCGAGGTTCGGCACGTCCTCGATCGCGAACTCGACCCGCGCGACCACCTGCGGCAGCCGCTTCTCCAGCCGGGTCACCTCGATCGCGACCACCTCGTCGAACTGGGCCGAGCCCGAGCGCTGCAACGGCAGACCCCGCGGCGCGAACTTGCTCGGCCGGCTGATCGGGCCGAGCATTCCGCGGCCGTGGCGGTCGATGTGCCTGCGATGACGGCGAGCCTCGGTCACACGCTCAGCCTAGTGGGCGTAATGTCTGGTCGTGAGCATCGCCAGGATCTGTTCGCGCGCCGGATGCCAGAAGCCTGCCGTATCGACGCTCACCTACGTCTACGCCGACTCGACCTGCGTCATCGGCCCACTGGCGACGTACGCCGAGCCGCACTGCTACGACCTGTGCGCGGACCACGCCGACCGGCTGACCGCTCCGAACGGCTGGGAAGTCATCCGGCTCGCTCCGGACCCGGCAGCGGCCGGTCCGTCCTCCGACGACCTGGAAGCCCTGGCGAACGCGGTCCGCGAAGCAGCGCGCCCGCTGCCGCGTCGTGAACCGGGTGCGGGTACGCCGGGAGCACCTGTCGAGGTCGCCCGCCGCGGCCACCTGCGGATGCTGCAGGACCCCGGCGCGAACACCTCCGAAGGCTGACCTACCGCAGCGCGGCGCTCACGTCCGGCTGCGCTCCCAGCTGAGCCCGGAACACCAGCGACGTCGTCAACGGCCACGCAGCCACCTGCGCCACGTCGTCCTTCTTCGGCTTCGCCGGCGGCATCAGCGTGACACCGGCGACAACGGTCCCCCGCGTCTGCTGCACCATCAGGTACGTCGGTCGCACCTGCGCCGGGAGCGAGACCTGCGACGTCGCGCCGCCGATCACGTCGAGCGCCCGCGTGATCAGCGCCCGGCCGGCCGCATCGCGCAACTCGAACTTCACGCTCCCGGTCTTCCCGGGCGCGGTCACCTGCAGCACCGCCGGCTGCTTGTGCGCCGGCAGGACCAGGTACGCCGGACCGGTCAGCGCATCCGCCGACCCGATCGACGCGAACTCGGTCCGGGCCGCGTCGGTCATCCGCATCGACGCGGTCACCGGCTGATCCGACGTCACGGTGATCGCACTCGGGTCACCGTGCAGCACCGGGTCGAGCATGATCGTCTTCACCGAGCCGGCCGCGACCTGCACGGTCTCCAGACCAGCCGGTTTGAAGGATCCGTTCGGTCCGTTGATGCTGAGGCTGGCGGTCGCCTGCAGGTCCGTCGGGTTCGCGATCGACAGGATCCGCAGTCCGCCACCCGGCGCGACCGCGGGCACGAAGACCTTGGTCGCGGGCGCGGCCGACGTGTTCAGCCAGTCCACTCCGGCAGGCACGTTGTCCCCGGTCGAGGCGTTGGAGCGTACGGCGGCCGACACGCGACCACCGGTCGACTCCACGTGCATGGCGATGTCCCGCAGGTTCGGAGCTACTTGCTTGAGGAACAGCTCGGCCGTGCCGCGGGCAGGTACGACGATGCCGCGCGCGGCGGGCAGGTCCTGCTGACCGGTCCGCGCGTACACGGTGACGTTCACCTCGGCGTTGATGCTGTCCAGGTTCGCCAGGACCAGTACGTCGCGTCGATCACTCGCACCGGAAGCACCGACGAACCAGAAGTCCGATCCGGGCTGCTGGCACGGCACGCTCGCCATACCGGCGTTCACACCGTCCTCAGCGGTCGTCGTGCTCGTGCCGACCGCGCCGGCTGCGAGTGGGCCGGCGCCCTGGATCGACAGCGGCTCCGGCTTGACCGCCACAGCGCTCGAACCGATGAAGCCGCGCCTCAGGATCGAGCCGACCGGGTCGGACGTGGCGGGGAGCGGGGCGATCGTCAGCGGCTGCGCACTGCCTGCCGCGGTCGGCGTACCTTCGGGCAGCGTCGGCGACACACCGTTCACCACGCTGGCCATCTTGCCGCCTGCTGCGAGCACCGGGCACGACAGCGCCGCACGGTTCACCACTGTGCGGGCCGGTTCGGTCACGGCGGCCGCCGTGCTGGTGTCGGGCGTCTTGGGATGCGTGACCACACCGATCCCGGCCAGCACCGCCATCGCAGCGATGACGGCCCCGAGCCGGAGACGCGGGTCGGACAGCAACCGGCTCACCGCGGGTCCCTCCTCGCGTGGGTGCCGTGCGGTACGGCGACCGTCCGGCGAACTGTCGGCAGGCAGAACACCAATGCGATGATCCAGCCGATCAGGCCGAGGATGCGCCAGACCGTGTGCGTCTGGTCGTTCAACGGCGTCTTGCCCTCGATCTTCGACCGGTCCACCAGCCATGACGCGTCGCCGTCGTTCGCACTGGCTCTGGTCAGGCCGGGCAACGAGTCGAGTGTGGACGCCAGCGTCGGGTCCACCGGACCGGGCAGGTAGACGTAATCGATCGCGAGAGCGGCCAATTGCCGGCCTTCCTCACCGCTACCGCCACCACCGAGGGTCGCGAGCACATCGGTGATCGGCTTGGTCTGCGCAGCGGTCGGCGCCGCCTCCAGCGCACCCATCCGCGGTCCGCCGTCCTTGACCAGCGCGAAGCGCATCTTGCCGGCCGGTGCCTTCCGCACGACCAGGATCGACTGGTTCTCCGGCGGATCCTGCGAAGACACCAGGTACGCCGGGAGGTCCTGCGCAGGTCCGCTCCACAACGGACCATCGGTCCCACGCACCAGCCAGAAGCCGGCCGTCACAACTGTCGTCAGCAACACGATGCCGAGTACGCCCTGCAGGATGATCTCGGTGGACTTGCCGACCGAGTCCCAGGCGACCGTCACGGCGATGATCCAGCCGGCGGTCATCAGGAACATCAGCGGTCCGCTGCCACCACCCAGCCGGCTGGCAACCAGCGTCCCGGCCAGACCGGCCAGTGCGGCGAACCAACCGAGCAGCTCGTACCGCTGCCTCGACTCACGCAGCAGGCTGACCAACGCCACCAGAATCAGCGGTACGGCGAACCACCACGGTGCCGGCGCTCCGATCGGCGTACCGGTCAGCAGATGCTGCAGGCTGTTGCCCGGGCCGACCGCAGCGGTCGGCGGACCACCCGCCTCCTGCCCCAGCTTCGACGGGTGCTTGATCAGCTCGATCGTCCACGGCAGAACCAGCAGCAGACCCAGCACGACGGAGAACACCAACTGCCGGCCCTGCCGCCGCCAGCCGAGCCCGAACACCGCACCGAAGACGAGGATGACGGCGATCAGCAGACCAAGAGCCGGCGTGAACGCGAACAGCACGGCCAGACAGATGCCGGCGAACCACGCGGCCCGCCAGCTGCCCTGGACGTACACGCGCCGACGCCGAGCAACAGTGTGTACGGCGGCACCGAGCAGCGGCAGCACGATCGCCGCCACACACGTCCCGAGCCGCCCCTGCGAGATAGCGCCGTTCGTGAACACCGCCAGCCCGTACGCCGAGGCGCCCCAGGCTCGTGCGACGCGGTCGACGACGAACGAACGCAGCATCGCCCACGCAGCCAGACCGGCCAGCGGAACCGCGCCGAGCAGGAGCAGGTTCGTCGCACCGGACGGACCGAACATCACCGTCGAGAACGCCCACAGCTGAGCCAGCCAAGCAGGCGGAGTCACACCGGGCGGAGCGGAAGCTGCCGCGTGCCAGAGCGCTGCGATGTTCTCGTGGGCCGGGAGCAACAGGTTGGACCTGAGGAAACCGCCGCCGATCAGATCGCGGGCAGCGACCAGCGCACCGATCGCCAGCACCACCCACGCAACGAGGAACGGCCGACGGATCAGCTGGCGACGCCAGCGCGGCTGATCGACGGCCACGCGGGCCGTGGACTTCGCTCGACGGGCAGTGGTGACGACCTGCTCTTCCGGCTCGTCCGCCCAGGCTTCACGGATCCGCTCGGAGATCGTGCTGGTCGTTTCCTCCAGGTTGTGCCGCAGTGCGTGCACCGACCGGGAGAACAGGCCCTTGATGCTGTCGTACGGGACCTGGTCGAGATTTCGCCTGTTTTTGCGGGCTTGCGTCCAGCCACCGGCCAGCAGCGTGCCGAGCAACGCGGTCCACTCGTCGACAGCACCCGATGGCGTCTTGCCGATCAGGAACCAGATCGAGCGGAGCACAGTGCCGAACAGGAACCGCAGGATCAGCAGCGGCAGCAGCTTGCCCGGCGCGTTCGCGAGAACGGTGTAGTAGGCGTGCGCGCGGTCCAGCTGGTACGCGTGCCGCCTGGTGCCGGCCAGCGCACGCTCGCCGGTCGCAGCGGCCTGTGCGTGGTAGATGACCGCGTCGGGCGCGACGCCGACGTGGTACCCCGCCCGGCTGGCGCGCCAGCCGAAGTCGATGTCGTCGCGGAACATCGGCAGCCGCGGGTCGAACCCGTGCAGCGCCTCCCAGACGTCGCGACGGACGAGCATGCCGGCGGAGCTGACCGCGAGGACGTTGCGCGGCTGGTCGTGCTGGCCCTGGTCGAGCTCGCCGTTCTCGATACCGGTGTCGCGGCGGCCGCCGAGCGACGTGGTGACGCCGACCTCGAGCAGCTCGCGGTCCCGCGGCCACAGTCGCAGCTTCGGTCCCCAGACGCCGGTGGCCGGCGACATTGTGGCCTGAAGCAACAATTTCTCCAGGGCCTTCGGGGCCGGGGCGCAGTCGTCGTGCAACAGCCACAGCCACTCGACCACGGGCATGTGCCCGTCATCGCCGTACGGACCGACGGCGCTCGGGATCGGTGCGAAGCCGTGTGCCTCGAGGCCGCGGGCGACCGCCATACCGAAACCGGTGCGGGCCGAGACGCTGACGACGGGCTCGACGCCGGGCATCGCGGCGAGCAGCTCGGCGGTCTCGTCGGTGGATCCGGTGTCGACCGCGATCAGCCGGTCGGGCCGCGGATTGAGCGCCCACAAGGCCTCGGACAGTCGCGGCAGCCAGGCCGCGCCCTCGTGACCCACCACCACCGCGGTGACGACATGCCGGACCCGCGGGCGACCCATCGGGTCGTCGATGTGATCGGTCGGGAAGTCGACGGAGTCGAAGAATTCCCAGCCGGCCGGAGCTTCTTGTTCCATGCGGAGCTGTGACACCTCGATGCTTGCGGACGGTCACCGTGACCGCAGGTCCCGGCGAGGACTCACCATACAGCCGCCTACCGAGTGCCCGGAAAGCCGCGGGCCCCGGGCGACGTTCGCCCGGGGCCTCGCGGAAGTCCTGATGTTGTTGTGCTCTGGTTACCTACGGTCAGACGGCCTTCTTCTTCAGCTTGCGGCGCTCCCGCTCCGACAGGCCGCCCCAGATCCCGAAGCGCTCGTCGTTCTGCAGCGCGTACTCGAGGCATTCGCCCCGGACGTCGCAGCCGAGGCACACTTTCTTGGCCTCGCGGGTGGAACCGCCCTTCTCCGGGAAGAAAGCCTCTGGATCGGTCTGGGCGCACAGCGCCCTTTCCTGCCAGTTCGGCTCCTCCTCGATCGCCTCACCGTCGACAATCGCCATCAGCTCTGTCACGGTACGACCTCCTCGACCCTGTTCGTTCCCCTGTACATGTGGGTTTGCGGTCCACATGCCTGACCTCGTCCGTCCTGCGCTCTGCAACGGTCCCCGATACCGAGTGTCCAACGAACGACACGGTTGAAATTACATTCCTGCAATCCACGAAAGTCAAGCCGTGCTCTGCTATTGGGATCATCCGCAACATGCCCGCAAAAGAACGAGAGGCCTGCAGATACAGGCCTCTCGCGCTGTGTGCCCGGGCTCAAACCTCGTCACGCCGGGATTTTCCTGCTAGCTGGGCAAGGGCTTGCCGCCCCACATCCCTTCCTGGTCAGGAAGGTTGTCCGGTCAGGAAGGCTGGGACCACCAGCCCTGCTGGCCCTGGCCCTGCTGGTTCGGGTCGTTCTTGTCCGGCTCGACGCGCGGGTCGACCCGGGTCTCGTCGGCGGGCTCGGTCTGCGCGGGCTCCGGGGCGGTCGGCTGCTGCTCGGCGGCCGGGGTCTCGTCGGCCTGCCAGGCCTGCTCCTGCTGCCATGCCTGCGGCTGGGCATCGGACTGCTCGTGTGAGCCTTCCTCTGTCGCCGGGTGCTCCGGCTGGCCCCACTCCTGCTGACCAGGCTGAGCCGGCTGCGCCTGCCCGTACTCCTGACCCCATTGCTGCTGGCCGGCCTCTGCGCCGCCCCACTGCTGCTCCTGCGGCCACTGCTGGCCCTGCTGGGCCGGGTCCTGTCCGCCCCACTGCTGCTGGCCTTCGGAGCTCCACGGCTGCGTCGGCTCGGCGCCCTGGCCCTCAGCGGTCCAGGCCTGCTCGGCCTGCGGCTGACCGGCAGAGTGCTGGGCGGAGTGCTGCGCCTCGGCCTCACCGGCTGACCAGGCCTGCTGCTCGCCCTGGTTCCAGCCCTGCTCCTGCGGCCACTGCTGCTCGCCCTGGCCCGCGGCGTACCCACCGGCGGCACCGGCCGCCGCGTAGCCGCCGTACTGGCCCTGACCCTGGTCGTACTGACCGCCGTACTGCTGGCCCGGCTGGCCCTGCTGCGCGTAGCCCTGCTGGCCCTGCTGCGGGTAGCCCTGACCGTACGGCGCGGTCTGGCCGTACTGCTGGCCCTGCTGCTGGAACTGGCCCGGCTTCGGCGCACGCACCGGCGCGGGCAGCGACTGGAAGGTCTTCAGGATGTAGAGACCAGCAGCGCCGTACAGCGCGAGGCCGCCGAGTGCGTAGATGAAGCCGACGATCTTCATACCGGCCGTGCTGGTCTCGTTGAAACCGGCGAACGCGGTGATCAGGCCGATCAGCGCGGTGAGGCCGACGATCACGAGCGCCACGAGGGCGACGGTGCGCGCGTTCGGGGTCCGCTCATCTTCGTTGACCAGCCAGACGGCACCGACCAGGACGAGGAGAATCACCAGCCCGGAGATCGAGGGTGGGGTGACTACGCCTTGCACTGTGCCTGCGGCGGCCGTGAAGCCGGCTCCGCCGACGAACAGCCGGATCAGCGAGGCCAGCGCGAGCAGGCCGGCGAATGCGAGCAGGATGTACGCGACCGGCTCTCTGAGCTTCTTGGTTGCGTCGGTGACCACGAGGGCTCCTCGGATGTTGGGGGGCCGTACAACTGAGCTGTGCGGATGGTTCGGACCCACCGCAGCATAGTCCCGCGGTGGTTCGACCGATTGACGACTCGTGCAGACTCTTCCCATGCGATTGACAGTGCTGGCCGGTGGCATCGGCGGTTCCACCTTCCTGCGCGGGCTGCTCCAGGCCCGGCCGGACGCCGAGATCACCGTCGTGGGGAACACCGCTGACGACATCACCCTGTTCGGGCTGCGGGTCTGCCCCGACCTGGACACGGTGATGTACACGCTCGGCGGTGGCATCTCGGAAGAACGTAAGTGGGGCCGTGAGGACGAGACCTGGGTGATCAAGGAGGAGCTCGCGGCGTACGGCGTCGAGCCCACCTGGTTCGGGCTCGGCGACCGGGACGTCGCGACGCACCTGGTGCGCACGCAGATGCTGGACGCCGGCTACACCCTCAGTGCGGTCACCGAGGCGCTGTGCACGCGCTGGAAGCTTCCGGTGCGGCTGCTGCCGATGAGTGACGACCGGATCGAGACGCATGTCGTGGTGGAGGACCCGGACCAGCCGGGACGGCGCAAGGCCATCCACTTCCAGGAGTACTGGGTCCGCTGGCACGCCGAGATCACCGCGCACCAGATCGTGGCCGTCGGAGCGGACAAGGCCAAGCCGGCGCCCGGGGTACTCGAGGCGATCGCGGACTGCGACGTACTGATCATCCCGCCGTCCAACCCGGTGGTGTCGGTCGGCACGATCCTCGGTGTACCGGGCGTCCGGGACGCGGTCCGGGAGACGAAGGCTCCGGTCATCGGGCTGTCGCCGATCATCGGCAGCAGTCCGGTCCGCGGAATGGCCGACAAGGTGCTCGCCACGGTCGGTGTAGCGTCCACGGCGTCGGCAGTCGCGCGGTACTACGGTTCGCGCGCGACCGGCGGCGTACTCGACGGATGGCTGATCGACTCGTCGGACGCGATGCAGGCGGATTCGATCGCCGGCGCCGGAATTCACGTCCAGGCCGTCCCGTTGTGGATGACGGACGAGACCAAGACCGCCGCGATGGCTGACGCGGCACTGAACCTCGCGGAGGCCGTGCGGCAATGAGGAAGCACCTGGAGATCTTCCCGGTGACCGGACTGCCGGAGGTGGCGGCCGGGGCGGACCTGGCGGCGCTGATCGCCGACGGCACCGACCTGCGCGACGGCGACGTCGTCGCGGTCACGTCGAAGATCGTCAGCAAGGCGGAGGGCCGGCTCACGTACGGCACCCGCCAGGAGGCTGTCGACGCCGAGCTCGTGCGGGTCGTCGCGCAACGCGGCGAGACCCGGATCGTGCAGACCCGGCACGGGCTGGTCATGGCCGCGGCTGGGACGGATACGTCGAACACCGCGCCCGGCACGGTCCTGCTGCTCCCGGTCGACCCGGACGAGTCCGCGCGGGTACTACGGACCGCGCTGAAGGAGCGGTACGACGTCAACGTCGGCATCGTGATCACGGACACGCTCGGCCGCCCGTGGCGCAACGGTCAGACCGACCTGGCCATCGGGGCCGCCGGGGTCCGGGTGATCGAGGACCTGCGCGGTACGACGGACAGCCACGGCAACGTCCTCGCGGTGACGGAGCCGGCGCTGGCGGACGAGATCGCCGGTGCGGGTGAGCTGGTCAAGGGCAAGGCGGACGGCGTGCCCGTCGCAGTACTGCGTGGGCTGCAGGACGTCGTACTGCCGGTCGGCGAGCACGGTCCCGGTGCGCGGGCGCTGGTGCGGGACGCGGAGTTCGACATGTTCAGCCTGGGCACGCGGGAGGCCGCGCGGGCCGCCGTACTGTCGCGGCAGGAGCCGGCCGGTCCGCGTGAGGTGGACCCGGCGGTGTGGGCCGGGTTGCTGCGCGACGTGGACGGCGTACGGCTCGAGTTGGGTGACAACGCTGTCACGATCTTCGGCGCCGAGCCGGTGACGGTCGGCGTGATCGCGGAGAAGCTCGCCGTACTGCTGCACGCGGAGGGGTACGGCGTGACGGTGCGGCCGGGACCGGGCGCTGAGGCGACGGTCACGTTCGGCTCACGGTCACGGTAGTTTTCTAGGCAACTTCTTAGGGTTGCCTCGTACACTGCCTTCGCATGGCGGCGCGGTGGCCGCCCTTAGCCGGGAAGACCAACACTGTGGGTAAAGCGTCGTCGCAGAAGCAGTCGCGCCGCGAGATGATCGAGAGGATGCAGCGCGAGCAGTCCCGGTCGGACCGCCGCCGCACCATCATCATCGTGGTGTGCTCGATCGTGGTCGGCCTGGCGATCATCGCCTACCCGGCGATCAAGCTGGTGCAGGACTCGCGGACCAAGAACCAGGCCCTCACCGACTTCGGCGTGGCCGCCTCCGCGGCCTCCTGCGACCCCGCCACGAACGACGCGGCCGGCGGCACCCAGGACCACCGCCCCGACGGCGAGAAGATCCTGTACTCCGTCTCCCCGCCCTCCTCCGGCCCGCACTACGCGGTCTGGGCGCCGTTCGACAAGAAGTTCTACTCGACCAGCGACCGCCCGCCGGTGGAGAACCTGGTCCACAACCTGGAGCACGGCTACACGATCCTCTGGTACCGCGACACCCTGCCCAAGGACCAGATCGACGAGATCGAGAAGCTCTCCAAGTCGAAGCTTCCCGACAGCTCGATCGGCAAGTTCATCGCGGCGCCGTACAAGCAGTCCGAAGGCAAGGGCTGGCCGGACGGCAAGAACCTCGCCTTCGCCCACTGGAGCGGCCCCGGCGCCGACCAGAAGTCCTTCGGCCACCGCCAGTTCTGCGGCTCGGTCAGCGGCGACGCCCTCAAGCAGTTCATGGAAAAGTACCCAGCCACAGACGCCCAGGAGCCCAACGGCGGCTGATGTAGTAGCCCATCGCGGTGCTACGCGCGTAGCACCGCGATGGGCTACTCAGATGTAGTTGGCGTGGTCCGACTGCACTCGCGCTACCAGGTCCTTCACGCGCTCCCCGTCCGACAGTGGGCACACCATGGTCACGTCCTGGGTGTGGACGATGATGTGGCTGCGGAGGCCTACCGCGGCGACCAAATGATCCGGGTCGTCCGTGACGATGATGTTGTCGTGGGAGTCGAGTAGGCAGCTCAGTGTGATGCTGTCGGTGCGGTTGCCGTTGGCGTCGGCGTCGTACGTGTCGGCCAGTGCCGCCCACGAGCCGACGTCGAGCCAGTGCACGGGCATCGGTACGACGACGACGTCCGCGTCGACCTTGCCCTGGGAGGCCGGCTCCATCACCGCGTAGTCGACCGAGATCTTCTGCAGGTTCGGGTAGATCTCCTCGAGCGTCGCGTCCCGCGAAGGCGTGTCCCACACCGCGGCGACCTCACGCAGCCGGGCGGCCGACTCGGGCAACAACGAGTCGAGGACGGAGAGCACCGTCGACGCCTGCCACACGAACATCCCGGAGTTCCACCAGAACCGCCCGGTCGCCAGGTACTCCTCGGCCGTCTCGCGGTCCGGCTTCTCCCGGAAGCGGTCCACGACGAACGCGCGCGTCCCTTCGATCGCGGCACCCCGCTCGATGTACCCGAGCCCGGTGTGCGGATGCGTCGGCTCGATCCCGAACGTGACCAGCGACTGCCGGCGCGCCTCGACAACCTCGAAACCGTGCTCGATCGCGGCCCGGAACTCGTCCTCCGGGCTGATCAGGTGGTCCGAACCGACGAAGGCAACGACCGCGTCGGGGTCGTTCCGCGCCACCACAGCGGACGCGAGCCCGACGGCGTTCGCGGTGTCCCGTCGCGCCGGTTCGCCGATGATGTTGTGCGGACCGAGCTCCGGCAGCTCCTGGCGTACGACGTCGGTGATCGCGCCGACCGTGCAGACGTAGATGTTGTCCGGCTCGACCAGGCCCAGCAACCGGTTGTACGCCACCCGCAGCAGCGATTGCCCCGCCGCCAGCGGCAGCACCTGCTTCGGCCTGTCGTCTCTGGACATCGGCCACAACCGCGTCCCTGAACCGCCCGCCAGGATCACCACGTTTCGCATGAGGAAAGACCCTACCGGTCGTCACCAGGTGCTAGCGGAATCCGTAGGTGCTTCAGGTCCGGCGGGATCGGCGAGTCCGCCGGCTGCCAGAACAGCTCGGGCTCCCCGTCGAGTGCCGTCGCCGGTGCGTCGGTGAGGTTGAAGCGGTCGCGCAACCGCCCGTAGAAGTCGGTCGGTCGCAGCCGCACGAGCCGCAATCGCTGCGGTGACCCGTACACGCCGATCCAGTCCCCCGGGTCGAGTACGCCGCGCAGCTGCCCGTCGATGCTCACCGCCGCCTGCCCCGAATGCGGCAGGACGCGCAGCGCGATCGGCTCGTCCGGCGCCGCCACAACCGTTCGGTTGAAGGTCATGTGCGGTGCGACCGGGGTGAACACGATCGCCTCGGTGTTCGGCGACAGGATCGGCCCGCCGGCCGCGAAGCTGTACGCCGTCGACCCGGTCGGCGTCGCCACGATCACCGCATCAGCGGAGTACGACGCCAGCAGCCGACCCGACAGGTACACGCCAAGGGCAACCTGATGATCGCGCGCCAGCTTCTCCACCACCACGTCGTTCAACGCGGTGACATCGAGCGCCATCCCCCAGCCGTCGCCCTCAGCCATCTCGTGCCGTACGGGCGGTGGCGGCAGCGCCGGCCCGTGCCCGTAGCGCAGCAGGGACTCGATCCCCTGCGGGATCTCCAACGGACGCGACGCCCGCATGGTCAGCGTCATCCGTTCCTCGTACGTCGCTCCGCCGTGATGTACCGCTTCCAGCGCGGCCTCGACGTCGCGGCACGCCACCTCGGTCAGAAATCCGACCTTGCCGAGATCGACCCCGAGGACGGCCGCGTTGTTCTTCGCCGCGATCCGCGCCCCGCGCAGGAACGTGCCGTCGCCGCCGAGCGTCACGACGAGATCCGGGTCACCGGCGTGATGCAGTTCGTCGGTCCCGGTGCGCCGCTCCTGGTGGTCCTTCCAGACATCGATGTCGGTGCAGCCGATCCCGTGGTCGGCCGCCCATTTCCGCACGGTCTCGGCGGTCTCCACCGCAACCGGCCGACCCTGGTGAACCACAAGCCCAATCCGGCTGATCGCCACGCCACCCCTCCTCCGACAGTTTCTGCCTACAAGGTAGCCGTACTAGTCACCCTTGGCCGCGCTGATGATCGGGTCGGTCTCGTCGTCGAACTCACCGATGACCTCTTCCAGCAGGTCCTCGAGCGCCACCACGCCGATCGCCACGTCGCCGCCGCACACGACCGCGAGCTGCGCGCGTTCGTCGCGCATCGTGCGGATCGCCTTCGCGACCGGGGTGCGGTCGCCGAGCTCGAGCGCCGCCGTCATCAGGTCCGATGCGCGCGCGTTCGTCTCGCCGGCCGTGGTCGCGCGGGCGGCGTCGCGGACGTGCACGATGCCGCAGATCCCTGGAGATTCACCAGGATCGGAGCTGACGACCGCGAGCCGGGAATGGCCCTCGCGGCGACTGGTCAGCTCGACCTCGCGGGCGGTTGCGGACGCAAGCACCGTCGACAGCTCGGCGATCGGCGTCATCACCTGACCGACCGTGGTGTTCTGCAGGGCGAGCATCGCGGTCAGCAGTTCGTGCTCGGGTTCCTCGAGGGTCCCGTGCTCGCGGGAGGACTCGATCAGCAGCCGGAGCTCGTCCGGACCGTGTGCGTTGGCGATCTCGTTCTGCGGCGTGACCTTCACCAGCCGCAGGCACAGGTTCGCCAGCCAGTTGAGCGCGATCAGCAGCGGACGGAAGACCCACGTGAACGCGCGGAACGGCATCGCCAGCACCAGCGCCGACCGTTCCGGATCGCTGATCGCCCACGACTTCGGCGCCATCTCACCGAGCAGGACGTGCAGCAGACCGATCCCGCCGACCGCGATGATCAGCGCGATCACGTGCCCGACGCCCTCGGGTACGTGGGCCAGTTCGAACAGCGGGTGCAGCAGATGCGCGACCGCCGGCTCGCTCAGCGAACCGAGGCCCAAGGTGCACAACGTGATCCCGAGCTGCGCGCCCGCAAGCATCAGCGACAGCTCGCTGATCCCGGCCAGCGCCGCCCGGGCGGAAACGCTGCCCGCCGCGGCCGCTTCCTCGAGCCGGTGCCGCTTCGAGGCGACCAGCGAGAACTCGGCGGCGACGAAGAACCCGTTCAGCGCCAGCAGTACGGCGGAGATGATGAGCGCCCACGTCGTACTCATGACAGCCGCTCCATCACCACGATGCCGGGCACCCGGCGTTCGATGGTCTGCACGGTCAGCCGCGCGTACTCCGTCGGGATCGGCCGGCCGTCGTGATCGATCCGCTGCGG
Organism: Kribbella sp. NBC_00662; assembly: GCF_041430295.1. GTDB lineage: Bacteria > Actinomycetota > Actinomycetes > Propionibacteriales > Kribbellaceae > Kribbella. The sequence continues at coordinate 3,689,134 of NZ_CP109029.1, read as the reverse complement.
CAGCTCCACCGCGATCTCGTCACCGACGAGCGGGATGCGGCCGAGCCGAGCCATCACCAGACCGGACACCGTCTCGTAGTCGTCGCCCTCGGGCAGCTGTACGCCGGTTGCCTCCTCGACCTGATCGAGCCGCCAGCGAGCCGGCACCACCCACGACCCGTCGCCGCCCTGCACCAGACCGGTCTCCGGCAGGTCGTCCTCGTCGCGGATCTCGCCGACCAGTTCCTCGGCGATGTCCTCGAGCGACACGATCCCGGCGAACCCGCCGTACTCGTCGACCACGATCGCGAGCTGGCGGCGTGCGACCCGAAGCCGCTCGAGTACGCCGGGCAGCGGCAACGTGGTGGGTACGGCGACCGCGGGTGACGCCAACGAACCGACAGCGATCTCGGCCCGGTCGGCCGGCTCCAGCTCGACCACATCGCCGATCGCGACCACGCCGATCACCTCGTCGACCGAGTCGCCGATCACCGGGAACCGGCTGTGCCCGGTGTCCAACAGCTCGACCACGCGGGTCAGCGGCTCGTCGCGATGCATCGTCACCACATCGACGCGCGGGACCATCGCCTCGCCGGCGGTCCGGCCGCGGAAGTCGAGGCCGCGATCGAGCAGCCGCATGGTGTCCTGGTCCAGCAGGCCCTGCTCGTACGACGTCTCGATGATCCGGTCGAGCTCTTTCGGGGTCGCGCCCTGCGGCAGCTCCTCGACCGGCTCGATCCCGACCCGGCGCAGGATCCGGTTCGAGGCCGAGTCGAACAGGTGGATGACCGGCCCCGCGAGCCGCAGGTACCACAGGGTCGATCGGGACAGCCGCAGGGCGATCGCCTCGGCCTTCGCGATCGCCAGGTTCTTCGGCGCCAGCTCACCGAGCACCATCTGGATGATCGTTGCTAGCAGCAACGCCAGGATCACCGAGATCGACATGCTCACGGAGGTTGGTACGCCGGCCGAGCCGAGCAGGTGCTCGAGACCCTCGCCGAGGTACGGCTCGGCGAAGTACCCGGCCAGCAGTGCGGTGATCGTGATGCCGACCTGCGCGCCGGACAGCACGAACGACAGCCGCGAGGTGACCTTCAGCGCTCGCGCGGCGGCCGCGTCACCGTCCTCGGCCAGAGTGCGGAGGCGGCTCCGGTCGACGGCGACGTACGCGAATTCCTGGGAGACGAAGTAGCCGGTGGCAACGGTCAGCACCAGGATCAGGCCCAGGCCGGCCAGGATCAGCATGAGACGACCTTATGAGATCGGGTCAAGCGCCAGATCTCACCGCGGATCGCCGTACCCCTCACGGAAGTTAGGTTAACCTGACCAGCCTTCGCCGGGGAGGGTCTACCGACGGGTGGACGGCTTCCACTCGACGACCTTGCCGTCGCGGATCAGCTCGCCGTACAACGCCGGGTCGACGTGGTCGGCGAGGAGCAGGTCCACGATCGGCCGGACGGCGTCCTGCGGCGACTTGGCCTGGCTGAAGTCGTCGAACCACGGCCGCGACGCCCGGGTGTCGACCAGCCCCGGGCAGACGGACGCGACCAGGGTGTCCTCCCGCAGGTCCTTCTCCCGCCGCTCCGCCGCGACCGCCCGAACCGCGGCCACCTGCGCCACCTTCGACGGAAGATTCACCCACTCCGGCCAGCCCGCCTCCGCCGCCGTCCCGTCATGTACGGCGGCCCGCCACTCCTCCACAACCTTCTCGACCTCGTCCAACGAAACCCCGTCGAACCGCCCCCACAGCTCCTCCGGCAACTGCGCCAAGGTCCCCAACGAACTAGCCACCACCACCAACCGCCCACCCGGCCGAACCCTCGGCCCGAACGCCCGCAGCATGTACTGCGCCCCCAGATTCGCCACATCCACAAACTCATCCACTTGCTCCGCCGGCGTCTTCCCCGGCTCCAACGGCCCCACCGCGTTGGACACCACCAGGTCCACCGCACCAAGCTCCTCCGCCAACCGCCGCACGGCCCCCTCATCGGTCACATCCACCACCCGCCCCTCGACCCGAGCCCCGCCGCCGGCGGCTCGGTGGTTCATCTGTTCCACCGCAGATGCGACGCGTTCTGGGCTCCTGCCGGTGAGTAGAACCAGGTCTTCCGGGTTCATGCGGTTGGCGAGTTCTTCTACGAGGGCATATCCGATGCCTTGGTTGGCGCCGGTTACTACTGCGATCCGTTGTGTCATACCGCCAACGTAGGTCTGAGACTGGTATGACTCCAGCGAAAGTTCCGCACAGGTGGTATGCGTAGATGTCATGGACTTCACCGACGTCTCGCTGGTTGCGTTGCGGGTCTTCCGAGAGGTCGCGGAGCGCGGTACGTTCACCGCGGCCGCATCCGCGCTCGGTTACACGCAGTCCGCCGTCTCCCGTCAGATCGCCGCGCTCGAACGGGCCGCCGGAAACCGGCTCCTGGAGAGACGGCGTGAAGGTGTCGCGTTGACTACGGCCGGTCAGGTCGTACTGCGGAACGCCGCCGCCGTCCTCGACCAGCTCGACGCGACCGCGCGCGAGCTCGCCGGCCTCCCGGTCGAGGGCGGGACCGTGCGGCTCGGCTGGTTCCCCAGCGCCGGCGCGGTCTTGTTGCCCAGAGCAATCAGCGCGGTACGGCGTACGCACCCGGCGATCACCGTCACGACCAGGGAAGGGTCGACGCCCAACCTGGTCCGGGCGCTCCGGGCCGGGACGATCGACCTCGCGTTGATCGCGTCCGCGCCACCGTTCCGCCCGCCGGATGCCGAGTCGCCCGCGCTCAAACTGGAGACGCTCGCCGAGCGAACCCTCCGCCTGGCCGTGCCGACCGGGCACCCGCTCGCGGCACACGACTCGGTCGACGTCGCGGACCTGCGGGGTCAGCGCTGGATCGCCGGACCCGCATCCTCCAGCGAACTCTGGATGGGCGTCTGGCCGGGCCTCGACGAACGCCCGGTCATCGCCCACATCGTCCGCGACTGGCTCGCCAAGCTCCACCTGGTCGCGGCCGGCGCAGGCCTCACCACGATCTCGGCGTCGATGGCCTCCGCAGTACCACCCGGTGTCCGAGTAGTCACCGTCCGCGGCGGCCCCCAAGAACTCCGCCGCACGATGCTGGCCCGCCTCCCCGGCCGGGCCCCCGAACCGACCCTCGTACTGGCCGCCGCCCTCCGCACCGCCGCCCTCGAGGTCAACCCACCGGCCTGACCTCACCCGGCGGCCGCGCCGCCTGAGCCCGCGTTGGACGTGAGGTGGGCGCGCGGACTACTGGCCGCTCTCGCGGTCGGTCGGGCGGGCCGCCTCAGTGCCCGTCGGCGGCGGTTCCGGCGCGGCGGCCTGCGGCGCCGGTTGCGTGGGAGCCGGCTGCGGCGTAGCCGGCTGGGCCGCCTGCGGCTGGGCCGCCTGGGGCTGGGCCTGTGGGGGTGCTGTTACCTGGGCGGGGGTCTCGTCGTCGTCGCCGTTGCGGACTTTTTCGAATTCCTTCATCGCGCGGGCAGCGTTCTTGGTCAGTTCCGGCAGCTTCTTCGCGCCGAACAGCAGGACCACGATGATCAGGATGACGATCCATTCGCCGCCTTCGGGCAGCGCGAGCAGTGGCACCATGACAAGCCTTCTTTCGAGAAAATCCCCCACCACGGTACGCCGGAGTCCGGACCGTAGGGTGGGCCATATGTCACGAGTCCTCCCCGAGCTGTTCGCGGCCGCGGTCCGCCGGGACGGCGGCGCCCCGCTGCTCACCTACTACGACGACGCCACCGGCGAGCGGATCGAGCTGAGCGCGGTCACCACCGCGAACTGGGTCGCGAAGACCGCGAACCTGCTGGTCGACGAGTACGACCTGGAGGCCGGCGAGACCGTCGCGATCGGCCTCCCGCCGCACTGGCTCGGCGTCGTCTGGGCGCTGTCCACCTGGTCGGTCGGCGCCGCGCTGACCAGCAAGACCGGCACGCTCGCGATCACCGGCCCCGACTTCAGCGTCCGCGGCGACCGCGAGACCGTCGCCTCCGCCCTCCTGCCGCTCGGCGGCCGCTTCCGCGAGCCCCTCCCGGACGGGATCCAGGACTACGGCGCCGAGGTCTACAACCACCCCGACGTGTTCGTCCCGTTCGACCCGCCGACGCCCGATTCCCCGGCGTACGACGACCTCACGCACGCCGACCTGATCAGTACGGCGGAACCGATCGGCGACCGCATTCTGGTCCAGCGGACGCTCACGGACCGGGACGGTCTGGGACTGCTGGTCGGCGTGATCGCCGGAGGTGGTTCGATCGTGCTCTGCCGCAACCTGGACGCCGCCAAGCTTGAGCGCCGGGTCGCGGACGAGAAGGTCGACCGGGTAGTCGAGTGACAAACGGAGGGGTGAGCGTGCGGCGGTTCGAAGGAAAGGTTGCGCTGGTCACGGCGGCGGCGCAGGGCATCGGGTCCGCGGTCGCGCGGCGGCTGGCCGACGAGGGCGCGTCCGTCGTGGTGACCGATCTCCAGCTGGAGAAGGTCGGCGAGGTCGCGGCCGGGATCGGCGAGCAGGCGCTACCGCTGCGCGTCGACGTGACGAGCCGGGACGACGTGGACGCGGCGGTCGCGGCCGCGGTCGAGCGGTTCGGCCGCCTCGACGTGGTCGTGAACAACGCCGGCGGCTGCATCGTGTCGACCGCGCCGGAGGACACGACCCCCGAGGAGTGGCACGCGCAGCTCGACCTGACCCTGGTCGGCGCCTCGCGGTGCATCCAGGCAGCGCTCCCGCAGCTGGTGAAGAACCGCGGCAACGTCGTCACGATCAGCTCGGTCAACGGGCTCAGTGCCTTCGGCAACGTCGAGTACTCCGCGGCCAAGGCCGGCCAGGTCGCGATGACGGTCAACTACGCGGCGCGGTACGGCGACCTCGGCGTCCGGTTCAACGTCGTTGCCCCAGGCACCATCCGGACGCCGAACTGGGACAACCAGCCCGGCACGCTCGAACGCTTCGAGAAGATGTACCCGCTCGGCCGCATCGGCGAGCCCGAGGACATCGCCGCCGCGATCGCGTTCCTCGCCTCCGACGACGCGTCCTGGATCACCGGCCACACCCTCCCGGTCGAGGGCGGCGTACTCACCGGCCCGGGCATGGTCGACCTCTCGACCCACGGCCCGTTCAAGAAGGAGTACTAGCCCTTCGGCCAGGCCTCCCACGCGGTCGCGAACATGTCGTCGACCGTGTAGGTGTTCTTCCACGCCAGGTCGCGGGCGGCGAGATCGCCGTTCGCGACCACGCGGGACGGGTCGCCAGGGCGGCGCGGGCCTTCCGTCGGGGTGAAGTCGATGCCGGTGACCCGGCGGGCGGCGTCCATGATCTCGCGGACCGACGTACCCGTGCCGCTGCCCAGGTTGTAGACGGGCTCGAGCGTCTTACCGGACTCCAACGCGCGGGCGGCGGCAACGTGGGCGCGGGCCAGGTCGGCGACGTGCACGTAGTCCTTGACCGACGTGCCGTCCGGGGTCGGGTGGTCGGTGCCGTAGATCTGCGGCACCTTGCCCTGGGTCAGCAGGTTGCAAACGATCGGGAACAGGTTGTACGGGCTCGCGTCGTACACGGTCGGATCGCCGGACCCGACCACGTTGAAGTAGCGCAGCGAGGTGTGGTGCAGCTCGGTCGCGGCTGCCTGGTCGCGGAGCAGCCACTCGCCGATCAGCTTCGACTCGCCGTACGGCGACTGCGGGTCGGGCGCGGTGTCCTCGGTGACGACCTCGTCCTTGGGCGTTCCGTACACACCGGCGCTCGACGAGAAGACGATGTTGCGCACCGACCTCTCCGCCATCGCCTCGAGCAGCGACACCATCGCGGTCACGTTCTGGGTGTAGGTGTGCAGCGGCCGATCCACCGACACCCCGGCGTACTTGAACCCGGCGAGATGTACGACGCCGTCCACGCCGTCGAGCGCCTCGCGCACCGCCGTACCGTCCAGCAGGTTCGCCCGCACGAACGGCACACCGTCCGGGACGAACTCCGCCTTCCCGCTCGACAGGTCGTCGATCACGACCACGTCGATCCCGTCGTTGCGGAACGCACGCACCACATGCGCCCCGATGTACCCGGCACCACCAGTCACGAGCCACGTCATGTCTCAGATCCTGCCATCCCGGCCGAGCCGGCACCCGGCAAACGGGCCGAACCCGTACCAACTAACAGACAGTTCCCAGCCAGAAGTAAGTCAACTCGGTCCACTCCACCTCACCCGGCTGCACGCCGGCCGCGAACTCCTCCCGGGTCGGGAAGTTCTTCAGCACCTCGAACGTCCGCCCGTCCGCCAACTGCCGCAGCTGGTACGTGTCGCCCTCGGCAGTGGTCCGCGTGATCGGATAGTTGCTGCCCTCCACGTACCGGTTGTCGGCGAGGATCAGCACGCCGCCCGGCTCCAGCCGCTCCCGCAGACCCGCGACGAAGCGACGTAGGTCGGCACGAAGCACGTGCGACCAGAAGAAGCCGGCGAAGATCGCGTCGAAACGCCCTTCGATCGCGCCGAGGTCGTAGGCGTCAGCGGTCTGAAATCGCACCTCGCCCGGACCGTAGGACCGCGTCCGGGCGATGGCCAGCGTCTCCTCGTTCACATCGGTTGCCAGCACTGACGCGGCCGTCGTCGCCAACGCGGTCGTCCAGTAACCGGTGCCGGCGGCAACTTCCAGCACCGACCGGCCGCGGACGAGCGGTGGCAGGAGGGCTCGCAGGCGGGCGAGGTCCTCCTGCCGTTCCGGCTTGTCGTACACCGCGTCGTACTCGCCGGCACGATTGCGGTAGTAGTCCGCCAGCTCACTCATCGGGCCAGCGAGCGGGCTTTGGGCGTGAGCAGGAAGGCTCCGGCGTACAGCAGCGCGGCGATGATCAGCAGGCCGTGGAAGCCGATGATCAGCGCGGCGTACTCGAGGCAGCCGCCGAGCATCGCGCCCAGCAGGTTCGCGCCGAACGACGCCGTGCCGTCCGCGGTGTCGGTGAAGCGTTTGGCGAAGATCACGTTCGCGGCGAAGATCGGCGTGAACGCGATCAGCACCGCGACGATCACCCGCAACCCGACCGGCATGCTGAGCAGCCAGCTGTCCGGGAAGACCCACGACAACGCGAGCCCGCCGAACAGTACGGCGAACATCACCTTGATCGGTGGCGTCTTGAACCGTCTCGTCACTTCGACCGCGGCCAACACCGCCACCAGTACGCCGGCGAACACGATCGCGTTCACGACCCACGTCGTACCGAACAGCAACGCGAACCCGGTGATGCTCTTCGTCTCCAGCAACATGAAGCCCGCGCCCAGCAGGAACAGATCCGCGTACGGACGCATCCGCCGGTACGACGACCCGCCGCCCGCGATCCCGACTCCGACCAGACCGGCGACCAGGATCAGCCCCAGTGTCACGAGGTACAGCCCAGGAATCCGGTCCGTGAACAGGTAGAGGAACGGCCGGTTGTCCGTGGCCGGCGGCGGCGTGATCGCGGCCGGACCGGGCCATTCGGCGGCACACGTCTGGTCCTGCTCGGTCAGACCGACTGTCACCACGGCCTGCTGCAGACCGTCGCCGATCTTGTCCACACACGGCTTGTGCCCGAACGCCTGCTGCGCCGTCGACGCGAGCCGGTCGATCAGCCAGGTCTCGCGGTAGTAGTTGTACATCGCGAACGCCCCACCGGGATTGAGGTGGTCGCGAGCGCTCTCGAACGCCTGCTTCGTGAACAGGTAGCTCTCCAGGCGCAGCGAACTCGCGCCGTTCACCAGCGTCAGCGAGTCCGGCAGCGCCAGCAGGATCAGGTCGTACTTCTTGTTCGTCCGGGACAGGTACGCGCGCCCGTCGTCGATATGCGACGTCACCCGCGGGTCCTGGTACGGGCGATCCGGGTGCAGCGCCTTGCCGAGGTCGCGGATCCGCGGGTCGATCTCGACCGCGTCGACATGCGTCGCGCCCTTCTTCAACGCGATCGCCACATCCGACCCGGAGCCGGCGCCGATGATCAGCACGTTCTTCGGCGTCTTGCCGACGTTCGCCCGCTCGTACGGCAGCCCGTACTGCGGCTCCCACTGCAACCGTGCGTCCGCGGGGATCGCCTGCTGATGCGGTACGCCGTTCACCGTGATCGTCAGCAGCGGCACGCCCTCCCACGTGTACTGCTTCGTCTGCACCTTGTAGTACGGCGACCAACTGTTGTCCGACCGGGTCGACTCGTGGAACAGCACCCCGAGCATCACCAGCAACGGCGCGAGCACCATCGCGGCGCTCAACCCCATCGCCACGGCCCGGCGACCGGACGCGGCCGTTCGCGGGATCATCAGCAACCCGAACATGATCGTGACGATGAGCCCCCACCAGATCGGCGGCGCACCGAGGAACGACAGCGCGGTGAACGTCACGATCCCGGCCAGGCTGCCGATCAGGTCGAACCGGTACGCCGTCAGCCGCGGCAGCTCGGCGAAGCAGCGACCGACCAACTCGGCCGGACCGGCCAGCACCACCGCGGCCGCGATGAAGACGACCGGCAGGATCACCCAGACCGGCGGGCCGGTGGTGTTCAGGCTGGTGAAGTAGATGACACTCGACGAACTGCCCCGGTTGACCGTCACCGGCTTCCAGGCGATCACCAGGACCAGCAGGCCGAGCATGATCGGCGAGTAGTACGGCAGCCGCTTCGCGCGGCCGGATCGCAGTACGCCGATCCCGATACCGAGGAACGAACCGAGCAGCACGAAGTTCGAGAAGTAGCTCAGGTGGACCACGTTCGAACCGGTCCACCTGATCAGCGCGAGTTCGGTGAAGAGCATCAACGCACTGGCCGCAACCAGCCGCGTCCGTACTCCGAACGGGCTCGGCCAATTGGTGGACGTGACGTGGTCAGTGGAGGAGTCGACTGCCATGCGGGGCGACGTTACCGGATATCGAAGTGGCGTGCGTCACCCCGCGGGCAACCGTTACACAAGGTCAGTGACGGCGGGCCGGCTTCGGGAGTTCGCAGCCGGACTTGTTCAGGTCGATCGTGCGGTTCGCGGTCAGGCAGGTGTAGAGCCACCAGGTCTGCTGGCCGTACGCCGCACCCTGGTCGACCGTGACGTTGCCGTCGGCGTCGACCTCGCACGGGTTGTTCACCGTGCAGCGCTCGCCGTCCTCGTTACCGGTGTTGTTGATGCCGATCATCTCGCCGGTCGTGGTGCTGACGACGGGCGATCCCGACGTACCGCCGATCGTCTCGCAACCGGGCTGCTGGTACTTGATCGAGTTCTGCCAGGTCCAGTCGCCCTCGCGCAGCTGCGGGATCGTCGCCTGTACAGAACAGGTGTAGATGCGCTTCCAGTAGCCGGACACGACCGCCATGCCGGCGCCGTCGGCCGGACCTTGCTTGGCCAGCGTGAGCGGGGTGACGTTCAGCCGGCTCTTGATCGACGCGTATGTCTCGTTGACCTCGTAGACGATCATGTCGGTCCTGGTCATCGTGCCGAACAGGATCTTGTCGGCGCGGACCGTACCGGCCCGGCTGGAGTCCGGCTTGAGCAGCGTGATCGAACGCGTCGACGCCTTGTTCACCAGCACCTGGCCGGGCTGCAGGAACCCGCCCTCGTAGCAGTGCCCGTTGGTGAGTACGAGCGCCTTGTCGGTGCTGACGGATTCGGCGTACCGGACGAGGGATGCCGAGCAGTTGCTCAACGCGGCGATGCCGGAGAAGTCGGTGCCGGGCGCCGCGGCTTGTGCGGAGGCCGTACCGAACAGGGTGGTGGTCGCGACCGCTGTGACGGCCAGGACTGAGCGGAACAGTTTCATGGGGCGGTTTCCTCACTGGTTGTACTTAGAGGACTTCGTAACGCATCCGTCCGCCGCCGACCATCACAACTGTGTCAAGCAGGGTGACTGCACGGGTTTTCCTGCGCTGCGTGAGGAGGCTGCTACTCTTCGTCTCCGGATCCGCCTCCGCCCGAACCAGTTCGTCGCGCGGCACGTCGTACCGAGTGACAAGTGAGGACAAGGTACGGTCGGCAAGAGACCGCCCGGTTGGAGAACGGAAGGACGTCATGCCGCAGGAGAAGCCAGACCTGCGCAATCTCCGCGAGCCGGTCCGGTTCAAGCGGGCGCTGACACTGTTGCTGATGACGCTGATCCTGCCCGGGTCGGCGCAGATCGTCGCGGGTAGCCGGCGCGCGGGCCGTTGGGCCTGGCGAGTGGTCTTCGGCCTGATCGCGATCATCGTGTTCCTGGTCGTCCTCGGCCTGATCTGGCGCTCGGGGACGATCAACTTCCTGGCCCGGCCGGGGACGTTGCGGCTGGTGCAGATCATCCTGATCCTGCTCGCGGTCGGCTGGGCAGCGCTGTTCATCGACGCGTACCGGATCTCCCAGCCGCTGACGCTGGAGCGCAACCACCGGCTGATCACGAGCATCCTCGACGGCGCTCTGATCTTCGTCGTGGTCGGCGCACTGATCTACGCCAGTGTGATCGTGAACACCCAGCGGGACTTCGTCGCCAGCGTGTTCGGCAGCGGGAAGTCGTCGAAGGCCGAGAAGGGCCGCTACAACGTGCTGCTGATGGGCGGCGACTCCGGCGCCGACCGGATCGGCACCCGTCCGGACAGCATGACGGTGGCCAGCATCGACGCGGACACCGGCCGCACCGTCCTGATCGGACTCCCGCGCAACCTGGCCAAGGTCCCGTTCCCGGCCGGTACGGCGATGGCCAAGCAGTTCCCGGACGGTTTCCAGTGGAACAAGTGCGCCGCCGAGTGCCTGCTGAACGCCGTCTACACCTACGCCGCCAACCACAAGACTCTCTTCCCCGGCGACCCGAACCCGGGCGAAACCGCCACCACACAGGCGATCGAAGCTGTCACCGGACTCAAGATCAACTACTTCGTGCTGATCGACCTGGCCGGGTTCCGCGACCTGCTCAACGCGGTCGGCGGGATCACGCTGGACATCGGCAAGCGGGTCCCGATCGGCGGCGGCAGCTCCCCGATCAAGGGCTACATCGAGGCCGGCAAGAACCAGCACCTGGACGGGTACCACGCGCTCTGGTTCGCCCGGTCCCGGGCCGAGTCGTCGGACTACGAGCGGATGGCGCGGCAGAAATGCGTGATGTCCGCGATGCTGAACCAGCTGTCCCCGTCGACCGTGCTGACCAAGTTCCAGGGCATCGCGTCGGCGAGCAAACAGGTCGTCAAGACCGACATTCCGGCCGGCGAGCTGGGCACCTTCACCGATCTCGCGCTGGACGCGAAGAAGCTCCCGGTGTCAAGCTTCTCCGCGGTCCCGCCGTTGATCCACACCGGCGACCCGGACTTCGCGCTGATCCGGACCAAGGTCGCCGAGGCGATCGCCAGGTCCGAATCGCTGGACAAGGGCGGCTCAGGAGGAGACGGTAAGACTTCGACCACTCCGCGTAGTACCACCAGCACGACCAAGAAGCCGGCCACCGGCACCACGAAGAAGCCAACTACCTCACCGACCACACCCGCCACCGGCGTCGACGACGTCGCATCGATCTGTAAGGCCTGACCTGATATGCCGCTGTCCCACTGGCCACCCGTATCCGTCGTGATGCCCGTGCTGAACGAGGAACGCCATCTCGAGGAGGCGGTCGGTCGTGTCCTCGAGCAGGACTACCCCGGTGAGCTGGAGGTCGTCCTCGCGATCGGCCCGAGCAAGGACCGGACCCAGGAGATCGCGGACAAGCTGGCCGAGAAGGATCACCGGATCAGCATCGTGCCGAACCCGACCGGCAAGACCCCGGCGGCACTGAACGTCGGCATCGCCCACGCCAAGCACGACATCCTGGTCCGGGTCGACGGGCACGGCGCGCTCACCGACGGGTACATCACCCGCGCGGTCGAGGTGCTGCAGGAGAGCGGTGCGGACAACGTCGGCGGCGTGATGGCGGCCGAGGGCCGGACCCCGACGGAGATGGCGGTCGCCTGCGCGTACCGCTCCCGGCTGGGTCTGGGCGCCTCCACTTTCCACCAGGGCGGCAAGGCCGGGCCGGCCGACACCGTGTACCTGGGCGTGTTCCGGCGGGCCGCGCTGGAGCGGGTCGGCGGCTTCGACGAGACCATGCACCGGGCCCAGGACTGGGAGCTCAACTACCGGATCCGCAAGACCGGCGGGCTGATCTGGTTCACCCCGGACCTGTCCGTCACCTACCGGCCGCGCTCGTCGCTGTCAGCGGTGGCGAAGCAGTTCTTCCACACCGGCCAGTGGCGCCGCGAGGTGATCCGCCGGCACCCCGAGACCGCCAACAAGCGGTACCTCGCGCCGCCGGTCGCGGTCATTCTGCTGGCCGTCGGCACGATCCTCGGCATCGTCGGTCTGGCCACCGGTGTGAGCTGGCTCGACCTCGGCTTCATCGCGCCGCTGGGCTACGCCCTGCTGCTGATCTTCGGCTCGGCCATGGAGGGCCGCTACCTGCCCTGGAAGGCCCTGTTCTGGATGCCGCTGGTCTGCGCGACCATGCACATCTCATGGGGCCTCGGCTTCCTGATCGGCCTCCGCGAGAGCCCGAAGGCCGTCTGACCTACCGCTCGCCACGCCCGCAACAGCTCGCCGTACGCCGCCGCCAACGCGAGCGGAGATCCCTTCGCCTTGGGGGTTCTCTGCTGGTACACGAGTGAAGAACCCCCAGGACGGGTGGATATCCCCTCTTGTGGTTGTCGGCTCTGACCTGAGGTCGGCCGGCGTCAGGCTGGGCGGCGGTGGCGGTTCAGGACGCCGAGGATGTCGGCGGCGAGCTCGGCGGGCCGGTCGAAGTCGGACCAGCTGGTCCGGATCACGGTGAGGCCGAGAGCGCGGAGCCGGTCCTCGCGCCGCTTCTCCCGGATCAGGACCTCGGATGATCCGCCGCCGTACTTCACCGCGCCGTCGAACTCGACCACCGTCTGATACCCGTCGAAGTCGAAGTCGACCCGGCCGATGAGCCCGAAACGATCGCGGAACTCGGTCTGCAAGCGAGGTCGCGGCAGCCCGCGCTCGTACATCAGGACCCGGAGCCGTGACTCACCGACCGACTCGGACAGTCCGTTCCCGAACCCCAACGCTTCCCGGGCCGCGACGGACCCTGGCCAGAACGCCATCACGGACCGCAGGCGCCGTACGTCGTCGTCGCCGAGCTGGCCGGCGTGCAGCGCAGCGTCAACGCCGACCACCGCCACCTCGAACGACGCCGTACACGCAGATTCGAGGGTTGCGCGCGCGATGGTGGTCGCGAGCAGACCGTCAACGACCTCGAGGTCGGCATCGGTCAGCACTCCGAGGTGGTGCTGTACGCCGGCGACGACGCCACCGGATCGCCCGTCGAGCCGGGTGACATGCACGCGACTGAGGTCGAGGCCCCAGATCGGCAGACCGTGCAGCACCAGCGCCGATTGATGGCTGACGGCGACGGAACCCGGGCGCATCGCGTTCATCACCGCGTGCACCTGCCGGAGGTGCATCGTACGGGCGCGTTCCCACGACGGCAGAACAGTCAGGTCGAGCGTCTCGGCGTACTGACCGCGGCGGATCTGTTCCCAGCTACCGTCCCGCAGGCAGCGGACGATCTGCTCGTGGGTGCATCCACTCGCGAGGGCCTGGCGACGGCTGAAGACGCCACCTTGTCGCTGCGCGATCAGTCTGAGCCGCTGGTTCACCCACCAAGCATCCAGCGCCCCGGCATCCCCAGGTGGCCCTCCCACCCATCTGTGGACAACTCCTCGCGAGCGGATATCCACTCTTGTTGGGGGTTCTTCACTCGTGTGCCAGTGGAGAACCCCCAGTACCAGTGGATATCCACTGGTATTGAGCACGTGCTAGCCGGCGCGGGTCGACTTGATGTAGGCCTCGACGACCTCTTGGACCGGGCCGTCGAGGCGCAGTACGCCGGCGTCCAGCCAGATCGCGCGGTTGCACGTCTCCTGGACCACGTCGAGGCTGTGGCTGACCAGGAAGACCGTGCCGGCCTGGTCGCGGAGCTCCTTGATCTTGCGCTCGGACCGCACCCGGAACTCGGCGTCGCCGGTGGCCAGCGCCTCGTCGACGAGCAGGATGTCGTGCGTCTTCGCGGACGCGATCGCGAACTTCAACCGCGCTGCCATCCCGGACGAGTACGTCGACATCGGTAGGTCGATGAAGTCGCCGATCCCGGAGAACTCGACGATCTCGTCGTACCGGCGCTGGACCTCGGCCGGGGACATGCCCATCGCGAGGCAGCCGAGCACCACGTTGCGGTCGCCGGTGAGGTCGTTCATCATCGCCGCGTTGACGCCCAGCAGCGACGGCTGCCCGCCGGTGTAGACGGCGCCGGCCGCGGGCGGCAGCAGGCCGGCGATCGCGCGCAGCAGCGTCGACTTGCCGGAGCCGTTGCGGCCGATCACGCCGATCGCGTCGCCCTTGTTCGCGGTGAAGCTGACGCTCTTGACCGCGTGCACCTCGCGGATCGTCGGCCGGTCCTGCCGTTTCAGGATCCGCCGGAGCGCGGTGGCCGCCGTACCCTTGCCGCCCTGGCCGGCGATCACCTTGTAGATGATGTCCAGGCGGTCCGCGATGACTGTCGGTTCAGCCGCGGCCATAACGGTCCTCCGCCTGCCAGAAGTACCAGAACCCGGCCGCGAGCATCACGAACGACCAGACGATCGCGATCGTCCAGGCATGCGGCAACTCGTTCTGCTTGTGCTCCTGGAGCAGCGATCGCCGGACGATGTCGATGTACGCCGAGATCGGGTTGAACGCGAGCACCTGGACCACCCAGCTCGGAGCGTTCAGCTGCTCGAGCTTGGACGGCAGCGAGAAGAAGATCCCGGACGCGTACAGCCAGGTGCGGGTGACGAACGGCAGCAGCTGGGTGACGTCGGAGACGAACGTGCCGATCCGCGCGAAGACCAGCGTGATGCCGATGTTGAACATCATCTGCAGCACCATCGCGGGCACGATCAGGAACCAGCGCCAGGCCGGCCCGTCGGTGAACCCGACGACCACGAACAGGATCGCGAGCGAGACCAGCATCTGGTTCAGCTCGTTCAGCACGTAGGCGAGCGGGAGGGTCGCGCGGGGGAAGTGCAGCGTGCGGATCAGCGAGAGGTTCAGCGCGAGTGAGCGCGAGCCCTCGGTCATGCAGCGCTGGGTGAACGTGAAGACGAAGATCCCGCTGAGCAGGAACGCGACGTAGTTGTCGATTCCGTTCTTGGTGCCGAGCAGGACGCCGAAGGCGAGGTAGTAGACCCCGGCGTTCAGCAGCGGCGTCAGCACCTGCCAGATCGAGCCGAGGCGCGCTCCGGCGTACATGGCGTAGGTGCGTGCGGTGGCGTAACTGAGGACGAACTGGCGACGGCTCCACAGCTCGCGGAGATACGAGCTGAGCGGGGGGCGGATCGAGCTCTTGGAGAGTCCGTAGCGTTCGGCCAAGGCCGCGGGGTCGGTCGCCCCGGTCGGCCCGCTCATGGGGCCCCCGGCCTGGACTGAGGAACGGAGGGAGCGAAGCGACCGGAGAGACGAGGGAAGGCCGGGGATCCAGGCCCCATGAGCCGCCGCGCCGGAGGCGCGGCAATCAACACAGCGGCGGTCGGCATTGCGCCAATGTACTGCGCTGTGTGATCTGGTCGTGACGCAGGTCAGCCCACTAAGCGGGCTCTCAGCTTGTCCAGATCGTCGGTGGTGAGACCACCGTGCTTCAGGTATGCCTCCGGTCCGCCGTACTTCGTGTCCAGGTGGCGCAGGATCGCGACGATCGACTCGGCCCGGGTGTCGCGGAACTCGATCATCTCCGGATGCTTGGAGACATCGGGCTCCGCGGCCAGCTGTTCCTCCAGCCACGGCGCGAGCCGCTCCTGGGTCAGGAAGTAGTCCGCGACGATCTCCTCCTCCGGTACGCCGGCGACGCTGAGCGCCAGCGCGACGACCATCCCGGTCCGGTCCTTGCCGCCGTGACAGTGCACGACCACCGCGCCGTCCTCCTCGTCCGCGATCGCCTTCACCGCGGCGGCGAACAGCTCCGGTCGCCGGTCGAGCATCCACGTGCACGCCTCGACGATCGTCGGCTGCCCGTGATCCGGATCCGCCGGATCCTGCAACGCCTGCCGCACCGCCAACGGCGTACCGGTGAACGGCGTCGGGTACGCCGCGACCTCGCCGTCACCCCGCAGATCGAGAATCCGGCCGACCCCGGCCCGCCGTACCGCCTCGACACCCTCAGCAGTCAGATACTGCAGACTCTCCGATCGGATCAGCACTCCCTCGCGAATCACCCGCCCGTCAGCGGTAGGCAACCCACCGACATCACGAGCGTTCCGGCAACCGTCCCAGTCGAGATCCATCGCAGTCACCGGTCCTGGGGGCGGTCCGGGTTCGGGCCTGGGTTGTACGGCGGAGGTGGGGGGAAGTTGTAGTTCGGCTGCTGCGGATAGGCGGCGGGTGGCGGGTAGTTGCCCGGGGCACCTGGTTGGCCGGGGAAGGTCGGCGGCCGGTTGCGGCGGCTCTTGCGGACGGCCCAGATGATCAGGAAGACGATGCCGAGGCCGACGAAGATCAGGAACGAGAAGATCGCGCCGAGGATCGACAGCACGAACGCCACGATCGACGACTTCGGCCCCGCGGCGTACGTCGCGCTGGTCTCGTCGTCGGTGCACGAGATGCTGTAGACCCCGGCCGGCACGGGATGCGTGGACCGCGCCACGACGTACCAGCTGTTGCCGTTGATCGTGATCGTCTCCGATCCGGTCTCGCGCTCGAGCGGTACGTCGTTGCCGTCGGCGTCCTGCGCCTTGCACGGCGGCGTCAGCACCGGGACGGACGAATAGATCGTCAGCCCCTCCTCCTTCAGCTCGACCCGCCCGGACTCGATCGGCTGCGGCGTCCGCGGCGCCGTCACCACGATCCGCCAGACGAAGAACGCGACCAGCAGCGCACCGACGACGAAACAGGCAATGGCGATCATCGGAAGAACCGACTTCTTCGGCGCTGGCATCGGCGCGCCGGGCTGCATGGTCATGTCCGCACGCTACCTTCTACGGCACCCCGAGCAGCCTGAGCCCGGCCGCCGTCGCGGCAGCGGCCACCACCACCAGCACGAACGGCGCTTTCCGCCACGCCAGCACGCCGCCGACCAGCACCCCCGCCGGCCGCGCAACTCCAGCCGGACCGTGCCCCTCGGTCAGCGCGGAGGTCGCGACCAAGGCGGTCAGCAGGACGATGGCGGCAGCAGCGAGCAGCTGTTGCGCCCGTTCCGGTACCTCGAACCGGCTCCGCAGCGCCGGCCCCGCGAACCTGAGCGAAAAGGTGCCTACGGCAAGTACTCCGATGCCGACCAGCAGGAGCGGGGTGTTCGTCATCCGGCCACCTCCAGGGCGGGCTTCCCGGCACGGTAGAAGAGCAGACCGACCAAGGCGAACAGGACAGGCAGACCGGCCGGCAGGAACGGAGTTGCCGCCAGCGCAACCACAACGCCGATGAGCGCCGCCGTCCGTGTCGACCGGTCACGCAGGGACGGCAGCACCAGAGCGAGCAGGACCGCAGGGAACGCCGCGTCGAGCCCGAAGACATCCGTGTCCGTGATCACCGACCCGGCCAACCCACCGACCACGACGCCGATGTTCCAGCACACGAAGATGCCGAGGCCGCCGGCCCAGTACGCCGCACGCTTCTGCTCCAGCTCGTCCTGTCCCATCGCGAAAGCGACGTTCTCGTCGGTCATCACGTGACTGCCCGGGAACCGCCGCCACCCGCTCCCGATCACATCGCTGACCGCCAGCCCGAACGCGACGTGCCGGCTGTTCACCAGCAGCCCCGCGATCATCGCCGCGATCGGACTGCCACCGGCCGCGACGATCCCGACGAACAGGAACTGCGACGCACCCGCGAAGACCACGACCGAGAGCAGGACCGGCACCCACAACGGCAGCCCGCCGCCGACGCTGATCGCGCCGTACGAAAGGCCCACGACTCCGTCGGCCAGGCAGACCAGGCCGATGTCGCGGGCGAGTCCCCGATCGAGTGTTCGCCAAATCGAACGCATGGGCATTATGATGAACATCGATCCGCCCGTTCGTCAAGCCGAACAACCAGACCGATGGAGCGAACACGCGATGGACAACAGGGCACCACTGGACGTGATCGCCGCGTCCCTGCGCAGGCATCGAGCCCGGACCGGACTCTCGTTGACCGAGGTGGCGAAACGCGCCGGCGTCGCGAAATCCACGTTGTCGCAGCTGGAGTCCGGCACCGGCAACCCGAGCGTGGAAACCCTGTGGGCATTGGCCGTTGCGCTCGATACGCCGTTCGCGGCACTCCTCGACCCGCCGCGCCCGAAGGTCCAGGTCATCAGAGCCGGCGAAGGCCCGGCCATCTACTCCGACCAGGCCGACTACAGCGCCACCCTGGTCGCGTCCAGCCCGCCGAACGCCCGCCGGGACATCTACCGCATCGTCGCCTCCCCCGGCCCCGGCCGGAAGTCCGAGCCGCATATGCCGGGCGTCGTCGAGCACGTCGTCCTCGGGTCCGGACGGGCCCTCGTCGGCCCGACCGACGACCCGGTCGAGCTCCTCCCCGGCGACTACATCGCCTACCCCGGCGATCTCCCGCACATCTTCCAAGCGCTCGAGGAAGGCACGGCAGCCACGCTCGTTTCCGAGCATGTGTAACGTTAACCGCTCACCTCTGGACATCTCCGCGCATGTCTGCGCATCATCAGTGCGAGAGAGCTCTCTGGTCGAAGTCCGCCCCACTTCGCTTGGAGGTAGCACCCCCGATGAGACTCAAATCCCTACTGCTCTGCGCCCTGCTCGGCCTCGCGGCCGTCCTCGTCCCGGGTAGTGCGTCGGCGATCGGCGTCACGCCCGGCACCTACGTCAACTACACGTTCGACACCGCCTCGCTCACGCAGGCCGAGTTCCGGATGACGATCAACAACTCACCCGGGCGCGCGAACGTCTACTGGTCCAACCAGTTCGACTTCACCGGCGGCGACGTCGGCGGGTACACCGGCATGCAGACCCACCGCGACGGCGGCGGCATGTTCCTCTACTCGCTCTGGAACTCGACCGACATGCGCGTCGGCGACGCCGGCACGTACTGCATCAAGTTCCAGGAGGACGGCACCGGCGGCAGCTGCCGACTCGACCGAGCCCCGACACCCGGCCACACCTACGCGTTCGCGGTAACCAGTGAAGGCAGCGGCTGGTACGGCGTCACCGTCCGCGACCTCACCGCCGGTACGTCGTTCAAACTCGGCAGCCTGCAGACTGGCGCCGGCAACACCATCAGTACGTCGGGAATGGTGAGCTGGACCGAGTACTTCGACTGGAACAACGACAAGGCCACCTGCGACGACGAGCCGTACTCGAAGCTGACGATGAACCTGCCGACCAGCGGAAGTCTGACCGCGCACTTCACCGGCAGCTCGGAGAGCACCGGCTGCGCGGCGGACAGCCAGGTCACGCTGAACGGCTCGACCGCCGTCCAGGAGAACGGCATCGGGAACTCCGCATCCGGCGACATCCGCGGCAGCGGCGGTTGTCTGGACGTCTCCGGCTCGGACGGTACGACGATCCTGCTGTACACCTGCACCGGCAACGACAACCAGAACTGGGTGCATGCGGAGAACAAGACGTTCCACGCCCAGTTCAGCTGTCTCGACTCGAGCGCGACGCAAGCCGGCGCCGTGATCCTCTACAGCTGCCACGGCGGCGCCAACCAGCAGTGGACGCAGCCCGGCGACGGCACCATCCGCGCCAACGGGCTGTGCCTGACCGCACCAGGTGCTCTCGGCAATCCCGTAACCGTTGCCTCATGCAACAACTCGGCGGCGCAGCGCTGGACGTTCTGAAACCGCGCGACGCCCGGGACCGCAATGGTCCCGGGCGTCAGTGCGACCTGGGTCAGAGCTTGCGGCCGACCCCGCCGACGATGCACTCCTCGACCTGGTTCAGCGGCTTGAGCCGCGGGCCGTCCGGCCACCAGTCGTCGCAGAGCACCAGGCCCGGCGGCACCAGCTCCTGGTCCGGGAAGAACTCCATCAGCTCCTTGCGGGTGCGGAACCGGCCGCTGCCCATCGGGCTGTGGATGAACTTCTCCTCCATCTTCTGGGCGACCTCGGTGTGCTCCGGAGTCTCCGGGTCGTAGAAGTGCGAGATCACCGTGTACGACCCGGGCACCACCGCGTCGACGTACTTCTGCATGATCTGCGCACCTTCGGTGCCGATGTAGTGGTGCAGCGTGCCGGCCTGCATCACGGCGATCGGCTGGCTGAAGTCGAGGAAGTCACGCACCTCGGGCTTGCTCAGCACCTCGTCCGGCTCGAAGATGTCGGCGCTGACGAACAGCGTGTTCTCGTTCTCCTCGAGCAGCGCGCGGCCGTGCGCGAGCACCACCGGGTCGTTGTCGATGTAGAGCACCTTGGCCTCGGGCTGGATCCGCTGCACGACCTGGTGGGTGTTCTCGGCGGTCGGCAGACCGGATCCGCAGTCCAGGTACTGCGTGATCCCCGCCTGGCCGGCCAGGAACCGGCACGAGCGGATCAGGAAGTTCCGGTTCGACCAGGCCAGGTCCTGGGCCTGCGGCGCGGCGGCCTGGACCCCACGCAGTACCTCGCGGTCGACCTCGAAGTTGTCCTTGCCGCCCAAGAAGGCGTCGTAGACCCGGGCGATGCTGGCCCGACTGGTGTCGACGCCGACGGGGATCGAACTGGGTGCCTGTTTGGCATCGGGCATCGGGTGGACCTCGCAGAGAGTGGTCGGAAATCTGTGAGGCCGACTCTACTGACCGTAGGGCCCGTTGGACACACCGTATCTGCGCGTCGGGGTGGACGAGGTCACTATCTGTTGTGAAATGATCAGCTGTTGCATCGGGACACCATGGGGACAGCGGCTGGGAGGCATGAGGTGACCGAGCCGGGCGCGTACGGCGGACCGACCGCCCTGCGCATCATGCTCGGTGTGCACCTGCGCCGTCTCCGCGAGCAGGCCCAGATCAGCCGCACCGACGCGGGCTGGGCGATCCGCGGCTCGGAATCCAAGATCAGCCGGCTCGAGCTCGGCCGGGTCGGGTTCAAGGTGCGCGACGTCGACGACCTGCTGACGCTCTACAAGGTCGAGGACGACGAGGAGCGCGAACGCCTGCTGACATTGGCCCGCGAGGCCAACAGCCCGGGCTGGTGGCAACGGTTCGACGACCTCACGCCGCAGTGGTTCCACTCCTATCTCGGGCTCGAGATGGCAGCGGATCTCATTCGTACGTTCGAGTTGCAGTTCGTCCCGGGTCTGCTGCAGACACCGGAGTACGCGCGGGCCGTCATGCAGCTCGGCCGGCAGGACGTCCCGTTGTCGCGGGCCGAGCAGGATCGCCTTGTCTCGTTGCGAATGAGCCGCCAGGAAGTGCTGACGCGGCAACGACCCGCGCGGCTCTGGGCGGTCATCGACGAGGCCGTACTGCGACGTCCGATCGGCAGCCCGGCAATCCTCAGAGCCCAGCTGGAGCACCTGATCGACGCGTCGCGACGGCACAATGTCACGCTGCAGATCATCCCGTTCTCCAAGGGCGGTTACACCGCGACCGGAGGCGCGTTCACCCTGCTCCGCTTCAACGATGCCGACCTCCCGGACATCGTCTACATCGAGCACCTGACCAGCGCTGTCTACCTCGACAAGCGCGACGAACTCGACACGTACGTCGTCACGATGGACGCCGTCTCGATCACCGCCGCCCAGCCGCGCGAAACCGAAAAACTGATCCGCCAGGCGATCGAACGCTTGTCCTAGCGTCGCTGAGCGCCGGGCCCGGGGCGGAAGGCAACCTCCCGCGGAGCCGGCTCGTGGCCGGCCTCGCAGTGCATGGTCACGGTGACACGTTCGCCGCAGTCGCCGCGGTGGCGCGGCTCGATCGGCGCGCCGGCGGCAAGCGGCAGGTACTCGTCGCCCCACTGGATCATTGCCACCAGCACCGGATAGAGGTCCAGACCGGCCTCCGTCAGCCGGTACTCCGAACGCTCGCGCTGGCCGGGCAGCCGGTAAGGATGGCGGCGGATCAGGCCGCGCTCGATCAGCGCGGCGAGGCGCTCGGTGAGAACCTGGCGCGGGATGCCCGCCCGCGCACGGATGTCCTCGAACCGGCGGACGCCGACGAAGATCTCGCGGAGGACGTGAAAAGTCCACTTGTCGCCGAGGATCTCCATCACCCGGGAGATCGTGCAGTTCTCCGTGGACCAGTTCATCGCCTCGGGCATCTGCTCACTGACCGCCACGCTCATGGGTTCATGATAAGTCTGCTTGACAGACTCAGCCAAGCAGGTAACGCTGAATCCGTGAACCAGACTCAGGCGAGACCGCCACTCGTCCGTCGCGCCGGCGAACCCGACGCGGACGAGCTGGCCAGGATGCTGTCGAGGCTGACCGACCTCAGCCGCTACTTCCGCTTCCAGACCGCGATCGGTTCTCCGCCGCGGGCGGCGTTGCTGCTGCGACTGCTGTGCCCGACCGGCGCGGCGTTCGTGGCAACGCGCGAGGACACGATCGTCGGCCATGCGATGTGGGCGTGGGCGCCGGGAGAATCGACAGCCGAGCTTGCCGCGGTCATCGGCGAGGACGACCAGCGTCGTGGGCTGGGGATCCGGATGCTGGCGATCGCCGCCGCGGATGCGATCGCGGCCGGCGCGAAGTACTTCCTGTTCGTCGTGGGTGCGGCCAACGAACGTTCGATCCGGATGGTCCGCCGCCGTTGGCCGGACGCGACCGTGGAGCGCGACGGAACGTTGCTCACGTTCGTCGCACCGGCCCGGCTACCGGACCAGCCGGAAGAACGTGCGGATGTCGTCGACGAGCAGGTCGGGAGCCTCGAGAGCCGCGAAGTGTCCACCGCGGGTGAACTCAGACCAATGGACGATGTGGTGCCTGCGGTCTAGCACGCGGCGGATCGCGGGATCGGTCGGGAAGACCGCTATGCCTGTCGGCACACCCGGCCGGAGGTCGTCGGCGGCGCGGCGATTCTCGTAGTACAGATTGGCGGAAGTCGCGCTGCTGTTGGTGAACCAGTAGATCGACACGTCCGTGAGCAGGTGGTCCAGGTCGACCGCATCCTCCGGCAGCGCGCGCTCCGGATCGGTCCACTCCCAGAACTTCTCCAGGATCCACGCCAACTGGCCGACCGGCGAATCACTCAAGCCGTACGACACCGTCTGCGGCCGCGTCCCCTGCAGCTCGGCGTACCCGGTCCCGACCGCACGCAACCGCTCGGCCGCGGCCAACCGCTCGCGTTCCGCATCGGTCTGCACATCACCTGGCTCGACGGCCGGAAACGCCAGCCCGCCGTTGATATGTACGCCGACCACGTGCTCCGGATCGACCTGTCCGAGAAGAGGTGAGACGACCGATCCCGTGTCGCCACCTTGCGCGCCGTACCGCTCGTATCCGAGCCGGCGCATCAGCTCCGCCCAGGCGCGCGCGATCCGCCCGTGATTCCAGCCGTCCTGCAACGGCAGCGAGAACCCGTGCCCCGGCACGGACGGCGCGACGACGTGAAAGGCATCGCGCCGATCCCCGCCGTACGCCGCCGGATCCGTCAGCGGACCGAGCACCTCCAGGAACTCCGCCACCGATCCTGGCCACCCGTGTGTCATCACCAGTGGCAACGCGTCGGCTTCCGGCGATCGAAGGTGCAGGAAGTGGATCGTCTGACCGTCAATCTCGGTCGTGAACTGCGGGTAGCCGTTCAGCCGCGCCTCCCACGAGCGCCAGTCGTACGCCGCCCATCGCTCCGCGACCCGCCGCAGGTGATCGACCGGTACCCCGCGCGTCCACCCGTTCCCAGGTAGTTGCCGAGGCCAACGAATCCGCCGGAGCCTGGCGCGCAGATCGTCCAGGTCGTCGTCGGGCACCCGGATGCGGAACTCAGAGATCATGCGCCCGCTCGTGCAGCGGCTCGTACAACCCGACCTCGCCTCCGCCCGGCAACCGGAACGCCGTCAGCACACCCCACCGCTGCCGTTGCACAGGCTGCGAGAACTCCACCCCGCGCGAGGTCAGGTCGGCCATCGTGGCGTCGAGGTCGTCGCACATCAGCAACAGCTCGTGCGACGCAGCCTCGGCCGGATGCACCGCCACCTCGGCCGGCGGCAACGTGAAGATCAGCCACCCCTGCCCGGCATCGACCGACGGATACCCCAGCACGTCCCGGAAGAACACCCGATCCGCGTCGGCATCCGTGCTGTAGATGATCACATGGGCTCCGTTGATCATCTCCGACACGATACCCGGGAATACCGGCACCTCCGGGCCGAGTTGCCGCAAGCATGATCCTCGTGACAGGCGCCGGCGGAAACGTCGGCCGGGAACTGACCGGCCTTCTGCCGCAGGCACGAACCCTCGACCGCGGATCCGGCGCCGACCTGGCCCGACCGGGACCCTCACCGCGGCGTTGCAGGACGTCGACACGGTCTTCCTGATCTGGCCGTTCCTCACCGCCGATGGTGCCGTCGCGACCCTCGGCGAGATCGCCCGGCACGCCCGACGGGTCCTCTACCTGTCCTCGTCGGCGGTGCGGTTCGGGGCCGACACCGACCCGATCACCCGGCTGCACGCCGAACTCGAGGCTGCTGTCCGGCAATCAGGGCTGGAGTGGACGATCCTCCGGGCCGACACCTTCGCCTCCAACGCACTCGGCTGGGCCGGCCAGCTGCGCACGGGTGACATCGTCCGCGGGCCCGACAACGCGGCGACTGCTGTAATCGATCCCGCCGACATCGCCGCTGCCGCCGTGCATGTCCTGCATGAACCACAACCGGGGGCCCTGCACACCCTCACTGGTCCGGAGGTGCTGACCCGCGCCGATCAGGTGGCGATTCTCGGTGCGGCGCTGGGTCGTGCGCTGACCTTTGCGCCGACACCGTTCGACGAGGCGCGGGCGCAACTGCGTGCGGACGGAAGGCCGGACGCGCTGGTGGAGGCGCTGATCGGGAGCGCTCAGAACCGGCCGGCGTCCGATCTCGTCACGGACGCCGTGCAGGACCTGACAGGTCGGCCCGCACGCAGTTTCCGCGCCTGGGCCGACCGGAACGCGGCCGCCTTCGCCTGATCCATCCTCGACGACTCAGTCCTCGATGACGACGGCCAGGGCAGGCGGGTCGAGGCTCCGGTCGCGGTCGAGTCCGCGGCGGCGCAGGCCTAACCGAGCTTGCCGAGGAAGTCGAGGGCGCGCTGCATCAAGAGCTTGGCCGCACCCTCGTCGTAGCCCGGCAACGAGGAGTCGGCGAAGAGGTGCTCCTTGCCGGGGTAGAGGAACAGTTCGGCGGTGTCGACGGCGGCGACCAGGGCTTTAGCAGCATCCAGGTCGCCGCCTTCCTCGGTGAACCACGGATCCTCGTCCATACCGTGCACCTGCACCGGCACGCCGTCGGGCCACGTGCCGAACTCCTCCACCGGGAGGCACGAGTCGAAGAAGAGCGCGCCGACGGCGCCCGGACGGGTCTGCGTGAGTTGCTGCGCGGGCATGACGCCGAGCGAGAACCCGGCGTACACGATGGACTCGGGCAGGCTCTGCGCCGCCTCCACACCGCGCTCCAGGAGCACCCCGAAGCCGGTCTTCTTCGCATATCCGATGCCCTCGTCGAGGGTCGCGAAGGTGTTGCCCTCGTAGACGTCGGGCGTGTGGACGACGTGACCCGCCTGCCGGAGCTCGTCGGCGAACGCCTTCACCCCCTCGGTCAACCCCTGCGCGTGGTGGAACAGCACGATCTCGGCCATCTTCGGCTCCAATGATCCAGATATCTCGAACAATCCACGATGCTAGTCTATTCGCATCATGTCAGACAACACCTCGGTGCCGGACTACGAGCTGGCGGACACCATCGAGCTGACCACCGCGGAGCAGGTGCGAGCGATCAGCGACCCGTTGCGGACGACGATTCTCGGGCTGCTGCACGAGCGGGCCGCGACGGTGACCGAGCTGGCCACCGCGGTCGGCCGACCGAAGAGCACGGTCGCGCACCACGTGAAGGTGCTGGCCGACGCGGGCATCCTGCAGGTGGTGCGGACCCGGCGGGTGCGGGCGATCGAGGAGCGGTTCTACGGCCGGGCGGCGCGGATGTTCTACGTCGGGCTCGGGCGGCAGGGGCCGGACGGGATGCTGCCCCATGACTTCAACGACTTCGAGGTCGCGGCCGAGGAGTCCAAACCGGCGTACGACGCGGGTGAGATGCGCTCGTTCATCCGGCACGCACGGATCCCGGAGGAGCGGGCGGCGGAGTTCTGGCAGCAGGTGGACCGGCTGATCCACAGCTTCGACCAGCTCCCCCGATCGGGCGACACGACGTACGGCTTCACCGTCGGTCTCTACCCGATCGTCGACTACCCGACCTTGCCGCCGACGGACGACGAGGTCTGAGCTTCGTGTTCAGCTGACACCCGGTCGAGGACGTCGACGACGCGGGCGAGGACATCGCGGGCGACGGCGTACTCGTGTTCGCCGAACTCCTCGGCGAAGCGCTTTTCCAGGTCGATCAGATGCTGGAAGCCGTCGCCGGCGACGGCCAGTCCGTGCTCGGAGTAGGTGACCACCTTCGCCCGGCGATCATCCGGATCCGAGCGCATCTCCAGCAGGTCGAGCGCGACCATGTCGCGGATCACCTCACCCATCGACTGCCGGGTGATCCCTGCCCGCACCGCCATGTCCGCGGCCCGGGCACCCTCGGCGTGCAGGAAGCCGAAGACCGAGTTGTGCGCCATCTTCACCTCGGTATGACCGTCGAGATGGGCCCGGCGGACCATGTCGGACTGCAGCGCCCGGTTGGCCCGCTCGACCAGTGCGATCAACGGCTTCTGCTCAGGTCGCGGCACCTCAGCTCTTGACATGTCGTAAGGATACCTTCCAATATTTCGACAGGAAACCTTACGGTATCAGGAGGGCCCGATGGACGCCATGGAGCTTCACCGAGTGGTTGCGGGCCTGTTCGCGCGGGGGCGCCGACAGACGGTCCGGGTCGCGGTCGAGCAGGAGTACGTGGTCGCCGACCTGGACGGCGGTGTGGTCCCGATCGAGCGAGTACGGCGGGCCGCCGCGGGGGCGGACGCGGCGCCGTACGTCACGTTCGAACCGGGCGGTCAGCTCGAGCTGAGCCTGCCGCCGTCGCTCGATCCGGTCGGTGAGTTGGAGGTGCTGACCGCGGAGCTGCGGAGCCGGCTGGGCCGGGAAGGCATCAGGCTGCTGACGATCCCCGTGGATCCGCGGACCGACGTGCCGTTGCAGCTGACGTCTCCGCGGTACGTCGCGATGCAGCGGCACTTCGACTCGATCGGACCGGCCGGGCGGCGGATGATGCGGCGGACCGCGTCGACGCAGATCTGCCTGGATTGGTGGCCGGGGGCGGCGGGGATCGAGCAGTGGCGGGTGCTGAATCTGGCCGGGCCGTTGGTGGCCGCGGCCTTCGCGCGGGACGGCGGGCGGTTGAGTACGTGGCTGGACGTCGATCCCACGCGGACCGGGTTCGACGACCGGGTGCTGCGCGGCGATCCGATTGCGTCGTACGCCGCGTTCGCCGCTGGGGCTACGAACTTCGTGGACGGGGTGGAAGCACATGTGACCACGCTGTTCCCGCCGGTGCGGCCACGAGGCACCTACCTCGAGGTTCGCTTCCTCGACGCCCAGGAACCAGCCGGGGTGGAACGCGCCGTCGCCGTGCTCTCTCGCTTGATGTACGACGGCGCCCACCGGCGCGACGTGCTTCGAGCGCTCGAACCCGAGCGGGACAACCTGGCCGGACACTGGCGGGCTGCCGCGACGGCCGGCGTCGGCTTGCAGGAGGTGGCGGCATGAACGGCGTGCTGTTCGTCACCGATCCGCTGCCCGGGTTGGCCGGGGACATTGACGCCAGCGTCGGATTGATGAGTGCGACGCAGGAGCTCGGCTTCGACGTCTGGTGTTGCGGGCCGGAGGAGCTCGCGGTGGTCGACGGGCGGGTCCGGGCGCATGCGCGACGGATCCGGCTCCGGCCGCGGCACGCGCCGGGCGGCGACCATCGGTGGATCGTCGACGCGACCTGGTGGGACGAGCTGGAGACCGCGGTCGTCGACGTGGCGTCGCTCGATCTGGTCCACCTGCGGATCGATCCGCCGGTCGATGCGCGGTACCTGCACACGACGTACCTGCTAGATCTGGTCGAGCGGGCCGGCACCCGGGTGATCAACCGGCCGGAAGGCATCCGGGCGATGCACGAGAAGCTCGTCGCGCTGCACTTCCCCGAGCTCTGTCCCCCGACGTACGTCGGCGCCGATCCTGCCGAACTGCGATCGTTCGTCGCCCGGGTCGGCACGGCAGTCGTCAAACCGGTCGACGGATTCGCGGGACTCGACGTCTGGCTGGTGCACGACGACCAGGGCGCGGTCGCGCTGCTCGAGTCCGCGAGCCACGGCGGACGACGGCTGGTGATCGCGCAGCAGTACCTGCCTGCTGTTGCGCATGGCAACAAACGGTTGTTCCTGCTCGACGGCGACATCGTCGGCGCGGTACTGCGCCGGCCGGCCGTCGACGACTTCCGG
Source organism: Kribbella sp. NBC_00662 (assembly GCF_041430295.1). GTDB lineage: Bacteria > Actinomycetota > Actinomycetes > Propionibacteriales > Kribbellaceae > Kribbella. The sequence goes on along the minus strand of NZ_CP109029.1, from coordinate 3,660,698 downwards.
ATCGGCCCGCCGATCGCACCGGCCGAGCCGGACGAGGACGATCACGCGATCGTCGCCGCCCTCGGGCCGGTACTGCGCACGCACGGCCTCGCCATCGCCGGTCTGGATGTGATCGGCGGCCGGCTGATCGAGGTCAACGTCACCTGCCCGGGCGGTATGCACAAGACCGACGCGCTGCTCGGGACCCGACTCAGTCAAACCATCATGAGCCGTTTGTTCGAAGGAGCACTCGTATGAGTCTCGACACCATCACCATCGTCTGCATCGCGCTGCTGGGCATCCTGCTGTTCCTGCTCGGCGCCAACGTCACCCGGAACCGCGCCCTCCGCGGCGCCGGCAACCAGTTACCCACCGATCCCACCGACCGGCTGATGATCGCGGTCCGCGCGCACGGCAACGCGGCCGAGTACATCCCGACGATGATCGTCCTCCTGCTCGTCTGCTCGGTACTGTCCGACAGCTGGGTGGTCGACCTCCTGGCGATCGCGGCCGTGTTCGTCCGGTACGTGCATGCGATCGGCATGTTGACGTCGCGCAGTCTCGCGACCCACGGCCCGCTCCGCGATGTCGGTGCCATGGGCACCTATCTGGTCGGGCTCGCGCTGGGCGTCACCGCGCTGGTGACGATCTGAACGCCGTCGGGGTGGTCCCGGTCAGCTGACGGAACACGCGGGCGAAGTGCTGGCTGGAGCTGAAGCCGAGGCTGACGGCGAGCGCCGTGACGGTGATGTCGCTGGTTTCGAGGAGTTGGCGGGCGCGGTCGATCCGGCGTTCGTTGAGGTACCGGTGGGGCGGCTGGCCGAGTTCGGTGGTGAAGAGCTCGGCCAGGTACGCCGGTGCGAGTCCGGTGCGATCACCCAGCTCCCGCAGGGTCCAGCGCTCGTGAAACTCCTGGTCCAGCAGGCGTTTCACGGTCCGCACCGCCGGGTGCATCGCAAGCTGCGGTACGGCGGCCGGCGCCAGACACCGCGATACCGCGAGCATCAGGTGGTCGACTGCCAGCGTCAGTCCGGTGTCGGCGTACTCGTAGCGGGTGGTGACCTCGCGGACCAGTTGCGCGAAGGCGTGCGTGAGCTCGCCCGCCTCCCGGTGTACGACGGTCTTCGGCCAGGGCAGCGCGAGCGCGGGCTGTCGTTGTACGACGGGTTCGCGGTCGATCGCGGCGAAGTAGAAGTGATGGTTGCCGGACCGGCCGGCCAGGTGATGGGTGACACCGGGCGGTACGGCGAACAGATGCCCTGGGTGGAGGACGTAGCTCTCGTCGCCGGCGACCCAGTGCGTGCTGCCGTGCTGTTGCAGGTAGATCTCCCAGACCGGATGTTCGTGCGGCTCGATCAAGAACTGCTCAGGCACCCATTGCTCGCCCGCGTGCAGCAGGCCACTGTCCCCCGGGAAACCTTCGGCGTGGAATCCGGCGCGGAGGCCGCTGGGACGATGCAAGGACACCTGAAGATTGTGTCCAGTTGCCTGAACATCGGCAACGCCGTACCAGTCTCCCGATTCCTAGGTTGGTCTGCATGGAGCTACCTGGAGCAGATGACATCGCCTTCTACCGCGAGCACGGCTACTGGATCTCGCCGGTGATCGTGCCGCCCGACGTACTCGATGCGGCCGAGCGCGGAATGGCGCGGTTCTACGCCGGCGACCACGACCACACGCTGCCCGATCTGCCCGCGACGCGCGGGTGGCAGGCGGCCGATGGCGACGTACTGCGGAAGAACGACTACTCGTCCTTGCGGGTCGACGAACTGGCCGCGTTGGTACGGCACCCGGCGATCGGTGCGACCGCGGCCGCGTTGTCCGGCGCGGACGGGATCCGGCTCTGGCACGACCAACTGCTGTTCAAGCCACCGGGCGGTTCGGCGCGGGTCGGATGGCACACGGATCGGCAGTACTGGCAGTCGTGTACGTCGGACGACATGCTCACCGCGTGGGTCGGGTTCCACGACGTGGATGAGGTGAACGGGGCGGTGGGGTTCCTGCCCGGCAGTCACCGGTGGTCCGTGACCGGGCTGGATTTCTTCTCGCAGGACAACGCCGGGCTGGAGGCGTCGATCGCGGCGCAGGGGTTCGACCCGACACCCGTCGTACCGCGGATGAAGCGCGGGCAGGTCAGCTTCCACCACTGCCGGACCGTCCACGGGAGCTCAGCCAACCTGAGTACGGCACCGCGCCGGTCGATCGCGATCCATCTCCAGCCGTCGAGCAACCGTTGGCGCCCCGGTTCGACTCACCCCAACGACACCCTCGTCCACCGGAACCCCGACCCGGACTACACGGATCCGGCGATCCAGCCGACCCTCTGGCCACTTGAGAACCGGACCACGGTCCGTTAGTTTCGTTGACATGCAAGGACTTGAGCGGATCAACGAACTCGGACGGCAGGATCATTACCTGGCGGTGGCGATCACGCAGCGACGGTCCGGCGAGCCGGCCGCATCGGTGGTGAATGCCGGCGTCCTCGATCATCCCCTGACCGGCGAGCCGATCGCGGCGTTCGTCGCTCGTGGGCACACGGCGAAGCTCGCTCATCTGCGGCGGACCCCGCAGGCGACATTGGTGTTCCGCGCGGGATGGCAGTGGATGGGCGTCAGCGGGTCGGTCGAGCTCGCCGGGCCGGACGACCCGCTGCCAGGGATCGGCGCGGAGCGGCTGCGGGTGTTGCTGCGTGACATCTACGCCGCGGCGGGCGGAGTACATCCGGATCTCGAGGAGTACGACCGCGAGATGGTCGCGGACCGGCGCACGGCGGTGTTGATCCGGCCGGAGCACTTCACGAACAACCCGCCCGGCGCGGACCACCAGGAGGACGCGTGAACCTCGCCGCGGGCTAAGGTCGGGCTGACCACTCACCGTGACTGAAGGAGTACTCATGGCCGACGAGGACGCCTGGAGTGGGGTCGTCGTGAAGAAGTCGCGGGCCATGTTCGACGGCTCGAACCTGTACCGCCGGCTCGAGGTCGAGCTCGACGGCGGCGAGAAGCAGAAGGTCAAGGTGCCCCGGGACCTGTGGAAGCAGCTCGAGGTCGGCGACCGGGTCAGCAAGGCGGCGGGCGCGGACCCGGTTCGCGGCTGACCGCACGGCATCGCGTGACCGCTGACCAGCTCCGGGCTGGTGAAATGATTCATTAATTGGCCGCATCCGGTCGACCTCTGGACAGCGAAATTACCCCTGGCTACGATCGCAGCCGGTTGAAACATTTCACTCAAGGAGCTCGAGATGTATCGCTCAGGAACGAGGAGGGCTGCCGTTCTCGCGGTCATCGCCCTCGCCGCGGCCGGCCTTGCTGGGTGCGGCTCAGGGTCGAAGGAGCAGGCCGGGAGCGGTCCGGTGTCGCTGACCTGGTGGGGCTGGAACGCCTTCAACAGCGTCCAGGCGATCAAGGACTTCCAGACCGCCAACCCGCAGATCAAGGTCACGTACAAGCAGTTCGCCTACAACGACTACGTCACCGCGCTCCGGCCGGGGCTGTCGTCGGACAAGGGTCCGGACGTCTTCCAGGTCCAGCCCGGCGACCTGACCACGAACTTCGGCCCGCTGGCGGTCCCGGTCGAGGACCGTGCCGCCAAGGATCTCGGCAAGGACTGGGCGAGCAAGTTCAACCCGGAGGGGCTCAGCCAGCTGCAGCTCGACAAGAAGCAGGTGGCACTGCCGGCATACATGTCGGCGGCCGGACTCATCTACTACAACAAGAAGATCCTCGACCAGTACGGCCTCGGCGTACCGACCGACTTCGAGCAGTGGAAGAAGGTCTGCGCGACGCTCAAGACCCACAACGTGAAGTGCCTCGCGCACGGCGCCAAGGACGCGTGGGTCAACACCGACGTGTACCTGTCGCTGATCAACAGCATCGCACCCGGCAAGGTGTACGACGCGATCCAGGGCAAGGCGTCGTGGACCGACCAGGAGTTCGTACAGGCCATGAACTCCTGGAAGGACCTGTTCACCAGCGGCATCATCCCGGCCGGCGCGACCGCGGCCACGGAGTACCCGGATGCGCAGACCACGTTCCTGTCCGACCAGGCGGCGTTCATTGCCCTGGGCACCTGGAACACGCCGGCGACGATGACGAAGACGGGGCAGGTCGACGCGCAGAAGACCGTGACGAAGAAGATCGACGGCCTGTTCCTGTCCGCTCCGTTCCCGGCGCCGGTGACCGGTGGGCAGTCGACGAAGCTGTTCGGCGGCCCGGACAACGGGTTCGCGGTCTCGGCGAAGTCGTCGAAGCAGGACGCGGCGTTCAAGTTCCTCGAGTTCCTGACCGCTGGTGACGGCCAGAAGATCCAGGCGGCGGGCGGAAACATCCCCGCGGTCACCTCCGTCAAGGTGGCGACCACCGATGTCATCAACCCGGCGCAGGTCGCGGACATCGAGCGTCAGCAGCAGTCGCTGACCGACCTGATCGGCGCGCGACAGATCCCCTACAGCGACCTGACCACCGCCCTCGGCGACGCATTGTCGGCCGTCGCGGCAGGTACGACGTCCCCCGAAGACGCACTCGAGAAGGTCGAGTCGGCCTCGAAATCGGTGAGCCGCTAGTGCAGGGTCACCGCCCGCTGGCGCTGTCGGACTACCTGTGGGCGCTGCCCGCGCTGATCCTCGTCATCGGCGTGATCCACGCGGGCATCGCGGCCAACGCGTTCTACTCGCTGTTCGACTGGTCCGGTGTGGGTTCGCCGACCGACTTCGTGGGTGGCGCCAATTATTCGAAGCTTCTGCAGGACCCGGTCTTCTGGCAGGCGCTGCGCAACACGCTCGCCTTCGCGGTGGCCACGGTCGCGATCCAGCTCACTCTCGGCCTCGCGCTGGCGATCCTGGTGCGTACGAAGGTACGGCTGCGCGGCCTGCTGCGGACGCTCGTCTTCGTCCCGGTCGTCCTCGCACCGGCCGTCGTGGCCACGTCGTACCGCATCCTGCTCACGCCGGACGGCGGCTTCAACCAGCTGCTGCAGCGGCTCGGACTGCACGGCTTCGACCACGCCTGGCTGGCCGATCCGAAGACGGCGTTCGGCACGATCATCCTGATCAACGTCTGGCAGTACACCGGCTACAGCTTCCTGATCTACGACGCCGCGATCGGTCAGATCGATCGCGGGCTGTTCGAGGCCGCACGCCTCGACGGCGCGACGACCTGGCAGCTGAACACGACGGTCGTCGCGCCGATGCTGCGCGGATCGCACCTGGTGCTGATCGTGCTCGGCTTCATCAGCTCGCTGAAGATGTTCGATCTCGTCTTCCTCACCACCGGCGGCGGTCCGGGTACGACGACGCAGGTGCTGACCGGCTACATCTACAAGCAGGTGATCGCGCAGTTCCACGCCGGGTACGGCGCCGCGCTGTCGATCGTGCTCGTACTGATCGCGCTCGTCTTCTCGATCCTGCAGGTCCGCCTCTCGACCAGCGAAAGCCAGTAGCGACATGTTCCAGTTCCAGAGACTGCCGGGACGCGTGCTCAGCCAGATGCTCGTGCTCATCGCGCTCGTGGTGCTCGTGATCCCGCTCGTGCTCATCGTGAAGGAATCCCTGGGGGGCGAGGGGCTCACCAACTACACGGTGGTCCTGTCGTCGACACCGTTCCTGCGATTCTTCGCGAACAGCCTGATCGTCTCGGTGTCGACGGTCGTCCTCGTGATGTTCCTCGGCCTCAGCGCGTCGTACGGGTTCGCCGTACTGCGGCCGCGTGGTTCGAGGATCGGCGCCGTCGTCATCCTGACCGGGCTCGCGCTGCCCGCGATCGCCCTCGTCGTCCCGTTGTACTACGTCATCCAGGCGATCGGGCTGCTCGATACCTACTGGTCGGTGATCATCCCGCTGACGGTGATCTCGATACCGTTCGGGGTACTTGTCAGCAGCAACTACATTCGCGGCCTGCCGGCCGAGCTGTACGAGGCCGGCCGGCTCGACGGCGCGAACTCGTGGCAGTTCTTCTGGCAGATCCTAGTGCCGATCTGCCGGCCGATCCTTTCGGTGGTCGCGATCTTCACGTTCCTCGCCGCGTGGAACGAGTACCTGCTGCCGTTGCTGTTCATCCAGTCGACCGATCTGCAGGTGCTGACCCAGGTCCCGACGTACTTCCAGAGTGAGCGACTGGTCGACACCCCGAAGATCTTCGCCGCGAACATCCTGATCTCGCTGCCGGTCGTGGTGGTTTTCGTCGTCCTGCAGAAGACCTTCCGTACCGGCATCTCGGCCGGCGCGGTCAAATGAACCAAGGAGCCTCATCGATGCATCGACCGAAGATCCTCGCGTACTACTTCCCGGACTGGCACGCCGATCCGCGGAACGCGAAGTGGTTCGGCCAGGACTGGGACGAGTGGAGACTGCTCGAGGCCGCGAAGCCACGCTTCGACGGCCATCGGCAACCTCGCATTCCGCTCGGCGGTCGATTCGACGAGGCGACCCCGGCCGCGGCGGAACATCAGATCCGGCTCGCGAAGGAGTACGGCGTCGACGGCTTCCTCGTCGACTACTACTGGTACGACGACGGGCCTTATCTGCAAGGCGCTCTCGACGACGGTCTGCTCGCCGCGCGGAACAGCGACGACATCACGTTCGCGTTGATGTGGGCGAACCACGAGCTGGTCGACATCTTCCCGCACGACGATCCGGCCAACGATTCTCCGCAGCGGCTCAAGAACGGCGCGATCGACCGCGCCGCCTTCGAGAAGCTGGCCCGGCACGTCATCGACACGTACTTCGCCCGCCCGAACTACCTCACGATCGACGGCCGGCCCTGGCTGACGATCTACGAGCTGGGCAACCTGATCATCGGTCTCGGTGGCGTCGAGGAGACAGCGGACGCGCTGCGGTGGTTCGACGAGCAGACCCGGCAGGCCGGGTTCGACGGACTTCATCTGGATGCGGTGATCTGGGGCGTCGGCGTACTCCCCGCGGCGATCACACCCGACGATCCGGCCGAGCTGGTGCGGAAGCTCGGTTTCCGGTCCGCGACGTCGTACGTGTGGGTGCATCATGCCGACCTCGGCCGGTTCGAGTTCCCGCGCGCCGGGATCGGGCCGCTGCGGGAGGCCGCGTTCGCGGAGTACGAGCGGTACGCCGCGGAACTCGACGTACCGTTCTACCCGAATGTGACGGTCGGGTGGGACTCGTCGCCGCGGACCGCCCAGGATCGGGAGTTCGTCCGCGGACGGTATCCATGGACGACGACGTTCGATCCGTCGCCCGAGGAGTTCAAGGAAGGGCTGCTGGCGGCGAAGTCGTTCCTCGAACGCCACGGTCAACCGCACCCGATCATCACCGTGAACGCGTGGAACGAGTGGACGGAGGGCTCGGCGCTGCTCCCCGACAGCCACAATGGCTACGGGTTCCTCGAGATGATCCGGGATGTATTCAGCTAGTTGGAGATGAACTTGGCGAAGAACGTCACGATCAAGGACGTCGCCGCGCTCGCGGGCGTGTCGATCGGCACGGTGTCGAACTACATCAACGGCACCAAGACGGTGGCCGAGGCGACCCGCGAGCGGATCGACCGCGCGATCGAGGAGACCCGGTTCGTCCCCAACCGCGCCGTCCGCACGCTGCGCGGGAACCGCACGCACACCCTCGGGCTGCTCGTCCCGGACGCCGCGAACCCTTATTTCACGGAGATCGCCCGCGGGGTCGAGGACGTGGCCCGCAGCCGGGGCTTCGTGCTTGTGTACTGCGACACCGCCGGCGACCCGGTCCGTCAGGGCGTCTACGTGCGCAACCTGGCCGAGATGCGGGCCGGCGGCCTGATCATCGCGTCGGCGACCGCGGAGCCGCCGGACCTCGGCGATCTCGAGTCGATCGGTACGCCGATCGTCGTCCTCGGGCACGAAGGTATGGCGCTGACGTCGTCCGCGGTCGTCGTCGATCAGCACCGCGGCGGGTTCCTGGCGATGAAGCACCTGCTGGACCTGGGCCACCGGCGGGTGCTGTTCGCCGGCGGCCCGGGCGGCGATCTCGTCCTGAAGGCGCGCTACGAGGGCGCGATGCTCGCAATCGAGGCAGCCGGAGAGGACCCCGGGCTGCTGCAGCGCGCCGACGCGGCCGGCCGGACGATCCGCGAGCGCAGCGAACTGGCCGACCTCATCACCGCGATGCGACCGCGACCGACGGCGGTCCTCTGCGGCAACGACATGATCGCGATCGCGATCGTCAACAAGCTGATCCGGGACGGCTGGTCGGTTCCCGGCGACATCGCGGTCGTCGGGTACGACGACATCGGCGAGGCACAGCTCGCCGTCGTACCGCTGACCACGATCCGGCAGCCCGCCCACGACATCGGGGAGTCCGCCGCCCGCCTCCTGTTCGAGACCTCGGACGACCCGTCCCGGCCGCATCGGCAGGTCACCTTCACACCGGAGCTCGTGGTCCGCGCGTCCACGATCCCCCGGAGCTAGCTCCCGCCGCCGACAATGGCGTCATGGTTGAGATCGCGCTTGTCGGCGCCGGCCGGATCGGGCTGCCGGTTGCCCGGCACCTCGTCGCCGGCGGACATTCGGTCCGGGTTCACGACGTCCGCGCCGAGGTCGAGGAACGAGTCACGGAGTTCGGTGCGACCTGGGGCGAACCGTTGCCGGAGACCGCTGTCCTCGTCACGGTTCTGCCCGGGAGTCCGGAGTTGGGGTCAGTCATGCCCGGCCTGCTGGACCGCCTCCGCCCGGGAACGATCTGGCTCGACCTGACCAGCGCGTCCCCCGCCCTCGGAGCCGAACTGGCCGCAGCCGCGAGCCGCCACGGCATCGACTACCTGGAGATTCCCGTGGGCGGCGGTCCCGACGCGGCCGAGACAGGTGAACTCACCCTGTATGCCGGCGGCGAACCAGCGACCCTCGACCGGGCCGAACCGATCCTGCGCACGTTCGCCCGGCAGGTGCACCACACCGGTCCGCACGGCACCGGGTACCTGACCAAGCTGCTGGTCAACCTCCTGTGGTTCAACCAGGTCGTTGCCGTCGGTGAGGTCCTGATGCTCGGCCGGAGCGGCGGGCTGGACCCTGCCCGCCTGCGGGAGTTGCTGCTGAAGGGTCCGGCCGCCTCGGCCTTCATCGAGGACGTCGTACCCCGTCTGCTCGTCGGTGACCAGTTGGCGACCTTCGGGCTGGACCGGATCGTCGAGGAACTCGAATCCCTCGAACATTTCGCCGGTCAACACGAAGTACCCGCCGCGATGACCTCGCTGGTCAGCAGCGTGCACCGGGACGCCCTAGCGCGCTTCGGCCCGGTCGACGGCGAGCTCCTCGCGATCGCCCACCTCGAGCAGACCCGTGTAGATCGGGGTACCGGAGGTGAACCGCATCTTTCTTGAGGAGTCCCATGCCCCCGAAACCCAAAGCTTCCCGCGCACCGCGCCGATCGAGCGCAGCGCCGGCAGCACCCGCACAGCAGCCGGACGAGCGTCCGGTCGAGGCGGCCGAGGGCAAGCTCCAGACCAGTTCGCTGCTCACCACGGCACAGGGCGTGCGACTCTCTGACACCGACCATTCGCTGAAGGCCGGCCCGCGCGGTCCGAGCCTGATGGACGACTTCCATCTGCGCGAGAAGATCACGCACTTCGACCACGAGCGGATCCCGGAGCGGGTCGTGCACGCACGCGGCGCGGCTGCTCACGGAACGTTCACGGCGTACGGGAATGCCGGCTCCGTCACCAAGGCCGGATTCCTGCAGGGCGGCCGGGAGACACCGGTGTTCGTCCGGTTCTCTACCGTGCTCGGCTCCCGCGGCTCGGCCGACACCGTCCGCGACGTCCGTGGATTCGCGACGAAGTTCTACACCGGCGAGGGGAACTTCGACCTGGTCGGCAACAACATGCCGGTCTTCTTCATCCAGGACGGGATCAAGTTCCCCGACATCATCCACGCCGGCAAGCCGCACCCGGACCGCGAGATCCCGCAGGCGCAGACCGCCCACGACACCTTCTGGGACTTCGTCTCGTTGCATACCGAGGCGACCCATCACGTGATGTGGGCGATGTCCGACCGCGGTATCCCTCGCTCCTACCGGACGATGGAAGGCTTCGGCGTCCACACGTTCCGGCTGGTGAACGCCAAGGACGAGACGTGCCTGGTCAAGTTCCACTGGAAGCCGGTCGCCGGGATCCACTCGCTGGTCTGGGAAGAAGCCCAGATCGCCGCCGGCGCCGATCCCGACTTCCATCGGCGGGACCTTGCCGACGGCATCGAGGCCGGCGCACCGCTGGAGTTCGAGCTGGGTCTGCAGATCATGCCCGACTCCGACGACCAGACCTTCGAGGGTATCGATCTGCTCGACCCGACCAAGATCGTTCCCGAGGAGCTCTGCGAGGTCCAGCTGGTCGGCAAGCTCACGCTGGACCGCAACCCGACCAACTACTTCGCCGAGACCGAGCAGGTCGCGTTCCACACCGGCAATCTGGTGCCCGGGATCGAGGTCACCGACGACCCGCTGATGCAGGCCCGGCTGTTCTCCTACCTCGACACCCAGCTGACCCGTCTGGGCGGCCCGAACTTCACCCAGTTGCCGATCAACTGCCCGCACGCCGGGGTCAACGACAACCTCCGCGACGGCATGCACCAGACCGCAGTACACCGCGGGGTGGCGCCGTACCTGCCGAACAGCCTCGGTCAGGAAGGCGAGCCGGTGCCCGCCGAGCCCGACGAGGGCGCTTTCGTGCACGTCCCGCGTGAGGTCAGCGGGCCGAAGGTACGGGCGAACCCGGCGTCGTTCGCCGACCACTTCTCCCAGGCCGCGCTGTTCTGGGCGAGCATGACCGCGATCGAACGCGCGCACATCGTCGAGGCGTTCACCTTCGAGCTGAGCAAGTGCTACGAGCAGCCGATCCGCGAACGGATGCTCGGCGTCCTCGCCAACGTCGCCACAGATCTGTGTACGGCGGTCGCGGCGGGACTCGAACTGCCCGCACCCAGCGGAACTCCGACCGCCGACCCGGTACCCTCCCCCGCGCTGTCCCAGATCGTCGACGCCCCCGGGCCGATCGCCGGCCGGGTGATCGGAGTGATCGCGTCCGACGGCGCCGACCTCGCCGGAATCAGCAAGCTGCGCCGAGCCGTCGAGGCCAAGGGCGCCGTACTGCGGATCGTCGCGCCCTCCGGCGGCACGATCAAGCACGGCCGCTCGACCCAGCCGGTCGAGCGCACGTTCCTCACCACCCGATCGATCGAATACGACGCCGTGGTCGTTGCCGCCGGCAACCCGACGCTGGTCGACGGCAGGCTGACCGTCCTGCTGGGCGAACTCTTCCGGCACTGCAAGGTCATCGCCGCCTGGGGCGACGGCGCCGACGTACTCACGGCTGCCGGCATCGACACCACCGCACCCGGGATCGTCGTCGGCGAGACCGTCGCCAAGCCCTACACCACCGAACTCATCACCGCCGTAGGCCTGCACCGAGCCTGGGACCGCTCGGGCCTGACGACCGCGTCATGAACACGGCCGACCGCCACCGGCTGGATCACCTCCAGTTGCCCGCCCACGTGGATCTGTGGATCCACGGTCGCTGGCAGCCGGGATGGCTCATCGCCTGCGAGAATCATCCGTCCGGCTGGCGCGGCCTGGTCCAGCACCAGGACCAGACTCACACCGAGACCACCGAATGGATGGCCGCCGAACAGATAGCCCCACGTCCGACCCCTTGAGGGCCCGTGGTCAGGAGTTGCTCGTGGGTTGGAGATCGGCAGGAGTGACAGCGCCTGTGGTGACGTCTGTCGCGACCGAGCCGAGACGCAGGTGGTTCTGGCGCGCGTAGTGCCGCATCAGCGCGAAGGCGGCGTCCAGAGGGATGTCCGCTCGTGCAGCCAGGACACCCTTCGCCTGTTCGATCACGATCCGGCTGTTCAGCGCGCCCTGCAGCTGTTCGGCCAGGATCTCACTGGAGCGGATAGCGCGCTCCTGCAGCAGTGCCACGGTCGCAATGTCGCACAGGGCCTGGCCGAGGTCGAGATCTTCCGGACTCAACCTCGTCCGTCGCTCGCAGAACAGGTTGATCGCACCGATCGTCTCTCCGCGCAGCCGTAACGGCAGCGCGTGGGTCGACCGGTAGCCGGCCGCGGTCGCCGCGGCGTAGAAGCTGGGCCATCGCTGACCGACCTCGTCGAGGTCGATGTTCGCAATCTGCTGCCCGCTGGTGTAGCAGTCCAGACACGGGCCCTCGTCGTTCTGCAGGACGAACAGCTCGAGCAGCCGGGCCTCCTCGGTCGTGGATGCCATCACGTGCAGCAGACCGCGCTGATCGGCCAGGATCAGCCCGGACGCATCTGCCTGGAGCAGCTCGACGCTGCGATCGCACAGCAGATGGAGAAGGTCGATGACATCGAAGTCGTCGACGAGGCTGTCGGCGAGTTCGACGAAGACTCGCCCGAGGCGTTGCTCCCTGGTCATGACCTGATTCCTTTCCGGGCCGGTGGTCCGATCTCCGGATCGCCTTGCCTACTCATCATGATCGTCCTCGGGGTAAAAGGTGAGTCGCCGGTTCAGAACGTCCTTCGCGACCTCGAGCAGCGGGCGCTCCGCGGCGTAGGCACGGGCGCGCAGGAGCAGCAGGGCCTCGGTCAGTCCGACCGCGGCCTGGACCGAGATCATCCCGGTGGCCTGATGAACCTCGCGATGCCCGTCGGCGGCGACGGCCAGGAGCGGGTGCAGCTCACCGAGAGGTGCGCTGTGTTGCAGGTCGAGAAGGACTGTCGTCGCGGCGGCGGCGAAGTCGATCGCCTCGGCCAGCTGGAGAGGCTCCAACGATCCGGTGATCGTGCGGTAGAGGTCGAGTACTCCCAACCGGATCACGCCCACCTGGAGCGGGAACGCGAACACGGCGGCGATTCCGGCAGCGGTCGCCGACGACGTGAATCCCGGCCAGTGCGACATACCGCTGCGGCCCAGGTCCGGTTCGAGCACCGGCCTGCCCGCTCGTGACGCGTCCAGGCACGGACCTTCTCCCAGGGAGTGCTGCAGGTTCTCCAGTTCCGCTGACGGGCCGTCGGTCGCGACCAGCAGGCCGGCGTGACCGGCCGCCGTCATCAGGGCAACGCTCGCGCCGTCGACGTGCACCGCCGTGAGCGCCGCGGTGACCAGTCGCTGCATCACCTGCGCGGCCGTGCTGGTCCGGCCGGGCGGATCGGTCAGCACCTCGAGAAGGATCTGACGCACACGTGGTGATGCCACTGATCAGCTCACCTCGGACGTCATCGCGCGCCTTGGCTCGCTCGGCCGGGCGATCCCGGTCATGACGTCGCACCTGCCACTGTGCCGGGCGAGGAGTCCGCTGTCCACCGGGCTCACCGGGGGCCGTCCGGTCAGCCCGGCAGCTGAGCTGCCCGGTGCGACGATCGCGTGGAGTGCCGCTGCGCCGAGACCAGGTCCGCCGCAACGGTGCGCAACTTGACGTTGTGGTCCTGCGAATGGCGCCGCAGCAACACCAATGCCTGATCGGATCCGATGTCGAAACGCTCCATCAAGATGCCGACCGCCTGGCCGATCGCGGTGTGGGCATCGATCGCGCGGATGAGCGTCTCGGCCGTCGTCACCGTGCTGATCGCGATCGCGATATGCGTGGCCAGTGCCCCTGCAAGCGCCTGGTCCGCCTGGCGGAACGCACTCCGCTCGCGGGCATAGACGTCGAGTACCCCGATGTCGTGATGCCGAGCCCGGATGACGCTGCTCATCACGCTGTGAAGCCCCAGCTCCGTCGAAACCTCCACGGCGGTGTCACCGACCATCACCGGCCGGGAGCGAACTGTCTTCATGCCCTCGCCGTGCTCGTACCGGATGTACCCCGCTCTGGTCGCCCGCGAGTCCGACCCGGCGACCCGCCATCGGCTCACGCCGTGGCCCGGCCACAGCACGATGGCAGCGCAGTCACAGGTGAGGGCGACGGACACGAACCGCAACGTCTGCTCCAGCAGCGTGTCCAGATCCGGCGCCATGTAGAGATCGCCGGTCAGCGTGGCCAGCGCGGCCGCGGACCGGTCCGCGTCCCGGGCGCTCATGACGCCGGCCGCCAACTCGAAGGGATTGACGATCGATCCATGCCTGTGCGCATGGCAACACCCCGGATCTCAGCGACGACCACTGCCGCGGTGTCTGGGGCAGCCTGACCCGATCAGTCAGGTAAGGACATCCTACTCCGCGCCACCTCTCACGCGAGGGCTGTGCGCTTCCTCTTCAAACGCTCCTCGTCCGGCCATTTCACGTCGTACACCCAGCCGAGCCGTTCGAAGCGTTTGATCAGCCAGGCGTTGATGTCGACCTGTCCCCTGAGCACACCGTGACGTGCGCAGGTCGGGTCGGCGTGGTGGAGGTTGTGCCACGACTCGCCCTGGCTCAGCAATGCGAGCCACCACACGTTCCCGGACCGATCGCGGGCGGCGAACGGCGTACGTCCGGTGACATGGCAGATGGAGTTGATCGAGAACGTGACGTGGTGCATCAGAGCGACGCGGACCAGCGTGCCCCAGAAGAATCCGGTCGCGGCACCGTGCCACGACCGGTCCCACAACCCGCCGATGAGCGCGGGGGCCAGCAGAGATAGCACCGCCAGCGGACGGAAGTGCCTCGAGACCGATGCCATGTCGCGATCGTTCAGGAGATCCGGCGCATAGCGCTTCGGGTCGGCGCGCTCCTGTCCCCACAGCACCCATCCGACATGGGCGAAGACGAACCCCTTGGTCACGGCCCAGGCGCTGGTGCCGTACCGCCACGGCGAATGCGGGTCGCCGTCCCGGTCGGAGTACTTGTGGTGCTTGCGGTGGTCGGCCACCCAGCGGATCACGGGACCTTCGAGTGCCATGCTGCCGGCGATCGCGAGCGCGATCTTGAGGCCGCGCGTGCTCTTGAAAGCGCTGTGCGTGAAGCCCCGGTGATAGCCGACGCCGATGCCGGTGGTGGTGAGCATGTAGAACACGACCAGCAGTACGACGTCCCGCCAGCCGATCCAGCCGCCCCAGGCGAAGAAGATCCCCGGCAGCAGCGCCAGGGTGGGTACCACGATGAACACCCAGATGAGCGCACGCTCGAGCTTGCCACCGACGGGCTGGAACTCACCCGGGGGCGAAGCGACTGGATCTGCGGTTGAAGTCACGGCCACTCCTCGAGACTGATCCCCCAGGTACCCCTCCTGTGCCCCGGAACCGCGTGACTTACTCACCGCGGTGATAGAACCAGCTGTCATGGAGACCGTTGAGTTGACCAAAGCCGGGATGTCCGTGTCGCGGGTCGTGCTGGGGCTGATGCGGATCAAGAACCTCAGCGACGGCGAGATCCGGAAACTGATCGGCACCGCGCGCGACGCCGGCGTGACGATGTTCGACCACGCCGACATCTACGGCGGTTCCCACGGCTGCGAGCAGCGGTACGGCGACGCGCAACCGGTGCCCGCGTCCGAGCGGGGCCAGGTCGTGATCCAGTCGAAGGTCGGCATCCGGTCGGGGTACTTCGACTTCTCCCGTGAGCACATCGTGTCGAGCGTCGAGCAGTCGCTGGCCGCGCTCCGGACCGACCACCTCGACGTACTGCTGCTGCACCGCCCGGACACCCTGATGGAGCCCGACGAGGTCGCCGCGGCCTTCGACGAGCTGCACTCCGCCGGCAAGGTCGCGGCGTTCGGCGTCTCGAACCACACGCCCGGCCAGATCGAGCTCCTCGCCAGGTCCGTCCGTCAGCCGCTGGTCGCCAACCAGCTCCAGTTCAGCCTCGCGAACGCCGCCCTGGTCGCCCAGGGCCTCGCCGCGAACATCATGGGCCTCGACCAGTCCGTCGACCGCGACCTGGGCATCCTCGACTACAGCCGCCTGAACAACATGACGATCCAGACCTGGGGCTCCGTCCAGAAGCCGCCGCCCGGCGGCGTCTTCCTCGGCGACCGCGAGAACTACGGCCCGCTGAACGACGCCTTGGACGAGCTGGCCGCGAAGTACTCCGTGACCCCCGATGCAATCGCCATCGCCTGGATCGCGCGGCACCCCGCCAACATGCAGATCGTCATCGGCACCACCAATCCGGCCCGCGTCACCGAGTCCGCGGCCGGCGCAGCCATCCGCCTCACCCGCGAGGAGTGGTACCACCTCTTCACGGCGGCCGGCCACACGCTCCCTTAGGACGCCTTCGGCGTGATGCGCTGCACCTCGACGTACCCGTTCTTGCCGACGACCAGCCAGCGCTCGGACACGTCGGCAAGAACGGCGCCGGGCTGAGTAGCTGACCGCGGCCGGCCGGTGCGATCCACGGCGATGGTCCCGGCCAGGTCGTCGTGGTCGCCGCTTTCCTGCGTCGTCTTGTACTCGCCCCAGATGTACGGTCCGGCGCCGTAGAGGGCGTGGAACTCGAGGCCCTTCGGCCGCTTCTTTCCCTTTGTCGGCGAGCCCTTCGGAAGCGTCTGGGTGACAAAGCCGTTCGGCCCCTTGGCCCACCAGGCGACACCGCTGTCCCAGACGAGCATCGGCGGATTCGACGCGACCAGGCCGGGCGGGGCGTCGGCTTCGAAGTCGAGCTGGGTCCCTGTCGACAGCCGCACGATGTCGGTGACCCTTCGGTCCTTCGTACTCAGCACGGTGTGATCGGCGACCGTCGAGACGTGCTGGTACGGACCGTCGATCGGATGCTTGCCGGTCCACCGCGGCGTACCGCTCCGCGCGTCCCGCACCTCCGGCCGCCAGCCGCCGTCGGTCACCTTCGCGACCACGACCGACTCCCCGTCCCCGGCCAGGCCGATCACGCCGTCCCCGCGCCACAACTCGCGTCCACTCCCGGCGTCGAGCGCGAGAGTCGTCGGCCGGCGCTCAGGCCAGTCGGGGCCGTACGGCGCGCTGACGGTGGCCAGCACGACGGACCCGGCAACAGCCGTGACCATCGTCCGATCGGTGGAGGCGTCGGATACAGCCCGGAATCCCCAGACGGGACGACCGTCGTGTACGTCGACTCCGACGATGCCGCTGCTCGTCTTGGCGTTGCGGTCGGCAACGAAACTGATCGGGAGAATGTCCCCGGCACATCCGACCGTCGGCTCCTGGATGACGTCAGGCGACTCGTAGGCACCGCGCCCGACAACACAAAGCCGAACCTCTCCGACTCCCGGCACCGACAACTGCCTTTCGTCGTCGATCTGCCAGACCTGCTTCCCGTCGGCAGCGTTGAAGCAGGCAACCCGAACCTTCTCCGCCCCGGTCCCGTCAACCAGAATCACCGAGTCACCCACCACCCGCACCCGCCCCGGCAACCCCTCAATCCGAGTCCGAACCGGCACCCGCCAGGCGGCCTCCAGCCTCAACTCCGGCGCCCCGTCCCGCGCAACCTCCCCACAAGCCACCAACAAAGGCGCGGTCACAACCGCCCCCAACACAACCCGCCGCCGCATCACCACCCCGCGACGCTAGCAACCCCAAAGTCCACCGCGGTGCGCGCCGGGCAGCACCCGCGATGGGCTGCTTCTAGCCCAGGCCCTTCAGGAGTTGGCGGGCCATGACGATGCGTTGGACCTGGTTGGTGCCTTCGTAGATCTGGGTGATTTTGGCGTCGCGCATCATGCGTTCTACCGGGTAGTCGTGGGTGTAGCCGTAGCCGCCGAGGAGTTGTACGGCGTCGGTGGTGACGGCCATGGCGACATCCGACGCGAAGCACTTGGCGGCGGCCCCGAAGTACGTGAGGTCAGCATCGCCGCGCTCCGAGCGAGCGGCCGCGGCGTACGTGAGCTGCCGGGCGGCCTCGATCTTCATCCCCATGTCGGCGAGCATGAACTGCAGGCCCTGGAACTCCGCGATCGCCTTCCCGAACTGCTTGCGCTCCTTCACATACCCGAGCGCGTAGTCGAGCGCTCCCTGCGCGATGCCGAGGGCTTGGGCGGCGATCGTCACCCGGGTGTGGTCGAGCGTCGCCATCGCGGTGGAGAAGCCCGTCCCCAGGTCTCCGATCAGCCGCGACGCCGGGATCCGCACGTTGTCGAAGTACACCTCGCGCGTCGGCGACCCCTTGATCCCGAGCTTCTTCTCCGGCGCCCCGAAGGACACCCCCTCGTCGGACTTCTCGACCACGAACGCAGAGATCCCCCGTGAGCGAGCGGAAGGATCGGTCACCGCGAAGACCGTGTAGAAGTCCGACACCCCGGCGTTCGTGATCCACCGCTTCACGCCGTTCAGCACATACCCGTCGCCATCGGCAACGGCACGAGTCTTCATCGACGCCGCATCCGAGCCGGCCTCCGGCTCCGACAGGCAGTACGAGAACATCGCGTCACCGGCCGCGACCGGCGGCAGGTACCGCTCCTTGACCTCGGAGGACGCCGACAGCAGCAACGGCAGCGAGCCGAGCTTGTTCACGGCCGGGATCAGCGAGGTCGAGGCGCAGGCCCGGGCGACCTCCTCGATCACGATCACCGTCGCGAGCGCGTCCGCGCCGGCGCCGCCGTACTGCTCCGGGATGTGCGGCGCGTGGAAGTCCGAGGCCTTGAGCGCGTCGTACGACGCCTTCGGGAACTCGGCCAGCTCGTCCACGTCCCCGGCGTGCGGGGCGACCTTGGCGTCGCAGACGTCCCGGACGGCCTCCCGGATCGCCTGGTGCTCCTCGGACAGCGCGTACAGCTCGAATGAGTTACTCACGAGTCACACAGTACGACGAACAATCCGCGAACGGAGGGCGTCGTACGCCGAAAGTGACCAAGTCCGCACGCCGTGGAAGACCGGCAGACATGAGCCGGTCACCCGCTGATAACCACGATGGGTAGAGTCCCCGACATGAGTGAAGCGACCTCCCGCCCCCTGCGGATCGCCGTGATCGGCACCAATTACCTCGGCGCGAACACCGCCGCCGGGATGGCCGAGTTCGGTTTCGACGTCATCGGGGTCGAGATCGACGAGCACCGGCTGAAGCTGCTGAACGACGGCAAGGCGCCGCTGTACGAGCCCGGTCTGGACCCGCTGCTGAAGAAGCACGTGGACTCGGGCCGGCTGCGGTTCACCAAGGACTACCGCGAGATCGCGGACTGGGCCGATGTGCACTTCATCTGCGTCGGCACGCCGCAGCTCGAGGGCAGCGAGGCGGCCGATCTGGCCCAGGTGCACTCGGTCGTCACCATGCTCGCTCCGCTGCTGACCAAGCCGACTCTGGTCGTCGGCCGCTCCACCGTCCCGGTCGGTACGTCGAAGATCGTCGAGGCCCGCTTCCACGCCGAAGCCCCCGCCGGCACCACTGTCGAGATCGCCTGGCAGCCGGAGTTCCTCCGCGAGGCGCACGGCGTCGACGACACGCTGCACCCGGACCGGCTGGTGTTCGGCGTGCAGTCCGAGGCCGCCGAGACCCGCCTGCGCGAGGTGTTCGCGACCCCGATCGGCGAGGGTACGCCGGTGGTCGTGTGCAACCTCCCGACCGCGGAGCTGGTCAAGGGCGGCGCGAACGCCTTCCTGGCCACGAAGATCTCGTTCATCAACGCGCTCGCCGAGATGGCCGATGCGACCGGCGCCGACGTGACGCTGCTCGCGGACGCGCTCGGATACGACAAGCGGATCGGCCGCGGCATGCTGAACGCCGGCCCGGGGTACGGCGGTGGCTGCCTGCCGAAGGACCTGCGCGCGTTCATGCACCGCGCCGGCGAGCTCGGTGTCGAAGAGGTGATCACGTTCCTGCGTGAGGTCGACGACATCAACCAGCACCGCCGCGCCGGGATCGTTGACATCACCCACGAGATGCTCGGCGGCGAGTGGGTCGGCAAGAACGTCACCGTCCTCGGCGCCGCGTTCAAGGCCGGTACGGACGACGTCCGCGACTCGCCCGCGCTCGACGTGGCCGGCCGGATCCAGCTGCACGGCGCGAACGTCACCGTCTTCGACCCGGAGGCGATGGAGAACGCCCGCCGCGTCCGCCCGACGCTGCGCTACGCCCCGACCGCGGTCGAGGCCTGCCGCGACGCCCACGCCGTACTGCACCTCACCGAGTGGCCCGAGTTCCGCGAACTCGACCCGGCCGCGCTGCGCGGCCTCGTCGCCCACCCGGTCGTCATCGACGCCCGCCTCAACCTGAACGCCGACGCGTGGCGCGCCGCCGGCTGGACGTACCGCGCCCCGGGCAAGCCGTAAGAGCTACGCGACCCGTGCGTTGCGGAGGACCGGCCGGCTGAGCGCCACCAGGCCGATGAGCGCGATCGCGACACCGATGCCGAGGCAGACCCCGGTGATCTGGATGCTCTTGACGTCGGCGAGGCTGCCGAGGACCGGGTTCATCACGACCAGCGCCAGGCTCTGGCACAGCACGATGACCGATTGCAGCCGCGACTGGTACTCGCGCTCGACCGAGTTCATCAGCAGCGGCAGCACGTGTCCGGTGAAGGTGCCGACACCGATGCCGCTGAGCACGGCCGACGCGATGGTCAGCGGCAGCGGAGTCACCTGGGACAGGCCGATGAATCCGACCGCGGCGACCAGCAGACCGAGCATTGCCACCATCCCGGGCCGCTGGAACGCGCCACGCATCAGGATCCGGATCGACACGACGCCGACACCGATGCTCCGGGTCGCGATCAGGAGGGCCGCCGTCTTCGCGTCCCAGTGGTGATGGCGGGCCAGCAACGGCAGCAGCAGCGCGTCCATCGGCATCAGCAGGCCGGCAGCGACCGTCATCGTGATCAGCAGCGCCCGGGTGAGCGGCCGGCCGAACGCCGCGCGGACCCCGTCGACGATCGATCGGAACATGGTGGTCGTCCGGGACCCGTGCGGGGCTGTGGTCCCGCGCAGCAGATACAGCACCACGATCATCACGCCGAACGTGATCGCATCGAAGCCGGCCGCCGCGGACAGTCCGGCCCAGTTGACCAGTACGCCGCCGACAGCGGTGCCGGAGACCGCGAAGACGACTCCGGTGACCTGGAAGCTCGCCAACGCCCGCGGCACCTGCTCGGGTGGCACGAGCAGCCGCGGCATCGACCGGGACGAGGGCAGGAAGAACGCGTCGATGATTCCGACCACCAGCGCCAGGATCACCAGCAGCCAAACAGGTTCCCCGACGGCACGGGTCGTGGGAACCAGGGCCGCGGTCACCAGGAACATCGCCACGCAGCTGACCAGCAGCACCCGCGGCGCGCCGTACCGGTCGCCGATGGCGCCGCCGATCAGGAGCAGGACGGCCCGCGGGGCGGCGGCGAGGAGCAGGATCAGCCCCGCGACGCTGCCTCCGTGGCGGGTGGCGGACCAACCGATGGCAAAAGCCATCGTCAGGTCGCCGAGGAGAGATACGGCGGCGCCGAACAACCAGACCCAGAACCGGCCTGGTATGCGCTGCGTATCCGAATCAGTGGGCGGAGTCACGATCGACGACCTTAGACGACAACCAATGGGATCTCACGACTACCCGCCCCCATCCTGTGGAAACCAGCGACGACCTCAGCCTTTACGCAACTCTGCCGCCCCGTCACGCACCGTGCCGCCCTTCCCCCGCGCCACCTCCGCCAGCGATTCCTGGAACGCCAGCATCTTGTCCCGCAGCTTCTCGTCCGCCGCGGCCAGGATCCGTACCGCGAGCAGCCCCGCATTCCGAGCGTTCCCGATTGACACCGTTGCAACCGGGACACCGGCCGGCATCTGCACGATCGACAGTAGCGAGTCCATTCCGTCGAGGTATTTCAGCGGAACCGGTACGCCGATCACCGGCAACGGTGTCACCGACGCCAGCATGCCGGGCAGGTGCGCGGCGCCGCCCGCGCCGGCGATCAGGACCTTGAGCCCGCGCTCGTGGGCTGACCGTCCGTAGTCGATCATCTCGGTCGGCATCCGGTGCGCGGACACGACGTCTGCCTCAAAGGGCACGTCGAACTCCACACACACCTCGGCCGCCGCCTTCATCGTCGGCCAGTCGCTGTCCGACCCCATCACAATGCCGATCATGCGCTTCCCTACTCGTCGATGGTGCCGGTCAGGTACGCCGCCGCGTGGCGCGCACGGGAGCGGGTCTCCTCGAGGTCGTCGCCGTACGCCGTGACGTGGCCGATCTTGCGGCCCGGCTGCACCGACTTCCCGTAGAAGTGGACCTTCAGTCCAGGATCGCGGGCCATGCAGTGCAGCAGACCGCGGTGCATGTCCTCGACGTCCCCGCCGAGCACGTTGACCATCACGGTGTACGGCGCCCGCGCGGCCGGCGAGCCGAGCGGCAGATCGAGTACGGCGCGCAGGTGGTTCTCGAACTGGGACGTGACCGCGCCGTCGATCGACCAATGGCCGGTGTTGTGCGGGCGCATCGCCAGCTCGTTGACCAGCAGCCGTCCGTCGCGTGCCTCGAACATCTCCACCGCGAGTACGCCGACCACGCCGAGCTCACCGGCGATCCGCAGCGCGGTCTGCTGCGCCTGGGCAGCCTTCTCCGGCGCCAGGCCCGGCGCCGGAGCGGTGACCTCGACGCAGATGCCGTCCTTCTGCACCGACTCGACGATCGGATACGCGACCGCCTGCCCGTGCGGCGACCGCGCCACGATCGCGGACAGCTCGCGGACGAAGTCCACCTTCTCCTCGGCCAGGATCGGTACGCCGCTGCCGAACGCCGTCGCGATCTGCGCGTCGTCCGGCCCGTCGACGAACCAGACACCCTTGCCGTCGTACCCGCCGCGGGTGGTCTTGAGGATGATCGGGAAGCCGCCGACCCGCTTGGCGAAGTCCTCGACCTCGGCCGGTGTGGCGACCACCTGGTGCGCCGGCGCCGGGGCGTCGAAGGTGTCGAGCCGGGCCCGCATCACGGCCTTGTCCTGGGCGTGCACGAGCGCGTCCGGGCCGGGGTGGACCTTCAGCCCGTCCGCCTCGAGTGCGTGCAGGATCTCGGTCGGCACATGCTCGTGGTCGAAGGTCACCACGTCGCATTCGGCGGCGAACCGCCGTACCGTCTCGAGGTCCTTGTAGTCGCCGACCGGCGCGTCCGCGACCGCCTGCGCGGCCGAGACCGTGGGGCCTTCGGCGAGCACGCGGAGCTGGATGCCGAGGGCGACGGCGGTTTCCTGCGTCATCCGGGCCAGCTGGCCGCCTCCGACCATGCCGACCACCGGGGTGCCGACGGGGAGGTCTTTGCGATCGAACTTCACAGACCGGAGCCTAATGTCCATACAACATGAGCCGGTCGGCGGCCACCGCGGCACGCTGGCGATTTCGGGCTGGGACCGGTCGCCGGGTACCGTGGGAGGCTGACCCTCCCGTCGCCGTTTGATCACAGAAGGTTCCGAAGACCGTTGAAGCTCGTCACCACGCTGTACGGCCAGTTCCAGCACCTGGTGCACGAAGTGGCCAAGTTCGGTCTGGTCGGTCTGCTCGGTCTGGTCGTCGACCTGCCGATCTACAACTGGCTCGTGTTCAACAACCCGCTGGTGCTCGCCGACTCCGGCGAGGGCATGCTGCACCACAAGCCGCTGACCGCGAAGCTGATCTCGACCACGGTCGCCACCGTCGTGACGTACTTCGGCAACCGCTACTGGACGTGGCGGCACCGCGAGCGCAGCGGCCTGCACCGTGAATACGTGCTGTTCTTCGTGCTGAACGGGATCGGCCTGCTGATCGCCGCCGGCTGCCTGGCCTTCTCGCGGTACGTGCTCGACCTGCACACCTGGCTGTCCGACAACATCGCCGCGAACTTCATCGGCCTCGGACTCGGCACCCTCTTCCGCTTCTGGTCCTACCGGAAGTTCGTCTTCAAGGAAGAGATCGAGCTCGACGAGGCCGAGCACACCCCGGCCCCCGACTCGCCGGCCGCCCTCGACGACTCGACCGGAGATCTCCCGGCTGTCCGCTGACCCGGCATCTCGATGACTTCCCCTTCATCACCGCGGCCGAGGCTCCATCCGGCGGTTGTCGTCAGCATCGTCCTGGCTGTGTTGCTGGTGGGTGCCGCCGTCGCCGGGATCGCGGCCGTCGCGATCGTGCGGTCCGACGCCAACACGCAACTGAAGCGAGCCGACGACCTGCAGCGCAAGCTCGACGCCGCCGCGCCTGACGAACAGGTACGCACGGAGGTCCTGACGGCTGCTCGGGCGAACGTCGGCGTGCTCTTCAGCTACGACTACCGCAAGCTCGACGAGTACGCATCGGCGACCGAGAAGGTCACGACGGAGGAGTTCGGTGCCGAGTTCGCGAAGACCGTGGCCGCGATCCGCCCACAACAGCTGACCCAACAGGCCGTCGCCAAGGCCGCGGTCACCGACGCCGCTGTCAAGGACGCGACCGCCACCACGGCCCACGTCCTCCTCTTCGTCGACACCACGACGACGACCAAGGGTGCGTCGACCCCGAGCGTGCAGCGCACCCGGGTCCAACTCACCCTTCAGTCGGTGGCCGGCCAGTGGCTCGTCGACAACGTCGAAGCAGTCTGAAGCGCGTTACTCGCCGTACGGCGGTTTGAAGGTTGCGTTGCCGTCGGTCCAGTGGAAGTAGACCGGGTCCGTGAAGGTGGCGGGGACCTTGCCGATCGACTGGATGACGGTGGTCGGGCCGGTGGCGTGGCCGACGGCGTACAAGTAGCCGTTGTGGGTGTCGCGGTCGATGCCGAGCAGAAGCGTGCCGTATTGGCCGCACTGCTGCGCGAGCAGCGTCTCGAAGCCCTGCCAGGTCGAAGTGCGGACCTGCTTCACGACCGGCTTCATCGGTGCGGTCGTCGGGATGTGGATCGTGTACAGCGCACCGCCGCGGGTGTTCGCGAGGAACGTGTCGTACGTCTTGGTCGAGCTGATCAGCGCCATCGACTTCACCGAGGCGAACCCGGGTGCAGACGTCTTGTTCCGCCACACGCCGCCCTTGTCGACGCTCCAGCGGAACAGCGTGCCGTCGTTCCGCAGTCCGTACGTGTTGTGCCGGAGCGTCCCGTCGTAGTACGTCGTCTCGTCGAGGGCGAGGAAGGTCCCCCAGCCGCCGCCGACCCGCTTCAGTCCGCCGTCGATGACGCCGTTCTCACCGGTCGAGTACTGCGCGAAGTACAGCGCATCCCCCAGGACGCTGTAACCGGAAACGAACGCGATGCTGATCCCGTCGTCGCCCCGCGACATCGACGAGCTGACTCGAACCGCTCCAGCCGGGTACACCTTGAGCCCGAGGATGCGGCTCGCCGGCGCTGTCGGCGGTGCGCCCGAGAAGACGCCCTGTTCCCGGTGGTCGCCTCCCGCCGTAACCGATCCCACCGCGACGGAACAGCCTCCTACGGCACTGGGCCCGGCGACCGCCGTCCCAGGGATCAGGCTCGTTGCCATCAGCAACGCCGCTGACGTCGCTCCGAGAATCTTGATCATCTGCACCACCCCTTTGCAGGCTCGATGCTCCCGCAGGGGCTGAAGTTGTCGGTAGGGCATGTGAAGATGCGGTACGTGACCGATATCGAGATGCGGGCAGCCCAGGCGAGTGAGTACGACGCGGTCCAGGCCGTGTTCGGCGCGGCGATGATGTTCGAGGTGACGCCCGACGACCTCGGGCGGCAGCTGTTCGAGCCGGAGCGCGCGCTGGTCGCGACCGACGGCGACGAGATCATCGGTACGACGCGTGCACTCACGCGCGACCTGTCGGTGCCGGGTGGAGTCGTGCCCGCGGCGCATGTGACCGGAGTCGGCGTGAAGTCGACGCATCGACGGCGGGGCGTGATGTCCGGGCTGATCGGGCAGCAGTTGCGCGAGGTCCCGGAGGCGATCGCGGTCCTGTGGGCGAGCGAGCCGGCGATCTACGGCCGCTTCGGGTACGCCGCGGCCGCCTGGGGCACGTCGTACGAGGTCGATCTGCACCGCGTCGGGCCGCCGAGCGGACCGATCCGGCCGGGCGAGCTCGGCGAGCTGACCAAGGACGAGGCGCTCAAGGAACTGCCCCGCATCCTCGGCGAGATGCAGCAGCTGCGCGCCGGCGTGTCCGACCGCTCAGAGCTGCGCTGGCAGAAACACCTGGAGGACAAGCCGGACGACCGCGGCGGCCGTACTGCGCTTCGCATCGTGGCCCACCGCGACGAGACCGGCACCGTGGACGGGTACGCGCTGTGGCGCGGCAAGATGGTCTGGAGCGCGACAGGTCCGGCGTACGAGGTGAACGTCGAGGAGCTGGTTGCACCCACGCCGACGGCGTACCGGGTCCTCTGGCAGCACCTGCTCACCATGGACCTCAGCGCCAAGCTGGGCTACGGCTACGGCGCCGTCGACGAGCCGCTGCTCCAACTCGTCAGCACCCCGACAGCCCTCGACCGCCGAGTCAGCGAGTCCCTCTGGCTCCGCATCACCGACGTCCAGCGAGCCTTGCAGGAACGCCAGTACGCCGTCCCCGTCGACGTCGTCCTGGAGGTGACCGACGACCTGATCGAGAAGAATGCCGGCCGCTTCCGCCTGACCGCGTCCGACTCAGCCGTCACCTGCGAGCCCACCGACTCGCCGGCCGACCTGACCCTCTCCACCACGGAGCTGAGCGCCGCCTACCTTGGCGGCCGCCCACTCGCCGAGTTCGCCACCACGGGCCGAGTCGCCGAGCACACCCCCGGCACCCTCAACCAAGCCACAGCAGCCTTCCGCTGGCCACTCGCACCGGTCAGCCTCGAGGTCTTCTAGCGGTCGTCGTCGGAGCTGAAGAGGGTTTCGCCGTCGTCCGTGCGCGGGGACTGCTGCTGTTGCTGCTGCGGACGGCGGCGCATGTGCTCCGGCGGCTCCTCGTCGTCGAGGATGCCGTCGCCGGGTTTGCCGTCGGGGCCGCCGAAGAGCAGATCTGACATCTGCAGGTGGACATGCTCGACATGCGGTACGTCGGGGAGCACCACCTGGCCGCGTTCGCCGGCGGACTCGATGTGGAGCGTGCCGCAGCCGAGGATGCGGTCGATCAGGCCGTGTTCGTAGGACACGTCGTTGACCCGCATCAGCGGAATGTCGCGGCCGGTGCGGGTCAGGATGCCGTGCCGGGTGATCAGCCGCCGGTTCGTGATCGTGTACGTCGAGAAGAACCAGTTCAGGAACGGCTTCAGCGCGAACGCCGCCAGGATCACCACACCGACGGCGAGGATCGCGATCCGGGCCGGGGTCTGCAACGACCCGGTCGGCACGATCGCGGCCAGGAAACCTCCCGCCCCCGCCACCACCAGCAGCAGAAGCACCGGCCCGATCAAGGCCTTCCAGTGCGTCCGGGTGCTGACGACGACGTACTCGTCCTCACCCAACAACTTCGCCGAGATCGCCATACCCCCAGTTTCACAGCTACCAGGTCCGAATGTCCCCTCCCGACACGAACGGGGGGAACGCGCAGGGGACGATCGGGCGGCAAAGTGGTTCAACACTTCACAAAATGCATACAGTGAGCCAGGATGCGCGAGGGGTAATCAACTGGGGGACGAGAAGGAGCCGTGATGGCAGTCTTGTCGATACTCGATCGGGAGCACACGATCGCGCCGCCGGGTTACAGCCGCTGGCTGATCCCACCGGCCGCGCTGGCCGTCCACCTGTGCATCGGGCAGGCGTACGCGACCAGCGTCTACAAGACCTCGATTGTGAAACACTTCGACAGCAGTCAGACCGCGGTCGGTGTGGTGTTCAGCATCGCGATCGTGATGCTCGGCCTGTCCGCCGCCGTCGGCGGCACCTGGGTCGAACGCAACGGCCCGCGGAAAGCCATGTTCGTCGCCGCCTGTTTCTGGACCACCGGCTTCCTCGTCGGCGCCCTCGGCATCGGCACCGGTCAGCTCTGGCTCGTCTACCTCGGGTACGGCGTGATCGGCGGTATCGGTCTCGGGATCGGCTACATCTCCCCCGTGTCCACGCTGATCAAATGGTTCCCGGACCGCCCGGGTCTCGCGACCGGCCTGGCGATCATGGGCTTCGGCGGCGGCGCGCTCGTCGCCAGCCCGCTGTCCCGCCAACTGCTCGGTCTGTACGACTCCAACTACGACCCCAACGTCAGTACGTCGGTGGCCGGCGGCGGCGCCCTGGTCGGGCTGTTCGTCACGCTGGGCATCGGCTACTTCGTCATCATGATGTTCGGCGTCTTCAACATCCGCGTTCCCGCCGAGGGCTGGACGCCGGACGGCTTCGACCCGAAGACCGTGCAGCAGAAGGCGCTCGTCACCACCGCCAACGTGTCGGCCGCGAACGCGATCAAGACGCCGCAGTTCTGGTTCCTCTGGGTCGTGCTGTTCTGCAACGTGACCGCGGGGATCGGCATCCTCGAGCAGGCGAGCCCGATGATCCAGGACTTCTTCCGCGCTGACGGCGGCAAGTCGAGCGTGGCGGTCGCGGCGGCGGCCGGGTTCGTCGGGTTGCTGTCGATCTTCAACATGGCCGGCCGGTTCGGCTGGTCGACGACGTCGGACGTGATCGGCCGCAAGCCGATCTACGCGATCTACCTCGGCGTCGGGATCATCGCGTATGCGCTGCTCGCGACCGTTGGTCACACCAGCACAGTGGTCTTCGTGCTGCTCGCCGCGATCATCATCTCGTTCTACGGCGGCGGTTTCGCGACGGTTCCGGCGTACCTGCGGGATCTGTTCGGCACGTATCAGGTCGGCGCGATCCACGGGCGGCTGCTGACCGCGTGGTCGGCGGCGGGGATCGCCGGGCCGCTCATCGTCAACGGATTCCTCGACCACGAAGGCAAACCGGGCACGCTGACCGCGTCGGCGTACCGGCCGGCGCTGTTCACGATGGTCGGCGTACTGGCGGTCGGCTTCATCGCCAACCTCTTGATCCGATCGGTGTCCGAGCGGTTCCACGAGAAGGCCGAGTCGACGGTGGAGGCATCCCGATGAACCAGACCCCACGCCTGGTGATCTCCTGGCTCCTGGTCGCCGTCCTGCTCGGCTACGGCGTCATCGAGACGCTGATCACCGCGGTCAAGATCTTTACCGGGTAAAAAGCGAAAACGATCAAGTACTGCGACCCCGGCGGCGGCACGATGGTGGCATGACCACCGACGTGCTCGCCGCCTTCGTCGACGTACTCGCCCACGCGCTCGACGATCACGCGGTCAACGGCGCCGACCTCGCCGGGCGACTCCAGCTGTCGAGGTCGCATCTCGATCGGATGGTCGCGGCCGCGGCGGGCGAACGCCCCGGCGCGCTCCGACGGCGGATCCTGCTCGAGCGATCGGCGTACCGGCTGCTGACCGGGACCGGGCACATCCTCGATGTCGCGGTCGAGGCCGGGTACGGGTCGCACGAGGCGTTCACGCGCGCCTTCGGCCGGGCGTACGGCGTACCGCCCGGGGAATGGCGTGGCCGTCCGGACCGGATCCGGCTGGACGCGCCGAGCGGCATCCACTTCCACCCGCCGAACGGGCTCCGGGTGGCGGCCAGGGACGAGGTGAGTTCGATGGATCTGGTGCGGGCGATGGTTGATCACCATGTCTGGCTGCTCGGCGAGATGCTCGGTCAGGCCGCGACGCTGACCGACGAGCAGCTCGACCGGTCGATCGAGATCTCGGTCGAGGGAATCGACGACCACCCGACACTGCGCTCGCTGCTGTCCCGGCTGGTCGGTCAACTCGGCATGTGGCATGCGAACCTGACCGGTCAGGAGTACGACTTCGCTGTAGAACAAGGCGAAAGCGTCCAGAGCATGCGCCGCCGCCTGACCGAGGTTGGTACGGCGTTCGCGGCGGAGGTCGGCGAGCTGTGCAGCGCGAACCGGCTGGACGAGTTGATCGTGTGTCCGGGCGAGAACGCCGAGGTGTACACGGCCGGCGGGATGATCGCGCATGTGCTGACGTTCGCGTCGTACCGCCGGACGCTCGTCGCCGGCGCTCTGCACGACGCCGGCTGCGACGACCTGGACAGCGGCGACCCGATTCGGTGGATCAGCCGATGACCGCGCGGGTGGTGGCGGTCAACGTCGTGCACGAGGTGATCCGCGGGCCGACCCGGTGGACGGCGATCGACAAGCGGCCGGCGCCCGGTGCGGTCGAGGTCGGTGTGCTCGGGCTGGTCGGTGATCGGCAGTGCGACACGCGGTACCACGGCGGCCCGGACAAGGCGCTCTACGCGTACGCCGAGGAGGACGCGGACTGGTGGTCGGTCGAGCTCGACCGCGACGTACCGCCGGGGTTGTTCGGCGAGAACCTGAGGACATCCGGGCTCGACATCACCGGCGCGGTGGTCGGTGAGCGGTGGCGGATCGGCGGTCCGCAGCACGGGATCCTGGTCGAGGTACGGTCACCGCGGACGCCGTGCGGGAATCTGTCGGGACGGATGGGGATCCATCGGTTCCATCACCGGTTCGCGAAGACCGGCCGGGTCGGCGCTTACCTGAGGGTGCTGGAGACGGGCTCGGTGCGCGAAGGCAACCGCATCACAGTGGTCCACAAACCCGACCACGGGCCGACTATCGGCCGGCTGTCCGCAGGTGCGTGACGTCCCCTGCCGCCAGCGGCCGAGGGCCGTCGGCAGTGTCGACGATCAGCCGACCATCGTCTGCCAAGTCCCGAGCGGTCCCTTCGAGGAACGTGCCGTCCGGCAGCTCCACCCGGACCGCTCGCCCTAGTGTCGCTGACAGTTCGCGATACTCCGCAAGCACCACGGACGGATCACCACCGGCGTCCACCCAGGACTGGTAACGCGAAGCGAGTTCTCGCAGAACGGCCGACATGACGGTGGCCCGGTCGGTTGTTGCTGCCTTCTCCAGCGCGAGCGAGGTGGCAGCCTCGTGCGGCTTCTCGTCGGAGTGGAGCGTCACGTTGAGGCCGATGCCGACGACCGCGGCCGGTCCCTCGATCCGCTCGAGCAGGATGCCCGCGAGCTTGCGATCCTCGACCAGTACGTCGTTCGGCCACTTCACCTGGGCCGGTACCTCACCAACCGCACGCACAGCAGCCGCAACCGCCAGCGGGACCAGCAAACCGAGCCACGGCCACCGGGCCGCTTCCACGGTCACCGGACGCAGCAAAACGGACATAAGGAGCGCAGAGCGCGGTGGCGTCGTCCACGTCCGCCCCAGCCGCCCTCGACCGGACGTCTGGTACTCCGCAGCGACAACCAGCCCCTCGGGCTGTCCACCAGCGGCCGCGGCAGCCACGACCGCATTGGTCGACGGCGTCTCCGCGAGTACGTCGATCTGCGTCCACAGCGCACCGGGACGCACCAAGCGGCCCCGCAGGAACTTCTCGTCCAGCGGGGGCCGCTCCAGGTCGCTGAAGCTCATCCGGTGTTCTGCAGACCGGCGGCGACGCCCGAGACGGTCAGCAACAGCAGCCGGCGAGTACGGACGATCTGCTCTTCGTCCAGCGAATCATCGGTACGCAGCGTCCGTAGCGCCCGCAGCTGCAGGTAGCTGAGCGCGTCGACGTACGGGTTGCGCAGCTCGACCGCACGGCCCAGCACACGCCGCCCCTGCAGCAGTCGCTCCTCGCCGAGCACCTTGAGCACCCACTCCGTGGTGAGCGCGTGCTCGTCGAGCATCTGCTGCGTCAGGTCCGGCCGGTCGCCCAGCTCCAGGTAGCGGCCGAGGATGCGCCGGTCCGTCTTGGCCAGCGACATCTCGGCGTTCTCGAGCATCACCTGGAACAGGGGCCAGTTCTGGTTCGCGTCCTGCAGCAGTGTCACGTCGCCGACGGCAGCGAGCGCAGTACCGAGGCCGTACCAACCCGGTGCGTTCACGCGGGCCTGCGACCAGGCGAACACCCACGGGATGGCGCGCAGGTCCTCCAGCGACGACACCGCCACACCACGCCGGGCCGGCCGCGACCCGAGCGGCAACTGACCAAGCTCCTCCAGCGGGGTCACGCGACCGAACCACTCCGCGAACCCGTCCGCCTTCACCAGCCGGTGGTAGGCCGTACGCGCCGCCTCGTCGAGCGTCTTCTCCATCACCGCGAACCGCTCCGCCGCCGCAGTCGCCCGCTCCTCGATCGCCGGAGTGGACGCCAGCAGCGTCGCCGCAGTCACCTGCTCGATGTGCCGCTGCGCAATCGGTGCGTTCCCGTACCGCGCCGGGATCGCCTCGCCCTGCTCGGTCAGCTTGAATCGGCCGGCGACCGATCCGGGAGCCTGTGCGAGTACTGCGCGGTTCGCCGGACCACCGCCGCGGCCCAGCGCGCCACCACGACCGTGGAACAGCGTCAGCCGGATCGCGTTGCGCTGCGCCCACGCGGTGATCCGCGCCTGCGCGTCGTACAGCGCGAGCGTCGCCGAGACCGGTCCGACGTCCTTGGCGGAGTCGGAGTACCCGAGCATGACCTCGAAGCGCCGGTCGTTCGCAGTGAGCCGGTGCCGCACCCGGGTCAGCTGGATCGCGTTGTCCAGCACCTCTACCGAGTTCTGCAGGTCCTCACCGGTCTCGAACAGCGGTACGACGTCCAGCTCGATCGGACGGCCGTCCAGCGCGGCGTCGGCCAGCTCGTAGACGGCTGCCAGATCGCCGGCGTTGCGGGTGAACGAGACGACGTACCGACGGCACGCCTCGGGTCCGAAGCGCTGCTGGATCTGGCCGATGACTCGGAGCGTGGCCAGCACTTCCTCTGTCTGGTCGGACAGCTCGCCGCCGCCCAGCACCTCCTCCAGAGCCTTGGCGTGCACCGCGGAGTGCTGACGGATCTCCAGCTCGGCCAGGTGGAAGCCGAACGAGTTCACCTGCCAGATGAGCTGCTGCAGCTGGCCGTACGCCTGGCGAGGTGCGCCGGCTGTCACCAGCGAGTCCTGCAGGACCTTGAGCTCGTGGAGGAAGTCAGCGGCCCGCGGGTAACCGAAGTCGGCGTCACGGGACCGCGTTGCGGCCAGCCGGCGCGCTGCGAGCAGCAGGAGCTGCCGGTGCGGTTCGGCCGGCGAGCGGGTCTCGATGTCCGCGATCAGCTCCGGGTTGACCGCCCGGGCGTCCTCGAGGATGCGGCGTACCGGAGCTGACGGCGGCGTGGTCGCGGCGTCGAGCGTGAGCGCGCGGCCCAATGCTTCGGTGGCCTGCTCGAGCGCCCGGAGGACGTGGTCGGCCTGGATCTGCATGGCCTCCCGGGTGATCGCCGCGGTGACGTTCGGGTTGCCGTCGCGGTCGCCACCGATCCAGGAACCCAGGTGCACGAACGGCGCGACCACCGGCGTACGCGTGCCGGCCGCGTCGCCGGCCAGCGCGTCGTCGAGGCGGCGGTACACGTTGCCTACGACATCGAACAGGGTCTCTTCGAACACGGCCATCGCGGAACGGACCTCGTCCAGCGGAGTCGGCCGGCTGGTGCGGAGTTGCGACGTACGCCAGAGGACGTCGACCTGCTCGACCAGACGGCGACGGTTCTCCGCCAGGTCGCTGTCGCCGGCCCGCGGGTCGTGGCGCTCGTCCAGCAGCGAGGAGATCCGCCGGATCGTCGCCAGGACGGCGCGGCGCCGGGCCTCGGTCGGGTGCGCGGTCAGCACCGGGCGGAACTCCAGCCCGTTCAGCAGCGCGCGGGCCTGCTGCTCACCGCTCTCCCGGGCGATCTGCTCGACGGCCTGGGCCAGCTCGGACACCACGGCCTCGCTGCCGGCGCGGTCGCGCTCCCGCAGTACGCGGGCGCGGTGCAGTTCCTCGCTCAGGTTGGTCAGGTGGAAGTAGCAGGTGAAGGCCCGCGCCACGTCCTCGGCCCGCTCGTACGGCCACGAGGCGACCAGCTCCTCGGCCGCGGCGCCGTCGCCGGCAATGGTCAGCTCGCGCAGTTTCTCGACGTCGTCGAGCAGCGGCTGTCCGGCGTACTCGACCAGGACCTTGCCGAGGATCTCGCCGAGCAGGCGGACGTCGGCCCTGAGTTCTTCAGGCACCTCGAACCGCGCGCGGGTACGGGTCTCACTACCGGTCTCGCTCACGTTCGCCCACCCTATCGGCGGACGCCCGCCGATGCCGCACAGTCCAGCCACTGGAAGCCGATCGTGACCGCCCGTTCAGCTACTTCACAGTATGTAGAGCGACCCGTGCCCAGATGTCAGTCCGCCCGCCCGCCGCGCTCCGGCAGCGACCTGCTTGGTTGGTACTGGCTGACGCCCTCGTTGGTGATCAGGGTCACCGGGGAGCCCGACGCGGCAACGGATCCGGCCACCCGTGCCCAGTCCTGCGCGGTGGCCCGTTCGGCCTGATGCTGAACCACCTGCCAGTCGATCGGCCCGCCCGCCCACCGGTCGGCCACCTGCCGTACGCCGTCCGGGATCCGGCCACCCATCCGCTGCTCGTGTGCCCAACGGACGGCATTCGGGATTCGTGCTTGTTCGTAGAGCGCATCGAGCTGCGGAGCCAGATCCGGATGGTGCTGCTTGGCTGCCTCGACGAGCCGGTGGGTGAGCTCCGGGTGCGTAGCCTCGACGATCTCGCCGTACCGCTGGTCGTGGATCCGCCATGTGAAGGCGCCCCCGGCCCTCACTACGGTCTCCTGCTCGTACCGGCCGTAGCGGTCCTCCGACACAGTGTCGTCCCGGACCGACAGCAGGACGGCCTCATCTGCCGCCATCGACACCTGTGGAGCCTCGTTGCGGTTGACAGCCTGCTCGTAGCCGGCCGCCAGAGCACGAAGCTCCTCGTCGCCGACACCCGCCGTACTCAGGTCCTCCATCGCCTTGCCCACCTGCTGCGGATACATCAGCAGGCCTTCGGCGTACTCCGTCTCGATCGAGCGGAAGTCACCGTCCGCCCGGAGCGGGAAGCGGCCGCCCTCCCGCGTCTGGCCGTCGGGAACCTCCAGGTGCCACCCGTCCGGCCCCGACCGGACCTGCTGCAGGCCGTCGTTGTCCGCCCCGACTGTCTCGATCACCGGGAGACCGCGCTCGGCCGCGAGGTCCGACAGCCACTCGGCGTCCCAGGCACTGACCGGCCCGGCACCGTCCTGCTGCTGCGGAACGACCACTCCGGTGATCGTCACCCCCTCGCCGAAGGTGCTGTTCAGATACACCGGCCGGCCCATCCGGCCTTCCTCGGCCATCAGGTCGTGGCCGGTGATCGGACCTTCGGAAGTCAGCGTCAGGTACAGGTGCTCGGGCGGCATCGCGACGATCAGCCCGGCATGCTCCGGTGGGTGGTTCGCGTCGATCAGCACCGGCTTGTGAGAGATTCCGCCGTCCCGGGTGGCCTCCCACGGCTCCCGGATGCCGACGCGGTCCGGGTTCACCGTGTAGGCGTCCTCTTGATGGGCGCGGGCGATCCGGCTGTCCGGGCCGACCAGCGATCTGAGCTTCGCGCCGCGCGCGCTCAGGGGCACCATGACGTACCGCCAACCGGGCCCGTGCTCGCGCGGATCGGTGTCCCCGAGCAGTTCATGAGATGGCGAACGCATGGCCCTCCTCGTCGCAGCGGCCGTCCGTTCCGGCCATTGCCGATGGAACCTATCGCGGCGAGGGCTCAGACATTGCCGAAGCCGCCCGCGACGACCTGGGAGACGGTCTTGGCCAGCTCGGCCGGGCTGCGGTCGGTGCCGTCGACGACGAGCATGCGGGCGCAGGACTCGGTCATCGAGGCGAGAAGTTCGGCGAGGACCGGGAGGTTCGCGTCGGGGTCCGCGACGCCGGGGAGGGACTGGAGCAGGGTCAGCCGGAGGCTCTCGACCAGGAACGCCCGGGCGGCGCGGACGCGTTCGGCGACGACCGGCGCTGCGCCGTACTGCGCGCCGAAGACGATCCGCCACGACTGGGGCTGCTTGGAGACCGCGGTCAGGAAGGCGGTCAGGCCCTCGAGGACGTGCTCCTCCGGGGTGCCGACGCTCGGGTCCGCGGGCAGCGCGGCGACGATCGAGACGACCAGGTGCTGCTCCTCGCGGGCGAGCAGGGCCAGCAGGAGCTCGTCGCGGTTCGCGAAGGAGTCGTAGACGACGGGTTTGGTGACACCGGCCGCGTCCGCGACGGACTGCATCGTCGTACCGGCGAAGCCGTTCGCCGAGAACACCTCGAGCGCGGCATCCAGAATCAACGGCCGACGGCGCTCCGGACCGAGATGACGAGCGCGCTGACGTCGTTCAGGGTCCCCAACCACTTGACAAACCTACCGCATCGTAGGAAATTCCTACAGTCCGGTAGGAACTGCCCGGGGGTGGTCGATGACCGAGCGAGGCAGTGCCGGTTGGCTCGAGTCCGAGGGGATCACCACCCTGGACGCGAGTGAGCTGGCCCGATTGGTCGACCGGACGTCGGAGCGGGAGCTTCGGCATCGTCTCATCGGGGGAGTGCGAGAGGTCGCGTTGCGCGAGATCTTTCGCCGGATGCCGGAGTACCTCCGACCCGCCCGGGCCGCCGGGTTCGACGCTGTGATCAGCTGGCAGATCACCGGCGCGGGCGGGGACGGTCATTCCGTCGACGAGTACTGGATCCACGTGCACGACAGCCGCTGCACCGTGTTGTCGACGCAGCCGGCTCCCGCGGACATCTCCATCCGCACGGATCCCGCCACGCTGCTCCGCATCGTCACCGGGAACGAGGATCCGATCGTCGCGGTGCTCAAGCAACGCCTGTCGGTCCGTGGCGACCTGGCCCAGGCCGCCCGCCTCACCAAACTCTTCGCCGTCGGCCCCGCCTGACGTCGCCGCCCGTCAGCGGTCCAGCGTGGGACGCTTGCGCTCAGGCCCCGACGTGGTCCGGTTCGCGCTGGGCGCGGAGTCGCGGGACTGAGCGTGGGGCCGGGTCAGAGCCGGGTCGTGCCCGGACGCGAACCGCGCCGTTGCCTCCTGGTCTCGTGCAAGCGACTCGCGCCGAGCCATGCCGGGCGCCTCCGCATAGGTCTCGGCCATCTTCACGGCAACCTCGCCGGCGATCGTCCCGTACTCCTGCGCCGAGTCGGCATACATCGCGTTGTCCAGCACGCCCGGCAGAGCCGCGAACTGCAGGTCGACCTCGTCCGTGATCCGGCTCAGCGCGAACGGCCGCTCGACGTTCTGTACGCCGGAACCCGCCACCAGATCCCCGACCGCCGCCTGAACCATCCGCGGCGGACTCTCCCCGGCCATCCGCCGGAGCGTCTCCCCCTCCTCAACACCCAGCGCCTTGTCGACCACGGCCGCGAACGAGCGAGCCGCCGGCGCCAGCCGCCGATCAGGTTCCGGCGTCTGCGCCTGCCGAACCTGGATCGCAAGCTCGTACGGCAACGAACGGTCCGCAAGATCCTGCAGGTTGTCCTCGGCGAACGCCGTGCCGACCGCCCGCTCGATCGTCGCGTACTCCGCTGCGACCGCCCCGACAGCCGCCTCGTGGCGTTCGTCGAACTCCTCCGGAACGGCCCAGCGCGCGTACTCCGCCGCCACGAACTGGAACGCCTCCCGTGCAGCAGTCGCATCCGAAGCACCGAGCGGATGCGTCCTGCTGCTCTCGAGCAGCTTCCCGAGCGCCGCCGCCTGCTCCCGCGAAAGCTCGAGCGTCGTCGCGGCACCAACTCCAGGCTCGATCTCGCCGTCCCACCGCGAGTTGGGCGCGTCGAGGACCTCCCCGACGGCGCCCCGGATCTGACCGCACAGCTCGGCGACCGAGTCCGGCCGGGCAACGGCGGGCGGCCGGCCGATGGTGTCGAAGTACTGGTGCAGGTGGGCGATCTCCTCAGTGGCGTCCTGGCTCGCCGTCGTGATCGCCGATGAACCGAAGCCGGCCAACTCCCGCCGATCCGCCAGTACGGCGCCGATCTCCGGCCCCGGAACCTCCCGCTCGTGGTTCTCGAACTGGGCCTCGAGGTGATCCGCGATCGCCGTCGTCAACTCGTTCCGCTCCGGCGCGGGCAACGCCGTGAACCCCGGACGCGACTGAAGCAGCATCCGCGCCGCAGCCGTCGCGTGGGCGCCGCGACCGGCGGCGACGAGCTCACGCAGTACGACGCGCTCCGGACGCCCGGTCCGCGCGCTGATCGCCACGACGGCCGCATGCGCAGCCAGCACGTCGCCCTCGATCACCGGCGGCGGGAAGATGCCGAGATCGTCCGGCCGCCCGTCCGGCCGGAGTCCGGCGATCAGACGGGGCGTCTCGTACTGCGCATACAGCCGACTGTTGGCCGTCTCGAACCGGGACCGGCCGTAGGAATACAGCGACTCCTGGACCGGCTCCCGCGGTTCCAGTACGCCGGCGCAGCCGGCGACCGTCTCGATCAGAGCGGCCCGGAGCTCCGTCCGCTGATCCTTCTCGCGCGGCCTGGGCGTGAGCCGGGCCGGAATGTCGAGGTTGTCGACCAGCAACCGCAGCCGCCGCTGGTCGGACCGCGTCACCCGCTGGGCGATCTGGTTGCCGACGGCCAACGATCGGCTCCCGGTGTCCCGCTCGACAAGCTCGTTGATGCTCCGGATCAGATCACCGACCTGCGCGTCCGCCACGGCGAGAACCTACCGGCGACCAGGTTCAGCGACGCGTTGCGGCGGACGTCACAGGCGGTACGGCGTACTGGCGCGTAGGCTGCGCGTTCATGGGAGAGACGGTGAACATCCACACCACGGCCGGGAAGCTCGCGGACCTCGAGCACCGGCTGGACGAGGCCGTGCACGCCGGGTCCGAGCGCGCGGTGGAGAAGCAGCACGCGCGCGGTAAGAAGACCGCCCGCGAGCGGATCGAGCTGCTGCTCGACGAGGGCTCCTTCTCCGAGCTGGACGAGTTCGCCCGGCACCGCTCGACGAGCTTCGGCCTGGACGGCAACCGCCCGTACGGCGACGGCGTGGTGACCGGGTTCGGCACCATCGACGGCCGCCAGGTGTGCGTGTTCGCGCAGGACTTCACCGTCTTCGGCGGCAGCCTGGGCGAGGTCTTCGGCGAGAAGATCGTCAAGGTGATGGACCTCGCGATGAAGATCGGCTGCCCGCTGATCGGCATCAACGACTCCGGCGGCGCCCGGATCCAGGAGGGCGTGGTCTCCCTCGGCCTGTACGGCGAGATCTTCCGCCGCAACGTCCGCGCGTCCGGCGTGATCCCGCAGATCTCCCTGATCATGGGCCCGTGCGCCGGCGGTGCGGTGTACTCCCCCGCGGTCACCGACTTCACCGTCATGGTCGACGAATCGTCGTACATGTTCATCACCGGCCCGGACGTGATCAAGACCGTCACCGGTGAGGACGTCACCCAGGAGGAGCTCGGCGGCGCGCGGACGCACAACACCAAGTCCGGCAACGCGCACTACCTCGGCAGCGACGAGGAGGACGCGATCGAGTGGGTGAAGACGCTGGTCGGTCACCTCCCGCAGAACAACCTCGAGGACCCGCCGGTGTACGACGCCCCGGCCGACCTCGAGCCGAGCGAGACCGACCTCGCCCTCGACACGCTCGTGCCCGACTCGCCGAACCAGCCGTACGACATGCACACCGCGATCGAGGCGGTCGTCGACGACGGTGAATTCCTCGAGGTGCACGCGCTGTTCGCGCCGAACATGATCGTCGGCTTCGGCCGGGTCGAGGGCCGCCCGGTCGGCGTGGTCGCGAACCAGCCGATGCAGTTCGCCGGCACCCTCGACATCGACGCGTCGGAGAAGGCGGCCCGCTTCGTCCGCACCTGCGACGCGTTCAACCTGCCGATCCTGACCTTCGTCGACGTCCCCGGCTTCCTGCCCGGCACCGACCAGGAGTGGAACGGCATCATCCGTCGCGGCGCCAAGCTGATCTACGCGTACGCCGAAGCGACCGTCCCGATGATCACCGTGATCACCCGGAAGGCCTACGGCGGCGCGTACGACGTGATGGGCTCGAAGCATCTCGGCGCGGACATCAACATCGCCTGGCCGACCGCGCAGATCGCGGTGATGGGTGCGCAGGGCGCGGTCAACATCCTGTACCGCCGCGAGCTGGCCGGCGCCGAGGACGCCGAGTCCCGCCGCCAGCAGCTGATCACCGAGTACGAGGACCACCTGGCGAATCCGTACATCGCGGCCGAACGCGGCTACATCGACTCGGTCATCAAGCCCAGCGAGACCCGCGCCGAGATCATCCGCGCCCTCCGCCTCCTCCGCACCAAGCGCGACACCCTGCCGCCGAAGAAGCATGGGAACATCCCACTGTGATCGAGATCCGCAAAGGCAACCCGACACCCGAGGAGCTGGCCGCCCTCGTCACGGTCCTCGCCGCGCGAGCCGCCGCGCCCGCACCCGCACCGGACCCGCAGAGGGCCAGCAACTGGGCCACCTACTGGCGCAACGCCCGCACCCCGTTCCACCCGGGCCCGGGCCAGTGGCGCGCCAGCGCTCATCCGTAAACACTGACGGTATGGCTAAGTACGCGGTCAATCCCGATGCCGTCGACAACGCACGGAAGCTGATCGACGCGCGGCAGTACGTGCTGGACAGCGACTGGGGCGAGGTGCAGCCACGGGCCGACGACCAGAACGCCTATCTCGACAAGCACAGCTGGCAGGAGTACGGCGCTTGGCACTTGGGGCTCACCGATGGTGCCGGTGAGGAGACCAAGGCGCGCTACGCGTTCGTGCTCGGCGACTTCCGGCGGATTCATCGCACCGCGCTGATCGCCTCGGTCTACCGGGCCTCCGAGTGGCGTCACAAAGAGGTCGAGCTGGCAGCGCACGACCTCTTGCAGTACCTCGACGCCAAGACCGGCCTCACCGGCTGACCGGACTCAGCTGCGGCGGAAGCGGACGAGTGGGTAGACCGGGGTGTCGCCAGTGTTGCGGGGCGGGCCGTTGAAGGTTGTTACTCCGTCGAGCACCAGGCCGTGGCGGGATGCGACCGCGACCAGGTGGGCGAGTGAGTCCTGGGAGCGGGTGTCGTGGGGGCCCCGGCCGTCGGCGTAGCGGCCGGCGTCGGTTTTTTCGGTGGTGGTGACGAAGACGCCGTCGGTGCGGAGGACGCGGGCGACCTCGGCGATGACCGGTTCGCTGTTGTCGAGCAGGTGGAGCAGCCAGACCGCCACGACCGCGTCGCAGCGCCGGTCAGCGACCGGCAATCTCGCGGCATCGGCCGCCAGCACGTGCCCGGGAAGCCGGACTCGGGCGTGCTGGAGCATGGCGGTGGAGAGATCGACACCGTGCACCAGGTTGCCCAGGGCAACGAGCTCGGCGCCGACGATCCCGGTCCCGACGGCCAGCTCGAGGACGCGTCCGCCCTTCGGGAGCAGCGAGTCGACCGCTTCGGCGGCGGCGACGGCGCGGGTGAGCCCGCCGCGCGTGTCGTCGTACGTCGAGGCGACGGTCTCGTCGTACTTGTACTCCGAGGTCGTCTTCCACAACTCGGGCCAGGCGATCCCGACCTCGGCGAGCATGCGGCGGAGCAGCGGCAACGAGAGACCGACGACGTTGTGGTAGTCGCCCTCGACACCGGTGACGAACGGGCCGCCGAGTCCGTCGACGGTGAAGGAGCCGGCGACGACCAGCGGCTCGCCGGTGGCAACGTACGCGTCGATCTCGTCGTCGGTCAGGTCGGCGAAATGCACCGTGGTTGACGCCAGCTCGCGCAGCTCTTGCTTGGCCGAGGTGTCGATCAGGCAGTGCCCGGTGTGCAGTACGCCGCTGCGCCCGCGCATCATCCGCAGACGTTCGCGCGCGATCTCCGGCGTACCGGGTTTGCCGTAGGCGACACCGTCGAGCTCGAGGACCGAGTCGCAGCCGAGCACGGTCGCGTGCTCGGTCAGCGAAGCAACGACGGCGCGGGCCTTCAACGTCGCGAGCAGACGCGCCAGCTCGCCGGGGCTCTCGGCGGTGATGTGGTCCTCGTCGACGCCGGAGACGATCACCTCCGGCTCGACGCCCGCGCCGCGCAGGGTCTTCAGCCGGGCCGGCGATGCCGACGCCAGCACGAAACGCAGGCTCATAGCTTCGCCAGCGCCCGGCGCAGCGGGTCCAGGCCGATCGATCCGAGGTTCAGCGCGTCCGAGTGGAACGCCCGCAGATCGAACGCGGATCCCTTGCGCTGCTTGGCTTCCTCCCGCGCCTGCAGCCAGATCCGCTCACCGACCTTGTACGACGGCGCCTGCCCCGGCCAGCCGAGGTACCGATTGAGTTCGGCCCGCAGGAACTCGGTCTCCATCCGGCAGTGCGCCCGGAGGAACTCGAACCCGAGCTCGGCGTTCCAACGGTCCCCCGGCCGCCAGCCGAACGGGTTGTCGCGCGGAACCTCGAGCTCCAGATGCATGCCGATGTCAACGATCACCCGCGCCGCCCGGAAGCCCTGCGCGTCCAGCATGCCGAACCGCGCGCCCGGCTCCTCGAGGTAGCCCAGCTCCTCCATCAGGCGTTCGGCGTACAGCGCCCAGCCTTCGCCGTGTCCGGAGACCCAGCAGGCGATCCGCTGCCAGCGGTTCAGCAGGTCGGTCCGCAGCATCGTCTGGGCGACCTGCAGGTGATGCCCGGGCACGCCCTCGTGGTACACGGTCGTGACCTCGCGCCAGGTGGCGAACTGCTCGACACCCGTCGGCACCGCCCACCACATCCGGCCGGGCCGGGTGGTCAGGTCCTCACTCGGCTGCGTGTAGTAGATCGACCCGTCCGAGGTCGGCGCGATCATGCACTCCAGCGTGCGGATCTCGTCGGCGATGTCGAAATGCGT
Source organism: Kribbella sp. NBC_00662 (assembly GCF_041430295.1). GTDB lineage: Bacteria > Actinomycetota > Actinomycetes > Propionibacteriales > Kribbellaceae > Kribbella. The sequence continues at coordinate 3,618,399 of NZ_CP109029.1, read as the reverse complement.
GCCGCCCAACTCGGCGACGGCCGCGTCGGACAGCTGCTGCATCCAGTCCCGGAACGCGTCCTTGCCGCGGATCGTCCGCGCCGGGTCGTTGTCCAGCAGCGCTGCCGTCGCCTCGATGCTCCGGTCGCCGCCGTTCAGCCCGGCCGCGATCTCCCGCATGTCGTTCTCGATCCGGGCCAGCTCGGCCCAGCCCCACGCGTACGTCTCCTCGAGGTCGATCGACGCACCGAGGAAGCTGCGCGAGGCCAGCTCGTACACCTCCCGGCCGCACGCGTCCCGCTGCGGCGCTCGCGGCGCGAGGTCGGTGGTCAGCCAGGCGCCGAACTGATCGAACGCCTTGCGCGCCGACGCCGCCGCAGCCTCAACGGTCGGCTTGACCGCACTCTCGGGGGCCTGCGCGGCCAGCCCGGCGAAGAAGTCGTCGCCGTCGGCACCGGTCCAGCTGGCGATCCGCTCGGCCAGCCCGTTCACCTGCCGTACGGCGGAGATCCGGCCCAGCGCGGCCTGCTCCAGCAGCGTCTCGCGGTACCCGTCGAGCGTCGTACCGATCTGGTTGAGGCGGATCGCGACCGTCTCCCAGTCCTGCTCGGTGTCGGTCGGCATCAGGTCGAACACCTGCCGCAGCGCGGCCGGGACCGACGAGATCGCGTTCAGCTGGTGCTGCGGTACGCCGGCGTCGTAGCGCTCGAGCTCCAGCCCGAGCCGCTCCACCAGCGCGTCCTTGGCGACCTCCTCGCGCGGGCTCGCGGGCTCGATCGCCTGCGCCGCCGCGACGGTCTGCCGGGTCAACTCGATCCGCGCTTCGAAACCGGCCGGGGTGAAGTCCGGCAGCTCGTGGTCGTGGCCGGCGATCCCCAGCTCGGTGGCCGTGATCGGGTCGAGCACGATCTCCTGCTCGAGGTGCCGTTCAGCCAGCTGGTCGATCGGACTGTTCGGTGTACGGGCTTCAGTCACGGGATCGTTCACAGGCCGACCCTACCGTCCAGGATACTGTGGCGGTCGCTTTTTCTGACGCACCGGAGAGGAACGGCGTTGAGCCAGCCACCCTATGGGCCGCCCGGCCAGAACCCGCCGTATCCACCTAACCCGCAGTACCAGCAGCAGTACCCGCAGCAGCCGCCGCCGCAGTACCAGCAGCCGCAGTACCAGCAGCCCGGGTACGGACAGCCGCAGCGTCAGTACGGCGGCCCGCCGCCGCAGGGTCCCGGCTTCGGCTGGGGTCCCAACTTCGGCCCACCAGGTCCCGGCGGCCCTGGTCCCGGTCCGGGCTGGCAGCCGCAGCGGCCGCGGAAGAAGTCGAAGGCGCCGCTGATCGCGATCCTGTCGATCGTCGGTGTCGCGATCGTCGGCGGCTGGATCATCGGCGTCGTCAAGAAGAACGCCGATGACGTCACGACCCCGCCGGTGAGCCCGAGCCGCTACACCCCCGAGCCGACCGGGTCCCCCACCGAAGAGCCGACGGAACAGCCCACCGAGCAACCGACCGAGCAACCGACCAGCACCGAGACGACGACCACGACGGCACCGAAGGTCTCGGACTCGACCGTCGTGGCCAAGAACGCGCTCTACAAGGTCGGCCAGATGAAGACGGTCAACTGCAAGGAGCCGCGGGTCCGGCCGACCAACGCGCGCAACGCGGCGGCGTACTGGACCGCGATCAAGCCCTGTCTGGACAAGGCGTGGGCGCCGCTGGTGGCGAGGGCCGGCTACAAGTTCAAGCCGCCGACGATGACGTTCTGGGCCGGCACCAACGCGACCGGCCCGTGCGGCACCGGTCCGGTCAGCGTGCCGTACTACTGCTCGGCCAACAACAACCTGTACATGAAGGTCGACGTCTTCGTGCAGGCCTACACGGAGTACCCCGACGCGGAGTCGAAGGCCTACGCGCGGATGTGGTACACCCGGTCGGTCGCGCACGAGTACGGGCACGGCATACAGAACATGACCGGCATCCTGCAGGCCTCGGACAACATCCGGTACGAGCTGACCAACTACGACGACCGGACCCGGCAGACCCGCCGGATGGAACTGCAGGCGAACTGCTTCGCCGGCGTCTTCCTCGCGGTGAACAAGCGCAGCTACCCGATCAGCGGCGAGATGCTCTACGTCTGGAACAAGTGGGTCGTGACAGCCGGCGACAAGCCGGAGGAGGGCGACCACGGCAGCGTGGCGAGCCAGCAGCGGTTCATGGGTACGTCGTTCAAGACCGGCAACCCGGCCAGCTGCAACACGTTCGCGGTGTCACCCAGATACGTCAGCTAGACCCGGCGGCGCGACCTGCTGCCACGAGTCGAGCAGGATGTCGTGCAGCTCGTCGGCGTCCTCGAGCGCGGCGAGGCGGGCCCGAACCCAGTTCGAGCCCGCCTCGTGCTTCGGCACCCAGAACTTCTCGGGTTCCGCCGCGATCAACTCCTCGCGTTCCAGCCGGGGACACCGGACCGCGAACGACGTCTGGTCGTCCGGAACCGTGACGAACATCCGCCCGGCGACGTCGAACGTCGGGTGTCCCCAGCGCTTCTTCTCCACCGTCTCCGGGAAGGACAGCGCGATCCGTCGTACGTCGTCTGCGTCCAGCACGGTCACACTTTAGAGCGACCCGGCAGCAGGAAGGCGACCAGCGCACCGACCGCGACGATCGCGGCGCCTGTCCAGACCGCGGGCACCAGCCCGGCGGCGTAGCTGGTCGGCGACTCGTACGACCCGGCCGAGGCGAACACCGAGGCGAGGACGGCGACGCCCATCGCGACCCCGACCTCGCGGATCGTGTTGTTGGTGCCGGACGCAACACCCCGGTCCGCGTCGGACGCACTGTTCATCACCACGCTCGCGGTCGGCGCGAACGTCAGCCCCATACCGATCCCGGCGAGGATGAACGGTACGACGAGGTCGCCGTACTGGGTCGTGGCCGTGGTGATCAGCGCGATCCAGCCGAGCGCGGCGGCGAGGAACAGCTGCCCGACGACGATCAGCGTGCGCGGGCCGACTCGATCGACGATCAGGCCGGCGATCGGTGCGACCACAAGCGGCGCCGCGGTCCACGGCAGCGTGCGGACGCCGGACTGGAACGGCGTGTAGCCCTGCACGACCTGGAAGAACTGTGCCAGCAGGAACACCGATCCGAACACGCCGACCGCGAAGGTGAAGGCGACGATGTTCACCACGCTGAACGAGCGGACCGAGAACAACCGCAGCGGCAGCATCGGTGCCGACGTACGACTCTCCCAGCCGATGAACGCGGCGAGCAGAACGACGCCCGCGATCAGCGAGCCGAGTACGCCGCCGGACGTCCAACCGTCGTCGGCACCGTGCACGACACCCCACACGATCGACAGCACGCCGGCCGTCGCCAGAACCAGTCCGAGCAGGTCGAGCCGCTTCGCCGTACCCTTCGACTCGCTCAGCACCCGAGCGGCGAGCAGTACTGCGAACACGCCGACCGGGACGTTCAGCCAGAAGATCCACTGCCAGTTCAGACCGTCGACAACCGCTCCGCCGACCACCGGACCGACGGCGACGCCGAGGCCCGAGATGCCGCCCCAGATACCGATCGCGGCACTGCGCTGCTTCTCCGGCACCGCGTCCGCGAGCAACGTCAGCGACAGCGGCATCACGGCCGCGGCGCCGATGCCCTGGATCGCCCGGAACGCGGTCAGCATCCACGGCTCGGCCGCCAGCGCGCAGGCGGCCGACGCGAGCGTGAACAGCGCGATCCCGGCCAGGAACATCCGCCGCCGGCCGATGCGGTCGCCGATCGCGGCCGCGGTCAGCAGCAGCGCGGCGAACGCCAGCGTGTAGGCGTTCACGAACCACGACAGGTCGGACAAGGACGCACCGAGGTCGGTCTTGATCACCGGCAACGCGTTCGTCACGACCAGGTTGTCCAGCGTGACCATGAAGGTGGGGATCCCCACCGCGGCCAGCACCACCCCGAGCCCACGGCTCCGGGTCTCCACCACTTCCCTCTCGACGAGAGCGGTCATCCCAAACTCCAAAGTTGTAATTGACTGATAACAAGCTTGATGACGAGAGTATGCATCCACTGATAACATGTCAAGCGTGTTCGAAAGGGGCTGCGATGACGAGGGTTAGGTTGACCGCCAAGGAGCGGGTCGAGGAGGTCCTGGCGGCCGCCGTGCAGGCGTTCGCCGCGTCCGGGTACGAAGGCACCAAGACCGACGAGATCGCCCGGATGGCCGGCGTCTCACAGCCGTATGTGATCAGGTTGTTCGGGACCAAGCAGCAGCTGTTCCTGGCCGCGGTGCAGAGCGTGTGCGGACGGATCGAGGAGATCTTCCGCGAGGCCGCCGACGAGTCTCCGGATCTCGGCGCGCTGGGCCGCAACTACAAGCGGCTGCTCGGCGAGCCCGAGTTGCTCCTGGTCCTGCTGCACGGCTTCTCCGCCAGCGGCGACCCGGTCATCGGCGACTGCGTCCGGGAACGCTTCGGCAGCATCTACGCGCTGGTCCGCGACCTGACCGGAGCCTCTCCCCGGGAGGCCCGCGAGTTCCTCTCCGCCGGCATGCTGCTGACCGTGATGTCCGCGATGCAGGTCATCGGACCGAACGCGATCCCGATGCCCTGGGCCGAGGAGATCGAGGGCACCCTCGGCAACTAGCTCCGATCCAGCTTCTGGCCCGCGGCGAACCAGATCGTCGCCGTCCCCAGCCCCATCGCAACCACGGTCACCACCAGCGATCCCGGCACATCCGCCCCTTGGACCAGAGCCGCGGCCAAAGCCACCATCGGCACCAGCAACACACTGATTGCCGTAGGCAACCACCACCGCCGCAGCGCAGCCGGGTGGACGCGCGCGTACGACGGCAGCTGGGCCGCGAACGCGGTTGCCAGATGCACCACCACCAGCGCCACCGCGGTCACCAGCAGGCTCCAGCTGACCTCGGCCGGCGCCCGCACCAACCACCCCAACGCGACAACCAGCAGGAACACGATCCCCGCCGGCGAATCCGGCAACACGATAGTTGCCAACAGCATCGGTACGCCGACGAGCGGGATCAGATCCAGCTGGTCCCACGACTGCACAGCCGGTACGACGAGCGCGACAGCGCCCGCGACGGCGATCACCAGCCGGGCATAGACAACAGCCCGCCCCGACGCACGCATCTGCGCCAGCCACAGCGTGATCTTCTCCGAAGTACTCATGAGCGGATCCTCGGTGCGGCGGACAGTCGCGCGGCGTCCCGCAGTACCTCGTCGAGCGTCCCGGAGCCGCGCCACGGAACCGTCGGTACGCCGAGGTCGCTGAGCCGATCCAGGTCGCGGCGACGCTCGAGCAACCGCAGCCGCCAGGCGAGCGGCCAGGAGCGGACGTCATGCGCCTCCGGCTCCAGGATGGAGGTGATGTCGGGCGGCAACGTGTCGATCGCGATCACCGTGCAACCAGAGTGGACGAGTGTGACGATGTAGCCGAGCATCACCGGCCGCAGCAGCGGACTCAGCACGAGCACCAGGCTGTCGGACCGGACCCGGTTCCGCCGGGCCAACTGCTCCTCGTCCTGCTGCCGACCGCGACGATCCGCGTGCACGAGCGTGTCCAGGATCCGCCGCAGATGCGCGCGCCCGCTCCCCGACCGCACGCCGCGGAACAAGCTACCGGTGTCAATCAGCCGCACCCGGTCGCCGTTGCGCAAGTAGTGCTCGGCCACTGCGGCGGCCGCTCGTACGGCGGTGTCGAGGCTCGACGACCGTCCGTCGATCCCTTCACTGACCCCGATCTCGCCGCCGGTGTCGACCATGATCACGACCTCGGTGTCGCGATCGGACCATGTCGACGTGACGTGCAGTTCCCGCGTCCGCGCCGACACCGCCCAGTTGATCCGCCGCAGCCGGTCACCCGTCCGGAACGGACGTACGCCGGCCAGCTCCGTCCCCTCGCCCGGCCGCCGCGACCGGTGCAACCCGACCAGCCCGGCCGGCCGCGGTACGGCGTCGACCGCCTCGAAACCCTCACGCAGCGGCAGCGTCGTCACCGCCTGCGACTCCACCGACGTCACCTGGATCCGGTACGCCCCGACGGCCGACGTCGCCGTGACCGTTGGCCGCTCCAACGACCGCAGCCCCCACCGCTTCGACCGTACGCCGACCTCCAGCGTCACCTCGCCGTTCGAGACCGGCTCCGCGATCGACGCCTGCGGCGGGTCGTACTGGAACCAGGCCGTCCGCGGCAACGCCGCCACGATCAGGTCGATGTCCGGGTCGACGCCGTCGGGCACCCGCAGCCGGTACGTCGTCGCCTGCCCCTCGAACAGCACGTCCGCGTCGAGCTCGGTGTGCACCTCCGGCCGCTCCCGGGGCCGGAAGAACCGCCCCCAGCCGGCCAGGAACGCCAACGGCAATCCGAACACGGCAGCATCCGGCCGCCGGAACAGTACGGCGACCGCCAGCAGCACCGCGGCCACGCAGATCGCCCGGATCTGCGCGTGCGTCGGATGCCACCTCATGCGCTGGTAGCGCCGACCACCGTGGGTGGCGCCGCAACCGAACCGAGCACCGTCCGTACGACGGTCGCCCCGGTGACCTCATGCAGCCACAGCTCAGGCCGCACCGTGATCCGATGCGCCAGCGCAGCCACGGCCACCGCCTTCACATCCTCCGGTACGACGTAGTCGCGGCCCTTGATCACGGCGTACGCCCGAGCGGTCAGCAGCAGCGCCAGCGAACCACGCGGCGACGCACCGACCAGCACCTGCGAGTCCCGACGGGTCGCCGCGGCCAGGTCGACGCAGTACTGGCCGACGGTGTCGTCGACAGTCACCCTCTCGACGGCCTGCTGTGCAGCGAGCAGGCCGGCCGCGTCGGTCACCGCTTCGACGGTCTGGTCTTCGCGACGGCGGCTCATCCGGCGACGCAGTACCTCCCACTCCTCCGCGGGGCTCGGGTAGCCGAAGCCGATCCGCAGCATGAAGCGGTCGAGCTGTGCCTCCGGCAACGGATAGGTGCCTTCGTACTCCACCGGGTTCGCCGTCGCGAGCACGTGGAACGGTGTCGGCAGCGGGAAGGTCTGTCCCTCGACGGTGACCTGATGTTCCTGCATCGACTCCAGCAGGGCGGCCTGGGTCTTCGGCGGCGTCCGGTTGATCTCGTCGGCCAGCAGCAGGCCGGTGAAGATCGGGCCGGGCCGGAAGACGAACTCGGACTCCTTCTGGTCGTACACGAACCCGCCGGTGACGTCCGACGGCAGCAGGTCCGGCGTGAACTGCACCCGCCGGAACTCCAGCCCGAGGGCCTGCGCGAACGACCGCGCGGCCAGCGTCTTCGCCAGACCCGGGTAGTCCTCCAGCAGCACGTGGCCGCCGGCCAGAACGCCTGCCAGCACCAGCTCGAGTGCCTCGGCCTTCCCGACCACGGCCTGGCTGACCCGCTCCAGCACCTGTCGGCACAGGTCAGAAACCTCACCGAGCGTCAGCTCGCCATCAGTCACAGGTATCCCTCACAGGTTCTCGATGGTGTGGATCGCGTACTCGATCTCGTCGAGGGACGCGGTGCGCTTGTCCTCACTGGTGATCAGCAGCCAGAGCCGGTCGCCGGTGATCTCGCGAGCCCGGTCCGGCTCGCGTTCGGGGTCGATGCCGTGCCGGTGCACCAGACGGTCGGTGGCCAGCTCCAGCAGCATCGGCCGCACCCGGCGTACGAAAGTCTGGGAGCCTTCGCCGGCACGCCGCTCGCGGCTCGACTCCTGCAGCCAGGTGGCGATGAACTGGGTCCGGTTGTCGCTGGTCCGCGTGCGCAGCGCGGCGAGCTTGTCGTCGTGCTGGCCGGGCCAGCTCGTCTCGACCACCTGCGGCAGGACCAACCGGATCGCCAGCGACCCGACCCCGATCGCCAGCGCGGCACCCACGAACCACAGCGGCCGCGGTGCCATTCCCGCCGCACCGAACACCGCGACCAGCAGCAGACTCGCCAGCACCGCGATCCCGACGTGCTGCAGGAGCAGCTTGTTCAGCCGCAACGACCGACTCTTCTTGACCTCCTGCGGCGGCCCCTTCTCCTCCAGGTCCGACCAGCGGTACGACGTCATCCCGCGACCTCCTGCGGATGAGCGGCCGCGAGCTCGTCGCGCAGCCGCAACAGTGCGGCCCGCGCCTCGGTTCGCGCTTCCTCGCTCGAGCCGTGTGTGGAGTACCGCGCCTCGCGGTACAGCTCACCGAGCCGGACCAGCTGCCCTTCGGAGATCCCGCCGATCCCGAGCACCCGCACGGTGAACTCGGCCGGTGTCTCCGACGGATCCCGCGGTACGCCGGCCGACGCGGCCGCCTCCTCCAGCGCCACCCAGCACGCGATCACCGCATCCGTCGCCCTACCGGAGTCGATGCGGGCCAAGCCCTCGTCGACCGCCTCGGCCAGGCGCTCGGTCTTCACCCGCTCCCAGTCCGTGTCGTCGGGCTCCGCCTGCGGCAGCCGCACCTTGCTGATGACCCGGTAGATCATGAGTCCGATGAACACCAGCACTGCCGCGATCGCGAGGTAGATCACCGCCTGCCACAACGCCTTCAACCAGGCCGGCATCTCAACCGGCTTGATGTCCCGCGGCGAGGGTGTGGCCGTCGGCGGCGGGGCGGCGGTGTCGGACGGCGTGAACGTCGGCAGCGGCCGCGGGCTGGCCTTCAGCGTGCTCTCGCTGACCGGCCGGACCGGCCCGCTCGCCGACGCGAGCACGACGAACCCGGCCGCCACGACCCCCACGAGCACCACGGCGGCCACCGCGAGCGCACCCCGCCGCTGCGTCTGCATCTGGGCAGGCTACCCCGTCAAAAGCCCGTATCGAGGAACGGGAGTCGAGATGTGGAAAACGCTTCCGCAGTCGTGGACAGGGCGCCCGCCGTGTGCTCCTCGACCAGACCGGCGCGGCCGAGCCTCGCCAGTGACGGGCGGCCGAGGTAGACGGCGCCCAGATCACGCACGTGCAGTGTCAGGTCCGCGTCCCGCGACGTGGACTCACAGCTGGCACCGTCCGGTCCGCCGTCGAGGTGCCAGCGGCCGGCGTTCCAGGGCAGGAAGTCGTCGACGACCTCGATGACGACATCGACGTCGCGGGCGTACGTCCGCCCGGCGAGCGCCGTACCGACGTCGACCGGGCGGACCCACAGGCCGTCGCGCGTGACCGGCGAGGGTGCCCGCGGGTCGAGCAGGAGGTCCAGCAGCGGGTCGTCGGACGCGAGCATCTCGCAGCGCGTCTCTTTGAGCAGGTCCGGCTCGAGCAGGTACCGCCACAGCGCAGCATGAGAGGCGATGTCGACCGCGTGCACCCGGTGCACGTCGACGTACCTCCCGTCCGCCCGCTTGGTCCGGTAGTGCGCGAATCCGGTCAGCTCGCCGTCCCGCTCCGCCAGCACGCACCGGATCTTCGACCCGTTCGCAGGGCTGCCGGTCAGGTTGTCGCTGATCGTGTACTCCTGCCAGCGCTCGTCGTGCTGGAACATCCCCGGCCGCTCCAGCGCCAGCTTGTTCCGCAGTTCGCCGCAGCGGGCGAGGCTCTCGCGTGCGTCGACGTATCGGATCCGCACGTCGTCGATGCCGTCCACGGGGCGCAGCTCGCGCGACACCTTCGGTACGACGATCTCCTGGACATCGGAAGCGAGCCCGTACCCGAACCGCGGGTAGATCACCGGCTCGCTCGCGGTCAGCGCGGCCAGCGGCTCCGTGCCGGCCTCGTGGATGTCGGTCAGCTGCGACCGCATCAGATCCCGCAGGATGCCCCGCCGCCGATGCGTCGCGCGTACGCCGACCATCGTCACGCCCGCGACCGGCAACTGCCCGCCCGGCACCGCCATCCGGTGCGAGAACGTCCCGGTGTGCCCGACGAGCTGCCCGTCGTCGATCGCGACCGTCGACCGCTCACGCTCCCAGATCTTCCGCTCGGACTCGTACTGCGCGTCGGTCCACGGCGACGAGAACGCCATGTCCAGGAGCTCCAGGAGCTCGTCCCATTCACCGGTGAACCGCCCGATCTCGATCGCCATGCCCCTTGCCTACCAGACGATCGGGCCTCTGGACTGATGAAAACCGTTTTCATATACTGGGGAGATGACCGCCCAGGCCAAGACTCCGTTGTCCCTGTTGGTAGGGCTCTCCACCACCCTGCGGGAGCCTGTCCTCGATGCGATGACCGACGCCACCACAGTGGTCGTGGTCGTGGATCAGGACGAGCTGCCCGGCCGCGGCGTGCTGTCGTGGCGGGTCCAGGACGCTTCCGGGCCGATCGACGCCGGCGAATTCACGGTCGGGGACGACTGCGGTGCCTGCCAGCTGATCGAGTCGCTCGTGCCGTTGCTGGAGGCACTTGTGGCGCGAGCGCACTGGGACCACATCGTCCTCGCCGCGCCGCCCGCGATGGAGGCGCGGCCGCTCGTCACCACGCTGGTGTCGGTGCTACCGGAGATCGTGGTGGACACGGTCACTTGCGTCGTCGACGCCGTACTGCTCGTCGAGCAGCTGTCCGGTGACGAGCTGCTCGCTGAGCGCGGCCTCGCCCTCGGTCTGCCCGATCGGCGCAATGTCGCGGAGCTGACGGCCCGCCAGATCGAGTACGCCGACGTGTGCGTGCTGGCCAACGCGCATCGCAGTACGGCGCCCGAGCGGTTGGTGCACTTGCTGGAGCATCTGAACCCGCGGACGTCGGTCGTGACCGCGGATGTCGGCGGCGTGCCGAGCGGACCGGTTGCGCGGACCGGGCGGTTCGACTTCGACGCGGCCGAGGCGTGGGCCGGTGAGCTCGCGTCGTCGGACCGGGTCCAGCCGAGTGGCGACGGGGTGACGACGGTGTTGTGGAGGTCGACGCGTCCGCTGCACCCGGCCCGGCTGAACGACGCACTCGAGGACATCGTCGACGGTGTCGTCCGCAGCCGCGGCGTGGTCTGGCTGGCAAACCGGCCGACCCAGCGCGTCCGTTGGGAGTCCGCCGGATACAGCGCGTCGCTCGGGATGCTCGGCGAGTGGTCCGAGACCGAGCACCTCGCCGAGTGCACCGTGGTCGCGACCGGCATGGGGCTCGATCCGGCGCGGCTGCAGGCCATCCTCGACGCCTGCCTGCTGACCGAGTCCGAGCTGGCCGGCCTCGACTGGCAGGAGCTGGAGGACCCGTTCGCCGGGGTCTTCTAACCCAGCAGCGGCAAGCGGCTCGCGTGTGGGCCGAGCATCTCCAGGTCGTCCTCGTCGAGCGGCAGCCGACCGGTTGCCTTCAGCACGTACGTCGTGGTGTCCCAGCCGATCACGTCCCACGCGTCCGGACCGAACAGCCCGTCCAGCGTGCGCGCCGTCACCTGCAGTCCTTCCGGATCCGGCTCCGGCGCGTCCGGAAGTCCGACGGTCAGGTCGAGGTGATGAACCGTTGCCTCCAGCACCAATGTCGCGACGAAGTCGACCGCCCGGAGGACATGCCCCTGGGTCTCGATCCGGTGACCCTTCGTGGCGAGCCCCAGCGCGGCCGCGCGGACGGCGGCCTCGGAGACCTCGCGCCAGTGCTGCACGAGCAGACCGGGCTTGCGGTACGACGCCGCGATCCCCCGGACGAAGCTGGTGTCTCCGTCGGGCTGCGGCGGGAAGTCCTGCCAGTACGTGACGAAGTCCCGATCGGGCTCGGCCACGGCCGGGCTGGCGAAGGCGATCAGCACCCGCTGCGCGTCGTACAGCAGATGCACGAGCAACGGACCGACCTGCATCCCCGGGCAGCGGGTGTCGCGCTCGAAGTCCGCGTCGCTCAACCCCTGCACCGTCTCGGTCAGCCGCCCGTAGGTCCGCCCCAGTGTGGCGGCCAGTCCCAACGGCAGTGCCCCTCGCTCGGGAGCCTTCATCCGCGACCCTCCTCGGTGTGCTCCTCCGAACTTAACCCGGATAGGTACCGCGGGCGGTCTCGAGGTGGGCGGCGGCGACGGCCTCGAGGTGGCTGAGGTCGGAGGACACCGTGGCGAACGTGTACCCCTGTGCCAGCCGCGCCTGCGCGCTCTCCCCGTCGAAGGTGTGGATCCCGGCCGCGATCCCCGCTTCCCGAGCCGTCCGCGCGATCAGCTCGAGCGCCTCCTCGAACGGACCCTCGATCTCCGGATCACCCGGGAACCGGGCCCCGAGCGACAGCCCGAGATCCGACGGACCGACGTACACCCCGTCGAGCCCCGGCGTCGCACAGATCTCGGCCACGTTCTTGAGCCCGAGCGGCGTCTCGATCATCGCGAGTACGACGGTCTGCGCGTTGGCCTCGACCGGCACCTGGTCGATCCGCAACGAGGCCCGCAACGGCCCGAACGACCGCACGCCGACCGGCGGATACTTGGCCGCCCGCACCGCGGCCGCCACGTCCTCCGCGGTGTCGATCAACGGCACGATCACCCCGGCCGCGCCGGTGTCCAGCGCTCGCCCGATCGGCGTCGGATCGTTGGCCTCGACCCGCACCAACCCGACCGTCCGACCGGACCCGATCGCCGCACCCGCATCGATGGCCAGCAGCCCGTGCAGCAACCCCGTGGTGCTGATCAGCCCGTGCTGTCCGTCCAGCACCACGTAGTCGTACCCCAACCGAGCAATCCGCTCGGTCGCCGGCGGCACATCCAACGTCACCCAGTACCCGACCAGCTTCTCCCGCGAACGAATCCTCTCGGCGAACTCCTGTGCAGTCACACCGCCGAGCCTAGCTACACCGGCGGTACGCCGTGGCGGCGGTGGGAGAAGGTTCGGTCCTTGGACTGCGCGGCGGCGAGGCGGGCGATCAGGTCGGTGCGGAGGTCCTCCGGTTCGACGATCGCGTCGATGACCAGGTCGGCGGCGAGGCGCAGGATGTCGATGTCGGTCTCGTACTCCTCGCGCAGCTTCGCGACGTACTCGACCCGTTCGCCCTCGTCGGCGATCTCCTGGATCTTGTTGTAGTACACGGCGTTGATCGCCGCCTCCGGACCCATCACGGCGATCTTCGCGGTCGGCAGCGCGATGCAGGCGTCGGGCGAGAAGCCGGGGCCGCACATCGCGTAGAGCCCGGCGCCGTACGCCTTGCGGACGATGACCGACACCGTCGGCACGGTCGCCTCCGACACCGCGGTGATCATCTTCGCGCCGTGCCGGATGATCCCGGCCCGCTCGACCTCGCTGCCGATCATGAAGCCCGGTACGTCGCACAGGTAGACGAGCGGCACGTTGAACGCGTCGCACAGCCAGATGAACCGCGCCGCCTTGTCCGCCGAGTCGACGAACAGCACGCCGCCCTTCACCGCCGGCTGGTTGGCCACGATGCCGACCACCTGCCCGGCCAGCAGCCCGAACCCGACCACGAGCTCCGGCGCGTACGCCGGTTTGATCTCGAAGAACGTGTCCGCGTCGACGACCGCGTCGATCACGTCGTGGATGTCGAACCCGACGCTCTCCTCGGCCGGCACCAGGTCCCTGGTGAAATCGCGGCCGGCGTCCGAGGCGTCGTACGACGGAGGCCGCGAACGCCACGATCCCGGCAGGTAGGAGAAGTACTGCTTCGCGAGCTCGATCGCCTCGGTGTCGTCGGACGCGAGCAGGTCACCGCAGCCGGAGACGCTGGTGTGCATCCGGGCGCCGCCCATCTCCTCCAGCGTGACCTTCTCGCCGACGACCATCTCGGCCATCCGGGGCGAGCCCAGGTACATCGAGGCGTTGCCGTCGACCATGATCACGATGTCGCAGAACGCCGGGATGTAGGCGCCGCCGGCCGCGGACGGACCGAAGAGGCAGCAGATCTGCGGGACCTTGCCGGACAGCGCGACCTGGTTGTGGAAGATCCGGCCGGCGCCGCGACGGCCCGGGAACAGCTGGACCTGGTCGGTGATACGGGCGCCGGCGGAGTCGATCAGCCAGAAGATCGGCAGCTCGTCGCGGAGCGCGACCTCGGTGATCCGGACGATCTTCTCGACCGTCCGCGCACCCCACGAGCCGGCCTTCACGGTCGGGTCGTTGGCCACGATCAGCGCCGGGCGTCCGTCGACCAGCGCCCGGCCGGTGACCACACCGTCCGCGGGCAGGCCGGGGTTCAGCGCGTTCGCCAGCTGCGCCTCTTCGACGAAGCTGCCCTCGTCGACGAGCAGGGCGATCCGGTCGCGGACGTAGAGCTTGTTCTGACTGTCGAGCTTGGCCTTGGCCTTCTCCGGCGGTGCCAGCGTCGCTTCGCGGGCGACCTTGACCTCAGTCCAGTGATCGTGGGTCATGCATGCATCATTCCACCGGCAGCCCGAGGCTCCGGGCAATCAGCATCCGCTGTACCTCCGACGTACCCTCACCGATCTCGAGGATCTTGGCGTCGCGGTAGAAGCGGGTGACCGGGTACTCCTCCATGAAGCCGTAACCGCCGAAGACCTGGGTGGCGATCCTGGTAGCGGTCACCGCCGACTCGGTCGCGTACAGCTTGGCGACGGACGCCGCCTGCTTGAAGTCGGCGACGGACGCGCCGGAGTCCTTCAACGCGGCGGCGCGGTAGACGAGCAGCTCGGCCGCGTCGGCCATCACCTTGAGGTCGGCGATCTGGAACGCGACGCCCTGCTTGCGCCCGATCGGCCCGCCGAAGGTCTGCCGCTCACCGGCGTACTGCACCGACATCTCCAGGCACGCGCGGATGCAGCCGAGCGCGACCGCCGCGATCGCGACCCGCCCGTCGTCGAGCGTGGCGAGGAACTGCGCGAAGCCCTTGCCGCGCTGACCGAGCAGGTTGGCCTCCGGGACGCGTACGCCGCTCAGCGCCAGCGGATGCGTGTCGCTCGCGTGCCAGCCGAGCTTGTCGTACGCCGCCTCCGCCACGAAGCCCGGCGTACCGCTCGGGACGATGATCGTGGAGATCTCCGGCCTGCCGTCCGCGCGCTCACCGGTCCGCGCGGTGACCGTCACGCACGAGGTGATCGACGAGCCGGAGTTGGTGATGAACTGCTTCGAGCCGTCGATGACCCACTCGCCGCCGTCGAGGACCGCACGGGTCTTGGTCGCGCCGGCGTCCGAACCCGACTCCGGCTCGGTCAGGCCGAACCCGGCCAGCTTCTGGCCGGCGACCAGGTCGGGCAGCCACGTCGCCTTCTGCTCGTCGGTGCCGTAGGTCAGGATCGGGTTGATCCCGAGCCCGACCGCGGCCTCGAGCGTGATGCCCATCGACTGGTCGACCCGGGAGATCTCCTCGATCGCCACGCACAAGCTGGTGAAGTCGCCGCCGGCGCCGCCGTACTCCTCCGGCGCGGTCAGCCCGAACAGGCCGAGCCGCCCCATCTTCTGCACGACCTCCACCGGGAAGTAGTGCTTGCGGTCCCACTCGGCCGCGTGCGGCGCGATCTCCGCCTCCGCGAAGTCGCGGACGCTCTGGCGGAACTCCCGGTGTTCCTCGGACAGCTCGAACATGCGGTACCCCTTCGTGCTTGACGCTTACGTAAACGTAAAGCACGCTGGGCAGCATGCACAATAGCCAGGTGTCCGCTGAGACCTGGTCGATCGCCGAGCTCGCCCACGAGTACGACGTCACGCTCCGAACGATCCGCTTCTACGAGGACCGCGGCCTGCTCACGCCCGAACGCCGCGGCACCGCCCGGGTCTACCACCCGCGCGACAAGGTCCGCCTGGGCCTGATCCTGCGCGGCAAACGCCTGGGCTTCTCCCTCGACGAGATCGCCAAGATCGTCGACATGTACGACGCCGAGCCCGGCGAGGAGGGCCAGCTCGTCTACCTGCTGGACCAGATCACCCACCGCCGGACCGAGCTGGAGCAACGCCGCCGGGACATCGAGGAGACGCTCGAGGATCTGGCCGAGGTGGAAGCCCGCTGCCGGGCCGACCTGGAGGCGCTGCGCACCCGCTGAATCTCCTCCCGCACGGACGATGAGCGCGAGGCGATCCCCGGACTAGCGTGACCTCCACGAGGCGGAGGGGGATGGTCGTGAGCGAGACCAGGATGACTGCGCGATCATCGACCGGGGCGGCCGGCACCGAGTCACCGCCGTACTCGCTCGGGGCGGACGAGGTCGTCACCGCGGCCGGGTCCGACGCCACCGCCGGGCTGTCCGGGTCCGAGGCGGCGAGCCGGCTCTCGTCGTACGGGCCGAACGAGATCGCGGCCGAGAAGCCGCCGTCGATGTGGGCCGTCGCGTTCGCGCAGGTCCGCGACCCGATGAACCTGATGCTGATCGCCGTCGTGGTGGTCAGCCTGCTGATCGCCGAGATCTCCACCGCGATCCTGGTCGCCCTGCTGATCCTGCTGAACATCGGCCTGGGCACCCGGCAGGAGCTGACCGCACGGGCCAGCGTGGACGCGCTGTCCAAGATGCAGGTCCCGCAGGCCCGGGTGGTCCGCGACGGCGAAGTGGCGATGATCCCGGCCACCCAGGTGGTCCCGGGCGATCTCGTCGAGGTCGAGGCGGGCGACATCGTGCCGGCCGACGGGCGCATCGTCCGGTCGGCGACGCTGGAGGCGCAGGAGGCCGCGCTCACCGGGGAGAGCGCGCCGGTCGCCAAGGACGCCGGCGCGCTAGCCGCCGGCGACGTCGCGCTGGGTGACCAGACCGACATGCTGTTCCAGAACACCTCGGTGACCCGGGGCACCGGCACGATCCTGGTCACCGCGACCGGGATGCAGACCCAGATGGGCCAGATCGCGACGATGCTCACCTCGGTGAAGCGCACCCGGTCGCCGCTGCAGCGGGAGCTCGACTCGTTGACGAAGGTCCTCGGCATCATCGCCTGGGGCGCCGTCGCGATCATCGTGATCGCCGGCCTGATCCGTGGGCTTCCGGCCAAGGACCTGCTGCTGCTCGGGACCGCGATGGCGATCTCGGCGATCCCGACCGGTATGCCGGCCTTCGTCTCCGGCCTGCTCTCGCTGGGCGCGAAGGAGCTGGCCGCGGCCAAGGCGGTGGTGAAGAACCTGACCGACGTCGAGACCCTCGGCGCCACCAGCGCGATCAACACCGACAAGACCGGGACGCTGACGCTGAACCAGATGATGGTCTCCACGCTGTACGCGAGCGGGTCCTGGTTCACCGTCGACGGAGAGGGCTACCGCAAGAGCGGCGCGATCCGCTCGAAGGCCGGTACGCCGGTACCGGACTTCAGCCGCCTCGGCCTCGGCCTGGCGCTCGACAGCGACGCGGTGGTGGGCGACGACGGGTCGGTGATCGGCGACCCGACCGAGGCGGCACTGGTGGTGCTGGCGGCGAAGCTCGGCATCGACGCCGACCAGACCCGGCAGGCGTACCCGCGGCTGGCCGAGGTCCCGTTCGATTCCGAGTACAAGTTCATGGCGACGTTCCATCGGGCGACCGTCGACGGCGTCGAGCACCTGATCGAGCTGGTCAAAGGCGCGCCGGACGTGGTCGTCGCACGCTGCACCCAGGCGGGCGGCCCGCTCAGCGGCTCGCAGGTTCCGATCGCGGAGGCGCGCGCGGCCATCGACGACGCCAACCTGAGGATGGGACAGAAGGGCCTGCGGGTGCTCGCGTTCGCCGCCCGCCTGATCGCCGACGACGAGCAGGCGACGATGACCGGCGATCCGATGGCCCTGACCCAGGACCTGGCATTCGTCGGGCTGGCCGGCATCATCGACCCGCTCCGGGCCGAGGCCAGGGATGCGGTCCGGACGGCGCTCACGGCCGGCATCGACGTACGGATGATCACCGGTGACCACGCGATCACCGCGCAGGCGATCGGCGGCGAACTGGGGCTCGGTCCCGGAGCGGTCAGTGGCACGGAGCTGAAGGCGCTCAGTGACGAGGAGCTGAAGCGGCGGTTGCCCGAGCTGCACGTGTTCGGGCGGGTCACGCCGCAGGACAAGTTGCGGCTCGCCCGGACCATGCAGGAGCTGGGCCTGATCGTGGCGATGACCGGTGACGCGGTCAACGACGCGGCGGCGTTGAAGCAGGCCGACATCGGGGTGGCGATGGGCACCGGGAGCGAGGTCACCAAGCAGGCCGCGCGGATGGTGCTCACCGACGACAACTTCGGCACGCTCGTGCACGCCGTCGAGATCGGCCGGCGCGTCTACGACAAGGTCGTGTCGTACGTGCGGTACCAGATGACGCAACTGTTGTCGCTGGTCCTGCTGTTCCTGGCCGCCTCGGTGTTCGGCATCAACGAGGGCGTTGCGATGACGCCTTCCATGGTGCTGTACCTGCTGTTCGTCGCCACCGCGACCGGCGTCGTGATCATCGCCGTCGACCCCGGCGATCCCGACGTGATGCACCGGCCGCCGCGAGATCCCGGCGTACCGATCACGAACCGGGGCGCGGTGATGACGTGGATCGGCTACGCGCTCGTGCTGTTCCTGGCCGCGCTCGGACCCCTGGTCGCGGGACCGGACGATCCGAGCCCCGACCACGCCAGTACGTCGATGACGATGACGTTCGCCGTGATGGGTCTGGGGACGATCTTCAACGCGCTGGTCAACCGGCGTGACCCGGCCAGCGGCCTGAGCGCGCCGATCGTCAAGGCAGTGGCGATCGGACTGGCGTCCTTCGTGCTGCTGTTCCTGGGCACCCAGCTGCCGACACTGCAGAACGGGCTGCTCACCCGATCGCTGAGTCCGCGCGAATGGCTCGTCTGCGCGGGACTGGCGGCGATCCTCCCGATCGTCGTCGAGGTGGCCAAGGCGGTCAGGAGGCGTCGCCACCCGCGGCCGGCGACGCTGAGCCCCGAGTACGCCGTCGCGCCGCAACGTGCCCGATCCGAGGTCAGGGGGAACGCATGACATCTCGCGAGGAACGAATCGCCGACTTCATCGAGGCATTCCGGGTCGAGCCGGGGTCGAAGGTCGAGCTGTCCGAGGACTTCGACCCGGCGTACCGGGGCACCGTGCGGAAGAAGAAGAAAGGCCGCCAGTTGCTGGCCGAGGGCATCGACATGCTGGCCGAGTACCAGACCCGGCTGTACGCGCAGCACAGCCACGGCGTCCTGGTGGTGCTCCAGGCGCTCGACGCCGGCGGGAAGGACGGCACCATCCGGCACGTGATGACCGGCGTCAATCCGCAAGGCGTGGACGTGCACGGCTTCAAGGTGCCGTCGAGCGTGGAGCTGGATCACGACTACCTGTGGCGCTACCAGCAACAGCTCCCCCGGCGCGGTGCGATCACCATCTTCAACCGCTCGCACTACGAGGAAGTGCTCGTCGTCCGCGTGCACCCTGAACTCCTGGAGCGTCAGAATCTCCCGCACAGCGCCCGGGGCAAGGGGATGTGGCGACGGCGGTACCACGAGATCAACGAGTGGGAGCGAACCCTCAGCCGCAACGGCACCAAGATCGTCAAACTCTTCCTGAACCTGTCCAACGAGGAGCAGCGGACCCGTTTCCTGCGGCGGATCGACCTGGCCGACCACAACTGGAAGTTCTCCTCGGCCGACGTCCGCGAACGCGAGTACTGGGACGACTACCAGCGGGCGTTCTCGAAGATGCTGTCGAACACCAGCACCGAATGGGCGCCGTGGTACGTGATTCCCGCCGACCGCAAGTGGTACGCCCGGATCGCCGCGGCCGCGGTGATCGCGAACGCGCTGATGGAGATCGATCCGCAGTTCCCGACGATCGACAAGGGCGCGCACAACGCCCTCATGGACATCAAGAAGACCCTCGAGGCCCAGTCGCCGGAGGGGGCGGCGCCCGACCCGTTCGAAGCCGGCTAGGTCGCGACATGGAATCGTCGGGGTGGCGGGCATACGTCCCCGGAGCCGAGCTGGCCGGGTCGTACCAGCGATCGTGGTTGCCCAAGGACGTCGTCGCCGGCCTGGTCCTGTCGGCGCTGCTGGTACCGCAAGGGATGGCGTACGCCCAGCTGGCCGGGCTGCCGCCGGTGACCGGTCTCTACACGTCGATCCTGTGCCTGCTCGGCTATGCCGTTTTCGGACCGTCCAAGGTGCTGGTGCTCGGTCCGGACTCGTCACTCGGACCGATGATCGCGGCGACGCTCGCTCCACTCCTGCTGGCGAACGGCGATCCGGCCCGGGCGATCGCACTCGCTTCGATGCTGGCGCTGATGGTCGGTGTGGTGATGGTGGTCGCGGGGCTGGCCCGCTTCGGGTTCGTCGCGGATCTGCTGTCGAAGCCGACCCAGATCGGCTACCTGAACGGGCTCGCGCTGACCATCGTGGTCGGTCAACTTGCCAAGTTGTTCGGGTTCTCGATCGATGCCGACGGATTGCTGGCAGAGCTGAAAGCGTTCGTGTCGGGGCTCGCGGACGGGGAGGCGAACACCACGGCCGCGATCATCGGGGTGCTTTCACTGGCCGGCATCGTGCTGCTGAACCGGTTCCTGCCCAAGCTGCCGAGCGTCCTGATCGTGGTGGTGCTGGCTGCCGTCGTGGTCGGCGCGTTCGACCTGCAGTCGCACGGTGTCGACACGGTCGGCGTCCTCCCCGAGGGATTCCCGCCGTTCACCGTCCCGCACGTCGCCTGGGACGACGTACCTCCGCTGTTCGTCGGTGCGCTGGCCATCGCCGTCGTCGCGCTCGCGGACACGATGTCCACGGCGTCGGCGTTCGCTGCCCGCCGCGGCGAGCGGGTGCGCGGGAACCAGGAGATGATCGGCATCGGCACCGCCAACCTCGCGGCCGGGCTCTTCCAGGGTTTCCCGGTCAGCACCAGCGGATCGCGCACCGCCGTCGCCGAGCAAGCCGGCTCGAAGTCCCAGGTGACAGGTGTCGTCGGTGCCGCGACGATCACCGCGGTACTGCTGTTCGCCACCGGCGTGATGCAGTACGTGCCGCAGCCGACGCTGGGCGCGATCGTCATCGCGGCCGCACTCTCACTGGCCGACATCGCCGGGACCCGACGGCTGTGGAAGCAACGCAAGACCGAGTTCTGGTTGTCCATCGCCGCACTGCTCGGCGTGGCGTTGCTCGGCGTACTGCCCGGCATCCTGATCGCCATCGCGCTGTCGATCCTGAACGTCTTCCGCCGGACCTGGTGGCCGCACGAGACCGAGCTCGGCCGGGTGGCGGGGATCCCGGGTCTGCACGACACCGAGAGCTACCCCGACGCCGACCTGCTGCCCGGTCTGGTCGTCTACCGGTTCGACGCGCCGCTGATCTTCGCGAACGCGCGGATGTTCGGTGACAAGGTGCGGGAGCTGGCCGAGGAAGATCCGGGCCTGCAGTGGATCATCGTGGCCGCCGAGCCGATCACCGACGTCGACACGACAGCCTCCGACATGCTGCAGGAGCTGGACGAGTGGCTCAACGAGCGCGGCATCTCGCTGGTCTTCGCGGAGATGAAGGATCCGGTCCGCGAGAAGATCGAGCGGTACGAGCTGACCCGCACGATCGACCCGCGGCACTTCCTGCCGACCGTGGACGAGGCCGTCGCGGAGTACGTGCGGCAGACCGGAGCGACCTGGCGCGCCCCGGTCCGGCCGTCAGACGGCGATGGCTGACGGCCGGACGGCGGCGTCGTAGCGCTGCAGGGCAAGCTCGGCCAGCCGGGGATCCGCGCCGAGCGGCGGACTGACGAAACGCGAGCCGGCCAGCCGCCGGACCCGGTTCGCGAAGAACCCAGGAGCCAGCAGGTACGTCGCCACCGCGACGCGACCCCGGACCCGGGAGAGGACGGACGGCAGGCGTTCGCCGGCGCCGGAAAGGTAGCCGACGGCAACTGGCCGGTCGACGCGCCGGGCCAGCAGGTCGGCGGTCTCCGCACAATCCATCAGCGCTCGGGAGTCGGACGAGCCCGCTGCGGCGAGGACGACCTGGTCGACGCGGGACAGGTCGCCGAGGCGGTCGGCCAGGATGTCCGCGAGGACCGGGTCGGGCCCGAGGGCCGCGGCCGCACGGAGCTTGTGGGGCCGACGGGAGGCTTCGGCAGCGATGTCGACGTACACGTGGTAGCCGGAGCTGAGCAGGAGCGGGACCATGACGGCTTCGTCGGCATCGGTCGCCACCCGGCGCGCGAGATCGGGAAGGGCCGGCGTCAGGAGGTCGACGAAACCCAACGAGACCGGCAGCTCCGGACGCCGGCGCGCCAGCTCGCGCACCAACTCGTGAACCACGGCGATCCCCGCCGGATCCGCTGTGCCGTGGGCGACTGCGACGAGATCGGTCATGTCGGGACACCCGCGGGTTCGACAGCCAGGCGGTAGCCGCGGCGGACGACCGTGCGGACCAGTTCGGGCCGGCCGACCGCGGTTCGTAGCCGGTTGACGGTGACTTCTACTGCATGCACGTCTTCCGCACCGGGCAGGACGGCCAGCAGTTCCGGTCGTGAGACCACGTCACCGCCGGCAGCAACCAACGCCGCGAGTACGGCGCGCGGCCCCGGCCCGAGCGGGAGCACGACCCCGTCCAGCACCGCCGCTCCACCACGAATCACCAGCAGCCCGAACTCCGTCTCGATCGTGCGAGCGTTGTCATCGGTCAGCCGATCAGTGACGATCCGGATCAACGCACCCAGCCGGAAGCGATCCGGGACGAGCGGCTCGAGACCGAGCGCGACGAATGGGCCCGCGGTGATAGGCCCGACGCAGGCGTTCAGCACGCGCCCTGTCCGCAGGGCCGACACCAACGCGTCGTACTGCCCGGCCAACGCCGCCGCGTCGAGCATCGCCTGCGCACCCGGCGCCGAGGTGTGCACGACGGCATCCACCGTCCCCGCGCAGATCTGCGAGATCATCCGCTCGACGACAGCCGGGTCGGGCGCCGGCCCCCAGCGGTACACCTCCAGCCCGCGCACCGACGCTCCCGCCGTACGCAACGCGTCCTGCAACGACGGGTCCGACAAACCATGCAGCTGTACGACGATCTTCCGCCCGTGCACGCCCTGCGTACGCAACCACTCGACCACCTCGGCCGTCGTCTCCGACCGCGCCGACCAGTGCTCGACCAACCCGGCCGCCCGGATCGCGCCGCGCGCCTTCGGGCCGCGGGCCAGGAGCCGTGACTGCTCCAGCGTGCCCAACAGGTCTGCGGCCAGCCCGGCGGTGTCGGCCGCCTCGACCCAGCCGCGGAAACCGACCGCGGTCGTCACCACGACATCGTCCGGCGGGTTCGCGATCACCCGCCGGGTCGCCTCGATCAGCGCGTGGTCGTCGGCCACCGGCACGATCTGCAGCGTCGGCGCGTGCAGCACCTTCGCGCCCCGCCGCTCGAACGACGCGACCAGATCCTCCGCGCGCCGGTGCGCGGTGATCGCGATCGTGCAGCCGCTCAGCGGCCCGGTCCTAGTCACCGGTGCTCACCACAACCTGCCCATCGACCACTTGAACGGCGTACACCGGCAGCGAAACCTCCGGATCGTCCAGGCAGGCGCCGGTCCGCAGGTCGAAGACCTGCTTGAACATCGGCGACGCGACCGTCGGTACGTCGCCGCGGCTGCCGACGATGCCGCGGGAGATCACGTTCGCACCGCTGAACGGATCCTGGTTGCCGAGGGCAAACACCTCGCCGTCGTGGGTGCGGAACAACGCGATCTGCACATCCCCCAGCAGCGCCGCGACACCGCGCTCGGGCAGCAGGACGTCGTACTCACAGACCATCATCGGCGTACCTCCAATCGGGGGCCGGCCAGCAGGACCGGCTCCAGCTGACCGCGTTCGGCCGGGCTGGCCGGGCGCGGCTGGCTGCGCTCGACCACGTAGCGCAGGTCGGCGTCGGGCTGGTCCGGCGCGTTCACGAACGACACGAACCGGGCCAGCTTCTGCGGATCGTTCAGCGTCGCCTGCCACTCGTCGACGTAGGAGTCGACATGGCGGGCCATCGCGGCGTCCAGGTCGGCGGCGATGCCGAGGCTGTCGTTCAGTACGACGTCCCGCACGTGGTCGAGGCCGCCCTCGAGCTCCCGCATCCAGACCGCCGTCCGCTGTAGCCGGTCCCCGGTCCGGATGTAGTACATGAGGAAGCGGTCGATGGTCCGGAACAGCTCTTCATCGGTCAGATCGGATGCGAGCAGCTCGGCGTGCCGCGGCGTCATCCCGCCGTTGCCGCCGACGTACAGGTTCCAGCCCTTCTCGGTCGCGATCACGCCGACGTCCTTGCCGCGGGCCTCCGCGCACTCGCGCGCGCATCCGGACACACCGAGCTTGAGCTTGTGCGGCGACCGCAGCCCGCGGTACCGCAGCTCCAGCGCGATCGCCATCCCGACCGAGTCCTGTACGCCGTACCTGCACCAGGTGGACCCGACGCACGACTTCACCGTCCGGAGCGCCTTGCCGTACGCATGCCCCGACTCGAAGCCGGCGTCGACCAACCGCTTCCAGATCGCCGGCAGCTGCTCGATCCGCGCACCGAACAGGTCGACCCGCTGGCCGCCGGTGATCTTCGTGTACAGCCCGAAGTCGCGCGCCACCTCGCCGATCGTGATCAGCCCCTCCGGCGTGATCTCGCCGCCGGGGATGCGCGGTACGACGGAGTACGTGCCGTCCTTCTGCATGTTGGCCATCACGTGGTCGTTCGTGTCCTGCAGCGTCGCGCGCTCGCCGTCGAGGACGTGACCGGCCGGGTCCAGGCTGGCCAGGATCGACGCCACCACGGGCTTGCAGATGTCACAACCACGCCCGGTGCCGTGGCGCTCGACGATCTCGCTGAACGTCCGCAGCTCCGTGATCCGGACGACGTCGAACAGCTCCGCCCGGCTCAGCGCGAAGTGCTCGCACAGTGCCTTGCTGACCTCGACCCCGGCCTTGGTCAGCTCGGCGTTGAGCAGGTTCTTCACGACCGGCAGGCACGAACCACAACTGGTGCCCGCCTTGGTCTTCCCGCAGACCGACTTGATATCGCCGCAGCCTTCGTCGCGTACGGCGCAGCGGATCGTGCCCGCCGACACGTTGTTGCACGAGCACACCGGCGCGTCGTCCGGCAGCTCGAGCTGCACCGGTCCGGCACCCTCGGGCAGCAGGAACGCGGCCGGGTCGGCGCCGAGTTCGCGTCCGACCATCGGGCGGAGTCCGGAGTACGCCGACGCGTCGCCGACCAGGATGCCGCCGAGCAGGGTACGGGCGTCGTCGGACAGCACGAGCTTCTTGTAGACACCGGCCACCGGGTCGGCGTACACGATGTCCAATGCGCCCTCGGTCGCGCCGAACGCGTCGCCGAAGCTCGCGACGTCGACGCCGAGCAGCTTCAGCTTGGTCGACGTGTCCGCACCGGGGAACGTTGCCTCGCCACCCAGTAGGCGGTCGGCAACGATCTCGGCCATGGTGTAGCCGGGGGCAATCAATCCCCAGACACGGCCTTCGATACAGGCGACTTCGCCGATCGCCCAGACGCCGGGCACCGACGTACGGCAGGCATCGTCCACGACCACACCGCCGCGCTCGCCGATCTCCAGGCCGGCTTCGCGGCCGAGTTCGTCGCGCGGACGGACGCCGGTCGCGAACACCACCACGTCGGCCGGGAGATCGGGGCCGTCGGCAACGGCCATTGCGCGGGCCGCTCCTTGCGACGTGAGCTTGACGCGCTGACACTGCGTCGCGGTCAGTACTTCGACGTCGAGCCCTTCGATCAGCCGGGACAGGGCGGAACCGCCGCCCT
This sequence comes from Kribbella sp. NBC_00662, assembly GCF_041430295.1. Taxonomy (GTDB): domain Bacteria; phylum Actinomycetota; class Actinomycetes; order Propionibacteriales; family Kribbellaceae; genus Kribbella. The sequence continues at coordinate 3,592,962 of NZ_CP109029.1, read as the reverse complement.
CGTCGACCTGCAACGGCATCAACCGCGGCGCGAACTCGACGACCTTCGTGGTCGCATCCAGCGCCCGCAGGGCACCGGCCGCCTCGAGTCCGAGCAGACCGCCGCCGACGACGACACCGTTGACCTGTTTGCCTTCGGCCTTCAGGCGTTCGACGTACACGCGCAGCGCGGCGACGTCGTCGATGGTCCGGTAGACGAAGCAGCCTTGCGCGTCGTTGTTCTTCACAGGCGGGATGAACGCCGCCGAGCCGGTCGCCAGGACGAGTTCGTCGTACCCGACCTGCTCGCCGCGTGCGGTCGTCACGGTCTTCGCCGTCGTGTCGATCGAGGTGACCTGGACGCCCTTGCGGAGGTTGACCGCCGGGTCGTCCCAGAGGTCGGGGTCGCCGAGCGAGAGGTCCTGCGGATCGCGGCCGGAGAAGTAGCTGGTCAGCGCGACGCGGTCGTACGGCAGCCGCGGTTCCTCGGCGAACACGGTGATCCGATAGGTGATGTCGGTGTCGCGTTGCCGCAACGCCTCGACCAGCCGGTGGGCGACCATGCCACCGCCGACCACCACAACGTGCTTGGCCTTCTTCAGCTCTGCCATCGTCGCCCTCCTGCTCGGGACTGGTTCGGTCTCGCCGCGCCGGAAGCGGTCGAGCAGTTCGCCGACGGCGCCGGTGCAACTGCCGCACCCGGTCGTCGCCCGCGTCGTGGCGGCGATGCCGTCGACACTGTCGGCACCCCCACGCCAGGCCGCCTCGATCGCGGCCCTGGTAACGCCGTTACACCGACATACCGTCGGCACCCGCTTCGTCGGTACTTCGGTCGCCGTCAGCAACCCGTCCGCAACGACGGGCGTCCCCCGATCCGCCAGCAACACCAGCTCCGCCGCCACCTCCGGCGCCCCCACCACCACCGCCGACCGCACCACGCCGTCCCGCAGGACGGCGCGCACGTACCGCGACCCGTCCTCCAGCCGCACCACCTCGCCGGCTTCGTCCTTGTCGCCCAGCACAAGCACGTCAAGCCCACCCGCTGTCACCCGCACAACCTCAGGCCCGAGCCGGAGTGAGTACGGAGACGCGGCAGGCCCGGCTTCCACCACCCCGCCGCCCGGGGCGGGCGGGATGGATGACTGGGCGGCGCTCAGGTGGCCGGCGAGAAGCTCGGCGTGTGCCCATGCGGACGCGACCGTTCCCGTCGTGCGGCCTTCGACCTCGGCGCAGTCGCCGATCGCGTGGATGTTCGGGTCGTCGGGGCTTGTGAGGGTGTGGTCGACGACGATGCCGGTGCGGGCTGCGAGGCCGGTTGCCAGCTCGGTGCGTGGTTGTACGCCGCACGCGACTACCAGCAGCTCGCCGAAGACCTGCCGACCGCTGCGCAGGTTCAACGCCCGGAAGCGACCGTCCCGGACGTCTGTCCCGTCGACTGTCGTGTTGAGCAGTACTTCGACACCCAGTCGCCGCACCGCTCGGGTGATCCGCCGCGCCGCCGCCGGCCGGATCGTCTTGTCCAGCAGGGTTTCGCCGTCGTGCACAAGCGTCACCGCGACCCCGCGCTCCCGCAGCGCACAAGCAGTCTCGACACCGAGCACGCCACCACCCAGCACAACGGCCCGCCGCACCGAACCCGCCGCCTCCACCACCGCCCGCGCATCACCAACCGAACGGAGGAGACGGGCCCCGGACGTGACCGCCCCAGGCGCGATCGGCTCCACCGTGGATGCGACCGCCTCCGGCACCACCGGAGCCGCGCCGGTTGCGAGGACCAGGTGGTCGTACGGCCACTCGCGTCCGGCGGCATCGGTCACCACGCGGCGATCGCGATCGACGGCGACCGCGGTGGCCGTCTGCTCATCCCCCATCAGCGGTTCGGCGCGGCCGGCGACGTACTCGGTCAAGCGGCTTCGGTTGTACGACGGTTCGTCGCCGAGCACCGTCACGTCGTACGGCAGTAGTTCGGCCAACCGTCGCCCGGCCATCCCGCCGCCGATGATCACGACTCTCATGCCGACACCCCCGCTGCCGGAACAGCCGCAGCAGTGACCTCAACAGCACACGCCTTGAACTCAGGCATCCCCGACACCGGATCGAGCGCATCGTTCGTCAGCTCGTTGACCGCCTCGACCCCACCGAAATGGAACGGGACGAACACCGTGTCCGGCCGTACGTCGGTCGTCACCCGCGCCGGCAGCACCATCGACCCACGCGCCGTACGCAACCGCACCGGACGCCCGTCACCGATCCCCAACTGCGCGGCGACCCGCGGATGAATCTCCGCGAACACCTCCGGCTCCGCGTCAGCCAACTCCGGCACCCGCCGCGTCTGCGCACCGCTCTGGTAGTGCTGCAACAACCGCCCGGTCACCAGGTAGATCGGCGCGCCCGCGTTCAGATCGTCGGCCACCGGCCGATGATCGACAGCCACCACGTGCGCCCGCCCACCAGCCGTCGGGAACCCGTCCGCGAACAACCGCGGCGTACCGGGATGCCCTTCGCCAGGCACCGGCCAGAACAACGCCTCCCCGGCATCGAGCCGCTCCCACGTGATCCCGGAGTAATCGGCCCGCCCACCCGCACTCGCCCGCCGAAGCTCCTCGAAGACCTCGCCCGGATCAGTCGAAAAACCCTCACTGCCAAGCCTTTCCGCCAGACCGGCGAACACCGCGAGATCGCTCCGCACCTCACCCGGCGGCGCCACAGCGGCCCGCCGCCGGAGGACACGGCCCTCGAGCGACGTCATCGTTCCGTCCTCTTCGGCCCACTGCGTCACCGGAAACACCACATCCGCGAGCAGCGCAGTCTCGGACGGCACCACGTCGGCGACCACCAGCAAGTCCAACGAAGCAAGCCGCTCACGCACGGACGACAGGTGCGGCGCCGACACCAGCAGATTGCTCCCGTGCACCATCAACGCCTTGGGACCACCCGCCGTACCCAACGAATTGATCAGCTCGACCGCACTCTTCCCGGGGCCGGGCAGGTCATCCACACCCCAGACACGCATCAGATGCGCACGAGCCGCCGGGTCGGAGATGCTCCGGTAACCAGGCAACTGATCCGCCTTCTGCCCGTGCTCCCGACCGCCCTGCCCGTTTCCCTGGCCCGTGATGCACCCGTATCCGCTGCCCAACCGACCGGGCAGCCCGAGCGCCAACGCCAGGTTGATACAGGCCGTCACCGTGTCGGTGCCCTTGCTGTGTTGCTCAGCCCCACGGCCCGTCAGGATGAACGCCCCGGCGCCGCCATGCACCGGAGCAGCAGCCGCCAGCTCCCGTGCGGCCCGGCGGATCGTCGCAGCCGGTACGCCGGTCACCCGCTCGGCCCGCTCCGGCCACCAGGACGCTGTGGAACGAATCAGCAGGTCGGGGTCATCAACCCGCTCGGCGAGGAATGCGGTGTCTGCAAGGCCCTCCTGCAGGACCACGTGAGTCAGAGCGAGCACCAATGCGAGGTCAGTGCCAGGTGTGGGTTGGAGGTGGATGCCGCCGTCGTCGGTCAGCGCGGCGGTGGCGGAGCGACGCGGGTCGACGACCAGAAGCCGACCCGCGTCCCTGGCACCGTGCAGATGCGCGACCGCCGGCGGCATCGTCTCCGCGATGTTGCTGCCCACCAACAGGATCGCTCCGGCACCGCCCAGATCCGCCAACGGGAACGGCAGTCCCCGATCGATCCCGAACGCCCGGTTCGTCGCGGCTGCCGCCGACGACATACAGAACCGGCCGTTGTAGTCCACGTTCGCCGTCTTCAACGCCACCCGGGCGAACTTCCCGAGCGCGTACGCCTTCTCGTTCGTCAGCCCGCCGCCGCCGAACACCGCCACCGCGTCCCGGCCGTGTGCCTCCTGCACCGACTGGATGCGCGAGGCAACGAAGTCCAGCGCCGTATCCCAACTCGTCTCCACCAGCTCACCCGCGGCGTTACGAATCAGCGGCGTGGTGAGCCGATCCGGCACCGTGAGTACGTCGGGAGCCGTCCAGCCCTTGCGACAGAGCCCGCCCTTGTTGGTGGGGAAGTCGCGCGGCCGCACCTCCACGGCACCCGGTCGCGCGACCGGGTGCAGCGTGGTGGCGCACTGCAGAGCGCAGTACGGACAGTGAGTCGGAGTGGAGCTCACACGCGCTCCTGGCTGAGCGGGCCGCCCTTGCGGAGGTAGCAGAAGTACGTCACCGCGAGGCACAGCACGTAGAACCCGCAGAACACGTACAGCGCCGGGATCAGCGATCCGAAGTGGCTCGTCGACATCGCGAACCCGCGCGGCACCAGGAACCCGCCGTACGCACCGACCGCCGACGCGATGCCGATGCAGGCCGCCGCCTCGCGCCGTGCCCGGCCCAGGTCGTTCGGCGTGGTCAGCCGGAACACCGCAGGGATCATCCGGTACGTCGACCCGTTGGCCGCACCGCTGGCCACGAACAGGACCAGGAAGCTGATCAGGAACGCCGCGAAGCTCCCGGAATTCAGCGACACGATCGCGGCGAGGATGCCGAGCCCCATCACCACGAACGAGCAGACCGTGATCCACGCCCCGCCGACCCGGTCGGACAGCTTGCCGCCGAACGGCCGCGCGACCGACCCGACCAGCGCGCCGAGGAACGCGAAGTGCGCCGGCGTGATGTCCGGGAACGTGGTCTTGATCAGCAGCGGGAACGCGGCCCCGAAGCCGATGAACGACCCGAAGGTACCGATGTACAGGAACGAGATCACCCAGGTGTGCGGGCGCTTCGCGGCGGCGATCGACGTACGGAACGAGGAGTTCGCCACCGACAGGTTGGCCATCACCTTCCAGGCCCAGAACGCGGCCAGCACGATCAGCGGCAGCCACATCAGGCCGGCCCGGTTCAGCGACAGGCCGGCGCCGGCGACGATCACGATCGGCACCACGAGCTGTACGACGGCGACGCCGAGGTTGCCGCCGGCCGCGTTGATGCCGAGCGCGAAGCCCTTCTCCTTCTCCGGGTAGAAGAACGAGATGTTGGTCATGCTGCTCGCGAAGTTGCCGCCGCCGACGCCGGCCGTCGCCGCGACCAGGGCCATCAGCCAGAACGGCGTGTCCGGCCTGGTCATGAAGTACGCCAGGCCCGCGGTCGGGACGAGCAGGAGCAGTGCGGAGAACACTGTCCAGTTCCGCCCGCCGAACCGCGGCACGGCGAACGTGTACGGCAACCGCAGCGTCGCGCCGACCAGGCTCGGCAGCGCGACCAGCCAGAACAGCTGGTTGGTGTCGTAGCCGAATCCGGCCTTGGGCATCGACACCACGACGATGCTCCACAGCTGCCAGACGGAGAAGCCGAGGAACTCGGCGAAGATCGAGGGCCAGAGGTTGCGCCGCGCGATCGCACGGCCCTTCCCGGCCCAGAACGTGGCGTCCTCGGGATCCCAGACGTCGATCCAGCGTCCGCGCCGTGGCGCCTCGACGGTCCCCACGGTGCCCACGGTGCCCACGGTGCCCTGGGCGTCTGTAGTGGTGACGGTCTGCGGTCCTGCCTCGAGCGTCATCGCAAGTCTCCGATCATCCGACCTCATCGATTAGGCCTGGACGTTATGACCGGGGTGTTTCCGCGTAGTCATCTTGTTGTTACGCCGCCGAAACGGCTCCCGCACACCCACTGCCCGGTGGTGAGAGGTCGCAGGTACGCTGCCCAGCGTGAACCGGTGGACGTGGCGGGCGGCCATTGCCGCAGTACTGATCGGCTGGCTGGTGCTGGGCGCCCTGGGCGGGCCGGCGGTGGGGAAACTGAGCGAGGTCCAGCAGAACGACAACGCAAACTTCCTCCCGAAGCAGGCCGAGTCGACGTTGGTGGCCAACGAGTCGGCCAAGTTCGTCGACTCCAAGGCGCTGCCGTACTTCGTGCTGATCGAGCGTGAATCCGGTATCACCCCGGCGGACCTGGAGGCGGCCAAGGCCTTCATCGCCCGGATCCCCGGCCTCGACATCGGCGACGGGAAGAAGCTGGGTTCGTACCTGTCCGCTCCGATCGCGGCCCCGATCCCGTCTGCGGATCACCAGGCGCTGCTGATCACGATCCAGACGAACGGCGACCGCGCCGACGAGGTGGTCAAGCAAGGCACCACTGTGCTGTTCGCGGTCGCCGACACGCTGCGGACCGATATCAAGCAGAACCTCACACCGACCGGGCTGCAGGTCTACGTCACCGGTCCGGGCGGGGTGTTCGCGGACTTCGTGGTCGCGTTCAGCGGGATCGACGGGATCCTGCTCGGGGTCGCGCTGGCGGTCGTGTTCGTGATCCTGCTGATCGTGTACCGCAGCCCGATCCTGCCGATCGCGGTCCTGCTGACCGCGATCTTCGGCCTCGCGCTCGCCGCGCTGGTGGTGTACCCGCTCGCGAAGAACGGCGTACTCCAACTGAACGGTCAGAGCCAGGGGATCCTGTTCATCCTCGTCGTCGGGGCCTCGACCGACTACTCGTTGCTACTCGTCTCTCGTTATAAAGAGGAGTTGCACGACTACGAAAGCAAGTTCGAGGCGATGCGGGTCGCGTGGCGCGCTTCGATCGAACCGATCGCGGCCAGCGCGGCCACGGTCATCCTCGGTCTGCTCTGCCTGCTGCTCTCCCAACTCGGCAGCACGAAGGGTCTCGGCCCGGTCGGCGCCTTCGGGATCGCCGGCGCGTTCATCGCGGCGATGACGTTCCTGCCGGCGATCCTGCTCGCCTTCGGCCGGCGGATCTTCTGGCCGTCGATCCCGCGCGTCGACCACGTCCACTCCCGCGACCAGGTCGGCGGAAAGCGCCTCTGGGGTCGCATCTCCGGGCTGGTCGGCCGGCACTCCCGCCGGGTCTGGGTGATCAGCGCGCTGGGGTTGCTGGCGTGCGCGGCGTTCCTCCCGACGTTCAAGGCGAGCGGGACCTCGCAGGAGGACCTGTTCCTGAACAAGGTGGAGTCGGTCACCGGACAGCAGGAGCTGGGCAAGCACTTCGACGCCGGCGCCGGTACGCCGGTGCAGATCCTCACCCCGGTCGCGCAGGCGGACCAGGTCGTACAGACCGCGTTGAAGGTCGACGGTATCGGCGCGGCATCCGCCTCGGTCGCTCCCGGCGTACCGCCGAAGGTCGTCGACGGCAAGGTGCTGGTGCAGGCCACGCTCAAGGTGCCGGCCGATTCACCGGAGGCGACGAAGGTCGTCAAGCATCTGCGGTCGTCACTGGACGCGGTCAGTCCGGACATCCTGGTGGGCGGCAACACGGCGATCAACCTCGACGTGCTCGACGCCGCGCAACGAGATTTGAAGGTGATCATCCCGACGATCCTCGCGGTGATCTTCGTCGTACTGATGCTGTTGCTGCGGTCGCTCGTCGCCGCCGTTCTGCTGGTGATCGCCAACGTGCTGTCGTTCGGCGCCACGCTGGGGGTGAGTGCGCTGATGTTCAACCACGTCTTCGACTTCCCCGGCGCCGACCCCGGCATCCCGCTCTACGCCTTCGTCTTCCTGGTTGCCCTAGGCATCGACTACTCGATCTTCCTGATGACCCGGGTCCGCGAGGAATCCCAGGAACACGGCACCAGACCCGGCATCCTCGTAGGCCTGGCCGTCACCGGCGGCGTCATCACCTCAGCAGGCGTCGTCCTGGCCGCCACCTTCTCCGCCCTGGCCGTCCTCCCCATCCTCTTCCTCGCCCAAATAGCCTTCATGGTCGCCTTCGGCGTCCTCCTCGACACCACAGTCGTCCGCTCCCTCCTCGTCCCCTCCCTCGCCCACGACATCGGCCCCCGCGTCTGGTGGCCCAGCAAACTGGCCAAGGTAAAAGAAGAAAAGGATTGATCGAGGCTCACGTCGGCCGACAACCTCACCTCACCCTGGCGAGGGTCCAAGCCGAACACAGCAAGCCTGTCGCCACCGCGGCATCCTTCAATTCAGCGACCATCTGATACCGCTGCGCAGACGGCGGCGACGCGCTGGCGCCCGAAGTCGTGGCCGGTGTCAAACCCCGCCCGGTACATCGCACGCGACTACAAGGTGTCATACCTCCTCTCCGACGCTCACCAGGCGCGCACCGCGTCGAGTCAATCCGACATGCGATCCTTGGCACGCGTCGTCTGTGAGCGCGACGCCGCGTTCGTCTTACAAATAAGGGCTTTCGAGCATCATCGATTTGGCGACTCGACATCTTGCAGCTAGAATCGAACACATGTTCGAGACGGATCTGGATGAGCTCGCGACGGCCGACCTGTTGGAGTCGGCCGTCGAGCATCGTGTGGCGGCCAACCGGGCCGACGCGCGGCTGCTGGAGCATGCGCAGATCTACGCCGACCGGTTCCACCCGTCCAGCTGCGGCGTCCGGCCTGGTCGCCGCTCGTGTGACGGGCGGGAGCGGGCGGTGGTGCTGGGTGGTGAGGGCTGTCCGGAGATCGCGGAGTTCGCGATCGCCGAGTTCGGTGTCGTGCTCGGGATCTCACCGATGGTGGCCGCGCGGTTCATCGGCGAGGCGTTGGCGCTACGGCACCGGTTCCCGTTCACCTGGGCCCGCGTACAAGCCGGTGACGCCACCCCGTGGAAGGCCCGCCAACTCGCATCCGCGTGCGTGAAACTGTCCCAGGAAGCCGCCGCGTACGTCGACCGACGCATCGCGCCGCTGATCGACTCGATCACGCCGTACCGGCTGGACAAGATCATCCGCGCCGCCAAACTCCACGCCGATCCCGACCTCGCCCGCGCCGAGGCCGCCGAAGCCGCCGACGAGCGCGGCGTCTTCGTCGGCCGCAGCGACGACCACGGCAACAAAACCATCTACGCCAAGGCTCCGGCCGCCGCGGTCATCCGCCACGACGCCACCATCGCCGCCATCGCCGACGCTCTCAAAACCTTCGGCGACACCCGCCACCTCCAACACCGCCGCGCCGACGCCATCGGCATCATCGCCGACCCCCGCTACACCCAAGAACTCCTCACCCAAGCCCGCAACCACCCAACCCCCGCACACCCAACAGACACCACCACCCCAGCTGAAGGTGCCGACCATCGAGCCGACCATCGAGCCTGCCATCGAGCCGTCAACCGGACGACCGGCGTGAGCGCCAGCGCCAGTGACGGGGCCAGCGCCGGGGCCAGTGACGGGTCGGACCACAGCGGCCTCTGCCCGTCAGGCGATCAACTCGAGCCGCCGCGCGATCCGTTCGTGGACGGCTCCGAGCCGCGGGAACCCGATCTACCGGCTGACTCCTTCGACAGCCGGGCCATCAGCTACGTCCCAGGACCACGGACACAACCCGATCCAGGCCACCCCATGGACCCCGCGGCCCAACGGGCACTCGACGCACGCCTGGCCCAGATCAAACAGACCGCCTACACCAACCCCACGACCTCGGCGGGACAGGCACGTCCCGGGCACACCGAGATCTTCGTCCACCTCACCGACCACACCCTCGCCACCAGCAACGGTGTACTGCGCGCCGAAGGAATCGGCCCGCTGCTCGCCGACCAACTCACCGAACTCGTCGGCCACACGCCATACACCGTCAAACCCGTCATCGACCTCAACGACACCGTCAGCGCCGACGCCTACGAGATCCCCACCCGGATCCGCGAACGCATCCGACTCACCTACCCCGTCGAACTGTTCCCCTACGGCACCCGCGAAACCCACCACACCATCGACCTCGACCACATCCAGCCCTACAACCCCACCGGCCCCACCGGCCAAACCAACACCCACAACCTCGCCCCACTCAGCCGCTACGCCCACCGAGTCAAAACCCACGCCCGCGGATGGACTGTCCGCCGTATCAACCACAAGACTCTCGAATGGAGGACTCCCCATGGCTTCACCTTCCAGGTCGATCCCACCGGCACACACCGGGTCGACCCCGTCGAGCGCGCTTTGTAACGTGGCGGTATGGAGACCTTCGAGGGGACGATCGTGGTCAACGACGGGGGCGGGGCCTGGGTCGAGGTGCCTGGGGAGGTCATCGCCGCGCTGGGTGGGGGTGGACGGATTCCCGTGCGGGCGACGTTCGACGGAGTTGCTTATCGGGGGTCGATTGCCTCGATGGGTGGGTGTATGGCGCTCGGGATTCTCAAGGGGATCCGGAGTGAGTTGGGGAAGGGGGACGGGGATGCGGTGACCGTGACGGTGGAGCGGGATACGGCTGAGCGGACGGTTGAGGTGCCGGAGGATCTTGCGGCGGCGCTGGACGAGGCGGGGTTGCGGGAGGCGTTCGACAAGCTTGCCTACAGTCATCGGCGCGAGCATGTGCAGGCGATCAACGACGCGAAGAAGCCCGAGACGCGTCAGCGGCGGATCGGGAAGGCGCTGGAGATGCTCAGGCCTTCTTGAGCGAAGCCAGCTCGGTGCGGTTGGAGACGCCGAGTTTGGCGTAGACGTGGGCCAGGTGGGTCTTGACCGTGCCGCGGCTCATGAAGAGACGTTCGCCGATCTCCGGGTTGCTGAGGCCTTCGACGGCGAGGTCGACCACCTGTAGCTCGGTGGGCGTGAGGCTGGCCCAGCCCGAGGACGGGCGACCGCGAGCTCCGCGGGTACGTCGGGCGTAGGCGACGGCCTCGTCCAACGACAGCGGCGGGTCGTCCGAGGTGGGCAAGTCTGGGTGGTCCGGTGGCGTGGCCAGGCCGAGCTCGGTGCGGGCGGCGGCAGCGGCGGTGGCCAGGCGGACGCCATCGGCGGGGCGGTTGGTGTGGTTTGCCAACAGCGCAAGGGATTCGAGGCTCTCGATGATGTACGTGCGAAGTCCGTGGTCGACGCGGATCGTCAACGCCTGATGCAGCAGGTCCGCAGCCTTGTCCGGCTGCGCATCGATCGCCATACGGCCCTGCTGGTCCAGGGCGTCGGCGAGCAAACGCGGCAGGTTGTAGCGGCGAGCCAGTGCGACGGCACGCTCGAGCACCTCACCCGCATCCCGACCGACGGCCCGCATCGCAGCCGCAACGCTCGGCAACAACATCGCAGGTACGAACGTCTCCGCCAGCGGACCGTCGACCGCAACCTCACGAGCCGTCCACTCCACGGCAGCGTCGTACTCGCCGCTCCAATACGAGATCAGCCCCATCACCTGCCCGAGATTGGGTACGACGGCACCCGCCGTCTCGGCCAACTCGAGCAACGGCCGCATCAACTCACGCGCCTCCTCCAGCCGACCGGTCCGCACCAGCAGCGTCGCCAGCTGGCCTCGCGCGGTCCCGACCCGGTGGAAGTCGGCCAGCGGTTCGGCCGCCGCAAGCGCCCGCTCGCCGAGCTCGACGGCCTTCAACGGTTCGCCCGTCGACATCAGGCTCTCGGACCACACCGTCAACACCGTCGACGCGATCCCCCTTTCACCGCTGCTGATCAGGCCGTCAGCCGCCAGATCAAGCAGCGGCCGAAGTTCGTCGTGCCGATCCCACAAGGACAGCAGGACGCACTGCAAGGCAATGTTCGCGTTCCGCGCCGCCTTGTTGTCCCCCGCCAGCCGCACTCCCTCGGCCGTCAGATCCCAAGCCTTCTGGAAGTCCGTGAAGAACTCGCCGACCGCCACCAGTGCCAGGAAGAGCGACCGCAGCCGATCGTTACCCAGCTCGGTAGCAAGCGCCAGCCCACGCCCAGCCGCGTCGTACCCGAACGGATCGACCGTGTCGGCGACGGTCGCATATCCGTAGAGCAAGCGGGCCTGGAGCAACGACCGGTCCTCCGGCGCGAGCTCGATCGCCTGGCGCAGGTAGCCGATACCTTCGTTGCCCGTCGCCTGCAGGTTCCACAACCAGCGCAGGGCGGCGGCCAGCCGGCGACCGCGTTCCGGAGCGTCCGCGCGTAGTCCGTACTCGAGGGCGGCCCGATGGTTCTCCCGATCAGGCTCGATCCGCGCCCGCCAGGCTTCCCGATCCACGTCCAGCAAGGGTTCTGCGGTCTCGGCCACGGTCAGGTAGTACTCGAGGTGACGGGAGCGGGTCTCGTCCGCCTCACCGGCCTCGGCCAGACGCGCGGCGGCGTACTCGCGGATCGTCTCCAGCAGCCGATACCGTCCGTCCTCTGCCACCACGAGCGATTTGTCGACAAGCCGCGCAAAGTCATCGAGTACGACGTCGCACACCGAGGCCGCCGCATCCAGCGTGAACCCGCCCGCGAAGACCGCCAGCTTCCGGAAAACCCGTCGCTCGTCCTCCTCCAGCAGGTCATAGCTCCAGTCGATCGACGCGGCGAGAGTCTGCTGCCGCGCCGCGACTCCTCGAACGTTCTTCGTCAGCAGGCCGAACCGGTCCTCCAGGCCTGCTTCGATCTGCTCAGGGGTGAGTGTGCGGACCCGGCCAGCGGCCAGTTCCAGGGCCAACGGGATGCCGTCGAGCCGCAGGCAGATTGACCGGATTGCCTGCTCCGACTCCGGGAACTCCGTCCCGGCGCGCTCGACGAACAGCGCCCGCGCTTCGTCGGGCGCCAGCGCGGGCACCCGCCAGATCGCCTCACCGGGCAGATCCAGCGGCTCCCGGCTGGTCGCGAGGACCGAGATCTCCGGGCAGTTGGTGTGCAGCGCGAGGACGAACTCCGCAACCCCGTCGACGATCTGCTCGCAATTGTCCAGACAGATCAACGCCCGCTTGGTCCGCAACTGGCCGAGCAGCAGACGATCGCCGGACTCCACGAGCAGACCGATCGCAGCCGCGACCACCTCCGGGATCTGCCCATCGTCGGTGACCGTGGACAGGTCGACCCACCAGACGCCATCCGGCCAGCGTTCGGCCAGCTCGGCTGCGGTCTGCGCGGCCAACCGGGTCTTGCCGCTGCCGCCCGGGCCGGTGAGCGTGACGAGCCTGCTGCCGGACAGTTGCGTACGGAGCGCGGCGACCTGGGTCTGCCGGCCGACGAAGCTGGTGAACATCACCGGAAGGTTGTTCGGCACCTGGTCGAGCGAGCGCAGCGGCTCCCTCGTCGCGGTCAGCTCGAGGATCCGCTCGGCCGAACCAAGGTCGCGCAGCCGGTGTACGCCGAGATCGACGAGGCCGGCGTCGTCCGCCGACCCGGCAGCTGTTGTTGCTGTGAGCAACGTCTGCCCGGGATTCGCGATCGCGAGCAGTTGCTCGGCGTGGCGCACGGCAGGGGTCACGCTGAGCGCAGTGTGCAGAGCGATTCGGAGCAACTCTCCCGCCGGCACGAGCGCGGCGGCGGCCCGAAGCTCCACAGCCGCAGCGATCGCATCGGCGGCGTCCTCGTACACGAGAACGGGCCAGCCGCCGTCTCGTCGTACCAGCAGTTCCCCCGGCAACTCCGCAGCCAGCCCGGCCAGGCGTGCGTACGCAGGCGCGCTGGCGGCACCGGCGTACGACGCGGCAAGAACTGTCACCCCACCCATGCCGGTCAGTCTGCCATCCGACTGTGTCGGGTCGCCGTGGTCGACAGTATTCGCTACCCTCCGGGGCAGGGGGTCGAGGAGAGTGAGGAGCCTGATGGCAGACACCACATCCACTGACCACGGACGATTCGCACTACCGACCAAGAATCTGCCCGCACCGCAAGTTCGCGACCTTCCCGAGCCGCCCACGAACACCTGGAAGATCATCGGCCCCGGTATGGTCGGCGCCGGCGTGGGACTGGCCTCGGGTGAGTTCATCCTCTGGCCGTACATCTCCAGCCAGGTCGGCCTGGTGTTCCTCTGGGGCGCCGTCGTCGGCGTGGTGGTCCAGTGGTTCCTGAACATGGAGATCGAGCGGTACACGCTGGCAACTGGTGAGACAGCGTTGACCGGCTTCAACCGGTACGGCAAGCACTGGGGCCTGTTCTTCGCGATCATGACGTACTTCGCGAACCTCTGGCCCGGCTGGGCGACCAGCTCGGCCTCGATGCTGACGTATCTTTTCGGCGCCGGTGACCCACGGTGGATCGCGATCGGGATGCTGCTGCTGATCGGTGCGATCCTGACGCTCGCGCCGGTCGTCTACGTGATGTTGGAGCGCCTGATCGCGGTGAAGATCGCCGCGGTGGCACTGCTGGTGATCCTGGCGCTCGTGTTCGCGATCCGCGCGAAGACGTACGGCGCGCTCGGTGACGCGGTCACCCACCCGCAGTTCCCGGCCGACCAGCTCGGGTTCGCGCTGGTGATGGGTGCAATCGCGTACGCCGGTGCGGGCGGCGGCCAGAATCTTGTGCAGAGCAACTGGATCCGCGACAAGGGCTTCGGCCAAGGTGCGCATGTGCCGCGGCTGACATCGCCGGTGACAGGTGAGACCGAGGCCGATCCGACCGCCAACGGGTACACCTTCACACCGGACGAGGCGAACCTGGCGCGCTGGAGGCGCTGGTGGAAGTTCGCGAACATCGAGCAGGCCGCGACGTTCGTCGCGATCACCGTGATCACGATCGCGTTCACGTCGATGCTCGCCCACGCCACCCTGTTCGGGAACCCGGACGTCAAGAACAACATCGGCTTCCTGAAGATCGAGGGTACGACGCTGCAGACCCTCGTCGGCGGCTGGTTCGGGTACCTGTTCTGGGCGATCGGCGCGTTCTCGCTGTTCGCCGCCGCGACCGGCATCGTCGACTACACCTCGCGGCTGTCGTCCGACATGATCAAGGCCCGCTACCTGCGCGAGTCGAAGATCACCGAGTCCAAGCTGTACTTCTGGCTGGTCTGGGGACTTGTTGCCTTCGGCATCATCGTCCTGCTGGCCGGCCTGACCCAGCCGCTGGTGCTCCTGGTCATCTCCGCGTGCACCGCCGGCACGATGATGTTCGTGTACTCCGGTCTGCTCTGGTGGATGAACTCGCGCGCCCTCCCGCAGGCGATCCGCATCACCACCTGGCGTGCCGCGGTACTGGGGTTCTCGTTCCTGGCGTTCGGGTTCCTGGCCGTCTTCACGATCATCGACCAGGTGAAGAAGCTGTAGCGGACCGTCAGCCGAGGAAGTCCACGGCGGCTTCCTCGGCTGCGGTACGTCGTACCACTTGGACGCGCTCCCGTACGGTGCGACAAACGCCGATCGCCTCGAACAACTCACCCTCCTCGATCAGGTCAGCAAGCCATCGATCACCCACCGACGCTCACCGAGGTGAGTGGGTTTCCAGCAGCTCGCGAACCTCCTCGGCCTGTTGAAGGCCGTACCGGCTGTAGAGCTGCAGCGCGAGTTGCCACTGCTCCTGGGCGGTCTCGGATTCGCCGAGCCCGTTCAGTGCATCGCCGAGCGAACGCCTGATCCTCGCCTCGAGCTCGCCACTGCTGTCACCGATCAACGCCAGCGCTTCCTCGAGGTAGCCTCGCGCCGATTCGTACGCCGCCGACTCCACCTCAGCCGCACCGAGGAGCTGGAGGTGGTCGGCCACAGTGAACGGGCTGCCGGAGGACATGACCCCGGCCAATTCGGCACGGAGCCAGTCGCGCGCGTTCGCGCTCCGGCCGCAGCGCCGATAGGCGTCGCCGATCGAGCGGATCAACCAGTGGAAGGAATCCGGGCCACTTCTCCGCACCAACGTCGCAGCCAAGTCGAACTCCCGATCCTGCACCTCCGGCTGACCTAGTCGTCCGGCGATGACCCCGAGGGTGAATCGCGCCTGTCCCTCGGCGGACTCGTCAGCACTGTCGAGGGCGAGCTCGAGCCCGGCCTGCGCATGTGCCATGCCCTTGTCCAGTCGGCCCAAACGCTCGGAGAACTCGGCGAGGCCGAGCAGGCTGTGGATCTGCAACCACTGATGGCCCTGCGCCGCGGACAGGTCGACCGCAACCCTCATGTGCGCCGCCGCCGACTCGAAGTCCGACGTGACCGAGTAGTGCTGCGCCAGGTTGTGTCTGATCGAGGCCTCGGCCCACGGCGGCCCGCAGCTCGGATCGCGCTGCAGCGCCGACACCGCCAACTCACCGAGCTGTGCACCCTCCGCGTTGCGGCGACGGTCGGCCCAGAACAGGACCATGCCGACCGCGAGTCGGACAACGGTCGCGGGATCGGCGTGCGGTCCGGTCGTCAGTCGGCGAGCTGCGGCGAGAACCTCGCTCGCTTCCGCGTCCAGCCAGGCCATGATTTCGTCGTACTCGAGGTCATCGGTCCCACTGAGCCACCGCTCGTCGAACCACTCCCGCGACATCCGGCCGATGCCGTGCGTCGTCCGGGCCCGCCAGACCATTGCCACGTACAGGGCCATGACACGGTCTCGGGCAGCGAGACGCTCTGCTTCGGTGGTCTGCGCCGCCGCCAGCTCTTGGGCGTACGCGCGGACCAGATCGTGGAACTGATACCGCCGCGGCCCGTTCGACTGCAGCAGGTGCAGGTCGACGAGTCGTTCCAGCCGGTCCTCGGTCTCGGCGACCGGGAGATCGAGCAGACGGGCGGCAACCCGGACGTCCAGCTCGTCGCCCTCGTGCAGACCGAGGAGGCCGAACGCCGCGACCGCACCGGCGTCGTGATCCGTTGCCGCGGTCAACGAAACCTCGATACTCATCCGGACGTCGAGATCGCCGACCGACAGTTCGTCGAGTCGCCGGCGGCTGGTCTGCAACCGTTGAGCGAACTCCCGCACGCTCCACGACGGTTGCGCGGCGAGCCGGGCACCCGCGATCCGAAGAGCGAGTGGGAGACCGCCGCACAGCCGGACGATCGCCTGGGCGCCGGCGCGGTCGGACTCGACGCGACCGTCCCCGACGACCTGCGCAAGCATCGACAGGGCTTCATGGTCGGGCAGCGCTGCCAAGGCGAGCTGCGCCGCTCCGGGCAGGGCCGTGAGCGGACGGCGGCTCGTGATCAGCACCGCGCACGTCGAGCTCCCTGGGAGCAACGGCAGCACCTGTGACTCACTCGCCGCGTCGTCCAGGAGGACGAACACCCGCCGACCGGCCAGCGCCGAGCGGTACCTGGCCGCGTCCTCGTCCACACCGGCCGAGGGTGCGCTCTGCACTCCCAGACCGTCCATCAGCCGGCCGAGCGCTTCCGCCGCGCTCAGCGGATCGCCAGGCCCGAAGCCCCGGAGGTTCACATACAGCTGGCCGTCCGGGAACAGGTCACGCAGCCGGTGCGCGACGTGAACGCCGAGCGCGGTCTTGCCGATGCCGCCCATGCCGGAGATCGCAGAAACCACCACGACGCCGTGGCGGACCTCGCCGGTCGAGAACAACTTCTCGAGATCGGTGACCTGTTCGTCGCGACCCGCGAAGTCCTGCAGATCGTCCGGCAACTGTTCAGGCATCGGCCTCGTCGTCCGTGCCTTGGTGCCGGCGGCAACGAGTTCCGCGCGGTCGGCCCCGGTGAGTCCGAGTCCGTCGCCCAGCAGCTTCAGCGTCAGCGGCCGCGGGTGACGCCGACGGCCGGCCTCCAGTGACTTGATCGCTTCGACGCTGACACCGGAAGATTCCGCGAGGCGCTCCTGGGAGAGGCCGGACGCCTTGCGGAACCTTCGCAGTACCTCGCCGAACTCAGACACGCGGGCCGTAGGCCTCCGGGGCGCCGTTTGCGGTCGTGTAGAGGGAGTAGACCGAGGTGGTGGCGGTGATGAAGAGGCGGTTGCGCTTGGGGCCGCCCCAGGTGAGGTTGCTGACGGTTTCGGGGACGAGGAGTTTGCCGAGCAGGGTGCCGTCGGGGTGGTAGATGTGGACGCCGTCGGCGGCGGAGGTCCAGATGCGGCCCTGGGTGTCGAGGCGGAAGCCGTCGAAGATGCCGTTGCCGCACTCGGCGAACAGTTCGCCGCCGGAGAGCTTGTCGCCCTCGACGGTGAAGACGCGCATTGTGCCCTCCTCCGAGTCGGAGATGTAGAGCAACGACTCGTCCATCGAGAACGCGAGCCCGTTCGGCCGGTTGAAGTCGTCGGCGACGCGGGTCAGCGCACCGTCGGTCCCGACGCGGTACACGTGGCACCCGCCGGTCTCGATCTCGCCCTTGTAGCCCTCGTAATCGCTGTCGATCCCGTACGCCGGATCCGTGAACCAGACCGATCCGTCCCGCTTGACCACGACGTCGTTCGGGCTGTTCAGCCGCTTCCCGTCGTACTCGTGGGCGAGCACGGTGATGCCGCCGTGGTGCTCGGTCCGGGTCACCCGCCGGTTGCCGTGCTCGCAGCTCACCAGCCGGCCCTCGGTGTCGCGGGTGTGGCCGTTGGTGTTGCCTGCCGGCTGCCGGAAGACGGAGACCTGGTACGACGTCTCGTCCCAGCGCAGGATGCGGTCGTTGGGGATATCGCTCCAGAGCAGATACCGCCCCGCCGCGGAGTACACGGGGCCCTCGGCCCAGCGTCCGCCGGTCCAGAGCCGCTCGAGCTTGTTGTCTCCGCGGATCCCGGCGAACCGGTCGTCCAGCTTCTCCCAGACGGCCGGTGCGGTCCCTGCCAACGGCTCGAGAATTCCCGTCATCACGACTCCTCACGAACTCGGCTGCAAACGCTTTCAGCTGAGCCTATCCGTGATGCGTGACGACCGAACCTCCCAACCGGAAGGATGGCGATCTCGCCAGACCCGACCGGTGCGGTCGATGGTGCCGTTGATGTAGCCGGACGGCTCGCGGGTCCTTCGAGCCAGCGGCCGCCGTCGTACAGGCACTCGACGTACTCGTCGCCGGCGATCCGGGCGAAACGCTCGTCGAGCACCACCAACTCGGCGCGGATCCGCGGCAGGGTGTTGGTGAGAGTGATGGTCATATCTGAACCATATCCTGCTATCATCGCATTTGGCAGAATGAGATATGGATTTGGACGCAGATGACCATAGATGATGTGGATCGCAAGCTGCTGGCGGCGCTGCAGGAGGATGCCGGGCAGTCGTACGCCGCGCTCGGCGAGATCGCCGGGCTGTCGGCGGGGTCGGCGCACGAGCGGGTGCGCAAGCTGAAGGCGGCCGGCGTGATCCGGCGTACGACGATCGAGGTCGACCCGGCCGCGCTCGGCCGCGGCGTACTCGCGTATGTCCTGCTCGAGGCGAACGCCTGGATGGGCGACTCCCGCGACGCGCTGCTGGGGATCCCGGCGGTCGAGGAGGCGCACATCATCGCCGGCCCGGCGTCGGTCCTGGTGAAGGTCCGGACGACGACCACCGAGGACCTGCAGGCGACACTGCGCGCTCTCCACGAGGTCGACGGCGTGACCAGCACGCAGACGGTCGTCGTACTGGAGTCGTTCTTCGAGCGGCAACCCGCCGTGGTGTGAGGAACGCCCTGTCTCCTTCGGCGGCCGGTTCACCCTAGACTCAGGCCAGCCGAAGGGAGTCAGCTGTGTCCGACAGCAAGCAGATCACCAAGGTGCTGGTGGCCAACCGGGGCGAGATCGCCGTCCGGGTCGTCCGGGCCGCCGCCGACGCGGGGCTGGGCAGCGTCGCGCTGTACGCCGACCAGGACCGCGACGCACTGTTCGTCCGGCTCGCCGACGAGGCGTACGCACTGGACGGGTCGACACCGGCCGACTCCTATCTGAACATCGCCAAGATCCTGGATGTGGCGGCGCGGTCGGGTGCGGACGCCGTACACCCGGGGTACGGGTTCTTGGCCGAGAACGCCGCCTTTGCGCAGGCCGTTCTGGACGCCGGGCTGATCTGGATCGGTCCGCCGCCGTCGGCGATCGACTCGCTCGGCGACAAGGTCAAGGCGCGGCACATCGCCGAGAAGGTCGGCGCGCCGCAGGTGCCGGGGACGCCGGACCCGGTGGCGGATGCTTCCGAGGTGGTTGCCTTCGCGGAGGAGTACGGGCTGCCGATCGCGATCAAGGCGGCGTACGGCGGTGGTGGTCGCGGGATGAAGGTCGCGCGGACCATGGAGGAGATCCCGGAGCTGTTCGAGTCGGCGACCCGGGAGGCTGTGTCGGCCTTCGGGCGCGGCGAGTGCTTCGTCGAGCGGTACCTGGACAAGCCGCGGCACGTCGAGACCCAGTGCCTGGCCGATGCCCACGGCAACGTTGTCGTGGTGTCGACGCGGGACTGCTCGCTGCAGCGCCGGTACCAGAAGCTGGTCGAGGAGGCGCCGGCGCCGTTCCTGTCTGCCTCGCAACTGGACACGTTGTACACGTCCTCGAAGGCAATCTTGCGCGAGGCCGGGTACGTCGGAGCGGGGACGTGCGAGTTCCTGGTCGGGCAGGACGGGCTGATCTCGTTCCTCGAGGTGAACACGCGGCTGCAGGTCGAGCACCCCGTGTCCGAGGAGGTCACCGGGCTGGATCTGGTGCGGGAGATGTTCCGGATCGCCAACGGTGAAGAGCTTGGGTACGACGACCCGGTGGTGTCGGGGCATTCGATCGAGTTCCGGATCAATGCGGAGGACGGCGGGCGCGGGTTCCTGCCTGCGCCGGGGACGCTGACGCGGTGGCACGCGCCGTCGGGGCCGGGGGTGCGGCTCGACGGTGGGTACGACCAGGGCGAGACGGTGCCGGGTGCGTTCGACTCGCTCGTTGCGAAGCTGATCGTGAGCGGGCGGGATCGGCAGCAGGCGCTGGAGCGGTCGCGGCGGGCGCTGCGTGAGTTCGTCGTGGAGGGGATGCCTACCGTCATCCCGTTCCATCAGGCGGTGGTGTCGGATCCGGCGTTCGTCGGGACCGACGGGTTCAAGGTGCACACGCGCTGGATCGAGACGGAGTACGACAACCAGCTCACGCCGTACGACGGCCCGGTCGCCGAGCCTGTCGAAGAGGGCGAGCGGGAGAAGGTAACCGTCGAGGTCGGTGGCAAGCGCCTCGAGGTCGTACTGCCAGCCGGTCTTGGTGCTGTCGGTGGTGCTGCTGTGGCCGGCGCTGGTGCTGGCGCTGGGGCGAAGAAGAAGCCGTCGCGACGAGCCGGCGGGGCGAAGAGCTCCGCCGCGTCCGGTGACTCCCTCACCTCCCCCATGCAAGGCACCATCGTCAAAATCGCCGTCGAGGAAGGCGCCACGGTCGCCGAGGGCGACCTCATCGTCGTCCTGGAGGCGATGAAGATGGAGCAGCCCCTCAACGCCCACAAGTCCGGCACGGTAACCGGCCTAACCGCCGAGGTAGGCGCCACCGTCTCCGCCGGCGCCCCCATCTGCGAAATCAAAGACTAAGAACACCACCCGAAGGACACCGCTCCGCGGCGGCTGATTTGTTGGCCGCCGTCGGCGGTGTGCGGATTGCGGTCCATGGGGACCTGAGGCTCTGGCATAGTGCGGAAGTTATGAATGATTCGGTGGTGCAGTCGTGGAGTTTGATCACCGGGTGGCTGGCGAGGCATCTGCCGCGCGGGTTGGATCACCTCCAGCCACCGGCATCCTCGGCTGAGATCTCCGGGCTTCGGGATGCGATGAGGCGCCGGCTGCCGAGCGATCTGATTGCCTGGCTCGGGTTGAACAACGGGTTCGGGTGGCAGGCGGATTTCGGCAGGCTCATCCCGTTCCTCTACATCCCGATGGGGATCGAGCAAATGCTGCGTTATCGCGAGATGCTGCAGGGGATCACCGCCACGGTCTCTCCCGACCGACCACTCTCCAACGAACAGGACCCGGCAGGCACCCGTTCCTTCGACTGGCTCGACGCGTTCCTGCCGATCGGCGACGCGGGGACCGACTGCCTCCTGTTCGTCGACCTTCGTGAGGGCGAGCATCATGGGTGCGTCGGCACCTTCGACAACGAGTCAGACGGGTTCTCCATCCCGGAGTGGTTCAGCATCACCGAGATGCTGGCCGATGTGGCCGACTCCCTCACCCTCGACCAGCCCGCGCTGCAAGATCACGGTCGCCGCCTGCATGCCGCCACGCCGTTTCCAACGCACCCGGCCATGGGATGGTCGCCGTACATCGACGACGGGCGCCTCCGGTGGAAGTCCGTCGAGGTCTGAAAGCATTGGCGCGTGAGTTCGTCTGCTGAGCCATCGCTGGTACCTGAACTCCTGGTGGGCGATGTGGCGAGGAGCCTCGAGTTCTGGTGTGGGCTTTGCGGGTTTGCGGTCGAATACCAGCGCGAGGAGGAGGGGTTCGCGTACGTCGTACGTGGATCGGCGCACGTGATGCTCGAACAGCAAGGCGTCGGGCGGAACTGGGTCACCGGTCCGCTGGAGCGGCCGCTGGGACGCGGGATCAACTTCCAGATCAGCGTGCCTGAGCTCGCGCCGATCCTCTCTGCGCTCGCCGCCGCCGACTATCCGCTCTTCATGGAGCCGGAAACCAAGTGGTACCGCGTCACCCCTCAGGAAGAGACCGGCGTCAACCAATTCCTCGTCACCGACCCCGACGGGTATCTCGTCCGCTTTCAGAGTTCGCTTGGTCGGCGCCCGGTCGTCGGCTCGAGCGCGGCGACGTAGATCGCGGCCGGGTTGCCTGGGTCCCAGCCCGGTAGCGGGTCGATCGTGTCGATCTGCACGAAACCCATCCGTTCCCAGAAGGCCCGGGTTGCCCGGTACGGCTCGTAGCTCGCGCTGGCATCCAGCGTCTTCACCTCAACCACCCGTACGCCGTCCGCCCGCACCTCCCGCAGTACTTCGTTCACCAACCGCCGGCCAATCCCCTGCCCACGATCTGCCGCGTCTACCGCCACCCAAAGAACCTCCGCCGCGAGCGGCCCCTTCCGCTCAACCACCACAAACCCAACCACCCGCTCACCCCGCACAGCCACCCACGCCAGGTGCCGTCCGAGATCCTCACGCACCTTCTCCGCCACGCCCTCGGAGAAGTACTCCGGCAACGCCCGCACAATCCCCAAACAGTCGCCGACATCCCCATCCCCAACACCTCGAACAGTCGTCACACTCTTCAGTCTCATCTCCCCGCCCCAGCTCCTCACCTCATTTCCTCCCCACACTCACCATCTGCCCGCGAGCATGGCCTGCCGAGCTGACCACACGACCAGCGCCCATCGGTCAAACCGCCCATCGCGGCGATCACCCCCACCCACCTCACCGCAAGCCCCGGGCCACGAGCCTCACGGCCTCGTGCGCCGGCCCCTGGGTCATCAGCACCCGCACCACGATCCGCACCCCGCCAGAGGCGGCAACAGAACCGTCATCACGCAGCGGTGTCCATTACGCGCCTCTCGCGCCCACAGTTCATCCGCGCGAACCGCAGTCGCTCTCACCACGGTCCGCACACCGCCGAAGGCGGCAATAGGCTGTCGCCGCGGAGCGGTGGCCGTTGGGATGGTGGGTGTCGATTTGGTGTTGTTCGGGGATTGACAGACAGTTCTCAGGTTTTCGCTGTAGGTTCCCGTCAGGCATTCCGGTGAGGAGGGTTACTGCATGTCCAAGAAGACCCATCAGCAGCAGTTGGCGGCGCGGAAGGCGAAGCGGCTGGCCGAGCGGGAGGTTGAGCGGCGGCGGCAGCGGCGGAACCTGGCGATCACGATCGCTTCCGTGGCGACGGTGGTCGTGGTGATCGTCGGGGTCTTCGTGGTGTTCGGGGTGGGTGGTGACGACAAGCCGGCGGCCGCGTCGGGTGACCAGGCGTCGACGGGGCCGGACAACAAGCCGGCGAGTATTCCGACTGCGATGGCACCGGCGCCGAAGCGGGCGACGCCGCTCCCGGCCGAGGTGAACTGCACCTACAAGAAGAGCGCCGAGCCGGCCAGCAAGAAGGTGAACCCGCCGGCCGACGGGAAGACGAAGGCGTCGGGTACGTCGAAGGTCAGTCTGGACACCTCGATCGGCGATCTGCAGCTCACGCTGGACAGTGCGCTCGCGCCGTGTACGGTGAAGAACTTCCTGAGCCTGGTCGGGCAGAAGTACTTCGACAACACCAAGTGCCACCGGCTGACGGTCGGCGAAGGTCTGCAGGTGCTGCAGTGCGGCGACCCGACCGGGAGCGGGTCGGGCGGCCCGGGGTACAGCTTCGCGGATGAGGTGTACCCGACGCTGAAGTACGGACGCGGGATACTGGCGATGGCCAACTCCGGGGCGAATACGAACGGCAGCCAGTTCTTCATCGTGTACGGCGACGCGTCGGGGCTGACGCCGCAGTACACGGCCTTCGGGACGATCGACGAGGCCAGCGTGAAGCTGATCGACAAGGTGGCCGAGGCGGGCGTTACCCCGCAGAACGGGCCGCAGGACGGTACGCCGATCACGCCGGTCGAGATCAAGACAGCAACCGCGGCAGCCTAGGCAAAAGAAACCGCGCCGCCCGTCCCCTGCGGGGGCCGGGCGGCGCGGCATTTGTCAGGCGAGAAGGTGGTAACGGGAGCGGGGCCAGGCCAGGAGGGCGTGGATTTGGGTTATGCCGGACTGCTGCAGCAACTCGACCGAGCCTTCGTCGAAGTGGTACAGGTTGGTGGCGGGGTCTCGGGTGGTGGTCCAGTTGTAGTTGGCGTAGGACTGCATCGCCTTGCGGTAGCGGGAGTCCGGGGCTACCGAGTCCAGGATCAGCAGGTTCTTGAACCAGATCGAGTTGAAGGCAGCGCCTTGTTTCGCGAGGATCTCCGGCGTGTTGTAGAACGCCAGCGACGCCGACGCGACCGACTTCGCATCGCGTAGGTACTTCGGGTTGCCGGTTGCCTTGAACAACAGAACCCCGGCGCCGAGCATCACGCCCTGGTTGTAGCTCCACTGGGTCTTCTCGACGTTGCCGGCCAGGTCGATGTGGTCCCAGTACAGGCCGTTCGGCGCGAGCATGCAGGTCTGCGCCCACGTGTACATCCGCTGCGCCCACGTCAGGTACGACTTGTCCCGCGTCAGCAGGTACAGATGCGCGCCGAGCTCCGCACCAGGTCCGTTCGACACCGTGTTGCGGTCCTGGCTCCACGGGGCCTGGGTCCAGTAGACGCCGCCGGCGCACGGGTGCGACGGATCGGTGTCCCAGCCGTGGACGACGAGCGCGAAGATGTCCTTCGCACGGGCGAGTGCAGCGCGGTCACCAGTCCGCTTGTACCGCTGGATCAGGTTCAGCCCGATCCACTCGTTGTCGTCGTAGAACTTGTCCCCGCCTTGACCGTTCGGCGGTCGCACGTACGAGTCGTACCCGGTCGGCGTCGTACCGGAGTTCCAGTAGAACTCGTACGCCGCGAGCCGCCGATCAGCCTCGGCCGAGCCCTGGCGACCAGCGCCGGGTATGCCGGCCAGGTCCTCGGCCGCGATCGCCGCCTGCGAGTACGGCCAGACGTACGAGTACGGGTTGGACTGTGTGTTCGGGTACTCCTCCAGCAGCAGTCCACCCTTGCCGGCGTCGAAGTACTTGTTGATCGCGTCGTACGACGCGTGCGCCCGAGCTGCGTTCGCGTCGGCTCCCGCGTCGGCCGTGGTCATGCTCAGCGACCCGAGAACGGTGACCGCGAGCATTCCCGCGGCCAGACGAGTTGATATACCAAATTTCCTGCGCATCGACCTGCTCCTCCTGGGCGGTGGCGGTTGACATCGATGTCACGTTCTAACCGGCGCACGGACACGGCGTCAATGGCTCAGCGACCAGGCTCTTCGACAACTGCGGTTGGCATATCAAGTGGACGAGCGGGGAAGCTGATCCAGCCGGACTTCAGATGCAGCCGGATCCGGACCTGGTCCGCGGTCAGCACCCGCTTCCCCTTCGACCCGACGGCCTCGATCGTCAGCGCCCGCCCGCCGCCCGGCCCGACGCCGCTGCGCTTCAGCACCCGCACGTACCGGATCGAGCCAACAGCGAAGACCGACTGCATGTCCGCCGCCGACCGCGTCACGCTCCACGACACGTTCGGGTTCCCGTTCTTCGGGTACGCGTCCCAGCTGTCCGCCTTCATCAGCTGGTACGGCACGTCCCCGGCCGCGGTCGCCCCGCCGTTCGACGACGAGAACTCGGCGATGATCGGCTTGCCCTTGTACAGCCGGATCTGCCCCGCTGTCGCCGCGATCGCGTTGTTCGTCGACGTCTCCTCCGAGTCGTACCCGCCGTACACCTGGCACGACGTCGTGTCGCACAGGTCATACGCCTTCGAAGTCGCGCGATCGCGATGGAAGACCGAATAGGTGCGCGCGGCAACAGCCTGCGCCTGCAACGCGGCCGGCTTCCAGCTGGACACGGCTTCCCGCGGTACGACGCCGCGCAGGTAGTACTCGAGCGGTACGACGTTCACCGTGTCCAGATGCGTACCGGAGACGTCGATCGCCCGCAGCGCACCGCGATACCGCCGTACGGCGCCGCTCGGCAGGACCAGCCCGATCACGGCAGGTCCCTCGAACTGCGCCATCCCCGTGAACGTCTTGTACAGCGTCCATTTCTTCGTCTTCGCGTCGTACGAGCTGAGCTTCGTCCCGTGCTCACCGTTCGGGTCGATCGACCACTGGTTCCGCGTGGATGCCTTGGGCAACACATAGACCTTGCCGGTGGCAAAGGATCTGACGCTGAGCTTGTTGACCGCGCCCACTCGCACGCCGTCGGTGGTGTCAGCGCTGACCCGGACGCGAATGCTGCCGGTCGCCTTGCCGACCGTCGTGCCCGGGTAGTAGAAGTCCAGGATCTGCTTGACCGACTTCCCGGCCAGCGCGGCACCCTGCGCGCCGTACTGCGAAAGCCCGCGGCCGTGCCCGAAGCCGCGGCCGTTGATCGTCGTGTCCGGCGCCGTTGCGGTCGGCACGAAATCGCGAGCCTGCGCGGTCGCGCTGATCACTGTGGACGACAGGACGACGGCCGCGATCGCACGCCCGGAAATCGGTACCGTTCTCATGAAGCTCTCCCGTACACAAGCTGGACCTGACGTGTGCGGCGGTCCCAGACGAGCCAGCCGCGCTGGAACTTCTGCCGGGAGCCGCCCGGCACGCGGTACGCCTCGGTGATCGGCAACCCGAGCCGTGCACTGCCGGCGCCGAGCCGCCGGAACCGGGTCCGGAACGCGCCCGCGGTCGAATGCGTGCCGCTGGCAACCGAGTAGAAGACGTCACGGGTGGCGAAGTACGTCGCCCAGCCGGTGCGGGTCCGGTGCTCGCCCCAGAACGGCTGGCCGATGGTGCGGAACCCGAGCTTGCGCGCGTACTGGTAGATCGGGGTCGAGAAACTACCGCTCATCAATGTGTTGACCCGTTGCTTCAGCCAACCAAGCTTGTTGTACAGCTGAGTCCCCGGGCACGCGGTCGCCTTGGTGTCGCGGTGGCCGGAGACGGTGTGCAGGCGACTGCCGTCGAGGGTGATCGTTGCCAACGGCGACCGATAGTTGGCGTCGAGCTTCCACGCGATCACACGGGCGGTCGACTCCAGCATCGCTGCCGGCGGAGTCGCCTGTTCGAAGTTGCCGATCAGCGCGACACCGAACGAATTCGAGTTGAACGCGGCCGTGTGTGCGCCGAGCACGGGCAACTGCGCACCGCCGTACCGGCCCTCGAAGACGCGACCGAAGCGGTCGACCAAGAAGTTGTACCCCAGGTCGCACCAGCCCCGGCTCTTCACGTGGTACGCGTACATCGTCCGCACCATCGCCGGGACCTGCGTACGCGTGTAGTCGTTGCGGTCCGCGGTGTGATGCACAAAGGCGGCCAGCACAGTGGTCGTGTACTTCGGACGCGCGCACGCAGCCCCGTTGTGGGTGCGGAGTCGCTCATCGGCGCCCCACCTCTTGCGGCTCACCATCAACGGCATCGGGTACGGCGCACGCGAGGCGGCCGGCTCGACCGATTGCGCGGACGGTTCATCGGCATCCGATGCAAGTACGCCCGGCTGGATCAGCACGACCTTAGCGCCGGCGATCGTCGTACCACTGTCGGTGACGGCGCTGGCCTGGACCCCGGTGGCATTGCCGACCCACAACGGTTCGGTGCCGGCGCGCTCAATTCCTTCAGGTACCAATGGATCTGGGCCGTGTTCGTCCTCGACCGATAACGATTCCCAGTCGGTCCACTTTCCGTCGCGTTCGACGCGGACCTTGGCCGTGACGTTCTGTGCGCCCTCCGGCCAGGTGACGGCGACCATACCAAACGGTTTGGTACGGGCCTGGATCGTCGGGCCGTCGAGCGGGATCTCCTGGTAGGAAGCGTCGGAATCGTTGTGCTGCAGGGGAATCAGGGTGGCCGCGGTCAGCACGAGTGGGAGTAGTCGGGCAGTCCTGCGCATGAGCCAGCCTTCCGGCGGTGTACGACGGGCGCTGGGCGGTGCCACCGATTATGCGCGGTTGGTGACCGTTTTCCCGGGATTGCGTCACCGTGCGTGGCGTGGGTGTCTTGAGGGATTCGGTAGGCTCTGCGTAAAGCCCCCGAGAGAGGCCCGACATGGACTACATCCTGATCATCGCTGTCGTGGTGATCGCGGTTCTGGCATATCGCTCGTACCGTCGGACCCAGCTGCAGAACAAGAAGAAGCACGAGATCACGGCCGCCGAGCTGGAGTCGGTGAAGCGCACTGCCGACGAAGACATCACCCGCTTCGGCGAGGAGCTGCAGGACCTCGACCTGGAGATGGTCGGCAAGGACCTGGGCGAGGGTGCCCGGCAGGACTACCAGCGCGCGCTCGACTCCTACGAGTCCGCCAAGCAGGCGATCGGCCAGGTCACCCAGGCCGACCAGATCAAGCACGTGGTCGAGATCCTCGAGGACGGCCGGTACGCCGCGGCCTGCGTCAAGGCCCGGGTGAACGACCAGCCGCTGCCGCAGCGGCGGCCGGCGTGTTTCTTCAACCCGCAGCACGGCCCGTCCGTGGTCGACGTGATGTGGTCGCCGCCGGGCGGCGCGCCGCGTGAGGTGCCGGCCTGTGCGGCCGACGCCGAGCGGGTCCGCGCCGGCGCCGAGCCGGACGTCCGCAAGGTCATGGTCGGCCCGCAGCGAGTGCCGTACTGGGAGGCCGGCCCGGCCTACTCGCCGTACGCGCAGGGTCTGTTCGGCGGTGTCGGCGGGGTGCTGACCGGTATGTTCATCGGCACCGCGCTCGGCGGCATGTTCGCCGGCGGTGGCTACGGTGACTACGCAGCCGGTTACGAGGACGGCCAGTCCGACGGCGGCGACGGCGGCGGAGATGGTGGCGACGGCGGAGGCGGCGACGGCGGGGGCGACTTCAACCCGTTCGACGGCGGCGGGGACGGCGGCGGCTTCGACTTCGGCGGCGGAGACTTCGGCGGCGACTTCTGAACCACACAGGGCCCCGGTGACCATCAGGTCACCGGGGCCCTGTCACGTCAGTTTTCTCACTCGCCGAAGAGGGACGGAGTGCCTTCGGCGGTATGCAGGTAGTAGACCGGGTCCTTGAAGGTGCCGGGGACCTTGCCCAGACCCTGGATGACGGTGGCGGCGCCGTTGGCGTGGCCGACGGCGTACAGATACGCCGAACCGCTGTCCTTGTCGATTGCCGTGAGCAACGTGCTCTGGGTGCCGCACTTCTCCGCGACCAGGAAGTCGAAGTTCTGCCAGGTGGACGTGCGGACCTTCTTGACCGTGGGCGCCGCGGTGCCGGTCGGGATGTGGATCGTGTACAGCGCGCCGCCGTTCGTGACCGCGAGGAAGGTGTCGTAGGTCTGCGTCTCGCTGATCAGCGTCATCGTCTTGACCGCCGAGTAGCCCGGGTAGCGGGTGACCTGCTTGTTCGCGAACCGGTACAGCACGCCGTCGCCACGCAGCCGGTAGTCCGCACCGCGCACGGTCTTGCCCCAGTAGAACGACGACTCGATCGCCTTGTAGCCCTGGTACCCGACGCCCTCTGACTTCAGGCTGCTCGTCGGCTTACCGGTCGAGTCGTGGCCGTACTCGCCGTAGTACAGCGTGCCGTTCACCACGACCTCGCCGTACGTCGTGTCCTCGCCCGCGACTCCGATCGTGGTGGTCCAGGTCGACGCGATCTTCGCGAGCCCCGGAGCGAACAGGTGCGGGCCGGCCCCGCGCGTGGACTTGATCGGCGACGACGCCGTGACGCCGGTGTTGGCGATGTCCCCGGCGGCCGTGATCGAGCCGACGGACATGGTGCAGGCTCCGGCCGCCGCAGTGGTGTTCGCGGCGGCCGGAGCCGTAGTCATCGTTGCGGTGGCCAGGCCGCCGAGCAGAGCGGCGGCCGCGGCCACGGCGGAGGCGCGTTTGGAGGTAAGTGTCTTCACACTCTTCCCGATACCGCCTCCGCCGCCGAAGTTGCGTTATCTGGTGATCTTGATCGGGACGGACAGGGCGGTCGGAGCCGAGGCCGGGCCGAGCAGGAGCTCGCCGTTGTAGCTCTGGCCGGGTGTCATCGCCTTGTTGTAGTCGACGTGCAGGGTGACCGGCGTACCGGCCGGGACCGGACCGGTCGGCACACCGCTGACGGTCAGGTCGTTGCCCTGGATCGCGTTCACGTTCAGGGTGAACGCCGGCGTACCGGAGACCGAGAAGCCGTGTACCCAGATCTGGTAGTTGCCGTCGGGCGGGTTGACCAGATCGACCGCTTCGTTGGCCGTACCGCCGGCCGACGAGGCAACGATCTCGGACGGCGAGAACACGCCGTCGTTGTTGGCGTCCCGGACGACGTACAGGTCCAGGTCGTTGCTGTCGAGTGCCGTGCTGACGCTGAGCCGCGAGGCGTGCGACAGCGTGATGTTCTTCTTCACGCTCGACGTCGACGGGTCGTCC
This sequence comes from Kribbella sp. NBC_00662, assembly GCF_041430295.1. Classification (GTDB taxonomy): domain Bacteria; phylum Actinomycetota; class Actinomycetes; order Propionibacteriales; family Kribbellaceae; genus Kribbella. Next base: position 3,562,675 of record NZ_CP109029.1, on the reverse strand, counting down.
GGGTTGTCCTGATGTGCCGTCTCGGTCGTCGTACTCGGCTGGCTCAGACCGAAGGCCTCCGCCTTCAGCCCGTCCAGCGGCACGCTCGAGTCGAACGTCACGTCGAACCCGCCGGTGTCACCGGTCGCGGTCTGCACCACCGAGGACGGCGTCACCGACGCACTCCCCAGCTGGACCTTGAACGGCGTGTTGAACTTGTCGCCCTGCCAGCTGACCTGGTGCAGTGCGAGCGCCTGCAGCCCCTCCTGCGCCGGTGCCGTGACCACATCGGCCGGCCCACCGGTCGCGGTGTTGAACAGCCAGGCACCGGTCCGGACGTTGGTGTTCGGACTCTTCCCGACCGTGTCGATCGTGTACGGCGCGCCGTACACGGAATCCGGCTCGAGCTGGAAGTGGTTCACCGATCTGCCCATGATCAGCGTGTCGAGATCGGTGTACGGCCCCGAATCCTCCCAACTCGTGTTGGCCAGGAACTTCGTGCCCTCCGCCGGTGTCTTCGGTACGTCGAGATAGAAGAACCGCCAGTCCCCGGACTCGGCCCGCCAGGTCCAGTCGTTCGCACCGAACACCGTGCCGTTGTTGTACGTCAGGTTCCGTTGCGCCTGGGCCACGTCGTCACCGCCGAAGTTGATCGCCCCGGTGATCTTGCCGCTCGCGTCCTGCGTCGCGGTCGCGGCGACCGCCACGGACACCGGCACGACCATCGAGTCCGAGCCGCGCTGCAGCACGACGGCACCGGAGTACATGCCGTACGGCGCGTTGCTCGGCACCTTGATCGACGCGGTGAACGAGCCGTTCGCGGTGTGCGGCGTGGTGACCCACTTCCAGTCGGTGTTCTGGTACCAGTCGATCGACACCTTGAAGTCGGTGACCGGGATCTTCGCGTTCTTCGCCGAGTGCTGCAGACCGAGGAACAGACCGTCGGCCATCCGCTTCGCGGGATCGGCGACGTACGACTGCAGTGCGTTCGAGCCGGCCCGGTGGTACATGAAGCGGCTGTACTCGCCCTGCTCGATCTCCGACTTGGCGAAGTCCAGGTCGAGGAAGCCGTCGATGTTCGAGCTGGTCGTCTTGTCGGTGTGGTTGACGACGCCGTTGTGGTTCTTGTCCGTCCACAGCTTGCCGTCGTGGTTGACGTCGGTCCAGTTGTACGTGAGCAGCCGCCACGCCTGGTCCTCGGTCAGGTCGTTGTTGCCGTCGAACTCGCTCCGCGGATACTCGAGTTTGACCACCATCAGATCCGCGTTGCGATGCTGTTTGACCTGTTTCGTCAGGTCTATCAGGTAGTCCGGCGCGTTGAAGTTGCCCGTACTCTCCTGACTCAGATCCTTGCTGCTGAACGACAGTGTGTCGGTGTCGGTGCGGACCAACTGCCGGTCGCTGACCTGCCAGGCCCCACCACCGTTGATGTTGAATTTCTGGGTGTCCGTGCCACCGGGCGAGATGATGTTCGCGAAGACCGGGTACTCCGTGCCGCGGTAGTCACCCACCCGCCATTCCGTCGGTGACACCGTCGCGCGCCGGCCGAGCGCACTGGCCACGGCCTTGCCCGCGTCGATCGAGCCGGAGCCCTGGACGTTGGCGTCGTACCCGAGGTCCTTCGCCGACGACTTCAGGATGTCCTGCGCGGTCGAGTAGAAGCCGGCCGGTACGGCGCCGTGGTGCGCCTTCTCGTACGCCTGGTAGACCAGCGCCGTCGCACCGGCGGCAACCGGGGTCGAGCGACTCGTGCCACCCCAGGTGACCCACGCGTTCCGGCCGTCGAGGATGGTGTTCAGGGTCGCGTCACCCGGCGCATAGGCGCCATCGGCAACTACATCGACGCCGTTGGTCGCGTTCGCGCCGAAGCCGCGGTTCGACCACACCATCACATCGTTGTCGGTGATCTGACTGGTCCGCACGATCGAGTCCCAGCCGGTGCCGCCGAACTGCGTGGACGCCCCGACCTCGATCGCGGTCGACGGCGCGGCGGCGGTCGCCGTACCGAAGCCCGGTGCGCCGTTGCCGGTGGAGAACAGGGCTGTGGTCTTGAAGCCGTCATGGATCACGTCGGCTTCCTGGCTCGCGGCGTCCCAGCCGTCGTTGTCGGTGGTCGACTCGCCGTACGAGTTGGACGTGACGTCGACGCCCTTGCGGGTGGACAGCAGGTACCCGAACTGGGTGGAGAAGTCGAAGCCCATGTAGATGTCGCCGAACGGCGCCAGCTTGGCCTTCGGCGCGCCGCCGAGCACGGCACCGGCGTACTTGCCGCCGGGGAGGTCCTTGAACGTCGGCGCCTTCCCGTTGATCACCGCCTGGCCGACGATGTTCGACGCGGTGAGCGTTCCGTGGCCCTCGATCGCCGGGTCGAAGTCACCGGTCCACGCGAGCAGCTGACCGGAGCCGTACGACGTGTCGTCGACGCCGAACATGTCCAGGCCGCCCGGGATCGGGGTCTTGCCGTCGGAGATGTAGTAGAGCAGGCCGCCGGACAGGTCGGTGTAGCCGTCGCCGTTCATGTCGCGGTACGACGCCGGCGACGACTTGCTCACCGGCTTCTCGTCGGCGAACGAGTAGTCGTCGTCGAGGTCGACGTACACGGTGTCGTAGACGCCGGCCTTGTGCGGGTCGGTGACCAGGAAGCCCGGGCGCTCGCCGTACAGCTGGAGCAGGTGGTCGTCCGGGTGGCTGCCGAGCATGACCTTGCCGGACTTGCTCCACTTGGCCGGGAAGCTGTAGGTGTGCTGCTTGGTGCCGGTCGGAGCGCTGAAGTTGCGCGACGGTCCGGTCTTCGTCGCGAAGTCGACGGAACAGGTCGCGCCGGTCTTCGTGCAGGTGGCCGCGGTGGTCTTCGTGAACCAGGACAGACCCTGGTCGACCTGGTCGGGTGCCGAGAGCCACTGAAGAGTGCCGTACGGGTCGAAGGCCTTCGGCCAGCCGTTCCAGCCCGCCTTGTCGCCGGTCTGGCCGGTCCAGGTCTGCCAGGTGTTGACCAGGTCGGGGTGACCCCAGTCGGTGCCACCGTCCAGTACGCCGACGGTCACGCCTTGGCCGGCGAAGCCCGCGTTCCAGGCGCCGGTGAAGTTGTGCGTCTTGGCGTCGAGGAGGTTCTGCTTGCGGAGCTTGTCGAAGTTCGAGCCGCGCAGCGGCGGAGCCTGGTCGTACGGCACGTCGTCGGACTTGACCTTGGCCAGCGCCGCCTTCAGCTCGGCCGCGGTCGGCGCCTGGTGCAGGCTCGGATCGGGGTCGGACAGCGGCTGTCCGGTGCGGGCCAGCTCGACCGGCTGGACGGAGACCACCCCCGGTACGGCGGCCAGCTTCGGCAGCGCCTGCACCGGGATCGAGCCCATCACCAGCGCGGCGTCCCCGGACTTCGCCACATGGGCGTTGCCGAGCACCTGCTGGGCCTTGGCGGAATCGCCCTGCACGGTGGCGAACACGGCCACCGGGGCGGTGTCACCCTTCTTGACCTTGGCCTCGAGCTTCGGGTCGAGTTTCGCCGAGGCGGCGTCGGTCGCCGACTGGACCTGCATCGCACCCGGCCCCTGCCCGGGCGGCGAATGGTCCTGGGTCGCGGCGTGTACCGGTGCCGACATCGACGCGACGATCAGACCGGTCAGGCCGACGAGCGCAGCAGAGTACCTCAGGCGACGTCTCATACTTTCCCCTCCGCAGTGGAGCGGCTCCCCCGAGCCAGGCCGCGGGCTCAACAAACGGAGGGTAAGCCGCCCGTCGCCCATCCGGTAGCGATCGGCGGAGACGTCTTGATTGGTTGCCGCGCACAACGGTAACTATTCGTGCCCAATGGATTCCCGGGCCCGGATTCTTGCCGAAATCACGCCGTTCTGCCGATTACGCTGAGTGCTCGACGGGAGTGCAGGTTTTCCCGCAACTTTTCCGCGCGGACCGGAGTACCGTCGGGAAGATGCATGAGCTCGCCATCACGGAGAGCATCGTCGATGCGATCGTCGAGAAGATCGGCGACGGACCGGTGGCAGCCGTCCGGCTCGAGATCGGGCGGTTGTCCGGCGTGGTGACCGACTCGATCCGGTTCTGCTTCGAGATCGTGGCCGGCGGGACCGGGCTGGAGGGCGCCCGGCTGGACATCGACGAGCCGCCGGGGCGGGCGTACTGTCGGGACTGCGGGCGGGAGTTCACACTCGAGGATCCGATCATGCTGTGCGACTGCGGCAGCGCCGATCTCGACGTCCTGGCCGGCCGCGAACTGCGGATCATCTCGGTGGAGGTGCGTTGACATGTGCAGCACCTGTGGATGCGGCGGCGAGGACAGCACCACCCGCGTGACGCTGGTCGACGAGCACGAGCACCATCACGACCATCCACATCCGCATCCACACGAGCACGCCCACGAGAGCCGGACCGTGCTCCTCGAACAGGACATCCTGGCGAAGAACGACCTGCTCGCCGCGGCCACCCGGCACCGGCTGGCCGAGCACGCGATCACCGCGATCAACCTGATGAGCTCACCGGGTTCCGGCAAGACCACGCTGCTCGAACGCACGATCACCGACCTCGGCGACCGCCGCGAGACCCTGGTGATCGAAGGCGATCAGGAGACCTGGCTGGACGCCCAGCGGATCCGGTCCACCGGCAGCAAGGTCGTCCAGATCAACACCGGCGCCGGGTGCCACCTGGACGCCGAGATGATGGACCGCGGCCTGGCCGAACTCGCCCCGCCCGACGGCTCGCTGGTCTTCGTCGAGAACGTCGGCAACCTGGTCTGCCCGGCCCTGTTCGACCTCGGCGAGGCGGCCCGGGTGGTGATCATCTCGGTCACCGAGGGCGCGGACAAACCGGCGAAGTACCCCTACATGTTCCGCACCGCCGACCTCGTCCTGCTGAACAAGATCGACCTGCTCCCGTACGTCGACTTCGACGTCGACCTGTGTCTCGAGCTGATCCACCGGGTCAAGCCGGACGTCGAGATGCTGCCCGTCTCCGCCACCCGCGGCGACGGGCTCGACGCCTGGCACGAGTGGCTCGCTAACAGATCCGCGGCAACTGCTCTCCGATAGGCGTGTCCACGACCCGGGTGGCGCCGAACGCCGTCCGGGTCACGACCATGCCGGGATGCGCCTCCACGCATTCACCGATGATCTCGGCGTCCGCACCGAGCGGATCCGCGCGCATCGCCGCGAGTACGGCGTCCGCGTCGTCGCGACCCACGATCGCGAGCAGCTTGCCCTCGTTGGCGACGTACAGCGGATCGAGCCCGAGGAACGAGCAGGCGTTCGCGACGGTCTCCGGCACCGGTAGGGCGCTCTCGGTCAGCTCGATGCCGACCCCGGCCGACTTGGCGATCTCGTTCAACGAGGTGGCGACGCCGCCGCGGGTCGGATCGCGTAGTACATGCAGGTCGGGGCAGACCGCGAGCATCGCCGCGACCAGACCGTTCAGCGGCGCGCAGTCGCTGACCACCTCAGTGCCGAACGAGATGCCCTCCCGCACGCTCATGATCGCGATCCCGTGCACGCCGATCTGACCGCTGACGATCACGACATCACCCGGTGCGGCACGCTGCGGGCGGATGTCGACGCCGGCCGGGACCAGCCCGACGCCGGCGGTGTTGATGTACACGCCGTCGCCGTGCCCCGCATCGACGACCTTGGTGTCGCCGGTCGCGACCGTCACCCCGGCCGTCCGGGCCGCGTCCCCGAGGTCCGCCGCGATCCGGCCGACCACGGACAACTCGACGCCCTCCTCCAGGATGAACCCGCAGGACAGGTACGCCGCCTGGGCGCCGCTCATCGCGAGATCGTTGACCGTCCCGTTCACGGCCAGATGCCCGATACTGCCGCCGGGGAAGAACAACGGCTGGACGACGAACGAGTCGGTCGAGAACGCCAGCCGTGCGTCCCCGAGGGTGAACACCGCTGAGTCGGTCAGACCGTCCAGCACCGGGTTCGCGAACGCGGGCACGAACAGGTGCTCGATCAGCTCGGCCGACATCTGTCCGCCGCCCCCGTGCCCCATCACGACGTTCGGGTGATCCCGTAACGGCATCGGGCACGTCCAGCCGTCGAAGTCGGGCGCCATGACCTGCTCAGCCACCGCTCGTCACCACCTCGACGGGGGTCTGCAGCCGGCGGTAGAGGTAGTACGCCGCACACGCGCCCTCGCTCGACACCATCGTGGCCCCGAGCGGGTTGCGCGGCGTACACAGTGTCCCGAACGCGGAGCACTCGTGCGGCTTGATCAATCCCTGCAGTACTTCGCCGCTGCGGCACACCGTCGACTCCTGCGTCGCGATGTCGCGGACCTGGAAGCGGTACTCCGCGTCGTACTCGCGGTACCGCTCGGACAGCCGCCAGCCGCTCTGCGGGATCATCCCGATCCCCCGCCAGGCCCGGTCGGTGGTCTCGAACACGTCGGCCAGCATCGCGATCGCGGCCGGGTTGCCCTCGTCGCGGACCGCCCGCTGGTACGCGTTCTCGACCACGTGCTCGCCCTTCTCGAGCTGCGTGACCGTGCGCAGGATCCCGGCCAGGATGTCCAGCGGCTCGAACCCGGTGACCACGATCGGTACGCCGTACTTGTCCGCGAGCGGCGGATACTCCGTCGTACCCATCACGCTGCAGACATGGCCGGCGGCGAGGAAGCCCTGCACCCGGCAACTGGGCGACTGCATGATCGCCTCGATCGCCGGCGGCACCCGGACGTGCGAGACGAGCAGGCTGAAGTTCGGGATGCCGAGCTTCTTGGCCTGGTAGACGGTCATCGCGTTCGGCGGCGCGGTGGTCTCGAAACCGATGCCGAAGAAGACGACCTGCTTGTCCGGGTTCTGCTGCGCCAGCCGGAGCGCGTCCAGCGGCGAGTAGACCACGCGGACGTCACCGCCCTGGCTCTTGATCCGGAACAGGTCGCGACCGCTGCCGGGCACCCGCAGCATGTCGCCGAACGAGCAGAAGATCACGTCGGGCTGGGCGGCGATCTCGAGCGCCTTGTCGATGATCTCCAGCGGCGTCACGCAGACCGGGCAGCCGGGACCGTGGATCATCTCGACACCGTCCGGCAGCAACTGGTCGATACCGTGCCGGACGATCGTGTGCGTCTGCCCGCCACAGACCTCCATCATCGCCCACGGTTGCGTCGCGGTCGCGTGGATCTGGTCGACCAGCCTGCGGGCCAGCACCGGGTCGCTGAACTCGTCGAGGTACTTCATCGATCCACCTCCCACTCAGTGCCGGGCGGTCGGCGTTCACCGGCCTGCCGAGCGGCCAGGCCCCACTGGTCGCCGAACTCCTCCTCGAGCGCACCGAGCTTGCGGTACAGAGCGAGCGACTGCATCGCGGACTCCTCGTCCAGGCGCTGCAACGCGAAGCCGACGTGCACGATGGTGTACTCACCGACCTGCAGATCCGGCAGGTACTCCAGGCAGACCTCCTTCAGCACGCCGCCGAAGTCCACCTGCCCCATCCGGGTGCCGTCCTGCTCCCGGATCTCCACGACCTTCCCCGGCACGGCCAGACACATGATGTTCCCCTCCCCTACCGGACCCGTGCCGCGACGGCCAATTGCCCGAGGGCGAGCCCGGCGTCCGTCGGCGGTACCCGGCGATGCCGAAGTACGGCGAACCCGGCGTCGGTCAACGCCGAGGTAGTTGCTGATAGCAATATCTTGTTGACGAACACGCCGCCGGACAGGCCGACGGTGGTCAGTCCTCCGGCGGCGCGGATCCGTTCGGCCAGCGTCACCATCAGTTCGGTCAGACCGCGATGGAACCGGGCGCTGATCACCCTCGGCGCCACCCCGGCCAGCACGTCCCGCACGACCGCGGCGAGCATCGGCGCCGGATCGATCTCCGTCCCCGTGATCCCGAACTCGTAAGCACCGAGCCCTTGATCCGGCGAGGCCAGCCCTTCCAGCTCGATCGCCGCCTGCGCCTCGTAACCGGCCCGGTGGCACACCCCGGCCAGCGACGACACCGCGTCGAACAATCTGCCCATGCTGGACGTCGGCGCACACGCGATCTCCTTGTCCAGTTGGGCTCTGAGCAGGTCCAGTTCCGCGCCGCGGCAGGCCCGCACCGACGGCAGGCGCGGATCCCAGCGCAGTCCCGCGGCTCGTAGATGCGACAACGCCATCCGGCACGGATTGTGTACGCCGGCATCGCCGCCCGGCAGCGGCACGTACTTCAGATGCGCGTACCGCTCGAACCCGTCGTACCCGGCCAGCAGCACCTCCCCACCCCAGACCGCGCCGTCGTCGCCGTACCCGGTCCCGTCGAAGGCGAACCCGATGATCTCGCCCTGGTACCGATGCTCGGCCATCACCGACGCGAGGTGTGCATGATGATGCTGTACGCCGATCACCGGCCGCCCGCGCGCATTCAGCTGGGCCCAGTGCCGCGAGCGGTACGACGGATGCTTGTCCGTCACGAGCACCTCCGGACGGACCCCGGTCAGCTCCTCCAGGTGCTTCTCCGCCCGATCGAAGGCCTGCAGCGTCGCCAGGTCGTCCATGTCGCCGACATGTGCCGAGAGCCAGGCATAGAGCCCGTCGCCGAGGCAGAACGTGTTCTTCAGATCGCCGCCGACGGCCAGTGCCGGCCGGACCGGGACGGGCAGGTCGACGGGGAACGGCGCGTACCCGCGAGACCGCCGTACCGGCAGCTCCGTCCCGTCGACGATCCGTACGACGGAGTCGTCGCACGGCACATGGATCGGACGGTCGTGGTCGAGCCAGGCGTCGGCCAGCCCGGCGAGCCGGGTCATCGCCTCGTCGTCGGTCGTCGCGATCGGCTCGCCGGACAGGTTGCCGCTCGTCATCACCAGCACGCAGGGACCGGGCTGGTCGAACAACAACTGGTGCAGCGCCGTGTACGGCAGCATCACGCCGAGGTCAGGGTTGCCGGGGGCAACGGCTTCGGCGACGGCCGCACCCGGCCGGCGCCGGAGCAGCACGATCGGATGCCGGCTGCCGGTGAGCAACTCCTCCTCGTCGGCGTCGACCGCGACGATCCGCCGGGCCGCGTCGAGATCGGCGGCCATCACCGCGAACGGCTTGTCACCGCGGTCCTTGCGTTTGCGCAACGTGGTCACCGCCGCCTGGTCGCCGGCGTCGCAGACCAGATGGAAGCCACCGATCCCCTTGACCGCGAGGATCGCCCCGTCGACCAGCAGGGCATGCGCCGCCGCCAACGCGTCCTCGTCGTACTCCGGCTCCAGGCCCGGCTGCACGAGCCGCAGTCGCGGGCCGCAGGCGGGGCAGGCGATCGGCTGCGCATGGAACCTGCGGTCGGCGGGATCGGCGTACTCGCGGGCGCAGTCGGGACAGAGCGGGAACCCGGCCATCGTCGTCGCGGGGCGGTCGTAGGGCAGATCGGTGATGATCGTGAAGCGCGGACCGCAGTTGGTGCAGCTGATGAACGGATGCCGATAGCGACGGTCGGACGGATCGGCGAACTCGGCCAGGCAGTCCGCGCAGGTCGCCACATCCGGTGAGACCAGCGTCCGGCCCGGGCCTGCTGTCGAGTCGAGGATGATGAACTCGGTACCGCCGACCACCGGGAGCCGCTCGGTGCTCACCCCCGAGACCACGGCGAGCGGCGGCGCGTCGGTCCGGACGCGATCCGCGAACGCGGTCACCGCGGCGACCGGCCCCTCGACGTCGGCGACCACACCGGCCGTGGTGTTGCCGACCTGGCCGGACAGGCCGAGCTCCCGGGCCAGCGCGTAGGCGAACGGACGGAACCCGACGCCCTGGACGACGCCGGTGACCTGCACGCGGCTGCGGACCCGTTCCGGTTCGTTCGTGATGCTCACCCCGGTGGGGGAAAGAAATGGCGAGTTCCGCGATCAACGGACAATTCGCACACTAAACCCGGCACCGGCCGCAGGCCAGAGATCATGGACCGAAGATCTCGTGCACCCGGCGGAGATCCCGCATCCGCGGCTCGGTGTCACCGCGCAGCCACCGGCTGATCGTCCGCACCGACACCCCGATCCGCTGCGCGGCCGCCTCCTGGGACAGCCCCTGACCACGCAGTACGCCGTTCAGCCAGTCGGCGAACGGCTCGGCCGCGGGCTGCACCCGGTGGATCCCGGCGCCGTGCAGGACCTCGACCTCCACGCCGTCGGGGAAGATCCGCACCATCACATCGAAGACGCCGTCCTTGCCGGCAGCAGCCAGCAGCGCCGTGGTGATGGCCTGGTAGAGGGCCTGTCGCTCCTCGGTCTCGAGGGTGATCGGCTCGAGCGCGTCGCGGACGAACTGTTCGGCGTCCGGCAGCGATCCCGGCCGGGCCGGGAAGACCTGTGAGGCCACGACCACGGGCGAGACGAACACCTCGCGACCGGGATCGTCGTCCATGGCCCGAGAATATCGGCGGAAGACCGGTAAAAACGCTGCTCCGGATTGTCCTGGAATCGCCGATTCCCGGATTTCCGGACACCGCCATTAATAGCTGACACAAGTGTCTGTCGGTCGGCTCGGGACCGAAGTACGGTCGAAAAAGGTCGGCATTCTGAGGGTGACGGGAAGGGCGGGGTCGTGTCCACGACGCTGGAACCGGAGCAGGCTGAGCAGGAGACCGACGAGGGTGTCGTGCACATCCTCTGGATGAACGGTGGACTGAGCTGCGACGGTGACTCGGTCGCGCTGACGGCAGCCACCCAGCCGAGTATCGAGGAGATCGTCCTCGGCGCCCTGCCCGGGCTGCCGAAGATCGCGGTGCACTGGCCGCTGATCGACTTCGAGTGCGGCCCCGAGACCGGCGCGGACAACTTCATCGCCTGGTGGCACAAGGCGGACCGCGGCGAGCTCGAGCCGTTCGTGCTCGTGGTCGAGGGCTCGATCCCGAACGAGGCCGTACACGGCTCCGACGGGTACTGGGCCGGCTTCGGCAACAATCCGGCCACCGGTCAGCCGATGAAGACGTCCGAATGGCTGGACCGGCTGGCGCCGAAGGCCACCGCGGTGGTCGCCGTCGGCACCTGTGCGACGTACGGCGGGATCCACGCGATGGCCGGCAACCCGACCGGTGCCATGGGAGTGCCCGACTATCTCGGCTGGAGCTGGAAGTCGAAGGCCGGTCTGCCGATCGTCTGCGTGCCAGGTTGCCCGATCCACCCCGACAACCTGTCCGAGACGCTCGTCTACCTGCTGTACCAGGTGGCCGGCCAGGCTCCGATGATCCCGCTGGACGCCGAACTGCGGCCGCAGTGGCTGTTCGGCCGCACGGTGCACGAAGGCTGCGACCGGGCCGGGTACTACGAGCAGGGCGACTTCGCCAAGGAGTACGGCTCGGCCAAGTGCCTGGTGAAGCTGGGGTGCTGGGGCCCGGTGGTCAACTGCAACGTGCCGAAGCGCGGCTGGATCAACGGCGTCGGCGGCTGCCCGAACGTCGGCGGGATCTGCATCGCCTGCACGATGCCCGGATTCCCGGACAAGTTCATGCCGTTCATGGACGAACCGCCCGGCAGCAGGGTCTCGACCACCGCCAGCCTGGTCTACGGCACGGTGATCCGGCGGTTGCGCAAGTACACCCAGAACGCGAGCAACAAGGAACCCAAGTGGCGGACCAAGGGCTCCGATCTCAGCACCGGCTACGAGAAGGTGTGGTAGGCCATGACCGCCGTCGACCCGAAAGTCCGGCCGACCGACTCCAAGAACACCGACGTCGTCGAGATGGCGTGGGATCCGATCACCCGGATCGTCGGCAGCCTGGGCATCTACGCGAACGTGAACTTCAAGTCGAAGACGGTCGAGGAGTGCCACAGCACCTCGTCGATCTTCCGCGGCTACAGCATCTTCATGAAGGGCAAGGACCCGCGCGACGCGCACTTCATCACCAGCCGGATCTGCGGGATCTGCGGTGACAACCACGCCACCTGCTCGGTCTACGCGCAGAACATGGCGTACGGCGTCGCGCCGCCGCACCTCGGCGAGTGGATCGTCAACCTCGGCGAGGCCGCGGAGTACATGTTCGACCACAACATCTTCCAGGAGAACCTGGTCGGGGTGGACTACTGCGAGCGGATGGTCAAGGAGACCAACCCGGGCGTGCTCGAGCTGGCGAACCGCACCGAGGCGCCGCACGCCGGCGACCACGGCTACCGGACCATCGGCGACATCATGCGCTCGCTGAACCCGCTCGAGGGCGAGTTCTACCGCGAGGCACTGCACGTCAGCCGCTACACGCGCGAGATGTTCTGCCTGATGGAAGGCCGCCACGTCCACCCGTCCACGCTCTACCCGGGCGGCGTCGGCACGGTCGCGACCATCCAGTTGTTCACCGACTACCTGACCCGGCTGATGCGCTACATCGAGTTCATGAAGAAGGTCGTGCCGCTGCACGACGACCTGTTCGACTTCTTCTACGAGGCACTGCCCGGCTACGAGCACGTCGGCGAACGGCGGATCCTGCTCGGCTGCTGGGGCAGTCTGCAGGACCCGGCGCACTGCGACTTCACCTACCGCAACATGGAGGCCTGGGGCCGGAGGATGTTCGTCACCCCGGGCGTCATCGTCGACGGCGAACTCGTCACCAACAGCCTGGTCGACATCAACCTCGGCCTGCGGATCCTGCTCGGCAGTTCGTACTACGACGACTGGGCCGACGGCACGCACGAGAAGTTCGTCGACATCGACCCGCTCGGCAACCCGATCGACGTCCGGCACCCGTGGAACCAGCACACGCTGCCGAAGCCGCAGAAGCGCGACTTCTCCAACGCCTACAGCTGGACGATGTCGCCGCGCTGGTTCGACGGCACCGACCACCTCGCGCTCGACACCGGCGGTGGCCCGATCGCCCGGCTCTGGTCGACGGCCCTGTCCGGCCTGGTCAACACCGACTACATCCAGGCCACTGGACACAGCGTGAAGATCCAGCTCCCGCGGACGGCCCTCAAGCCGGCCACGGAGTACGAGTGGAAGATCCCGCAGTGGAGCAACGCGCTCGAGCGGAACCGGGCCCGGACCTACTTCCAGGCGTACGCCGCGGCGCTCGCGCTGCACTTCTGTGAGAAGGCGATGGCCGAGGTCAGGGCCGGCCGGACCGAGACGTGGACGCCGTTCAAGGTCCCGGAGGAGGCGATCTCCTGCGGCTTCACCGAGGCCGTCCGCGGGGTGCTCTCCCATCACCTGGTGATCCGGGAGGGCAAGATCGCGAACTACCACCCGTACCCGCCGACGCCGTGGAACGGCAGCGTCCGGGACAGCTACGGCACCCCCGGTCCGTACGAGGACGCCGTACAGAACACCCCGATCTTCGAGGAGAATCCACCGGAGCGGTTCAAGGGCATCGACATCATGCGGGCGGTCCGCAGCTTCGACCCGTGCCTGCCGTGCGGCGTGCACATGTTCGTCGGCAACGGGCAGGAGAAGACGCATCTCCACTCCCCGTCCATCGCCGTCAAGCCTTACTGACCATGGATCGACACGACGTCCAGGACCTGAGCGAACGGATCGACGTCCTGCTGGACGAGGTCCAGCGGCGCGCCGATCCCAAGCTGGCCGGACAGGTGGAAGAGCTGGTCCGCGCGGTGCTGACCCTGCACGGCGCCGGCCTGGAGCAACTGCTGGGCCTGTTGGACGAGCAGCAGGTCCGGCAGTTGGCCGGGGACGACCTCGTCGCCGGTCTGCTCCTGCTGCACGACCTGCACCCCGACGACGTCGCGACCCGGATCCAGCACGCGCTGGACTCGGTCCGTCCGTACCTGGGCTCGCACGCCGGTGGGATCGACTACCTCGGACTCGACGACGACGGCGTCGTACACCTGCGGCTGCAGGGCAGTTGTGACGGCTGCCCGGGGTCCACGGCAACGGTCCGGCTGACCGTCGAGAACGCCGTCCTGGACGCGGCGCCGGAAGCGATCGCGGTCGACGTCGAAGGCATGGTGAAGGACAAGCAGTCCCTGTTGACCATCGAGCCGTTCCGCCCCCACCGGGATGGCTGGCACCAGCTGGACCTGGCCCCACCCCCCGGCCAGGTCCAGCACCTAACTGTCGGTGGGCTCGACGTGATGGTGGCCAACCTGGCCGGCGCGTTGTTCGCCTACCGGAACACCTGCCCGGCCTGCTCGTCCGGCCTCCACCACGGCCGGCTGGACGGCGATCAGCTCACCTGTCCACGGTGCACAGCGCAGTACGACGTACGCCTGGCCGGGCGGGCTGTCGTGGGGGCGCCGCTCGAAGCGCTGCCGCTGCTGCCGGAGGGGTCGGGGTGGAAGGTCGCGATCCCGGGGGTGCAACCGGCGTGAGACCACCGCCGAACCTGCGCTCACTCGCGCGGAACAAGCCGCGTCCGGCCGTCGATCCGGTTGCGGTCCTTCGTGAGTTCACCGGCGGGGTCCGGGAGCAGGGTGCGCCGGGCGAGCAGTGCGAGATGTGCTCCGTACCGATCGGGCCGCAGCACTCGCATCTGGCCGACATCCAAGGTCACCGGCTGCTGTGCACGTGCCGATCCTGCTACCTGCTGTTCACGGACGGCGGCGCATCGCACGGGCATTACCGCTCGGTTCCGGAGCGCTACCGGGCCAACGCCGAGTTCGCTCTGTCTGCCGCGCAGTGGGACGCGATGGGGATCCCGGTCAACCTGGCGTTCCTGTTCTACCAGTCCGACCAGGGCCGGTACGTCGCCTTCTACCCCAGCCCGGGCGGCGCCACCGAGTCGCTGCTCGACCTGACCGCCTGGAACGAGGTGGTGGCCGGCGATCCCCGGCTGCAGGAGCTCCTGCCGGATGTGGAGGCCGTGCTGCTGCGGCGGCTCGACGACGGCTTCGAGTGCCATCTGGTGCCGATCGACGCGTGTTACGAGCTGGTCGGGATCGTCCGCCGGCACTGGGAGGGCTTCGCCGGCGGAGAGGAAGTCTGGCGGCGGATCGACGAGTTCTTCGCGGGAGTCCGGGAGCGCGGCCGTGGTTGACCTGGAGTTCAGCTGTACCGGCGCGGAAGCCGACCGGTACGCCGCGACGCCCTCGATCCGGATGCGGTTGCGGATCGAGGAGACGACCGGCACTCCGGTGCACGCGCTGGCGCTGCGCTGCCAGATCAGGATCGAGCCGATCCGGCGCCGCTACACCGACGAGGAAGCCGAGGGGCTCGCGGATCTGTTCGGCGATCGGTCCCGCTGGGGCGAGACGTTGAAACCGCTGCAACTGGCGTTCGTCACCCAAATGGTGCCCGGCTTCACCGGCGCGACCGAGGCCGACCTGAATCTCCCGTGCAGCTACGACTTCGACGTGGCTGCCCACAAGTACCTCTACGCCGTCTGCGAAGGCGGCGTACCGCTGCTGCTGTTGTTCAACGGGACGATCTTCACCGGCCATCCCGGCACCCTCTCGGTGACACCGGTCGCCTGGCAGAAAGAGACGACGTACGAACTGCCGGTCGCGGTGTGGCGGGAGGCGATGGACCAGCACTTCCCGGGTGCCGCCTGGCTACGGCTGCGGCGGGACACCTTCGACCGGCTGTACCGGTACCGCACGCGGGAAGCCCTGCCCGGCTGGGACGACGCGATCGAGCGACTCCTGAAGGAACAGCTGGAATGAACGAGTTCGACGCCGTCCAAGAGCTGGCGGACGCGCTGTTGTTCGAGGGGTACGTCCTGTATCCGTACCGCGCGTCGGACGGGAAGAACCGGGTGCGCTGGCAGTTCGGCGTGCTGATGCCGCCGGACTACTCGGCGGTGGACCCGTCCGAGCGGTCCTGGTCGCAGACCGAGTGCCTCCTCGACGGCGACGACGCGGTGATCAGCGTGCGGCTGCGCTTCCTGCAGGCCCAGTGGCGCCACGTCCTCGACGCCGACCGGACCGAGGTCACCGTGCTGGAGACCGACGATGCGACATACCGCCCGTGGGACGAGGCGGTGGTGCGAACCGTCGACATCACCACCCGGCTGCAGAGGTTCCCGCGCGAGGTGCCGTTCCAGCTGCCCGGCGGCACCGAGACCGAGCCGATCGGCACGGCCGGCTACCTCCGCCGGACCCGGCAGCCGATCAGCGGAACCGTTGCCCTGAGCATCAAAAAGCTCCCCGGCCCCTACGGCGTCACCCGGCTGCGGATCCGGGTCGGGAACACGACCGCGAACGGCAGCTCGGAGCGGGTCGGCGCACTCCGGCAGGCGCTGATCGCCCATCACGTCCTGGTCGCCGCCGACGGCTGCCGGTTCATCTCACTGCTGGAACCGCCCGAGTGGGCCGGTGCGTACGCGGCCGGCTGCGAGAACATCGGGCTCTACCCGGTGCTGGCCGGCGACCTCGTACTGTCCTCGCCGATCATCCTGTACGACCACCCGCGGATCGCGCCGGAGAGCGAGGGCGACCTGTTCGACGCGACCGAGATCGACGAGATCCTCAGTCTGCGCACGATGACGCTGACCGAGGAGGAGAAACGCGAGGTCCGCGGCACCGACCCGCGCGCCGCCGAGATGCTGGACCGGATCGACACCCTGCCGCCGGAGTTCCAGGACCGCCTGCACGGCACCATCCGCTACCTGCGCAAGGTCACCGAACCGGAGCCGGTCAGCAAGCCCTGGTGGGATCCCGGGATGGACAGCACGGTCTCGCCGGGGACCGACACGGTCCAGGTTCGAGGTGTTGCCGTAGGCAACGGTACGCGGGTCCGGCTCCGGCCCGGGGTGAAGCGGGCCGACGCCCAGGACATGTTCCTGACCGGGCGGTTCGGGACGGTGGTCGCCGTACTGTCCGATGTCGACGGTGAGACCCACGTCGCGGTCGCGCTGGACGGCGAGGAAGGCGACGTACAACGGTCGCACGGCCGGTACCTGTACTTCAGCCCGGACGAACTGGAGCCGTTGACATGACCGTTCTGGTGGCTGGTCTGGGCAACCTGTTCTGCGGTGACGACGCCTTCGGGGTGGCCGTCGTCGAGCAACTCTCGCAGCGCAGTCTCCCGGACGGCGTCGAGGTGCGGGACTTCGGGATCCGCGGGATCCATCTGGCCTATCAACTGCTTGAACCGTACGACCTCGTCGTGCTGGTCGATGCGGTCCAGCGCGGCGGGCCGCCGGGGACGGTCTACGTGATCGAGGCCGAGCCCGGCGCGGAGCCCGGTCCCGAGGTGAGTATGGACGCTCATGACCTCGGACCGGACGCTGTGCTCTCGCTTGTGCCGCGACTCGGTGGCAGTGTGGGTCCTGTAGTCGTGGTCGGCTGCGAACCGGCCGCCGTCGACGCCGGGATCGGACTGTCGGCGGCCGTCCAGGACGCAGTCGGGACCGCGGCGCAGCTGGTGGTCGACCTGATCACCGGTCGGGTCTCCGGACCGGCATCCCGGCCCGGTGTGGCGGAGGGGACGATGTGATGCGCTGGATGCTGATGGCCGTCGTACTGCTGGTGCTCGTCGGGCTGGGCTACTACGGACTGCAGGACATGCGACGCTACCTCCGGCTGAGGGACATGTAGCCAGATGTGCCTGGGCATTCCGGGCCGGGTGGTCGACTGCCCGAGCGGCGCCGACCTCGGCCGGGTCGAGGTGGCAGGGGTCGTCCGGGAGATCAACGTGTCGCTTCTCGACGGGCCGTTCGTCCCTGGTGAGTACGTGCTGATCCACAGCGGGTTCGCACTCGAACGGATGTCGGCGGAACGGGCCGCCGACGCCTACGCGTTCTTCGGGGTCGACCTGTGAACGGGCCGGCGATGTTCGCGCGGTACGCGTTCGCGCCCAACCAGCTCGGGTACTGCGGCCCCGCCGACGCGGGCGCCCTGCTCGAGGGCCGGACCGGTATCCGGTTCCGCGCGCTGGCCAAACAGTTCGAGGGCGCCTGGCCGCAACTGCGGGTGATCGCGGCGGCCACCGGTACGTCGGATCCCCTCGACCGCGAGGTGGTCGAGGCGTACTGGGTCGGCAACCGCTTGCTCGACCGGGCCGGCGACCCGCAGGACGGGCTGCCGCACCACAGCTTCCAGGTGTTCTGCCACTATCCGTGGGCGAGCCTGCTGCACGACGAACGCCGTACCGAACATGCGCTCCAGGTGCTCGACCAGTGCCGGATCCGGTGGGGCAAGGTGATCTCGGCCGCCGGCGGCCAGGTCGTCGTCGAGTCGCGGCCGCTGGTCTGGGACGGCAAGAGCCTGGCACTCGGCCTGCCCGGCCGGGACACCGCGACACTGGGTCTCGGCAGCGTGGAGCTGATCGAGCCGCTGCACCCGGGCGATTGGGTGTCGCTGCACTGGGGCTGGGTCTGCGACCGGCTCACCCACCCGCAATTGGTTGCCTTACGCCACTATTCGGCGTACCACCTGGAGCTGGTGAATCAGCGTCTGGGCGGCCGGGCCGGGATGTCCGGTCCGAGTATCCCGTGACCGTCGAGCTGGTTGACCACGCCGGGTGAGTTGAGTACGGCGGGCCGCGGCACCGGCCGGGTGTCCGGCGGACCGGACCGATCCGGCTCCCACCGAGCCGGATCCTCGGTCAGGCCGAGCAGGTAGGTCACCGTGCAGTCGAGGGCACCGGCCAGCTCGGGCAGCCGCACCACGTCGACCCCGGCGCCGTGCTCGAAGCTCGACAACGTCTTGTTGGTCGTCCGGATCCCGCGCCGCGCCAGCCGGCTCACCAGCTGCTTCTGCGTCAGCCCGAGTTGCACCCGCCGCGCACGCAACCGATGGCTGACCACCAGATGACGGTCAACAGCGACGTCGCTGCGATCCTCGAACATGCACCAACCCCCTGCGACAACCTTCCACCGCTACGCGGGACGGCGTCAATCGCTCCGCGGCCCGGATTCCATCTCGGCCAGGGCGTGCACCGTGTAGCGGGCGAAATTGAACACCGGCGCCCGGCCCAGCAATCGTTCGAACTCCTCGTGCGAGTCCACCTCGTAGATCCACGCCCCGCCGTGCGATCCGACCACGTGGTACCGGGCCAGCACCTTTCCCTCCCGCTCGAGCCGCTGCCCGTACTCCGGCATCGCGCCCACCGCCCGCGCCATCTCCGGCGAGAGCAGGCTCAGCTCCATCTGCCACAGCACGAGGAACTTCATCGTCAGTTCCTCAGGTGGAGGCGGCGGGCGGCTTCGGCCACCGAGCCCGAAATGGAGGGGTAGACGGTGAAGGACTGGGCCACCTGGTCGACGGTGAGTCGGGCGGCCACGGCGAGCGAGATCGGGTGGATCAACTCGCTGGCCCGCGGTGCCACGACCACCCCGCCGACGACGATCCCGGTGTTGGGCAGGCAGAAGAGCTTGACGAAGCCGTCGCGGACACCCTGCATCTTGGCCCGCGCGTTGTCGGCCAGCGGGACCTTGACGACCAGCGCCGTACTCCCGCCGGCGTCCACGACCGCCTGGGTCAGGCCGACGGTGGCGATCTCGGGGGCGGTGAAGACGTTCGCAGAGACCGTTGACTGGTCCAACGGTGTGACCGCGTCGCCCAGCGCGTGCGCCATCGCGATCCGGCCCTGCATCGAGGCCACCGAGGCGAGCATGAGTACGCCGGTGCAGTCACCGGCCGCGTAGACGCCGCGGGCCGTGGTCCGCGACACCCGGTCCACCTGCACGAAGCCGCCGTCGGTCAGCGACACGCCCGACTCGACCAGGTTCATGTCATCGGTGTTCGGCAGCGATCCGACCGCGAGCAGCGCGTGCGAACCCTCGACCGTCCGGCCGTCGGTCAGCGTCACCACGACCCCGTCGCCGTGGCGCTTCACCGACTCGGCCCGGGACTTGCTCAGCACCGTCAGGCCGCGCCGCTTGAACACGTCCTCCAGGACCGCGGCCGCGTCAGCATCCTCGCCCGGCAGCACCCGGTCGCGGGAGGACACCAGGACGACGTCGCTGCCGAGCGCGTCGTACGCACTGGCGAACTCCGCACCGGTCACACCGGACCCGACCACGATCAGCCGCTCGGGCAGCTCCTCGAGCTCGTAGACCTGCTCCCAGGTGAGGATCCGCTCGCCGTCCGGCTCGGACCCCTTGAGGATGCGAGGCCTTGCACCGGTGGCGATCAGGATCACATCGGCGTCCAGCCGCTCGTCGCCGACGACCACGGTCTCCGGCCCGTCGAGGCGACCGCGGCCCCGGATGATCCGGACCTTGTCACGGTCCAGCCGGCGCTCGATGCCCTCGGACTGGGCGGCCGCCAGCGCCTTGACCCGTTTGTTGACGACGGAGAGATCGACACGCACGGAATTCGCCGGGTTGTCGTCCCCGTCGTCAAGGCGGACCCCCAGCTCGCCGGCCTCCTCGACCTCGGTCATCACCTCGGCGGTGGCGATCAAGGTCTTGCTCGGAACCGCGTCGGTACGCACGCCGGAACCGCCGATCCCGTCGGAATCGACGACCGTCACCTCCCCGCCGAGTTGGGCGGCCGCACTCGCCGCTTCGTACCCGCCAGGACCGCCTCCGATGATCACAACTCGCGCCACGAGAGGCCATTGTTCCGTATCCTCGTTTTCCGTGACCCTGTACGCCGCATTTGCGTCGAATCTGGACCCGAACCTGATGGCCGACCGGTGCCCGTACTCCCCGCTGCGGGGGACCGGGTGGATCCACGGCTGGCGCCTGACCTTCGGCGGCGAGGAGCTCGGCTGGGAGGGCTCGATGGCCACCGTGGTCGAGGACCCGTCCGACCCGGCCAACCAGGTCTTCGTCGCGCTGTACGACGTCCACCCCAAGGACGTCGAGCGCCTGGACGAGTGGGAATGGATCGACCAGGACGTCTACAGCAAGATCCAGGTCCGGGTGCAGACCCTGGACGGCGAGCAGCTGGCCTGGATGTACGTACTGAACGCCTACGAGGGCGGCCTGCCCTCGGCCCGCTACCTCGGCATCCTCGCCGAGGCCGCCGAGGCAGCCGGCGCCCCGGACGACTACGTCGCGGACCTGCGTTCCCGCCCCTGTCAGTCGTCCGGTCATTAGAGTGCCCATGTGACCCAAGATCTGAAGGCCGCCGCCGACGCCTGGCTGAGCGAGGACCCCGACTCTGATACCCGCGCCGAGCTGCAGGCGCTGCTGGATGCCGGGGACACGGCCGAGCTGGCCGACCGCTTCGCCGGCACGCTCGAGTTCGGTACGGCGGGCCTGCGCGGAGCCGTCGGCGCCGGTCCGAACCGGATGAACCGCGTCGTCGTGATCCGGGCCGCCGCCGGACTCGCGGCGTACCTGAAGGCCAAGGGCCTCACCGACGGACCGGTGCTGATCGGGTACGACGCACGCCACAAGTCCGACGTGTTCGCGCAGGACACCGCCGCCGTGATCCGCGGCGCGGGCCTGGACGCCGTACTGCTGGACCGGCCGACCCCGACGCCGGTCGTCGCCTTCGGGATCAGGCACCTGCGCGCGGTCGCGGGCGTGGTCGTGACCGCGTCGCACAACCCGCCGCAGGACAACGGCTACAAGGTCTACCTGGGCGACGGCTCGCAGATCGTCCCGCCCGCGGACGCGGAGATCGCGGCCGCCATCGCGGCAGTCGGTCCGCTGGCCGAGGTACCGCGCGGCGACGACTGGCAGACGACGGGCGACGACCTGCTGAACGCGTACCTGGACCGGATCGCCGACCTGGTGCCGGCGGACGCCCCCCGGGAGTTGAACGTCGCCTACACGCCGCTGCACGGCGTCGGGCGGACGCTGGTCGAGGCGGCAGTCGCCCGGGCGGGGTTCGCCGCACCGCAGGTGGTGGCTTCCCAGGCCGACCCGGACCCGGACTTCCCGACCGTCTCGTTCCCGAACCCGGAGGAGCCGGGCGCGATCGATGCGGCGCTGGAGCTGGCCCGCTCGATGGGCGCGGACATCGCGGTCGCCAACGACCCCGACGCGGACCGGTGCGCTGTCGCGATCCCGGATGCCTCTGCGGACGGCGGCTGGCGGATGCTGCGCGGCGACGAGCTCGGCGCGCTGCTCGGTGAGTTCCTGCTCGCGCCCCGCCCGAACGGCGTCGCCGCCTGCTCGATCGTGTCGTCGTCGCTGCTCGGCAAGATCGCCGCGTCGTACGGCGTCCGGTACGTCGAGACGCTGACCGGGTTCAAGTGGATCGGACGGGTGCCGGACCTGGTGTTCGGCTACGAGGAGGCGCTCGGGTACTGCGTCGATCCGGCGGCCGTGAAGGACAAGGACGGCGTGTCGACGCTGGTCCGGGTGCTGCAGCTGGCCGCGCAGGCGAAGGCGGCAGGCCGGACGCTGCAGGACCTGCTGGACGATCTGGCCGTCAAGCACGGCCTGCACGCGACCGACCAGCTGGCCGTGCGGGTGGACGACCTGTCGCTGATCGCCCAGGCGATGGAACGTCTTCGCGCCACACCACCGGCGACGCTCGGCGACTACAGCGTCGAGCGGATCGACGACCTGAGCCAGGGATCCGAGACGCTGCCCCCCACGGACGGCCTGCGGTACACGCTGTCCGACGGTGCCCGCGTGGTCGTGCGGCCGTCCGGGACGGAGCCGAAGCTGAAGTGCTACCTGGAAGTGGTCGTGCCGGTCAGCACCGATGTCGCAAGTGCTCGGCGCCGGGCAGGCGAGAACCTGTCCGGCATCAAGCAAACCCTGTCGACCGCGCTGGGTCTGTAACCGCCGTACAGCAGCTGGGGAGCACCTGGCGGGTGGCTCCCCGGCTCAGCGTGCTGCGGCCGCGGCTTCGGCTTCCTCGGCGTGCAGTGAGCTCTGCAGCGACGAGTGCAGGATCCGGAGCGTGCTGGTGGACTGCATCAGCGCGTCCCGCTCGTCCGGGTTGCGGTTGGCGAGGGCGGTGATGTCGTTGATGCTGGCCTCGATCCGGGCGATCCGGTCGGCGACCGAACCCTCCTGGCTGCTGGCCTTGCGGATCGCGTCGGACGTGACCGTCCAGACGTCTTCCTTGTCGTTGGTCCGCCGCGACATGTCCACCATCTGGCTCAGCGCCGCGAGGTCGTGGTCGACCTGGGTGCGCTCCACCGGCGAGGTGATGCCGGTGGTCGCCTGCCGGAGCCGGGTGACGTGCCCGGACAGCTCCGACCAGGTGGAACGACCGCTCTTGATCTTGTCCAGCACCTTGGCGTACTCGGTGTTGAACTCGTCGTAGTTCACTGTCCTTGACTCCTGCCGTTCGAGGCTCGACTCAGAAACTCTAGGGCGTCCGCACCCGAAACAAGTAACCACACGATCGCAGATCGTGCGGGTGTCGCCAAAACGCAACAGCCGCCCGGTACGCCAACGCGTACCGGGCGGCTGAGTTACGTGCTACGAGACTTCGGTCCGCACCTGATATCAGGCGACGTACGCGGAAGACGCGTTGAAGGTGTTGCAGTTGCCCGCGACGGTGTAGCTGTGCCGCGCGTTGAAGCCGGCGGTGACCCAGAACGCGTGGTTCTTGATCGAACCGTGGTCCCGCACGCCGCCCGGCTGGTCGCCGCTGTTGCTGATCACCCAGTTGTACTGGGTCATGAAGCCACCGCTGAACGGGTAGTTGCGCTTGTTGGCGCCGTCCACCGCACCGCCGAGGCAGGACGCCTGCAGCTCACGACGACGGCTCTCCTCGAGCTGTGCCGCGTAGGTGCTGAAGGCCCGCTGACGCGCCCAGGACGCGTTCAGGATGCCGGTCAGCCACTGCACGTGGTGCCCGTACTCGTGCGAGAGCGTGAAGGTCGCGTACGCCCGCGCCATCGTCGGGCTCTGCTTCCAGTAGTTGATGATCACGTACGCCGGGATGTAGATGTACCCGTTGTCGACACCGCAGAAGAACGCGGTACCACCAGTGACCACGCCACACTTCGAGTTGACCGCGCTCGAGTTGTGGACGACGAGCTTCGGCGCCACCTTGTACGCCGCGCCCGCCTGCTTCAGCGGCAGGGCCCACGAGCCGTAGAGGCACTTGTACAGGTTGTTCTCGTACGCGACGACGCCCGCGAAGGTGCGCAGCGAGACGTTGAGCTCCTTGCACTTCGACGTGGGAATGGCGCCCGTCTTGTACAGCTTGTTGTAACGCACGACGTTCGTCAGCGACGACTTCGTGGTGAGACCGTCTCCAGCGGGCGGCGGGCCGGCGACCAGACCCGTGCCGATCTCGATCGGCTTCGTGTCGGCGGCCTGCGTGCCGGCCGTCGTCGTCGTGCTGGAGGTCTGCGCAGCCTGGGCGTTCGGCAGCGCCAGGGCGGCGAAGCCGGCCAGGGCACCGACCGCGGCCACGCCGCGCAGGGTGATACGGGAGAGGTTGACCATGAGCTCCACTCTCGATGTGTCTAGGGACCTGTCGGACCAATCCTGGGGTGCACAGGGGTTCACCCGAGGTTGAACACGGGTTCTGACGCGGCGATTCACGCCACAGTTCCCCTCACTGCCCCAGTTTTCCGCCCAGGAATCGCAACTGGTCAGGGAGCATACGCCGCCAGTAACCGGCGGTGTGCGCCCCGGCCTGCTGACCGCCGGCCGCCCGCAGCTCGGCCCGGAGCTCGCTCGCGGCCGGCCCGAACGGATCGTCCCGCCCGCAGTCGATGCGAACGGCAACATCCCGGAACCTCACCGCCCGGCCGAACACCTGACTCCGGTCGAAGTCCTCAGGCCCGTCGAACGCTCCCGCCTGTACTTCGTCGTACTTGCGATACAACGCCGGGCTCAGCGCCCCGACCGCGACCGCCCGCGACGACATGCCCCGGAGCAGTGCGCCGTACCCGCCCATCGACCAGCCGAGTACGCCGTACCGCGTGGTGTGCAGACCGCGATCGGCCAGCAGGGGAAGGAATTCGTGCTCGAGCATGAGGCCGGGATCGTTGCCGTCGGCCCGGCGATGCCAGTAGCTGTTCTGGCCGCCGTCGACGGTCGCGAGCGCGAACGCCGGCGTACCGGCGCGGACGGTCGCGGTCAGGTAGCGGTCGATGCCGAGGTCGTTGATCGCGGATGTGTGGTCGCCCCCACGACCGTGCAGCACGAGTACGACGGGCAGCTCCGCCGACGCGTCGTACCCGTCCGGGTAGATGACGCTGTAGCCGACCTCGGTACGACGGCCGGACGAGTCGAAGCTGCCCGACACCACCGGACCGGCGGGCACATCGGGTACGACGCCGTCCGGGCCGGTCAGGCCGAGAGCGTCGTGTATGCGGGCCCGGCCGGGGATCGCGCCGGTCTCGAGGGCTGCCACGCCGGCGACGCCGACCACCCCCGCCGCGACCCCGGTACGCAGGAGGACGCGGCGAGTGAGCACGCTCAGCGGACCACCGCGGACACGATCGCGACCACGGCGAGGACTCCGATCGCGATCAGCTCGGGCTTGGCCCAGCTGGTGATCACCTCGCCCTGCGACTGCTCGGAGAACTGGCCCTGGAGGGTCTCGATCCGGTTGACGACGAAGTCCGCCTTGGACAGCGAGTTGTCCGCCGAGAGCTTCCGGCCGCCGACACGCTGCTTACGAAGGTCGCGCATGATCAGTTGGACGCCGGGAGCGCGGAACCGGTTCGCCTCGGTGTGCACGCGGAGGATGTCGGTCACGTCGACGCCGGTCACCTTCGACCACGGGATCAGGTGGTCGCGCAGGTGGTTACGCAGCAGTAGATTCTCGGGGCTCAGCGTCACCGACGGCCGCATCAGGCCGACGTACGCGAGCACCATGAAGATCGCGATGATGCTGCCGACCAGCAGCCCGGTGGCGGTCCGCCACTCCAGGACCACGTCGACCAGGCCGAGCACGCCGATCACCAGGACGATGGCCCCGGTGATCCGGTTCGACGCGGACAGGTACTGCTCGCTCTCGGGCGACTTCGACTTCACCCGGACAAGGTAACTGCCTGTCCGGAACGGCACTAGACTGCCACAGGTGACCACACTCGACAGCGGCGTCGACAGCTTGGCCGACGTGACCTCGTCCGAGGATCGGCTGCGCCGGTTCCTGCTCGGGCTGCCGGGCGTCGACCAGGTCGGCGCCGAGGCCCGGGCCGCCACCCTGAGCACCCGGTCGATCAAGACCACCGCCAAGGCCTACGCACTCGACCTGGCGATCTCGATGATCGACCTGACCACGCTGGAGGGCCAGGACACCCCCGGCAAGGTGCGGGCCCTGTGTGCGAAGGCGAAACGGCCCGACCCGGCCGACCCGACCGCACCGCAGGTCGCCGCCGTCTGTGTCTACCCGGACCTGGTCGCCACCGCGAAGCACGAGCTGAAAGGCTCCGGGATCAACGTCGCGAGTGTCGCGACCGCCTTCCCCAGCGGGCGTTCCAGCCTCGCGATCAAGGTCCAGGACACCCAGGACGCGGTCGCGGCAGGCGCCGACGAGGTCGACATGGTGATCGACCGCGGCGCCTTCCTGTCGGGGCGTTACGGTCTGGTCTTCGACGAGATCACCGCGATCCGCGAGGCGGCCGGCGACGCGCACCTGAAGGTGATCCTGGAGACCGGCGAGCTGGTCACCTACGACAACGTCCGTCGGGCGTCCTGGCTGGCGATGCTGGCCGGTGCCGACTTCATCAAGACCTCCACCGGCAAGGTGTCCCCGGCCGCGACGCTGCCGGTGACGCTGGTGATGCTGGAGGCGGTCCGCGACTACCACGAGGCCACCGGGCTGCACATCGGCGTCAAGCCGGCCGGCGGGATCCGGACCGCGAAGGACGCGATCAAGTACCTGGTCACGGTCAACGAGACCGCCGGACCGGACTGGCTGGACCCGGAACTGTTCCGCTTCGGCGCCTCCAGCCTGCTGAACGACCTGCTGATGCAACGCACCAAGCTGGCCACCGGGCACTACCCGGGCCCCGACTACTTCACCTTGGACTGACAGGCATGAGCAGATTCGAGTACGCACCGGCCCCCGAGTCGCGGGCCATCGTCGACATCAAGTCGTCGTACGGGCTGTTCATCAACGGCCAGTTCACCGACGCGACGGACGGCAAGCCGTTCAAGACCATCAGCCCTGCCTCCGAAGAGGTGCTGGCCGAGGTGAGCGAGGCCGGTCCCGCCGATGTGGACAAGGCCGTTCGCGCGGCCCGCAAGGCCTTCGAGAAGGTCTGGGGCCCGATGAGCGGCAAGGACCGGGCGAAGTACCTGTTCCGGATCGCGCGGCTGATCCAGGAGCGCTCGCGTGAGCTGGCAGTGCTGGAGTCGCTCGACAACGGCAAGCCGATCCGCGAGTCCCGTGACGTCGACATCCCGTTGGTGGCGGCGCACTTCTTCTACTACGCGGGCTGGGCGGACAAGCTCGAGTACGCCGGTGTCGGCGACGACCCGCAGCCGTGGGGTGTCGCGGGCCAGGTGATCCCGTGGAACTTCCCGATGCTGATGCTGGCGTGGAAGATCGCCCCGGCGCTGGCCGCCGGCAACACCGTCGTGCTGAAGCCGGCCGAGACGACTCCGCTGACCGCGCTGGCGTTCGCGGAGATCTGCCAGCAGGCCGATCTGCCGCCGGGCGTGGTCAACATCGTCACCGGCGCGGGCCGGACCGGCCAGGCGCTGGTCGAGCACCCGGACGTCGACAAGGTCGCGTTCACCGGATCGACCGAGGTCGGCCGGGCGATCGCCAAGTCGGTGGCCGGCACGCACAAGGCGGTCACACTCGAGCTCGGCGGCAAGGCGGCGAACATCGTCTTCGAGGACGCGCCGATCGACCAGACCATCGAGGGCATCGTCAACGGCATCTTCTTCAACCAGGGCCATGTCTGCTGCGCGGGTTCGCGGCTGCTGGTCCAGGAGAGCGTGTACGACGAGGTGCTGGCGCGACTGAAGCGCCGGATGGGCACGCTGCGCGTCGGCGACCCGCTGGACAAGAACACCGATATCGGCGCGATCAACTCGGCGGCCCAGCTGGCGAAGATCCGCGAGCTGTCGCAGATCGGTGAGGACGAAGGCGCCGAGCGCTGGTCTCCGGAGTGCGAGCTGCCGGCCAACGGCTACTGGTTCCCGCCGACGGTCTTCACCGGGGTGTCCCAGGCGCACCGGATCGCCCGCGAGGAGATCTTCGGGCCGGTGCTGTCCGTGCTGACCTTCCGCACTCCGCAGGAGGCGGTCGAGAAGGCGAACAACACCCCCTTCGGGCTGTCCGCGGGGATCTGGACCGACAAGGGCTCCCGGATCCTCTGGATGGCGAACCAGCTGCGCGCCGGCGTGGTCTGGGCGAACACGTTCAACCGCTTCGACCCGACCTCGCCGTTCGGCGGGTACAAGGAGTCGGGCTACGGCCGCGAAGGCGGTCGCCACGGCTTGGAGGCCTACCTTGCCCACTAAGGACCCACAGAGGCTCGAGGTGCGAAAGACCTACAAGCTCTACGTCGGCGGCGCCTTCCCGCGCAGCGAGTCCGGCCGGTCGTACGTCGTGACCGATGCCAAGGGCAAGTTCCTGGCGAACGCATCGCAGGCCTCCCGCAAGGACGCCCGGGACGCGGTCGTCGCGGCCCGTAAGGCGTTCGGCGGCTGGCACGCGCGGACGGCGTACAACCGGGGCCAGGTGCTGTACCGGATCGCCGAGGTGATGGAGGGCCGGCACCAGCAGTTCAGCTCCGAGGTCGCCGCGTCCGAAGGGCTGTCGATCTCCAAGGCCCGCGCGGTCGTGGACGAGTCGATCGACCGCTGGGTCTGGTACGCCGGCTGGGCCGACAAGCTCGCCCAGGTGGTCGGCTCCAGCAACCCGGTCGCCGGCCCGTACTTCGACTTCTCGTTGCCCGAGGCAACCGGTGTGGTCGCGGTGCTCGCACCGCAGGACTCCAGCCTGCTCGGTCTGACCAGTGTGATCGCGCCCGCGATCGTCTCCGGCAACACGGTGGTCGCGGTCTCGTCGTACGAGCGGCCGCTGCCGGCCATCACCCTCGGCGAGGTGATGGCGACCTCCGACGTACCGGGCGGTGTGGTCAACATCCTCACCGGATCGGCGTCCGAGGTCGGCCCGTGGCTGGCGTCGCACATGGACGTCAACGCGATCGACCTGTGCGGGATCGTGGATCCGGAGGAGGCGACCGAGCTCGAGATCGCCGCGGCCGACAACCTCAAGCGGGTACGCCGTCCCGCCGAGGAGGACTGGTCCGCGGACCAGGGCCTGTCCCGGCTCACGCAGTACCTCGAGCTGAAGACCGTCTGGCACCCGATCGGAGTCTGAGTTTTGCTGAAGCCAGGTGACCGGGTCGCGATCGTCTCGCCGTCCCGGGGACTGCCGGAGATCTTCCCGGGCCCGTACGAGCTGGGCCTGCGTCGGCTGCGCGACGACTTCGGACTGGACCCGGTCGAGTACCCGACGACCCGGAAGCTCCAGTCCACACCGGAAGAGCGGGCCGACGACCTGCACGAGGCATGGTCGGATCCGTCGATCCGCGCCGTGTTCGCGAGCATCGGCGGCGACGACCAGCTCACGGTCCTGAAGTACCTGGATCCGGCCGTCTTCCGGGCGGATCCGAAGCCGTTCTTCGGCTACAGCGACAACACGAACCTGCTCAACTTCCTGCACACGTTGGGTCTGCCGGCCTTCCACGGCGGCAGCGTGATGGTGCAGTTCGGTCGCGGCGGCGCGCTGCATCCCGACACCGAGCGGTCGTTGCGGGCGGCAATGTTCACCGGCGGCGAGTTCGAGCTGACGCCGGCCCAGGGGTGGACCGACGTCGACCACGACTGGGCCGTCCCGGAGAACCTCTCGACCGAGCCGCCGCTGTTCCCCGGCACCGGCTGGACCTGGAGCGGCACGCAGACGGTCAGCGGGAAGCTGTGGGGCGGCTGCATCGAGATCCTCGACTGGCAACTGTCGGCGAACCGCTGGATGCTGCCGACCGAGTCGTACGGCGGGGTGTTCTTCGGCGAGACCAGCGAAGAGATGCCGCCGTCCGAGCACGTCTACCGGATGCTCCGCAACCTCGGCGAACGCGGCCTGCTCGAACGCTTCGACGCTGTCCTCTGGGGCCGCCCGAAGTCCACCTCGCTGTTCCAGGAGCTGACACCGGAGCAGTCCTTCGAGTACGTCACCGGTCAGTACCTCGCGGTCGATCGTGCGCTCGCGGAGTACAACCCGACCGCCGTGGTCGTGAAGGGTCTGGACATCGGGCACACCGATCCCCAGTTCGTTCTTCCGTACGGCGGCCAGGTCCGGATCGACCCCGCCGCGGAACGGATCACGGTCGTCTACTGAACTTTCGTGCTGGTGAGCGCCGGGTTCGGGTCGGGATAGCAGGCGACCGGGGCGGTGGTGGTGAGGAACTTCCACTTGATCTTGGCCTGCAGGGTGAGGCCGGGGTCGTCGTAGCTGGTGCCTTTCAGCTTGGTTTCGACGGTGGTGCCGCGGCGGCCGGACTTCAGTCGGACGGCGAGCGTGGGTAGTTGGTAGCTCGCGCCGCCGGGGATCGGACCGGCGACTTTGACGACGGCTGTGTTCCCCTCCAACTGCACCGACGGAGTGGAGTTCAGGCCTGAGCCGCCGGTCAGGTGGGCGCTGACGTACGACGTGTTGGCAGGCACCGGGATGCGGAGAGCCAGGTCGCGGACCTCCTGGAGCTTGAAGCCCTTGACCTCGCTCGGGAGCGTTCCGGGCTGAGGGTCGACGGCGATCGTGAAGCGGGTGTTGGCGCGGACCGCGGCCGGGGCCGTGGCGTTGATGCCTTGGCGCAGGGACACGGTGTGCTGACCGAACTTGGTGTTCGCTCGACAGGCATAGTTGGCGACCGGCTGGGCGTTGACCGGCGTGAGCAGGGCAAGAGTCACCATGAGACTGCAGAAAGTAGTCACTTGACTACTCTAAGAAATCACCGGCCGAAGAGGAACCAGCCGCCGACGCCGGCTGCGACGAAGACGACCGGTAGGGCCAGCAGGAACCACATCCGCGTCCGGCGACGTCGGCGTACCGGTGCGTCGGTCGCGACCGTGGTGTCCAGGGCCTCGTCGGTGATCGCGGTCCGCTCCTCGGCGCGCAGCGGGGCTTCCTGCTCCAACCGGTACGCCTCGGCCTCGAGCCGATCGGCCAGCGTGTCCGCGCGCTCCCAGCGGTCCGCGACCCGATAGGCCAGCGCCCGTCCGAAGATGTCGTCGAGCGGCCCGACCGAGTCGTGCAGCACCGACCGCAGGCTCGGCGGCGCCAGGTCCGGGTCGCGGTTCAGCACCTCGCCGATCGAGCCCGCGACGTACGGCGGGTGCCCGGTGATCAGCGCATACGCGACCGCGCCGACCGCGTAGATGTCCGCCCGCTCGTCGAATCCGCCGTCGCCGCGGCCCTGCTCGGGCGCCATGTACGACGGTGTGCCGACCGCCTGCGTGAGTCCGGATGCCTCCGCCGCCCGTTTCGCCAGCCCGAGGTCGGCCAGCACGATCCGATGGGTGCCGCCGCCGGACTCGTCACCCGGTCGCAGCAGCAGGTTCGCCGGGGTGACGTCGCGGTGTACGACGCCCTCGCTGTGCAGCGCGGCCACCGCCCGGGCCAGATCGGCGCCCCACCACAGCGCGTCCACCGCGTCGAGCGGGCCCTGCCGGAGGACGTCGCCGAGCGTGCCGCCGCCGATGTAGTCCATCACGAAGTACGGACGGCCGTCCTCGAGCTTGCCCAGGTCGAAGACCCGGACCACCCGGTCGCTGGCGATCCGGCGCATCAGCCGCGCCTCGGACAGGAACCGTTCGCGCACGTCGGCGCGCGACGCCCAGTTGTCCGCGAGGACCTTGACGGCGACGTCGACATCGAGGTCGTCGTCGTAGCCCCGCCAGACGGTCGCGAACGCGCCTGCGCCGATTTTGTCCTGCAACCGGTACCGCCCGATGACATCCATCCCGGCTATTGTCGACCACAAGTGAGCTCAACGGTGACTGGGGGACGATGGACGAGGAGCTGGAAGAGCTGGCGGCCCGCGCAGCCCGGGGCGACCAGACGGTACTTCCACGACTCCTGCAGGCGATCCGGCCGCAGGTGCAGCGGCGGGTGGCCAAGTTCCTGCCGTACCGCGAGGACGCCGAGGAGGCGGTCCAGGACACCCTCCTCCAGGTCGCCAACAAGGTGCACACCTTCAAGGGCACCGGCAGCTTCGCGGGCTGGGTGACGATCGTGGCCACCAACCAGGCCCGCCAGACCTACCGGTCGCTCAAGCGCCGCTCGGTCGAGCAGTCCGCCGAGGTGCTGCCGGAGTCGGTCGACCCGCGGACCACGTCGGTGATCGCCGGCTCCCGCCTCGATCTGCTCGACGCCCTCGAAGCGCTCGAGTCAAGCCACCCGCAGCTCGTCCAGCCGCTGGTACTGCGCGATCTCGGCGCGCTGTCGTACGCCGAGATCGCCGACGAGCTCGACGTACCGCTCGGGACCGTGAAGGCCCGGATCCACCAGGCCCGCAAGGCCGTCGCGGAACGCCTCACCGTTCGCTAGCCGAACGCGCGGCGCACCGCGATCGCCCGGCGCAGGTCGTCGAGGAAGTTGGCGGTCTGCCGGCGGATGCCCGAGGCCACGCACTCGTCCCCGATCAACGCCTCGGCCGGCGCGATCAGCTCCTCGTCGATCGCGTACTTCGGGGCGATCCGGCTCGCGGTCAGGCCGACGACCATACCGGCCCGGATCTCCGCGGTCCCCGCGATATCGGTGAAGAACCGCCGGACGTACGGCGCGGTGACGGCGTTCTGGGACGGATGCCAGAACCCTTCCGCGGTCGCGAGCAGTTCCTGTACGCCGATCGCCGGGTCGGTCATGATCCGGTTCCAGGCCGCCTCCTTGCCGTCGGGCAGCGCCGCGCGGCAGCGGGCCGCCTCGGTCACGCCTTCGGTGGACCTGTCCCGGGCCAGCTCGGCGTCGATCTCGGCGGCGCCGTACGCGCCCAGACGAACCAGCCTGAGCACGATCGACCAGCGCAGATCCGCGTCGATCACCAGACCGTCCGGAGCACCGGCGTCGTCGAGCCAGGTGGTCAACAGGCCCGTGTCATCGGTCGTCGCGACGAAGGTCCGCGCGGTGATCAACTGCAGGCTGCTTCCCGGCACCGTGCTCGCGAGCTTGCTCCCGACCGCGTCGGCGACAGGTCCGCGAGACTCCTCGTAGTCCAGGTAACGGCCGAGCACCCGCCCCTCGAGCCACTGCGCCAGCGAGCCGACCGCGATATCGCTGTCCTCGTGCGGAAGCGCGGCGACGACCAGGTCGAGCGCGTGCCGAGGATCCAGCTCGGCATCCGCCACCGAGTCTCGCACCGAGTTCCACACCACCGCGCGGGTGGTGCTGTCGGCGATCCTCGGCAGCACCTCGGTCAGCTTGCCCAAGCTCGCCGGATCCAGCCGGATCTTCGCCCAGGTGTCGTCGTCGGCGTCCGCCACCACGATCGCATGGTTGCCCATAGCAACTTCTACCGAGTCCTGCGCCAGCACGACATCTCGCAAGGTTGCCGATCCGTCCTCGGCGTACCCACCGACGCTCAACTTGTGCAGGCGGCGCGATTCGTCCGGGCTCTTGCGGTGGAGGACGACACCTTCAGCCGTCCGCTCGACCGAGATGGTGTCCACCCCCGACGTCCGCAGCCACTGCTCCGACCACGCGTCCAGGTCTCGCGCACCGGCCTCGGTCAGCTTCTCGATGAACTCCTGCAGATCGGCGTTCCCGTACTCGTGCGCCTCCAGATGCGCGTTGACCCCCTTCAGGAACACGTCGTCGCCGAGGTACTTCGCCAGCTGCTTCAGAACCGCTGCGCCCTTGGCATAGGAGATCCCGTCGAAGTCGTCGAGCGACTGCCGCGCGTCCTTCAGGCTGTCCGGCGCGACCGGATGCGTCGAGCTGCTCTGGTCGGTCTGCAGTCCCCACCACTTCCGTACGAACGCGAAGTCGGTCCAGTTGCCGCCGTAGCTCGTCGCGTCCTCGGACACCCGATGCGCCATGTATTCGGCGAACGACTCGTTCAGCCACATGTCGTTCCACCACTTCATCGTGACCAGGTCGCCGAACCACATGTGCGCCATCTCGTGCACGACGATCCGCGCACGGGTACTGCGTTCGGCCTCGGTCGCCTGCCCGCGGTACACGAGCGTGTCGGCGAAGGTCACACAGCCCGGGTTCTCCATCGCGCCGAGATTGAAGTCCGGCACGAACACCTGCCAGTACTCGCCGAACGGGTACCGCTGCCGGAACATCCGGTGGTACTCGTCGAGCGCCTCGCGGGTGGTCCGGAACAGGTCTTCGGCGTCCCGGTCCAGGTGCTCTTTCAGCGACTGCCGGCAGGCGAGCCCGAGCGGGATCCCGTCGTACTCGCTGTGGATCAGGTGGTACGGGCCGGCGACGAGCGTGACGAAGTACGTCGACAGCGGCTTGGTCTCGGCGAGCGTCCACTCCCCCGGCGCGGTCCGCGTGGCGGCCCCGTTGCCGAGGACGACCCAGTCCTCGGGGCACTTCACCGTCATCGTGTACGGCGCCTTCAGGTCGGGCTGGTCGAAGCACGGGAAGTACCGCGGAGCGGACTCCAGCGACGACATGCCGTACGTGTAGACGCGGTCGTCGGCGGGGTCGACGGATCGCACCAGGCCCTCGCCGTCCGCGGAGTACTTGAGCTCGGCAGTGACGACGAGTTCGTTCTCGGCCGTCAGCCCGGTGAGCGGGAAGCGGCCGCCGTCGAGCGCACCGACATCGAGCGTCTGACCGTTGAGTACGACGCTGATCAGCCGCTCGGGCTTCACGTCCACCCAACTACTGGCACTCGTGGCCCCGAAGCGGATCCGGCTGGTCGTGACGAAGGTGTCTCCGGGATCGGTGAGGTCGAACGCGACCTCGTACGACCGCAGGTCCAGCTCCGCCGCCCGTTGCCGGGCCTCTTCAACAGTCAGCGCACGCATGCACAGCACGCTATCCCGGCTGGGTGCGAGCCGTGGCCGCCGCCAGGTTCGCCACTGCCCGAATCTCCTCGTTCGTCGCGTTCTCGAGCACCGCCGCGATCAGCTCGGCATCCGCGGGCTCGGCCAGCACGGTCAGTACGTTCAGGGCGGAGATGTGATCGAAGCCGGCCCGCAGATCCTCGTCCGCCTCGGCCGGCGGCCGGGACAGGATCTCGCGCGCGACCCCACGTACCTCGCCGGCCATCGGTTCGAGCGGGTTGCCGCCGCTGACCTGCGTGTACGCCGCGGCCACCTGGTACATGTTCAACGCCCGGCAGACCATGCCGATGTTCTGGCTGTGCAGCAACGCACCGAACGCCTGCAGTGGAATGCCGACCTCGTCCATACCCGCACGCTAGCTGAAGAACGCGAGGACCTTCTGGGCGGCATCGGGCCCGGTCATCATCTCCGCGACCTCGGCCGACATCTTCGCGACCTTGGTGGTGCGCGCGAACATGGCCGGCTCGTACTGCTCGAGGGCGGCGTCCAGGTCGTCCGGATGCGCGGCGATGGCCTGTCCGAGCTCGGCGGCGTCGAGCATGGCCTGGTTCGCACCCTCACCGTGCGAGGGCATCAGGTGCGCGGCGTCCCCGAGCAGGGTGAGACCCGATCGACGCGGCCAGGTCATCCCGATCGGCAGCAGGTACGCCGGGCGGACGACGAACGGCTCGTCGCAGGCGGCCAGCAAGCGCCGGAACTGCGGAGCCCAACCGTCCGGAAGGTCGATCGCCGCCGAGGGCTCCAGATCGGGCGGGCCTTGGATCGAGACGCTCACCTGGACCACGCCGTTGCCGTTGCGTTGAGCGCCAAGCAGCCGGTCCGGGCCGAACGCCCAGAAGTTGCCGCGGCCAACCATCTCCGCCAGCTCGGGCCGGGTCCGATCGGCATCGTGGATCATGCTCTGCACGACGACCTTGCCGGAGTACGTAGGCTCGATACCGGTGAGCAGCGGACGGACCCGGGAGTTCGCGCCGTCCGCGCCGACGAGGAGGTCGCACGTCGCCGTACTGCCGTCGGCGAAGTGCAGGAGGTATCCGCCCTGGTGTGGTTCTGCGTGGGTGAAGGCGCTCCCCCAGCGGACCGTCCGGGCGGGGAGCGAGCTCAGCAGGATGTCCCGCAGGTCGGCGCGGTCGATCTCGGGGCGCAGCATCGGCGCGTCGTCCGGGGTGTCGTCCTGGAGCAGCAGCGTGCCGGTGTGGTCGAGGATGCGGTGGTCCTGCCCTTCGCCGCGGGCGGCTGCGAGGAACTCCTCCTCGAGCGCGGCCAGTTGGAGGGCGGCCTGGCCGGACTCGGTGTGCAGATCGAGCATGCTGCCCTGGCTGCGGGCGTCGCCGGACGCGTCCCGCTCGTACACCACGGAGTCGATGCCGTGGACGTGCAGGATCCGCGCGAGCGTGAGGCCGCCCGGGCCGCCGCCGATGATCGCGATCATGATGCCACTCCTCTCGATACAGCGTATTGAAGTTATACACTGTATCGAACGGAACAGGTGTATCGTTTTGCCGGTGACAGACAGTCCTCTGATCTGGGAGCGGCCCGAGCCGACCGAGCGGCGCCGGCCGAGCCCACTCAGCCGGGAGCGCATCGTCCGGGCCGCGATCGACCTGGCCGACGCCGACGGGCTGGACGCGGTGTCGCTGCGGAAGGTCGCCGGCGCCCTCGACGCCGGTCCGATGCGCCTCTACCGGTACGTCGACACCAAGGACGAACTGCTCGAGCTCATGGTCGACACCGTGTACGGCGAGATCCCGCCGCCGACCGGATCGACCTGGGGCGACGTACTCCGCTCGATCGCGACCGGCGTCCGCGAGGCCGCGCTGCGGCACGAATGGTTCGCCGACCTGCTCGGCGGCCGGCCGCGCTTCGGTCCGGCCACGCTCGCGCACACCGAGGCGACCCTGACCGCACTACGCACCACCGGTCTCGACCTCGACACGATGTCGGCCGCGCTCGAGGCCTTGAACGTCTTCCTGGTCGGCGCGGTCCGCAAGGAGGTGACCGAGCGCCGGGCCGAACGCGCGTCCGGCCTCGACAAGTATCAGTGGCAGCACGCGACCGCGCCGTACGTCACCCGGATGTTCGCGTCCGGCAACTATCCGGCGCTCGAGGAGTGGGTCCACGACGCGCCACATCGGTCGGCAGCCGAGATCTTCGACCTCGGCCTGACCTACCTGATCGACGGCATCCGGCGGCAGAGCTAGGCGTTGGCCGCTGCGTGGAGGTGGCTCGCGAGCAGGTGGGCGGATTCGGGGGCGTTCGCGGCGTAGCAGACCAGGTGAGCGCGGGTCGACCACGCGTCTTGCAGCGGGCAGATGTCCAGCGCGGCGATCGCGTCGACGGCCCGGCGCGGGACGATCGCCAGTCCGGCGCCGGCGGTGGCGAGCGTGATCAGCGTGTGCAGGGTCGGTACGACGGTGCGGTAGCGCGGCGCCGGGGCGTGCGGACCGAGACGTTCGTCCATCCACTGGGTGAGTGGGGATTTGCGGTCGAGTCCGACCAGGGGATGTTCGGCGACCTCGGCGTACGCGATCGAGGTGCGGCCGGCGAGGATGCCGCCGGCCTGGCCGATGACGACCAGCGAGTCGTCGGCGAGCGGTTCGGTCCGCAGTGAGGTCGGTTCGTCGTCGAGGATCACACCGAGATCGGCCTCCCCGGCCGCGAGCAGCCGGACACTGCGGACGGTACGGCGCTCGCTCACGTTCACGTCGTACTCCGGATGCTCGCGGAGGAACGTGGCGAGGGCGACCGGGACGAGCTGGTGCATCGCGGAACCACCCGCGACGAGCCGGATCGGAGCAGTCCTGGAGACGGCGTACGACGCGACGGCGCTGTCCAGCCTGGTCGTCTCGGCGAGGACCTCGCGGGCGTGCCGGGCCAGCGTGGCGCCCGCCGGAGTCAGCCGGACGCCGCGGCGCTCGCGGATCAGAAGCGGTACGCCGGCCTGCGCTTCGAGCGCTCTGACCCGCGCGCTGGCCGAAGGCAGGCTGAGGTGCATCACCCGCGCGCCGGCCGTGATCGAGCCCTCTGCCGCGACGTTCGTGAAGAGCCGGAGATCGTCGAGGTCGTACCGCATGGGATCAGCCTACGTCTCAGCCTGAGGCTGACTACGCAGATCGCGCATTGTGGAAGCCGCAGGCAGCCCCGATCCTCGAAGGGTGAACCGCGCTCAGCTGGCCATGGCCTACCAGGCCTGCGAGGTCGCCGACCTGGCGGCTGAGGCAGTCACGCTCGACGATCCGGGTGAGGCGCGCGAGCAGGCTGTGCGGGTGCTCGCCGCGGCTCAGCGGTTGATGGAAGCCGCCGACCGGTTCGCCGACCCGGCTGAGCCGACCGATTCATTGCAGTTGTTCGCCTATCAGCATCCCGAGGAGGCAGCGGCCGACATCAGTGCGTGGGTCCACCGGTGCCGAGGTCACGATTGCTCAGGCGCTGACGCTCGCGCTCGCGGTTGAGATAGAGGCCGGTGGCCGTCGACACGCTGGTCAGCAGCCAGACGGCCACACCGGCGTCATCGGTCACACCGATCACCGGCAGCAGATCGGGCAGGATGTCGATCGGCGAGATCAGGTAGACGAGCGCCAGCAGCCAGATGAACGGCCGGTTCTTCGGCAGGTCGGCGTACGCGCCCTGGCGGACGTCCCGGAGCAGCCGCGGCAGTGCGCGGGCCCGCTGGAAGATGTCTCCGACCGGCACCGGTTCGCCCGCGGCGATCTTGCGCCGGCGCACGCGACGCCGCCAGACGACGCCGAGGGCGCCCACGGCCACGCCGAGCGCCAGCAGCCCGCCGCCGACGACCGCCGAAGGCATTCCGGCCACGTCCCCGTCCCGGAAGATCAGGGTCAGCGCCCCGATCAGCCCGAGAAACCCACCGAAGTACACCATCCACCAACTGTAGGGGGTCCGCTCAGTCGAGGAGGTCCTCGACGATGCTGGTCATGCGGTCGACCGGGATCGCGAATCCGATGCCGATGTTGCCGGAGCGGGAGGTGCCGAGGGTGGCGATGGCGGTGTTGACGCCGACCACCTGACCGGCGGCGTTGACCAGCGGCCCGCCGGAATTGCCGGGGTTGATGGCGGCATCGGTCTGGATCGCGGACCGGCGGGTGCTGTCGTCGCCGAAGCGGGCCTGGCGGTTGACGGCGCTGACGATGCCGGCGGTCACCGTTCCCTCCAGGCCGAGCGGGGACCCGACGGCCAGCACCGGGTCGCCGACCCGCAGTTGTGCGGACCGGCCGAGCGTGAGCGCACGCAGCCCCTCGGCGTCGGCGGTCGAGACCTGCAGTACGGCGAGATCGTTGCCGGTGTCGGATCCGATGACGTCCGCGTCGACCGTACGGCCGGTCGCCAGGACCAGGGACACGTCGGTCGCTCCCTCCACCACATGTGCATTCGTGACCACGTGTCCTTCCTGGTCGATCGCGAACCCGGACCCGGTCGCCCGGCCGGCCCGCACAGACACGACGCCCGGGAGGACACCGGCCGCCGCGGCAGAGATGGATCCTTGGGCTGCCGCAGGGGGTGCTGCTGCTTGCGGAAGCTCCACCGGCGCCGGATCACGCGCACCGGTCACGGCACCGGCCAGACCACCGGCCACGATCGAGAGGGCGAGCGTGCCGACGAGAAGAGCCGCCCGCCGGCCGACTGCACTGTGCGGAGAGGAGGGGCCCGTCACCCCGGTTGGAGGTGGCGCCGGCGGAGAGGGGGTTGCCGCGCCGGCGACCGGGGTGACGGTCGCTGGTGGTGGGCCGGGAAGGTAGTCCGGGCCGCGGAAGGGAAGGCCGAGGTGGGGCATGTGACGTTCCTCCTTACGGGAGGCGGGAGAACCAGAGCAGGGAGGCGATCGCGGCCAGCAGCGCGGTGATCAGGGCGATTCCGGCGACCAGGTTGGTGACTTCCCGGGATTCAGTGGTCCAGCCGATCGAGGACTGGAGGTCGGAATAGACATCGCGTAGCTGGTCGTTGTTCGCGGCTTGGTAGAACGTGCCGTTGGTCGCGTCGGCGAGGCCCTGGAGCGCCTCGGTGTCGGCGGGGACCGGGATGTCGCGGCCCTCGAGATTCACCGTGCCCTCGGCCGTCCCGTAGGCGATCGTCGAGACCGGCACGCCTGCCTGCGACGCGGCCTCGGCGGCCTGGTCGATCGGGCTGCCGGCGGTGTTGCCGCCGTCCGACAGCAGCACGATCCGGCTCGGCGGCGGATCGTCCGGATCGATCGTCCGCACCGCCTGCAGGCCGGCGAGGACAGCGTCACCGATCGCCGTACTGTCGTTCAGTTGCAGGCCGTTGATCGCGTCGACGGTCGCCTGGTGGTTCGTACTCGGTGCGGCCACCACGTTCGCCGTACGGGCGAACGACACCAGGCCCACGTTGAACTTCTCCGGCAGATCCCGGACGAACTCCACCGCTGCCTGCTTCGCGACCTCGAACCGGTTCGGCGCGACGTCGGTCGCCGCCATCGAGTTCGACACGTCCATCGCGACCAGGACCGTCGCCCGTTCGCGCGGGACGCGGACGTCCGCCACCGGCCGGGCGATCGCGATCGTCAGCACGGTGAGTGCCGCGAGGAAGGCCGCGGCCGGCGCGTGCCGGCGCCAGCCGGGCCGCTTGGGAGCGACCTTCTCCAGCATCGGGAGGGTCGCGAACCGGACGGCGTACTTCGTCCGGCGCCGCTGGGCGATCAGGTACGCCACGACCAGTGCGGCGACCAGCACCAGCAGCCAGAGCCACAGGGGTTGCTCGAATCTCATCTGACACCGGTCCTCACGGTCTGGTTCCGGCGGGCACCGGCCCGGCGGCGGGCGGTGGCAAAGGCGGCGACATCACGGACCCAGTCGGTGTCGGTGCGCAGTACCAGATGCGCCGCACCCGCGGCGCGGATTGCCTGAGCGGTTCGGGTGCGGTGCGCCGCCATCGCATCGGCGTACCGGCGGCGGAGCTTGCGGTTGGAGGTCTGGATCTCGCGACGGCGGCCGGTCTCGGGGTCGACCAGGGTGAGCAGGCCGACCTCGGGGAGGTCCAGTTCGCGGGGGTCCAGGGCTTCGACTGCGAGTACCTCGTGACGTGCGGCCAGCCGCCGGAGTTGGTCGGCCCAACCGTCTTCATGGAAGTCCGAGACGATCACGCGGAGGCCGGGACGCGGATGTTCGCGGTTGAGTCGACCGATCGCGTGTCCCAGATCCGTCCGGGGAACAGCGCCAGGTGTTGCTCTGGGCAACGACAGCAGCGTGCGCAGCGAGCGGCGGAGCTGGACTGCACCGCCAGCGGCGGGAAGCCGTCGCAGGTCGTTGCCCAGGGCGATTCTGATGCCGAGGCTGTTGCCCGGGCGGTCGGCGAGCAGGCCGACCGCTCCGACGACAGCGACGGCCAGATCGCGCTTCTCGCTCAGGGCAGTGCCGAAGTCCATGCTCGCGGACGCGTCGAGCAGCGCCCACGTCTCCAGTTCGCGCTCCGCCAACGGCGCCCGCACGTGCGGCTCCAGTGAACGGGCGGTCACGTTCCAGTCCATCCGCCGGATGTCGTCCTGCCCCGGCTGGTACGGCCGCGCTTCGTTCGGCTCGCTGCCGGGACCGCTCCGCAGGCCGGTGAT
This sequence comes from Kribbella sp. NBC_00662, assembly GCF_041430295.1. Lineage (GTDB taxonomy): Bacteria > Actinomycetota > Actinomycetes > Propionibacteriales > Kribbellaceae > Kribbella. The sequence goes on along the minus strand of NZ_CP109029.1, from coordinate 3,521,453 downwards.
CTCGCCGTGCAGGAACCCTTCCAGCTTGCGCTTCACCGTCAACTCCAGTGCGCGCAAGGCCCGTTCCCGCCCGGCCAGTAGATCGTTCATGCTGCGGATCCCTGAGCCTCATCGGCCGGAACCACGTGCGGCTGCTGGATCGTCTGCGTGATCCGTGCGACCACCGACCGCGGATCGACCCCGTCGGCCAGCGCGTCAAAGGTCAGCACCAACCGGTGCGCCATCACATCGAGCGCCACGTCGTACACATCCGCCGGCAGCACATAGTCGCGTCCGCGCAGCAACGCGAGCGCACGCCCGGCCGCGACCAGGCCGAGCGTCGCGCGTGGACTCGCGCCGAACTCCAGGACGCCGGCCAGGTCATGGATCCCGTACTGCTCCGGCGCCCGCGTCGCATGCACGAGACGTACGACGTACTCCGCCACCGCGTTGTGCACGAACACGTCATCCGTTGCCTCCTGCAACTGAACGACCTGTTCCGGGGTGAGTACCGCGGCGGCGTGCGGCCGGTGCGCGCTCATCCGCTGCAGGATCGTCAGCTCCTCCAACGGTGTCGGGTAGTCGACCGTGATCTTCAGCAGGAACCGGTCACGTTGTGCTTCGGGCAGCGCGTACACGCCGTCGGACTCGATCGGGTTCTGCGTCGCGAGCACCAGGAACGGTTCGGGCAGCCGGTACGACGTACCGCCGATGCTCACCTGGTTCTCGGCCATGGCCTCCAGCAACGCCGACTGCACCTTCGCCGGCGCGCGGTTGATCTCGTCGGCCAGCACGAGGTTGGCGAACACCGGCCCGAGTTCGGTGTCGAACGCTTCCGTCGACGGCCGCCAGATCCGGGTGCCGATGATGTCGCCGGGCACCAGGTCCGGGGTGAACTGGAGCCGGGCGAACCGGCCGCCGATCACCTCCGCCAGCGTGCGGACGGCGAGCGTCTTCGCGACCCCGGGAACACCCTCGAGCAAACAGTGGCCGCGGGCAAGCAATCCGACCAGCATCCGTTCGACCAGGTGGTCCTGCCCGACGACCACCTTCTTCACCTCGAACAACGCGTGTTCGAGCGCGGCCGAGGTCATGCGTTACCGCTCGGGTTCGCGGAGTCACCCTTCTCCGGGCAGTCGTGCGACGGTGCCGGCGACGGGGTTGTTGCGCCGTCCTCGACCGTCACATAGCCCTGCTGCGGCGCCGGGTCGTCGCCAGCCGCGTACGCCACCCCGCCGGCACCGAGCGCCGCGACCACAACCGCCGCACCGAGAACGATCTTCTTCATCAGGGATCTCCTTCGATCAGGTTGGCCACAGCTCATCAAGAAGGCGCGAAAACGACCGGAAAGCAGAGCGAAAGTCCGGCGAAAGAGCAGACCGGCCGATCACGCTCCCCCGGCTACCTTGGTGGCGTGCGATTACTGGTGGTGGAGGACGAGGAAGGCCTGGTCAGCGCGCTGCGCTCCGGACTCGGCCGGGCCGGGTACGCCGTCGACGCGGCGACGACCGGCGCCGAAGCGGTGGAGAAGCTCGCGACCACGGCATACGACCTGGCGATCCTGGACATCACGCTGCCGGACACCAACGGCCTCGACCTGTGCCGCGCGGTACGCCGGGGCGAGATCGAGGTGGCGTCCGGGCGGGAGTTGCGGGTGCTGATGCTGACCGCTCGCGCGTCGCTGGCCGACCGGGTCCGCGGTCTCGACGAGGGTGCGGACGACTACCTGACGAAACCGTTCGCGCTGGTCGAGTTGCTCGCGCGGATCAGAGCGCTGCTGCGCCGGGACGTCACGAACGGCACCACCCAGTTGCACGTCGGCGAGCTGGTCCTCGACTCGTCCCGTCACCTCGCCACACGCTCCGGTCGCGAGCTCACGCTGACGTTGAAGGAGTTCGGCGTACTGCGGTACCTGATGTCGCGCCCCGGCCATGTCGTCTCGGCCGAGGAACTGCTCGAGCACGTCTGGGACGAGAACGCCGACCCGTTCACCCAGAGCGTCCGGGTGACCGTCGGCACGCTGCGGCGCAAGCTCACCCAGGACGGCGAGGACCCGGTCCTGGAGACCGTGATCGGCCGCGGCTACCGGCTCCGAGGTGACGAATGAAGCTCCCGTCCTGGACGCAGACGATCCGGTTCCGCCTGACCCTGACGTATTCCGCGGTGCTGATCGCGCTGTCGGCGTTGCTGCTCGGCGGCGTGTACCTCGCGCTGGAGCAGATCCTCGATCCGAAACCGCTGAACCAGATCGAGGTTCAGAAGTACTACAAGGACCACGAGGGCAACCTGCACCTCAAGGAGGGGCAGGTGATCCAGGCCGCGGAGATCTCCAGCTTCCAGTCCGCGGTGAACTACCAGACGTTGCAGAGCCTGCGGAACTACTCGGCCGCGGGGATCGCCGGGCTGTTCCTGGTCAGTCTCGGGACCGGCTGGTGGCTGTCGGGCCGGGTGCTCCGGCCGGTACGGCGGATCACGGCGACCGCCCAGGAGATCTCCGCGACCGACCTGTCGCGGCGGATCGCGCTGGACGGACCGCGCGACGAGCTCCGGAACCTGGGCGACACCGTCGACGACATGCTCGGCCGGCTGGAGTCGGCCTTCGTGGCGCAACGCCAACTGGTCGACGACGCGTCGCACGAGCTGCGCAATCCGCTCGCGGTGATCCAGGCGAACGTCGACGCCGTACTCGCGCACGACGACACGCCGCCGGAGGACCGCGCCCAGGCGACCGCGATCGTGAGCCGGGCGATCCAGCGGATGACGCGCCTGGTCGAGGATCTGCTCGCATCGGCGCGGCGGTCGTCACCGGCCTTCGTCGATGCCGACGTCGACCTCGCCGCGATCGCGGGCGAGGCGGCCGAGGAGTACGAGCTCCTCGCCGCGGATCGTGAGCTTCAGGTCGTACGGCGGCTGGCGCCCGGACCCACCGCCGCCGGTGACGCGTCGGCGCTGCGGCGGGCGGTCGACAACCTGCTCTCGAACGCGGTCCGGCTCGCGCGTGGCGGCAGCGAACTCGTGCTGGCGGTCGGCAGCCGCAACGGCTGGGCGTGGATCGCGGTCCGCGACGAGGGCCCGGGCATCGCGGCGGACGACGCCGACCGGGTCTTCGACCGGTTCTTCCGGGCCGGCCAACGGCAGACGCCCGCGACCGTCCCGTCGAGCGGTCAGCGCCGGGCCGGCCTGGGCCTGGCCATCGTCCGCCAGATCGCCGAGTCCCACGGCGGCACCGTCGCCTTGCACTCCGAACTCGGCATCGGCAGCACGTTCGTCATCTGGCTCCCCGAACGCTCCCTCACCAACACCACCCGCCGCTCGCCGACCCCACCCGACGAGGACCCGCTCGGCCCTCGCCGGTGAAGCTCAGCGGTTGTACGGCTCGGACAGGAGCGGGCGGGTGTTGGTGAGGACCTGCTCGTAGTTGGCGCGGATCTTGGCGGCGTCGACGGCGACGGCAGGCTCAGGCTTGCCGACCGGGACCTGCCAGGTGGGGAGGGCGCCGGTCAGGGCCCAGGCTGCCTGGCGGGCCGCGCCGAGGGCGACGTACTCCGCCGGCTCCGGGAGGACGACCTCGGCGCCCAGGAGGGCCGGGGCGAGGGCTTGTACGGAACGGGAGCGGGCGCCGCCGCCCAAGAGGAGGACCCGGTGGACGGGGAGCCCCTGCGCGCGGAGAGCGTCGACGGCGTCGGCGAGGCCGCAGAGGAGGCCCTCGACCGCGGCGCGCGCCATCGTCGCTGGCTGCATGGTCGCGCGGGTGAGGCCGTAGATCAGGCCGGTCGAGTGCGGGAGGTCCGGCGTACGCTCGCCGTCGAGGAACGGGAGCAGCACCAGGCCGTCGCTGCCGGATGAGGTGATCGCGGCCTCGTCGAACGCGGCCAGGTCGAGGCCGAGCATGTTCGCGGTCGCGGACATCACGCGGGCCGCGTTCAGCGTGCAGACGAGCGGGAGGTACTCGCCGGTCGCGTCCGCGAAGCCGGCGACCAGGCCGGTCGGGTCCGCGGTCGGGTCGGCCGAGCGCGCGAACGCCGTACCGCTGGTGCCGAGCGAGACGGCGACATCGCCGGGCTGCAGGTCGAGGCCGAGCGCGGCCGCCGCGTTGTCGCCGGTGCCGGCCCCGATCGCCGCACCGAACGCCGTCTGCCCGACAACCTCAGCCGGCCCCGCCACCCGCGGCAGAGCCAACTGCCGCCCGAACGCCAGCTCGACCAGGTCAGTCCGATAGCTGTTGGTCGCCGCCGACCACCACCCGGTCCCCGAGGCATCTCCTCGGTCGGTGGTGATCCCGTCAATCCCGTGCCGATCGGCTGCCAGCCGATGGGTCATCCAGTCGTGAGGCAGCACAACGGCCGCCGCCCGCTGCGCGGCCTCCTTGTTCCGCACCCACCGCAGCTTCGTAACGGTGAAGGAGGGGACCGGGACCGAACCGATTGCTTCGGCCCACGCCTCGGGGCCGCCCAGCTCGGCGACCAGTTCTTCGGTGGCGTCGGCCGAGCTGGTGTCGTTCCAGAGGACGGCGGGGTGGACCACCTCGCCGGACTCGTCCAGCAGGACCATGCCGTGTTGCTGGCCGCCGACCGCGATCGCCTGGACGCCGTCCAGTAGACCGTCGGAGGCGATCTCCCACGCGTTCCACCACTCCGCGGGGTCCACCTGGGTGGCGTCCGGGTGGGGTGCCCGGCCCTCGCGTACCACCGCACCGGTCTCGGCGTCACACACCAGAACCTTGGTCGCCTGGGTGGAGCAGTCCACCCCGGCGACCAGCCTCAGCTCAGTCATGCTCCGACGCTACAGGGCTTCGAGCGTGGCGCGTGCACCGATCTCGTGGAGCGACTCCAGAGCAGCCCGGTACTGCGTGACGAACCGCTCGTCCGACGCGAGCTCACCGAACAGATCCGGATCCGAGATGAACACCAGCGGATCGTCCCGGTTGTGCTGCGCCCGCTCGACCAGCTTGTCCCGCAGCCGGTCCACGACCTCGATCGGATCACCCTGCTCGTCGGCGCCCTCGGCGTACCGCGCCCAGGACGCCACGACCAGGACCGAACGCTTGATCTCACGACCGGCCGCCAGCTGCTCGCGCACGACCGGCAGCAGCCACTTCGGGATCCGGTCCGAGCTCTCCGCGCACAGCCGCGCCAGCGTGTCCCGCACCTCCGGGTTCGCGAACCGCTCGATCAGCTGGTGCTTGTACCGATCCAGGTCGACCCCGGGCACCGGCGGCAACGTCGGCGTACCTTCGGCGTCCATGTAGCCGAGCAGGAAGTCGACGAACAGCTTGTCCTGACACACCTCGTGCGCGTAGCGATAGCCGGCCAGGTACCCGAGGTAGCACAGCGCCTGATGCGAGGCGTTCAGCAGCCGCAGCTTCATCAGCTCGTAGGGCTCGACGTCCTCGACGATCTGTACGCCGACGTCCTCGTACGCCGGCCTGCCGACACCGAAGTCGTCCTCGAGCACCCACTGGGTGAACGGCTCGCACACCACCGGCCAGCCGTCCTCGACCCCGAACCGCTCCGCCAGCGCCTCCCGGTCCGCGTCCGTCGTCACCGGCGTGATCCGGTCGACCATACAGTTGGGGAACCGCACCTCGTTCTCGAGGAACTCGGCGATCTCAGGGTCCTTCAGCCGCGCGAACGCCGACAGCATCTTCCGCGCCACGTGCCCGTTACCCGGGATGTTGTCGCACGACATGACGGTGAACGGCGGTACGCCGGCCGCCCGCCGCCGCGCCAGCGCCTCGACGATGAACCCGAACGCGCTCCCCGGCGTCGCGCCCGGCTCCAGGTCGGCCGCCAGCGAGGGATCGGAGGCGTCCAGCTCCCCCGTCACCTGGTTGACGTGATACCCGCCCTCGGTGATCGTCAGGGACACGATCCGCGTCGCCGGGTCGACCATCCGAGCCAGCACGGCGTTCGGATCGTCCGGCGCGAACAGGTAGTCGACGATCGACCCGATCACCCGCGGCTCGAGCGTCCCGTCCGGATACTTGACGACCAACGTGTACAGCCCGTCCTGGGCGGACATCACGTCGGCCATCCGCCGGTCCTGCGGCAGTACGCCGACGCCGACGATCCCCCAGTTCAGCGCCTTCCCGTCGCTCATCAACCGGTCCAGGTACATCGCCTGATGCGCCCGGTGGAACCCGCCGACCCCGAAGTGCACGATCCCGGGCGTCACCGCCGTACGGTCGTAGGAGGGCACACCAACCTCATTGCCCAGGGCATCGAGAGTGGAAGCGGCCAGTTTCACTTGACCGCCCCCAGCGACAGACCCTGGACGAGTTTGTCCTGTGCGGCGAAACCGGCGATCAGCACCGGCAGCGACACCACGATCGACGCGGCACAGACTTTGGCGAGGAACAATCCTTGGCTGGTCACGAACCCAGTCAAGAACACCGGCGCGGTCTGCGCCACTGTGCCGGTCAGCACTCGGGCGAACAGCAGCTCGTTCCAGCTGAAGATGAAGCAGATCAGCGCGGCCGAGGCGATACCCGGCGTGACCACCGGGGCGACCACGGACCGCAACGTCCGGGTCAGTGACGCCCCGTCGACGGATGCCGCCTCGAGGATCTCGACCGGGACCTCGGACAGGAAGCTGCGCAGCATCCAGACCGCGATCGGCAGGTTCATCGACGTGTACAGGATGATCAGCAGCCAGATGTTGTCCAGGAACCCGACCGACTGCGCGAACAGGTAGATCGGCAGCAGGCCGGCCACCACCGGCAGCATCTTGGTGGACAGGAAGAAGAACAGGACGTCGGTCCACTTCTTCACCGGCCGGATCGACAGCGCGTACGCCGCCGGGAACGCGAGCAGGATGACCAGCGCGGTGGACAGGATGCTCGCGGTCAGCGAGTTCGCGATCGACGGCCACGGCCCGCTGTCGAAGAACGACCGGTAGCCGTCGAGGGTCAGCGGCGCCGCGATGTCCGGCGGGTTCTTCGCCGCGTTCTCCTCGGAGTGGAACGACGTCAGCAGCATCCACAACACCGGTAGCACGAACAGGATCCCGACGATCCACGCCACCCCGCTCAGCACGAACCCGCCGCCCCGGTTCTTCTTCCCGGTAACGATCGTCACCTGGCCGCTCATCGACCGGTCTCCTCTCGGAACAGGGTGGACACCGACCGCAGCGCGAACGTCGCGATCGCGATCGTGCCGATGACCACGATGACGCCGGCTGCCGAGGCGCGGCCGTAGTCGTGTGCGGTGTAGAAGGTCTGGTAGATCGTGTACGGCAGGTTCGCCGTACCCAGACCGCCGGACGTGATCGTGAAGACCGCGTCGAAGTTCTGTACGACGTAGATCGATCCGAGCAGCGCGGACAGCTCGAGGTACTGCCGCAGGTGCGGGAGCGTCATGTAGCGGAAGATCTCCCACTGGTTCGCGCCGTCGATCCCGGCCGCCTCGATCACGTCGAGCGGCCGGCTCTGCAGACCGGCCAGCAGGATCAGCATCATGAACGGCGTCCACTGCCAGACCAGCGCGAAGATGATCGACCACAGCGGCTGGTTGCTGATCCAGTCGGGTTGTGGCGCGTTGTCACCGAAGATCCACTTCAGCACGCCGTTGAACAGACCGTACGTCGGGTTGTACAGCGCGTGCTTCCACAGCAGGGCCGCGGCGACCGGCACGACCAGGAACGGCGTGATCATCATCGTCCGGACCGCGCCGCGACCGCGGAACTTGCGGTCGAGCAGCAGTGCGATCAGCAGACCGAGGACGAGGCTGATCAGAACCACGCCCGCGGTGAGCACGATCGTCACCCAGATCGCGTGCCGGGTGTTCGCGTCGGTCAGCACCCGGCGGAAGTTGTCGATCCCGGCGAAACCCTTCTCGTCCGGGTAGTACGCGTTCCAGTCCATGAACGACACGATGATCGTGACCACGAACGGCAACTGGGTGACGATGATCATGAAGACCAGGGCCGGCAGCAACGGCCCGCGCCGGGCCCAGTCGCCGGCCTTGCGCATCACGGTTCCCTCGGGCGGCGCCGAGTGACGCCGGGGCTTGGTTTCGGTTTCAGGCTTGGCATCGACGGACATGTCTGCTCCCCCTCACTTCGCCTGTCGCGAGCGGTACCGCTCGGCGACGTCGTCGGCGAGCTCCTGCCCGCGGTTCAAGGCTTTGTCGACGCTCATCCGCCCGGCGATCGCCGAGCTCACGTCCTGACTGACCTGGGTCCCGAGGTCCGGGAACTCCGGGATGTCGACGAACTGGATCCCCGGCGCCGGCCGCGGCTGGGTCCCCGGGTTCTTCGGGTCGGCGTTCTCGATCGCCGACTTGGTCGGCTCCGCGAACGCGGACGCCTCCTTCACGTACTCCGGGATCTCGTACGTCGACGCACGCTTGCCGGCCGGAACGTTGGACCAGCCAACCTTCTCGCCGACGAGCTTCTCGTAGTCCTTGCCGGAGGCCCAGGAGATGAACTTCCAGGCGTTGTCCTTCTTCTTCGAGGCTTCCTGGATGCCCCAGGCCCAGGCGTACAGCCAGCCGGAGCTGTCGGTCTTCACGACCGGCGCGGGCGCGTAACCCATCTTGCCCTTCACCGGCGAGTTCGGCGCTTCGAGCGATCCGGCGGCCGACGTCGCGTCGTACCACATCGCGACGTTGCTCTGGATGGTGTTGTTCAGGCACTCGGTGAAGCCGGCCTGCGGCGCGCCCGCCTCGCCGTGCGCGCGGACGAGGTCGACGTAGAACTTCGTCGCCTCGGTGAACGCCGGCGAATTGACCTGGGCCTGCCAGTCCTGGGTGAACCAGGTGCCGCCGAAGGTGTTCACGACCGTGGTGAGCGGAGCGAACAGCTGACCCCAGCCGGGCTGGCCGCGCAGGCAGATGCCGCGCATCCCGGGCTGGGCGTTGTCGACCTTGGCCGCGATATCCGCGACCTCCTGCCAGGTCGGCTTCGCCGGCATCGTCACGCCCTTGGACGCCAGGATGTCCTTGCGGTACATCAGGAACGACGACTCGCCGTAGAACGGTTCGCCGTAGATCTTGCCGTCGTCCGCGGTCATCGACTCGGTCATCGGCTTGAGGATGTCGTCCTGGTCGAACGCCGAGTCCTTGTCGATGTAGTCCGACAGCGGCGCGATCCACTTGCTCTTCGCGTAGATCGGGATCTCGAAGTTGCTGACCGACGCCACGTCGTACTGACCGGCCTGGCTGGAGAACTCCTGGCTGATCTTGTCCCGGACGTCGTTCTCCGGGAGCACGGTGAAGTTCACGTGGATGCCGGTCTGCTTGGTGAAGTTGTCGGCGGTGAGTTTCTGCAGGTCGACCATCTGCGGGTTGTTCACCATCAGCACGTTGATGCTGTCGGCGCTGTCGCCGCCACCGGCGCCACCACCCCAGCCGGCGCAGCCGCTGGCCGCGCTCAGCACCAGCGCGACACCGACCGCCGTAAGCCTTCGTCCGGGCACTAGCCGCTCCTTCGCTGTGTCCTCCTAGAGGCGTGCTCATTTGAGCACACCTCCGCTCACAGCATGAGTGAACAAGGAAGGGACTTGACCTGTCAAGGGTCTGTGCAACACTTGGGTCCGATGGTGCTCATATGAGCGGGGAGGGTTTTGATGGAGTCCGTCGGGCCGGCACAGTTGGTGCTCACCGCGTCGATCGCACGTCGGTACTACGTCGACGGCCGGTCCAAGGTGGAGATCGCCGACGAGTTCCGGCTGAGCCGGTTCAAAGTCGCGCGGTTGCTCGATCAAGCGCGCAGCAGTGGGCTGGTGCGAATCGAGATCAGCCACCCGGGCGCCATCGACCTCGACCTGTCCGCGCGGTTGCAGGAGTCGCTCGGGCTCCGGCGCGCGATCGTGGTCGACACTCCTGAGGTCGACGAGCCGGCTCTGCGGACCCAGCTCGGCAAGGCGGCGGCAGACCTGTTGTCGGAGATCGTCACACCCGAGGACGTGCTCGGGCTGGCGTGGGCTCGTGCGGTGACCGCGATGACCGAGCAGTTGACGTCGCTGGCGCCGGTACCGGTCGTCCAGCTGACTGGGGCGTTGACCCGACCGGATGTCGAAGCGAACTCGGTGGAGCTCGTCCGCCACACGGCGCGGCTGTCGGGCGGACCGGCGTACCTGTTCTATGCGCCGTTGGTCGTGCCGGACGCGGCGACGGCGCGGGCGCTGCGGCAGCAGCCGGAGGTGGCGGAGGCGATCAGCCACTTCGACTCGGTCACCAAGGCCGTGGTCGGGCTCGGATCATGGGCGAGCGGGCAGTCGACGCTGTACGACGCGATGGACGAGAACGCGTGTGAACAGCTGGAGAAGCGCGGGGTCGTCGCGGACATCTCCGGGGTGTTCGTGGACGCGGACGGCGCGCCGGTGCAGAGCCGCGTGACCGACCGGGTGATCGCGATCAACGCCGAGCAGATGGACAAGATCGACGAGGTGATCGCGATCCCGTACGGGCTCGCGAAGGTCGCGGCGGTGCGTGCCGCCGTACGTAGCGGGCTGGTCAACGGGATCGTTACCCACGCACCTCTGGCGAAGGCCCTGCTGAACGAGACAAACTGACCCGCGATGCCCTTGCCCGAGGTTGAGACCCAGTTGCTCGGCGGTACTGCGAACCGTGGGCTGGTCGTGCGGGTCGGGGACACCGTCCGTCGCCCGTTGCGCCCCAGCAGCCAGGCCACGCACGCGCTGCTCGAACACCTGGAGCGGGTCGGGTTCGCGGGCGCGCCGCGGCTGCTCGGGATCGACTCGCAGGGACGCGAGGTGTTGTCGTACCTGCGCGGCGAGACGGTCACCACGCCGTACCCGGACTGGTCGATGACGGACGAGGCGCTGGACAGCGTGGCGCACCTGCTGCGGGAGTACCACGAGGCGGTGGCGGACTTCCGGCCCGTCGGCCTGGAGTGGGCCGAGCCGGTGCCGCCCGCGTATGTCACGGGGCTCATCAGCCACAACGACCCGAACCTCGACAACGTGGTCTTCCGGGACGGCGTCGCGGTAGCGCTGATCGACTTCGACCTCGCCGGCCCGGGTTCACCGTTGTGGGACGTCGCCACCGCGGTCCGCCTCTGGGCGCCGCTCCGGCCCGACGCAGACATCCACGACGTACGCCGGGGCCGCTCGTTCACCCGCCTCCGCCGCTTCGCCGACGCCTACGGCCTGACCGACCCCGACCGCCTCCGCCTGGTCGACGCCGCCGCCGACAACCACATCTGGTGCATGGCCTACGTCCGCCACGGCGCCGAATCCGGCCACCCCTGGTTCCACCAACGCTGGACCACCGGCGAATCCGAACTCACCAACCGCACCAACACCTGGTTCAGTCAGTCGGCGGCCGCGCTTCACCAGGCTCTCCTGGACTGAGCGCGCGCTCGGCCTCGGCTTGTCCCTCGTGATAGTTCTCGTAGGACCGCCGGACCCAGTGCGGAACGAACACCGCCGAAGCTGTCGGCAGCCAAGGCACTTCGGCGTCGGTCAGCAGCGTCAGTCCGAAGCCGACAGCGGTCAGCCCGACCAGCACGAGCCAGCCGTTCCGGGAGATCCAGGGGCCCTCTGCGGCAATCAGCCCGCGACGGGTCGCCATGCCCACCAGCAGGAGCACCGCCGACAGCGCGACAACGGCCACCAGGCCGACGTAGACCCACCCATGGACATCGGCCCACTCGCCGTGGTGCAGGAGCATGAGCACGACCTGCAGGGTCGTGCCGGCGGCGACGAACGCGTACACCGCAGCGCCCAGCTTCATCTTCGGCATGTCTGGTTATCGCGGGGTGGGATTGGCTGTTACTGCAGGAAGTGGCAGAGAATGTGGTGTGCGTTCACGGGTGGTGTTGCTGGCTGGGCCTTCGGGGGCGGGGAAGTCGCGGTTGGCGGAGCAGGTGGGGTTGCCGGTGGTGCGGCTGGACGACTTCTACCGGGACGGGGACGACGAGGCGATGCCGCGGTCGCCGCTCGGGATCGTCGATTGGGACGACCCACGGTCCTGGGACGGTGAGCGGGCGGTCGCGGCGCTCGAGCAGTTGTGTACGACGGGTGCCGCGGACCTCCCGATCTACGACATCGCCGCCGACGGCACGGTCGGTCACCGCCCCGTCACCACCGAGGGTTCCGCCCTGATCGTTGCTGAGGGCATCTTCGCCGACCAGATCGTCGGCGCGCTCCGCGACCGGGACCTGCTGGCCGCGGCGATCTGCGTCTACCACCACCGGATCGTCACGTTCTTCCGCCGCTTCCAGCGCGACCTCCGCGAGCACCGCAAACCCCCGCTGACGCTGCTCCGGCGCGGCCTCCTGCTGCTCCGCGACGACCCCGCGGTCGTCCGCCGCTGCGTCGAAGCCGGCTGCGAACCACTGCACCCGAAGGCCGCCCGCCGCCGGATCGAGATGCTTCTCACCCCGTCCACGTCCCAGTAAAACAAGACTGTTTGCCTGGAGTTCACCAACTTCTGATGGCATCGGGCTCGGAACTGTCGGATGCGCTCGGGGGCGAGTAGCTGGACGGAGAGGGACCGTGACGCGGACTGCGCGGAGTCAAGCCGTGGGCGCTGCCGTTGTAGTAACCGCCTTGCTGCTGGCTGTCACCGCCTGCGGCGACGAGAACGGTTCGTCGGCCACCGCCGCAGAGACCCCGGCCACCAAGCATTCGCTGTCGGGCCCGGCCCAGAAGTCGAAGGGCTCGCTCGCCGGCCTCGCAGTACTGCCCCGCGGGTACGTCGCGGACCCGCGCGCCAACGCCACCGGCCCGTTCACCGCGACCGGTTACCTCAACACCTGGTCGGCCGATCCCGCGCTCGACCGCGCCCTCCTGCTCAACGCCGGCTTCGTCGAAGGTTACCGCGCGTCCCGACTCAGCCCCGACAAGAAGAAGCGCTTCACGCTGCAGTTGTTCAAGACCGGCTCGGCCGGCAAGGCAGCTGTCCTCCAGAAGGGCCTCTGGAGCCAGGACACCCACGAGCACCCGTTCGACCTTCCCGGCGCGCTTTCCGACGCCCGGATCGAGTTCGACGGCGGAACCGACCAGTCCAACGCCGTCGCCGAGGTCAGCCTCGCCGTCGGGCCGATGGTCGTCGAGATCAGCGTCCGCGAGGTAGGTGCCCTGGGCAGCAATCTCACCCCGGACACCGCGCTCGCCTCGGCACTCGCGACGGAACAGCGAGCCCGCCTGACAGCAACCTCGAGCTAACCGATCCTGTCGATCACCAGCGGACCCGGCTCGTAGGAGTCCGACACGGCCACCGCGTCGGCCAGCGACTCCAGCGCACGTTCGATGCGGCTCGGGTCATCCGTGTGAAGGGTCAGCAACGGCTGACCTTCCTGGATCTGATCACCCGGCTTGGCGTGCATCTCGACCCCGGCCACCGCAGACACCGGGTCCTCCTTGCGAGCCCGCCCGGCCCCGAGCCGCCACGCGGCCACCCCAACAGCAAGTGCATCGAGCTTCGACAGCGTGCCAGACGCAGGAGCCGGTACGGCGTGTTGCTCCGGCGCGACCGGGAGCTCCGCGGACGGATCGCCGCCCTGGGCCGAGATCATCGCGCGCCACGCGTCCATCGCCGTACCGTCGTTGAGCTTCTCAGTCGGGTCGATGTCGGTGACGCCGGCCGCGGCCAGCATCTCCTTGGCCAAGGCAACGGTCAGCTCGATCACATCCGCGGGGCCGCCACCGGCCAGCACCTCGACCGATTCCCGGACCTCGAGCGCGTTACCGGCGGTCAGACCGAGTGGGACGGACATGTCGGTGAGCAGGGCAACGGTCTTCACACCGGCGTCGGTGCCCAGAGCAACCATGGTCTCGGCGAGTTCGCGCGCGTCGGCCAGCTCCTTCATGAACGCGCCGGAGCCGACCTTCACGTCCAGCACCAGCGCACCGGTGCCCTCGGCAATCTTCTTGCTCATGATCGAGCTGGCGATCAACGGGATCGCCTCGACCGTACCGGTCACATCGCGGAGCGCGTACAGCTTCTTGTCGGCCGGTGCCAGCCCGTCGCCGGCCGCGCAGATCACCGCGCCAACGTCCTCCAGCTGATGCATCAGCTCGTCGTTCGACAGCGCCGCACGCCAGCCCGGGATCGACTCGAGCTTGTCCAGCGTCCCGCCGGTGTGCCCCAGTCCCCGACCCGACAGCTGCGGTACGGCGACGCCGCACGCCGCCACCAGAGGCGCCAGCGGCAACGTGATCTTGTCGCCGACGCCGCCGGTCGAATGCTTGTCCGCGGTCGGCCGGGACAGCTTGCCGAAGTCCATCCGCTCGCCGGACGCGATCATCGCCGCGGTCCAGCGGGCGATCTCGCGGCGGTTCATGCCGTTCAGCAGGATCGCCATCGCCAGCGCGGACATCTGCTCGTCGGCAACCTCGCCCTTGGTGTAGGCGTCGATCACCCAGTCGATCTGCCCGTCGCTCAGCTCGCCCTTGTCCCGCTTGGTCCGGATGACATCCACCGCGTCGAAACTCATCAGTTCTCCAAGTCCTCCGGCCCGAACGCGTCGGGCAACAACTCACGCAACGGGCGCGGTCCGGTCGGCGTCTCCAGCAGCAGGCCGGGCCCGCCGTTCTCGTGCAGCAACTGGCGGCAGCGCCCGCACGGCGTCAGCAGGTCCCCATGATGGTCCACACAGGTGAACGCCACGAGTCGTCCGCCGCCGGTCCGGTGCAGCTCCGACACCAGGCCGCACTCGGCACACAACGTCAGCCCGTACGACGCGTTCTCCACGTTGCACCCGGCAACAATCCGCCCGTCGTCGACCAACGCCGCAGCCCCGACGGCGAACCCGGAGTACGGCGCATACGCCTGCTGCATCACGCCGACCGCGGTCTGCCGCAACAACTGCCAGTCGATGTCCATCGCCCCAGCATCCCTCACCACCCGCCCAACCCCCATTTGCCTGGCTGACCCATCAATTTGGGGGTTCCCCACCCGGAACCACGGTGCGCAACCCCCCATTTCGCTGGCAGACCCAGCAAATCGGCTGGTCTGCCAGGCAAATGGGGGGCGCGGGTGTGGTTACTCGGTGACGTAGGGCTCACCATCGGCCTTCGGTGCTCTCACTCTGCCGACCAGGCCGGCGACCGCGATGATCGTGGCCAGATAAGGGGCCATCAGCAACAGCTCGCCGGGGATCGGGACCTGGATGATCTGCAGCTGGGACTGCAGCTGGGTGGCGAAGCCGAAGAACAGCGCCGCGACCGTCGCCCCGATCGGGTGCCAACGGCCCATGATCAGTGCGGCGAGCGCGATGAACCCGTTGCCCGCGGTCATCTCCTTGGAGAACGAACCGGCGTACCCGACGGTGAAGAACGCACCGCCGAGTCCGGCGAGGATGCCGGCCGCGAGCACCGCGGAGTACCGGATCCGCTTGACCTTGATACCGACCGTGTCGGCCGCCTTCGGGTGCTCGCCGACCGCGCGGATCCGCAGACCCCAGCGGGTCTGGAACAGCACGAACGTGACGACCGCGACCGCGAGATAGGTCAGGTACACCAGGATCGTCTGGTTGAACAGGATCGGCCCGAAGAAGGGGATGCTGGCCAGACCGGGGATCTTGATCGCCGACAACACCTCCGGCGTGTTGAGCTTGTTCGCGTCAGGTTGCAGGAACTCGTCGAACAAGAAGCCGGTGATGCCGGTCGCGAAGACCACGAGCACGACACCGAGCACGACCTGGTTGACCAGGTACTTGATCGAGAACACGGCCAGCAGCGCAGCCATCAGTACGCCGGTCGCGGCGGCCGCGATCAGGGCCGCGGCCGCGCTCCCCGTCGTACTGGAGACGACGGCCGCGGTGAATGCGCCGACCAGGAACTGGCCCTCGATCGCGATGTTGATGACGCCGGCCCGCTCGGACAGCACGCCGGCGAGCGCACCCAGGATCAGCGGGGTGGCGAAGTTCAGCGTGCCCTGGAACTGGTTCGCCAGCGGGAACGTCTTGCCCGCGGAGGCCCAGCACAGGAACGCACCGATGAAACAGATGCCGAGCAGCGCGGCCAGCCAACCGGCGTACCGCTGCGGCACCCGGCGCACGATGTAGGCGGCCGCGGCGGCCACGCCGATCAGGCCGAGCAGCAGAGCCACCGCCTGCGCGGGCAGATGGAGCAGGTTGTTCTGCAGGTCGCCGGAGACCAGCTGGAACGTCGCCTTGCCGCCCTTGGTGAAGATCGCGAGCAGCAGGCCGATCAGTGCGAACACCAGCATCAGGCCGCCGACCCGCAACCGCCTGGTCCGATCGGCCGGTGCCTCGATGACCTGCGGCTTCGCGGGCGCCGCGGGAACCGCGTCGGGAGTCGTCTCGCTCATCCGTTCCAGCCTTTCGCGAGGACGGCGCCGCTGCCGCGTTCCTTCGGCAGGAAGCGGAAGATCGAGCGCACCAGGGCCGGGGCCGCGACGAACAGCACGATGACGGCCTGCAGGACTGTGGTCAGGGTCAGCGGCGTCTGCGTGATCAGCTGCATCTGCAGACCGCCGGCGTTCAGCGCGCCGAACAGCAGACCGGCCAGCACGGTGCCCAGCGGCGTACCGCGGCCGAGCAGCGCGACCGTGATCGCGTCGAACCCGACCGACGCCGCCACACCGTCGGTCAGCGGCAGGTCGGTCCCGAGCACCTGCTGGGTGCCGGCCAGACCGGCCAGCGCGCCTGCGACGACCATCGCGATGATGTACGCGCGGCCGACCGACATGCCCGCGGTCCGCGACGCATCGGCGTTCGCACCGACGGCGCGCAGCTCGAACCCGATCGTGGACCGGTTCAGCAGCCACCAGACGAAGATCGCGGCCAGCACCGAGAGGATGAACCCGCCGTGCAGCCGGGTGTCACCGAACTGCGGGTACTGCGCGTTCGAGTCGACGATCGGCGAGATCGGGTCGGTCCGCCCGGGGCGCTGGAACGCCGAGGTCGTCAGCAGCCAGGCGAGCAGATAGATCGCGACGTAGTTCAGCATGATCGTCACGATCACCTCGTGGGCGCCGGTGCGCGCCTTCAGCAGGCCGACCACACCACCCCACAGCGCGCCGCCGAGCAGGCCGGCCAGGATCGCCACGATCAGGTGCAGGCCGGCCGGCAGGTGCCAGGCGAACCCGACGTACGCCGCCAGGATCGCGCCGGCGATCAGCTGGCCCTGGGCACCGATGTTGAACAACCCGGTCCGGAAGGCCAGCGAGACCGCCAGGCCGCCGCAGATCAGCGGGGTTGCCTGGGTCAACGATTCGCTGATCGCGGTGACCGAGCCGAACGCGCCGAGGGCGAGCGCCTTGTAGGCCTCACCGACGGCACTCGCGGCGGCGGAGATCGTGTCCATCGGCGCGGCGCCGAAGTACCCCATGGCGGTCTTCACCTGGTCGTCGCTGACGATGATCAGGATCGCGCCGACCACCAGGGCCAGCACGATCGCGCTCAGCGAGACCAGGCCCTGGATCGCCCACGACGGCAGGCCGGACCGCTGCGGTTCCTTGGCCGGTGCGGGCTCGGCCGGAGCCGGCTCGACCGTTGTGTCTTTGTCTTCTTCGGGGCTCATCTAGATGGTTCCCAACGTGGTCGGGTTCTCGATCGCGACGTCGTGCGCCTCGGACTTGGAGGCGCCGGCCATCATCAGGCCGAGCTCGTCGCGTGGGGTGTCGGCCGGTACGACGCCGACCACCTTGCCGCGGTACATCACCGCGACCCGGTCGGTCAGCGCCGCGATCTCGTCCAGCTCGGTGGACACGATCAGGACGGCGGTGCCGTTGTCACGTTCCTCGACGATCCGGCTGTGCAGGAACTCGATCGAGCCGACGTCGACGCCGCGGGTCGGCTGCGAGGCGACCAGCAGCTTCAGCGGCCGGGACAACTCGCGGGCCAGCACGACCTTCTGCTGGTTGCCGCCGGACAGCGACGACACCGGCAGGTCGATGCCCTGGGTGCGGATGTCGAACTCGTCCACCCGGGCCTGCGCGTTCTTGTCGATCTCGTCGGTCCGCAAGGCCAGCCCGTTGCCGAACGGCGCCTGCCGGAACAGGTCGAGGACGAGGTTCTCCGCGACCGTGAACGAGCCGACGAAACCGTCGTGCGCGCGGTCCTCCGGGACGTAGCCGATCCCGGCGTCCAGCCGCTGTCTGGTCGTCCGGCCGGTCAGGTCCTCGCCGTCCAGCGAGATCTTCCCGGCCGCGATCTGGATCAGTCCGAGCAGTGCCTCGGCCAGCTCGGTCTGACCGTTGCCCTGGACACCGGCGACCGCGAGGATCTCGCCGGCCCGGACCTCGAGGTCCACGTCGTCGACGGCGGTGAACCCGCGCTCGTCGATCACGGTCAGCCCTTCGACCCGCAGTACGACGTCCTTCGGCTGGGCCGGCTCCTTGTCGACGACCAGGTCGACGGCGCGGCCGACCATCAGCTCGGCGAGCTGTTCCTCGGTCTCCGACGGCTCGGCCTGACCGACCACCTTGCCGCGGCGGATCACGGTGATCTTGTCCGCGATCGCCTTGACCTCTTTGAGCTTGTGGGTGATGAAGACGATCGACGTGCCGTTCTCCTTGAGCTGCCGCATGACGGCGATCAGCTCGTCGATCTCGGCCGGGGTGAGCACCGCGGTCGGCTCGTCCAGGATCAGCACGCTGGCGTCGTTGGCGAGCGCCTTGATGATCTCCACCCGCTGCTGGACGCCGACCGGGATGTCCTCGACCAGCGCCTCGGGATCGACCTCGAACCCGTACCGCTCGGACAGCTCGTTGACGAGGGAATCGGCCTTCTTGCGGTCCAGTACGCCGCCGAACCGGGTGTTCTCCCGGCCGAGCATGATGTTCTCGGCAACGGTGAACACCGGGACGAGCATGAAGTGCTGGTGCACCATGCCGATACCGTGCTGGATCGCGTCACTCGGCGAGGTGATCCTGACCTTCTCGCCGTCGATCAGGATCTCGCCCTCGTCGGGCTGCAGCAGGCCATAGAGCATGTTCATCAGCGTGCTCTTGCCGGCGCCGTTCTCACCGAGCAGGCAGTGGATCTCGCCCGGCTCGATCACCAGGTCGATGTGGTCGTTGGCGACCAGCGAGCCGAAGCTCTTGGTCAGGCCGGACAGCTCGAGGTGCATGCGGGCAGCCTCCCCTTCAGACGGCGAGCCAGACTCTTCATACGGCGAGCCAGGAAGGCAGAACCTGTAGGTCTGCCTTCCTGGCTCGCACCGTACTACGCAATCGTGCGGCGGTTCAGGACGCCTTGGGCTGAACCTTCGACTCGATGGTGATCTTGCCGCTGATGATGTCTTCCTTGATCTTGTCCAGGTCCGACTTCACGTCCGCCGGGACCTTGCTGTCGAAGTCGTGGAACGGCGCGATCGCCGTACCGCCGTTCTGCAGGGTGCCGGTGAACTGGGTGTTGTCGAACTTGTTGTCGACGACCGAGACCACCGCGTCCTTCACGGCGACGTCCATGCCCTTCTCGACACTGCTCATCAGCACCGAGCAGTACTCCTCGGCGCTCACGCAGCCGTCGGTGTCGACCCAGATCGCGTTCACCTTGCCGTTGCTGGCCTTGGCCGCCTGCAGACCGCCCAGACCCGACGGGCCGGCGACCGGGAACAGCACGTCCGCGCCCTGGGTGATCAGGTTCTGCGCGTTGTTCTGGCCCTTGGCCTTGTCCTCGAAGTCGCCGGTGAACAGACCCTTCTGCTTCTGGTCGTCCCAGCCGAGCACCTGGACGTTCTTGCTCTTCTGCGTGTTGTAGTAGCGCACGCCCTGGGCGAAGCCGTCCATGAAGATGGTCACGGTCGGGATCTGCAGACCGCCGAACGTGCCGACCTTGCCGGACTGGGTCATCGCGGCGGCCAGGTAGCCGGCCTGGAAGCTGGACTGCGCCGTGTTGAACAGCAGCGGCTTCAGGTTCGCGATCGGCGTCTTCGGCGCGGAGTCGACGATCGCGAACTTGATGTTCGGGTTCGCCTTGGCCGCGGCCTCGGTGGCGTCCTCCAGCTTGAAGCCGACGGCGACGATGACGTTGCACTTGGCGCTGACCATCGCGGTCATGTTCGTCGTGTAGTCGTTGTCGGATTTCGACTCGGCCTTGACCTCGGTCAGGCCCTTCTCCTTCACGGCGTCCTGCAGGCCCTTGTACGAGGTCTGGTTGAACGACTTGTCGTCGAAACCCCCCGAGTCGGAGACCATGCACGCCTTGAAGTCCTTGTTGGCGCTGCCGCCAGAGCTGCTGTCGGTCGGCTTGCTCCCACAAGCGGCCACGGCGAGCGTCAGCACGCCCACGATCGCCGTTCCCCGCACGTACTTCTTCACCGGACGTCTCCTTCGTCGACCAGAAAACCTGTGCCACTGCATCTGTCCGGCACGCCTTCCCCCACGTGCCGCATCCGCAGACTATAGGGCGCGCCCCGTCATTCTTTGAACGTCGAGCAGGCCTCGATACCGGAAAGTGACCGGCATTCTCGTCACATTTCGACAACTTCTCCGGCATGGTCACGGGCTGCGGTACCGGCGTCACGGTGTGCACGCTCCGTGGCGGCTCTCACGGTGAGTGGTCGTCACTGTGGGTCTTGACCGTCGCTGGTGCACAATCTCGGGATGAGTCATCAGTTGCTGGTCGCGGACGTGCTCGCCCGGGTCGAGGCGGTACGCGAGGAGATGGTCGACGTACGGCGGGACCTGCACGCGCACCCCGAGCTCGGGTGGCACGAGGTACGGACGACCGAGATCCTCGAGAAGCGGCTGGTCGAGGCCGGGCTGTCCCCGCGCGTGTTGCCGACCGGGACCGGGCTGATCTGCGACATCGGCGCCGGCGACTCGTGCGTGGCGCTGCGGGCGGACATCGACGCGCTGCCGGTGCCGGACGGCGTGGACGCGCCGTGGCGGTCGACCATCGACGGGGTGGCTCACGCGTGCGGTCACGACGTACACACGTCTTCGCTGCTCGGCGCGGCGCTGGTACTGGCCGGGATGGCGCGTGACGGGCAGCTGGACCGGCGGGTGCGGGTGATCTTCCAGCCCGCGGAGGAAGTGATGCCGGGCGGAGCGCTCGGCGTCATCGCAGCCGGCGGACTCGACGGGGTCCGCCGTATTTATGGGCTGCACTGCGATCCGCGGCTGCAGGTGGGTCAGATCGGTCTGCGGGTGGGCGCGCTGACTGCCGCCGCCGACCGGATCCTGGTCCGGCTGACCGGACCTGGTGGTCACACGTCGCGGCCTCATCTCACGGCCGACCTCGTCTACGCGCTGGCGACGCTGGTGTCTGAGCTTCCGGCCGCCTTGTCGCGTCGCGTCGATCCGCGCGCCGGGATGTCGATGGTGTGGGGCCGCATCACGTCCGGCTCGGCGGCCAACGCGATCCCGTCCCGGGGCGAGGCCGAGGGGACTTTGCGCTGCCTCGACGCCAACGCGTGGCGCCTGGCCGAGGAGCTGATCCCGTCGCTGGCCGAACAGATCGTCCGGCCGTACGGCGTCGAGGTCGACGCGGAGGTCACGCACGGCGTACCGCCCGTCGTCAACGACACGGCCGCGATCGGGATCCTGCAGAACGCCGTACACCAGACCCTCGGCTCGAGCGCCATCGCCCCGACCGACCAGAGTCTCGGCGGCGAAGACTTCGCCTGGTACCTGGAACACGTCCCCGGCGCCATGGCCCGCCTAGGCGTCCGCCACCCCTCCACCGAAACCGCCGCCGACCTCCACACCCCCGGCTTCACCCCCTCCGAAGAATCGATCTCCCTGGGCACCACCGTCCTGACCTCGACGGCCCTCCTCGACTAAAACGGACGCCGCTCCGCGGCGGCTGTCCTATCGGACCCCTCCGGCGGTCGAAGGTGGGTGGTGTTGGATCGGCGTATGACGAGTTATCCGCTGCTTGATGTGCGGGTCAGTACGCCGCGGTTGGAGTTGCGGGGTGCGACCGATGAGCTGTTGGGCGAGCTCGCGGAGGTGGTGCGGGCCGGGAAGACGGATGCCGAGCCGCCGCCGTACGACGACCCGATCTCGCTCTACGAGCCGGATCCTGATCAGCGGGTGGCCAAGTGGTTGCGAGCGATCTGGCGCGGGCGCGGCAAGGTCGAGCCTGATGCTTGGCGGCTGTACTTCGTGGCTGTCGTGGACGGACGTCCGGTCGGGATGCAGGACCTCATCGGGGTCAACTTCTCAACCCTGGGCACCGTCACGAGCTTCTCGTGGTTGTCTGCCGATGAGCGCGGTCGTGGGCTCGGGCGTGAGATGCGCGCTGCGATCCTGCACCTCGCGTTCGAGGGGCTCGGGGCGAAGGAGGCCGGGAGTGATGCCTTCGTCGACAACCACGGCTCGAACGCAATCTCCCAAGCTCTCGGCTACGAGCCCAACGGCACAGACTGGGCCACCCGCCTGGGCAAACCCGCCCTCCTCAACCGCTGGCGCCTGACGAGAGACAACTGGCGACGCCGGGCCGACATCCAACTCCACAACATCGAGGCCTGCCAGACCTACCTGCCGCTGTCCTGACGCACGCAGGACGCACGCCAGCCCGACTTGCTCAACGCCGACGCGCGAAGCGGCAACGGCTGTCGGGTACGCACCTAGCGCCTCCGCTAGCAACGTTCGGGTTGTATTCCCTCCCGAGGGTTCTCCCCTGCTGTTGCGCCTTCTCACCTCGTACACCAGCAGAGAAGGGACAACACGCGCGGATAACCCTTCCTGTTGCGACCGGCGAGCGGTCGTGACGACCACAACCTTCCTGCCGAGGCACAGGTGTGGCGGGACCCTGCACATGGAGCGGATGCCGCCGGAGGCGGCCAGCACAGCCGCCGCGGAGCGGTGTCCTTTCCCGGCTCTAGAAGGTGTCGGCGGGGACGTAGACGCCCCAGACTTCTCGGAGGGTGTTGCAGACTTCGCCTACTGTGGCTCGGGCTTTGAGGGCCGTCTTCATGGGGTAGAGGCAGTTTTCGTTGCCTTGGGCAGCTTTCTTGAGGGCGGCCAGGGCCTCGTCGACGGCGGTCTGGTCGCGGGTGGCGCGGAGGTCGGCGAGGCGGGCGGTTTGCTGGGCCTCGATGGTGGGGTCGACGCGGAGGGGCTCGTACGGCTCCTCCTCCGCGATCTTGAACTTGTTCATACCGACCACGACCCGTTCGACCGAGTCGATCTCCTGGGCGATCTGGTACGCCGACCGCTCGATCTCCTGCTTCTGGAAACCCTTCTCGATCGCGGCGACCGCCCCGCCGTACTCCTCGACCTGGTCCATCAGCTCGACAGCGGCGGCCTCGACCTCGTCGGTCAGCGACTCCACGACATATGAGCCGGCGAACGGATCCACCGTTGCGGTGATGTCGGTTTCATATGCGAGCACCTGCTGCGTGCGTAGCGCGAGACGAGCGGCCTTCTCGGTCGGGAGCGCGATCGCCTCGTCGTACGAGTTGGTGTGCAAGGACTGCGTTCCACCGAGTACGGCGGCCAGGCCCTGGATCGCCACCCGCACAAGGTTGACCTCGGGCTGCTGCGCGGTCAGCTGTACGCCGGCCGTCTGGGTGTGGAAACGCAGCATCAACGACTTGGGGTTGCGAGCACCGAACGAGTCCCGCATCACCCGCGCCCAGATCCGCCGCGCCGCGCGGAACTTCGCGACCTCCTCCAGCAGCGTCGTCCGCGCGACGAAGAAGAACGAGAGCCGCGGCGCGAACTCGTCCACGTCGAGCCCGGACGCGACCGCGGCGCGGACGTACTCGATCCCGTTCGCCAGCGTGAACGCGATCTCCTGCGCGGGCGTCGCCCCGGCCTCGGCCATGTGGTAGCCGGAGATCGAGATCGTGTTCCACCGCGGCAGCTCCGCCTGGCAGTACGCGAAGATGTCGCTGATCAGCCGCAACGACTCCTTCGGCGGGTAGATGTAGGTCCCGCGGGCGATGTATTCCTTCAGTACGTCGTTCTGGATCGTGCCCGTGAGCTTGTCCGCGGAGACGCCCTGCTCCTCGGCTACCAACTGGTACAGCAGGAGCAGCACCGAGCCCGGCGCGTTGATCGTCATCGAGGTGGACACCTGGTCCAGCGGGATCTTGTCGAACAGCACCCGCATGTCGTCGATCGAGTCGATCGCCACCCCGACCTTCCCGACCTCACCGGAAGCGATCGTGGCGTCGGAGTCGTACCCCATCTGCGTCGGCAGGTCGAACGCGACCGACAGGCCCATGGTCCCGTGGTCGATCAGCTGGTGGTACCGCTGGTTCGACTCCGCGGCGGTCCCGAACCCGGCGTACTGCCGCATCGTCCACGGCCGCTGCGTGTACATCGTCGGGTACACGCCCCGGGTGTACGGATACTGCCCCGGCTCCCCCAGCTTCGCCGCCGGGTCGAACCCGTCCAGCGGCCCGTACACCGGATCGAACTCGAACCCCGACTCGCTGCGATGACTCATGCCCCAAAGGTAGGCGAACCACCGCCCGACTGGTATGACGCCGAGCACGCCTGGCGACCCGCCCGCTCCCAGCTGTTGACTCGTGACGTGGCTCACAGGACGCTGCGACGGTATGCACCGTCGACCGGGGAGGGGCGACATGCGAAGAACTTCTGCTCTGATCGCAGTACTGGCTGTCGTAGCGAGCGCATTGGCCGCAGGACAGGCGGCCACCGCAGTACCAGGCCGAGGAGGTGACGGCCTCGAGGTGTACGTCGGAGACCTGAGCGCGCAACAGCTGCAGAAGGTCGTCGACACCGGAGTGGACCGCTCGGACCTTGCCACCGGCCAGGTCCGGGCGTCCGACGGGAAGGTCAAGGTCGAGGTCGTGATGTCGGAGCGGCAGGCCGCCAAGCTCCGCTCGGACGGCGTCGATCTGAGCGTCAAGCAGGTCAAGGGCCACGCAGCCTCCGACGAGGCCGCCAGGCTCGCCGCGGCCGGCCCGACCGTGTTCCGCCCGTACAGCGGCCCCGGCGGTCTCTACGAGGAGCTGACCCAGACAGCGGCCGCACACCCGTTGCTGGCCAAGCTCGTCACGATCGGTACGACGGTCCAGGGCAAGCCGATGGTCGCAGTCAAGGTGAGCCTGGGCGCCCGCCTGCTGCCCGACGGCGCCAAGCCTTCGGTGCTGTACTCCGGCACCCAGCACGCCCGCGAGTGGATCACCCCGGAGATGGTGCGCCGGCTGATGCACTACGTGATCGACGGCTACGGCCACGATGCCGACATCACCAAGCTGGTCAACACGACCGAGCTGTGGTTCCTGCCGGTGGCCAACCCCGACGGCTACGACTACACGTTCACCGGCGACCGGTTGTGGCGCAAGAACCTGCGCGACAACAACGGCGACGGGCTCATCGCCCCCGGCGACGGCATCGACCTGAACCGCAACCTGCCGACCAAGTGGGGGTACGACAACGAGGGTTCGTCACCCGACCCGAGCAGCGACACGTACCGCGGTCCGGCCCCGGCCTCGGAGCCGGAGACGAAGGCCCTCGACCAGCTGTTCCGCAAGGTCCGCTTCACCGAGCTGGTCAACTATCACTCCGCCGCCCAGCTGTTGCTGTACGGCGTCGGCTGGCAGGTGAGCACACCATCGCCGGACGACGTGATCTCCGAGGCGATGGCCGGCGACGACGCGAATCCCGCAGTACCGGGTTACGACCCGGACATCTCGGCCGAGCTCTACACCACCAACGGTGAGACCGACGACCATGCGGCGAACAGGTACGGCACGATGGCGTTCACGCCGGAGATGTCGACCTGCCAGACCGCGTCCGCCGTCGACCCCGACGACCAGTGGCGGCCGGAGGACTGCGTCAGTATCTTCAGCTTCCCCGACGACGAAGGCCTGATCCAGGCCGAGTTCGCCAAGAACATCCCGTTCGCGCTGTCCGTCGCCAAGTCCGCCAAGGACCCCGACGACCCGGTCTCGGTGGTCGGCCGGAAGGCCGCCGATCTGGTCACGGACCCGTTCACGGTCTCGTACGGCACCACCCAGCCGGTCGCGGTGATCGCGAAGCGGGCCCTGAACAACCTGCGGATCAACTACCGCGTCAACGGCGGCCGAGCGGTGTCCGACAAGGTCTCGGAATGGAAGGGCGGCGAGCGGTACGGCGACACCAACAACCGGTACTACGCCGAGTTCCGCGGCACGGTACGCCGTACCAAACCTGGCGACTCGGTCGAGGTGTGGTTCACCGGCACCAAACCGGGGACGGGCGCCGTCGCCGGCGAACACTTCACCTACCACGTCGCCACCGACATCGGCGGACAGGTACTGATCCTGGCCGCGGAGGACGTCACCGGCGCGAGCCCGGCGCAAGGCGTCACGACAGCGAAGTACGCGAGCAGCTACGCCGCCACACTCGCCGCGTCCGGGATCACCTCCGACGTGTACGACGTCGACGCGAACAACCGGACCGCACCGCACCCGCTCGGCGTGCTGTCGCACTACAAGGCCGTGGTCTGGGAGACCGGCGACGACATCATCACCCGGAAGGTCGGGCAACCGGCCGGCACAGCGGCCGAACTCGCCCTCGACCTGGAACTGTCGGTCCGCGACTACCTCAACGAGGGCGGCAAGTTGCTCTACACGGGCAAGTACGCCGGCTACGCGAGCAACGGGGACGGGGCGTACTACTACAACCCGTTCCAGGAGCAACAGGGTGAGTGCACGGCGCGTGCGTACCCGTGCCTGCCGCTGCTCAACGACTTCGAGCAGTACTGGCTGGGCGCCTACACGCTGGTCGACAACAGCGGCAGCGACAGCAACGGCGCGCCGGTTCCGATCCGTGGCACGGCCGGTGCCTTCAACGGGTTCACCGGGACGCTCAACGGCGGCGACTCAGCCGGCAACCAGGATCACACGAACGCCTTCGTGCTGACCTCGAGCGTGTTGCCCAAGGCCCAGTTCCCGCAGTTCGCGAGCTCGGCACCGTTGAAGTGGAACCGGCCCGGCGGGGCGCCGTTCGAGCCGTTCACCGGTTCGCAGTACGTCTACAGCCGGCAGGCCGACATGAGCTACAAGCGGCTGAGCCGGACAGTCGACCTGAGCGGGATCTCGAGCGGATCGATGTCGTTCAAGTTCTCCTTCGACACCGAGGCCGACTGGGACTTCGTGATGGTCGAGGCGCACACCGTCGGCCAGGACGACTGGACCACGCTGCCGGACATGAACGGTCATACGTCGCAGGACACCGGCCAGAGCTGTCCGGCCGGTGTGGTGCAGCTGCATCCGTTCCTGGCGCACTACCAGGGCGCGGACTGCTCACCGACCGGTACCACCGGCGCCTGGCACGCGACGTCCGGGTCCAGCGGAGGCTGGCAGGACTGGAAGGTCGACCTCACGCCGTACGCCGGGAAGCAGGTCGAGCTGTCGATCACCTACGTCAGTGACTGGTCGACGCAGGGCCTCGGGGCCTTCGTCGACGACGTCTCGATCACGAGGGACGGGGCCACCGAGCAGACGTCGTTCGAGACCGACCTCGGCGGCTGGGCGGTGCCGGGTGCGCCGGCCGGCTCACCGGCGAACCCGACCGACTGGATCCGGACCACGACCGCCTTCGACGAGGGCGCCGGTGTGGCCACACCGGACACGGTGTACCTCGGCTTCGGCGCCGAGGGCCTGACCACACAGGCGATGCGCACCGATCTGGTCCGCCGGTCGATGAATCACTTGTTCACCACCCCGTAACTGGAAAAGCCCTGTCGACACCTGAAGGACACTTCAAATCCCTGCAGGTGTCGACAGGGCATCGACGCCGGGTCACGAGAGCGTCGCCCAGGGTTCATGCACGGTGAGGAACCTTCGAAGTGTGCGAATCGTGATGGTGGCCGAGACCTTCCTGCCGCAGATCAATGGCGTGGCGAACACGGCTCGCCACGTCGCCGACCGGCTGCGCGCCCGTGGGCACGCACTGCTGATCATTGCCCCCGGCCCGGGTCCGGACGCGTACGGCGACGTACCGGTGATCCGCGCCCGCAGCTTCCGGACGCCCGGCTACAAGGAGTACCCGGTCGGCCTGCCCGATCCGTCGATCGAGCGGGCGATGGCCGACTTCAAACCGGACCTCGTGCACCTCGCCTCGCCGTTCATCATCGGCGCGTACGGTCTGCGCGCGGCCCGCAAGCTCGGGCTGCCGACGGTCGCGATCTTCCAGACCGACATCGCCGGGTTCGCCCGCCAGTACCCCTGGTACGCCGCCGCCGACCGCGGCATCTGGCGCTGGGTACGGCGGACGCACTCGCGTGCCGACCGGACCCTCGCCCCCTCGACCGCATCCGTCGACGCGCTGGTGCAAGGCGGCGTACCGCGGGTGCACCTGTGGGGCCGCGGTGTGAACCTGGACCTGTTCGACCCCGAGCACCGCGACGAGGAGTGGCGCCGGCAGATCTCGCCGGACGGCAAGCCGATCGTCGGGTACGTCGGCCGGCTGGCCGCGGAGAAGAAGGTACGCCGGCTCGCCGAGCTGACCGACCTGGACTGCCGGATCGTGATCGTCGGCGACGGGCCGGATCGCGCCTCGCTGGAGAATGCGTTGCCGACGGCAACCTTCCTGGGGATGCGCCGGGGCGCCGACCTGGCCTCGATCTTCGCCGGGCTGGACGTGTTCGTGCACACCGGCGAACACGAGACGTTCTGCCAGACGATCCAGGAGGCGCAGGCCTCCGGCGTGGCTACCGTCGGCCCGGCCGCGGGCGGCCCGCTCGACCTGATCCACCCCGGCGAGAACGGCCTGCTGTTCGAGCCGGGCAAGGCCGGATCGCTGCGCGACCAGGTGAAGATCATGCTCGACCACCCTGCCGCACGCAGCCGGATGGCGGCGAGCGGCCTGCAGCGGGTGCAGTCACGGACCTGGCCGGCGGTGGTCGACGACCTGGTCGACCGGCACTACGCCGAGGTCCTGCGTGAGGCGGCGGCTGTCCGGCGGGTCGCGTGAGTGCGCTGAGAATCGCCCAGCTGGCGAACTTCGTCGGTCCGACGTCCGGCGGGATGCGGACCGCGATCGAGCAGATCGGCCAGGGGTACGTCGAGGCCGGCGCCGAGCGGATCGTGATCACGCCGGGCGAACGCGACGCGGTGGCCGAGACCGAGTTCGGCACGGTGGTCCGGGTGAAGGCACCGAAGGTGAGCGGCGGGTACCGGCTGATCACGAACCCGTGGAACGTGATCGACGTACTGAAGAAGTTCGGGCCGACGACGGTCGAGGTCTCGGACAAGTCGACGCTGCTCCCGGTCGCGCGCTGGGCCCGTCGCAACGACATAGGCACGATCCTGTTCAGCCACGAGCGTCTGGACGCCATGCTGGCCTTGGGTTCGGCCCGACCGGGCCAGCTCGGCGGCCACGACGTACTGCGTCCCGGCCGGATGCTCGGCGAAGTCAGCCAGCGCACCAGCCGCTGGACCGGTGAGAGCGTCCAGCGGCGGGCCGAGGGCGTCAAGGCCAGCCAGCTCCACGTGGTCGCTACCGTCGCGGCGCTCTACCGCATCCTCAGCCGGACGTACGACGCTGTGGTGGTCACGTCCCGCTACGCGGCCGCGGAGTTCGACGAGGTGACGACACCGCTGGTCCGGATCCCGCTCGGGGTCGATCTGGAGACCTTCCACCCGTCGCGGTCCGAGCCGGTCGACGACGGCGTACTCAAGCTGGTGCACGCCGGGCGACTGTCACGGGAGAAGAGCCCGCACCTCGCGGTCGCCACCGCGGTCGAGCTGCACCGCCGCGGCGTGAAGCTGCAGATGGACGTGTACGGCACCGGCCCGCACCTCGACGAGCTGATCGAGATCGCGGGGGACGCGCCGATCACGTTCCACGGGTACGTCGACGGCCGCCAGACGCTCGCCAAGCACCTCGCCGAGGCCGACATCGCGCTGTCCGTCTGCCCCGGCGAAACCTTCGGCCTGGCCGTCCTGGAAGCGCTCGCCGCCGGCACCCCGGTCGTCACCGCCAATACCGGCGGCGCCCGCGAGCTGGTCGACGAGACCTGCGG
This sequence comes from Kribbella sp. NBC_00662, assembly GCF_041430295.1. Taxonomy (GTDB): domain Bacteria; phylum Actinomycetota; class Actinomycetes; order Propionibacteriales; family Kribbellaceae; genus Kribbella. Next base: position 3,491,660 of record NZ_CP109029.1, on the reverse strand, counting down.
GCGCTGGGCGGCAGCCAACCCGTCCGCACTGGCCGACGCCACTCTCGCCCTGGCCCAGCTGCCCGACCGCAGAGCGGCGGCCCGCCGCCGAGCCGAGCTCTACAACTGGAACACCTGCGTCCAGCACATGCTCGCCCTCCACACCCGCCTGAGCCAGGCCCGCATCGCTGCGTAGGCACTCGACGACTGTCTGCCGACATCGCTTGCACGAAGTGGCAAGAGAGTTGCGGTCAGGTCCGGTAAGCCTGTAGTTCTTTCCCTTTCGCCGGTGTCGCTCGGGGTGCGCCGGAGTCCCCTGCCCTGGAGATTCGATGCGCCGCGCCCGCAAACCCGCCCTACTCCGCACCGCCCTGGCCGCCGCCCTCGCGGCCATCACCATCCCCCTCATCGCCCACACCGCCTTCGGCGACGAAACCGCCCTCAGCACGCCGACCGCGCAGGTGTTCCCGACCCGCACAGGCGTCGGCGTCGCCTGGAACCCCGTCGACGCATCCACCTACCACGTCGAACGCAAGGAGGGCAGCGCCGACTGGGGCGAGGTCAGCGGCCCGCTGAGCGCGGAGAGTGTCAGCTGGGTCGACGACAACATCGCCCCCGGAACGACGGCCTCGTACCGGGTCGTCGCGACCACCGACGCCGAGACCGCCGCCAGCGCCCCGGTCACAACCACCCGCAACACCACGACACCAGCCGTCGGCGACATCGACGTACTCGCTCTGGACGTGGACCCCGGCACCACCTGGCCGCACGACGAGGTCGCCGACGCGGTCACGGCGTCCGCACCGGCCGGCGGATCTCGCACACTGTCCGCGGGCACGGTGAAGGTGCGGCTTCCGGCGTTCATCGCAGGTCCGGGCAACTACTCGCTCACGCCGTCCGAGCTCGAGTTCACTCAAGGCGACCACAGCTGCACCGCGAGCGGATACCTGTCTGTCACCGCCGTCGCCTACACCGCCACGCTCGAGCTCGACACCCTCGCCGCCAGCCTGCGCGTGCACGACTGCGACGGCAATATGGTGTTCAGGGCGATCGATCTGCGCTACCACAGCACCTTCGGATACCAGGCGCTGTCCGTCACACCGGAGCAGTACGACTTCGGCAAGGTCAAGCACGGCACGAGCGCTGATGCCCCGTTCGTCGTGAAGAACACCGGGACCGAACCGGTCCGGATCTCCGGTGTTTCGATGTCGATGCTGGGGACCGCGTGGCGCTTGAACCCGGACAACCCGCACGACTGCCCGCAGATGTTGCCGCCCGCGGCGACCTGCACGGTGAACGTGCGGTGGTGGCCCGCGTCGACCGGCCCTGACCGGGACACTCTGACCATCTCGGACTCCACCTCCTTGGAGCGTCACACGGTCGCCGTGACCGGTTACGGCGTCGACGTGCCCCAGGCCCAGGAGGTCACGGTGCGGCCGACGTACAACGGCCACACAGTGAGCTGGCAGTCGCGGGAGACCGCGGGGGGAACGGCCGTTCGCGGCTACAACCTGCACCGCTACCTGAACGGCGTGGAGACCGTCGAGTGGTTCCCCGCGAAGACGTCCACGACCGACTTCGCCGTCGCCGAACCCACCACGAAGGCCGGCATCGAATACGCCGTGTCGGTCGTCAACGAGGTCGGCGAAAGCGCCGTCGGGGCCCACAAACCCGTCTCGCCGGCGACCGAGCAGATCGCGATCACGCAGGGAGACCGGCCGGACGCCGTCGACCTGGCCGCCGCCGACCTGTATGGGCACGTCGTGCCGTTCCCCGCCGACGCCGAACCGGTCACCCCGAAGGAGGGGGTCGCCAGTTCTCCGGACGGCCGGTCGCTCGCCTATGTGACGAACTCCGCCGAGCGGTCACTGTGGACGCAGCGGGTTGAACCCGGAGATCTCGGCGTACCTGTGAAGCTTTGGAGCTCCACGGCGCCGATCACTCACCTGTCCTGGTCGCCGGACGGCACCCGGATCGCGTTCCAGGCATCCGAGAACTCCACTCCGTGCGTGTACGTGATCGCGACCACCGGTGGTACGCCGGTGAAGGTCGACTGCCGGCTGTCCAGCCCGAGCTGGATGCCGGACGCGCGCGCCTTGGTGGTGTCCGACCACCGCATCTCGCCCAGCGTGCTCGCGACGGTCGAGACAACGGCCGGCGGCAACCGGATCGCCACGCTTCCGGGTCAGACGGACGTGGCGGACGGGCGGCCGGTTCGAGCCTCGGCCGACGGCCGGTACGTCGCCTTCGGCGACGGCTCGACGGTGCGACTGGCCGGGACGAACCGAAAGAGTCCGTCGCTCGAGTCGGAGGTGCAGGCGATCGCCTGGTCCGGCAATACCTGGATCCTGGCGCTGACAGCCGGCGGCCGCGTCTACCAGCTCGGCGCCGATCTCGGCGGCGACTTGTACGTGTACGACGAGCTCGCCAGAGAGTCGGCCACGCATCGGGTCGACGTCGCCTGGCAGAAGCTTGGGGTCGTCATCGGGCCGACGCCGGCGGTGATGGGACCGAACATCTCGATCCCGTTCGACGGCTCGGCCTTTCCTGCAGGCACCAAATTCACGTGCGAGGTCAAGGGATCGTTCAGGCCGGCCGAAACGTGCACCTCACCGTTCACGGCGTCCGAACTGCGGTCCGGCAACTACCAGGTCCTCATCGGCGGCGCGTACCGGAACATCACCGTCGACGCGTCCGGACCGGTGGCGCGGATGGTGGGCCCGGCGTACCAGTCCTCGGTGGCCGCGACCGCGACACTGACCGTGTCGGCCACGGATGCCAGTGGGGTTGCGTCGTACGACGTGCAGTACCGGCGGGCCACGTCTGCCGGGCCGTACAGCGCCTATGTGCAGCCATGGACGAAGACGACCGCGACGTCCATGGGCCTTGCGATCGCGGCCGGGTACGAATACTGCGTTTCGGTGCGGGCGACGGACAAGCTCGGGAACGTCGGGCAGTGGAGTGCGGAGCGGTGTTTCTCGCGGCCGTTGGATGACCGGTCGTTGGGGATGGCAACGACCGGGTGGGCGCGGGGATCGTCGTCGAAGTTCTACTACGGGACGGATACCCAGACCACGGCCGTCGGGGCGGCGCTGACGCGGACGGTGCAGGGCAAGCGGTTCTTCCTGATTGCTACGCGGTGCCCGAGCTGTGGGGCGGTGGCGGTGTACGCAGGCAACCGGCTCCTCACCACCCTCAACCTGGCCTACCCCACAACGCACTACCAGGTCGTTCTCGGGCTGCCGGTGCAGAGCACGCTGTTCAGCGGGACGCTGACCGTTCGGACGGTCAGCACCGGGAAGATCGTCCAGATCGACGGGCTGGCGGTCGGCCGGACCTGACGTACCGAAGAACGGGTAGTGGTGCGGGTTCCGCGCCGCCGCCGGTCAGCCTTGACCGCGGCCGCCGGTCGGCGGACCGACCACTACCCGTTCTTCGGTACATATCAGGTGAGGTGGTCGTAGTCGCCGCGGGTCCAGGCGGCGTGCCGGTCGGCGGAGCGGCGTACGACGGCCTTCGCGTCGACCGGGATCGAGGCGCCGAAGTTGTTGTACAACCGGTCGTACTCGTACGGGTCGAGGGAGCGGGCGACCCGGTCGACCACGGCGCCGGACAACGGGATGCGGTTCGGGTAGCTGCGCATGAAGCTCACCGACGTTCGGTCGGGATTGGCGAAGATCGTGTCGCCGGACAGGATCACACCCTTGCCCTCGGCACCGTTCTGCCAGTGCACGACCGCGCTGCCGGGGAAATGACCGCCTGGTTGGATCACCGTCACTCCGGGTAGCGGCGTCAGCTTGCCCGACCAGGTCCGGATGACCGGGTCCTGGCGGGCGACCCACTCCTTGTCCGGCTCGGAGACGTACACCGGTACGTCGCCCAGGCGGTGGCTCCACTCGACCTGGACGCCGTACATGTGCGGGTGGCTGGCGATGATCCCCACCACGTCGCCCAGCGCACGGACCCGGCGTACGGCGTCGTCGTCGACGTACCCGATCGGGTCCCAGAGCAGGTTGCCCGCGTCGGTTGTCACCAGCATCGACTGCTGGCCGATCCCGATCGGCGGCTTCGAGCGGATGCCGTACAGGCCGGGCTCCACCTCGGTGATGGTGACCTCGGTGCCGGCCAGCTCCTCGAGCGTGGTCCAGTGCTGCCCGTCGGCAGGCACCCACTGCCGCTCGTCGGCGCAGATCGCACACACCTCGACCTGCTCGGAGTGTTCGACCGCACAGGTCGCACAGATCCAGAAACTCACTGTAGTTCTCCCCTTCGGTTCTGATGTGCCGTCAGCCAACGTGTTCAAGCTCGGTTGAAGTCAAGCTACGACGCGACCGAGATCACATCCACCGCGATCGATGTCACAGCTGTCAGGACATTTCACCGCTGTGAGCGGGTCTAGCATCAAGACGATTCCGCAAACTCGGGCGAGGAGGGTCTGGTGCCCAGCAAACCAGCCGGCACGCTGTACCGCGGCCGGGAGGGCATGTGGTCGTGGGTCGCGCACCGTATCACCGGTGTCGGCATCTTCTTCTTCCTGCTGGTGCATGTGCTGGACACCGCGCTGGTCCGGGTCTCGCCGCACGCGTACAACGAGGTCATCGGCACCTACAAGAACCCGGTCGTCGGCCTGCTCGAGGTCGGGCTGGTGGCCGCGATCCTGTTCCACGCGTTCAACGGCATCCGGCTGATCCTGATCGACTTCTGGGCCAAGGGCCCGCGCTACCAGCGGCAGCTGATGATCGGCGTCGGGGTGATCTGGGTCGTGCTGTTCGTCCCGTTCGTCATCCGCCATCTGACCCACGTGTTCGGAGGCTGAGATGAGCGAGATCGCGGCACCGCGCAGCAGTTCCCGGGCCCGCAACCTCAAGGGCGGCGGCCGGAACCGTTCGGGCCAGACCAACTTCGAGCTGTACAGCTGGCTGTTCATGCGGCTGTCCGGGCTCGCCCTCGTCATCCTCGTGCTCGGGCACCTGTTCGTGAACCTGATGCTCGGCGGCGGCATCACCGCGCTCGACTTCGGCTTCGTGGCCGGCAAGTGGGCCAACCCGCTCTGGCAGGTCTGGGACCTGCTGATGCTGTGGCTGGCGATGCTGCACGGCTCCAACGGGCTGCGCACGATCATCAACGACTACGCCGAGAAGGACCAGACCCGGTTCTGGCTCAAGGCCCTGCTGATCACGGCGGCGCTCGTGATCGTCGTCCTCGGCACGTTGGTCATCTTCACCTTCGACCCGTGCCTGGACCCCAACTCCACATTGTCTGTCTGTAAGTAAGGAAGTCATGCAGCAGCATCAGTACGACGTCATCATCGTCGGAGCCGGTGGCGCCGGCATGCGCGCGGCGCTCGAGTCGAGCAAGCGGACCCGCACCGCAGTACTGACGAAGCTCTATCCGACCCGCTCCCACACCGGCGCCGCCCAGGGCGGTATGTGTGCCGCGCTGGCGAACGTCGAGGAGGACAACTGGGAGTGGCACACCTTCGACACGGTCAAGGGCGGTGACTTCCTGGTCGACCAGGACGCGGCCGAGGTGATGTGCCGCGAGGCCGTCGACGCGGTGCTCGACCTGGAGAAGATGGGCCTCCCGTTCAACCGGACGGCCGAGGGCAAGATCGACCAGCGGTTCTTCGGCGGCCACACCCGCAACCACGGCGAGGCCGTCGTACGCCGGTCCTGCTTCGCCGCGGACCGGACCGGTCACATGATCCTGCAGACGCTCTACCAGCAGTGCATCAAGCAGAACGTCGAATTCTTCAACGAGTACTACGTTCTCGACCTGCTGATGACCGACGGCAAGGCCAGCGGCGTGGTCGCGTACGAGCTGGCCACCGGCGAGCTGCACGTGTTCTCGGCCAAGTCGGTGATCTTCGCGTCCGGCGGTTTCGGCAAGGTCTTCCGTACGACGTCCAACGCGCACACGCTGACCGGTGACGGCATGGGCATCGTCTGGCGCAAGGGCCTGCCGCTGGAGGACATGGAGTTCTTCCAGTTCCACCCGACCGGCCTCGCGGGTCTCGGCGTACTGCTGTCGGAGGCGGCCCGCGGTGAGGGCGGCATCCTGCGGAACAAGGACAACGAACGCTTCATGGAGCGGTACGCACCGACCGTCAAGGACCTGGCACCACGGGACATGGTCGCCCGCGCGATGGCGAACGAGGTCCGCGAGGGCCGTGGCTGCGGTCCGGACGGCGCGTACGTGATGCTCGACCTGACCCACCTGGAGCCGGCGCACATCGACGCGAAGCTCCCCGACATCACCGAGTTCGCCCGGACCTACCTGGGCGTGGAGCCGTACACCGAGCAGATCCCGGTGTTCCCGACCGCGCACTACGCGATGGGTGGCATCCCGACCAACATCAAGGGCGAGGCGCTGGCCAACAACGAGGACGTGATCCCGGGTCTGTACGCCGCCGGCGAGGTCGCGTGCGTCTCGGTGCACGGCGCGAACCGCCTGGGCACGAACTCGCTGCTCGACATCAACGTGTTCGGCCGGCGCGCGGGGATCGCGGCCGCGGAGTACGCCGAGACCGCGTCGTTCGAGGAGCTGCCCGCGGAGCCGGAGAAGTACGTCGTGGAGCTGGTCGAGGGGCTGCGCAACTCGACCGGTGAGGAGCGGATCGCGGCGATCCGGTCGGATCTGCAGGCGACGATGGACCTGAACGCGCAGGTGTACCGGACCGAGGGCTCGCTGAAGCAGGCGCTGGTCGACATCGAAGCGCTCAAGCTCCGCTACGCGGATGTCGCCGTCCAGGACAAGGGCAAACGGTTCAACACCGACCTGCTCGAGGCGGTCGAGCTCGGCTTCCTGATCGATCTGGCCGAGGTGCTGGTGGTCTCGGCGCTGGAGCGCAAGGAGTCCCGCGGCGGGCATTTCCGCGAGGACTACGCCACCCGCGACGACGTCAACTTCATGCGGCACACGATGGCGTACCGCGAGGTCGATGCTGACGGCAACGAGACGATCCGGCTCGACTACAAACCGGTCGTCCAGACCCGTTACAAGCCGATGGAGCGCAAGTACTGATGGACGTCAAGGTCAAGATCCTGCGGTACAACCCCGAGGTCGCCGACGAGGCCGAGTGGAAGACGTACTCCGTCACGCTGCAGCCGACCGACCGGGTGCTGGACGCGCTGCACAAGATCAAGTGGGAGCAGGACGGCACGCTGACCTTCCGGCGGTCCTGCGCGCACGGCGTCTGCGGCTCGGACGCGATGCGGATCAACGGCCGCAACCGGCTGGCCTGCAAGACGCTTATCAAGGACCTGAACCCGGACAAGGAGATCACCGTCGAGCCGATCAAGGGGCTCGCGGTGCTCAAGGACCTGGTCGTCGACATGGACCCGTTCTTCGAGGCGTACCGCGCGGTGATGCCGTTCCTGGTCACCAGCGGTCACGAGCCGACCCGGGAGCGGATCCAGTCGCAGGCGGACCGGGACCGCTTCGACGACACCACCAAGTGCATCCTGTGCGCCGCGTGTACGACGTCCTGCCCGGTGTTCTGGTCCGACGGCCAGTACTTCGGCCCGCAGGCGATCGTCGGCGCGCACCGGTTCATCTTCGACAGCCGCGACGAGGGCACCGAGCAGCGGCTGGAGATCCTGAACGACAAGGAAGGCGTCTGGCGCTGCCGGACCACCTTCAACTGCACCGACGCCTGCCCCCGCGGCATCGAGGTCACCAAGGCGATCCAGGAAGTGAAGCGAGCGCTGATCTTCCGGCGGGTGTGATCGGCCGACCTGGGCGTCGCATAAACTCTGACCCGGCCAATTCGTGTGCCACGCAGCCTCTGCCCTCGCGAGGACAGGGGCTGCTCGTCAGCCCGGGGGGTGATTGTGCAGCAGCGCGTACGTGAGTTCGTCGACCGCTACTACCCCCGGCTGGTGGAGCTGTTGGAGCGCTGCGGCATCCCGCGGAGCAAGCCGCCGCTGCTCGTGCTCGGCGTACTGGCCGCCACCACGTCCGTCGTCGTGACCTCGGTGCTGTGGATCTCGCACCGGGTCGATGCCGACTCCGGCCCGGTGGCGATCGAGCCCGCGGCCGCCGGGCGGCCCGGGACCGCGGTCGTGAACGCCGAGCGGGCGCAGGTGCTGTCGATGACGATGGTGACGCGGAACCGCTGGGCGGCCGGCTGGTCCGACTGCACCAGCGGGCCGAACTGCCGGTACGCCGCAGTCCTCGACCGCGACGGCGCCCGGGCGACCTCGCCGGAGTGGCCGGTCCCCTACGCGACGCTGGCCACGGGCGACGAGGCGATCGCGGTCGCCCCGCCGCGCGAGGGCACGCTGACCGGGGACACGACGATGATGTTCCGGATGACATACGACGGCCCGGTGCTGACCCGGCTGCGGTACCAGCTGTCGACCTCGACGTTCGGAGCCGGCGAGATCCTCACCGACCAGATCGTGCCGGGTCGGATCGTCGTGGTGAACCCCAAGGAGTCGACGGTCCGGATGCTCGACACCCGCGGTACCCGGTCGCCCGTCTGCGACGAGACCGGGCGGTGCTGGGTGCTGACCGGGGTCGGGCGGACCGACATCATGTGGACCGACGACGGCGGGAAGACGTGGCACTCGCAGGCGCTGGACAACCACAACCAGCTCGGGAAGCTCGCGGTCAGCCCGGACGGCAAGACGCTGGTGACGACCTCGGTCATCGTCGGCGACAGCGGGCAGGCGGTCGCGAAGATGCGCATCTCGAACGACCGCGGCGAGACCTGGACGCTCGTCCAGCACCCGCCGCAGAGTCTGAACACGCCGCCGCTGGCCTTCGACGACGGTACGGCGCTGATGCTCGGCGGCCGGCTGAACGAGCGGCCCCGGCTGTACCGGGTGCGCGACGGGGCGGCCGACCTGGACAAGGGCTATCCCGGCGACCTGGCCGAGCTCGCCGGCGACGAGCACCTGATGTACGGCTTCGAGGTCCCGAAACGGCGTACGACGGAGGTCGTCCTCAGCACCGACGAGGGCGCCACCTGGACGAAGTTCGCTCCTCGTTAGCCGAGCCGCTCAGTGGTGCATGGCGGCGCCCTTGAGTGTCTTGTCGACCGCGTTCTTCGGGCCGTACAGGGCGATGCCCACCAGGTCGAGGTCCGCGGTCGAGACCGCCTTCACCGCCGCCCGGTTGTCCCGGTCGTTGCCCGTGGCGAACAAGTCCTGGGTGAACACCGCGTGCTCGATCTCGCGGCGGAGCGCGCGCTCGTGCGCGGTCGCCATGAACTCCTTGCTGCCCTCGAACACCAGCACCGGCTGCCGGAACATCGGCAGGTAGCCGGTCCCGTCGGCATCCTCGTACGGCTCGCCCACCACCTCCGGGTGGGTCGCGGCGATCCCGCTGACCAGGAACGCGGTCACGTTCAAGCGCTGCCACACGGCCAGATCGTCGCGCAGCAGTACGGCGATCTTCGTATCGAATCTGATCGGCTCATCCACACCGTCGATCGTCGCGCTCGGCCCCGGCGGCGGTCTTGTACGTTTTAAGCCTCTCCGACCTTGGTCAGCAGTCGGTGCAACGTCGACCGCTCCGCCGCGGTCAACGGGCTGAGCGACTCGGTGAGGACGGATTCGAGGATCTTGGCGCCGGCCTTGCGGATCCGCTCGCCCTCCGGGGTGAGGGCATGTCGTACGGCGCGGCCTCGGCCCTCGACGCGCTCGATCAGCCCGCGGGCGATCATCCGGGAGGCCAGCGAGCCCATCGACTGATCGGTCTGGAACGTGCGCTGGGCGAGCTCGTGCAGCGAGGCATCCGGTGCCTCGTGCAACCGGCGGAGCACGTCCCACTGCGGCAGCGAGACACCGAGCTCGGCCAGTCGTTTGCTCGCCTCGGTGTGATGACGCCACTGCAGCCGCTTGACCGCGATCCCGATGTCCTGCACGGAAGGCTCCACGGCGAGCACAATAGCAGGTTGTTTATATAAGGAAGCTGATCTAAGGTTCCTTATATGCAGACCTTCGAAGAGCACGGCACCGGCCGACCCGTCCTCCTGCTTCACGGCGGCGGCGGTCCGCAGACCGTCGCGCCGTTCGGCGTACGGCTGGCCGCCGAGCTGCCCGCCCGGGTCATCGTCCCCACTCACCCCGGCTTCGCCGGAACCCCGAGACCCGACGACCTCACCACCGTCGGCGGCCTCGCCGAGCTGTACGCCGACCTGCTCGACCAGCTCGACCTCGACGACGTCCTGGTGATCGGCAACTCGATCGGCGGCTGGATCGCCACCGAACTGGCCCTCCTGGGCTCGCCGAGAGTCACCGAGCTGGTGATCGTCGACGGCGTCGGCCTGCAGATCCCCGGCCACCCGGTCGCCGACTTCTTCTCGCTGACCTTCCCCGAGCTGGCCGAGCTCAGCTACTACAACCCCGACGCCTTCCGCATCGACCCGACCCAGCTCCCACCGGCCGCCCAAGCTCAACTGGCCGGCAACCGCGCCGCCCTGGCCGTCTACGCCGCCACCATGGAAGACCCCACCCTCCAGGCGCGCCTCGCCGGGATCACCATCCCCACCACGGTCATCTGGGGCGACAGCGACCGCATCGGCGACCCCACCTACGGCCGCGCGTACGCCGATGCCATCCCCGGCGCGGCCTTCGAACTCCTCGAGAACACCGGCCACCTCCCCCAACTGGAGAGCCCGGATCTCCTGCTGAAGGTTCTCAGCAGTACGGCTGGTTCGAGGTGACGGCTGTGCAGACGCGCAGGAACAGGTTGAAGAGGCGGTAGAGCTGGAGCATGTCGCCCTCGACCGTCACCGTGCGGTCATCGACGCGCTCGACGCCTGGGATCGCGGCGAGGTGCAGGGTAACGGAGGCCGACTGCCAGCGGACGGTCAGGCGGTGGGGGCCGGGGTCAGCAGCCGGCGGCGTCAGGTTGGCGAGGGCTCGGGTCGCGGCGGTCTCGATGGCCTCGCGGGCCTCGGCGACCGGGACCAACTGAGCGGCGAAGCGGTCCTTCGCGAACTTGACCGGGACAGTGGCGACCGTGGGATCCCACGCCTTCGTCTCGTCGCAGGCGGTGTCGTCACCGGTCAGGAGGGCGACGGGTACGCCGTACGCCGCAGCCGCCGCGTGGAGCAGCCCGATCTCGCCGGTCGGGCGGTCGTCGAGCCAGATGTCCTCGATCTCGTGCCCCATGAAGCTGTGGCTCAGTACGCCGAGGACACCGGCGCGCGAGTGGAAGCCGATGCAGAGCACCGCGTCGTACTCCGGAGACAGGCCCTCGATCATGCCCATCGGCTTCGGACGGCCCTTGATCAGGCGGGCGCGCGGGTCGAGCAGGTCGGGGAGCAGGTTCCGCATCGGGCCGTGGGCGTCGTTGACCAGGACGGTCGTCGCACCGGCGGCGTACGCACCGCGGATGGCGGCATTCACGTCCTCGGTCATCATCACCCGGCTGCGCTCGTAGTCCCGGCCGGGCGGCTGGACGTCCTCCGCATCGACCAGTCCGGTGATGCCTTCCATGTCCGCGCTCACGTATACCTTCACGCCCAGAAGCGTATGTTCTGACTATGAGCAGCGGCGCCGTGGTCCGGGCGTGGCGGCCCGGGCTGCCCGGGGTCGTCGAGGTGCTGCACGCCCATTTCCCGTCGCATGCGTATCCGACGCACACGCACGATGCGTGGACGGTACTGATCGTCGACGAGGGCGCGGTCCGGTACGACCTGGATCACCGCGAGCACGGCCTCGCCCAGGCACAGGTCTCACTGCTACCACCGCACGTGCCGCATGACGGGCGGTCGGTCCTGCCGCAGGGCTTCCGGAAGCGAGTGCTGTATCTGGCGCCCGATCGGCTGGGCGACGGGTTGATCGGTGCGGCGGTCGACCAACCGGAGTACGTCGATCCTCTGCTCAGGCACCGGATCCATCAGTTGCACGGCGTCCTGAAGAACGGGCAGGAGGATCTGGAGGCCCAGAGCCGCCTGACGCTGATCGAGGAGCGCCTTGGTCAACATCTCCGCCGCCAGGTGGTCGACCCACCGGACCGGCGCGACACCGGCGTAGCTGTGGAACTCCGTGAGCTCCTCGACGCCAACGTCACGAACGGGCTCACGCTGGAGGATGCGGCGAAGGTGGTGCACGCTCATCCGGCGCATCTGGTGCGGGCGTTCAGCCGGGAGTACGGGATGCCGCCGCACCGGTATCTGACCGGTCGGCGGGTCGATCTGGCCCGGCGGTACCTGCTCGACGGGCACCCGGCTGCCGAGGTGGCGACGCTGGCCGGGTTCTACGACCAGTCACACCTGAACCGGCACTTCCGGAAACTGCTCGGTGTCACACCGGCGAGCTTTGTGAAGCCTTAGCCGCCTTGTACGCGCGCACACCCCAGGTGCCGAGCAGGGCTGCGATCAGCAGGTTCACGATCACCAGGATCGTGTGGGCCACGTAGTACCCGGTCGGGCGGCCCTCGGTGTCCATCAGCGCCTTGATGAACCGCAGGTAGGTGATGACGTTCCAGGCCGCGATGGCGAGCAGGACGAGGGCGTGTTTCCGTTCGAGCTTCACCTAGCCATTGTGACCAGGCCGGTCCACCATCCTGAGCAGCTGGGTCCGGTTGGCGACGCCGAAGCGCCGGTACAGGCGGGTCAGCTGCGACTCGACCGCCTTCACCGACAGGTACAGCGCCGCGGCGATCTCGCGGTTGGTGGAGCCGTCGCGGACCATCGAGACGATCTGCTGCTCGTTGTCGGTCAGCTCCGACGGCTGCCTGCTCCGGCTCGGTACGTCGAGGCGCGCGAGCTCGGTCTCGGCCACCTCGCGCCAGGCGGGAGCGCCGTACGCCTCGAACTGCTCGATGGCGTCCAGGAACGCGGTCCGCGCGACCGAGCGGCGACGGGCCTGCCGCGCGACGCGGCCGCGGGTGAGCTCGCAGCGGGCCAGGTCGAGCGGGTAGACCCGGTCCCCCGCCGTGCTGATCGTCTTCTCGAGCAGGTCGAGGGCCGCGGCCGGGTCGCCCTGCTTGGCGATCAGCAGCGCCTCGGAGCGGGCCAGGCCGATCATGATCACTTCGCGGTCCAGGTTCTCGGCGCGGGTCCGGATCTCGGCGATCAGCGCGGCCGCGTCGTCCAGCCGGCCGGCCGCGACCAGCGCCTCGGCGTAGTCCGCGTGCCACGGGATCACGGCCGGGTCGTACGGCATCGCGGCCTCGCCCGACTCCGCGATCGCGTCGAACGACTCGACCGCCCGCTGCGGGTCGCCGGTCAGCACGGCCATCAGCCCGATGCTCGCGAGCGCCGGGCCGGTCCATTCGTCGTTCCCGACCAGGCGGACGCCTTCCAGCGCGGCCTCGGCGAGCTGCCGGCCCATGGCCGCCGAACCGCCGACCCACTCGGCCCGGCTGGCGATGACCATGCCGACCTCGGCCTCGTCACCGATGTCCTGCATCAGCTGGTAGCACTCGTGGCCGGCGGCCAGCGCGTCGGCGCCACGCCCGCTGCGCTCGTAGATCGCGGTCGCCGAGATCAGCGCCGACGCGAGCCAGCGCATCGCGCCATGGTCGCGGACGTCGTCGACCAACGCCGTGATCCGGGCGATCGCCTCGTCCGTCCGCCCGCGGAACAGCTCCCGCATCGCGGCCATCTGCCGCGCGTTCACCACGGTCTTGGTGAGCGGCAGTCCCTTCGCTAGCTCGGCTGCCTGCTCGAGCACGGCGTCGGCGGACTCCTCGGCGTCACGCGCCATCAGCACCGAGCTCGCGGCGCTCAGCGCGTCGACGACCGCCTCGGTGTCGCCCGCCTCGCGTGCCAGCGCCTCGGCGACGCGGGCATCCTCCTGCGCGTCGTCCAGGCTGCGATCGAAGTAGTGGCTGTGGCTGCGCTCGATCCGCACCCGCGCCTCGAGCCGCTTGTCGCCCTGTGCCGCGGCGAACGCCTCCGCGAGCAGCTCGACCCGGCGGTCGCGCTCCGGCCAGACCGCATCCGCACACAGCAGCAGCGCAGGCACCTTGGTCTCCGGCTTCGTCGCGGCCTGTACGGCGAACTGCGCCATGTCGGCCGACTCCGCCAGATGACCGGCAGCCGCGGCGTCGTCGGAAGCCCGGGTCAGTCGGCGGGCGCGGTCGTCCGGCCGCGTGATCGGCGTACGCTCCGCGCTCAGCCGCCACAGGGTTGCGGCGGCACCCGGCGCGCCACGGCCGGCGGCGACCGTGGCTGCCTCTTCGATCGCGGCGGCCAGCTCCGGGTCAGCCTCCTGGGTGGCCAGGGCGCGGTGGGTGGCGTTCTCGACCGGTTCGTCGACGACGGCGGCGAGCTGGGCGTGGGCCTGCCGACGAGCGGCGGACGTCGCCTCGGCGTACACGAACTCGCGGAGCAACGGGTGGGTGAAGCGGAGGCGCTCGGCGGTGATGTCGATCAGGCCGAGGGACTCGGCCTCGGCCAGGTCGGCCTCGATCGGGCGGTCGAGGGACCGGGCGAGCTGGGTCGTGGTCGGGCGCGGCGACGACGCGGCGTGCAGGAGCAGCTCGTGCGCGGCCGGCTCGAGCGTGGAGAGGCGGTCGCCGAGCAGGGTCTTGAGCCGGCTCGACACCGGGAGCGGGTCGTTGGGCGAGACGCTCTTCGGGTGCCGCAGTACGGCGCGACCGAGCTCGAGGGCCATGAACGGGTTGCCGGCGCTCGCGGTGAAGATGCGGCGGGCGGTGCGGACCGGGAGCGGGTTCGACAGGCGCTGGCGGAGCAGGGCGAGGACATCCGGCTCGGTCAACGGCGGGACCTCGAGCTGCAGCACGGGCTCCGGGCACGCGTCGACCATCATCGGCAGATCGCCGTCGGCCACCTGCTCGGTCGCGAGCAGATGCACGCCCTCGGACAGGCGGCGCGCGCAGAACGTCAGTACTTCCAGGCTCGACGGATCCACCCACTGGATGTCGTCGACGACCAGGAGCACCGGCCCGGTCGCGGCCAGGCGACGAAGCACATGCAGTACGGCGAGGCGTACGGCGAGCTCGTCCCGCACCGTGTCCGGGGCGCTCGCCTTCAGCAGCGCGACCTCGAGCGGCTGGCGGAGGTGGTCCGGCAGCACGCCCCAGGCGAACTCGAGCTGGTTCGAGAGCAGATCCAGGAGCGTGACGTACGGCAGGCCGGCCTCGGAGTTGGACGGCGCCGCGCTGAGGATCCGGCAGCCCTTCCGGCCGCGATCCGCGACCAGGGCCCGGCCGAGGGCCGATTTGCCGATACCGGTCGGGCCGTACAGCAGCACGCTGCCGCTGGTCTCGAGCTGCTTGGTAGCTCGCTCGACCAGTCCGGCACGTCCGACCAGCTCGTCGTCAGTCATTCAGCTCCCCGAAGGATTACCTTCGCTGATTATCACAGGAAACGACCGTTCGACACGGCAAGTGTCACATGAGGAAATTTGATGGTCACCATCCTGTCACCGACTCTTGCCCAGATCCGAGCAGTCGCGACGGCACGATCGTGCCCCGGCACCGGATGGTCTGCGCGGTTGTAGACAAACTTCAACCGCCTGCCGATCTCTTGCACGGCAGGCGGTTGAGAGTTGGATCAGATCGACTCGAGGTCGCGTTCGATGGCGGCCAGTTCGGCCTCGCTGCCCTGGACCTTGGGACCGGTGAACCAGTGGCGGGCGGACAGGAACCAGTACGCCGCCGCGAAACCGAGCACGACCAGGACGGCGACCGGGGTGTAGTTGAAGGTGCTGCCGGTGACCGGGCTGACCTGCGGCAGCATGAACAGGATCGTGATGAACGCTACCCAGACGATCGCGATGATGCCGATCGGGCGACTCCAGCGACCCAGGTTCCACGGGCCGGGCTGGAAGCGGTCACCCTGCAGGAGTCTGAGCAGGGTCGGCAGGACGTAGGCGATGTAGAGGCCGATGACCGCGATCGACGTGACCGCGGCGTACGCCGTCGCGTTCCACAGGTACGGCAGGCCGAGGACGAAGGCACCGGCCGCGGCCAGCCAGATCGCGTTGGTCGGTGTCCGGGTGCGGTGGTTGATCTTGTGCCAGAACTTCGAGCCCGGCAGCGCGCCGTCCCGGGAGAACGCGTAGATCATCCGCGAGTTCGCCGTCACCGACGACATCCCGCAGAACAGCTGCGCCCCGATCACGACCAGCAACAGGATCTTCCCGGTCACCACCCCGACGGCGTCGATGAAGATCTGCGCGGGCGGCACGCCGGTGGAGCTGTCCAGCGCGCCGTCGTAGCTCTGGATCGCGAACGTCAGGCCGATCAGCAGCACCCATCCAGCTGCCAACGACACCAGGATCGACATCACGATTCCCCGCGGACCGGAGCGCGCCGCGTCATGCGTCTCCTCGGTCATGTGCGCCGAAGCGTCGTACCCGGTGAAGGTGTACTGCGCCAGCAGCAGCCCGAGCAGTGCGACGTAGAACGTCGAACCCCAACCGGTGTTGTTCACGAAGTGACCGAACACGAACGATGCCGACTGGTGCTTGTCCGGCACGAACACCAGCGCACCGACGATGAACAGCACGCCGACGATGTGCCACCAGACGCTGATGTCGTTGAGTCTCGCGACCAGCTTCACGCCGAACGAGTTCAGCAACGCGTGCACCAGCAGGATGATCCCGAACAGCAGGATCGTGTGCCCCGGCGTGGCGCTGAACCCGAACTGCAGGTCCAGGAACGCGTTCAGGAAGAACGCCGCCCCGAAGTCGATGCCGGCCGTCACCGCGACCTGGCCGAGGAAGTTGAACCACCCGGTGAACCACGACCAGGCGGCGCCGTTGGACGGCGCGAGTTTCGCGGCCCAGTAGTACAGGCCGCCGGCGGTCGGGTAGCTCGAGCACACCTCCGCCATGGCGAGGCCGACGAACAGCGTCATCAGCCCGACGATCGGCCAGCCCCAGACGATCATCACCGGGCCGCCGGTGTTCATCCCGAACCCGTACAACGTCAAGCAGCCGGACAGGATCGAGATGATCGTGAACGACACCGCGAAGTTCGAGAACCCGGACATCGTCCGGTTCAGCTCCTGTGCGTAACCCAGTTGGTGCAGGCGATCCTCGTCGTCAGTCATTGAGCCTCCTAGACCCAGACAGCACAGCGCCTCAATGGTCTTCCCCCAGACCTTTACGCAATTGAGGCACCCGGTCCCGCGAGTGTCAAGGAGTCAGGCGAGAAAGCCGTGCAGCAGGACCGCCGTACCCGAGAGGTGTTCCTGCATCGCCTGCCGGGCCGCCTCCGGACGGCCGGCGAGGATCGCGGTGACGATCTCCTGGTGCTGTTCGTTCGAGTGCTGGATGTTGCGCTCGAGCAACGGGATCGCGTCGAGGAGTTCGTTCAGGCGCATCCGGACGTCGGCCATCGCAGACGTCAATGACGGCGAGCCGGTGACCTCGGCGATCGCCAGGTGCAGGCGGGAGTCGAGACGGCGGTAGTCGGCCAGGCGGGCCGCAGACGTGTCGGCGAGGCAACGTTCGAGATGGTCCCGCTCGGCATCGCTCAGTTCGCGGGTGGCGGCGGCTTCCGCGGCGCCGGTTTCCAGTACGAACCGCAGCGTGAGGGCGTCGTCCAGTCCGTCGGCCAGGTCACGCGCGAGCCGTTTGGCCGTCGTACGGCGGGGTTTGGGCAGCTGCTCGTTGACGAACGTGCCGCCGTACCGGCCGCGGCGGGACTCGACGTACCCGGCCTCGGTCAGGGCGTGGATCGCCTCCCGGAGCGTAACCCGGCTGACGTTCAGCCGGGCCGCCAGCTCCCGCTCCGGCGGCAACCGGTCGCCGGGCACGACGACACCGAGCTTGATTGCCTGCAGCAACCGCTCGACCGTCTCCTCGAACGGGTTCCCGGCCCGTACCGGCCGGAACACCGCTTCGTCTGCCTGAACGACCATGTCCCCAGACTAGATCGGTGTCACATAGGCGCCGGAGATTCCCCCGTCGACGAGGAAGGTGTTGGCGGTGATGAAGGACGAGTCGTCGCTGGCCAGGAAGGCGACCGCGGCGGCGATCTCGTCGGGTTCGCCGAACCGGCCCATCGGGACGTGGACGAGCCGGCGCTGGGCCCGCTCAGGGTCCTTGGCGAACAGTTCGGTCAGCAACGGCGTGTTCACCGGGCCCGGGCAGAGCGCGTTGACCCGGATCCCCTGCCGGGCGAATTCCACCCCGAGCTCGCGGCTCATCGCCAGTACGCCACCCTTCGAGGCGGAGTACGAGATCTGGGAGGTGGCCGCGCCCATCACCGCGACGAACGACGCGGTGTTGATGATCGAGCCCTTGTGCTGCCGTTGCATGTAGGGAATCGCGGCCTTGCAGCACAGGTAGACCGAGGTCAGGTTGACCTCCTGGACCTTGCGCCACGCCTCGAGACCGGTGTCCAGGATCGACGCGTCGTCGGGCGGCGAGATGCCCGCGTTGTTGAACGCGATGTCCACGCTGCCGTAGGTGTCGAAGGCCTGCTTGAAGAGGTTCTCCACCGCGGCGGCGTCGGTGACGTCGGTGGCGATGAACAGCCCGCCGACCTCGTCCGCCGCGGTCTTGCCGGCGTCCGGGTCGAGGTCGCCGATCACGACGTGTGCGCCCTCCGCGGCGAGCCGCCGTACCGTGGCCAGGCCGATGCCACTCGCCCCGCCGGTCACGACCGCGACGCGGCCTTCGAGCCGATGCGCCTTGACGTCCATTCAGTCCTCCGTACTGATGAAGATGTTCTTGGTCTCGGTGAACGCGACCAGCGCGTCCGGACCGAGCTCCCGGCCGAGACCGGACTGCTTGTAGCCGCCGAACGGCGTCGAGTACCGCACCGACGAGTTCGAGTTGATGGAGAGGTTGCCGGCCTCGACCCCGCGACCGACCCGGATCGCGCGGCCGACGTCCCGGGTCCAGATCGAGCCGGACAGCCCGTACTCGCTGTCGTTCGCGATCCGCACCGCGTCGGCCTCGTCCTCGAACGGGATCACCGCGACGACCGGGCCGAAGATCTCCTCCCTTGCCGCCCTTTCACTCGGCGGCGCGAGCACGGTCGGCGGGAACCAGAACCCCGGCCCGGTGGGTGCCGTCCCCTGGAATGCAGGCTCTTCGGCGTACGACGCGACCCGCTCGAGCTGAGCCTTCGAGATCAGCGGTCCCATTTCCGTCGCCGGGTCACTCGGATCGCCGACCTTGAAGTTCTTCACCGCGGGCTCGAGCAGCTCCATGAATCGGTCGTAGGCCGTGCGCTCGACCAGGATCCGCGACCGCGCGCAGCAGTCCTGCCCGGCGTTGTCGAACACGCCGTACGGCGCCTGCGCTGCTGCCTTCTCCAGATCGGCGTCGGCGAAGACGACGTTCGCTGACTTGCCGCCCAGCTCGAGCGTCACCCGCTTCACCTGGTCCGCGCAGCCGGCCATGATCTGCTTGCCGACCGTGGTCGACCCGGTGAAGACGATCTTGCGGACGTCGGGGTGGGTGACGAAACGCTGGCCGACCGTCTTGCCTGGACCGGGGATGACCTCGAACACGCCCGGCGGGATGCCGGCCTCGAGGGCGAGCTCGCCGAGGCGGATCGCTGTCAGCGGGGTGAGCTCGGCGGGCTTGAGCACGACGGTGTTGCCGGCGGCAAGGGCCGGCGCGAAACCCCAACCCGCGATGGGCATCGGGAAGTTCCACGGGACGATCACGCCGACGACGCCGAGCGGCTCCTGGAAGGTGATATTGATGCCTCCGGCAACAGGAATCTGCTTGCCGAACAGGCGCTCGGGTGCGGCCGCGTAATACGTCAGGACGTCGCGGACGTTGTCTGCTTCCCAGCGGGCGTTGCCGATCGTGTGGCCGGCGTTCTCGACCTCGAGCGCGGCCAGGTTCTCCACGTCGGCGTCGACGGCATCCGCGAATCGGCGGAGCAGTCTGCCGCGGTCGGCCGGATTCACCTCTCGCCAGGTCTCGAAAGCCGTGGCCGCGCGGGCGATCGCGGCGTCGGCCTCGGCTTCGCCTGCGAGCTCGATGGTCCGGATCACCTTCTCGGTGGCCGGATTGAGTACGTCGTACGTCATTGCGTGCTCCTGATCAATGCGGTGAACAGCCGCAGGTCCTCGGGGGTCTCTTCCGGGTGCCACTGCACACCCAGTGCGAAGTCCTTGCCCTCCACCTCGGCGGCCTCCACGGTTCCGTCGCCGGCGCGGGCCGTCACCTTCAAGGTCGGCGCGATCACGTCGAGGGCCTGATGGTGGTAGCAGCTGCCGGTCGCGCTCTCGCCGAGGATCTGGGCGGTGAGCGTGCCGGGCTCGATCTTCACGTCGGTGCGCGCGAACACGGCCTGCACCGGACGGTGGTCGTCGTTCGAGGTCACGTCGGGCAGGTGCTGGTGCAGGGTGCCACCCAGAGCGACGTTCAGCATCTGCAGGCCGCGGCAGATGGCGAGCAACGGGAGATCAGCTTCCAGGGCAGCTCGGATCAGGATCGCTTCATGGTCGTCGCGTCCCGGCCTGGTGTCGACGGTCTCGGGGTGCGGCGCCGCGTCGTACGAGCCGGGATCGACGTCGCAGCCGCCGGCGATGACCAAACCGTCGAGGATGCCGATGACGGACGGATCGGTTCCTACTGGCGGAAGCAGGATCGGGGTGCCCCCGGCCATCGCGACGGCGTCCAGGTAGACGCGCGGGAGGATGGCAGCCTCCCGCTGCCAGATCCCCCAGGTGGCCGGCTCGAGGTAGGTCGTGATGCCGATACGCGGCTTAGAGTCGTTCGAAACCACGGACTCGCTCCCAGTCGGTGACGGCGGCGTCGTACGCGTCGAGCTCGACGCGCGCGGCGTTCGTGTAGTGGTCGACCATCTCGTCGCCGAACGCCTCGCGGGCCAGCCTCGAGCCGGTGAAGAGTGCGGCGGCCTCGCGGAGCGTCGACGGGACGTGGTCCTTGTCGGACTCGTAGGCGTTGCCTTCGAGCAGCGGCTCGAGCTCGAGTTCGTTCTCGATACCGTGCAGGCCGGAGGCGATGATCGCGGCGACCGCGAGGTAGGGGTTCACGTCGCCGCCGGGGAGGCGGTTCTCGACCCGGAGCGAGTCGCCGTGCCCGACCACGCGCAGCGAGCAGGTGCGGTTGTCGAGACCCCACGCGACCGCTGTCGGGGCGAAGCTGCCCTTCGCGAATCGCTTGTAGGAGTTGATGTTCGGGGCGAGGAGGTACGTGAACTCGGACAGGCAGGCGAGCTGTCCCGCGATGAAGTGCTCCATCAGCTGCGAGAACCCGTAGTCCCGGTCACCGGCGAGGACGGGATCGCCGTCGGTGGAGCGGAAGCTCAGGTGGATGTGGCAGGAGTTGCCTTCGCGTTCGTCGTACTTCGCCATGAACGTGAGGCTCTTGCCGTGCTTGGCGGCGATCTCCTTCGCACCGGTCTTGTAGATCGAGTGGTTGTCGCACGTGACGAGCGCTTCGTCGTACCGGAACGCGATCTCGTGCTGGCCGAGGTTGCACTCACCCTTCGCGGACTCGACGTACAGGCCGGCGCCGGTCATGCCGTTGCGGATGTCGCGCAGCAACGGCTCGATCCGGGAGGTGCCGACGAGCGAGTAGTCGACGTTGTACTGGTTCGCCGGGATGAGGCCGCGGTAGTGCTTGTCCCACGCGGTCTCGTAGGTGTCGTCGAACACGATGAACTCGAGCTCGGTCCCGACGTACGCCGTGAGGTTCTTCTCCGCGAGTCGATCCAGCTGCCTGCGCAACACCTGCCGCGGCGAGGCGACGACGGGCTGCCCGTCCAGCCACTGCACGTCGCACAACACCATCGCCGTGCCTTCGAGCCACGGGACCAACCGGAGAGTGTCGAGATCAGGCGCCATCACCATGTCGCCGTACCCCCGCTCCCACGACGACATCGCGTAACCGTCGACGGTGTTCATGTCCACATCGACAGCCAGCAGGTAGTTGCACCCCTCGGTCCCGTGCTTCAGCACCTCTTCCAAGAAGTACCGAGCCCCACACCGCTTCCCCTGCAACCGCCCCTGCATATCGGTGATCCCCACCAACACCGTGTCAACCTGACCGGCCTCCACCAGCCCCCGCAACTCCTCCACACCCAACACGGCCACTCCCGGAGTCTATTGGTCTACGACCAGTCCATTGACTCAAGCGTAGCCAGAACTGTCAATGCGGTGCCGTGGCACTGGGCGGACAGGGAATGGGTTGGCACTTCCCGGGATCGTGGGGAAAATCGCCGGATTCGGCCGCACCGCCCAAGCGGCCCGATTCTGGAGGACCGCTATGCGATCTTTCGTTACCCGTCCGCGCGCCCTGGCCGTCCTGCTGGCCGGTACGGCGCTTGCGTTCAGCCCACTCGGAGGGCAGGCGACCGCTCAGTTGCCTGTCAATCAGACCGGGAACCCGGCGTGTTTCACCCCGGAAGACGGAGCCGCCGCGCGTGGTGGCTTCGGTGCTGACCACCGGGAGCTGTCGGTGGCGGAGCAGAAGGCGATCGACGCCAAGACGGCGGCGATCCTGAAGGCCAAGCAGGCCCGTGGACTCGCGCCCACGGCCGGCAAGCTGGCTGCGGCGAGCGTGCCGGTCTACGTGCACGTGATGCTCAGCACCTCCGGCGCCGGTGATGTGACCGCGACCCAGATCAACCAGCAGATCGCCGAGTTGAACCAGGACTACGCGGGTCAGGAGTCGTCGCAGGCGGCGAACACCGGCTTCACGTTCTACCTGGCCGGCACCGACCGCTTCAAGAACAACCAGTGGCACAACGACCGGCAGAGCACCCAGTACCGCTCACAAACGCGCAAGGGTGGTAAGAACGCCCTGAACATCTGGCTGGTCGACTTCTCGTACCTCGGGATCGCTACCTTCCCGTGGGACTACGCGAGCAACCCGTCGATCGACGGCATCCGGGTCCAGTACAGCTCGCTGCCCGGCGGCTCGGCGACCAACTACAACCTCGGCAAGACCGCGTCCCACGAGGCCGGACACTGGTTCGGGCTCTACCACACGTTCCAGGGCGGCTGCACGAGCACGAACGACTCGGTGTCCGACACGCCGGCCCAGAGCAGCGCCTCCAGCGGCTGCCCGACCGGCCGGGACTCCTGCTCACTGCCCGGTCTGGACCCGATCCACAACTACATGGATTACTCGTACGACTCCTGCTACAACCAGTTCACGCCGGGCCAGTCAACCCGGATGAGCAACATGTGGACTGCCTACCGTGCCTGATGGCAGGTATGAGACCCGACTGTGACATCTGCACCGCCGGGCAACTAGAGTGCCCGCGATGCGTTTGCTTCTGACGGCCTGCGCGACCACCGCACTGGTGGTCGCCGGCCCTCTGACAGCTACCGCCGCCGGCCAGGGCTCACAAGGCCCGGTCGGCGGCGACCTGCTGACCGCGAAGCCGACGGTCGTCGCCGACGGGGCGGCACCGCCGGCTGTGCAGGCGTCGGCGTACGTCGTGGCCGACCTGGACACCGGTCAGGTGCTGGCGGCCAAGGCACCGCACGCCAAGCTCCGCCCGGCCAGCACACTCAAGACCCTGACCGCGCTGGTCCTGCTGCCCCGGCTCAAGAAGACCGATCCCGTGATCGGCTCGGACGCCGACGCCGGGATCATCGGCAGCAAGGTCGGTGTGTACCCCGGCCTGCACTACACCGTCGACCTGCTCTTCCAGGGCATGTTCCTGGCCTCCGGGAACGACGCCGTCCACGCGCTCTGCGCGCACGACCAGGGCGGCATCCCCGCGACCGTCCAGCGGATGAACGCGAAGGCCAAGGAGATCGGCGCGCTCGACACCCACGTGACCGACCCGACCGGCCTGGACGCCGACGGGCAGTACTCCAGCGCCTACGACCTGGCCCTGTTCGCGCAGGCCGGGCTGGCCCGCGAGGACTTCGCGAAGTACGCGTCGACGAAGTACACGAACTTCCCGAACGCCGGCAACAAGGGCACGTACCAGGTCGCGAACCAGAACAAACTGCTGTTCAACTACGACGGCGCGCTCGGCGTCAAGACCGGTTACACCACCCTGGCCCGCAACACGTTCGTCGGCGCCGCCCGCCGCAACGGCCACACGCTGGTCGTGACGATGATGAACGCCCCGCACGGCATCACCGAGGACGCCAGCAACCTGCTGACCTGGACGTTCACCAACTACAGCAAGCTCAAGCCGGTCGGCACGCTGGTGAAGGAGGAGGCCCCGCCGAAGACGACGTCGCAGGGCAAACCCGCCGACAAGCCGGCCGCCGGTACGGCGCGCCCGGCCCGCAGCCGCACCGTCCTCAGCCCCGGCCAGGCCATGCAGTCCCTCGCGTTCCGAGTCCCCGTCTGGGCGTACGCCGGACCGCCCGTACTGCTACTCGGCCTCTTCCTGCGCCGCCCGCGCACCCTCCGCCGGCGCCGTCACTAACGACGGACGGAACGGGCAGCCCGCACAGCCTGGACGGCCAGCGTGGTGAGCGTCGCCCCCAGCACCGCACCGGCCGCGACCGCGACCGTGTCCGCCTTGCGCTCCGGGATCGGAACCACCTTGTACCGCTTACCCGGCGGCCCTAGCAGCAAGGGCTCAGGCTCCTCGACGACCTCCTCAGGCGCCGACTCGACCTCCGGCACGACGGTCGCCTCCTTCGTCCACGCCGCGATCAGCATGATCACCCGGGTCATCAGGTAGATCCAGACCAGCAGCGCGAGCGGCAACGCCAGAGCGCCGTACGCCGCGTTCGCGCCGATCACGTGGCTGACGTAGAGGTTCCCGAGCCGCTGCGCCAGGTAGAACACGATGCCGCCGGCGAGCGCCGCGATCAGCAGAACCTTCGGCGGCATCGCGATCCGCGGCAGGGCCGTCATCAGGTAGCCGAACAGCAGCGCTCCGGCGCCGATGCCGACGACGATGCTGATCAGCTGCAGACCCCAGGTCGCCAGCCAGGTCCCGTCCATGTTGCTCGCGTCGACGATCCGCCGGGACAATCCGGTCAGGACGGACGAGGCGCCGGTCGCGATCAGACCCATCAGACCGAGACCGACCAGCGCGCCGAGGTCGGCGAGCTTCTGCTGGACCGCGTTCCCCGGCTGGTCGTCGAGCTCGTGCATCAGCCGGATCGACGCGCGCATGGCATCGATCCAGCCCAGGCCCGTGAGCAGCAGACCGATACCGGAGATCAGCCCGATCGTGCCGGCGTGGGCGATCAGCGCGTCGATGTCGATGTTGTTGCCGACCCCCGGCAGGTTCTGCTCCAGGGACTTCTTCAGCGTCTCGATCGCGTCGTCACCGAGCAACGGCCCGATGATCGCCGCGGCCAGCACGATCAACGGAAACAACGACAGGAAACCGAAGAAGCTGGTCGCACCGGCCAGGCGGTTGCCGCGCTGGTCGCCGTACCGCTTCCACGCCCGCCACAGCTGTGTCTGGCTGAATCGCGCCCAGACGCGCTTGATCGTCCCCATGAGACTCCTGTACCCGAAGAGTGCGGGGCTCAGCCTGCCAGGGGGAAGGACCGCTGTGGTCGCCACACGCCGTCGGCGCCGTGTTCGTAACGGCTGAAGTACTCGACGTCGAAGGCGCAGTCGTACTCCGACAGGGCGTCGTACGCGCGGTCGAGGGCGTCCTTGTCGAGGTCGTGCGCGACCGTAACATGCGGGTGGTACGGGAACCGCAGGTCGACCTGGAGCGGGCCGGACCGCACCTGCGACTGCAGTACCTCGCACGACGAGATGCCCTCGGCCAGCGGCACGAAGACGACCGGCGAGATCGGCCGGAACGTCGCCGTACCGCGCAGCCGGATCCGGAACCGGGGGAACCGGGCCGCGACCGCCAGCAGATGCTCGTCGATCACGTCCAGGTCGGTCGCCTCGATCTCGGTCGGCGGCAGCAGCGTGACGTGGGTCGGGATCGACGCGGCCATCGGATCACCGAAATCGGCCCGGAACTTCTGCAGCTCCGAGCCGTACGGCTCCGCGATCGGGATCGCGACACCGATCGTCGTCGTCATGGGGCCTCCCGGTCTGGACTGAGGAGCGGCGGGAGCGAAGCGACCAGAGCGACGAGGGAAGACCGGGAGCGACAGCCCCATGACGCGCCGCGACGGAGTCGCGGCATCAGTACAGTCATCCCCGGCCTACCGGCCCGATCCCGGACCGTACGGCGCCGGGCCGGGGACGAACCCGAGCCGGTCGTAGACCCGGGCCAGGGTCGGCTCGGTCACCGCGCGGGCCCGCTCGGCGCCGGCGGCCAGGATCGCGTCCAGCTGCGCCTTGTCGTCCAGGTAGCCGAGCGTCTTCTCCCGGAACGGCGTGACGAACTCGACCACGACCTCGGCCAGGTCCTTCTTGAAGTCGCCGTACCCGCGACCGGCGTACTCGTCCTCGAGCTCGCTGATCTTGCGGCCGGTCAGTGCGGAGTAGATCGTCAGCAGGTTGGCGACACCGGGCTTGTTCTCCTGGTCGAAGATCACGTCGCGGCCGGAGTCGGTGACCGCGGACCGGATCTTCTTCGCGCTGACCTTCGGGTCGTCGAGCAGGTCGATGATGCCGGCCGGCGACGAGCTGGACTTGCTCATCTTCGCGGCCGGGTCCTGCAGGTCGGAGATCTTCGCGGTCTCCTTGACGATGTACGGCTCGGGCAGCCGGAAGGTCTTGCCGAAGCGGTGGTTGAACCGCTGGGCGAGGTCGCGGGTCAGCTCGAGGTGCTGGCGCTGGTCCTCACCGACCGGGACGCGGTCGGCCTGGTAGATCAAGATGTCCGCGGCCTGCAGGATCGGGTACGTGAACAGGCCGACGGTGGCCCGGTCGGCGCCGCCCTTGGCGGACTTGTCCTTGAACTGCGTCATCCGGCTGGCCTCGCCGAACCCGGTCAGACAGCCGAGCACCCAGGCCAGCTGGGCGTGCTCGGGCACGTGCGACTGGACGAACAGCGTGGACCGCTCCGGGTCGATCCCGGCCGCTAGCAGCTGCGCGGCCGACCGCCGGGTGCGCTCGCGGAGCGCCTTCGGCTCGTACTCCACGGTGATCGCGTGCAGGTCGACGACGCAGTAGAACGCCTCGTGGTCGTCCTGGAGGGCCACCCACTGCCGCACCGCGCCGAGGTAGTTGCCGAAGTGGAAGGAGTCCGCCGTCGGCTGGATCCCGGAAAGCACCCGAGGGCGCCGCTGGGAACCGGCTGCGGAGGGGTCAGACGCAGCTTGGGACATACGCCCGATTCTGCCAGCGTCCCTGGTGCAGTCATCACCCGGGCGGGTCTGTCCTGGTCATATGTCCAGCACTATGAGTGCCGGGTCACCAGCTCCAGCCGCGGGAGGCGAGTTCCTGTTCTTCCTGCCAGCGTTTCTCTTCGGGCTGTTTGGCGTCCGGGTCGGGTACGCCGGCCAGGCGGCACGCCTCGTCCAGCAGGTCGTCGTACGCCGCCTCGAGCGCCATCAGGCGGTGGGCCTTCGCATAGACGTGGGGCGTGGACTCCACCCGGCGGATCTTGGTCGACAACGTCCCCAGCCTGGTCTGCAGCCGGAGCGTGTCGAACGGATCCGGCAGCGGGACCGGACGCCGACGGAAGCGGCCGTGTGCCTGCGCGGTCAGACGCTGCAACCGGCGCCGCCAGCGGGCCGGCGGCGGGCTCGGGAGGAGCAGGCTGAGCAGGGCGCAGAGCATCAAGAACAGAACCGCTGCACCGAGCCATGCCATGTCGCCACTCCTCAGCAAGAGAGTACGGCGAGCAGCGCCCGACGGCGATAGCAATTACCCGTTCGTCGCCGGGTTGCCGTCGACCGCGGCCGCGAGCTTCGGAACCAGCTCGTCCAGGACGATCGGCAGGCTGAGTACGGAGACGAAACTGGTCGCGCCGTACAGCTGGTCGTCGTAGTTCTCCTCGATGAACACGTCCCGGCCCTCGGTCCTGACCTGGAGGTTCTTGTAGAGCGGGTCCGCCTTCAGCTCCGCCGTACCGCCCTTGTTCGGGAACCAGACCAGGACCTGCTGGTCGAGCATCGAGACCCGCTCGGCGCTGATGTTGCCGCCGAACTTGTCCCCGATCGCGGCGTCCAGCCCGCTCGGCAGCGAGAACCCGAAGTCGGTCAGCAGCCGCGACCGCGGGTCCTGCGACCCATAGACGAAGTACCCCTCGTACGGCGTGGCCATCAAGGCGGTCTTGCCCTTGAACTCGGGATGCTGCGCCCGCACGTCCGCGAACCGCTTCTCGATCCCGTTGACCATCGCATCGGCCTCCGACGGCTTGCCCACCGCCTGGCCGACCGTCCGCGCCACGACCTGCCACGACACCCCGTAGTCCGGCACCCCGGCCGGCTGCGCCACGGTCGGCGCGATCGCGCTCAGCTTCTTGTAGTCGTCCGCCGTGATCCCGGAGTACAGGCCGATGATCAGATCCGGCTGCAGCGCGGCGATCTTCTCGAACTGGATCCCGTCCTTGTCGCTCAGCACCTGCGGTACGGCGCCGTCCCCGAGCTTGGCCTCCGCCCACGGGAACAGCGCGCCCGGCTTCTCGCCGAACCACTCGGTCGTCGCGACCGGTACGACGCCCAGCGCCAGCAGCGCGTCCTGCTCCACCAGCCCGACCGTGACGACTCGCTTCGGGGCCTGCTTGACCACCGTGTCGCCGTACTTGTTCTTGATCGTGACCGGGAACGCGCCGCCGCCGGCCGAGCTTGCGGCTTCCGGCTTGTCATCGGCTCCACAGCCGGTCAGGGCCAGGAGCAACACAGTCAGCAGCACGAGCGGGCGCATGGCGGACCTCACCTTGAGTTTTAGTTAGGTTGCCCTAACCTAACTCAGATCTCAGTCCCGGTGGTACTTCGTCACCGCGTTGTCCTGCTTGACCTTGTCCGCGGCTGACTGGATCCGGGCGGTCCACTCGGACTGCTGCAGCCCGCCGGCCAGGAACTGTCCGGTGGCCGCGGCGGCCGCGTTCGCGAAGTCGGGGTACCAGCTGTCGAAGTACCAGGTGACGACCTGATCACCGGCCGCCGTCAGCAGGTCGCGGGCCGAGCGGAGCGCCGTACCCGTCTCCAGGCCGTCGGCCGCGCCGCGGACGATCGTGAGCTGGTTGGACTCCGAGCTGACCTGCGCCGCGACGTCCTGGGAGAGCAGTGCGCGCAGGTATTCGAGCCCGCCGGCCTTGTTCTTCGCCTTCTCCGGCACCAGGAACGGCGCGGTCGCGGCGACATGCAGCCCGCTCGCGAGCGCCGGCGAGGCATCCAGCGGCGGTACGGCGAACATCGTCAGCCCGAACCGCTCCGGGATCAGGCCCTTCATCTCGTTCTCGAGCCAGTTCCCGCACGGCAGCATCCCGGCCTTCGAGGCCAGGAAGCGCTTCTGCGAGCCGATGTGGTCGTACTGCGCGCTCCCGGCGGCGATCAGGCCGCGCTTGGTCAGCTCGCCCACCGCGGCGATCGCCCGGGTGACGCTCTCGTCCTTCCAGGCGCCGTCGTCGAGGTTGTCGATCCGCTTCAGCACGTCCGCACCGCCGGTCTTGGCGGCCAGTGTGAGCACCAGCTCGAGGACGTAGTACGGGTGGGCGCCGGCGTAGATGAACGGGCCGAGACCGGCCGCCTTCATATCGGTGCCGAGGGCAAGCAAATCCGGCCAGGTGTGCGGGACGTCCCAGCCGTTGGTCTGGAAGAGGCTGGCCGAATACCACAGCCCGTAGACGGTTGCGACGTAGTTGAGGGTGCGCTGCGTGCCGTCGTACCGGCCGATGTCGAGCAGCTCCGAGAGCAGTTGGTCCTTGACCTTCGCGGCCTGGTTGTCCCACGACGGCGCGTCCAGCAACTGCTGCAGGTCGGTGAGTTGACCGTCCTTCACCAGCCGGCCGAGCTCGAGTTCCTGGTCGCCGGTGCTGAGCACGACGTCAGGCGGATTGCCGGCGGCGAACCGCGGCAGCAGGGCGTCCGACAGCTGCGGCGTTGTCTTGGGTGTGACGACGGCGCTCGCATACTTCTTCCGGTACGCCGCCGCGGCGAATCCGCCATACTCCTCGCTGGTCACGACGTCGAGAGGAGCGTTCGCGTCGACGTCGAACGGGTTCTGCGGGGAGACGGTCCGGGCCGGCGGGGCCGATGAGCATCCGCTCAGGACCGCGCCGGCCAGCGCTCCCTGGAGCAACGTCCGCCGTTTCAGCATCTCGGCAGGCTATTACTTCAGGGTGACTCCGGTGCTTCAGGGCTTCAGGACTCCACGGCTTCAGGCGGTGCGGCGGATGCGGCCGGCGTACTTCGCCTCGAGCGCATGGTTGTGCTCGTCGCCGCCCGGGATGTTCGCGGACAGGTAGACCGGCGGGGTCTCGCCGGCCTCGGTCATCCGGCGGAGCACCTCGGCGACCAGCATCTGCGCGATCAGAGCGGCCGTGATCGACGAGACCGCGCAGACCTTGCCGCCGCCATCGGGCAGGTCGAGCACGGAGTCGCCGTACGGCGCGTGGTTGTCGAGCACCACGTCGGCGAAGTCGATCAGCTTCTTACCGGACGGGTGCCGGGAGTCCATGCCGCTGGTGTGCTGCATCGAAGTGATCGCGATCAGCGGGTGCCCGTGCTCCTTCGCGACGCTCGCGAGCTCGACGATCGAGCCGTTCACCCCGGAGTTCGACGCGATCACGAACACGTCGCCCGGCCGCGCCGCCGACAGTTCGTAGAGCTTGCGCGAGTACTTCGGGTCGCGCTCGAGCTCCGCGCTGCGAAGCAGCTCCGGCGGCTCACCGCCGAGCAGGACGAGGTCGCGCAACGCGATCCGGTTGGTCGCGATCAGCCCGCCGGCGCGACCGGCGATCTCCATCGCGAGCGCCTCGGAGTGCCCCGAGCCGAACGCCTGGATCACCCCGTCGGCCCGCAGCGACTCGGTCATCAGGTCGGCGCCCTGCTGGATCGGGCCGTCGATCTGCTCGGTCACGGCGGCCAGGATCGGAGTCAGGGTGTTCACGTAAGACTGCGCACTCACGCCGCTCGTCTCGCCTGATCCCCCGTGCTTACTGCTGGCCATCAGCGGCCCACCCCTCGACTAATCTGCTCGCAGCGACACTCCTGGTGCCGACAAGTGCGCAAGTTTGCGGTTTGCTGGACAGAACTTTTCTCAACTGGCAGTTAAAGTCAAGGCCCATCATCTTGCGGGTGATGTCCGCGGATCGGGACCGTTGCGTGACCTTGTTCCCTTGTGCTTGTAAATAGGCTCTTTGAGCAGTTTGGAGCATTGCGTATGTCGGTCGAACGTCCCCTGCCGGACCCGTCCGCCCCAGCTGTCGACCGAGCAGTCCAGATCCCGGCCGGACCGCTGGTCCTAGGCGGCGATCTGGGCGGCACCTCCACCCGGATCGTGATCGCCGACTCCCAGGGCAACGTAGTCGGTCGCGGTGCCGCCGCGGGCGGAAACCCGACCAGCCATCCCGTCAGCGCTGCGGCCAACTTCGGTCAGGCTCTTCACGCCGCCCTCGCCGGTCTGGACGCATCCGAGGTCAAATCCGCCGTGGTCGGCATGGCCGGCGGCTCCGCGCTCGGGCGGCCGGATGTGGCAGCCCGGTTCGACGCCGCGTGGACCGGCGCCGGGCTCACCGTGGCCCCCGACTACATCGGCGATCTCGAGGTCGCCTTTGCGTCAGGTACGCCGCAGCCGAGCGGGATCGTGCTGATCGCAGGCACCGGCAGCAACGTCGGTCTGGTCCGCGACCACCAGCTCGTACGGACCGTCGGCGGACACGGCTGGCTGCTCGGCGACGAGGGATCCGGCTTCTGGCTCGGCCGCGAGGCTGTGCGCAGTGTCTTGCAAGCTCTGGATCTTCGTGAGCCCCTTGGGCTGCTCGAGCAGACCGTCGTGGAGACAGTCCTGCCCGATCGGGACCCGCATTCGACTGCACAGCGTGAAGGATACGACGCTTTGCGTGACGATCTGGTCAGAACAGTCAACAGCCGGCCACCGGTCATGCTCGCCGAGTTGGCGCCGGCCGTGATCGCGGCGTACGCACAGGACGACGAAACCGCTCGCGCACTGGTCAAACGCGCAGCCGAGTTGCTCACAGAGACAGTCGCCCGCCTGAAGACCCCGTCCGACAGCGGCCCGATGGTGCTCGCCGGCAGCGTCGCCGGCGAGTCGTCCCCCGTCGGCCAACTCATCCGGCAGCACTTCGCCGGCGAGGTCCTCACCGCGCGAGACGGGGTCGGCGGCGCCACCTGGCTGGCCCTCGGCGCCCTCGACCCCGCCCTGGCCACCCACGAAAACCACCACCGCCTGGTCAGCAGCTAGCCCCGCCCTCGCCCCCACCCCTCGCCCCTGCCCGATGGGTTACCCCATCTTGTGGTGCCTTCCCCGCCGGTAGTCCGGGGCGGGAACCCACAACGGGGTGGGTGAACCCATCTGATGGGTCTTGGATGCTTGGGGGTATCGACGTGATGGACGAAACACCAGCCCTCCGGCATGCCGTTGCAGCTGTCCTGCCATGGCGGCTCGATTGCGGGTAGGGATCGAGGCAGCCGCGGCGGAGATGCGAGCGGGTTGGCGAACTGGCGTCGGGACCGGCCGGTGCCTGGACATAGGCCGCTGCGGGATGCCGAGGGGCGAGCGTGCGCGACTCCCGGCGCGCTCACCTCACCCGCCGCGGCGGGTGAGGTGAGCGGAATACCGCCACAGCCGGCTGAGCGTAGTACGTCAGTCGAAGACGGAGACCGGGCGGACCTCCACCGCCACGAACTCGGCCTCCGGGATCGTCGCCGCGATCTCCTCGGCTCGTTCGGGGCTCTTGACGTCGATGAGGAACACGCCGGCCAGCTGCTCCTTTGCCTCGGAGTACGGGCCGTCGGTCGTCGCGCGGACGCCTTCGCGGACCCGGACCACCCGGGTTTTCGCCGGTGGGTCGAGCGGTACCGCGGTGATGAGTTCGCCGGACTCGTCGATCTCGGTCAGGAGATTGTTGAGTTGGTCGGTCAGGGCGTCGCGGGCCTTCTTCGGGAGCTTCTTGCCCTTCTCGGTGTTGAGGAACGACGGGTGGCCCCAGGTGATCGGGTTGCTGTGGATCAGGAGCAGGTACTTCATGATCGGGCATCCTTTCGGAATCTGAAGGGGATCTTCGCAGCAGAGGTCGGACACGATCGGGAGCACTCGACATTTCGCGCATTTATCGTGAACGGCATGGACGAGATCGACTTCCGCCTCGCCGACGGGCGGATCCTGCACGGGTACGACAGCGCGCCGGGCGACGACGCACGACTCGCGGTCGTCTGGCACCACGGCACGCCGAACCTCGGGGTCCCACCGGAGCCGCTGTCCGAGGCGGGTGAGTGGCTCGGTATCCGGTGGATCTCGTTCGACCGGCCCGGGTACGGCGGGTCGACCGCCGCGCCGGGCCGGACGATGTCGTCGGTGGCGGCGGATCTGACCACGGTTCTGGACACGCTCGGGATCGGCACGTTCGCGCTGATGGGGTACTCCGGCGGCGGCTCGTTCGCGCTCGCCTCGGCGGCGATCCTGGGCGAGCGCGTCGAGGCGGTCGCCACGTTCGCCGCGATCGCGCCGTACGACGCCAAAGGTCTCGACTGGTACGACGGCATGGTCTCGTCCGGTCTCGCCTCGCTCCACGCGGCGGCCGCCGGGCGGGATGCGAAGGTGCGGCACGAGACATCCGGCGTCGAGTACGACCCGGAGTTCACCGCGAGCGACATCGCGATGTTCGACGGACCGTGGGGCTGGCTCGGCTCTGTCGCCGGCAGCAACGCCACACCGAACGGCCCCGACGGCGTGATCGACGACGACTGCTCCTATGTCATGGACTGGGGCTGCGACCCGACGACGATCGCCGCTCCGACCCTGCTCATCCACGGCACTGCCGACGGCATCATCCCGTGCTCACACGGCAAGTGGCTGGAGAACAACCTGCCGAATGCCGAGCTCGAGATCTACGAAGGCCTCGGCCATATCTCGGTCCTCAGCCACGCCGAGCCCGCCCTGGAATGGATCCGCGAGCAGACCGGCTGATCAGCCCGCCGACAGCAGGTGCCGAGCGCGGGGCAGTTCGAGCGCCAGGTCGGCAGCCTGCCGGTACAGATCCGCGTCCTGCCCGGTGATGCGCTCGTTGTGCTGACGCAGGTGCTCGGACCAGCTCGCCACCTCGAACACCTCGACGTAGAGGTCCGGCGTGCTCACATCGCGGTACGCCGCCCATCGCCGCGCGCCGGTTCGCTGCCGGGAGAGGCCGACCCGGGCCAGCACTGTCCGGAACTGCTCTGCGTTCTCCGACGGCACGTGGTACGAGACCTCGACCAGCACCGGACCTGACCGCGGATCGATCTCCGGCTCCTCCTCGGTCAGGATCCCGATCTCCGGGTCGGGCCACGGCTGGACCACCGTGCGGTCCAGGTGGCCGGTCCGTTCGTGCAACGGGAAGATTGCCAACGAGGCGGCACCGATCAGCAGCAGGACCCCCGCGACGAGCAGCGTGGTCGCGGCGCCCAGCGCGGCGGCGAGCAGACCCCAGATCAGTGCGCCGACACCCTGACCGCCGAGGAACACCATCAGATAAACAGCCAACGCCCGCGCACGAACCCAGCCCGGCAACGCCAACTGGAGCGTGGTGTTGAGCGTTGACAACGCACCGAGCCAGCCGGCGCCGGCGAGGATCAGGATCAGCGCGACGACCGTTGCGTTGTGCAACAAAGCGACGGCCAGTACGCCGATGGCGTAGGCAACGGTCGCGCCGCCGAGCAGCGTGTTGCGGCCGATCGTGGTCCGGATCGGTTTGAGCAGCACAGCACCCCCGACAGCTCCCAGCCCGAGCGCGGCGAGCAGTACGCCGTACCCGGTAGAGCCGAGACCCAGGCGATGGACCGCGGCCACGGGCAGTAGACCCCACAACGCGGACGCCGGGAGGACGAACAGCATCGCGCGCAGCAGGATCCGTCGTACGCCGGGCGCGTACGCGACGTACCGCAGACCGGCTCGCAGTGCGGGCAGCATCGGCTCGCCGGCCGCGGCGACCGCGGTCGTCCGGTGCCAGCGCAGAAGTGCGACCAGGATGGCGAGGTACGACACGGCGTTGACGGCGAACACGACGGCCGGACTGCTCAGGCCGAGGAGGAATCCGGCCAGCGCGGGCCCGATCGCCCGGGCGATGTTCACGTTGAGGCTGTTGAGCGCCGCGGCCTCCGGCAGCTCCTCGCGCGGTACCAACTCCGGCTGGATCGCCTGCCAGGCCGGGCTGGTCAGGGCCTGGCAGGCACCGAGGACGAAGGTGATCGCGATCAGCGCGGTCGGGGTCAGCAAGCCGTCAGCGCTCAGGATCGCCAGCCCGCCGGCCACGATCGCCATCGCCAACGTCGCCATCGCGATCAGGCGGCGACGATCGAGTACGTCGGCGAGCACGCCCGCGGGCAGCGACACGAACAGCACCGGCAGCAGGCTCGCGGCCTGCACGATCGACGCCAGCGCCGCCGCGTTGGGCTGATGGACGACGGTCCACTGCGCGCCGACGGACTGCATCCAGGTGCCGACATTCGATCCGAGCTGCGCCAGCCAGAGTGCACGGAACACCGGCCGCCGCAGCGGTGCCCAGGCAGACGACGGCGACGATGCTGCAACGGTCATGCCGCATCGTACGACCGCGGATCCCAAGCACATTCCAG
Source organism: Kribbella sp. NBC_00662 (assembly GCF_041430295.1). Lineage (GTDB taxonomy): Bacteria > Actinomycetota > Actinomycetes > Propionibacteriales > Kribbellaceae > Kribbella. Next base: position 3,456,226 of record NZ_CP109029.1, on the reverse strand, counting down.
GCGCATTCCAAGCAATGGCTTGACATCGGATTCACCTCGGTGCATATTCCAAGCATGTCTTTGGAGAAGGATCCGCGGCGCTCCCGGTTGCTCGACGATCCGTTGGCGATCCGGGCGATGGCGCATCCGGTCCGGCTGGACCTACAGTCGTTGCTCGGGCGGGAGGGCCCGATGACCGCGGCCGACGCGGCGCGCCGACTCGGGATCAGTCAGGCGCTGGCGTCGCACCACCTGCGGCAGTTGGCGAAGTACGACTTCGTCGAGCCGGCTCCGGGGAAGGACAACCGGGAGCGGCCGTGGCGGTTGGTGTCGACGTCGCAGTCGTGGCGGGATGCGGCCGCGACTCCGGAGGGCGCTGCAGCGGCCGACGTACTCGAGCAGTTGCTGGCCGAGCGGGCGCTCGAGCGGTTGAGCCAGTGGCAGCAGCAACGCACCTCCGAGGACGCCGTCTGGCGGGACAGCTCGGGTATCGGGCAGAGCGGGTTCTACCTGACCGCCGAGGAGCTGACCGAGCTCGTCGGGCAGGTCGACGCGTTGCTGCAGCGCTGGATCGACGAGCGGCCGATCGACGACAAGTCCACCCGCCCGCCGGGCAGCCGGCACGTCTCATTCACCCAGATCGTCACGATCTCGCCCGAGGAGTAGGTAGATGAAGGACTTGTGGGGCGTCCTCGCCGGGCAGCGCGACTACCGCTTGATGTTGAGCGCGGGCCTGATCTCGCTGATCGGCGACTGGCTGCTGCGGACCGGGCTCGCGTTCCAGGTGTACGTACTGACCGGCTCCACATTGGCGAGCGGTGGCCTGTTGCTGGCGTCGTTCCTGCCCGCCGTCGTCCTCGGCTCACTGGCCGGCGTCTTCGTCGACCGCTGGAACCAGCGGACCACGATGATCGTGACGAACGTCCTCAACGCGGTGGTGCTGTTGCCGCTGATCGCCGTCCACGACGCGAGCACGATCTGGATCGTGTACGGCGTCGTACTGGCGCAGAGCTGTTTGCAGCAGTTCTTCCAGCCGGCCGAGCAATCGCTGGTCCCGGTGCTGGTGCACGACGAGCAACTCGTCACGGCGAACGCGCTGAACAGCCAGATCCGCGATCTCGCCCGGCTGATCGGCGCGGCGCTCGGCGGTGTCCTCGCGGCCGCCGGTGGGCTCACGCTGCTCGCGCTCGGGGATGCCGCGACGTTCCTGATCGCTGTCGTACTGGTCGCACGGATGCGGCACCGCCACGTCCGCCCGGAGAACCCGGAGCAGACCGCCGGTGGTGCGATCAGGCGGTTGAAAGAAGAGTGGACCGAAGGGCTGCGGTTGTGCGTCGCGGGTCCGGCGATCCGGCTGTTCTTCGTGTTCTGCCTGGTCACCGGGGTCGGCGAGGGCATCATGAGCACGCTGTTCGCGCCGTTCGTCAGCTCCCAGATCGGCGGCGACGGACAGGTGTACGGCCTGATCGTCTCGTCCCAAGCGGTCGGCGGGATCGTCGGCGGTCTGGTCGCCGCCGCGATCGGCTCGCGCTGGCCGGCGGCCCGGCTGTGGGGCATCGGCGCGCTGGCCTTCGGGCTCATCGACATCACGCTGTTCCTCTACCCGTTGGCGTCGGACAGCGTGATCCCCGCATTCGTCTGCATGATCGTCGTCGGGCTGCCCGGCGCGCTCACGATCGCCGGGATGATGACGGTGTTCCAGAACCTCACCGTCGACGGCACCCGCGGCCGTATCTACGGCGCGGTCGGCGCCGCCGAGAGTGTCGCGGTGCTGATCGGCATCACCGCGGCCGGCTTCCTCGGCGACGCCGTCGGCATCATCCCCGTCCTCGTCTTCCAGGGCCTCGGGTACGTCGTCGGCGGGCTGGTGGTTATTGCTCGGCAGCGGGTGCTGGCGCCTCGGTCGGAGACTCTTCCGGTTTGATCCGGTGCAGGCGGACCCGGGCGACCCGGCGGCCGTCCATCTCGGTCACCGTCATGGTGTAGGAGTCGAGCTGGACCTCGTCACCGGTCGACGGGACCTTCCCGAGCTGGGCGGCGAGGAACCCGCCGACGGTCTCGTAGGGGCCGTCGGGCAGCTCGATCGTGGTGGCGTCGGCGAAGTCGTCGAGGTTCAGCAGGCCGTCGACGACGATGTCGCCGCCACCCAGTCGGGTGGTCTCGGCCGCCTCCACGTCGTACTCGTCCTTGATGTCGCCGATCAGCTCCTCGACCAGGTCCTCCATCGTGACGATGCCCGCCGTACCGCCGTACTCGTCGAGGACGATCGCGATGTGCGTACTGCGGCGGCGCATCTCGGTCAGCGTCGGCAGCAGCTTCGCGGTGTCCGGCAGCATGAGCACGTCGCGGGCCAGGTCGCCGACCCGCACCGAACGAGACGCGACCGCCGGGTCGAACAGGTCGCGGACGTGGACGAAACCGACGATGTCGTCGGCCGAGCCGTTCATCACCGGGTACCGCGAGTGCGGCCGCTCGGCGGCGAACTTGACCGCCTTGTACGCCGGCATCTCACCGTCGACGAAGTCCACCTCGGTCCGCGGCAGCATCACCTCGCGCAACTGCCGGCTGCCGGCCTCGAAGACGTCGTCGACGATCTTGCGCTCCTCCTCGCCGAGCGACTCGTGCGCCGAGACCAGGTCGCGGAGCTCCTCGTCGGTCATCACCTCGCGGTTCGCGTTCGGGTCACCGCCGAGCCCGCGGACCACCAGGTCGGTCGACTTCGACAGCAGCCAGATCACCGGCCGCGCGCCGGACGCGATCCTGTCGACCAGCGGCGCGAGACCGAGCGCGAACGTCTCGGCCCGCTGGAGCGCGAGCCGCTTGGCGGCGAGCTCGCCGATGACGATCGACACGTACGAGATCGCGATCGTGATCAGCACCAGGGCAACCGTGTCGGCCAGCCCCTCAGGCAGCCCGAGCTTCTGCAGTTGCGGCGAGAGGCTGTCGGCCAGCGTCGCGCCACCGAAGGCGGCGGACAGGAAGCCCATCAGGGTCACGCCGATCTGGACGGCGGACAGGAACCGGTTCGGGTTGGCGGCGACCTTGGCGACGATCTCGCCGCGCCGGCCGCGGTGCGAGAGGGCCTTCAGCTGGCTCTCCCGCAGAGACACGAGGGCCATTTCGGCGGCGGCGAAGACTCCGCCGATCAGCACGAAGACCAGAATCAGAACGATGTTCAGCAGCAGGGTGGCGTTCATGGGTGGGATTTCCTAGCGCCCTCTCGTCAGACCACGAGAGGGCGGGCGTTGGGCGTAGTCGTCCATCTACCAAGACTAGCGGCCGCCCAGGCTACCGTGCTTGTTCGAGTTTGTTGGTTTACGATGATTCCTGGCCGGACGCGTCGTACGGCCGGGAGGGTCACACGATGAAAACACCGCGCGGCGTACGCCGTACCGACACCAAACTGTCGGACGGACGCGAGCTGATCTACTACGACCCGGCCGACGCGCCGGTGCGGGTACCGCTCGAGGACACCCGCGGCCTGCCCGCCCCCCAGCCGCAGGTCGACCTGCGCACCGACCCGCTGACCGGCGACGTGATCACCTACGCGACCCACCGCAACACCCGGACCTACCTGCCGCCGGCCGACGAGTGCCCGCTGGACGCGAGCCGGCCGGGCAAGCCGACCGAGATCCCGGACCACGACTACAACGTCGCCGTGTTCGAGAACCGGTTCCCGTCGTTCGCCGGCCCGGGCCGGACCGAGGTGGTCTGCTTCACCAGCGACCACAACAAGTCGTTCACCGACCTGTCCCAGGGCCAGGCCCGGCTGGTCGTCGACGCGTGGGCCGACCGGACCGCCGAGCTGGGCGCCCGCGACGACGTCGAACTGGTCTTCCCGTTCGAGAACCGCGGCCGTGAGATCGGCGTCACGCTCAGCCACCCGCACGGCCAGATCTACGCGTACCCGTACGTTCCGCCGCGGATGCGGACGCTGATGGCGCGCGCCCGCGAACACCAGGAAGTTGCTGGCAGCAACTTGTTCGCCGACATCCTGGCGGCCGAGCGCAAGGAAGGCACGCGGGTCGTCGCCGAGAACGGCAACTGGACCGCGTTCGTCCCCGAGGCGGCCCGCTGGCCGGTCGAGGTGCATCTGTACCCGCACCGCCAGGTGTTCGGCATCGACGAGCTGTCGGTCGGCGAGCGCGACGACTTCGCCGAGCTGTACCTCGACGTACTGCAGCGTCTCGACGGTCTGTACGGCGAACCGCTGCCCTACATCGCGGCCTGGCACCAGGCCCCGGTGCGGATCGACCGCGAGCTCGGCTACCTGCACCTGGAGGTGTTGTCGATCCGGCGGGCGAAGGACAAGATCAAGTACCTGGCCGGCTCGGAGTCGGGCATGGGCGCGTTCATCAGCGACACGCGGCCCGAGGATGTGGCCGAGACTCTGCGGAAGGTCGGTTCGTGAGCTCTTTTGAAAGTGTCTTCGGTACGACGCCGGACGGCAGCTGGCGCGCGCCGGGACGGGTCAACCTGATCGGCGAGCACACCGACTACAACGACGGTCTCGTGCTGCCGATCGCCCTGCCGAACCGGATCGTCGTCACCGCCTCGAAGCGCGACGACGGCCGGATCGCGGTCGCATCGGCCGGACACAGAGGCGTCACCGAGTTCGCGATCGACGAGCTCGCTCCGGGGTCGGTCGGCGACTGGGCCGCGTACCCGGCCGGCGCGGCCTGGATCCTGCGCGAGTCCGGCTACCCGATCGGCGGCGCGAACCTGCGGTTCGAGTCCGACATCCCTTCCGGCGCCGGCCTGTCCTCATCGGCAGCGCTGCTCTGCGCCACGCTGGTCGCCCTGCTCGGTCTGCGCGACGTAGACGTCGACCCCGCCGAGGTCGCCCGGCTGGCCCAGAAGGCCGAGAACAAGTACGTCGGCGCCCCGGTCGGGCTGATGGACCAGATGGCCTCGATGTGCTGCACCCAGGGCCACGCGCTGTACTTCGACATCCGCGCGATGTCCACCGAGCAGATCCCGTTCAACCCGGCGGCCGACGACCTCGCCTTGCTGGTCGTCGACGTGAAGGCACCGCACCGCCACGTCGACGGCGAGTACGCCGCCCGTCGCAAGAGCTGCGAGCAGGCAGCGGCCGAGCTCGGCGTACCGGCTCTGCGGTCGATCGCCTTCGAGGACCTCGACGATGCGCTGGCGCGGTTGTCGGACGACGTCGTACGGCGTCGCGTGCGGCACGTGGTGACCGAGATCCGCCGGGTCGAGGACGCGGTCGCGTTGATGCATGCCGGCAAGCTGCGCGAGGTCGGCCCGCTGTTCACCGCATCGCACGTCTCGCTGCGCGACGACTTCGAGATCACCGTGCCGGAGCTCGACGTCGCGGTCGACACCGCGCTCGAGGCCGGTGCGCTCGGCGCGCGGATGACCGGCGGCGGTTTCGGCGGCTGCATCATCGCGCTGGTCGAGGCGGATGCGGCCGAGTCGGTGCTCGCCGCGATCGAGAAAGCCTTTGCGGAGCACGGTTTCAGCACGCCCAGCGCACTCGCCGCGACCCCGTCAGCCGGCGCGTCCCGCCTCAGCTAGGAGGCGATGACGAGGTCACATCCCGTGTCGCGCATGGCCTTGCGGGCGGCGGTCGACAGGCCGTTGTCGGTGACGATGACGTCGAGGTCCGACCAGGTCGCGAACGTGCTCAGGCCGACGGTGCCCCACTTGGTGTGGTCCGCGACCACGACGATCTCGCGGCTGGCGGCGATGAACGATCGGTTGGTCTCGGCCTCCATCAGGTTCGGCGTGCTCAACCCGTGCTCGGCGTCGACACCGTGCGCGCCGAGGAACAACAGGTCGAGATGCAACGACGCCAGCGCCGCGGTCGCGATCGGCCCGACCAGCGCGTCCGACGGCGTACGGATGCCGCCGATCAGTACGACCGTGCGGTCCGAACGCGCGTTGCCGTGGAACACGTCGGCGATCCGCGCCGAGTTCGTCACGACGGTGAGGTTCTCCACCCGGAGCAACTGACGAGCCAGCGCGTACGTCGTCGTACCGGCGCCGATGCCGATCGCACTGTCCGGCTGGACCCTCGTGGCCGCCTCGGCCGCGATCGCCTGCTTGGCCGCGGACTCCTGCGTCAGCTTGGCGTCGAAGCCCGGCTCGTGCGCACTGCGCAGGCCGACCGACGTCGCACCGCCGTGCACCTTGTGCAGCAGGCCGCTGGAGTCCAGCGCGTCGAGGTCGCGCCGGATCGTCATGTCCGAGACACCGAACCGATCGACCAGCTCGGCCACGGTGATCGCGCCGCGACTGTTGACCTCGGCAACGATCGTGGCCTGTCGCTGAGCGGCCAGCTGCCCACCCCGGCCGCGTGGCGGCTCTGCTCCGGCTGCGTTCACAGCTCACAGCCTAATCTCGATTGCTCTCCGTGTCAGGAAAGGAGTGCCTGATGATGAACTCGCTCCGCTCGTTCAAATGCGTTGCCCGGCCGGTGGCAGCACGTCACCCTGAGGTATGCGATTCCCCGAGGACGTCCCGGTTCTGACCGACGGCGCGGTGACCCTGCGCGCCCACACCGTCGACGACGTCGAGCCCGCCTACCGGATGTGCCAGGACCCGGTGATGCAGGAGTGGACCACGATCCCGGTCCCCTACCAGCACGAACACGCGGTCAACTTCCTGACCGACGTGATCCCGAACGGCTGGCGCACGAACACGATGTGGGGATGGGCGATCGAGTACGACGGCCGCTATGCCGGGACGATCGACCTCGGTGACGGTGAGGGCGGGGTCGGTGAGGTCGGGTTCGCGGTGTCGCCGGAGGTCCGCGGCAACGGGGTGATGACGCGGGCGCTGAAGCTCGCCGTGCGGTACGCGTTCGACGGCCTCGGCTGGGACCGGGTGATCTGGCGCGCCTTCGTCGGGAACTACGCGAGCCGCCGGGTCGCTTGGAAGGCCGGGTTCCGCGGGCTGGTGACGATCCCGGGCGGCGGACGCGCCCGCGGCGTACGCAAGGACGAGTGGGTCGCATCGGTCGGCCGCGACGACGACCTCGAGCCACAGGGCAACTGGTGGAACGCGCAGGTGCTCGAGGGTGGCAGCATCCGGCTGCGCGGGCTGCGGGAGTCGGACGCGCAACGGGTCCAGGAGGCGTGCAGCGACGAGCGGACGCAGCAGTGGCTGTCCGGCATGCCGTCGCCGTACCGGCTGGAGGACGCCGAGGGATTCATCAAGACCCGGCCGCACATGATGGCCGGTGGTGAAGGCGTCGCCTGGGCGATCGCCGATCTCGCCGGCGACCAACTGCTCGGGAACGTCAGCGTCTTCAATCTGAACAACCGGCTGGACGCGACCGTGGGCGAGATCGGGTACTGGATGCACCCGGACGCGCGTGGCCGCAAGGTGATGACGACCGCGGTCGAGCTGCTGATCCCGCACGCGTTCAAGCCTGTCGCGGAAGGCGGTCTGGGGCGGCGCCGGCTGGTACTGAAGGCTGCCGTGGGCAACAGCGCCTCGGCGCACGTTGCCGAGGCCAACGGATTCACCCATGTCGGCACCGAGCGCTCGGCCATCCCGCGCCGGGACGGCAGCTACGACGACGACCTGATCTTCGACCTGCTCGCGGACGAGTACGCCGGTCGCTGACCGGCTGTGAGGGGTTGCGCGGCGGGCGGTTGAGCGGTAGTGGTGACAGCCTGCAGGCGGAAATTTACGGCCAGTTGGTGTCAAGCGACACCAGTTCCCCTCGCCGTGACGGTTGCGGGCTGCTTGAATCGACTGGTGAGAGATCGTGAGGAGCTCGTCCGCCGCTGGCAGGCCGGGTGGTCCGTCTCGCGGGGCTGGACCACAGTGGAGGACGACAACGACGGCATCTTGATCGTCCGCGCGGGTGAGGAGAGCCGGCCGACGGAATACGTCGTACTGGATGCCGACGACAAACCGGAACGTGTGGAGCGTGCCGCCCAGCTGGCCTCGGCCGACGGCGGCGGGCGCGGCGCGGGCTGGATCACCCTGGCCACCGATGACAAGGAAGCCCGGATCGAGCAGCTGGAGGACCTCGGCCTCGAGGTCCAGCAGGACCAGGACTGGCTGATGACGATCCAGCTCTCGGAGCAGCCGGCGTTGAAGCTGCACGAGCGATATGCGCTGCACACCGAACTCGAGGACGACCTGATCATCACCCGCGCCACCCTGCACGGCGGAGTGGTGTCGAGCGGGCGGATGGCGGTCGTCGGTGAGGACGCGGTCGCGGACCGGATCGAGACCGACCCGGCGCACCGACGACGCGGACTCGGCAGTGCGGTGATGGCATCGCTGGTCGAGGCGGCCGCGGCGAAGGGCGCCAAACGCGGCATCCTGATCGCGTCGATCGACGGCCTGCGCCTGTACCGGAGTCTGGGCTGGAAGGTCATCGCAGACATCGTCATCGCCCGCTCAACCGTTTGAAACGACTGCGATAGTCAAAGGTTTGTCAAGGGCGACCCTCGAGTGGGTCGGTAAACGCACGCCTGGGCAAGGGTGCTCACCATGACGAACCACAAACGGTCACTCGGTAGCGGCGTGGCCGGTCCTCTCATCGCGTCGCTGTCTGCTCTGGTCCTGCTGATCGGCGTCGGGTGGTTCGTCGTACGTCAGACCGGCAGTAGTAAACCGACGAGCCAGGAGAACCCGATCACGTCCGTCGCGCCTGCCGGCGACGACGCTCCCAAGGCGACGCCGAGCCGTCCGACGACGCCGTCGTCGTACACACCCCGCCGTACGACGCCGACACCTACGCCGACACCTACGCCGACGCGCGCCACCACGAAGACCCCGACGCCGAAGCCGACCCGGTCGACCACGGCGCCGAGCCGGGACAGCACGCGTACGCCGACTCCGAGGCCCACCCGGACGACGTCCAAGCCGACGCCGAGCCACACCGCGACACCGAAGCCGACGGCAACTACCAAGCCCAGCGGCGGATCCGCGGCACAGGTGCTTGCCCTGACCAACCAGGAGCGCGCCAAGGCCGGCTGCGGACCGCTGCGGACGAACAGCGCGCTGACCAAGGCTGCCCAGGCGCACGCGTCCGACATGGTCGACGAGCACTACTTCGCGCACGACAGCCTGGACGGCCGCAGCCCGTTCGACCGGATGAAGGCGGCCGGATTCAAGGGCGGTGCGATGGCCGAGAACATTGCCGTCGGCTACTCGAGCCCGTCGGCGGTCGTGACCGGCTGGATGAACAGCCCCGGCCACCGCGCGAACATCCTCAACTGCAGCTACACGATGATCGGGATCGGGTACGACAGCGGCCAGGTGAAGCCGGACTGGGGCAACGGAAGCTGGGTGCAGGACTTCGGCGGATGACCGGCGGTTCAGAACCTGTTCGTTAATCGTTGCCCGGAGAACCTTCGGGAATCGTTAAGAGGCGTCGCGGACCTGTAACGATGACCTCGCGCGTCCGTTAAGGTTCCTGTTCGGTAACCAGGGGGGACCTGGCTGGACCACGGGGAACGACGCGACACTCGGTACGACGAAAAACGAAGAGGATTCGCCCATCCCATGACGGATTCGCCTACCCCCCGGCGGCACCGCGGCAGTAGACGAGCTCCCCGGCGGAGCCGTGGCCTGGTCGGCCCTGTTGTCAGCGCGTTGTCGGTACTGCTCGCGATCGGCCCGGTCGTCTGGCTGATGTCCCACGACAACTCGCGGACCGACGACGCCGCCAAGGTCCTGAACGTCTCCGAGGACACCCGCGTCGACGGCGGATCGGGCACCACGGCCGGTACGCCGCTCATCACGATCACCAAGACGTTGCCGAACGGGCGTACGACGACGGCCGTTGTCGGTACGCCGGCGCTCGGTCCCGGCGCGATCTCGTCGTCCACGTCCGCGACTCCGACCAGCCCCGGTACGCCGAGTGACACGCCCACCGGCGTACTCACGACACCGACTGCACCGACGGTCGGCGTGACGACGGTGACGGTGCCGCCGACCTCGCCGGGCAACTCGCGGACGACCAGCGGCGGCGGCGGCCGGCCGAAGCCGAGCTACCCGACGAAGACCGCGAGTACGACGCCGAAGCCGACGAAGACGCGGACCACCGAGCCGACGGACACTCCTGCTCCGCCGCCGAGCGGTGGCGGTACGAGCACGCAGGAGCGGCAGGTCCTCGACTACACGAACCAGATCCGTCAGCAGCAGGGCTGCGGTCCGCTCCGGCTGGACAGCGCTCTCGTCGAGGCGGCCGGGAAGCACGCGTCGGACATGGTCCGGCGGCACTACATGGATCACACCAACCCCGATGGTCAGGACCCCGGCGACCGGATGGCGGCCGCCGGGTACCGCGGGTCGAGCTGGGGCGAGAACATCGCGGCCGGCTACGACACCGCACAGAAGGTGGTCGCGGCCTGGATGCAGAGCGACGGCCACCGCAAGAACATCCTCAACTGCCGGTTCACCACGATCGGCGTCGGATACGACCCGGGGCAGGTCAAGTCCAACTACGGACCCGGCAGCTGGGTCCAGGACTTCGGCCGGAGCTGAAGGCCGTTGTGGTTGTCATTGTGCGCAGATCACCGAGTGCGGGCGAGACGTTGTCTCAGGCCCACAATGTCCGGCCGGTTCACGGTCGGTCGCCGCGGGTAGATCCGACCTTGTCATGTCGCCGGACGTTCCTGAGGGGCTCCGGTGAGACGGGTGATGAGGCACGTCTTGGGGGCGCGACTTTGAAGGGAACAACGACATAATGTCCGAGTCCGGTAACGGCCGGTACAAGCCACGGAGGAAGGCGACCCGAGCGGCATCACGCTCGTCGCGCTCCGGCAACCGGCCCACCCCGCCCGCGGAATCCACCCCGCCCGCACCACCAGAACCCCCGCGGTACGCACCGCGCTCCAGCGACGAGTCCCCCTTCTGGGCCACGGCGCAATCCGCTGGTGCGTCCAACGAAAACCCGTTCTGGGCCGGGGGCAACCAGTCGCGCCCGGCAACCCCGCAGTACGCACCGCGCGGCGCCCTGCCCAGCTACACGGCACCCGAGGACGCGACCTCCGGGCTGCCCAGGCGGACAGCCGCCGAGGACTTGAGCACCTACGGGTCGGCTGCGTCCGGTGGACGGCGTCCTGCTGGTACGCCGTCGTGGGTCGAGCAGTCGATCGCCGGAACAGATCCCGAGCCGACTCGCGCCCGTCGCGCGGCGCGCAGCCCGGAAACCCCGGAACCGACCGAGCGCTCCGGACTGGGCGAGACCGCCGGCACGTGGTCCATCCGCCGAGCCACCGACGACTGGGCCTCCCTGGGCACCACCACGCCGACCACGCCGACCACGCCGACCACGCCGCGCCCCACCCCCGCCGCCTCGGCCGCCGACCTCCTAGCCACCACCGGCCAGGCCCCCCGCCCCCAAACCCCCACCAGCAGGTCCGCTGCCGCCGGCTCCGGCTCGTCGACTGCCGACTCAGCCCGTGCGGCTCGCGCAGATGGCTACGCCTCCGCCGACGCCGGCGTCGGGGCGGCGGCTGCCGACTCGTCTCGTGCGGGTGGTGCAGGTGCCGCCGGCGTCGGGGCGGCGGCTGTTGGATCCGCCGGTGTGGATGGTGATGGGCGGCTTGCGGCCGCGCATGTTGCTGCTGGGGGGCGTGGAAGTTCTGGGCCTGGAAGTTCTGGGCCTGGGGGTTCTGGGTCTGGGCGGGGTGGGCGGCGGGCTGCTGGTGGGGAGAAGCGGGGGCGGCGGTCGATTGTTGCTATTGCTTCTGTGGTGCTGGTGATCACGCCGATCTCGTGGATCCTGTTGCACCAGCCGCAGAACGACGACGCGGACGCCTCGGTGCCGATGGTCACCCGGACCGACGACACCTACATCACCCCGACCACGAAGGCTGCCGTCGCGACGCCGACGAAGCGGCCCACGGTGGCGCCGACGGCGACTCCGACCGGTACGCCGACGGTCACCCCGACCACGACGCCTACAGGAACCCCGACGGGCACACCGACCGACTCCGCGTCACCGACCACGATCCCGTCGGAATCCCCGAGCACCATCGAACCGACCGACTCCCCCACTTCGGAGAAGGCGACGAGCGCCCCGACCACACCGGGCCGTACGACGTCCACCGGCCGCCCGACCCAAACCCCGACGACGACCCCGCCCCCGCCGCCACCTCCGGCGCGGGACGGCGGCATGGACGCCGCCGAGTCGCAACTGTTCGACATGATCGACAGCGCCCGCAAGAACAACGGCTGTCAGCCCCTCGAGCAGGACCCGGACTTGACCGGCAGCGCCCGCTCGGACGCCAGCAGCCGCGCCAAGTCGGGCGCGACGAACAGCAGCGGTGCCTCGAAGTCCACCGCCGGCGGTGACAACTGGAGCGCCCAGCAGGCCTACGACCAGATGATGGCCCAGAGCCGCAGCACGATCATGAACTGCGGCCTGACCACGCTGGGCGTCGGCCGGGTCGGCTACGCGCACTGTACGGCGATCGATCTGCTCGGCCTCTGCATCGGCTCGAAGCCGACGCGCTACGCCTGGGTGGCGGACTTCTCGTAGTACCTGGGGCACGATTCCCGCCGGTTGGTGTGATCATGGTTTGACGACCTGGTCCACCAACCTGCGGGAGGCTGGATGTTCTCCGAGCGTGACGACGTGGATCGGGCCGGGCCGGCGCACTACGGGATTCATCCGGACGCGTTCGCCGAGGAGCGGCCTGATCCGCGGCCGGAGGAGGCCAAGCGGATGGGGCTGAGCCGGCACACCGAGGAAGGCGCCGTGCTGTACTTCGCCTCCTCGCTCGACCGCGGCAAGACCGGCCACCGGATGATGGCCTGGATCCTGCTCGTCACCTTCGCCGCCCCGGTCGTCTACATCCTGCTCGTACTCCTGTAGAACTCCTGCCGATGCCGCTGCGGCGTCGTACCCAGCAACGTGTGGAAGTGATGCCGCAACGCATCGCTACTCCCGAACCCGCTCGACGCCGCCACCCGCTCGACCGGCAGATCGGTTGTCTCCAGCAACAGCCGCGCCCGGTCCAGCCGTTGCCGCAACAGCCACGCCTGTCCCGAGCTCCCGGTCCGCGCCCGGAACTGCCGCGTGAACGTACGCCGCGACAGCGCCACCGCCCCGGCCCACTCGTCGAGTGACACCGGCTGGTCGAGCCGCGCCCGCGCCCACACCATCGCCTTCTCGATCACGTCGTCGCTCGGATCCGGCGGCACCGGCACCGGGATGTACTGCGCCTGCGACCCGCTCCGATGCGGCGCGACCACGATGTCGCGGGCAACCTGCTCGGCCACCTCGACCCCGTGATGCATCCGGACCAGGTGCAAGCAGCAGTCCAGCGACGCCGCCGTACCGGCCGAAGTGATCACGTCACCCAGGTCCGACCACAGCACGTCCGCGCGCACGTCCAACTCCGGGTGCTGAACGCGCAGCTCGTCGGCCCACCGCCAGTGCGTCACCACCTCACGCCCCGCCGCGATCCCGCTCTCCGCCACCAGGAACGCCCCGATACACAACCCAACCACCGTCGCGCCCCGCGCATGCGCCCGCTGGATCGCGTCCAGCAGTACGTCGGACGCCCGCAACCCCGGCTCCCAGCTCGGCAGTACGACGACGTCGGCCCGCTCCATCACGTCGAGCCCGTGATCCACGCTGATCCCGAACCCGGCGTTGGTCCGCATCGACCCCGGCTCCTCCGCGCAGACGAGGACGTCGTACTCCGTCGCCCGGCCGCGCCGCTCACCGAGGACCAGGCAGGGGACGGACAGATGGAACGGGCTCATCCCGTCGTACCCGAGCACCGCGACAGTACGCATGAGAACAGTATGGCCCGATCTTCGTCAACTATGGCTCCCGGGCCAATGGCCGGACCGCCCGTCGCGGCGGAGGATCGTGGACATGGAGATCACGCACATCGGCGGTCCGACCGCCGTACTGAACCTCGGTGGCCTGACGTTCCTGATCGACCCGGCCTTCGACGAGCCGCGCGAATACCAGCTGACCGGCCGGGTGATGACCAAGCTGATCGGCCCGGCGATCCCGGCCGAGCAGCTCGGTGCGATCGATGTCGCGCTCGTCTCGCACGACGAGCACAAGGACAACCTCGACGACGCCGGCCGCGCACTGCTGGCGACCATTCCAACCGTCTTGTCGACGCCGGGTGCGGCGACTCGGATCGAAGGCGTCCGCGGCCTGGAGAACTGGGAGTCGGTCGACCTGCCTCGCCCGGACGGTGGCGTCGTCACGGTGACCGGCGTACCGGCGCTGCATGGTCCCGAAGGCGCTGAGAAGGTGCTCGGCGTGGTGACCGGATTCGTCTTGCAGGGCGAAGGGCTGCCGACCGTGTACGTCGCCGGCGACAACGCGTCACTCGGTCTGGTGAAGGAGATCGCCGACCGCTTCGCACCGATCGATGTCGCGGTCCTGTTCGCCGGCGCCGCGCGCACCGCACTCCTCGACGGAGCGAACCTCACGCTGACGTCCGCGGACGCGGTCGAGGCGGCGCGTCTGCTTGGTGCGGCGACGATCGTGCCGGTGCACACCGAGGGCTGGGCGCACTTCACCGAAGGGCCCGACCAACTCGTCGCGGCGTTCCGCGAAGCAGGGCTGGACAAGCGCCTGAAGGTGCTCGAGCACGGCGTTCCGACGACCGTTGATTGAGCCCTTGACGAGCACGGAGCGTAACGACTAGCGTGCGACCGCCGGGGGGAACCGGCAGCCGAAGTTCATCGGGCCGGGGGGAGATCGGCCCACTGCCGAAAGGGAATTCTGTGTTCGCACGACGCTTCCGCACGCTCTTTTCCGCCGCGACAGCCGCGGTGGTGCTGGCCGGTACGGCGGTCCTCGCACCGCTGACGGCCGACGCGGCGATCACCGCCGTACTCAGCGGGATCCAGTACGACCCGCCGGGCACGGACACCCGCACCAACGCCCAGATCAACAACGAGTTCTTCACCGTCCGCAACATCAGCAGCCGGCCGATCAACCTGTCCGGCTTCCGGGTCGCGGACGTGGCCAACCACGTGTTCGTGTTCCCGCGCGGCTACGTGCTGCCGGGCCGGTCGACGGTCATCGTCCGCACCGGCAAGAACCGCAACCGGGCGCTGACGCTCTACTGGAACCAGAGCTGGTACGTCTGGAACAACACCGGCGACACGGCCCGCTTCCAGACCCCGGCCGGCAAGACCTTCGACACCTGCACCTACAAGGCCGTCACCGGCCGGTCGCGGGTCGGCTGTTAGGGAGCCGCGCCCTAGTCCTGCGCGGGATCGGTGCCGTCCGGGATCCATTCCCGGACGGCGATCTCGTCGCCGACCCGAATGGTGCCTCCGGCAAGTACTGCGGCCTTGACGCCGAAACTGACACCGCCGCCGTACGCCGGTTCGCGCCGGTACGTCGCCAGCGTCCTGGTCGGCTCCGGACCAGCCTTTACTCCGGTCGATTGCTCCACCGTCGGAACCGCACACCGGATACCCCGGGCCGAGTAGCCGATCTCGACCGCGCCGGCCGTCATCCGCAGGACCTTGTCCTCGGTGTGCGGCTCCGGCCAGCCAGCCACGACGATGTTCGGCCGGAAGCGATTCATCGGGATCGCCTCGCCGCCGTGCTCGACGATCCGCGCGTTGAGGCCGTCGAGTGACGACAGCGACGTGATCATCAGCGCGTGCGCGTCGCCGTACCCGGTGAGACCGCGGTGCGCGCCCCAGCCGGGCCGTTCGTGTTCGGGCGTGACGCGGACCAGCGCGGCCGGCGTACCGAGGCGAGCGGTGAACCACTCGTCCGCGGCCGTGTCCTGGACAACGCCCTGGCCGAACCACTTCCCGAACAGGCTGACGTCACGCCGCTTGCCGTCGTACCGGATCTCGAGGTCGAGCGTCGGAGCGCCGGCGGCGGACAGGCTGAGGCGGTCGCCGGCCACCTCGGCGTGGAGTGTCGCCATCGCGGGAAGCTTGCGCTGGCTGAGGAAACTGCCGTCCGGCTCGACGAGCATGAACAGCCGATCGTTCAGCAGGCCGGTCGGGCCGACCTCAGCTGACTCGACGGGGATCCCGGCAAGACCTTTCACCGGGTAGTAGGCCAGGGCGGCAACCTTCGCGACAGACACAGGGTCAAGACTAACCGTCGCTTGATCTGTTGAAACATGTTGAGTTATGTTTGAACACGTGGAGACCTTCGCGGAGGCGTTGCAGCGGGTACGGCGTCACGCCGGGTTGAGCTACCGGCAACTGGCGGATCGCGCGCACTACTCGCATCCACACCTGATCCGCGCGACGAACGGCAAGCACCTGCCGACATGGGAGGTCGCCGAGGCGTTCCTGACGGGGTGCGGTGTGCCCGCCGACCTGATGCCGGTCTGGCGCCGCCGGTGGGAGCAGGCGAGCCGCGACCCGCGCGACATCGTCGGACTGCTGGACGACGCAGAAACCCTGCAGGACCTGGGCACCGCTCTCACAGCACTCGCCCGGCCGCAGTCATTGCGGCGACTGGAGCAACAGACAGGTATTCCGCGAACGACGATCCAGGCGTGGCTCCAGGGCAAGCGCCTCGCGGGTCGAGACCGGCTCGACCACCTGGTCCGCTCGGTCGGCGCGACACCAGCCGAGCGCGCGGCGGTGGCACGCGCCGTCGAGCGGCTCGGCGCCGGACGCGAGCGGGTCAGCTCCGGAAGACTGAGGGCGGCGCCTGCGGCGTGACGTAGCCTTCGGCGTCGGTGAGCGGGGCGGCCTTTCCGGCCAGTTCGTCCAACGGCATGACGTCGTACGGCGGTTGCGCTCGGCGTCCGGCATCCGTCAAGGCAGGAACGGGCTGCCGCGACGCGACCATGATGACGTTGCCGAATCCCTTGCCACGCAGGATCTTCCGCTCCGCGAGCACCACCCCCGCGCCGATCCCGGATCGCACGGTCGCCGCCGTACGCCGGATGAACGGCAACCCGGCCTTCCCGTCGATCAGATTCGCCACCAGTACGCCGGTCGGCCGCAGCACGCGCGCGCACTCCGCAAAGAACTCCGCCGTCACCAGATTCGCCGGCACCGCCTCGTGCTCGAAGGCGTCCAGGATGACCACGTCCATCGAGTCGTCGTACACCTCGCCGATGCCGGCCCGGCCCGTGACCGGCCGCACCTTGATCCCGGTCCGCTTCGGCAGCGGGAGCGCCTCCCGGACGAACTCGGTCAGGTCCTCGTCGGGTTCGAGCACGATCTGCCGGGACCGCGGCCGGGTGACCGCGACGTACCGCGGCAGGCTCAGCGCGGCCCCGCCGACATGCAGGACCGCGACCGGCTGACGTCGTGGCGCGATGGCGTCCACGACGTCGCCGATCCGGCGCATGTACTCGAACGGCAGATGGGTGGGATCGGCCAGGTCGACCTGCGACTGCGGCGACCCGTCGACCCGCAGCACGAACGTCCCGTCGGGCTGCGCCTCTACACTCGCCAGCCCGGAGGCCGTCCGCCGTTCCACCCACCCATCATTCCAGTCAGCGAGCTTCCTTCTCCTCGGCCACCGCGATGTCGGTGTTGTCGGTGAACAGTCCGTCGATCCCGAGCTTGCGGTACGCCGCGATCTCGCCGAACAGGTTGCCCGAGTCGTTCGGGTTGACCGAGCTGTCGAAATCGGCCGGCAGGAAGGTGTTCTCGACCCGGAACGTGTACGGGTGCACGACCAGGCCGGCCTTGTGCGCGTCCGCGACGAGGGTGGTCGGCTTGCCCAGCTTGCCGGTCGCGTCGAGCGGGATGAGCTGGTCCTTGCTCGGACCGACGCCATCGGCGTACGTCGCGACCTCGCGCAGACCCTTCGCGCTGACGATGTCGGCGTACGTGCGCTTGTCGCCGGAGGCCACGAAGTCGTACGGCGCACCGACCGAGCTGGTCAGCTGGACCAGCGGGACCCGGAGCTGCTTGTCCAGCGCCTTCAGGTTCGAGACCTCGAAGGATTGGACGAAGACCTTGGCGTCCGGCCGGTTCAGGCCGTTGCGGTTCAACGTCTTGATCAGCTCCGGCTCGAGCGGCAGGCCCTGCGCCCGGAAGTAGGTCGGGTGCTTGGTCTCGGGGTAGATGCCGATCGGGCGGCCGAGCTCCTTGGACAGGCGCTTGCTGAGGTCGATCACTTCCTGGAAGGTCGGGATCTGGTAGTGCCCGTCGAAGACCGTGTTGTGCTGGCGCGTCGCCGGGATCCGCTCCTTTGCGCGCAGCGTCTTCAGCTCGGCCAGCGTGAAGTCCTCGGTGAACCAGCCGGTGGTGGCGACGCCGTCGAGCAGCTTCGTCTTCTTGCGGTCCTTGAACTCCGGGTGGTCCGCGACGTCCGTCGTACCGCCGATCTCGGGCTCGTGCCGGGTGACCAGCACGTGGTCCTTGGTGGTGACCAGGTCCGGCTCGATGAAGTCGGCGCCCATCCGCGCGGCCAGCTCGTACGACGCCAGCGTGTGCTCGGGCCGGTAGCCGGAGGCGCCCCGGTGGCCGACGATGACGAAGTCGTCGTGCTTGGCGGCCTGGACGGCGACCGGGCCGGCCGCCGACGTGGACGGCGCGGACGACAGGGACGGGACGGCCTGCGGGACGGCGACGGCCGCGGCGACCGCGAGGGCCGAGGCAGCAACCGGCAGCAGCCGGCTGGGCAGCTTCATGGACTTCTCCTAACAAGTCAGGGACTGAGGTCACCCTCGGACACACCGTCGGCCCCGCGACGTACGCCGCATGACCGATCGGTGAACGATCCATCGGGATGTGAGCTAATCGGTGGTCCCCCAGCGTTGGGCCGCGACACCCGGCTTGCTAGCGTCCGAAGCACACAATCAGATGAGCTAGGAGCGTGTCGTGAGCACTACACCGGTGAAGGTGGCCGTTACCGGGGCCGCGGGGAATATCGGTTACAGCCTGCTGTTCCGGATCGCGAGCGGGGCCCTGCTCGGGCCGGACACCCCGGTGGAGCTGCGGCTGCTGGAGATCACCCCGGCGCTGAAGGCACTCGAGGGCGTCGTGATGGAGCTCGAGGACTCCGCGTTCCCGGCGCTGGCCGGGATCGAGATCGGCGACGACCCGAACGTGGTCTTCGACGGTGTCAACGTCGCGCTGCTGGTGGGTGCGCGGCCGCGGACCAAGGGGATGGAGCGCGGTGACCTGCTCGAGGCCAACGGCGCGATCTTCACCGTCCAGGGCAAGGCACTGAACGACCACGCCGCCGACGACGTCCGGATCACCGTCACCGGCAACCCGGCGAACACGAACGCGCTGATCGCGAAGAGCAACGCGCCGGACATCCCGGCCGAGCGGTTCTCCGCGCTGACCCGGCTCGACCACAACCGGGCGCTGGCGCAGCTGGCCAAGAAGACCGGCGTGCACGTCACCGACCTGAAGAAGCTGACGATCTGGGGCAACCACTCCGCGACGCAGTACCCGGACATCTTCCACGCCGAGGTGGCCGGCAAGAACGCGGCCGAGGTCGTCAACGACCAGGCCTGGCTGGAGAACGACTTCCTCCCGACCGTGCAGAAGCGCGGCGCCGCGATCATCGAGGCCCGCGGCGCGTCCTCGGCGGCCTCCGCCGCGGCCGCGACCATCGACCACACCCGCGACTGGCTGGCCGGTTCGGCCGAGGGTGACTGGCTGTCGATGGCGGTCGTCTCCGACGGCTCGTACGGCGTCGCGGAGGGCCTGATCTCGTCGTTCCCGGTGACCGTGAAGGACGGCAACTGGGAGATCGTCCAGGGCCTGGAGATCAACGACTTCTCCCGCGGCAAGATCGACGCCTCGGTCGCCGAGCTCGGCGAGGAGCGCGACGCGGTGAAGGCGCTCGGCCTGATCGGCTGACGTAGTACGACCAGAACGCCCCCGCCGGCCGGCGGGGGCGTTCTGCTGTTCTCACCGCATCGTGTAGGCGGCGATCACCGTTTGCGTCGTGCTGTTCCCGGCTGCATCCGTTGCCGTCGACCGCAGCGAGATCGTCTTGCCGGCCGGCGTCGGGAAGATCGCCTTGTTACCGGCGACCGGCGCCTGCTTCCAGGTCGCTCCGCCATCGTCGGAGTACTGGACCTTGACCTGCCTCACACCCTCGACCGTGAACGGCAGAACGGTGACAGGCTTGCGGACCATCGTGTTGCTGCCGTCCACGTCCGGCTGGAAACCGACGGTGTGGATGGCGATGTCCGACCGGTCCGCGGACGACGTGAACGTCGCCTCCAGATCCACCTTCGTCGCGAACGGCAGCACGTCCTGTGTGCGGGTCGCGACCAGCTTGTACGACGCCTCACCCACCGGCAGGCCGGTGGCGCTGATGCCGAACCCGTCCGTGGATCCGATCTCGGTCCCGTCGCGGTAGAGCGTCGTACTCGCGGATGTCGTGGCGACGGACCCGCCGTGGCCGTCCGCGTCGGCGAGGCTGTTCAGATAGATGTTCATCTGATCCGCGGACCGGGCGGTGTAGGCGAACACCGACGGACCGAACGCCGCGGCGTTCCAGCGCTCCTGATAGTGCCGCCCGGCTTTGTAGATCACCGGATCGCCCTCGAGACGCCAGTCGCCGAACGGGAATTCCGACCCGTCTGTGTCCTGCTCGATCGTGCCGGACCAACCGTACGGCGTCTGGTCCACGTAATAGCGGATCGTCCGCGGCACGTCGAGCCGGATGACTCGCGCCCAGCCGCCGTCACCGCTCGGCCCGACCGCGGACAGCATCTTGAAGACCCGCGCCTCGCCGGTCGAGTTGACCGTGGTGTCCACGGTCGCGAGATCGGACTGCTTGACCTTGCGGTCGAACCCGGTCGGGAACTCGCCGGGCTGGAAGTTCGCGATCCCGTACAGGTACGGCGTGTTCGTGAACAACCCGTCCGCGCCCCGCACACCCCACTGGGACATGACGTGCCCGGTCAGCTCGGACGCGGGCAGCTTCGGCCCGGCGCTGTAGGTGAACATCGTCCCGGACAGGAATCCGGCAGCGGCGTAGGTGTACACGCCGCCCTTGATCGTCCGGTCGAACCCGATGTCGGAGTTGGCCTGCACCGCGTCGGCCTTCGGCACCGAGGTGGTCACCGGCTTGGCCTTCCGTGCATCGAGGACGACCGTCTGGTCGCCGGTGAGCTTCACACTCGGTGCGAGCAGCGTGAAGAAGATCCAGTCCTCCGTCCCGCGCTCGAACTCCTGGAACTGGTTGAGCACGTACTCGCCCTGCGTCAACCTGAGCGTCACCGTGCCGTTCTCGTCCGGCGCGATCATGTCGTTCTCGTCGTTGTCGACACCCGTGACGGACACCGGGTAGTCGGGATCCGGCGCGCCGTTCGGCTTGATCAGCTTGACGGTCAGCGTGTACGTCGGCACTTCCTTGTCCACGCCGACCGGTACGACGACCGTCTGGCCGCCGCCCGTGGCAGTGATGCGGCCGCTGAACAGGCCGTCCGAGCCGCCGAGGCTGGTGTCCGACGTCGCCTGCACGGACGCCGTACCACCGGCCGGAACGGTCACCGAGTCGGCGCTCAGCTTCAGTGCGCCGGCTGGAGCCGCCGTACCGTCCGGTCCGTTCAGCACCGAGGTCAGCGACAGCGTGACGGCCGCATCGCCGAGGTTGCGATAGGTGACCTCGCGGGTGACCGGCTGGTCATCGGTGTGCGGGTACGACGCCTTGCCGAAGGAGACGCTGCCGGGCTCGGAAACCACGCTCTGCTTGATCGCCGTAGTCAGGTCGATCCGCCCCGCGCCTTGCTGGAACGAGGTCTGATCCGCAGCGACCTTCGCCGATCCCATCAGCGCGGCCTTCAACTCGGCCGGGGTCCAGGACGGGTGCTCCTGCAAGAGGATCGCGGCAGCGCCGGCGGTGTGCGGCGTCGCCATCGACGTACCGGAGAGCCGCAGGTACTTGTCGCCGACCGGTTCACCGATCGTCGAGTCCTTGGACTTCGCTGCCACGATGTCCGTGCCGGGCGCGGTCACGTCGGGCTTGAGCGCGCTGTCGCCGGTCCGCGGGCCACGGCTCGAGGTCGGGTTCAGCTGGTCCTGCTTGGTCACGTTGCCGACGGTCAGCGCCGCGTCCGCGCTACCCGGCGACTCGATCGTCCCGTCGCCGGGACCACTGTTGCCAGCAGCAACAACAAACAGCGTGCCGGTCTCCGCGGTCAGCCGGTTCACGGCTTCCTCGACCGGATCGAGCTCGGGAGTGTCCTGGCCGCCGATGCTCAGGTTGACGATCTTCGCCTTGACATCGTTCGCGGCCCACTCCATCCCGGCCAGGATCGCGGATTCCTCGCAGCCGTAGACCTCACAGATCTTTCCGTCGTAGAGGCGTGCGTCCGGAGCAACGCCCTTGTAGCGGCCGTCCGACGCGGCGCCGGTGCCGGCGATCGTCGAGGCGACGTGCGTGCCGTGACCGACGAGGTCGTCGGCGGACTCGGTGGTGAAGTTCTTCTCCCCCACGACCTGGGTCGCGAGGTCGGGATGGGTCGCGTCGATGCCGGTGTCGAGCACCGCGACCGATACGCCCTTGCCGGTGTACCCGGCCTGCCACGCGACCGGTCCACCGATCTGCGGCACCGACTGGTCCAGCAGGACCTTCCGCTTGCCGTCCAGCCACAGCTTGGTGAATCCGCCGGAGCTCATGAACGTCTTGGCGTCCGACTTGTCGACCCTCATTGCCGCGCCGCCGATCGACGGCAACTGGCGGGTGACCTTCGCCCCGGCGGGCACGGCACGCTTCGCGATACCGGCGTACGTCGCCAGCACCGGGATCGTGCTCGTCGACGCGTCGTCGTACTTGTCCTTCACCAGCTCGGCGACGTCGAAGAGCCGGCGGTCGATCTTCCCGGCGCCGACCGCCTTGGTGACGTCGGCCGGGATCACGTACGAGTGATCCCGCACCCGGTACGTCGTGAAGCCGACGTGCTGCCGGCCCGCACCTGGCTCGATCGTCGCCTTGGTCAGATCGCCGCCGGGCAGGACGACCCGGTCGCCGGTGATCAGCGTGACGCTGACGTCGTGTCCCCCTTGGGAACGGGCGGTGGTCGCCGGACCGGACGGAACCGCGTGAGCAGTTCCTCCCGGACCGGCGACCAGGCCCGCGACCGCCAATACGGCGATCGCGGGCGTTCCTCTGCGCTTGAATTTCACAGGGCCTCCCCAGAAATCGGTTGTCTGCGCGACCTCACAACGTGACAACCGGTCTCCCGGGTTGCATGGTCAGCCCAACGGATACGCGCCGATAACGGTCAGTTCCGTAATATTTCCGGCACCGTCGACCAGCTGGGACTTCACCGAGATCCACCTCACCCCCGGGCAGCCACTCACCGGTAGATGTCCGGACTGGACCGAAAGGTTGCCTGCATCACCTGCCACGGCAGGTTCCTGCCTGACTACTGCCCGTAAGGGCAACCCGGTCAGGCAGGCGGGGCGACCATGGCGTCCGCCTGACCGGAGGCGGCAAGCGAGGCGGCGATGAGACCCGAGGCCTTCAGGTTCTCGATCACCTCGTGGAGGTAGGCGACGGTCTCGGGGTGCTTCGACTTCGCCGTACCGACGGCCTGCTGGATCTGCATGAAGCGCTCGTCGATCAGGCGGAGGTCGGGGTGTTCGGCGACGTACTGCGTGATCGGCTGCCGGATCCCGGCCGCCGCCTCGAGCCCCTCGGCCCGGAACACGTCCACGCCCTCCTCGCCGCGCACGACCGTTGCCTGCTGCAACGTTCTGGTCAGGTAGAGGTCGTACGCCGAGCCCTGCTTCACCCCGATCCGCACACCGTCGGCGTCCACGTCGGCGACCGTGGCGAGCGCCGAGTCCCGCGGGACGGCGTACACGCCCTCGATCACGACGTACGGCGCGGTGAAGGCGACCTCCTCCGCGCGCGCCGGGTCGATCGCGAGGAAGCAGATGTCCGCCTGCCCGGTCGTCATCGCCTCGAACGACTTCCGCGCCGCGTCGAAGCACACCAGCTCGAGCGGCAACTCCAGGCGCTTCGCCAGCTCGCGGGCGATGTCGACGGTGACGCCGCCAGGTGCGTCCGGCGTACCGTTCGCCAGCACCGGATTGCCGAGATTGATGGAGGCCCGCAGCACGCCGGTCGGCGCGAGATCGGCAGCAACAGTCATACCCGCGACCCTATCCACCCCCGGACCGACGAGTTTTTGCAGAGACATTGTGTAAGTCGTTGGGCGGTCCTACTGTGTGCGCACAGACCGTCCGATGGGGGTTGCAGATGAAACGTCGGAGTGTGGGGCTGCTGGTGGCGGCGGCGATGGTCGTTCCGGTGACCGTCGCGGTGCCTGCGCAGGCGCACGGCAGTGACAAACGAGTGGTGGGGTACTACACCAACTGGAGTGGGTACGACCGGAACTACCTGGTCAGCGATCTGGTGAAGAGCGGGGCCGCGGCGCGGCTCACCCAGATCAACTACGCGTTCGGCTTCGTCGACGCCTCGGGGAACTGCATCAGCAGCGACCCCTGGGCCGACTACCAGCGACCGTTCAGCGCCGAGCAGAGTGTGAACGGCAAAGCCGACGAGCCCGGACAGGTGCTCAACGGCAACCTCAACCAGTTCAAGGAACTGAAGAAGAAGTACCCGAAGCTGCGGATCAGCATCTCGCTCGGCGGCTGGACCGGCTCGGCGCACTTCTCCGACGCGGCGCTCACGCCGGCCTCCCGGGCCGCCCACGTGAAGTCGTGCCTGGACATGTGGCTCAAGGGCAACCTGCCCGGCCTCCCCGCCGGTGCCGCGAAGGGCATCTTCGACGGTGTCGACCTCGACTGGGAGTGGCCGGCCAGCGAAGGCAACCCCGGCAACGTGATCCGGCCCGAGGACAAGCAGAACTTCACCGCGCTGGTGCACGAGTACCGCAAGCAGCTGGACCGGCTGTCCGGGCGGCCTGGTCGCTACGACCTGACCGCGTTCCTGCCGGCGAACCCGACGATGATCGACAAGGGGTTCGAGGTCCGCAAGCTGTTCAAGGACCTGACCTTCGGTACGACGCAGGGCTACGACTACCACGGCCCGTGGGAGACGCTCACCAACCAGCAGTCCGCGATCGACGGACCCAAGGGTGATCCGACCACACCGGAGTTCAGTTCGCAGGTCACGGTCGACGCGTACCTGTCCCGCGGCGCACCGCGCAGCAAACTGGTCATGGGCGTGCCGTTCTACTCCCACGGCTGGACCGGCGTCACCAACGCGAACCACGGCCTGTTCCAGCCCTCGACCGGGCCGGCGCCGGCGACGTACGAAGCAGGCACCGAGGACTACCGCCTGCTGAAGGCTCACCTGTCCGACTACACGGTCTACCGCGACAACCGCGCCGGGTTCGCCTGGCTGTTCGACGGTACGACGTTCTGGACCTGGGACGACCCGGTCGAGATGGCCCGCAAGGCGCAGTACATCTCGCACCGCGATCTCGGCGGCGCGATGATCTGGTCCCTCGACGGCGATTCAAATGGGGAGCTGATCTCGGCGTTGCACCGTAACCTTCGCTGAGTGGATCTGAACACTCTCCAGGACCGGTTCGGCGCGACCAGCGCCGAACCGGTTGTCGGCGGATGCTCGGGCGCGACCGTCGTCCGACTCGCTCGTGGGCCCAACCACCTCTATTACAAGGCCGGTCCCGGTGCCGGCCTCGAGGCCGACCGGCTGGCCTGGCTCAACGGGACCGGCTTCCCGTGCCCTCAGCTCGTTGACCGCGGCAACAACTGGCTGTTGACCACGGAGCTCGGCGGCCGCGATGCGTCCGAGGACTGGCCGGCTGCTGACCGCCCCGCCGTCCTGGCCGCGATGGCCGACGGACTGCGCGCCCTCGACCAGCTGTCCGGCTGCCCGTTCCCGTCACCCTTCCCCGGCGCCGGGGACGCCGTCACGCACGGGGACTATTGCGCCCCCAACGTCTTCATCGACCCTGGCACCCTGCGCTTCTGCGGCATCCTCGACCTCGGCCGTCTCGGGGTCGGCGACCGCTACCTGGACCTCGCCCTGATGTTCAAAAGCTTGCGCGGCCTGAATCCGCAGTACGGCGGCCTCCCCGCGGCCCGACGCTTCGTCGAGCTGTACGGCGGCGACCCGGACGACCCACGCATCGAGCACTACATCACGCTCGACGACAGCGGCGACTACATGCCCTGATACGCCCGCCGATAGGCACTCGGCGTCGTGTGCAACGCCGCGCGGAACCGCCTACGCAGGTTGGTCGCCGATGACAGCCCTACCTTGATGGCAATCGTCTCGACCGGAAGGTCCGTTTCCTCCAGCAGGACACGGGTCTTGGCGATCCGCTGCGCCAGCAACCACTGCCCCGGCGCAACGCCGAGCTGATCCGTGAACCGTCGCGCGAGCGTTCGCGGGGAAACGTTCGCGCGGCCGGCGAGGTGTTGAAGGGTGAGCGGCTCGGCGAGATGGTCGGTGGCCCAGTCGAGGAGTTCGCCCAACGACTCCACCGGGGCTTGGTCCTCGGTGCGGTACTGAGTCTGGCCGCCCTCGCGATGCGGCGGCATCACCATCCGCCTCGCCACCCGCGCGGCATGGGCGGCGCCGTGGTCGCGGCGGACGAGTTGGAGACACAGATCGATCCCGGTCCCCGATCCGCCACTCGTCGCCACATCGCCGTGATCGATGTACAGCACGTCCGGATCCACTTGTACCGAAGGGAATCGACGCTGCAGCTCATCGGCGTACCGCCAGTGCGTCGCAGCCCGGCGGCCGTCGAGCAAGCCGGTCGCCGCGAGGACGTAGGCGCCCGAGCAGATGCTCACCAACCGGGCTCCCCGCCGATGCGCGCGCTTGAGTGTGCGGATGATCGTGTCGGTCGGCTCGCGATTGATCGGCAGCCAACCCGGTACGACGATCGTGTCCGCGCGATCCAGCGCCCGCAGACCGGACGTGACCACCATGTCGAAACCCTCGGTGGTGCGAACCGGTCCCGGCTCCTCGGTGCAGACGCCGAACCGGTACGGCGGCTCGCGGAACACAGCCGCCGCGCACCCGAGCTCGAAGCTCGCCTGCGGCGCGCTGACCAGAGCGACAACACGGTGCATGGCAAGAAAGTACCTGATCGGGACTATCCAGACACTGGGTCCCGAAGCGCGGAATGCGGAGGATCGGAGGTATGCAGAACTACGAGTGGGCGTCCGTCGACGACGCACCGGTCCGCGAACTCTTCCCCGGCATCACGTTGCGGCCGCTCTGGTCCGGTGAGATCGCGAAAGCCTTCGTATTACAGATGGATCCGGGTTCGTGCTGGGAAGGCATCGACGTACACGACCCAGGACCGGAGGAGGTGTTCGTGGTCGACGGCGTGTTCAACGACGGGACCCGCGACTACCCGGCCGGTTCGTTCATCCACGCCCCGGCCGGGTCGTCGCACGTACCGCAGTCCGCGAAGGGCTGCACGCTGTTCCTGTTCTACCCCGAGGGTTAGTCGGTACTGCGGAGCTCCGTCGGGGCGCCGTGGACCGCGGGGACGCTGCCGAGCTTGCCGGCCTGGAAGTCCTCGAAGGCCTGGATGACCTCGGCGCGGGTGTTCATCACGAACGGCCCGGCCATCGCGATCGGCTCGCGGATCGGGCGACCGCCGATGACGAGTACGTCGAGGTTGGGCTCCGCCTGCGGCTGCGTCGTACCGGCCGCCGTACGGATCGTGTCGCCGGGGCCGAAGACGGCGAGCTGACCCTTCCGGATCGGCCGCTTGTCGGCGCCGACCGTACCCTGACCTGCGAGAACGTAGACGAGCGCGTTGTACTCCGGCTGCCACGGCAGCACCAGCTCCGCGCCCGGCGAGACCGTGGCGTGCACGAGCGTGATCGGGGTGTGGGTCGAGCCGGGACCGTCATGACCGTCGACCGAGCCGGCGATCACGCGGATCAGCGCGCCGCCGTCCTGGGTGGAGAGCAGAGCGGCGTCCCCGCCGCGGATGTCCTGGTAGCGCGGAGGCGCCCACTTGAGCGACTTCGGCAGGTTGACCCAGAGCTGGATGCCATGGAACAGGCCGCCGCTGAGGACGAGGTGCTCCGGCGGGGTCTCGATGTGCAGCAGTCCGCTGCCGGCCGTCATCCACTGGGTGTCGCCGTTGGAGATGATGCCGCCACCGCCGTTGGAGTCCTGGTGCTCCATGATCCCGTCGAGCATGTAGGTGACGGTCTCGAAGCCGCGGTGCGGGTGCCACGGGGTGCCCTTCGGCTCGCCCGGCGCGTACTCGACCTCACCCATCTGGTCCATGTGGATGAACGGGTCGAGGTCGCGGAGATCGACGCCGGCGAACGCACGCCGCACCGGGAAGCCCTCGCCCTCGTAGCCGCTCGGCGCGGACGTCACCGACTTCACCGGACGCTCATTCGCGATCGCCGGATCCGGCTGAATGATGCGGGGCAGGACAGTGATGTCACTGACGGTCACGGCGGGCATGATGGCTCCTCGCTGGTTGATAGTTCAAGAATAAACTATCTGCCCGAACCACGGCAAGAGCACCGGCATTCCCGGGTCACAGGAACCTCCGCCACTGACCAACCCACCGGATCATCCCGACAGCCGGCGCATTCACGCTCGGCACGGTGCTCCGGGAGCGGGTTGGTCAGTGGCGGAGGTCCGGTGCTGTGTGGCGCATGGCAGACTCTGGTGGCGTGACGGCTCAGATTCTGGATGGCAAGGCGACGGCGGCGGCGATCAAGGACGAGCTGAAGGTCCGGGTCGCGAAGCTGGCCGAGCAGGGCGTGGTGCCCGGGCTCGGCACGATCCTGGTCGGTGACGACCCGGGCAGCCGCGCATACGTCGCCGGCAAGCACCGCGACTGCGCCGCGGTCGGGATCTCCTCGATCCAGGTCGAGCTGCCCGACACCGCGACCCAGGACGAGATCGCCGCGAAGGTCCGCGAGCTCAACGAGAACCCGGACTGCACCGGCTTCATCGTCCAGCTCCCACTCCCGAAGCACGTCGACACGAACACGATCCTCGGCCTGATCGACCCCGCGAAGGACGCCGACGGGCTGCACCCGATGAGCCTCGGCAAGCTGGTCCTCGGCCAGGACGGTCCCCTCCCCTGTACACCGAAGGGCTGCGTGGAGATCCTGCGGCGGTACGACGTACCGATCGCCGGCGCGCACGTGGTCGTCGTGGGCCGCGGCGTCACCGCGGGACGGCCGATGGGGCTGCTCTTCACCCGCCGGAGCGAGAACGCCACCGTGACCCAGTGCCACACCGGCACCAAGGACCTCGCCGCGGTTGTCCGCACCGGCGACATCGTGATCGCGGCGGCCGGGTCGGCCGGCCTGATCACCGCGGACATGGTCAAGCCCGGCGCCGTACTGCTCGACGTCGGCACCAGCCGCAACGCCGAGGGCAAGATCGTCGGCGACATCGACCCCGCCGCCCGCGAGCAGGCATCCTGGATCGCGCCGATGCCCGGCGGCATCGGCCCGATGACGCGGGCGATGCTCCTGACGAACGTCGTCGAGGCCGCCGAAGCGAGCCTGCCCCAGTGACCACAGGACCCGTGCTGAAGGTGAGAGTGACGTGCTGATGGCAGGAGAGGCCCAGCGACGCAGCCAATGGCCGCTAGCGTTGTCACTCCTGGCCGCCCTCACCGGCCTGGTCGTGCTCTGGTTCTACGACTGGCGCAACGGCGTACTCATCTTCGCCGGCGCCGTAGGCCTGGCCGGCCTCCTCCGCGCGACCCTCACCGACACCGCCGCCGGCCTCCTCCACGTTCGCAGCCGAATGTTCGACACCACGTTCCTCCTGCTCACCGCCGCAGCCATCGCCGTACTCGGCCTCATCGTCCCGAACTGACCCGCAGACCAACGTCCCCCGCACGAACTCCTGCGTTCAAATCGCTTTCAGTTCGGCTCGGGCGGTGGAATCATCCGGCGCATGCCGACGATCCGCCCCGCTGCCCGCGCCGATGCGCCGCGCGTCGTGCAGGTCTATGTGGACTCGTGGAACGAGGGCTTCGGTGACCTGATGCCGACCATCGAGGTCAGCGAGGCCCGCATCGCGCGCTGGTCCGACACACTTGCCGAGGGCAACTGGTGGGTCGCCGAGGCGGACAACACCATCGTCGGCCTCGTCGGCATCGGCCTCAGCCGAGACCCGATCGACCCGCAGCTGGGCGAGCTCGACACGATCGCGGTCGATCCGGCGTACTGGCGCCAGGGCGTAGGCAAAGCCCTTATGCAAAAGGCCCTACAGGCCCTAGCCGCCACGTACCCCGAAGCCATCCTCTGGACCCTGGCCAACTACCCTCAGGGCCAAACCTTCTACGAATCAACCGGCTGGACCCTGGACGGCGGCACCCGCGACAACGGCCACCAGGTCTCGTACCGCCGCCGCTTCTAGATCCTCCAGTCCCACGGCGCATAGATACTGACCCGCACCGCATCGAGCAGCGGCGCGGTGTACATGGCCGAACACCCCTTGGCGTAAGCGTTTCGAGCGGCAAGAACCTTCGCACGGGTCAGGTTCACACGCTTCACCTGGTACGCCGTGACGAGCTGCCGATCGGGCCACGAATCCTCGGTGTACGACCGCGCCATCCAGTCGTCCGACACCGGATCCCCCGCCGACCCCAGCGCCCGCCCGGACTCACTCGCACTGATCGAACCGAGGTAGTCGCCGATCTCGTCACCGCGCAGGTGCCGCCCGGGTGGGTTGTAGCTCGTCTGAAGGTTGTACTGGTACTGCCAACTCCACTCCTCGTACGAGCACGCGAAGATCACCTGCGCATACCCGTCGGGCGGCACGTGCAGCGCCGCGTCGGGCGCCTGTAACCGGACCACAGTGATCCGCTGATACGCCTCCGGTGGAAGATCCGGCCTGTGTGGAAGGGGCGTCGTCGGGTACGGCGCCGGCTTCGTCGCCCCGGGCGTCTCGGCGTACGACGAGGTTCCGCCGGACGGCTCGATCGCTCGCAGGCCCAGGCTGGGTGTGGTCCCAGCGCGCGGCGCCACCTCTTCCCCACATCCGCCGAGCACCAACGCGAGAACCAGCAGTCCCCCCAGCTTCCGCATATCCCTCCTCAGGTTTGGATTGGTCAGCGGTTGGCGAGCTTGATCAGTGCGTCGGCGAGGGATCCTCGCCAGCAGGCGTAGTCGTGGCCGCCGTTGTATTCGGCGTACTCGAGGTCGTAGCCCTTGAGGCCAAGGATCGTGCGCAGGTGGCGGTTGGCGACGAGGATGGACGGGCCGTGGTCGGGCGTCTGCCCGCGTTCCATCAGACCGGCTTCGATGTAGAACCGCACTGGTTGGCGCTCGGATTCGGCGTACTGGCGTGTCAGCCACTCGTGCTCCGGATCATCGTCCGGGCTCCACCAGAACGAACCCGACTGGCTGATCACGTTGCCGAACACATCCGGCCGCCGGAGCCCCGCGAAGGCCGCGGCCTGACCGCCGTGGCTCTGCCCGGCGACGATCGTGCGCGCGGGATCCGTGGTGATGCGGTAGCGCTCGCGGGCCCACGGCAACAGTTCGTCGGTCAGATACTCCAGAAACGCCTCTCCACAAGGGAGTTCGCGGTTGCGGACCTCCTGGGTCAGGCTGTCGACGAGTACGGCGACCATCGGCGGGATGCGGCCGGCGACGATCAGGTTGTCGAGGATCGTCGGGAACGGGATCGGCCCGCGTACGACGTCGCCGTCGAACAGCACGAGGAGCGGATACGGCTCGTCGTCCGGTTGGTAGCCCGGCGGGGTGTAGATCCAGATGCGACGCTCGTTGTCGAGGATCTCGCTCCGGTGGAGGTGCTGGACGAGCTCGCCGCGCTTGTCGTCTGTACGCGGAGCCAACCACGGCTGCGCGGGCGCCGACGGCAGCTCGACCAACGACACCACGGTCTCGTCCGAGCCGAGGAACTCGTCCGCGGGAGAGACGAACGTCGCCGGGTTGAGCGGATCCGTGAACCAATCCGCCGTACGCTCCTGCCAATCCTCGGCGTCGGCCGCCGAGCCGTCGCTGTCGCCGATCGCCAGCCGATAGGTGCAACGAAGATCCGCACGGACCCGAAAGGTGAGATACCAGACGTCGGTGCCGTCGAGGCGCCGCATCAAATTCCCCGGCGGATCCCACCCCGCCGGCCCCCGAACACCGCCACACTCCTGACCGGCTCAACTGCCCGATACAAGAAGGTCAGCCAAACCTCGCCGTCACCAACAGGCTCAATCAGCGGCGCCCCTCGCTCGCCAATCTCAGCCCAGAACTCCTCCGTCCGCCCGGCCCCGAGCCCCTGCAGCCGCGGACTATCGATCCCCTCAGACAACTACCTCACCCCAGGTTGTCGGTAGAGCACCCCGTGACGCCGCCCATTATCGCCAGCAACCAGGCCAGCACCCTCAGTCCAGCGAGTGGAGAGAGCTGAACACTGCGCGACGCGCTAAAGCGGAAGCCCGATCGCAGCAGCGCGCACCCCCTGCACCAGCCGAAAGATCCCCCGCCACAGCCCGGTACAACACCACCCGGAGCACCACGGTCTGTCCAACTCTCACCTGCGGCCGACAGCCCCAACCCGCCGCGACAGCGATCGTGACCAACGGCCCATCCGGAGATGACAAGACCCGGCGGCAGCCGGAAGGCCCCGGCGATAGCCGCATGGATGCTCCGGGCGATAAGCCCGGGGGTGGGTGGGTAGCGCGCGGGGGCGTTTAGTGGAAGAAGTGGCGGGTTCCGGTGAAGTACATGGTGATGCCGGCTTTGTTGGCGGCTTCGATGGCTGCTTCGTCTCGGATGGAGCCGCCTGGTTGGACAACTGCCTTGACGCCGCCTTCGATCAGGACTTCGAGGCCGTCGGGGAAGGGGAAGAAGGCGTCGGAGGCGGCGACGGAGCCGGAGGCGCGGTCGCCTGCTCGGGAGACGGCCAGGCGGCAGGAGTCGACTCGGTTGACCTGACCCATGCCGACTCCGACCGAAGCGCCGTCGGAGGCCAGGAGGATTGCGTTCGACTTGACTGCGCGGCAGGCCTTCCAGGCGAAGGCGAGGTCGGCCAGCACGTCCTCAGAGGCAGCGGGACCAGCGGCAAGCGTCCACGCGGACGGGTCGTCGCCGGGAGCCTGGAAGCGGTCGCGGTGCTGGAGCAGCAGGCCGCCGCTGATCGCGCGCATCTCGACCGTCTCGTCCGAAGAGACAGCCGGCGCCACCAGCAGACGGATGTTCTTCTTGCCCTGCAGGATCTCGACCGCGCCGTCCTCATAAGCGGGCGCCACCAGCACCTCGGTGAAGATCTCCGCGACCTGCTTCGCCATCTCGACCGACACCGGCGCGTTCGTCGCGATCACACCGCCGTACGCCGACACCGGGTCGCACTCGTGCGCCCGGCGGTGCGCCTCGGCGATGTCCTTGCCCACGGCAATTCCACAGGGGTTCGCGTGCTTGATGATCGCAACCGCAGGCTCGCTGAAGTCATAGGCAGTGCGCCGAGCCGCATCCGCGTCGACGTAGTTGTTGTACGACATCTCCTTACCGTGCAACTGCTCAGCCGCAGCCAACCCGCCCCGGCCGTTCAAGTACAGCGCCGCCGGCTGATGCGGGTTCTCGCCGTAACGCAGTACGGCGGACTTGTCCCACGCCGAACCGACCCACGCCGGGAAGCCCGAGCCCTCACCGCTGTCGGTCAGCACAGACCCCATCCACGACGCGACAGCGATGTCGTACTCCGCCGTGTGCACGAACGCCGCAGCGGCCAGCCGAGCCCGCTCCTCGAGCGAGAACCCACCCTCACCCAGCGACGCATGAACCGACGCGTACTGCGAAGGCGACGTCACGACCGCCACGTTCGCGTGGTTCTTCGCCGCGCCGCGCACCATCGACGGACCGCCGATGTCGATCTGCTCCACACACTCGTCCACCGACGCCCCGGAAGCGACCGTCTCGCTGAACGGATACAGGTTGCTCACCAGCAGCTCGAACGGCTCGACCCGCATCTCGCGCAGCTGCTCGACGTGCTCGTCCCGCCGTACGTCGGCCAGCAGGCCGGCGTGCACCATCGGGTGCAGCGTCTTGACCCGCCCGTCCAGGCACTCCGGGAATCCGGTCAGCTCCTCGACCTTCGTCACCGGTACGCCGGCTGCCGCGATCCGGGCCGCGGTCGAACCGGTGGAGACGATCTGCACACCGGCGGCATGCAGCGCGGAAGCGAGCTCCTCCAGACCGGTCTTGTCGTAGACGCTGATCAGCGCCCGGCGGATCGGCCTGCGGTCGGTGCTCACTTCAGTCGAACCTTTCGTCCGGTGATGGTCCAGCCCTCACGGACCAGGCGGCCGACCCACTCCACCAACTGGCGGCGTTCGACCTCCTTGATCCGCTCGGTCAGGTCTTCTTCGGTGTCGTCGTCGAGAACTGGTACGACGACCTGCGCGATGATCGGGCCGGTGTCGACGCCGCCGTCCACGAAGAACAGCGTCGCCCCGGCGACCTTCACGCCGTACTCCAGCGCGTCCCGCGGACCGTGGATCCCGGGGAACGCCGGCAGCAGCGCGTTGTGGGTGTTGATGTACCGGTCGCCGAACGCCGCCAGGAAGTCGTCGCCGACCAGCTTGAGGAAGCCCGCCGAGACGACCAGGTCCGGCTTGTACTCGAGAACCGACGCGGTCAGCGCCCGGTCCCAGTCCGCCCGCTCGTCGTACGCCTTCACCTTGTGCACGAACGTCGGCACTCCGGCGGCCGCGGCCCGGTCCAGGCCGGCGATCCCCTCGCGGTCCGCGCCGACGGCGACCACCTGGGCGCCGTACGCCGGGTCCGCGCAGGCGTCCAGCAGGGCCTGCAGGTTCGATCCCGATCCCGAGACGAGCACGACAAGGCGCGCAGAAGCGGAATCAGAAGCAGAAGTCACGGCGGGAAGCCTATCGTTCCGCGTCAGCCTCTTCCGCAGCCGGTCGGCGGGAGGCGGCCACGGCGGCCGTGATCGCGGCCCCGATCGCCATCCCGGCAGCCAGGACGCCGGCGGCCGGCAACGCCCCCGGCACCCCGACCGACGCCATCCGCCCCGGCCCGATCGACCCACCCGACATCGCCAGCAACGCGAAGATGATGATCCCCGCGAGCAGCGCCGCCATCGCCCCACGCAGCGCGAACGCGTCCCAGCCCAGCACGTCGGAGTCCCGCCGGACCAGCCCTCGACGTACGACGACCAGCCCGGCGACCGCACCGGCCACCAGCGGTACCAATGCGGTCAGCACCAGCAGGTACGACGGGGTCGCGCCGTCGGCCGGCACCGCCGCCAGCAGCGGAAACGCGGGCAGGTTCCCGACGTCCACCCCGGTCGGCGCGATCGTTGTCCCGGTCCCCAACTGGAATCCGGGCCCCGCAAGGAACGCCATGGCGTACAGCACCACGTTCGGCAGCAGCATCAAGCAGATCGCGAACAGCACGACCGACCCGATCACGCCCGCGTCCAGCAGCTCGAGCATCCCGGTGATCCGCGAAAAATGGGTCGCGAGCAGTACGGCGTACAGCAGCGAGGCGACCGCCAGCACGGTCAGTACTGCGGCCAACGCCGCCGGAACCACGTCCCGCAGACCGGCCGGTGTCGCGTCGGCGATGTCTTCCGCCGCACCGGACTCGACCAGAATTCCGCAGACACCGGCGATCAGCGCCAGCGAGAACGCGCCGAGGAACGCGGACAGCGGTGACACCTTGAGCGGGCCGTCCGACGTGAGCAACGCCACGACCAGCGCACCGAGGCCGTAGACGAGCGCGAACGCTCCGGCCAGCGAGATCAGGTCCCTGGTCCGATCGGCCGCGCTCGAGCGGGCCGCGGACTTGCCGCCGCGGTACAGGCACCAGGCGAAGAACAGGGTCAGACCGAGCGGCGCGACGCTGATCCGGCCCGTGCCGATCGTCACACCAGCCTTGTGCGCCACCAGCCAGGCCGACGCACCGGCCCGGACCGCGCCGGAGGCGCCGCCGAAGGTCGCGCCGAGCCAGCCGATCACCGCGACAGCGGCACACGTGAGCAGACCGGTGAGCAGGCAGGCTCCGGCGGAGATCACGGCCGACACGACCAACGGCTTGGTCTGGGCGGCGATCTCCGACGCGGGCGAAGCACTCGATTCACCGTCCCGGTGGCCCGGGCGGCTCAGCATGTCGGTCATCTGACTCCCATGGTCTCCCCGCACCCGGATGCCACTCGTCCTGACACGCCGGATGTGGGAGACTTCAGCCCGCTTGCTCACGCTCAGTTCTGGTCTGTTCGGCAGGTGGTAGCGGAGTGGGAGCGGCGTTGGTCTACCCGGTACTGTCGGGTGGAATCAGTCAGGAGGTCGAGCTTTGGCCGGTTCCCACCGTGCATCACGCGGCGGCGGTCGCGCCGCTGCCCGGGAGGCGCGTCGGCAGAAGGCGCGTAAAAGGAACCAGACGATCGCCGCCGGTGTAGCGGTCGTGGTGCTGGTCGGCGGCGGCGGTGTCGCCGCGCTGAACGCCTTCGGCGGCGACAAGACGCCCGACCCGAAGGCCGGCAGCAGCGTGTCCGACGACAAGCCGACCGACTCGAACGTGCTCGCCGACGACAAGGCGCTGCTCGACGCCGTCGGCGTGAAACCCCTCGGCGCGACCGGCACCTGGGCGGTCAGCAAGACCGCGGACGGCAACTCGGCGCCGGACACCGTGTTCGCCTGCCAGGCCCAGCGGTTCGCCGACCCGGCCGGCCTGCGGACCTGGGTCCGCACCTTCCAGAACGCCGCGACCAAGGACACCGCCGTCCAGTACGTCGAGGTGTCGAACGACAAGGCCTCCGCGCTCAAGACGTACAACGCGGTCGTCCACTGGCTGAGCCAGTGCACCGCTCCGCAGACCCGGCTGTCGTCCGGCTACGTGACCACCGGTGTCGGCGAGCGCGGCGTGATCGCCGTGTTCGGTCAGGTGCCCGCGGCCAAGACGAAGTACAAGACCGTCGCGGTCACGCTGGCCGGCCAGGCCACGATCGTGGTCGAGCACGACACGCTGGCCGCCGCGCCGCCGAAGCCGGACGCCGTCCTGGCCACGGCCAGCGCCGCGGCGAAGAAGGTCTGCGCGCAGTCCGGCGGCTGCGGCACCGGCGCCGCGGTCGCGAAGCCGGCCCTGCTGCCGAACGTCGACGCGCCCGGGTTCATGGCCTCGGTCGACCTGCCGCTGATCGACGAGATCAACAAGCCGTGGGTCAGCGCCCCGGCGGCCAAGGGCAACAGCAGCGGCGGCTGCGAGAAGATCGACTTCAAGAAGGCCAAGGCGACGAAGTTCGGCACGGTCACGTACGTGACGCCGGAGGCGAAGGTGCCGACCGAGTTCGGTCTCGACGACACGGTCGCCAAGTTCCCCAGCGCGACCGCGGCGGCGAGCTACGTCAGCCAGATCCGCAAGAACGTCGACACCTGCGAGAAGAACGTCTCGAACGCCCAGGTCGAGTCGACCGGCACCATCCAGACCAGCACGATCAAGGGCAAGAGCTGGAAGGCGACGTACGACACCGGTGACGGGAAGAAGTACATCTACCGGATCGGGGTCGCCGGATCCGGGGACCGGGTGGTCTACGTGCTGTTCCCGGTGCTGAAGGAGCTCGACATCACCGACACGGCGTTCAACGAGACCGTCGCCCGCGCCGTCGACCGCTCGGCCGCCTACAAATAGAAGCGGGACCTGCTCCCGGAGGAACAGGCCCCGCTTCCGAAGTACTACTTGCTCAGACCCTGCATGATCTCGCGCATCAGGTTGGCGGTCTCGGTCGGCGTCTTGCCGACCTTCACGCCGACGGCCTCGAGGGCCTCCTTCTTCGCGGCCGCCGTACCGGACGAGCCGGACACGATCGCGCCCGCGTGGCCCATCGTCTTGCCCTCCGGCGCGGTGAACCCGGCCACGTAGCCGACGACCGGCTTGGTCACGTTCTCCTTGATGAACGCCGCCGCCCGCTCCTCGGCGTCACCGCCGATCTCACCGATCATCACGATCGCGTCGGTGTCCGGGTCGTCCTGGAACGCCTTCAGCGCATCGATGTGCGTGGTCCCGATGATCGGGTCACCGCCGATCCCGATCGCCGACGAGAACCCGAAGTCCCGCAGCTCGTACATCATCTGGTACGTCAGCGTGCCCGACTTCGACACCAGACCGATCCGGCCCTGGCCGGCGATGTCGGCCGGGATGATGCCGGCATTCGACTCGCCCGGGGTGATGATGCCGGGGCAGTTCGGGCCGATGATCCGGGTCTTGCCGGACGCCTGCGCGGCGGCGAAGAACGCGGCGGTGTCGTGCACCGGCACACCCTCGGTGATCACCACGACCAGCGGCACCTCGGCCTCGACGGCCTCCAGTACGGCGTCCTTGGTGAACTTCGGCGGGACGAAGATGACCGACACGTTCGCGCCGGTCTCCTTGACCGCGTCCGCGACGGTGCCGAACACCGCGACCGACTTGCCGTCGAAGTCCTGGCTCTGGCCCGCCTTGCGCGGGTTCACGCCGCCGACGATGTTGGTGCCCGAGGCAAGCATCCGGGTGGTGTGCTTGGTGCCCTCGGAGCCGGTCATGCCCTGGACGATGACCTTGCTGTCCTTGGTCAGGAAGATAGACATTGTTCGGCGATCCCTTACTTCGCAGCCAGCTCGGCGGCGCGCTTGGCGGCGCCGTCCATCGTGTCGACCCGCTCCAGACCGGCCAGGCCGGCCTCGTCGAGGATCCGGCGGCCCTCCTCGGCGTTGTTGCCGTCCAGCCGGACGACCAGCGGCTTGGTGACGGCCTCACCGCGGCTGGCGAGCAGCTCGAACGCCTGGACGATGCCGTTGGCAACCGCGTCGCAGGCGGTGATGCCGCCGAAGACGTTCACGAACACGCTCTGCACCTGCGGGTCGGAGATGATGATCTCCAGACCGTTCGCCATCACCTCGGCCGAGGCGCCGCCGCCGATGTCGAGGAAGTTGGCCGGCTTCTGGCCGCCGAACTCCGCACCGGCGTACGCCACGACGTCGAGCGTGGACATGACCAGGCCCGCCCCGTTGCCGATGATGCCGACCGAACCGTCCAGCTTCACGTAGTTCAGGCCCTTGGCCTTGGCCGCCGCCTCCAGCGGGTCGGCCGCCGAGACGTCCTCGAACTCGGCGTGGTCCGGGTGCCGGAAGTCAGCGTTCTCGTCCAGCGTGACCTTGCCGTCGAGTGCCTCGACGTTCCCGTCCTCGAGCTTGACCAGCGGGTTCACCTCGACCAGCGACGCGTCCTCGGCGATGAACACCTCGTACAGCTTGACGATCTCCGGTACGACGGCGTCGATCACGTCGGCCGGGTACTTCGCGGCCTCCGCGATCTCGCGGGCCTTCGCCTCGTCGACGCCGGTGGCCGGGTCGATCGAGATCTGCGCGACCGCGTCCGGGTTGGTGTGCGCGACCTCTTCGATCTCCATCCCGCCGGCGGCGGAGGCGATGCAGAGGTAGTTGCGGTTGGCCCGGTCGACCAGGAACGAGAAGTAGTACTCCTCGGCGATCGCCGCGGCCGGGACGATGTTCAGGATCTTGACGACGTGACCCTTGATGTCCAGACCGAGGATCTCGCGGGCCTTCTCCTCCGCCTCGTCCGGGCTCGAGGCCAGCTTGACGCCGCCTGCCTTGCCGCGCCCACCGGTCTTGACCTGGGCCTTCACGACCACCCGGCCGCCGATCTTCTCGGCCGCCGCGCGGGCTTCCTCCGGAGTCGTGACGACCGCACCCACGGTCGTCCGCACTCCGTGCTTGGCGAAGACCGTCTTCGCCTGGAATTCCATCAGATCCACGAGTGTGGTCCCTCTCTCGCCTGTACGGGCTCCTGACACTAGCCACCCTGGTGACCGGAGCAACAGCCGGGGTCCTGGCTGAGACGACCATCACAACCTCCCCGGCCTCTCGTGTCAGGCTAGGTCACATGAGTGATCCAGCAACCAGACCAGCTGACGACTGGTGGCGTAGCGCCGTCGTCTACCAGGTGTACCCGCGTTCGTTCGCCGACGCCGACGGCGACGGGACCGGCGACGTGAACGGCATCCGCGCCCGGCTGCCGTACCTCGCCGATCTCGGCGTCGATGCGATCTGGATCAGCCCCTGGTACCCGTCCCCGCTGCTCGACGGCGGGTACGACGTGGCCGACTACCGCGACATCAACCCGGAGTTCGGGACGCTGGCGGACGCCGACGCGCTGATCGCCGAGGCGCACGCGCTGGGCCTGCGGATCCTGATCGACCTGGTGCCGAACCACTGCTCCTGGGAGCACCCGTGGTTCAAGGCCGCGCTGGCGGCGGGCAAGGGCTCTCCGGAGCGCGACCTGTTCTGGTTCCGGGACTCCAAGGACGGCGGCCCGCCGACCAACTGGCCGGCCGCGTTCGGCGGCGGCGCCTGGCAGCAGATCGACGACGGGCAGTGGTACCTGCACCTGTTCGACATCTCCCAGCCGGACTGGAACTGGGACAACCCGAAGGTGATCGAGGAGTTCGACGCGATCCTGCGGTTCTGGTTCGACCGCGGCGTCGACGGGTTCCGGATCGACGTGGCCGATTCGATGGCCAAGGACGCGACGCTGCCCGACGTACCGCTGCACAACGGTGAGCCGACGCGGGAGAAGTACGTCGGGAACCCGTTCTACGACCAGCCCCGTGTGCACACCATCCACCAGCGCTGGCGTGCGATCGCCGACGAGTACGCCGATACGCCGCAGGGCGCCCGGGTCTTCGTGGCGGAGGCATGGCTGTCGCCGGCAGAGCGACTGGCGCAGTACGTGCGACCGGACGAACTGCAGTCGGCGTTCAACTTCGACGCGCTGCGCGCCACGTGGGACGCGAAGGAACTGCGTGAGGTCATCGACCACACCACCGAGAACCTGTGGGCGGTCGGTGCACCGGCGACGTGGGTGCTGAGCAACCACGACACCATCCGGCACCGCACGCGGTACGGCCGCGACAAGCGGGATGCGCTGGAGGGCGCGGGCGTCGTACCGACCGATCTGCAGCTCGGACTGCGACGTGCGCGGGCCGCTGCACTGCTCGAGCTGGCGTTGCCGGGCGGCGCGTACATCTACCAAGGCGATGAGCTCGGGCTGCCCGAGGTGGAGGACCTGCCGGAAGACGTGCTCGACGATCCCACCTGGGAGCGTTCCGGCCACACCGTTCGCGGCCGCGACGGCTGCCGGGTACCGATCCCGTGGTCCGGCACGCAGCCGCCGTTCGGCTTCGGCCCTGGCACCGGCCAGCCCTGGCTCCCGCAGCCCGCCGACTGGGTCGGTCTGACCGCGGAGTCGCAGGCCGGCCAGCCCGACAGCCATCTGAACCTCTACAAGGCGGCACTCCGCATCCGCCGCGACCACCCTGCCCTCGGTGAAGGCCGCCTGGTCTGGGACGCGGATGCCCCGGCCGGCGTGCTCTCGTTCACCCGCGAGCCGGGCTTCCGCTGCGTGGTGAACATCAGCGACTCACCGGTCACCCTGCCGCCGCACCAGCAGGTGCTGCTCGCCAGCGAGCCACTGGAAGACGGGGTACTGCCGGTGGACACCACCGTCTGGCTCGAAGTCTGATCCAACGAGAACGGCCGGAGCCCGAAGGCTCCGGCCGTTCTCGTTGCTAGCTGTACCGCCTGCGGTCCCGATCCTCCCGGTCCCGCCGGTCCCGATCCTCACGGTCGCGGCGGTCGCGGTCCTCACGATCCCGCCGGTCCCGGTCCTCACGGTCGCGGCGATCCCGGTCCTGCCGGTCCCGCCAGCTCACTTCACGCCGCCTGCCGTCAGGCCGGCGACGATACGGCGCTGGAACAGCAGTACGGCGATGACGAGCGGGATCGTGACCACCACACCGGCGGCCATCTGGCTGCCGAACGGTTGGTCCCGGCCGGTCGTACCGGTGAACTGCGAGATGATCACGTTCGCCGTCTGGATCGACTTCTTGTTGGTCATGCTCAGTGCGATCAGGAACTCGTTCCAGGCCGCGATGAACGTGATGATCGCGGTCGTGAACACACCGGGCGCGGCCAACGGGATGATGACCTTGCGGAACGCCTGCGCCGGCGTACACCCGTCCACCATCGCCGCCTGCTCGAGCTCCTGGGGCATCTGCCGGAAGAACGAGGTCAGGTTCCACACCGCCAGCGGCAGTGCGAACGACAGGCTGGGCACGATCATCGCCTGGTAGGTGTTGATCCACTTGATGTCGATGAACAGCTTCAGCAGCGGGATCACCAGCGAGATGCCCGGGAACATCGACGTGGTGATGATGATCGCCAGTACGACGTTCTTGAACTTGAAGTCCAGCCTGGCCAGCGTGTACGCGGCGACCATGCCGATGATCAGCGTCAGGATCGTCACGGTGCCGGCCACGATCAGGCTGTTCAGCAGGCCCCGGCCGAAACCGTTCGAGCCGGCGAAGACATCCTTGAAGTTCTGGATCGAGATCGGCGACGGGATGATCTCGTTGGAGAACTGGTCGGACGGCCGGCGCAGCGCCGAAACGACCATCCAGTAGAACGGCGCCAGGCAGTAGATCACGATCAGCGCGACACCGGCGAGCGGCGCCCACCGGCGCAGCGGGCCGGCCTCGGCCGGCTGGGGAGCTACGGCAGCCATTACCTTCCACCTCCGCCCACGGCGACAGCGCCGACCGAGGTGTCGGTCGAGCCCTTCGCCGCGTTCTTCTTGCGCCAGCGCTTGCCGCCGCCACCGCCACCGGGCTTGCGGGCCCGGGCTTCACCGATCACGTCAGCTCCGAGGATCTTCACGAAGGCATAGGCGACCACGGCGACGTAGATGAACAGCACCGTCGCATAGGCGGCCGCCGGCCCATATCTGGTATTGAACGCTTCGTCGTACGCGAGCATCGACAAGGTCTCGACCGAGTCCTTGTGCGGGCCGACCAGCACGAACGGCAGGTCGAAGATCCGCAGCGTGTCGAGGATCCGGAACAGCACTGCCACCAGCAGTGCCGGCTTCACCAGTGGCAGCGTGATTCGGGTGAACGTCTTCCAGACACTCGCGCCGTCGACCTTGGCCGCCTCGTACACCTCGGCCGGGATGGTCTGCAGACCTGCGAGGACCAGCAGGCCGATGAACGGTGCCGTCTTCCAGGTGTCGGCGATGATCACCGACATCTTGGACTGCCAGCCCTCGGTGGACCACAGCACCTGGGTGCCGATCAGTTGGTTGGCGATGCCGTCGGCCTGGAAGATCCACTTCCACAGCAGCGCCGACACGACGGTCGGGATCGCCCACGGGACCAGGATGCTGGCCCGCACGATGCCGCGGCCCTTGAAAGCCTTGTGCATGATCAGCGCCATCGCGACGCCGAGCACGGTCTCCAGCACGACACAGACCACGGTGAAGAACGTCGTGTTGTAGAACGCGTTCCAGAACCGGTCGCCGGTGTCGCCCTTGAAGATGTCCAGGTAGTTGTCGAGCCCGACGAACGTCGAACCCTTGACGATGAAGCCGTTCTCGTCGAGCTTCGTGCCACTCGTGAACAACGACTCACGCAATGCCGAGATGATCGGGAACAGTACGACGAGCCCGAGCACGAGCAGCGTCGGGGAGAGCAGCAGCGCGGCGAGCCGGCCGGTGCCCTCGTTGAACCGTTGCGGTCGCTTCGGTTGCTTCGGTTCCTTGGCCGGCCGTTCTGCGACCGGCGCGGTTGCAGTCACCTGCGCCTCCTTTTGCTTCCCGGGCGAACCCGGGCAGGGACTGGCCGGGGCCGGTACGCGGTCACTGTCTCACCGCGCACCGGCCCCGGCACATCGGTCATTGCGTGATGAGCGATTGCAGCTTGGTCTGCAGATCGGCCAGGGCCGTCTTGGGATCCGTCGCCGGCTTACTCAAGATGTCGTACGCCGTCTGCTGGATCGCTGCCGTCACGTCGCCGTA
Source organism: Kribbella sp. NBC_00662 (assembly GCF_041430295.1). Taxonomy (GTDB): domain Bacteria; phylum Actinomycetota; class Actinomycetes; order Propionibacteriales; family Kribbellaceae; genus Kribbella. The sequence continues at coordinate 3,412,576 of NZ_CP109029.1, read as the reverse complement.
CTTGACCACGCGCGGCCGCGGCTGCGCGGACGCGATCGAGGCCTTCAGCTGGGGGAGGTACGGGAACTGCTTGGCCAGCGCCGGGTCGTCGTACAGCGAGGCCCAGGTCGGCGCCAGCGACGTCTTGGTGAGGTTGTCCTTCTGCTGCGCCTCACTGGCCATGAAGTTGATGAAGTCGACCGCGGTCGCCTTGTTCTTGGCGAACGAGCTGATCGCGTAGTCGTGACCACCCAGCGACGAGACGCCCGGGCCGGACTTGCCCGGCAACGGCGCGACCGCGAACTTGCCGGCGACCTTCGACGAACCGTCGGTCTTGTTCGCCAGCGAGTAGACGTAGGGCCAGTTGCGCAGGAACAGCAGCTTGCCGTCCTGGAACGCGCGCCGGCTCTCCTCTTCCTTGTAGGTGATCGCGGCCTTCGGGATCGCGCCGGTCTTGAAGCCGTTCTGCAGCTCCTGCGCGCCGGCCAGTGCCTCCGGGGTGTCGACGTCCGGCTTGCCGTCCTTGTCGACGATCGAGCCGCCCGCGGAGTTGATCGCCTCGGAGAAGTTGACCGTCAGGCCCTCGTACTTCTCGAACTGGCCCGCGTAGCAGTTCATGCCCTTGCCGCCCGGGGTCGCGGCGACCTTCTGGCAGTCGGCCAGCAGCTCGTCCCAGGTCTTCGGCGGGTCGGTGATACCGGCCGCCGTCAGCAGGTCCTTGCGGTAGTAGAGCAGACCACCGTCGGAGGTGATCGGCACGCCGTACAGCTTGTCGCGGTACTTCGCGGTCTCCACCGTCGCCGGGACCAGCTTGCCCAGGTCGGGCACCTTGTCCTCGGGGATCTGGGTGATCCACTGGTTGGCGGCGAACTCGGACGTCCAGACCACGTCCATCACCAGCACGCTGTACGCGTCGGACTGGTTCTGTGCGTTCTGGACCATCTGCTGCCGCTGCGCGTCCGCGTCGTCGGGAAGCTCCTTGAGCTCCACCTTCTCGGTCGGGTGAGCCGCGTTCCAGGCGTTGAGCTGGTTCTGCAGGTTTCCGGACGTGTCCTTGCCGCTGGCAAGGGTGATCGGTCCTCGGCCCTCGAGCGCGTTGGCCGACGAACTGCCCCCGCTGCCACTGCTTCCGTCGTCACCGCCACACGCCGTTGCGAGCAGCGCCAGGCTGCTTGCGACGGCAAGGAACGCCGCCTTGCGTGTGTGTGATCGTTCAAACCTCATCGTTTACCTGCCCTCTCCCGATGGGACGTCGCTTTGGGTCTGCGTCAGCGGGGTTCACAGTCCCCCACCGCACTGCGATCCGCCCTGTCCGGACAGTAACCGAGAGTGGGCCGGTGTGCTCTGTGCCACACACAACCCGGCTCGACGGTCTCTGAAACGGACAGCCGCATGGCTGTATGCGACCGCGTTTGGGAAGCCCGCACAACCGGGCATTTCCTAACGATTCGGTATTACCGATTAGTAACCTGACTGAACCGGGCAGGACTGTTCAGAACGACTCCGGGCAGTCGCCATCACGCTCCGGAGCGGATCCGGGACTCCGGTAGCGGTACGGCGGCCTTTTCAGGCCGGTGAGGCCGACGCGTCGCCGACGTTGCCGCGGACCCACTCGACGATCTCGGTGGTGGTCGCGCCCGGGGTGAAGATCTTGTGTACGCCCAGCTCGGCCAGCGGCTGCAGGTCGGCGTCCGGGATGATCCCGCCGCCGAACACCACGATGTCCTCGGCGTCCCGCTCGGCCAGCAGCTCACGGACCCGCTTGAACAGCGTCATGTGCGCTCCGGAGAGCACCGACAGGCCGATCGCGTCGGCGTCCTCGGCGATCGCCGTCTCGACGATCTGCTCCGGGGTCTGGTGCAGTCCGGTGTAGATGACCTCCATGCCGGCGTCCCGCAGCGCGCGGGCCACGACCTTGGCGCCGCGGTCGTGACCGTCCAGACCGGGCTTGGCGACGACGACGCGCAACGGGCTCGTAGCAGGCATGCTCGCAGGCTAACCGGTGAGAACCTCACGGATAAGACACGGAGGCGTGTGTTCCCCGCCACGCGGAACGGGAACCGGTTACCGTGGAAAGGGATCGGACCAATCGGGGGGTCTGGTTTTTGTGAGGAGTCGCCCATGGGTTCCTGGCAGGACGACCTCCGCGGCGCGCTGGACGGACTCGCGTACGGCGCCCGCTCCGCGCTCTCGCCCAGCGTGCTGCAGGGCGCGGCCGTCGAGCTCGGCTGGCTGACCACACACCTCGCGATGTATCCGCTCGGCCTGGTCGGCGGCACGCAGCGCGCACTCCCGTCCCGGTTGAACCTGGCCGGCCTCGGTCCCGCGCAGCGCGGCCTGCTGGTCAGCGACGTCCGCGCCGCCGGTACGCCGATCCTGCTGGCGCACGGGATCATCGACAACCACACGATCTTCGCGCTGATGCGCCGACAGCTGACCCGGCGCGGATTCAGTAGCATCCACACGTTCTCGTACTCGCCGCTGACGCTCGACGTCCGTCGTACCGCTGAGCGGATGGGGCGGGAGATCGAGGCGATCTGCGAGGAGTCCGGGTCGGACCAGATCCATGTGATCGGGCACAGCCTGGGCGGACTGATCGCGCGGTACTACGTCCAGCGGCTCGGCGGGGACGAACGGGTGCACACCTGCGTCACGCTCGGTACGCCGCACCAGGGCACGATCGCGGCGAAGCTGCTGCCGTGGCCGCTGGTGAAACAGGTCCGGCCGGACAGCGACCTGATGGCCGAGCTGGCCGAGCCGGCGCCGGACTGCCGGACCCGGTTCGTCGCGTTCTACAGCGACGTCGACCAGCTGATCGTGCCGCAGCGGCGGGCCCGGATCCGGCACGCCGACCTGCTGGCGAGCAATGTCCGGGTACACGGGGTCGGCCACCTGTCGCTGCCGTTCCACGGCGAGGTCGTGCATCAGATCACCGGGATGCTGGCCCACCTCGACGAACAGCCCAAAACTGCCTGATCGGGAAGCTTTCTGGGCGCTCGCGGCGGATGCACGTGCAGGCGCGCATGCAAAGGTTTCGTGAAGGAGACGTGGAAAACGCCGGGACAGGGTTTGTGGCCCCGTGACTGATCCGTTATCGTGCGTCAGGTCCCTAGCGGGAATAAACCCCCGCAAGGGATGGGACGAGCCTCCCTAGCTCGCCCCAAAGCCCCTCCCCTGTGACCGAAAGGCCACGTTGTGTCCCAGCACCGTGCCGCGGGAGACCGCGTCACGCCCGGCAACGCTGCGCGCAAACCCGGCGCAGGACGTCACAGTGCCAAGCATCGCGTCGCCAGGCGTAACACCCCCAGCAGTAGCCAGATCGTCGGACTGACCGCCGCGCTCGCCGCGGCCGCCGGAGCTGTCGGCTTCAGCCACAGCTCACTGGCGTCACCGACCCAGGCGAACTCCGCGGTGAACCTTGCCGCGCTGAGCCTGGACAGCGGTCAGCAACTGTCCGGCATCACCACGGCACGCATCCAGGCCCGCCAGCTCGCCACCCGTGACTCCTCCCGGGTCCAGCTGGCCGACACGGCAACCACCAAGAAGCAGTCCGCCGCCGCGCAGCTGGCCAAGGCTCGCGCCGCGAAGCTGACCGCCACCCAGGCACTGACCGCGAAGCGCGCGAGCGCCCTGGCCGTCGCGAAGGCGAAGGCCGAGCTGGCCGAGAAGACCGCCCGCGAGTCGGCCACCCGCTGCCAGATCATGCTGACCGGCTACCACATCACCGCGACCTTCGGTCAGGGCGGCAGCCGCTGGGCCCACAACCACACCGGCCTCGACTTCGCCGCCCCGATCGGCACCCGGATCGGCGCCGTCATGAAGGGCGTGGTGATCTTCGCCGACTGGGCCGGTCCGTACGGGCGTCAGGTCCAGGTCCGGCACGAGGACGGCACCGTCACCTGGTACAACCACATGTCGAAGTTCAGCGTGTCGGTCGGCGAGACCGTGTACGCCGGTGACCAGGTCGGCGCGGTCGGGATGACCGGCAACACGACCGGCCCGCACCTGCACTTCGAAGTACACCCGGACGGCGGCGAAGCGGTCGACCCGGACCCGTGGCTCCGCAACCACTGCGGCCTCAACCCGTACACCGCCGGCTAGTAAACCCGAGCAGCGACCTGGCCCCGGGGCTAAGCTGCGGCGCATGCGCCCGGCTGCCGGCGAAGTCCTGCATTTCTCCGAAGATCCGACGATCACGACCTTCCGTCCGTACGTCGCGAGGACGAACGGCAAGGTCACGCCGTACGTCTGGGCTGTCGGCCACGACCGCGCCCCCGACTACTGGTTCCCGCGGCAGTGCCCCCGCGCGATGGCGTGGGTGGGCCCCGCGACGACTCCCGAGGACCGCGACCGCATCATCGGCGCCGGCTCCGGCACCCGCGTGCACGCCGTCGAGTACGGCTGGCTGGACGCGATCCGCTCGGTCGAGCTGTACGCGTACCGGCTCCCGGCCGACGAGTTCGTCCAGCATGACGCCGCGGTCGTCGCCACGACCGAGGTCAAGCCGCTCGGCCCGGCCGAACGCGTCGGCGACCTGTTCGCACTCCATGACGAGGCCGGCATCCAGTTGCGCGTCCTGCCTCGGCTGCGCGACTTCTGGGCCGAGGCAATCGCCAGCACGCTCGAGTGGAGCGGCATCCGGATGCGGAACGCGAAGCCATGACCTACGGTGACGTGGCCGAGGCGGCCTGGGCCTGGGTGCGTAACCAGGTCCGCTGGGACGACGACGGGCCGTGGATCCCCGAGGCCGGGGGCGGCGAGAAACCCGTCGAGTACATCGACGGCATGCACAGCGGCATCGGCGGGCTCGCCTACACGTTGGCGGAGATCCGACTGACCCGGCCGTGGACGACGGCCGAACAGGACCTGGCGACGGGGATCGCCGACCGCATCCGCACCGTCATCCCGAAGGACAGGTCGACCACGTTCTTCGACGGTCTGGTCAGCTCGATCGGAGTCCTGACCGCACTCGACGAGCCGGGTACGGACACCGCCCTGCAACGAATCCGGGAGCTCGGGACCGATGACGGCTGGCCGGAGAAGTTCCTCGACGAACCGCGGTACGAGCCGGGCGCGTTCGCGAACGATGTCACCCTCGGCGCTGCCGCCGTCCTTCTCGGCGGGCTGTGGGCGATGCGTGGTGGCGAAGACGCCGCTGCGCTTGCTTCGCATGCGGCCGACGTGGTGCTGGGCGAGAGAGAAGAGCTGCCGACCGGGGTGAACTGGCAGTTCGTGTCGCGGCGGTTCCGGTCCGACGAGCCAACCGAGATGCCGAACTTCACCCACGGCCTGGCCGGGATCGCGACGGCGCTGGCGGTGGCGGGCGTGGAGCTGGGCCGGCCCGAGCTCATCGACGTGGCACAGCGCGGCGCCGAGCATCTGGTCAGCATCGGGATCAACGACGACAAGGGATTCCGGGTCGCGCGGGTGATTCCGTGGGCCGAGCGGCACGGCGACGAGTTCACCTACAACTGGTGCCACGGCGGCGCGGGGACGGCGTTGCTGTTCAACGCACTCGAGTACGCCGACGTGAAGCAGGTAGCAGGTGAAACCCCGGCGACCTGGCACCGCCGTTGCCTCGACAGCGTCCGGTACTCCGGGATCCCCGAGCGACTGCACCCCGGCTTCTGGGACAACGACGGCCGCTGCTGCGGTACCGCGGGCGTCGGCGACGCGTTCCTGGACACCGGCGACGGCCAGGACCTGGAGTTCGCCGTACTGATGGGTGACACGCTGCTCGATCACGCTCATCGCGAGGGCAGCCACGCTTACTGGCGATTCATCGAGCACCGCAACGAGGATCCGCTGCTGCCGCCCGGCGTCGGCTGGATGCAGGGTGCTGCCGGGATCGCGGCGTACCTGTTCCGGCTCCAGCGGGTGCTGGGCGGCGATCAGCGGGTCGTCGAGCGGATGGACAACTGGTGGGCGCTCAGACGGTGACGACGACCTTCGCGCGGGCGTGTTCGCCTTCCAGGTAACGCATCGCGTCGGCCGTCGCGGCCAACGGGTACGTCCGGTCGATGATCGGCACGAGCTTGCCTGCCTCGGCAAACTCGCGCAGGGTCTCCAGGTGTTTGCTGTCCGACTGGACGGCGAGTCTGACGATGCGGTGTCCGACGAACGGTGACAGTAGGGCGCCTCGGATCATCAAGCCCATCGGGCCGAAAAGGCTGCCGCCGGTGAAGATGCCGCCGCCGGAGAGGATCAGCAGACCGCCGGGTGCGAGCACGCGACGCAGCTCGCGCAGTGACCGGTTGCCGACCAGGTCGAGGACGACGTCGTACCGGCGATCCGACCGGGCGAAGTCTGATGTGGTGTAGTCGATCAGCTCGTCGGCTCCGGCGGATCGGACCAGCTCGAGGTTGCGCCAACTGCAGACACCGGTGACGTTGGCGCCGTACACCTTGGCCAGCTGGACCGCGAAGGTACCGACGCCGCCGGAGGCGCCGTTGATCAGGATCTCGTTGCCTGGTTGGAGTTCGGCCACGTCACGGATGCCGATCAGCGCGGTCTGCCCGGCGAGCGGAATCGCGGCGGCCTGCTCGAAGGTGAGGTTGGCGGGCTTGCGTTCGACCCGGTGCTCGGGGGCGCAGACGTACTCCGCGAAGGCGCCGGCGGCGTCGCCGTACACCTCGTCGCCGGGCTGGAGGCGGGTGACCGCGGGGCCGACGGCTTCCACGGTGCCGGCGAAGTCGGTGCCGCGGATGCGGTCGTTCGGGCGGCGCCGGCCGAGGTCGCGCGACGGGCGGGCAATGTACGGGTCGCCGCGCAGGACGTGCCAGTCGCGGGCGTTGAGCGCGGCCGCGTGGACACGAACGAGGACCTGGTCGCCGGTCGGCGTCGGGGTGTCGACGTCGGCGAAGCGGAGGACGTCGGGTGAGCCGTAGGTGTCTTGAACGATGGCCTTCATGATCCGCCCCTTACGTTGTAAGTCTTACGTCGTCAGGCTGACTTACGGCGTAAGAAACGTCAAGGGGTGGGAGCGCGGGAGGTTCTAGCGGGAGGCCAGCCGGTCGAGGCCGTCGAGGATCAGGTCGAGGGCGAACTCGAACTCTTCCTGGTCGTCGCACCAGCCGATCGTCGAGTCGGGGTCGTCGTGCGCGACCTCGGCGAGCATGCCGGCCAGGTTCGGCACCTGCTCGGCCAGGTCGGCGAGCATCCGCGCGTCGGCGTCCGGGTTCGGGTTCGCGTTCGCCGGGTCGAACAGTTCCTGGCTGAAGCCGAGCGCCCGGCTGCCGAGCGCGTGCAGGGCGTGGTGAGCGAGGTCGTACGAGAACCCGCCCGATCGCATCAGTCCGACGAGCCGGTCGTGATAGATCACGACCGCCGGGCGCATCGTCGTACGGCTCTCCAGCAGTCGTGGCGCCCACGGGTGCCGCAGCAGCACGGCCCGCGCAGTGAGGATGCGGTGCCGCATCGCGGCCTTCCAGTCGTTGACCACGACCAGGCGGTCGACCGCCTCGTTGAGCTCGGCCATCAGGACGTCGACGATGCCGTCGAGGAGGTCGTTCTTGTTCGCGACGTGGTAGTACAGCGACATCGCCTCGGCGTCGAGCGCTTCGCCGATCCGGCGCATCGTGACCGCGTCGAGGCCGTCCGCGTCGGCGATCTCGACCGCGGCCCGCAGTACCCGGTCCCGGCTCAGCGGTGTCCGCGGCGCCGGCGCCTGACTAGCCACTGTTACCCCTCCAAACGCTGATTCGTACAGCGTAAGGGGTCAGCGCTGCCAGACTTCGGCGGTGGTGAGGAACGCCGACGAGCCGGGCTTGTCCGGCGACCCGTCGACCTGCACGAAGCCCGGCACCGATGCACCGCCGATCGACACCGTCGCCGACCGGACCGGCGCGATCACCAGGCTGAGACTGTGGTTCCCGTCGGCCAGCTGGAAGTTGTCGGTCGCGAACAGCCGTCGGTCAAGCACGCCACCCATCTCGATCTGGATGTCGGCCGCCTTCGCGCTCAGCCCGTCGGCGAGGTTCATCGAGACCTGGACCAGGTCCCGCTCGACGGCCGGCTCGTGCCACGGCAGCCCCTGCACCTCGAGGAACGAGCGGACGAAGTACCGCTCCAGCCAGGAGGCGAGGTCGACGTCCTCGGAGACCACCCGGACGATCCCGTCGAACCACAGCACGACCGCAGTACCCGAGCCGCGGATGGACCAGTCGACCATCCAGATCGAGGCGTACGCCGTCACCTTGCCGTTCTCGTCGAACAGCCGCAGCCCAGGGTTGGCCCCCGCCAGGATGATCCGGCGGTTGTTGCCAGCCGACTTGGACATGAGGGAGGACGCTTCCGGGGAGGGGCCGAAGATCCTTGATTGTCTCAATCTCCGGCTGATATGCAACGCAAACGTCCGAAAGGTTGACGCGGACTTGCCTTACCGACTCAGATCTTCTCCACCGGCGCGTACCGCAGCAGCAGCCGCTTGACGCCCTCGGAGCCGAAGTCGATGTCGGCCTGCGCCTGCTGGCCTTCGCCCCGGACCACGACGACCGTGCCCATCCCGAACGTGTCGTGCACGACGCGGTCGCCCGGGTTGAGGCTGATCACCGGCTTGTCGGAGGAACTGCGGCGGGTCGGCTCGTACCGGCTCGGGATGCCGCTGCCGCGGACCGTCCCGGTCCCCGACCAGCGGGTGATCGCGGACTCGTCGCGCCGCCAGTCGAGCAGCTCGCCCGGGATCTCCTCCAGGAACCGCGACGGCGGGTTGTGCTGCGGAGCGCCGTACGCCGAACGCACCGCGGCCCGCGAGATCGCCAGCCGCTGCCGGGCCCGGGTGATGCCGACGTACGCGAGCCGGCGCTCCTCCTCGAGCTCCTTCAGGTCGGTCAGCGAACGCGAGTGCGGGAAGACGCCGTCCTCCATGCCGGTCAGGAACACGACCGGGAACTCCAGGCCCTTCGCGGTGTGCAACGTCATCAGCGTGACCACGCCGTCGGTCGCCGCGTCCGGGATCTGGTCCGCGTCGGCGACCAGCGCGACGCGCTCCAGGAACGCCTGCAGATCGGCGGCTTCGCCGGCCGCCGTCCGCTCCTCGACGAATTCGCGGGCGACCGAGATGAACTCGTCCAGGTTCTCCAGGCGGGTCTCGTCCTGCGGATCCGGCGACTTCTGCAGCGTCTCGTAGTACCCCGAGCGGTGCAGTGCGACGTCGAGGATGTCGTCCGGCGGCGCACCCGAGTCGACCATCGCGGTCAGCTCGTCGAGGATGTCGACGAAGGCCTGTACGGCGTTCACCGAGCGCGAGGCCATCGCCGGCGCCTCCTCGGCCCGGCGCATCGCGGCCGCGAACGAGATCCGCTCGCGGGCCGCCAGCGACTCGATCGCCGCCTCGGCCCGGTCACCGATCCCGCGCTTCGGCTCGTTCATGATCCGGCGCAGCGAGACGGTGTCCTCGGGGTTGGTCAGCACGCGCAGGTACGCGAGCGCGTCGCGGACCTCCTTGCGCTCGTAGAACCGGACGCCGCCGACCACCTTGTACGGATGGCCGGTGCGGATGAAGACCTCTTCGAAGACCCGGGACTGCGCGTTGGTCCGGTAGAACACCGCGACGTCGGACGGCTTGATCCCGTCGGCGTCGGTGAGCCGGTCGATCTCGTCCGCGACGAACTGCGCCTCGTCGTGCTCGTTGTCGGCGACGTACACCGCGATCTGCTCGCCCTGGCCCTGGTCGGACCAGAGGTTCTTCGCCATCCGGCCCTCGTTGCGGGCGATCACCGCGTTGGCCGCGGACAGGATCGTCTGGGTCGAGCGGTAGTTCTGCTCGAGCAGGATCGTCTCGGCGCCGGCGAAGTCCTCCTCGAAGGCGAGGATGTTGCGGATCGTCGCGCCGCGGAAGGCGTAGATCGACTGGTCGGAGTCGCCGACCACCATCAGCTCGGCCGGCGGCGCCGTCGGGCCGTTGTAGTCAGCCGGATCCTCGCCGCAGAGCTCGCGGATCAGGGTGTACTGCGCGTGGTTGGTGTCCTGGTACTCGTCGACGAGCACGTGACGGAAGCGGCGGCGGTAGTACTCGCGGACTTCGGGGAAGGCCTGCAGCAGGTTGACCGTGGTCATCAGCAGGTCGTCGAAGTCCAGCGCGTTCGCCTGGGCGAGGCGCTCCTGGTACGTCCGGTAGCACTCGGCGTACGTCTCCTCGAGATGGTTCTCGGCCTTCGCCGCGGCCGTCTCGTGGTCGATCAGCTCGTTCTTCTGGGTGCTGATCCAGTTCAGCACGGCGCGCGGGTTGTACCGCTTGACGTCGAGGTCGAGCTCGCGACAGACCAGCGTCATCAGCCGGCGCGAGTCGGTGTCGTCGTAGATCGAGAACGTCGAGCTGATCCCGAACCGCTTGATGTCGCGGCGGAGGATCCGGACACACGAACTGTGGAACGTCGAGACCCACATCAGCTTCGCCCGCGGGCCGACCAGCTCCACCACCCGCTCCCGCATCTCCGCGGCGGCCTTGTTGGTGAACGTGATCGCGAGGATCGATCCTGGGTGCGCGTCACGGGCCGCCAGCAGATAGGCGATCCGCCGGGTCAGCACCCGGGTCTTGCCCGAGCCCGCACCGGCGACCACCAGCAGCGGCTTGCCGCTGTGCACCACGGCCGCGCGCTGCTGCGGATTCAGCCCCTCGAGCAGCGAATCCGGGTCGGTGCGCGACGTCTTCGGCTCCTCCAGCGGCACTGGGAGCTCATCAGGCGAGAACAGCGTAGTCATCACTCAACACCTTAGGCGCTCCCGCCGACAGTTACCGAAAACCGCAGGTGGGCGGTCGGGAACTTAGGGTGCAGGCATGGATCAGACCGCGCGGTACGACGCGCTCGTGGACCGGGTCGAGGCGCTCTACGAGGAGCAGCTGTACCGCGAGGCCGCCGCGCTCCTCGCCTCTCAGAGTGGCGGGCTGGAGCCGTGGGCTGCCGAGCTGGCTCATCTGGAGGCGTGCGTGCTCGGTGCCGGCGGAGATGCCGACGCGGCGCTGCGGACGCTGCAGGAGGCGAGCGCGGGCGGGGCGTGGTGGGTGCCGGACATCCTCGTGGACGACGACGACCTGGCCGGCCTGCGCGGACGGCCGGAGTTCGAGGCGCTGGTGGCGGTGTCGGCGGAACGGGTCGCGGACGATCCGGCGCCGGCGCTGGTCGACGTACCCGAGGAGCCGGTGGGGGTGGTGGTCGCGCTCCACGGCGCCGGTCAGACCGCAGCACATGCACGGTCGGACTGGGCCGGGGTGCTGGAGCGTGGCTACACGCTGGTGTGCGTGCAGTCGTCCCGGCGGATGTCGCCGAACTATCGAACATGGCCGGATCGAGAGCATGCCGCCGCCGACATCGCCGCCGCGCTGGCTGCCCTACCGGAATCTCTCGGTCTCCCGCTGATTGCTGCCGGGTTCTCGGCGGGTGGGCGGGCTGCTCTTGACTGGGCGTTGACCGGTCTGCCGCGGCCGGTTGCCGGGGTGCTGGTGCTCGCGCCCGCGTTACGTGAGCTACCTTCCGCCGCGGGCGGAACGTTGTCTCCGGCAACGATCTGGATCGGGTCGGACGACGATCTGCTCGAGGTCGTCGGCGCCGCGGGCGAACAGCTCACCAGCTTCGGTTGCACGATCGAACAGCTGCCTGGCGTCGGCCACGAATTCCCCGAGGACTTCGACGAACTGCTCGCCAAGGTCCTCTAGGACAGCTGGCGAGTGAGGTGCAGGACGACCGGCGTGGCCGCACCGAGCCAGAGCATCTTGGCGGAGTTGTCGTCGTACGACGTGATCCGCAGCCCCGGGACGCCTTCGATCGTGCCGTCGTAGTCCTTCGCGGCGAGGTGCGCGACGACGTCGGCGAGCTCCGGCCCGTCCGACCACTCGATCCGGGCCAGGTCGGGGCGCGCCTGCCACATGTCGACCCACGCGGCCGGGTCCTCGCTGAACAGCGTCGTACGCAGGATCATCGACGCCGCACCCAGCAGCGTCGCCGCCGGGGTGGCCGTCAACTCGAGCAGCACCCGCTCCTGCTCGGACAGGTCGTCAGTCAGAATCACTCGCAGGACATTGCCACAGGAACAGCTTTGCTCTGAGCAGACTTGCCGTGAGCAGAAAAGCTGGGTACGGCGATCCGCCCGCGTCAGGGTGGATGACATGGCAGAAGACATGAAAGCGCCGTTGTTCAACGAGACGGCCCGGCAGCGGTTGTTCGGGCAGCGGATCGTCGTGCTGGACCGGGCCCTGGACGACGACCTCGGGACCCTGCTGACCACCCAGATCATGACGCTGGCGGCCGAGGACCCGGAGACCGACATCGCGTTCTGGATCCACTCGCCGGGCGGCTCGGTGCCGTCGATGCTCGCGATCCGCGACGTGATGCGGCTGGTGCCGTGCGACGTGTCGACGCTGGCGATCGGGCTGGCCTGCAGCGCGGGGCAGTTCCTGTTGTCGGCCGGTACGCCGGGCAAGCGCTACGCCCTGCGGCACGCGCGCGTCCTGATGCACCAGGGCTCGGCCGGGATCGGCGGATCCGCGGTGGAGATCGAGATCCAGGCCAACGACCTGCGGCACATCCGCGACACTCTGCTCGGACTGATCGCCGACGACACCGGCCAGACGTTCGAGACCGTGCACGAGGACTCGCTGCACGACCACTGGTACACCGCCGAGCAGGCCCGCGAGTACGGCTTCATCGACCACGTCGTCGAGTCGTTCGACCAGGTCATGCCCAAGTCGAAGGAGGTGGCGGCAGCATGAGCAGCTACACGATCCCGAACGTGATCGCCCAGCACCCGCGCGGCGAGCGGATCATGGACGTCTACTCACACCTGCTCAGCGAGCGCATCATCTACCTGGGTACGGCGATCGACGCCGGTGTCGCGAACGCGCTGATCGCACAGCTCCTGCATCTCGAGGTCGACAAGCCCGAGCAGGAGATCAACCTGTACATCAACTGCGAGGGCGGCGACATGACCGCGATGCTCGCGATCTACGACACCATGCAGTACATCCAGTCGCCGGTCGCGACGTTCTGCGTCGGTCAGGCGATCTCGGCCGGGGCAGTCCTGCTGGCCGGTGGCGCGGCCGGGCGTCGCGCCGTACTGCCGCACGCGCGGATCGTCCTGCACCAGCCGGCGGCGAGTGGCCGGGGCACGATCCCGGACCTGATCCTGCAGGCCGACGAGGTCGTACGGGTGCGCGGGCAGGTCGAGTCGATCCTGGCGCGGCACACCAGTCAGACGATCGAGCAACTGCGGCACGACACCGACCGGGACCACGTGCTCACGGCGGAAGGCGCCAAGGAGTACGGCCTGGTCGACCACGTGATCAGCGAACGACTGCCGATCGCCGCGCTCGTCTAGCCGGCCGCCTCGAGCACCTTGTCGGCGACCGCGGCGTGGTGGGTGAGGTCGGCGCTCGGACGGCCGACCCGGTTGGTCAGATACGCGTACGCGATCTGGCGATCCGGGTCGGCCCACCCGATGCAGCAGTTGCTGCCGTTGTGACCGAACGTCCGCGGGCTGCTGAGCGATCCCAGCGACGTCGATGCGCCCTCGATCCACCGCGGCCCGCCCAGCTGGAACCCTTGCGACCAACGGATCGGCGCCCGCGCGGTCCGGTCGACATCCCCTTCGCTGCTCGGCTCACACGCCACCGCGAGCGTCTCCGGCCGCAGCAGCCCACCGTCGAGCAGTGCCTGATAGAACGTGGCCAGGTCCCGCGCCGTCGTCGACATCCCAGCCGCCGGCACGAGGGCCTGGCGAGTACTGCGCCGATTCACCACCGACTGGATGAACGGCCCGAGCGGACCGGAGGCCCGGATCGGTACATGCCGATCCCACAGGTCGTCGGGCAGCCCGAGGTACGTGTCGGCGACCCCGAGCGGTTCGAGGACGAACCGTTGTACCAGCTCGTGGATCGGGACGCCGCTGCAGCGCCGCGCGACCTCGCTCAGGATGAATCCGAACGCGAGCGGGCTGTACGCGACGGTGCCGATCGGCCAGCGGGGCTTCGTCTCCTCGATCCGGCGGAGCGAACGGTTCCAGTCGGTCATCGCGCGGACCTCACCGACGTACGAGCCGGCGTTCGTCACGCCGGACCGGTGCCGCAGCACCTCACGGACGGTGATCTCGCGCTTCCCGTTCTCCCCGAACTCCGGCCAGTACGCCGCGACCGCGTCGTCCAGGTGCAGCCGGCCGGACTCGACGAGCTGGTGGATCACGACGGCGAGATACGGCTTGGTTGCGGAGAAGAGCCAGAACAACGCGTCCGGTGCACATCCGAAGGACCGGTCGACGACAACCCGGCCGTCGCGGACGACGCAGAGCTGCGCGATCGTCCCGCGGGCCTCGACCAACTCAATCGCTTGTGTCAGCCGGTCGGGGTCGAGGCCGGCGTCCTGCGGATCGCACGTGCCACCGAACTCCATGAATTCAACTGTGCCCGTCCGGGCAAACGGCTAATGTCGTGGCGTGACAGTGCCTGAGGCGAATCCGCGACCGGACAGCGAGATCGAGCGGGTGCTGGTGGTGGTCGCGCACCCCGACGACATCGACTTCGGCGGCGCCGGCACGGTCGCATCGTGGACCAAGGCCGGAATCGACGTGCACTACTGCATCGTCACCGACGGTCAGGCCGGCGGCTTCGAGCCGGAGCGGGACCGCGCCGAGATCCCCGCCGTCCGACGGGCCGAGCAGACCGCCGCCGCGGACCACGTCGGGGTCCACGACCTGCACTTCCTCGGGTACGCCGACGGCGCCGTCGAGCCGACGTTCGAGCTGGTCCGCGACATCAGCCGGGTGATCCGCACGGTCCGTCCGCAGCGCCTGCTGACGCAGTCGCCGGAGCGGGTGTGGTCCCGCCTGCAGGTGTCCCATCCGGATCACCTGGCCGCGGCCGAGGCCGCCGTACGGGGGTTCTACCCGGCGGCCGGCAATCCGTACGCGTACAGCGACCTGACCGAGGAGGCCTGGGACGTCGACGAGCTGTGGATGATGGACCACCCGGACATCAACCACTACGTCGACATCACCGACACCTTCGACCAGAAGCTGGCCGCGCTGATGTCGCACACCAGCCAGCACCGTGACCCCGAGGGCCTGCTCACGGGTATCCGGGCCAACTTCGCCCGCGTGGCCACCACGGCCGGCTTCCCGCCCAACCACTACGCCGAGGCCTTCACCGTCATCCGGATGCGCTAATCGGTTTGCAGCCGGCCGCCCGACCAGTCAGGGTGCGGGCATGACGATTTCACATGCGGTAGCCGGCAACGGACCTGATCTCCTGCTGGTGCACGCCGGTGTGGCCGACGCGCGGATGTGGGTCAGGCAGGTCGAGGAGCTGAAGGCGGACCACCGCGTGATCACGCTGGACCTGCGCGGGTACGGCGAGACCCCGTTGGAGCCGGCCGCGAAGTACTCCGATGCCGGCGACGTGCTCGCGCTGCTCGACGAGCTGGGCGCGGACAGCGTCACCGCGGTCGGGGCGTCGTACGGCGGGTACGTCGTACAGCAGATCGCCAGCCGTGCGCCGGAGCGGTTCAACCGGCTGGTGCTGCTGTGCGCGCCGACCGACAACGTCGTGCCCGACGACAACCTGCGGGCGCTGTGGTCGGAGGAGAACGAACTGCTCGAAGCCGGCGACGTCGACGGGGCGACCGAGCTCACCGTGCGGCGGTGGATCGGTCCGGAGGCGGACGACGACACCCGCGACCTGCTGCGGACCATGCAGCGGCGGGCGTACGACGTACAGCTCGCGGCCGGTGACGTGGACAACGAGGAGTGGCCGGTCGAGCCGGAAAAGATCAGCGCGCCCGTGAGGCTGATCACGGGCGCGCATGATTTCGCGTTCTTCACCAACAGTGCGGACTACCTGGCCGAACGTCTTCCGACGGTCGAACGGATCCACCTCCCGTGGGCCGGCCATCTGCCGACCCTCGAGCGTCCGGCCGGGGCGCTGGAACTAATCCGCTAGCGCGCCCATCGGGTCCCAGGCCGGGAGCACGATCGGCTCGTCGTCCAGGCGTGCCTGCAGCTCGGCCGGCAGCGCGGACCGGCGGACGGCGATCTCGAAGACGTGCTCGCCGAACCACGAGTCGTTCATGGTCCAGAAGCCGCTGTCGGCCTTCTCGTCACCCCAGCTGTTCTCGACCCGCCAGCGCCGCGGCTTGCCGTCGACCAGGTCGACACCGGTGAACAGCATCGCGTGCGTCATCAGCGTCTCGTGGTGCACCAGCCGCTCGGCCTTGTCCAGCGTGAACTCGGTGTCGTAGACCGAGCCGTAGTCGTAGAGCTTGGCGTCCCAGAAGCCGAGGTCGGAGTTCATCTGCTTGCCGACGTCGCAGCCGAACCAGACCGGCTCGCCGCCGACGATCGCGTCCTGGGTGAGCTGCTTCATCAGGTCGATCTCGACGTTCAGGTAGACCACCGGCGGGGCGTCGATGACGTTGCCCAGGTAGTCGACCGTGAAGGTCTTGCCGACCGGGCTGGTCGAGCGCGGGTCGTGGACCAGGCAGACGTAGTCGTCGACCGGCAGCTGCACGTACTCCGCCGCGAACTCGAGCGGCGTGGTCCAGCCGTCACGATGGAAGCCCTTGTCGTTGTCCTTCCACTGCCACAGGAACTTCTGCGGCGGCGTGCCGAGGTGGATGCTCAGCACCCGGTGCACGGTGGTCAGGATCTCCCGCTTGCGCTCGCGACGGGCCTCGTCGCCCTCGAGTGCGCGCAGGTCACGCGCACCCTGGCGCAGCAGCTTGCGCAGTGCGTCGTTGAGCTGGGCCGTCGCGGACGAGCTCTCGGTCTCCGGCATCGCCGACTTCGGCACCAGGCCGTGCTTGCGGACGATCGCGATGAACATGTTCCACTGGCCGCCGTCGCTGATCGGGTCGGACAGCAGGTGCGCCACCGTCCGGTCGTCGGCGTCCCGGTCGGCGGTCTCGATCATCGCCTCGAGGAAGAAGTTGGCCCGCTCGAACTTGTCCCAGAACAGCACGTAGTTCTGCGAGAACTCGAAGTCCTTGACCCCGAGCTTCCCGGCCGCGCCGACCCGGAGCAGGTTCAGGCCGGCGAACATCCAGCACCGGCCGCTCTTCTTCTGGTTCGTCACCTTCCAGTCGTCCAGAAGGTTCGACACCGAATGGTCGATCGAGGTGACGACCTGACGGTCGAGGGCAATGCTGTTGATCGGCGTCTGCGTGACGGCGTTCTGCATCACCCGGTACTGCGGGTTCGACGCGAACTCCTTCTCGAAGAGCGCGAGCTGATCGGCTGTGAGATTCCGCTCCATAAGAGTCGACGGTATAACAGCCACCAAGCCTGGACCGCCGCTATCGGGGTGGCGAATCCATGCCCTGGCCGAAACGCGCCACCGATGGACACCTGAGTTACGCTAGTTGAAAACGACATTCAAGAAGGAGCGGCGCCATGGCCCGACGTCCGGCCCCGACCGGCAAGCGCAAGCCGAAGCAGAACCCGCTGGACCGCGACGGCATCACCTACATCGACTACAAGGACACGGCGCTGCTGCGGAAGTTCATCTCCGACCGGGGCAAGATCCGCTCCCGCCGGGTCACCGGACTGTCGGTGCAGCAGCAGAAGCAGGTCGCCCGCGCGATCAAGAACGCCCGCGAGATGGCCCTGCTGCCTTACACGTCCGCGGGCCGCTGATCAGCTACTGCAGTCTGACCCGGGGGTCGATCACGCTGTAGGCCAGGTCGACGATCAGGTTCATCGCCACCAGCAGCACCGAGCCGAGCAGGACCGAGCCCATGATCAGCGGCAGGTCGTAGTCGCTGACCGCGTCCAGCGCCAGCACGCCGAGCCCCGGCAGATCGAAGATCTTCTCGGTGAAGATCGCGCCGGACAGGCTGGCGGCAAGGTCGAGGCCGAAGATCGTGACGACCGGGATCAGCCCGGCGCGGAGTGCGTGCTTGTAGGTGACGACCCGGTCCGACAGGCCCTTGGCCCGGGCGGTCCGGATGAAGTCCTCGTTCAGCGTCTCCACCATCGACCCGCGCGAGTAGCGAGCGTAGTCGGTGCAGCCGTAGACGCTCAGGATCACCCAGGGCGCCACCAGGCCGGTGAACCAGTGCCACGGGTTCTCCAACGGCGACACCCAACCGCTGCGGGGCAGGATCGGGTAGAGGATCGTCAGGTACAGCGCCGCCATCAGCCCGACGATGTAGTACGGCACCGAGCTGATCAGCAGCGTGCCGCTCATCAGCAGGCGGTCCCCCGGCGTACCGCGTCGTCTGGCCGACATCGCGCCGGCCGTCACGCCGATGGTCAGCACGAGTACGCCGTACCCGAGGACCAGCGAGGCGGTCACCGGCAGCCGGGACATCAGCGTGCCGGTCACCGGGCGGTCGTTCTTGAACGAGAAGCCCAGGCACGGCGCCGAGCAGTGCTGGACGACGCCGGAGGTCTCGAAGTCGCGCCCGACCACGATGCCGGCGGCGTACCGGGTGAACTGCTGGACCTTCGGCTCGTCGAGATGCAGGTTCTTCTTGATCTCGAGGTAGCGCGACTGGGGACACTTCCGCTCACCGCAGATCGCGGCCGCGGGATCCGTGGGCGCGATGAAGAACAGCGCGAACGTCGCCACCAGAGTGACCGCGACCACACTGATCGCGGACGCCACCCGGCGCATCACGTAATAGAACACGAAACCGCCCCCTCTAATCCCCACCCGGTCGGTGGAGATTACCCCGAAGCGGACGGATCAGGTCACACGAGGCGGCGGTCGGTGGCCCAGCGGGTCAGTTCGTGCCGGTTGGACAGCTGCAGCTTGCGCAGTACCGAGGAGACGTGGGTCTCGACGGTCTTCACCGAGATGAACAGCTCCCGGGCGACTTCCTTGTACGCGTAGCCGCGCGCGATCAGCCGCAGTACCTCGCGCTCACGCTGCGAGAGCCGGTCGAGGTCCTCGTCCACCGAGGCGATGTCGATCGCGCCGGAGAAGGCGTCCAGCACGAAGCCGGCCAGCCGCGGCGAGAACACCGCGTCACCGTCGGCGACGCGGTTGATCGCGTCGATCAGCTCGGTGCCGGAGATGTTCTTGGTGACGTACCCGCGGGCGCCGGCCCGGATCACGCCGATCACATCCTCGGCCGCGTCCGACACCGACAGCGCGAGGAACTTGATGTCCGGGTGCCGCTGGTGCACCTGCTTCATCACCTCGGTACCACCGCCGCCGGGCAGGTGTACGTCGAGCAGTACGACGTCCGGCTCGGTGCCGACGATCGCCTTGACCGCGGTGTCGACGTCGGATCCCTCCCCGACGATGTCGACCGAGGCGCCGATCTCGCTGCGTACCCCGGCCCGGAACATGTCGTGATCGTCGACGACGACAACGCGCCTGCTGCTCATCTGTCCATCTCCAGTCGCACTTCGGTGCCCGTCTCCGGATCGGACCGCACTGTTGCGCGGCCGCCGTGCCGTTCCATCCTGCCCATCACACTGTGTCGCAAGCCGAGCCGGTCGTCCGGCACCTCGTCGACCACGAAACCCTTGCCCCGGTCGCGGACAAACATCTCCACCCGGTCGCCGTCGACCTCGACGAACACGTCGATCTTCGCAGCTCCGGAGTGCTTTGCGGCGTTCACCATCGACTCGCGGGCGGCCCGGACCATCGACGAGAGCGGCTCGGTCAGGTCGCAGTCGCCGACCGTGATCACCTCGATCGGCACGCCGTGCGAGTCCTCGACCTCGGCCGCGGCCCGTTTCGCCGCGCTGGCGATGGTCTGGTCGGTGGTGTCGTCCTCGTCGTACAGCCAGGACCGCAGCTCGCGCTCCTGCGAGCGCGCCAGCCGGGTCACCGCCTTCGGGTCCTCGGCCTGCTTCTGGATCAGCGCGAGCGTCTGCAGCACCGAGTCGTGCAGGTGCGCGGCCATGTCGGCACGCTCCTGCGAGCGGACCCGCTCGGCGCGCTCGGAGTTCAGGTCGCGGCTCAGCCGGTGCACCCACGGCCCGGCGATGACACCGATGCCGACGACGGCCAGCAGCAGCGCGATGAGTACGTCGCCGACCATCGAGAGCCGGCCGTTCTGGACCAGGAACAGGGTGACCGCGGTACCGATCAGGATCAGGCCGACGGCGATCCGGATCAGCGACTTCCAGCCGCCCTTGCCGAGCACCAGGCCGAGGATCGGAACGCGGATGTCCTGCGTCCACTTGTCCTTCTGGTTCTCGTCGGCCTGCCGCCAGATCAGCGCGAGACCGGTCGCGGCGAACACCAGCGGCCAGAACAGCTTCCCGGCGATCCCGAACCCGGCCACCTGCAGCAGCAGGCACAGACCGATGCCGATGGCCACCAACGCGGGCAGCTGGCCGCGGCTCTTCTCCCGCTTCCGCTGCTTCGCCTCGGCCACCGGAGGCGGCGGCTCGTCGGAGCGCATGCCGCTGCGCGTGTGCGCGGCCAGGCCGGGCGCACCCGGCACGTTGTCCGGCGCGAGCGGCATCAGGAACCACAGAGCCGCATAGATCAGTACGCCGAAGCCGCCGAAGACCGTCGTCGCGATCAGCACCAGGCGGACGATGGTGTCGGACACACCGAGGTGGTCCGCGATCCCGCCGGCCACACCGGCGACGACCCGGCCTTCTGTACGCCGGTACGCCCGGCGAGGCGGGTCCGTGGGCTGCCGAGGTGGGAGCGCCGCCCCGGGACCAGCTGGTCCAGAGTGGCCGTACGGCGGGGGTGTCCACGCGCCACCTGCACCCGATGCGTACTGGTGGCTACCGGCGTGGTGGGCGCCGGCTGCTTGCTCGGCAGCCATGCGCGCGGCGTAAGCGGCGTACGGGCCTTGGTACTGCCCCGGGCCGTCCGGGCCCCAGCCTTTGTAGCGCCACTGCTCCTGACCGGACTGTGCAGACTGGGCAGGCGTCGGCTCGGGCTGGCCTCCGTTCGTGGAGGTCCCGCCCGGCGGCGCGGCTGCTGGCTGGCTCATCACAACGATCGTCACATGTGGACAGGTCTGACACCAGCAGGCTTGTCCCCGGCCGCCTCCTCAGCGCCCGCCCGCGGAGCTCAGGGTCGCCTCGGGGAGAACCCCGAAACCCCGGTCGGCCCCGCACCGGCTCCGGCCCGGCCCGCGCGCCGGCTCCGGGGTCGTCAGGGGGGATCCCCGATGTGTCACGCCGACCATTAGAGCGACCATCGATGACATGGAGCAGAACCAGAGTGGACCCGGTGGGTTCGACCGCGACCGCCTGCAGAACCCGCAGACCTGGCGGCGCAGCAGGTCGGACCGTTGGGTCGCCGGTGTCTGCGGCGGCATCGGCCGCGCGCTGAACATCGATCCCGTGCTGATCCGCGTGGTGATGGCCGTCCTGATCCTCAGCGGCCCCGGGATCATCTTCTACATCGCCGCCTGGGTGCTGATGCCCGACGAGGGCAGCGACCGCTCGGCGGCGCAGGGTCTGCTCGGTGACCGGATCCGTCCGGACCACCCGTGGCTGTGGCCGGTCGTGATCGGCGCCTGTGTGTTCGCCGCGATCGCGATGATGTCGTCGTTCGACTTCGGCCGGTTCGTCCCCGGCCCGCTGATCGTGCTCGCCGTGATCTTCGTGGTCGCCAAACAGCGCAAGAACGGCGGGGTCGGCCGCGGCCGCCGCAACCAGTACATGGGCGGCCCGGACGCGAACTGGAGCGGCCAGGGCACCAACTGGACCGGCCGCCCGCAGGACACCACTCCCGGTCAGCAGACCAGCCCGGCGTACGCGCCGCCGCAGAGCGACCCGTCAGCTCCCCCGACGGGTCCGTCGTCCTCGGCCACACAGCGACCCCAGGACCGCACCGTCGAACCGGTCCAGCCTGTGTGGACCGAGGACGACCCTCTCGGCCTGTACGTCGACGAGCCGGCCGGCACCACCCCGCCGGCCAGCACCAGGCCCGCCGGTCCGCCCGCGAAGGGCATGCGCGGGATCAAGTCGATCGTCGTCGTACTGACCGGCCTCGCGATCGGTATCGCCGCGCTGGCGGGCGCCTCCACGGCGACCATGCTGGTCATCGGCCTGGCCACGCTCGGCGCCGGCATGCTGCTCGGCGGGTTCGTCGGCCGGACGCTGGCCCTGCTGCCGCTGGGCATCCTGCTCGCGGCCGGTGCGGTGGCGAGCACCGTGTTCCCGAACGTGCCGCGCAACTTCGCCGACACCAACTACGTCGCGCCGTCGAGCCAGACCATCACCGCGACCGGGACGAGCTACCAGTTCGACGCCGGGTCGGTGCACCTGGACCTGACCAAGGCGAAGTTCGGCCCCGGCGCGAAGGTCGACGTCCACGGCGGAGCCGGCGAGGTGATCGTCAAGCTGCCCGAGAACGTCGACGTGACCGGCAACCTGGCGGCCGAAATGGGAGACGTGTCCTTCCTCGACCAGCACCAGGGCGGCCATGATGCCGAGCTGAACCTCAACGACCTCGGCACGGACGGCAAGGCCGGTCCGCAGCAGGTCACCCTGGACCTGGACGTCAGGCTGGGCAGTATCAAGGTGGAGCGCGGATGAGCCAGCAGCCACGCAAGACGAAGCCGGACGTGCCCGGTGTCGTGACGGGCGCGGTCCTCACCGGCGCGGCCACGATCTGGATGCTGACCGAGAACGGCGTCCTGCAGACCGACGACCTCGGCGTCACCAGCGCCCTCCTCCTGGTCACCGCCGGCGTCCTCGGCCTGGCCGCCTCCCGCCGCGGTTGACCCGCCCTCACACTGCTTGCCGGTGGCATCTTCCTGGTCCGGCCGGTGGACTCGCGACCGCCGCGCCCCTCGCGCGGGCGGCTCTCGGTAAGCTGGTGGATCGCGAGGGGCCCGGACAAGCGGGTTCCGTGGTCGAGGAGTTCCGATGGTGCGCGGCACCGTGAAGTGGTTCAACGCCGACAAGGGCTACGGTTTTCTTGCCGTCGAGACCGATGGTGACGGCAACGACGTCGACGACGTGTTCGTGCACTGGAGCAAGATCGTCTCCGACGGGTACAAGACCCTCGAGGACGGCCAGCCGGTCGAGTTCCAGATCGTGGACGGGCCCAAGGGCCGGGAAGCGGACGCGGTCACGCCGATCTGACCAGCGGTCCGGTCCGGCAACCGATAATCTGACGTCTCATCGTGTGAGGGGTGAGACGTGGCAGAGCCGGTACCCGTGATCCGGAAGCTCGAGCATGCGCTGGCCGACGACGACTTCGCCTGGTCCCTGCTGCTCGTCGGCGAGGATCAGACCGACAAGCTCGCGACGCTGACCGGGGACCTGCGCGGGCCGGTGTCGACGACCGGTGACGGCAAGCAGATCACGTCCGGCTTCTCGTACTGGGGTATCGGCCCGACCATCGCCTGGGCGAACGCCACCAACGACCCGTTCTACCTGGTCATGAAGGCGGGCGCGGAGTCGTTCCTGCGGCACTGGCGCAAGGTCCGTCCGCACGTCGAGAACGGCGGCTTCCACCTGGTCAGCCTCGGCGTCGGGACGGGCGTGAAGGACCGCACGATCCTCAGCGACATGCGCCGGAACAACCGGGACATGTACTACATACCGGTCGACATGAGCTCGGAGATGCTGCGGATGGGCACGCTCGAGCCCGTCCGCGGCGCCCGCTTCCCGGTGTCCCAGGTGCTGCCGGTGCAGCTGGACTTCTCGATCGCCGACAACATGGACGAGCTCGCGCAGATGCTCGCCCGGCTGGTCGGCAACGATCCGATCCTGTTCACGCTCACCGGCAACACGCTGGCCAACTTCGAGAGCGACGAGGAGCTGCTCAGCACCTTGACGCACGTACTGCGGCCGCAGGACCGGCTGCTGCTCGAGGTGGCCAGCACGACCCGGCTGGACCAGGAGACCGCGGACGCGGCAGCCGACGAGTATCACCAGACCCGCGCGTTCGCGGAGTTCGTCACCAGCGCACTGCGGTACAACACCGACCTCAAGATCAACAACGACCGGGTCAAGTTCATCGGCGAGGTCGAGGACGAGGACGCGCTGCTGGTGAAGATCCTCTGGCAGAACGACACCGACGACGAGATCCGGATGGAGCTGCCGGACCACACCGAGGTGGTGCTGCCGATCGGTGACACGATCCGGCTCTACACCACCCGGAAGTACTCGACCACCCGGCTGAAGCGGCTCACCGAGGCCTGCCAGCTGACTCCGGTCGAGGCGATCCAGTCCCAGTTCCGGTACACCCGCCGCCCGAACCCGTTCGGCCTGGAGCTGCTCCTGCTCGCACCGGACGCGGCCGGCGAGGCGGCGCACAGCCTCGCCGACGACATCTGGGCAACATGACCCGGCGCACCGTCGTCACAGTGGTGACGTACGGGCTGCTCGGGGTGGCGTTCGTTCTCGGCATCATCTGGTTCTTCTGGCCGGGGAACTCGCGCTGGGAGCCGGCCGTCAACACCCTCACTCTGGTCGCCGGGCTGAGCGGCATCTTCGTCGAGCGGCTCACAGCCGAGGCGGAGCGGCGTTCCGAAGTACTGCGTGCTGTGGTGGACGAGCTGCAGGAGAACACCCGGCTGCTCAACGACGAACGGTTCTCGCCCGACGCGCCGACCTCTCGGCAGGTGTATCCGCGGCTGGTCGTGTCCGCGGTGGATCTCGCGCTGGTGTCCGGCGCGCTCGGACTGCACCGCGACGCCGACCTGGTCGGGCTGCTGCACCGCTGGCGGGACACCGTCCATCTGTTCAACCGGCGGCTCGACCTCACCGAGATCAGCACGTTCTCGAACACGATCTCGCCGGCCGAGCTGGCCGCGTTCCATCGTGCTCTGCACCGCGAGAACAGCTACTTCGCCGCCACCCGGGAGAAGCTGCAGAACCTGCTCGCCAACCTCCCCCGGCCTTAACGGCCGAGGCCGAAACCGGAGCATCTGCTGCCAGTAGTGGCAAATTGTGCCGAAACGTTGACTTCCCGATGCGGTCAGAGCTTCACTTTCGGACAGGACCGTAAATACGGCACCCCGGAGGCATCGCATGCGATCAGCCCGCTCGCTCATCGCGGTGGCACTCGCCGCCGTACTCGTCACGACTCTGACCACTCCCGCTGCTCAGGCAGGACATCATCCGCCGACAGCGACTCTGACCTCGTTGGGCGTTCCGCTGTCCGACGTACTGCTCATCGGCGGTACCGTCGCGCCCGGCCCGAACGGCAAGACCGCGATCTGGAACGTGTCCAGCGGCAGTCCGGCGTACCTGAACGCCATCGACCCGGCCACCGGCGACAGCCTGCTGTCCACGGCACTGCCCGGTGCCGACGGCAGCTACGCGGTCGCGGCCGCGCCGGACGGCACGATCTATGCCGGCACGTACAACAACGGCCACCTGTATCGGTTGAAGCCGGGCGCGACCACCGCCGAGGACCTGGGCCGGCCGCTCGCGTCCGAGACGTTCATCCTGCGGATCACCGTCGACGAGCAGGGCAACGTGTACGGCGGCACGTATCCGCACGGGCGGGTGTTCAGCTACGACCACGCGACCGGCGCCGTCCGCGACTACGGCACGATCAAGGCCGGCCAGGGATACGTGAAGAGCATCGACTACGCGAACGGCAAGCTCTACACGGGCACCGAGCCGGACGCGTACTTCCAGGAGATCGACGTGGCCAGCGGCGCGGTCACCGAGATCCCGGCGCCGCCGACGATGGGCGACCCGAAGGACAAGGTCGTCTACGACCTGAACGTCCGCGGCGGCCGCGTGTACACCCGGGTCAGCACCGCGTTCCCCGGCCCGATGTACGTCTGGGACATCGCCTCCCGGACCTGGGTCGACGAGATCCCGAACGAGCACGGCCTGGACATCTCGCCGATCGGCGCGGACGGCTCGCTGTACATGATCCAGGCGAGTGAGCTGAAGAAGTACGACCCGGCCACCAAGACGCTGACCGGGACCGGCCTGACCTTCACCGGCCGGATCCAGAACGCCCGCTCGATCGGGTACGCCGACCTGGACCTGCCCGACTATCCGGGCACCAGCGTCGTCGGCACCCTGTGGCGCGGCGAGGAGTTCCGCTACAACCCGCAGACCGGCAAGTCCGAGATCTTCCAGACCAAGGTACGGCGGGAGCCGATCGAGATCCTGTCCGTGGCCGGCGGCAAGAACAACATCTACGCCGGCGGCTTCCTCAACGGCGGCGTGTCCGTCGTCAACCCGGACACCGGCGCGGCGACGTTCAACCGGTTCTCCCAGGTCGAGGCGCTGATGGAGGGCTCGAACGGCACGGTCTGGATCGGCGCCTATCCGGAGGCCCGCCTCTACTCGTACGACACGGCGAAGCCCTGGAGCAGCCCGGAGTACTCCCCCGGACCGCCCGGTACGCCGGACAACCCGGTCCAGGCGCTCAACCTGAAGCCGGATATCTTCCAGACCCGCGCCCGCGCGCTGGCCGAGGTGAACGGCAAGATCGCGGTCGGCACGGTCCCGGACGGCGACCGGCTCGGCGGCGCACTGGTCATCTACGACCCGAAGACCGGTACGTCGGAGAAGTACCGCAACGTCGTCCAGGACGAGTCGGTCTTCGGACTGACCGCGAACTGCGGCATCGTGTACGGCGGCACGTCGATCGCCGGCGGGCTGACCACCACACCGCCGACCCGGGAAGCGGGCACAGTATTCGCGTGGGACGTGGCCAAGAAGAAGAAACTCTGGGAGTCCGTGCCGGTGCCGGGTGCGGCGACGGTCTCGTCGGTCACGATCGGGCCGGACGGGCTGCTCTGGGGCGTGGCCGGCAAGACCGTGTTCGCGGTGGCCCCGGACAGCGGCAAGCTGAAGAAGTCCTTCACGCTCGGTACGACGACCTCCAGCGGGGACATCGTGTCCACCCGGGAGGCGGTGTACGTGAGCATCGACCTGAACAAGATCTACCGGATCGAGCCCGGGAAGAAGGCCGTCCCGACGCTGTTCGTCGAGCACGCGCACCGGCGGCTCGGGGTCCGGGGAGACCACCAACTGCTGATGACGAGCGGCTCCGAGCTGTTCCGGATTGATATCAGCCGTTGACAGCAGAAATTCACCCCGGCTACTTTCGGTCCTGACCGTTATTCGCCGAACATCTACGGCACTGCACTACTTCCGGCCCTGACTTCCGGACACCCTGGGGGTGCGATGAAATCGACCGTCCGCCGCATCGCGGCACCACTCACGGCGCTCGTTCTCGCCGCCGCGCTCAGTTCCTGCGGCGGAGGCGACTCGGGTTCCTCGGACTCGAAGAAGAGCGTCACGCTCTGGATGTACCCGGTGATCGCCGACCAGGCGGCCAGCGACGCCTACTGGAAGAAGGTCGAGACCGACTTCGAGGCGGCGAACTCCGGGATCGACCTCAAGATCGAGGCGCAGCCGTGGGCGAACCGTGAGGAGAAGGTCGCGGCCGCGTTCTCGGGCAAGAAGGGCCCGGACGTCCTGCTGATGATCCCGGACCAGATCCCGCAGTACGTGAAGAGCGGCTCGCTGGAGCCGGTCGACGACGTGGTCGAGCCGGAGAAGGACAAGTTCCTGCCGGCCGCGATCCCCGGCCTGACCGTCGAGGGCAAGGTGTACGGCGTACCGATCTATCACACGGTCACGACGACGATGTACAACAAGACCGTCCTGACCAAGGCCGGGATCGCGAAGCCGCCGGAGACCTGGGACGAGATCAAGGCGGCCGCACCGAAGCTGAAGGCAGCCGGGTTCTCCACGCTGGACTACTCGGCCTCGCCGGAGGCGACGCTGAACCTGAACTTCTACCCGCTGCTGTGGCAGGCCGGCGGGAAGGTGTTCGCCGACGACGGCAAGTCGGTGACGTTCAACCAGGCTCCGGGGCTGGAGGCGCTGACGTTCCTGAAGTCGTTGTGGGACGAAGGCGCGATCCCGAAGACCGCGCTCACCGCGGGCAACGTGGTCGCCGACTCGCCGTTCGGCAAGGGGCAGGTCGCGATGGCGATGACCAGCGTGCCGGCCGACGTGGCGACGGTGTCGAAGACCTGGGGCGCGGGGAACGTCGAGATCGGCTCGCCGCTGACCGGCAAGAAGCAGGTCGGGTACGGGATCCCGGGCGGTCTGGTGCTGAACGCGGCGTCGGACAACATCGACGCGTCGAAGAAGTTCCTGTCGTTCATGGAGCAGTCGGCGCAGCTGGACGGGCTGAGCAAGGCGTCCGGCTTCTACTCGCCGCGCAACGACGCCAAGTCCGAGTCGACCGACCCGACGGTGGCGAAGTTCCACGACGCGCTGCAGTACGCCGTACCGGGTGAGGCGAACCCGTCCGCGCGGCAGATCATGTCGATGCTGAGCACCGAGATCCAGGCCGTGCTGACCGGTAAGAAGCAGCCCCAACAGGCCCTCGACGACGCGGCCAAGCAGGCCAACGACCTCCTGTCGAGACAACGTTGACGGAGGCACGCCAGGTGCCGGGCACGGGTCGGGCGGGACCCGTGCCCGGTCAGCCGGCGTCGCGATCCCGCTTCGGACCGCGCCGCCGGCCGTGGGTCGGCCTGTTGTTCGTCGCCCCCATGCTCGTCCTGTTCCTGTTGTTCCGGTTCCTGCCTGCGATCGGCGCGTTTCTGCTCTCGCTGACCGACTACCGGATCAGCGGGAAGTGGGATTTCATTGCCCTCGACAACTACACGCGGTTGTTGTCGGACCAGGTGTTCCACGAGGCGCTGCTGGTCACCGTCACCTACACGGTGATCTTCGTTCCGCTGACGGTCCTGCTCTCGCTCGGCACCGCAGTACTGCTCCATCAGGTGGTCTGGAAGCGCGGCTTCTTCCGGGGCGTGTTCTTCCTCCCGTACGTGACCAGCATCGTGCTCGCCGCGGTCATCTGGAAGTGGATCTACGACGCCCAGGACGGCCTGCTGAACGCAGTCCTCGGACTGGTGAGTATCGGCCCGATCGACTTCCTCAGCCAGTCCAGCACGGTGCTCCCGTCGATCGCGGTCACCTCGGCCTGGAAGGGCTTCGGGTACTCGATGCTGATCCTGCTCGCCGGCCTGCAGGCGGTGCCGAAGTCGTACCTCGAGGCGGCGATGATCGACGGCGCCGGGACGTGGCAACGGTTCCGGTACGTGACGCTGCCGCAGCTGCGTCCGGTGCTGTTCTTCGTGCTGGTGATCGAGACCATCGGGTCGTTCCAGGTCTTCGACGCGATGTACGTGATGACGGGCGGCGGGCCGGTGCGGTCCAGCTACTCGCTCGTGTACTTCCTGTACGACAGCGGTTTCAAGTTCTTCGACTTCGGTTACGCCAGCGCGATCGGTCTGGTGCTGTTCCTGATCGTGCTGATCGTCTCGCTCGTACAGCGCCGGCTCGTCGGGAGGGACGACTGATGGTCAACGTGCTCGAACGCCCGCCGGTACGGGCTGTCAGCGAGACCAAGGCCGTCGGACGGCGTACGGCGGCCCGCCTGACGCTGCCGACCTTGCTGACGCTGACCGCGATCGTGACGATCGTGCCGTTCGCGGCGATGGTGCTCGTCGCGTTCGCGCCGCCGAGCGGGCAGACGTTCCCGGACGCGCTGAACCCGGCCAACTTCACGCTGCAGAACTTCTCCCGGGTGCTGTCGAGCTCGGACATCCCGCGGTGGACGGTGAACTCGCTGCTCTACTCGCTGATCTCGGTGGTCTGCGTGCTGCTGTTCGCGTCGATGGCCGGGTATGCGTTCGCGAAGAAGAAGTTCCCGGGGCGGGAGATCATGTTCTGGGCGTTCCTCGCGACGCTGATGGTCCCGTTCCAGGCGACGCTGATCCCGTCGTACATCCTGGTCTCGCGGCTCGACTGGGTGGACAGCTACTGGGGACTGATCGTCCCGACGCTGGCGAACTCGCAGGCGGTCTTCCTGATGCGGCAGTTCATCATGCAACTGCCCGACGAACTCTTCGAAGCCGCGGAGATCGACGGGGCGTCGGAGTGGCGCATCTTCACCACGATCGTCGTACCGCTGATCCGTCCGGTGCTGGCGACGCTCGGCATCTTCGTCTTCCTCTGGCACTGGAACGATTTCCTCTGGCCCCTGGTCATCGGCCAGTCCGGCAAGATGCAGACCCTCACCGTCGGCCTGGCCACCCTCCAAACCCAAGCCGTCCCCATCAACCAGATCATGGCCGGCGCCACCATCACCGTGGTCCCCAGCCTCCTGGTCTTCGGCCTCCTCCAGCGCTACCTCACCGACTCCATCGCCATGTCCGGTCTCAAAGCCTGAGAGAGCTACTTGCTCTTGAGCATCTGGCGGAGTTCGTCGCCGTGGACTGTCAGGGCCCAGATGATGAGGACGTCTATGGCGATGGTGATGGTGGACCAGATCGGGTAGGCCGAGAGGAAGGCCATGTTGAGGAGGATGCTGGCGACGGCGACGATCACGCCGACCACTCGGCCCCAGAGGCGGCCGTTGAGGAGGGCTATGCCGGAGAGCAGGACGAAGACGGCTACGCCGAGGTGGATCCAGCCCCACTTGTCGTAGGAGAGGTGGATCGTCAGGCGGGATGGGCGGACCAGGAAGTACGTGTCGTCGAAGATCGCGACGAAGCCCTGGAACGCGTGGATCATCCCGAGCACGATCATCATCACGCCCGCGAACAGGATCCAGCCGACCCAGCGGCTGGGCCACTCCGGCACCTCGACCTCACCGGGCCGCCGGTGGGTGCCGCTGGCAGTCTCGTCAGGCTCTGGCATGGCGCTCTCCTCAGCTCGCGGCCTTGGCCGCCGCGGTCGCGCGGTACTCGCTGACCGGGTGGTACCGGTCGTAGAGCATCGTCAGAGTGGTGACCAGGAAGACGAAGAACAGCGTGTCCGGCAGCGACAGATCCCCGTTGCCCCGCGTCAGCAGCAGGTCCGCGACGAAGACCATCGCGATGTTGATCACCAGCAGCACCCCGAACGAGAGCGCCGCCGAGTCCCACCCGTACCCGCGCCGCGCGCTCCACAGCCCGATCGCGGAGTTCAGTACGACGAAGAACGCGATACCCAGGAAGAGCCTGAGGTCGCTGGTCTCCACGCCGGGGAGCACCCGCCCGTAGATCACGCTGGTCAGCCCGATCAGCACGATCTTCTCGAACGACGCCCAGTCGAACACCCGGTTGTGCGCCACGCGGTACGCCATCCGCTCGCTGGCCTCGTCCATCTCCACGGGCAACGGGTCCGCGCTCAGCCGCCACGACCAGTCCGGCGGCCGGAGCCTCGGCCGGACGACGAACCACAGGACCGCCGCGAGTGCCAGCAACGCCACGATCAGCACCGGGAGGAACCACGGTACGTCGCGGATCGTGTCGGTCAGATCCAGTTGCAGGACGTGGATCCACGTCTCCTGCGGCAACTTGATGAAGATCCAGATCCCGGCCGCGACCTTCACCCAGAACCGGAACCCGTACCGCATCGGGTTCCGGCGGGTGCGCACACCCTCGTAGGCGATGAAGTAGTACTCGAACGTGTTCGGGAACACCAGCAGCAGGAACCGCAGACCGGTCAGCTCGAACAGCACCACGCCGACCTGGCGGTAGAAGAACAGGAACCTGCTGATCTTGACCGCCGCCGGGTTGCTCCAGTTGCGCAGGCTCGCCAGATAGGCGATCGACAGGTAGAAGACGTCCATCGCCTTGTCGTAGCTCTGGTAGTTCGGCGGGTCGACGCCGAAGAGCTGGAAGATCGTCTGGTCCACCCCGTCCAGGAGCAGACACGCGATGATCGCCGGCAGCGGATACCGCAAGATGAAGAACGGCAGCACGAAGCGCGCCAGTACGACGCACCAGAACACCACCTGGACGTCCATCGGCAACCCCCATCCGTCCACTCAGGCTACGACCGCAATCGTTCCGGGGGCGTCACCTCAACCCGAGGTTTCCATCGGCGCGCCCCGGGCGGATCATCCAGGGCGGATGACGTACGCCGGGGCTCGTCCGCCAGTGACGATGCCGCGGTGGCGCTGGTGCGGTCCACTCGGGGGGTGGCAGACAGCGGCTTCCAGCGGCTTCCGCCGGGTGAGCGGCGCCGGCTTGCGCGGCGGTCGCTGCTGCGGTCGCTGGTCGGGGCGGTGGTCATCGTCGCGGGGTACTTCCTGCTTCCGATGGGCCGGCTCGACGGGCGCGTGCTGGCGTACCTCGTGCTCGGGCTCGTCCTCGTGGTGCTGGTGCTGGCGTGGCAGGTCCGCGAGATCATCAAGTCGCCGTACCCGCGGATCCGGGCGATCGACGCGCTTGCGACGTCCGTACCGCTGTTCGTGGTCGTGTTCTCGGCGGCGTACTACCTGATGGAGCAGAACCGGACCGGCAGCTTCAACGAGCCCCTGACCCGCGGCGACGCGATGTACTTCACGGTGACGGTCCTCGCCACGGTCGGCTTCGGCGACATCGCACCGGTGACCGGGACGGCCCGGCTGGTCGTCACGGTGCAGATCATCGGGGATCTCCTGCTGGTCGGTCTGGGCGCGAAGGCGCTGCTGAGCGCCGTACAGACCGGTCTGCGCCGCCAGCAGGACTGACTCACCCTTTAGGTACGACGCCGGCCGCTGCCTCCTCCGGGACGCATGATGCCGCCGAACCGGATGTCGGGGATGTTCGAATCCCTGGTCCGACGCGGAGGAGAGGTACACCATGCCTGACTCCCCCGACACTCCGTCCGCCGCGGCCGGCTCGTGGTCGTTGCCGCGGGGCGTCGTGGTGCTGCTCGGGACCGCCGGGGCGATCATCACGGCGGGCGGGCTGCACGGATTCTCGAGTATTGCGGGACCGGTCTTCCTCGCGTTGATCCTCACCATCGCGGTCGGCCCGCTCCGCCGGTACCTGATCCGGCGCGGCGTCCGCAGCTGGATCGCCGCCCTGATCGCCCTCGTGGTCGTGATCTCGTTCCTGCTCGGCCTCGCCGCCGCCCTGGCCCTCTCCCTCGCCCGGCTCGCGACGCTGCTGCCGACGTACCAGGACACGTTCGGTCAGCTGATCAACGACGTCCGCGGCTGGCTGGCCGACCGGGGCATCGGCAACCAGGAGATCCAGCGCGTACTGCAGGCGCTCGACCTCGGCAAGGCGCTCGGGATCCTCCAGGTCTGGCTGACGAAGCTGCTCGGGGTGTTCTCCGACCTCGGCTTCATCGTGATCCTGCTGTTCTTCATGGGCATGGACGCCAACGGCTTCACCACACGCCTGGTCGAGGCCGCGAACCACCGCCCCGGGATCGCCACCGCCCTGACCGGCTTCGCCCGCGGGACGACGCGGTACCTGGTCGTCTCCACCATCTTCGGCCTGATCGTCGCCGTGGTGGACGTCGGCGTGCTCTACCTGCTGAGCATCCCGCTGCCGTGGCTGTGGGGCCTGCTCGCGTTCATCACCAACTACATCCCGAACATCGGCTTCTTCATCGGCGTCGTCCCGCCGGCGCTGCTCGGCCTCCTGGACAGCGGCTGGTCCACGCTGCTGTGGGTGATCATCGCGTACTGCGTCATCAACTTCGTCTTCCAGTCGATCATCCAACCGAAGGTCGTCGGCGACGCGGTAGGCATGTCCACCACGCTCACGTTCCTGTCCCTGGTCTTCTGGGCCTGGGTCCTGGGGCCACTCGGCGCAATCCTCGCCATCCCGCTCTCCCTCCTCGCCAAAGCCCTCCTCCTGGACGCCGACCCCTCCACCCGCTGGGTGAACGACCTGCTGTCCGGCGCCAACGACCGCCCGGCGAAGCCACCAGCCACACCTGAGTTACAGGAGACCTCCGAAGGCCTCGATGGCGCGGAGAGCGTCTGATTGGGACATACCCGGCGGCTGGATTCGAAGGATGATCCCGTCGGCGCCCATCTCCTCGTAGTGGGCCAGACGGTCGGCGCACTGGTCCGGTGAGCCGATCACGCTGCGGTCCACGATGTCGTCCCAGCCCTGCGTGTAGCGGCTGACGTCCGTCGACGTGCGTTTCCACCCGGTGTAGGCGTCGTACAGGTCGCGCAGCGGCTCCTCGAGCGCCGACCGGGCGTCCTGCGACGTGGGAGCGCAGTACCCCTCCCGGCACAGAATGACCTCCTGCCCGAGAGTCCCCTCCCCGCGCGGATACGACAGGTACTCCGAGATCTTCGCCGGCAGGTCCGCGTCCAGCTCGTTGAACGACGTCGTCCACCCGTCGCACATCCGCGCGGTCCGCTCCAGCACGGCCGACACCCGCCCGCCGTTCCACACCCGTGGCCGCGGCGACTGCACCGGTCGCGGCGACAGGTACGCGTCCCGGATGCTGGTGAACTTCCCGTCGTACGTGACCTCGTCCGACGTCCACAGCCGCGTCAGGATCTCCAGCCCCTCCTCGAACCGCGCGACCCGCTCCGCCTGCGTCACGCCGTACAGCGCGAACTCCTCCGGCCGGTACCCGAGCACGAACCCGGCCGTCAGCCGCCCGCCGGACAGTACGTCGATATGCGCCAGCGTCTCCGCGAGTACGACGGGGTCGTACAGCGGCGCGACGATCCCTGCCGTCGCGATCCCGATCCGCGAGGTGTGCGCGGCCAGCCACGTCATCGAGGTGAGGATCTCGTGGTACCCGGGCCGGTGCAGGTGCCGTTCGCCCAGCACGACCCACTCGAAGCCGGCCTGCTCGGCGAGCTTCGCCTGCTCGACCGCGTCGGCCAACTGCGGCCGCTCGTCCGGGGTGCCGTAGAGGTTCAGATACAGACCCAGCCGCATCGGGGTGCCACCTTCCGTTGACAGAGAGCGCTCAGGGTATTTACGGTCTTGACCGTAAATGCTTTCCGCTCAGATTGCGACCCTAGGAGCCGGTTATGAGTCTTGCAGCACAACCGGCGGGGTTGCCGGACGGGGCGTCAGCGGTGTCCGGGCCGATCAGCGCGATCAAGACCCGCGTGGTCAGCGCGCCGTACCGCCGTCCGTTCCAGATCAGCAGCGGGATCAGCACCGAGCTCATCAGCCTGGTCGTCGAGGTCCACACCGCGGACGGGGCTGTCGGGATCGGCGAGACGTCACCGATGACGGCGTACACCGGTGAGACGCTGGCCGGCGTACAGGCCGCGATCGAGGAGCACCTCGCCCCGGGTCTGGTCGGCCGTGACCCGCTCGACCGGGCCGGCGCTCACGTCGTCATGGATGCCGTACTGCGCGGCCAACAGGTCGCCAAGTCGGGCCTCGACATCGCGCTGTACGACCTGGCCGGTCGGCTGAGCGGCTGGCCGGTCCACGCCATCCTCGGCGGCAGCGTCCGCGACCGTGTGCAGACCACGTGGGTCGTCGGCCTCGGCACGCTCGACGAGATGGCCGCAGAGGCAGCGGAGTATGCCGATCGCGGATTCATGCACCTGAAGGTCAAGGGCGGCCAGGACCCGGCCAAGGACCTCGAACTGATCCGCGCCGTCCGCGCCGCGATCCCCGAGGACGCGGAGCTTTGTCTGGACGCCAACGAGGGGTACGACGCGACCACAGCCCTCCCGTACCTCGCCAGGATGAGCGCCGAGGGTCTGACTTTGCTGGAGCAGCCCCTGCCCCGCTGGGACCTGGCTGGGCTCGTGCGGCTGCGCGAGCGCCTCGACGTACGCGTGATGGTCGACGAAAGCATGCACTCGCTGCACGACGCCATGGAGATCGCCCGGCGCGGTGCGGCCGACGTACTCAACATCAAGATCCTCAAGGTCGGCGGGCTCCATCGCGCGCTGCAGATCGCCAACGTGGCCGAGGCTGCCGGGCTGGCCGTGAAGGTAGGCTCGATGCCGGAGCTGGGCGTGGCCACACTGGCCGCCGTACACCTGGCCGCCGCCGTGCCCGGTGCGACCGTAGCGGCGGACCTGGTGGGGCCGCTGATGGTCGACGAGGACCCGCTGGCGCCGAGTGTGTTCGCCGACTGCCACGGCTGGATCGACGTACCGCAGGGGCCCGGTCTCGGGCACGAGGTCTGACGCTGTCTGAGAGGACTGTGATGCACCCACTCGTAGAGCGACTGCGCGGCACGCTGCTTCCCGCTGTGGTCACACCGATGGACTCCGACGGCGTCGTCGCGTACGACGCCCTGACCGCGTACGCCGGTGCGCTGACGGCGCAGTCCGTCGGCGGGCTCGCGGTGTGGGCGCACACCGGGCGCGGGCTCTACCTGTCTCCCGGGGACCGCGCGAAGGTACTGGAGACGTGGCGGCAGGCTACCGACGTGCCGATCGTGGCGGGTGTCGGCGTACCTCGCGCTACTGAGGCATCCGGGTTGCAGGAGGCGGCCGATGCCACGGTGGAGATGGCGCTGGCCGCTGCAGCCGGTGGCGCGGATGCGGTTATGGTCTATCCGCTGGCTGCGC
Source organism: Kribbella sp. NBC_00662 (assembly GCF_041430295.1). GTDB lineage: Bacteria > Actinomycetota > Actinomycetes > Propionibacteriales > Kribbellaceae > Kribbella. The sequence continues at coordinate 3,376,452 of NZ_CP109029.1, read as the reverse complement.
TGGGCGATCTGCCGGACGGGGACGCGCAGGCCGTGGCGTTGCACGAGCGGGTCGCAGCCGAGAGCGGGCTGCCGCTGGTCGGGTTCTACCTGCACGGGGAGGCGGGTGGTTACCCGTACTCGCCTTCACTGATCAAGGACCTGCTGTCGCTGCCGTCCATGCTCGGGGTGAAGACGGCGACGCTGGACCGGGCTATCGGCTGTCAGGACGCGATCTGGGCCGGGCGGGGCACCGGCAAGCTGCTGATCACCGGCGAGGACCGCATGTACGGGCCGTCGTTCATGTGGGGCGCGGACACGGCGCTCGTCGGCATCGCGTCGGCCCAGGTGGAGCTGTCGGCCGCCGTACTGCGTGCTTGGACCGCCGGTGACCACTCCGGGTTCCTTACCGCGTCGGACCGGCTGGACCGGTTCGCTGCCGCGACCTTCTACGCGCCGATCGAGGGGTACGTGCAGCGGATGCTGTGGGCAGCCGAATGGGAGGGCCTGATGCCGGCCGAGGCCGCGCACGATCCCTACGGTCCTGACCTGCCGCCGGGCGAGCGCGACCTGGTGATCCGCTGCCTCGAGGAGCTGCACGCGTAGCACGGGCAGTGGGGTGGCGCGCTCCCTCCTTCGCTCCACCACACCGCCGCCGTCGCGGGCCGCCAGGGGTGGCGGCAATTGTGGTCTTGACCGAAACTAGGAGAGCTGGACCTGAACGTCAAGAGTCCGGGGCTCCGCTGCGCTATTCTGCGAGTTGAGGGCCAGACCAGAAGTCGTCGGAGGATGCCGTGCGGATCAGCTCAGCTTCGGGGCCGGTGTCCTGATGGCGCTCACGGTCGGCGTCGTCGGACCGGAGGATCTGGTCCAGCGCGTGACCGCGGTCGGCGCGCCGAGCGGGACCGCCCTCCTCCCGCTGGCCTACCGGCACGAGACCGAGGCGGTCGAGCTGGTCGAGCAGGCGCATTCCAACGTTGATGCGTTCCTGTTCACCGGCGTCGTCCCGTACACGATCGCGACCGAGGCCGGGGTGATCGACCGGCCGGCGATGTACGTCTCGTACGACGGCGCGACGCTGCTGCGGGCACTGGTCGAACTGCTGCGGCTCGGGCACAACGTCACGCAGTTCTCGATCGATACGCTGCGGCGCTCCGAGGTGATGGAGACGCTGATCGAGGCGAAGCTGCCGACGGAGCACATCCACGTGCTGCCGTACCGGCCCGGGCTGACGTCGGACGACATCGTCGAGTTCCACCGCACCGCGCGCGAGAAGCACGACACCAAGGTCGCGATCAGCTGCCTGGGTTCGGCGTTCCACCTGATCGAGAACGAGATGCCCTCTGTGCGGCTCGCGCCGTCGCGCTACTCAATCCGGTCCACGCTGCAGGCTCTGGTGCTGACGACGACCGGTCAGCACGTCGGGGACGCACAGGTCGCGCTCGGGGTGATCGATCTACCCGAGCCGGACGACGCACTCGCCGCCGACCTCATCACACTGGGCGGCAGTCTCGCCGCTCTCCCCGACGGGCGGCACCTGGTCGTCACCACGCGAGGATTGCTGGAGCAGGCGACCGAACAGTTCTCCCGGATGCCTCTGCTCGACAACCTTGCGGCGCGGCACAGCACGGCGTACGTCGGCTTCGGCGTCGGCCGTACTGCGGCTGAAGCCGAGGCACTCGCCCGTCGGGCCGTCAGCCGCGCGGCGTCGATCGGATCGGTGGCCGGGGTTGTGTCGATGTCCGACGACGTCGAGATCGTGATCGAACCGTCCGGCGAACAACCCACCACCGCCCGCGGCACCGAAAGCCTCCCGCTGCTCGCGCGCCGGGTTGGCCTCAACACCCAGACCCTGGCCCGAATGCGAGAACTCACCGCTACCCTGCCCGATGGCCTGACCACCCAGGACGTAGCCGACCACCTGGCCGTCCAGCTCCGCACCGCCCGCCGAGTCCTCAAACGCCTCGAGCGCGCCGGCCTGGCCGCCCCCACCGGCACCCAGCAACACGGCCGAACCGGCCGCCCACCCACGGTCTACCTGATCCGCCTGTAGCACTCAGTTCGGTTCGATGACCGTCACGCCGGCTGGTGTGCCGTCGGACAGTGCTGCCAGCGCGGCGGGGGTTTCGTCGAGGGTGATCGTGCGGGTGATCAGGCTCGACGGACTTAGCTTGCCGGCAGCAACCAGTTCGAGCATCTCCGGATAAGCGTGGGCAGGCATGCCGTGGCTGCCCAGCCACGACAGTTCCTGGCCGATGAGGCGGCCGACGTCCAGAGAAACGCCCGACGGGAGCAGACCGATCTGGACATGCCGTCCGCGCGGACGCAGGACCCGGAGAGCCTGCTGGACGATCTCGTTCGACCCCAGGGCGTCGATGGTGACATGCACTCCACCCAGGTCCGCGACCGTCGACGCAGCCTCGACCGCGTGCGCCGCGCCGTACTGAACTGCCAGCTTCAGCGCCTCGGGGTTTGTGTCGATGGCGATGACCTCCGCGCCGAGGGCGCTGGCGATCATCACCGCGGAGAGGCCTACGCCGCCGCAGCCGAAGACGGCTACGCGTTCGCCGGCGCGGACCTTGCCGACCTGGTGGACGGCGCGGAACGACGTGGCGAAGCGACAGCCGAGGCCGGCGGCGGTGGCGAAGTCCATGTCGTCTGGGAGGCGGACGAGGTTCACGGCCGCGTACGGCACAGCGACGTACTCGGCGAAGGAGCCCCAGTAGTTGAAGCCGGGCTGGAGCTGATTCGGGCAGACCTGCTGGTTGCCTTCCAAGCACTGCTCACACACGCCGCACGCGCAGATGAACGGCGTCGTGACCCGATCACCGACCTGCCAGCCGGTGACACCGGCGCCGACCTCCGCGATCGTCCCGGCCAGCTCGTGCCCCGGGACGTGCGGCAGAACGATGTCGGCGTCATGCCCCATCCACCCGTGCCAGTCGCTGCGGCACAACCCGGTCGCCTCGACCCGCAGGACGACCGCGCCGTCCGCCGCGACGGGCTTCGGAACTTCGCGTACGACGGGCACGACGCCGTACTCTTCGACGACTACAGCACGCATCGCGACAACTTAGTCAGCCGCCCGCGACCGCCGGGATGATCGAGACCTGGCCGCCGTCCTTGATCGCGGTCTGCAGGCCGTCGGCGAAACGTACGTCGTCATCGTCGACGTACACGTTCACGAACCGGCGCAGTTCGCCGGCCTCGTCCAGCACGCGGCCCTTGATGCCCGGGTACGACGCGTCCAGCGAGTCGAGTACCTCGGTCAGCGTCGAGCCCTCCGCGGACACCTCGGACACGCCCTGCGTGTACGGACGCAGGATGGTCGGAACCCGAACGCTCACACTCACTGCAGGCCTGCCTTCACGAAGGCGTCGTACGACGCGGGGATGGTCACCTTGGGGCCGACCCGGTCGGCCACGGCGTCGAGCGTCTTCAGCCCGTCGCCGGAGTTGATGATCACGGTCTCGGCCTCGGGGTCGAGTTGGCCGGTCGCGATCAGCTTCTTCAGCGTCGCGACGGTCACGCCGCCGGCGGTCTCGGCGAACACACCCTCGGTCCGGGCCAGCAACTGGATGCCCTCGACGACCTCTTCGTCGCTGACGTCCTCGATCGCACCACCGGTACGGCGGGCGACGTCCAGGACGTACGGACCGTCCGCCGGGTTGCCGATCGCCAGCGACTTCGCGATCGTGTCCGGCTTCACCGGCTTGACCACGTCGTACCCGTCGCGGAACGCCTGCGAGACCGGGGAACAGCCGGTCGCCTGCGCGCCGTACACCTTGTAGTCGGTGGCGTCGACCAGGCCGAGCTTGCCGAGCTCGGTGAAGCCCTTGTCGATCTTGGTCAGCTGCGAGCCGGACGCGACCGGGATCACGATCTGCTCCGGCAGCCGCCAGCCGAGCTGCTCGGCGATCTCGAAGGCGAGCGTCTTGGAGCCTTCGGAGTAGTACGGGCGGACGTTGACGTTCACGAACGCCCAGCCCTCCTCCTCGCCGGCGATCTCGGAGGCCAGCTTGTTCACGTCGTCGTAGTTGCCCTCGACGGCGACCAGGGTCCCGCCGTACACGGCGGTGGTGATCACCTTCGGACGCTCGAGGTCGTGCGGGATGAACACGACCGAGCGGATGCCGGCCCGGGCGGCGGCCGCGGCGACGGCGTTGGCCAGGTTGCCGGTGGAGGGGCAGGCGAACACCTTCATGCCCAGCTCGCGGGTCGCGCTCAGCGCGGAGGCCACCACCCGGTCCTTGAAGGAGTGGGTCGGGTTGCCGGAGTCGTCCTTCACCCAGAGCTTGCGCAGGCCCAGCTCGCGGGCGAGGTTCTTCGCGTCGATGAGCCGGGTGTAGCCGGGCTCGGTGTTGGGGTAGCTGGCCACGTCGACGGGGACGGGCAGCAGCGGCTGGTAGCGCCAGATGTTCTTGGGTCCGGCCTCGATCTGCTCGCGGGTGATCGTCGGGTACTCGTATCCGACCTCGAGTGGACCGAAGCACTCCATACAGGCGTAGAACGGGCCGAGCGGCGACTTCGCCCCACAGGCGCGACAGCTCAGGTGCGTACCGTTGCCGAAGGCACCTTCACGGATCGTGTGGGTGGCGGTCTGGCTCATGAGTGAGGTTCCCCTCTCATCTTCCCCGGGGGCCGGATCTCGGCGCGGGACGGATTTGGCACCGTTCCCTCGCTTTCGGCCCGGACGGGCGTACGGCGGGGAGGGTTGCCGGGACGTCAACGGGCCGTTTCCCTCAGTCCCTCTGGATGAGCTGCCCCCGAGATTACCCAATCGGGTCCATATTGTGTCTTGTGATCCCACCATTCGAGACCGTCGATCTCAGCCGCAACCGCGCTCAGGCGGCGGCGTCCCGGCGTACGTCGAGCATCCGCATCAGCGGCGTCACCGCGACGCCGTGGACGACCACGCTCAGTACGACGGTGAACCCGACCGTCGCCCACAACCACGGTAGGTCGGTGCCGAAGTCGGCGCCGGCGTACGCCAGGTAGAACACCGAGCCGACGCCGCGGATGCCGAAAGCAGCCGTCACCCAGCGCTCGGAGCGACCCAGCGGCGTCCCCGCCAGCGCGACCCACGCGGTCAGCGGACGGATCACCAGGACCAGCAGCAGGCCCAGAGCGACACCCGCGAACGTCAACGGCCGGAGCAGCCCGGCGGTGATCGCCGAGCCGAGGAGCAGCAGGATGCCCCAGGTCAGGATGTGTTCGAGCTGCTCGATGAATCCGTGCAGATCCTCATGGAAGTCGTGATGCCGCTCGGCCGCGCGCAGTGTCAGCGCGGCGATGAACACGGCGACGAATCCGTAGCCGTGCAGCACCTGCGCGAGCCCGTAGACGCCGAGTGTCATTGCCAGGGCCAGCACCGGTTCACGTGCGTCAGCCAGCCGGAATGTGCGCGAGGGCGCGGAGAAGGCCATCTTGCCGAGCAGCCAGCCGACGACGAGGCCGACGAGCACTCCGATCACGGTCCGCCCGATCAGGTCCCAGGCGAACCACTCCAGCGCCCAGTCGCCCAGTGCGCCCTTGGTGGCCCCGAAGACCGCGGCATACACGAACGGGAACGCCAGACCGTCGTTCAGGCCGGCCTCTGACGTCAGTGCGAAGCGGACCTCGTCGTCCTCCTCCGGCTCGGCGTCCGCGCCGGTCGACGGGCCCTGTACCTGTACGTCCGAGGCGAGGACCGGATCGGTCGGTGCGAGAACGGCGCCGAGCAGTAGGGCGGTCGCCGGCGCCAGGCCGAGCAGCCAGCCCGCACCGGCGACAGCGGCGATGCAGGCGGGCATCGCGACCAGCAGGAGCCGCCAGGTCACCTTCCACCGGCGCCACCCGATCGGGCGGTCGATCGCCAGCCCGACGCCCATCAGCGCGACCAGGATGGTCAGCTCGGCGAGGTGCTCGGTGAGGCCCGGCTCGACGATCGGACTGAGATGGGACTGGTCGACCGCGAGCCCCAGGAGCACACCGGCTCCGAGGAAGCCGATGGGCGCGGAGACGGCGTACCGGCGGAGCAGACGCGGCAGGACGGCGCCGAGCAGCAGCGCGAGACCTGCCACGAGATACAGGCCGTCCCCGTTGATCTTCATGATGCGCTCCCGGTGCCCGGGCTAACGCAGCCGATGCGTCGCGCCCGGGGTGTGCGTCGGCAGTGCCTTGCGCGGGCCGTAGCGCGGATGACGGTTCCCGGCCATCTCCAGCAGCCGTTGCACCCGGAACCGGTGACCGCGGTACGGCTCGATCAGCTCGGCACAACCGTCGTCGTCGAGCTCCTCGCCGATCAGCGCGTACGAAACATCGCGCGACACGTGATAGTCCGCGAACGAGAACGCATCCGCGTCACCATGCGCCCGCTGCCGTACTTCGGCCGCCGTCCACACCCCGACCCCCGGGAGCGACCGCAGCCGTTTCTCGATCTCCGACGAGTCGGTCAGCTCGAGCGTCCGCTCCAACGCCTTCGCCCGCGTCGCCGCCGTCAGCACGACCCGCGACCGCCGCCCCTCGACGCCGGCCCGCAACCACTGCCACGACGGGATCAGCCGCCACTGCTCCGGCGCCGGCGGCACGAACATCATCCGCCCTGCCGGACCGCCCGGACCGGGCGCGCGTTCGCCGTACTCACGCAGTAGCACCCGCCACCCCCGGAACGCCTCCTTGCCGGTGACGACCTGCTCGATGCCGGCGGCCGCCATCGCCTCGAACACGGCCCGCGTCCGCGGCACCCGCACATCCGGGAACCGCCGCGCCGCGTCCACCAGCGCCCGATGCTCGGGCAACGGCTCGAACCCGTCCCAGCTGTCCCTGTCCCCCAACAACTCCGGCACCCCGTCGAGCGCCCACGCCGCCCCGGCTCCCCACGCCTCGGCCTCGACCTGCGATCCGTACGGCGTCAACCGCAGCAGCACCGGCCCGTCGGGCGTCCGGGTAGCTCGCCACACCGTCCGCCGCACGGGATCGAACACGTACGCCGGATCGCCCGGCCCCTTCCGCAGCCCCCCGATCACCGAATGCGGATCCACCACACGCCCCGCCCGCCAGACCCGCACCACCGAACTCACCCGCCAAGTCTTACCCACCCCACCGACAGAACCCCATACTGGTCGACATGACTGGCTGGCAGCGGGTCAAGTTGGTGGGGAACTTCCTCAATCTGTCCACGCTGGCCGGTGCCTTCGTCGGCGTCCTGGGACGGGCGACATTCACCCGCGGGCCGCGTGGTCTGTTCTTCGCGAACGGCTACAAGCTCGGGTTCCCGGTCGCGGGCGCGTTCACGATCGGGAACGTGATCCTCAGCAAGCACGGCCGCTCGTACTTCGACGACGCGGCCCTGGTGCACCACGAGGAGCGGCACTCCTGGCAGTACTTCTGCCTGATCGGGTTGCCGATGTTGCCGTTGTACGTCGTAGGCGTGGTGATCTCGTTCCTGCTGACGGGTGATCCGGCATCGCGCAATCCGTTCGAGCGGCTCGCGAACCTGAAGGACGGCGGGTACGTCGAACGGCCGATCCAGCCGCTCGGGAAGACCGTGACGCAGGCGTTCAGCGTGCTGAGATCGCGTCCGAAAGGGCCGTGAGCACGGTCACCACACCGCTCGGGTCGTCGACGACGATGTCCGCGGCCTCGATCAGCTCGGTCGCGTTCGACGACCGCGTCGCCAGCAGTACTGCAGTCAGCCCGTTCTCGCGCTCTTCCTCGATCGCCCGGAATGCGGCGAGATCGCCCAGGTCGTCCCCGGCGTACAGGATCGAGCGGGCGCCGGTCGACTCGATCAGGCTGCGGATCGCGACGCCCTTGTCGATGCCGGGTGGTCGCAGTTCGAGGACGAGGTTGCCCGGCTCCAGCCGCAGCTCGGTCTCCTCGGCCAGCGCGGTGAGCGGGCCGCGGAGAAGCTCGAAAGCCCCGGTCGGATCCTCCAGCCGGCGTGTGTGCACAGCCAGCGAGCTTTCCTTGTCCTCCACGAACGCGTCCGGTACTCCGGCCTCGGTCAGCAGCCCCGGCAGCCGGCCGCGAGCCGTCGCGACCCCTGCCGGCACCGGCTCGGTCGTGACCTTGCCGGTCGCAGCCTCCCACCGCTCCAGCCCGTAGTGGCCGAGCACAACGAGCTCGCCGAGTCCGGGGTGACCGCTCACCCCGGAAAGCTCCGTCGCCACCAGGGCGGGCCGACCGGTCACGATCGCCACTTGGCGGACCGAGCGGGCCAGTCGGGCCAGCGCGTCCAGAGCGCCTTCGACCGGCCGGGACAGCGAGGGGTCCTCGACGAGTGGCGACAGCACGCCGTCGAAGTCCGACGCGATCACCGCGGTGGCCGGACCGGCGACGATGGCTTGCCAGCCTGCGAGCCCGGCGTCGGTCTGGATGACCGGAGTACTCATCCGGCGTAGTCCGAGGTGAGGATCACGGTCAGGCGATCCTTCTTCATGTTGTCCAGCGCGCCCTTGCTCCGGCCGACGCCGATGTCGTGAGCGAGCTGGTTCGCGGCGTCGAGCATGCCCGGCGGGTAGTAGACCGTGCTTTCGGCGACCTTGCCGTGCCAGTTGTCGGGCGAGCCGGCCACCGTCCAGCCTGCCTGCCGGGCGCGGCCCGCGACCTCGTCGGCCAGACCCTTGCGCGGCGTGTTGTTGTACACCTCGATCGCCGGCCGCTCCTCCACCGGAATGGTCACCGGCTGGGTCTTGGGCGGCTGAGTGGGCTGCGAGGTCGGCTCGGTGGGCGCCGTCGACGAAGGTGCACTCGTCGGCGCCTCGGACGGCGTCACCTCCGGCGGCGTCGTGGTCTGCGTCGACGGCCTCGGGATGCTGGCCGCGATCGTCGACGGCCCGGAAGACGGTTTGGTCGACGGCTTGCTGGTCGGCTTGGAGGCAGCACCCGACGGCTCGTCGGCCTTGCTGTCGTGCCCCCGGGTCCCGAACAGCACCAGCAGACCGGCCACGATCGCAACGACCGCGGCCACGGCGACGAGTGAGGACAAGACTTGCCCCCGGTCGCCACGTGGGCGGGACATGGTCAGACCTCGATGCCCAGTCGGCGTGCGGAGCGGGCGCGCTGGCGGGCGGCGCGGAGGCGGCGCAGGCGCTTGACCAGGAGCGGGTCGTGCGCGAGGGCCTCGGGGCGGTCGATGAGCGCGTTGAGGACCTGGTAGTACCGGGTCGCCGACATCTGGAACTGGTCCCGGATCGCCTGCTCCTTCGCCCCGGCGTACTTCCACCAGTGGCGCTCGAAGGCGAGGATCTGCCCGTCCCTCTCGGAGAGTCCGGCAACGGCCGGCGGCGCAGCTTCGGCGGGGCCGGAAGAGCTGGCGTTGGCGCTGTCCATCTGCTGCTGACTCCTGTGCGGTCGGTGATCGTCCGTCCGCATGCCACTGTACGTGCTGAACAACAGCGATGTCATTCACCCGTGACACGACACGGAGCGTGTCGTCGGCGGACGGCCGGGCGTCACCAACTCTGGCAGGATCATTCGAGTGAGCTCAACTCTTTCCGACTGGGGCGGTGGGGCGGGGAAGGAATTCAGGTCAGCGGCGCTGGTGGAGGAGCTGCAGGCGCGGATTCGTGAGGTGGATCCGCTGGTCAACGCCATCTGCACGCCCAACCCCGCCGCTCTCACCGAAGCCGCCCGTCTCGACACCGAGCGTGACAACGGGCGCGTCCGCGGCCCGCTGCACGGCGTACCGGTCCTGGTCAAGGACAACATCGACACCGCCGATCTGCCGACCACGGCCGGCTCGCTGGCGCTGGCCGACCAGCCACCGCCGCCGGACGACGCCCCACTGGTACGGCGGCTCCGCGACGCGGGCTGCGTGATCCTCGGCAAGACCAACCTGAGCGAGTGGGCCAACTTTCGCGGTTCGGCGTCCTCCTCCGGCTGGAGCGCGTACGGCGGTCTCACCCGGAACCCGTGGGCGCTGAACCGCTCCGCGGGCGGCTCCTCGAGCGGCTCCGGTGCCGCGGTCGCCGCCGGACTGGCGGAGTACGCGATCGGCACCGAGACCAACGGCTCGATCGTCTGCCCGGCCGCACTGAACGGCATCGTCGGCCTGAAGCCCACAGTCGGGCTGATCCCGCAGCAGGGCATCGTCCCGATCTCGCACTCCCAGGACACCGCCGGCCCGATGACCAGGACCGTCACCCAGGCCGCCGCACTGCTGTCGGTCCTCACCGGCAACCAGACCGACTACACCGAGCACTGCCGAGGCGCTGACCTCAGCAACGTGCGCATCGGCGTACCGCGTGGCCCGCTCTGGGGCTACTCGACCGGACTGGACGAGGTCACCGAACACGCACTGGAGATCCTCAGCAGCTGCGGGGCGACTCTGGTCGACCACCTGTCCCTGCCGACACCAGGTGGCGACGAGGACCAGCTGCAGGTGCTGGCACACGAGCTGAAGGTCGACCTGGCGGCGTACCTCGCCACCCGGGTCCCCGGAGGTCCTCGCACGCTCGACGACTTGATTGCTTTCAACAAAGAACACGCGGACGTAGAGCTGCAGTGGTTCGGGCAGGAGTTGTTCGAACGGGCAGCCACTACAGAGGGCCTGAGCTCACCGGTGTACGTCGCCGCGCGCCTGACCGCTCTCCGCGCCGGGCGGGACGGTATCGACAACCTGCTCCACGACAACCAGCTCGACGCGCTGGTCAGTCCGTCGTACTCACCCGCCTGGGCCATCGACCTGGTGAACGGCGACCACGTCCTCGGCGGCTCGTCCTCACACGCCGCGCTGGCCGGCTATCCGCTGCTCTCGATGCCGTCCGGGATGGTGTCCGGACTGCCGGTCGGGATCACGTTCAGCGGTACGGCGCGGAGTGAGGTCACGCTCATTCGCTTGGCTCACGCGTTCGAAACCGCGAGAATCGCAGCAGACGGACCGTTCCCGACCCCGGAGTTAACCCAGTGGGTATAGATCGTGTCAGATGGGGCATCGTTGCTACCGGCAACATCTCGACCCAGTTCACCCACGATCTGGGGCTACTGCCCGATGACGCCGTCGCCACCGCGGTCGCGTCCAGGTCCCAGGACAGCGCGGACCGGTTCGCGGCCGAGTTCGGCATTCCGAACGCGTACGACGACTACCGCAAGCTGATCGAGTCCGGCGAGGTCGACGTCATCTACATCGGTACGCCGCATCCGCAGCACTACGCGGTCGCGCGGACCGCGTTGCAGGCCGGCGTCGCCGTACTGTGCGAGAAGCCCGTCACGCTCACGGCGAAGCAGGCCCGGGATCTGATCGCGGTCGCGACCGCGCACAAGACGCTGTTCGCCGAGGCGATGTGGATGCGGACCAACCCGGTGATCCAGGCGGTCTTCGAGGACGTGAAGAGCGGTGTCATCGGCGAGCCGCAGCAGGTGGTTGCCGACTTCGCCTTCCACAAACCCGATCTGCCCGCCCGGCTGCTCGATCCGGCTCTGGGCGGTGGCTCGCTGATGGACGGCGGCATCTACCCGATGACGTTCGCCTACATGGCCCTGGGCAGACCAGCCGAGGTCAAGGCAGTCGGCTCGCTCAACGAGGACGGCGTCGACCTGAACGTCGCGATGGCCTGGCGGTACGACTCCGGTGCGGTCGCCGCGCTCACCTGCGGGCTGCGTTCGCAGAACCCGTGGGTCGCCTCGATCAGCGGCCCGGAGGGCAGTCTGCAGCTGCCGCACCGCTTCCACCATCCTGAGTACTACGTGCGTACGACTGCTTCCGGAGCGGAGCGGATCGACGTGCCGACGCATGGACGTGGGTACCACTACGAGGCAGGCGCAGTGATCGAAGCGCTGCGTGCGGGGGCGCTCGAAGTACCGGCGTTGCCTCATGCCGCCACCCTCGAGATTCTCGACCTGCTCGACGAGACCCGGAGCCAGATCGGGGTCCGTTACCCCGGTGACGACGACGACCTGAGTGGATGACGCTGAAGATGCCGAACGGTAGGAGTTCCTTCGTAGTGGTGGCCAACCGGCTGCCGGTCGACCGGATCGAGATGCCCGACGGCAGTACGGCGTGGCGCCGCAGTCCAGGCGGACTGGTCACCGCGCTCGCACCGGTCATGCAGAGCCACCACGGCGCGTGGATCGGCTGGACCGGCAGCCCGGACGAGAAGGTCGACCCGTTCGACAACGACGGTATGCATCTGGTCCCGGTGATGCTCTCGGCCGAGGACGTGCAGCTGTACTACGAGGGCTTCTCCAACGCGACCCTCTGGCCGCTGTACCACGACGTGATCGTGGCGCCGGAGTTCCACCGCGAGTGGTGGGAGTCGTACGTCGCGGTGAACCGGCGCTTCGCCGAGGCCGCGGCGGATGCCGCCGACGACAACGCGGACGTCTGGGTGCACGACTACCAGCTGCAGCTCGTCCCGGCGATGCTGCGCCGGCTGCGCCCCGACGTACGGATCGGGTTCTTCCTGCACATCCCGTTCCCGCCGACCGAACTGTTCGCGCAGATGCCGTGGCGGCGGCAGATCCTGGACGGGCTGATGGGCGCGGACCTGGTCGGTTTCCAAAGACCCGGCGCCGCCTCGAACTTCGCCCGCCTGGCCCGCAACCGGATGGGCCTGCGGACCCGCGGCGACCGCATCCACCTGCCGGACGACCGGATCGTCCGCGCGAAGGCCTTCCCGATCTCGATCGACGTCAACGAGCTGGAGAAGCTGGCCCGTCAACCGGAGACCACGGCCCGCGCGGCCGAGATGCGGCAGGAGGTCGGCAACCCGACGCACATCCTGCTCGGCGTCGACCGGCTCGACTACACCAAGGGCATCCGGCAACGGCTGCGGGCGTTCGGCGAGCTCCTGGACGAGAAGCGGATCTCGGTCGACGACGCGGTGTTCATCCAGGTGGCGACGCCGTCACGCGAGCGGGTCGAGCAGTACCGCGTCCTGCGTGACGAGATCGAGCTCCTGGTCGGCCGGATCAACGGCGAGCACGGCCGGATCGGTACGCCGGCGATCAACTACCTGCACACGTCGTACTCGCGGACCGAGATGGCAGCGCTGTTCCGGGCCGCGGACGTCGCCGTGGTGACACCGCTCCGGGACGGTATGAACCTGGTCGCGAAGGAGTACGTGTCGACGCGGTACGACGACACCGGCGCGCTGGTGCTGAGCGAGTTCGCCGGCGCGGCCGACGAGTTCCGGCAAGCTTTCCTCGTGAACCCGCACGACATCAACGGTATGAAGGACACGATCGTCGACGCGATGAACACCGACGACCGCCAGCTCGGCCGCCGGATGAAGGCGATGCGCAAGCACCTGGCCGCGCACGACGTGAACGTCTGGGCCCAGAACTTCCTCAAGGCCCTCCATGACGAAGACTGACGGTCGCGTTCTCGCACTTGATCTCGGTACGTCGTCGGCCCGTGCCCTGGTGTTGTCCGACGACGACGCCTCGCCGATCCCCGGCGCCCTGGCCCGGCACAAGATCGCGCCGACGTACAGCTCGGACGGCTCGGCCACGCTCGACCTGCACGAGTACGTCGAGGGTCTGCTCGGCTGCCTGGACGAGCTCCAGCAGAACGGTCACCTCGAGAACATCCGCGCGATCGTGCTGTCCTCGCAATGGCACTCGATCGTTGCCCTCGACAACAAGGGCGGTGCGCTGACGCCGGTGATCACCTGGGCCGACACGCGCTCGGTCCACCTCGCCCCGTCCGTCGACGAGCACGCCTTCCATGCCCGCACCGGCGCCTGGCTGCACCGGTTGTACTGGACCCGCCGGATCCCGTGGCTGCTCGCGACCGCCTCACCCGCGGAGTTCGCCGGGCTGCCCGATCTCGTGCTGGAGCGGCTGACCGGTGAGCGGGTGACGTCGGTGTCGATCGCCTCCGGCACCGGGACGCTCGACCTGGCCACCGGCACGTACGACGACGAGGCGCTCGCCATCGCCGGCGTACGTGCGGATCGGTTGCCGTCGATCGTGCCGACCGGCTGGACCGGGGCGCTGTCGGCGGAGTACGCACGCCGCTGGCCAGGGCTGGTCGGCGTACCTGTGCATCCGCCGACCGGGGATGGAGCCGCGTCGAACGTCGGGACAGGCGGGTACGACGCGGGGACGGCAGCTGTGACGGTCGGGACGTCGGCCGCCGTACGCGTCGTGCATCCGATCGACGATGCTCCTGAGCTGCCGTGGGAGCTGTGGCGGTACCGGGTCGACGACAAGCGGGCGGTGACCGGCATGGCGTTCTCTGCTGCTGGAAATCTGCACGCGTGGCTGACCGGTGTACTGCAGCTCGAGTCCGATGAGCTGGCGGGGGCAGAGGTCGGGGGGTCGCGGGCGATCGCGATCCCGTTCATGGCCGGCACCAGGCCGCCGGCGACGGTGCCGAGTGGGTCCGGCGTGTTCTTCGGGCTGTCGTTCGACGACACTGCGGCGGATCTGCTGGCGGCGTCGTTGCAGGGAGCATCGCTGGAGGTCGACCGCGGGTTACGCATGCTCGACTCGCTCTTCGGGCGCCAGCTGGATGTCGTACTGGGCGGGGGCGGTATCGACGCCTCGGAGTGGTGGCGGCGCTGCCTGACCGCGACCTTCGCCCGTCCGACCACGGTCTGCGCCGAGGCCGAAGTGGGTGCGCGTGGCGCGGCAGCGGTGGCGCTAGGGCTGTCTCCGGCGCCGGGCGGCGAGCATCTGACCCCGGTTGATGCCGAGGTCGAAAGGGTCGCGGCCATGCGCCCGCGGTACGAGGCGCTGCGGGAGCTCGCCGCACAGGCCTCCGCGCTGCAGGCCTGATACTGCGTTCGCGGTACGGCTCGGATACTGCTCCAGGACGACGTTCGGGGCTTGCGTGGCACGTACTGTGAACAGCATGGGCGTGGTGTCGCGGTGGTGCCGGGACCTGGGGATACCTCCGGTCGCCGCGGACTGCCTGCTCGCCGGGGTCATCCTCGCGCTCAACCTGGTCCTGCTGGGTCAGCGGCACCCCGGACAGGTCGCTCTGACCGTGTCGGGCGTAGCGCTGTGTACGGCGGCCGCTGTCGGCATGGTGTTCCGGCGGCGGGCACCGTTGGTCGCGCTCGGGCTGACCACGGCCGCCGGGGTCTGCTACGCGATCACCCAGCAGGCGAAGAGTCCGATCGGGCTGTTCATGGCGTGTGCGGCGTACATGGTGGTGCTGCGGACGGACCACCGCACTCGTGGCACGTCGATCATCGCCGTGGTCGCGGTGACGCTCGTCGCGGCAGCTGTCTTCACGAACGGCGAGCTGCTGGCGAATCTCTTCAACGGCGTGGTGGTGCTTTTCGGCGCGGCGATCGGGGAGGCGACGCGGTACCGGCGCGCGTACGTGCAGGAGCTCGAGGAGCGGGCGCTGCGGGCCGAACAGTCCCGCGACGAGGAGGCCCAGCGTCGGGTGATCGAGGAACGGTTGCGGATCGCCCACGAGCTGCATGACGTCATCGCGCACCACATCGCGCTGATGAACGTGCAGGCCGGCGTGGCTGCCCACGTATTGCGTTCCCAACCCGACGAGGCCGAACACGCCCTGGCCCTGGTCCGCTCCGGCGGCCGCACGGTGCTCCAGGAGCTGACGGTCCTCCTCGGCGTACTCCGCCGCTCCGGCTCGCCCCTCCCAACCGCACCGACTCCATCCCTGCACGAACTCGACGCCCTCATCAGATCCTTCACCGCCGCCGGAGTCCAGGTCACCTGGTCACCTCCCGACTCCATCAGCGACCTCCCGGACGTCATAGAACTAACCGCCTACCGCGTCATCCAGGAGTCCCTCACCAACATCCTGAAACACGCCCCAGGCGCCCCCGCCCAAGTCAGCCTCACCCACACACCAACCGCTCTCACGATCACGGTCCACAACCCAGCACCCGCCCCACAGGCAGCTCCTGGAACCGACACGCGGACGGGCGACGCGCGCACGGCCCGTCCCGCGATCGAGTACCGGAGCGGTGGCCATGGGTTGGTGGGGATGCGCGAGCGAGTTGCCGCTGTGGGCGGCAGCTTGTCTGCCGGGCCGACTGCGGATGGCGGGTTCGACGTACTTGCTGTGCTTCCACTGGGGACGGGAGGTGTGGGTGATGATTCGGGTGTTGCTGGCGGACGATCAGACGTTGATCCGGAGTGGGTTTCGGGTGCTGGTGAGTTCAGTGCCGGATCTGCAGGTCGTCGCTGAGGCGTCGAACGGGCGTGAGGCGGTCGAGCTCGCGCGGTCCGAGCGGGCCGATGTGGTGTTGATGGATATCCGGATGCCCGAGGTGGACGGTCTCGCGGCGACCCGGATGATCACCGCGGACGAAGCGCTGGCGGGCGTGAAGGTGCTGATCCTGACCACGTTCGAGGTGGACGAGTACGTGTTCGAGGCGATCCGCGCCGGCGCCAGCGGCTTCCTCGGCAAGAGCGTGGAACCGGCAGAGCTCATCGACGCCATCCGCGTGGTCGCCCGCGGCGACGCCCTGCTCTCCCCCAAGGCCGTCCGCGGCCTGATCAACCGCTTCCTGGCCGAGCCCACCCCTGGCAACCCGATCGGCCCGACCGTCCTCGACGTCCTCACCGAGCGCGAACGCGAGATCGTCGGCCTGGTCGCCCTCGGCCTGTCCAACGACGAGATCGCCGAACGCCTCGTCCTCTCCCCGTCGACCGCGAAGACCCACGTCAACCGCGCGATGGTGAAACTCGACTGCCGCGACCGCGCCCAGCTCGTCGTCCTCGCGTACCAGACCGGCCTGGTCCGCCCCGGCGTACCGCAGGCGCAGTAGCTCGTACGGCGAACGCAGTACCGCGAGAAGCCCGCAGCCGGCAGACGCGAGCGACGGCGCCCCGCCGGAAGCATCGACGGCATGGCTACCTATCTCTACCGGCTGGGTCGACTCGCCTTCCGCGGGCGACGGTTCGTCGTACTGATCTGGCTCGGCCTGCTCGCCGCCGGGATCGCAGGCGCGGTCACGCTCTCCGGCCCGACCGCCAACGGCTTCTCGATCCCCGGCACCGAGTCGCAACGGGCCGCCGATCTCCTCAACGAACGCTTCCCGCAGGCCGGCGCCGACGCCGCGACCGCCCGAATCGTTTTCCAGGCGCCCGCCGGCCAGAAGCTCACCGACACCCCGCAGGTGCAGCAGTCCCTGGACCGGATCGCGACCGCACCCCAGGTCGCCCGCGTCCTGGACCCGTTCACCGCGAAGGCGATCTCGCCGGACGGCCGCACCGGCTACGCGCAGGTGACGTACGACGTACCCGCCGCCGACGTCACGCCGGAGGCCAAGGAGGCGGTGGATGCCGCGATCGCGCCGGCCCGGGCCTCCGGGCTGACCGTCGAGTACGGCGGCGATGCGCTGCAACCGCAGGACGGCCAGCAACTGACCGAGGTGATCGGCATCGGCGTGGCCGCGGTCGTGCTGCTGATCACGTTCGGCTCGCTGATCGCGGCCGGGCTGCCGTTGCTATCAGCAATCATCGGCGTCGGCATCGGGGCAACCACGATCTCCGCGCTGAGTGGGTTCATCGACATCGGTTCGGGTACGCCGATCCTCGCGCTGATGATCGGGCTCGCCGTGTCGATCGACTACGCGCTCTTCATCATGTCGAGGTACCGGCACGAGCTGAGCACCGGACTCGAACCCGAGGAGGCGGCCGGGCGAGCGGTTGGCACGGCCGGGTCCGCGGTCGTGTTCGCCGGACTGACGGTGGTGATCGCGCTCGCCGGTCTGTTCGTGGTCGACATCCCGTTCCTCACCCAGATGGGGCTCGCCGCAGCCTTCACCGTCGTCATCGCCGTAGCCATCGCTCTCACGCTCCTGCCGGCTCTGCTCGGCTTCGCCGGCCATCGGGTCCGCGGGCGCACCCGGACCAAGGTTGTCGAGCGACCGACGCTCGGTCGGCGGTGGGCCGGCTTCGTCACCCGACGCCCGTTGGCCGTCCTACTGGTGGCTGTCGTCGGCCTCGGCGTCCTGGCTCTCCCCGTCACCGACCTGCGGCTCGGGCTCCCCGACGACAGCACCGCCGCGCCCGATTCCACCCAGCGCAAGGCGTACGACCTGCTCTCCGACGGCTTCGGCCCCGGCTTCAACGGACCACTCATGGTCGTCGTCGACGCCGCCAACACACCCGATCCCCAAGGAGCCACTACCAGCACCGCTACGGCGATCCGCGCGCTCCCGGACGTCACCATGGTCGCCCCACCCCGCTTCAACCCCGCCGGAAACACCGCTCTGCTGACGGTGATCCCGAAGAGCGGTCCGAGCACGCCGCAGACGAACGACCTGGTCAAGGCGATCCGGGCGCTGCCCCCGTCCGGCGGCGCCGAGGTCGCGGTGACCGGTGCGACCGCGGTCAACATCGACATCTCGGACAAGCTCGGCGGCGCGCTGGCGCCGTACCTGGCACTGATCGTCGGACTGGCCTATCTGCTGCTGATGCTGGTGTTCCGCTCGGTACTCGTGCCGCTGAAGGCGACGCTCGGGTTCCTGCTGACGGTGGCGGCGACGTTCGGTGCCGTGGTCGCGGTGTTCCAATGGGGTTGGCTGGCCGGGCTCTTCGGGGTCTCCGGGCAGACCGGGCCGGTGATCAGCATGCTGCCGGTCTTCCTGATCGGAGTGGTGTTCGGTCTCGCGATGGACTACCAGATCTTCCTGGTGACACGGATGCGCGAGGAACACGTCCACGGCGCGGCGCCGCGAACCGCGGTCGTCGACGGATTCGCGCACAGTGCCCGGGTGGTGACCGCGGCGGCCGTGATCATGACGGCGGTCTTCTCCGGGTTCATCCTGTCCGGGCAGGCGCTGATCCGGGAGATGGGATTCGGTCTGGCACTGGCGGTCGCGATCGACGCGTTCGTGGTCCGGATGACCGTCGTACCGGCGGTGATGGCGCTGCTCGGGCGGCGCGCCTGGTACCTGCCCCGCTGGCTGGACCGGCTGCTCCCGAACGTCGATGTCGAAGGCGATTCGCTCCGCCGCCCGCCAGCACCCGATCCGCGGGAGCCCGAGCTGGTCTCTCGTTGACGTGACCGCGGCCACTGACAGCCTGCGGACGGGCCTGGATCATTCCCTGGCATGTGGCGGGAAATGATGAAGTCGAAGGTCCACCGGGCGACGGTGACGCAGGCGGATCTGCACTATGTCGGATCGTGCACGCTGGACGCGGAGCTGATGGATGCGGCCGATCTGCTGCCCGGCGAGAAGGTGGACATCGTCGACATCACCAACGGGCAGCGGCTGTCGACGTACCTGATCGAAGGGCCGCGCGGGTCCGGGGTGGTGGGGATCAACGGGGCCGCGGCGCACCTGATCCACCCGGGTGATCTGGTCATCCTGATCGCGTACGGGATGTTCGACACCGCCGAGGCGAAGGTCTTCGAACCGAGCGTAGTCTTCGTGGACGAGCACAATGCGATCACCCGCATCGGCTCCGACCCCGCCGAGGCGCTGCCCGACAGCGGCACGCTCCGCGGCGACCAACTGCACACCCCGCGTTGAGACGAGGACTGGGCGACGATGACCGAGAACACCGCTGACACCACCGATGGCGCTGCCCCGAAGACTGCTTCCCACGACAACGAGCCCAGCCCGAAGCTGCGCGCGTTCATGAACTCGGGGTGGGCCGACTCGGAGCGCCACGATCTCGCGCTGAGCGATGTCGGGGTGTGGGCGGCGAAGCGGCGGGACGCGTTGTCGCAGGCGTTCCCGGGTGAGCGCCTCGTCATCCCGGCCGGCACCTACAAGGTCCGCTCGAACGACACCGACTACGTCTTCCGGCCGCACACCGACTACGTCTGGCTGACCGGCAACCAGACCTCCGACGCCGTCCTGGTCCTGGAGCCGAACGGCACCAGCGGCCACGACTCGGTCCTGTACTTCCGCCCCCGCGCCGACCGGTCGCAGGGCGAGGAGTTCTGGCGCGACCGGATGTACGGCGAGCTCTGGGCCGGCCGACGTCCGTCGCTGACCGAGACCGCGAAGGAGTTCGGCATCGAGACCCGCCACATCGACCAGCTCGCCGACGCGCTCAAGGGCGACGTACCGACCCGCGTACGACGCGACGAGGACGAGTGGCTCACGTCGCAGCTGACCGGTGCCCGGACCGACCAGCTGAACGACGGGGGGCTGGCCGCGACGCTGTCGGAGCTGCGGCTGGTCAAGGACGCGTACGAGCTCGAGCAGCTGCGGGACGCGGTCGCGATCACGCACCGCGGGTTCTCCGACGTACTCGCGGAGATGGACAAGGTCCGGCAGTACGGCGAGCGCTGGATCGAGGGCACGTTCTGGCGCCGGGCACGGGCCGAGGGCAACGATGTTGGCTACACGTCGATCGCGGCCGCCGGTCCGCACGCGACCACACTGCACTGGATCGAGAACGACGGCCCGGTGAACGACGGCACGCTGATGCTGCTCGACATGGGTGTGGAGAACCGACAGCTGTACACCGCCGACATCACCCGCACGCTGCCGGTCAACGGCGAGTTCACGCCGCGCCAGCGCGACCTGTACCAGTTGGTGCTCGACGCGCAGAACGCCGGGATCGCAGCGCTGAAGCCGGGTGCTGCGTTCCGCGCCGGGCACGAGGCGGCGATGGAGGTCATCGTGCACGGCCTGGACGCCATGGAACTGCTGCCCGTGTCGGCCGAGGAGGCGCTCGACCCGGAGAGCCGCCTGTACCAGCGCTACACCCTGCACGGTGTGAGTCACATGCTCGGCCTCGACGTCCACGACTGCTCCGACGCCCGCAGCGAGGCCTACCGCCAGGGCACCGTCCAGCCCGGCTACGTCCTCACGGTCGAGCCCGGCCTGTACTTCCAGTCCGACGACCTCACCGTCCCCGAAGACCTCCGCGGCATCGGCATCCGTATCGAGGACGACGTACTGATCACCGCCGACGGCACCGAGAACCTCTCCGACGCCATGCCCCGCACCGTCGAGGGCCTCCAGGACTGGATGGCTTCCTGACCCTTGGCGGACCACCTCGAAACGCAGGTGGGTGACGCCGCTGCCTGCCTCGACCACGCGGTTGCGAGTCAGGTTGACCGGCTTCCCACCGAGTAGGTCGAACAGGCGGACGCCGTCGCCGAGCAACACCGGCACCAGGTGGACGTCGATCTCGTCGAGGAGCCCCGCGGCCAGTGCTTGCTGCGCCGCGGTGGCTCCGTGGATGCCGACCGTACGGTCGCCGGCGACCGCCTTCGCCTGCTTGACCGCGCTCTCGATGCCGTCGGTGACGAAGGTGAAGACCTTCGGCACCTCGGCCGGTGGCTCGTGGGTCAGGACGAAGCAGGGGACGTCTCCGGCAGGTCCGCCGTCGCCCTAGCCGCCTTCCCCGGCGCAGATGTCGTACGAGCGGCGGCCCATCAGAATCGCTCCGGCGCCGTCCACCATCTCCTGCAGGACCTCCCGGTCGGCCGCCGTCGCCGCCGGCGACCACGGATCGACTACGGACCGGGCACCTGGAACGCCGCGAGTTGCCGGCGGGCTTCGGAGGCGTGGTCAGGGTGGAGGGTGAGGGTGTAAGCGCGCTCGAAGTGGGCGCCGATGCGTTCGAAGGCCTCGGCGGCTGGGAGAAGCCCGTCCAGGTCGCCTGTGGACCGCGCCGTGGCTCGAGCGAGGCATGCGGCGGCCCAGTCGTTCTCGGCCGCCTCCGGTGCGGTGGCGACGAGGAGCTCGGGTGCGTCGGGCAGGTTGGCGACCACGGCGAGCTCTGCGGCGGCGGCGCGTGCGTACGGCGCCCACCAGCGCTCAGAGAAGTCCGCGAAGGCGCGCCGTACGACCGACTCGGCCTGCTGGACGTCCTCGTGCTGGACTGCCCCGTGCTGGACGGCGACTCGTGCCTGCGCGAACGTGTACGGAGCGGCCAGCCAGGGGGCGTCCTCCACATCCGTGCAGCGGGCTACCTCCAACGCACGTGACTGCCAGACGTCGAACAAGCCGTCGGCGCGCAGACCGTGCACCATCGCGGCCGCGGACAGGGCAGATGCCATCCACTCGATCGGCGGCGCACCCGCACCTTGCCAACGTTCCCAGAGCGCGTCCGCCTGCTCCACGCAGGCGTCGAACTGCCCGGTCAGCGCACAGACTCGAATCATGCGCGGCAGCGAGATGTACGGATGGTCGCCGACCGGATCATCCGGCGCACCCACGGCCGCAAGCGCCGCAGGCAGGTCACCAACCGCGGTCGCCGTCGTCGGCGCGACGTGGAAGGCGTCGATGATCTCGGCCGCGGCGTACGGCTCGTGCCGCGGCAGCAGCCCCACCAACCGCATCCGCTCCACGGCGTACGAGCGTGCGTCGCGCAGGCGTCCCGCGTTCCCGGCGGCGACCGTCAGCGCGTCGAGCGCACCCGCGATCAGCACCGGATCACCGGTCCGCCGGGCTGCGTCGACGGCAGCTTGCGCGAGGTCCGGGTCAGCGCCGATCCGTCGTCCGCCGTGCTCCCAGGCCTTGGCTGTCGCGAGCAAAGCAGTCACGTGTGGATCGCCGGGCCGAGCGCTGTCCACAGCCTGCTGGAGCAGCTCCTGGCTGCGCTCCTTGGAGAGGTCGTAGAGCGAGCCGGTCGGATACCGGTTGGCGGCGATCACGGCCAGCGCCAGCATCGTCGCCCGAACGTTGCCATCAGCAACTGCCCGGTCGGCCGCGTCCAACAGCAGCCGCACCCCGGTCTCCGCATCCGAAATCGCGAGCGTCGCATCAGCAGCCGACCGCAAATCCAACGCCGCAGCCACCCCATCCCCCGCCAGCTCAGCCGCCACCCGGTAGTACCCGATCGCCTCCCGAAACTCCCGCCGAGCAAACCCCAGATGCCCCAACCCCCGCGCCAACCGATGCCCACCCACCCCCTGCACCTCACCCGCCAGGTCAGCCCCCACACCCGCCCTGTCCGTCGCCACACCCACCTGGCCAGACACCCCGCCCGTCCCGTCCAGCGCCCCGCCAGTCGGGGCGCCCGCCGCGGCTGTCGGGGCGATTGTGGTGAGGGCGGCTCGGAGGTCGGCCGCGACGTCGTCGTACGGCTGCTGCCAGTCGGTGGTGTCCAGGCGGCTCTCGAGGGTGGCGGCGGTGTCGGTGGCCCAGCGGAGGCAGCGGGCCTGTGCGGTGGTCAGTTCGTCCTCGGTCAGTTGCTCGCGGGCGAACTCCCGGATGGTCTCCAGCAGTCGCCAGCGCGATCCCCGGCGTACGGCGAGGCTCTTGTCGGTCAGCCGGCCGAGCAGGTCCGCCACCTCCCCGCGCCCGAGCTCGGGGCTGGTCGCGCTGGCGGCGTCCAGGTCAAACCCTCCGACGTAGATCGAGAGCCGCCGGAACAGCAGCCGCTCCTGGTCGTCCAACAGCTCGTAGCTCCAACCGATCACCGCAGCCAGCGACCGGTGCCGAGCGTCGACGCCACGTCCGCCCGCCAGCAGCCGGAGTCTGTCGTCGAGCGCCGCCTCCAGCCCGTCCGCCCCGAGCGAACCGATCCTCGCCGCGGCGAGCTCGATGGCGAGCGGCATCCCGTCCAGCCGCGCGCAGATCTCCGCGAGGTCGTCGGCCGATGCGGCGAACGCCGGGTCCACAGCCCGCGCCCGGTCGGTGAACAGCTCGATCGCAGCGTCCAACGGCGGCAGCAGCACAGTCGCCTCCGCCGGAACACCCAGCCGCTCCCGGCTGGTCGCGAGAATCGTCACCTCAGGACAGGTGCGCAGCAGGCGCTCCGCCAGTACGGCGACCTCGTCGACCAGGTGCTCGCAGTTGTCGAGGACGAGCAGCCACCGCCCCTGCTGCAGGTGCTCGATCAGAACCTGCTCCAGACTCTGCGGCGGCCGCTCCGTAAGCCCAAGTGCCGTCGCCACCGCGCGAGTCACGAGCCCGTCCCGAACCGGAACCAGGTCGACGAACGCCCCAGCTGCGCCAATCTCGGCAGCTACAACAGCCGCCAGCCGCGTCTTGCCCATCCCACCCGGCCCGAGCAGCGTCACTAGCCGGGACCGCCCGAGCGCCTCCTGAACCGCCGTCGTCTCCGTGGAACGCCCGACAAAGCTGGTCCGCCCCGCGGGCAGCCCACTCATCCCCGGCCCGCGGCTCATCCCGACGCCGCCGCGCGATCCAACCAGATCGGCGAGCTCGCGCCGGTCGCTCACACCGTACTTCCGAAGCAACGACGACACGTGACTCTCGACCGTACGGACGGAGATGTGCAGTGCCCGCGCGATCTGCGCGTTCGACCGATGCCCGGCCAACGCCTCCAGCACTTCAGCCTCACGCGCCGACACCTCATCCACGCGCCCATCATGACCGATCACCAGTCCCGCCGGACCGGATGCAAGCTCTCGAACCACGCGCCGGAGCCAGGTGCCCGATCGGGCGCCGGGGATCGGGTGGTGGGTCCGTGGTGGATCCGTGGTGGGTACGGATGTGGGTTGGGGGTTGGGGGCGGGAGCGTCGTCGTATCAGAACAAACTCTTGGAGGTAGCGATGAGTACGGCGACTACGGCGACGCGCAGGGTTCGGCCGGGTGTGGTGGGGCTGTGGGTGGTGCAGGTGGTGTTGGCGGTGATGTTTGTGATGGCCGGCCTGCCGAAGTTGAGTGGGGATCCGGTGATGGTCGATCTCTTCAACGCGGTCGGTGCCGGGCAGTGGTTGCGGTACGTGGTTGGGGCGCTTGAACTGGCCGGAGCGATCGGCCTGCTGGTGCCGCGGGTGTGCGGTCTTGCCGCGCTCGGTCTCGCGATGCTCCTGGTTGGCGCGACGCTCACCAACATCGTCGTGCTGGGTGCTTCGCCGGCGATTCCGATCGCGTACCTATTGGTCGCGGCCGTGATCGCCTGGCTCCGTCGGGCGTCGATCCAGGCGACGGCGCGAACGCTGGTGCGGCGATGACGATCGCGGCGTTCGACGGGCTCCTGACCCGGCCGGGGGATCCCGACTACGACTCCGGCCGGGCGGTCTGGAATGCGATGGTGGACCGTCGGCCGGCTCTGATCGCATACTGCGCGAGTACGGCGGACGTGGTTGCGGCACTGCGCTACGGCCGCGAGGCTGGGCTGGCGATCGGGGTTCGCGGCGGCGGGCACAGCTTCCTCGGGCTGCCCGTGGTGGAGGACGGCCTGCTGCTCGACCTGTCCGCCCTGAACTCGGTCCAGGTCGACCCGGTCCGTCGCCGGGCGCGGGTCGGCGGCGGGGCGCTGCTCGGCGCACTCGACGTCGCCAGTCAGCGGTACGGGCTGGCGACCACGGCCGGCAACGTCTCGCACACCGGCGTCGGCGGGCTCACGCTGGGCGGCGGGGTCGGTTGGCTGGCGCGAGCCCACGGGCTCACGTGCGACAACGTGGCGTCGTACGAACTGGTCACCGCGGACGGCGCCGTACTGCGGGTCAGCGAGACCGAGCACCCGGATCTGTTCTGGGCGTTGCGTGGTGGAGGCGGGAGCTTCGGTGTCGTGACCGCGTTCGAGTTCCGCCTGCATCCGGTCGGGACCCAGGCGCTGACCTTCGACGTGTTCTACGACCTGGACGATGCCGGTACGGCGCTCCGCGGCTGGCGTGGCCTGCTCGCGGACGCCCCGCGGCAGGCCACGCCGGTGGCCCGGATCGGTAGGCGGGACGAGTACGGCGGGGGTCTGATCGCGAGCGTCGGCTACGTGTGGGTCGGGGATGTCGCAGAGGGAC
Source organism: Kribbella sp. NBC_00662 (assembly GCF_041430295.1). GTDB lineage: Bacteria > Actinomycetota > Actinomycetes > Propionibacteriales > Kribbellaceae > Kribbella. The sequence goes on along the minus strand of NZ_CP109029.1, from coordinate 3,350,927 downwards.
GGCGACTGCTCGCGGCGTACGAACGGATCGGGAAACCGATCGGCCGGCGGATCACGGAGCTCAGCTACCTGGATCTGCAGACCCAGTCGGACGACGACGAACGGCACGCGCTCCGTCGCTACTGCAAGGGGCACTACCTACGGTCCTTGCCGGACGGCGCCATCGACGCGTTCCTTGCCTCGGACAACAATCCGGGGGCACGGTTGACGCTGTGCGGCGGCGCCGTCGGCGACGTGCCGGACGGTGCGACGGCGTACAGCCATCGCGATGCGCTGGTCGAGTTCACCACCGGGGACGACTGGAGCGATCCCGCCGAGGACGAAGCCCGCATCACCGCGGCACGAACCTACGCCGCGGGTCTCGAGCCCTACACCAGCGGGAGCTACGTCAACACGATCGCCGACGAGGATCCCACCGCCGTCAAGCGCGCCTACTCCCCGGAGAAACTCGCCCGTCTACTCGAGGTCAAGAACACCTACGACCCCGACAACGTCTTCACCCAAACCGCATTACACGGCTGAAGGGCGCCGGCCGGGAGTTGGCCGGCCGGCGCACAACAGGGTCACCAGATGCGGACGCGATCCTCGGGGGCCAGCCACATGCCGTCGCCCTCTTGGACGTCGTACGTGGTGTGGAAGGCGTCGATGTTCTTCACCACCGCGTTGCAGCGGAACTCCGGCGGTGAATGCGGGTCGATGGTCAGCCGTCGAGCGGCTTCCTCCGGTCGGGTCTTCGTGGCCCAGGCGTGCGCCCAGGCTGTGAAGAAGCGCTCGCTGCCGGCCTCATCCGGCTCGGCGCCGGCCTGGGACAGCTCGTACGCCACGTAGGCGATCGACAGTCCGCCCAGGTCGCCGATGTTCTCGCCGAGCGTGAGTTTGCCGTTGACCTTCTGGCCGGGCGTCTCGGCCGGCTCGAGGGCGTCGTACTGCGCGACGAGCTTGTCGGTGCGCTGCTCGAAGGCGGCGCGGTCCTCGTCGGTCCACCAGTCGTTGAGGTTGCCGTCGCCGTCGTACCGCGAGCCCTGGTCGTCGAAGCCGTGGCCGATCTCGTGCCCGATCACCGCGCCGATCGCGCCGTAGTTGGTCGCGTCGTCGGCGTCGAGGTCGAAGAACGGCGGCTGCAGGATGCCGGCCGGGAAGACGATCTCGTTCATCCGCGGGTTGTAGTACGCGTTGACCGTCTGCGGTGTCATCTTCCACTCGTTGCGGTCGACGGGCTGACCGAGCTTGGCCAGGTCCCGCGCGGTCTCCACCGCGACCGAACGGCGCACGTTGCCGAACAGGTCGGCCGGGTCGACCTCGAGAGCGGAGTAGTCCTTCCACTCGTCCGGATACCCGATCTTCGGCACGAACGTCCCGAGCTTGTCGAGCGCCCGCTGCCGCGTCTCCGGGCTCATCCAGTCCAGCGCCTCGATCCGCTGCCGGTACGCCGCGACCAGGTTTTGCACCAGGTCGACCATGCGGGCCTTCGCGGAGGGCGGGAAGTGCTCGGCGACATACAGCTTGCCGAGAGCCTCGCCGAGCGACTGCTCGACCGCGCCGACGCCGCGCTTCCAGCGCTCACGCAGCTCGGGCGCACCGGTGAGAGTCTTGCCGTAGAAGGCGAAGTTCTCGTCGACGAACGCCTGGCTCAGCAGCGGCGCCGCGCTGTGCACGATCCGCCAGCTCAGCCACTCCTTCCACCGGTCCAGCTCGACCTCTTGGAGAGCGGCCGCGGCCGCGGTCAGGAAGTCCGGCTCACGCACGACAACCTGTGCGAACGCGCTCTCCGGCACACCCGCGCCTGCCAGCCAGGTCGACCAGTCGAAACCCGGCGTGAGCTCCTCGAGCCCGGCCCGGTCGAGCTTGTTGTAGGTCAGCTGGACATCGCGGTCCTTCACCCGGTCCCAGTGGCCGTCGGCGATCCGGGTCTCCAGCTCCAGGATCCGCGCAGCGGACCCGGCCGGGTCGGGCAGTCCGGCGAGCTCGAGCAGCTTCGCCACGTGCGCGACGTACGCCGAACGGATCTCGGCGAAGTTGTCGTCGTGGTAGTACGACTCGTCGGGCAGGCTGAGGCCGCCCTGGGTGAGGTGGACGATGTTCTCGTCGGACTTCTTGGCGTCGGCGTCGACCCAGTAGTGGAAGACGCCGGGCACGCCCTGCAGCTCGAGCTGCCCGAGGACCGAGACCAGGCCGGACAGGTCCTTGGCGTCGCGGACCAGCGCGAGCTGGTCGGCGATCGGCTCGGCGCCCAGCCGCTCGATCGTCTCGGTGTCCATGAAGCTCGTGTAGAGGTCGGCGATCTTCCGCGGCTCGCTGCCCTCGGGGTGGCGGGCCGCGGCGGTCTTCTCGACGATCGCCCGGACGTCCTGCTCCGCGGTGTCCCAGAGCGCGTGGAACGCGCCGTGGATCGCCTTGTCCGCGGGAATCTCGTGCTCAGCCAGCCACGTCCCGTTCACGAACCGGTACAGGTCGTCCTGCGGCCGCACGGCGGCGGCCGCCTCCGAGCTGTCGATTCCTGCTGTCATCCCTGACCCCTTTGTCCCAGTTCCAGTTGCTGTCAGCGAACATACCCGGTTCACGATCGGGCCGGTCTGAACTATCCACAGGACCCAGCCGTTCTCCCAGGTAAAGAACACGGATCAGGGAGGACCCCGCCACATGCCACACCTCGTCCGTCGAATCACCACACTGCTCACCGTGCCCGTCGTAGTGCTCGGGCTCGTGAGCACCTCGGCAGCAACCGCTGCCCCAACGACATCCTTCCCGACCCGCATCGAGTTGCCCAACGGGTTCCAGCCCGAAGGCATCGCGATCGCCCGCGGTACGGCGTACTTCGGCTCGCGGGCCGACGGAGACATCTACGCCGCCGATCTGCGGACCGGACGCGGCAAGGTGATCAGCCAGGGCCCGGGCACCGGCTCGCTCGGGATGAAAGTGGACCGCTTCGGCCGGCTCTTCGTCGCCGGCGCCGCCGGTGGAAACGGCCGGGTCATCGACACCCGCACCGGCAAGGTCCTGGCCGGCTACACGTTCACGACCGCGACACCGACCTTTGTGAACGACGTCATCCTCGGCAAGGACGCGGCGTACTTCACCGACTCGCAGCAGCCCGTCTTCTACAAGGTCTCGCTGCACCGGCTGAGCGCCGAGCCACAGACCATCCCGCTCAGCGGCGACTACCAGCACCAGCCCGGCAACAACGCGAACGGCATCTCACTCACGCCCGACGGCCGCGCGCTGATCATGGTCCAGTCGTCGACCGGCTTCCTGCTCCGGGTGGACCCACGGACCGGCGTGGCCCGGCGGATCGACATCGGCGACGAGCTGATGACCAACGGCGACGGTCTGCTGCTGATCGGCCGCACGCTGTACGTCGTCCAGAACCGCTCGAACCAGATCTCGGTCATCGCGCTGAACAAGTCCGGCACCAAGGGCACCGTGGTCGACCGCATCACCAGCACGGACTTCGACGTACCCACGACGGCCGCCGCCTTCGGGAACCGTCTCTACCTGCCGAACGCCCGCTTCACCACGCCGCCGACCCCGACCACGCCGTACTGGGTCACCGCGGTGAGCCGTTCCCGAGTGCGGTAGATCGTCCTACCTTGGTTGAGGAGGAAACATGAACAAACGCACCATCACAGCTGTCATCGGCCTGTCGGCGCTCCTGCTCGGCGGCATCACCACGTCGTCCGCCGCGGCCGCCGCACCGCCGGCGCCAGGCCCCACCGTCGTCAAGCACTCGGTCGACGACGGGCACTGCGACCAGATCCGGTTCCTGGCGCCCTAGGTCCTCAGCTCGCCGTGCGGAGGTTGCCCCGGGCCGCGGCCTTGAGGCGGCTTCCGCACGACAGGCGCACGGAGTACCCGGCCGGGATCGAGAGCGGCTCACCGGTCTGCGGATTGCGGCCGGTACGCGGGGCGCGCAGGACGCGCTCGATGCTGAGCAGGCCGGTCAGCGACACCTTGTCACCGCGCTGCACGGCCTCGGTGACGACGTCGCCGAGGGCGTCGAGGACCTTCTCGGCCTGGTTCCGCGGGATGCCCGCCTTGTGTGCCACGCCGGCGATCAGTTCATTCCGGTTCACGGCTCTCCTCAGACTCGGTTCGACTTCCGAGCGGCACCTTAACCGAAATGAATGTCGTTAGCGAGAAGGTTCCGGATATCGGTCACAAACCGTCCCGATCGTGCCAGTGGTTCTGCCACCGGGCGTCGATGGCGTCGTCGGCGAGCTGGTACCGGATGTCTGTCGACAACCGTAGCTCGGTCGACACGTTGTCCAAGGCGGCGTGCACGGTGTGCGCGGTGTGGACAACCACATCTCCGGCCGCGTAGTCGGCGACCAGCCAATCGGCGTCGTACTCCTCCGCCAGCGCCGGCAGGTCCGCAGTGATGGACGCTGCAGGTCGCTTGAGTCGTCCCGCAGCCTCCTCCTCGAGCACCCGGTGGTGACTGCCCTGCAGGTAGGTCAGGCCGCCGCGGCTGATCGGGCAGTCGCCCAGCGGGATCCACGCGGACAGCACCTGGTCAGTCCCGTCCCGCAGGTACACGAGGTCGTAGTGCGCCTGCGTCGCCGTGCCGATGCCGTTCTCGCCCGGCGCCGTCTGCCGGATGATCTTGCGCCGATGCAGAAACGGAGTACCGCCGAGGAACCACTCGAACCAGCCCTTCAACGCCGGCTGCGCACAGAAGGCGGCGTACTCCGGTCCGGGCACGATCTCCTCGAACAACACCTTCCGGTACGTCGCCCTGTCCGTAGCCGCCACCGTCAACCCGAAGTAGTACTCGCGGAACTCCCGCACGACCGCGGGGTCCAGCAACCCGGTCAGGAACAGGTACCCGTCCCGCTGCAGCCGAGACCGCAACCGAGACCGATCGCCACGCTCTTCGAACGGTACGGCGACCAGTTGCCCCAGCCGCTGCTCATCCAGCACATATCCGTTAGACGTCAGCACACGTCCATTCCAGCCAACGCCCGCAGCTGACGGAATGGACAACAGTGCCGACCTTCTTGGACTCTTGTGACGTGCCGGACTGGTCGATCTACCTGACTCCAGGGACTATCGAGCGCCAACTTGGACTCTTCTGCCTCGGCACCGGCGAACAGACGCACGGTGCGGAGAACACCAAAGAGCGCGCCCTCGGCTGCCATGCGCTCGTCTGGCTCAAGGAGGGCCGCGGCCAGTTGCTGCACGGACCTGACCGCCAGCTGCACGAGGTACGGGCGCCCGCGATGCTGTGGCTGTTCCCAGGCGTTCTGCACCGCTACCAGCCGACAACGAGGTGGCGTCAGGCGTGGGTTCTCTTCAGTGGCTCAGCAGTAGAAGCACTCACAACACTCGGCCACCTGGACGTCAGCCGACCAGTCCGCCGGTTCACCGACCCGCGTCCCATCGACCGCGCGTTCAGCCGGCTGCTGCGTGTCAGCACACAGCACAACCCCGTGCAGGTCACAGGCGCTCTCTACGACGTCATCGCCGCAGCTGCAACAACTACAGGTGACGACGTGGCCGCACAGCTCGCAGAGCTCGCCGGTACGCCGATGAGCGTTCAGGACTACGCGAGTGAGCTCGGTCTTACCGTGAAGGAGCTGCGCGACGCAGTACGGCGTACGACAGGCTCAACCCCACATGAACTGGTCCTGACCACAAGACTCAGCAATGCAAAGGTTCTGCTCGCCGAGGAGGACCTGTCCGTCGCAGCGGTCGCCCGACGGGTCGGGTACGACGATCCGGCGTATTTCACCCGCTTGTTCACTGCCAGGGTTGGGATGTCGCCCGGCGCGTTCCGGCGATCTGGTTCGCTCTCAGGGCCGATTTCCTCCCTTCGACGGAGGCGGGACCTACTTTCCGACGTGTAAAACCATTCACTGGGGTGACGTGTCGGGGGCCGCGCACCGATACGGTCGTGGCTATGAGTGAAACGCAGCCCATCGACCCGCGATACGGGAACCGGTCGCCGCGCCCGGCAGGCAAGCCGAAGAAGCGGCGTAACTGGTTCCTCCGCACCGTCGGACTGATCGTCCTGCTGTTCGTTCTCATGCTGATCGCGGTCCCGCTGTACGCATGGAGCCGGATCGACAAGATCGAGGCGATGCCGACCGGACAGCGACCGGCCGAAACCGCGGGTACGACGTACCTGATGGTCGGATCGGACGCCCGTGAGGACCTCAGCCGGGCCGAGCGCGCCCGGCTGCACACCGGCGGCGACGCCGGGCCGGCGCGGACCGACTCGATCATGCTGATGCATGTGCCGAAGTCCGGGCCGACGGTGCTGATCAGCATCCCGCGCGACAGCGCGGTCAACATCCCGGGCGTCGAGGGCAAGCAGAAGATCAACGCCGCCTTCAACAAGAGCCCGGCGCTGCTGATCCAGACCATCGAGAACGTCACCGGGCTGCGCATCGACCACTACGTCGAGGTCGGCTTCGGCGGTTTCGCGTCGGTGATCGACAGTATCGGCGGGATCCAGATGTGCTTGCCGAAGGCAATGAATGACGACAAGGCGCATATCAACCTGCCGGCCGGTTGCCAGAAGCTCGACGGCGTGAACGCGCTCGGCTACGTGCGGTCCCGGCACGCCGACGGGCAGAACGACTTCGGCCGGGTCGAGCGGCAGCGGCAGATGGTCGGCGCGATCGCGAAGAAGGCCAGCTCGCCGTCGACGTTCCTGAACCCGGTGCGGTACTACAACGTCGCGACCAAGGGCGTCGACGCGTTGACCGTAGACAAGGACATGAGCCTGTTCGACTTCATCCGGTTCGCACGCGGCATGCGGGCGATCTCCGGCAGCGGCGGGGTCACACTCACGGTCCCGGTCAGCGATGACAACTACCAGTTGGGCCATGGCCGCGGCGTCGCGGTGAAGTGGGACACGAAGAAGGCCACGGCGCTCTTCAATGCGATCAAGCAGGACAACACCAGCGGCCTGAAGAGCAGTTGATCGTCCTCGTCCACGCGGTGGTGGGCCTGGGCATGCTCATCGTCGTACCTCTCGGACTCACTCTGCTCCCGACGCGAACCACCAGCACCCGCTGGTGGTTCGCGTTCGCCGTTCCGGGCGCCGTGTCGCTCTGGCTACCGCGCGGCGTAGTTTCGATCATCCTCGCGTCGGTCTACTTCGCCGGCACGGTTGTCCTCATCGCATTGGCTGCAAGGCATTTCTTGCACCACAGAGCGCTACAAGTGCGCCACATCGCCTTGTACATCGCCTTGTACACCGCACTGGTCACTCCGTCGATCGCTGCGCTCGCATTGGTCGCCGAGCGTTCGTCGTACGAACTGTTCGGCTTCAACCTCACCGTGCTGTCGCTGACGGTTGCGCACTTCCACTTCGCAGGCTTTGCGGCCGCACTGATGGCGTACCTCTCTGCGGACGGTCTGGCAGCTGTCAGCGTCCCGGTGGGCACTCTGCTCGTCCTGATCGGGTTCTTCCTCGGCGACCCGGTGGAGCTCGCAGGAGCCGTCGTACTGACCGCAGGGATGTGGCTGGTTGGCTGGAACCTCTGGCGACGGTCGCGGCGAACTGACCGGAGTACTGCGATCCTGCTGGTCGTGTCGGGATCTGTGCTCGTGGTGACGATGCTGTTGGCGGTCAGTTGGGCACTGGGGCATGTGGTGGATACGCCGTATCTACCGTTGGAGTGGATGGTCGCAACGCACGGCGTGGCGAACGCGGTCGGATTTGCGTTGTGCGGTGTGCTGGCGATGCGGCGGGAAGGAGCCGGATGAGGCTGGAAGAGTTGGCGGGGCTGCAGCTCACGTACGACGTCGTGGGGTCGACGCGGTACGTCGAGACACCCGAGGGGTACCACCGTCTGGAGTACCGCCAACGGATCGGCGTAGGTGATGAGGTGTTCCACCGGGCCGCTGACGCACTGCTGAGCTGGCAGATGCAACCTGCAGCCGGACTGCCGATGACAGCAACCGACAAGACCGCGCGGCTCGGCAGCAACTCGCTCGGCCGCCTCGGACCGGGTCTGCTGATCGGCCAGTCGCCACTGGACGGCATCGGCCTGCCGGTCCCCTGCCGAGTCGTCTGGACCGTCAACGAACCGGACCGCATCGGCTTCGCGTACGGCACGCTGCAGGGCCACCCCGAGTCCGGCGAGGAGTCCTTCGTCGTCACCCGCGACCCCGACGGCATCTACTTCACCGTCCGCGCCTACAGCCGCGGCGCCACCTGGTACACCCGCCTGGCCGGCCCGCTCACCCGCAAGGCCCAGCACTACGCCGCCCGCCGCTACGCCACCGCACTACAGCGCCTGGCCAACCCATAACCAACCCATAGCCAACCCATAGCAAAGGCCCCGCAAGCTCATACCTTTGCGGGGCCGCGACCTTTGTACCCTGTGACGCAAGACCAGTGTTTGAGCGACACGCGAACAGTGAGCGACAACCCGGGGTGCACAGCTGGTCGTGGTGCTGCGAAACTGTGGCGGGTGAGTCCCAAGACGTTGACGGATCTGGTGGCGCCGGACTGGGCCGATGCTTTGGCGCCGGTCGAGGACACGGTCGCGAAGATGGGTGAGTTCCTGCGCGGCGAGATCGCTGCCGGGCGTGCTTATCTGCCGGCGGGTGAGAACGTGCTGCGCGCGTTCCAGCAGCCGCTGCAGCAGGTGAAGGTGCTGGTGGTCGGCCAGGATCCGTACCCGACGCCCGGACACCCGGTGGGGCTCAGCTTCTCGGTGGCTCCCGACGTCCGGCCGATCCCGCGGAGTCTGGCGAACATCTACCGCGAGCTGATGGCGGACGTCGGCGTACCGGCTCCGTCCAACGGTGATCTGACGCCGTGGGCCGAGCAGGGCGTGCTGATGCTCAACAGGGTGCTGACCGTGCAGCCTGGCAAGTCCGGTGCGCATCGCGGCAAGGGCTGGGAGAGCGTCACCGAGCAGGCGATCCACGCGCTCGTGGACCGCGGTGGCCCGCTGGTCGCGATCCTGTGGGGCCGCGACGCCCAGACCCTCAAGCCGATGCTCGGCAGCACGCCGTACGTCGAGAGCGCGCACCCGAGCCCCATGTCCGCGGACCGGGGCTTCTTCGGCTCCCGCCCGTTCAGCCGCGTCAACGCGCTCCTCGAGCAGCAGGGCGCGACTCCGGTCGACTGGCGCCTGCCCTGACCGGCCCCTAACCGACCCCCGAACCGATAACGCGCCGGACCCTCGTGGTCACGGCGCGTTCTCACGTGTCCGGGCAATTTGTTCGAATGATCCATTGCAGGATCGTTCAACAATCTCCTATGGTGAGCGGAATCGCCCTGTCCCTCCGGGAGGAACCATGTGGGTTCTGCTCGCCATTGCGGTGGTGGTCGTCGGGTTCGCCCTCCGAATCAACTCGATGCTGGTCGTCACCGCGGCCGGGATCGTGGCCGGCCTGATCGGCGGCCTGTCTCCGGTCAAGATCCTGAACGCGTTCGGCGACGGCTTCGCCGGCAGCCGGTCCGTCACCGTCTTCATCGTCACCCTGCCCGTCATCGGGCTGATCGAGCGCTACGGCCTGCAGCACCAGGCCCGCAAGCTGATCAGCAAACTCAAGGTCCTCACCACCGGCCGTCTCCTGGCCCTGTACATGCTGATCCGGCAAGGCACGGCCGCGGTCGGCCTGACCAGCATCGGCGGCTACGCGCAGGCGGTCCGGCCGCTGATCCACCCGATGGCCGCCGGTGCGGCCGAACGCAAGTACGGCAAGTTGCCGGAGAAGATGCAGGAGAAGATCAAGGGCTTCGCCGCCAGCGCCGACACCGTCGGGGTCTTCTTCGGCGAGGACATCTTCGTCGCGATCGGCTCCATCCTGCTGATCACCGGCTTCGTGGACACGACGTACGGCCTGAAGCTCGAAGCGATCGACATCGCCGTCTGGGCGATCCCGACCGGTATCTGCGCCCTGCTCATCCATGGCTCGCGGCTGTGGCTGCTGGATCGGACGCTCGACAAGATGGCTGCCGAGGCCGACGCCGAGGCCGAGGCCGAGGAGGTGGCCCGGTGATCAAGGTCGAGTGGTTCTACTGGCTGTGCGGGATCTTCTTCCTGCTGATCGCGCTGCAGGTCGTCAACGACCGCAGCAACCACAAGCGCATCGGCAGCGCGGCGTTCTGCGGCATCCTCGGACTGTCGTTCTGCTACGGCACCTTCGTGGTGCACAAGCAGGCTCCGGCCTGGCTGCTCGGCATCGCGGTGATCGGTATCGCGGCGCTCGCCGGCGCGGGTTTCCCGGGCCGCGGTCAGGAGCGTACGACGACGCCGGAGCAGCGGGCGCGCTTCGCGGACCGGTTCGGCAACAAGCTGTTCCTGCCGGCGCTGGTGATCCCGGTGGTCGCGGCGATCTTCGGCGCCTGGCTGGCCAAGGTGAAGCTCGGCAACGGCAAGCTGCTGCTCGAGGCCGGCTCGGCCACCATCATCGGCCTCGGCGTCGCCTCGATCCTCGCGCTGGCCGTCGGCCTGATCCTGTTCCGGCCGAGGTCCCCCGCCGTCCCGCTGCACGAAGGCCGACGGCTGCTCGAACACATCGGCTGGGCCGCGATCCTGCCGCAGATGCTCGCCACGCTCGGCCTGCTGTTCACCGCGTCCGGCGTCGGGAAGGCGGTCGGCCGGGTCACCGATCACCTGATCCCGAAGGGCTCGCTGATCGCTGCCGTCGCGCTGTACTGCATCGGGATGGCGATCTTCACGATCATCATGGGCAACGCGTTCGCGGCGTTCCCGGTGATGACCGCTGCGGTCGGCTGGCCGCTGCTGGTACAGCAGTTCCACGGCACGCCGGCGGTGGTGTTCGCGGTCGGCATGCTGGCCGGCTTCTGCGGCACTTTGTGTACGCCGATGGCCGCCAACTTCAATCTGGTCCCCGCGGCACTGCTGGAGATGAAGGATCAATACGGGCCGATCAAGGCCCAGATCCCGACCGCCGTCCCGCTGCTCGCCTGCAACATCGTGATCATGTACATCTTCGCCTTCTGAGGAGTCGCAAATGGAGTACGCCGCCGCCTGGGCCGACATCGCCTGTCAGGTGCTCGAAACGCCGTACCCGTACGGCGCTGGGCATGCGTCGACCGGCCCGGACGACGTCGACGTCACCCCGGATCGTCTGCACCCTGCCTTCCACGGGTCGTACGACTGGCACTCCAGCGCGCACATGCAGTGGTCCCTGGTCCGGTTGCTCGCACTGGCACCGGACCAGGTCGGCGGGCGTCCGATCGAGGTACTCGATCGGCGCCTGACACCGGAGGCCATCGCCATCGAGGCGGAGTACCTGCGCGAGCGGCCGTCGTACGAACGTCCGTACGGCTGGGCCTGGGCGGCGATGCTGGTGGCCGCCGGTCGTCAGACCAAGTGGGCGGAGGCACTCAGGCCGCTCGGCGACGTCATCGCGGACCTAGTACTCGCCTGGTTGCCGAAGCAGGCCTATCCGGTGCGGCACGGTGTGCATCTCAATACGGCGTTCGCGCTCGCCTTGTTGTTCGAGGCGAACGACGAGCTCGGCCGGGCGGATGTGGTCGACGCAGTTCGCGCCCGGGCGGTCGAGTGGTTCGGGGCGGACACGGCGTACGACACGCGCTTCGAGCCGTCCGGTACGGACTTCCTGTCGCCCGCGTTGTCCGAGGCGGAGTTGATGCGACGGGTGCTGCCGGATGCGGAGTTCTCGAGTTGGCTGTCCGCGTTCCTTCCGGGACTGGGGAAGGACGCTCATCAGCACTTGCTGGAGGTGCCGATGACGGACGACTCCGGGGACGGCCAGTTGGCGCACCTGTCAGGGCTTGCGTTGAGTCGGGCCTGGCAGTTGCGGACGATCGCACCCGCGCTGCCCGATGTGGCTGCGGTTCTTCGTGAAGGCGCGGACCGTCAGGTCGAGGCCGTGCTGCCGACGGTCACCGGCGGGGACTTCATGTCGACGCACTGGCTGGTGTCGTTCGCCCTGCTGGCCGATCAGGCATAGCCGCACCGATCCAGCCTTGCCGTAGCGTCTGCCGATTGACACCCGGCCTTCTCCGCCGTACGGTCTCGCGTTAATAGTAAACTTTCCTAACAGTCACGCGAGTCAGCGCGGCGAGTACCCGCGGGCGGCGAAGGGAGGCAGGGTTGGCCCATGGCAACAACACCCGGAACGCCGCGCCTGCTGCGCGCGATGAACGACCGCGCCGCCCTGGATCTGCTGCTCAGCCAGGGCCCGCTCTCCCGCACCACGCTGGGCAACCTGACCGGTCTGTCCAAGCCGACCGCATCCCAGCTGCTCGCGCGGCTGGAGGCTGCGCACCTGGTCCGCCAGAGCGGCACCACCGCGGGCCGGCCCGGGCCGAACGCACAGCTCTACGAGATCAACGGCAGCATCGCGTACGTCGCGGGCCTTGACGTGACGCCGGCCCGGATCCGGGCGGCCGTTGCGGACCTGACCGGCAAGGTGGTCGGCGAGTACGAGCTGGCCACGCCGGGCCGCAGCGCCAAGGGCACGGTCGACCGGGTGGTCAAGGCGATCGAGGGCGCGGCCGGCGAGGCGGGTCTGAACCGCGAGCGACTGCACCGGGTCTCGATCGGTACTCCGGGTGGTTTCGACCCGACCACCGGCCGGCTGCGGTACGCGACCCACCTGCCAGGGTGGCACGCGCCGCATCTGCTCGAGGAGCTGGCCGCCGCGATCGCCGTACCGCTGGAGGTCGAGAACGACGTCAATCTGGCCGCGATCGCCGAGCAGCGCATCGGCCACGCCCGCGAGCACGACAACTTCGTGCTGCTGTGGGGTGAGGAAGGCATCGGCGCCGCGATCGTCATCAACGGGCGGTTGCACCGCGGTGCGACCGGCGGCGCGGGCGAGGTCGCGTTCCTGCCGCTCCCGGGTACGCCGCTGGTCCGCAACGTCGGCCGCAACAACGCCGGCGGCTTCCAGGAGCTTGCCGGCGGCGAACCGGTCCTGGAGCTCGCCCGCGAGCACGGCCTGAAGGCACGTACGCCGGAGGCCGCGATCGCGATCGCGCTGCAGACCGAGGGCGCGGGCGACGCCGTACTCGAGGAGTTCGCGCACCGGCTGGCGGTCGGTCTGGCGGCGATCGTCGCGGTCGTCGATCCCGAGCTGATCGTGCTGGCCGGCGGCGTCATCACCGCGGGCGGGGAACGGCTGCGCGGTCTCGTCCAGGACGAGCTCGCCGATCTCGCCGTACCGCGGCCGCAGCTGCTGATGACCGCGATCAGCACCGACCCCGTGCTCTCCGGAGCACTGCAGTCCGCATTGATCACCACCCGCGACGAAGTCTTCGACACAGCGGGTCCACCGGTTACCTAGGAGTCAAAGGTGAAACTCACAGTCGTTGGTGGCGGATCCACCTACACACCCGAGCTCGTCGACGGCTTCGCGCGGTTGCGCGACACGTTGCCTGTTTCGGAGCTGGTGCTGGTCGATCCAGCAGCCGACCGGCTGGAGTTGGTCGGAGGTCTGGCACGCCGGATCTTCGCAAAACAAGGGCATGCGGGACGTGTGATCACCACCTCCGACCTGGACGCGGGCATCGAGGGTGCGGACGCCGTACTGCTCCAGCTGCGCGTCGGCGGGCAGGCAGCGCGCAACGAGGACGAGACCTGGCCGCTGGAGTGCGGCTGTGTCGGCCAGGAGACGACCGGGGCTGGCGGCCTAGCGAAAGCATTGCGGACCGTGCCGGTGGTGCTCGACATCGCAGAGCGGGTACGGCGTACCAATCCGGACGCGTGGATCATCGACTTCACCAACCCGGTCGGGATCGTGACGCGTGCGCTGTTGTCACACGGACACAAGGCCGTCGGGCTGTGCAACGTGGCGATCGGGTTTCAGCGCCGGTTCGCCGCCATGCTCGGGGTCACCCCGGAGGAGGTGTCGCTGGACCACGTGGGGTTGAACCACCTGACCTGGGAGCGCGCGGTCCGCGTCGACGGCCAGGACATGCTGCCCAAACTGCTCGACGAGCACCTGGGCGAGCTGTCCGAGGACCTGATCCTGCCTGCGGACGTCGTACGCGAGCTGGGCGTCGTTCCGTCGTACTACCTGCGCTACTACTACGCACACGACGCGGTCGTGAAGGAGTTGCTCACCAAGCCGTCGCGGGCCGCTGAGGTCGCAGCACTCGAGAAAGAGCTGCTGGACATGTACGCCGACCCGAAGCTCGACGAGAAGCCCGCCCTCCTCGAGAAGCGCGGCGGTGCGTACTACTCCGAGGCCGCGGTCGCGCTCGCGTCCTCACTGCTCAACAACACCGGCGACGTGCAGGTGGTGAACACCCTCAACAACGGCACGTTCCCCTTCCTCGCCGACGACGCCGTGATCGAGGTACCAGCCACAGTCGGCGCCGAAGGTACGACGCCGGAGCCGGTCGCTCCACTGGAGCCCTTGTACGCCGGACTCGTCGCGCACGTGACGGCGTACGAGGAGCTGGCGTTGGAGGCGGCTGTGAAGGGTGGATCCGAGCGCGTGTTCCGGGCGCTGCTTGCGCATCCTCTCGTGGGGCAGATCTCGCTGGCGCAGGAGCTGACTGACAAGCTGCTGGCGCACAACAACGCGTACCTGCCGTGGGCGCGCTAGTTCCGGGCGGAGTTCTCGCCTTCGACGCCGGCAACAGCAAGACCGACGTCGCACTGGTCGCCGCGGACGGGACAGTGCTCGGTATGGCGCGTGGCGGCGGGTTCGAGCCGCAGAAGCTCGGACCTGTCGCCGCAGTGGCCGGACTGGAGCCGCTCGTACGTGCTGCGGCAGCAGAGGCCGGACTGGAGCTGGGCGACGTACCACTGGTGCAGCAGATCTCGGCGTGCCTGGCGAACGCCGATCTGCCGATCGAGGTGGAGCAGCTCACCGCTGTCTTCGAGGACCGCGGTTGGGCGGAGTCGGTTTACGTCACCAACGACACCTTCGCGCTACTGCGCTCCGGAGTGGACGAACCGCGTGGTGTGGCAGTGGTGTGCGGTGCAGGGATCAACTGCTCCGGGATGTTGCCGGACGGGCGGACGGCGCGGTTCACGGCGCTGGGCAAGCTGACCGGCGACTGGGGCGGCGGTGCGCAGCTTGCCGAGGAGGCGTTCTGGTCGGCGTCGCGGGCGGAGGACGGCCGCGGTCCGGAGACCGCATTGCTGACCGCACTGCCGATGCACTACGGGCTGCCGTCGCTGGCCGCGGTTATCGAGGCGTTTCACTTCGGTGAGTTCCCGCCCGAGCGGCAGCTGGAGGCCGGGCCGGTGCTGTTCCAGGTCGCGGCCGCCGGCGACACTGTTGCCCTGGGCATCATTCAGCAACAGGCCGAGGAGATCGTCGCGATGGCGGTCAGCGCGTTGCGGCGCCTCGAGCTGCTCGACGAACGCGTGACCGTCGTCCTCGGCGGCGGCGTTCTCACCGCAGGCCACTCGGACTTGATCGAACGCGTCACGCGGCTGCTCGCCGACGTTGCCCCGAAGGCGGTCCCGCGCGTGGTCGACGTACCGCCGGTGGTTGGCGCCGCGTTGCTCGGACTGGATCACACGGCCGCCGGGGCGGATGCGCAGGAGCGGTTACGGGCCGCGTTCGCGCCGCCATCTGCTGCTTGACCATTGCAGCCGTGTTTCATTGGAGTGCGATGCAAACTCCCGGGTGTGATGTGGCGTCCCACCAGTAGGACCACATCCACTCGGGAGGTCGATGATGATTCGAAGGATCATAGGTCTCGGCAGTACTGCGGCACTCGCGGTGACGGCACCGATCGTGCTCACCGGAGCTGCCGCGCCGGCCAACGCCGACACGACTACTGGTACCACTACGACAGCGAGCTGCAGCAAGCTGGCGTCTGCGACGAACATCTCCGCGGCAGCCTACGCCGACCGCTTGGTGCGAGCGTGGGGCAGCGGTGCGACCGCAACCGCAAACTGCTACGCGTCGACAGCCGTCACCCGCACGCTCTACGGACAGGCGCTGCCCGGTGGCATCCACTGGCGTCGCGTCTCGACCGAAGGCGCCGCCGGCACGATCTACGTGACGTACCACGACGACGCCCGCGGCGGGAACCTCACGATCGGCGTACAGAACGTCGGTCTGCGCGGGGCGAACGGCTGGCACGCGGCGTACACCGCGAGGTTCAGCGGCGAGCCGCAGGCCTGGAACGCGGTCCAGTGGTCGGACAACCTGGTCCGCGCCTGGGGACGCGGCGACACGAAGTGGACGGCGTACTACGCGACGCCGGCCGCGGCCGCTCAGCTGCACAAGGTCGCCGCCAAGGGTGGCTCGCACTGGACCCGCATCGCCACCGAAGGCGCGGCCGGGACGACGTACGTGACGTACCGGAACGACGTCACCAGGCACACGCTGGTGATCGGCGTCTCGAACATGGGGCTGTCCCAGGGCGACGCGCACGCGGCGTACACGGTGCGGTACCACTGATTGCTTGAGCTCGTCCTGCTTAGGTGTAATCATGATTACATGAGTACACAGACCGAGCAGGAGAAGGTGCGGGGCTGGCTGACCGGGCGGTTGCCGGGCGACTGGTTCGAGGGTGATCCGGAGCTGTCGATCGACCGGGACGAGATCCTGATCGTCGGCCGGATCCCCGCACCCGAGCAGAGCAAGGACGTGAGCGACTCCGAGCGCTCCGCCGCCGAGGCGGGCCGGATCAAGCAGTTCCGCGAGGACACCCGCGACCACCGGATCGAGATCGCCCGCGAGCTCGAGCACGCCACCCGCCGCAAGGTCGCCTGGGGCGTCCGCTGCGGCGAGACCAGGACCATCTTCACCTCGCTGTCCGCGCCGGTGATGACCCGGCTCCGCCAGCCCGAGCGCCAGGTCCTCGACACCCTCGTCGACGCCGGCGTGGCCCGCTCCCGCAGCGACGCCCTCGGCTGGTGCGTCAAGCTCGTCGCCCAGCACAGCGAGAGCTGGCTGTCCGACCTCCGCGAAGCGATGCACAAGGTCGAGGACGTGCGCGAGGCCGGCCCCGACACCTCGGAGAGCTGACAAGGGACGGGCGGCAACCCGGTTGGATCGCCGCCCGCCTTGAGGAGAACTACTTCGGATTTACTGCCCCGACTGCCAGTTGCCGGTCGACTGGGTGCCGTTGGAGTATCCGGCGCTGTGTGCGGCCGGGGGCTGCTGGGGCGGCATGGGCTGCTGGTAGCCGTTGTCGTAGCCGCCCTGGTTCGGGTACGACGGCGTGCCGTTCATCGGGCTCTGCTCCGGCGTCGGCTTCATCATCTTGTCGCGGTCGAACAGGTTGGCCAGCGCGCGACCGGCCATCTCGCGGCCCCCGAGGCCGAAAGCAAGACCGAGGGCGAGCGCGGCGCCGGCGAGCACGATCAGCAGCGTGTTGCCGGTCAGCTGGACCGCGATACCGAGCTGGGTCAGCGCGGCGAACGCGGCGTACACGAGGATCGCGTACTTGCCCACCTTGGCGAGCGTTTCGTTGCCGGTGGCACCGCGGATGATCGCGGCCAGGAAGTTCGCGAACAGTGCGGCCAGGCAGATGATCACGATCGCGGCGAAGATCCGCGGGATGTAGCCGAGCATGTTGCTCATGAAGTTCGAGATCTCCGGTACGCCGAGCGCGGAGGCGAACATCGTGAAGCTGATCAGGAACACGAACCAGAACACGACCTTGCCCAGCATCGCCGAAGCGGTCAGCCCCGTGCCCGACCGTTGCAGCACACCGGAAACGCCGGCTCTTTCCATCCAGTGGTCGAAGCCGACCCGGCCGAGCAACTTGCCGACGAGTTTGCCCAGCACCTTGGCGACGAAGTAGCCGACCACCAGGATGACCAGACCGCCGAGCAGGTTCGGGATGAACGACAGCAACTTGCTGAAGGCATCTTCGAACGGCCCGGTGAAGTCGATCGCTAATGCGGACATCGGGACTTCCTTCCGAATTGGCCCGCATCCGCTGTCGCGCAGCACTGCACACGACCCCGGCACACGGGCGGATGCAGTGGTGTCCAGTATTACTCGTACCCTTGGTTGCGTAGGGCAAACAGCCGGGTACGGCGGGTCCCGCTACGAAAAGTGTTTGCATAAGTTTGAGATGCTGCGGGCATGACCGACCTCGTGATCCGCCGCGCCACCGCCGCCGACGTCGCCCCGATCGTCGCCATGATCGCCGACGACCAACTCGGCGCCACCCGCGAGTCCCTCGACGACCTGACGCCGTACCTGGCCGCCTTCGAGCAGATCGATGGCGACCCCAACCAACTCCTGATGGTTGCCGAGCGCAACGACGAGGTGATCGGCACGCTGCAGCTCACCTTCATCCCCGGCCTCTCCCGCCGAGGCTCCACCCGCGGCCTGATCGAAGCCGTCCGGGTAGCCGCCCCCGCCCGCGGCTCCGGCCTGGGCACCCGGCTGATCCAATGGGCCATCGATGAATCCCGCTCCCGAGGCTGCACCCTGGTCCAACTCACCTCGGACAAATCCCGCACCAACGCCCACCGCTTCTACACCAACCTCGGCTTCACCAACTCCCACGAGGGCTTCAAACTCAAACTCATTTGACCCGCTTGGCCGCGGCCGTGAATGTGTTGCAGGAGGCGGGGCTCGCGGAGCGGAAGCCCTCCTCGCTCCAGTAGCGGTGACTCTTGCGACTGCCGTGGTCGGGGACGTGCTTGGGGGCGTTCTCGTCGCCGGCGTTGGCCACGTAGTAATCGAAGGTGTGGAGGCGGTCGCCGGTCAGACCGAGAGTTTTACGCTCGGCTCCGAGGAAGGCGGCGGCGAAGCAGCTCGCCTGAAGTTCCATCCTGCGGTTGCGCTCCAACTCGTCGGACTTGAACGGCAGTTGACCCGTGTCGTACATCGTCAGGATCCCGGTCAACTGCTGCAGGTGATGACCGTACTCGTGCGCGAGCGTGTGTAGGAGCCGGATTGTTCGCCAGCCTGCCTCCTCGACCGCGAACGGGTGCCAGCCGAGGCAGATGGCCATCCCTCCCGGGTCGTAGTACGCCCCGCGGCCGTCGTCGTCCACCGCGGGATCACATCCGCCACTTCCGAAAGCGACGACGGCGGCCGGCTCGAACTCGGCGTCCGCGTGCGGCACCAGCGGCGCCCAAGCCCGATTCAAACAGTCCACCAGCGTCCGCGCGTACCGGAGAATCCCTGCGTTGTCCTTCGGTGCCACGCCCGGCACCACGCACCGCACCCCGCGCACCTTTCCAGCTGTGTACAGCCCGTTCTCGACGAGAAGCGGATCAGCCGTCGAGGTCGGCGTAACCACTGGCTGTACCGCCCGGGGCGTCCCCGCCGGTGTAGGAGTTGGCGTCGGAGTCGGTGTTGATGTCGGCGCCGAGTCCGCTGCTACGGGCGCGGGCGCAGTGTTTGATGTACAAGCTGCGGCGAACAGCACAACCATCGTGGCGCCCACTGCGAGAGCCAGGTGTTTCCGCATGTCAGGTGACCTTGCCGGCAGGGACGGACCAGGTGTTGCAGGCGGAGGGGGATTGGGATGTGAAGGCGGCGTTGGCCCAGGCGGTGCTGCTCTCGCGGGATCCGTGGTCCGGTGTGGATGCCGGTGGGTCGTCGTCGCCGGAGTACGCCGCGTCCCGGTAGGCCTGGAGCTTGGCGTCGTACAGGCCCAGCGTCTGCTGATTCGCGCCGAGGAACGCGGACGCGAAGCAGGACGCCTGCAGTTCGTGCCGACGCATCTCCTGCAGGCCACGCGCACCCTTGATGCGTTCCGAACGTTCGTCGTAGTACTCCGAGATTCCGACCAGCTGCTGCACATGGTGACCGAACTCGTGCGCCATCGTGTACTGGAGGTACACCCCGGCCCACACCCGGTTGTACACGTCGTCTTCGACGAGCCCCCGCCAGTCGAGATAGATGCCGGAGCCGTCCGCGCAGTAGAAGCCGCCGACCTCCTTGGTGAGGATCCCGCAGCGGGTCGTCGAGCCGGCGTTGACGGCGTACACCTTTGCGGAGGTGAACTCGACGTCCGAACGCTCGACAACTGGCTTCCAGGCTCGCTGGAGACAGCCCAGGACCGCACTCGCGTACTGCTGCACTTCCTTACGCGTCCTCAGCGCGATCTCTGGCACCGCACAGGTGACCGCCGGAACCCGACCGGCCGAGTAGATCTTGTTGCGGACCAGGTAGGTCTTCTCCAACGATCGGTACGTCGGGGTCGGCTCCGGTGCCTTCGGCCGAACCCGCACGGTCTTCGACGGAACCGGTGCTCGGCTGGGTTTTGGCGTCGGGGTCACCAGCGGGACCGTCGCGGAGGGCGTCGTCGTGGGCAGTGTTGTCGTCGACGGTGCCGTCGTGGACGGTGTCGATGTGGCGACAGGCGCACGCGACGGCGCACACCCGGCCAACACCAAAACCGCCGCGACCAGCGCCACCGCCGGTCCGCGGTGCATCAGCTCACCTTGGTGGCGGGGGCCGAGAAGGTGTTGCAGGAGGCCGGGCTGGCGGATTTGAAACCGGGGTCGGACCAGGCCCAGTTGCTCTTGCGGGAGCCGTGGTCGCGGACCTTCTTCGGGTTGTACTCGTCGCCGGAGTGCTGCACCTCCCACTGCCAGAGCCGCAGCTTCTCCCCGGACAACCCGAGTGGCTTCTTGTTGGCGCCGAGGAAGGCCGCGCCGAAGCACGTCGCCTGCAGTTCCAGGCGGCGCGACCACTCGAGCTTCATCGCCTTGGAGTTCGTCCAGCCCTCGCGGGAGGTCTCCGCGGTGAGCATCTCGGTCATCTCCTGCACGTGGTGGCCGTACTCGTGCGCCATCGTGTCGAGCATCCAGACCCGGGCACCTTCCGGGCTGTCCTTGTAGTTCGCGAGGTCGTGCTTCCAGCTGATGTTGATGCTCTCGTCGTAACCGCAGTAGAACGCCGTGTCCGACTCACCGGTGCAGGTGTCCTCGGACGTGGCCTGGCTGGTCTGCAGCCTCAGTTTCGGCGCCCGGAAGTCGTACCCGGCCCGCTTGACGATCGGCTCCCACGCCTTGTTCAGACAGGGCAACAGCGCCTGGTAGTAGCGCAGGATCGCGGACTGCGAGTCCGGCTTGATCGCCGGCTCCTTGCAGCTGACCGCCGCGACCTTGCCCGACGTGTAGATCTTGTTCTTCTGCAGGCGGACCATGTCCGGGATCCCCGGGACGGTGACGGTGACCGTCGGGTCCGGGGGGATCGGGATGGGGACCTGGGACTTCTTCACCGACGGCTGCGAGAGGGGGTTGTCGACCCTGGTGTCGTAGGAGTTGATCAGTTTGAAGCCGGCGACGGTGGCGCCGGTGAGCATGACGAGGACCAGGGCCGAGAGACCGGCGATCACGCGGCGGGAGTAGTGGCGTGGCGGTTTGACCGGTGGTGGTTCGGTCGAGAACTGCGGTACGCCGCGGGACGGGTTCTTGTGCCAGCCCGTCGACCGGGGGCCGCCGATCCGGCGGGTGCCGGTGAGCGGGGTCAGCGGGGCGCCGGTGAGCGGTGCGACCGGTGGGCCGCTGTACTCGCTCGTCGTGCCCGGTTCGGTCGGGATCGGGCGGGCCTTGCGGCGTAGCGGGGCGTCGTCGAGCGCGACCGAACGCGCCTTGCCGAGGCCGTCGGGTTGGCGGCTCTTCAGGATCAGCGGACGCGTCCCGGCGACGGGCTCCTCGCTGCCGCCGGGCAGGAAGTGTCCCGGCTTCGGCGTACCGTCCTCGGACTCAGGCATCGGCCATTCCCATCTCGCTCAGCTGACCTTCGCGGATGCTGCGACGAAAGTGTTGCAGCTGCCCGGGTTGGTTGTCGCGAAGCCCTGGTTCATCCACAGGGCCAGGCTTTTGCTCGAGCCGTGGTCGGGGGTTTTGTCCTTGGTCACGTCGTCGCCGCGGCGCTGGATCAGCCCGTTCCACTGGTTCAGCAGCTCGCCGCGCAGTGGGAAGCTGTTCTTGGCCGCGCCGAAGAACACCGCACCGAAGCAGTACGCCTGCAGGGCGGCCCGCCGCTGCTGCTCGAACTGCTTGGTCTTGTTCGCGGCGACGTCGGCGAGGTTGTCGGACGCCTCGGCCATCCCGGTCAGGTTCTGCACGTGGACGCCGTACACGAACGCGAACGACTGCGCCATCTCCGCGCGGATCTCGGCCTTGTGCTTCGGGTAGTCCTCGACGATCTTCTGCCACGGCATCGTCGCGCTGCCGCCCTGGTCGTCCTGGCAGTACAGCGCGAGGTCCTTCTGTACGCCGCAGGCCGTCTCGTCGCCCTCGTTGTAGATGATCAGCCGCGGCGACCGGAACTCGAACCCGGCCTTGGTCACGATCGGCTTCCAGGCCTTGTCCATACATGCCGTCAGCGCCTCGTAGTACGAGCGCACGTTCTCCATCGACGTCGGCCGGAACGCGGGCTCCTGGCACTTCACCACCGGCATCGCCCCGGCCGCGTAGATCGCGTTCTTGCCGACGATGTCGGCGTCCGGCGTCCCCTTCCCGACCGGGGGCTCGGTGGTCGTCGGCTCGCCGCCGGTCGGCTTCACGGACGGCGTGACCAGCGGATTCACGCTGAACTTGTCGGACGAGATCACCTTGGCCGCGAACGTCACGCCACCGGCGACGAACAGCAGCGCGGCGACCACGATCAGCGCGACCAGGCCCTTGGACCGCCGCTTCGTCGGGTCGAACGGGATCGGCTGCGGGTGGAACACCGCCTGGTACGCGGCAGCCGCCGGGTCGTCGGCCGCCGGCGGTCCGAGCCGGCTGCCGGACAACGTCGTACGCCGAGAGTCGATCCGGGTGCCCTGCAGCTGGGGCGGAGTCGGCGGAGCCTCGCCACCCAGTCGCGGCGTCGGCGCGGCCAGCGGTGCGGATGCCGAGGCCGCGCTCGGACGCTGCACGTCCGGAGTCCCCTGCTCACCCTCGCCGCCAGGCAGGAAATGACCAGGCTTGGGTGCCGGCTTGTCGGCCATGACTTCCCCGCTTCTCCCCAGTACCGGCCCCACGCCGGTCCCACCCATTCACCAGAACGGCCGGAACACCCCAAGTGCCGGCCGACCGCCGATATTACGGCCTGGACCGCCACCCCCGGAACCGAGTTGCAGCTATTGACATCGTTTCGCGACCGTCACCCCCTGGACAGCTCTGCCCGAAGAGGCATCGCGGCGTCAGCGGGTGCCGCGAGCGAGGAAGTGGAAGCCGGCGGAGATGAGCCTTGGGTCGGACTCGACCTGGCGAGCCAGGAGGACGGCGGACGGCAGGAGCGATTCGGCGGCTTCGCCCGCGGTGTTCTGCAGGATGTTGGCGGCGGG
This sequence comes from Kribbella sp. NBC_00662, assembly GCF_041430295.1. GTDB lineage: Bacteria > Actinomycetota > Actinomycetes > Propionibacteriales > Kribbellaceae > Kribbella. The sequence goes on along the minus strand of NZ_CP109029.1, from coordinate 3,327,794 downwards.
GCCTTCGACACCGAGGACGTCGACGTCGGTGAGTCCGGCAGTGGTGAACTCGGTGGCCAGCTCGTCGGCATGGTGGAAGTACGCGACGGTGAAACCGGACTTGCCGTCGTTGCGGCCGGAGGCGAAAGGTTCGGTGAACAGATGCAGGTTCTCCGGGCTGAGGAAACCATTGCTTCCGGCCTCGATCAGACCGCCGTACCTGTTGATCCCGGCCGCGATCACCAAGCCGCCGGGGCGTGTCACCCGGCGCGCCTCGGACAGGGCCAGGGCACGGTCGGACGCCTCGACCAGGTGATAGAGCGGACCGAGGAGGAGCGTGACATCCACGCTCGCGTCGACCTGCCGGAGTTGCCGGGCGTCACCCACCTCCGCGCCGAACGTGCCGACGGCGGCTGCCTGCTCGACATGTTCCACGACCGGGTCGACGAGCGTGACCCGGTGACCGTCCTCGGCGAGCCAGCGCGCGTGGATCCCGGTCGCGCCGCCCACATCGAGTACGTCGGACGCGGGCGGCAGCCATCTCCGGAGCAGCTCCTGGGTCCGCACGAACTCCAGCCGGCCGTGCCCGGACCGGATCAGCCGATCGTCCTCGACGTACCGGTCCCGATAGAACTCATGAATCAACGGATCAAGATCAACCATTCACCCACTCTGCTCGACGAAAAACCCGAGCACACCCCGTTTTGACACCGCTACCCTGTGCGTGTGGTGGAACTGAAGCACGAGTACTATCCGCGGGCCAACGAGTACGACGCCGAGTGGTTGCTGTCCGGCGACATGGGCCCGAATCCCCTGTGGTTGCTGGAGGATCTCGCGCGCGAGCTCGAGCTGCGGCCCGGCATGCGGGTGCTCGATCTCGGATCCGGGAAGGGCGCGACCGCAGTCTTCCTGGCGAAGGAGTACGGCGTACAGGTGTGGGCCGCGGACCTGTGGGTCGACCCGACAGAGGCCGCCGCCTACATCGCTCCCCAGGACGGGGTCGTGACGCTCAAGGCGGAGGCCCATACGCTGCCGTTCGCGAAGGGCTTCTTCGACGCGATCGTGTGCGTCGACGCGTACGAGTATTTCGGCACCGCCGACAACTACCTCGCCTACCTCACCAGCTTCCTCAAGCCGGGCGGGCAGCTCGGTGTCGCGACGCCGGCGATGACGAAGGAGCTCCGCGAGCTCGGCCACATCCCGGAGCACATCAAGAAGCTGGTCGGGTGGGAGGCGCTCGCCTGGCACACCGCGGACTGGTGGCGGTTCCAATGGGCCATCACCGAGCTCGTCGACGTCACCGCGGCGCGGCTCCAGCACAACGGCTGGTCGGACTGGCTGCGGTGGTCCCGCGCGGTCTCGGAGTACCGAGGTGAGCGCGACGGCGCACTCGACATGCTCGAGGCCGATCAGGGCGAGTATCTGACCTTTGCGATCCTGGCGGCCCGCAAGCGCTGAGGGCCTGGCATGCTGGGGGCATGAGCTGGGCTGTCTATGCGGTGCGCGGACCAGGAGGCGTACGTCGCCTCGACGACATGCCGGTGGACTACGAGCCGCCATCGGTCGGTACGGCGACCGACGTGGTGGCCGCGGTCCGGGAGGTGGTGCCGGACGTCGACACGAGCAAGCCGTCCTGGCTGGCGCTGCGAAGTCCGGACTACGACGTCGAGATGACCATCGGCAAGGGCGTCGAGGTCCGCGACATCACGTTCTACCTGAACGACGGCCCGCGATCGATCCCGATCGTGATGGAGATCAGCCGCAAGCTCGGCGTCACACCGTACGACACCGAGTCCGGCGACTTCCTCACCGAGGAGTCCCGCCCACCCGTCCCGCCGCCGATGACACCGGACGAGATCAAGATGAACAAACCGAAGTGGTGGAAGTTCGGCCGGAAGTAACCGCCGAGAGTGTGATCTGCTCAGCTTGATGCGGCCGGGACCTGCGGCCGGTTCAGTGATCAGGCCGGCCGGCTGGCTGTCAGGACACCGATCTTGTTGATGCGGTGTTCGGGGTTGCCGAGGGCGTCGTGCCAGAAGTTGCCGGCGGCGTGGTCCTCGATGGTGGCGCAGGTGGAGATGGTGATCATCGCCTGCGTGGGCTTTGCGCCTGGGTTGCCCGGTACGGCGGCGTTTTGCTGGGCCTTCTGGGCGGGTTTGCGGAACGAGATCGTCATCGTTCGGCTCACTACGTAGTCGTAGACGGTCCCGCCGGCGGTGATCAGGATGTGGTCGCCGTTGCGGAGGTCGGGGACGTGCTCGAGGGGGCGTCCGTGACTGACGCGGTGGCCGGTGATGATGAAGTTCCCGATCTGCCCCGGGCCGACGCCGCCGGCCTTGCCGCGGGGGCTGGCCGCCACGCCCCGATCCTGGATCTTCGTCCCTGGCCGGTCGTCGGCCGTGCCCATATAAGCCACCACCCGCAACCCGCGAACGCCGATCGCCGGGATCGACATGCTCACCGGCCCGGCGCCCGTCGGCCGCGGCGCGGGGGTCGGCGTCGACGGCCTGGGCGGCGGAGTGGACGGACTGAGACTCGGGCTGGTCGGCGTCGGGTCGGCGGACGGCGAGGTCGTCGAGGTGGTCGATGCCGAGGGCGGGTCGTTCGGTGCCGTGTCGGTGCAGCCGGCCAGCACAGCCAGCGCAGCCAGCACAGCCAGCATCACGATCGCCCCCACCAGCCTCACGCTCCGACGGTACGGCGCTCCACCGAAAACCGCCCGAAACTCCGCCGATCACAGCGAGCTCCGCCGAACCGCCGGAAGCTCACAGCACGGTGAGCTCGGCCGGCCCGAGCCGGAGTACGCCGGAGGTGAGCGGCGTCGCGCGGATCCCGCCGTGCCCGCGGAGCGCCTTCATCGCCCCGGGTGCGAGCACCTCGTCCATCCACGCGCACGGGTTGGCCGGGCGGTTGGCCTGGAAGGTGATCGGGCCCGAGCCGGAGTCGAGCGTGAAGCGGCGGCCGTCGACGCGTGAGCCGTCCGCCGCACGATGCGAGGCGAGTTCGTCGATCGGGTAGCCGCGGACAGTGATGTTGCGGCGAGTGAGGTGTGGATCGAGCGGCTCCGGCAGCTCGAGTACCCGGACGACCTCGTCGAGCGAGGCGGCGTCGATCAGCGTGACCGCGGCGTTCTTGTGGATCTTCTGGCCGTAGTAGCGGTCGCCGACGATGCCCAGTTCGGCGCGGATCTCGATCTCGGTGCGGGGCACCGGCTCGGGATCCGGACGCGGTCCGTCCTGCGGTCGCCCTTCGAAGGCGTGCTGGCGGGAGACAACGAACGCAACGATCTCGACCAGCATGCGAATCAACCCCAGGTGAGTGGATCGAGGAGGCGGAAGAACTGCAGGCGCCGCGAGTCAGGCTCCGGAAGCCCGTACGCGTCGAGGAACGGCCCCGGATCTGCGGACCATTCGTCGTGGAGCTGAATCGTGGCGAGGGCCAGGTCGGAGTACCGGTCGGCGACGCCCAGCCGGCCGAGGTCGATCAGTCCGGTGACCTTCAACGTCCGGGGATCGAAGAACACGTTCGGCAGGCAGGCGTCGCCGTGGCAGACCACGGGCTCGAGGACACTCTCGACGTAGGGGCTCTCAGCAACTACCTGGTCGAGCAGCTCCGACGGCTTCAGCAGCCGCCACTCGTCGGTGAGGAAGTCCGGATTCACCGCATCCCGCCGTACGACGTCCGCCGCGGTCTCGATCACGGTCGCCAGCGGGCGGTCGAACGGGCAGTCGGTCAGCGAATGCAGGTCCCGGAGCGCCACGCCGAAACCTCGCATCGCGCGTTCGTACGACGAGGGCGGCAGCGCGTCGCCGGGCACACCCGCAACGGCCGAGGTGAGCAGGCACGCACCATCTGACGACTCCAGCCAGTCGACGACCGTTGCACCCGGGATGCCGGTGCCCGCCAGCCACTCGACGCGGTCACGTTCGGCGGCCAACTCCACCACTCCCGACGGACCGCAGCACTTGGCGAAGACGTCACCTCGCCGATAGACCGTCGCGTCGGACTCACCGACGTCTACCGGCGTCCAGTCATCAGACAGTGGCGGTAGCAATTCTCTCCCTGGTGTGCTCGAGGATCGCGGTGACCGGACGCCCGGTCACCAGGTTGCCATCAGCAACGAATCCTTCCTCGCGGCCGGTCAGCGACTCGATCAGCCGATCCCGCCACAGTGCACGCAACTCAGGACGCGAGGCAACCAGATTCCGCAGCTCTCCCGGGTCCTCCACCAGGTCGAACAACTGCTCCACCCCGCGTTCCGACCCCCAGACGTACTTCACCCGGCCATCGGTCACCCACTGGATCGACTGCCCGAAATGCAGATGTTCCCCGTGCAACCACTCCCGCACGGGCACCGATGACCCACGCAGGAACGGCGCCAGCGAACACCCGTCCACCGACGACGGGATCGGCACACCGGCCAGATCCAGCAACGTCGGCATCACGTCCCGCAGCTCGACCACCTGATCGACCACGGCGCCACGCGTCGCACCGGCCTCAGACGCCCGGTCGGCAACGATGAACGGCACATGCGCCGACCCCTCGTAAGGCACCGACTTCCGGAACATCCGGTGGTCGCCCATCATCTCGCCGTGGTCCGACGTGAACGCGATGATCGTGTCGTCGTACACCCCGAAGTCGACCAGCGCCTCGCGGATCCGGTTCACCTGCAGATCGATCTGCGCCATCAACCCGTAGTACCCGGCCCGCGCCCGATGCACGACCCGGTCCGGCAGATCCCCGATCGACGCCTGGTAGTCCCCGTCGCGCCGGAACTCGTCCCAGTCACTCTCCCAGTCACCCAGAACCCGCTCGTACGGCGGCAACGCGTCGTACCGGTCGAACGCCCAGGCCGGCGGATCGTAGGGCGGATGCGGCCGATGGAACGACAGGTACAGGAAGAACGGCCGCTCCGGATCGCGCCGATACAACCAGTCAATCGTGGAGGTCCCGATCCACTGGGTCGGATGCAACGACTCCGCCTTGTCCCACGGCCGCGCGACCACCGAGTTGCAGTTCACCCCATGGTCGAAGTACTCCGCGTCCGGCGGAACCCCCGGCTGCCGCCGCAACCACGGCACGTAGTCGTCGAAGAACCCGAACTGCTGCCGATGCTCCCGCCGCGAATGATGCAGGAACCCGTCATGCAGTACGACGTCGTCGAAGCCGAGCCGCGCCCGCTCCGGCCACACGTGCATCTTCCCGATCGCCTGCGTGTGGTACCCGGCCCGCCGGAACTCACCCTGGATCGTCACCGGATGAGCAACCGAGAACGGAACGCCGTCCGTGTACCCGACCCGCCCGTGCCGCTCCTGCGACTGCCCGGTGAACAAGGCGACCCGAGCCGGCACACACGTAGGTGTCGCCGAATACCCCCGGCTGAACCGCACCCCGCCCCGCGCCAGCTCGTCCAGATGCGGCGTCTCGACGTACGGATGGCCGGCGCACGACAACGCATCACCCCGCCACTCGTCGACACAGATCAGTACGACGTTAGGACGGCTCATACCCGGGACGACTCGCGCACGATCAACTGCCATGGGAAGTCGAACACCTCACCCGGAGCACCCTCTCGATCGGTCAGTCTGCTCACGATGATCTGCGCCAGCGCGTCGTTGAAGTCGACCGGCCCGACCGTCGACAACGACGGGTCGAGGTGCTCGCCCTCCGGGGTGTTACCGACGCCGACGATCGCCAGCTCCCGCGGTACGTCGATCCGCAGCCGATGCGCTGCCCGTACGGCGGCGATCGCGGCGAAGTCCGTGGTGCAGTAGAGCGCGGTCGGACGATCAGGCTTGGAGAGCAACGCCATCGCGGCCCGGTAGGCACCCTCGGGGTGCTGCTCGAAGACCTCGATGTCGTCGTCGCGGATCGGCTTGCCGGCCGCGCGCAGGGTGTTCAGATAAGCGTCGAACCGGGCGAAGCCCGTGGTCCGCGAGGTCAGCGCGCCGACCCGGTCGTGGTGCTCGAGCAGGTGCTCGACGGCGAGATGACACCGCGGCTCGGCACCCGACCGGATCACGTCGAAGCCTTCCGGTTCGAGCGTCTCGCTGAACGCCACGATCTGCACGCCTTGAGCCGCAAACGCCTCCAGCTCAGCGATCTGGGACGGATCGGGCTTGACGCTGTCGATGAAGATCACGTCCGGAGTCCGGTTCGACAGGACGGTCCGCCAGTCGCCGTCGGCCACGATCAGCGCGGTCTTGCCGAGCGGAGTCACCGCCGTACTGACCGTGGCCGCGACCGCCTGCGACCACGGGTCGGCGAGCACGCTGAGCGAGAGCAGCACCAGATCGGACTTCCCGGTCCGGATCGCGCGGGCCGCATCGTTGCGCCGGTAGCCGAGTCGCGTGGCGGCCTCGCGGACCCGGTCCGCGGTCGTGTCCTTGATCGTGTGGCTGCGATGGCGTCCGGACAGCACGTAGGACACGGTCGCGACCGAGACACCTGCCTCCTTCGCCACCATGCGCAGCGTCGGCCGATCGGCCGCAGGTGAGGACATGAATAGATTGTTGCAGATCAGCCTTTGACCGCACCCGTGATGACGCCCTTGGTGAAGTGCCGTTGCAGGAACGGGTACACCAAGGCGATCGGGACCAGTGCGACCACGACGACGGCCATCTGCAGGGACTGCGGTTGCGACGGCGGATGGACGCCGAGCTGGTCCGCGGACAGCGACTTGCCCTGCAACACGTACGTCCGCAGGATCACCTGGACCGGCCACTTCGACGTGTCGTTCAGGTACAGCAGCGCGTTGAAGAACGCGTTCCAGAACCCCACGGCGTAGAACAGCCCGACCACAGCGACGACGGCCTTCGACAGCGGCAGCACGATCCGTCGCAGGATCGTGAAGTCGCTCGCACCGTCGATCCGCGCACTCTCCAGCAACTCGCCCGGGACATTCATGAAGAAGGTGCGCAGGACAACGAAGTTGAAGGCGCCCAACGCCCCGGGCAGGATCAGCGACCACAGGCTGTCGAGCAGCCCGAGCTGCTTCACCACCAGGAACATCGGGATGATCCCCGGCGCGAACAGCAACGTGAACAGCACCATCAGCAACACCGGCCGTCCGAACAGCACCGGCCGCGAGGTCGCGTACGCCAGCGCGATCGTGACCGCGAGTGCGATCGCCGTACCCACCAACGTGACGAAGACGCTGACCAGGATGGCGCGGCCCATCAACCCGCCGCCGAAGAGCGTCTGGTACGCCTTCAGCGTCGGGTGGGACGGCCACAGCACGTACCCACCCGCGTCGATGATGTCGCGATCGCTGGCCAGGGACGTCGAGATGACGACGAGGATCGGGATCACGATGACGAGCGCGAAGCCGCCGAGGACGACCGCCTTGATCGCCTGGTAGCCAGGCGAGGGATTCTCTTTCCACACCGGCCTCATGACACGCCTCGCTTCTGGAAGATGCCCGGTTCACCGAGCCGGTGGGCGAGGGTGTTCGCACCCCACAACAGCAACGCGCCGACCACACCCTTGGCCAGACCGGCAGCCGCTCCGCTGCTCCAGTCGCCGCCGACCACGCCCGCGTAGTACGTGAACGTGTCCAGTACTTCGGCTGCGCCCGGGCCGACCGAGTCGCGCTGGAGGATGAACTGCTCGAACCCGACGCTGAGGATGTCGCCGATCCGCAGGATCAGCAGCAGCACGATGACGGTCCGCAGTGACGGCAGCGTGATGTGCCACAGCCGCCGCCATCGGCCGGCGCCGTCCGCGGCAGCGGCCTCGTACAGCGAGACGTCCACGGTGGTCAGCGCGGCGAGGAAGATGATCATCGCCCAGCCGGCGTCCTTCCAGACCAGCTGCGCCACCACGAGCAAGGGGAACGTGTCCGGGTTGGTCATGAACGGGATCGGGTCCAGCCCCGCGTGCCGGAGCAGGTTGTTGACGAACCCCGCGCCGCCGAGCGACTGCTGGAACAGCGTCACGACCAGCACCCAGGACAGGAAGTGCGGCAGGTACGCGATCGTCTGGAACCATCGCCGGAGCCGGTTGCTGACCACCGAGTCGACGATCAGCGCCAGCCCGATCGGCACCGGGAAGAACAGCAGCAGCTGTACGGCGGCCAGCAGCAGCGTGTTCCGCAGCGCGTCCCAGAAGTCCGGGTTGTCGTAGAGGCTGACGAAGTTCTGCAGGCCGTTCCACTCGCTGTGCATGATGCCGAGGTACGGCTGGAAGTCCTGGAACGCGACCACGTTGCCGAGCACCGGCAGGTAGAAGAACAGCAGCAGGAACACGACTCCGGGGACCATCAGCAGCACCATCTGCCAGTCCCGGGCCCATTTCGCCTTCAGCGGCAGGCCGTTCTTGACCTGCCGCTTCGGAGCACTCGACTTCAGCATCACGAGCCGGTGACCGGCACGCTCGACGGGAGCACGGCCGCGAACTCGTCGCGCATCTTGTCACCGCCGCCGGACTTCCAGCGCTTCAGCGCCGCGTCGTACGCGTCCATCTTCTGCCGGCCGGTGACGATGTCGACGATCGTGTCCCGGAACGCCGCGGTCAGCTTCGGACCGAGCTTGCTCGACGTGTCGGAGTACGTGCCCGCGGTCGGGTTCCGCATCGCGTACTTCAGCAGCTTCTGCTCGGTGGCGTAGATCTTGCGCGTGTCGTCCGGGTACGCCGGGTTGAAGATCACGCTCTCCGGCGAGTTCATGATCTGCAGCGCACTGACGAGTCCGGGCGCCTGCTGGTTTCCGGCCTTGGTCAGCACCGGGTTCTTCTGGGCGTCCAACTGGTACTGCTGCCCCTCGACGCCGAAGTTCTTGATCAGGTACTCCTTCGTCCCGAACGGCGCGGACAGGTAGTCCATCAGCGCGAGCAGCTCGCGGATCCGGCCCTCGTCGGTCTTCTTGAACGGCGTGAACCCGACCGTGCCGTAGCCCATGTCGTACGTCGGCTTCGCCTTGCCGTCGTGGCCGAACGGGATCATCGTGTCCACGAACAGCGTCGGGTCGAGGTTGCGGAAGTCGGCGGTCGCGCGTGGACCGACCGTGACCTGCGCGGCGATCTGGCCGTTGACGGTCTTCGGCGTGGCGTCGGCCAGGTTGAGGTCCGGGTAGAACACCTTGGCCGCCCAGAGCTTCGCGGCGTACTCGACCGCGGCCTTGTAGTTGTCGGTCTCGTACAGGTACGTGAGCGAGCGGTCCTGGTTCACCCGCCAGCCGTTCGGGGCGCCGAACCACTCGCCGAACATGTGCAGCATGTTGATGATCGCCGGCTCGAGCGCGTAGTTCGTGCCGTTGCTCAACTCCTTGCACTTGGCAAAGAACTCGTCCGCGGTCGAGCACTGCAGCCCGCCGACCTTGGCCCAGGTCTTCGGGTTGCCCATCATCACCTGGCCGAACGGCGTCGACGGGATCGGCGCGCCCCAGATCTTCCCGTTCACCACCGCGGTCCGCCAGGAGGCCGGCTTCAGCGCGGCCAGGTTCGGGTACTCCAGTACGGCGTCACCGGACAGGTACTTGGTCAGGTCCTGGAACTTGGCCTCGAGCATCGGGCCGATGTTCGGGATGCCCTGGTTCGGCGGCAGCCACATCAGGTCCGGCAGCGAGTCGCTGGCGAGCAGCGTGGCGAACTTCTCCGGGTAGCCCGGGTCGGTGCCGATGGTCAGCTTGAGCTCGGCGCCGAGGGCGGAGTTCAGCGCCTGCCACATCGGGTTGCTGCCCATCGGCGGCGGGGGCGTCGCGAACGTCTCGGTCAGCGCGGTCACCGCGTTCTTCAGCGGCGGTGCCTTCACGCTCGAGATCGCGTCCGCCGGGAACTTCAGGAACCCGGGCTCGAGGCCGGACTCGGCCCCCGGGAAGTCCGGGTGCAGCCCCTCGAACGGCTTGTACGTCGGGAGCGTCAGCTCACCGGACGCCTTGGCGCCGCCGCTCGACGCTCCACCGTCGCCACAGGCCGCAAGCGTCGTCGAGGTGGCAATCGCCGCACCGGTCACCTGCAGAAACCGTCGCCGACTGATCATAGTTGCTCCAAGTTTCGAAGAAGTGCTCACTAACACTCACTTAAACGTTAACCCGGACCGTAAACCTCTGCCGCCCTCGGATGCAAGGCATGAGACAAAAATGAAGCCGGCGGCCGCGGGCTCGAGAACCCGCGGCCGCCGGCCGTCCTACTGTTTCAGCGCGTTGCTAGCAAGAAACGACCAACCAGGTCAGCGCCCGGCAGACCTTGCTCGCCTTGTCGTTCGCGGCCACCGGGTCGGCCGGTGCGCTGACGGTCCGCTGCGCGGTCGTGGTCAGCGTTCCGATCGTCAGCAGCCCCGCTTGCACCGTCAGTGTCCGCGTCGCGCTCTCGCCGCTGGCCAGCGACGCGATGTCACAGTTCACCGATCGCGTCGACCCGACCCGCGCGCAGGTCGTGCTGACGTACGCCAGGTTGGCCGGGAAGGTGCCGACCACCCGGACGCCGGTCGCGGTCCCCGGGCCGTTGTTCGTCACGCCGATCGTGTAGGTGATCTTCGCTCCGCTGGCCTTCCCGCTCAACGAGACGGCGACGTCGGCCGCCGGGTCCGTGATCGTCAGCTCCGGTCCGTCGATGATCTCGAACGAGAAGTTCTCCCCGACGAACTGGTGCTGCAGCTGGATCGTCCCGAGCGGCGCGTCGTCCTTCACCCGGAAGGTGAAGGTGATGGTCTTGGACCCGCCCGGCGGTACGTCGCCGGTCCCGGCCCGGACGCTGGACCCGAGCGTGTCACACGCCGTGGCCTCCGGGCACGACACCAGGGAGACCATGTCCGGGAGCATGGCGTCCTTGGCGTACAACGTCGCCTTGCCACCCAGGACCGTGCCCGAGTCCGAGTTGTACACGGTCTGCTTGATCGTAAAGGTCTCACCGCGGGCGACCGACGTCGTACTGACCTCGATCGCACTCGTCGGCGGCGCCGCATGAGCGGTCACCGGGACCGTCACCAGTGTCGCGCCGGCGACTGCCGTCACCAGCGCAGCACGAAACAACTTCAAGGCATGCATAAGCAATAGCCCCCCATCCCCATTTGATCCCCAGTAACAGCTGCCCCCACAGACCGCCCCGATGGCGGTGCAAGCAGTATGGTGTGGTCGCTCACGGCGGTCAACCACTCGCCGTTGCCTTATACAACCGCGCGCCTCAAAACTCCAGTCGCAGGAGCAGATCTTCGACGCGTTCGGTGCGACCCGCCAGCCGGTGGCGTTCCCAGTCGGCGCGAGAAAGTGCACCGCCGACCAATTCAAGTGCCTCGGCGAGCTCCTCGTCCGCATACGGATTGACGATCTCCAGCCGCTCGCCCATCGCCTCTTCCGCGCCGAACAGCTCGGCGGCGCCGGCCGGATCGCCGCGGCGGAGCAGGATGTTCATCGCGGTGTTGGAGAACGCCATGGTCAGACTCGGGCTGCCGAGCGCCACCACGGTCGGCGTCAGGCGGCGGGCCAGCTCGGCGGCTTCGTCGACGCGATCAGCCAGGGCGAGGAGATACGCCAGGTTCTGCCCGTGGATGGTGATCTCGAACGCGTCCCCGAACGACTCGCTGATGCCGAGGGATTCGCGCAGCAGTTCCTCCGCCCGGTCGAGGTGCCCGAGCGCCTCCTCGATGCCGCCCAGATGGCCCAGCACCCGCGCCAGCCGCCAGTTGTCGCCGAGGGTGCGGAGCCGCTCGACGGCTTCGGTCAGGGTCTGCCTGGCCGCGTCCAGATCACCGCGCTGACGCTGCGCGGTGCCGAGCACGGTCATCCCGAACGCGATGCCGGCCGGGTCGTCGAGCTCGCGCGACATGGCCAGGCTCCGGGCGGCGACCTCGTACCCGCGATCCGTTTCGCCCTGTAGAAGAAGGAGGTTGCTCAATCCACGAAGGCACGCGGCCAGCTCCGGCGAGGACGTCGTACCGGCGGCTGCGACGACTTGTTCGTGCCAGCGGCGGCTTTCGGCGTGGTACGCGCCGAGCTGCCAGACCCAGCCGAGAGCCGAGCACAGGCGCAGCGCGGTCCGCAGGTCGTGGTCCGTCGCCCAGGCGAGCGCGGCGCGGAAGTTGTCGAGGTCGGCCTCGGCGCGCTCCATCGGCGGCTCCGCCATCGAACGCTTCTGGATCTCGAGTCGCTCGGCAAGCTCGGCGTAGTACGTGGCGTGCCGGCTGTGGACGGCCTCGGATTCGTCGGTCGCCCGCAATTCGTCGGCGGCGTACTGATGGATCGTCTCGAGCAGCTCGACCCGGGTCCCGTCCGGCCCGTCCGCGAGCGTGATCAGGTTGGCATCGTTCAACTCTGCCAGGGATTCCAGCGGATCGACGCCGGTGGCAACTTCCTGGATCGACGCCAGGTCGGCGCCGCCGGAGAAGACCGCGAGCCGACGGAAGGTACGGCGATGCTCGGGGCTGAGCAGCTCGTACGACCAGGCGATCGTCGCCCGCAAGGTGCGCTGGCGCTCCGGGGTCACGCTGCTCGTCGAGGCGATGTCGAGCGACTGATCGACCCGGGCCAGCAGCTCCTTGACACTGAGCAGCCGGACCCGCGGCGCACAGAGCTCGATCGCGAGCGGTAGGCCGTCGAGCCGCCGGCAGATCTCCAGTACGTCGTCGGTGTACGCGAACGACGGCTGCACGGCCCGGGCGCGCTGCATGAAGAGCTGTACGGCGGCCGAGTCCTCGTCCGTGACCGGCAGCGGCACCACGGGATGCAGGTGCTCGCCGAGCAGACCCAGCGCGCGGCGGGAGGTCGCGACGACCTTCACGTGCGCGGCGCCTTCGATGATCTCGGCAACGATCTTGCCGGCGTCCGGGAGCTGCTCGAGATTGTCCAGGACGAGCAGCAGCGAGCGCTGCGCCAGGTACGCGACGATCCGGCCGCGCTCCCGCGGCGGGACGTCGAGCACTTCGGCGATCGTCGTCCACAGCACCGATTCGGACGTGGCCGCCGCCAGCGGAACGAAGTACACCAGGCCGGGGACCTTGGACGCGGCACCGATCGCGAGGCGGGTCTTGCCCGAACCACCGGGCCCCGTCAGCGTGACCAGCCGTACGTCGGGCCGGTCGAGCAGGTTGACGATGCGTTCGACGTCCCGGTCGCGACCGAGCAGCGCGGTCGCCGGAGCCGGGAGGCTGGTCGCCGTACCGATCGTGCGCGGTGGCGGGAAGTCGGTCTGCAGGCCGTCGACCGTGACCTGGAACAGGTGCTCGGGCTCCGGAATGTCCTTCAGATGATGGGTTCCGAGGTCGCGCAGCGTCACGCCGCCGGGCAGTTGGGTGAGCTGGCCGGTGACGGCCGAGACCACGATCTGGCCACCCTGCGCGGCCGCGCCGATGCGCGCCGCGAGATGAACGTCCATCCCCCAGTAGTCGCCGTCGTAGACACCCGGCGTACCGGTGTGGATACCCATCCGCACCCGCAACCGCTCGCCGCCCGGCCAGCGGTGCTCTTCCAGCCCGCGTTGTCCGTCGACCGCTGCCCGGACCGCATCACCGGCCGTCTCGAACACGACGAAGAAGCTGTCGCCCTCGGTCCCCATCTCCGTCCCGCCGTACGTCGTCCAGACCGCCCGCAGGATCCGGCGATGTCCTTCCAGCGCATCGAGGTACCGGTCCCCCAGCCGCCGCAGCAGCACCGTCGATCCCTCGATGTCGGAGAACAACATCGACACCATTCCCCCACCCATGCCGTCAGTCTCGACGGACGGGCCGCAAAACGTCGAGAGTTCGGCGGCAACTTTTGCGAACGAGCGGGAGTCTCATCCGGTGCGCTGCCAGGGAGGCGGCGACATGAGCTGGGGGTAAACAAGGATGAAGCGGTTCGGGATCGTTGCGGGTGCTGTCTCCGGGGTGGCTGCGCTGGCGGGCGCGGGGGCACTCGTGCTGGGTGGCGCGGCGCCGAGCAACGCTGCCACCGAGCAGATCAGGACGGTTGCTTCGAGCAACAGTGCGGCGTCGACGCCGGTGCGTTACAAGACCCGGTTCTTCATTCGCTACAGCGAGGGGAACCACGCCATGGCGGTGCTGCCGAGCACCTGGCGGCAGGTCGAGCTCGGGAACTGGCAGGCACGCTTCGACGACAGCGCGAACAACCGGATGATCCGGTTCGACGTCAACTACAACAACAACATCAGCACCGTGACCGCGCTGAACCGGAAGCTCGCCGCGCTCAAGGGCACCCGCGGTCTGCACATCGTCGGCACCTCGACGGTCGGGATGAACTCGACCAACCACCAGGGCCGGCTGACCGTGAGCACGGTCGTCTACACGTACAAGAGCGGCAGCACCACCCGCTGGGTCGCGACCCGGTACGTCGGCCTGCAGGAAAGCAAGGATGCCCAGGTCGAGATCTCGACGGCCGGCTCCACCGCCGACAGCAAGACGCTCGGCGCGGTCATCAACTACGCGACGACCTCGCTCGCGCTGGCCGGCTGAGCGCGCATCAGCTGATACCCGTGGTGCTCTCGCGCACCACGAGACTGAAAGGGGCCTGGAGGCGGACTGGTTCGCCTCCGGGCCTCTGGTCACGTAAGGCCTGTAATGCGAGCCGGGCGATGGCGACCCGGTCCGGCGCGACCGTGGTGAGAGTGGGCAGGGTCGCGAGGTCGTACGGGATGTCGTCGAACCCGACCACCGCCACGTCCTGCGGGACCTTCAGACCGCGCAGCACGAGGGCCCGGATCGCACCCATCGCCAGCCAGTCGGTGGCCGCGAAGATCGCGTCCGGTGCCGGATGACCCGAGTCCAGCCACTCGCCGAGGGTCCGCTCGGCGTCCTGACCACGCAGCCCACCGGTCGGCAGCACGATGTCCTCGTCGACGGGCAACCCGGCCGCGGCGAGCGCGTCGCGGTACCCGTTGATCCGCTCGTCCTCCATCCCCGGACCAGGTGCCAGCGCCATCACCTGCCGCCGCCCGAGTGACAACAGATGCTCGGTCGCCACCCGGCCGGCGTCCCGGTTGTCTATCCCGACGTGGTCGGCGTGATGCTCCGCACCGGCCTTCTCGCCGAGCAGCACCAGCGGCAGCGTCGGGTCACGGCCCTCCAGATCCTCGGGCGTCAGGCCGAGCGGGCTCATCACGATCCCGTCGAGCCGGGCCGGATGCCGCTCGTTGAGCAGCGCGAGCTCCGCCTCCCGGCGACCGCCGGTCTGGTGGAACTGCACGATCCAGCCGAACGCCTCCGCCTCGTCGAGCATCCGTGCCGCGAGCGAGGCGAAGTACGGCCGGTCGAGCTGCGGTACGGCGAACGCGATCACCCCGCTGCGGCCCTGGGCCAGGTTGCGAGCGGCGATGTTCGGCCGGTAGCCCAGCTTGTCGATCGCGGCCAGCACCCGTTGCCGGGTCTCCTCGCGGACGTGCTCGGCTCCGTTGACGACGTTCGACACCGTCTTCATCGACACCCCGGCCGCCTCGGCGACGTCGGTCAGGCGCGGCCTCATACCCGGCAGGATCTCACTTGAGCCCGGTGTGGGCCATTCCGGCCAGGATCCGCCGCTGGAAGACCACGAACACCACGACCACCGGGACCAGCGTCACGACGCTCATCGCGAACAGCGCACCCCACTGCGAGCTGCCGGTGGCGTCGAGGAACCCGCGCAGCGCGACCGGGACGGTCAGCCGGGTCCTGGTCGACAGGTAGATCAGCTGGCTGAAGAAGTTGTTCCAGGTCCAGATGAACGAGAAGATCGCCGTCGTCACCAGCGCCGGCGACAGCAGCGGCAGGATGATCCGCCGGTAGATCCCCCAGTACCCGCAGCCGTCGATCCGGGCCGCGTCGTCCAGTTCGACCGGGAGCGACCGGATGAACTGCACCATCAGGAACACGAAGAACGCGTCGGTGGCCAGGAAGCTCGGCACGATCATCGGCCAGAACGTGTCGATCCAGTTCAGGTTCCGGAAGATCGAGTACTGCGCGATCAGCGTCACGTGGCCGGGCAGCATGATCGTCGCGAGCATCACCGCGAACAGCGCCTTCCGGCCGACGAACGTCATCCGCGCGAACGCGTACGCGGTCAGCGAGCAGGTGATCACGTTGCCGATCACGACCGCGGCGCAGATGATCAGCGAGTTCATGATGTAGACGCCGAAGTTGGTCCCGGTCGAGGACCACCCGAGCGCGTAGTTGCCGAGCGTCGGGTGCTCCGGGATCAGGCCGGGGTGCTGGAAGATCTCGGTGTTCTCCCGCAGCGACGCGCTGACCATCCAGAGCAGCGGGTAGAGCATGATCAGCGCGCCGGCCGACAGTCCGGCATGTGCCAGCACGCGCTTCATCGGCGTACCCCTTCGTCTCCGTAGAACACCCAGGTGCGGCCGAGGACGAAGTTCAGTCCGGTGAAGACCGCGATGATCAGCAGCAGCACCCAGGCCATCGCGGCGGCGTACCCCATCCGGAAGTTGCCGAACGCCTGCTGGTACAGGTACAGCGTGTAGAACAGCGTCGAGTCCGACGGACCGCCCTTGCCGCCGCTGATCACGAACGCCGGGGTGAACGCCTGGAACGCGCCGATGATCTGCAGCACCAGGTTGAAGAACACCACCGGCGACAGCAGTGGGAGCGTGACCCGCCAGAACCGTTGCCACCGGCCCGCACCGTCGACCTCGGCGGCCTCGAGTACGTCGTCCGGTATCTGCCGCAGCCCGGCCAGGAAGATCACCATCGGGGCCCCGAACTGCCAGACCCGCAGGACGATCAGCGTCCACAACGCCGTACCGGGCTCGGAGATCCAGCCACGGCCGTGGATGCCGAAGAGGCCGAGGACGTCGTTCAGTAGGCCGTCGCTGCCGAAGATCTGCTGCCAGAGCAGGGCGATCGCGACACTGCCGCCGAGCAGACTCGGCACGTAGTACAACGCGCGGTAGACGGCGAGACCTTTGAGCCCACGGTTGAGCAGTACGGCGACAGCGAGCGCGAACGCCATCTCGAGCGGCACCGAAACCCCGACGTAAATGAACGTGACCCGCAACGAGTGCAGGTACCGCGGATCCTGGAACAGTGCCGAGTAGTTGTGCAGCCCGGTCCACTCGGGAGTGTTGAGCAGTGCGTAGTCGGTGAACGAGTAGTACAACGACAACACCATCGGGCCGATGGTCAGTCCAACGATGCCGATGAACCACGGCAGCAGGAACAGGTACGCCGGAAGGCTCTGGCGGAGACGCGCTGTCACTGACCGAGAGTCTTTCCGGCCAGGTCCACGAACTCCTGGGCGCCCGCGTCCGGCTTCGTCTTGCCGAAGCCGATGTTCTCCGCGATCCGGCCGAAGCCGGTCAGCAGTTCGCCGTACCCCTTCGGCCACGGCTTCGGCGACGGCCCGACCTTGCCGGCGATGTCCTCAACGTACTTGATCGCCCGCGCACCCGCCGAGCCCGCATCCGCCGACACCAGGTCACGCGCCTTCTGCGACGGAGGTACGCCGAGCAGGATGCCGATCGTCTTGATCGCCTTCTCGTCGTTCAGCAGGAACCCGATCAGCTTCGCGGCGTCCTCGGGATGCTTGCTCGCGGCCGAGATGCACCACAGGTCGAGACCCTTGATGAACTGGCCTTTGAGATCGCCCGCCGTGTCCTGCGGCACCGGCAGGACGGACAGCGGGCTCTTCACCAACGGCTGGTAGAACGTGACCTGCTGAACCCAGCCGAACTGCAGCGGAGCCTTGCCTTTGGCAACCAGCGACTTCTCGATCGCGGTCGTCTCGGCGCTGACGTTCTGCGGCGGCGCGGCCTTCGCGGTGCGCAGATCGGCCCAGTACTGGAACCACTCCTGGACCGTGTCCTTGCTCGTGGCAAGCCTCCCGCCGTCGTCGGAGAACAGCTCGGTGCCGTGCTGGCGCGCGAACACCTCGAACAGCTGGAAGTTCCCGGCCTGGTCGCTCGATCCGTACGAGCCCTGGATCGATCCGCTGTAGTCGCGGGCGAACTCGGCGAACTTGTCCCAGGTCCAGCCCTGCGCCGGGACCGTCCCGCCGGCGCGCTTGACGGCGGCCTCGTCGACGTACATCGCGTAGCTGATCGAGCTCTGCCCGATCCCGTAGTTCTTGCCGTCGACCTGACCGCTGGCGGCGACATCCTTGTCGAGACCCGAGGTGTCGATACCCGACGAGCTCAGATCCTTCAGCGCACTCCGCCCGGCATAGTCACTGAAGTAGCTCATCGACATCCGCAGTACGTCGGGAGCGTTGTTGCCAGACGTCTGCGTCGCCAGCTTGTCCCAGTAGTCGTCGAACGGCGCACTCTCCGCGGAGTATTCGACGCCGCCACTCGACTTCCACGCGGTCAGAGCGGTGTTGAGCGCCTTGGTGACCGGGTCGGGACCGTACCAGGAGACGCGGAGGAGACTCTTGCCTCCCGAGCAACCCGGCAGGACTGTTGCGGCGGCGGTGGCGGCGCCGAGACCCAGCAGGGTCCGGCGGGTCAGTCTGGTCATGGTTGGTTCTCCCTGCGTTGGGCCCAGCGCCAGTTGTGGGTCAGGCGGAGCGGGACGTAGTTGCCGTTGGGGAGGTCGTCGGTGAGCCGGGCCTGCCAGCGGGCGAGCTGGTGCAGCAACTCGGCTCGGACGGCCAGGTGGCCGTCGTCGTCGAAGAGGTTGTCGAGCTCGGCCGGATCGTTCTCCAGGTCGTAGAGTTCGCCGGCCAGGTCGGCGTGAACGATGAGTTTCCAGCGCCCGCTGCGGAGCATCCGGGCGGCACCCGATTGCGTGACGGTGTTGAGCTCGTCGAAGGTCGGACCGTCGTACGCGAAGTGCAACGGCGGCCGGGCGGTCACGTCGTACGTGCGTCCGCCGAAGCCCTGCTCGGCGATGATGCTGCCGAACTCGGCCTGCGGCGCGGGGTCACCGTGCGCGAGGGGGAGCAGGCTGCGGCCTTGGACACCGTCGGGGATCGGTTGGCCGACGGCCTCGCAGATCGTCGGGAGTACGTCGACGATCGAGACCGGCTCGTCGCGCTGCTGGATCGCGATGCCGTCGCCCGTGATGACGAGCGGGATCCGCATCAGGAAGTCGTTGAGGCCGGCGCCCTTGCGTTGCAGGCCGTACTCGCCGACGTAGTCACCGTGATCGGCGAGCACGACGGTCAGTCGCGGTCGTTGCCTCAGGCCCTCGTGCAGCCGGCGGATCTGGTCGTCCAGGAGGCGCAGCATGCCGAGGTAGTTCGCGGCGTACCGGCGCCAGTTGTCGTCGTACCCAGGTCGCTTCTCTTCCTGGAGTCTGCGCAGCCAGGCGTAGCTGCCGCCCTTGACTTCTGTTGCCTCTGGCCCGTTGATGCGGTCCGGGACGTCTTCGGGGGCGACGAGGTCGAAGTACGGCCGCGGGACTTGGTACGGGTTGTGGGGCTCGGGGTAGGAGACCCAGAAGAGAGCGGGTTTGCCGGGGTCCGCGGTGTGCGCGGCCCGGAGTGCGTCGCTGGTGATCCGGTAGGGCAGTTGGCAGCGGACGTCGTACGGCGTCGGCTCGGCGGAGACGCCGTGGTCGAGGTGCTCGAGCCAGTCGTCGAACGCCTTCTCCTCCGCGTCGCGCTCGGGCCCCTGGGTGTGGAAGTACGGGCCGGCGAAGGTGTCGAAGTCTCGAGCGTCGCGGTGCATGTGCGGTTTGCCGGCGAAGTGCAGCTGGTAATCCGCGGCTCGCAGTACGTCGAGGAGATCCTGGGAGAAGCGGGCGTGCCGGGCGTTGCTGTTCTGCCGGACCTGATGTGCGCTCGGGAACCGGCCGGTGAGCAGACTCGTCCGCGCCGGCACACACGCCGGCGCCGCGGTGTAAGCCTGCCGGAAGTCGGTCCCGCCCGCCGCCAGGCCGTCGACGAACGGCATGGTGTCGACCGGATACCCACTGCGCCGGGTCAGCCCCACCCGCTGCTGATCCGTCATCACGATGACGATGTCGGGACGCATCCACACTTCTCTCTGATCGATTTACAGCGCTGTATTGCAGCGCTGTAAACACTCCTCCAGGAAGCTTTGGATCGTCAAGTGTGACGGGCATCACAGATGAGGCTGGATTGCTTTTGACAACCCAGGCGTTCTGGCTTTCATCGAGCAACTCAGCTGTCCCTGAAAGGACCCCTCCGTGAGCACCCTCGAGCTCCCCGTCTCGGCCACGCGATCGCGCCGAGCTCTCAGCCGGCGCGGCAGTTTCTGGACCGCCGCCGCCGTCGCGGGAGTCAGTCTGTGGACGAGCGCCGCCCCGACCACGACGTACCCGCTCTATGCCTCGACCTGGCACCTCACCCCGACGGCGACGACCGCGATCTTCGCGGTGTACCCGGTGGTGCTGGTCGCGTTCCTGCTGATCTTCGGCCAGGTGTCGGACTACATCGGCCGCCGGACCACGATGCTGTACGGCGTCGGCGCGATGCTCGCCGGCGTCCTTCTCTTCGCCGTCGCCCCGTCGGTCGGCTGGGTCTATGCGGGACGGGCGCTGATGGGCGCCGGCGTCGGCCTGGCGTTGTCCCCCGCGACGGCAGCAGCGGTCGAGTTCAGCGCCCGGGGCAAGGCGCACCGAGCGGCGTCGATCACCACAGTGGCGACCGCGGCAGGGCTGGCGCTGGCGACGATCGTCGGCGGTGGGCTGATCGAGTACGCCCCGGCGCCGCTGCACCTGGACTACTGGGTCCTGGTCGCGGTCATCGTCGGCGTCCTCGGCGCCGTCTGGCGGATGCCGCGGCACACGAAGGACGAGGCGCAGGGCCGCTGGCGCCCGCGCCCGATTACCGTTGCCAAGGGCATCCGTCTGCTGTACCTGGCCGCGGCCCTCGCGGTCACCGGCGCGTACGCCTTCGGCTCGGTGTTCCTGGCCCTGGGCGCGGAGATCGTGCGTGACCTGGTCGGCACCGGGAACGTCTTCGTGATCGGTCTGCTGCTCGCGATCTTCTCGGTCGCCACCGGCACGACCGCGATCATCGGCCGCCGGTTCCCCGCGCATCGCCTGGTCCCGCTCGGCGCGATCCTCACGCTCGTCGACCTCGGTCTGCTCGAGCTCGCGGCGACGGCGCACTCGGTTCCGCTGTTCGTGGCGACGACGATCACCGGCGGCACGGCGTACGGCCTGCTGTTCTCCGGCGGCCTCGGCCTGATCGCCGCCCACGCCCCGGCACATCACCGTGGCGCGACGGTCTCGGCGGTCTATCTCGTTGCCTACATCCTGCAGGGCGCGATCGCGCTCACGCTCGGACTGGTCGCGACGGCCTCCGGCCTGAGTACGGCGCTGCTGCTCGGCGTCACCGTGATCGGTACGCTGGCCATCCTGATCCTGGCGGCGGCCGTTCTCCTCACCACCCGCAAGGAGGTGTCATGAGCACCCGCACCGCCGGGCGACCGAACTGCTCGATCGCCCGGGCCCTCGACCTGCTGCGCGACCGGTGGACCTTCCTGATCCTCCGTGAGGCGCACCTGGGTACGACGCGCTTCGCCGACTTCCGTGACGTTCTCGGCATCGCGCCCAACATCCTCACCAACCGCTTGACGGCGATGGTGGACGCCGGCCTGCTGGAGCGGCGCGAGTACCGGGCGGAAGGCGAGCGCACCCGTTGCGACTACCACCTGACACCGGCCGGCGACGACCTCAAGCTCGTCCTCGCCGCTCTCCAGCAGTGGGGCGACGTCCACGTCCCGCGCGAGCAAGGCCCCACCGTCGTACGGCACGCCAAGTCCGGCGAGCTGGTGGACGTGTCGTTCACCACCGCGTCGGGGACCCGGGTGCCGGCCGAGGATGTCTCGTTCGACCCGGTCCCCGGCAGTACGGCGGACCGCAGCGATTGGCGCTGACCGCATCAGGCCGCGGGCTCCCAGGCGAATCCGTCGGGGTCGACCTGGGCGCCTTCGTCCATGGCCAGCGCGATCCGGTGCGCGCCGCTGCCATCGACCGGTACGCCGGCGTCCTTGGCCAGCGCCTTCCGCCCGTAGAGCCCTAGCTTCACCGGCCCGGTGGTGTCGAACTCGACGTACTTGCGCCCGAAGCTCCGCGCCACGGTCAGGCCGTGATCGACGTAGAACTTCTTGCTCGCGGCCACATCTTCGCAACCGAGCAGCAACACGACGGAGTCGATGTCGCGGGTCGCCGGACCGGTGTCCTTCTTCGCCGACGTCGCGATCTTCCAGATCGTCCCGTCCGGCGCCTGCACGACACCGCCGTACCCCCACAGCGACTTGGTCACCGGCTTCACCACCGTCGCACCGGCTTCGACCGCCGACTCGAACAGACTGGTGACCGTACTCGGCTGAGCGACGGTCAGCGAGAGCGTGAACCCGCGGAAACCGGTCGTCTCCGCCGCCGACTCACGCACCCGCACCCGCTCGTCCAGCCCGAAGGCCTCCTTCAGAAACAGCTCGGTCGCTGCAACGTCGGCCACTTCCAGAACCACACCTCGAAGATTTGTCATGCCTCCAAGCTAGGGACCGGCGGCCTCGTCACGCTTCTTGATTCCTGACCAGCTTCAGATAGTCGAGATTGAAGCCGCCGGTCTCGCAGTACACGGTGATGGTTTGCTCGCCTGCGGGCAGGGTGACCAGGGTCGTGATCGATCGGTAGTTGGCCCAACCGCCGGTGTCCGGGACCGTTGCCTTGGTGAGTGTTGTGTCGGTTGCGTCGCGGATCGAGATCGCATCCGGCGCGGGAGCGCCTGTGCCGTTGGCGACCCGGAGCTCGAGGTTGTAGGTCCCGGCCTCCGCGACGTCGACGCGGTACTGCAGCCAGTTGCCCGGTGCGGTCCAGCCGACGTTCTTCCCGCCGCTCGCGGCCGGGTTGCTCTCGATGAAGTTGGCGCCGCCGTCGGTCCAGCCGTGCTGGGCGACGTACGACTCCGCCTCCACCTTCTCGCCCACCGGCGCACCGTGCGGCCTGACCGTCACGTGCACAGTCGTCTCGTCGTGCGAGGCGCCGTCAGTGACACGCACCTTGACGTCCATGACTCCGGCAACCGTCGGATGCAGGCTCAGGGTGTTGCCGTCGAGGCTGACGCCGGCCGGCAGATCGGTCGCGTAGTAGGCGAGATTGTCGTGGTCGCGATCGGTTGCCTTCAACTGGATCTGCGTGGTCTGGTACTGGTCAGCAACCACGTCGGGAACGTCCTGCAACACCGGCGCGTGGTCGCGGCGCGGCACGTCCCCGTGCCACCGGTACGTCGCGTACGCGTTCGCCGGAACTGTCACCGTGAACGACTTCCCCGCCGTCGTCACGCGAACCTTGCTCGGCGCCGCATTGGAGTTCCCAACGATCGCGACGAAGTTGTCGTGGGCATCCTTGTACACGACATTGCTGATGCCGTTCGCCGTCGCACTCGACTCCACGCGCGTGTGCTCCGGCCCGAGGTACTTCGCGAACTGCCCCATCGCATACAGCTCGTCCCGCACCGTGAACGTCTTGGTGTTCGTGTCGACG
The DNA here is from genome assembly GCF_041430295.1 of Kribbella sp. NBC_00662. GTDB lineage: Bacteria > Actinomycetota > Actinomycetes > Propionibacteriales > Kribbellaceae > Kribbella. The sequence goes on along the minus strand of NZ_CP109029.1, from coordinate 3,304,504 downwards.
GTGACCAGTCGGTTCGGCCACTTCGTCGTCCGTCCGACCTCTTCCCAGTCCACGTTGTTGTCCCGCGCCGGAGTCCAGTGCAGCGTCCCGCCGTCCTGGTCGGTCGTCTGCGCCCACATGATGTACGACGACGCGTCGAGCCGGAAGTAGTTCAGGATCGTCGCCGGTGACAGATCACTCGTCTCGGTCATGTGCACGGGCTTCCCGAACTCCTCGAACGCATCCCGCATCACGGTCGGGTCGCCCCAGTACGGATGGAACGCGATCGCATCCGCGGCCTTTTCAGCTTTCGGATCATCGAAGATCCGGTAGTAGTTCTTCGTTTCCGTGCTGTTGGGGTCCCGCCAGTCCCAGAAGTTGAAGTCGTGCACGTACAGCTCCGTGCGCAGGCCGGCGCGGCGTACCTCGCGCTTGATTGCCACCGACAACTTCTGCTGCTGCTCGACGCTGATGTCCATGGCCGGATACACCACGTCGATGCCCGGCTCGTTGAGGAGCGTCAGCGCATCGACCGTGATCCCGTACTTCGCATACGCCTGCAGGTACTTCACGTAGTACTTCGCGAACACGTCGATGCAGTCGTCGCGCAGCTTGCCGACCTGGTGGTACGACGTCGTACTCCCGGGGTTCAACGCGACCTCGCCGGTGAACCGGTTGTTGGTCTTCATCCAGGCCGGCGCGCTCCACGCCGACGCGAAGAACGTCGCGCGCGGGTTGTACTTCTGGATCAGCTTCACCGTGTCGACGATGTGCAGATCGACGTCCCGCTTGATCGAGAAGTACTTCAGGCCGCGATCCTCGGTCACGCCGGGCGGCAGCTCGTCGTACGACCAGAACGGCAGGTGCTCGATCAGGTCCGGGCTCCCGATCGTGAGCCGGAACCGGTCGAACCCGGCGCCGGTCCTCGGATCGGCGAGGAGCTTGATCGCTCGCTCGCGCTCGGCCGGGGTCAGCTTCCACAGGTTGGAGACGCTGGTCTCGTCGAGCGAGAACCCGACACCGGAGTACTTCTGCCTCAGCGTGCTCGGGTCCACGACCACCGTCGCGTCCACGGGGCCGGTGCCATCGTTCCCGACGTACGTCGTCGGCAACGGCTGCCAGGTCTGCGCCGAGCCGCTGGAGTACGTGCCGCTGACCACGGCCCCGCGCTGAGCCGCCGCCGGCACCCCGGCTGTCGCCAACCCAACCACCCCTAGCACGACCGCAACCCCAAGAGTCCGCCTCACAAACCCTCCAAAGTCGGTGGAAAGCCCTTACAAGCAGGCCGACTCTAGGTCGCGAACTCCGCCCCCAACACCCCCTGCCGGTTCCGGAACTGTTCCGGAACCTCAGCGGCCGTACTGACCGATGCCGCCCTCGAGCAGGTCGAAGGTCTGATCGATGACGTCGACCTGCTCACGGCGTACCTGCTCGCCCGGGTGTCCGGCGATCAGCTTGTCGACGGCGACCCGCGGCACGATCGTGACCGCGGTCGCGATCAGATTGGCCACGACCTCGGCCTGCCGGCCCGGCTCGACCTCGGATTCGAGGAGCTCGGTCAGCGCATCGGCCAACTCACGGGTGTGTTCGAGCGTACGACGTACGAGCGCCGGGCTCGCGTCGACGATCTGGTAGAAGTGCTCGGTCCCGTCCCGGGCGCCGGACAGCGGGTGCTGTGTCTCGAGGAGTTCGTGCAGGTGGCGCCGTACCGCGGCGACGACCGACTCGCCGGGCTCGCGATCGCGGATCGTGCGGCGCAGATCGTCGATCAGGTCCGCGTGCCGGTCGAGGAACAGGTCTTCCTTACGTGGGAAGTAGTTGAAGACGGTCATCCGCGCGACGTTCGCCGCCTCCGCGACCTCGGCGATCGTCACGTTGTCGAACCCGCGCTCGATGAACAGCCCCGACGCGACGTCGGCGATCCGCCGCCGGCTCTCCCGCTTCTTCCGCTCGCGCAGGCCGAGCCGCTCATCCATGACGGATAGCATACTCGACACAAATTTGGACCGAGTACATTATTCACTGACGACGAACTGGGAGCTGATATGGACTACGACGTGGTGGTGGCCGGCGCAGGGCCGGTAGGACTCATGCTCGCCTGCGAGCTGCGGCTGGCCGGGGTGGACGTGCTCGTGATGGAGCGGCTGACCGAGCCCGACCTGACGATCAAGGCCGGCTCGGTCAACCTGCCGACCGCGGAGGCCTTGTATCGCAGGGGTTTGCTGCCGGCGCTGCAGGAACAGCAACAGCGGATGATGCAGGAGTTCGCCCGGATGGCGGGCTTGGCGGCTCCGGCGTCCGCACCGGGGTCTGGACCGGCTGCTGGCCCGGCTGCAGGACCGGCTGCTGTGGCGCCGCCTGCTCAGCCGAAGCGGCCGCCGATTGCCGGGCACTTCGGCGGGATCCTGGTCGGCGCGGAGAAGGTCGATTTCACCGACCCCGAGTTCCGCGATGCCGGCCCCGCCTCCAGCATCTTCCTGGTCAACCAGCAAACCATCGAACTGGTCCTCGCCGAACGGGCCGCCGAGCTCGGCGTCGACGTACGCCGCGGCGTCGAGCTGACCGGGTTTGTTGCCGACGACGACGGCTTACGCGTCCAGCTCGGAGACGAAGAGGTGACGGCCGGCTGGCTCGTCGGCTGCGACGGCGGCCGGAGCATCGTCCGCAAACTGGCCGGCTTCGACTTCGTCGGCACCGACCCCGAGATCACCGGCCACCAGGCAATGGTCGAGCTCGAGGGCGCCGAGAACCTCACCCTCGGCTGGAACAGCACCGCCACCGGCATCTACGCGTACGGCCCGATCCCCGGCCGCATCCTCACCGTCGAATTCGACGGCCCACCGATCGACCGCGACGCACCGATCACAGCGCACGAGTTGGAGACCAGTCTCCGCAACGTCACCGGCGCCGACGTCACGATCACCAAGGTCATCACCGCGACCCGGTTCACCGACAACGCCCGCCAGGCAACGACGTACCGCAAAGGCCGCATCCTCCTGGCCGGCGACGCTGCCCACGTCCACTCCCCCTTCGGCGGCCAGGGCCTCAACCTGGGCATCGGCGACGCCATGAACCTCGGCTGGAAACTCGCCGCCACCATCAAGGGCTCGGCCCCGGAAGGCCTCCTCGACACCTACACCACCGAACGCCACCCCATCGGCGAATGGGTCCTCGACTGGACCCGAGCCCAGATCACCATCATGCGCACCGACCGCCACGCCAGAGCCCTACGCCCGATCATCGCCGACCTCCTGAACACCCCCGACGGCTCCACCTACCTGGCCAAGAAACTCTCCGGCGCCTGGCAAAGCTACGACCTGGGCAACGCGCACCCCCTGGCAGGAACCTCAGCCCCCGACCTGGAGTTCGCCGACGGCACCCGCCTCGCCGACCACCTCCATACCGGCAAGGCCCTCCTCCTCGACCTCACCAACTCCCCGGGCCTGAGCAACCTTGCCGCCCCTTGGTCCGATCGGCTCCAGGTCATCAACACCAAGCCCACAGCCGCGCCACCGGCGTCCGCCCTCCTCATCCGCCCCGACGGCCACATCGCCTGGGCCACCGACACCGACGACCACGACGGCCTCGTCCCCGCCCTTCATACCTGGCTGGGCGAGGCAGCCTGACCCGTCCTCACGACTCCACCGGCTGCTGCTACGTTCCGGCCGGTGGAGTCCCGGACTCGCATGCGCGCGAAGGCATCCTGTCGTCCGTCCCCAGCTGGAACAGCACCAACCCCGCAACCCGAAGACGTTCGCGTCCGGCCCGCGTCCAGAGCACCTGGTAGCGCTTGGAGCGCGGAGTCGTCGTCCGGCTTCGCCGCTGGCGCCTCGTCGAGGACGGCCCGCGCGCCGAGCGAGTCATGCAGGTCCACCAACGCGTCCGCCGCGGGCCAGGTAGCTGCAGGACACGGAGATCCGGGTATTCGGGTCGAGCTCCATAGCCTGCTCGTAGCACCGCAGCGCCCGTTTCAGGTCGCCAGCGTCGGCACAGCCATCAGAATCAGCCGTCGCCGCTGCCGTACGGACGTGTGATGATCTCGAGCCAATGCCCGTCAGGGCCCTCCCAGTACAGGCCGCGGCCGCCGTCGCCCTGGTTGATCTCTTGTGGTTGGCGCTTGAACGGATCGGCCCACCACTTGCGACCTTCGTCCCTCAAACGACCGAGGATGCGGTCGAAATCCTCTTCGCTCACGAGGAAGGCGTAGTGCTGGCCGTGGATCTCGCCCTCGGTGTCCATGAAGTCCAGGCTCGCCCCATTGTCCAACTTCAGCTCGGCGAATGGTCCGTACGCTCTCGCCTCCGGCAGACCGAGCAACTGACCGACATCGCGAGCAGCAGCCCATCGGTCCCTCACGTGCACAATCGTGTGGTTCAGTTCGATACTCATCGGACTCTCCCGGGGCCTGTCCTCAGCTGGCAGCGTGCACACCACTCTCCGCCCAAAGCCCACTCCCGTGAAGACCGCGACTTTCAGTCCACGACTATCCCGGCGTAGGTCAGCACTTGGGAGGCCGTCTCACCTGCAGACGTCAGTCGTCGGCCGGGATCTCGGGGAGGTAGTCGACCTCGCAGCTGTAGTAGCGCATCGAGAGCGCGGCGCGCCGGACGTCAATGGCGCCCTCGCCGATGGCGAGGACATGGTTGAGCCACCGGTGGGGTTCATGGTCGGTCTGGAAGGTCAGGACGTGCAGGCCCGAGCCGTCGGCGAGGTTCGAGAGGCCGGTCAGCCGGACCATCACGAAGCCGCCATCGCCAACGTCTACCATCCCGCGGGCGTCCGGGTGGGCGTACCCGCCCTGGAGTCTGGGGTTGTTGGACCACCGCGCGGTGCCGGAGAGCCGCCCTTTGAAGGCCGCGGTCCCCTGCCCGTAGAGCAGCCCATCTCCTGCCGCCTGCAGCTCGATCGTCTCGACCAGGTCGTAGCGCCACTCCACATCACAGAGATGCTCAAGCTTCAAGATCCACCTCCGAGCCGACTCTCGCGACGAGGTTCCTCCTTGCCTGCCTGGTCCGCAACCCCACGTCAGCGCTCGCTTGCGCGGGGACGCCCGGATCGACGATGAGGTTGTACTGGCTGAGAGCCGGTGAGGCGACTCGAAACCCTAACCCCGCTTTACAAGTGCGAGGGCTGGCATACGCGAGGGTGTCTCAGCCGGGATCTTCTTGCACCTGCACTGTCTGTAGTGCCTGATCTGCCCGGAAATGGCTGGGGTTCATTGACAGAGCCATTGACAGCCGGGTCGGTGCTCGCGCCCCGGCGATCCAGGCAGCGCGACAGCTGATGGCGGTCCAGCTGTTGGGCGCCGGGAAGTTTGGCGAGAATGTCGAGATCCGTCGCGGGGTCTCGATGTCGTCACCAAAGACCCGCGGCCGGTGAGCGGCCCAACGCAGCAGGAGAGCAGCATGACGAAGACCAGCCCGATCAAAGGCCTCGACGAGCTCGAGGTCATCACCTTGTTCGTCGAGGACGTAGCGGCTTGCAAGAAGTTCTACCTCGACGTGTTCGGTCTCGAGGTGATCTTCGAGGACGCCAACTCGGCCTTGCTCAGGCTCCGCAACCTGATGCTCAACCTCATCACGGTCGACGAAGCACCCATCTTGATCGAGCCGAATGCCGTCGCCGCGCCGACTGCCGGTGGGCGAGCGCTCTACACGGTCCGAGTCGACGACGCCGACGCGGCCGCCGCAGAGCTACAGGCGCATGGCGTCACCCTGCTGAACGGCCCGATCGACCGCCCGTGGGGCAGGCGTACCGCGGCCTTCGCAGACCCGGCAGGCAACCTGTGGGAGATCGCACAGGCCCTCGACTGAGACTTTTCGACGGGCTGGGGTTGGGTTGAGCCGCCCTGTCGGAATCGAACCGACGACCTTCTCATTACGAGGAGGACTATCTCCATGAACAAGCCACAGGACAGGCGCCCAGGAAGGCGCCGACCACTCCGATCGCGGTTCCGACACCACCGATCAGGCCGGTCAGCAGGCCGACCCCAACCCCGATGAGCCCGCGCACGAACGTGACCTCGTATTCGTGTCACGTCTCGGAGCTGCTGCCCGAGCGCGGTCGAGGCGACATCCACGTCAACCACGATGCGTGCGCCGCGCGGGCGGCAGCAACTCCATCGGTCTGCGCTGCACTCGCCGTGAACAGCCTGTTGCGGTTCGGTACGGCGTATCGCACCGATCCGTCGCGTCCCCCCGACCCCCGACCCCCCCGACGGGTGGTCGGCTGTGGCGGGTCAGGTGGCTGTTTGGTCGATCAGTGTGGCGGCGAGCTCTCGGGCGTCGTGGATGGGCTGGGAGTTGTTGAGGGAGGTGGATAGAGCGCGGCAGCCTTCGAACAGCAGGGCGAGTTGTCGTCCAAGGATGTCGGGGTCGGGGGCACCTGCTTCGGCGGCGGTTTTGATCAGCCGCGCGGTGAATTCTCGTTTGTGGCGCTCGACGAGTGCTGTGGCTTCGGGCATGTTTCCGGCTGCTTCGACAGCGGTGTTGTGGAGGGGACAGCCGCGCAGAACAGGTGGGTGTGCCTGATTGACCGGGCGTTCGTCGAACAGGTGCAGGAGGCGTTCGCGCGCGGTGAGGTCGTGGCGGTCGAGGGCGCTCTCGAGACTGTCTGGTTCCGCTCCGACACGCTCAACATAGGCGCTCACCAAGGCTTCCTTGCTCGGGAAGTGCTGGTAGAAGGTGCGAGTCGATACGTGTGCCTCGTGTGTCAGCTTGGCGATGCCGGTGGCGTGAATGCCGTCACGGGCGAACAGCTCCACGGCGGTGCGCAGGATGCGCTCCCGGGCGCCGCGTCCACCGCGGGATACACCGGCCGGTGCATCGATCGTTTCCATGCCACAAGTATAGCGATCGGTTTACTTCGCGCGAAGAGCCTGTTAGCCTCAAGTACAGCGATCATTTTACTTCATCGAGGTGGCTGGCCCAGCTCCTACCGGAGGGTCGGCGCTGAACGGCTCGGATGCGGCAGGCGCCGCGGACGGCCCGCGGTGGTCCCCGGTCGGATCACGCGGCGGACCCGGATGGGCGACTGCCTATTCCTGCAAATCCGCTGTGGGCGTTCGGTCGGAAACCCTGCGTTTCTGCATTGGTAATCGAGAGCGAGAAGGCAAGGAGACGATCATGTCCAATCAGAATTTCGTCGCGGTTTCCCATGAGGTCGTCCGATGGTCGATCGACACGGGAACGACGTTCGAGGATTTCCGGGCCCGGTACGAGGCTGCCGTGCCGGTGCTCGATCTTGTGCGGATGGAGCGGCTGCGCGCCGGGCGGGCAAGTTGGGACGCGGTGCTCGCCGCCGCCGAGGAGAACGCGCCGCATGGTTTCATGCGGTTCTGGAGCACCGATGTCGGGGCGACCATGCGGCTGGCCGGCGACCCGGGATCCTGCGCTACCTATTTGATGGGAAATCACACCATCGCCGAGCGCATGTATCGGCACGACCCGGCGGTCATGCTCTACGCACCGCTGCGTACAGCGATCCACCAGGACCGGCAGGGTGCGACGCTGTTCTCCATCGACCAGCCCAGCACCCGTTTCTACAGCTTCGACGTTCCCGACATCGCCGCCGTCGGCCAGGAGCTGGACCGCAAGGTCGCCAACCTGCTGAAGGTTCTGGACGTGACCGTCCCGCCCGCTCTCTCCGCAGCCGCTGCGAGCGACCGGTAAATGGGGCGATCCCCGGACGGCACACTCCAGCCCGGAAATCGAAATGACTGACAAATTGTCAGACGGGGCGGGCTGTCGATTCTGTACATTACGGATGTCCCGTCGGGGGCGTTCCCTAAAGTGATCGAAGTGCAAATGTGAGTGTTGGCTGGCTTCCGGAGACATAACGTTGGTCGCTTGCCGACAGTTGTTCTGAATTTACAGGAGATATCGTGCAGGATAATGCCACTACCGTTGGTGCAGCATCGCGTGATGACGAACTGATTGAGCTCGGCGTAGCGGCGGCCGCTGCCGCGATCCGCGACGGCGACATCACCTCCGAGGCGTACGCTTCCGCACTCTTGCGGCGCGCGGGCAAGCAGGCCGACCTGAACTCCTTCATCACCATCGACGAGTCCGCAGTGCTGACCGCAGCACGGGAGGCGGACAAGGCCCGCGCCGCGGGCTCAACAGCTCCTCTCCTCGGCGTCCCGATCGGGATCAAGGACAGCTACGCCACCTCTGGTCTGCGCACCACGCTCGGTGTGAGCAACCTGAAGGACTTCGTCCCGCAGCAGGATGCCGACGTCGTCGTGGCGCTCCGGAACGCCGGGGGCATCGTCTTCGGCAAGAACAATCTCGTGGAGATGTCCTTCGGGCTGACCGGACACAACAGCCCGTACGGCCAGGTGAAGAACCCCTACGGTCACGACCACGTCCCCGGCGGATCCTCCAGCGGCTCCGGCGCGGCGGTCGCCGCCCGCATCGTCCCCGCATCGACCGGAGGCGACACGGTGGGCTCCATCAGAGTCCCCGCGTCCCTGTGCGGCGTAGTCGGCTACAAACCCACCAACGGCCGCTGGCCCGGCGGCGGCGTCGCTCCGATCTCCCACACCCTCGACACCACCGGCATCCTCGCCCGCAGCGTCGAGGACTGCGCGCTGCTCGACCAGATCGTCACCCGGGACACCGCCACCCGAACCCCGCAACGCTCCGACCTGCGCAGGGTACGGTTCGCCCACGCCCCCCGGCAGTACATGAACGTGATCGACCCCGAGACCGCAGCCCATTTCACCGCCGCGCTCGAAAGCCTTCGCTACGCCGGCGCCGACATCGTCGAGATCGACCTCGGTGACGGCTTCATGGACACGACGAACCAGATGACGTGGAACTTCTTCTTCCGTGAGATGCGGGAAGCGGTGACTCAATTCGTCGCCCGCAACAACTTCCCCGTCACGTTCGATGAGATCTACAACGACGTCAAGCCCCAGCTGAAGGAGATCTGGAGCCACGTGGTCGTCCCGACCGGGTCGGGCTACCTGTCCGAGGAAGGCTACGAGGCGGCCCTGTCCGTCGGACGCCCGAAACTCCGGCGCCACCTCGGCCAGGCATTCACCCACAACGCGGCCGATGCACTGCTGTTCCCAACCACACCCTGCCCAGCACCCCGGATCGACCACGGATCGAACATCACCATTGCAGGCCACCAGGTCGACGAACGGTTCCTCGCCTACAACACCATCCCCACCAGCGGAGCCGGCCTGCCCGGCATCAGCATCCCCATCGGCCTCAGCACCAATGGCCTGCCCATCGGACTGGAAATCGACGCCGCGCACGGCAATGACAGGAACCTCTTGGACCTGGCACGCCGGGTGGAAGCCCTCTTCGGCACCCTGCCCACGCCGGCCTGAACACCGCACCGCCCCCACAGAGCCAATCGGTCACACCGCTGGCTCAAGCGGCCGCCCGCCGGTCAACGTGCGACGGTCCTGCGCGTGGCGGTTGTCCCGCCTTCCGGGTTATGTTCCCAGGTCAGAGAGCCGGTGAGGGGACTCGAACCCCTAACCCCCGCTTTACAAGTGCGAGGGTTGTCCTACACCAGCCTGCCTCGGGGTGGAAATCCTGCCCTTTCGGCTGTCTCTGCTGTCAGATCCGGCCAGCGGTGATTGGGGTTCATTGACAGAACCATTGACAGGCTTGTGCCCCGACGGTGACGAGATAACGCCGGGCGGCCACGACCCGAACTTCGTTGTGCCGGACAGCTTGGGGCCAGATGGCCGCCGGGTCGCGCTTGGCACTTCGAGAGCGCCGCGGTTCCCAATCCTCGCGTGACCTGCGTCCCGGTCGATACGGTGGCTTGCGTGGCTGAGCGGACCGTAAACGCACGTCAACTCGAGGTCTTGAAGTGGATCGTGGCCGGATGTCCCGAGGGAGGGACGAAGGACACGACGTACAAGACGACTGCGATCGCGCTCCAGAACCGTCGCCTCGCGACGGTGACCAAGAGGCGCAGCGTGTGGAAGGCGGAGGCAACCCAGGCTGGTCGGCATTTCGCCCACCACGGTTGCTACCCAGTCGGACACTGGACGAACACCTCGGACACGACACGCGCAAAGAGCGCGACGATAGCGTCGGCGGCGAGACCGATCGTCCCGGCACGCGCAGAGCGGAAAGTCACCGCCTTGCGCCCGGCTGACCAGATGATCGCCGACATCGTGGCCGCGGGCGGGCGCCTCGAAGTCGAGGATCTCCACAACTATTACGACAACCTCGTGTCATCAGCCATACGGTACGGAAAGGTCCCCGAGGGCAAGCTGCTGGAGATAGAGCGCCGGAGCTGGCCCCAGAGGTGCTGCAGCTCGTAGACAAGCCAGCCTGGATGAATGCCGTCTTGGAGCCGATCGAGGTAGCCGAGCGGCTCATCAACCCCCACGCTGCGATCGTCGCGCTCCGCGCCGACAAGGAGCATCGACTGCGCTTCAAGGGCAATGTACGGCAACGAGCACTACGTCTGCTCGACGCGATAGCCAAGAGCGCCTCAGCACGGGGGTGGGACGTCACCTGCCCGGCCTGGAACCGCGACGATCACCATCCCGCACACCTCGCTGTCTCCATCATTGGACACACGTACGGCCTACAGGTCTCCGAGAACGACGACAAAGTCCCGCACCAACCAACCGCGAAGGAACTCCGCGACTTCGGGAGGTGGGGCTACCCACGGATTCCGACGTACGACAAGGTTCCTTCAGGGCGGCTAACCATCGCGGTCGCCGGCGGCGTCCCTGTTCGCCAGTCCGCCTTCAGCGACACGAAAACGATCAACCTCGCCGGCCGCCTACCAGTCCTCGTCCAGGAACTGGAACTCCGTGGGGCCGCCGATGAGCAACGCCGCCTAGAACGTGAAGACCAAGAAGCCGAACGCCGCCGGCGTTGGAAACAGGTCCGAGACGAGGCCGTCATCGCCCTGCGCGAGCACAACCGCGCCGCGATCTTGGCCGAGCATGCCGCCCGATGGCGCCGGAACCAACTGCTTGGTGACTACATCGCCGCTATGCAGCAGAGGGTTGCCTCGCTGGACGGCGCCGAGCAGGCCGCAGCACGTGAGTGGGTGCAGTGGGCAAGGGATCACCATCAGCGGTCGAACCCACTCAACCAGCGTCTGGCCTTCCCAGCCGACCCTGATCCGAGCCCAGAGGCGATTAAGCCATACATGCGTGGCCTGTCGCCTTACGGGCCGGACAACGGCCTAGGCTTGCACTGACAAACCAGAGTCCTACGACATGGTCAGCGACCCCTGCACCCCAACAGCAGCGGCCCAGGAAGCTTGGGCGGGGGTCAGGTGTCGGAATCGAACCGACGACCTTCTCATTGCGAGGAGGAACGACACCCTTGCCCCCGCCCTCTAGAGGCTCATCTGGCAACGCGGTATACCGCATCGGGCACGAGATTCCTCATAACCATCCGCAGTTTCGTGCCACGGATGATGCCACGCCCAGCGGATAGGCCGGATCGCAAGCCCGGATCACAGCGCCGGGGTCGCTACCGGGTCTGTTCTGGGTCGGGACGGGATTTCGATGATCGGCTCCGGGGTTCCGCTTATCGTCTGCAAGGCCACCCTGCCCGTCGTTGGAGGCGCAGTTACATCCTCCACGAGCCGCCGGTCGGCTTCTCGGGCATGTTCGACGGGTAGTACAACTGGCGTTCCACCGCCTGGGCAAACCAATCGATCCACCGATCTACAAACTCCACTGGGTCGGCGCGGTCGAGCTCCTCGAAGGGCCAGGCCACCTGCCTCGTGTTCATGACGCGCCGGATCGCGTCCGCAGCCTCATTTGGAAAAAGTGAGTACGGCAGAACCGCGTCAGAAGCCTGTGACATGACTGTCATGAAGGCGGTCTCGTACCACGCGAAACGACCGGCTTCTTGAGCGTCGCAGTACCACAAGGAGTGGGCCCGTCCCTCGTAGCCGTTGCGCGCGGGGCTCATATTGACCGAGACCACAGCTGACGCGATGACGGTGAAAGGTCCGTCGTGGTACGAGCGTCGGGCTTTGCTTACGCCGATTTTGGCGCCCCGCAGCGTGGCGAGGAAGTACATCACATTTTGGTAGCCCATCTGCATGGTTGCGATCGGAGCATCTGTCCGAATTGCATCCATAAGTGGATCCACAATCGCGGGGAGCGCCTGCTCCGCGGCTTCGAAGAGTCTCTCCGCGGCCTCCGCGCGCTCCTCCGCTGCAACTGCTGATGCATGGTCGGTCGCGAGGCGTGCCGCCTCTGCCTGATTTGCCTTCGCGAGTCGACTGGCTCCTGGCCTGCTGGGCTCGGCGGCCGCAGTCGCCAGACGCGCGAGCAGGTTCGAGGGACTTGGCCTGGCTGGCGCGGGCTTCCATAGACACTCCTCGATGATGGAACGCAGGCGTGCAGTGCCGGCGACCAGAGCGGCAGGGTTCTGCCCTAGATGCTGTTCTCTGAAGTCCGGTCCCGGGAACGGAAGTCTGCCAGCAAGAAGCTGATAGCCAACGGCTCCCAGAGCGTAGACGTCAGTGGCGGCAGTCGCCCGCTCCATCCGCCACTGCTCGGGAGCTGCGTACGGCAATGTCCACTTGAATTTCTGGGTGTCGGCCGCAGTGGTGGCCTCGGCGTATCGTGCAATACCGAAATCGCAGAGCTGCCAGGTGTTGTCGAGAAGGAGGATGTTCTGCGGCTTGATGTCGCGATGAATTATGGCTGGCTCTAGAGCCGCCAAGTCTGAGAGGGCGGTAGCGACATCTGTCAGGACCTTGACTACTTCTGCCGGATCGAGAGGCTTGTTGTCCTGTTGCTTCAGATGTTGAGCGAGTGACTTCTCTGCGCGAGGCATGATGATTACCCACTCGCCATCGTGCTCTCCATGATCCAAGACCGCGATCACATTGCGTGCCGAGGACGCTCGCAGGCTGTCACCCATCAGCAGCTCGCGTTCTGCTCCAGGGTCCTGCGGTACGAGCTTCGCAACGGCCGGTGCTCCCTGCTCGTCTTGAGCATGGAACACCCGGCCCATGCCGCTCTTGTCCGCGTCTAGAGGCTCGCCAAGAATCCACGTGCCCTTGCTCAGGGTCATCTTCACGCGGAGAAACTAACGCAGAGTGCCGCTGCTGGATAGGCCAGGTGGTCACATCGCTGCGTTGGGTATCGGCGCAAGGTGTGCGGTACCGCGGTCTGGCTGTCAGTACGTCCGGGCATTCGGGCGGAGGGCGTGAGGTGTTCCAGACTCACGTTCTCCGCAGAACTGACGGTTGCTCAGCGTCGCACGGGGTCGGATCGTATCTCCCCACGATCCATCCTGGGCTGATCCAGTCGGAGAAGTGGGTGGCACCGGCGGGTTGCTTTTGAGACGCGCACGCGGCGCAGGAGACTCGGATGACCCTCTCTTTACGAGGAGCAACGTCACCGTCACATCTGCGGCGAGACGCCGAGCACCGCGGCCGCCTGTCCAGCCGTCAACAACGGATCCGACACCATGCCCCGGTTGACGGATCTCCGTACGCTCGATCTGATGACCTCGCTGCCGCCAAACGCGGCGGCGATCTGGTCAAGCGTCTCAATGAGTGGCCGCCCCTCAAGACGACTCCCATAACGTTGTCCAGGTCGCGACTGCGCCCCTCCCCCGCGCTTGTTCTCTGGCAACGGCGCCCATACCCACAGGTTCGTCTGCCGATCGCCCTCCACATCGATGCGCGTCGAGATCAGGTCAAGCCAGCGATGCGCTGATGCGCGACGTTCCTCGCGTGTTGGAGAGCCTCGACAACACCCCCTAGCGTCTTCGCCCAAAAGCAGGTGTCTACGGCGTCGCCACGGTGTCCTTCGTACCGGCTCGGCGCTCGTCTTAATGGGCGACACAACCTCAGCGGAATACCTACAAGCCCTAACTGCTCACATCGAGTCGTCCCGAACCTAGCAACTTACGGGACGAGCTGAACGCAGATCTCAGGGGCCGCCCAACCCGCCTTGACGTGCCTGCGCTGCGACGTAGCTCACGCTGACTAGTGCCGCCGCATTCGCCATCACTGGTCGCCGGCCCAGACCTAGCGAAGGGTGCTGGCCGCGTTCGGTGGCACCAGAGCGAATAGGAGGGACCGGCCCGCGAGCGCGCACCGGTCCTTCTCCCTCATCAAACCGCAACAATCTGAGCGGAAACCTGACAGGCCACATGATCGCCTGCCCACACGTTCATCCGAATCACTGCCCACGTGCGTCTAAGTTACGCCACAGCGAAGAACGTCAGCCCAGTAGGATCACCTTATTGACCTGGGTTTTACCGTCACCCATGTCTTCAATAACTGCGATTTCACTTCCACGCTCGACCTGATCATCGAAATATTTAAGAACCGCAATAGCCCGACGAATTGTCTCACTCACCGTCGAGCCTCGGCGATCCGCTAGTTCCTTAAGCGCCGCCATCGTGTCTCCCGTCAAGTTCACCGACAGCCGCGACATTTCCGCGGTCGCGCGCTGATCAATGGAAGTCACACGCCCCATAATGTTCCCTCAGCTTCCGAATTGGGGTTCGATCCTCCAACCAGGTCGATCGCCGACTCGCCCCATAGAGGCCGAGCTTCGTCCGGGGGATGGCCCCACCTGCATCCCTACGAACGACGGTCTCTATAAGCGAGGCAGCTCACGACCCAGGGCAATCGTTTGCTCACACGAAGCGATGTTGGGAGCATCGCTTCACAGCTGATGTACTCAACTATGTAGACATCATAGGGTCGACGTCAACAAAAAAGGCCCAAAAAGTGTGGTTTACGTCTCATCGGGCAGACTCCTTCGCTGTGGGATTGCAGCCCAGACCAGTACTCCAGTCCGCGCCCGGGTACTATTTTCAGTATATTTTACACCGGAAACCGCGTTCCTGAGGCGCATCTTGCGTGTCGATGACGCACAGGAGTTGTGCACGAGCGGCCTGACACGGCATGCTGTTCACTGCAGTACCAGCTGATCATTGGTCTGGTGACCCTTCTTCAGACGGCTTCACGGGCGGGTGGAGCAGAAGGTGAGGCGTGCCGAATGGCGCAGGAACAAGCAACGCAAGATCCAGCTGAGAGTGCACATCCGCGAGCCGACGAGAGCGGCTCCGTTCCACTGGTGGCGCAGTACGTCGTCGAGCTCCCTTCGGAAGACCTCAAGGAAAGAATCGCGAGCGCCGCGGCATCCGCGGGGCGGACAATCTACGTCGGGGCCATCGTCGTGACCGTGCTGGTCGCTGCGCTCATCACGAGCGCGGCCTGAGCGCACGTATGCTCTTGAGCTTGACGGGCGCAGGCAGGACTAGGCACACGCCCCTGAAGCCAGCGACGGCTGGACACGCCACGCATACGGGACGCGCTCACCGCGCGGCCAGGAGTCGGCCGCGTCATAGATGTCGCGAGAGGACGCGGCCGATCTACCGTTCGCGTTGATGCGGCTGACGACAGTGAGGCCAACCAGCCGGCAATTGCGCCGTTTCGGAGCCCGCGTCCAGCAGGTAACAACGATTCGGACTCCGCGAATGAGCATGACAGACGGCCGATCCCCACAGAGTTCCTGAGGGGATCGGCCGTCCTATAACCGTGGACTAGGTCTTCTAGGCGCCACCGATTCGGTGCGCTGGCCGGCCAAGGAAGGACGAGTACCCACTTGTGCCAGCCACGCAACGGAAGGCACCTCAAGACCCTTCAAGCTCTGAAGGCGAGTGCCGCGAGCGATCGAGATTAGTCAGCCGAGCAAGACGACTCGATTGACTTGAGTCTTCCCACCCCCGAGGTCTTCGATCGTCGCGATCTCATGTCCGCGCTCAGTCTGGCAATCGAAGTATTTCAGGACGGCGATGGCCCGGCGGACGGTGTCACTGAGGGTCGACCCCTTGCGCTCCGCCAGCTCCTTAAGAGCCGCCATGGTATCGCCGGCCAAGTTGACGGACAGACGCGATCCATCGGTCCCATTTGCGTGCGGTGGCGTTTGAACTGAACTCAAGCGAGGCATGCTTTCCCTCTTCCCAGTGGGTGATGGTGTTGACAGCCATCGGTCGATGTCGGCTCAGAGCCCATGCCGGTGATGTCCTCCCAATCCCCATGCCAGGCGCCCGGGCTAGGTCTACCGAACCTTCGACGACCAAGGGCAATCAGTTGGTAGCCAGGAGCGATGTTCCAGCATCCCTCCGTAGCGTCATCCCACTATGGGGGAATCATGTGCCGATAGTCAACACAATCTGATCAACACCGTGCATCACGGCATGTACTTGATCCAGGAGGGCTCGTCCAGGCTTCAGCACCCCTCTATGCCTGCCGCGTCCGGGCGCCGTCGGGCAGCTGCTTCTCCAGACTCAATGCTGGACCAGCTGCACCTCGAGTCTGCAAATCCGGTCTTCGGCGTCGTCGGCCAATGCAGAACCGTCCTAATCTAAGGCCCACCGGCTTGCCGGCGAACCCGGATCCTTTCGGCCGGCACAACCGACAGAATCTCACTACTAGTCATCGACAGCAGGGATAAATTTACCGGCCTAGTCCCCTATTTGCGCCCCTCGATCCTCCCTGTGGTCACGAATGAACTCGATTCGATTACTTAAAGTAAGATTCTCATCTTTTTCTGAGCCTCTGGTGTGCGAAAGTTGTACATCCTGCCTGCACCCGGCATGCTGTCCTCACAGCGGACCCGTGCCAGCCCCACCGGCAGAGCGGTCCGACCTTCCAACAGCCCCCTGGTGGGACAGACGGGCAGAAGGTGAGGCATGCAAATGCCCGAAGAAGTACGCACAACCGCCGGGAACGCCCCGGAGGGCACGAGCGACATCACCGAGTCGCTCGAGCAGGGCAAGAGCGAGACCAAGAATGACTCGCTCGTGAAGCAGTACGTGGCTCAGGTCCCTTCGGACGACCTGAAGTTGAAGCTCATGCGCGCTGCCGCCGAGACCCGGCGGACCGTGTACATCGGGGTCACCATCCTGACCATGGGCTTCGCCGGCATCATCGCGAAGGTTGCCTGGGCGCTGCCGCCCGAGGTGGCCATGCAGTACCTGATGCCGCCATTCAACACTTTGCTGACACTCGTGGGTGTCGGCGTGGCGTTCTCCTTCGGCCGGCACACCGGCAAGTGACACTTCGGCCGGCAGGGTGCTGAACCACCCCCCCAGCGCCCCGTCGGCCGAAACGCCTAAGTCGCCCCGACCTGTCACCATCAGGTTGGGGCGATCGCGTTTTCACGGCCTCCTAACTACCTCTGGACTGCTGCCGCGCTGAGGTGTCCTGCTGCCGACTACCGTCGGACGTCGACTTGGACCCCGCGCAGCTCGCCGCGACCGCGACGCCGACCGACAATTGTGCAACTAGGGTCCTCCGCGGAGTATGGCGCGCCGGCTGAGCAGCACCCGATCGATGAAAGCACTGCAGAGCGGCCGACTAGTCCATACGGCTACTCGAAGCTGGCTGCCACGCAGATCGCTTTGCATGCGCGATCCCAGGGTCTGGCGGTCACGGTACTTCGGATCTTCAATGTCAGCGGACCTCTCTCGCCGACGAGCACGATGCTGGGCGGAGCGGTGGCGAGGCTACGAAGCGGCGAGCCGCTCATCGTGGACTCGCTCGACGGATGGCGCGACTACGTCGATGTGCGCGATGTGGCGGCAGCGGCCGTCGCAACCATCCAGATAGCCGAGGCTCCTCCACTCTTGAATATTGGCTCAGGTCGCGCGGTCCGTACCGGCGACTGGCTCAAGCAACTGATTGAGATCAGTGGGACCAGGGCCGAGCCAGTCGTTGGCGCCGATCCGCAGAGGACGCACAAGTCCGCGGCGTCCGAGGTCTCATGGCAATGCGCTGATATCTCACTCGTGCAACGCGCCCTGGACTGGTCCCCACAGATCACTCTTGACCAGTCCCTGCGAGATACATGGCTCGCTGCGGATGGCGGGTGAGTTCGCGCTAGCCTCGGATCGAGTTCGTCCGGGGCCGGTGTTCAGAGTCAAGGTCCTGAGCTTGACCCGACGGTGTTGGGTCAATCGCCTCCTCGTGCTCGTCGCCTCCCGGATCGGAGAGCCGGTCGCTGGACGTTAGCCGCCGGCGAACATGCCTGATCTGCGTTCTGTGATCCGCCAACAGGCGGCCCAAGGAGACGTATCCCGTGGCATGTCGCGGGAAGCGAGAGACCGTGTCCTCGACTGCCCGCCCTGGGATCGGAGAACCCAGACAATATGAAGCGGCTAGAGCCGCATGGGCATGTGACCGCTGGCTAGCCCGTCCCGCCGGCCGCTCGTTTGTCCGGCCCACCGCGTATGTCAACAGCGCTTTCTGCACCTATGGGATCGAGCAAGCTCGACCTTGACGCGACCATCGCGCTGATCTGGGTTTGCAACTATAAGGGAACGGCCGGTACCTGGCGACAGAGTGCTGAAACCCGCCTGCTCGCGCGGGCCTATTAGCCGACGAGGTAGTCGAATCTCTCGCGGAGTAGATCGAACGCCTGACGTGCCTTCTGGTCCTCTTGATGCGCTGCAGAAAATTCCGCCAGTTCGTTCAGATCACTATCGTCAAGCGGAATGATGAATCCGCGTCCATCTTTCGCCGTATCCCTACAACGCTGCAGAAAAAGATTCTTGTTTACAAACGACCGCACAGCGAGAATCCCCACATTCCCTCGCTGCATCGAGAATCTGCCACTCAACTGATCCAACTCAGGATTACCTGGATCACCTGTATAGTTCTTGCATTCGACTGGGATTAGCGCGGCCGGATTGTGCAGCCCGATCCAATGGAAGAATCCTCGTTCAGCGACGTTGTCGTACGTGATGTCGATTCGTTTCCTGCCTTCATGGATCTCTCGCTCTACTTTCGGATTTACCAACGACGGATACAGTAGAGCGGTCAGCAAGGCCTCGACGGAGTCGTGGTAGGCCTTTGCGCCGTGTTTACCAGGCGAAACCGCCCCGATTGCCCCCATCAACTCCTCATAGTCCGGGGGCGGCAGATCAAATCTTCTCGACAGGTCCTCGTGATCAAGCACTGGGCGCGTCACCGAACTGTTGGCCTCGCGGTACCGAGCCAAGGCTTCAGGATTATCGATGGTGTAGCGGACAATTGCAAGCTTTCCGGTCGGATACTTTTCTCGCAGATCATCGCGGTTTACTCTAGGCGTCCCATCCCTCAGTCGTCGCACTAGGTCGCTATTCGAATCGATCTCTTTGCGAATCAGAAGCGGGGCAAGATAGCCGTTGAAGTACTGGTCTTTGTCGAATGTCATCTTCACGCGGACTATGCTCCGGGGGACGAGCAAGAGCCGACCGGCCGGCGTCCGAGGCAATTCCACATCGCCGGTCTGCCATTCAAGCTCATCTGGGTGCCAAACAGGCCCACTCCATTGCCGTTCCGTCGGGATCCCGAAGTATTCACACCAAGTCTGCGTATAGCCGATCAGTGCACCGCGGATCACATGCGTCGTAATGTCTGAAACAAGGTCGCTGCTAATGCCGGGGACCATGAGAAGCGTGTCCTCGATATTCTGGAGTAGGCCGGCTCGCGCGGCGTCACTTCCGGATAGCATGTTGGCGACATCCTCGCTGCCCTCGCTTCCCAGCCCGCGGCCCCGAGATCTATCGCCGGTGGAAAGCCCAAAATGGGTTTCGTTAGGCTCACCCAGCTCGTTCAGTAGATCCCGCACCCGGTGCCTATCTCCGAGCTGGATGGCATCCAGCACTTCCGCAAAGAAGGATGTCATCAGAGCGACGCAGTCACGCGCCCAGTCGCTATGAAGCGCCTTGATTGCTCGTGGGTCAATGAAGACCGGAACGTCAGCCGTGGTGTCTACATCGACGAAGTCGAGCGACCCCTGCGTGCGATCCAAACCAAAATACTCAGAGATCCGCATGCGGCGATCATCACCACCCTGACTCGTCGTAAACACACCCGAAGTTTCATAGCCACGGCGGAGGTACATAGGGCTGCATGGCCATCGCCGCTTCAGGCTCGGTCCGATCGGTGTGCCGCGCCTCGCCGAGTGCTACTCATCGCTTCAACAGGTGTCCACGCCCACGAGAGTTGCAAAAAGTCGAGCTAACAAGGGGGTGGATCGACGTGGACGGCGTTGGACCCGCTCTCGTGATCCTCAGTTACTCGCTTCTAGCCTGAAGAGCCCGCTGACGTCGGTCGGCACTGTGTGGAGACGCTAGGACGGGTCCAGAAGCTACTACGTCGACTCAGTCTGACGCTCGCTGAAGTCCGGCTTCGGTAAGCGGTCGGCGAGCACGTTCGCTGCTTGGCGGTCTGATTCAGCAACCCACGCAGCGTAGACGCGGAGCGTTGTTGTGCCACCACCGCCGTGGCCGAGGCGGCCGGCGACTGTACGAATGTCTACGCCGGAGCTGATCAGCTCGGTTGCCGAATAGTGCCGCAGGGTGTGGAGGTGACTCTTGATGCCGAGCCTTGTGCACATCTCCGCGTACCTGTGGCTTACGCCGTCCGGGTTGCACGGTCGCCTGTGGTCCGCCTCGTAGGAGAAGACAAAGGCTGACTCGTCGAACGCCGCACCAAGCGCCGCAAGCTGCTCCTGGTAGTTGAGGCGGTGTGTGCCGAGCAACTCAACGGTTCCCGGGTCCAGGCTGATACGGCGCATCTGATGCGTCTTGGTGTCCTTCTCTCGCGCCTTGCCGTTTCGGTGGGTGAAGTTGCGGCGGATCTCGAGCACACCTTGGTCCGGGTGCAAGTCATGCCAGCGCAGCGCGAGCAGCTCGCCGCGTCGCGCTCCCGTCACCATCTTCAGCCAGATCAGCATGCCCCAGGCGAAGTCTTGCTCCCAGGCGGCAGCAAGGATCCGCGACCCCTCGTCGGATGTAGGAGGCAGCGGTTGCGGGGGCGCCTGCTTCGGCTTCTTCGCCTCGGCGGCGGGATTGGTGCCGATCCACTCCCAGCGGACTGCAGCCGCAAGCGCGCCGCTGATCACGAAGTGAATCTTGCGGACTGTCCCTGCTGACAAAGGCTTGCAGACATGCGGCGGGCACTCGGCCACCTTGCATCCAGCCGCAGCGCAGTCATGCTCGGCGCGGGTCTTCGCTGAGGGCCGGCCTGGTGGTCACCGATGTTTCACCACCACACGGCATTCGTGTTCGCCGGCGGCGCGGTGCTCGACGAAAGGCTTCCCGTCGCACCTCGCGCTGCAGCGTCGCAGCTGCGCGTAGAACTGTTCCAAGGCACGAGTTCCGAGCTTCGAGATCGGTACGTCGCCGAGGGCTGGGCCGATGGTCCGATCGGCTAGCTCGCGGTACCGATCGAGCGTCGAGTCATCTGCCTCGTGAACTTCGAGCCACGCGTCCAACGCGTACGACAAGGTGGCCTTGGTTGCGGCGTTCCGCTGACGATCGACTTTGGCGAGCAGCCGCGAGCGGATCTCCGGGACCTTCTTCTCGTCGCGAGTCGACTCGGTCAGGTACGAGTCCTTGCCCGTGACGGGGTCTACGCCCTGATAGACCAGCACCTGATACGAGTTGCCGCGCTTGCGGACGACCCCTCGCTCGCGACCGCCGGTCTTGCGACGTCCAGGCATGGATCAATCGTACTCATTGACAGATCCATTGACAGTCGGTCACGGCAGGCAATCACTGTCGGTAGTAATGCCTGGTCAGAGCTAGAGCCGGTGAGGGGACTCGAACCCCTAACCCCCGCTTTACAAGAGCGGTGCGCTGCCAGTTGCGCCACACCGGCGGGTGTGCGGGTACATAGTAGAGGATTGTGTGGGGTGTGCTGCGGGGGTCGGTGGGGTTTCGGCGGCTTTGGGTGGCTCGGTCGGTCTCGTTCCTGGGGGACTCGCTGGGGCTCGTGGCGTTGCTGCTGTATGTCCAGGGGTCTACGGGGGCGGCGCCGGCGGTGGCGTTGTTGCTGTTGGCCGGGGATTTTGTGCCGGGGTTGTTCGGGGCGCTCGCGGGGGCGATCGGGGATCGGTTCGATCTCAAGCGGGTGATGGTGGTTTGCGACCTGGTCCAGGGGGTGTTGACGGCTGGGTTGGCGCTCGTCCTGCCGCCGTTGCCGGTGTTGCTCGTGATGGTGGCGGTCAGGAGTGTTACGGCGACGGTGTTTCAGGCCGCGTCGCGCAATGCGATGCCGGGGTTGGTGAAGGACGAGCAGCTCGAGGCGGCGAACTCGGCGCTCGGGGCGGGGACGTTCGGGCTGGAGGCGGTCGGGCCGTTGATCGCGGCCGCGCTGTTCCTGGTCACCGACGTACGCGGGATTCTGTTGATCGATGCGGCGACGTTCTTCGTGTCGGCGGCGTTCTTGAGTCGGTTGCCGCGGATTCCGCGGGCTGAGGCGTCGGGGCACAGCTTCCTCAGGGACGCGCGCGACGGGCTGGGGTACATCTGGCGGACCAAGGCTGTGCGCGTGATCGGGCTCGGGTTCTTCGCGGTGGTCGCGTTCAACGGCGTGGATGACGTCGCGATGGTGTTCCTCGCGAAGGACGAGTTGCGCGGGAGCGACTCGGCGTCGGCGACGCTGTACGCCGGGGTGGGGATCGGGCTCATCATCGGGTTCATGATCCTGGCTCGGTACGCGGGCCGCTTCAGGATGCCGACGCTGATGCTCGCCGGGTTCGCGGTGAGCAGCGTGGGCAATCTGGTCACCGGGCTCGCGTGGGCGATCTGGGCGGCGCTCGCGTTGCAGGTGATTCGCGGGCTGGGGATCTCGGGGGTCGACGTCGGACTCAACACTCATCTGCAGCGGGTTGTGCCGGCGCACCTGCGCAGTCGGGTGTTCGGCAATCTGTACGGCGCTATCGGGCTGGCGGCCGGGATCTCGTACGTGTTGGGCGGGTTGTTGCTGCAGCAGACCGACGCCCGTACGACGTTCATCACCGCGGGAGCTGGTGGGTTGCTGGCTACGGTTGTGACTGCGATCGGAGTTCGGCGATCGGGCGACGAAGAGCGCGAGCTCCCGGTACCGCGATGAGCGCGATCGCGGCCATCACCAGGAACGCGGCGGGCGGGTGATCGACCAGTAGGCCGACCACGACCGCGACGATGAGGCCGCCGAGGTTGCCAGACATCCAGATCAGGCCGGCGGCGGTGCCTTCGGCTTCTCCGGTGCGGCGTTCGACCAGCTCGAGCACGATCGGGAGGGCCGGCAGCAGGAGCAGGCCGATCAGGGTGATCGCTACGAAGCCGGTCAGTACGCCGGGGGCGAGTGCCAGGAGGACGCAAGCTGCGGCGGTCGCGGTGAGGCTGACGACGAGGAGGGTGGATTCGGCGTGGCGGCGTACGACGAGGATCGGGATGATCGCGCTGCCGAGGACGCCGGCGATCACGTTGACCAGGAGGATCGTGCTGGCGGTGCCGCCGCTGACGCCGGCTGGTTCGAGGAGAGCCTGGGCAAAGGTGCTCATGGCAACAAACACGCCGAACGGGAAGAGCGCGAGCACGCAGAGGCGTCGGATCAGCGGGTCACCCCAGGCAGCTGCGAGAGCACCACGGTCGGGACGGCCGGGTGGGACGGAGCCGGAGTCAGCGGACGCACTCGCTTGCGCGGCCGGAGCGTCTGCGGGCGCGGCGTCGGCGTGGGGGGTGGGAAGGGCTTCTTGTGGGGTCAGGGGCTCGTAGGCGAAGTAGGTGAACGTCGTGTTGCTGGGCTCGAAGGGGCCGGGGCGGCGTACGACGACGGCGAGGACGACTGCTGATAGGACACAGAAGATTGCGGTGACCCAGAGCATTGTCGGGAGGGAGGAGGCGGTGGTGAAGATGGCGGAGAGGAGGAAGGCGATCACCATGCCGGCGAAGATGCTTGCGGTGCCGACGGCGATGCCGGTGGGGCGGTCCTTCTCGGACAAGTAGCGGCCGGTGATGCCGGTTACTGCGTTGAGGACCAGGGGCTGGGCGATCGAGGCGAGGATCTGGCCGGCCAGGAGCCAGCTGAAGTCGTCGCCGATCAGGCGGACGAGCGCGCCCAGAGCTGTGAGTACGGCGCCGGCGATCAGGGCGGGGCGGAACCAGCGGTCCAGTAGGAGGCCGCACGGGATGGCGAGTACGACGTACAAGAGCGGGAAGACCTGGGCCAGCCAGCCGATCGCGCTCTCGGAGACGTTGTAGTGGTCGGCGGCGACCGTGGTAACGCCGGCGAAGTTCAGCCAGACGAGCTGGGTTGCCGCGCCGACCAACGAGTACCCGACGATCGCCGGCCACTGACTCCGCATCCGCATCTGCGAACTGTAGCGCCGGGACTGGCGTACAAAGGAGGAATGGTTGATTGGGAGGGGCCGCTGTCCGAGGCG
Source organism: Kribbella sp. NBC_00662 (assembly GCF_041430295.1). GTDB lineage: Bacteria > Actinomycetota > Actinomycetes > Propionibacteriales > Kribbellaceae > Kribbella. The sequence goes on along the minus strand of NZ_CP109029.1, from coordinate 3,280,341 downwards.
TACGACCGGGCGTTGACTTATCTGGGGGCGTTGCCGGAGCGGCGGGTGGGGCCGCGGGCTACGGCGGCCGAGTTGCATCAAGCGCTCGGCGGGCCGCTGCCGACCGGGCCGACCGATCCGCGTGAGGTGGTTGAGCACCTTGCGAAGGGGGTCGATGACGGACTGTTGCCGAGTGGGAGTGCGCGGTTCTTCGGGTTCGTGTTCGGCGGCGCGACGCCGGCGTCGCTCGCTGCGGACTGGCTGACGACGGTGTGGGATCAGAACGCCGGTTTGTACGCCGCGTCGCCGGCCGCGGCTGTCGTCGAGGACGTGACGGCCAGGTGGTTGGCCGAACTGTTCGGGCTGCCGGGAAGCACGTCGGTCGGGTTCGTCACCGGCGCGCAGATGGCGAACTTCACCGCGTTGGCGGCGGCACGGCATGAGGTACTGCGACGCGCCGGGTGGGACGTGGAGCGGGACGGACTGATCGGGGCGCCGCCGATCCGGGTGCTCGCCGGGGCGGAGCGCCACGACACGATCGACCGCGCATTGCGCTTCCTCGGCCTGGGGACGAACTGCATCGTGCCGATCGCGGTCGACGAGCAGGGCCGGATGCGCACCGACGCGCTCGCCGAGGCGCTCGACTTGGATCCCGGCCGGACCGCGGGTGGGACCGGGATCGCCCGGCCCACGATCGTCTGCGCACAGGCCGGAAACGTGAACACGGGAGCGTTCGACCCGATCGCGGAGATCTGCGACCGAGCGCACGCACACGATGCGTGGGTCCACGTCGACGGAGCGTTCGGGCTGTGGGCCGCCGTCAGTCCGGGCCTTGGGCAACTGGTCGACGGGATCGACAGAGCCGATTCCTGGGCAACCGATGCGCACAAGTGGCTGAACGTGCCGTACGACTCGGGCATCGTGCTCTGCGCACACCCCGAACCGCACCGCGCCGCGATGTCGATCCGGGCGGCGTACCTGATCCAGGACGAGAACGGTCAACGCGACTCACTCGACTACAACCCGGAGTTCTCGCGAAGGGCACGCGGCATCCCGGTGTACGCCGCCATCCGTGCGCTGGGACGTGATGGCATCGCCGAGATCGTCGACCGCTGTCACGCGATGGCAAATCGATTCGCAGACCAACTGCGGGGCGCGGGCGTCGAGGTCCTCAACGACGTGGTGCTCAACCAGGTCCTGGTTCGTTTTCGCGACGACGACGCTGTCACCCGGCGCGTGGTCACCGAAGTACAGAACGAAGGCACCTGCTGGATGTCCGGCACCACCTGGCAGGGCAAGGCTGCCATGCGCATCTCGGTCTCCAACTGGACAACCGGCCCCGAAGACATCGACCGCTCCGCCGAGGCCGTCCTACGGTGCCTCCAACAAATCTAGTTCCCGCGACCGGTGCGGTCCTGTAACTCGTCGATCAGGCGGGATGCGTCGGCCTTCGACAGCTGGTCCGGTACGTCGACGCCTGCCTCCTGGGCCAGGGTGTGCAGGTACGACGCCTGCGCGCCTGTCATCGGCTCGTCGCCGGTCGTCCACTCGTCCGGATCCTTGTCCGGGACTGGATGCACCGTCATATTTCCTCCTGTCGAACACCCGCTCGATTGTCGAGCGCCCGGTACCCACAGGATCAACTCTCATGCACCCTGTCGATTTCCGCCGAAGTCGTTCGACGCACAGGCGTACGAACGATCACAGGAGGAAACATGTCGTTCCAGGCGTACTTGGACAAGATCGAAGAGAAGACCGGCCGGACCCCGCGGGAGCTGGTCGACGAGGCTCAGGCCAAGGGGTACCAGGACGTCAAGGCCGGCGTGATCTGCGACTGGCTCAAGGCGGACTACGACCTCGGCCGGGGCCACGCGATGGCGCTCGTGCACGTGATCAAGAACGGCCCGCAGATCAGCGACAAACACGTCGGCACCAAGGGCACCCACTCCGACCCCAGCAACTTGCTCTGGCTGGACGGGAAAGCAACAAACCCGCTCAACGCGTAGCCGGGATGGTACGTCGCCAACCCTCGATGACCAGGGTTGGACGCATGCCGACCGACAGGTAGAGGTGCAGCGCCGGGGTCGGGTTGTTGGTGTCGACGTGCAGGATCGTGCCGGTCCGGCCGGCGGCTGCGTCGAGGGCGAAGGCGTCGCGGAGCAGGTACGTGGCCAGACCTCGCCCCCGGGCCGACTCGATCACGCCGAGCCCGTCGATATGGCCGCAATTCTCGATCTCGACATCCCGATCGCTGCAGTCGCGGAACGCGACTGCTTTTCCGTCGAGCTCGAGCAGGGTGAACTGGGACCACGAGAAATTGGCGTACGCCGCGCGAGCCTCCAGCCATTCCTCGTGCGGGCGGGCGACAAAACCGAATTGACCACGAAAACAGTCGATGATGACATCGTGCGCGATCCGGCGGGTCCGGTCGTCGTCCGCGCCACGACGAACGACATAGCCGGCCGGTACGTCGGGGGCCGCGACCGGTCCGGTGTGGTCGATCCGCATCCGGTTGAACGTCGTACCGCGGCTGAACTCGTGGTCGGCCAACAGTGCACGCAGCGACGCGTCGGCGCTGTAGACGTAGCTGTCGACAGTGACGCACGCGTGGCCTGCCTGGCGTCCCATCTCCTCCGCACGTCGCATGGATCGGTCGAACAGCCAGCCGGCGACCACCGGGTCCTGCGACACCACCTCGATCTCGGTCACCTCGCGATTGCCCTTACCGAAAGCCGTCCCGTAGCCGACCGGCACGTCGTCCCGGTCGAGTACCAACCAGCCGTCGGTCGAGGGTTCGGAGCCTGGGTCAACGATGCCGCTGGTGATGTCGGTCAAGGTGCAGTCGGCGGAGCCGATCACAGCGGTGTCGTACGCCGACACCAGGGCGAAGATCGCCCCGGAATCGGCAGGCACAGGCGGTCGGACCGTGTACTCGGTCGGCAGTACGGCGGTGGTCATCGCGCCTCACCATCGATGGGCGATGTCGACGACGACTCGGCTGCCGGAGCCCGGACCGTCAACTGTGAACACGCGGAACGGCAGACGGGCGCGAAGCCCGATCCCTATCCAGGCAGTGTCTTCGCTGCTGCCGGCGTACTCGATCTGGCGCAGAGTCCGGTACCCGGCGACGTTCGGAATGTCGGATTCCTCCGGCTGGTAGGCCCAGTGGCCGGCGTCGTCGAACTCGCGGACGCCGAGCATGACCTCCAGTTTCGCGCCCCCGCGGAGTGGGACGAGATGGCCGGCGCCGGGGCGGTAGACATTCTTGACGTAACGCACGGTGTAGGTGGCGGGTTCGCCGGTGAGGTCGAAGACGACGCGGTCGAAGCAGGCGTGCCGCCCGCTGCGGATCGTCGCCAGCATGGCGGTGCTCGCCTTGTTACTTGCCTCCGGCAAAGAACCCCAGGCGGTCCGGCAACTGGTGGCGGCCGAGGCGGTTGCGGGTACAGCAACAGCTGGAACCGAAACCACCGCGAGTACGGCGATCGTGGTGCGGATGGAATGGAAATGCTTCATTTGTGTCCCCCCTTTGAGACACCTGTTCGATGCATTCAGAGAGGCGGAAGTTGACATTTCGGCGCGGTGATCTTAAGTGCCTGGAATTCGACGCTGGGTGATGGCGTACCGTAGGCGGGTGGAATCGAGGAAGTCACCGCGCGACAAGTGGATCACGGTCTACGGCCGCAAGCCTGTGCTCGAGGCCCTGCACGATCCGAAGCTCTCCGTGGCGAAGGTGGTGCTGGCCGACAACGCGACCGGCGGCTCGATGCAGGAGATCCTCAGAGCTGCGGAGAGGTACGGGACGCCGGTCGAGCGGGCGACGGCCAGCCGGGTGAAGTGGCTGGCCGGGAACGGGAAGCACGACCAGGGTGTCGTCGCCGACGTGGATGCGCCGCGGATGACACCGTTGGAGGAATTCGTCCGGACCCGCGGGAAGCGGCCGACGAACGTGTTCCTGCTCGACGGCGTCACCAACCCGGGCAACGTCGGCATGATCCTGCGGACCGCGACCGGCGCCGGCTTCGACGGGGTGATCCTGCCGAAGGCGGGTACGCCGCACGTCGGCCCGCTCGTGATCAAGGCCTCGGCCGGCATCGCGTTCCAGGCGCCGATCGTGAACGCCTCCACCGCGAAGGCCGCGGTCGACCTGCTCCGAACGGCCGGCTACCACATCTACGGGCTCGCGGCCCGCTCGCAGGACTCGCTCTTCAAGGCCGAGCTCGCCCCGCGCGCCGTCTACGTGCTCGGCGGCGAGACCAACGGCATCACGGTGTCGACCGACTCCGACCTGCAGATCCCGCTGCACGCCGGTGTCGAATCCCTGAACGTCGCCGTCGCCGCCGCGGTCGTCGCCTTCGAGGTCACCAATCGCTGATGCAACCGAACCTCCCGACGACGCGTTTATTGCGCAGCGCGAGTTGAGGAGGACAGGTTGGACAGCGAGGCGGAGGGTGAGTACACCGCGTTCGTGACCCATCACGCCAACGCGATGTGGCGTACGGCGTACCTGCTCTGCGGCGACCGTCGACGGGCCGAGGATGCGACCCAGGAAGCGCTACTGCGGCTGTACCGCCGCTGGCCCAAGCTGCAGAACAAAGGCGGGATCGTCACCTACGCGCGGAAAGTGGTCGTCTCGGCGACTCTCGACGGGCTGCGCCGACGGGCGAGCACCGAGATCGTCGGCGGAGACACGTACTTCACCGGCGAGGCCGATCCCACTGATCACGTCGGCCGTGTCGAGCGGCGGCTCGTGATCACGCAGGCGCTGGCCGAGCTCCCCGAGCGGCAGCGGGCCTGCGTCGTACTGCGGTACTTCGACGACCTGTCCGTCGACGAGACCGCCGACGTACTCGGATGCCGGCCGGGCACCGTGAAGAGCCAGACGATGCGCGCGCTCGACAAGCTCCGGCTGCACCCGGCCCTCGCCGACTTCGACCTCGCCGAACTGGGAGGCTGACATGACGAACCAACTCAAAGACCTGATGACAGAGGCCGTCAACGCGCAGGCGCCGTACGTCCCCGATGTGGCGGGCCTGCTGCACGCCGGTCGCCGGCAGGTACGTCGACGTCGCGTGGCGAACGCGATCGCGACAACCGCCGCGGTTGCTGTGGTGGCAGGTGCGACGACGATTGTTGTCGGAACGATCGACCGGTCCAGCGAAGAACCGGTCGCCCCGGCGCGAACACCGAGCCAGACGCCGCTCGGGCTGCCCTCGGTGGGGCCTGGTGGAAGCACGGGCATATGCACCACTGCGGACGGCGAAGGTGCCGCGGGCTGGAATTGGCCGGTCGTCCTCTACGCGCAGGACACATTCGGGATGTCGATCGTGCGGCAGTCGAAGAGCACGGTCGCGTTCTGCACGACCGAGTGGGGTAACGGCGCGAAGCTGTCCGTCGTACCAGGCGGAGCGAAGGACGGGATCGTTCTCCGCAAGAGCGCCGCGGAAGGTCGCGGCGCCCAACCCGGATCGAGCGTGACAAGCGTGTTCGGCACGGTCCCGCGAGGCACTCCCCCACGCGTCACCGTCGAGACCGCCGACGGGCATGTCGGCGTCGCGAAGGTCAAGGACGGGTACTTCGTCTACCGCCGCGTGGAGCATTCGCTCTGGCCGGGGCCGATGCCGCACGCGATCATCCGCTTCAAGTACGCGGGCAAAGCGGAGTACGTCGCGGCTAGCCGGTGATCTCCCCGACCAGCTGTTCAGCCGAGTCGCGGGTGTAGCCGCCGGAGATCTCGATCTTGCCGCCCGCGATGGCCGACTGGACCGTGGGTGCGGTGACGACCTGTCCGCGAACGACAATCGCCAACTGGTTCGCGGGCGGGGTCTCCCGGGAGAGGCTGGAGGTGAGCTGCGCGAACAGCTTGGTGCCCTCCTCGTCGAGCGTCAGGCCGACGTACCATCCGCCGGTCGTCGAGCCCTGCTGGATGCCGCTCTTGACCTCGGTCACGTTGCTGCCGTCGAGCTCGACCTTGCCGAGCGTGTACCGCATGCCCTTCGCGTCGCACGCCGTACCGTCGGGCACCGGCGTGGGACAGGTGCCGGCCTTCGCGGACAGCACCCGACGGAACTCGACCGCGGTCGGATCCGACGGCTTCGTCCGGGCCGCGGGAGTGGCGGCAGGCTTGTCATCGCTTCGCTTGATGACCAGCACGACACCCGTCACGACGATCGCGATCAGCAGCAGCACGAGCCCGCCGACGAGCAGCAGCGGACCCCGGGACCGCTTCGGCGAAGGCTGCTGCGGAAACAAAGGCGGGTAAGTCATGCACGACATGCTAGGTAATCAAGAAGTCACCTTGAGCAGCCGTGCCGCCAACTCGGCGTTCCGCTGAGCAAACGTCCGCCACAGCTCCGGCGTCGCCGCCACCCGCTCCCGCGCCGTCGCTTCATGAACTGCCCGCACCGTCCACGTACGCATCCGCCCACCACGCAACTCGAACCGCACGAGTACGCCGTCCGCCCACCCGTACACATCCGCGTCCGTAGGCTCGAGCCAAGCAACCTTCTGCTCCGCCACGATCCAATCCAGCGCCTCGAGCTCGCCCTGCACCTTGGCCGCGAACTCGTACCGCAGCTCTGCCGCAGCACGATCCCGACGACGTACCAACTCCTCACGCAACATCGACACCGCAGCCGGATCCCTTTGCAGTACGGCGATCGCCGTACGAGCCAATGCCTCGCGATCCGCCGGCCCGATCCCGAACAGTCGCCCGAACTCCTCGGCCGACCCATCACCCTCCACCGTGTACTGCAACGGCAGCACCCGATGCAGACCGGAGATCGCCTGCCTGATCCGCAGCCCACCGAGGTAAGGACCGAAATGCGGTGACGAACCGGTGACCGTGTGCTCAAAACGCAAGCCTGGTTTGGATCCGGAGGCGAGGCGGATGTAGCCGACGACCTCCGCGCCGCCCTCGGTGCGGTTCCATCGCGGCTTCGAATGCTCGAGGAGATTGCGCTCCAACCAGGCCGCCTCGTGTTCGGAATCGCACGAAACGCCTTCTACGCGGGCGATCCGCCGTACCATCCGGGCGAGATGCGGGCGGTCGCCGAGGTTCACCCAATACGACTGCACGCGCCGCCGAAGGTTCCGGGCGCGGCCGATGTACAGCACCTTGCCGGCCTCGTCACGGAAACGGTAAACGCCCGGCACTGTCGGCAACTCCCGGACGCTGCGTTTCATCAGCCCAGTGTGCACGGTCCGACCGTGCGCGTGACATTGGGTTGAGTGTTTGAAACGAATGCGCATCTGGGGTTGTGCGCCACGACGGTGCAGGTCATTCTGGCGAGCGATCCGAGTGTTCGCAGGGGGCTGTGAGGGCGAGCACCGGACCTGGGAGGCTGGGGGGCTTCGTGAGGTTATCCGCCACATGGCTGCGTCGTGCGCTGCCTGCATTGTGTGTCCTGGTGTTGCTGCCGCTCGCCGTGATCGCGCCCGCACAGGCCGCGGTCGCGCCGACCGGATTCAGCGAGCAGGTGGTGTTCACCGGGCTGACGAATCCGACGAACGTCGCGTTCTCGCCGGACGGCCGGGTGTTCGTCGCCGAGAAGAGCGGCCTGATCAAGGTCTTCGACTCGCTCGAGGATCCGACGCCGAGCGTGTACGCCGATCTCCGCACCGAGGTCTACAACTACTGGGACCGCGGCCTGCTCGGGATGGCCTTGAACCCCAACTTCCCAACGGATCCGCGGATCTACGTGCTGTACACACACGACGGGCTGATCGGAGGACCGACACCCAAATGGGGTACACCGGACACCAACGACGACCCCTGTCCTTCCCCGCCCGGCCCGACCGCCGACGGTTGCCAGGCCAGCGCGCGACTCTCGGTCCTCAACGGGACCGGCGCCGAGCAGGTGCTGGTCGAGGACTGGTGCCAGGTCTTCCCGAGCCACTCGATCGGCTCGATCGAGTTCGGCCCGGACGGCATGCTGTACGCCGGCGGCGGCGACGGCGCGAGCTTCAACTACATCGACTACGGCCAGGACAGCTACCCGTCGTCCGATGTCACACCCGACAACCCTTGTGGTGACGGGCCTGCGGCCGTCGGTACGACGCTCACGCCGCCGACCGCCGAAGGCGGTGCGCTCCGGGCGCAGGACGTCCGGACGACCGGCGACCCGACCAGCCTCGACGGTTCGATCATCCGCATCGATCCCGACACCGGCCAGGCCGCTCCCGGCAATCCGGCGTCGAGCAGTGCGGACCTGAACACGCGCCGCATCGTCGCGAACGGCATGCGCAATCCGATGCGGTTCACGTTCCGGCCGGGAACCAAGGAGATGTGGATCGGCGACGTCGGCTACTCGACCTGGGAAGAGATCGACCGGATCGTCGACCCGACCGCGAAGGTCACGAACTTCGGCTGGCCCTGCTACGAAGGCGCCGCCCGGCAGCCCGGGTACGACGCGATCAACGTCAACCTGTGCGAGAACCTGTACGCCGCCGGCCCGTCCGCGGTCACCGCGCCGTACTACGCGTACAAGCACAGCGACCACATCGTCACCGGCGAAACCTGCACCGTCGGCAGCTCGTCGATCTCCGGGATGCAGTTCTACGGCGGCGGGAACTACCCGGCGCAGTACGACGGCGCGCTGTTCTTCGCCGACTACAGCCGGCGCTGCGTCTGGGCGATGATGCCCGGCGCGAACGGTCTGCCGGATCCCGCGAAGATCCAGAACTTCGCCTCGGGGTACGGCGCGACGAAGCTGCAGACCGGTCCGGGTGGGGACCTGTTCGCGGTCGACTACGACAACGGCCGACTGCTTCGCTACGTGTACGACGCGACGAACAACCCGCCGACCGCGGTCATCCACGCGGATCCGTCGAGCGGGCCGACCCCGTTGACAGTCACGTTCGACGCGACCGCGTCCAACGACGCCGACGGCGACCCGTTGACGTACGCGTGGGACCTCGACGGTGACGGCGTGTACGACGACTCGACGGCAGCGACCGTGCAGCATACGTATACGACGTCAGGAGAGGTCGTCGCGCGGTTGAAGGTGTCGGACGGTCATGTGACCAATGCGACATCCCTGCAGATCAACGTGGCCAATACCGCGCCGACCGCGCTGATCACGTCACCTGGTCCGGCGACGACGTGGAAGGTCGGGGACACGATCAGCTTCTCGGGTTCGGCGACCGATCCGGAGCAAGGGACGTTGCCCGCGTCGGCCCTGACCTGGTCGCTGATCATGCATCACTGTCCGAGCGACTGCCACACGCACACGATCACGTCGATGACCGGTTCGCAGGGATCCTTCACCGCGCCGGATCACGAGTATCCGTCGTACCTCGAACTCAAGCTGACGGCGACGGATGCGCAAGGACTGACCGACACGAAGAGCGTGCGGCTCGATCCGAAGACGGTCGGGCTGCGGCTCGCCTCCTCGCCTGCCGGGCTGCCGGTCACCTCGCTGGACACGACGGCGAAGACTCCGTTCACCTCCACGGTGATCGTCGGGTCGAGCGTGTCGGTCTCGGCTGATCCGACCCAGCCGGTTGCCAACCAGCTCTACCGGTTCGCGACCTGGTCGGACGGCGGTGCGCGCAACCACAACCTCTTTGCACCGGCGGCGGCCACGACGTACATGGCGTCGTACGGCGTGAAGCGGAACATTGCCCGTGGTCGACCGGCGCTTGCCTCTAGCACCTATCTCGCGGGGCGGGAGGCGTCGAAGGCCGTTGACGGGTCGATGTCGACGGCGTGGTCGAGTGCGCGGACCGATCCGCAGTGGCTCCGGATCGATCTGGGATCGGTGCAGGTGGTCAACCGGGTGCTGCTGAACTGGTTGTCGACGGCGTATGCGAAGTCCTACCAGATCCAGGTTTCTGGGAGCGGGCGGACGTGGAAGACCGTCGCGTCGACGGTGAGCGGCGACGGCGGCACGGACAGCATCGTGTTCTCGCCGAACTACGCGCGGTACGTGCGGATCAACGCGACCAAGCGAGCTGTTGCCGGCAGCTACTACTCGCTGTGGGAGTTCGGCGTCTTCCAGGACACGGGGCTCGTGACCGGGATCGGCAGTAAGTGCATCGACGTCTACCAGGCCGCGACCGCGGACGGTACGCCGACGACGCTCTACACCTGCAAGTCGTCGGCGAACCAGCTGTGGACGCCGTCGCTCGAGGACGGAACCGTTCGGACCATGGGCAAATGCCTGTCGGCCCGCACCACAACCCTCAACACCCCGGCGGTGTTGTGGACCTGCGACGGTTCGCCGGGCCAGCGCTGGACGCCGCAGGCGAACGGCACCTTGGTCAACGCCGCGTCCGGCCTGTGCCTCAACGCGACCGGTGGGTCGAGTGCGAACGGCACCAAACTGATCCTCGCGACCTGCACCACCGCGACGAACCAGAAGTGGGTGCTGCCGTAATTCAGTCGTTCCGACGGCCGGGCCGGACCTATCGTCTCCTGCATGAGCAAGGGTTGGGTGGACGAGGGGTACGGCGCGGTCGCGGACACGTTCGCGGAGAACTTCTCGCTGTTTCCGGAGCTGGGCGCGGCCGTCACGGTGTACGCCGGCGGTCACAAGGTGGTCGAGCTCTGGGACGGCGATGCGGCGCCGGGGCGGCCGTGGTCGCAGGAGACCGTCGTACCGGTGTTCTCGTGTGCGAAGGGGCTGGTGAGTGTCGTCGTACACCTGCTCGCGCAGTCCGGGCAGCTGTCGCTCGACGAGCCGATCGGGACGTACTGGCCGTCGTTTGTTGCTAACGGCAAAGAGAACATCACCTGCCGGATGGTGCTCGGTCATCGGGCCGGGATCCCGGTGCTGGACAAGACGCTCTCGTTCGAGGAGATCGCGGCGTGGACGCCGGTGATCACCGCGATCGAGGATCAGAAGCCGCTGTGGGAGCCGGGTACGACGTACGAGTATCACGGGCATGTGTTCGGCTTCGTGCTCGGCGAGGTGGTGCGGCGGCTGACCGGACAGTTGCCGGGGGCATATTTCCGGAGCGTGATCGGTGATCCGCTCGGGTTGCGGGCGTGGATCGGGCTGCCCGCGTCGGAGCTGCCGAACCTGGCCCGGCTGGAGGAGGCCGAGGGGCGTCCGCCGGCGCTGGACCCGGAGCATCTGTTGATGCGGATCGTCACGATGAACGGAGCTTTGGAGTTCCCCGGGATCGACGTCGCGCATGGCTGGAACGATCCGGCCCTGCTTGCGATAGAGCTGCCCGGCGCCGGGGCCGTGGCCTCCGCGACCGGTCTCGCCGGCGTGTACGCCGCCGCGATCACCGGACTCGACGGCGCCGACCCGCTGCTGTCTCGGGAGACGGTCTCCGATGCGGCCCGCGAGGTTTCGTCCGGCACGAGTTACCTGGGCTTCGACGCCGGTGCGCGATGGGGATCCGGCTTCCTGCTGGACTCGGCCTTCCGTCGTACTCTCGGTCCGCGCAGTCTCGCGAACGACGGCGCCGGGGGTCAGTTCGCCTTCGCGGACGACGATCACGGGATCGCGTTCGCCTACACCGCGAACCGGATGATCGGCCACGGCGACCAGCGCGCGGCCCGCCTGGTCGAGGCTCTAGCCAAGCAACAGGTCGGCGACTGCCTCCGGCGCCTCGTGCATCACGTCGTGGCCGGTCGGTACGACGTGGACCTGCCAGGCGGGATCGGCCTCGAGTCGGGCGCGTAGCTCGGCGAACGGCGTCTGCTCCTCCCAGCCCGAGCAGTAGACGAAGTCCCGGCGAGGGATCCGGTCGACCTCGCCGGTGAGCCGGATCTCCTGCATGAACGAGGCGAGCGGGTGAGGGCGGCGACGGGGATCGCGGGCGCCGGGCGGGTTGACGGCGTACCCGGTGGTTGCCGCTCCGGCTACGGCCACTTCGCGGAAGTAGTCGTTGACCGACGACCACCATGACTCGCCGTCGCGCGGTACGAACGCGTCGAGATGCACCATTCGCGAGATCCGTCCGCCGGCTCGGTCTGCGGCGGCGGTGATCACCATCCCGGCGTAGCTGTGGCCGACCAGTGTCACGTCGTCGAGGTGGGCGCGATCGAGCAACCGCAGTACGTCGTCGGCGTGGGTGTCGAGGTTGGCGGCGGCGACCGTCGCGATGTCGTCGTCCGGGTGCAGACCGGTCAGCGTCAGGGCGTGGACGTCGTGACCGGCCAGCAGCGGGATCACTGCCTCGTAGGCCCAGGAGCCCTTCCAACCACCGGGGATCAGAACAAATGTCGTCATGAGGCAATCTCACCGGATCCACCCCTTGGCGTGCTACCGCTAGCGAGCCAGTTGATACCCATTGGCCGCCAACTGTTGTAAAGGCCAGAACCTGTCCTCTACTGCGGCCAAGCTAGAGGCATGACCAAGAACCCTGGCGGTAAGTCGACTGTTACTCCGTACGTGGCCGTTCGTGGTGCCGCGGCCTGGCTCGAGTTCGTGCAGGAGACCTTCGGGACCGAGCCGGCCTTCGCCGTCCACAACGAGGACGGCACGATCGGCCACGCCGAAATCACCATCGGCGACTCGGTCGTGATGGCCTTCGACGCCCAACCCGACTGGCCCGACACTCCCAGCTTCCTCAGTGTGTACGTCGACGACGCCGACGCAGTCGTCGACCGCGCCGTCGCCGCCTGCGCAACCGTCGTCACGGAGCTGACCACCTCCCGCATCGTCGGCGACCGCGGCGCCCGCATCAAGGACCCGGCCGGCAACATCTGGTGGATCCAGACTCACGTGTATGACGTCGACCCCGCCGACCTGCCCGCCCTCTTCGCCGACCCCGCCGAGGCCGCCACCATGCGCCGCCTGCAGGAATCATTCGCCACGGAAATGCGCTCGCGAGTCCCGTAGTTCATGTGGCGTTCACGCGGTCCGGCGAGGGTCGCGAGGACGTCTGTGAGGGGAGAGTTGGGATGGCTCGTAGGTGGGTGGTAGCGGCTTCGGTGGTGGGGGTTGCCGCGTTGGTGGCGGGTACGGCGCCGGCCGCCGTCGCCGGTGACCGGGGGCCGAAGGTGGTGGGGACGGCGACGTTGCCGGATATCTCGTTGGGGAAGTTTTCCAACTCGTTGATCCGGGGGTCGGTCGACAACGACCGGAAGGTCGACCTCGGTGGGATCGGGAGTGACATCTTCCCGGCGGGTAGGAGCGGCGAGTTCTGGACCGTGACGGACCGGGGGCCGAACGGGCAGATCAAGATCGACGACGTGAACCGGCGGACGTTCCCGGTGCCGGGCTTCGACCCGGCGATCGTGAAGGTCAAGGTCGACGGCAAGAAGCTGCAGGTGATCGACGCGATCCCGATCACCACCCGGCACGGCAAGCCAGTCACCGGGCTGTCGAACCAGGAGAGCCGCGACGAGCTGCCGTACAACTTCGACGCCTCCACGCGGCTCGGCATCAACCCGAACGGCCTCGATACCGAGGGCATCGTCCGGGCGAACGACGGCACGTTCTGGCTGGTCGACGAGTACAGCCCGTCGCTCGTGCACGTGTCGAGCCGCGGTCAGGTGCTCGCGCGGTACGTCCCGAAGGGCCTGAACCTGAAGGGCGCCGACTACCCGGTCATCGAGTCGCTGCCGGCGATCTTCCTGACCCGCAAGATCAACCGCGGCTTCGAGGGGCTGGCGCAGCTGCCCGGCGGCGACCTGGTCCTCGCACTGCAGAGCCCGCTCTCGAACCCGACCAAGAAGGTCGGCGAGGCATCACTCAACACCCGGCTGCTCCGGTTCTCGCCGCATCGCGGAAAGCTGACGGCGGAGTACGCGTACCAGTTCGACCCGGTCGGTGTCGTCGACCCGGGTGAGGACGACACCAGCGAGCTGAAGATCTCGTCGATCGTTGCTGCCGGCCCCGAAACGGTGCTGGTGGAGGAGCGGACCGACAACGCCGCCCGGTTGCAGCGCGTCGTCCTGCGGCCGTCCGGGGACATCCTCGGCTCGAAGTGGGACGACGTTGCGACCACCCCGTCGTACGAGGCGGACGCGACCGGCGTGCCGGTGTTGAAGAAGGAGCTGTTCCTCGACCTGAACACGGTCAAGGGCGCGCCGAAGAAGATCGAGGGTGTCGCGCTGCTGCCGCACGACACCCTGGTCGTCATCAACGACAACGACTTCGGGATGACCGACGGACCCGCGGCCTTCGACGCCGAGGGCAACCTGGTCGACAGCGGCATCGAGACGACACTGGCCACGATCCGCCTGCGCTGAAGGAACGGCCCTGGGAGCTCAGGAGGCTCCCAGGGCCGGTTTCAGCGGCGCTTGTCGAGGCAGACCGCGGTGAGCCAGGTCCAGCCGAGTACGACGGCGAGGTCGAACGCGATGATCGTGGGGCGGCTGCCGGCGCCGGCGCTGAGCGCGGCGAAGGCCGCGAAGAACAGGACGCCGGTGATAGCCGAGAAGCGGGCGAAGCCGCGGCGGCGGATCGAGCGGTAGTGCGCGGCGATCACCAGGCAGGCGGCGATCAGGCCGGTGAAGCCGATGCCGCCGGCAACGAAGTGGCCCATGCCGCGAGCGCTGATCTCGGCGTAGTCCGCCGGGGTGCCGACCGGGAAGCCGGCCGCAGGATCCGCGGGGAACGCGGCGGCGAGCAGCAGACCGAAACCGTAGGCACCTACCAGCCATGGTCCCCAGACCCCACCGCGAACCCGGGTGGCGTGCGGACGGCCGGCGAGGGTGCGGCGGAGGCCGACTGCGGCGGCGATCGAGAGTAAGCCGCTCACGATGAAGTTCGTGGTCTGGATCCAGCCGGGACCACCATTGGCGAGCAGGCTGGCGGGGTGGCGGGTGATGTCGAAACCCTCGCGGGTGAACGCCTGCACGAGCCACACCGCGACGTACAGCGGACCGGCGATCGCGCCGCCGGTGAGCAGGGCGCGGGTGGACACGCTCCCGGTCGAAACGGTCACATCGTGAGTAGTCATCTCAAAAATCCTTCCGCAGAGGAGAGTCCGTCACCCCTGCGTCGAGCGGCCGCGCGCCGGTTCGACACCACAGACGAAATAGCCCCGTGAAGTGTGATGTGCGTTTGTTCACGTCACATGCCCTGCCCGGCCGACGTCAGGTGTTTGTTCGATGAGGACAAACGCAAAGGAATGTCATGAACGCAGTGATCGAAGGATTCGGTGGGGAGATCGTCGGACCGGACGACGCGGGGTACGACGCCGCGAGCCGGACCGTGCTGGTCGGGGGCAGCCCGGCGTACGTCCTCAGGCCGGCGAGTGTCGAGGACGTCCAGAAGGCAGTCGCGTACGTCGCCGCGAGCGGGCTCCCGCTGGCTGTCCGAGGCGGCGGGCACGCGTTCGCCGGTTTCGGGACGAACGACGGCGGCGTGGTGATCGACCTGGCCGAACTGGCCGGGATCGAGGTCGTCGACAAGGAGAAGAACGTCGTACGGATCGGCGGCGGCGCCACCTGGGGGCAGGTCGCGGCCGCGCTGGCGCCGCACGGGCTGGCGATCTCGTCCGGTGACACGAAGAGCGTCGGCGTCGGCGGCCTGACGCTGTCGGGCGGGATCGGGTGGAAGGTCCGCAAGTACGGACTGGCGCTCGACCAGTTGGTCGCCGTACAGCTCGTGACCGCCGCGGGTGACGTGGTCCGTGCGTCCGACGACGAGAACCCGGAGCTGTTCTGGGCGATCCGCGGTGGCGGCGGGAACTTCGGGATCGTGACCGCGTTCGAGTTCGCGGCGCACCCGACGACCGAGGTGTACTTCGGCAAGGTCGTGTTCCCGGCGAACGAGATCGCCGAGGTGCTCCAGGGCTGGGCGGAGTATCAGCGCACGGCACCGGCCGAGCTGACGTCGATCGCGGCGTTCGCCAACCCGTTCCTCGGCGGTCCCGAGGCGCCGCTGGAGATCGAGGTCGCGTTCGACGGTGACAACGCGGAGCTCGCCGGCCAGGCGATCGACCCGATCCGTAAGCTCGGCACGGTACTCGCCGACGACGTCGCGCTCCGGCCGTACGCCGAAGTGCTGGTCGACGGCGTGACCCCGCCGCCCGGCATCCAGCTGATCACCCGGAGTGCCTTTGTCGACAAGGATTCCGTTCCCGAGGTGCTGCGGATCCTCGCCGAGACCGGCGCGTCGCAAGGTTCGCCGATCATGTCCGTCCGTACCGTCGGCGGGGCCGTCTCCGAGGTCGCGGCCGACGCGACGGCGTACGCGCATCGCGAGGCGGAGCTGATGTTCGCCACGACCACGATCGGCCCGCCGCCGGTCATCGCGGCGACTGGCCCGGCTCGGCAGGCGCTCTGGGACAAGCTCGCTCCGCAGGTCTCCGGCGCCTACGCGAACTTCCTGTCCGATGCCGAGGACGCCGATGTGGCCGCGGTCTATCCGACGGCGACGTACGAGCGGCTCGCGGCGGTCAAGCGCGAGTACGACCCGGCCAACCTGTTCACCGGCAACCACAATGTGAGGCCGGCATGAGCCCAGAGAACAGCAAGGTCTGGTTCGTCACCGGCTCGTCGCGCGGCCTCGGCCGGCACTTCGTCGAGGCCGCTCTGTCCCGCGGGGACCGGGTGGCCGCGACGGCCCGGAAGAGCCTGAGCGAGTTGGTCGACACGTACGGCGACGCCGTACTCCCGCTCGAGGTCGACGTCACCGACAAGACTGCCGTCTTCGGTGCCGTCGAGCAGGCCAAGGAGCATTTCGGCCGGCTCGACGTGATCGTGAACAACGCCGGCTACGGCCTGTCCGGCGCCATCGAGGAGATCAGCGACCAGCAACTGCGCGACCAACTCGAGACCAACCTCTTCGGTCCGGTCTGGGTGGTCCAGGCAGCGCTGCCCTACCTGCGCGAGCAAGGTAGCGGTCACATCATCCAGATCTCCTCGGTGGCTGGTCTGGTCGGGCTACCGCTCGGCGGCGGCTACTCCGCCTCGAAGTGGGCTCTCGAGGGTCTGAGCGAGGTGCTTGCCCAGGAGGTCGCCGGCTTCGGCGTGAAGGTGACCGTGGTCGAGCCTGGCGGATACGCGACCGACGGCCTGACAGGAGGGGTGGCCGCCACGCCGAATCCGCTGTACGACGCCCACCGGAAGGCGTTCGTGGACTACGTTGCGGCGGTCGAGTTCGACGACCCGGCCGCGGCCGGGCGTGCGATCCTCGAGCTCGCCGACTCCCCCAACCCGCCGCTGCGGGTCTTCTTCGGCCAAGGCCACGAGCTGGTGAAACAGGCGTACGCCGACCGCCTGCAGACCTGGGCGGACTGGGAAGAGCTGTCGCTCAAGGCGATGTAGGTTCGCGATGCAGCCCGACCGCGACGACGATGATCGCAACCGCGGCCAGTTCGGCCGGCCGTGGGAACTGCCGCAGTACGACGGCACCGATCACCGTCGCCGTGGCGGGCAGCAAGGCCAGCATCAACGCGAACGTCGATCGCTTCAACCGCGCCATCGCGAGCTGATCCGCGACGTACGGGATCACCGATGAGCACACGCCGACACCTATCGCTGCGGCGAGCAGTCGTGGATCGGTGAAGGCGGGGACGGCCGCGTGCAGGCCGACGGGTAGCGCGAGCACGGTCGCGACTCCCATTGCGAGCGCGAGTCCGTCGATCCGCTGCAGGCCTTGCGACATCCGGTGACCCAGCACGACGTACGCCGAGAACAGGACCGCGTTGAGGGCGGTGAAGATCAGCCCGATCCAGTCGTGGGACAGCCTGATGTCGGTCAGTACGTAGACACCGGCCACGGCGAGGACCAGCGCCAGCAGGTTGCGCAACGAGCGCACCGCGATCGCCGCCAGCACGATCACGGGCGCGAACTCGGCCGCGGCGACTGTGCCGAGTGGAATCCGGTCGATGGCCAGGTAGAAGCAGCAGTTCATGACCGCGAGCACCGCGCCCCACGCGATCACCAGGCGACGGGTGTCCCAGGACAGCAGCCGCCAAGCCCGCCAGGGCCGACGCCAAGCCGAGAAGATCACCCCGGCCGCGGCGATCCGCAGCCAGGCCACCCCGAGCGGATCGATCCGCGCGAACAGCAGCACCGCGAACGCAGGTCCGAGGTAGTGGAACACCGCGCTGACGATGAAGTAGACCTGCGGCGGGACAGTCCTTCGCATCACCTCACGGTAGGAAGCAGCGGGCCTGGCGACCATGGCGTTCCGGTAAGTCCCGGCCTGTGATCCTTTCCGATGTGATACTGCGGTGGTGTTTGCTGCTCTCGCCGGTTCCCTGGTGCTGCTCGTGTCGCCACTGACTGCTCAAGCGGAGGTGGAGGCCACCCCGGTGAAGACGCTGACGTTCAACATCCATCACGGCGCCGGGGTCGACGGGAAGCTCGACCTCGAGCGGGTCGCGCAGACGATCGAGGCCTCCGGCGCTTCGGTCGTGGGCCTGCAGGAGGTCGACAAGCACTTCGATGCCCGCAGCAACTGGGTCGATCAGCCGGCCTGGCTGGCGGCGCGGCTGAAGATGAACTACGTCTTCGCCGCCAACCTGGACCGGGATCCGCTCGAGCCGGGTAAGCCTCGTCGCCAGTACGGGACGCTGGTGTTGTCGAAGTACCCGATCGTTGACTCGCGCAACAGTCTGCTGCCGTTGCATCCGGGCAGCGAGCAGCGTGGTCTGCTCGAGGCGTTGATCGACGTCGGCGGTACGCCGTTGCGGTTCGCCGACACGCATCTGACCACGATCAACGACGGCGAGCGGATCGAGCAGGTGAACGCGATCGTTGCCCTGCTCAAGGATGCGCCGGAGGCAACGTTGCTGGTCGGCGACTTCAACGCCGTACCGACGTCGGCCGAGGTGAAGACGCTGACCACGCACTGGACCGACACCTGGCCGGAGAAGGGTCTCGGGCTCGGGTTCACCAGTCCGGTGCCGCTGCCGACCAAGCGGATCGACTACCAGCTGCACAGTGCGCAGCTGGCACCGACCGCGGTGTCCGTGCCGGTGAGCTTCGCCTCTGACCACCTACCGGTCGCGGCGACCTATTCGTTGAGCTGAGGCTCGTAGGCGTCGGCCGACCAGCTGGCCGCGGTCTTCGTCACCAGCTTGGCGCCCAGGCGTTCGTAGAACCGGTAGCCGGCCGTGTTCTCGAGGCGGAGGCCCCAGCCGATCGGCAGGCGGTCGGGCAGCGCGTGCCGGGCGAGGCCGAGCATGAGGTGGCGACCGACTCCGGCGTCGCGGAACTGCTCGCGGACGTAGAGGTCGTCCAGCGCGAGCTGATCACCGCCGACCCAGAGGTACGGGCGGCGCAGCGCGGACACGTAGCCCGCGACGTTGCCGTCGACCTCTGCCAGCAGGACGATCACGTCCTCGCGTTCGAGGAATCCTTGCCAATCTGTGACGCTTGCCGTCACGTACTGCTGCTGATCCTGGTAGGCCGCCAGCTCCCCCAGCATGGTCAACACGGTCTCCGCATCCGCGACCACCGCGCGGCGAATCTCAATGGACATGAACCC
Source organism: Kribbella sp. NBC_00662 (assembly GCF_041430295.1). Taxonomy (GTDB): domain Bacteria; phylum Actinomycetota; class Actinomycetes; order Propionibacteriales; family Kribbellaceae; genus Kribbella. The sequence continues at coordinate 3,261,010 of NZ_CP109029.1, read as the reverse complement.
CTCCGGTTGAAGGCTTGAACACCGGTACGACGATCAACGCAAGGACTGCCGCCACCGCCGCAGTGATCGCGGCGAACGTGAATCCACGAGAGAACCCGGTCGACACCGTCCCGGCGAGACTGGCCGCCGCGACACTCGACACGACCGCGACGCCGAGCGATGCGCCGAACTCGTGGAATGTGCTCAGGATGCCGGACGCCAGGCCCGCCTCCCGATGATCGATCTGCGCGAACGTCGTGGTCGACGACGCGACGAACGCAGCACCGAGTCCTACCGTCCCGACGGTCATCCCGATCACGACCACGGCAGCACCCTCCCAGATCGCGGGGACAGCGACGCCGACCGCGGTGATCACGAACCCGATGACGGCGATCGGCCGCGCGCCGACTCGTCCGACGAGCTGGCCGGCCAGATGCGCGCCGGCGATCGCGGCGATTGCCACCGGCAAGAACAGCAGGCCGGTACGCAGAGCGCCGTACTGCTTGAAGTGCTGTAGATAGAAGGATCCGAGGAAGAACATCGAGATCATCAGGGCGGTTGCGATCAGCAACATGAAGGTGCCTGCGGCAACGGGCCGCCGGGTCAGGATCCGGAGATCCATCAGCGGCCAGCGGACGGAACGCTGGACCCACGCGAAGACGCCGTACAGGACCAGGGCGCCGGCCAGCGTGCCGAGGGTCGCGGCCGAGAGCCAGCCGCGGTCGCCGGCGTTGATCAGCGCGTAGATCGCCGTACCTGTGCCGGCTGTGACGAGAAGGGCGCCGGGTACGTCGAGGCGACCCTGCTGTTCGCCCGGGCGATCGGCGGGGAGCATCCGGAGCAGGAGCACGAACACGATCAGGCCGATCGGCAGGTTGATGTAGAAGACCCATTGCCAGCCCGGGCCGGCGGTGAGCAGGCCGCCGAGCAGTACGCCGATGGCCGAGCCGCCACCGCCCATCGCGGACCAGATGCCGAGCGCCTTGTTGCGCTCGTCGCCGTCGAACGTCTTCGTCACGACGGACAGCGCGGCCGGCGAGAGCATCGCGGCGCCGATGCCCTGGGCGACCCGGCCGCCGAGGAGCATCTCGGGGCCGTTGGCGAGGCCGGTGACGAGCGAGGCCAGCGTGAACACGATCAGGCCGGTCAGTACGACGCGGCGGGAGCCGAACAGGTCGGCGGCGCGGCCGCCCAGCAGCATCAGGCCGCCGAACATCAGCGTGTAGGCGCTGACCACCCAGGTCAGGGTCTCGCGACCGAGCTGGAGATCGGTCTCGATGTTCGGCAGCGCGATCGCCACCACGGTGACGTCGAGGATCAGCATGAACTGCGCGACGGCGAGCAGCCCCAGCAGTCGCCACCGCCGGGGGTCGGGTTCATTCATGGTCATCATCCTTAAGTTGAACAGGCGTGTACGGGTTAGATTGGTACCGTAACTCGTACACTGGTGTTCGACAAGAGGAATTCGTACAGCGGTGTTCGAGATGAGGAATTCGTACAGCGGTGTTCGAGATGAGGAGGGCGTCGATGGCGGTCACCACCAGACGAGCGGACGCGCAGCGGAACATCGCGGCGATCCTGGCCGCGGCCGCGGAGTGCCTGAGCCGCGATCCGGCCGCGAGTACGTCGGAGATCGCGAAGGCGGCCGGAGTCGGACGGGTGACGCTGTACGGCCACTTCCCGTCGAGGGCCGAGCTGGTCGACGCGGTCTTCGTGCAGGCGATCGCGACCGGCGAGGGGACGCTCGGGCAGGTCGATCTGACCGGCGATCCGCGAACGGCGCTGGGACGGCTGATCGAGTCGAGCTGGCAGCTGGTCGACCAGTACCGGTCGCTGTTGCTTGCGGCTCAGGACGCGCTGCCCCCGGGGCGGGTCCAAGAACTGCACGCCGACCCGATGGCACGCGTGGAACGCCTGCTCGAACGCGGCCGCGCCGAGGGCGTCTTCCGCACCGACCTGCCGACGTCGTGGCTGGTCAGCGTCATGCACAACGTGATGCACGGCGCCGCGAGCGAACTCCAGGCCGGCCGCATCACCTCCGACCAGGCCGCGCCGTACATCACCGCGACCCTGCTGGCCGCGTTCACTCCACCGTCGGAGTAGCTACTCCAGCCAGACCGTCTCGAACGTCGGGTTGGCGTGGATGTGGACTGCTTCGTAGCCCCCGGGCCCGGTGCGGAACTTGTGCGGCGTGTCGGCCGGGACGACCAGGATCTGGCCGGCCCTGCCGACGATCTCCTCGGTGCCGACGGTGAACGTCGCCGTACCGCGACGGATGATGAACGTCTCGGCGTACGGGTGCTTGTGCAGCCGCGGACCGGCGCCCTCCTGCGTGGTCGACTCGAGAATCAACGAGACCCCAGCCCCACCAGGCAACTGGGTGTAGTTCTCGGTCCACTCCTCCCCGTCGTCCCGCCCGTCGGCCCGATTGATCACCGCGGCCCCTGATTTCGCGATCTCTGTCATGCGACCCTCCTCGCTAGTCCTAGTCACCGTAACTTTGCACGGGGTCCTTTCAAATCCCTTTCTCTGTACGGCGAAGGCCGGTCTCTGTACGGCGGAGGCCGGCTCCGGCGATGCGGCCGGCTACTGGTGCGAGGCCGGCGACGAGGACTGCGAGTACGGCGACGCTGCCCAGTGCGACCGGTAGCGACCACTGCGAGGAGACCGCGCCCACTGCTGCGGGGCCGATCAGGAATCCGAGGTAGGCGATCGTGGTCACCACGGAGATCGCGCCCGCGCGCCGCTGGGGCCCGGCCCAGGCGCCGGCCATCCCGATGATGGTGGGCGCGCAGACCGACGTACCTAGTCCTGCGACGCCGATGCCGACCAGTGCTATCCACGTGTGGTTGGCGGTTGCCGCAACAAGCGAGCCAACCGCCGCGATGATGCCGCCCATGACCAACAGCTGCACTTGCCGGACCCGCTTCAGAAGCGCATTCCCGGCAAACCGACCGGTGGCAGCCGCGGCGGCGAAGACGGCGGGTGCGATGGACGCGAGCCCGGCCGGTGCGTGCAGCGAGGTATCCAGGTGCACGGCACTCCAGCTCTGCCACGCATTCTCAACCAGATAAGCAATCGCACACAGCACCCCGAACATCAGCAACGCCGGCTCCAACCGCCCCCTCCCCGCCCCCGATCCCCCACCATCACCAGGCAGATCCCGCACACCGCCCGCGGCGGCAGGCTGCGCATCCCGACCACCGCCTGAGGCGGAAGCCTGCGCATCCCGACCACCACCCGCGGGGGTGGTCGGGGCGTGGTGGGTGTTGTTCGAATTGGTGGTGTCCCGCTGTGCCAGGAGGACGAGGGCTGTGATGACGATCAGGGCGCCGGCTCCGCCGAGCACCGGCAGCGCACCGACGCCGGCGGCACGGAGTCCCGCCGTACCTAGGCTTGCGACCACCACCGCGACCGAGAACATGCCGTGCGCGAGGTTCATCACCGGTCGCTCGGTCGCCGCCTCCGCGTGGGATCCGGTCGCGTTGACGGCCACGTCCATCGCGCCGGATGTTGCTCCGAGCAACAACAGCGCCGCGCTCAGCGTGAGGACCGATCCGGCCAGCGCGGGCAGTACGCCGCAGATCGCGAACAGCCCGGTGACGACCGGCAGCACGACACCGCCGTACCGATCGATCAGGTAGCCGGTGAACCGCATCGACACCAGCGCACCGAGCCCGATCATCAGCAGCGCGACGCCAAGCTCACCGTCGTTGACCCCGGCGCCGGTCCGAACCGCAGGCAGAATCGCGCCCCACGCTCCCCAGAACAACCCGAACGCGGCGAACCCGGCAACTGGTTTGAGCACCCGGTCCACGCTAGTGCCTCGTCAAGCAACGTTCCGGTTGTATTCCCGACCTGAGGGTTCTCCCCTGCTGTTGTGCCTTCTCACCTCGTACACCAGCAGAGAAGGCACAACACGCGCGGATAACCCATCCTGTCACGACCGGCGAGCGATCGTTACGACCACAACCTTTCTTGACGAGGCACCAGTACGGCATAGGGTGCGATCTATGCCGCTGTACTCGTTCGAAGGTAAGCGCCCGACCGTTCACCCCGATGCGTGGATCGCGCCGACCGCCACGCTCGTCGGAGATGTGGTCGTCGAGGCCGGGGTCTCGATCTGGTACGGCGCGGTGATCCGCGCCGACCTGGGCACGATCACGATCCGCGCCGGGGCGAACATCCAGGACAACACGGTCATCCACGTCGGTCACAACGGCTGCGAGATCGGCCCGAACGCAACCGTCGGCCACCAGTGTCTCGTCCACGACTGCACGATCGGCGAACAGGCCCTCGTCGGCAACGGCGCAATCGTCCTCGACGGCGCCGTCGTCGGCAAACGCTCCCTGATCGCCGCCGGCTCCACCGTCACCCCCGGCGCCGTCATCCCACCCGAATCAGTAGCGATGGGCAGCCCCGCAAAGAAGATCATCCCGCTGGACGGCACCGCCAAACTCTTCGTAGACCACAACGCCACCGTCTACCACGCCCTAGCCGAACGCCACGCCACCACCGTCGAACTGGTCGAGGAGTAGCACCCGCGTAGCACGCGGGGCAGATCTCAGCTTCTCCAGTGGTAGCGGCGTTCGGGGCGGCCGGTGGTGCCGTAGCGGAGGGTTACTTGGGCTTGGCCTTGGGTGCAGAGGAATTCGAGGTAGCGGCGGGCGCTGACGCGGGAGATGCCGACTTTTTCGGCGCATTCGGCGGCGGAGAGGTTGTCGGGGGTGGCACGGAGGGCGGCGGTGACCAGGGTGGTGGTTTCTTGGCTGAGGCCTTTGGGGAGGCGGTTGACGGTTGGGCGGGCGGGGGCGAGGACCCGGTCGACGTCGGCTTGGGAGGTGACCTGGTCGGGGACGCTGGCGCGGCGGCGGGCGTACTCCTGCAGCCGGGCCCGCAGGTCCTCGAAACCGAAGGGTTTCAGTAGGTAGTTGACGACCCCTTGGCGTACAGCGCCACGCACCGCCTCGGCCTCGCGGGCCGCGGTGATCACGAGGATGTCGACGTCGGGTTGTACGGCGCGCAGCCGCGCAATCAGGTCGATGCCGAACACGTCGGGCAGATAGAGATCGAGCAGCACCAGATCGGGACGCAGCGAGGACAGCGCCGAGACGGCCTGATCGCCGGAGTTCGCCGTACCGACGACTTCGAAGCCGTCCACGCGGTCCACGAAGCCGCGGTGGATGCGGGCGACCATGAAGTCGTCGTCGACGACGAGGACCGTGATCATCGGGCTCCCTCCGGTGTGCGCTGGGCGGACATGCGGGCGACGAACGCCGCGCCGCCGTCGGAATTGTTCGTGACAGCAACCTCGCCGCCGCGCCGGCGGCAGATCAGCCGGGTCATCGCGAGACCGATCCCGCGCTCACCCTCGGCCGCGGCCTTGGTGGTGAAGCCGTGCGCGAACACCTCCTGCGCCAACTCCGGCGCCACGCCAGGACCGGAGTCGCGGACCACGATCTCCACACTGGTCGCGTCCTGTCGCAGTTCGACCTCGACCCACGCGGGCGACAGCGGCGTACCGGACTGGGCCGCCGCGTCGATCGCGTTGTCGACGAGGTTGCCGACCACGGTTGCCACGTCGGCGGACAGTGCGGGGTCGAGCCGGAGCAGCGTCGTCCGTTCGGACACCCGGAGCTCGACGCGGCGTTCGGCCGCGAGCGAGGACTTCGCCATCAGCAGGGCGGCGACCGCGGTGTCGTGGACCCGCCGGGTCACGGTCAGGTCGAGCGACTCACGGTACCGGTTGAGCGCGCCGACGTACGTGACGACCTCGTCGTACTCCCCGATCTGGATCAGGCCGGAGATGGTGTGCAGCTGGTTCGCGAACTCGTGCGTCTGAGCCCGGAGCAGCTCCGCGGACGAACGGAACGAGCCCAGCTCCCGCTCCAGCTGCGCCAGCTCGGTCCGGTCGCGCAGCGTGGTCACCGAGCCGAGCGACCGTCCGTCCTTCAGCACCTCCATCCGGTTCATCACCAGCACGCGCCCACGCCGTACGACGACCGCGTCGCGCGCCTCGTCCTCGCCGGCGAGCACTTCCCGCAACCGGCCCTCGATCCCCAGATCGCCAAGGCTGAGCCCGACCGCGCTCGAAGGGAGGTCGAGCAACCGCCGGCCGACGTCGTTCACCAGCGTGACCCGCAAATGGGGGTCCAAGGCAACGACTCCCTCGGCGAGCCCGTACAGCATCGCCTCCCGGTGCTCGGCCAGACCCGCGATCTCGCGCGGTTCGAGACCGAGCGTCTGCCGCTTGATCCGGCGCGCCAGCAACCACGACCCGAGCAGCCCGAGAAGGCAGGCGATGCCGAGATAGATCGCCAGGTACGACGATGCGCCGCGCAACCGTTGCCAGATCGACGGCGCCTGCTCGCCGACCATGACGGTGCCGATGTGATCGCCGAGCGTCCCGTCCGGGCGGCCGTTCGAATCCGTGCCCTGACTGAGCACCGGGACCTGCGAGACCAACTCCTTCCCATCCCCTAGCCGCAGCTCGCCTGACCATCCGCGTCCCGAGGCCACCCACGGATCACCGAGCGTCAGCGAGCTGCCGATCGTGGTCGGGTTGGTGGCCGCGATGATCCGGCCGTGCGCGTCGGCGACGGTGATCGAGGTGACGCCGGACTGCGTCAATGTTGTCTGCAGCAACGGTGCGAGCACCTCGGCGGGCGCGGGGTGCCGGATGCCGAACCGCAGCGTCTGGTTCCCGGAGAGCTGCTCGGCCAGCGCGGTCACCCGGCGGCCCTCGACCCGGTTGAACGTGGCGGCGGACTGGGCCAGCGAGACCGCGGCGACGGCGACGAGCACAATCACGACGATCGCCAACTGCAGCACGAGCAGCTGCCCGGCCAAGGTCGGACGCCTGACGGCCATATTCACCTCCCATAAGGTCCTGCCGCATGATCACCGCTGCGGCGCTCGAGTGCCACACTTCACCCAGGTTCCGCCCGTGACCACAATGAACTCAACTACCGCTGCGGCCACAACGCAGACGCCGTACCCGCTGGAGGTCCACGATCGTCGCCACCTGATCCCCATCGAAAAGGACACCGCCATGAGGCCGATGCTCTGGGTCACCACAGCAGTGCTCGCGCTGGTCAGCGCGACCGCCTGCGGCGCGACCGCGGACAAATCCGACACGAACGCCGACAGCGGCAAGCCCGCCACCGGGCTGCGGCTGATGGTGCCGAACGCGGCCGGCGGCGGGTACGACACCACCGCCCGGGTCGCGGCCAAGGTGATGGACGACGCGAAGATCGCGACCGGCGTCCAGGTGTTCAACCTGCCCGGAGCCGGCGGCACGGTCGGCCTGCAGCGGACCGTGAACGAGAAGGGCAACGGCAAGCTCGCCATGCAGATGGGGCTCGGCGTGGTGGGCGCGACGTACACCTCGAAGTCGAAGGCGACGCTGACCCAGACCACTCCGCTGGCCAAGCTGATCGAGGAGGCCGGCGCGATCGTCGTACCGAAGAACTCGCCGTACAAGACGATCGGCGACCTGGTCACGGCCTGGAAGGCGAATCCGAAGGGGATGGCGGTCGGCGGCGGCTCGTCGCCGGGCGGCCCGGACCATCTGCTGCCGATGCAGCTCGCGCAGGCCGTCGGCATCAACCCGAAGGACGTCAACTTCGTCTCGTACGACGGCGGCGGCGAACTGCTGCCCGCGCTGCTGGGGAGCAAGATCGCCTTCGGCGCCAGCGGATTCGGTGAGTTCCTCGACCAGGTCCAGAGCGGTCAGGTGCGGGTGCTCGCGGTGACGAGCGAGCAGCCGATCGAGGCGTTGAAGGACGTGCCGACGCTGAAGGGCTCCGGGATCGACCTGGTCTTCACCAACTGGCGCGGGATCGTCGCGCCGCCCGGTATCAGCGACGCGGACAAGAAGGTCTGGATCGACGCCCTGACCAAGATGCACGAGTCGGCGCAGTGGAAGTCCGAACTGGACAAGCACGGCTGGACCGACGCGTTCGTGACCGGTGACGAGTTCGGCAAGTTCCTCACCGACCAGGACAAGGCGGTCGCCGACATCCTGACGAAGCTGGGCCTGGCAGCATGAGCGAGGCCGCGACCAAGCGGCCGGATCGAGCGCAGTACGGCGTGTGCGGGTTCCTGGCGGTGGTCGGCGTCCTGGTGATCGTCGACGCCGCCCGGCTCCAGCACATTGCCAACAGCAACGATCCGATCGGCCCGAAGCCGGTACCGATCGTCCTCGGCGTACTGCTGCTCGTCGTCGCCGTCCTGTACGCCGTGGACGTCGCGCGGGGCGGGACCGGCGAGGCCGAGGAAGGCGAGGACGTCGACGTGACATCCCCCGTCGACTGGCGCACCGTGCTCACACTGATCGCGGCGTTCGTGGTCAACCTGGCGCTGATCGAGCCGCTGGGTTGGGTGATCAGCGGGACCCTGCTGTTCTGGGGATCAGCGTTCGCGCTCGGCAGCCGGCACCACATCCGGAACCTGTTCATCGCTACCGCCCTGGCGCTGATCACGTTCTACGCGTTCGCGATCGGGCTCGGCGTCAACCTGCCGGCCGGCGTACTGCAAGGGATCTTGTGATGGAACTCCTGCAAGGATTCGCAGATGTCCTGACCCCGATCAATCTGCTGCTCGCACTGCTCGGCGTCACCGTCGGTACGGCGGTCGGCGTACTGCCCGGCATCGGGCCGGCGATGACGGTCGCGCTGCTGCTGCCGATCACGTACGGACTCGAACCGGTGCAGGCGTTCATCATGTTCGCCGGCATCTTCTACGGCGGCATGTACGGCGGCTCGACCACGTCGATCCTGTTGAACACGCCCGGCGAGTCGTCATCGGTGGTGACCGCGATCGAAGGCAACAAGATGGCGCGCGCCGGACGGGCCGCGCAGGCGTTGGCGACGGCGGCGATCGGGTCGTTCGTGGCCGGGACGATCGGGACGTTGCTGCTGGTGCTGGTCGCGCCGCAAGTGGTGAAGTTCGCGATCAGCCTGGGCGCGCCGGACTACCTGGCGATCATGCTGCTCGCGTTCGCCGGTGCGACCTCGGTGCTCGGATCGTCCCGGATCCGCGGGTTCGCGGCCTTGCTGCTCGGACTGGTGATCGGGCTGGTCGGGATCGACAAGGTTACCGGCCAGCAGCGGCTCACGTTCGGCGTACCGCAGCTTGCCGATGGCATCGATGTCGTTGTGGTTGCCGTTGGCATCTTCGCGGTCGGCGAGGCGCTCTGGGTCGCGGCCCATCTGCGGCGGAACCCGGGCACGGTGATTCCGGTCGGCCGGCCGTGGATCGGCAAGTCGGACTGGCGGCGTTCGTGGAAGCCGTGGCTCCGCGGCACGGCGTACGGGTTCCCGATCGGCGCGCTGCCCGCGGGCGGGGCCGAGATCCCGACGTTCCTGTCCTATGCGACCGAGAAGAAGCTGTCGAAGCATCCGGAGGAGTTCGGACACGGCGCGATCGAGGGTGTGGCCGGGCCGGAGGCCGCGAACAACGCGTCCGCGGCCGGGACGCTGGTGCCGATGCTGGCCCTCGGTCTGCCGACGAATGCGACCGCGGCGGTGATGCTGGCCGCGTTCACGTCGTACGGCATCCAGCCCGGGCCGCTGCTGTTCCAGCGCGAGCCGAGGCTGGTGTGGGCGCTGATCGCCAGCCTGTTCATCGGCAACCTGATGCTGCTGCTCCTGAACCTGCCGCTGGCGCCGGCCTGGGCGAAGCTACTGCAGATCCCGCGACCGTACCTGTACGCCGGGATCATCTTCTTCGCCTCGATGGGGGCGTACGCCGTGAACGCGCAGCCGCTCGACCTGTTGCTGCTTCTGCTGCTCGGGCTGCTCGGTTTCGGAATGCGGCGATTCGGTCTACCGGTACTGCCGTTGATCATCGGTGTGATCCTCGGCCCGATCGCCGAACGGCAGGCGCGGATGGCGCTGCAACTGTCGAACGGCGATGTCTCCGGGCTGATCGGCGGACCGGTCGCGTACGTGATCTACGCGGTGATCCTGCTGATGATCGCCTGGCCGCTGATCGCGAAACTCCGTCGCAAAATCATGACGAAAGATGTCGTATATTCCGGCGGACAGTAGTCGTATGACGGATTTGCAGCGCGCTTGGCTGGGTGTGGTCTCCGCGGATCACACCCAGCGGGCGGTCGAGGGCGGTTTCATCCAGCTCAACCACGGCAAGCGGTACGGCGTCGCGCGACTGCGGCAGGGCGACGGGTTCGTGATCTACTCGCCGACCGAGCGGTACCGCGAGAAGCAGCCGCTCCGCGCGTTCACCGCGCTGGGCGTGGTCGCGGACGAGGCGCCGTACCAGGCCGAACCGATGAGTATGGGTGAGCGCGGCATCATGCAGCCGTGGCGCCGGCGGATCGAGTTCCTACCCGTGCACCGGGCGGGCATCCGTGAAGTCGAGCTCGAGTTCACCCGGCAGCCGAACTGGGGTTACCAGCTCCGGCGCGGCCTGGTCCCGCTCGACCCCGAAGATTTCGAGGTACTTCGGGCGGCCATGTCAATTCCGTGAGGCCACGTTCGACGTACAGGTATGACGACGACATTCCGGCGGTTACTGATCAACACGTTGGTGGCCAACGTGACGACCACGTTCCTGAGCTTCGGGTTCGCGTTCTGGGTGTACCTGGTGACGCACTCGGTGCTCGCGGCGTCGATCGTCTCCGGCGTCTCGATGCTGATCGGCGCGGCCAGCGGCACGATCTTCGGCGCCGTGGTCGACGCGCACCGCAAGAAGACCGCGATGGCGTTGTCGAGTTCGATCACCGGCGTCGCCTTCACCCTCGCCGGCATCCTGTACGTCGTGGCCGGCCGGCAGCTGACCGATTGGCACGGGCCGTGGTTCTGGGCCTTCACCCTGCTGGTCCTGGTCGGAAGCACTGCCGGGCAGCTGCGGAGCATCGCACTGTCGACCGCGGTCACCCTGCTCGTGCCGGCCGATCGCCGCGACAAGGCGAACGGGCTCGTCGGGACCGTGAATGGCGTCGCGCACCTGGTCACCAGCGTCCTCAGCGGGTTGTCGGTCGGCTTCGTCGGAATGGGCGGCACAGTCGCGATCGCAGTCGTCTTCACCGCCGCCGTACTTGTGCATCTGCTGCTCGCGATCCACATCGACGAACCGCGGCCGGCGCACCATGAGCGGGCCCGGATCGATATCCGTGGCGCGTGGCAGACGATGCGCGGCGTACCCGGGCTGCTTCCGCTGGTTCTGTTCAGCACCTTCAACAACCTGATCATGGGCGTCTTCATGGCGCTGATGGACCCGTACGGTCTCAACCTGTTCTCGGTGCAGTCGTGGGGCCTCGTGCTCGGCCTGACCAGCATCGGCTTCATCGCCGGCGGCGCCCTCGTCGCACGGTTCGGCCTCGGGCGCTCGCCGCTGCGGGTGTTGCTGGTGGCGAATGTCGCGATCGCGATCGTCGGCATGGGTACGGCGGTCCGCGAATGGCAGTCACTGCTGATCGTGGGGATGTTCGGGTTCATGCTGCTGGTGCCGATCGGGGAGGCAGCGGAGCAGACGATCCTGCAGCGGTTGGTGCCGTTCGAGAAGCAAGGGCGGATCTTCGGGTTCGCGCAGAGCATCGAGACTGCATCCACTCCGGTTGCGGCCTTTGCGGTTGGTCCGGCGGCGCAGTTCCTGCTGATCCCGTACATGGAGTCGGCGTCGGGTCGGGAGACGTTCGGCTGGCTGCTCGGGGGCGGGGAGGCGCGCGGGATCGCGCTGGCCTTCGTCGCCGCGAGTCTGCTGATGCTGGTCGTCGTACTGCTGGCGTTCCTGAGCGCGGCGTACCGGCGCTTGAACCTCAGCTACGAGGCTGAGCTGGCGCCTGCGTAGCGAGCGGGACGAATCCTGATCGCGTGGTCCCTCTGGTACCGCCACCACCGCAAACGCGCCCTACAAACGACCTAGTCGGTCAACTCGCGCAGCTCCCGGGCGAGCCGCTGAAGTTCCTCGTCCTCGACGATCATCGACGTCTTGACGGTCCAGGCCTGCACATGCCAGCCGTGGTTCCGTAGCGCCAGCGACAGGATGAGGTAGTCGGGCTCACCACCAGGCCCCTCGATCCGCAGGAAGTCGAGCTCCAACTCGCCACCCGTCCCCCACACCATCCGGCTGTTCCCCCACTCATGCCAGTGCGCGGCGACGTGCTCGAAGAATGTGGACAGACCTGCGTAGTCGCGGTTCAGGTCCAGCTCCCGCCTCGCGGTGACTTCCTTGAGATGCAGCTCGGCCGCGAGGAAGCGTCGTTTCTCCCGCGGGATCTCCGGGCGGCTGTCGTCCCGTGGCCAGCGGACGGCGGTCAGGCGGAGGTAGGCCTGGGGTTTTCCGATTGTGATGGACTGCATGAGCCCAGTGTTGCGCTATAGGTTCTGGGTATGGCGGCCGTTGGCGATGAGGTGTCGGTGGAGGTTGCTCGGCGGCTTGCTCTGGGCGCGCAGGGGTTCGGGAGTGGGCGGCCCAAGCGGGCGGATGTGCGGCGGGCGATCCGGGCAGCCGGGGTGCTGCAGCTGGATTCGGTGAATGTGCTTACGCGCTCGCATTACCTGCCGGTGTTCTCGCGGATCGGCAACTATCCGCGGGGGACGCTCGACAAGCTGGCGTGGGGTGCGGACCGGGAGTTGTTCGAGTACTTCTGGGGACACAAGGCGGCGCTGATCCCGCTCACGGCGTACCCGCTGATGCGGTGGCGGATGCGGGCGGCGGAGCGGCAGGTGTGGGACGAAGAGCTGAGCCCGGAGATCTCCGCGCCGTGGTCGGTCGTGGCGGGGATGCGGCGACTGACCGCCGAGCGGCCCGGGTACGTCGACCAGGTCCTGCAGCTGATCACCGAGAAGGGCCCGTTGACCGCGGGCGAGGCGAGTCCGGACGGCGTACGGCGGAAGCGGAGCGACCCGGATCCGGATCCGACCACCGGGCGGATGTGGAACTGGCAGGACGCGAAGATCGCGATCGAGTACTTGTTCTGCGCCGGCCGGGTGACGATCGCGGGCCGCCGGCACTTCGAGCGGATCTACGACCTGACGGAGCGCGTCCTACCCGCCGACGTACTCGCCGCGCCCGAGCTCACCGCCGACGAAGCCCGCCGCGAGCTCGTCCGGATCGCAGCCCGCGGGCTCGGCATCGGCACCGCCAAGGAACTCTGCGGCTCGAGCCAAGGCCACTTTCCGTTGCCCACAGCAACCGCCCGCGAGGTGATCGGCGAACTGACCGACGCCGGCGAGCTGATCCCGGTCCGGGTCGAAGGCATCAAACAGCAGAGCTACCGCTGGCACGAGGCGAAGGACCGCCCGATCGACGCCCGGGCGCTACTCTCCCCGTTCGACCCCCTGATCTGGAACCGCGACCGCACCCATCACCTGTTCGGCTTCTTCTACCGGATCAGCATCTACACCCCCGCACCCCAACGCGTGCACGGGTACTACGTCCTGCCGTTCCTGCTGGGCGATCAGCTCGTCGCCCGCATCGACCTCAAGGCCGACCGCCAGACATCCACCCTCGTCGTACCCACCCTGACCGCCGAGGCCGACGCAGCCGACTTCATCGAACCCTTGGCCGCCGAGCTCCACCTGATGGCCGACTGGCTGTCGCTCGACCACATCGCCGTTCCGGCCGGCGGCCGGCTCGCGGCTCAGTTGACCGATCGGATCCGCGTGACGAGTACGCCGGCCAGGACGGTGACCGCGGATGCCGAGAGGTAGAGCACCGGGTAGCCACCCAGGTGTTTCACGATCGGGGCCGCGATCGCGGGCGCGAGGACCTGTGGCAACGAGTTGGCGATGTTGATGACGCCGAGGTCCTTGGCCCGGTCGCGGGCGTTCGGGAGTACCTGGGTCAGCAGGGCGAAGTCGACGGACAGGTACACGCCGAAGCCCATGCCGAGGATGATCGCGCCGAGGATCGCGCCCGGCCAGGTCGGCCAGGCCGCCAGGACGACGCCGGCCACGGCCATCACCCAGCCGGACGCGGTGACGAAGACCTTGCGGCGTGCGGAGCGGTCCGACCAGCGACCGAAGGTGATCGCGGTCGTGAGCACGCACACGCTGTAGATCGCCGTCAGGATCAGTACGCCGGTGTCTGCATCGTCGACGCCGACCTCGTCCTGCAGGTAGTAGAACAGGTACAGCGTGCCGAGCGCATTGCCCACGTTGAACAGGAACCGGGTCAGCCACGCCCACCCAAAGTCCGGGTACCGTCGCGGGCTGATCCAGAAGCCCCGAAGGAAGTCCCGCAGGACGAACGCAGGGCGCTCAACCAGCTGCACGTCTTGGCTACGCAACAGATACGGGACCACCGACAACACCAGGAACGCCGCACAGGCGGCGTACCCGAGCGCGTAGCTGTCGAAGGCGGCGGCGAGCGCAGTACCCACCAAGGCGCCCAAGACCTGCGAGATTGCGACCCAGCCGCCGACCCCGCCGCGCTGGGCGACGGGCACGCGATCCGGTACGACGGCCGTCACCGCGGCGAGCAGTGCGTTGCCGAACAGTTGCATCAGGCACCAACCGAGCAGCATCAACACGATCAGGTGCGCGCCGGCCAGGATACCCAGCCCGACCGCGCCGCCGACCGCACCCGCCACCACCCACGGCACCCGCCGTCCGAAGCGTGACGTGGTCCGGTCCGAGATCGCGCCGAACGCCGGGTTCGCGAACACCGACACCGCCGCGCCGACCCCGGTCACCAGCCCGAACACGAACTCCTTGTTGCCTGGAGCAACCGCCTCCGACTGCTTCGCCAGCAGCACCTGGATCGGCCCCAGCCACGCGGCGAAGACACCCACGTTGGCCAGTACGACGGCCGCCGTCCACCCCGGCCGCACCCGGACGGTCGGCTCCGCCAACGCGGACGGCACGACCCCCGGCTCGGGAATCATGCCCGGCTCTGGGTGATCACATCACGCAACCAGTGGTACGACGCCTTCGGCGTACGCTCCTGCGTCTCGAAGTCGACGTGCACCAACCCGAACCGCTGCGAGTACCCGGCCGCCCACTCGAAGTTGTCCAGCAGCGACCACTGGAAGTACCCGCGGACGTCGATCCCGTCGTCGATCGCGCCCTTCAGCGCACGGAGGTACCCGTCCAGGTACGAGATGCGGCGCTGGTCGTCCAGGCCGTCGAACGAGCAGCCGTTCTCGGTGATGTAGATCGGTGGCAGCCGGTCGCCGTACCGCTCCTTGAAGATCCGCAGGATCTCGCCGAACGCGTCCGGCACCACCGGCCAGCCGAAGTCCGTGGTCGGGTAACCCTTCAGCGTCCGCGGCTCGAACGGCAGACCGGGCGGCAACAGCACTCCGTCCGTCGCCGCGGTGTCGGCCTGACCGGTGGCCGCGCCGACCGAGACCGGTGCGTAGTGGTTGATACCGAAGAAGTCGAGCGGTGTCGAGATGACCGCGAGATCGTCGGTGACCGGTCCGGGCATCGCGTCGCCCATGCCGTTCGGGTACTCGCCGAGCAGGATCGGGTCGGCGAACAGCCAGTTGATCAGGTTGTCGTACAGCGCGGCTGCTTCCTTGTCCTCCGCGCTGTCACTGGCCGGCCACGTCGGCGCGTGGTTGCTGGCGATGCCGATCTGAGTGGCACCGGCGGCTCGAAGCGCCTGTACCGCGCGACCGTGCGCGAGCAGCTGATGATGCGCGACCGGGAGCGCGTCGAACAACAGCTGCTTCCCGGGTGCATGCGCACCGAGCGAGTACCCCATCAGCGTGAGCACCACCGGCTCGTTGATCGTGATCCACATCGACACCCGGTCGGCGAAGCGTGCGCCCAGGATCCCGGCGTACTCCGCGAAGCGATCGGTGATGTCGCGGGAGAGCCAGCCGCCGGCGTCCTCGAGCGCTTGCGGGGTGTCCCAGTGGAACAGCGTCGGCGCCGGCTGGATCCCGGCGCCGAGCAGGGTGTCGATCAGCCTGTCGTAGAAATCGAGGCCGGCCGCATTCCCCGGCCCGCTCCCCGACGGCTGGATCCGCGGCCACGCGAACGAGAACCGGTAGGTGTCCACCCCGAGCTCCCGCATCAGCGCGACGTCCTCGGCGTACCGGTGGTAGTGGTCGCATGCGACCGCACCGGTGTCGCCGTTGAGGATCTTGCCCGGCTCGGCGCAGAACGTGTCCCAGGTGGAGGGACCGCGGCCGCCTTCGGCCACGGCACCCTCGATCTGGTACGCCGACGTCGAGACCCCCCACTTGAACCCCGGCGGAAACCGCAGCTCAGCTGCCATTCGCATCATCCTCGTCAGGCTTGGCGTCCTGAGGTCGCGGCGGCTCGACCTTGTGCACGATGACGGCGGTGCCGTATGCCGCGACCTCACTCATCGTCTGAGCGATCTCGTTGCAGTCGAACCGCATCGCGAGGATCGCGTTCGCGCCCATCTGCTGCGCCATCTGGCACATCCGCATCACGGCGACGTGCCGCGACTCGGCCAGCATCTGGGTGTACTCCGGCACCTCGCCACCGCCCAGCGACCGGAAGCTCGCGGTGAAGTTCGACCCGAAGTCGCGGCTCCGCACGGTCAGCCCGAACACCTCGCCGAACACCTTGTCCGCGGTATAGCCGGGCAAGTCGTTCATCGTCGAGACCAGCACCGGGTACGGCGAACCCTGCGGCGCGACATGCGGTGCGCTTTGCTGGGCCGGCTGATAGTTGCCCGGCGCCTGACCGTAGCCGGGCTGCTGCCCGTACCCCTGCGGCGGCGGACCCTGCTGGTATCCCGGCGGCGGACCCTGGTACCCCGGCGGCGGCCCCTGCTGGTAACCACCCTGCTGCGGCGGGAACGGCTGGTTCGGAGGAAAGTTCTGGTTCATGCCCTCATCCTGGCATCACCATCTGAACACCTGCAGCTCATACAGCGAATACCCGTAGGACGTCGCCCGCTGCGTCCCGGTCACCCGCACATACCGCGCGGGAGTGGCCGCGAACCGCACCACGTCCTCACCGCCGTTCCCGGTCGTCGTCGCGTACACCTGTTGCCAGGTCGCCCCGTCCCGCGACACCTCGACCGTGTACGACTTCCCGTACGCCGCCTCCCAGTCCAGCACCACCCGGCGTACGGTCTGCTCGTTGCCGAGGTCAACCTTCAGCCACTGCGGATCCGACCAGTCGCTGGCCCAGCGGGTGTCCGGCTTCCCATCGACGGCCTGCGCCGGCGGGGAGTTGTACCACCCGGTCTCGTAACTGCTGGCCGTCGCCGTCTTCCCCACGGCCAGGTTGGTGACGTCGTCACCCCGTCGCGCCGGGAACTCGACCACCTGCTGGTACGTCGGCCGGTTGACCCAGGCGATCCGGTCCTGGGTGATACCGCCCATCGGCTGGTGCGCGATCTGATCCGCGCAGAACTGGTCGCCGGCGGCACAGTCCGCGGTCGCCGGGTACGTCGTACCCGCCGGCACCTTGGTTGCTGCGAGCAACGTGTCGGTCAGCACCGACCGGCATCCGGCCAGGGTCCCACCGCCGCAGTACGTCACCGGTTGCGAGGCCTTCACCGGGTCGCCAAGGACCTTGCGGAGGTCGCGTTGGACGAAGCCCCACCAGCCGCTCTGGAACGACGATCCCTGGGCGCTCGGCCGCTCGTCGATCTTCAGGTTGGCGACGAGTGCGCCGTACAGATCAGGCCCGAGGTCCTTGAACTCGGCCGGCACGAGCAGCGGCCACCAGGCGTCGAGGATGCGGATGGCGTCGGCGTTGTCGTAGGTCTTCGACGACGCATTCGGGGTCTTGCGGTGGGCGCCGGCCTGTTGCCAGGCGGTCAGCTTGGCGACCGCGTCGGCGACCGCCGGGTCGGTGACAGGTGCGGACTTCAGGACTCTGAGCAGGTAGGGCAGGACCTGGTCGCCGCGGAGGTCGACTGTGGCCGCGTCCTCCATCGCCTCGACCAGCTTGCCGCGGGTGAACTTCTGACCGCTGTTGATGACCGCCTTGATCCGGTCGTCGAGCGGCTGACTGCGGTAGACCGCGTTGTAACCCCACTGCCCGTCGGACGCGGAGTACCCGGGCGCCTGCTTGTTGTTCCAGCTGGTCAGGTAGTCCTGGTTCACGACCTGCGGATGCTGGCCCGGCGGGGTGTACGTCGCGCGGTTCGTGTCCGGGTTCCAGCCCTGCCACTCGTACGAACTCCAGGTCGGCAGGTTCGGGTCGGCGCCGGCCGCGCGGACCGGGTTGTCGCCGGAGTTGAAGTACGCGATCGAGTCCTTGTCGGTGTAGAACCAGTTGAACGTGTAGCCGATGTTCGCGGCGGCTCTCTGGAAGTCCGCGGCGGAGTGGATCCGGTCCGGGTCGTTGAATTGCATGAACCCGAGCGCCGACCCGGCCTCGTTCCCGTACGTCGACCGGTTCTTGGTGAACAGCACCGGCTTCCCGCCGACCGTCCCGCGATGCGTGACGATGCCGTACTTCGTGCGCAAGGCAACCAACGTGTACGACCCGGCCGGCTCGGACGATCCGAGGCTGGCGTACCAGGCGTTGTGCCGCTCGAGCCGCTCGATCGGAACACACTGCCCACGGAACTCGTAGTACTGCGAGTTCTTCGTCGGTGTCCCGCCGTTCGGCTCACACAGCGGTACGGCGAACGTGTCGGTGATGTCCTGCCCGGCAGACGTGGCACTCCACGAGTAGTCGGGGCCGCGGCCGATCAGCGTGTAGAAGTTGAGGCCGGCGAACGCGATGCCGCGCGAGCTGACCCCCGGGCCTTGCAGCTCCTGGCGCATCAGTAGTTGCGGCGCGAAGTATCCGGTCTGCGGCCCGTAGACCGCGATCGGGTTGCCGCTCTGGGTGTGCGCGCCGGAGACGAGCAGGGCGTTCGACATCCCCTTCTTACCGAAGCCCTCCGGGAACAGGCCGTCGTCGAAGATCCCCTTCAGCGAGCCCGAGCCCTTCGGCGCGGGTTTGGCGGCCGCGGTCTTGTTGGCGGTCTGGTCGATGACCTCGGGCTCGGCGGTGACCGAACCACGGTCCGGCATCGCACGGCCGGCCGGGTTCGGGCCGGTCGTCCCGTAAGGGAAGGAGGTGCCGTTGTGCACCGTCGTACTGGCTTCTGGGTCGTTCTGCGAGCGGAAGGACTCCCACACTTTGGTGCCCTCGGCAACGCCGTACTTCGCTTGTGCTTCGAGCAATGCGAGCGCGGACGTGACCTCCGCCCCGCCGCCCGTGCCGAAGATGCCCGCGACCACGGCCGCGGTGGCGACGACGTCGGTGACCTTCCAGTGCGGAGTCGGCCACTGCAGACCGAGCGCGACGTACTCGCCGGGGTACGCGATGCCGACCGTATCGATGTAGTGGTTGACGCCGTCGACCCAGGCCTGGATGTCCTGCTGCATCTTCACGCCATCGGCGCCGTACAGGTCGTCGGCGTCGTCGAACTGCCGTTGGAGATCGGCCTCGGTGTACGGCGCGGTGCGCCAGAACTCCTGCTCGAACTCGCGGTTCGCCTCCGCACCACCCGCGAACGGGGTCAGCTGGCCACGACCGAGGTGACGGAACACGTCCATCACGAACAGCCGGTCCTGCGCTCCGGCGAACCCGGCGCCGAACATCGTGCCGAGCCGCGTGGTCCCGGTGATGTGCGGGATCCCGCGCGACTTGTCCCGCACGATCGTGACGTCGCTGCGCGGATGGATCGTGCTCGCGACGTCGCCCGGCTTCACCCCGAACGACGAGTCGTCGTAGTACGGCGCGAGGCCGTCGTCGGTGATGCCCTGCGAGTTCCAGACCAGGTCCTGGTAGGGCTTGACCGTGTCGCTGAAGTGGGCCGGTCTGACGCCTAACGCCTTGAAAGCAAGGAGATCCGTGAAGGTGGCGTTGCCGTTCTGACCCGGCGGCAGGATGTCGCGACATTGCTCGAGGCAATAATCTGCCGGGGTCGCGGCAACGGCCTGCGGGGTGGCCTGGGTCGGTGCCGGCAGCGCCGCCAGGACGGCGGTGACAGCGGCGGCGGCGATCGTGATGCGAAGGCGGGTTCGGAGTGCGGGGCGGGGCACGGTTCCCTCCTCAGGTCGGTGAAAGTGAGAATGACTCACCAGTAGCATCAGGTCAAGAACTCACGTCCAGACTCTCGCCAATTGCTGTCCGTGACCATTACGCTCTGCTTCACCATGACGATCTCCATCAACGAGCGGAGCGAGTTGATGCAAGGGGACAGGGCGCAGACCGCTCAGGGCAGGCTGGAGCGAAGCGGAAGCCTGTTTGAGCGTTACCGCTTGAGTGTGGTGATCAACGCCAAGGGGACCTTCACCCCGCTCGGGGTGTCGAGGAGTTCCGACGGGGTGGCCGAGGCCGTCGCACAGGCGCTGCCTGAGTTCTTCGTGATGGACGAGCTCGGCGACCGGGCCAGCGAAGCCATCGCGCAGGTGACCGGCGCCCAGGCCGGTGCGGTCGTGCACTGCACCGCGGCCGGCATCACCCTCGCGGTCGCGGCCACGATGACCGGCGGCGATCCCCGGCGTACCGCGGCGTTGCCGGACGCAAGGGATATGCACAACCGCGTCGTCCTGCCGGCTTGTCAGGTGATCGACTACGGACACACCAACCTGCAGGGGATCCGGCTCGCCGGCGCGCAGGTCGACCTGGCCGGCGACGAGGACGGTTGCACGATCGCCGAGCTCGAGGACGAGCTCGACGGACCGGATGTCGCGTGCCTGATGCTGGTGGCGTCCCGGCTGACCCGCGGCGAGCCGATCGACCTCGTCGCCGCGATCCGGGCCGCGCACCGTCGCGGCGTACCGGCGATCGTCGACGCGGCCGCGCAGTTCCCGCGGATCGCGGATCTGCTCGCGACCGGCGCCGATCTGGTGCTGGTGAGCGGGCAGAAGTACCTCGGCTCGCCGACCGCCGGGCTCGTCGCCGGGAGCTGGCCGCTGGTGCAGGCGCTGCGGGCCCAGGAGAAGGGCATCGGGCGGGTGATGAAGCCGACCAAGGAAGCGATCGTCGGCGTACTCGCGGCTCTCGAGGAGTGGCAGGCGTTCGACCGGGTGAAGTGGGAGGCGGACGAGCTCGCCAAGGTCGACGCGTTCGTCGCCGCGGCGTCCCGGATTCCGGATGTGACCGCCGAGGCCGTCCAGGACCCGACCGGCCTGCAGGTGTCCCGGGTCCTGCTGAAGGTCGCCGACGCCAAACGCGTCGCCACCGAGCTCGAGGCCGGTACGCCGTCGATCTACGTGATGACCGACCGGATGGCCGAGGGCGAACTGATGCTCGAGCTCATCCCGCTCGACGAGGACGAGATCGCGACGATCCTCGCGCGCCTGTGGGCCATCCTGACATGAGTCGGCCCTGATCCCCTTGTATTGAAGGGAATCAGGGCCGAAGTACTCAGTGCTGGTACGACTTGTTGCCGTTGCTGCGGCGCGGACCACCGCTGCCGCCGCGGCCCTCGTAGCCACGCGGACGGCTGCTGCCGAACCGCTTGCCACCCTTGCCGCCGCCCTTGCCGAAGCGCTGCGGCTTCGGGGCCGGAAGCTTCACCGGGTACCCGGACGGCTTGGTGCCGCCGGTCAGCTCGGTGACCAGCTCGTCGCCCGGACGGGCCCGGACCGGCTCGGCCTTGACGCCGGCCGACTCGGCCATCCGGATCATGCCGCGCCGCTGGTGCGGCAGCAACAGGGTGACGACCGCGCCCTTGCCGCCGGCGCGCGCCGTACGGCCGGCGCGGTGCAGGTAGTCCTTGTGCTCGGCCGGCGGGTCAGCCTGGACGACCAGGCCGACGTCGTCGACGTGGATGCCGCGCGCGGCGACATCCGTTGCCACGAGCACCGGAACCGAACCGTCCTTGAACTGGTCGAGCGTCCGGTTCCGCATGCCCTGGGTCAGGCCGCCGTGCAGTGCGGCAGCCATCACGCCGCGGTCGCGCAGCTGCGTCGCGATCCGGTCGGCGCCCAGCTTGGTGCGGACGAACACGATGGTCCGGCCGTCGCGGCTGGCCAGCTCGGCCGTCAGCGACTGCTTGTGCGCCGGCTCGATGACCAGCAGGTGGTGCTCCATCGTGGTGACGGTGGCCTGGCCGGACTCGGTCGAGTGCGTGACCGGGTCCTTCAGGTACGTCTTCACGATCGTGTCGACGTCGTTGTCGAGCGTCGCGGAGAACAGCAGGCGCTGGCCCTCCGGCGGCGTCATGTCGAGCAGCGTGGTGACGGCGGGCATGAAGCCCATGTCGCACATGTGGTCGGCCTCGTCGAGGACCGCGATCTCCACGGCGCCGAGGTCGGCCGCGCCCTGCTCGCACAGGTCGATCAGCCGGCCCGGGGTGGCGATCAGCAGGTCGACACCACGACGGAGCGCGTCGATCTGCTTCGGGTACGGGAGACCGCCGGCGATCAGCTTGAGCGACACGTTCATCACGTGCGCGAGCGGCTCGAGGGCGTCGTGCACCTGCATCGCGAGCTCGCGGGTCGGGACCAGGATCATCCCGCGCGGGCGGCGCGACTCGGTGTGGCCGCCGGCCAGGCGCATCAGCGTCGGGAGACCGAAGCCGAGGGTCTTGCCGGAACCGGTCTGACCGCGGCCGAGCACGTCCTTGCCCGCCAGCGCGTCCGGGATGGTCGCGGCCTGGATCGGGAACGGTGCGGTGATGCCGTCGCGGGCCAGCCGCTGCACCATCCGCGGCGCGATCCCGAGCGCGGCGAACTGGTTGTCATCGGCAACATTGCCGAGGTCGACGACCGGCTCTTCGCGGCGAACGGGCTCCTCGCGGCGCGCGTCCTGCGAAGGACGCCGAACGAACGGCTTGTCGTCGCGCCGGTACTGCGGACGCTCGCCCCGGGCGCGGTCGTCGCCGCCCCGGAACGCAGGCTTGTCGTCGCGCCGGAACGCAGGCTTGTCGTCGCGCCGGAACGCAGGCTTGTCGTCGCGCCGGAACGCAGGCTTGTCGTCGCGCCGGTACTGCGGCCGGTCACTCCGCTCGCTCCGCGCGTACTGCGGCTTGTCGCCACGGTCGTTGCGGTCGTCGCGCGCGTACTGCGGCCGGTCACCACGGTCGTTACGCGCGTACTGCGGCTTGTCGTCGCGGCTGTACTGCGGACGGTCGTCGCGGCTGCGGTTCTCGTAGCGCGGGCGCTCGTCACGGCCGCGGTCGTCGCGGTTGCGGTCGGTGGTGCGGTCATAGCTGCGCTGACCGCGGTCCTGGCGGGCCGGCTCGGAGCGGTAGCCCTTGACCGGCTTGCTGTCCTCACGCGGGGCGTCCGCGCGCGGCGCGTCGTACGACGCGTTCGCGGCCAGGCGCTCGCCGTACGACTGGTTCTGGTACTTCTTGTGTCGGGGCTTCTTGGCCCGCCCGTCAGCGGACTCGGAATCGTGCTGGTGGTGCTGGGTCACGCAAACTCTCTCTCGGATTCACGGACGAATGGCGCCGGATCGCAGCCGCAGCGAAGCTCCGGTCACGAATTCATGACCGGACAACGTGCTCAGCAGGAGACGGGCATCGACCTGCGGGTGCTATCGCGTTGCACCCATGTCGCCGGATCTTCAGCGGATGCCGAAACCGACGGGTCGGAGCGCCTGGGAACATCTCTGGTGACGCGACGCGCGCACCGACACGAGAAAAGTATAACCGATCGTGACCGTCACCCCGACCACGTACCCAACCGGAATACCACCTGCCGGAGTGGTCTTGCGGACCTGCACCACTGACCAACCTCACCCGCCGCCCGCCTGCCCGCGCCTGCGAGCGTCCGATCCGGCAGTTGGTCAGTGCCCGGGGTTCGGCCGTGTGAAGTTCAAGTCCGCTTGAGTTCTTGGAACGCCGTCCTAGGGTGGCGGTATGGCGGAGGACAACATCCCGAGCAAGGAGCACTGGCTCTCGATCGGGGAGATCGCGCATCGGTCCGGGGTGGCGGCGTCGGCGTTGCGGTTCTACGAGGACCAGGGGCTGATCAGGTCCCGGCGTACGGCCGGCAACCAGCGTCAGTACCAGCGGAGCACGCTGCGGCGGATCGCGTTCGTACAGGCGGCCCAGCGGGTCGGTCTCGCGCTCTCGGAGATCAAGAACGCGCTGGACTCGCTCCCCGAGGACCGCACGCCGACGCGTGCCGACTGGAGCAAACTCTCGAAGATGTGGCGTAGCCGTCTCGACGAGCGCATCGCCGAGCTCGAGCGTCTCCGCGACGACCTGGACACCTGCATCGGCTGCGGCTGCCTCAGCCTCCAGCGCTGCAACCTCTACAACAAGGAAGACCGCCTGGCCACCCGAGGCCCCGGCGCCCGCCTCCTCAACGTCGGCATCCCCGGCGAGTCATAACAGCCCCCGCTCGACAACGCCGACGAGCAGCTCGGCGGCGGCCGCCGCTGCGATCAGATCCGCGACCGCCCCGCGTTCCTGCTCGAACACTCATAGGCGCGGAGTTATGGCCGGCATAGAACGGCGGGCGTGATTCGCGGGTTATCCCCTGGGTTTTCTGCGATCTGATGCGGAATTCCGGGGCGCTTGGGAGCATCCGATGGTGGCGATCGGTAATCCGCCCGTCGCTATCCGCCACCGATCCGGAGTGAGGCCCTCCATGTCGCATCGCCGTATCCTGACCAGTCTCGCGGGGCTAGCCGCCGCCGCGCTGGCCGTGCCCGCGTTGGCAGCGTCCCCCTCGACTGCCGCGCCGGCCACTGATTCGCACAGCTCGCACGTCTCCACCGCCGCCACCCGCGCGGCGTACGTCGGCTCGCCGCAGGACGAAGCCGCCACCAAGGCGTTCTACGACGCCGTGATGAAGTCCGCCCGCGCCAAGATGGCCAAGCAGGCCAAGGCCGGCCAGAAGGTCACCGCGGTGACGGTCACGTACGCCGTCGACGCGCCGACCTTCGCGTCCCAGATCGCGTCCAGCTCGTCGATCTGGAACTCGAGCGTCAGCAACGTGAAGCTCGTCGAGGGCAGCAACTACGACTTCTACTACACCGAGGGCAACGACCCGCGCGGTTCGTACGCGTCGACCGACGGCCACGGCAGCGGCTACGTCTTCATCGACTACGCCCAGTCGCAGCAGTACGACAAGACCCGGATCGTCGCCCACGAGACCGGCCACGTGCTCGGCCTGCCCGACCACTACTCCGGCCCCTGCTCCGAACTGATGTCCGGCGGCGGCCCCGGCCCGTCCTGCACCAACCCGTACCCGGACGCCACCGAACGCTCCAAGGTCAACGCCCTCTGGGCCAACGGCTTCGCCAAGACCACCAAGGCCGCCTTCCACACCTCCAAGTAACCCAGTACCTCCGGCCCGGAGCCGCCCGGCAGGGGACGGCTTCCGGGCCGGAGCCGCTCCTTGTGCACCCACCGACCACTGATCCGCCCCGGAACTGGTTGGCCGGTGCACAAAGTGCGGTTCAGCGGGCCGGGCCGGTGGAGCCGCGGACTACTAGTTCGGGGCGGAAGAGGAATTCGGTGTGGGGGGTGGCGTGGCCGCGGACCTCTTCCAGTAGGGACTGGACGGCGGCTAGGCCCATGGCCTGGACGGGCTGGCGGATGGTGGTCATCGGGGGGTCGGTGAACTCCATCATCGGGGCGTCGTCGTAGCCGACGACCGAGATGTCGCCCGGTACGGCGAGGCCGCGTTGGCGGGCGGCTCGGATGACGCCGAGCGCCATCATGTCGGAGCCGCAGACGACCGCGGTGACGCCGGCGTCGAGCAACTGCCGGCCGGCTGCCTCGCCGCCCTCGACGCCGAACATGCTCAGCGCCACCATCGGGTCGATGTCCTCGTCCGACACCCCCAACTGCGCCTTCATCGAGGTGCGGTAACCAGCCAGTTTCCGCTGTACGACGATGAACCGCTCCGGCCCGGACGCGAACCCGATCCGGCGGTGGCCGAGGGCAACCAGATGCGCGACCGCGAGCTCCATCGCGGCGTACTCGTCCGAGGACACGAACGGCGCCTCGACCGACGGCAGCCAGCCGTTCACGAACACCACCGGCAGCCGCCGGTCCACCAGCGCCTGGTACCTGGCGTGATCCGCGCCGGTGTCGGCGTGCAGACCGGACACGAAGATGATTCCGGAGACGCCGCGCTCGAGCAGCATCTCGACGTACTCCTCCTCCGTCGCTCCGGAGGGTGACTGCGTGCAGAGCACCGGGGTGAAGCCGCGCTGGGACAGCGCGGACTCGATCACCTGCGCGAACGCCGGGAAGATCGGGTTGATCAGCTCGGGCATGACGAGCCCGATCAACCCCGCCGACCGCCGCCGCAACCGGGTCGGCCGTTCGAACCCCAGCACGTCGAGCGCGGTCAGGACGGACTGTTTGGTCTCGTCCGCCACTCCCGGCTTGCCGTTCAGTACCCGCGAGACCGTCGCCTCACTGACCCCCGCCTTGGCCGCGATATCCGCCAGCCGCGCTCTGCTGCTCACGCCCGGCACTGTACCCAGCCCGAACCTGACTTTTCAGCAAGATCCTGCAAGAACTTGCAGACTGCGCGTGGGTGTCCACTACGTGAACAGAACGGACACGTCACACGCCGCATACCTTGTCAGGACGAGCGGGCCACGCGAGGATAGGCGGACTCCCCCGCCTCGGGGGTGCCTTTACTCGGATCGTCCGGCACGTTCCTGCCGGTGAAGGGAAGAAATCGTCATGGCTACTGTTTCGTTCAAGGCGGCGACCCGGATCTACCCCGGTTCCGACACGCCGGCCGTCGACAAGCTCAACCTCGAGATCGAGGACGGCGAGTTCATGGTGCTCGTCGGCCCGTCGGGTTGTGGTAAGTCCACCTCGCTCCGGATGCTCGCCGGCCTCGAAGAGGTCAACGAGGGTTCGATCTACATCGGCGACCGCGACGTCACGCACCGTCCGCCGAAGGAGCGGGACATCGCGATGGTGTTCCAGAACTACGCGCTGTACCCGCACATGTCGGTCGCCGACAACATGGGCTTCGCGCTGAAGATGCAGGGCGTGTCCAAGGAAGACCGCGCCAAGCGCGTGATGGAGGCCGCCAAGCTGCTCGGCCTGGAGGAGTACCTGGAGCGCAAGCCGAAGGCCCTCTCCGGTGGTCAGCGTCAGCGTGTCGCCATGGGTCGCGCCATCGTGCGTAACCCGCAGGTCTTCCTGATGGACGAGCCGCTGTCGAACCTCGACGCCAAGCTGCGGGTGCAGACCCGTACGCAGATCGCCGAGCTGCAGCAGCGTCTCGGTGTCACGACCGTGTACGTCACGCACGACCAGGTCGAGGCCATGACGATGGGCGACCGGGTGGCCGTCCTCAAGGACGGTCTGCTCCAGCAGGTCGACACCCCGCTGAACCTGTACGACAACCCGAAGAACAAGTTCGTCGCGGGCTTCATCGGCTCGCCGGCGATGAACCTGATCGAGGCCGACATCACCGAGACCGGGGCCAAGGTCGGCGACTACGTGATCCCGATCGAGCGTGCGGTGCTGGCCAAGGCCGGCAGTGACAAGACCCTGACCGTGGGCGTTCGCCCGGAGGCCTTCAAGGTCGCCGACGAGGGTCTGCCGGTGAAGGTCGCCGTGGTCGAGGAGCTCGGCGCCGACGCGTACCTGTACGGCACCGCGGAGCACAACGACGAGCACCAGCAGATCGTCGCCCGGATCGACGCCCGGATGCCGGTCGAGAAGGGTTCGACCATCCGCCTCGCGGCGGTGCCGGACAAGCTGCACCTGTTCTCGGCGTCCACCGACGAGCGGCTGACGGCCTGATCCTCAGCGGTTTCTACCGGCCCCTGGTGGTTCCTCCACCGGGGGCCGGTGGCTTCTCCAGCCGTTCCGCGGGGTCCATGTTGGTTTGCTTCAGCAGGTAGTGCGGGCGCTTCTTGGCCTCGTAGTAGATCCGGCCGATGTACTCGCCGATCACGCCGAGCATCACCATCTGCAGCCCGCCGAGCCCGGTGATCGCGGCGATCAGCGTGACGTACCCAGGCATGTCGACGCCGTGCAGGAGCGCGGCCACGAGCACCCAGATCGCGTATCCGGCAGCGACCGCGGTCAGCAGCAGTCCGACGTAGATCGCCATTCGCAGCGGCTTGTTGTTGAACGACAGCAGTCCGTCGAGTCCGTACTCCAGCAGTCGCCGGAACGTCCACCGGCTCTTGCGGTCCGGCGCCGCCTTCACGTTGTCGTACTCGAACAGGATCGACTCGAACCCGATCCAGGCGAACAGCCCTTTCGAGAACCGGTTGTACTCGTTCAGCTCGAGCAGTCCGTCGACCGCGCGCCGCGACAGCAGCCGGAAGTCGCCGACCCCGTCCATCAGCTCGACGTCGGCCCATTTGTTGATCAGCCAGTAGTACGCCCGCGCGAACAACGTCCGGGTGGCCGGGTCGCCGGTCCGGTTCCGCCGGGCGATCACCTGGTCGAAGCCGCGCTCGTACTCCGTCAGCATCCGGCCGATCAGCTCTGGCGGGTGCTGCAGGTCCGCGTCCATGATCACGACCGCGTCGCCGGTGGCGTAGCGCAGGCCGGCCAGCATCGCGGCCTCCTTGCCGAAGTTGCGGCTGAAGGACAGATACCGGACCGAGTCGTCGGTGGCTGCCAACCCGACGAGCGCCTCGAGCGTCCCATCACTACTGCCGTCGTCCACGTACACGACCTCGTACTGCCGGCCGGTGGCAGTCAGTTCGCGGCTGAGCGCCTCGTGGAAACGGTTGACCACCTCGACCTCGTTGTAACACGGCACCACTAGGCTCAGGCGCGTTGTCGGGCTCATGCGCAACTTCCAGAAAGGGCAGGGGGACGGTCGGTGGCTTCAGCGGACGGCGATTCACCAGGGGTACTGCGGCGACGTTCGGCGCTGCCGCCCGCCGTCGTCGCCTTCGTCGTCGTGGCGGCGGTGTTCGCCGCCTCCGGAATCATCCGCGGTACCTATCCCTTCGGTTCGCTGTCGCGCAGTACCAACGATCTTGGCACGCAGTACGTCCCCTTCTTCGCCCACCTGTGGGACGTCCTGCACGGCCGGGCCCAGGGTGACCTGCTGTTCAACTGGCAGAGCGCGTTCGGGGTCGGCTTCCTCGCCGACTTCGGGGTCGACCTCGGCAGCCCATTGTCCCTGCTGGTGGGGTTGTTCCCCCGCCATCAGATCGACCTGGCCGTCTACGTCATCACCACCCTGAAGCTGAGCCTGGCCGCGGCCGCGATGGCGGCCCTACTGATGAAGATGCGCCCAGGCCCCCGCTGGGTTGCCGCAATGCTGGGTGTTTCGTACGGCGTCTGCGGCTGGGCGCTCGACGACGGATCGTACGTGCCGATGTGGCTGGACGGCCTGATCGCACTGCCGATGTTCTTCATGGTGGCGGAGTGGTCACTGCGCCGGACCAACCGGCTGCTCAGTGTGCTGGTGGTCGGCCTGTTCTGGCTGTCCAACTTCTACACCGCCTACATGGCAACGATCGCGGGTGGGATCTACCTGCTCGCCCGGGTGCTGACCAGTGACCTCAGGTGGTCGCTGCGACTGCGGGCGATCGTGCGGCACGGCATCTCGTTCGTCCTCGGCATGGCCTTGGTCGCGCCCATCCTGCTACCGATCCTGCTGACGAACCGCGCCGCAACGCCGTCACCGTCCGGGATCTTCCACCCCTCCGCGCTGGACACCTTCCTGTCCCGGCTGCTGCCGCTGACCGAAGGCGTCGGGCGGACCGCGAGCCTGTACGTCGGGACCGTCGCCCTGCTGCTGGCGCTGACGATGCCGTTCAACAAGTTCGTGCCGTGGCTGACCAAGCTGGTGTGGGTGATCACGACCGTCCTGATCGCGTTGTCGTTCCGATGGCCGCCCACGCAGGAGTTCTGGCACGCGTTCGACACCCCGAACGGCAGCCAGTACCGCGAGGCGTTCGTGCTCTGCGGCGTGATCGTGGTGGTCGCGTGGGTCTCGGTCTCGCACAAGCTGCCGGGACCGATCGCGCTGCTGGGCGGCGCGGCGTTGCTGGCGCTGATCGCCGTACTGTCCGACGGCAGCACGCTGCTGACCAGGCATTGGCTGTTCGCGCTGATCATGTCCGGAGCCGCGACTTTGGTTGCGTTCGGCACCATTTGGACGCTGCGCCGGATCCCGGCGACCCGGCGGGTCAAGTGGCCCGTCGCGGCCGCATTCGCGATGCTGCTGGTGGTTGTGGCCGTCGAGACGACCTGGTCCGCGGTCGTCACCGATGAACGACGCGGGCGGGTGCTCGGCGCATCGGCCGCGGCGTGGGACGACAAGCAGACGGCGCGGTACGACGCGCTTCGGGCGGCCGGACGTTGGCCGGCGTACCGGACCGAGCCGGGTACGTCGATCACGCCGAACGACCCGATGTTGCTCGGCGGGCAGGGCGCCGGCCTGTACAGCAGTCTGTTGCCGGAATCGACGAACGAACTGCTGACCAGCCTCGGTTTCGGCTGGTCCGGGTACGGTCGCGCGTCGCACACCCTCGACAACCCGGTCACCGACGCGATCTTCTCGGTCGGCGCCCGGATGCGGCTCGTCGGCAGCGGTCAGCCGGACATCACCCACTCCGACGCGCCGCCACTCGTCACGGTACGGCGACGGCTCGGGACGACGGCTCCTGTCGACACGAATGCGCCGAACGCGTATGCGATCCAGGAGCGGTTGCTGGGGAGCACGGTGTACGAGGTCCCGAAGTACAAGGGCACGCGGTTCGAGACCGGTGATGTGAAGCTGGTCGCGGCGTGCACGCCCGGTACGTCGGCTTACCTGTTCATGCCGCGGGTCGGCGGACGGGCCCGGCTGGCGGACGGGCAGTGGCACGAACTGAGCGCGACACGACGACCGGGGATCAACACGAGCAGCGCGATGATCAGCCTCGGTTCCGTGCCGAAGACCGGCGTGGTGCTGATCGAACTCAACTTCGGCGAGGACCCGCAGGGCATCCCGCCGCACAGCGCGATCGGCTGCCTGAACCACCAGGAACTGGCGAAAGCGATCCGGCGTCTGCGGGCCGGCGGGGCGACCGATGTGGAGGCCGGCGGGCATTCCCTGCACGCAACGCTGCGCCCCGGCAGCACTGGATACGCCGTACTCTCCGTGCCGAAGATCGACGGCTGGATGTGCTCGGCCGGCGGCGGAAAGGCGCAGGTGCCGCGCGACTATGGCGGCCTGATCGCCGTTCCCCTGACTGGCAGCGCCGACCGCATCGACTGCACCTTCGTCCCACCAGGCCTCCGCCGCGGCCTGGCAGTTGGCGGGGCGGCCGCCGTCCTCACCCTCGCAATCGTCCTCCTAGGCACCGTACGCCGACGCCGACGCACGCGACTAGCTGACGCGTAGTCCGCCCGACGCGGGCTACTGCTTCGTCGGGGTGAGACGTGGTGAGTGGTGAAGGTGGTCTGCCCCACGTTGCCGCTCGCGTTCGGAGCCCAATTGCCTGCGATGGCTTCATGCGTCCGCCCGCGACGACGGCTGCCTGTGACTAGTTGATGTCTCGGCGGTAGAAGACCCAGCCGCCGAGGGCGATCGCTACCACGGCGAGGATCGCGAGGTACCAGGCGCCGTGCTCAAACGACAGCGTCTTCTGGACGTAGTCGCAGACGTAGCTGCCGTCGGTGCCGGTTTTGCATTCGGTGACGTAGTACTGCGCGTCGTGGCGGACGAAGGCGTCGAAGTTGATCTTGATCAGCCACGGCTGGGCCTTCTCCAGGAACGCGGCGAAGACGCCCTCGGCCAGGACGAGGTATGCCATCACGACACCGATCGCCGCCGCCGTGTGCCGCAGCAGCAGGCCGACGACGCAGCCGAGCGCGGCCGCGAGTGCGGTCGTCACCACGGCTCGGCCACCGATCGCGCTCAGGTCTCCCCACGTCTTGGACGTCGTACTCGCGGTGTCGCCCAGGTGGTCGACGATCAGGAACGTGCCCAGCAGCACGACCGCGAGCACCACCGCCGCGATCGGCACGAACCCGGTCGCGGTCGCGAGCAGCTTGCTCCCGTAGACCCGCAGCCGACGCGGCTCGAACGTCAACCAGTTGCCGATAGCACCGGAACTGAACTCCGCGCCGAGAAAGCTGGCCCCGATCAGGAATGCCGCAAAGGCCAGGAAGTACGACGATCCTTGCAATAGGTCCGGCATGATCTGGGCGAATACCGTCGGGGGCTTGCCGTAGTCCTCCAGCTTGGGCTCCGGATAGGCGCACATGTCCTCGACCGTCGGCTTCGGATCCGGCTGGGTCTTCCAGTCCTCCTCACACTGCGCTCGGTTCTCGGCCGCGTGGTCGACCCAGTCCTTGTGCGCCAGCTGGAAGTGACGCTCAGCCTGCTGCTGTTCGGCCGCGGACAACGGTTGTGCATCGAACCAGGTGGCGACGAGCAGCAGCGCGGTGATCAAGAACAGTCCGCCGACGCCGATCAACGTGAGCCGGCGTGCGGTCAGGCGGCGGAGCTCGACCTTGGTGAGTCGGATCATCACAGCCCCTCGCCTTCGGTCAGCTCGAGGAACACGGACTCCAGGTCCGCGCGGACCAGGACCAGCTCCGACACGTACAGCTCCTGATGGGCGAGACGACGGGTCACATCTGCCGGGTCAGTGGCACCTTCGACGAGCAGGTAGTTGCCGTCGGCCCGCACGGTCATCCCGGCCGCGGTCAGGATCCCGGTCGCGGCCTCGTGGTTGTCAACAGCAACCTTCACGACTGGCGCAGTACTGCCACCGATGACCTCGGCAACCGTTCCGGAAGCGAGCAGGCGGCCGTGGCCGATGATCGACACGGTGTCGGCAACCTGCTCGACCTCGGCCAGGATGTGGCTGCTGACCAGCACGGTCTTGCCTTGGTCGCCGAGCCCGCGCATGGTCTCCCGGATCTCGCGAATCCCGGCCGGGTCGAGCCCGTTGGTCGGCTCGTCGAAGATCAGCAGATCGGGGTCTTTGAGCAGCGTGGCGGCAATCGCGAGGCGCTGCTTCATGCCGAGGGAGTACGACCGGAAGCGATCGTTGCCGCGCTCACCGAGTGAGGTCTGCTCGAGTACTTCACCCACGCGCGTCCGCGGGGCCCCGATCGCCTCGGCGAGCAGCTCGAGGTTCTTCCGCCCGGTGAACGCCGGGAAGAACTTCGGCGACTCGACAATCGCACCGACCCGCCCGACCACCTCAGGCAAGTGCGCCGGCACCGTCTTCCCGAACACAGCCATCGTCCCCGCATCAGACCGAACCAGCCCGAGCAACATCCGAATCGAGGTCGTCTTTCCGGAGCCGTTCGGCCCCAGAAACCCATGCACGCCCCCGGTCGGCACGTCGAGGTCAAGCCCCTGGACCGCGACCACCTTGCGGCCCCGACGGGTCCGGTAGGTCTTACGCAACCCACGCGTACTGATGGCCACGTCGGACATCCACACCCCTCTCGTCGTTGAGCTGACGCACAGCGTGACAGGTTTGTTCGCGCCCCGGCGGTTCCCCACGCGTGCCACGCAGCCACTTTCGTTGCAGCGCTCGTCAGCTCGTGTCGAGCTATCCGAGGCGGCGTAGCGCTGGCTCGATGGTGGCCTCGACTCGGGAAGTCATGCCGGGTACGTCGACCGGGCGGCGGCCGGCGACCTGGCCTTGGATCCACTTCGAGCCGGTGCCGTCATAGTGCAGTAGGGCGTACACGTCCCACCACGGATCGAGAGTTACACCGGCGATCGACTCGTAGAGCGACCGGAGCTGCTCTGCCCACTCGGGTGAGTAGAGCGCTGCCAGGTACCGCCGGCAATGGCCGACGTCGATCGCGCGTGACCCGCGATAGATGGAGTTCCAGTCGGTCAGTCCGGTGATCTTCCCGCGCGACCACAGCAGGTTGACCGGCAGGAGATCGCAGTGCAGAAAGACGGCTGTATCGTTCGGCGGCGGCGCCGCCATCACGTCGAACGCCGCCCTCCACACAGCCGGCTTCTGTGCGTCGGCCGGCACCCGAAACTCGCCAACAGGAGCGATCCAAGAGTCCGTCCAAGGCCTGAACGTCTTCGCTGGGAGATCGAGGGAATGGAGCAAGACAGCAAGCTCCGCGATCCTCGTCAGCCACGCCCCAGGTTCCTCCGGGTTGAGGTGAACGTGCCCGGGCAACCGCGTCGTCAGCAACGACGGCAAGCCACCCGTCGAAGTACCAGCCACGTCAGTAGCCAGAATGTCCGGAACTGGGAGCCTGCTTCCCGCCACCACACCAAGGTTGGCGATCTCCCGCTCCAAGGGCTCCTCCAGGCCGAGCCCGGCCGGATACTGGCGCAGTACGACTAACGTTCGCACGCCACGTCGCTCGACAGTCAGCCGATTCACGGCGGAGCAGACGCCACCGGTCATTCGGCGGTAGCCAACGACGCGACTGCCCTGCCCCATCGACGCCGCAACCCAGGCGAGAGTCTCCGCGGAGGGCCGACGCTGCCTGAACCCGCTATCCCTCCAGTCGCCGTCGGTCATGAGTGCGAGGCTATGCGTCAGGGGCCTGCGGCGATACGGGTTTTCTCACCCGTCAGAGGGCCATGACCTGGCTGCTTGACGGCCGTCACCGTCTGAATCAGAGGCCCAGTTCGGTGAGGCCGGGGTGGTCGTCCGGGCGGGGGCCCGGAGCGTCCCAGTGGAACAGGCGGTCGGACTCCGCGATCACCTGGTCGTTGATGCTGGCACGGCGGACCCGCATCAGGCCGTTCTCGTCGAACTCCCAGTTCTCGTTGCCGTGTGAGCGGTACCACTGGCCGGCCGCGTCGTGCGACTCGTAGACGAACCGGACGGCGATGCGGTCGTCGGTGAACGCCCACAGCTCCTTGATCAGCCGGTAGTCCAGCTCGCGCGCCCACTTCTGGGTCAGGAACTCGACTACCTCGGCCCGTCCGTTCACGAAGACGTCCCGGTTCCGCCAGTAGGTGTCCGGCGTGTAGGCAAGCGAGACGGCCTCCGGGTCCTGTTTGTTCCACGCGTTCTCCGCAGCGCGGACCTTCTGGATAGCCGTCTCCCGGGTGAACGGGGGCAATGGCGGTCGTGCGTTCACAACCAACTCCTTCAGTCGCCGACAAGTCCGTTCAATCTTGGATCAGATCTCCCGGAAACGCGATCAACCTGCCTGAGCATCTCAACCGGTGGGTGAGTGGGAGCCCGAGAATACCCCCGATGGGTATAGCTCCGCGACTTGCATTCGATACCCGGAGGGGGTACGTTCGCGTTGTCGACATACCCCCGAGGGGTAGCTGAGGAGTTTGAGATGACCGACGAGCACGTACACGGATACACCGCTGAGAAGACCAGCCACCTGAAGCGGCTGCGGCGGATCGAGGGGCAGATTCGCGGTCTGCAGCGGATGGTCGAGGAGGACAAGTACTGCATCGACATCCTGACCCAGGTGTCGGCGGCCACGAAGGCGTTGCAGTCGTTCTCGCTCGAGCTGCTCGACGAGCACCTCTCGCACTGCGTGGTCGAGGCCGCGCAGAAGGGTGGGCCGGAGGCCGAGGAGAAGGTTCGCGAGGCCTCCGACGCGATCGCCCGTCTGGTTCGTAGCTAATCACCGAAGGAGCAACGCATATGACCACCACGACCTACTCCGTCTCCGGCATGACCTGCGCGCACTGCACCTCAGCAGTCACCGAGGAGCTCAGCAAGCTCGTCGGTGTGCAGGACGTGAAGATCGACCTCGTCGCGGGCGGCACCTCCGCGGTGCACGTGACGAGTGAGTCCGCGCTCGACGAGGCCGCCGTTCGTGAGGCTGTCGACGAGGCGGGCTACGAACTGGCGGCGTCGTGAACCGGGCCGCCGCGCTCCGGCTCGGCGCGTTCGCCGGTGCGCTGGCGCTCGCCTTCGGGGCGGCGTACGGCATCGGCACCGCGGTCGACCCGATCGCGGCGGCCGACACACCTTCGCAGTCGCAGGAGATGGGTATGGGCGACATGGGCGGGCACGACGCCGGCGGGCAGTTGCCGGGGCTCGCGGTGTCCGACGCTGGATACACGTTCACCCCGGCGACGACGTTCTCCACCGCCGGCACGAAGACCGCATTGCGTTTCACGATCACCGGACCGGACGGCAAACCGGTCACGCAGTACACGAAGACGCACGAGAAGGACCTGCATCTGATCGTCGTACGGCGCGACCTGTCCGGATTCCACCACGTGCACCCGACGCTGGCGGCCGACGGGACGTGGAGCATCCCGTTCACGTTCACCGCCGGCGGGACGTGGCGGATGTACGCCGACTTCCAGCCGGCCGGTCTCGACAAGAACATCACTCTGGGCACGGACGTGAACGTCTCCGGCCTGTACATCCCGGTCCCGCTCAACGACCCCGCCGCCGTCACCAGCATCCACGGGTACGACGTGACGCTCGCCGGCACGCCGGTCGCGGGCAAGGAATCGCAGCTGACGTTCAAGATCACCAAGAACGGCAAACCGGTCACTGACCTGCAGCCGTACCTGGGCGCCTTCGGACACCTGGTCTCGTTGCGCAGCGGCGACCTGGCCTACCTGCACAACCACCCGGCGCAGCACGCCGAGCCGGGGATGAAGGGCGGGCCGTCGATCGACTTCATGACGACCTTCCCGACCGCGGGGACGTACAGCCTGTTCCTGGACTTCCAGCACGCCGGCGCCGTACACACAGCGGAGTTCACGGTGAAGGTCGACTCGACCGGTACGACGATCGTCCCGCCAACCGCCGTACCAGCCCATGAAGAGGAGGCACACGAACATGAGCAACCAGTCCGTTGAAC
This sequence comes from Kribbella sp. NBC_00662, assembly GCF_041430295.1. GTDB lineage: Bacteria > Actinomycetota > Actinomycetes > Propionibacteriales > Kribbellaceae > Kribbella. The sequence continues at coordinate 3,224,488 of NZ_CP109029.1, read as the reverse complement.
TCATCATCGGCGGGATGACGTGCGCCTCCTGCGCGGCCCGGGTCGAGAAGAAGCTGAACCGGATGGACGGCGTCACGGCGACCGTCAACTACGCCACCGAGAAGGCGAAGGTGACCTACCCCGATGGCGTCTCGACCGACGACCTGGTCGCCACGGTCGAGAAGACCGGCTACACAGCGGCCCTGCCGACACCGGCGGTATCGACGGAGGCCGACGAGCCAGATGAGCTGAAACCCCTGCGGCAGCGGCTGATCGCGAGCATCGTGCTGACGGTGCCGGTGGTCGCGTTCGGGATGATCCCGGCGCTGCAGTTCGACTCGTGGCAGTGGGCGTCGCTGACGCTGGCGTTCCCGGTGGTGACGTGGGCGGCGTGGCCGTTCCACAAGGCCGCCTGGACGAACCTGCGGCACGCGGCGACGACGATGGACACGCTGATCTCGCTGGGCGTCGTCAGCTCGTTCCTCTGGTCGCTGTACGCGCTGTTCCTCGGCAGCGCGGGTGAGCCCGGCATGAAGATGCCGTTCACACTGATCCCGTCCCGAGGCAGCGGCGCCGAAGAGATCTATCTCGAGGTCGCGACTGCTGTCACCACGTTCATCCTGGCCGGCCGGTACTTCGAGGCGCGCGCCAAGCGTCGCTCCGGTGCCGCCTTGCGCGCCCTGCTTGAGCTCGGCGCGAAGGACGTCGCAGTACTGCGGAACGGAGCCGAGACCCGGATCCCGGCCGACCAGCTGGTCGTAGGCGACGAGTTCGTCGTACGGCCCGGCGAGAAGATCGCGACCGACGGTGTGATCGTGACCGGGAGCAGCGCGGTCGACGCGTCGATGCTGACCGGCGAATCTGTACCGGTCGAGGTCGGTGCGGGTGACGCGGTCGTTGGCGCGACCGTCAATGCGGGCGGGCGGCTCGTCGTCCGGGCGACCCGAGTCGGTGCGGACACGCAGCTCGCGCAGATGGCGCGGCTGGTGGAGGACGCGCAGAACGGGAAGGCCGCCGTACAGCGCCTTGCCGACAAGGTGTCCGGGATCTTCGTACCGATCGTGATCGGGCTCGCGCTGGCGACGCTCGGCTTCTGGCTGGGCAACGGTTCGCCGGTGGAGGTCGCGTTCACGGCAGCGGTCGCCGTGCTGATCATCGCCTGCCCGTGTGCTTTGGGCCTGGCCACGCCGACCGCGTTGATGGTCGGGACCGGTCGGGGCGCGCAGTTGGGCATCCTGATCAAGGGCCCGGAGGTGCTGGAGTCCACGCGCCGGGTCGACACCGTCGTACTGGACAAGACGGGCACCGTGACAACGGGCCGGATGGAGCTGGTCGACGTACTCCTGGCTCCCGGTCAGGAGCGGGCCGAGGTGCTGCGGTTGGCGGGTGCGCTCGAGCACTCGAGCGAACACCCGATCGCGCAGGCCGTCGCCCGGGCCGCATCGGCCGCCGGGAAGCTGCCGGAGGTCGAGGACTTCGGGAACGTCGAGGGTCTTGGCGTGCAAGGGATCGTCGACGGCCACGCCGTACTCGTCGGACGGACGCGGTTGCTGGAGGAGTGGAGCCAGCACCTGCCGGCCGAGCTCGCCCACGCGAAGGAGCACGCCGAGGCCGAGGGCAGTACTGCGGTCGCGGTCGGCTGGGACGGCGAAGCGCGGGCCGTGCTCGTCGTCGCCGATACGGTGAAACCGACGTCGGTGCAGGCGATCCGGGAGCTTCGGGAGCTGGGGCTCCGGCCGGTCCTGTTGACCGGCGACAACGAAGCGGTCGCGACGAAGGTCGCCGGCGAGGTCGGTATCGACGAGGTGATCGCCGAAGTACTGCCGGCCGGCAAGGTCGACGCGGTCAAGAAGCTGCAGGACGACGGGCGCGTGGTCGCGATGATCGGTGACGGCGTCAACGACGCGGCCGCCCTGGCCCAGGCCGATCTCGGCCTGAGCATGGGCACCGGCACCGACGTGGCGATCGAGGCGAGCGACCTGACGCTGGTGCGCGGCGATCTGCGGGCGGCCGTGGATGCCATCCGGCTGTCCCGCAGTACGCTGCGCACGATCAAGGGCAACTTGTTCTGGGCGTTCGCCTACAACGTGCTGGCCCTGCCGCTTGCCGCCGCCGGCTTGTTGAACCCGATGCTGGCCGGGGCCGCGATGGCCTTCAGCTCGGTGTTCGTCGTGTCCAACAGCCTGCGGTTGCGCCGGTTCCGGTCGCTCATCTGATCCAGGCGGTCGCGTCGGTCGGAAGCTTGCCGTTGTCGAGGGGGATGCTGGTCAACAGCACCTCCTCGTACGGCGGCAGCTCGATCGGCGCGCTCGTGAGGTTGACGACGCAGATCAGATTCTCCCGCTGGAACACGAGGACGTCGGCCGGCGACTCCAGCCACGTCAGCACGCCGTCGCCGAGCAACTCGCGGCGCAACCGCAGTCCGGTGCGGTAGAGGGCCAACATCGAGTTCTGGTCGTCGTGCTGGGATTCGACCGTCAGGTTCTTCCAGTCGGCGGGCTGCGGCAGCCACGGCGTACCGGCACCGAACCCGAACGGCGGTTCCTTCCCCGACCACGGCAGTGGCACCCGACAACCGTCCCGACCGCGGTCGGCGCCCTTGGAACGGATGAAGATCGGGTCCTGCAGGAGGTCGTCCGGCAGGTCCTCGACCTCCGGGAGACCGAGCTCCTCGCCTTGGTAGACATACAGACCACCGGGCAAGGCCATCGCCAGCAGGGCCGCGGCGCGTGCGCGGCGTTCGCCCAGCACCAGGTCGGTCTGCATCCCGTGCTTGCGATCCTGGTGCGAGAACGACGTGTCCGGACGGCCGTACTTCGTCACCGGCCGCGTCACGTCGTGGTTCGACAGGACCCACGTCGGAGGGGCGCCGATCGGGACGTGCGTCGACAGGGTGAGGTCGATGGATGCCTTCAGCTCCTCGGCTTCCCAGGGGCGGGACAGGAAGTCGAAGTTGAACGCGGTCTGCATCTCGTCGGGCCGCAGGTACAGCGCGAAGCGTTCCTGGTCGGGCATCCACATCTCGCCGACGAGGAACCGCCCGTCGTACTGATCGGTGATGTGCCGCCAACCCCGATAGACCTCGTGTACCTCGTCGTGGTCGGTGTACGACTCCTCGACGCTGTCCAGGTCCTTGAACAGTACGGCGGCGCTGTCGATCCGGATCCCGTCGACGCCGCGGTCGAGCCAGAACCGGAGGATGTCGTGGAACTCCTCGACGACCTCGGGGTTGCGCCAGTTGAAGTCGGGCTGCTCGGGCGCGAACAGGTGCAGGTACCACTCACCGTCGTCGACCTGGGTCCAGGCCGGCCCGTTGAAGATCGACTGCCAGTCGTTGGGCGGGCCATCGTTCCGGCCGGAGCGGAACAGGAACCGCTCCCGCTCGGGCGAACCCGGGCCGGCGCGGAGGGCCTCGACGAACCAGTCCTGCTGGTCGGAGCCGTGGTTCGGCACGATGTCGATGATCGTCCGGATGTTGAGTGCGTGCGCCTCCGCGATGTACGCCTCGGCCTCGGCCAACGTCCCGAACGCCGGGTCGATCGCCCGGTAGTCCGCCACGTCGTACCCACCGTCAGCCATCGGCGACGGGTACCACGGGTTCAACCAGATCGCATCCACACCGAGCTCGGCCAGGTACGGCAGCTTCTCCCGCAGCCCTGCCAGATCCCCGATCCCGTCACCGTTCCCATCGGCGAAACTCCGCAGGTAGACCTGGTAGATCGCGGCTCCACGCCACCATTCGTCGGCCATGAAATCTCCTTAACCTTTGAGGCTTCCGGTTGTCAGGCCCGGCGCCCTCTATCCCCGCCCCGAGCGGAGCGAGGGGCGGGTTGTTGTTCTCATCCTTTGAGGCTTCCGGCTGTGAGGCCCGCCATGATGCTTCTTTGGAAGATGAAGAACACGATGATGGTGGGCAGGCTGGCGATCACCAGTGAGGCGATCAGGACGTTCTGCGGCATCTGGGCCGACAGCGACGCGATGCCGACGCTGATCGACATCTTGTCGGTCTCCGGCAGGACCAGCAGCGGCCAGACGAAGTCCTTCCAGACCGTCACGACCGACAGGATCGACACGACTCCGATGATCGGGCGCGACACCGGCAGCACGATCGACCAGAGGATCCGTGCGGGCGAGGCGCCGTCGATCTCCGCGGCCTCGAGCAGCTCCCGCGGGATCGAGTCGAAGAACCGCTTCAGCAGGAACACGAAGAACCCGTTCGCAGCCGCCGGCAGCCAGATCGCCCACGGAGTATTGAGCAGGTCGGCGTGGAAGATCGGCAGGTCCTTCGCCACCAGGTACGTCGGCAGCAACAGCACCATCGGCGGGATCATCAACGTCGCCAGCATCGCGCCGAGCACCAGCTTGCCGAAGATCGGCCGCAGCTTCGACAAGGCGTACGCCGCACTCACGTCGACCGCGAGTGTGAACAGCCACGCGCCACCGGCGTACAGCACGGTGTTCTTCAGGAAGACCCCGAGCTGGAGCTGTTCCCACGCGTCGACGTACACGTGCAGGTCGAAGTGTTTCGGGAAGAAGCTGGGCGGGATCTGCGCCAGCTCGTCGGGTGACTTCAGCGCGCCGGTGACCATCCAGTAGAGCGGGAACACGAACGCACCGGTGAACCCGACGACCGTCACGGTCAGGATCGTCCAGTAGATGATCCGGCCGCGCGGGCTGCGGAGCGCGAGCGGTGAGACCAGGGTCCTCATCGGGCGTCCTCCTCGCGCGACACACGCAGGTAGACCGTGGAGAAGATCAGCAGCACGATCATCAGCATCAGACCGAGCGCGGATCCACCGCCGAAGTCGCCGAAGTTGAACGCGTACTGGTACATCAGGTAGGCGACCGTCACGGTCGCGTTCTCCGGGCCGCCGCCGGTCAGCAGGTACGGCTCGATGAAGACCTGCATCGTCGCGACGATCTGCAGCAGCAGCATCACCAGCAGGATCAGCTTGGTCTGCGGGATCGTCACGTGCCAGACGCGGCGGAACAGGCCGGCGCCGTCGAGCTCCGCGGACTCGTAGAGGTCACCGGGGATGCTCTGCAGCGCGGCCAGGTAGATCAGCGTGCCGGTGCCGAGGTTCATCCAGGTCGACACGATCACCAGGCTGACGAGCGCCGTACTCGTCGAATCCAGCCAGCTCAGCGGCGGGATGTGCACGACGTCGAGCGCCTGGTTGAACAGGCCGGCGCCCGGGTCGTAGAACCATTTGAACAGCAGTACGGCGACCGCAGGCGGGAGCATCACCGGCAGGTAGACGACGAACCGCAGATACGCCTTCGCGTGCTTCAACTCGTTGAGCACCACGGCGAGCACGAACGGTACGGCGTACCCGATCACCAACGCGAGCCCGCTGAACGCCGCCGTGTTCAGCCACGCCGACCGGAACGCCGGGTCCGCGATCACCGTCCGGAAGTTGTCGAACCCGACCCAGACCCCCGGATCCACGAAGTTGTTCTGCTGAAAACTCAGCACGACCTCGCGCACCATCGGATACCAGGAAAACAAGGCAAAACAGATCAGCGCGGCACACAGGAAGCCGTACGCCGTCAGGTTGCGAGCCACCGCGCGTCGCAGCGCGCCGTGGTCGTCTGGGGATCGCGGGTCCGTCGCCCCCACGGTGTGGGGACGACGGACCTGCTCCTCGGTCACCGTCATTACGTGTTCTTTGCCAGGATCTTGTTCGCCTTGCTCTCCGCGTCACCGAGCAGCTTGTTGATGTCGGCGTCGTTGCGGGTCAGGACGGCGGACATCGCCACGTCGAGGACGGCGTACAGCTCCTGCGCCTTCGGCGGTTCGAGCTTGTTGGTGATGTTGCCCTGGGCAGCGACGTACGGCGCGAAGTTGTCGACCGGGACCGTCGCGTACTGCTTCCGCAGCGCGGTGATCTCATTGCCGGGGGCACTCGTTCCGTACAGATCCGGGATCGGCAGACCGACCGGGCGGCCCTGCTCCTTCGAGCGTGCGTAGTCGAACTGCCCCTTGCCCGGCGTGAGCTCGTGGAACTCGAGCCACAGCAGACCCGCCTTGATCTTCTCCGGCGAGGCCTTCGGGTTGAACATGTACCCGTCGCCACCGCTCAGCGACGACTTCCCGTCCGACTCCGGTACGGCGGTGACGCCGTAGTCCTCGAACTTGCCCTTGAAGTCGTTGTTGACCGACTGGACGACATCCGGCGCACCGACCATCATGCCGAGCTTGCCGCCGCCCATCATCCGCATCAGGTCCTCCCACTGGAGCAACTGCTTCGTGCCCATGGAGTTGTCGTCCCAACGCATCTGCTTCAGGTTCTCCAGCACCGCCTTGCCCTCGTCGCTGTTGAACGCCGCGGTCTTCCCGTCGTCGCTCACCATCGACCCGCCGCGCGCGTACAGCTCGGCGGCGAAGTGCCATCCACCGGTGTTGCCGGCGGAGTACTCGCCGTACCCGACGTACCCCGGGCCGAGCGCCGCGATCTTCTTCGCCGCCTCCCGGACCTCGGACCAGGTCTTCGGCGGGTTGGCCGGATCGAGACCGGCCTGCGTGAACAGCTTCCGGTTGTAGACCAGACCCATGTTGTAGTTGTTCCGCGGCAGGCCGTACGTCTTGTCGCCGTCCTTGAACACGCCCATCACGTCCGGGCGCAGATCCTTGACCGCGTTGACGCTGCCGACGTACTGGCTGATGTCGGCGGCCTGCTTCTTCTCGATGATCTTCCGGACGTCGGTGTAGTAGACGTAGAAGAGATCCTCCTGCGTCCCGCCGGCCAGCTTCGCCTGGAAAGTGTCGGGGTTGATACAGGGGAACGCGTCCTTGCCCTGGACGGTGATGTTCGGATGCGCCTTCTGGAACGTGGCGACATCCGCCTCCCAGGCCTGACGCTCCTTCGGATTGCTCTTCGGCGGCTCGCAGCCGACCGTGATCGTGACCGGTCCGTCGGCATCCGCGGCCGGTTTGTTCGCGTCCCCCGACCCGCAGGACGCGGCCACCAGCCCGAGTCCCGCAACCAGCAGCAGGCTGAGCCCGCGGCGCGTTGTCGTCATTTCCACCCTCTCCCTCGGATCGTGTGGACACCGTAGGGAACTGGACGCATGATCGCAATACTTCGATCTGACATTGCAAAAACGTGACTTATCGTGGGAGATTGCCTGCTGGAGGCAAACGACAAGCAGCCGCCGACCAGATCGGTCAGCGGCTGCGGGTACTGCGTGATGTCTAGATTCGGGCGCGTGCGGTGGAGGCGCGGACGACGAGTTCCGGCTCGAAGAGCAACTCGTCGGCGGGTACGACGGCGCGCTCGATCAGCGCGACCAGCATGTCGACCGCGGCGCGCCCCATCGCGTCGATCGGCTGGCGGACCGTGGTCAGCGGCGGGTCGGTGCAGTTCATCATCGCGGAGTCGTCGTACCCGATCACCGACACGTCGCCCGGGACGCTCAGGCCGGCTCGCCGTACGGCGCGGATCGCACCGAGCGCGAGGATGTCGCTGGCGCAGACGATGCCGGTGACGCCGGAGTTCACCAGCCGGGTCGCGGCCGCGTGCCCGCCCTCGAGCGAGAACATCGTGTGCTCGACCAGCTTCGGATCGGCCTCGTCCGCGGCCAGGTAGGCCTCCAGCTTCCGCCGGGAGGGGATGTGGTCGCGCGGGCCGAGCACCATCCCGATCCGCAGGTGACCGAGCGCCCGCAGATGCCCGATCGCCATCTCCGCGGCGACGTAGTCGTCCGACGACACCTGCGGGAACCCGAGGTGGTCCACCGCCGCGTTGACCAGGACGGTCGGCAGCTTGCGCTCCTGGATCAGCTCGTAGTGCTGGTGCGGCGCATCCGCCTGCGCGTAGAAACCGCCGGCGAACACGACCCCGGACACCTGCTGCTGGAGGAGCAGATCCACGTAGTCGGCCTCGGACACGCCGCCGACCGTGCGGGTGCAGAGCAAGGACGTGAAACCTTGCTGCGCGAGCGCGCCACCGACGACCTCGGCGAACGCGGGGAAGATCGGGTTCTGCAACTCCGGCAGGACCAGACCGACCAGCCGGGCGCGATCACCGCGCAGCTGCGTGGGCCGCTCGTACCCCAGCACGTCGAGGGCGGTGAGCACGGCCTCCCGGGTCGCCTCGGACACTCCGGGCTTCCCGTTCAGGACGCGGCTGACGGTGGCTTCGCTGACGCCGACCTTCTTGGCCACCTCTGCAAGTCGTCGAGTCATGGCGCAAACTCTACGCCCAATCACGCAAGAATTTGCAAGGACTTGCGTACCTCGCTGAACCCTCAGGATTCCTGACAGACTGGGAGCCGTGCCCCGATTCGTCGCCACCCGCCCGGACACCGGCCTGCTGTCGCTCCCCTGGGACGTCCCGCTGGAGGACTGGCCGGAGGATCAGCTGGTCGCGCTGCCGCGCGGTATCTCGCGGCACGTCGTCCGCTTCGTCCGGGTCAACGGCACGGTGTACGCGATCAAGGAGGTCCTCGAGCACCTGGCCATGCACGAGTACCGGCTGCTCCGCGACCTCGAACGCCTGGAAGCCCCGTCCGTCGAGCCCGTCGGCGTGATCACCGACCGGGTCGACCGCGACGGCGAGCCGATCGACTCGATCCTGATCACCCGGCACCTGCAGTTCTCGCTGCCGTACCGCGCATTGTTTTCCAGCACGCTCCGGCCGGACACGGTCAACCGGCTGATCGACGCACTGGTCGCGCTGATCGTCCGGCTGCACCTGCTGGGGTTCTTCTGGGGCGACTGCTCGCTGTCCAACACCCTGTTCCGGCGGGACGCGGGCGCGTTCGCGGCGTACCTGGTGGATGCCGAGACCGGCGAGCTGCACCAGGACATCTCGGACGGGCAGCGGGCGCACGACCTGTACACCGCTGAGATCAACCTGTTCGGCGAACTGCTCGACCTGCAGGAGGGCGGTCTGCTCGACGAGTCGATCGACCCGCAGGAGACCGTCGAGTCGATCCAGAAGCGGTACGAGGCGCTGTGGGCCGAGCTGACCGCGCCGGAGGAGTTCGCCACCGACGAGATGCACCGGCTCGACTCGCGGATCCGGCGCTTGAACGAGCTCGGCTTCGACGTCGCCGAGATCGACATCATCACCGACTGGGACGGCAGCCAGGTCCGGATCCAGCCGAAGGTCGTGGACGCCGGCCACCACTCCCGCCGGCTGCTCCGTCTCACCGGTCTGGACGTCGAGGAGAACCAGGCCCGCCGGCTGCTCAACGACCTGGACGCGTTCGCCGCTGCCACCGACCAGCAGAACGAGGACGAGGAGATCGTCGCCCACCAGTGGCTGACCGAGGTCTTCGAGCCCGTCGTCCGCTCGGTCCCCCGCAACCTGAGGCGCAAGCTCGAACCCGCCGAGGTCTTCCACGAGGTCCTCGAACACCGCTGGTTCCTGTCCGAACAGGCCGGCCACGAGGTCGACACGATGGAAGCGGCCCGCTCCTACGTGAACGACGTACTGGCCGCCAAGCCGGACGAGAAGCTGGCGCTGCCGACGCCGTCTCTCCCAGAGCCCGACTGAGCTTGCAACGTTCCGGCCCTCCGTGACGTGATCAGGGTGGAGGTGCCGGATGGAGATGCCCGACTTCGACGACTGGGTCGCCCAGCGCGGCGGCGCACTGCTGCGGTTCGCGTACCTCGTCACGCGCGACCACAACCGCGCCGAGGAAGCGGTCCAGGACGCGCTGATCGCGGCGTACTCGCGGTGGACCAAGATCTGCCGCGTCCAGGATCCCGAGGCCTACGTACGGCGCTCGATCGTCAACGCCGACATCTCTCGCTGGCGCCGCTTCTTCCGCCGGGAGACCCCGGCCGGGGACGTCGGCAGCAGCGCGACCAGTCCGGACCCAGCGACCGCACAGGCTGAGCAGGACGCGGTCTGGGCACTGTGCGCCACCTTGCCCGCGAAACAACGAGCAGCCGTCGTACTCCGGTACTACGAGGACCTCCCCGACGCGGAGATCGCCGTGATCCTGGAGTGTTCACCCGCCACCGTCCGCTCCCAGATCCACCGTGCGCTGGCAAGCCTGCGCACCACCATCACCACCGAGGAGGTCAAGCACTGATGGACCGCTCCGAACAACTCATCGCCGACAGCCTGTCGAAGCACGCGGCGGACGCCCCATCGGACGACCGCCTCCTGGACGGAATCCACGCCCGCCTGCGCCGACGCCGCAGCGGTCGTGCCGTCGGCGTCGTCGTGCTGGCAGCGGCCGCCGTTGCAACCGCGATCACCGCTTCGCACAACCTCGCGGACCCGCAGATCGCACAGGATCAGACGCAGGGCTGGCGATGGGAGTCGCACAAGACCGTGCAGGTGCAGGTCCCGGCCGAGTGGAACCAGTACGTCTCCGGTGCGGCGCCGTGCACCGGCTCCGCCGATCGGACGCCGGTCATCGGGCGGTTCAACGATTGGCTCGGCGGCCGGCGGCTGCCATGTGTCGTCGCGGTCATGCCGTTGGACCAGCGCCAGGAGTATCTGTGGTTCAACGACGTGCAGGCGCCGGGCATCACGAAGTACGACGGCGGCTGGACCGAGGAAACCCGGCTCGTCGGCGGGGTGAAGATCAGCGTGCTCACCCGGGACGACGCGCTCCGCGAGCGCATCCTCGACTCGGCCCGCGCGATCACCACCACCGACGACTACGGCTGCACGCCGCGCGACCCCGGCGACCAACCGGGCGCGCTGAGCGGTCCGGTGACCTCCGGCGACGTCTGCGAGTACTACGACGGTTCGCTGGTCGCCGGCTCGAGCCTGCCCGTTGCACAGGCGGTCGGGTTCGACCCCCGCGGAGCGAACCCTTCGACCCAACCGGAGACTCCCGCGACCCGTTGCCACGTCCCGGCTCCCCGCATCTTCGTCGTCACCCTGCACACCGCCACCTCGTCATGGCGGCTCCGCATCAGCTACTGCGGCGACCATGGCTCGCTCGGCAGCCTCCTGCTCCAAGGCCCCCACCGCCAGTCCCAACCAGGCGACATCATCCTCGCTCCGGCCGGTGCCACGCCCTCGCCCCGCTAGGGTTGAAACGTGAAAATCGTGGGATACGAGACGTTTCTGGTGGCACCGCGGTGGCAGTTCCTGCGGATTGATACCGATGCGGGGATCAGCGGTTGGGGGGAGCCGATCGTCGAGGGGCGGGCCGAGGCGGTGCAGGGCGCAGTGGCGGCCTGTATGGAGTACCTGGTTGGGGCGGATCCGTTGCGGATCGAGGAGCACTGGCAGGTGCTGGCCAAGGGCGGGTTCTATCGCGGCGGTGCGGTGCTGTCGAGTGCGCTGGCCGGGATCGACCAGGCGTTGTGGGACATCAAGGGTCGGCATCACGGCGTACCGGTGCACGAGCTGCTCGGCGGGCCGGTGCGCGAGCGGGTGCGGATGTACACGTGGGCGCATGGCGTGGACAACGCCGCGCTGGTGGACGACGCACAGGCGAAGGTCGCGAGCGGCTTCACTGCGGTGAAGATCAACGTGTCGGAGGCGCTGCCGCCGATTCCGGGCGCGGCCGATGTGCGGCGGATGGCGTCGCGGGTGGAGGCGCTGCGGACCGCGCTCGGTGAAGGCGTCGACATCGCGCTGGACTTCCACGGTCGGCTGAGTACGGCGGCCACTCGCCAGCTGCTGCCGCTGCTCGAGCCGCTGTTGCCGTTGTTCGTCGAGGAGCCGGTGACGCCGGAGTACTCGCGCGATCTGCGCCGGATCACGGAGTCGACCAGCATCCCGATCGCGACCGGCGAGCGGCTGTTCTCCCGCTGGGACTTCCGGGATGTGCTCACGACCGGGATCGCGGTCGCGCAGCCGGACATCTCGCATGCCGGCGGCGTCTCCGAGGTACGCCGGATCGCCGCGATGGCCGAGGCGTACGACGTGAACGTCGCACCGCACTGCCCGCTCGGCCCGATCACACTCGCCGCAAGCCTGCAGATCGACTTCGCGACGCCCAACTTCCTGATCCAGGAACAGAGCCTGGGAATCGAGTACGGCGGCGGGAACGAACTGCTCGACTACCTGGTGGACCCCGGCGTCTTCACCTTCACCGACGGGTATGTAGAGCGGCCGACAGGTCCCGGTCTGGGAATCGAGGTCAACGAAGAAGTGGTCCGCGAGGCCGCTGCCAATCCGCACCGCTGGCGCTCCCCGATCCTCCGCCACGAGGACGGCTCATTCGCCGAGTGGTAATCATCCGAGCGCTTTCACCAGCCACCGGGAGACCGATGCGGCACCCAACTCGTCGAGGCTCGTCACCCACCGGGCCTCGGCGATTTCCGGTGAGAGCGTGAAGGCATCGGCGGGCGCGACTGCAGTGAGGATGGTGAGGGTGTCGTGTTTGCCTTCGAGCGTGGTGACGGTCGTGTCGAGCACGGCGAAATCTGCGGGTGGCAGGACGATGCCTAGTTCCTCGTGGAGCTCGCGGGCGGCCGCTTCCGCCGGCGTTTCGCGCGTGGGCTTGTAGCCGCCGCCGGGGAGCGCCCAGCGGCGGGTGTCGGCGTACGAGTGGCGGACGACGAGGAAGCGGCCGTCCGCGTGCCGCACCAAGGCCTTCACGCCGAACGTGGTGGGTTTGCGGATCCGGAACCAGAGCTGGGCGAACGGTGAACCGGCCCGCAGCAGCACTGCGCGGAAGCGCATCAACGTGGCGGCATCCGGAGTGCTCCGTCGAGGCGTATGACCTCGCCGTTCAGGAGTTGGTTGTCGAGGATGTGACGGACCAGAGCGGCGTACTCCGAGGGCTTGCCGAGACGTGACGGGTGCGGGACCTGCTGCTCGAGCACCGTCCGCGTCTCCTCGGGAAGGCCGGCGAGCATCGGCGTCTCCATGGTCCCGGGCGCGATCGTGACGACCCGGATCCCCTTGTCCGCAAGGTCTCTCGCCGCGGTCAGCGTCAGCGCGACGATCCCGCCCTTGCTCGACGCGTACGCCGCCTGCCCGATCTGACCGTCGTACGCCGCGATCGACGCCGTCATCACCACGACGCCGCGGTCGCCGTCCGCACCCGGCTCCAGCGCGATCATCCGCTCGGCCGCCAGCCGGAGCACGTTGAACGTGCCGATCAGATTCACCTCGATCACCTGCCGGAACGTTGCCAGCGGCAACGGACCCTTCCGGCCGACGACCCGCCCCGGCGTCGCGATGCCGGCGCAGTTCACGACCACCCGCAGATCACCCAGCTCAGCCGCCGCGTCCAGCGCCGCCGTGACGCCGGCCTCGTCGGTGACATCGGTCGGCGCGAACACCACCCGGTCGCCCAGCTCGTCGGCGACCGCCTTGCCCGCGGACGACGGCAGGTCGACGATCACGACGCCCAGTCCGTCGGCGGCAAGCCGTCGTACCGTCGCCTCCCCGAGCCCGGAACCACCACCGGTGACCAGCGCGACGTCGGACGGGCTGAACTTCATCTACACACTCCTGAGGACTTCGCGGCTGATGACGAGCCGCTGGATCTGGTTGGTGCCCTCGAAGATCTGGGTCACCTTGGCCTCGCGCATGTACCGCTCGGCCGGGAACTCCCGGGTGTAACCGTACCCACCGAGCACCTGCACCGCGTCGGTGGTGACCTTCATCGCCGCGTCCGTGCAGACCAGCTTGGCGATCGCCGCCTCGCGGGTGAACGTCCGCCCGAGATCACGCCGGCGCGCGGCATGCAGGTACGTCGCCCGCCCGGACTCGACCGCGGCCGCCATGTCGGCGAGCAGGAACTGCATCCCCTGGAAGTCCGCGATCGCGTGCCCGAACTGCTGCCGCTCCTTCGCGTACGACGTGGCGACGTCGAGCGCCGCTTGCGCCAGACCGACCGCACACGCGGCGATCCCGAGCCGGCCGGAGTCGAGCGCGGACAACGCGATCCGCATGCCGTCACCCTCCGCGCCGATCAGGTTGCCGGCCGGGATCCGGACGTTGTCGTAGTTGACCAGCGTCGTGGTCGACCCGGTCAGGCCCATCTTCCGCTCCGGCGCCCCGAAGCTCAGCCCTTCGGCCGAGCCCGGCACGTGGAACGCGGAGATGCCGCGTTTCGGGTCGTCCGAGGTCCGGGCGAACGTCGTGTAGAAGTCGGCGTGCGAGCCGTGGCTGATCCACGCCTTCGTCCCGTTCAGGACATAGGTGTCGCCGTCGCGGACAGCGCGGGTCGTCAGCGAGCTGATGTCGGAGCCCGCCTGCGGCTCGGACAGCGCGTAGGCACCGAGCAACTCACCGCCGACCATGTCCGGCAGCAGCCGGGCCTTCTGCTCCTCGGTGCCCAACGTCGCGACGGCGTAGCTCGTCATCGTGTGCACGGAGACGCCGACGCCGACCGACATCCAGGCGGACGCGACCTCCTCGAGCATCTGCAGGTACACCTCGTACGGCTGCTCGGCGCCGCCGTACTGCTCCGGATAGGGCAGACCGAGCAGGCCGGCCTTACCGAGGGTGCGGAACGCGTCCCGCGGGAAGGTCTCGCTCTCCTCCGCGCGGGCGGCGTACGGCGCGAGCTCGTGCTCGCACAGGTCCCGGACCAGGGCGAGCAGGTCAACGGATTCGTCAGTCGGCAGGAGTCGATCGACAGCCATCAGGAACCCCCTCATCAACAGCTGACGAAATGATACTCCGAACGATACTGACGCACATAGTTCCGTATCGTTCTATGCTGTCTCGATATGACAACAGTCGTTCCGGGGCGGCGCACCCGCCGGCAGTCCGAGCTCCTCGACCGGCTCCTGTCCCTGTTCCTCGAGCAGGGGTTCAGCCGATTCACCCTGGACGACCTGGCCGCCGAGCTGCGCTGCAGCAAGACGACCCTCTACGCGCTGGCGCCGAGCAAGGAACAGCTCGCCGTCGAGGTGGTCAAGCACTACTTCAAGAACGCCACCGCGCAGGTGGAGTCCGCGGTCGCCCGGCAGACCCGGCACGACCGACGGATCGCGGCGTACCTGAACGCGGTCGCGGACGCGCTGCGGCCGGCCAGCCGGACCTTCCTGGACGACGTGGCGACGTTCGCGCCGGCCCGGTCGGTGTACGAGCGGAACACCCGGATCGCCGCCGAGCGGGTCCGGCAGCTGATCGAGGACGGGATCAACCACAAGACGTTCCGGCAGGTCGACATCGCGTTCGCGGCCGAGATGATCGCGCACACCATGCAGGCGATCCAGCGCGGCGACATCGCCCGGCGTACCGGTCTGAACGACGCCGAGGCGTACCGCGAACTCGCCTCGTTCGTCCTGCACTCCCTGCGCCTGGACTGAACCACAGGCCCCTCTAAGGTTGGGGATCGTCCTCTTGCTGCCATCTTGCGCATCAGAGCCGTACGCCCCGGAAGGCTGATGACTATGAAAACCCTGCGACGAACAGCGGCCGTCATGGCGGCTGCCGCGCTCGCCCTGGCCGCCGCCGTACCGGCCAAGGCGGACCCGGTGAAGCCGCCCCGACTTTCCGCCCGAGCGATCACCGAGACGCTGAACAACCAGATCAACACCCCCGGTACGGCGTGGATGACCAAGCCGGACGGCACGGTCGTGGTGTCGTACGACTCCACCGTCACCGGCACCAAACTGACCAAGCTGACCGGTCTGACCAAGCAACTGGCGTCGAACATCACGCTGGAGAAGCTGCCCGGCAAGCTGCAGAAGTACATCAGCGGCGGCATGGCGACGTTCGGCGGCGAGTACAAGTGCTCGGTCGGCTTCAACGTGCAGCGGCGCGGTAAGTACTACTTCCTCACTGCCGGTCACTGCGGCGTCGCGGCGGCCCGCTGGTACCAGGACCAGAACCACGCGGTCTACACCGGCGCGGTGGTCAACGCCAGCTACCCGTGGAACGACTACTCGCTGGTCGTCTACCGCACCGACATCAAGATGAAGCCCCCGGGCGGCAGCGTGTACCTGTACAACGGGCACTCGCAGGACATCACCACCGCGATGAACCCGGGCCTCAACCAGCTGGTGTACCGCTCCGGCGCGACCAGCGGCCTGCACAGCGGCCGGGTGACCGGACTGAACGCGACCGTGAACTACGGCGACGGACGCGTGGCCGGCCTGATCCGCACCAGCGTGTGCGCCGAGCCGGGTGACTCCGGCGGTCCGCTGTTCTACCGCCAGTGGGCGTTCGGTCTGACCTCCGGCGGCTCCGGCGACTGCAAGACCGGTGGGGTGACCTACTTCCAGCCGGTGGTGGAGGCCCTCAACGTCTACGGCGTCTCGATCTACTGACCAGTTCCAGGGCGCAGGTTTCCCCTACTCTCCGGAACCTCTTGAATACTCAGGGAGATTGGGGGTAGGACTGGACTCGGTTGAAGTCAAGGACGCCCCGCCCCGAAGGCGTCCTCATCGTGAGGAGGCTGAAACCGTGAACATGTCCCCATTCCGCCGTACCACCGCTCTCCTGGCCGCGGCCGGGCTTGCTGCCGCCGGACTTCTGGCGTCACAAGCCTCGGCCGCACCGGTCAACCCCGCCACCCTGTCCGCATCCGCGATCACGTCGACGTTGAGCAAGGACGCGACGATCCCGGGTACAGCCTGGCAGACCGACCCGAACGGCCGGATCATCGTGTCGTACGACGACACCGTCACCGGCGCGAAGCTGTCGAAGCTGACCAGCGTGACCAAGCAGTTCGGTAGCCGGGTCACGCTCGAGAAGATGTCCGGCAAGCTGACGAAGTACATCGCCGGCGGCGACGCCATCTACGGCGGGCAGTACCGCTGCTCGCTCGGCTTCAACGTGCGCAGCGGCAGCACGTACTACTTCCTGACCGCGGGTCACTGCGGCAACATCGCGTCCAGCTGGTACTCGAACTCCAGCAAGACCACCCTGCTCGGCACGACGTACGGGTCGAGCTTCCCGGGTAACGACTACGCGATCGTCAAGTACAGCACGTCGTACACGAACCACCCCGGCACGGTGGATCTGTACAACGGCAGCTCGCAGGACATCACGTCCGCCGGCAACGCGACTGTTGGCCAGGCGGTCAAGCGCAGCGGTAGCACCACCGGTGTGCACAGCGGCACGGTCCAGGCAGTGAACGCCACGGTGAACTACGCCGAGGGCACCGTCACCGGCCTGATCCGCACCAACGTCTGCGCCGAAGGCGGCGACTCCGGCGGCGCGCTGTTCGCCGGCACGGTAGCCCTCGGCCTCACCTCCGGCGGCTCGGGCAACTGCTCCTCCGGCGGCACGACCTACTTCCAGCCCGTCACCGAAGCACTCTCCCGCTACGGCGTGAGCGTGTACTGACCCCGCAAGAGTCAGCGCCCCGGACCTTCGCGGTCCGGGGCGCTGTCGCGTGTTCAGCCCGCGCGGCGGCGGGAGATCTCGTACAGGGTGACGCCGGCGGCGATACCGGCGTTCAGCGACTCGGTGGCTGACGTCATCGGGATCGAGACGATCAGGTCGCAGTTCTCGCGGACCAGGCGGGCCAGGCCCTTGCCCTCGGAGCCGATGACCAGGACCACGGGCTCGGTGGCGGCCTCGAACTCCGGGAGCTCGATGGCACCGTCCATGTCCAGGCCGATGATCAGCAGTCCGGCGTCCTTGTAGGACTTGAGCGCCCGGTTGAGGTTGCCGGCACGAGCGACAGGGATCCGGGCCGCGGCGCCCGCGGACGTCTTCCAGGCCGAGGCGGACATCGACGCCGTACGACGCTCCGGTACGACGACACCGTGCGCGCCGAACGCGGCCGCCGACCGGGTGATCGCGCCGAGGTTGCGCGGATCCGTCACGCCGTCGAGCGCAACGATCAGCGGCACCTCGCCCAGGTCGTGCGCCCGGGCCACCAGGTCGTCGGGGTGCGCATACTCGTACGGCGGGATCTGCAGCGCGACGCCCTGGTGCGAACCGCCCGCAGTGACCCGGTCGAGCTCCGTCCGCGGCACCTCGAGAACCGAGACACCGGTCTCGACCGCGACCAGCAGCGCCTCGCGCAGGCGGGCGTCCCGCTCCGTGCCCTCGGCCACGTGCAGAGCCGACGCCGGTACGCCGGCCCGCAGCGCCTCGACCACCGGGTTACGCCCGTACACCCACTCGACGCTCGCGTCGTTGTCCTTGCGCTGCTGGCGCCGCGGCGCGCGCTCCCGCTCCTTGGCCCGCTCCGCGGCCTTCGCCCGCTTGTGCGCGGGGTGCTTGACCCGGTCCACCGCCTTCGGCGTCGGGCCCCTGCCCTCGAGACCGCGGCGAACCCGCCCGCCGGACCCGGCCGTGGGGTTGCCCTTCGGCTTCTTCCGGATGGCGCCCTTGCGCTGACTACTGCCTGGCACTTCAGCTTCCTTCGTCTGTTGATGCAAGGGACCATCTCGGCCCTTGCGGGGTGTCCTCGACGACGACGCCGAGCGCCTTCAGCCGGTCGCGGACGGCGTCCGCGGCGGCAAAGTCCTTGCGTTCGCGGGCGGACTGCCGCTGCTCGAGCAGGGCCTTCACCAACCCGTCGACGACCTCGGTGAGCTCGTCGCTGCCACCGGTGCGCGACACCCACGGCTCGGCCAGCGGGTCCAGCCCGAGCACCCCGAGCATCCCGCGCACCGACGCGAGCGTCTCCCGCAGCAGGACCGAGTCCCCGTCGGCGACGAGCTTGTTGCCGTCCCGGACGGTGTTGTGCAGTACGGCGATCGCCGCCGGCGTACCCAGGTCGTCGTCCATCGCGGTCTCGAACTCCGCCGGCAGCTCCGCGGCCGGCTCGACCCCGCCGGTCACCTCGACCGCCCGGGTGATGAAACCGTCGATCCGCTGGAAGCTCTTCGCGGCCTCGTCGAGCGCCTCGAACGAGAACTCCACCACCGACCGGTAGTGCGACTGCACGAGGTAGTAGCGCAGCTCGATCGGGCGGACCCGCTCGACCACGTTCCGCACGACGGCGCTGTTGCCCATCGACTTCGACATCTTCTCGCCGGCCGTGGTGACGAGCGCGTTGTGCATCCAGAACCGGGCGAACTTCTGCCCGACCGCGGTCGACTGGGCCAGCTCGTTCTCGTGGTGCGGGAATCGCAGGTCGAGCCCGCCGCCGTGGATGTCGAACTCCTCGCCGAGGTACTTGCCGGCCATCGCCGAGCACTCGATGTGCCAGCCCGGGCGGCCGCGTCCCCACGGCGCCGGCCAGGAAGCGGTCCGCGGCGTGGCCTCGGTCCAGCCCTTCCACAGCGCGAAGTCGCGCGGGTCCCGCTTGCCGCGGGGGTCGGCGTCCTCGGCCGCTTCCATGTCGTCGATCTTCTGATGGGACAGAGCGCCGTACGTCGGCCAGGACTTCACGTCGAAGTACACGTCACCGGATCCGTCCGGAGCGACGTACGCGTGCCCGTCCGCGATCAGCTGCTCGATCAGCTCGATCATCTCCGGGATGTGCCCGGTGGCGCGCGGCTCGTACGTCGGCGGGCGGCAGCCGAGGACGTCGTACGCCCAGTGCAGCTCGCGCTCGAACTCGTAGGCGTGCGCCCACCACGGGACGCCCCGGTCGGCCGACTTGGCGAGGATCTTGTCCTCGATGTCGGTCACGTTCGCGATCACGGTGACGTCGTAGCCGGATCGCTCCAGCCAGCGCCGCAGGACGTCGAAGACCACTTCCTTGTAGATGTGCCCGACATGCGGGGCACCCTGCACCGTCAGCCCACAGTGGTAGATCCCGACCTTGCCCGGGTGGACCGGCTCGAAATCTCGCACTGCTGCTGTCGCGGTGTCGTACAAACGAAGTGTCACCGGTCAAGGGTAACGGGAGGTGACGTAGGTAAATAATCACCTGCACCACAGCTTCAAAGGTTGATTCTTTCCGGCGACGGGTAAGAATGAGTTCCGAGCGCTCTGTCCGCCCCTCATCGCTCTGGAGGAAACCGTGAAGTCCGCCCTTTTCACGGGTGCCGCCGTGACTCTTGGCCTCTTGCTGGCCTCGATCGGCTCCGCCCAAGCAAACGCAGAAAGCACCGGCTCGCACCAGCCGACCGCCCAGGCCCGTCAGCACGGCATCGAGAAAGCCGGCGACGCCTATATGGGCTGGGTACAGAACACCACCACCATGACCGCGGCTCCGGCCGTGATGGCGCCGGCCGCCAGCGTCGAAGG
This sequence comes from Kribbella sp. NBC_00662, assembly GCF_041430295.1. Lineage (GTDB taxonomy): Bacteria > Actinomycetota > Actinomycetes > Propionibacteriales > Kribbellaceae > Kribbella. Next base: position 3,204,521 of record NZ_CP109029.1, on the reverse strand, counting down.
TATCGACGTGTCCAGCCATCAGGGCAACGTCGACTGGACCGCGCAGTGGAACGCCGGCAAGCGGTTCGCCTACACGAAGGCGACCGAAGGCAACTACTACACGAACCCGTACTTCGCCCAGCAGTACAACGGTTCCTACAACGTCGGGATGATCCGCGGCGCGTACCACTTCGCCACGCCGAACGACTCCAGCGGCGCCAACCAGGCCACGTACTTCCTGGCCCACGGCGGAGGCTGGTCCAGGGACGGCAAGACGCTGCCGGGTGCGCTCGACATCGAGTACAACCCGTACGGCGCCACTTGCTACGGACTGAGCGCGGCGTCGATGGTCGCGTGGATCCGGGACTTCGCCAACACCTACAAGGCACGCACCGGCCGGGACGTGCCGATCTACACCAACCTGGACTGGTGGAGCCGCTGCACCGGTAACAGCACCGCATTCAACTCCACCAACCCGCTGTGGGTGGCGAAGTACGCCTCCTCGCCGGGAACGCTGCCCGGCGGCTGGCCCTTCCACACCATCTGGCAGTACAGCTCGACGCCGATCGACCAGGACCGCTTCAACGGCGACATGTCCCGGCTGCAGGCACTCGCGAACGGCTAATCCGTTGCGGCGGTCGAATAGTCTCGATCGGTGAGCTACACGCTGCCGATCGAGACCGACCGCCTGACATTGCGCCGCTACATCGAGACCGATTACGACGACCTGCTGAAGCTGCAGTCGAATCCGGACGTCACCCGTTACCTGCTGTACGACGTACGGACGCCCGAGCAGGTCAAGGAGGCGCTCGCCGGCCGGATGGCCGACGTTGCGATGGACCGCGACGGTCAAGCGCTCACCGCCGCGGTCATCCTCCGCGACACCGGCCGCCACCTCGGTGAGGTCGTGCTGTTCCTGAACAGCGTCGAGCAGCGCACCGGCGAGCTCGGGTACGTCTTCCACCCGGAGTCGGCCGGTCACGGGTACGCGACCGAGGCCACGGCCGAACTGCTCCGCGTCGGGTTCGACGAGCTCGGCATGCACCGGATCATCGCCCGGCTGGACGCCCGCAACGACGCGTCCGCCAAGCTGCTCAAGCGCCTCGGCCTGCGCCAGGAGGCGCATTTCGTGCAGAACGAATACCTCAAGGACGAGTGGACCGACGAACTGGTCTTCGCCATGCTCAAGGACGAGTGGGACAAGCGTTCGTAAGTTTTTTGCCAAGGCACGCGCCCACATGGCAGCGAGTGCCGTCTGGGTCTAACGTCGGAATATGACTGTGCTGATGCCACGCCTCCGGCGCGGCGGGTCATGGGGCCGTAACTCCCGCCCTTCCCTCGTCGCTCCGGTCGCTGCGCTCCCTCCGCTCCTCAGTCCAGGCCGGGAGGCCCCATGACCAGCGCCCGTTCTGTTACCGCCCTGATCGTCGGGGCGGTTGTGCTCAGCGCCGGCACTCTGCCGAGCGAAGCCGTCAAGGTCGCCCCGGCCCGGGAGATCGCCTACCGCACGTGGACGTCGACCACCGATTTCCTGGCCGGCGACCAGTTCGGCACCACTGTCACCGACGGCGCCCTCACCTTCGGTACGTCGACCGGCACCACGTCGTACGTCGATCCGTTCGGCGACGGCACCGCCAAGAGCTACGACCAGACCAGCTGGATCTCGCCGCACGTCAGCACCGGCTTCGGGCTGACCGAGCTGGTGGCGTCCTGGAACGCGACCACCCCGCCCGGGACCTGGGTCGAAGTGTCGATGGCCGGTACGACGAACCTCGGCGCCGCCACCAAGTGGTACGTGCTCGGTCGCTGGTCCGGCGGCGACGACACCGCGGCCGGCGACATCCACCGGACCTCGGTGCCCAGTCAGGGCGACGCGAACGGATCCGTTGCCGTCGACACCTTCCAGGCCGCGTCCGGCAAGTGGCTGGACCGGTGGCAGCTCAAGGTCACGCTCTACCGGCTCAGCGGTACGACGCAGTCGCCGGTGGTCCGGTCCGTCGGGGCGATGGCGTCCCGGCTGCCGTCCGACAAGACCGTTGCCGTGAGCCCCCTCGGCGGCGCGGAGGGCATGGTGCTCGACGTACCGACGTACTCGCAGGAGACGCACATCGGCCACTACCCGCAGTGGGACGGCGGGGGCGAGGCCTGGTGCTCGGCGACGTCCACAGCGATGGTGCTGGACTACTGGGGCGCCGGTCCGACCGCGGCCGAGACCGCGTGGGTCGATCCGTCCGATCCGGATCCCCAGGTGGACCACTCCGCCCGGCACGTCTTCGACTACTCGTACGACGGTGCGGGCAACTGGCCGTTCAACACGGCGTACGCCGGGAGTCGTGGTGTGGACGCCTTCGTCACCCGGCTGCGGTCGCTGACCGAGGCCGAGCAGTTCATCAAGGCGGGGATCCCGCTGGTCGCCTCGCTGTCGTTCAAGAAGGGTGATCTGCCGGGTGCTGGGTACGGGACCAACGGGCACCTGATGGTGATCGTCGGGTTCGATGCCGCCGGCAACGTGGTGGTGAACGACCCGGCGTCGCATCTGATCGCCAGCGACGACCAGGTGCGGACCACGTACGACCGGGCTGCCTTCGAGAACGCTTGGGTCCCGCATTCGGGTGGGCTGGTCTATGTGATCCACCCGGAGGGTGTGGCGCTTCCGCCGAGCCCTGCTCCGCAGCACAACTGGTGAGACGACCCCCAGAAACGACAGGGCCCGCCGCGCCGGGGCGGCGTGGCGGGCTCTGTTCTGTACGGACTAGCGGGCGAACAGTGCGCCCGTCAGGTTCGTGGTGAGGTTGCGGAGCGAGTCCGGCAGGTACTGCAGGTGCCAGCCGCGCGGACCGCGGTACCAGGTGAAGCCCTCGTCCTCTTCGTCCGGCGTGGCGTCGGTGGCGACCAGTGCGTCGATCCAGCGCTCCGAGCCGCCCAGTACGACGGCGTACGGCAGAGCGCGCGAGCAGAGCTCGGCGTGCTGGTCGGTCGGCAGTTCGCTGACGTCCATCTCCAGCAGCTCCCCGCGGATCGCGGCGACCTGACCGAGGACGCGGCCGGCGGCCGGTGCCTTGGCCGGCATGTAGCGACCGACGACGAGCAGTCCGATACCGACCAGGGTGATCGCGATGCCGAGCAGACCCCAGGTCGACAGCAGCGCGAGCAGGACGGTCGCGATCACGCCGACCACAGTGGTGGCGATACCGATCGTTGCCCACAGCGACCGAGTCCGGTCCGGGCGCTCGCTGAACCAGCCGCGCTTGACCACGCCGTCGTACAGCGCGTCCTGCACCTGCTCGAGGTTCGCACGGACCTGACGGCCGAGCTCGGAGACCAGCACCGAGTCGGCGTCGCCGAAGACCGCCCGGATCAGCACGTTCTCGTAGCGCTGCAGCTCTTCCGACGGCGCGTTCGAGACCCGGCGCAGCTCCCAGTCCGGACGGGAGTACTCCGTGTTGTGCTCCTGCTCGATGATCGTGATGTGTCCGCGGACGGCCAGGTCGATGATCGTCGCGGTCACGTCGACCGGGTCGATTCGCTCGTCGATCAGCGTGCCGACCTCGCCGGGCCGCAGGTCCGAAGGCGGCGAGAAGTTGATCCGGGCATCGGTCCCGAGGCTGAACAGCGACGCCGGTACGACGCGGCGCGGGTCGACCTGGTCGCGGCCGCGCAGCCGGTACAGGGCGAACAGTCCGAGCGCGCCGAGCAGCAGCACGGCCAGCGCGGTGATCAGCTGTGCGGCATCGGTGGAGAAAGCACGCTTGAAGGTGTGGCGGTACTCGACGATCGAGTTGGCCGCGATCTGGCCCTTCGGGAAGCCGACCGCCATCCGGACCGTGTTGCCCGGCGGCAGGTTGGTCTGCTGGAAGGTCGGACCGGACGTCTCGCCGATCTGCGCCAGCGTGCACGGGATGTTGCTGTCGATCGGGCCGGCGAAGCAGGAGACGTGCGAAACCTCAGGGACGCTGTAGACCACGTTCGCCTGCTGGATCGGGATGCTGATCCCGGTCAGCGGCGCGAACCGCACCTCGGTGCCGTCGAGGACCGTTGCCACCGCACCCTTGACCGTGTACGAGAAGTCGAGCTCCGTCGTAGCGCTGTCGATGCCGGGAACCGCGATCGACGTGACGTCGCCGTCGGTCTTGACGTCCGCCTTCTTGTCCTGGCCGCCGGCCTTGACCTGCAGGTCGCCGATCTCCTGGACGTGGTCGATGTCGTCGGGCAGGTGATCCCGGGTGACGATGAACCGGGTGAAGGTCCCGTTCACGTTGCTGAGCTTCCAGGTCTCGGCGACCCGGAGCAGACCGTCACGTTCGACCCGGACCTGGCTGTCGTAGTTGGTCACCACCGGGTCGGCGGCAGCGCCGGTTCCGGAGGAGCTGGTCGCGCCGGCCGGGACAGCGGACAGGCCGAGCAGGCCGAGGGCACACAGGGAGAGCCCGAGGAGACGTAGACGCATCGCCCAATCACACCGTAGAAAGAGGGTCAGGTTGACACCGGGCACGATAGCGTCTGCGGAGTGTCAGGCAACCAATGGGGACCGCCTCCCGGGCAATTCGGCCCGCAGCCACAACAGGGTTACCCGCCACCACCTCCGCCACCGCAGTATTACGCACCGCCGCCTCCGCCCGGACCGCAGTACGGCTGGGGTCCGTTGCCGCCGCAACCGCCACGGAAGAAGTCCGGCGGGGCGGTGCTGCTGATTGTTGCCCTGGTTGCCTTTGTTGCTGCCGGTGGGGTGTTCCTGTTCGTCAAACTCACGCAGAGTGGTGGCGAGAAGCCGACTGTCGCTGCGCCGCCTGTCACTACATCAGTCGCCCCGACCAAGGCTGCTCCGACCAAGGCTGCTCCGACGCGACCTGTCCCCACGCGGAAGACGACGACCACGGCACCGCCGAAGCCGGTGGGCGGTTCCGGTCGCCCGGCCTGGTCGTATGGGGCGGCACAGTGAACACACCGTGCGGCAGCGGACCAGGGCGCTCGTTCTACTGCCCGACGACCCACACCATCTATATGGAGTCGCCGTCGGTCATCTCGTTCTACAAGCAGAACCCGACGTTCGGCCGGATGGTCGGCAGCTTCACGATGGCGCACGAGTACGCGCACTCGGTCCAGTGGATGACAGGTCTCGGCGAGGCCTACGAGAAGCTCCGGTACGACGCGACCTCCGACGGGCAGCTGCTGCTGAGCAGAAGGCTCGAACTACAGGCCTCCTGTCTGGGCAACGTGTTCCTCGGCTCCAACCGGGGCAGCTACGGCATCACCGGGTACGCGTACCAGATGTGGCTGTACGACGTGAACAACAGCGGCGACCGTCCGCCGTACCCGCGGGACCACGGCAGTACGACCAGCCACGGCGCCTGGAGCCGGGCGGCCTTCGCGAGCCGTAACCCGGCCAGCTGCAACACCTGGTCGGCGTCACCCGCGCGGGTAAGTTGAGCCTGGGCTCCGATACCGTCACGGCTGTGTCAGGCAACCAATGGGGTCCACCGCCCGGGCAGCAGTACCCGCCGCAGCAGCCACCGCCGTGGCAGCCGGGTCCGGGTCAGCAGGCGCCGGGGTACGGCGGACCGCCGCCGTACCAGGGGTCGCCTTATCAGGGGCCGGGGCAACCGTTCCAGGGACAGCCGTTTCACGGGCAGCCGCAGTTCGGCTGGGGCGCCCCACCCGGTGGACCGCGACCGCCGAAGAAGGGTCGCGGCGGAGTGATCGCGGTGTTCGTGGTCCTCGGTGTCGTGGTGGCCGGAGTGATCGGGCTGAGGATCGCCTCGTCGATCCTGAAGGGCGACGGCGACCCGTCGTACGCCGAGCCGACGACCACGTCGTCGTACAGCCCCAGCACCGAGCCGTCGACCGAGCCGTCCGGGCAGCCGAGCACCAGGCCCACTGTCAGGCCGACCACGACCCAGCCGACCACGCAGGCGCCGCTGCCGACCACGTCCCGTTCGACGACCAGTACGCCGAAGACCAACCCCGGCCCGAGTGACACCGACCTGGTGCTGCGGAACAAGCTTTACAAGGCCGGCGCGATGAGGTCGGTGAACTGCAAGGAGTCCGGGTCCCGGCAGAGCACCGCGGCCGGCGCCCGGGCCAACTACAAGAACCTGCTGGCCTGCTTGAACAAGGCGTGGGCGCCGCTGATCGCCAAAGCCGGCGGCCGGGTCAAGTCGCCGAACGTGATCACGTTCAGCGGCACCGTGCAGTCGCCGTGCGGGGCGCACAGCGACTCCGGGCCGCCGTTCTACTGCGGCACCAACGACACGATCTACATGAACCTCACCCAGGACGTCGGGAACTACAACAGGTACACCCAGTCGTACAGCAAGGTCTGGGCGCGGATGTGGATGCTGCATCAGTTCGCCCACGAGTACGGGCACCACGTGCAGAACCAGACCGGGATCCTGCAGGCGTACGCGCGGCTCCGGTACGAGCGGGCGACGTACGCGCAGGAGCTGCAGGACAGCCGGCGGCTGGAGCTGCAGGCGTCCTGCTTCTCCGACATCTTCATCGGCTCGAACCGGCGCAGCTACCCGATCACCGGGCAGTCGCTGGTCCAGTGGCGGTGGCTGATCGCCAACACGATCGACAACGGGCACGACCACGGCGCCCCGCCGATCCACAACTACTGGGCACTGCGCGGATGGAACGGGCGCAACCCGAACGCATGCAACACCTGGGCCGCATCGGCGGCGCAGGTGAGCTAGGCACAGAACTAGTTCGAGACGACTGGCCGGGGTAGCTAGCCTGGTGGGTCCGGATCGCGCAAAGTATGTCCGGGGGAGGCGGCATTCGGCGCTCCCGGCGAGCTACACCCAGCAAGGTCGTGAGGAGCATCGATGTCGGACAACTGGAACCAGCCCCCGGGGAGCGACCCGGCTGACGATCAGCCGAACCGCCCACCGGAGCACGGTCCCGGCCAAAACCCCCACCACCCCACCCCGAACCAGAACCAACCCACCCCCGGGGAAGGCCGGCGCGGTCCCACAGCCGAGGGACGCGGTCCGGCTGCCGGCCAGGCAGGTCCCGGGGACGCCAGGCGTGGTGCTGACGGGCCGCGCGGTCCTCAACAGGACCAGGGTGGACCTGGGGACGGGCAGCGGGGGCAGTCGTGGTGGAGTGGGGACACCGACGCCAAGCGCGAGTTCCAGAACCCGTCGCAGGCCGAGCCTCCTGCCAACAACTGGTTCGCCGGCGGCTGGAACCCCACCCGCCGCGAACACCCCGACCAGCCCGCCGGCCCCAACCAACCAGGCCCGACGCGGCGCGGCCCCAACCAACCAGGCCCACAACAGCCCGGTCCACAACAGTCCGGGCCGCAGTCCGGCCCACAACAGTCGGGCCCGCAGTCCGGCCCACACCGGCCGGGCCCGAACCAGCCGAGCCCGAACCAGCCGGGGCCTGCTCAGTCGGGTCCGCGTCAGTCCGGTCCCGGCCAGCAGGGTTCACGCCAGCAAGGTGCCAACCAGCCGAGCCCGTGGCAGTCCGGGCCGCCTCAGCCTGGTCCCAACCAGCCGGGCCCACAGCAGCGCGGTCCGCAGCAGTCCGGCCCCAGCTCCGGCCCCAGCCAGTCGGGTCCCAACCAGCCAGGGCCGAACCAGTCAGGGCCGGGGCGACAGGGTCCTGGGCAGGCGGGGTCCAGCCAGTCGAGTTCGTGGCAGGCTGGGCCGCCTCAGGTTGAGGCATGGCAGACCAATCCGTCTTCGTCTGCACAGCAGGCGGACTCGTTCTGGTCGCAGTCCGCCCCTGAACCGACGCAGACGGGTCGCCAGTCCGACTCGGGTCAGTCAGGCTCGCAGGCCGGAGCGTCTTGGTCGGCCCAGTCGTGGACGATCCGGGACGAGTCTGCCGGAGACGACGAGTCGCGGGACGAGCCCTCCGACGCCGGCTCCGGCCACGCAGGTGCTGGCCAGTCAGGTGCCGGCCAGTCAGGTGCCGGCCAGGCGTGGTCTGCGACAGGACAGTCCGGGTCGAGTGCTTGGCAGGCGTCGCCTTCTCAGCCTCCGCAGCGCGATCAGAGCGGTCCGCGTTCGGAGGACTCCTACCTCTGGGGCCCAGCCAACCAGAGCCAGCAGCCGGCCTCCCCGTGGAGCAACGCGCTCACGCCCCAGCAGCAGTCCGGCCGCCATGCCGCCCCGCACGGCGGGCAGACCGGCCCGATGGGTCAGCCTGTTCAGCAAGCGCCGACCTGGCAGTACCCGCCGATCCCTATCCCGCAGCCCCCGGGCGGCCGCCGTCGTCGTAAGAAGAAGGCCTCGCGCGGTCTCCTGATCGGCCTGGTCGTCCTCGCCGTGCTCGTGGTCGGCTCCGGCATCACCCTCATCGTCCGCAGCATCGGCGGCGGCGACGACCCGCAGGCCAAAAACAGCCCGACGGCACCCGTGTCCGAGTCCTCCTCGTCGCCGTCCGAGTCCCCGTCGACGTCCCCCAGCCCGTCCACGCCCCGCGGCCCGACGGTCGACGAGGTCGTGAAGGGCAGCGCGCTCTACAAGATCGGCCCGGTCGCCGCATCGAAGTGCGCGGAACCGCCGTTCGCCCCCGTCACGGTCGCCGCGGCGCAGCAGTACTACAACCGCCTGCTGCCCTGCCTCAACCGCACCTGGTGGCTGGCGATGAAGAAGGCCAACCTCCCGTTCCGCAACCCCAAGGCCGTCGTGTACGCCGGCAAGACGCCGTCACCGTGCGGGATCCAGCGCAGCGTCCGTGCGGCGTACTGCGCTGCCAACGAGACGATCTACCTGCCGTTCGCCGTGGACAACGGGTACTACCGGACCAACCCGGTCTACGCCCGCGCTGTCATGCTGAACACGTTCGCCCACGAGTACGGGCACCACGTGCAGAAGCTGAGCGGGATCCTCGCCTCGTCGATGTCCCGGCAGCAGTCGATGACGCCGAACCAGAAGCTGCTCGAGAGCCGCCGGCGCGAACTGCAGGCGACCTGCCTGGGCGCCGTCTACCTCGGCGCGAACGCGGCCTTCACCCCGATGAACGGCCCCCTGCTCGCGAACTGGAAGTTCCTGATCTCCCACTCCGGTGACGACTACGCCCGGCCGCGCGTACACGACCACGGCAACCGGGTGAGCAACTACCAGTGGTCGATCACCGGCTACAACAGCAAGAAGCCGGACGCCTGCAACACGTTCACCGCAGCAGACGTCCGGCTCAACTAGCCCGCAAGAGCCCGCAAGGGCCCGCAAGAGGGCAGCCGCCGCCCGTCAGCCGAAGAGCCGGCGGGCGGTGGTCAGCGAGCCGCCGAACGCGGTGACGAAGTTGCTCAACGACTCCCCGATGTCCGACAGGTGCCAGTTCTCCGGTCCGGAGTACCAGCCGATGCCGGCGTCGGGGTCGTCGTCGTCATCGGTCGCCGCGATCTCCAGCGCCCACTTCTCGGTCAGCCCGAGCACAGCGGCGTACGGCAGGCAGCGGGACGCGAACTCGAGCCGGTGGCTCTGCGGCAGCGTCGACGAGGACTCGTTGGCCAGATAGTGCTGCAGACCGGCCACGCGACCCAGTACGGCGGCACCACGCGCGGTCCGGGCCGGTGCGGCCTGACCGACGAGTGCGAGCACCAGACCGGCCGCCATGACAGCGAAGCCGACCAGACCGAACTTGGTGACGATCGCCAGCACGATGGTCAGCACGACACCTGCACCGAGCAGCACCACGCCCGCGGTGGTCCACCGGTTCCGGACCGCGTCCGGACGGTTGTTGAACCAGCCCTGCGTGACGACGTCGGCGTACAGCTGCTCGCGGACCAGATTGAGCCGCGGCCGCAGCGACGGGCCGAGCGCGGACACCAGGACCGTGTCGCCGTCCGCGAACACCGCGTCCAGCAAGGCCTTCTCGTACGGCAGGAGCTCCGGGCCGCCCGAGTGCAGCCGCTGCAGCTCCCAGTCCAGCTTGCCGAAGTGCGACTCGCGCGGCTGCTCGACGATCGTCAGGTAGTTGCGCACGGCAAGGTCCAGCAGCGTGGCGGTGATGTCGACGACGTCGGCCGTCTCGTCCACCACCGTGCCGACCTGCCCCGGCCGGATACCGTCCGGCGCGGCGAACTGCGGTCCGTCGGCGCCGTCCAGCACCGGACGCTCCGGCGCACCGTCACCGACCTTCGCGGCGTCGCGGCCGCGGAAGAACCACAGGCCGACCGCACCGAGCAGTCCGATGCCGAACACGATCACGGCCAGGCCGATCGTGCTCGAGTCGACAGTGAACGCGCGCCCCAGCGACCAGCGGGTCGAGTACTGCGCGTTCGCCTGCACCGTCGCCTGGTCGCTCAGCCCGGTCAGGAACGTCACCCGTCCGCCTGCAGGTACGCCGTTCTGCTGGATCTGCAGGTCGGCGGACTCGCCCAGCTGGGACGACGTGCACGGCATGCTCGAACCGGTCCGGCCGGCGAAGCAGGTCACCCAGGTCGCGAACGGGACGCTGATGCTCAGATTGGCCGTCGGGACCGAGACCGGGAAGCCCTGCACGATCGGCCAGCTCACCTCGCGACCCTCGGTCGAGTCGGCGACCACGTTGTCCACGGTGTAGCTGTAGACGATCTTCGACGGGCCGGACACGTTCAGCGTGAGCTTGCGGCCGTCGTCGATGCTCTGGTTCTGGAAGCCCTGCGCGGGCTGGCCGTTCACCGTCGCCGACACGTCCTTCAGGTCGTACGTGCGGTCGCGCTCGGAGTCGGACCGGACCCGGGTCGTCAGCGTCCGGCTGAACGTCGTACCGCCGGCGGTCAGGTCGACGGTCTCCTTGACCTGGAGCTGTCCGTCCTTGGTGAGCGTCGCATCCGCGGAGTACGCCGTGATCTGGTCGTCCGCTCGACCCGCCGCCTGGGCGGACACCGGGCTCAGGGCAACGAACAGGCCTGCGACCGGCGCGGTCAGGGACATCAGCAGGGCAGCCGGGAGGAGGCGGCGCTTCGGTGACATGGGTCGAGAGTAGTCTCGTGCCGGTTCGTGCAGCGAACTCGACCGACCGAGCCTGGAGGCCAGAGTAGTGAGCAGCCCGTACGGGTACGGCGGCCCGCCGCAGGGTCGGCCACCCGGCCCGCCGCCCGGCATCCTGCCACCGCCGCAGGCAGCCCCGTGGCCGCCGCAGCAGGGCCCGTACCCGCAAGGCCCGGGCCAGCAGTACCCGGGTCAGCAGTACCCCGGCCAGCAGTACCCGGGCCAGTGGGCACAGCCGTACTACGGACCTCCAGGCCACTTCAACGGGTTTCAGCCACCGCGGAAACGCGGCGGACCGCTCCGGCTCATCCTGCTCGGCTTCGTCCTGCTGATCTTCATCGGCGTGTCAGTGGCAGTCATGTCCGCCCTGATGGGAAACAGCGGCACCGACACCGCCGACCCCGGAGTGACCGGCCCGTCGATCGTGCCGACTCCGACCACGAACCCGCAGAAGGGGTCCGCCGAGGACTACCTGCTGAACGCCGACGTCTACCGCACCGGTCCGCTCCCGGAGCAGAACTGCCCGGCGGCGAACCTCGGCAGCGCCAGCCTGGCCGCGCAGAAGGTCTACTACCAGCGCCTCTTCAAGTGCCTGAACGACGCGTGGCGTCCGATCTTCCACGAGCTCGGCCAGGACAAGCCGGACCCGGGCCTGGTCGTGTTCGACCAGCCGGTGCAGACCGCGTGCGGCAACTTCCAGCCGCTGTCCGGACGCGTGCTGGCGTTCTATTGCTACGGCAACCAGGTGATGTACGTCGACGTGAAGCAGATGAACCGGGCGTTCGGACCGCAGCAGGACCTCGCGTACCTGATGACGATCGCGCACGAGTACGGCCACCACGTGCAGGGCGTCACCGGACTGTTCTACGCACGTGCCGTCTATCTGCAGGACCATCCGGACCAGAAGCTGGAGAGCTCGCGGCGCAACGAGTTGCAGGCCTCCTGTTTCGGCGGTGTGTTCAGCAAGGCCGTGGAGAAGTCGTACCCGCTGACGAACCGGCTGGACGAGTTCAAGGAACAGTCCAGCAACAGCTTCGGTGAGTCCCCGGACACGCCGCCGGACGAGCGGACGCACGGTCTGGCCACCAGCCAGGGCTTCTGGATCCAGAACGGCTTCAACATCGGCGCCAACAAGGCGTGCGACACCTTCGCGGTGTCGGCGGACCTAGTGAAATGACCGCCGTGAAGTGAGCGACCGGCTGATCGGGGGCCGCTACTCATTGGGGGAACCGCTCGGCTCGGGCGGCATGGGCTCGGTTTGGCGTGCCCATGATCAGCAACTCGACCGCGTGGTCGCGCTGAAGCGTGCGCACCCCGGAGTGGACGACCCGGACGGACGCCGGCTGCGCCGCGAGGCACGGACCGGCGCCCGGCTCCACGATCCGCACGTGGTGACGATCTTCGACGTGGTCTCCGACGGCGACGAGCACTGGCTGGTGCTGGAGTACCTGCCCTCGCGCGGTCTCGACGAGCTGGGCAAGCTCCTACCCGATCAGGTCGCGCGGATCGGCGTACAGATCGCCTACGCACTGCAGGCGGTGCACGCGGCCGGCATCATCCATCGCGACCTCAAGCCGGCCAACATCCTGGTGACCTCGGACGGTACGGCGAAGCTCGCGGATTTCGGGATCTCCCGCCGGATGTGGGCGGAGGCGACGCTGACCGACAGTTCGACCGTCGGTACGCCGGCCCACCTCGCCCCGGAAGTGGCCAACGGCAACGAACCTACGACTGCCTCCGACGTGTTCTCGCTCGGTGCGGCGCTCTACACCGCACTCGAAGGCCACTCGCCCTTCGGCACAGACCCCAATCCCTTGGTGGTACTGCGACGCGCAGCCCGCGGCGAACTCGAGCCACTACGCCGCGGTGGCGAGCTGACGCCGTTGATCAACCGGATGCTCGCCGTCGATCCGCGGGACCGGCCTTCGGTCGCCGAGGTGGTCCGGGAGCTCGGCGGTACTGCGATGGCCCCCGCCAAGACACGCAGGCGCTGGACGATCCCGGCGACGGCGGCCGGCGTCGCGGTTCTCGTCGTACTGGGTGTGCTGATCGGGCGCGCGCTGTCGGGACCGTCGGAGCCATCGGGATCACCGGACCCCTCAGCTGCATCGACGACGCCGACGACCTCGACGCCGACGGGAGCCGCCTCATCGGCAGCCGGCCCGGTCGGGGACCCGATGACGGTCGATCCGTGCGCGTTGATCGACGAGAAGTCGCTGAGCCGGTTCGGGCAGACCACGCTGGACCCGGCGTACGGGAACTTCGACCGGTGCGACGTGGTGGTGACGGGTACGGGCGACCAGGAGGTCGATGTCCGGGCGGAGCTGAATCTGCCCTACACCGAGTCGCCCCGAGGTGAGGTGCAGAAGTTCACCGGCAATCTGCGCACTGTCACGCGGGTGAAGTCCGGCGGTGACGACTGCGAGCGGGTGCTGGTGCTGTCCGACCGCACGCAGATCCAGGTGGAGGCGCGGCACACGGACGGCTCCGGGATGGACGTGTGCGCGATGGCGGAAGCCGTTACGCAGAAGGCGATCGGCGTACTGCAGGCCGGTCCGATTCCGCGGCGTACCGAACCTCTGCCGGCCACGTCGCTGGCGCAGGTCAACGCGTGCACGTTGCTGGACAACAAGGCACTCGAGCTGATCCCTGGTGTCGACGCGACGCATCCGGACACGTCGTTCGGGAACTGGTCGTGCGGTTGGGAGAGCACGACCAGTGACCTGTCGGTGGACCTGTACTTCGACCGGAACCAGCCGCTCGACGCGTCGGACGGCCAGCCGATCACGGTCGGCGGGCGGTCCGCGTTCTTGTCGAACGAGAACGACGGTCCGAAGACCTGCGCGGTAGTGATCGTCTACCGGACGTACGTCGAGTCGAACGGGCAGGATGCGGTCGAGCTGGTGACGATGTCCGTCGGTGGTTCGGCGAAGCCCGCCTCGCTGTGCGGCCTGGCGACAAAGCTCGCCCAGGCAGCCGTCGTAAAGCTGCCGAAGGTCTGAGATGGAACCGATCCGGAGTCTCCCGCAAGGTCAGGCCAGCCTGGCAGGCGGCGTACCTGATGCTCAGCCGGGCACGATGTTCGTGCTCAGTGTCGGCGGCGGCCTCACTGTCGATCCTGGACCGCATCGGACGATTCTGTTCGGGCGGAACCGGCCTGAGGTCCATGTGTGCGTCGGTGAGGACGATCCGCGAGTCAGCCGGATGCACGGGTCGATCAGCTACCGGTCCGGGCAATGGTGGGTCGCGGTGACCGGACGGCTGCCCGTGCGGTTCCCGCGTCAGCAGACACTGTTCGCAGGCGAGGACCCGATGCCACTCGCGGCCGGGTACACGCCGCTCTTCGTCCAGGGCTCCAGCGGTCGAGAGCACCTGCTGGAGGTGTACGTCGTCGGCGACAGTGGCACGCGCCCGGTACTGCGGCCACGCGACCCCACGCATCCGCCGCGCATCTGGCCACTGTCTCCGGCGGAGAAGCTGGCGCTGACTGTTGTCGGCCAGCGCTACCTCCTACACGACCTGCACCCACTCCCCCTGTCCTGGCGACAGGCGGCGGACCAGTTGGCCGAGCTACAACCAACAGAAGGCTGGACCGCCAAGCGAGTCGAGCACCTGGTCTCGAACGTCCGCACTCGCCTGTCTCGCGACGGCGTCCCCGGCCTGACCCGAGAAGAGGTCGGGGAGCACGTCGGCAACGCCTTGAACGACAACCTGTTCCGAGTCCTACTCCTGACAACCACCCTGGTCCCAGCAGACCTCGCAGTACTCGACGACTGACCTCGGGAGGGGTCCCGAGCACCCGGACTTACCGTCCGACCATGCTCAAACAAAACACCCGAGACAACGCCATCAACGTCCCGCTCTGAAAAGCTCGCGCCATGTCGTCGGTGACTGGTTGTACGTGCGTTTGAAGGCGACGCTGAAGGCGAAGGGGTCTTCGTAGCCGACCTGGCGGGCGACGGTCGCGATCGTGGCGGTGGTCGTGCGGAGGAGGTCGGCGGCCAGCGTCATGCGCCAAGCGGTGAGGTAGGTGAGCGGCGGCTGGCCTACCAGCTTCGTGAAGCGGGCAGCGAAGGTGGCGCGGGAGAGGCCGGCCTTGGCGGCGAGTTCTGCGACCGACCAGCGGTGTGCTGGGTCCTCGTGGAGATGGCGGAGCGCGTCGCCGATCCCGGGCGCACTCAGAGCCTGGTACCAGGACGGCAGCTCCGAGCTCGCACACCAGGCGCGTAGCGCGAGCACCAGGACGAAGTCGAGCAGCCTGCGCAGTACGGCGTCCTGTCCTGGCTCCTCGCGGGCCACCTCAGTGGTCAGCAGGTCCAACGCCGGACGGGTCTGCGGCGTGGCCGAGACGACTGCCAACGGAGGCAGTAGCGCGAGCACCCGCCGGCCGACGTCACCGCGCAGGTCGTACGCGCCACGAACCATGGTCGTCGCACCGGGCAGCCCGTCGCCGTACGTCCGCGGGGCGAGGTACTCACCTCGCCACTCCACCGGATCGCCGTTGACCGAGTACTTCTGTCCGCCGCGGATCACGTAGTACGCCGGTGTCGCCGGATCGTCCGCGATCGTGTAGCTGTCGACTCCCGTGATCAGCGCGATGTCGCCGGCAGCCAGCATCGTCGGTTCGCCGTCGTCCAGCCGGAGACATGCGCTGCCGCCGAGCGTGGCGACGACCGACAACGACGGCACGTCGGCGTACGTCACGGACCACGGCCCGCGCGCGATGATCTGCCGGACCAGGGCATCCGACGCCTGCGCCCGCTGCAACAGATCGCTGAGGACATCCACTCGTCCAAGCTAGACGATCACAAATGGATCGGCGACGATCTCCCATGGATCGTCCGCACGGACTGCAGTTGGCTTGAGCGCATGACCAAGTACCTCGTCCTCGGCGGTACCGGCACCACCGGCCGCCGCATTGCCGACCGCCTCCGTTCCGCCGGCCACGACGTCCGTACGGCGTCGCGCACCGGCAGCGACGTACGGCTCGATCTCGACGACCCGTCCACCTGGGCGCCGGCCCTCGACGGCATCACCGCCGCGTATCTGGTGGAGCCCACAGTCCGCCCCGGCGACCGCCTGGCACGGTTCACGGAGCTGGCGCTCGCGTCCGGCGTACGACGGCTTGTCCTGTTATCGGCGTCCCGCGCATCGGACCCAGATCATCCGCTGCACGCCGTCGAACAGACGGTCCGCGGTTGCGATGCCGAGTGGACGATCCTGCACCCCAACTGGTTCGCGCAGAACTTCACCGAAGGCCCGTGGAAGAACGCGGTCCGCTCCGGCACTCTCGCCCTCCCGGCCGGTGACGGCCGTACGCCGTTCATCGACGCCGACGACATCGCGGACGTAGCCGTTGCCGCTCTCACCACCGCCGACCACAACGGCCGGACCTACGACCTGACCGGCCCTGAGGCCATCACATTCACCGAAGCCGCCGACCAACTGACCGAGGCCGGCATCCGCGTCGAGTACGTCGCCCTGTCACCGGCCGAGTACACCGAACAGCAAGTAGCACAAGGCATTCCGCGCCCCGGTGCCGAACTTCTCGCCGACGTACTGACCTCGATCGCCAACGGCCACGGCGGCGAACCGACCGCCGATGTCGAACAGGCGCTGGGCCGACCGGCCCGTACTTTCAAGGCATTCGCCCACGATCAGGATCCAACAAGCAGTTGAGCTGTTCGCTTCGGGTTATCCAGCTGATAACCATGCGGCGTATTATCCGCCCGTGACGTTGCGACGCGGGGAGTTGGCGACGGCCGCGCGGACGCTTGTGGATGTGCTTGAAGAGACCGCCAACAGGTACGCCGACGAGCCGGCGCTCGATGACGGCAGCGTCAGCCTCAGCTATCGCGAACTGCTGCAGCAGACGACCAAGTTCGCCAACCGCCTGACCGCCGCCGGAATCGGTCCGGGCGACCGCGTCGGGATCCGGATCTCGTCCGGTCACAACGATCTGTACGTAGCGATTCTCGGCACGCTCCAGGCCGGCGCGGCGTACGTCCCGGTGGACGCGGACGACCCGGAAGAACGCGCCGAGCTGGTGTTCGGTGAAGCAGCGGTGGCGGCCACCGTCGGCGACGAGCTCGAGCTGACGGTGACCCGCCCGCAGCAGCAACCGATCCTCGACAACGACGCTGCGAACGGCGCCTTCGACTACCCGTACTCCGCCCGCATGGACGCCACGACCGCGACCGACGCCCCACGCGGTTCGGGCGGTCCGGAGACGACCGACGACGCGTGGATCATCTTCACCTCGGGCTCGACCGGCGTACCGAAGGGCGTCGCCGTCACCCACCGCTCGGCCGCCGCGTTCGTGGACGCCGAGGCGCGTCTCTTCCTGCAGCAGGAGCCGATCGGGCCGGACGACCGCGTCCTGGCCGGCCTGTCCGTCGCGTTCGACGCGTCCTGCGAGGAGATGTGGCTGGCCTGGCGGCACGGTGCCTGCCTCGTCCCGGCCCCGCGTTCGCTCGTCCGGACCGGTATGGACCTCGGTCCGTGGTTAGTTGCCCAAGGCATCACTATCGTCTCGACCGTGCCGACGCTGGCGGCGCTGTGGCCACCGGACGCGCTGGACCAGGTGCGGCTGCTGATCTTCGGCGGCGAGGCGTGCCCGCCCGAGCTGGCCGAGCGGCTCGCGGTCGACGGCCGCGAGGTCTGGAACACGTACGGCCCGACCGAGGCGACCGTCGTCGCCTGCGCCGCGCAGCTCACCGGCGAAGGCCCGGTCCGGATCGGTTTGCCGTTGGACGGTTGGGATCTCGCGGTAGTAGATGCCGCAGGCAACGAAGTCGCGGACGGTGAGATCGGCGAACTGATCATCGGCGGTGTCGGCCTGGCCCGGTACCTCGACCCGGTCAAGGACGCCGAGAAGTTTGCCCCGATGCCGACGCTCGGCTGGGAGCGCGCGTACCGCAGCGGCGACCTGGTCAAGTCAGATCCGTTGGGCCTGTTGTTCCAGGGCCGTGCGGACGAGCAGGTCAAGCTCGGCGGCCGTCGCATCGAGCTCGGCGAGGTCGACGCCGCTCTGCAGGCGCTCCCGGGGATCACCGGCGCCGCGGCCGCCGTACGCAACAGCGCGGCCGGCAATCAGCTCCTCGTCGGGTACGTCGTACCCGAGGATCCGGCGTCCTTCGACAACGCCAAGGCGACCGAGCGGCTGCGGGAAGCGCTGCCCGCCGCGCTGGTGCCGTTGCTCGCCGTCGTCGACACGCTGCCGACCAGGACGTCAGGCAAGGTCGACCGCAACGCACTCCCCTGGCCGCTGCCCGGTATGGATACCGACGGTCCGGCCGCCGAACTGACCGGCACTGCGGGCTGGCTGGCCGAACGCTGGACCAAGGTCCTCGGCGCCAAGGTCACCGGCGACGACAACGACTTCTTCCTGCACGGCGGCGGCAGCCTCGCGGCCGCGCAACTGGTCTCGGCGCTGCGGGAGAAGTTCCCGGAAGTCACCGTCGGCGACATCTACGAGTACCCGCGGCTCGGCGCGCTCGCCGAACGGCTCGACGAGTTCCGGCCGGCCGCGCTGGAGCCGGTCGAGATCCGCGACATCCGGCCGACGCCGAAGAGCACCCAACTCCTGCAGACCGCGCTGACGCTGATCCTCCAGACCGTCGTCGGCGTCCGCTGGCTGGTGTACGTCTTCACGCTGAACAACCTGCTCGCCGAGCTGATCGAACCGCTGCCGTGGGCGCGGACCGTGTCGTGGTGGTGGATCCTGGTCGGCTGGCTGATCCTGATCAGCCCCGCCGGCCGGATGGGCATCGCGGTGCTCGGTGCCCGGATCCTGCTGCGCGGCCTGAAGCCCGGGACGTATCCACGCGGTGGCACCGTCCACGTCCGGCTCTGGGCCGCAGAGAACCTTGCCGACGCCGCCGGCGCGGCCAACCTCGCCGGCGCACCCTGGATCGCGTACTACGCCCGCGCTCTCGGAGCCAAGGTCGGCCGCGGCGTCGACCTGCACACGCTTCCGCCGGTGACCGGCATGCTCACGATGGGCCGCGGCGCGTCCGTCGAGCCCGAGGTCGACCTGGCCGGCTACTGGATCGACGGCGACCGGCTGCACGTCGGCCCGGTGACCGTCGGCGCGGAGGCCGTGGTCGGCTCCCGCAGCACGCTGCTTCCGGGTGCGGAGATCGGCCGGAACGCCGAGATCATGGCCGGGTCGGCCGTCTCCGGCAAGGTGCCCGCGAACGAGCGCTGGTCCGGCTCGCCCGCGGCCCGGATCGGTCGCGCCCGGCACCCGTGGCCGGATCATCGGCCCGCCCGCGCGCCGTGGTGGGTCGCGGCGTACGGCGCCCAGTCCGCGATCATGTCCTTGATCCCGGTGGCGGCCGCGGCGGCGGCACTCGTCGTACTCGGACAGTATGTGAAGGGCACGCAGACCCTCGGCGACGCGGCGCTCGAGGCGCTGGCCGCGATCCCGCTGATGACGCTCGTCGGCTTCGCGACGATGGCGGTCCTGACACTGATCGGCGTACGGCTGCTCGGCATCGGGATCAAGCCCGGCCACTATCCGGTCCGCAGCCGGATCGGGTGGCAGGTCTGGGCGACCGAGCGGCTGCTCGACTCGGCTCGCACGTTGCTCTTCCCGTTGTACGCGAGCCTGTTGACGCCGTGGTGGCTGCGGGCGCTCGGCGCGAAGGTCGGCCGCGATGTCGAGGCCTCGACCGTGTTGCTGCTCCCGAAGATGACGACGGTCGGCGAAGGCGCGTTCCTCGCCGACGACACGATGATCGCGTCGTACGAGCTCGGCGGCGGCTGGCTGCACGTCGCCGGTGCGAAGGTCGGCAAGCGCGCGTTCCTCGGCAACTCCGGCATGACTGCACCAGGCCGGAGCGTGCCGAAGAACGGCCTGGTCGCCGTCCTGTCCGCGGCCCCGAAGAAATCCAAGGCCGGTACGTCGTGGCTCGGCTCGCCGCCGGTGAAGCTCCGTCGGCAGGCCGTTGCCGGCGACCAGAGCAGGACGTTCAACCCGCCGTACAAGCTGAAGGTCGCGCGGGCACTCGTCGAGCTGTGCCGCTTCGTCCCGATGATGTGCACGGTGCTGATCGCGCTCGGGGTGCTGTTCGCGCTGCAGGCGCTCGACATCTGGCTCGGCCCGCTGGCGACGCTGCTGCTGTCCGGCGCGGTGATCCTCACCGCCGGCGCGGTCGCGGGCGGAATGGCTACGGTCGCCAAGTGGCTGATCGTGGGCCGGACGCGCGCGGTCGAGTACCCGCTGTGGAGCTCGTTCGTCTGGCGCAACGAGGTGGTCGACAGCTTCGTCGAGCTGGTCGCGGCGCCGTGGTTCGCGAACGCCGCCGCCGGTACGCCGGTGCTCAACCTGTGGCTCAGGTCACTCGGCGCCAAGATCGGCAAGGGCGTCTGGTGCGAGACGTACTGGTTGCCGGAGGCAGATCTGGTCACCCTGGGCGACGGTGCCACGGTGAATCGCGGCTGCGTGCTGCAGACGCACCTTTTTCATGATCGAGTTCTCTCCATGAGCACAGTCACTTTCGGGCCCGGGGCAACCCTCGGGCCGCACGGCATCGTCCTCCCGGCCGCGAGCGTAGGAGCAGGAGCTACCATCGGGCCGGTGTCTCTCGTGATGCGTGGTGAAGGTGTGCCGGCGGGTACGCGCTGGGCCGGGAACCCGATCGGTCCTTGGCAGGGCTGATGGTTGACCCTTATGTGCCCACCCATGGAAACGCCGGCTACAAGGTCGAGTCATATGACCTGGAGCTCGACTATCGGGTCAACAGCAACCGCCTGAACGGCAAGGCAACGATCACGGCGTTCGCCACCCAGGCGTTGTCCCGGTTCAGCTTCGACCTCTCCGGTCTGCGCGCGTCGAAGGTGCTGGTGAACGGCCGCCGCCCGCAGCGATTCAGCCAGCGCGCCGGCAAGCTCTACATCACCTCGAACCTGCCCGACGGCGCCGAGTTCACCGTCGACATCCAGTACGGCGGGAACCCGAGGCCCGAGGACAGCCCGTGGGGCGAGCTCGGCTGGGAGGAGCTCACCGAGGGCGTGATCGTCGCCAGTCAGCCCAGCGGTGCGGCCACCTGGTTCCCGTGCAACGACCATCCCGGCGACAAGGCCCATTACCGGATCTCGATCACCACGGATTCGCCGTACCGGGTCGTCGCGAACGGCCGGCTGGTGTCACGCCGGGTCAAGGCGAGTCGGACCACGTGGGTGTTCGACCAGGCCGCCCCGATGGCGACGTACCTCGCGACCGTGCAGATCGGGGCGTACGACGAAGTGGGCCTGGCGACGTCGCCCGTGACGACGCGGGGCGTGCTGCCGGGTCGGCTGATCCGCGAGTTCCGGAACGACTTCGGGCGGCAGCAGGACATGATGAAGCTGTTCTGCCGGCAGTTCGGGCCGTACCCGTTCGGCGGGTACGCGGTCGTGGTGACCGACGACCCGCTCGAGATCCCGCTCGAGGCGCAGGGCATCTCGGTATTCGGCAGCAACCACGTCGACGGGCGGCGCGGGTCGGAGCGGCTGGTCGCCCACGAGCTGGCGCACCAGTGGTTCGGCAACAGCCTGACGCCGGCGAGCTGGCAGCACATCTGGCTGAACGAAGGCTTCGCCTGCTACGCGGAGTGGTTGTGGTCCGAGGAGTCGCGCGGCCTCAGCGCCGACCAGCAGGTCGCCAAGGCACACTCGCGGCTGAAGAGCCTGCCGCAGGACCTGCTGCTGTCGGATCCCGGCCCGGAGCTGATGTTCGACGACCGGCTCTACAAGCGCGGCGCGATCACCCTGCACGTACTGCGTAAGCACCTCGGCGACGAGGCCTTCTTCGAACTCCTGCACACCTGGACCAAGGTGCATCGGCACGGCTCGGTCACCACCACCGAGTTCACCGCGCTGGCGACGACCTTCAGCCCCGACGAAGAAGCCCTCCGCCACCTGTTCGCCGCCTGGCTCGACTCCTACGAGCTACCACCCCTACCCCGGAGGCGGTAGCGGGTGCGGATCGGGATGGAGTTCTTCGGTGGGATGGTGGCGATCATCGCGATCGTGATCGTCGCCGGGCGTCATCTCCGGCGGCCGGGATCGCCGAAGGGGCCGACCTGGCATCACATCGTCCTGGGCTGGGTGCTGCTGGTCGCGGCCGGCGCGCTGTACACGTTCCCGCCACACGACATCGTGCTGTCGGGGCTCGTGCTGGTCCTCGGCGTCGGCTTCCTGGTGATGGGCATCGCAACGCTGGGCGGCGGCAACTTCGGGTACTTCGGCGCGCTGGCCGGCGGACTCGCCGCCGTACCGTTCGTGATGACGCCGACGCCGGTCGTGCTCTCCCAGGTCGGTACGACGATCACCTGCCACGTCCGCGGGTACGACGGCGACCCGGTCTACGAGTTCACCGCGGACTGCCCGAACGGCCACAGCTACGACTTCACCAAACACGGCTCGCACGAATTCCCCGGCGGCAAGGTGCCGGTCATCCTCGACAAGCACGGCGTGCTGCAGCCCGAGTTCGTCGGCGAGGAGAATGTGACCGCGGACCTCGTCGGCGGCATCCTCTGCCTACTCGTTGCCGCCGGCATCATCGCGGCCGCGGCCGTCCACAACCGCCGCCTGCACGGCAACGTCCGCCATGTCGTGAAACCGGGCTTCAGCTCCGGTCCTTGACCTGACGGGCCACCTCGGCGGCGGCCTTCACGAAGCGTTCGGTCAGGGGCGTCCTGGTCGCCCAGGCCGTGCCGGTCCACCAGGTCGCCGCGCGTCCGGGGAGCGGTACCAGCCGGACCTCGGGCGGCGCGATCCGCTCGGCAGACTGCGGTACGACGGAAGGACCCGCGCCGGCCGCGGTCAGGGCGAGCACGGTCTGCAGATCACCGGCTTCCTGAAGTACTTGTGGATGGCAACCAAGCTCGGCGTACAGGTTGTTGATCTGTGCCGTCAGCCCCGGGCCGCGCGACGGCGTGAGCCGGATCAGCGGGCGGGCGTCGATCCAGCTGATCAGGTCGCGCGGAAGTTCCTGCCCGGCCGGGACCGCGAGCGTGAGCCGATCCCGTCGTAACCGAAGGTGTTCGAGACCGGCCGGCACCGGCAGCCGGACGAACCCGATCTGCAGACTCCCGGCCAGCAGCCGCTCACACTGCAGCGACGACGGCATGTCCTCGAGTGAGATCGTCACTCCCGGCCACCGGCTCCGGAACAGCGCGACGGCCTTCGGGGCCAGCTCGATGCCGGACAATCCGAACCCGATCGCCAGCGATCCCTCCACCCCGGACGAGACCTGCGCGGCCCGTCGTTCGAAGGCTTCCGACCGGTCCAGCAACTCCAGAGCGTCAGGAAGCAGCAGCTCCCCGGCCGGGGTCAGCCGGGCGCCGTGCCGCCCCCGGCTGAACAGCACCGAACCGACCCGACGCTCCAGCACCTGGATCTGCTTGGTCAGCGCCGGCTGGCTGGTCGACAGCTCCTCCGCCGCGGCACCGAAGTTCCGCAGCCTGGCCACCGTGACGAACGCCCGGAGCAGACGGAGATCCATAACTTCAGGATATGGAATCTCCGCAAACAGCTATTGGACGTCATAGACCGATCGGCGTTTCGATGGTCGTATGACGTCCTTCCGCGCCGCCGTCGTCCAGTTCGAGCCGACCCCCGACCAGCCGCCGATCAACCTCGCCACTGTCGATCGACTCGCCCGTACCGCGGTTGCCGACGGCGCCCGCCTGGTCGTGTTCCCGGAGATGTGTCTGCTCGGCTACTGGCATCTCCGGCGGCACGCGCCCGACCGGCTGCACGAGTTGGCCGAGCCGGCCGACGGTCCGCTGGTCAGCCAGATCCTTGCCCTCGCCAAGGAACTGGACGCCGGCATCGGCGTCGGGTTCCTGGAGGATGCCGATGGCACGCTCTTCAACGCGTACGCCGTCTGCCTGCCGGACGGGACCGTCCACGTGCACCGGAAGCTGCATGCGTTCGAGCATGAGCAGATCGCGAGCGGATCGTCGTACACGGTGTTCGACACGCCCTGGGGATTCCGGGCCGGCGTCCTGATCTGCTGGGACAACAACCTGGTCGAGAACGTCCGGATCACCGCATTGCTCGGTGCAACGGTCCTGATCGCGCCGCACCAGACCGGCGGGACGAACTCGCGCAGTCCGCACGGGATGAGGCCGATCCCGCTCGAGGTCTGGGACAGCGGCGACCAGGCGGCGATCGAGGAGGCGTTCAACGGGCCGAGCGGGCGGGGCTGGCTGATGCGGTGGCTGCCGGCACGGGCGCACGACAACGGAATGTTCCTGCTGTTCAGCAACGGTGTCGGGCGCGACGACGACGAACTCCGGACGGGGAACGCGATGATCCTCGACCCCTACGGGCGGATCGTCGCCGAGACTCCCGTGCCCGCCGACGCGGTGGTCGTTGCCGACCTCGATCTGGATTTGGTGCCCCTGGCAACAGGCCGCCGCTGGCTCCGCGGCCGGCGCCCCGAGCTCTACAGCCTACTCACCGAACGCCAAGGCAACGAGCTCGATCCCCGAGCGGCCCGCTTCTCCCCGGATCCGGTCGACTTTGGGCACCCATCAACCACGGACAGCCCCTGAAACCGGTTGGCCGGTACTCAAAGATCAGTAGATGAGGGCGGTCGCGAGGGCGACGATGCCTTCGGCGCGGCCCGGGAAGCCGAGGCCGTCGGTCGTTGCCGCGCTCACCGAGACCTCGGCATCGCAAGCGGCGGAGAGGACCTTCTCGGCCTCCTCGCGGCGGGCGCCGATTCTCGGGCGATTGCAGACGATCTGCACGGTGACGTTCCCGATCTCGAACCCGGCGGCCCGGACCCGGCGCGCGGCCTCGGCGACCAGCGCGACCCCGGCCGCACCGGCCCACTCGGGCTCGGCGGTCCCGAAGTTCGAACCCAGGTCACCCAACTTCGCTGCCGTGAGCAACGCAGTACAGATCGCGTGTGCGGCCGCGTCGCCGTCCGAATGACCTGACAGCCCGGCAGGCTCGTCCGGCCAGTGCAGACCGGCCAGCCACATCGGACGGCCGTCCTCCAACGGATGTACGTCGATACCGTTGCCGACTCGCGGGATCTTCACCCGAGCCGCCTCTCCGCCAGCAACGCCTCGGCCAGCAGCAGGTCCTGCGGGCGGGTCACCTTGAACGCATCGGGCGATCCCTCGACCGTCTGCACAATCACCCCGAGCCGCTCACACATCATCGCGTCGTCCGTCACGCCCGCGTCAGCGCCCGCGGCATGCGCGCGCCGCAGCACCTCGGGAGCGAACCCCTGCGGCGTCTGCACCGCGACCAACGTCGAACGGTCGGGCGTGTCGACAACCTCGCCGCCCGGCCCGACCCGCTTGATGGTGTCCGTCACCGGCACCACCGGTACGACGGCCTCCGCACCGGCCCGCACCGCCGCGACCACCCGCTCGATCGCATCGGCCGGAACGAACGCCCGCGCCGCGTCGTGCACCAGGATGCAGTCGATCCCGTCGACCGGGACCAACTCGAGGGCAGCCCGGACCGAATCCGGTCGCTCGGCCCCGCCGGCGACGACGAGCAGTGTCGCGTCCCCGACGTACGGCTCGAGCTCCTTGGAGACCGTCTCCTCGGCGCCCGGCGGTACGGCGACCACGAAACACGTGAGGTCGGCGGCGGTCGCTGCCTTCAGTCCACGCACCGCGTGGACCAGCAGCGAATCGCCACCGACCTCTCGAAATGCCTTCGGTGTCTGTCCACCGAGCCGCAGCCCTGACCCGGCCGCGGGAATCACGACCGCGCTACTCATTCAGAACTGCAACCTCAGGACGCGAGGACCTCATCGAGGATGGCCTCGGCCTTGTCCTCGTTGGTGTGCTCAGCCAGGGCCAGCTCGGAGACCAGGATCTGGCGAGCCTTCGCCAGCATCCGCTTCTCACCGGCGGACAGACCGCGGTCACGCTCACGGCGCCACAGGTCGCGGACGACCTCTGCCACCTTCAGCACGTCACCGGAGTGCAGCTTCTCCAGGTTCGCCTTGTAGCGGCGCGACCAGTTGGTCGGCTCCTCCGTGTGCGGTGCACGCAGCACGTCGAAGACGCGCTCCAGGCCGGCCTGATCCACGACGTCACGCACGCCGACAAGATCGAGGTTGCACGCGGGGACCCGGACGACCAGGTCGTTCTGAGCGACGATCCTCAAGACCAGATAGGTCTTGTCCTCACCTTTGATCTGACGGGTCTCGATGTCCTCGATGACGGCCGCTCCGTGATTGGGGTATACAACCGTCTCGCCGACTGTGAAAGTCATGTGTGAAGTGCCCCTTTCCAAGACCTATCCTACCACGCAGTCGGTGGTCCGGTTCTGGCGTTTGCGCTGGTCAGGGCCCACTTCTCGCCTTGACAAACGCTGTTTCGCGTGCCTCGTACGCGCGCGAGCCGTTGCCTGGTACACCGGTTCCGGGCATCCCGCCGTCAGGGCCGGGGCGCCCGAGGGCTACGCTTTGGGGCGCCGGAGGCGGCCGCCTGACGGCGTCACGAACTGTCCACGACAGTGTCGAATCAGCTTGCACGAGAGGGATTCCAGTGCCGATCACGTTGTCCTCGCGGTTCGCCCGGCGTACTGCGCTGGCGAGTGCCGCCGCCACTCTCAGTATCGCGCTGGCGGCGTGCAGCGCGAGCTTCGATGCGCCGACCCTGCAGCCGTACCAGGCCGCCGAGGGCACGAACTTCGAGTCCGGCCAGCTCAAGGTCCGCAACATGCTGGTGCTGGCGGATGCCGACGGCAAGGGCGAACTGCACAGCGTGATCGTCAACGACGGTGACGACGCGGACACGCTGGTCGGCATCGAGCAGGCCGCGCCCGGCACGCAGGACGGCCAGGCGGGCGCCGACCAGCCGACCGACGTCAAGTTCGAGGGGCTCACCGAGCCGATCGAGCTGGCGCCGCACACCGCGCTCCGGCTGCCGGGCACCGACACGCCGCCGATCGCCGAGGCCGGGGCCACGCCTAGCGCGACGCCCTCCGAGACCCCGTCCGCGACTCCGACCGACACCCCGTCGGCCCCGTCCCCGGGCGCCGAGGACGCCGGTCCGGCGATCATCGTCACCGGCGCGAAGCCGGGCCAGATGGTCAACGTGACGATCACGTTCGGCAATGCGGCGCCGGTCTCGGCGTACGTTCCCGTCCTCACCGACGACCACTACTCCCCCTCCCCGGTGGGTAACGAGTAGTCACCGAGACAACCGAACGGGCCGCCCCGGCGCGGGACGGCCCGTTCGTCTTGGTACGGCGAGCCGGTGGCCGAGGCTCGCCGTACCAGCTCAGTTCTTGCTCGCCGAGGCTGCCTTCGACAGGCCCGGGAGCATCTTGTCCAGCACCCACGGGACGCTGAGCACGCTGACCGCGCTCATCCCCGAGATCACCTGCTGGTCCTGCAGTGCGTACGCCCCGCCGCTCTTGACCGCCTGCAGCGACGAGTAGACCGGGTCGGACAGGAACTTCTGCGTCCCGATCCCGTCGACGTACGCGATCAGCACGTCGGCGTCGACGTCCGCGACCTTCTCCTTGCTGATCGCGAGCGAGAACTCCTTCTTGGTGTTGGTCTTCTCCAGCGCCTCCACGCCCGGCGCGTTCTTGAAGCCCATCTCGTTCAGGATCTGCACCCGCGGGTCGCCCGGCATGTAGACGTAGTTGTCCGCGCCGAACGAGCCGACCGTGATCGTCTTGTCCTTGAACTCCGGGTGCTCGGCGGCGACCTGCTTGATCTTGTCCTCGATGCCGGCGATCAGCTTCTCCGCGTCGGCCTTCTTGCCGAGCGCCTCACCGACCAGCAGCGTCTGGTCCTGCCACGTGGTCTGCCACGGCGCCCCCGGGTACGCGACGGTCGGCGCGATCCCGCTCAGCGTCTTGTACGTCGCCTCGTCGAACCCCTCGTAGGGGGCCAGGATGACGTCGGGCCGGAGCGCCGCGATCTTCTCGAACGGGTACTTGTCCCCGGTGTCGAGCAGCGTCGTCTTCGACTTGTCGAACTTGTCCGCGTCCCACGCGGTGACACCCTCGGGGGTCGGGCCGTAGGTGACCTTCGGCATCCCGACCGGGGTCTCGCCCAGCGCGTAGACCACGTCCTGCGCGTTCCAGCCGAGCGTGACGATCCGCTCCGGCTTCTTGGTGATCGTCGTCTCACCGAACGTGTTCTTCAGCGTGACCGGGAACCCCGACGACGCCGTACCGGCCGATGTGTCGGCCTGCTTGTCACCGTCGCTGCCACAGGCGGCCAGCGTGGTCGTGGCGAGCAGCACGGTGGTGACCGCGCTGACGACTCTGCCGACCTTGGTACGGGACCAGGACATGGTGACTCTCCTTAGACCAATTGCCTCAACTAAGGAGAGCCTAAGCTAACCCCCTCGGCCGTCGCGACCCGCGGGGGTGTGACTCAGGACTCGAACTTGTAGCCCAGGCCACGCACGGTGACCAGATGTTGCGGATTCGACGGGTCCTTCTCGAGCTTGGAACGCAGCCGCTTCACGTGCACGTCGAGGGTCTTGGTGTCGCCCACGTAGTCGGCGCCCCAGATCCGGTCGATCAGCTGACCGCGGGTGAGCACCCGGCCAGTGTTCCGCAGCAGCATCTCGAGCAGCTCGAACTCCTTCAGCGGCAGCCGGATCTCGGTCCCGGACACCGTCACGACGTGCCGCTCGACGTCCATCCGGACCGGGCCCGCCTCGAGCGTGTCCGGCAGCAGCTCGACGTCCTGCCCACGACGCAGTACGGCGCGCACCCGGGCCAGCAGCTCGCGCGGGCTGTAGGGCTTGGTCACGTAGTCGTCCGCGCCCAGCTCGAGCCCGACGACCTTGTCGACCTCTGTGTCCTTGGCGCTCACGATGATCACCGGGACGTTGCCCCGGCTGCGCAGCGCCCGGCAGACCTCCGTGCCGGACAGACCCGGCAGCATCAGGTCGAGCAGGACGATGTCCGCACCGGCGCGGTCGTACTCGTCCAGCGCATCCGGGCCGGTCTCCGCGACGGCGACCTCGAACCCTTCCTTACGCAGTACGTACGACAGCGCGTCGCTGTAGCTCTCTTCGTCTTCGACGACCAGCACTCGGGTCACGAAGCTGTCTCCTTTGCGATCTGACCTGACGGGGTAGGCGTCAGGGGAACGGCCGCCTCCTCCTGGCTGGAGGAAGCGGTCTGACCCGGCGCGGGTTCGAGCCGCAGCGGGAGTCTCACGGTGAAGGTGGAGCCCTGGCCCTCGACGCTCCACACCCGGACGTCGCCGCCGTGGATGGAGGCGATGTGCTTGACGATCGACAGGCCCAGCCCGGTGCCGCCGGTCTCGCGGCTGCGGGCCCGGTCGACCCGGTAGAACCGCTCGAAGACCCGCTCCAGGTCGCTGCTCGGGATGCCGACGCCCTGGTCGGACACGGTCAGCTCGACCAGGTCACCGATCGGGTGCGCGGCGACCGCGACCCGGGTGCCGTCCGGGCTGTAGTTGATGGCGTTCTCGACCAGGTTGCCGATCGCCATCGCGAGCTGGTCCTCGCTGCCCATCACCTCGAGGTCGGGCTCGGTCTTGACCACGATCTTGATGTCGCGGTCGTCGGCGTCGATCCGGCACCGGTCCACCGCGGTCTCGATGATCGCGTTGACGTCGACCGGGCCGGGGTTCTCCAGCGGGTCGTCGCCCTGCAACCGGGACAGCTCGATGATCTCCTTGACCAGGCGGCTGAGCCGGGAGGCCTCGATCCGCATCCGGTCCGAGAAGCGCTGCACCGCCTCGGGGTCGTCGGAGGCCTCCGAGACCGCGTCGGCGAGCAGGATCAGCGCACCGACCGGGGTCTTCAGCTCATGGCTGACGTTGACGGTGAAGTCCCGCCGGATCGCTTCCAGGCGGCGCTCGCGGGTCCGGTCCTCGACCAGCACCAGCACCAGCTGGCTACCCAGCGGCGCGACCCGGGCGCTGACGTACTGCGTGGCGCCGAGCCGGCCCCGGACGATCTCGAGGTCCTGCTGGCGGATCTCGCCGTCCCGGCGGACCTGGCGGACCATGGTCAGGATGTCGTCGACCACGAGCCGCTCACCGCGGACGATGCCGAGCACGTGCGCCGGGGCGCTGGCCTGCAGGACCTGGTCCTCGGGGCCCATCACGACCGCGGACGAACGTAGTACCGACAAGACCGTGGCGACGCCGGCCGGGACGATCGGGTCCGGGGACTCCGGGATCTTGCGCTGGGCCCGCTCGGAAAGCATCATCGCACCGAGCGAAAGCAGGGCCAGGGCCGCGCCGATGACGCCGCCCAGCACCGCAGCCAGCGTGGGGTCCACGGCAACGATGCTACGCGGGCAACCAGCAGGGAAAGACCGAATGAGCACCGGATGACCGGGACACGACCTAACTGTTCATCGGTCGTTCACCACTCGTCGCCGTCCGGCAACCTCGACGGCATACGGTCACCTCTGGGCGGGTACCTGGCGTGCCGTCGACCTCGCCCACCGCGGTATCGGACACCACAGATCGGATTCGAACACAATGCGCGACACCTACCACGAGCAGCTCGACGACATCCTCGCCGAACTGGAACGGATGACGCGGACGGTGTCCACCGCCGTACGCCGGTCGACCTCCGCGCTGCTGGAGGCCGACATCCGCAAGGCCGAGGAGGTCATCGCGGCCGACATCCAGCTCGATGCCGCCGGCGAAGGCGTGGAGGAGAAGGTCTTCGAGCTGATGGCGCGGCAGTCGCCGGTCGCCAACGAGCTGCGGATGCTGGTCGCCGCGCTGCGCATGGTCGCCGACCTGGAGCGGATGGGCGACCTGGCCGCACATGTCTCGAAGATCGCCCGGATGCGCTACCCGGCTCCCGCCATCCCCGGCGAGCTGCACGACGTGATCGAGTCGATGGGCTCGGTCGCCGGCAAGATGGTCGACGCGGCCGGCGACGTGATCGCGTCCCGCGACGTCGAGGCCGCCGGCAAGCTCGAGGCCAGCGACGACGAGATGGACAAGCTCCGCTCCAACCAGTTCCGCCTGATGATGGACGACGAGTGGCCGCACGGCGTGGAGGTGGCCGTCGACATGGCCCTCCTCAGCCGCTACTACGAGCGCATCTCCGACCACGCGGTAGCCATGGCCCGCCGCGTCGTCTACCTGGTCACCGGCGAACTCCCCGTAGCCATCGGCGGCACCGCCGCCGGCTCCGGCGCCGGCGCCAGCGCCCCCAACCCCAACGGCAACTGACCTCCGAACCACCCCAGTAGCCCCCGGCCAGTTGTTGCCGGGGGCTACTTATTTGTACCGCGTGAAAGGCCAAGCCTCCGGCGCGAGGCGGTGGATCTCGATCTGATCACGTCCGGTAATCGATGTAACGCCAGGTAGGCGGCGCGCGATGGGACGGGAAGTGACTTGATCTCGGGATCCGCCCGAGCAACATCTCGTGAAAGAGGATCCGCTATGCGACTGCAACGACTCGCCCTGGCAATGGCAGGGGTGGGCCTGTTGGCCGCGTCCGTCGTGTCCGCGCCGGCCACCGCCGGTACGACCGACTCGAAGCCCTGGTCCGACCGGACCAAGCAGACCAACACGACCAAAGCGGGCGCGGCCTGCCTGGTCTCGACCGCCTTCCCGGGCGCGACTGGCACCGTGGCGGAGGCCGACGTGATCGCCGGACGGCCGGCGCAGGGGTTGCAGTACGACGCGTTCAAGTTCGTCGGAACCCGCGCCAACGCAACGTGGTACCTGGCGTCGAACGCCGCGCTCACCCAGTTCTACTACTACGGCCTGCTGCTGCAGGGCGGGAACCTCTACCGGCACACGACGTACATCTACGAGGACGACCGCGCCCCGCTCGCGACCTTCAAGAAGGTCGGCAGCGGCTGGACGAGCTTCAAGACGATCGCCACGTCGAACCTCAACACCTACAACGCCCGCCACCAGTTCCTGTACGGCCTGAACAGCAACGGCAGCCTGTACCGGTACTCGATCGTCGGCGCCGGCATCAAGTCGTACGGCTCGTTCCCGGGCTTCAAGGGCTTCAAGACGATGACCGTGATCAGCGAGACCGCGACGTACGACACCCTGCTGATGACCACCACGGCCGGCGCGCTGTGGACCGTACGGATCCCGACTGCCGCCACGACCAAGCCGATCCTCAAGCGGATCCGCAGCGGTGGCTGGCAGAACTTCGAGTCCCTGGTCGTCGAGAACTGCGGTAACCGCGGCGGTCTGCTGATCGTGGGTGTCGACAACAACACCCAGACCGGCACCCTCTACGCCATGAGCAAGGCCAACGGCGCCGCCACCGCACTGACCGGCTACGGCCCGATCCACGACGTCGTCTTCAACGGCGTCGACACCGTCCGCGAGACGTCGTACTACGACCAGCTCGTCGGCGAGTAGCCACCAACCAAGCAGCCCTCGGCAACCGATTCGTTGCCGAGGGCTGTTCGTTTCTCGATCACAGATATCGTCGCCGCATGACAGACGCCTCCGAGACCGACCGCCTGGTCAACACCGACGTCTCCAACCTGACCCCCACCGAGCTCAGGGCTCACCTGGACGCGGTCGACCGCCACATGAAGGACCTCCTCCGCGCCGAACGCGACCTCCTGGAAGCCAACGCAGAAGTCCTCGCCAACCACCCCACCCTCCAGGCCCGCCTGGACACCCTCCGCACCAAGCCCCTCGACTCCTAACCCGGCCGCACGCACGGAACTGCGGCCCGAAATGGGGTTCGCCCCCGGCGAAGCCGGCCACAAGTCAGCCGCGCCGAAGGCGTGTTCTTCGGCGCGGCTGCTGGTGTTCCTTGTCCTTAGCGGCCTTGGTTCTTGACCGCTTCGATGGAGGCCTTGGCGGCTTCGGGGTCGAGGTATTCGCCGCCGGGGGTGAGCGGGTTGAAGTCGTCGTCCAGCTCGTAGTACAGCGGGATGCCGGTCGGGATGTTGAGGCCGACGACGGTCTTCTCGTCGAGGTTGTCGAGGTGCTTGACCAGGGCCCGGAGGCTGTTGCCGTGGGCGGCGACCAGGACGGTCTTGCCGGCGCGCAGGTCCGGCACGATCGCGTCGTACCAGTAGGGGAGCATCCGCTCGACGACGTCCTTCAGGCACTCGGTCGCGGGCAGCAGCTCGGACGGGAGTCCGGCGTACCGCGGGTCGCCGGCCTGGTCGTACTCCGAGCCGCGCTCGATCGCCGGCGGCGGGGTGTCGTACGAGCGGCGGAACAGCATGAACTGCTCCTCGCCGAGCTCCTCCAGGGTCTGCTTCTTGTCCTTGCCCTGCAGGCCGCCGTAGTGCCGCTCGTTCAGCCGCCAGGAGCGCCGAACGTCGATCCACTGGCGGTCGGCGACCTCGAGCGCGATGTTCGCGGTGCGGATCGCCCGGGTCAGCACCGAGGTGTGCAGTACGTCGGGGAGCAGATCGCGGTCGCGGAGCAGCTCGCCACCGCGCTGCGCCTCCTCGACGCCCTGGGCGTTCAGGTCGACGTCGACCCAGCCGGTGAAGAGGTTCTTGGCGTTCCAGTCGCTGTGGCCGTGGCGGAGCAGGATCAGGCGATAGGTCATGCCTCGGAGTCTATCGAGGCTCCAGCCAGCCCTTGAACGCGTCCAGGTTTCGGGTCGATTCACCCCGCGATACGCGCCAGTCGTACTCCCGCCGGATCGACGACGCGAACCCCAGTTCGAGGATCGTGTTGAACGACGTATCGGCATATTCCAGTACGGCGCCGAGCAGCCGATCCACCTCGACCGGTGTGATCGCGTGCAGCGGGACGCGCCCGTCCAGGTGGATGTCGCCGAGATGATCGACCGCGAACGCGACGCCGTACATCTTCAGGTTCCGCTCGAGCAGCCAGCGGTACACGGCCTCGTGGTTCTCGTCCGGGTGCCGGGCCACGAACGCGTGCACCTGGACCGCCTGCGGCCCGACCGTCAGCGTCACGGTCGTCTTCAGCTTCCGCTCCCCCGGCAGATCCGCCGTGAAGACGCCGTCCTTCTCGGTGAACTCGATCTCGTTCTCGGTCAGCACCTGGCGGATCACGTCCGCCGCTGCAACTCTCACCCGGCCACCTCCGCGGCGATCTCCGCCGCCATCGTGTCCGCCGCGGTCCCGTACGCCGCCAGCGTCTTGCGGGCGGTCACCTCCCAGCCGAAACCCTGCGCGTGCTTGACCGCCGCGGTGCTCATGCTCTCGCGAGTGGCCGGATCCGTCGCGATCCGGGCCAGCGCGTCGGCGAAGTCGTCGACCCGATGCCCGCGCACGAGATACCCCGTCCGCCCGTCGACCACCGCAGTACTCAGACCGCCGACAGCCGCCGCGACAACCGGCGTACCGCACGCCTGCGCCTCCAGCGCGACCAGCCCGAAGGACTCCGAGTACGACGGAACACACACGACGGTCGACGCGCGATACCACGCAGCCAGCCGCGGGCGCTCCATCGGCTTCACGAACCGGGTCACGTCGTCGATCCCGAGCGCCCGGGCCAGCTCGGCGTGCGACTCGGGATGCTCCATCCCGTTGCCCGACGGCCCGCCGATGATCGCAACCACCAGCCGGTCCCGCAGCGAAGGATCCCGCTCGATCATCCGCGCCGCCGCCCGGATCAGCAGATCGGGTGCCTTCAACGGCTGGATCCGCCCGACGAACGCCAGTACGACGGCATCCGCCGGCAGACCGACCTCCTGCCGGGCCGCGGCCTGCGAACCCGGACTGAACAGCTCGAGATCCACGCCAGGGTTGACCACACCAACCTTCGCCGGCTGCGCGCCGTACAGCTCGATCAGCTCTCGGGCCTCGTCGGACGTGTTGGCCAACAGCCGATCCGCCGACTCGACCACCTGCTCCTCACCGAGCAGACGCGCCGCGGGTTCCGGTACGTCGTCCTCGGCCAGGCTGGCGTTCTTCACCTTGGCCATCGTGTGCATGGTGTGCACCAGCGGCACCGCCCACCGGTCGCGGGCAAGCAGGCCGACCTGGCCGGAGAGCCAGTAGTGCGAGTGGATCACGTCGTACCAGCCGGGCTCGTGGATCGCTTCGGCTCGCAGCACGGCTCGGGCGAACGTGCACAGCTGGGACGGGAGCTCGTTCTTGGTGAGGCCTTCGTACGGACCGGCGGCGACGTTGCGGACCACCACGCCGGGCAGCAGCTCTACCCGGGCCGGGAGCACCGACGCCGTCGCGCGGGTGAACACGTCGACCTCGATCCCCAGCCCGGCCAGCTGCTTGGACAGCTCGACCACGTACACGTTCATCCCGCCGGCGTCCCCGGTCCCCGGCTGGTCGAGTGGCGACGTATGCAGGCTGATCATCGCGACCCGCCGGAGGGGTTTGTTCACGACGTCAGGGTAACTCCGGTGCCTCCGCGGGGAATCGGGAGTTCTCCCTATCGGCGGCCGTCCAGCTGGCCAGCAAACGAAGATTCTGCTCGGACGTCGATCCCGGCTCGACGGTGTAGGTGACGAGCAGCTGGTCCGGTTCGCCCGGCGGCTGCAGGGTCTCGTACTGCACGGTGATGTCGCCCACGATCGAGTGGTGCTGGGTCTTCGTCCCGAAGGTCTTGTCCTTCACGTCATGCCGGGCCCAGTGCTCGCGGAACTCCGGGCTGCGGATGGACAGTTCGCCGACCAGCTCGGCCAGTTCCGGGTCGTCCGGGTACCGCCCGGCGTACATCCGCAGGTAGCCGACGGTCTCGTCCGCGACCGCCTCCCACTGCGGGTAGAAGTCACGCGACGCCGGGTCGAGGAACACCATCCGCGGGATGTTGCGGTCCTTCGGATCCAGGCTGCCGAAATCGGCGATCAGGGCCGCGGCGAGCCGGTTCCACCCCAGCACGTCCATCCGGCGGCCGAGGACGAACGCCGGTACGTCGGGCATCGAGTCCAGCAGCCGTTGCAGACCGGGCCGCAGGCGTTCCGACGTACGGCGACGTGCCCGGCGCCGAGCCGGTTTCGCCAACAGGGCAAGGTGTTTGCGCTCGTCGTCGGTCAGACGCAGTACGTCGGCGATCGCGTCGAGGATCTCCTGCGAGACGTTCTCCGCCCGGCCCTGCTCGAACCGGACGTAGTAGTCGGCGCTGACGCCGGCCGCCTGCGCGAGCTCCTCGCGACGCAGTCCGGGGACGCGGCGGCGGCCGTTGAACACCTTCAGCCCCAGGTCCTCGGGCTGCACCCGGGCCCTGCGCGACTTGAGGAACTCGGTCAGCTCCGCTCGACGATCCATGCCTCCAGTATCCAGGGCGGCCCGGAACCCAACCTGGTCCTGCCAGAACCAGGCTCAACAGACACCTGGGTAACCCTCGGCAGCCGCTCCAGGATCGGTGCCATCAACCGAAACCTGGAGGAACACCATGACTGACCTCACCGGCCGCACCGCAGTCGTCACCGGCGCCGCAAGCGGAATCGGAGCTGCGATCGCCACCCAGTTGGCCGACGCGGGCGCCGCAGTCGCGCTGGTAGCGCGGCGGCAGGACCGGCTCGACGACCTGGCCGGCAAGCTCGGGCCGCGGGCGATCGGCGTCAGCCTCGACGTCACGTCGCAGACCTCGGTCGACGCCGGGGTCGAGCAGATCCACGAGCAGCTGGGCCGTCCGGATCTCGTCGTGAACGCGGCCGGCGTGATGCTGGCCGCCCCGATCGAGGACGGCCGGCTCGACGACTGGACCCGGATGATCGACACCAACGTGACCGGCGTACTCCGGCTGATCCAGGCGTTCACCCCGGACCTGATCGCGGCTGCGGGTGAAGGACGGACCGCCGACCTCGTCAACATCTCGTCGATCGGCGCGCACGCGATCTTCCCCGGGTACGCCGTCTACGGGGCCACGAAGGCGGCTCTCACCCAACTGTCCGCCGCGCTGCGAGCCGACCTCTCGCCGTACGACGTGCGCGTCACGAACGTCGAGCCCGGCCTGACCGACACCGAACTCGCCACGCATCTCGACAGCTCCGGCCAGGACCTGATCGCCTCCATGAACGAGCAGATCGGGCCATTGACTGCGGACGACATCGCCGACGTGGTCACGTTCGCGGTGAGCCGGCGACGTGAGCTCAACCTGCGCCAGATCATCGCACTCCCGACCCGCCAGGCGTGACGTCCTTCAACCCTGGTCGTACCCCGGAGTCTCTCAGGGTGGGTCTATCCCTACCTGGGTTGGCGGATTCGCCCCACTGTGCTGCGGTCTCCGCGCCGAAAGCATGGATCACATGCGTACAGTCCTCGAGCAAGCCAAGTCCTGGCACCGTCCTCTGATGCTGATGGTGCTCGCCATGACAGGTCTCGTCGTCGCGTCCGCGATCGGCCTCGCGGTCGACGACCGGCAGATCCTGAACGAGTCCGTCTGGCTCAAGCCGTTCAAGTTCGGCATCGCCTTCGTCCTGTACGGCGCGACGCTGGCCTGGCTGCTGTCGAAGCTGCGCAAGGCGAAGCGCCTCGGCTGGTGGACCGGCACGGTGTTCGCGGTCACCGGGATCGTCGACGTCGGGTTCATCGCCGTCCAGGCCGCCCGTGGAACGTTCAGCCACTTCAACGACAACACCGACACGTTCAACCAGGTCGGGCAGAAGGTCTTCATGTCCGGCGTCCTCGGCCTGTTCGGCGCGAGCCTCGTGGTCGCGATCATGCTGCTGTTCCAGCGCGTCGGCGACCGCCCACTGAACCGCGCGATCCGGGTCGGCCTCGGCCTCGCGGTCGCGGGTATGGCGATCGCGTTCTACCTGGTCGGCTCGAACACCAGCCACGAGCAGGTCACCGATGCCTACGGCCACCCCGTCACGCTCGCCGGCAGCCACGGCATCGGCGTCGAGCCCGGCGGTCCCGGCATGCCACTGACGCATTGGAGCACGGTCGGCGGCGACCTGCGCATCCCGCACTTCGTCGGCCTGCACGCGATCCACTTCCTGCTCATCACCCTGCTGGTCCTGCACCTGCTCGCCGGTCGCATCGCCTGGCTCCGGCCCGAGCGGGTCCGCGCCCGTCTGATCGGCGTCGCCGCCTTCGCGT
Organism: Kribbella sp. NBC_00662; assembly: GCF_041430295.1. Lineage (GTDB taxonomy): Bacteria > Actinomycetota > Actinomycetes > Propionibacteriales > Kribbellaceae > Kribbella. Next base: position 3,166,695 of record NZ_CP109029.1, on the reverse strand, counting down.
ACGCCGGTGTGATGGCGACCGTGACGGTCCAGGCGTTCCGCGGGCAGGCGCTGATCCACCCGGACGCCGAGACGCTGGGCATGCTCGGTGGCTTCCTGGCCGTCAGCGCGCTGGCGCTCGCGGCGGTGATCACGTCCGCCCGGCGTACCGCCGTACCCGAGCAGGTACCAACGCGACAGCCCGTCGGAGCCGGCCGGTCCTGAGACACCTGCCTTGCTCGACGAGTGGGTTTGAGAGACTCGGACTATGACTTCCGAGCGTCCTCTTGCCGTGGTGACCGGAGCTAGCAGTGGGATCGGAGCCGCGTCGGCGCGGTACCTCGCCCGGGCCGGGTTCGAGGTCATCTGCGCCGCGCGGCGGCTCGACCGGATCGAAGCGCTGGCCAAGGAGATCGACGGCCGTGCCGTGCAATGCGACGTGACGTCGGCCGAGGACGTCGCCGCGCTGACCGCGGCCGTCGGCGACCAGTTGCAGGTGCTGGTGAACAACGCCGGCGGCGCGTTCGGGTTCGAGCCCGTCGCCGAGGCCGACCTGGACGCGTGGCGGCGGATGTTCGAGGTGAACGTGATCGCGGTCGCGGCCGTCACCAAGTCGTTGCTCCCGGCCCTTATCGCGGGTCGCGGCACGATCATCGTGATGGGTTCGACCGCCGGCCAGGTCGCGTACGAGGGCGGCGGCGGGTACGTCGCCGCCAAGCACGGCGCCAAGGCCGTCGTCGACACGCTGCGTCTCGAGCTCTGGGACCAGCCGGTCCGCGTCACCGAGATCGCCCCCGGCATGGTGCAGAGCGAGGGCTTCGCCCTGACCCGCTTCGGCGGCGACCAGTCCAAGGCCGACGCCGTGTACGCCGGCGTCCGCGAACCCCTCACCGCCGACGACATCGCCGACATCGTCACGTACGTCGCCACCCGCCCCGCCCACGTGAACCTCGACCGCATCACGGTCCGCCCCCGCGCCCAGGCAGCGCAGCACAAGGTCTTCCGCGAGCAGTAGGTACGGCGTAAATCCCTCACGTGAGCCGACTCACGGCCGGGCTGCTTGCAATTGCAAGCAGCTTGCTAGCACACTGGACGCATGGCCAGGTTGAGTGATCGGGCGGCTGGGGCGGTGGGCTCCCTCGGGGAGTACCTCGCCGAGCAGCGGCGGCATGCGCAGTTGTCGTTGCGGCAGTTGTCGGACCTGGCCGGTGTGTCGAACCCGTACCTGAGCCAGATCGAGCGCGGCCTGCGCAAACCGTCGGCCGAGGTGCTGCAGCAGCTCGCGAAGGCGTTGCGGATCTCTGCGGAGACCCTGTACGTACGGGCCGGCATCCTCGATCCGGATGACGACTCCGACGACCGGAAGGCCGCCGGCGTGGTCGACGCCGTCCTGCTCGACCCCGCCCTGAACGAGCGGCAGAAGCGCGTCCTGCTGGACGTGTACACGTCGTTCGTCCGGGAGAACGCCGTACCGGAAGAGACTCCGGCGAAGAAGACCTCCGCCCGCAAGCGCACCACCAACTGAAACCTGCTGAAGACATCCCGAGGAGAAGCCTGATGGCTACCCGTACGCCTGTTACCCCGTTCTACGCGATCGCCGGCGCCGGCGACCTCGCGGTCGAGAAGTTCCGCGCAATCAGCGAGGACGTCACCGCCCGGTTCGCCAAGCTGGACCAGAAGACCCTGCAGACCGAGCTCACCAAGGCCCAGATCGAGCTGAACAAGCGCTTCGAGGCGATCGTCGCCGACGCGAAGACCGCTCCGGCCAAGCTGCGCGAGCTGCCGAAGACCGCCCAGGCCGGCTTCACCACCGTCCTCGGCCAGGCCGAGGAGACCTACGAGGACCTGGCCGGCCGCGGCAAGGACCTGGTCGAGCGGATCCGCCACCAGCAGGCCACGGAGGACTTCGAGGCCCAGGCTAAGTCCACGGTCAGCAAGGCCAAGGCGACCCGGACCACGGTGAAGAAGACCGCCGAGTCCGCGACCCGCACCGTGAAGGCGACCGCGACCAGCGCTCGCAAGACCGCGAAGGCGGCCGGCAAGGCAGCCGGCGCCGCCGCCGACAAGATCGGCGACTGACCCACCACTGACGGTGACAATTCATCGATCTTCGCGTGAATCCTCGCCCGGGCGGTCCACAGCTGCGACTCAGCAGAGGTGGACCGCCCGGTCTGTCAGTTAGGCTCGTAGCATGATCACCTTCCAGAACCTGATCCCCGGGTTCGGCGATCCACTGTCGGTCATCTGGTGGGTGCTGCTTGTCCTCAAGCTGGTCGCGCTGCTCGACGCGGCGTTCCGGCCGCGCGCAGTGTTCATCGCCGCCGACAAGCTGACCAAACCAGGCTGGGTGCTGATCCTGGTCGTATTCACGCTGAGTCAGTTCTTCCAGGGCTGGCTGAGCTTCTTCGGCCTGATCGGCATCGTCGCGTCCGCGGTCTACCTGGTCGACGCCCGGCCTGCTCTGCGCGCCGCCACCGGCCGCGGCCGAGGCGGCTGGGGCGCCCTGCGTCGCCGCCGGGGCCCGCGCCCGCTGTAAAACCCTACGAGCGGTAGACGATGACCTTGTCGCCGACGTGGACCTCGTCGAAGAGGACCTTGATCTTGGCCAGGTCACGGACGTTCACGCAGCCGTGCGACGCGCCGTTGTAACCCCGCGCCGCGAAGTCCGACGAGTAGTGCACTGCCTGGCCGCCGCTGAAGAACATCGCGTACGGCATCTTCGAGTCGTACAGCTTCGAGACGTGGTTCCGGCTCTTCCAGCCGACGGTGAAGCTGCCCTCACGGGTCGCGGTCTTCACCGCGCCGAAGCGGACATCCATCTGCATCTTCACAACGCCGTCGACGACGTACCGCAACTTGCGGGTGGTCTTGTCGATGCACAGCGCCACACCGGTCGCGCAGCGCGCGTCCAGCTTCTTGCCGTTGACCACCGGTGCCGGGGGGTACAGCTCGGTCTGGGTCGGGACGTGCGTGACCTTGGCCAGCTGGTCGAGGGTGTTCTGGTCGACGTACCCGAGCTCGGGGATGCCCTTGGATTTCTGGAACTTCTTCACCGCGGCCCGGGTCATCGTGCCGAAGTCGTTGTCCAGGTACTTCTTCTCGAGCAGCTTCAGCTGCACCAGGCGCGCCTCGACCTTGCGGACGTTGGTCCCGCTGGAGCCGTTCTTCCACAGCGCCTTCGGGTAGATCGGCAGCTCACCGCTGACCTCGAACGGCACCGTCTTCAGATCGGCGCCGGTCGCCGTCGCAGGGGTTCCGGAACTCAGGAGTGTCGCAATCACGCCGCCCACGATCAGCCCGCTCAGCGCCTTGCGAATGATCAGCCCACGCATCGGACACCCCTCTGCTAGCCCCGTTCCTACACTTGTAGGACGTCCTCACGGCCCATTTGGTTGGCGCCCCAGCGTACCGGAGGAACTGCGCATGGAGATCGTTCTGAGCACCGACGACATCACCACGGTGCCCGCGGACGCGATCGTGAACGCCGCTCATCACGCGCTGCGCGGCGGTGGCGGCGTCGACGGCGCGATCCATCGGGCCGGTGGCCGCGAGATCCTCGCGGAGCTGATCGAGCGGTACCCGAACGGCACCCCCACGGGTACGGCGGTATGGACGACGGCCGGCGCACTACCGGCGTCGTACGTCATCCATGTCGTCGGGCCGAACTACCTCGCCGGGCAACGGGATCCGGCGCTGCTCGAGTCCTGCTACCGCAACGCGTTGCGGATCGCGGACGAGCTGGGTGTGAAGACGATGACGCTGCCGGCGGTGTCGGCCGGGATCTACGGGTGGCCGGCACAGTCCGCGGCGGACATCGCGGTCGCGACGTTGCGCGGTACGCCGACCAATGTTGCCCAAGGCACCTTCTGCCTGGTGGAGCCGCGGCTGTACAAGGCGTTCCGGAACGCGACAGCGGCCGGGGAGTAGCTCCCCGGCCGCTGTCGCGAACGCTCAGCTCACTTGCTGTAGACGACGACCTTGTCGCCGACGTGCACCCGGGAGAACACCCAGGCGATCTTCTTCTTGTCGCGGACGTTCACGCAGCCGTGCGAGGCGCCGTTGTAGCCGCGGGCCTTGAAGTCCGACGAGTAGTGGACGGCCTGGCCGCCGCTGAAGAACATCGCGTACGGCATCTTCGAGTGGTACAGCGACGAGACGTGGTTCTTCGACTTGCGGTAGACCTTGAAGACGCCACTGCGGGTCGGCGTCTTCATCGCGCCGAACCGGACGTCCATCACCTGGATCGGCTTGCCGTTCACCAGGTACACCAGCTTGCGGGTCTTCTTGTTGATGCAGAGGACCCGGCCCTTGGTGACGCACCGCCGGTCGATCTTGTACTTGGCGATGAGCTTGCTGGTGGACGAGGCCGAGGCCTTCGTCACCGCCTTCGGCGGCAGACCCGCCGGCTTCGGCGCCGTCTGCGCCGACCCCGCAACCTGGGACGCGGCCTCAGCCGAGGTGGTCGCCGACAGCGCGCCGACGCCCACGAACGCAACGGCCGTCAGAGTTGCGCAGACCTTACGCAGAATGCCCATGTTTCCCTTGTCCTTCCCCCAATTAGTGCTTCCACAAGACAGACGTCGCCGCATGGCGTCTGGTTGGTAACGAATCAAAACTTCTTTCCCCCACCGGCGACCGAGAATTATGTATCACACCGATGTAGTCGCGGTCGCGCACTGTGAACCACCGTGTCCACTTCGTGCCCTACGCGTTTCCCAGCAGCCACTTACGCCACAGGAGTTACTTGCCGATCAGGGCTTCCAACCGACGCAGAACCTCCGGCGCCCCGAGCGCCTGAGCCGTCGCGTGCAGGTCGGGACTGCGCGTCGCGCCGGTGATCGCGACCCGCACGAGCTGCGAGGCCTCGCGGATCGAGCCGGCGTACGCATCCGGATCCTTCTTGTACTCCTTGGCGTTCGGCGCGAACCCGTGCTTGCCGGCGAGTGAACGGATCTGGTCGAACCACTCCTGCGGGTCGTCGCGGTGCTCGTACCCGGCGACCAGATCCTGGGCGAACGCCGTCGTGATCTCCGGCGCGACGCCGAGCGGGACCAGCCGCTCGTCGGTCGGACCGTCGACCGGGACGAACAGCTCGGTGAAGAAGAAGCCGTACGCCGCGCGGAAGTCCGACCACTTGCGGAGGTCCTTGCGCGGGTTCTCGACGCCGTCCCGCTCGACCGCGATCGCCCGCAGCGCGAGCTCCTTCTCGTTGTCGAGAACGGGCACGAGGTCAGCGTCGTACTCCGTCGCCCAGACGCGCACCGCGTCGAAGACCTGCTGACCGCTGAGCGTCGCGATGTAGTCGGCGCTGATGTCCTCCAGCTTCACCAGATCGACCAGCGGACCGGCGACGCCGCACTGGGACAGATCGATCGGCGTCGCCAGCGCGTCTGCCAACGGCATCTCCGCGAGCCGGCCGTTGGCCAGGCCACGCAGGTAGTACAGCACCGCGTCCGCCGGATACCCGGCGCCGATGTAGAAGTCGACGCCGGCCTCGGGGTCCTTCCGCTTCGACAGCTTCCGCTTCCCGCCCGGGATCTGCTTCATCAGCGGCGCGACGTGCGCGTACGTGATCGGCTCGAACTCGAGGGCCGCGAACAGCTGCTGGTGCAGCGGAACCGACGAGATCCACTCGTCGCCCCGGATCACCAGGTTCACCCGCATCAGGTGGTCGTCGACAGCGTGCGCGAAGTGGTACGTCGGAAGCCGCGGCGACTGGTCCGACGACTTCAGGATCACCGCGTCGTTGCGATTCGCCTCGTGCTCGAGCCGGCCGCGGATCGCGTCGACGAAGCTGGTCCGCTGCCCGTCGGCGTCGTCAGGAGCCCGGAAGCGCACGACGTACGGCGCACCCTCGTCGAGCTTCGCCTGCACGTCCGCCGGGTCGGCGTTGCGCCACAGCGCGTACTTGCCGTAGTACCCCGTCGGCACCTTGGCGGCCTGCTGACGGGCGGTGATCTCGGCGAGCTCGTCCTTGGTCGCGAAACACAGGTACGCCTTGCCCTGCCGGAGCAGATGCCGCACGAAGGTCAGGTAGATCTGCTCGCGCTGCGACTGCACATACGGCCCGTACGAACCCTGGCGCCGGTCCTCGTCGGAGCTGATCCGGAAGTAGGCGAAGGCGCGGTCGAACTGCTCGAGCGCTCCTTCGACCTCCCGCGCCTGATCGGTGTCCTCGACCCGGACCAGGTACACACCCTGGGAATCGGTCGCGACATCCCGATCGATCATCGCCGTGTAGATCCCGCCGATGTGCACGAACCCGGTGGGCGAAGGCCCGAACCGGGTCACCTTCGCCCCCTCCGGAAGCACCCGCGCCGGATACTGCTCTTCCCAGTACGCCGGCTCGGGAAGATCACTCGGGAACAGCCCATCGACAACCGCGCGGTCCACCATGACTCGCTGTCTCACTTCCTAGCAGGTCAGTTCTTGTTCTTGCGGCCCAGCTTGGAGCGCTCGATCTGCGTGAGCGCGACCTTGCGCATGCGGATCGCGTCCGGGGTCACCTCGACGCACTCGTCCTCGCGGCAGAACTCCAGCGACTGCTCCAGCGACAGCTTGCGCGCCGGGACGAGCTTCTCGAACTCGTCGGCGGTGGACGACCGGACGTTGGTCATCTTCTTTTCCTTGGTGATGTTCACGTCCATGTCGTCGGAGCGCGAGTTCTCGCCGACGATCATCCCCTCGTACACCTCGGTCGTCGGCTCGACGAACATCGTGCCGCGCTCCTGCAGGTTGATCATCGCGTACGACGTCGCGGCGCCGGCCCGGTCCGCGACCAGCGAACCGCTCGGGCGCGTCCGCAGCTCGCCGAACCACGGCTCGTACCCCTCGAACACGTGGTGGGCGATACCGGTACCGCGGGTGTCGGTGAGGAACTCGGTGCGGAACCCGATCAGGCCGCGGGCCGGCACCAGGAACTCCATCCGGACCCAGCCGGTGCCGTGGTTGGTCATCTGCTCCATCCGGCCCTTGCGGACCGCGAGCAGCTGGGTGACGGTGCCGAGGTACTCCTCCGGGCAGTCGATCGTCAGCCGCTCGACCGGCTCGTGCCGCTTGCCGTCGATCTCACGGGTGACCACCTGCGGTTTGCCGACGGTCAGCTCGTAGCCCTCGCGGCGCATCTGCTCGACCAGGATGGCCAGCGCCAGCTCACCACGGCCCTGCACCTCCCAGGCGTCTGGGCGCTCGGTCGGGAGCACCTTGATCGACACGTTGCCGACGAGCTCCTTGTCGAGCCGGTCCTTGACCAGGCGGGCGGTCACCTTGGTGCCCTTGCCGCGGCCGGCCAACGGCGAGGTGTTGGTGCCGATCGTCATCGAGATGGCCGGCTCGTCCACGGTGATCAGCGGCAGCGGCTTCGGGTTCTCCGGGTCGGCGAGGGTGTCGCCGATCATGATCTCCGGGATCCCCGCGATCGCGACGATGTCGCCAGGGCCGGCCGAGTCGCCCGGCACCCGCTCGAGCGCCTCGGTGACCAGCAGTTCGGTGATCTTGACGCGCTCGATCGACCCGTCGTGCTTGCACCAGGCGACCTGCGCGCCCTTCTTCAGCGTGCCCTCGTGCACCCGGACCAGCGCGAGCCGGCCGAGGAACGGGGAGGCGTCCAGGTTGGTGACGTGGGCCTGCAGCGGCGCGTCCTCGGTGTACTCCGGGGCGGGCACGTTGTTGAGGATCGTCTCGAACAGCGGCTCGAGGTCCTCGGAGTCCGGCATCCCGCCGTCGGCCGGCTGGGTCAGCGACGCACGTCCGGCCCGCGCGGAGGCGTAGACGACCGGGAAGTCCAGCGCGCTCTGGTCGGCGTCGTGGTCGAGCAGGTCGAGGAACAGCTCGTACGTCTCGTCGACGACCTCGGAGATCCGGGCGTCGGGACGGTCGACCTTGTTCACCACCAGGATCACCGGCATCTTCCGCGCCAGCGCCTTGCGCAGCACGAACCGGGTCTGCGGCAGCGGACCCTCGGAGGCGTCCACCAGCAGCACGATCGCGTCGACCATCGACAGGCCGCGCTCGACCTCGCCGCCGAAGTCGGCGTGGCCGGGGGTGTCGATGATGTTGATCGTCATCTGCTCGCCGTTGGCCATCTTGTGCCGGACGGCGGTGTTCTTGGCGAGGATCGTGATGCCCTTCTCACGCTCCAGGTCGCCGGAGTCCATCGCCCGCTCGTCGACGTGCTGGTGGGCACCGAACGCGCCGGACTGCCACAGCATCGCGTCGACGAGGGTGGTCTTCCCGTGGTCGACGTGGGCCACGATCGCGACATTGCGCAGGTCGTTACGGACAGGCATGAGGAAGCGCTCCAAGCAGTCAGATGGGTTCAGGCGGTGGCTACGGCTCGTTCACGTGCCACTCGACACAGGGCGCAGCCCTTTCATCCTACCGGTTACTGCGCGTGTCCCACGAACCGGGCATCCCTTTGACTTTTGTTGACTGGACGTCCAGTCTATAAACGGCGCCTGGGGAGGGGCCGTAACCACGGGGGGTCAGCCCCGAGGCGCCGGGCACGAGGATGGGGGTTGCCCGGCGCTTCAGGGCTTCGACCAGGAGAGGAATCCGTGCCGCGATCGGCCACCGTCAACCAGGAGATGCGCGAACGCTCCCGCGAACGCATCCTGGCGGCGGCTCTGGAGGTCTTCGCCGCGAACGGCTACGAGGCCGCCTCGATCTCCGACATCACCACCGCGGCGGGCGTCTCCCGCGGCCTGGTCTCGTACTACTTCGCCACCAAGGAACAGCTGGCCGCCGAGCTGCTGGACCGCTGGCTGGACGGCATCGCCGGCATCCTGACCATCCAGGGAACACCGGATGAACGTCTGGCCGGAATCATCGACGGCGCCCTGATGGCGGCCGCGACCACGCTGCACATCCAGCGGCTCGCGATCAGCCTGATGATGCTGCCGACCACGCACGACGTGTTCGCCCGCGTCGAGCAGGCCAAGTCCGACCGCCTGTCACTGGTCGAGGACGCGATCCGCGACGTGTTCGCCGCCCGCGGCGCCGCCGACCCGGCCGTCGAGGAAATGTTGCTCCGAGCAACATTGGAGGGCGTGACGGTGAAGCTCGCGATCTACCGCGAGACCTTCCCACTGGAAGCCATCCGCCGCCGCCTGTACGCCGGCTACAACCTGCCCACCCCGACCGCGCCACTCCCGATCGCGTCCCCGGCCGTCGACCGCCTGCGCGCCAAACCCTAGAAGGTTGAGAACTGCCTCCGGCCTTCCACCGGCGGCCGGCGGCAGGTCAGCTGAAGGTCGGGGTGTGGGGACGGACCGCGCCGACCACGTTGTCGCCGCCGGTGAGGTCGAAGTGGAGGTGGTTCTCGATCGTCTCGTTGGTGACGCCGAGGCGCTGGAGGGTCGCGGCCATCACGACCTTGCGGGCGCGCGGCGTACCGTCCTCGAGCTTCAGCGCGATCCCGGTGCCGTCCGCGAGGCCGACGGCGTACACACCCTCGGCGCCGGCCTTGCAGAACAGGCCCTCGGTGGCGCGCATCAGCTCGGCCTCGTCGCGCGTACTCCCGCTGGCGTACTCCGGGTGCGCGCGGAACGCGTCGGCGATCCGGCCCTCCTGGGTCTCCGGGGCCGCACCGGCGAACAGGCCGAAGGATCGAGCCAGGCCGGAGAGCGTGAGAGCGAAGATCGGGGCGCCGCAGCCGTCGACCGCGACGTACGAGACCTTCTCGCCGGCAATGTCCTCGATCGCGGCGCGGATCTCCTTCTGCAGCGGGTGATCCGGCGACCGGTACGTGTTCAGGTCCCAGTCGTTGAGCTTGCTGGTCAGCAGCATCGCGGCGTGCTTGCCGGAGCAGTTCATCGCGACCCGCTCCTTGCCGTGCCCGGCCTTGACCCACGCGTCCCGGGTCTCGTCGTCCAGCGGGTACGCGACCGGCGTCAGCAGCGCAGACTCGTCGAGCCCGGCCGTCGCGAGGATCTTCCGTACGCCGTCCAGGTGGAACTGCTCGCCGGAATGCGACGCGCCCGCGAGGGCGAGGAGCTCGTCGGTGAGCGGCAGCCCGTTGCGCAGCATGCCGAGGGCCTGCATGGGCTTGTTGGACGAGCGCGGGAACATCGGCTCGTCCACGATGCCGACGGACCAGTCCACGCTGCCGTCGGGACGCGTCACCACGACGGAGCCGCGGTGGTGGCCTTCGACGAAGTCACTGCGGACGACGTCGGCCAGGATCACAGGTTCGGTCACGGCTGAACTGTACAGGTGCAAAACGCCCTGTTGCGAATGATTCCCCTCACAACCGCGAGCGCACGTGCAGCCCGACCTCGGGGTCGACGAGGACCTCCTGGCTCGCCTTCACCGTCGGCTGGTCCTCAGCGACCACGTCGAGCACCGACTCCGGGTCGACGTTGCGTTTCACGACAGCCAGTGCAATGGGCCCCAGCTCGTGGTGCCGGGCAGCAGACCCGATGACCCCGACCTGCTTCTCCCCCGCCAGTACGGCGTCGCCGTGCTGCGGCAAGCGGTCCACCGAACCGTCCAGGTGCAACCGCACCAGCCGACGCGGCGGACGACCGAGGTTGTGCACCCGCGCGACCGTCTCCTGCCCGCGGTAGCACCCCTTGTCCAGATGTACGCCGACCCCGAGCCAGCCGAGCTCGTTCGGAATCGCCCGCTCGTCGGTGTCCAGCCCGAGGCGCGGCGCTCCCGCCTCGATCCGCAGCGCCTCGTACGCCCACACACCCGCTGCCGCGCCCTCCAGGTTGGCCAGCTCCGCCCGCGGCAGAAACACCTCATGCCCGCCCAGTGAGTCCGCACCGCTCCGGGTCAGGTGCTCGCCCGCCGCCGCACCGGGCCGCCAGACGATCGCGTAGTCATCGGTCACGTCCGCGATCTCGACGCGGGACATGAACACCATCTTCTGCAGCCAGTCGACGAGCGCCTCGGCCGCACCGGGCTCGGTGTGCAGCCAGAACGTCTCGCCGTCATCCACGCCGTACATCGCGTGCTCCACGTGACCGGTCGGCGAGAGCAGCAGCGCGGTGGTCGACGTACCGGGCCTGAGACCTTCGAAGTACTGCGAGGTCAGCGCGTGCAGCCAGGTCAGCCGATCCGGGCCGGTGATCGTGACCACGTCGCGGTGCGAGAGGTCGACGAACGCCTCACCGGCGATCAGGGCCCGCTGTTCGCGGAGATCCGAGCCGTAGTGCGCGGCGACGCCGGCGTCGAGACCGTCGGCCTCGACCGCGCCGGGCCGGTCCAGCAGGGGGCTGCGCTTGCGTGACATGTCACCAGAGTACGTCGCGCGGCGTACGGCGAACGCCTCCCGTCGTGGGATGTGGACAGACACCTGGTGCGGCGAGGCTGGAGACATCAAACGACGGAGGGAGCAAGGCGATGAGCGACAGGCGATTCCGGTTCGGTGTGGCGGGGAGTCCGACGACCGGCGAGGAGTGGGTGAAGACGGTCCGGCAGGCGGCGGACCTCGGGTACTCGACCGTGCTGATGCCGGACGGGCTCCAGCTCCCCGCGCCGTTCGCGTCGCTGGCGATGGCGGCCGCGGTCGCCGATATCCGGGTCGGCACGTTCGTCGCGGCGGCACCGCTGCGGACGCCGCGGCAGGCTGCCTGGGAGGCACACACGCTGACTGTGCTCACCGATGGCCGGTTCGAGTTCGGTCTCGGGACCGGCCGCCCGGTCGCGGAGCAGCAGACGGCCGAGATCGGTCTGCCGTGGGGGACGGCCCGCGAGCGGCGGGAGCAGGTCATCGCGACCCTCGACCTGCTGCGTGAGCTCGACGGCGAACGTCGTACGCCGATCATGCTCGCCGCCGGCGGGCCGAAGGCGCTCGCGCTGGCGGCCGAGCGAGCGGACATCGTCTCGCTCGCCAAGGACGCGACCACTCCTCGCTCGGAGGTCGCGGCGGTCGCTCATCAGCTGCGCGACCTCGCCGGCTCCCGCGCGGACGACATCGAGCTGGCGATGAACCTGCTCGCCGCCGGGACTCGCCCGCTGCCGCCCTGGACCAAGCGTGCCTCCGGGGTGGATCCCGACGAGCTCGAGGCGATGGACTCGCTGATGCTGCTGCGCGGTACTCCGCAGGAGATGGCCGACGAACTGCTGCGCCGCCGCGAAGAGATCGGCGCCAGCTACATCAGCGTCAACTCGGGCTACCTCGAGGACTTTGCTCCGGTCATCGAGTTGCTGGACGGGAAGTAACAGCGCGCCGCCCGCCGGTCTGTGGCCCGGCGGGCAGCGCGTGGAGGGGTGGGAAGTGGACTAGTGGTCGGACTGCCGCGCCTCGACCGCGGGCGCTGGTACGTCGCCCGCATGCGTGTCGCCGGCTGCGAACGCGACCTCGTCGAACGGGTCCTCACCCGCGAACACCTGCCGCGCCTGTTCCTTGTCGAACTCGCCGACCCAGTGACCGACCAGGACCGTCGCGACCGCGTTGCCGGCGAAATTCGTCAGCGCGCGGGCCTCGGACATGAACCGGTCGATGCCGACGATCAGACCGACGCCGTCGAGCAGTTCGGGCCGGTGCGACTGCAGACCGCCCGCCAGCGTGGCGAGTCCGGCGCCGGTGACACCGGCCGCACCCTTCGAGGCGACGATCATGAACAGCAGCAGCGAGATCTGCTGGCCGAGCGAGAACGGCGTGTCCATCGCCTCGGCGATGAACAGCGACGCCATCGTCAGGTAGATCGCCGTACCGTCCAGGTTGAAGGAGTACCCGGTCGGGACGGTGATGCCGACCACCGACTTGTCGACGCCGAGGTGTTCCATCTTTCCGATCAGTCGGGGCAGGGCGGTCTCCGACGACGAACTGGACACGATCAGCAGGAACTCACGACCGAGGTACCGCAACAGCTGGAAGATCGACAGCCCGGTGACCAGTCGCAGAATGGTGCCTAGGACAACGATCACGAACAGCAGGCAGGTGATGTAGAAGGCCAGCATGATCTTGCCGAGGCTGACCAGCGCATCCCAGCCGGTCGCACCGACGACGGCCGCGATCGCGCCGAACGCACCGATCGGCGCCGTCCACATGATCATCGACAGGATCTTGAACACCAGCCGCTGGATGTGGCCGATGGCGGTCAGGATCGGCTGGCCCTTCGAGCCGAGCGCCTGCAGCGCGAACCCGACGAGCAGCGCCACCAGGACGGTCTGCAGCACCTCACCCTCGGTCAGCGAGGACAGCAGTGACTTCGGGATGATGCCGAGGATGAAGTCCGTCGTAGTCTCGTGTGCCCCGGCCGCCTGCTTCTGGCCGGCCTCGCGGAGCTTGTCGGTCAGGTTGAGGCCGGAGCCCGGCTGGACGATGTTGCCGACCACCAGGCCGATGGCGAGCGCGACCGTCGACATCACCAGGAAGTAGACGAGCGCGAGACCGCCGACCTTGCCGACGCTGGCGGCCTGCCGGACCGAGCCGATGCCGAGTACCAGCGTGCAGAAGATGATCGGGCTGATCAGCATCTTGATCAGGTTCACGAACCCGGTGCCGAGCGGTTTCAGCTCGACCGCGAAGTCCGGGAACAGGAACCCGACACCGATGCCGAGCAGGACGGCGACGATGACGGCGATGTAGAGGAAATGGGTCCGGTCGTTGCGGACCGGAGTCGGGCGGGGTTCGGTCGGGCTCGACATGGTGGGACTCCCTGTATCGGCCTGGCGGAGGAGTAGTTGGGGCGGTTGGGGACTTGGTGAGTAACTGTGACGTGACGCACAGGAGAAGTGCGCATTTCGTTCATATCGTTCGCCGTGCAAACTGTTCGGCATGAAACACCGACCGTGGGAGCTGCGTCGCCAGGTTCTCTGGTTGCAGACCGTCACGGTCACGGTCCTGATCGGGATGGTCTGGATCGTGATGGTCAGCCGGTCCCGGGCGCAGGCCCTACGGGACACGGCGGCCAGCGGTCTGCCCGCGCCGAGCTGGTGGGAGCTGGCCCGGCTCGACCTGCGTTCGATGCTCGGGATCGCGAGCCTGATGCTCGGGGTCGCGATCGCCGGCAACGCGCTAGTCACCTGGCGGGTACGGCGCGCGACGCGCGGGATGGGCACGCAGTCGCTGGCGCGGATGCTCGACTTCTACGAAGGCGTGCTGCATGCGGCGCGCGAGGGGCTGATCCTGCTGGACCTCGACGGGCGCGTCCAGCTCGCGAACGACGAAGCGCTGCAGCTGCTCGGGCTGCGCTCCGTCGCTCCGGGGACGCCGTTGGAGGAGCTGCATCTCGGCGCCCCGCTGGCCGAACTGCTCGCGACCGGGCGGACGGCGTACGACGAACTGCACCTCGGCGCGCAAGGGGTTGTCGTCGTGAACCAGCAACCCTCGGGCCGCGGGCGGATCGTCACGCTGCGGGATCACACCGAGTTGCAGCGGTTGCTCGGCGAGCTGGACGCCGTACGCAGTCTGGCGGAATCGCTGCAGGCGCAGAACCATGAGGCGTCGAACCGGCTGCACACCGTGGTCAGCCTGATCGAGATCGGGCGGCCGGACCGGGCGCGGGAGTTCGCGGTGTCGGAGCTGCAGTTCGCGCAGGCGATGACGGATCGGGTCGTCGGTACGGTCGGCGATCCGGTGCTGGCGTCGTTGCTGTTGGCAAAGTTGGCGCAGGCACAGGAACGGGGCGTGGTGCTTTCGCTCGACCTCGGGCAGGAGGCGCTGAACACGCGGCTGCCGGCGCAGGACGTGGTGACGGTCGTCGGAAACCTGCTGGACAACGCGATCGAGGCCGCGCGGGGCGGGCCGGCGCCGCGAAAGGTGGAGTTCCGGGCGGCCGCCTTGGCGGACGCGATCGACCTGATCGTGACGAATACCGGGGCCGAGCTGGGATCGGTGGAGTTGGCGCACATGTTCGAACGTGGATGGACGACGAAGGCCGAGCCCGGGCACGGGTTGGGGCTCGTGCTGGTGCGGAGCACGGTGGAGCGGTGGCAGGGTTCGCTGATGATCGATCCTGATTCCGAGCTCGACGAAGTACCCGCGCTGACCGTGCGGGTGCGGTTACCGCGGGCGGTGGGCGCAAGTGCCTGATCCGCTCCGCGTCCTCGTGGTCGAGGACGATCCCGTCGCCGCGGAGGCCCACCGCACGTACGTCGATCGCCTGCCCGGCTTCGCGTGTGTGGGGATCGCCGGTACGGCCGGGCGCGCGCTCCAGGTGCTCGCGCGCGGCGACGTCGACTTGGTGTTGCTCGATATGCATCTGCCCGACGGGCACGGTCTCGACGTGGTCCGCCGGATGCGTGCCCTGGGCAACCAAACTGATGTCGTCGCCGTCACCTCCGCTCGGGAGGTCGCCGCCGTCCAGGCCGCGGCGCGGATCGGCGTCGTCCAGTACGTGCTGAAACCCTTCGCCTTCGAGACATTGCGGGACCGGCTGTCGGCGTACGCCCGCCGACGCCGCGCCGCCGAATCCGGCCAGGTCGTGGCCGACCAGGACGAGGTCGACCGCCTGTTGCACCCAGCAACAGTCTCCTCGGTCCCCAAAGGCCTGGCCGGCTCCGTCCTGGACCGGGTGGTGCAGCTGTTGGGCAACCGCGAAGGCTGGACCGCCGAGGAGGTCGCCACCTCCCTCGGCACCTCCCGCATAACCGCCCGCCGCTACCTGGAACACCTGGCCGACCAAGGCCAAGCCCTACGCACCCAACGCTACGACGGCCGCAGCGGCCGCCCCAAGGTCGAATACTCCTGGGTATCCGAAAGCTAGGAACTACCTTCGTACTGCGGCTCGCGGCTTCAGAGCCTCGCGAACGTCGACGGCGTGCTCACGGCTCGACCACGCGCTCGACCTTTGCAGGTACGGCGACGGTCACACGCCGCCCAGCGTCGTACCAACCGACCACCGTCAAGGCTGACGCGCCCGGGGCGCCGACATGACCCCGCCCGGCCCGCTCGCGGCGCTAGCCCGACCTGCATCGACTCACTCGCCGCACCAACCGGTCCGCGGCAGCGCGCGCAGAAGCCGCGGGTTGCGGGGTGATGCCTAGAGACGACTGGTAGACCGTGCCGTCAGGCGCGGACGAGGGTGGCCCAGAGGTGGGGCTGGAGGGCCTGACCCTCGGCGGCCATGTCGTACGCCCAGAGCAGTTCGCCGTTGACCAGTCCGTACAGACGGTGCCCGGCAGTGACCTCTTTCGCGGTCACGGTGCGCGCCACGACGTCCGTCTGCAGCTCGATCTTGGCGCCGTCGATCTCGCCGTACCAGATCTCGGCGATACCGGTCGGATGCGCCAGGATCACCTCGACCTTGTTGTCCGGCTGCGGCCGCCAGAATCCGGTCTCGACCGCGAGCGGGCGCTCCTTGGTGCCGTCCTCGCCGACGACGAACGTCTGGCTGACGTAGTGCAGGTACGGCTTCCCGTTGTGGCTGAAGTCGATCTGCTGCCCGAACTCGAACTTCTCGATCGTCGGGTAGTCCCCGTGCCCGCGCCCTTCCCACCGCCCGAGCAACCACGCCAGCGGCATCAGGTCCGGATGCAGATCCTGCGGAATCTCGAACGCCATCAAATCCCTCAGCCCGCGTTGCGGCCGCGATACAGCCGATAGACGACAAACGCCGAGAACCAGCCCATGAACACACAGACCAGAATCAGCAACGAGGTGAAGACAACATGCAACACGCCCACCACTCTAAAGGATCAACCCCCACCCCCAACCCACCCCCAACGTGACCTCCCGCACCCACCACCTCCCACCGGGTCCGGATGGCCCGAACGGGACGCAGATTGCTCCACCGAGCTCGTCTCGGTCGGGCGGGCTCGGTCGGGCTCGAGTTGGGCGGGCCGGGCTCGGTCCCGCCGGGCTGAAGTCAGGCCCCGGCTCGCGTCGGGCGGCTCGGCTCGGGCCAGCCAGACTCGGCGGTCCAGCTCGGGTCGGGTCGGGTCGGGTCGGGTCGGGCGGGTTCGGGCGCGGCGGGGATGTCGCGGTCGTGGGCAGCCGGGTGGGTGGGTGGGTTCGGCTAGCGTGGCGGGATGTCTCGCTCGTTGGTGATCAAGCTGACCGCAGGTGCCGAAGAGGCCGAACGTGCCAACCAAGCCTTCACCGTCGCCGCGTCAGCCGTCGCGGCCGGTGCCACGGTCTCCCTCTGGCTGACCGGCGAGGCGGTCTGGTTCGCCGTACCCGGTCGCGCGGAGGCCTTCGAACTCCCCCATGCCGCCCCGCTCACCGACCTGCTCACCGCAGTACTAGAAGGCGGTCGACTAACCGTCTGCACCCAATGCGCCAAACGCCGCAACCTCACCGAACCCGACCTCCGCCCCGGCACCCGCATAGCCGGCGCCCCCACCTTCACCGAAGAAATCCTCACCGAGAACACCCAGGCGATCGTCTACTAACCACCCCAGCACCCCGGTGGTCTGCCGCAAGCCCGCGGCTCCACATGGGCACGGTCTGCAGGACGCGGCTCGGTGAAACGCGACCGTCCCGGCGACTGATGGTCTGGGAGCCTGTCAGACGTTGCCGGGTGCAGCAGCAGTCCCCGGCGACTGATGGTCTGGGGAGTGCCTCTCAGACGTTGATGGATGGAGGAGCGGTCCCGGCGACTGATGGTGTCGGGCGTGCTTGCCCTACGTTGTTCGGTGGAACGCAGCGGTCCCCCGCCGGGTGGTTGGTGGCGGGGGACCGTTGGGTTGGGGGTGGGGATGGGGTTAGCGTTCGCGGCCGCCGTCGTTGCGGCCTCGGTCGTTGCGGGTGCGGTCTTGGTCTCTTTGCTGGGAAGGTGTGCCGGGGCGTTCGCTGGTGGCTACGCCGCCGCCTTCGCGGCTGGTTGCGCCTGCGGCGGGGGCGTGGCCCTGCTGGGTGCGGGTGAGCGTGTCACGTTCGCCCGCTGAGATCTCGCCGCCTGGCTGGTTCGGGCCGCTCTGGGCTCGCTGTGCATCTAGAAGCGGTTCCTCGGCGGGGCGCCACTGGCTCTGGGCCTCGCTGGTCTGGCCGCCCTGGCTCTGGCCTTGCTCATCGGAACCGAGCGCGGCGCTTTGGTCGACGCCCGACTGTGCTGCGTTGCCGACTTGCTGCGCGTTGAGCTGGGCGGCCGGGTTCGGGCTTTGCTGGCTCTGCCCTTGCTCCGGCGCCTGCACCTGCTGGCCTTGCTCGGCCGCCTGTACCGGTTGCGGCTCCGGCGCGGCAACCTCTTGCTCCTGCCCGGACAACTGCTGGCCCTGCCCGGTCGACTGCTGATCTTCCGTCAGGTCGGTCTGCTGCTGGCTGTCGTCACCGATCGTCGAACTGCGGATCACGCCGTCATCGTCCAGGACCTGGCTCTGGTCGAGGTTGTCCTGCTGTACGTCGACACCGGGCTGCTCGGTCACGTCAGGGTTCAGCTGGTCCTGCTGCTGATTCTCAGCACCGATCGTCGAATTGCGCAGTACACCGTCCTCGTCCAAGACCGGGCTCTGCTCGAGATTGTCCTGCTGTACATCGACACCGGGCTGCTCGGCCACGTCAGGGTTCAGCTGGTCCTGCTGCTGATTCTCGGCACCGATCGTCGAATTGCGCAGTACACCGTCCTGGTCCAAGACCTGGCTCTGCTCGAGATTGTCCTGCTGTACGTCGACGCCGGGCTGCTCGGCGACGTCGGTCTCGGACTGTTGCTGGTTGTCGGACTGGGCTGCTGGGTCCTGCTGTTGGCCGTCGGGGTCGAGGTCCTGTTGTTCCTGCTGTTGCAGGTCGTCGTGGTTCAGTTCGTCGTCGAGGGCCTCGGCGGCCTCGGCTGCGCCGACGGCGGCCGGCGCGGCGTCTGCGGCATCGAGGCCGTCGCCGCGCTCCTGGTTGCGTCGACGATCCTCCTCCTGCTGCTTCCGCCGCTCCTCGTCCGTCCGGGCCTGCTCGTCCTGACGCTGCTGGACCTCGTCAGCGACCTCGTCGGCCTCGGCGTTCTGCGCGTCGATCTCGTCCTGCTGCTCAACCGTGTCGGGGATGTGGTCCCCATCGCCGTCGACGCGGTGCTGATAGCCGTCGTCGATGCCGTCGCGGTTGCGGTCCTGGTTCAGCTCGGCGTCCTGCTGGTTGAGCCGTTGCTGGGCGGCATCGGCCTCCGCCTGCAACTGCACGCGCTGCTGCTCGAGGCCGCGGTTGCCCGCCTCCAGCTCCTCGGCCTGCCGGACCGCGTCGGCCGTGCGCTCGAGGTCCCGGGTGCGATCACGGGGGTCCTGGCCCTGGGTCGCGTCGTGGTGATCGCGGTCCCAGCCCCGCCACCTGAGGCCTTCCTCGACCACGGCACGCGTCCCTTGCCGGCGGCCCCAGTTGTCCCTGACCGCGCCGGTCATGCGCTTCCACTGGGCCCAGAGCTCGCGGCCCTTGGCGAACAGGATCTGGAGGTAGTGTTCGGCGCTTTCTTCCTCAGCCATCAGGCCACCTCGCTGGCATAGACGGAGTATCCGAAGCCGGCGGCAGTGTCCTCCGGGCCCGGCTGAGACGCATAAAGGTGGATCTCGGCTCCCGGGCGCAGCCAGACGGCCAGATGACGGCGACGACCGCGCCACTCCGGCGGAACCCGCAGATCGCTCCCCGGCCCGACGAAGACCGGCGGCCCCCAGTACCGGCGGGCGAGCTCGAGCTGGCCGGGCCAGTGGTCGTCCAGACCCTCCTCGACCAGCGGCAGCTCACCCGAGGCGATGTCGTACGCCGACCAGCCGCTGCGCGGGCTCTCCGGCAGCACGGCATCCGGCAGCACGAGCATCACCGTCTCGCGCTGGGTCACCAGGCCCCACGTGTACCGATCGGGGTCGATGTTGCCCGGCGCCCATGGACGCCATCCGGTGGCGGCGGTAACGCGGTTCACCAGTGCACGGATCGCGTCCATGCCGGTGTCCGGCGGACCCCAGACCGCTCGCCAGTCCGCGACCTCGGCCAGATCCGCCATAGCACGCTCGTCTTCCTCGGACGACCGCTCCTGCGTCTTCACTCCGCCTCACTCCTTTCGCCCCAGTCCGCCAAGAGAGATCAGTCCGCCCAGAAATCAGTCCAGCCAGCGATCAGTTCGCTCAGAGTATGCCCCGATCGGTATCACCATCCGGCCTCCGGACGCGGACCTGTGGATAACTCTTCCGACCGCAACTCGTTCGCGACCAGTAATACGCCGTTCGCGAGCAGTAACCGGTGTACGCCGTACAGACGTCCCCGGCGGGGTTGTAGTGGAAACATGAAGCTGCCGACGCCGCCGACCGAGAAGTCGTTCCCGTCGTCCCTGCACCACCCGCGGGTGGCAACGGTCATCGGCCGTTGGCTGGGCGTCGCGGTCGTGATCTGCTTCCTGACCGGGCTGTTCAGCCACTTCCAGCAAGACACCCCGAGCTGGCTGCACATCCCGGCCCGTCCGGCCACGCTGTACCGGGTGACACAGGGCCTGCACGTACTGAGCGGGACCGTCGCCGTCCCGTTGCTGCTGGCAAAGTTGTGGACGGTCTACCCGAAGCTGTTCGCGAAGCTCCCGTGGCCGCCCAGCCGCAAGGCCGTCGAGACGATGCTCGAGCGGGCGTCGATCCTCGTCCTGGTGTCGGCCATGGCGCTCGAACTCTTCACCGGGTTCCTCAACACCCTGCAGTGGTACCCATGGCCGTTTCCTTTCCGGCAAACGCACTACGCCCTCGCCTGGATCATCATCGGCGCGCTCCTGGTCCACATCGCCGTCAAGCTCCCCCTGATCCGCGCCAACTGGCGACGCGTCGCCGAGCTGATCCCAAACTCCTTGCCCCCAGCAATCTCCGGCCTCACCCGCCGCGGCCTGTTCCGAACAGTCGCCGGCGCCGCCGCGGTGGTAGGCATCACCTCGGTCGGCCAGTCAGTGCCTGCGCTCGGCCCGGTCGCCGTACTCGCGCCACGCAAGCCGAACGTCGGCCCTCAAGGACTCCCGGTCAACCGTACGGCGGAAGCGGCCGGCGTGACCGGCATCGGGCCGGACTGGCGGTTCACCGTCGTCGGACCGCGATCGCTCGCACTCAGCCTCGACGAACTGCAGCAGCTCCCGCAGAGCCGGTCGGCGTTGCCGATCGCATGTGTCGAGGGCTGGAGCCAAGGCGGCCGATGGGAGGGCGTGCGGATCCGCGACCTGCTCGAGCTGTGCGGCGCGCCGGCGCACTCGCGGGTGCGGGTGGTGTCGATGGAGAAGGGCGGGTTCTACGCGACCAGTGAGCTCCCGGAGCAGTTCGCTGCTGATCCGCTGACGCTGCTCGCGCTGCGGCTGAACGGCAGTGAACTCGCGCTGGACCACGGATTCCCGGCGCGGATCATCGCGCCCAACCGGCCCGGAGTACTCCAAACCAAGTGGGTCCATCGGCTGGAGGTCATCGCGTGAAGGCACGAATCGGGCTCGCAACGGTCGGCGTGATGACGGGTCTCTGGGGTCTCTGGAAGTTGGTCACCACTGTCGACGTGCGGGGACTGGTGCGCTTGCCGCTGTGGTTGGGCGGGGCAGTGCTCGCGGACGACTTCTTCCTGGTCCCGCTGACAATCGGCGTCGGCTGGCTGGTCACGCGATGGGCGAGCAGGCCCGACGGCCATCGGACAGTCGGCGCGATCAGGACGACGTTCTTGTACGTCGGCATCACCAGCCTGATCGCCCTGCCGCTGCTCCTGCGCCAAGGCAAAGGCGCGAACCCGACGATCCTGCCCCGCGACTACCTCCGTGACTGGTTATTGCTGGAGGCAACGATCATCGCGGCCGGGATCGCCGGCTACCTCATCGCTTCACGTTCAGCAGGGAACGCGCTTCGTCCGGGGACATCGGCGGTCGTTGGGCGAGCGTGGCGAGGGTTGCGGCGCGTTCGACGAGCTCCGCGTTGTGAGTGACCGGCTGACCCTTCGCGAGCGTGAGCGTGTCCTCCATACCGACGCGCAGGTTGCCGCCCTTCGACAAAGCGGCCAGCGCGACGGTCAGCGCCGTACGGCCGATGCCCGTTGCGGACCATGACGTGACAGCATCCGGCAGCGCGTTGACAGCCGCAACCAGCGCGTCCGCCGTACCGGGCATGCCGCCGGGGACGCCCATGACCAGATCGCAGTGCACGCGTCCGCCGTACGGCAGGCCGTACTTGCCGAGCAGCCGGTGCAGCGCCGCGACATGCCCCAGGTCGAACAGCTCGAACTCCGGCACGACCTCGCGCTCCTGGGTGAGCTGGTAGAGCTGGGTCACGAACGGCCACGGGTTCATGAAGACGTCGTCGCCGAAGTTGACCGTCCCCATCGTCAGCGAGCACGAGTCCGGTACGGCGTCGAGCACCCGCAGCCTGTGGTCGTACGGATCGGTGACCGCGCCGCCGGTGGAGAGCTGCACGATCAGCGCGGTGTTCTCCCGGACCGCGGCGACGGTCTCGGTCAGCCGGCCCAGATCCAGGGTCGGCTTGTGCTCCCCGTCGCGGATGTGGATATGGATCATCGCCGCCCCCGCGGCCTCGCACCGCTTCGCGGTCCCGACCAGCTCGTCGAGCGTGGTCGGCAACGCCGGGCAGTCCGCCTTCGCGGTCTCGGCACCGGTCGGGGCAACAGTGATCAGAGTCGACGCCATGGACGAATCCTGCCAGATCGCGATCGATAACGGATATTTGCCGGTCGACGGCTCCGATCACCGGACGATCTCCGGCGGGAGAGGATGGCCTCATGAGAGCCGTAGTACAAAGAGTCAGTCGGGCATCGGTCACCGTGGACGGTGAGGTGGTCGGGGCGATCGACGAGCCCGGGCTGGTCATCCTCGTCGGAGTCACCCACGACGACACCGCCGAGAAGGCGGCCGCGCTCGCCGCGAAGATCTGGACCCTGCGCATCCTCCACGACGAACGCTCCGCCGCCGACGAACACGCCCCGATCCTCGCGATCAGCCAGTTCACTCTGTACGCCGACACCCGCAAGGGCCGCCGCCCGTCGTGGAACAACGCCGCCCCGGGCCCGGTCTCGGAACCGCTCTACAACAGCTTCTGCGAGTCGCTCGAAGCCCTCGGCGCCAAGGTCGAACGCGGCCGCTTCGGAGCGCACATGGACGTATCCCTGACCAACGACGGCCCGGTGACGCTCATCTTGGACGCATGACAGAACCGGCCCCCGGATCCGTGCGGGATCCGGGGGCCGGTGTGCTCTGCGTCGGTGAGGTTCGACTCAGATGGCGTGTGCTGAGATCAGCTGACGACGCCCGCGGCCGAGTGGCCGACGATGACCTTGGTGTTCAGGCTGTACACGTCGATCACCAGCGCGTCCACCGCGATGTAGCGCTTCTGGCGCAGGACCTGGTTGAACGTCAGACGGGCAACACCCGGGATGTTCAGGGTCTTGTTCTCGCCCGTCGGCACCGCGTAGGTCTTGCCGCCGACCTTGATCGAGGCGATGGTCGAGGACGAGCTGACGCCGCCCTTGCCGTCCTTGGTCTTCCACGCCGAGGCGGAGGACTCGATCGCGCCGATGGACAGGTTGCCCACCTTCACGCCCGCGACGTGCGAGGTGAAGTTGATGTAGGACTTGTTCGCACCGATGGCGCCGTTCTTGGTGGTGTAGACACCGCCGACGTAGGCGACCTTCGGGATGTTGAGCTCGCCGACCGAAACCCGGACCGTCTTGCCCTCAGTGCCCTGGCAGGTGGTCTGAAGCGACGTCGGGCTGGAGACGACCAGCTTGTCGACGTTGGCCTGGGTGCCGTAGGCCGAACCGATCACCAGTGCGGTGGCCGGCTTGGAGATCTCCGCGCGGGTCTTCAGCACCGCGACGTCGACGCCCTGCGGGATGTACTGGTTCTTCACCGTCGCGTGCAGCACGACCGCCTGCGCGTACGAGTAGATACCGGAAGCGGTCTTCACGCCGCCGACCCGGTTCAGCACGATGTAACCGAGACCCGGAACCGCGATCTTGGTGTTCCACTTCGGCTTGAGCAGCGACGGCACCGAGATCGCGCCGATCTTCACGCCCGCGAAGGTCGTGTCACCGGTGTACGACAGCTGGCCCTTCGAGTACTTCGCCGTCGTCGTGGTCTTCACGCCGGTCAGCGTGAGCAGGTTGCCGACGCGGATGTCGGCAGCCGTCGCGGTGCTGGTGACGCCCGTCCCGCTCTTGTTGTTGAACGCGTGCGTGTCGGTCTTCACCGAGCGTGCGATCGCCTGGTTGTTCACATTCGCCGTGGCGAGGTCGTTCTTGTCAGCCTTGGTGGCGTCAGTGGTGCAACCAAACTTGCTGATGACCTGCGGACCGCTGTTCGCCAGGCCGGATTCGACGTCGGTGCCGTACGAGTAACCGCTGTATCCGAAAACCGGCGAGGCGGACGCCGAACCCGAGGTCAGCGCGATCGTAGAAGCCACGCCGACGACCGCCGCAACTCCGACGGCAGCGAGCTTCTTGTATCCGATGCGGGGTCGCATTGACCCCTCCTCCCTGAGTGATGACGTGACCCGAAGTGCGGGTCAGGACACAGACACAACTCAGCCGATTGCGGTAGGTGACGAGCCGACCCCGCTCCGAGACCAAACCGTTACATTGCCGCTCGGTCCACGAGATTTCCGCTCGTTGCCCGTAACCCCAATGCGATGACGTCAGAATCCCTGCCGGGTAAGCGATTCTGCGCCACCCCGGGCATGCCGAAGGGCCCGGACGCGCAAGGTCCGGGCCCTTCGTGCTTACTTCAGGGTGGGCCACCGATGGGTGGTGGTGGCACCTTGTGTAACGACCGACTGCTCAGACGGTGACGGCCACTTCCGCGACCTCGCCGTACTGCGCGACCACCTGGCGGTCGACCGGGTCGGCCTTCGGTGCCAGCGTCCGCAGCGTCCAGCTGCCCGGCGCCGCGAAGAACCGGAAGTGGCCGGTGGCCGACGTCGGCACCTCGGCGGTGAACTCACCGGTGGAGTCCAGCAGCCGCACGTACGCGCCGCCGACCGGCTCCTCGCCGCGCAGCACCTGGCCCTGGATCACGGCTTCCTTGTCGACGTCGACACCCTTGAGGTCGAGGCCGCCCTTCGTTGCTCCGCACATGTGTCAGGCCTTTCCGGGTTCGTCGCCGAGGGCAACGGGTACGCCGACCAGCGAGCCCCACTCGGTCCAGGAACCGTCGTAGTTCTTCACGTTCTCCTGGCCGAGGATCTCGTGCAGCACGAACCAGGTGTGCGCCGAGCGCTCACCGATCCGGCAGTACGCGATGGTGTCCTTGCCGAAGTCGACGCCGGCGTCGGCGTACAGCTGCTTCAGCTCGTCGTCGGCGCGGAACGTGCCGTCGTCGTTGGCCGCCTTGCTCCACGGGATGTTCGCCGCGGTCGGGATGTGACCCGCGCGCTGCGCCTGCTCCTGCGGGAGGTGGGCCGGGGCGAGCAGCCGGCCGGCGTACTCGTCGGGGCTCCGCACGTCCACCAGGTTCTTCACGCCGATGGCCTCGTTGACCTCGTCGCGGAACGCGCGGATGTCCAGGTTCGGCGCCTTCGCGGTGTACTCGGTCGCGTCCCGCTTGACGACCTCGTCGGTCAGCTCGCGGCTGTCCAGCTCCCAGCGCTTGCGGCCGCCGTCGAGCAGGCGGACGTCACCGTGACCGTAGAGCTTGAAGTACCAGTACGCGTACGCCGCGAACCAGTTGTTGTTGCCGCCGTACAGCACGACCGTGTCGTCGTTCTTCACGCCGCGCTCGGACAGCAGCGCGCTGAACTGCTCCTGGTTGACGAAGTCGCGACGGACCGCGTCCTGCAGGTCGTCCTTCCAGTCCAGCTTGATCGCGCCGGCGATGTGGCCGGCGTCGTACGCCGAGACGTCTTCGTCGACCTCGATCAGGACGACACCGGCGTCGTTCTTGTGCTCCTCGACCCAGTCGGCCGAGACGAGCGCGGATTCCCTGCTCATGTGTGCTGCCTCTCAGTTGGTAGCGGTGGTTGGCGTACGAATGCGGTGGATCAGCAGATAGGCCTCGCAGCCGAGGCAGAGCCCGACGGCCGCGTTCACGAACGCGGCGACCAGGGCGAATCCGGTGGCGACCACGCCCAGCACGGTGACGCCGGTCAGGTACCCGATCAGACCGGCGACCGCGAAGACGAGGCCGACCAGCTGGGCGAACCGCGGCGGGGCCGCGTCCTCCAGTTCCTTGGGCGGACCGATCCGGGGCCGGATCAGCCGCTTGAACAGTTGCCCGTACGGCGAGGCCTGCACGCCGAACGCGACCGAGATCGCGAACACCACGGCCTGCACAGCCAGCGGCCACGGGTTGTTCAGTACGAGCGTCAACGCCAGGACGACCGTGGTCACCCCGGCCGCGAACCGGAGTCCGCGAGGATCAACCTTCTGTGCCGCCGATGATTCGGACATGACGACTCCTGCGAGGAGGAGGGCTGTCGAGCCGGACCCGCCCGGGTGTGCGGGGAGGCGACGTACGCGGAACCGTGCTCAGCGACCGGTTCCGCAGCGCTCGGGACGCCGCCTGGTCAGCGGCGTCGACACAGCGATGAGCGCACCCGGCAGTTGTCCACTGCCCTGCGCTTCGTCAGCCATGTCGTGTAAACCACGGGTCGAGCGTACGGAACCCGGCCGGGCCTGCCGACCGTGGTCCCATTACTTGAGACAACTGATCACATGGTGGTATCAGACGCGAACCACGTTGGTCGCCGCTACCTTGTCGTGCAGCGCCTGCTTCTTGTCGTCCCAGAGCGGCCAGAGGTAGTTGATCAGCGCGATGAAGCCGGCCAGGGTGCCGATCAGCGGGATCAGGCCGAGCACGCTGAGCGCCATCTCGAAGCCGTACCGCTTGGCGACCGCCGCGCCGGGCGGGAGTCCGGGCGTGTCCCGCAGCCGGACCGCGATCCCGAGTGCCATCTTGCCCGGGGTGGCGCCCTTCTTGGTCAGGAACAGGTACTCGTAGACGAACGACACCAGGAGACCGATCAGAACCGCCGGGATCATCCACTTGTAGACCTCGGGCGGCAGTGAGGTCGTGGTCGTCGGGGTGCCGGCCTCGGCCTGGTCCAGCGTGGTCTTGAAGTAGTCCCAGAGGACCTGCGAGTACTGGTAGTAGAAGTAGCCGGTCAGCGGCAGTCCGATGATGCCGACGATGATCGAGTCGATGATCCGCGCGAACACGCGGCGCCACCAGCCCGAGAGCAGCTGACCGTCCGGAGTGGTGTGCGGACGCTTGCCCGGGTAGCCGTAGCCCTGCTGCTGCGGATGGGGGCCTTGCGGGCCGTACTGGCCGTACTGCGGCTGCTGGCCGTACTGCGGCTGTTGTGGTCCGGCGTACTGCCCGTACTGCGGCTGTTGGGGCTGCTGCGGCTGTTGTGGTCCGGCGTACTGCCCGTACTGCGGCTGTTGGGGCTGCTGCGGCTGTTGTGGTCCGGCGTACTGCCCGTACTGCGGCTGTTGGGGCTGCTGCGGCGGGGCGTACTGGCCGTACTGCGGTTGCACCGGACGGGCCGGCTCGGTCGGGGGAGCGCCGCCGCCGAAGACCTGACCGTGCTGAGCGGCGCCGTACTGGCCTTGGTACGGCGGTGGGCCCTGCTGCGCGCGGCGCTGATCCGTCCAGGTGTTGCCGTCCCAGTACCGCTGCTGGGTCGGGTCCGCGGGGTCGTCGTACCAACCGGCTGGAGAGCTCACCTGGAGAGTCTTGCTTACGCGCAGGTGCATGCGCCATTCGGTGGCAAGTACCGGACGGTCGTCAGCTCGCCTGGCGGTCGATCGCGGTCGCCAGCGCGGCGATCACGTCGGGCTTGCGTGGTGCTCCGCTGGCGCGCTTCACCACGGCTCCGGTGCTGTCCAGCACCAGCGTGGTCGGCGTACGCAGGATGTCGAGCCGGCGGACAAGCTCCAGGTGGGACTCCGCGTCCAGCTCGACATGCCGCACTCCGTCGACCATGCCTTCGACCTCGGCCAGCGTCCGCCGGGTCGCCCGGCAGGGCGCACAGAACGCCGACGAGAACTGCAGCAGCGTCGCCCGCTCCCCCAGGTCCTCGCCGAGCTCGGCGGCAGTCACCCGCTCCACGTCGTCCTCGCTCTTCCCACGGAACCGCCCGTCAACCCAGGCCTTGAGCGCACTGAGCACCACGCCGGCAGCCACAGCCCCGACGAGCACCCACACACCAAGACTCACAGTTATCCACGGTACGACCCCTCATCCACCTTTCAACCACCTGTTTCACCCCTTGAGAACCGCCCACAGGTCCACAGCCGGCTGGTGCCGGGAGCGCCCGGTCGGCCAGGGAAGCGTCTCGTCACCGTCGCCCGGGTACCGCGGCACCACGTGGATGTGCAGGTGGTCGAGGCTGCGGCCCGAGCCCGGCCCGCTGGCATTCAGCAGGCAGACACCAGTTGCGCCGAGGCCGGCCATCATCCGCTGAGCCAGGCGCTGCGCCAGGTCCATGACCTGGGCTAGGTCGGCAGGCTGGGCGTCCAGCACGCCTTCGGTGGTGTGACGGCGCGGGACGACCAGCGTGTGGCCCGGGGCGATCTCGTCGCCGGGGAGGGGGAAGAACGCGACCGCGGCGTCCTCTTTTACGAGCAGGTCGGGTGAGTCGGTGGTGATGAGGTCGCAGAACACGCAGGCGTTCATGCGGTGATTCTGTCTTAATTGGCGTGTGGACATTGGGTTGGTGGTGCGGTCCGGGGTGGTGCTTCCTGAGGGTGAGCTGGCGTGGCGGTTCTCGCGGTCGAGTGGGCCGGGTGGGCAGTCGGTGAACACCACGGACAGCCGGGTCGAGCTGAGTTTCGACGTGGCGGGTACGACGGCGCTGAGCGACGCACTGAAGGCCCGAGCTCTCGAGCGGCTGCAGTCGCGGCTGGTCGACGGGGTCGTGACGATCGCGGCCTCGGAGTACAAGTCGCAGTGGCGCAACCGGGAGGCCGCCCGCGAGCGGCTGGTCGCGCTGATGCGGGAGGCGATCGCCCCGCCGCCCCGGAAGCGGCGCCCCACCAAGCCATCGAAAGCGTCGGTACGACGGCGTTTGGACGACAAGAAGCGGCGCGGCCAGACCAAGCGCCTGCGCGGTCGCCCGGACGACTGAGGCGGACCTTTCGCTGGTTACGCTTCCGGCGTGCAGGAAACGGGGAGCGGGGGGTCGGAACAAGAGGAGCCGGAAGAGCTCCCGGAGTTCCAGGATCTGAAGGTGCGTGGCCGGTCGGTCCGCACCTGGTCGATCAGCGCTGCCGTCGTACTGCTGGCGATCTCCGCGGCCTTCGGCGGTCTGAAGAAGGCGGGCGCGGAGACCCCGCACGTAGACGCGGGCACCGCGATCGACGCCGGCCAGTTCGAGGTGACGATCCAGCGCGTCGTCACCGTGAAGGACCTGAAGCCGCTGTTCACCCCGGACGACGGCGGTGCGCTGATCGCGGTCGTGACCAAGCTGAAGGTCACCGACGACACCGGTACGACGCCACCGTCCGACCTGATCCGGCTGATCGGCGTACCGGGAGTGAAGGACACCGATCCGCCGCTCGGCACCACCAACATCCGTGACGAGACCATGAACCCGGTCCTCACGCCGGACGCCGCCGAGGACGTCGCGTACGTCTGGAAGTTGCCGAAGGCCACTGAGCTCCCGACGCAGGTCGATCTGACCGTGCAGGGCTACGAGCACGAGGACGAGTCGATCCTCGACCACCACGAGAAGTGGCTGCCGGACAAGGTGGTTGCCGGCAGCACGGTCAAGGTGACGAAGAAGTGAACGGGCGGAAGGTCCTGAACGTCGGCCTCACGCTCGCCGTGCTGGTCGCGATCGTCGGCCTGTACCGCGTCACGCCGACGCAGAAGGACATCCAGGACCCCACTCCGGTGCAGGGCATCGTCGGCCGCACGGTCAAGACGCCGCGGTTCGACCTGACCGTGAACGACGTACGCGTCGGCAAGAAGCTCCGCATCCCGCACTCGACGCCGGACCGGGACTCGCTGACCGACTTCGTGGTGATCGACGCGACCGTCACCGCCACCCGCGAACCGATCCACGTCTCCAACGTCCGGATCAAGTCGTCCGACGGCGTCACGTACCTCGGCGCCAACCGCAACGGTCTCGACCAGGTCGACCTGACCGGCAGCGAGCTCTCGCCGGACATCCCGGTCCGCGGCTCGTTCGTGGTCGAGATGCCGGCCGACAAGGTGCCGGGGGCAACGTTGTTGGTGATGGAGAAGTCGATCCTGAACGACCTCGAGCCGCAGGTCACCGTGCCGCTCGGCCCCGACGCTGCGAAGGTCCAGGACGTCGTGGCGCTGACCCCAGCGAGCGACACATGAGCGGCGCACGCCGGGCCCGCCGCGGCTGGTTCCGCGCCAACACCGCGGCGCTGGGCACGCTGGTGCTGGCGATCCCGCTCGCCGGTTGGTGGACGACCCGGAGCGACTACAAGTCCTGGTACGACGCTGAGCCCCGCGATCCGGTCGTCGTGTCGGCCGGCGGCACGTCGTACAACGGTGCGATCTGGTACGGCGCCAGCGTCGAGCGGGACCCGCATCCGGTGCGGGCTGGTGATACGGGCCAAGCTGCCCTGCCGGAGGGGACCACTCGGCTCCGGGTGTACTACCGGATCCAGGTCAATCAGCTGTCCGCGCTAGACGGGCTCGGCGGATGCCAGCTGCATCTGCGTGGACCGGACGGCCGCATCTGGGACGACACCGTGGTCGCGGACGACTACCAGGACCGTCCGACGGGCTGCACCGGCGGGTACGACGACAAGCCGGAGAGCTGGCGCGGACCGTTGGCGCAGTACTACCTGAAGCCGGTGGCCGGGAAGCCGTTCGAGACGGTCGCGGTGTTCGTCGTACCCTCCTCCGTCGCTGCGAGCGTGCAGCCGACGATCACGTTTGCTACGAAGCTCCCTCAGTACCTGGCATTCCCGAGGTAGCCGCACTCAGGTCGGTGACGCCATGGTCGCCGGCCGGCTGCTCGTGGACCGCCCTGGTCCGCGGGGTCAGGTAGCCGGCCAGTCCGCCGATCATCCGGTCGTACGCCGCGGCGAGGAGGCTGACCTGCAGCGAGATCTTCAGGCCGTCGGTGAGCAGGTTCAGTGGCTCGTCGATGACCTGCCAGAACTGCAGCGTGTGCGGACCGAGCACCCACAGCTTCAGCACGATCCACACCGCGCTGGCCGCGAACGTGACGACCGCCCAGGCCAGGAAGTACCCCAGCATCGGCCGCAGTCCCGAGCGGGCGACCAGCCGGAACGCATTGGCGACCGGGATCCAGCGGTCCTTCCAGTCGGAGACCACCGAGTTCCCGGCGATGCGGACGAGTCGCGGCGTCTGCTGCCAGCGGTGCGTGATCCGGTCGAACCGCCAGCGTGGTGCGTCGAGCTTCTGCACCACGCGGCCGTAGATGACGGCGGTCATCGTGATCCACATCAGCGGGAGTACTGCGGCGTTCCAAAGGTCGCCGATGCCGGCCGCGATGAATCCGGTGACTGCGTCCCACACCTCGCGGACCTGGTCGACACCGAGCACGTGGTCGAGCACCCAGCTGTACCCGTCGTGCAGCCACCGCCAGACCACGCGCTCTTTCAGCCAGGTCATCGGCGGCGGGATGACCGATGTCGCCTGGTAGACCACCACGAAGATCCACAGCGCCTCGAGGTACGTGACAAACAGCTTGCGGACCGGCCCTTCCTTCTCCTTCTTCCACTTCTTGAACACGAAGCGGAGCAGGTACGCCGTGATGCCGAGGCCGAGGAACAACCAGGTGGACAGCGACTGCAGGCCGTCCGACGGCTGCGGCACCGTACCGCCGGTCAGAACGGTCGCAGCGGTCTCGTTGACCTTGTGGACGGCCAGTTGGTACTCGTAATCGAGCGCCTCGTTCTGCAGGAACTTGTACGCCGCGTAGAACGCCAGGAACGGGAGCAGTGCCGCAGCGAGCGCATCGAGCGGCTTGTGCTCGCTACCGGGCGCCATGCCGTCGGGAGCAAGAGTGCCTTCGGCAACGGCCCGCCTGTGGAAGGGCAGCTCGCCACGCAGTACCAGGAACATGCCGACGTACATCGCGAGCGACACGACGACGAGCAGAGCGAGTACTGCGATGCCGGCGGCCTCCGCCTTGGCGCCTGCCTGCACCGCGACCCACTGCAGACCCCGGTGTGCCAGCTGCGCGACCAGAAACACCGCGAACAGGCGCGGCCAGGCCTTGCCGAACAGGACCCCCGCGCGGCCCACCGTAGTGAGTAGCGTCCCCGACTCCATCGCCACGGCGACGAATCTACCCGTCGGGAAGCTCGCCGTTGTCCGTGGAGTTCGCCCGCCGGCCGGGTCGGGCGCGCGCCGGCCGGGTCGGTCAGCGGTCCGCCGGGTTGGTCAGCCTCCGGCGAAGGGGGGCAGCGCGTCGACCAGAGCGCCCTGCCGCAGCGGCGTGGCCGGGTCGGCGCGCTCGCCGTCCAGCAGGAAGGTGCAGATCGACAGCACCCGCGCCAGCTCCGGCCGGTCGGACGAAACAGCGCTGACCAGGTCGCGGATCGAGCCCGCCTCGGCAGTCGCCGAGGACTCCCCGGCGGCTGAACGCGCGGCAGCGAAGTACCTGATGGTCACTTCCGGCATCTGGTCGGCGCCTCACTAATCGGTTAAGTCTTCGGCTATTATGTCAGCTTGCTGTTATGCCCAGTGTGTCTCAGGCCCCCGGCAACGACGCCGTCGGGGCCTGCCGTGCACGAGGACCGGATCGCATGCTTGAGATCCGATGATCAGCACAAGGAGACGGCGTGAGCACGTTGCTTCTGCTGACGAACGCCCTGCAGGCCTCTACCGAGGTGCTGCCGTCGCTCGCCCTGCTCCCGCACCAGATCCGGATCCTGCCGCCCGAGGTCGCCGCGCTGGTCGACGCCCCGGACGCTGACGCCGTGCTGCTCGACGCCCGCCGCGACCTGGTCGCCGTGCGCAGCGCCTCCCGGCTGATCCGCACGACCGGCATCGACGTACCGCTCATCCTGGTCGTCACCGAGGGCGGTCTGACCGCCGTCAACGCCGACTGGGGCGCGGACGACGTACTGCTCGACACCGCCGGCCCGGCCGAGATCGAGGCGCGGTTGCGACTCGTCATCGGCCGTCTGGCCGCGACCCGCAACGATGAGCCCGAGTCCACGCTGATCCGCAGCGGTGACGTCGTGATCGACGAGGCGTCGTACACGGCGAAGCTCAACGGGCGGGCGCTTGATCTGACCTACAAGGAATTCGAGCTGTTCAAGTTCCTGGCGCAGCACCCGGGCCGTGTGTTCACCCGCGAGCAACTGCTGCAGGAGGTCTGGGGCTACGACTACTTCGGCGGCACCCGGACGGTCGATGTCCACGTACGCCGCCTGCGCGCGAAGCTCGGCCCGGAGCACGAGTCGCTGATCGGCACCGTGCGAAACGTCGGCTACCGCTTCGTCGTACCGCCCAGCACGCGTGAGCCGGCTGAGGCGAAGGCCTGAACTCGACCGCTCAGAACAGGAACTTCAGCAGGGTCACCGCAAGCGCGGCCGCAGTGAACAGCGCCGCCTTCCAGGACCCGATGCCCTGCCGGAATGCCACCACGAACGTCCCGATCGTGATCGGCACCAGCATCACCAGCAAGGTGATCCCGGCGGCGTGAACGCCAACGTGCGACTGGGCGGTCAGCACCAGCCCCACGACGAATGCAAACGTCAACCCGAGCCAGCTGGTGGTCTGGATCGGCCCATCACCGCTGCGATGCCCGCCGTGCGACGAGCGACTGGCCCGTCGATGCGAGGTCGGAGCAACGTGCGCCATCGCTCACCTTCCGTAAAAGCCTGAGTACGCAAGGTATCAAAAGCTTTCGCGGATCGAAAAACCGTCGGGGTCCCGGTGGTCCCGGTGGTCCCGGTGGTCCCGGTGGTCCCGGCGTACCGGCTGGGGTACGCCGGGACCGTGCCCGGTCAGGCGTCCAGGGGTCAGGAGCCGATCGAGATCCGATCGGTGGCGACCGGGGTGTACGGGTCGTGCGCGGTCAGGTAGCTGGCGAACGCGTCGATGTCGAGACCGCCGAACACCTTGTTCGTCGCGGTGGTGAAGGCCGGGAAGCCGTCACCGCCGTCGGAGAGGAAGTTGTTCGTGACGATGCGGTACGACGTACCGTCCACCAGCGGCTGTCCGCCGATCTTGATCGAGCCGGCGACGATCTTCGAGCCCGCCGCGGCCGCCGGGTTCCAGGTGTAGGTGATGCCCGCCACCTGGAGCACCTTGTACTTCGCCGCCTCCGGGCCGTTCACCCCGGAGAACTGCTGCTCGAGCAGCGTCTTGATCTGCGTCCCGGTCATGTCCATCGAGACCAGGAAGTTGTTGAACGGCTGCACGGTGAACGCCTGCCCGAACGTGACCGCACCGCCGGTCGACGCCAGATCCGCACGGATACCGCCCGGGTTCATGAACGCTGCGACCGGCGCCTTCCCGCCGGACACCACCGACGGGTCCGCCAGCTGCGCGTCGGCGATCAGGTTGCCCAGCGGGGATTCGAGCGAGTCGTCCGGAGTCCGCACCACCGACGGCGTGGTGATGTGGCCGATCACCTTGCTCTCGATCGGCGCGACCAGCGTCTTGTACTTCGTGATCAGCTCGGCGGTCTTGCGGTCCTGCACCACGTCCTGGGTGACGATCTGGTTGTTCGCCAGCGTGTTCACCCGGTCGACGTCGCCGGTCGCGTTGTCGATGCTCAGCCGGACGTCGGTCACCAGGCGGCCGAACGACGACGCGCTGGTGACGAGCCGCGGCTTACCGGCCTTGTCCGTCAGGGAGCAGTTGTACGCCGTGTGGGTGTGGCCGGAGATGATCGCGTCGATCTCCGGGTCCAGGCCGGCGTTGATGTCGACGATCGGGCCGGAGATGCCCGGGCAGCTGTTGTACGCCTTCGGGTCGGCCGGGAAACCGCCCTCGTGCAGCAGCACGACGATCGACTTCACGCCCTTCTTCTTCAGCACCGGGACCAGCGCGTTGGCCGTCTCGACCTCGTCCTTGAAGGTCAGGCCGTCGACACCGGACTTGGTGACGATGTTCGGCGTGTTCTCCAGCGTCATGCCGATGAAGCCGACCTTCTGGCCGTCATCGAAGGTCTTGATCGTGTACGGCGCGAACAGGGTCTTCTGGGTGTTGGTGAAGAACACGTTCGCCGAGAGGTACTTGAACTTGGCTCCGGTGAACGGGTGCTTCGGATCCGGGCAGGAGTTTTGGTTGTTCTGCCCGTCGCCGTCCGGCAGGCAGCCGCCGGTCTGCATCCGGAGCAGCTCGTGCCAGCCCTCGTCGAACTCGTGGTTGCCCACCGAAGCAGCCTCGAGGCCCATCCCGTTCAGCGCTTCGATCGTCGGCTCGTCGTGGAACGCGGCCGACAGCAGCGGCGAGGCGCCGATCAGGTCACCGGCAGCAACCGTGACCGAGTCCTGGCCTTTCGCCTTCGCGGCGGCCCGCAGGTCCTTCAGATGCGTCGCGAGGTACGCCGCGCCGCCTGCCGGGATGCCGTTGATGTTGCCGCCGGAACCCGTCGCCGGCTCCAGGTTGCCGTGGAAGTCGTTGATCGCGAGCAGCTGGATCTGGGTGTGCGTCGGCTTCGGCTTCTTCGCCTGCGCGGCGGTCTGCGACTCCTGCGCCGCCTGCGCCGGCGTCGTGCCGGCCGCCTGGCTCACGGATCCCCCCGCGGCCAAGGCGAGCACCGCGGCCGTCCCGGCGGCGAGCAGTCCGACCGCTCGCCGTCCCCCCAGCCGCGCTTTGTCTCGTCCTGTCAGGGCCATGTCAACTCCGTCTGGTCCGTCGTCTCGGTCGCCGCGAGGGCGAAATCCCCCGCAGTGCCGCGAAAACTACCCGGATCGGCGTGGCCCGGCCAGGACCTGAGCATGAACTGAACCGGACCTTTTACGGTATTCGGGTGACCCTCGAAGCCGTTCCCTCACCGTTGCCCCCGGCCACCGCGGCCGCCGTCACGGAACTCGCCCGCGCCGCAGCACACAGCGACGGCGTCAACCCGCTCTCCGAACGCACGCTGCTGCACCTGGACGGCGAGCACCCCGACGACGTCCACGTCCTCGCGTACGAAGGCGATCCCGGCACGATCGAGGTCACCGGCCTGCAGAGCGCCCGCAACCTCGTCGGGTACGCCTCCCTGTCCCCCGACGGCTCGGCCGAGCTCGTCGTCGCACCCCATTTCCGACGGCAGGGCTTCGGTACGGCGCTCCTGCGCATGCTGCTCGACCATGGCGGTTCCCGCACTCGCGTGTGGGCGCACGGACGACTGCCAGGCTCGGACGAGCTGGCCCAGCGGCTCGGCCTCGAGGTAACACGCGAGCTGTACTTCCTCCGGCGTACCAGGGGTTCGCTGCCGGAACCGGTCTGGCCCGACGGGATCGCAGTACGCACGTTTGTCCCAGGGCAGGACGACGCAGCCTGGCTGGAGGTCAACGCGGCCGCGTTCGCCGACCATCCCGAGCAGGGCGGTTGGACCGCCGAGGACCTGACCGAACGCTTCCAGCAACCGTGGTTCGACCCCAACGGCTTCTTCCTGGCCGTCGATTCGACCACCGACGCCATGGCCGGCTTCCACTGGACGAAAGTCGAGGACGGCATTGGCGAGGTCTACGTAGTAGGCGTCTCCCCCAGCCACCAGGGCTCCGGCCTGGGCAAGGCCCTGACCCTCCAGGGCCTCCACCACCTCCAGGAGGACCGCGGCCTCGACTCGATCGTCCTCTATGTAGACGGCACCAACACCGCAGCCCGAGCCCTCTACGAATCCCTCGGCTTCACCACAGCCGCTCTGGACGTCCAGTACGCCCCCGCATGACCCCTGTGAACGACCTCACACCGAAGCCAACCCCTCACTTGGCGTCATAACTCCCCCTCCCGCCCGTCCCACCACCACCAGGAGCCGTCCGAGCCTCTAACCCCCCAGCCGGGCGGCTCCTGGCCCCAACCGCGTTATCCACAGCCACACCTTCTCCCACCAACCCCCGAGCCCAACCCCCGTTACGATCTTTTCGACTACGGAGGGCAGACACTCGTGACACACCGCAACAGGCCAATCCGAACGCTCCTGGCCTGCCTATGCGCCACAGCGCTTCTCACTTCCTGCGGCAAGGGCAGCCCCGAAGCAGGCCGCCCGAACACGGCCCCACCAACCTCGACGGCGGAAGCTTCGGACACACGTGGGGCGTCGTCGAGCACCCAGTCGAGCGTTACGCCGCCGAATCTTCCTGTGCGGCCTGCGGCCGCGAACGGTCTCTCACTGGCTGCCGCCGAGGCGTTCATTCGTCACTACATCGACCTGATGAACTACGCCTCGCAAACCGGTGACGGCGCTCCGCTGCTGGCCGCGAGCGACGCCGGCTGCGTGGGCTGCAAGCAATACGCCGATTTCGCCAAGAAGGTCAATGGCTCGAACGGCGGCCTCAGTGGGGACTATCTGGAGCGTGTGACCGAGGTAAGCGAACTGATCCGCGGAACGGCCGGCCGTCTACGCGGCTCGGCGGCTGTCACCGTAGGGGTCTATACGACACAGACCTCTCCGTCCGCCAAACCGGCAACCAGTAAGGCGGCTAAATACACCGAGCAGGTCGCGCTCTCTCCGAGCAAAGGAAACTGGGTAATGTTCGAGATCGAGCTCGAAGATCGCCAATGACGAACGTCGCAAGGATCCTGCTCATCGGCGCACTGGCTGGTCCGATGACCCTGCTTGGCAACGGCGCGCATGCTGTGTCGGGACACGCGCCCGGCTCCGTGCTTGCCCCACCGGCTCCGCAGCCCACTCACGCGAAGCCGTCGAGGGGAAACCCGACAACCACCGCCTCGCCGGAGCGGGATCGAGTGCGCATCACAAGCACGCGGCGCGACCAAAGGTCTCGGCTCAATGAGGTGTTGCCGGGAAAGCCGAAAACCACGAAACCCGCCTCGACGAGAGTCAGCGGCCGGCCGCCCCGAGATGACCGGTCTCAACCTGCCGCACGCCGTGACCTCCGAATGAACGTCGGCATGTGCAAACCCTTGGAGATGCAGGGAAGGGTTGAAGGCCCAAATGTTTGCACCCGCGACGAGCCTCCGGACGACACGAAGCCGACGCGACGGACGGTGCCACCCCAGGTCGTACGACCGCGGCCGCAAGACGTTAAGTGGGAGCAGATCCAGTCGGAGACCAAGGATGTGGTCTTCCCGGGACTGCGGGTGAAGGTTCAGCCCGATGGTCGGACGCTCGTGAACCTGGACACGATCGTCTACACAGACGAGAACAAGGTCTCGACGGCGAATATCACCCTGCTCGGATTTCCCGTCACGGTCCAGGCAACGCCGATCAGCTATACCTGGAATTTCGGCGACGGCAGTCCTGCGTTGACGACGAGTACGCCGGGGAAGCCGTATCCGTCCAAGGAGATCACGCACAAGTACATGAAGCGTGGTGATGTCAGGCTCACGCTGACGACTAACTATGCGGCCCGCTTCAACGTCGCCGGAACGGGCTGGCAGTACGTCGACGGCACCATCCCAGTCACGGGTCCGGCCACGCCGCTCATGGTTCGGGAAGCCGTGCCGGTGCTCGTTGATCCTGGTCGCTGAGGTGTTTAGTACAGGGCGCTTCTGAGGTGGTTGGTCAGGTGGGTGTGGGCTTCGCGGATTTTGCCGGGGATGGTTAGGAGGTTGGCGTAGCCGTGGCAGAGGGTGGGGTGGGGGACGTGGGTTAGGCGGTTGCCGGCGGATCGGAGGGCTTCGGCGTATTCGAGGCCTTCGTCTCTTAGGGGGTCGAAGCCGGCTGTTGTTAGGTATGTCGGTGGGAGGCCGGTGAGGTTCTTGGCTCGGATGGGGGAGACGATCGGGTCGGGGCGGAGGGTGGGGTCGGGGGTGTAGTGGTCGCGGTACCAGATGATGTCGTTCTCGCTGAGGATGAAGCCTTCGGAGAAGAGGTCTCGGCTGGGGCGGCGGGCTACCAGGTCGACTGCCGGATAGAGGAGGACCTGGAGGGCTGGGTGCGGGAGGCCTCGCCATACGGTCTGCTGGGCTACTACTGCGGCGAGGTTGCCGCCTGCACTGTCGCCGCCGACTGCGATGAGGTCTGGGTCGACGCCTAGGTCTTCGGCGTGCTCGACTGCCCAGGTGAACGCGGCGATCGCGTCTTCGGCGGCGGTTGGTGCGGGGGCCTCGGGGGCTAGACGGTAGTCGACTGAGAGGACGCGGATCCCGGCGTCCGCTGCGATCGCTCGGCAGAGGGCGTCGTGGGTGTTGAGGTCGCCGACGACCCAGCCGCCACCGTGGAAGAAAACCAGCAGCCCGCGACCCACTCCATCCACGCCAGCCCCGGAGCGCGAACCCGAGACTGAGCCGGAGCCGGAGTCCGAGGCTGAGCCCAAGCCCGCGCCGGAGCCCAAGCCCAGGCCGGAGCCTGAGCCATAGCCGGAGCCCACGCCCGAGCCCGAGCCCGCGGCCACGCCTGAGCCATGGTCCAAGCCCGCGTCGGAGCCCGAGGCGGAGCTGTAGTCCGAGGCGGAGCCGGACCCCAAGCCCGAGCCCGCGCTGGAGCCCGAGCCATAGCCCGAGGTCACGCCCGAGGTGGAACTTGAGCGCGAGGCGCGTAGGCCGCGGGGGATGTACAGGCGGGCGCCCAGTTGGCCGGCGGCGCCTCGGACTGTCAGGTCGGTTACTCGTTGTAGTTCGGCGGGAGTGCCGGGGATCAGTTTGCAGAGGTTGCGGAAGTGGGCGCGGGCGGTGGCCGCGTCGGACTTGGTTGTGTGGGGCAACAGGTTGTCGATGCGGACGAGCAGCTGCAGGTCCGGGTCGAGGAGGTTGCCGTCGATCTGGATCGGGGCGCCGGCCAGGCGGCGGCGGAGGGGCGCGGGGAGGGCGTACAGCGGGGTCAGCACGTTGGCCTGTGCGGCGGTCACCGTTTCACGCAGTACCGAATCCAGTCGTGAGTTCACAAGGAGTGACGCTAGCAACCGCGGCCTTCGGAAGTGGTCCGCAGGCAACGAAAAAAGTCACATCGGCCAACGCGCGGACGGCTACCCACAGTTCACCAAAGGGTGCGATCCTGGTCAGCGTGGCTGGAGACTTGCTGGCATCCCACAACCGGGAGTACGACGTCGAGCCGCCGTACGACATCAGTGCGGCCGGCGATCTTCCAGTTGACCGGTTCTCCGATCGGGAGCTGAGCTGGCTCGCGTTCAACCAGCGCGTCCTCGAGCTCGCCGAGAACGAGCGGATCCCGCTGCTCGAGCGGGCCAAGTTCCTCGCGATCTTCGCCAGCAACCTGGACGAGTTCTACATGGTCCGGATCGCCGGTCTGAAGCGCCGGATCGCGGCCGGCGTCGCGGTGCGGGCGGCCAGCGGCCTGCTCCCCCGTGAGGTCCTGGACCGCAGTCTGGCCCGGAGCCGCGAGCTGATGGACCGCCAGGCCGAGACCTGGCGCAAGTCCGTCCAGCCGGCGCTGGTCGACCAGGGCATCGAGATCCTCCGCTGGGACGAGCTGCAGCACACCGAGCGCGAGGACATGACCCGGTTCTTCCGGGACCGCGTCTTCCCGGTGCTGACGCCGCTGGCGGTCGACCCGTCGCACCCGTTCCCGTACATCTCCGGCCTGAGCCTCAACCTCGCGGTCGTGGTCCGCAACCCCGACACCGGTGGCGAACACTTCGCCCGGGTCAAGGTTCCGCCGCTGCTGCCGCGGTTCGTGAACGTCGCCGAAGGCCGATTCGTCCCGCTCGAGGACGTCATCGCGACGCACCTGGGCCAGCTGTTCCCGGGCATGGAGGTCACCCAGCACCACACCTTCCGGGTCACCCGCAACGAGGACCTCGAGGTCGAGGAGGACGACGCGGAGAACCTGCTGGCAGCGCTCGAGAAGGAGCTGCTCCGCCGCCGGTTCGGTCCGCCTGTCCGGCTCGAGGTCGAGGAGTCGATCGACCCGCAGGTGCGGGCGCTGCTGCTGTCGGAGCTGGGCGTCACCGAGGCCGAGGTGTTCGAGCTCCCCGGCCCGCTGGACCTGCGCGGCCTGTTCACGATCGCCAGCCTGGACCGGGCCGAGCTGAAGTACCCCGGGTTCGTGCCGTCGACGCATCCGCACCTGGCCGAGGTGGAGACGGCCAACCCGGCCGACATGTTCCACGCGCTCAAGCAGCGCGACGTGCTGGTCCATCACCCGTACGACTCGTTCTCCACGAGCGTCCAACGCTTCATCGAGCAGGCGGCCGCCGATCCGCACGTGCTCGCGATCAAGCAGACCCTGTACCGGACCAGCGGTGACTCGCCGATCGTCGACGCCCTGATCGACGCGGCCGAGGCCGGCAAGCAGGTCCTG
Source organism: Kribbella sp. NBC_00662 (assembly GCF_041430295.1). Classification (GTDB taxonomy): domain Bacteria; phylum Actinomycetota; class Actinomycetes; order Propionibacteriales; family Kribbellaceae; genus Kribbella. The sequence continues at coordinate 3,125,611 of NZ_CP109029.1, read as the reverse complement.
GTGCTGGTGGAGATCCAGGCCCGCTTCGACGAGCAGGCGAACATCAAGTGGGCCCGTCAGCTCGAGCATGCCGGCTGCCACGTCGTGTACGGCGTGATCGGTCTCAAGACGCACTGCAAGCTCTCGATGGTCGTCCGCGACGAGCCCGACGGCCTGCGCCGCTACGCGCACATCGGGACCGGCAACTACCACCCGAAGACGGCCCGGCTGTATGAGGACCTCGGACTGCTTACCAGCGACAAGGTGGTCACCGAGGACGTCGCACTGCTCTTCAACCACCTGTCCGGATTCGGCCGCAGCGCTGGGTACCGGCGGATCCTGGTCGCGCCCCAGTCGGTACGGCGAGGACTCCTGGAGCGGATCGAACGGGAAGTACAGCACCACCACGCCGGACGCCCCGCCCGGATCCGGATCAAGGTGAACAGCCTGGTCGACGAGGCCCTGTGCGACGCGCTGTACCGGGCGTCGCAGGCCGGCGTACCCGTTGACCTCTGGATCCGCGGCATCTGCACGCTGCGTCCTGGCATACCGGGGCTGTCGGAGAACATCCGCGTCCGCAGCATCCTCGGCCGCTTCCTCGAGCACAGCCGCGTGTTCCTGTTCGAGAACGGCGGTGAGCCGGAGGTGTGGATCGGCTCGGCCGACCTGATGCACCGCAACCTGGATCGCAGGGTCGAGGTGCTCGTGCAACTGAAGGAGCCCGACCACGTCATCGAGCTGGGCGAGATGTTCGACCTGGCGATGGACGAGACCACCGGCTCCTGGTGGCTGCAGGAGGACGACAGCTGGGAGCCGCGGCTGAACGGACCGGACGGACAGCCGTTGCGCGACCTGCAGGAGCGGCTGATCGCGACCCGCGGACGCCGCCGCGCGATCGACCCCGTCAGCTAATCGGCGGGGCACATTTCCTAAGGTGAAGTCATGAGCAACCCGGCGACCGTTATCGCCGCGGGTGGTGTCGTCTGGCGAGAGCGCCGCGGCACCCGTGAGGTGCTGCTGGTGCACCGTCCCAGGTACGACGACTGGTCCCTGCCGAAGGGCAAGCTCACCGCGCACGAGCACGTGCTGCTCGCGGCCCGCCGGGAGATCGAGGAGGAGACCGGGGTCCAGGTCCTGCTCGGTCCCCCGCTCGGCGTCCAGCGGTACACGGTCCGCAAGAACGGCGGCACCGCCGAGAAGCTGGTCCACTACTGGTCCGCCGTACCGCTGAACGAGGCCGGCTTCGAGCCGAACGACGAGGTCGACGAGATCAGCTGGCTTCCGGTCGACAAGGCGCGGAACAAGCTCAGCTACCCGCGTGACGTGGACATCCTGGACGCACTGGAGCATGCCGTGCCCGTGGTGTCCACGGTGGTCGTGGTCCGGCACGCGGAGGCGGTGAAGCGGAAGGACTGGGACGGTAAGGACACGGTCCGCCCGCTGACCAGCAACGGTACGGCGGTCGCCGAGCGGCTGGCCGACGTACTGGCCGCTCTGGGTGCGGACCGGATCACGAGCAGCGACGCGGAGCGGTGCGTGGCCACGGTGACGCCGTACGCCGCCTCCATCGACCGGCACATCCACCTCTGGCCGGAGATCTCCGAGCGAGGGTACGACGCGGACCCGGACGGCCTGCGCGGTCTGGCGGAGCGGGTGTGGAGACCGGGGAAGGTGACGGTCGTCTGCTCGCACCGGCCGGTGCTGCCGACACTGTCTCGGGAGCTGGGACTGAAGGTGGGCAAGTTCTCCACAGGTGCTTTCCTGGTTGCACACCGGCTCGCTGACGGCCGTCTGGTGCACGAGCGCTTCAGAGCGCCCTGAGCGACTTTGTAGCGCTGCGACACGGCTCGGTGACGATCCAGGCACAGCCGAAGGGGCAGCCGGGTGACACTGGAGGTGACGGGTATGTTCCTACCCGAGGAACCGGCGCCCCACCGGGTGCCGGTCTGAGGAGAGGTTCGGGGCGCACCATGACGATGATGCGAGAACTGACACTGATCGGGATCCGGATGGAATCGCCCAACCGGGCCCCGGTGATGATGCTGCGCGAGACCGAGGGCTACCGCTACCTGCCGATCTCGATCGGCTCGGTCGAAGCGACCGCGATCGCGTACGAGGAGCAGGGCCTGCGCCCGTCGCGGCCGCTCACCCACGACCTGATGCGTGACCTGATCGAGGCGTTCGGCGTGCACATCGAGGCCGTCGAGATCGTCGAACTGCGCGACGCCGTCTTCTACGCCGAACTCGTGCTCGCCAACGGCGCTCGCGTGTCCGCCAGACCGAGCGACTCGGTCGCGCTCGCCGTCCGCCTCGGTACGCCGATCCGCTGCACCGAACAGGTGCTCCGCGAGGCTGGTATCGCCACCCCCGAGGAAGAACAGGCCGAGCTCGAACGCTTCCGTCAGTTCCTGGACAGCGTCGCCCCGGAGGACTTCTCCAGCTGAGCCGTGCGCCCCGTGCGCTACGATCCGACGGCGCACTGGTGGCAGGGGTGACCTCCAGGCGCCGTTCACCTGGGGGACTCCGACATGCGCAGAATCGTCGCCACCGCGACCACCGCCGTACTGCTCGGCGCACTCCAGACCACCATGGCTCACGCCGCACCACCGCCGCCGACCGCTGTGCAGGTCAGTTGGTCGGATCCGGCGACCAGCCTGATGCGGGTGCAGTGGACGGATACCGGAGCCTCCAACAAGCTGCGCATCGAGTACCAGGACGGAACGGCTCCGATGGACTGGCTCGCTGCCCCGAACAACGAATTCAACCATCGCTGGGTAGTGCAGTCGGGGAAGACCGCACGGGTCGCCGTGGTGACGACCGACGCGACCGGTGACAGCGCCGCCGCGTACTCACCCTGGTTCGACACGAGCATCCCCGCGGCACCGACGGTGACCGCCGCTGTTCCGCAGGCGGACGGATCACTGCGGCTCACCTGGACCAACCCGCCGGCTCCGAAGGACAACACCCCCGGCGACCCGCTGGACCTGCCGGTCGGCAAGGTCGGTGAGGACATCGTGAAGGTGTGGTCCCTGCCCGCTGACCAGACGGAACAGTTCTCGCACCCGTTCGGCACCACCACGGCGGTTGTGCCGCCGCGCCCGCGTCCGCAGTCGACCCGGGTGATAGCGACGAACGAGTGGGGCGGGATGGCGCCCGACGACGTCTACTACACGGACATGAAGTTCGGCCTCAAGGCCGGACCGGCGTACGGCGTCTTCGGCAAGCCGATGACGATCTCCGGTATCGCCGGCGCGCTGCTCTGCGACGACCCGGGCAACTGCGGCAAGGGCCGGCTGTTCGGCGGCGCCGGGATTCCGGTCACGATGCAGACCAGGGCGAGCGCTGCCAAGCCCTGGGAGTACGCCGGGCGCTACACCTCGCTCGACCTGTACGGATTCGAGGCCCAACCGGTCGCGGTCGGCGGTCGCGAGTACCGCTTCTACGCCCCGGCCTGGAAGGGCTATTCGATCGTCACGGCAATGGCGTTCTCGGGCACGAAGTACATCCCGACGCTCGCGGACTTCGCCGTTGCCGGGTTCAACGTCAGGACCGCGCAGGTCGGGCAGATGGTGAAGCTGACCGTGGACGTGAAGCCGGGTGGGACCGTGAAGGGCGCGCTGCAGCGCTGGGACGGCAAGTACTGGCGCAGCGTGCTGACGGTGCCGATTGCTAAAGGTAAGGCAACGATGTCGATCCGGGCCGCCGGGCGCGGCACGACCACGCAGTACCGTGTTGCCGTCCCGGGGATGACGTATTACGGGCTGCCGATCCAGACGACGGGCAGTCGATCGTTCGCGTTGACGGTGCGCTGAGCGTTACCGAAGCGTGAGCCAACGGCCGTTTACATCGACAGGGTGTGACGGCTCTTAACTCAGTTCACCTAATGGCTGCCTGTCGGCACGCCAGGCGTCGCACACGCTACCGGAACCGTTCACCGCTCGTTCACCAGCGACGGACCGGTCGGTCACCTGCTCTCCCTACCGTCTGTGGAAGTTCAAGAAGTCTGATTCCCGCAGAAGGGCAACATTCTCGTGTCCGTCAATCGCCTGCTCCGCGTCGGCTCCGTCGCCGTGGCATCCCTCGGCGTTCTCGCTCTGAGCGCCTGTGGCAGTGACCCCGAGCCGTCCGGCTCCTCGAGCCCTGACTCCTCGACGTCGTCCGCCGGTGCGGACTGCCCGCAGGGCACGCTGAACGCTGAGGGCTCCTCGGCGCAGAAGAACGCAATCGACGAGGTCATCAGCAAGTACAACGAGAAGTGCGCCGACGTCACGGTGAACTACAACCCGACCGGCTCCGGTGCGGGCGTCAAGCAGTTCAACGCGAACCAGGTCGACTTCGCCGGCTCCGACTCGGCGCTGAAGCCCGACGAGATGACCGCCGCCACCAAGCGCTGCGGGGGCAACCCGGCCATCGACCTGCCGATGGTGATCGGCCCGGTCGCGATCGCGATCAACGTCGACGGTGTCGACAAGTTCGTCCTCGACGGCCCGACCGCGGCGAAGATCTTCCAGGGCACCATCAAGACCTGGAACGACCCGGCCATCGCCAAGCTGAACCCGGGTGTCACCTTCCCGTCGGCTCCGATCTCGGTCTTCTTCCGCTCGGACGAGTCCGGCACCACCGAGAACTTCACCAAGTACCTGAAGGCCTCGGGCGGTGGCGCCTGGACCGGTGAGCCGGCCAAGAAGTGGACCGGCACCGGCGCCGGCAAGGAGAAGTCCGCGGGTGTCGCCGAGGGCGTCAAGAGCACCAAGAACTCGATCACCTACGTCGAGTGGTCGTACGCCGTCGACAACAAGCTGACCATCGCGCAGATCGACAACGGCTCGGGCACCCCGATCGAGCTCACCGCCGACTCCGCCGGTAAGGCGCTGGCCGCCGCGAAGCCGGCCGGCACCGGGTCCGACCTGGCCCTGAAGCTGGACTACGCGACCAAGGCCCCGGGTGCGTACCCGATCATCCTGGTCACCTACGAGATCGCCTGCACCAAGGGTCTCCCGGCCGAGAAGACCGCGCTGGTGAAGAGCTTCCTGAGCTACTTCGTCAGCAAGGACGGCCAGGCCTCGCTGACCGACCTCAACTACGCGCCGCTCCCGGCCGAGATCCAGACCAAGGTCGAGTCCGCCATCCAGGCGATCAGCTGAGTCAGGGCGATCAGCTGACCTCGAAGCAGTAACTGATGCGAGCCCCGGCGGTCCGATTGTTCATCGGAGGACGGCCGGGGCTCGCCTCGTCAGATCCAGACGTGACAGATCACGACCCAGGCGCTTGGAGCACCATCGATGAGTAGTCCAGACGGCACGGCACCGCCCGACCGGCCGGACGGCACGGCCGCCGGACAGGAACAACCCAAGATCGAGGATCTGGTCCACGACGACGCGGGACCGACTCCGCGGTTCGAGGGCCTGGCCGAAGAACACGCCGAGCACGAAGCGGCGGAGACCACCGAAGTGATGACCGAGTCCGGCCCCGAGTCCGCGGGGGCGACCTCCGCCGTCGAGGCGGATCCGGACAAGGAGCCGGACAAGAAGATGGAGCTCGGCCCGGTCGGCCATCTCGGCGACCGCCTGTTCAGCGGGTTCGCCCACGGTTCCGGCGGCCTGGTGGTGCTGATCGTCGCGTTCGTCGGCATCTTCCTGCTGGCACTGGCGATCCCGGCGCTGGCCGACGACAAGAGCAGCTTCCTGTTCTCCCGGATCTGGGAGCCCGGTGGCGACGACCCCCGGTTCGGCATCGCCGCGATGTTCTACACCACCGTGATCAGCTCGATCATCGCGATGCTGATCGCGGTCCCGATCGCGATCGGCGTCGCGCTGTTCATCACCTACTACTCCCCCAAGCGGCTGGCCCAGCCGGTCGCGTACGCCGTCGACCTGCTGGCGGCGGTGCCGTCGATCATCTACGGCCTGTGGGGCATCCTGTTCTTCGCCCCGATCCTGCTGCCGGTGATCAACGGCCTGTCCGACGCACTCGGCTGGATCCCGCTGTTCGAGAAGCCGCCGGGCGACAACGTCGGCGTGGTCTTCACGGCCTCCGTCGTCCTGGCGATCATGATCCTGCCGGTGGTCACCGCGATCAGCCGGGAGATCTTCGCGCAGACCCCGATCGCACACCGTGAGGGCGCGCTGGCACTCGGCGCGACCAAGTGGGAGATGATCCGGATGTCGGTCCTGCCGTACGGGCGTTCCGGCGTGGTGAGCGCATCGATGCTCGGTCTCGGCCGCGCGCTCGGTGAGACCGTCGCCGTACTGATCATCCTGTCGGTGCCGAACGGCAACGACCCGTGGAACTCGTCGATCTTCGCCGGTGGCGAGACGTTCGCATCGAAGATCGCCAACAACGCCGCCGAGTTCGACTCGCCGGAGAAGACCGGCGCCTACATCGCGGCCGGCCTGGTCCTGTTCGTCGTCACGTTCCTGGTCAACTCCGCGGCCCGGATCATCGTCGACCGCAGTGGCCCCGGCGGCCGGCGTTCCCGTCGCAACCGCCGCGCCGGTGCAGCAGCCCAAGGAGCGTCCTCATGACCGCCATCACGGAGAACAAGCCGGCGTACGACGGTCAGGCGCTGGATCTGACCGGCAAGTCCGGCGCCCGCGCCTTCAAGAACACGCTGGCCACCGTGCTGATCGTGCTGGCCTTCGTGATCGCGATGATCCCGCTGCTGTGGATCCTCGGGACCGTGATCAGCAAGGGCTACCACCTGCTGCTGAGCGCAGACTGGTGGAGCCAGTCGCAGCGCGGTATCACCGTCCGGCGCCAAGGCGGCGGCGCGTACCACGCGATCATGGGCACGCTGATCATGTCGCTGATCACCGCGGTGATCGCGGTACCGATCGCCGTCCTCGGCGCGGTCTACCTGGTCGAGTACGGCAAGGGCACCAAGGCCGCGCGGGTGGTCAGCTTCATGATCGACATCCTCACCGGTGTCCCGTCGATCGTCGCCGCGCTGTTCATCTACGCGGTCTGGATCACGATCTTCGGCTTCAACCGGGTCGGCTTCGCGGTGTCGCTGTCCCTGGTGCTGCTGATGCTCCCGGTCGTCCTGCGGTCCACCGAGGAGATGCTCAAGCTCGTCCCGGACGAACTGCGCGAAGCGTCGTACGCGCTCGGGGTGCCGAAGTGGAAGACGATCATGAAGGTGGTCGTGCCGACCGCGTTCGGCGGCATCGTCACCGGCGTGATGCTCGGTCTGGCCCGGGTGATGGGTGAGACCGCGCCGCTGCTGATCCTGGTCGGCTACTCGAAGAACATCAACCTGAACCCGTTCAACGGATTCATGGGCGCGCTGCCGACGATGATCAACCAGGACCGGACCGAGCTGGCGCTGCAGCCGGCCGCGGACCGGGTCTGGGCGGCCGCGTTGACGCTGATCCTGCTGGTCCTTGTCCTCAACGTGCTGGCCCGGCTCGTCGCCCGGTTCAGCGCCATCAAGTCGAAATAGTCACGAGAGGTTCTGAGTCGATATGGCTAAGCGCATCGAGGTCAGCGGCCTCAACGTCTACTACGGCGACTTCAAGGCCGTCGAGGACGTGTCGATGACGGTCGAGCCCCGCTCGGTCACGGCGTTCATCGGCCCGTCCGGCTGCGGCAAGTCCACGTTCCTGCGGACCCTGAACCGGATGCACGAGGTGATCCCCGGCGCCCGGGTCGAGGGCAAGGTGATGCTGGACCAGCAGGACCTGTACGCCTCCGGCGTCGACCCAGTCGCGGTCCGGCGGGTCGTCGGCATGGTGTTCCAGCGGCCGAACCCGTTCCCGACGATGTCGATCTTCGACAACGTCGCGTCCGGCCTGAAGCTGAACGGGGTCAAGGACCGCAAGAAGCTGACCGAGGTGGTCGAGCGGTCCCTGCACGGCGCGAACCTGTGGAACGAGGTCAAGGACCGCCTCGACAAGCCCGGCGCGGGTCTGTCCGGCGGTCAGCAGCAGCGGCTCTGCATCGCCCGGGCGATCGCGGTCGAGCCCGAGGTGATCCTGATGGACGAGCCGTGCTCGGCCCTGGACCCGATCTCCACGCTGGCGATCGAGGACCTGATCGAGAAGCTGAAGGACCAGTTCACGGTCGTCATCGTCACGCACAACATGCAGCAGGCGGCCCGGGTCTCGGACCAGACCGCGTTCTTCAACCTGGCCGCGACCGGCAAGCCAGGCCGGCTGATCGAGATGGCCCCGACCAAGCAGATCTTCTCCAACCCGACGGAGAAGGCCACCGAGGACTACATCACGGGTCGCTTCGGCTGATCCCCCGTACGACACCGTACGACGCTGTACGACGCCGTACGACGCTGTACGAGGCTGTGCTTCCGGCCGCCGCGACGAGGTTCGTCGCGGCGGCCGTCGGCGTTCAGACGCAGAGCGAACGGGCGAAGTTGACCCGGGCAAGCACGTCGGCGACCTGTTGCGGCGAGCTCACGCCGACGTGGGTGTTGTGGGTGCGGTTGCCGTTCTGCACGGTGACCTGGACGAAACCGGTGGTCCGGCGCTCCTTGCACAGCAGGAAAAGCAGGCCGAGCAGGCAGGCCAGCGCGAAGATGATCGCGAGCACGATCGCCCAGCCGGGGATCTTCTCCTCGGTCCGCGACATGTCCATTGCCGACCAGTTCGTCCCGTGCGTGGGCAGTACGCCGGCCGGCGTCACGATCCGCTGCTGCTCCACGGAGATGTCGCCGATCGTCACCAGCACCGGACCGGCCGGCAGGGCGATCAGCGGCTGCTGGGGCGGCTGCTGCTGGTACTGACCGCCGACCGGCGGCGGGAACGCACCTGGCTGCATCCCGTACGGACCAGGCTGGGCTTGCGGGGCGGCCTCGAAAGTGGGCGGCGTCGGGTACTGCACCGGGAGATGGCGGTCGGGATCGCCGCCAGGGCCCTGACCGGGCGCGGGTTCACGAGGGGTCTCAGTCACAGACGAGACCCTAAGGGTTCCACGGACCGGTGTGGGGACGTGACCGCGAACCTGTGGAAAAGATAGCCTTCGGGGATTCCTCGACGTTCTCAGAAGGGAACCGCGGTGAGCACTCCGACGCCACCTCCCGGCGACGACCAGAACGACCAGAACCGGCCGCAGGACACTCCCGAGACCCCGGGTGAACAGCCGAGCCAGTACGGTCAGCCGAATCCGTACGGCCAGAGCCAGCCTGAGCAGCCGGGACAGTACGGCCAGCCGGGCCAGTACGGTCAGCAGCCTGGCCAGCCCGGGCAGTACGGCCAGCAGCAGCCGGGGTACGGCCAGTCGCAGTACCCGGGTCAGCCGGGTCAGTACGGCCAGCAGCAGCCCGGTCAGTACGGACAGCAGCAGGGCTACGGCCAGCAAGGCGGTTACGGCCAGCAGCAGCCGGGCGCCTACGGTCAGCAGCCCGGCCAGTACGGCGCGTACGGGCAGTCCGGCTACGGGTACGGCGGCGGCGCCGTACCGCAGAACAACACCCCGCAGACGCTGGCGATCATCGGCATCGTCTGCCTGGTGATCTGTACGCCGGCCTCGATCGTGCTCGGGCTGATTGCCCAGGGCAAGTTCCGTGAGCAGGGCCGCTCCGACACGCTGGCGAAGGTTGCGTGGATCGGTGGCGCCGCCCTGACCGGCCTCGGGCTGCTGTTCTACATCATCGGTCTCGCGTCCAACTGACGTGTTCGTCGCGGGGCCGCGCGGCCCCGCGACGGGTCAGTTCAGGTTGCGGGCGACGCCGTACACGACCAGCAGGGCGATGACGCCCTTGATCAGCCAGTCCGCGACCCGCGGGCTCATCGACAGCCTGGGCAGCCGCACCAGCCGGAGCGATTCGAGGCTCCAGGCAAGCACTTGGTAGCCGACGGCAACGCCGACGAGCGGGCCGAGCACCAGGATCACGGGGTTGAAGTGCCAGGCGGCGTCCAGATCGCCGCGGAGCAAGGCGGCCGCCATCCGGGTCGAGCCGCAGAGCGGGCAGTTCAGGCCGGTGGTGGCGTGCAGGATGCACGGTACGCCGATCCGGTCGCCGGACAGTTGGTACAGCCCTGCCAGCGCGAACCCGCCGACACCGACCGCGGACAGGCCCCACACCCGGCGGTCCAACGGCTGGACCGGACCGGCGGGCCGGAGTACGACGCTCTGCGAGACGCTCACCCCACAACGGTAACTCTCAACCGGTGGGATCCGTCGGCCGGTCTGAGCCGTCGGACCCGTAGCCTGCAACTCACTCCTCACATGTCTTCAGTAGAAGGGATCGTCGTGAGCACTCCGACGCCACCGCCGGGTTACGGCCCGCAGGACCCCCAGCAACCGGGTCAGTACGGCCAGCCCGGCCAGCCGGGTCAGTACGGCCAGCCCGGCCAGCCGGGTCAGTACGGCCAGCCCGGTCAGTACGGGCAGCAGCCTGGCTACGGCGGGCAGCAGCCCGGCTATGGCGGCCAGCAGCAGCCGGGATACGGCCAGCAGCCCGGGTACGGGCAACAGCCGGGGCAGTACGGCCAGCAGCCCGGTTATCCCCAGCAGCCTGGGCAGTACGGGCAGCAGCCGGGCCAGTACGGCCAGCCGTACGGGCAGCCGGGCTACGGGCAGTACGGCCAGCCGGGCTTCGGCGGCGGGATCCCCAGCAACCTGGCCGCCTGGCCGAACCGGGTCGGCGCCTGGTTCGTCGACGCCCTGATCATCGGTGTGCCGTCCGGTATCGGCTCCGCGATCGCAGGCAACAGCAACAACTCGGCGCTGGCGATCATCGGCCTCATCTTCTACCTGGCGGGCATCGGTCTGGCGATCTGGAACATCCTGATCCGCCAGGGCAGCACCGGTCAGACCGTCGGCAAGCAGGTGCTCGGCCTGAAGCTCGTCGGCGCCGACACCGGCCAGCCGATCGGCGCGGGCAAGACGTTCCTGCGCCAGCTCACGCACATCCTCGACGGCCTGGCCTGCTACATCGGCTACCTGTGGCCGCTGTGGGACGAGAAGCGGCAGACGTTCGCCGACAAGATCAACAACACCTACGTCATCAAGCTCTGACCTGCCGTGAGCACCCCTCCCTCAGGGCCGTACGACGGTCAGCATCCGCCGCCTGGTCAGTATCCGGTACAGGGCTACAACCCTTACGGGCAAGGCTTTCCGGGCGGCGGGTACGGGTACGCGCCACCGGGCCGGCTGGCGGACTGGCCGATCCGGGTCGGCGCCTCACTGGTCGACGCACTGATCATGGCCATCCCGTCGATCGCCGGCGTGCTCGCCGCACTGGTCATCGACGGCGACCAGGAGGATCTCGGCCCCGGCGGCGGGATCGCGATGATCAGCGGGTTCCTGGTCGCGTTCGGCGTCTGGGTGTGGAACCGCATCGTCCAGCAGGGCCGCACCGGCCAGTCGTTCGGCAAGAAGGTGACCGGGCTGCGGATCGTGGACGCGCACACCGGTCAGCTGATCGGCATGGGCAAGAACCTCGGACGCGAGGTCTGCGCCCAGATCTTCAACCAGCTCTGCATCCTCAACGTCCTCTGGCCGCTGTGGGACGACAAACACCAGACGTGGCACGACAAGGTCGTCGGCGACATCGTGGTGAAGAGCTGATGTCAGTGTGAACGCAGCAGTCCGGCGCAGGTCACTGCCCACAGGACGCTGGTGAAGGTGCCGATGATGAACCGTTCGGCGACGGCCTGCGGAGTTACAGATGCCGGCTGGTCGGGGCTGCGGAGCTCTGGGTATCGCGCAAGGCCCTTGATGGCCAGTACTACGGCGATGCCTTCCGGCCAGCCGGCTACCAGCGACGCGTAGATCGCGGTCCGCTCGAGGGCTCCGATCAGCGCGCCGCCACGCAGTACCTCACCGGCCTTCTGGGTCGACTGGGCTCTCGTGTTGTTCCGGTCGACCAGGGCCAGCACGGAGGTTGTCAGTGGACCGCCGCCTGTGACTGCTAGCCCTCCCGCAAGCAGGAGCAGCACGTTCCACCAGCGCTCGGCCCAGCCGGCCACTCCGTGTCCTGAGAGCAGCAGAACGCCGACTGCGGCGAGACAGGCGAGCATGACGCCGCTGATCGCGATCTCGACATTGGAACCGGCTTTGGGCACCCACGCGAGCACCGCGAGGATCAGCCCGGCGGCCGTCAACGACAGGACCAGCGCCGTCACGCAGCGACTCCAGCACCGAGCAACTCCGCCGCCAGCACCCGTCCGCGCTGCTCCTCGGCGAATCCCGCCGCCTGCGCACGTTGTGTCACCGCCGACTGGCTGATGCCGAGTTTCACGCCGATCTCCCGCCTGGTGAGTCCTTCGGCCAACAGGTCCGCCACTGCCCAGCCACGCTCGCTCCGGCGCCGCAGTACCGACGCCATCAGCCACAGCACCGTCTCCACCTGCTCCGCGACCCGCGAGTCCGCGCCGACCACGTTCACATGGTGGGGGCTCGACTTGGCCCGCGTCACCGCCTCGCGGGCGAAGACGAACGCCTCTCCGCTGCCCGCTCTCGTACTGCGAGGCAGTGGCTGGGTGACCTCGCCGACTCCCAGTCCGACGTACCAGGAGTCGGCGCGGAGCAGCTCGACGATCACGTCGACGGTCGGCCGGGCCTCGGAGAACACACCCTGCACCTCGTCGCCGGCCGTCCGCTCGAACCTCCGCAGCAGTCCGGACCGGCGCGGGCGGCGGTTCAGGGAGTTCAGCAGCTCGGGTACGAGATCGCTCGTGCTTCGGCTGCCACGCTGATCTACCGTGAGAACGAAGACCATCGCCCTGCACCTCCTTCTGAACGGCTTAAGGCTACAGTCTTATTCACGTAGAGTGAAGGACAAAACCTGAATCGCTTCAGCCGATTACTCCCCGTATCCGGTCCGGAGTACGGCGTACCCCGGACCGGCAGGGTCTCTCAGTCGACGATCGGCAGGTACAGCTTGGCGTCGTGGGAGCGGAAGGTCTCGGACATCTCGGTGAGACCTGCCTCGATCGCCTCGGTGGAGGTGAGGCCGTGTTCTTCGGCGTATGCGCGGATATCGGCGGTGATGCGCATCGAGCAGAACTTCGGGCCGCACATCGAGCAGAAGTGGGCGGTCTTCGCGGGCTCGGCCGGGAGGGTCTCGTCGTGGAAAGAGCGGGCCGTGTCGGGGTCCAGTGACAGGTTGAACTGGTCCTCCCAGCGGAACTCGAACCTTGCCTTGGACAACGTGTCGTCCCAGGCCTGCGCACCCGGGTGCCCCTTGGCCAGATCCGCCGCGTGGGCAGCGATCTTGTACGTGATCACACCCGTCTTCACATCATCGCGATCCGGCAGCCCGAGATGTTCCTTCGGCGTGACGTAGCACAGCATCGCCGTACCCAGCCAGCCGATCTGTGCCGCGCCGATCGCCGACGTGATGTGGTCGTACGCCGGCGCCACATCAGTTGCCAACGGCCCCAATGTGTAGAACGGCGCCTCGCCGCAGAGCTCCTCCTCGAGCCGCACGTTCTCGGCGATCTTGTGCATCGGCACATGCCCAGGACCCTCGATCATCACCTGGACGTCGTGCTCCCAGGCGATCCGGGTCAGCTCACCCAGTGTCCGCAGCTCCGCGAACTGCGCCTCGTCGTTCGCGTCCGCGATGCACCCCGGCCGCAACCCGTCGCCCAGCGAGAACGTCACGTCGTACTCCCGCAGGATGGCGCACAACTCGGCGAAATGCGTGTACAGGAACGATTCCTGGTGATGCGCGAGACACCACGCCGCCATGATCGACCCACCCCGCGACACGATCCCAGTGATCCGCCGCGCGGTCAGCGGCACGTATCGCAGCAGTACGCCGGCGTGCACGGTCATGTAGTCCACGCCCTGCTCGCACTGCTCGATCACCGTGTCGCGGTACACCTCCCACGACAGCGCGGCCGGATCGCCGTTCACCTTCTCGAGCGCCTGGTACAGCGGCACCGTCCCGATCGGCACCGGCGAATTGCGCAGGATCCACTCCCGCGTCTCGTGGATGTTCTTCCCGGTGGACAGATCCATCACCGTGTCCGCGCCCCACCGGGTCGCCCAGACGAGCTTCTCGACCTCTTCCTCGACCGAGCTGGTGACGGCGGAGTTGCCGATGTTCGCGTTGACCTTCACCAGGAACTTCTTGCCGATGATCATCGGCTCGCTCTCCGGATGCCGCCGGTTCGCCGGTATCACCGCCCGCCCCCGCGCCACCTCGGTACGGACGAACTCCGGATCGACGCCCTCCCGCACTGCGACGTACCTCATCTCCTCGGTGACCGTCCCAGCTCGCGCATGCCCGAGCTGGGTCAGTCCCGAACGCCCCGCGATCCAGTCCCGCCGCAACGCGGGCAGACCTGCCTGTACGTCGATCAGCGCCGACGCGTCGGTGTACGGACCGGACGTGTCGTACAGGTCGAAGTGCTCGCCGTCGGTCAGATGCACGCGACGGGCCGGTACGCCGAGCTCCCCGCGATAGATCTTCTCCGATCCGGAGATCGGGCCCGTGGTGACGGCCGGACGGATCGTGCTGACATTCACCATGCTGGTGCTCCCTACGCCGGAATTACCCGGACAGGTTCGGCGGTCGGCGGCGCCGGGATCAGAACCCAGCCGCCCTCTCAGCCCACTACGGTGCGAGCTCCCGCGATCTCAAGTTGTCACCGACCACCCTAGGGCATGGCTGATGGTTCCGCGCCGTTGCGAGCAGGTGCTCGGTGCGGTGCATCGGCGTGCGGGGGCGAAGGTCTCGATGCGGAGCATCGTGGCCTTTGCCCCCGTGCGGCGAGGTGCCGTGCCGAGTGCCGCGCAGTAGGCGGGGAACCATCAGCCATGCCCTGAACGAAGGCTGTAGCGTTCAGGGATGCGAGACCTTGTGTACCCGCCCGTCATCGCCTTCGCGCGGACCTCGTTCAAGGTCCTGGATCTGAAGCTCCACATCACCGGTGCGGAGAACGTGCCGCGGACCGGCGGCGCGCTGATCGCCCTCAACCACATCAGCTACGTCGACTTCATCCTCGGCGGGTACGGCGCTCTGCCGAGCAAGCGGCTGGTCCGCTTCATGGCCAAGGAGGTGCTGTTCCGCAACCGGTACTCCGGTCCGTTGATGCGCGGGATGCACCACATCCCGGTCGACCGCGACGCGGGCTCGGCGTCGTACCAGAAGGCGTTGGAGTACCTGGCCGCGGGCGAGGTGGTCGGCGTGTTCCCGGAGGCGACGATCAGTCGTTCGTTCGAGCTCAAGGAGTTCAAGTCCGGCGCGGTCCGGATGGCGGCCGAAGCCGGCGTACCGGTGATCCCGATGATCCTGTGGGGCACGCAGCGGATGTTCACCAAGGACCACCCGCGGGACTTCTCCCGGCACCGCCCGATCTCGATCACCGTCGGCGCACCGATCACGGTGAGGCGGGACGAGGACGCCCGCGAGGCGACCGCACAGCTGCGATCCACGATGACCGGGATGCTCGACGAGACCATCCGCTCCTACCCGGAGCAGCCCGCCGGAGCCTGGTGGTTGCCTGCGGCGTACGGCGGCAGCGCGCCGACCCCGGCCGAGGCGGAGCGACTGGACCAGGAGGAGCTCGCCCGCCGAGCCGCCAAACGTCGTTAAGACGGCGGACAGGACCTTGACCCTCGGGGTAGAACGAGGGTACGAAGGCTTTCGTTGAGAGAGCAGGAACCTGGGGGGTTCCCTGTGCGGCGGGCCGGTTTCGGTGGCCCGCGGACACGAGCGGGCGGGGAAGGGTTTTGTTCGATTCACCGGAAGAGCTGCATCTGTTCGACCCGGGGGCGATGACTCCGGCGCCGCACGTGGCCGAGCACATCCCGGACGCCGGTGCGTTCTTCGTCGACTGGGCGACCCGCGGGTTGAACCCGGAGCGCGCCCGTGAGATCGAGTCCGCGGTGAACGGCCGCCGCAACCAGAACGGCTGGTTCCCGCTCGAGACGCTGGACACCATCGGCAGCAGGGGCTTCTGGCGCGGCCCGCTGACCTATCTGGCCCGGATGACGGCCGACGACCCGCAGATCCTGCAGGAGTGGGCGTGTGACGGCCTGCGTGACGAGCAGATCGGCCGCATCGAGGCGACGGTGGACCACCTGCTGCATCAGCAGGGCCACGCCGCCGTACGGCGACCTGGGCGGTCGCCGTACGGCCGCGGACGTACCTCGACGCGGAGGTGCTGGGCGACCGGCTGCTGGCCGCGTGGGAGTACAACCTCGGCTCGATCCGGGCCAAGGACGTGGCCAAGTCGGTCCGCCGCTGGAACCGCTGAGCGGTACCACCTGAGCGGCACGAGCTGAGAAGGCGTACGACGGGCAGCCGCCAGACCGCCCGTCGTACCTCTCAGAGACTCGAGAGACTCAGTGGAACTGCGGGATGATCAGGTACAGCCCGTAGAGCACCGCGGCCAGGCAGGCCGCGAAGCAGAGCGCCGCGACGCCGGTGTCCGCGACGGACGGCTGCCGCTTCTCGTCGATCGCGACCGCGCGGCGCGCCATCGCGGTGACCCCGAGCGCGAACAGGACTGCCAGGCCGACGCCGAAGATCAGGCTGACCAGTGCGACCTGACCGAGTGAACCCCAGTCGATGTGCATCGCCGTACTCCTCTCAGGCCGCCGCGGCCGGGGTGGCGGCCGGGGCGGAGCTCGGGTAGTCGTTCACGTTCTCCGACGTCACCGGCTTGCGCCGGGAGGCCGCGTAGATGGCGCCACCGGCCACGACCGCGAGGATCGCGATGATGACCACACCGATGTTGCCGGAGTCGGCCACCCGGCCGGCCAGCGCGCCGACGATCGCGGCGGCCGGCAGTGTCAGCACCCAGGCGACGGCCATCCGGCCGGCCACGGTCCAGCGCACCTCGGCCAGCCGCTTGCCGAGGCCGGCGCCGAGGATGCTGCCCGAGCAGACCTGCGTGGTCGACAGCGGGAAGCCCAGGTGGGACGAGGCCAGCAGGACCGCGGTCGAGCTGGTCTCGGCGGAGAAGCCCTGCGGCGACTCGATCTCGGTCAGGCCCTTGCCCATCGTCCGGATGATCCGCCAGCCGCCCAGGTAGGTGCCGGCGGCGATCGCCAGACCGGCGGCCAGGATGACCCAGACCGGCGGCTTCGAGCCCGCGGCCAGGCTGCCCGAGGTGATCAGCACCAGCGTGATCACACCCATCGTCTTCTGCGCGTCACCGGTGCCGTGGGCGAGCGAGACCAGCGACGCGGACGCGATCTGGCCGAACCGGAACCCGTCGTTGACGGTCTTCTTCTGCGCCCGCTGGGTGATCTTGTAGGCCAGGAACGTGCCGAGCAGCGCGACGACGCCGGCCACGATCGGTGCGGCGACGGCCGGGATGATGATCTTCTGCACGACGGTGGTGAAGTGCACGGCGTCGCTCCCGGAGGCGATCCAGGTGGCGCCGATCAGGCCGCCGAACAGCGCGTGCGACGACGAGCTCGGCAGACCGACGTACCAGGTCATCAGGTTCCACAGCACGGCGCCGACGAGGCCACCGAAGATCACCGGCACGGTCACTTTGGTGTCGTCGACGATCCCGCTCGAGATCGTCTTGGCGACCTCGGTGGAGATGAACGCACCGACGAGGTTCAGTACGGCGGACACCGCCACCGCGACCTTCGGTTTCAGCGCGCCGGTGGCGATCGACGTCGCCATCGCATTGGCTGTGTCGTGGAACCCGTTGGTGAAGTCGAACACCAACGCGGTGATGATCACCACGACGACGAGGAACGACAGATCCATCCCGATCACTTCCCTAGGCGGACGATCAGCAGCGTCGATCGACCGTAGGCCGGGTGAGTGAATTTGAAATGAATGGATCCGGGGAATTTACTCCAAGATCAGATGGGCCAGTCCGTAAACGGCGGCCGCGACGATTCCGGCGGCCGGGATCGTCAGGACCCAGGCGGTGACGATGCCCTTGGCCACGCCCCAGCGGACCGCGGACAGCCGCTTGGTGGCGCCGGCGCCCATCACCGCGGAGGTGATCGTGTGGGTGGTGGAGACCGGCGCGTGCAGGCCGATCGCCATCACGTAGAGGACCGCCGCCGACACCGCCTCGGAGGCGAATCCACGGGCCGGGTCGAGGTGGATGATCCGGCGGCCCAGCGTCCGCATGATCCGCCAGCCGCCGGAGTACGTGCCGAGCGAGATCGCGGTCGCGGCCGAGATCTTCACCCACAGCGGGATGCCGTCGCTCTGCTGGGCGTGCCCGGTGGTGACGAGTGCCAGGAAGATCACGCCCATCGTCTTCTGCGCGTCCTGCAGCCCGTGGCCGAGCGCCATCGCGGCGGCCGACAGCGACTGCGCCATCCGGAAGCCGCGCGTCGTCTTGCCGGGGTTGCTGCGCCGGAACAGCCAGAGGATGGCCACCATCAGCAGGAAGGCGCCGAGGAAGCCGACCGCGGGTGACAGCACCATCGGGATGACGACCTTGTCGATGATGCCGGACCACAGCACGGTGCTGGCCGAGGCCAGGCCGGCGCCGACCAGCCCGCCGATCAGCGCATGGGTGGAGGAGCTCGGCAGGCCGAAGTACCAGGTGATCAGGTTCCAGGTGATGGCGCCGACCAGCGCCGCGATCACGACAACCAGGCCGTGTGTCCCGGACGGCGTGTTGATGATGCCCTTGCCGACCGTCTCGGCGACCTCGGTGCCGGCCAGCGCGCCGAGGAAGTTGCACGCCGCGGCCATCGCCAGCGCCACCCGCGGGGTGAGTGCCCGGGTGGACACCGAGGTCGCGAT
The DNA here is from genome assembly GCF_041430295.1 of Kribbella sp. NBC_00662. Lineage (GTDB taxonomy): Bacteria > Actinomycetota > Actinomycetes > Propionibacteriales > Kribbellaceae > Kribbella. The sequence continues at coordinate 3,106,989 of NZ_CP109029.1, read as the reverse complement.
CGCGTTGGCGGCGTCGTGGAAGCCGTTGGTGTAGTCGAAGGCCAGCGCGATGACGACGACGGCGATGACGAGCGCGAGCTCCACGCTCAGCTCTCCTTGACGGCGATCTGCTCGACCGTGTTGGCGACGTGCTCGAACGCGTCGATCGCGGCCTCCAGCAGGTCGACCACGGTCTTGAGCTTCATCACTGTCAGGGCGTCGTACTCGCCGCTGAACAGCTTGGCGATCAGCCGGCGGTGCACCGCGTCACCGGTGTTCTCCAGCCGGTTGATCTCGATCCAGTACTCGGCCAGGTCCTTCATGGTCCGTAGCCGGGGCATGGTCTCGGCGGTCAGCTGCGCCATCCGCTGGAGTACTTCGATCTGCTCGGCGATCTCCTCCGGCAGCTTCTCCAGGTTGAAGAGGTGGACGGTGTCGACCGCTTCCTCCATGAAATCCATCACGTCGTCGAGATCGGAGGCCAGCCGGTAGATGTCCTCGCGGTCGAACGGGGTGACGAAGGTCGAGTTGACCCGGCGGATGATCGAGTGGGTGGTCTCGTCGGCCGCGTGTTCCGCGTCCTTCATCTGCGCGGCGATCTGGTGACTCGCGGACAGTCCGGTCCCGGCGGTACTGCCGAGCAACTCCGCGAGGATCCGGGAGCCGTCCACGAGGTGGTTGGCGGACTCGGTGAAAAGGTCGTAGAACGTCGGGTCGTTCGGACGCAGACGTAACGGCACTTCAAGCTCCGGGTGAACGAGGGACAAACCGTGAACATGCTAGGGGGAACATCCGTCTGACGTGGCATCCGCCCGGGGCAACGTATCGCGTTGTGATGAACTGGGCGATTGAGCGTTGCACAGTCGGTAACCGATCGGTTTCAGTGTGTTATCACGGCGTACAGGTCGAAGAGCCCGACGACCAGCACCAGACCGGCCGCGACCCGGAGCACGTTCTCGTGGCCGAGGGCATGGACCGCGCCGCCGCTGGTCCGCCGATAGACCGCGCTGACCGCGGTCCAGCAGCCCAGGGACAGCACCAGTACGACGATTCCGAGCCCGGTGCGGACATCCGACGAACCATGGCCGGAGGCAAGCAGCAGGATGCCGTTGGCGATCAGGCCGAGCGCCGTACGACGCCAGGCGAGCAGTGTCCGCTCGGGCTGCCGGCCGGGATCCGGTGTGGTCATCGCCACAGTGAGAACAGCAGGCCGATCAGCCCGACGACCGCGATCGTTGCCCCGAGCATCAACGGCAGCCGGGTCACCGGGAGCGCGCCGCCGCGCCGGATCGCGACCAGGTTCTGCTGCCAGCGGCGGAAGGCTCCGGCCGTGGTGACGATGCCTGCGCAGACCAGAATCACGCCGATGATCCGGGCCGGCCAGCGGTCCGGGCCGAGATCGAGGAACTGGACCGCGGACAATCCGCCGGCGTAGCAGGCGAGCGACGTCCGCAGGTAGGCGAGGTAGGTGCGCTCGTTCGCCAGCGTGAACCGGTAATCGGGCTCCTCCTCGGTCATCCGCAGCTCACCAGGCCGTGGTCCTGTTTCAGGGTCAGCACACGCCGCACGCTACTCGTCAGCTTCGCCGCGAACGACTTGTCGTCCTGGGCCTTGGCGACCAGCGCGTCCACCATCGTCGTGGTCAGCCCTGCCTTGGCGTTGATGACGATGTCGCCGCCGGCCGCGACGAACCGGGTCGCGCGGGCGCCGGCCGGGACCGAGGCGACCTCGGCGGCCGCGCCGACGTCGTCGGTGATCACCACGCCCTGCCAGCCCAGATCGCCGCGGACCATGCCCTGGATGACGGTCGGCGAGAAGATCGCGCGGTTCTTCGGGTCGATCTTGGTGTACGTGACGGTCGAGATCATCACCATCGCCGCACCGGCCTTGATCCCGGCGGCGAACGGCTGCAGGTCGGCATCACCGCGAACCGTGACGTTGTCGACCACACCCGACGAGAAGTCGGTGTTGCCGCGCACCCGCCCGAGTCCCGGGAAGTGCTTGACCGACGTCGCCACTCCGGCCTTGCGCATGCCCTGCACGAACGCCTGTACTCCGCGGCTCGCGTCCGCCGGCGTGTCGCCGTACTCACGGTTCAGCTGGCCGATCGGGGAGTTCTGGGACTTCAGTGAGCTCGGTACGACGTCAGCCACCGGCGCGAGGTCGACGTTGACGCCGGCCTGCTTGAGCTGGCTGCCCCACACCCGTGCTTGTGCCGTGAGCTTGGAGCTCGACCAGGTGCCTTGGACCGTTGCTGCGGGAATGCGGTCGAAACCGACGCCCTTGAGGCGCTGGATCTGGCCGCCTTCTTGGTCCGCCGCGATGAGCGGGCGGATGCCCTTCACCGTGGCCGCAGTGTTCACGGCACTCATCGCGGAGCGAGTGTGAGAGAGGCTGCCGCTGCTGCCCATCAGGAAGACGCTGCCGGACCCCTGCTGTACGACGGCCTTCTGGGCCGACGTCATCCCGCTGGCGTTGATACCGGTCATGATCAGCTGGGCGGCCTGTTCGCGCAGCGTGAGGTCCTGGAGCTTCTGGTCGATGCAGCCCCCGGCCGGCGGGTCCGTCGGCGTCTGGGGTGGTGGCGTCTCGGTCGCCGGGCTGCTGGGCTCGGTGGGCTGATCGGTGGGCTGATCGGTGGGCTGATCGGTCGGCTCGGTCGGCATCGAGGAGGACGGCACGGTGCTCGGGCCGGCGGTCGGTGGGGAGTTGCTGTCGCCGCAGCCGGCGACCACGAGAGCAGTCAGCGCGATCAGCGCGACCGGTCGCCTCATCTCAGTTTCGCTCCCAGGCGGCGCGGTCGACGGTGTCTCCGGAGTGCCGGGCCAGCGTCGCGCACACGTCGTACAGATGCTCGACCTGCTCCTCGGTGAGGGCGTCGAAGATCGACTTGCGCACCTCCTCCACGTGGCCGGGGGCCGTGTCGATCAGCTTCTGCCGGCCGAGCTCGGTGAGGATCGCGACCTGGCCGCGGCGGTCGGACTCGATGCCCTCGCGCTTGACCCAGCCGTTCTGCTCGAGCCGGTTGACCGCGTGCGAAAGCCGGCTACGGGAGCCTTGGGTCGCCACCGCGAGTTCACTCATCCGCAGCCGATTGCTCGGCGCCTCGGACAGCCGCACCAGGATCTCGTAGTACGTGTGCGGGATTCCGGCGTCGCGCTGCAACTGTTGCTCGATGCGGCTACTCACTACTCGTTGCGCCGCGATGTACGCGCGCCAGGCCTGTGCTTCTCGCTGGTCCAGCCACCGGGTCTCCGCCATCCCCGCAGCGTACTTGTTCACGGATCCGGATCAGCAGTACGGCGAGCGCACACACCAGCATGCCTGCGACGGCGAGCGCGCCGATCGTCTCGTGGAAGAGCAGAAACGCGAACACCATCGTGGTCGGCGGAACCAGGTAGAGCAGTGAGCTGATGCGGGTTGCGCCGGAGAGCTTGAGGTTGACCAGATACAGACCCCAGCCGCCACCGGTCGCGAGTAGCACCAGCCAAAGCACTGCGCCATAGAAGCCGGGCTGGTCCGGCACAGTCATCCGGTGGGTCGAAGTGGCCAAGGCGGTGAAGAGGACAGCTGACGTGAGGCTCTGCACGGCTAGCGCATCCAGCGATCTCGTACTCGGCTTGCGAGAGCGTTCCAGACACGTGCCAGCCACCAGTCCGAGGAGGCCACCGATCGGAAGCAGGAACAGCAGCGGCGACCCATGACCGGCCCCGAGGTCGTCGGCGACAACCAGGCCCACACCGGCGAGGCCCAGGACCAACCCGAGCCACTGGCGTCGGCTGACGCGTTCGTCCAGCAGCGGACCGGCAACGGTCGCGATGAGCAGCGGCTGCAGCGAGCCGATCAGCGCGGTGACCCCGGCCGTGATCCCGTGGTCGATACCGGTGAAGATCAGACCGAGATAGACGAACTGGGTCAGGAAGGCCATCGACACCTGCGTCGTGAGATCCCGGCGGGAGATCCGCGGCCGCCGGATCGCCAGGATCGCGACGGCGATCGCACCCGCGACCAGGAACCGCCAGGCGAGCAGATCGAAGGCGTTCGTGTACTGCGTACCCCACCGGGCGCCGATGAAGCCGCAGCTCCAGAACACGACGAACCCGGCTCCGGCCGACAGGCTGAGCGCCTTGGATGTGGTCATGGAAGCGACAGTAACCACACCGGTCGGTATACTGTCAGTATGCTTGACCAGCAGGTGAGACTGATCGTCGACCGGCAGGTGCCTGCGGCGCCCCGGTTGACGCCCGCCGGCGAGCGCATTCTGCAGGCCGCGTCGACGCTCTTCTATGAGCAGGGCATCCGGACGGTCGGGGTCGATGCGATCGCTGCGGCGGCGGACGTGACCAAGAAGACGTTGTACGACCGGTTCGGGTCGAAGGACCGGCTGATCGCGGCGTACCTCGAGGAGCGGGACCGTGCCTGGCACTTGTTCCTCGACGAGCAGCTGACCGCGCGGCAGCCGGCGTCACCGGAAGAGGTGATCCTGGCCCTGTTCGCAGCGCTGACCGACTGGCTCGCCGGGTCGCGGAACGGGTGCGGGTTCATCAACGCGAGCGTGGAGCTGGCGGCGCCGGACCACCCGGCGATGCCGGTGATCGTTGGTCAGAAGCGGTGGATGCGATCCGAGTTCGAAGCGCAGGCGCGGGCGGCCGGCTTCGCGGATCCGGATGAGCTGGCTGCTCGTCTGCTGCTGCTCCACGAGGGAGCGCTCGTCAGCTATCGGGTCGCCGCGATGACCGAGGCGCCTGAGGTTGCCGCGCGAGCAGCAGCTGATCTGCTGGCCGGCTGGCCTCGGATCTAGCTGTTGCTGCGCTTCGTGAGCGTGAGGCCGACGAGACGGGACACGACCATGGCGACGTACCCGAGACCGGCCAACTGCTCGATCATCACCACCGATCGACCCCATGAGGTGATCGGGACGACATCGCTCAGACCGGTGCTGGACAGGGTGGTGAAGCTCAGGAAGAGCAGCTCCATCCAGGTCCGATCGTTGCTTGGCGCAACAGCCGCGGTGAAGCTGCCGGGCACGATCACCTGGACGAACACGTACAGATAGGCGAAACCCCAAGCCACCAACGTGAACGTCGCACCGGTCGCGAACAACTCGTCCACGCTGACGTCATGATCGGACAACATGTAGCGAAGCAGGCTGTACGCCGCGTAGAAGTAGAACGCGGCATGCAGTAGGGCGGAGATCGCGACCACCGGATCGGTCGGATCGAACGCGTCGAGCAACGACAGCGCGACGGCCGGAATGCCCAGACAGATGCTGACCCAGGTGAGTCCCGGAGTCGAGCGGACCGAGAAGACCGCGAGCACGAGTACGACGATGCCGAGGATCTCGAACGCGACGCGACCCGGCCGCGATCCTTCCATCGCCGGGTAGATCAGCACGCCCAGCAACTGGACCACGAGCAGCACCGCGGACGGGTTCCGCCGGGCACTGCCGAGGAGCGTCATCGGTCGCCTTCTTCATCCGACTGTTCGCGGGAGGCGATGATGGCGGCACGGCGGGCCAGCCGGTGACTGCGCCGGATCTCGGCCTCGCGCAACCGGCGCCGGTCCTCGTCGGTCACCGGCACGACCTGCGGCACCTCGCGCGGTTTGCCCTCCTCGTCGACCGCGACGAACACCAGGTAAGCGGAAGCGACATGCATCTGCGGACCCACCGCGTCCCACCGATCGGCCGTGATCCGGACGCCGACCTCCATCGAGCTGCGTCCGGTCCAGTTCACCTGGGCGCTGAAGTGCACGACGTCACCGACGCGGACCGGCACCAGGAAGACCATTTCGTCCATCGACGCCGTGACCGCGGGCCCACCCGAGTGCCGGGCGGCGACCACGCCGGCGACCGAGTCGACCAGCGTCATGATCACGCCGCCATGCACGGTCCCGAGCAGGTTGGTCTCGTTCTGCGCGGTGATGTGCGACAGCGACAGCCGGGTCTCGGAGGTCGGCCGCGACGACGGGCTGCTGGACATTAAGGCTCCTTCGGGCTCCCGTGACGGATCTGCGCAGCGTATCCCGGGGAGTTTGTCCACAGGTTCGGAATCGCGGTCTCCGGCGAGGTCCGATCCTCGTACTTTCTCTGCCGAGAAGGAGGATCACGATGACCATCGACGCAGCCACCGAATATGCCCAGGGCAACAACTCCGCCCGCCCCGACCCGACCCTGACCCCACTCTCCCGCCGCCAGGCCGGCCGACTCGTGCAGCTCGCCCTGTCCACCGCGACCCGGCTCGGGCTCGATCTCGCCTACCAGGGCGGCGCGGCCCTGGTCCCGGCCGATCGCTCCACCGATACCCCTGTGCTCGGGCTGAGCAACCTCGCCCGCATCGTCGCCCAGTTCGACGAGGACAGCTGGCCGGTGCTCGTCGACGAGCATTTCAGCCAACTGCTGGAGCAGCTCCGGCAAGGTCCACCGACACCACCGACAGATCCAGAGCGCGAGCTGATCCAGCGCCTCGTCCCGCGCGACGCGTTGCCTGCCGGCTGGACTGCGGACCGGCCCGACTTCCTGCCCGGTCTGCTGTCCGTTCCGTCCACCACCGACGACGGGATCGTGACGATGTTCCTCGAGCCGGCCGATATGGGCATCACCTGGACGGACGCCGAGCGGTTCGGCCTCGCCAACCTCCGCAGGCTGACCGACCACGTCGAGCATGTCCAACACGAAGACCTGCAGGTCGACTTCGTGACCGGGACGCCGTTCGCCGCCTCACGCGCGCTCGTGCTCGACACCGTTCTCCGCGAGTCCCTTCATGTGGACCGTGCACCACACGGCGTGCTCGCGGCTGTGCCGGCCCGGGACACGCTCATGCTGCACGTGATCCGGGACCTGTCGGTCATCCCGGCGCTGGGTCTGCTGCTCAACGTCGCGGCCCGCAGCCACGCCCACGACCCCGGACCGCTGTCGCCGGAGGTGTTCATGGTGACGCCCGACTTCCGTTGGCTCCCGGCGACGACGGTGTCGCCGGACTACACCCCATTGCGGTTGTCCCGTGAGCTCGAGACCCTCACCAAGGTCCTGGCCGCGTCGGACCTGCCGTCGCGGTCGCTGTGATGACAGGTGCCCTGAGCAACCAATTCGACATCGTTCAGCTACCAGGAGGTGTGAAGTGACCAGGCCAGTCGGAGTGACGGATGCGGGTGATCGAGCGGACCTCGCCCAGCGTGCTCCACTCGTCCTTGCCGAGCCGGGCGAGCGGGCGGAGCCGACGTACCTCGGGGTGATCGCCGTCCATCATCGCGGCATCGATCGCAATCTGCCGGACCTGACCGATCACGAGCGTGCAGTCGCCGAGTTCGAGGGTGGTGTGCAGGGTGCACTCGATCGCGACCGGCGACTCCGCGACGCGAGGGACGGAGACCCTTCGCGACGGTTCGGTGGTCACGCCGATCGCCTCGAACTCGGAGACCTCCGGCGGGAAGTTCGTACCGGACGCGTTCACCTGCTCGTAGAGCGGCTCCGCGGCGAAGTTCACCACGAACTCGCCGGTCGCCTCGACGTTGTTCAGGCTGTCCTTCCGCCCGACCGAGGTGAACTGCACCATCGGCGGTCTGACGCACGAGACGGTGAAGAACGAGTGCGGCGCGAGGTTCAGCACACCGTCGGCCGAGCGGCTCGACACCCACGCGATCGGTCGCGGCACCACCACCGAGTTCAGCAGCGCGTAGAACTCTCGTCGCCCGACGGTCTCCGGATCTACATCGACACGCACGCCCGCAGTACATCAAACTCGGTGGATGCCGCCCCACTCCGCCTCGCGGATCCGGCCGGCGACTCCCGCGCGCGACGGAGAAGTGGATTGCCCGAGCATCACGATTTCCTGCACCAGGTGACCACTGTCGCCCGCCGCCACGACATCGACCCCGGCCAGGTGAAAGAGGTAGCGGGCGGTGTCGCCAACCGCGCCTTCGTCCTCGGCGACGACCTGTTCCTCCGGGCATCCCGCCCCGGCTACGAGGCCGACCTCCGCAAAGAAACCCACGTCGTCCCCGCCGCCCGCCTCGTAGGCGTCCTGACCCCCGAAATCCTCGAATACGACGAGACCCACCAACTCCTGGCCGCTCCGTACGTCGTGATGCAACGAATCCACGGCGCCGAACCAACCGACGCCCCCACCGCCCTGGCCGAACAACTGACCCGCCTCCACCAGCTCCAGCACACCCCCGACCCCACCCTGACACCCGAGCTGCCCGGGCCCGGCCCAGCGATACCCGGAGTGCCCGGGAAGCCCGGGCTCAGCGTGGCGATCCCAGGGGTGCCGGAGGATGACTGGGGTGATCCGTGGCGGATCGTCGACGATCTCGCCACCCGCGGGTATGTGGATCCGGCGACGGCGAACTGGCTGACCGGCTGGTTCACCCGGCTCGCGGAGCGCTTCGACGACAGCGCTCCCAAGGTGCTGATCCACGGAGACGTTGCCGCGCACAACCTTCTCGTCGGCCCCGGCAACGAACTCCGCGCCCTCATCGACTGGGGCGACGCCGCCTGGGCCCCACGCGCGATGGAGTTCGCCAAGCTCCCGCTGAACCAGGTGACCAAGCTGCTCCCCGCGTACGCCCAACAGTCCCCCGACTCCGAGGAGGAGCTGGCCGCCGCGATCCTCTGGTTCCACCTCTCCTGGGCGCTCGCCAAACTCCCTGCCCCACCGTGGCCGGGACAACGCCACTGGACCGCTCCCACCGCCGGCCGCCTCCTCGGCATCCTCCACTTCTTCACCACCACCCCACCCGACCCCTGGCGCGACCTCACCTGACCACCGATCAAGAAGGCTGGGTTCTTGGTGTCAGTTGTGGAGTTTCTGCTTGAAAACAAGGGGTTTGCGAATGGTTGGGGATGGGGCAGACTGGGGTCCCGTGACTGATTATGTGGCGGCTGAAGGCCGGTATGACGACCAGATGAGTTACCGGCGGACGGGCCGGAGTGGGCTGCTGTTGCCGGCGATCTCGCTGGGGTTGTGGCACAACTTCGGCGACGACAAGCCGTTCGTGACGCAGCGCGACATCCTGCGGCGGGCGTTCGACCTCGGCGTCACGCACTTCGACCTGGCGAACAACTACGGCCCGCCGTACGGCTCGGCCGAGACCAACTTCGGGACGCACTTCGCGCGGGACTTCAGCAAGTACCGCGACGAGCTGATCATCTCGACCAAGGCCGGGTACGACATGTGGCCGGGGCCGTACGGTCAGGGCGGCGGCTCGCGGAAGTACCTGCTCGCCTCGCTCGACCAGTCGTTGAGCCGGATGGGCCTGGACTACGTCGACATCTTCTACTCGCACCGGTTCGACCCCGACACCCCGCTCGAGGAGACGATGGGCGCGCTCGACGCGGCGGTCCGCTCGGGCAAGGCGCTGTACGCCGGAATTTCGTCGTACTCCGCGGATCGCACCCGCGAGGCTGCCCGGATCCTGGGCGAGCTCGGTACGCCGCTGCTCATCCACCAGCCTTCCTACTCGATGCTCAACCGATGGATCGAGGAAGACCTGCTCGACGCCGTCGGCGAGCTCGGTGTCGGCGTGATCGCGTTCTCGCCGCTGGCGCAGGGCGTGCTCACGGACCGCTACCTCGACGGCATCCCGTCGGACTCCCGGGCAGCGCAGGGCAAGTCGCTGAGCCCGGACTCGCTGACCGAGGACACGCTCAAGCACGTCCGCGCCCTCAACGAGATCGCCCAGGAGCGCGGCCAGTCCGTCGCCCAGTTGGCCCTTGCGTGGACGCTCCGCGACGACCGCGTCACCAGCGCGCTGATCGGCGCCTCGAGCGTCGCCCAGCTCGAGGACAACCTGGCCGCGGTCCGCAACCTGAAGTTCTCCCCCGAGGAGCTCGAGGCCATCGACGCCGACGCGGTGGAAGCCGGCATCAACCTCTGGAAGAAGAGCTCGGACAGCTGACCAGCTCCGCACCTCACCAGCCGACACCTCACCAGCCCGCACCTCACCAGCCCCGTAGCTGACCGAGCTGAAGCGCCCGCCGTACCCCTTGCGGCGGGCGCTTCGTCGTCCGAGCACAGCTGTCCGCGGAGCCGTCGAGCTCGCCAGCCTTGCCGGAAGGTTACGGAGCGGGGTCGGGTGGTTGCGGTCCTGCCGGGTTGGGCACACGCTGGAGTAGACCCCCTGGAGGTGGTTGAGATGACCGCTTCGACGCTCGAAATGGCCCTGACCTACGAACACGCGAAGATCCGGGAGCTGGCCGAGCCGGCGCATCACCGGGATGCGGCCCACCCTGAGCACAGGCACCAGACGGACTGGTTCTACGCCATCGCCGCACAGCACCTGGCGGCCGCGGAAGACGTGCTCCTCCCGCACGTCCGGCGTCTTCCTGACGGCGCAGCCATGGTCACCAGGTACGTCGGCAACGCCAAGGAACTGGAGCGCTCGCTGCGCTTCCTCAAAGGACGGCAGTACGGCGACAGTCGTTTCGTGCATCTCCAGCACGGCGACCTGTGGCAGCACATCGACCGGCTACTCGGCGAGCACGAGCAGATGGAGGCGACGTACAGCCGGCAGATCTGTGAGCAGCTCGACGGCTCCGACGTGAACACGCTGACCGAGGACCTGCTGGAGGCGGAGGAGGTCGCGCCGACCCGCGCGCACCCGTCCTCCCCGCACACCGGCATGGCCGGCCGGATCGCGCACCGCATGTGGCGGATGGCCGACACCGCGTGGGACAGCGCCGAGGGACGCGTGGTTCCGATCAAGTACCACGCCCACCCCAAGCGCGACTCCGCGCTGTCGCACTACCTGTACGGAACGGCGATGCCGCACGAGGACAAACCCCACTAGACAAAGGTGACCGGGCCCACCTGACGGATGCCTCCGCTGGGTGGACCCGGTCTGCCGGCACTCACTGCGCCTGGTTGTGGGGCCGGCATCGGTCCCGTCACCGCTGCGCCTGGAGTGCGGAGACGGGCCCTGCGTCCTCCCCCGCTGCGCCTGGTGTGCGGGGGAGGACGGTCTGTGAGCTGGTCACGAGCCGGTCCGGACCCCTTGGGGTCCGGTGCCCACTCGTAAACCGGCAAGCTGCTATTTCAGCCCGTCGATCGCCTTCTTCGCGCCGGGGTGCAGCGGCACCGGGTCGGTCTTCTCCGCGTTCTCGAGCGTGATGCCCTTCGCGGCCGCGTTCACCGCGACCAGCGCATCCATGTTGTCGTAGATGACCTTCGTCAGCTGCTCGGCGAGCTCGTCCTTCATGTCCTTGCGGACCAGCAGCACGTTCGGCACGACGATCGTCGGTACGTCGGCCGCCTGCTTGTACGTCGCGGCCGGGATCGGCGCCTGCGTGTAGATCGAGCCGTACTTCTCCTGCATTTTCGGCAGCAGATCCGTGATCGGCAAGAGCTTCACGCCCTTGCCCATACTCGTGGTCAGGTCGGTGATCCCGCCGGTGGGCAGACCGCCGGACCAGACCAGAGCGTCGATCGAGCCGGACTTCATCGCGTCCACCGACTCCGGCAGCCCGAGCCGCTGGGCAGTCACATCGTGAGCCGGGTCCAGCCCCGCCGCCTCCAGCAGCCGGCGCGCGATCACCTCGGTCCCGGAGTTCGGCGAACCGGTCGAGACCCGCTTGCCCTTCAGATCCGCGATCGAGTTGACCCCGGCCGACGTCCGGACGGCGACCTGCGTGTAGTTGTTGTACAGCCGGGTCAGCGCGACCACGTCCTGCTTGTCCTTGAAGCTGTTCTCACCCTTGACCGCGTCCGACGCGGAGTCGCCGAGCGAGAAGGCGATGTCGTAGTTGCCCGCGACCAGACCCTGGATGTTCTGCACCGAGGCACCGGTCTCGCTGGCGGTCGCGCGATATCCCGACACCTTCGAGGAGATCACCGAGGCCAGCGCACCGCCGAGCTGGTAGTACACCCCCGTCGTGTTGCCGGTGGCAATCGTCAGTCGCCCGCCGCCGTCCGAGGACCCGGCAGGTTCACGCTGACCGCCGCAGGCGGCCAGCGAGACGACAGCAGCAAGCGCCACAACAGTGGTGCGGAGTCTCATGAGGCAACGGTTCCTTCCACGGAAGAGGCCTGGCGCTGCCGCCGGACCAGATTGATGACGACGGCAACAAGTAGCAAACAGATTCCGGCCGTGATGGTTACGGGCGCGAGGTACAGCAGCAACGCCGCCGCCGGTACGCAGACCGCTCGCTCGAGCCAGGTCGCGCGGACGAACACCCAGCCGCCGGTCACGACGGCCAGCGCGGCGACGGCGAGCATCGACACCAGCGTCGTCCACACCATCCCGATGAACGATCCCTGACCGAGCAGGTGGGCGCCGTTGTCGGTGAGCACGAACGCGAACGGCACCAGGAACGCCGGGAGCGTGTACTTCCAAGCCTGCCACATCGTCGGCATCACCTTGCCGCCGGTGATCGCGGCCGTCGCCACCGCGGCCAGTGCGGTCGGCGGTGAGACCTCGGAGAGTACGGCGTAGTAGAAGATGAACATGTACGCCTCGCGCTGCGTCACGCCGAGGTTGACCAGCGCCGGCGAGATGATCACCGCCGCGATGATGAACGACGCGGTCACCGGCACCGCCAGCCCGAGGATCAGTACGGCGAACCCGGACAGCACCACGGTCAGAATCAGCACCGCGGTCGGATTCGTGGTCAGTCCGTGCGCGGCGTTGACGATGATCTCGGCCAGGTTCAGCCCGAGCCCGGTCTGCGTGGTCACCGCGACGATCACGCCCGCGGTCGCACAGGTCGCCGCCACCGGCAGCACCGAACGGGTGCCCTGGGCAAGCGCTTTGAACAACGGCCGACCGGTCAGCCGATGCTCACGGTCCAGGAACGACAACCCGAACTGGATGATCACCGCGTAGACCACGGCCTTGAACGGCGGTACGTCGACCGCCATGAACGCGATGATCACGAACAACGAGAGGAAGTGGTACCCGAACCGCAGCAGCAACCGCCAGGCCGAATCCGTAGACGTCTCCGCCGAGGTCGTCCCGTGCTTGCGGGCGTCGATCTCGATCGCGAGCAGGATCCCGAGGTAGTACAGGATCGTCGGGATCACCGCGAACCCGAGCACCTTCAGGTACGACACCTGCAGGAACTCCGCGATGATGAATGCCGCCGCGCCGAGCGTGGGCGGCGACAGGATCGCGCCGATCCCGGATGCGGCGAGCATTCCGCCGGCCGGTTCGGGCGGATAGCCGGCCCGGCGCAGGATCGGCCACGACACGGTTCCGAGCGACACGGCGGTCGCCGTACCGGAGCCCGACACGCTGCCGAGCAGGAAGCCCGCGAGCGTGACCGTGCGACCAGGCGCAGTACGACTGCGTTTGAAGGCCGCGAAGGAGAGGTCGATGAAGAACTTGCCGGCGCCCGAGTAGTCGAGCACCGCGCCGTAGATCGTGAACAGCACGATGTACGACGCCGCGACGCTCAACGGTGTCCCGTAGAACCCCGCCGTCCCCATCGTGAACTGCGCGATGATCGCGTCGAAGTTGAAGCCCTGGTGGGCGAGCGACCACGTGTACGGCAGGTAGCCGCCGTAGTACGCGTAGGCGATGAACACCAGGCTGAACACCGGCAGCACCCAGCCCGTCGTACGACGGCACGCCTCGAGCAGCAGCACGAGCAGCACCGCTCCGGCGACCACGTCCAGCGCGGTCGGCGCCTGACGCCGCTCCAGGTAAGCGTCGAAATCGAGGAGCGGATAGAGGCACACCGCCAACGCGATGACGGCGAGGATCCAGTCGACGACTCCGGGATCGTCATGCGTGCGATCCTTGCCGGGAAGACGAAAGCCGCGGTAACACAGCAGCGTGATCGGCAGAACCGCTGCGAGAAAGATCACCAAGTAGAACTGCGTGCCTTGTGGTAGTGGGAAGAAGACCTGTGCAAGCACGCCGACGCTGACGATTGCGCACCAGACCGAAAGAATCAGGTCCAGAGCAGGCCTGAGCCGCCGAGCCGGGCGTTCCTGCTCGTACTCGGCCAGCTCTTCGTCGGAGGGCGCGGTGACGCTGCCCCCCGTGCCAACACCGACAGTCATCGACTGGTTCCCTCCTGTGTCCGGAAGGCTAATGTTGCCGAACACTGCGTGGAGTCGCGTGATTACGTCTTTACCAAGATCTGACACATGAGGGCGTGACCTGGCCTACGATCACCGCATGAGTGGCGCGGTCCGGATTCTGCTGGTCGAGGACGATCTCGATATCGCCAATGCCCTGATACCCGCTTTGCGGCGCTACGGCCTGATGGTGACGCACGTTCGCACCGCCGCGGACGCCCTGGCGGCGGATCCCGGCGACCTGGTCCTGCTGGACCTTGGACTGCCGGACGGGGACGGCATCAACGTCTGCCGGCAGATCCGCACGGTCTCCGATGTGCCGGTGATCGCGGTGACCGCGCGCGGCGAGGCCGCGGACCGGGTGCGCGGGTTGCGCAGCGGCGCCGACGACTATGTGGTCAAACCGTTCGCGATTTCCGAACTGCTGGCCCGCATCGATGCTGTACTACGTCGTACCGGTCTCTTGCAGCCCCGCCCCCGGGTGACCGTCGGCGACCTGACCGTGGATATCGAAGCCCGCACGGTTCAGGTGGCGGACAAGCCCATCAGCCTGACCCGCAAGGAGTTCGACGTGCTAGCAGTGCTGGCCGCTCACCACGGCCGGGTGGTCCCCCGCGAACAGGTCGCGCTGTACGCCTGGCAGTCGGTCTTCGAGGCGTCCTCGCGAACCATGGACGTCCACGTCGCCAGCCTGCGCGCGAAGCTCGGCCGGCCAGAACTGGTGCAGACCATCCGCGGCGTCGGCTACCGCCTGGGTTCGGACTGACCGTTGCGCCGTCGATTACTGCAGTCCCTCGTCCCGATGGTGGTCGCACTGGCCATCGTCGCCGTGATCCCGCTGGCGAACTTCATCGCCACGAGTACGTCGCGCACGCTGTTCCTGTCCCGGAGCAACGACGCGGACTGGTTCGCCACCATGGCGGAGTCCCCGCTGCAGACCGGTGACATCGCCAACCTGCGTGAGCTGGCAGTCCGGTACCAGGAGCTGTACAACACGCCCGTCTTCGTCGTCGACGTCGACTCCCGCGTCGTGGCCACCTCGGTGTCCGGTGTGGACGTGAAGGAGCCGGACATCGCGTCCGCGCTGCACAGCACGCTGGCCGGCCGGCTGCCGCCGGAGCCGCCCGCGCTGTGGCCGTGGCGTTCCGGCGAGATGATCGTGTCCCGTCCGGTCGTCAACAACGGCAGCGTCCTCGGTGCCGCCGTACTGCGGGTGCCGACCGAGAGCGCCCGCGACCAGGTGCAGCGTGGACTGCTGCTGCTCCTCGGCGGCCTGCTGATCAGCATCGGCGCGATCATCGTCGGTATCGTCCGGCCGATCACCCGCTGGGTGCTGCGGCCGCTGCAGGACCTCGACAACGCGACCCACCAGATCACCCGCGGCGCACTCGACACCCGGGTGTCCACGGACGGTCGTGCACCGGAGCTGCGTCGCCTCGGCGACAGCTTCAACTCGATGGCGCTGAGCCTGCACCAGGCCCGCCAGCGTGAGCGCGAATTCGTCGCGGACGCGTCGCACCAGCTGCGTACGCCGTTGACGTCGGCCCGGATCCACATCGAGGGCCTGTCCCGGTTGTCGCCGACCGCGCGGTTCGCGCTCAGCGACATCGACCGGCTCGGCCGGATCGTCCAGCGGCTGTCCCGCCTGGCCGGCTCCGACCGCCCCTCGGCAGCCGATGCCGAAGGCAACGAAGAGCCGCTGGACCTCGCCCAGGCGGTGAAGGAACGCCTGGTCGGCTGGAAGGCTGTGTACGCCGCCGACGACCTGGAGCTGATCGTCGGCGAGATGGTCCCGGGCGGAGTCGCCCCGGAGCTCGAGGTCGACGACATCCTCGACGTACTGCTCGACAACGCGTCCAAGTACGGCGCCCCGCCGGTGGAGGTCTCGGTCACCCGGGACGGCACCGAGGTCGTGATGTCGGTCCGCGACCACGGTCTCGGGCTCGGCTCACGGGACCTCAAGAAGGTCGGCGAGCGGTTCTGGCGTAGCGCGCACCACCGGGAGATGCCGGGCACCGGCCTCGGACTCGCGATCGTCCGCTCCGAGGCGGCCCGCGTCGGCGGCCGCGTGGTCGCCCGCCCGCCGATCGGCGGCGGCCTGGTGATCGAGGTCCGCGTCCCGCTGATCGACGACTACGACGTCTGACCAGGGGTTATCCCCTGCTCTTGCCGGTTCTCCCGTCCTCACAAGACCTGACAACCGGCAACACCACGGGACAACCGTCCCCGCGGCCAGGAGGGCGGGGTGGCTCAGATGTGGTTCTGGCGGTACCAGCGCTCGGCAGCCGGGTGTAGCGGGACCGGCATGGTGGAGATCGCGGAGCGGGGGTCGAGGGCGCCGGCCTCCGGGTGGTCCTTGATCAGGTCGTTCTGGCGGCGGAACAGCGTATTGACCGTCCACCAGGCCCACGAGTCGGACAGACCCGGCTTCGCGATCAGGTAGTTCGGCACCGCGAGCGTCTGTACCGCGCTGGCCAGGCCGTACTGCGAGGGCGGGATCGACGACACCACGAACCCGCCGAACTCCTTCAGCGCGATCGTCTGGGCGAACTTCCCGATGTCCAGCAGCCGGAAGCCGAGCGTGCTCTGCAGCTGCGCGATCGGCTCTGTCGGAACGCCGCCGCTCCAGATGAAGGCATCGATCGAGCCGCGCGTCGCGGTGCCCTTCGGGATCAGTGCCGCGACCGAATCCTCCAGCGACATGTTGACCCGCTTCACGTCGACCTTGGCGACGTCCAGGATCATGTCGGCGATGATCTGGGTCCCGGAGTTCCGCGGGCCGACGCTGACGACCATCTTGCGCGCCGTCGGGTCGTCCGCGGGCGGATTCAGGTCCGTCAGCTCCTTGGCCTTCGAGGCCATCGGTACGACGACGTGCACGTAGTTGTCGTACACCCGGGCGAGCGCGGTGAACCGCAGCGGGCCCCTGCTGAACTGACCGGTGCCCTCGTACGCCGCGAGCGCCGTGTCCGACGTACAGAAGCCGAGGTCGGCGTTCCGGCTCGCGACCTTGGCCAGGTTGTCGACCGACCCGTTGCTCGGCAGTGGCTTCAGCTCCATGCCGGTGACTTCGCTCACCAGCGCGCTGAGCGCCGCGCCGAAGACGTTGTAGACGCCGCCGGGGTTGCCGGTGACGAAGGTTCCGGCAGCGGCGGGCGCGGGCTCGTCCGCACGGCCGCGGGAGCAGCCGGGCACCAGCAATGCCGACGCGGCGGCGGCTCCGAAGCCGAGAACACTGCGTCTGGTCATCCCAGTCGGCCGGGCAGGGGTCAGCAGGCGGGGGCGATCCATGCAGACAACTTAGACAACAACCGGGCCTCCGGGGTAGCCGTGCCCGCGGCCGCAACCGAACCGCTACCGACAGGTAAGCCTGGATGCGGTCTGGATACCGTGGCCAAACTGCGTCTGGACGGGCCAGGGGTAGGTGTGACAGCGTTGTCATCCGTGCGGCCGTAGCGGCCGCGTGAGGATCTTCCCCGGAGGCTGATTTCGTGCACGACGACCGTCAACTCATCGAGGAGCGGCTCAGGCGCGCCCTGCGGGAGCGGCTCCGCCCCGCGATCTACGGCGCGGCGGTCCCGCTGGACATCGAGGTGTGGCACGCACCTGGTGAGCCCGTGTCCCCCGCCGAAGCACTCGCGCAGACCTACGAGAAGGCCGAGATCGGCCTGCCGTGGGGTCCGGCCTGGGGCACCGCCTGGTTCAGGTTCAGCGGCCAGGTCCCGTCCGAGTGGGCCGGCAGTGAGATCGAGGCGGTCATCGACCTCGGCTTCAGCGGCGGCCCCGGCTTCTCCGCCGAGGGCCTGGTGCACACCACCTCCGGCAAGCCGCTGAAGGGCCTGCACCCGCGGCAGACCTACGCCCCGCTCTCGATCCTCGGCCCGGACGGTACGGCGGCTTCGGCCGGCGACTCGATCGAGTTCTACGTCGAGGCGGCCGCCAACCCGGAGATCCCGCTCGACAACGCCTACGCCAAGGTCGACATCGGCGAGAAGCTCGGTGAGACCCCGATCTACACGCTGACCCGGGCCGACCTGGCCGTGTTCAACGCCGAGGTGTGGGACCTGATCCTCGACCTCGAGGCGCTGAACAGCCTGCAGAACGAGCTGTCCGCCCAGGAGCCCCGCCGGCGCGAGATCCTGCGCGCGATCAGCCGCTCGCTGGACGCGCTCGACTACGAGGATGTCGCCGGCACCGCCGCGGCCGCCCGCGCGCAGCTGACCGACGTACTCAGCCGCCCGGCGCACGCCAGCGCGCACCAGCTGTCCGCGGTCGGGCACGCGCACATCGACTCCGCGTGGCTGTGGCCACTGCGGGAGACGCGCCGCAAGGTCGCCCGGACGGTCTCCAACGTCGCCACGCTGGCCGAGGAGTACCCGGAGCTGGTCTTCGCGTTCTCGCAGGCCCAGCAGCACGCCTGGGTGAAGGACAACTACCCGGAGGTCTGGGAGCGGCTGAAGAAGGCCGTTGCCGAGGGCACCATCGTTCCGGTCGGCGGCATGTGGGTCGAGTCCGACACCAACCTGCCCGGCAGCGAGGCGCTGGCCCGGCAGTTCGTGCACGGCAAGCGGTTCTTCCTGGACGAGTACGGGATCGACACCCAGGAGGTCTGGCTGCCGGACTCGTTCGGCTACACCGCGGCGCTGCCGCAGCTGGTGAAGCTGTCCGGCTCGAAGTGGTTCCTGACCCAGAAGATCTCCTGGAACAAGGAGAACAAGTTCCCGCACCACACCTTCTGGTGGGAGGGCCTGGACGGGACCCGGGTGTTCACCCACTTCCCGCCGATCGACACGTACAACTCCGACCTGTCCGGTCGCGAGCTGGCGCACGCGCAGCGGAACTTCCAGGAGAACGGCGCCGCGACCCGCTCGCTGGTCCCGTTCGGGTACGGCGACGGCGGTGGCGGCCCCACCCGTGAGTTCGTCGCGACCGCGCGCCGGGTGAAGGACCTGGAGTCCTCGCCGAAGGTGACGATCGAGTCCCCGACCGAGTTCTTCACCGCTGCCGAGGACGAGTACCGCGAGCACGCTCCGGTCTGGTCCGGGGAGCTCTACCTGGAGATCCACCGGGCCACGTACACCTCGCAGGCCAAGACCAAGCAGGGCAACCGGCGGACCGAGCACCTGCTCCGCGAGGCCGAGCTGTGGACGACGGCCGCCGTCGTCGCGGGCAAGCTCGACACGTACCCGTACGAGGACCTGGACCGGTTGTGGAAGGTCGCGCTGCTGCACCAGTTCCACGACATCCTGCCGGGCTCGTCGATCTCGTGGGTGCACCGCGAGGCCGAGCGAACCTACGCGAAGATCGCCGACGAGCTCGACGCGATCATCTCCCGCGCGCAGCAGGCTCTGGCCGGCAAGGGTGACGAGCAGATCGTGTTCAACGCCGCGCCGCACGGCCGCAACGGCGTCGCCGGCCTCGGTGCGGGCGTCGCCACCACAGCCGGCGCGGCGGTCACCGTCGAGAACGGCGTGATCGACAACGGCCTCATCCGGGTCACGATCGACGAGCGCGGTTTGATCACTTCGCTGTACGACGTCGAGGCGGACCGCGAGGTCATCGCACCGGGTGCCGTAGGCAACCTTCTCCAGCTGCATGTGGACACGCCGAACCACTGGGACGCGTGGGACGTCGACTCGTTCTACAAGAACAACGTCCGCGACGTCACCGAGGTCGACAGCGTCGACTTCAGGGTCGATGACGACGAGGCCGTCGTCGTGGTGAATCGCTCGTTCGGCCGGTCCACCGTCACCCAGACGCTGCGGGTCCGCCCGGGCACCAAGCGGGTCGACATCGAGACCGAGATGGACTGGCACGAGTCCGAGAAGTTCCTCAAGGCGGCGTACCCGGTCGACGTCCACGCCGACCGGTCGGCGTCGGAGACGCAGTTCGGGCACATCTTCCGGCCGACCCACCAGAACACCTCGTGGGACGCGGCGAAGTTCGAGATCGCGGCACACCGCTGGGTGCACGTCGGCGAGCCCGGGTACGGCGTCGCGGTGGTCAACGACTCGACGTACGGTCACGACATCAACCGGACCGCGCGTGCGGACGGCGGTACGACGACCACGATCCGTACGTCGCTGATCCGCGCGCCGCGCTTCCCCGACCCGAAGACCGACCAGGGCGTGCACGTCGTGAACCACGCGCTGGTGGTCGGCGCCGGTATCCCGGAGGCGATCGAGGAGGGCTACGCGATCAACCTCCCCGAGCGCGTCGTCACCGGTGCCGACGGCGTCGAGCCGATCGTTGCCCTCGACAACGACAACGTCATCGTCGAGGCGATCAAGCTCGCCGACGACAAGTCCGGCGACGTGATCGTCCGCCTGTACGAGTCCACCGGCGGCCGCTCGCGCGCCACCATCACGCCGTCCTTCCAGGCGGCCTCGGCCACCGAGGTGGATCTCCTCGAGCGCCACCTCGCGGACCGGGACCTGCAGGACAACGGAGTCGCACTGGATCTGCGTCCCTTCCAGATCCTGACCCTCCGCTTCAAGCGTTCCTGACCCGACGGCGCGCCCATCCCCCCGGGCGCGCCGTCCCGTTTGGCTGGCGGACCAGGCAATTTGCTTGGTCCGCCAGCCAAATCGGGGGTTCGTGACCCTTGAGATGGGTCCAGAACCCCCAACTTGATGGGTGAACCAGGCAAATTGCCTGGTCTGCCAGGCAAATGGGGCCCCGGCGGGAGGATCAGATCCGGGACGGTCCGGGGCTGGACGGCAGGGTTCGGTCCGGGACTGGACGGGAGGGTTCGGTCCGGGACTCGGCGGGGATGGGCGGGGGCGTCGCGGGGTTTGTTGTGTTCGACGCTCGGGGATGGGCGGCCGTTCACCGGGCTGACGTAGCGTTGACGTCATGGCTCCGACACCCCTGCTCGGTTCCCGGACCCTCGACCGGCAGACGGCCCGCACGCTGCCGCCGGGGCCGAAACTCCCCACCCTCGTCCAGACCGTGCTGTTCGCGAGTCACCGACGGACGTTCTTCCCGCGGATGCGGGCGAAGTACGGCGACGTGTTCACGATCCGGCTGGTGCCGTCGAGCCGAGTGTGCGTCGTCCTGAGCCGGCCGGACCACATCCGCGAGGTGTTCGGCAGCCCGCCCGCAGTGATGCACGCCGGCGAGGGCAACACGGTGCTCGAGCCGATCATGGGCTCGCACTCGTTGCTGCTGCTCGACGACGAGGACCACGTCCGGATGCGCAAGCAGCTGATGCCCGCGTTCTCCGGGGCGGCGCTGCGCGGGTACGCCGGGATGGTGCTGGACCTCGCCCGGGCCGAGGTCGCGAAATGGCCGGTCGGCAAACCGTTCAAGGTGCACCAGCGGATGCGGAACCTGACGCTCGAGATCATCCTGCAGGTGATCTTCGGCGTCACCGACATCGACCGTCTCAACACGCTGCGCCCGCTGATGGACAAGATCGTCTCGGTGTCGCCGGTGATCATGCTCGGCGGCTTCTACCCGCCGCTGCTCCGGATCCCGCCGTGGAAGACGTACCTGGACACCCAGCGCAAGGTCGACGAGATCCTGTACGACGAGATCGCCAAGCGCCGCGAGACGTTTGCCGGACGCAACGACGTACTCTCCCGGCTGCTCGCCGCGGGCGGCTGGTCGGACGTCGAGCTGCGCGACCAGCTGGTGACGCTGCTGCTGGCCGGGCACGAGACGACGGCGACCGCGCTGGCCTGGGCGTTCCACGAGCTGGCCCGGCGACCCGAGGATCTGGCGTTCGGGCAGCGGGCCGCGGACACCGACGCGGACGACGAACTGGAGGCCGTGCTCAAGGAGGCCCTGCGGTTGCACCCGGTGGTGTACCAGGTCGGCCGTCGGCTGACCGAGACCACGGACATCGCGGGCTACCGCCTGCCTCGGGGTACGACGATCATGGCCGCGATCGGGCTCGTGCATCGCGACGGCGAGCACTTCCCGATGCCGATGGAGTTCCGCCCCCAGCGGTTCCTGTCCGACGACCCGCCGGCCCCGGGCACCTGGATGCCCTTCGGCGGCGGCGCCCGGCGCTGCATCGGCGCCGGTTTCTCGCTGATGGAGGGCACCGAGATCCTCCGGGCCGCCCTCAGCGCCTACGACTTCCAGGCCCCGAACCCGAAACCCGAGCCACCCCAGGCGAAGAACGTCACGCTGGTCCCCCGCCACGGCTCAGTGGTCACCGTCACCCGCCGACCGTGAGGATCCTGCTCCGGGTCCGACCAGGCGCCTCGCGAACCGCGGTCGGCGGCCGGTACGACGGCGCGGCCGGCCCGGCCCTGGTCGTGGCCGTGTCGGCCCGCGCGGTCGAGGGTCAGGCCACGAAAGCCGTTCTGGAGGCGGTCGCAGCGGCGTTCGACGTACGCCGGTCGGCGGTCACGCTGGTCCGGGGCGCGACCAGCCGCGACAAGCTCGTCGAGGTCGACGGCGACGAGACGGCGCTGCGACCGATCCTCCAGAAGCTACTCGGCTGAAACCTCAGTCTTCCGGGTCGCCGACGTCGCCCAGGTCGACGTCGTCGTAGCTCTCGAGGTCTTCCTCGTCGTCGTCCTCGAGCTCGAAGTTGTCCTCGTCGTCGACGAGGTGGACGGCGGCCTCCTCGGCGCCGGCCGCGGCGCCGTCGATGCCGACGTCCTCGGCGAACAGTTCGCTGTCGTCGTCGCCGTGCGCGCCCTCGTCGGGCGCGACCAGGCGCCCGGACCGGACCACGCCGACCTCAGGGCCGCCGACGTCCTCGCCGTCCTCGGCGTACGGATCGGTGTCCGGGATCTCCTGGGCGATCCGCTGGTCCAGCGTCTCGCCCTGCACCGCCTCGTCGGCCGTGGTGCCGAATCCTTCGCCCGCGGACCACTTCTCCGGAGGCGAGTACCCCTCGTCGAGCAGATCGTCGACGCCCCGGTCGTTCAGGGTGTCCTCGGCCTGCAGCTGATCCTCGTCGTCCACGGAATAGCTGCCGTAGTCCTCACGGCTGTCGTCACTCATGGGGCAACCTTGGCGCGTCGCAGGCGGTGGAATCAAGCTCGACGCAGAATGGGGCGGGTGGATCCGGTCAGGCTGACGTTGGACCAGTTGCGGGAGCTGCGCGACGACATCGCGCCGCGGGCCGCTCAGCGGTCGCGTGCCTCGATCCGCCGCCGGATCGAACGCTGGCGCAGCCGGGCCTTCTTCATCGCCCAGTGCGCGCTCGCCGCCGGCGTCGCCTGGGTGCTCGGCCGGTACGTCCTCGGCCACAAGGCGCCGTTCTTCGCGCCGGTCGCGGCGATGGTCTGCCTCGGCTTCAGCTTCGGCCAGCGGCTGCGGCGAGTGGCCGAGGTGATGGTCGGCGTGGCGGTAGGCGTCGGCGTCGGCGACCTGTTCGTCCGGGTGTTCGGGACCGGCGTCGTACAGATCGTCTTCGTGATCGCGCTGGCGATGAGCGTCGCCGTACTGCTCGGCGCGGGCACGCTGATGACCACGCAGGCCGGTGTCCAGGCCGCGATCGTCACCACCTTGCTGCCGAACCCGGGCGCCGGGTTCAGCCGCTGGCTGGATGCCGTGCTCGGCGGGGCCGTCGCGCTCGCGGCCGCCACGATCGCCCCGGCCGCCGCGATCAGGCGTCCGCGGCAGCAGGCTTCCGGCGTACTGACCGAGCTGGCCGAGATCCTCAACGAGACCGCGGACGGCCTCCGCACCCGCGACGAGGAGGCGCTCACCGACGCGCTCCGTCGCGCCCGCGCGAGCGAGTCCCGGCTCGACGACCTGCGCAGCGCCGCCGCGGAGGGCGTCGCGGTCGTCCGGCTGTCGCCGTTCCGCCGCCGGCATCGCGGCCGGGTCCAGGAGATCGCCGACCTCGTCGTACCGCTGGATCGCGCGATCCGGAACATCCGGGTCCTGGTACGGCGCTGCGCGGTGTCGGTCTGGCGGGACGAGGCGATGCCCACGGAGTACCCGATGCTGCTCGAGCGCCTCGCCGACGGCACGCGCCTGATCGGCGAGTCCCTGTTCGAACCGGCCGCTGACGTCGCCGCACACCGCGTCCTGGGCGAGCTCGGCCGCCGTACCGCGGTGATGCCGCTGCCGACCGGGCTGTCCGCGGTCGTCGTCCTGGGCCAGCTCCGGTCCACGATCATCGACCTGCTCGAGCTGACCGGCACGTCGTACGACGACGCCCGGAAACTCGTCCCGCTGCGGCTGGACGGACTCGACGAGAAGTAGTGGCCCAGGTCACATCGCGGATTCCCGTCATACCTGCGGACCGGGTGCGTCTCACTGGCATGACGATCCACCGACTGATGACCACGATGGCCACCGAGCAGGTTCGTGAGCTCGAAGACCTCCTGGCCGACTCCCCGACCATTGACGACCGGAGCGACGCCGCCGCCGAGCAGTAAGGCGCGAACCGGACGAACGGATCCCCGGCGGCGCGCCGAACGGTCTTGCCCACCGAGCCAGACCGCGCGGAAGTCGCACCAACGCAGAGGCGCCCAGTGCGAGGCGCCGCCGGATCCGTTACCGGTGCACCGCCACAGAGGTGCACCCAAAACCACCCGCCGACCGTCCTGACGCCGTTTGCGCGAGGCTCAGGCCGGTCCGGCGGGTGGTTTTTGTCTGCCTGCAGTCAGCTCGCAACCGTGATCTCGGTGGTCACCGAGTTCGCGATGAAGCACTCCTGGTGTGACAGGTGATGGATCTTCTCGATCGTCTCCGCGTCCGGCTCGGCGCCGGCCCAGACGATCTTCGGGTGCAGCGTCACCTGGGTGATCGCCAGCCGGCCCTCGGCGTTCGGAGCCATCACGCCGACCGCGTGGTCGTCGTACGCGTCCACGACCAGGCGCTTCCGGGCCGCGATCGACAAGAAGGTCAGCATGTGGCACGACGACAACGCCGCCACGAACGCCTCCTCCGGATCGACCGGGCCCGGATTCCCCAGGTACTTCGGGTTGGCCGAACCGGGCACCGTGATGCCGCCGTCGAAGCGCCACTCGTGGTCGCGGTTGTAGCTGTCGTAGGCGAAGTCGTACTCACCACGGCTCCAACTCACATCGACCACATGCTCCGACATGTTCAGCTCACCCTTCCGAGACGGCCGTCTTCGCGGTTGCGGTGACGGGATTGAATCGTACGGGAGTGTGCCCGGGCAGCTTCGCGACGAAGTCGCTGTCGTAGCGGGCGGCCATACCGGCGACCGGGAAGTCCGTGGTCACCCACTGCGCACCACTGGCCAGCGCGATCCCGAGTCGCGTGTAGTCCTTGTCGCGGATCGTTGCCATCGGCTCGTCGGACCGGGTCCGGACCAGGTAGCCCTTGCGAACCAGCCGCTGGATCTCGGCCTGGCCCGCACCGCGCGGATCGTTCACCTCGGTGACCGCTGCGTCCGGCGCGCCCTCCGGCCCGCGGGTGAAGACCGCCCGGCCCTCCAGGTTCGGCTTCCCGGCGGTGTAGGTGTCGCGGATCGCGCCGGGTCCGCCGTTGTCGAAGTAGAACATCACCTGGCCGCGAACATCCTTCAGCTTCGGCCAGCCCTTCGTCAGCACGGACTTCTCGAGCGTCAGGCCGGGCTTGCGGACGTCGTCCGGCGTGAGGATCTCGTTCTCCTTGAACACCGAGCGGATCTCGGTGTCGACGCTGTCCAGGTTGGCGGCGTCCCACGGCGGCGCGACCACGCCACCGGCGGCGACCACGTTCGGGTCGGACTGCTTCAGCTCGAGGTTGATCGCGATCGGCACGTGGCTCGGGTGTGCGTCGGACCAGGTCTTCACCTGCTGCAGGCACACCACGAAGGTGTCGCAGTTGGTGTTGTAGTCGAAGTCAGGGATGTGCATGACCTTGATCCCGGGCTGGGCCATCGCCGGGTCGGTCAGCGGTCCCTGGCCGGTCAGCTTCCGGATCAACGGGTACGTGTACAGGCCGCCCTGCGGGTCCGGGAACAGGTCCAGCTCCAGCGAGCGGACGTTCTGGTCCTCCAGCTGCTGGGAGATCGGGGCGTGCGAGTACCAGAGGTCGACCGAGCCGGCGTTCTGCTGCTGCTGGACCTTCTGTTCGTTCGGACTGAGCTCGCGATGGTACGAGTTGTGCGACCCGACCACCTGCACCTGGTTCAGCCGCAGGCCGTCCCCGGCGTGCGAGTCGTGCCTGGTGACCGCCGTACCGGCGACTCCGGAGGCGGCCAGGGCGATGGACGCGGCCCCGGCGACCGCTGTTCTGCTGATGCGCATGCGAAAACGTCCCCTCCGTCGTGGCGATTGAGGGCAATCTGTCACAGGAAGGTGGCAACGTTGTCCCCCTGGAAGATGGACAATGAGCGACATGGTGACTTCGGGGGCGTATCCGCTCCGCCGGACGCCGACCCAGGACCGGGCCAGCCGGCAGGTCGAGCGGATCCTGGACGCGGCCTGTGCGGAGGTGGTCGAGCGCGGGTACGACGCGGCGTCCACGAGCGGGATCGCGAAACGGGCCGAGATCGCGGTCGGCAGCGTGTACCGGTACTTCCCGGACAAGCGCAGCCTGATCCAGGCGATCGAGCGTCGGAACCAGGCGCGCTACACCGAGGCGGTCAGCGAGCGGCTGGCCGGCGTCTCGAGCTGGCGGGCGGCGGTCGACGTCACGCTGGACACGTTCCGGGAGATGCACCGGACGGATCCCGGATTCAGGGCGGTCGTGCTGAGCGGGCTCGGCGATCCGGAGCTGGAATCGAAGCCGGGCGAGTTCGACGATCAGCACGCAGGGGAGTTCGCGGAGTTGCTCGCGGCCCGGTTCGGCGCGCGGGATTCGCGTGACTTCCGGCTGGCCGTCACACTCAGCATCGCGATGGGCGAGTCGCTGGCTCATCTGGCGGATCGGTTGTCCGCGGACGAGGCGGAGTACGTGCTGGATCAGGGTCGGCCGGTGCTGTACAACCTGCTCGCCCCTCATCTACCTGCTTGAGCCGGGGGAGTGGCTCAAGCAGGACGAACGGTCAGGCCGCCCGGGCCGCGGAAGGCAGCCCCAGGGCCGGCCAGTGGGTGACCCGGCCGGCCAGACGGGCCCGGCGGGGAGTCCGGACGTCGTACGCGACGATCACCCGGTCATCCTTGGCGTAAGTAATCCTGCTCCCGACCGGGAACTTGCGGGAGACCTCGTACGGACCCTCGCCCCGGCGGGTGTAGTACTCGACGATGACCTCGGTGTAGACCGCCGGGGCACCGCTGTCCAGTTGGCCGCGGACCGGGCCACGCACCCGGATCACTCGTCCCGCGGTCTTCTCCTCCGTACTGCTGGGCTCGTTCCGCCGGATTCCGGCCAGAACGTCGGTCACGATGAAGGCTGCAACCACCAGCACCAGGCCGAACCCACCTAGTACAACGATCGTCAACATGGCACTCACCCCCGACGCGCCGCCCGCGAGCGACGCGGTCGTTGTTGTCGTTCCTGCCTTGCGCGGCCCTTGCCGCACACCGGTGAGACGCCACCGGATTCCACTTGGTTCCAGGTAAGTACAAATTCTTTTCTACAGCATCATGGTAGAGCCCGGTGGAGCGGTGTTGCTAGAGGTAGAGTTGACCTGAAGTTGTCAGATTCCGCCCATTCCGAACTGGTACTGCGGCGGTACGGGCCGCTCTGTGCCAAGTGCCTGCTCGGCCTGAACCCAGTACTCGGTGAGCGGATTGGCCCCTTCACGGACCGTGGCGAGCTGGATACCGGCGGCCAGCAGATCGTGAGCCGTGGCCGGATCGCCGGTCTCCAGGGCATGCCGGACCCGGAGCAGCTGGATCCGCGGGTCGTCCGGGGCGCGCTCGAGCAGGCGTTCGGCCCGTACGACGTCGGAGTTAAGGGCGGCCGCTACCGCCTCAACCACCAATGGCACCAGGGCAGGCAGCAATTCGACGGCACGTTCGTAGTACGAGAGATCGCCCGTGACCAGGCCGAGGTTGCGCAGCGCCCAGGCATTCTCGCCGGACCGCTGCCAGGCATCGATCGCGCCGTCGACATCACCGTCGTAGTGCCGCGCGACTCCCCTGTGATACCAAACCAGCCAGTTGTCCTCGGCCGACTCCAGCAGTTCCCGCCACGCCACCAACGTCCCGTCCGGTACGCCGTCAACCGCCGGCAACCGTCCTTCGAGCAGGGGCAACCAGGCCCGTTCCCGGGTGGTCATCATGTCGTCCTCGAACGGTGTACCTGCCGACACCGTCCATCCCGTCCGGGCCAACTCCAATGCTCCCCACCCCGACCCGACCACCAGTCGTTCTACCGGAGGAGCATCCGCAATCCCCACCCATTCGGCTTCTCGCCCAGCCAGTCCGTCCAGCACCGTCGCCAGCGCGGCCGCCCCCGCTGACCGAGCTGTCTTCCAGTCCTGGGAATGCGCCGCAGCGGGGTCCATCGACAGACGCCCGTACACCTCCATCCAGTGCCACTCGGTCTGCCCGGGCAGCTTCAAGTGCTCCATCTGCGTCCGCGCGAGCCCCGCCTGGATCTCGGCGTACCCGTCGCCCTCCAGCCCCGGCGACAACCACTCCTGCCACCGCCGCCCGCCATCGCCCTGCCCCCAGACGAACAGCTTCCGGCCCTGCAGCCGCTCGGTCGAGGCCTGCACCAACCCGACACCCGAGCCATCGACCGAGGCGATCCACGACTGCTGATCCGGGAGCGGTTCGAAGAAGTAGTCCACCGCCTGCGGATGCCGCATCGGATAGGTGAGGTCGGTCTCGACGTCGATCAGGTCGAGCCGGCTCCCGTACCCGAACCGCCAGGCCTGGTCCGCCGGCACGAGCACGCGGGTCTCCGGAGACTGCGTGACCGCGATGTTCGACCACCAGTACGCCGGGACCTCGGCGTCGGACGGGTTCTGCAGCCGGACACCGACATACAGGAACTCGGAGTCGGCGGGCAGCCAGAAGTCGAGCTGGGTGACGAGGTTACGGGTCCGCTCGAGCTCCCACAGGCGAAGGACCGGCGTACCGTCCGGGCCCTCGACGCGGGCGGCGTGCATGGGTGCGCAGGTGCCGGTCCAGTGGCCGGTGCTGCCGACGTTCCACTCGACGCCACCGGCGAACCAGGCGTTGCGAAGGGCAAGGTTCGCGGGCTGGAACACCGGGTTGCGGTAGAGCAGCTCCTGACCGGTGTCCTTGTGGACGATCGAGTACAGCCGTCCACCGAGGCTCGGTAGAACGGTCGCGCGCAGGTGGTCGTTCTCCAGCACGAGTGCCGGGAACGAGGTCTCGGCCAGAGTGCGGTCGTACCCGTCCTGGTCGAGGCACGGCAGTGGGCTGTGCAGACGCCCGTACTCGATGTTCTCCCGCAGGTCGTCCGGAAGGTCGGCGATGTTCTCGACCTGATGCGGCTCGCGCTGCGTCCGGAGCGGCGCGAGCGGGTTCTCCGGACCGAGCGAAGCTGCGGGAAGTACGAGGTTTTGCGCAGAAAGGATCGTCACTGCCTCATCTTCGCAAGTGCGCTATACATGGTCGACATGGACGCTGATGTGATCGTGGTCGGAGCGGGGTTGGCTGGGCTGGCTGCGACTGCGGAGCTGGCCGACGCGGGGCGGAAAGTGTTGCTGCTCGACCAGGAGCCGGAGGCGTCGCTGGGTGGGCAGGCATTCTGGTCGTTCGGCGGACTGCTGTTCGTCGACTCCCCGGAGCAGCGGCGGATGGGCATCAAGGACTCCCGCGACCTCGCCCTGCAGGACTGGCTCGGCTCGGCCGGGTTCGACCGGCTGGACGACGAGGACAAGTGGGCCCGACAGTGGGCCGAGGCGTACGTCGACTGGGCCGCCGGCGAGAAGCGTCCGTGGCTGCACGGCCAGGGTGTGCGGTTCTTCCCCGTCGTCGGCTGGGCCGAGCGCGGCGGGTACAACGCCGACGGCCATGGGAACTCGGTGCCGCGGTTCCACATCACGTGGGGCACGGGGCCTGGTCTGGTCGCGCCGTTCGAGCGGCGGGTGCGGGAGGCGGTTGCGAAGGGCCTGGTCGAGTTCCGGTTCCGGCACCGGGTCGACGAGCTGACCGTCACGGGCGGGGTCGTCGACGGCGTTTCGGGCAAGATCCTCGAGCCGAGCGACGTACCGCGTGGGGTGTCGAGCTCCCGGGTCGAGGTCGGTGACTTCCAACTGTCGGCGCAGGCGGTGATCGTGACGTCCGGCGGGATCGGCGGCAACCACGACCTGATCCGCTCGCAATGGCCGAAGCGGATGGGTGAGCCGCCGAAGCGGATGATCAGCGGAGTGCCGGCCCACGTGGACGGCCGGATGCTCGCGATCACCGAGCAGGCCGGCGGCCGGTACGTGAACCGGGACCGGATGTGGCACTACACCGAGGGCATCCAGAACTGGGACCCGATCTGGCCGATGCACGGCATCCGGATCCTGCCCGGCCCGTCGTCGCTCTGGTTCGATGCCACCGGCAAACGACTGCCGGTGCCGCTGTTCCCCGGCTTCGACACCCTCGGCACGCTCGAGCACATCATGACGACCGGGTACGACTACACCTGGTTCGTGCTCACCCAGAAGATCATCGAGAAGGAATTCGCGCTGTCCGGCCAGGAGCAGAACCCGGATCTGACCGGCAAAGACATCAGGGGCGTGCTCGGCCGGGCGCGCGGCGGCGCCACCGCGCCGGTGCAGGCGTTCATGGACCACGGCGCCGATTTCGTTGTCCGCAGCAACCTTCCGGACCTGGTCCGCGGCATGAACGACCTGACCGGCGAGAACCTGATCAACCTCGACGACCTCGAGCGGCAGATCGTGGCGCGGGACCGGGAGCTGACCAACACCTTCACCAAGGACCTGCAGGTGACCGCGCTCCGCGGCGCCCGCAACTACCGCGGCGACAAGCTGATCCGGGTCGCGTCACCGCATCGGATCCTCGACCCGAAGGCCGGGCCGCTGATCGCCGTACGGCTGAACATCCTGACCCGCAAATCCCTGGGCGGACTGCAGACCGACCTGGATTCGCGGGTACTGCGCGATGACGGCACCCCACTCCCCGGCGTCTACGCGGCCGGCGAGGTCGCGGGCTTCGGCGGCGGCGGGATCCACGGCTACCGATCCCTCGAAGGCACCTTTGTCGGCGGCTGCCTCTTCACCGGCCGTACGGCGGGCCGCGCCGCAGCCAAAGCGGTCTCGTGAGCGTACCGGGCGCGGAGTACGAGGAGCTCGCCCATCTGGACGACCTGACCACGACCGGCACAGCCATCTCCGGCCACACGAATCCGGCCGACTACGCGGGCACCACCCACGCCGGCCTGTCTGCGCCATCCGGGGTGCCGGGCGTCCAGATCGACGGCTACTTCCCGAGCACGTCGCAGACCAACACCACCCACGGGTGGCACCACGACGCGCAGTTCGTCATCCGCCTCCCCGAGCAGTGGAGCGGCGTGCTCGTGGTCTCCGGTGCGCCCGGCGTGCGAACGCAGTACGCGAACGATGTCGCGATCTCGGACTACGTCCTCTCGCTCGGACATGCGTACGCCGCAACGGACAAAGGCAACTCGGGCGTCGAGTTCTACGCCGGCTCGCGGCAGCCCGGTGACGCGATGGCCGAGTGGAACGAGCGGATGACCGAGCTGACCCGCGCCGCCCGGGAGACGGTCGAGCAACACTACGGCCGCCCGGCCGACGAGGTGATCGCGGCCGGCATCTCGAACGGCGGCTACCTGGTCCGCTGGCAGCTCGAGAACCACCCCGAGCTCTACACCCGCGGCGTCGACCTCGAAGGCACGCTGTGGACCGCCGACGGCCCGAACCCGTTCAGGTCGTTGCCTCCAGCAATCAAAGGCTACGAGCAGCAATCACCTGAGGCGGTCGTCGCGGCCGGCTTCGATCCCGCGTCGGACTTCCTCTGGGAGTACCACTACACGATCTACTGGCGGCTGACCCAGCAGATCTACACCGCCGAGCTCGATCCGTCGTACGACGGCGACGAAGCGGAGTACGACTACACGCAGCGGCCGGAAGCGCGGGCCGCGATCGAGCGGATCGCGTTGACCGGCCGGATCGGGCGGCCGCTGGTCACGATCCACGGCACGTACGACTGTCTGCTGCCGATCGGCGCGAACTCCGACGCGTACGCCGACCTGGTCCGCCAGGCGGGCCGGTCGGAGCTGCACACGTACCACCGGGTCGAGGCGGGCAATCATCTCGACGGTCTCGTCGACGCCCACCCCGACCGGTTGGTACCTCTCGTTCCCCTGCTGCGCGAGGCGATCAGAACACCATCGTGAGCAGGTCGGCGAACAGCTCTTGATCGTCGATCTCCAGACCGCGGCTGGTGAACCAGGTGGCCATGTTGTGGCAGTCGCGCAGCAGGAAGTCCATCCCCTTGGGGTTACCGACGATGTCGATCACCTGCGGCAGGTCGATCATCACGATCCGGTCGCCCTGGGCG
This sequence comes from Kribbella sp. NBC_00662, assembly GCF_041430295.1. Taxonomy (GTDB): domain Bacteria; phylum Actinomycetota; class Actinomycetes; order Propionibacteriales; family Kribbellaceae; genus Kribbella. The sequence continues at coordinate 3,074,669 of NZ_CP109029.1, read as the reverse complement.
AGGATGTTGTACGGCGAGAGGTCACCGTGCGCCAGCCCGGCCCGGGCCAGCTCACGCATACCGTGCCGGACCTGCTCGAAGTACTGACCGAGCAGTTCCTTCGACGGCCGGACCTGGGCGAGCCGCGGCGCCGCGCCGCCCTCACCGTCGTCGATGAACTCCATCAGCAGCTCGGTGCCGTCCACCTGGACGGGATACGGCACGGGAACGCCGGCCTTCCACAGCTGGCACAGCGCACCCCACTCCGCACCCGCCCATTGCCCCGCGGCGACACTGCGGCCGTGCGCGGTCTTCTTCTGCATGGCCCGGCTGTCGCGGCTGTTGCGGATCCGGCGCCCTTCGACGTACGCCGTACTGCGGTGGAAGGAGCGATGCTCCTCGGTGCGGTACCGCTTCGCGGCCATCAGCACCGATCGACCGGGGTTGTCGCCGATGGCTTCGACGGCACGCTCGACCAGGAAGACGTCGGCTTCCTTACCGGTTTTGAGGACGCCGAGCTCGGTGTCGATCGCAGCCTGTTCCGTCACAACCCACGAGGGGCGTGGTTCCGGGCCGCGAGAACCGCGCTCGACGTCCAGCCAGGTGGACCACCGCTGATCCGGACCGAGCTCCTCGTCGACCGAATGGAACTTGAAGACGAAGGCGTCGGACGGATCCGGTTGGGACTCGTCGCCGGTGAGTTCGGACCAGCGGGAGTCGAAGTCGGGGATGTAGCTATCAGTGAGGTCGTACTCTGCAGACAACTGGGGTTCTCCTGAACCTAGAGATGGAACTGATGCGGACATGCCGCAGCACAGTGATGGCCATCCGTCAGCCCTCCTTAGGTCCAGGCAGCGCGCGTCGCCGCTCGGGTCAAACCAGGATGCATGCCCGTCCAGGGCGCCGCAACGTATTTAACGCAGCTGAGAACGCGCGGTCGGCCGCAGCCGCAGTTCCTGCGCCGGCTTCGCGCTCCGGCAGACCAGCTCCGGCAGTACCCGCTGCTGCCAGGCCGGCGACACCGCGAGCCGGCGCCGGTGTTCGTCGTACGCCGCGTCGTCGGCGAACCGGGCGAACCAGGCGAGCACGACCTCGTCCCGCAACGGCAGCGCCGGAAAGTTGTTCTCGGCAACCAAACTCTCGAACACCGCGACCGGTTCGGCCCCGGTGGCAACGAGCACGGGCACGACCTGGTCCGTGAAGAACTCTGCGAATCCGTCATCCTCCGCACCGCGGTGATAAACGGCCCCGGCGACGACCGAGGTCGCGGCCGCGGTGCTGCCGATCGGCGGTCGGGGCGCGTCGAGCGCCGGGTAGCCGGCGTCGAGCCGGAGCGGCCGCAGCAGCAACGCGTTGTCGGAGTCGATCATCGTCGCGTTGGCGACCGCGGCGTGCTCACGCCAGACCGGGCCGTAGTAGAAGGCCTTCAGCGCGTCCGCCCGCGCGGGCAGGTCCCGGAATCCGCGGATCCAGACGAACCGATCGGGATCGTCCAGATCGCGGAACTGACCGGCGATGTGCATCCCGGTCTCTTCCTGACCTTCGACGAAGTACGTGTCGAAGGTCTCGATCAAGGTGTCACGCTGCCCGGGGTGCAGCGTGTACTGGCGCAGGTCCACGACGGCGCAGCACTCGTTCATAGGTGCAAGCCAAGCATCGAAACCTGACAGTTACTGTCAGGCGACAGTCGTTTGAAACACTCGTAACAGGCGGGTACTTGCAAGCTCCGGCCGAGTTTGATCTGGTGGAGGTAGTGGTTCAGCCCTCTGCCACCGGACATGTACGACGACACGACGAGGTTCCTCCCGTGACGATCGCAGCTGTCACAGCCGAAGACTGCAAGCAGACCATCGCCGACGCCACCCATGAGCTCCTGCTCGAGGCGGACAGCGTCCCCGACCCCCGGCACCAGGCCTGCATCGACCAGGTCGTGCTGCTGAACGCCCCGGTCGCGAGGTCGATCGCCTCGCGGTACCGCAGCAAAGGCGTCGACTCCGACGATCTCGAGCAGGTCGCATACCTCGGCCTGGTCAAGGCCGCCAACGGCTACCGCGTGGACGCGTCGACAGCATTCCTGTCGTACGCCGTACCGACGATCCGCGGCGAGCTGAAGCGGTACTTCCGCGACTGCGCCTGGACGATCCGGCCGCCGCGCCGGGTGCAGGAGATGCAAGGCAACATCGCCGCGGCGGAGCCGGAGCTGATCCAGCGGCTCGGCCACGTGCCGACCGACGAAGAGACCGCGGTCGCGCTGGGCACGGATCCGGCCGAGGTCGCGGAGGCCGCGTCGGTCCGTGGGTGTTTCAGCACCCTGTCGCTGGACGCGCCGGGTGCGCCGGAAGGCGGGACGAGCCTGATCGAGACGGTCGCCGACGCCGAGGACGGCTACGACCTGGTCGAGAACGTGCACACCCTCACGCCCGCGGTCGCGAACCTGGGCGACCGGGACAAACGCATCCTCCAGCTGCGGTTCTGCAACGGGTTCACGCAGGAGGAGATCGGCCAGGAGCTCGGGGTCAGCCAGATGCAGGTGTCCCGGCTGCTCCGTGGAATCCTGGAGAAGCTTCGCGGCGAGCTGGCCAGCGGCGTACCGAAGAACGGGTAGTGGTTGGCTCCGCCGGTCGACGTGAGCGGGCGACGGGGCTGAACGGAGCGCCGGAGGCGACCTCTACCCGTTCGTCGGTGCGGTAGCGTCGGGCTCGTGGACTTCGAGGAGGCGGCGGATGCGCTGTATGCGGCACCGGCGGCCGACTTCATTGCTACTCGCAACGAGCTGGCCAAGCAGCTGAAGGCTGACGGCGACCCGGTCGGGTCGACGCGGCTGAAGGCGATGCGCAAGCCGACCGTCGCGGCCTGGGTGACGAACCTGGTCGCTCGCAAGGCGCCGGACGGGCTGGACGACCTGCTGGCGCTCGGTGACGAGTTCCGGGAGGCGACCGCCGACCTCGACGGCGAGCGGTTGCGGGAGCTGACGCCGAAACGCCACCAACTGCTGGACAAGCTGGCCAAGGAGGCTGTCCGGCTGGCGGCCGAGGACGGCCAGAAGATCAGCGCGGACGTCGGCCAGAAGCTGCGCGAGACGCTCGACGCTGCCCTGGTCGACCCGGCCGCGGGCGACGCCGTCCGGGAGGGCCGGCTGAGCAGTGCACTGCGGCATGTCGGCTTCGGCGTCGTCGACGAGAACGGCGAACCGTCCAACGTCACCCCGCTGACCGACGAGCGCCGCCAGGCCGCCCGCGACCGCCGCAAGACCCAGCAGGCCGAGACGGATGCCGCCCAGGAGGCTGCCCAGGAGAAGGCCGCGGCCGCACGCGAGCAGGAGGAACGCGAGGCTGCCGAGCGGGCCAAGGCCCGGCAGGCGTTCGAGGAGGCCGTCGCCGCGGCGCAGGAGGCCGAGGCGAAGGTCGAGGACCTCGACACCCAGCTCGACAACGCCCGCGAGGCGCTCGCCGAGGCGCAGGCCCTCGTCCACCGCCTGGGCGCCGACCTGGACGAGGCCCGCCGCACCGCCCGGGAAGCACAGAAGGAGAGCCGCGAGGCCCGGAAGCGGTACAACCGGCTCTGAGCTGGGTACCCGCCGGGCTGACGCGGAGAGGAGCCGGCGATGGCACGGGCGATCTGGAGCGGGTACATCAACTTCGGCCTGGTCTCGGTGCCGGTCGGGCTGTACAGCGCGACCCAGGAGCACGAGATCGACTTCCACCAGTTCCAGAAGGGGACGTCGGACCGGATCCGGTACAAGCGGGTGAACGAGCGCACCGGCCGCGAGGTCCCGTTCGAGAAAATCGTGAAGGGGCACGACGTCGGCGGCGGCGAATACGTGATCGTCGAGCCCGACGAGCTGGACGACATCGCGCCGGGCAAGTCGCGGTCGCTGGAGATCGACACGTTCGTCGACCTCGACGAGATCGACCCGATGCACTTCCAGAAGAGCTACTACCTGGCGCCGTCGGACTCCGAGAACGCCTCGTCGTACGCGTTGCTGCGGGACGCGCTGGCCAAGACGAACCGGGCCGGGATCGCGAAGTTCGTGATGCGCGGCAAGGAGTACCTGGCGACGATCCGGTCCGACGGGCGGGTGCTCGTACTCGAGACGATGTTCTTCGCCGACGAGATCCGCGACCCGGACGAGGAGCTCGGCGATCTGCCGCGCAAGTCCGGCGCCGGCAGACAGCTGTCGATGGCCGTCGACCTGATCGAGGCCATGAGCGGCGAGTGGAAGCCGGCCGCGTACAAGGACACCTACACCGAGCGGGTGAAGGAACTGGTCAAGTCCAAGCACCAGGGCAAGGAGGTCGTGTACTCCGAGGAGGAGCCGCAGGCCACCAACCCGACGGACCTGGTCGCCGCCCTGCGCGCCAGCGTCGAGGAGGCCCGGAAGAGCCGGAGCTCGAGAGCCAAGAAGACGGCCAAGAAGACCGCCGCGAAGAAGACCGCTGCGAAGAAGACCGCTGCGAAGAAGACTTCGGCCAGGAAGAAGACGGCGAAGAAGACGGCTGCCTAGTTGCCGAGGAGGTAGCGGCTCGGGTTGGCCGGGGCGCCGGCGTCGAGCCAGCGGTGGAAGCCTTCGGGGTTGCGGCGTTCGAATTCGTCGAGGCAGATCCGGCGGACTTCGGCGACGGCCTGGCGGTCGCGGAGGCCGGCTCCGCGGGACAACTGCATCGCGGTGTCGGACCAGACACCGCAGAGCTCCTCGATGCTCAGCGGGCACTGCAGCGACTCGATCAGCCGCTCGTCCTCGGCGAACTGGGTCTCGGTGAGGCGCTCCAACCGGCGCTGCTTCCGCGACCGGCGCCGGCGCGGTTCCCGGTCGGGCACGACGAGGTCGATCACGATGAACAAGCCGGCGAGCAGCAGCGCCGTCGCTATTCCGAGCGCACCCCAGGCGAGCAGCCGGACCAGCCCGGGCAAGCACAGCACCGCCGCCGCGCACGCGGCCGCGATCACGGCCGAGGAGCCGTACGGCGCTTCGTCGGCCACGTGCCGCACCACCGCGGCGAGCGGCCAGACCAGCAGGAACACGACGGCCAGCAGGATCGACGCGGCCAGCGGACCCAGCAGCAGCACGCCGCAGAGCGCCCCGGCGGTCCCGATTCCGAGACCCGCCGCGACCCCCATTCGCCGTACCAGTGCAGACCGATGCATCAGCGCAACTCACTCACCGTCACCACAACCCAGATCCCCCTCCCCCGACGAACGAACGAGCCATCGGCACCGTTCCCCGTCCAGCGTGGCCCCAACCAGGTGAGCTGTTCAACCTGTGGGCCGGGCTGTGGCACGGACCGTCATCACGGATCATGTATCAGATGAGGACCTTCGCCGAACGCGTCCGCGGCCTCGCCCCGGCCCCGTGGGAGCACGACGCAGAGCTGCTCCGCAGTCTGTACGACGCTCAGCTCGGCAGCCGGCACGCGGACCTCGCGGCCCGCTGGATGCAGTCCCAGGGCACCGGCTTCTACACGATCGGCTCCGCCGGCCACGAGGGCAACGCGGCCGTCGCCGCCGCCCTGGAGCCGACCGACCCGGCGCTGCTGCACTACCGCTCCGGCGCCTTCTACCTGACCCGCGCCGCGCAGTGCGGCTCGAAGGAAGGCCTGCGCGACATCCTGCTCGGCGTCGCCGCGGCGACCAGTGAGCCGATCGCGGGCGGCCGGCACAAGGTGTTCGGCCGGCACGAGCTGTCGATCATCCCGCAGACCTCGACGATCGCGTCCCACCTGCCCCGTGCGATGGGCGTCGCGTTCTCGCTGAACCGGTCTGCCAAGCTCGGCGTAGCGTCGCCCTGGCCGGCCGACGCGATCGTGGTGACCAGCTTCGGCGACGCGTCCGCGAACCACTCGACCGCGACCGGGGCGATCAACGCCGCGCTGCACGCGTCGTACCAGGGTCTGCCGATGCCGCTGCTGATGGTCTGCGAGGACAACGGGATCGGGATCAGCGTGCGGACCCCGGACGGCTGGATCCGGCAGGCGTACGGCTCCCGCCCCGGACTGCGGTACTTCGACGCCGACGGCACCGACCTGGACGCGGCCCTGTCGATGGCGACCGAGGCGGCGACCTTCGTACGGCGCAACCGCCGCCCGGCCTTCCTGCGCCTGCGGACCGTCCGCCTGCTCGGCCACGCGGGCTCCGACGTAGAGACGGCGTACCGCTCGCCCGCCGAACTGGCCGCGGACGAGGAACGCGACCCGCTCCTCGGCACGGCGCGCTACCTGCTCGGCGCCGGCTACACGGCCGAGGAGATCATCGAGCTGTACGAGGACAAGCACGCCGAAGCGCTCCGGATCGCGGCCGAGGTCGCCGGTCTCCCGCAACTCTCCTCCGCCGAGACCGTCGCGGCTCCGCTCCGGTTTCCGTCACCGGACGCCGTCGCCGACGCGCTGCCTCAGCGCACCCCGTCCACAGAACGTCTCACCCTGAGCCAGTCGATCAATCGTGCTTTGAGCGACATCCTCGCGTCGTACCCGGAGGCGATGGTCTTCGGCGAGGACGTCGGCCGGAAGGGCGGTGTGTACGGCGTCACGCGCGGACTGCAGAAGGCCTTCGGGCCGCCGCGCGTGTTCGACACCCTGCTCGACGAGCAGTCGATCCTCGGGCTCGCGCTCGGCGCGGGTGTGTCCGGGCTGCTGCCGATTCCCGAGATCCAGTACCTCGCCTATCTGCACAACGCCGAGGACCAGCTCCGCGGCGAGGCGGCGTCGCTGAAGTTCTTCTCGCAGGAGCAGTACGCGAACCCGATGGTGCTGCGGATCGCCGGCTACGGGTACCAGAAGGGCTTCGGCGGGCACTTCCACAACGACGACGCGATCGGCGTACTGCGGGACATCCCGGGCATCGTCATCGCATCACCGTCGAGACCGGACGACGCGGCCGCGATGCTGCACGCATGTACGGCGGCAGCCCGCTCGTCCGGCACCGTGAGCGTGTTCCTCGAGCCGATCGCGCTCTACCACCGGCGCGACCTGTACGACGACGGCGACGACCAATGGCTGTCGCCGTACCCGGACGAACCGGTGCCGATCGGCTGCGGCCGCACGTACGGCGACGGCACCGAGCTGACCATCGTCACCTTCGGGAACGGTGTGCCGATGAGCCTGCGGGTGGCAGCCCGGGTGCCGGGCGTCCGCGTTCTCGACCTGCGCTGGCTGGCGCCGTTGCCGGTCGAAGATCTGTTGCTTCAGGCAAACATCACCGGACGCGTGCTGGTCGCGGACGAGACCCGGCGGTCCGGCGGCGTGTCCGAGGGCATCCTGGCCACACTGATCGATCACGGGTACACGGGACGGCTCGCCCGGGTCACCAGCTACGACTCGTACGTCCCGCTCGGCGCGGCGGCGCACGACGTACTGCTGAGTGAGCAGACCATCGAGGCCACCGCCCGCGAACTGCTCAGCTGAACAGCCGCTGCCAGACCGACTTCTTCTTCGGCCGGTGCTCTTCGACAGGCCGTTGAGGTGGCTGCGTCGCGGGCCGGTCCATCCGCCACTGGGCGATGATCGCGTCCTCGTTGACCGGGCCTGTCGGCACCACCGGTCCGGTGGTGTCGCGGATGCTGAGCCGGATCCGCTTGTTCAGATCGGCCAGGTATTCGCGGACCTCGGACTCGCGCCGCATCCCGCGGACCTTCTCGTACACCTGCTGCTTCTCCTTGCGGAGCAGCATCGCCGGCGGCAGCAGCGCCTCGGTCTCGACGTCCTCGCGGCGGATGAAGTCCTTGACCCACCAGTCGGGATCGTGCTCATCGGCCAGCTTCAGTGGTTTGCCGGCACCGGGCAGGTTGTCGAACTCGCCCTGGTTCTGCGCCAGCTGGATCTGCGACTCGACCCACTCCTGGTTGCTCATCCCCGGTGGTCTGCGCTTGGTCATGGCCACACCTCGCTGTCATCATCGACAGTTGCTTACCGGGTACCAGATTACTAGCTTGTGAATGCAATCACAAGGCATACTCGAAATGTGCAGCTGACCGACGAAGAGATCGCGGCGATGACACCTGCCGAGCGGCGGGACCTGATCCTGCGGCTGGCGCCGAACCCGGGCGGCCTGCCGTCCCGGCGAACGATGGACCGGCTCCGCAAATGGCGGACCGTGCTGATGCTGGTCTGCGCGGCCGCCCTGATCCCGTGGACCGTGTACCTGGCGATCACCCTGCCCAGCCACTACGTCGCGCGGAACTGGGTCGCGACCTGGGTCGGCTTCGACATCCTGCTGCTCACGATGCTGATCCTGACCGCGCTCGCGGGCTGGAAGCGCAAGCAGTTCGTGTTCCCGACCGCGTTCGCGACCGGGGTGCTGCTGATCTGCGACGCCTGGTTCGACGTGATGACCAGTCATCGCGGCGACGACCTCACCCAGGCGCTGCTGAGCGCTCTGCTGGTCGAGCTCCCGCTGGCGTTCATCCTGATCGCCGGCCCGCTCCGCCTGCTCCGGTACGTCGCCATCCGGCACGGCATGATCCACCCGGACTCGCACCTGTGGCGGATGCCGATCCCGATCCCGGATCTCTACCCCGGCAACAAGGTCCCACTTAGGGTGGATCCTCACGACTGAGTTCGCGTCTGGCGAGAGGATCCCGCATGGCCGTAGAGGTGCTGTCCGTTGTCGGTGGCGAGCGCGTGGCGGAGGCGGTACGACGTACTCCGTCGACCAACCCCGCTCGGTTGAGCGAGGTCGTCGGGACGGTCGGTAGCGCCGGGCCGGAGGTCTTCGTCAGGGCCGCTTCGGTGGCTCGGTCCGCGCAGGCCGCGTGGGCCGCGACGCCGGCGCCGCAGCGCGGTCAGGTGATCTCGAACGTCGGCCGGCTGATGACGCTGAACAAGGAGCGGCTCGCGGCGCTCGTCACGCGCGAGATCGGCAAGCCGCTCGCCGAAGCGCTGGGCGAGGTGCAGGAGATCATCGACACCTGCGACTTCTTCCTCGGCGAGGGCCGCCGGTTGTACGGGCAGACAGTGCCGTCGGAGATGCCGGACAAGCAGCTGTTCACGTTCCGCCGACCGGTCGGGACGGTCGCGGTGATCACGGCCGGCAACTTCCCGGTCGCGGTCCCGTCCTGGTACATCGTGCCGGCGTTGCTCTGCGGCAACACGGTCGTCTGGAAGCCGGCGGAGTACTCCGCCGTGGTCTCGGACGCTTTCTACGAGATCTTCGCGCATTCCGGCGTACCGGCAGGTGTCTTCAACGTCGTCTACGCCGACGGGTCGGACACGTTCACGGGTCTCGAGCAGGCGCTGCAGGCGGGGCTGATCAACAAGGTCGGCTTCACCGGGTCGAGCGCGGTCGGTGAGCGGATCGGCGAGCTGTGCGGGCGGCACCTGCAGACGCCGTGCCTCGAGCTCGGCGGGAAGAACCCGATGGTGATCACCGAGGACGCAGATCTCGATCTGGCCGTGGAGGGCGCACTCTTCTCCGGCTTCGGTACGGCGGGACAGCGGTGCACCTCACTCGGTACGGCGATCGTGCATCGCTCGGTGCACGAGGAGTTCCTCGATCGGTTCGCACACGCTGTCGCCGAGGCGGCGATGGGCGATCCGGCGCAGGGCGTGTTGTTCGGGCCGTTGCTGGACGAGAAGTTCGCGGCCGGGTTCGAGAAGTCGCTCGGGTGGATCGAGCCGCATCACCGGGTGCTCGGGCGGACCGGGCGGGTCACTGCCGACAACCCGCGGACCGGGTTCGTCGGCGATCCGTCGGACGGGTTGTTCTACCACCCGGTGATCGTGGCCGGAGTGCAGCCGGACGACGAGCTGTTCATGAACGAGACGTTCGGCCCGATCGTCGGTGTCACGCCGTACTCCGACCTCGACGAAGCGATTGCTCTGGGCAACAAGTCGGGATACGGGCTGTCGAGCTCGATCTACACGACCGACCCGAACAAGGCGTTCCGGTTCGCGCAGGGGATCTCGGCGGGGATGGTGAGCGTGAACAACTCGACCTCCGGCGCCGAGGCACACCTGCCGTTCGGCGGCAACGGGAAGTCGGGCAACGGGTCACGGCAGAGCGGCATCTGGGTCCTCGACCAGTTCACCCGCTGGCAGTCGCTGAACTGGGACTACTCCGGCAAACTACAGAAGGCCCAGATGGACACCGAAACCGTCGAAGCCGACCTGTCCTTCGAACTCCCGTGAGCCCAGCGCCTGCGCTGCCGGAGTCCGCGGATGTGGTGATCGTGGGAGGCGGGGTGATGGGGACGAGCATCGCCTTCCATCTCGCCGAGGCGGGTGTCGGGCACGTACTGCTGCTCGAACGGGACCACCTTGGCTCCGGGTCGACCTGCAAAGCGGCGGGTGGGGTGCGAGCGAACTTCTCCGACTCGGTGAACATTGCGCTGGGGGCGCGGAGTCTGGAGGCGTTCGCGCGCTTTGCTGGTCGGCCTGGGCAGGAGATCGACCTGCATCGGGTCGGGTATCTGTTCCTGCTGCAGACCGACGAGCAGGTCGCGCAATTCCGCGACAGCACCGAACTACAGAACACCCTCGGCCAACCGACCCGGATGATCTCGGTCGACGAGGCGGTCGCACTCGCACCGATCGTCGCGGCTGACGGGCTCGTCGGCGCATGCTTCTCGCCGACGGGCGGGCACTGTACGCCGGAGTCCGTCGTACTCGGCTACGCGACCGCCGCCCGCCGACTCGGCGCGACACTGCTGACCGGTTGTGAAGTCACCGGGATCGATGCCGTCGGCAACCGTTTGACCGCGGTGCGGACCAACCGAGGCACCGTCCGGACAGGCACCGTGGTCTGCGCGGCCGGTGCCTGGTCCGAAAGCCTCGCCGCGTCGGTCGGCGTCGAGCTACCGGTCACCCCGCTGCGCCGGCAGATCGTGGTGACCGAGCCGATCCCCGATCTCCCGGCGAACCTGCCGATGACGATCGACTTCGGCAGCACGTTCTACTTCCACCGCGAGGGTCCCGGACTGCTGGTAGGCATGTCCGATCCCGACGAGCAGCCCGGCTTCCACCTCAACCGCACCGACACCTGGATCCCGCGCCTGACCGACGTGATGGCCCGCCGCGCGCCGTCGCTCCTCGACGTCGGCCTCACCGGCGGCTGGGCCGGCCTGTACGAGATCACCCCCGACCACAACGCCCTCATCGGTGAGGCGGACGACGTCTCCCGCTTCCTTTATGCGACCGGCTTCTCGGGCCACGGCTTCCTCCAGGGCCCCGCCGTCGGCGAGGTGATCCGCGACCTGTACCTCGGCCGCGAACCCTTCGTCGACATCAGCCCCCTGAACGCCCGCCGCTTCGCCGACTCCACAACCCGCGCCGAACGGAACGTCGTCTGAGCTAGTTGACGACTGCGCCCGCCGTGAGATTGAGGGCGGTGCCGGTCATCGAGCGCGCTAGATCCGAGGCGGCGAAAGCCGCGAGAGTGCCGACATCGGCGAGCGTGGCGGCGCGTTTGAGCATCGTGGTGTCGGCGGTGTGTTTTGCGATTGCCTCGGCTGCCTTCTTGGGGAAGTCGGCCGGGACCGCCTCCGGGATCCCGTTGGACTGCAGCGTGAGCACGCGAATCCCGTGCGGTCCGAGCTCCAGCGCCAGACCGCGGCGGAGCGCCTCGACGGCACCGAAGCCCACTTGGAAACCGCCGAGGTTGGCGGCGGGCTCGCCGTACCCGCCGAAGGTCAGGATGACGCCCGAGCCCTGCGGGATCATCCGTCGCGCGGCGGCCCGCGAGGTCAGGTAGAACGTGCGGACCATGGCCGAGACCGGCTGCTCGAAGTCCGCGAGCGGCATGTCGATCAGCGGCGTGCCGAAGAACTGCTGGTGGCCGATCAGGTTGAAGGAGATGTCGATCCGGCCGATCGCCTCGGCGTGCTCGTCCACGGACTTCTCGTCGAGGGCGTCGACGACGGCAACGTCGGCAGTCCCGCCGGCGGCGCGGATCTCGTCGGCGACCCGCTCCAGGCGTTCCGCAGTACGTCCGGCCAGATGCACGGTCGCGCCCTCGGCGGCGAACGCCTTGGCGACCGCGCTGCCGATCGGGCCGGCCGCGCCGTACACGATCGCGTGTTTGTCGGTGAGCATCATCAGTGGGCCTCCTCGGCCAGTTCGGTGACGAGGTCTTCGAGCTGCTGCATCGACGCGCGGATCCCGCGCTCCATGCCGCCGGCGACGTACAGGTCGCGGTCCTCGACCGCGAAGAACACCGTGTTCTGGGTCAGCGTGGTGACCCCGTCGGCCTCGTCGAAGGTGATCAGGTTCAGGTAGACGGTGCCGGGCGCCTGGTCGAACTCGTACGTCTGCACGATCCGCTCCGGCGTCGGCTCCCCGTGGTACAGCCCGTGGAACACGTAGCCCTTGCCGTCCTGGTCGTAGTGCGTCCATCGCCAGCGGCCGCCGTGCCGTGGGTCGAGCTGGTTCACGACCAGTTCGAGCCCGGCCGGACCCAGCCAGCGCTTCACCAGCTCGGGCTCGGTGTACGCGCGGAACAGCAGCTCCCGCGGCGCGTTGAACTCCCGCACGATGACGACCTGCGGTACGCCGGGCTCCGCGACGACCTTCACGATTGCTCCTTCAGGTCGTCGAGCAGCTCGTCGAGGCGGTCGAAGCTCTCCGCCCAGTAGGCGCGGTAGTCCATCAACCAGCCGACCGCCTCGCGGAGCGGCTGCGCCTCGAGGTGACTCAGCCGTGCGGTCGCCCGTTGCGAGCGGCTGATCAGGCCGGCCTGCTCGAGCACCTTCAGATGCTTGGAGACGGCCGGCTGCGACATGCTGAACGGCGCCGCGAGCTCCGCGACGGTCGCGTCGCCGTCCTTGAGCCGGGTCAGGATCGCCCGGCGGGTCGGGTCGGCGAGGGCCGCGAAGACGCCGGTCAGCGCGACTTCAGAACCAGACGGTTTCAGAACCATATGGTTAAGAATGCCTCTGGCCCACCTGAGCCGTCAAGGCCGGGTCAAGGATGCCGCGGCGTTTCCCATCGGTCCGGGTCGCACAAGGACGGGTCCCAGCCGTGGTCGATGCAGTACTGCCGGAGGATCTCCTCGCGGGTCGACGGCCGGCTGGTCGGACGCGTCGGCGTCGGGGTCTTCGTGCTGGTCGTCGTGCGCGTCGGCTTCGGGTCCGGGGTCTGCGGCCGCTCGGTGGTCTTGGTGGTGCTCGGTCGCCGGGTCGGCTCCTGGGTCGGACGCCGCGTCGGCGCGTGAGTCGGCACGGGGGTCGTCGTCGGGACCCGCGGCGGGGTGACGGTCGATCGCGGCACGGCCGGCGGCGTCGTACTGGGTGAGGCGGTGGGCGACGGGGACTGACTGTCGAAGACCTTCACGGCCGCGTCGTCCGACCCGCCGCCGAACAGGCCGATCGCGGATACGGCCCAGAGGTTGACTCCGAGGAACAGGACGAGGGCTGCGCCACCGGCGTACACGACGCGGCGCGACGGAGCGCCGTACTGGCCGATCGGGCCGCGGACCGGATTGCCTTTGCCGTCGACCCAGAAGCGCCAGCCCTCCGGGGCCGGCGGCCAGGACGGATCGGGACGCCACGTCTTCGGTGGGACCCAGCTGCGACGGGGTGGGGACGGCCAGCTCGGCGGTACCACGAACCGCTTCACTCGAAAAATCCTCCAGCTCTTCGTGCAGGCGCGCGCACCCAAGCCAACGACTCAGACCCGATGCAGGCTACTTGCGACTCGACGTCACCCGCGTGTCGGGCTCGCTTTTTCGATCAACCTCCAGAACGGAGCCGCAGTTTGTCAGGCCAGGGTTACCTAAGCTCCCGTCGCCGGGGAGAGCTGGAGCACGGTCGTCAGCAGGCGGGTGAGGTCCTCGCCGAAGGGGCGGTCGGCGTCGATCGGAGGTACGACGTCGTCGACGGCCTGGATGAGATCGCGGAGTCCTGGTGGGATCGGTCCGGCCGAGAGCGCGAAGGCTTGGCGTACGGCGAGGAGCTCGCAGGCGGTTGTCTCGCGGGTGAGGCGGATGGCTTCGGCGAGGTTGCCGACGGCTTCCCAGGAGAAGGTCTGGACGTCTTCCTGACCGTTGGAGGTCTCCGCCGTACTGATTGCTGTGGGCAACGTTAGGCGGCGGAGCTGGTGGGTGGTGGCGACGGCGCGTTTGTGGACCGCCACGAGGCCTGCTTGCGGGCCCGGTTCGCAGGCGAGCTGGGCGGTGAGGCCGGTGACGCTCGGATCGAGGAGGCGGTGGAGCCGCGCTGTCGAGACCTCGGCGGCGTGGGCGAGCGCGGCGGTCAGGTGGTCGCAGTACGCCGCGAGGTCGATGCCGTGGAAGCCGGCGGTGCCGACGAAGTCGCCCTCCAGGTACGCCGGCGAGTCGGACACGCCTGTGAAGGCCCGCTCTACCGCGTCGTCCAACTGCTGCAAGGTCCGACGCACATGAGCATTCACGTGCCCCGCTACCCGAAACGAAACCGGCGCCTGAAGGCTGCGCGGCTCCGGCTCAGGACCGGCAAGCTCCCGCAGCCGCGCAAACTCCACCGCCAGCACGTCATCTCCACGTGCTGCCGACGGCTGATACGGATCCCGATTGGCACCCACCACAGCAATCGCGCCAGCAGCCACCGCAGTCAGATGATCAGCCAGCCGACTCGCCTTCCGTGCAGCAAGCGCCGCCCGTCCGGCCGTACCAGGCGTCCCGGCAAGCAAAGCGATGCCTTCCTTGGGACCAAGCTCGAGCGCAGGCAAGAAGCCTTCAGCCGTTTGCAGTTCGGAGCCGGCCTGCAGCCAACCTATGCCGACCAACGGGCCCGCCGCGTGGGCGAGCGGGATGATTTCACCCGCCGACCCGGCGCCTTCGGCGGGGATGGCGGGGGTGTAGGGGCTGTTGATCAAGGCAACTAGTTGGTGGATGAGGTCGACGGAGACGGCGGCGTCGCCGGTGAGGAAGGTTTTCAGGCGGGCTATGAGGACGGCGCGGGACTCGTCGGGTGGGAGCCAGGGTGGGCCGCCGACGGCTCGGCCCAGGAGCAGGTTGCGTTGGTGGGCGCGCTGGTCGGCCTCGGTCAGGCGGACCTTGCTGAGGTTGCCCATGCCGGTGTTGACGCCGTACACCGGCTCGTCCGAGTCGAGCGTCCGGAGCGCGGCAGCACGAACCGCAGCCATCCGCTCGAGCAGTGCGGGCGCGAGCTCGATCGGCTCAGGGCCGGCCGGGTCGAGTTCTGCGGGGTCGTTGATCATCAGTGGAACCGGAGCATCGTGCCGACGTCGGCGGCCTCGGCCCGGCGAAGGATGAGATGGGCGATCGCGACATCGAGCAGCGACAACCCCCGATGCCAGAAAAGGTTGCGCTCGGCATCGTTCTCACGACCCGGCTTGCGCCCAGCGACGATCTCGCCGATCTCGGCGTACAACGTCTCCGGCGACAACCGTCCGGTGTCCACGTGCCGTCGCAGCGACCCGAACCGCCCGGACTGCGCCTCGCGCCAGTCGTCGACGACCACCTTGTCCATCACGTCGAGCAGATCCAGCTCAACCGCTGACACCGTCCCATACGGTACGACGAACGCCCCCGGCCGCACCGCCGCCGTACGCAACAACGGCTCCGGCTCCATCAACCGCGTCGCCTCGACGAGTACGTCGGCGCCGTCGAACGCCTCCTCGGCGCTCGCGCACACCCGCACCGGCGTGGACAGCTCGGCCGACAACTCGGCCGCGAACTTCTCCCGCGACTCCGGCCGCCGCGACGTCACCCGGATCTCGTCGAGGTCGAGGAGGTCGTCGAGCATCGTGACGTTCCACCACGCCGTACCCCGCGCCCCGACATGCGCCAGGACCTTGCTGTCCCGTCGCGCCAGGTGCCGCGCGCCGACCGTGGTCATCGCGCCGGTGCGGGACGCCGTGATCATCGTCGCGTCGAGGACCGCCAGCGGCATACCGGTCGTCGGGTCGAACAGCGTCGCCATCGCGAGCTCGCTGGGCAGACCCTTCTGGTAGTTCGGGACGAAGTCGCCGACGACCTTCACACCGCTGATCCCGTGCTCACCGAGTCCGTCGAGGTGGCCGCGAAGGATGTTGAAGTGGCCGATACCGCCGTTGTCCGGTGTCAGGTGCACCCGCGGTTCGAACGCCGTACGCCCTTCGCCGTGCTCGCGGACCGCTTCCTCGACCGCGTCCACGATCTCGAGCCGGGTCAGCCCCAGCGCGTCGATGTCCGGGCCGCTGATGAACCTCAACCAGATGCCGTCCGCCACTTGGCTCCTTCGGTTGTCGTCGGTTGATACTTAAGTTTCTCGTCGTCACGCTACGTTCAGTTCATGGGGTCGACGACCGGGACACCGCAGCGCACCGTGATCGGACATTCGGCCGGTGACAAGGTGCTGCTGTTCGGTGGGCTGCCGCTGCTCGGGCTGGTGCTCGGGTTCTTCCTGCCGCGGATCGCGGACTGGGCGGCCGGGCGGGGCTGGGTGCCGTTCCGGGGCGTGCTGAAGGTGATCGCCGCGTGGGACGGCTGGTGGGTCGTCGCGATCTGCGTGCTCGTCGGGCTGGTCGCCGGCGTACTGCTGGCGGCCGCGGCACTGGACGACATCTTGAAGGTGACGATCACCCATCAGTCGGTCGAGTTCCTGAAGAACCAGAAGACGCTGACCGTGCCGCGGGAGAAGGTCGCGGTCGCCTTCCTGGACGGCAAGGAGATCGTGCTGCAGGACGCGTCGTCGCGGGAGCTGGCGCGCGAGAAGCACGACCAGCTGAAGTCGGAGGCCAAGCAGATCCCGATCGCCTTCCGCGCCCACGGCTACCCGTGGTCGGATGCCGGCGACCCGCACGAGTCCGAGTTCCGCCGCTGGATCGAGGACGACCCCGATCTCCCACCGGCTGTGAACGCGATCCTCAAGGTCCGCTCCAAGGCCTTCGACCAGGGCGACAAAGGCAAGGCCGACCTCCGTGAGCTGCGCGGTGAAGTCACCAAGCTCGGCTACACGGTGAAGGAGAAGGACAAGAAGCAGTACTGGCGGCCGACGAGTTAGGCGCCGAGTAGGTGGATGACGGCTGTGGCGTAGGCCTGCTCGGCGTCGTCGGCTGAGTGGGTGGAGTCCGTGAGGTTGACCCGGTAGCCGCCGGGGACCGATTCCAGGGATCGGAAATGGTCGCCGAGGAGGGCGCGGAGCTGTTCCTCGCGAGGGAGCCAGATGACCTCGCGTTGCTCGATGCTGTCCAGGGCCCACTCGGTGGTGCCGTTGAAGCCGATCACCTTGCTGCCCTGGTAGTCGTGCACCTCGACGGTCATGTCGCTCACCACGAACACGTCGTCGTCCATATCTCGGTCCGGTACGACGAAGCGATCCCCTGCCGACGGGCTCCACAGCACCCCGGCCTTGCGCAGTCGTCCGGCCTGCTCGATCGTGATCACCCTTCCATCCTCCCCACGGCACGCAAACTGCGCAGGCTCGCGGCGAGCCGCGGGGGACGAGGGTCAGCGACCGAGTGCGCTGCGTAGTTCCTCGGCGCGGTGCGCGATCCGGTCCCGGCACTCGGTCGTGAGCGGGAGATCGAGCAGCGCGGTCGCCTGCAGGTGGCTCAGTCCGAACTGCGCACGGAGCCGTCGTACGGCGGTGTCGCGGTCCACGGACGCCCGCAGTACCTCGGCCACCTCGTCGCGGCGCTCGAACGCGGCCAGGACGCCGTCATAGATCTCCAGCTGCGTGTACGCGGACCGGTCCGGCTCCGGCACGGCGGTCACGTCTCCCTTCTCGCTGGAGCGGATCACCTGCCGCCACAGAGCGGGCACGGCCAGGCGGGCACGGGTGTAGCGCCGGGTCAGGGGCTGCGCGTAGGTCATGGTCATGGTGAGTTCCCCCTTGGGTTCAGTCGGCCTTGGCGACCGCGTGCGGTTCGCGCGGCGGACACTTGGTACCGGGCGCGGTCAGCGCCTCGAAGTGCCACGGTTCGTTGTCGTACCGGCGGCACACGCCGTACCGCCAGCCGTTCTTGTTGAGCCAGGTCATCGCGGCCGCCGGACCGATGTCCACGGCCTTGCCCAGCACGTGAGCGGAGTACTTCGGCGGCAGCACCCAGCGCGTCGCCAGCTTGTACGAGCCGTACTTCTTGATCGCCGCGTTCAGCAGCCGCTGCTGCTTGGACGCGCTGCGCCGGGCGGAGGTGATGCTGATCGTGATGCCGTCGGCCTTGGCGGCCGCCATCGCCTTCTTCAGCCGCGCCTTCAGCTTCGGCGAGAGTCCGTTGATGCTCTCCTCCCGCACGACCGGCCGCGTCGTCGACTTCTTCGTGGGAGTCGTCGACGGCGTCTTGGCCGGGGTGGAGGGCGGGTGCGTCGGCCGGCGGGTCGGCGTCGGAGTACTCGTCGCCGGGGTCGTCGCGGGCGGTCCACCGACGGCCGGCGCGCTCACGGTCGACACCACCGGCTCCTTGTCCGCGGCCAGCCCGAGGAAGTCCCCGACCTGCGCGTGCCACAGCAGCAGCGAACCGACCACCGCGCCGACCCCGGCCACACCGATCACCGACAGCAACCGTGTCCGCACCACGCCAGGACGACGTGGCGGCAGGTGGTCAGTCATGGAGTACAGCCTTTCGGATCGGCGCGGTCGACACATCGGTCCCAGGGACCGTCCTCGCGCCCCACCTCTAGCCCCTGAGTATCAGTTCGGACGCTGAGCCTCCTCCAAAAGTTGGAGAGCCTGCCCCTCCGGGCAGATGAAGCTTCGGCAAACTCCATCTGACTACGCTGGGCGACATGAAGGGGATCTGGCGTCGGATGTCGCAGGGGCAGCAGGATCTGTTGCTCGCTGCGGTCATCGGCCTGGTCTGGTTCATCGCGTTGAACCTCATCAACGGCACCGGACTACGCCCCCACAACCCTGCCGTCTCCGTCGTCACCGGCGTCTTCCTGGTCGCCACGGTCGCGTTCGTACGGCGGATCCCGCGCACGATGCTCGTGATCGTCTCGGTCCTCTACCCGTTCCTGTACGCCGCGGCCGGCACCGGGCTCGCCGCACAGGTCGGGCTGACGATCTTCGGCCAGCCCGAGATCAGCGACGCCGCGCTGCAGTCGGAGATCCATCTGGTCCCCCTGCTCGTCGTCGGCTACCTGGCGGCGTCGGCCGGCGTACGGCGCTTCACCTGCCTGTTCTTCACGATGGGCAGCCTGGCCGGCCTGATGATCGGTCTCCCCACGGTCGTGGCGCTCGTCCTCAGCCACGTGAACCGCGACGTCCTGCTCGGCGACCGCTACCGGAGCCTCCCCCGCGACGTACCGAGCCTGTACAGCTACATCGACGTCTCGCTGTTCGTGTTCGCGGAGGCGCTGATCTGCGGCATGGTGCTGCTGGGCGCCGACGCCCGCCGCCGGCGCAAGAGCGTCGCCCTGCTGGAGCAGCGGAACGCCGAGCTGGTCCGGCTGCGTGCCGTCGAGGCCGAGCGTGCAGCGGTCGCGGAGCGGACCCGGATCGCCCGGGATCTCCACGACGTGATCTCGCACCACGTCAGTGCGGTCGTGATCCGGGCGCAGGCCGCCGACCGGGTGGCCGACCAGCGCCCCGAAGTACTGCGGGAGGCGATCCGCTGGATCATTGCCAGCGGCAAGGAAGCACTGACCGCGATGCGGGAGACGGTCCGCGTGCTGAACACCGCCTCACCGCAGATCGCCGGCGACACCGGCTCCGGCGGCGGCACCGCGCCGGTGCCGGATCTGGCGGATGTGGCGCGGATGGGTGAGCGGCTGAAGGCGGTCGGGATCGATGTGACGATGGAGCTCCCACCGCGGCAGCGCCAGCTCACGTCGGCGACCGACCTGACCGCGGTACGGATCATCCAGGAGGCGCTGACCAACGTGATGGTGCATGCGAAGGCGACCGCGGCGCAGGTGACCTGGCAGAGTGGGCCGCAGGGTGACCTGCTCACCATCGACGACAACGGGAACGGCGGACCGCCGCCGGTGAACGTGCTGGAGACCGCGCGGCGCAGCGAGAGCGGCCGCGGCAACGGGCTGATCGGGATGCGGGAACGGGCCACAGCGGTCGGCGGGACCCTCGCCGTCGCGGCCGGCCCCCTGGGTGGATGGAGAGTGCAGGCATGGCTGCCGCCGCAGAACTGAACGAACCGATCCGGATCCTGGTCGCCGACGACCAGGGCGTGATCCGGATGGGGCTCGCGATGATCCTCGACCACGAGCCGGACCTGACCACGGTCGCCCAGG
Source organism: Kribbella sp. NBC_00662 (assembly GCF_041430295.1). GTDB lineage: Bacteria > Actinomycetota > Actinomycetes > Propionibacteriales > Kribbellaceae > Kribbella. The sequence continues at coordinate 3,054,596 of NZ_CP109029.1, read as the reverse complement.
CCGAGAACGGCGAGGAGGCGCTCCGGCTGATCGAGCAGTACGACCCGGACGTGGTGCTGATGGACATCCGGATGCCGGTGATGGACGGTCTGGTCGCGACCGAGCGGATCACTACCGCCAACCGGGAGGCCGGGCGCGCGCGTCCCGCCGTACTCGTGCTGACGACGTTCGACGATGAGGCGTATGTGCTGGCCGCCGTACGCGCCGGGGCGTCCGGGTTCCTGCTGAAGGACACCGATCCGGATCTGCTGGTGTCCGCCGTCCGCGCGGTGTACCGCGGCGACTCGCTCGTCGACCCGGCCTCGACCCGGGTGCTGCTGGAGCGGTGCATGGAGCTCGAGCGCCAGGTCGGCGGCGGTACGCCGAACGCCGCGCCGGCGCAGCCCGATCCGCGATGGGTCGGACTGCTCGCCCAGCTCAGCGAACGGGAGCGCGAGATCCTGGTCTGGATGGCCCGCGGCCTGTCGAACCGCGACCTCGCGACGAAGCTGTTCGTCAGCGAGACCACGATCAAGACCCACGTGAGCTCGGTCCTGTCGAAGCTCGGCCTGTCCAGCAGGGTCCAGGCCGTGGTCGTCGCCTACGAGGCCGGCGTGGTGCGGCCGGGCGAGGCCGACGTGCGCTGGGACTCCTAGAGATACAGATAGAGGCCAACGGCAACTACGACGAGCAGGATCACAACGGTGACGGCTTGGCTCAGCACCGACGCCTTCTGGCGCCGGGGTAGGAAATCCCCAGTCATGCTTCCAGAGTCGCTCGCGAAACCGCGCCACCCATCGGCCGTCAGGATGGTTCTGGCCTACTACCTGAGGATGACCGTCAGTCACCGAAGTAGGCGGCGCGGACCTTCTTCGGGACGCACATCGACCAGGCGTCGAGGATCAGCTCGCGGAGTTCGTCGTAGTCGACGGCCGCGAGGTTGAGCTCGATCCACTGGAAACGCTCGTCGGACGGGCGCGGCGGGAGGAACTTGTCCGGTTCGGCGGCCAGCGCCGCGGCGCGTTCCTCGCGCGGGAAGCCCAGGCCGATGGTCTGCTCGTCGGCCGCGACCGCGAGGTACACGATCTGGCCGACGCGGAACTTGATCCGGTCCCGGACCAGTACCTCGTAGCTGCGCGGGAGGTCCGCGGTGATTTCGCGGATGTCGGTGAGATCGACCACGTTCCCACGATAGACAGCCATCGCTGACATCCCCTGTCAGTGTTTCCAGCAGTACCGTGGTCGGATGCCTGGTGTCGTGAGTGCGGTCGAAGGGGCCGAGGTGGTGTTCCGCCTCGGCGACGCTGCGCATGCGTTCACGGGCGTCCGGTTGTGGCAGGAGCTCGGTCTGCCGGCCGAGCTGCTCGAGTTCAAGCCGGTCGACTACGGCTGGGAGCTGCGGCTGCCGCGCCCGTCGGTGCACCGGATGGAGTACCTTTTCGACATCGCGGACCTCGGGATGCGGACCGATCCGACCAACCCGCGCGTCGTGGGTGGAGCGTTCGGGCAGCATTCCTGGTTGCCCTTGCCGGGGTACGTCGAACCCGTCTGGCTCACCGTGCCACCGATCCCGTCGACGATGACCGCTCTCACTGCAGACTCCCCGGTCGGCCCGGTCAACATGCAGATGTGGGCGCCGGACGGCATCGCACCGTCGTTCGAACTGCCACTCCTGCTCGCCCACGACGGTCCGGAGTTCGCCTCGTACGCCGGTCTGCTGCAGTACGCCGGCGCGATGGTCGCCGGGTCCACGCTGCCGCCGTTCCGGCTCGCTCTGATCGAGCCGACCGCGCGCAACCTCTGGTATGCCGCCAATCCGCAGTACGCCGATGCCCTGACGCAGCACGTGGTGCCGGCCGTGCAAGCGCAGTACAAGAGCCGGCGGCCGGTGATGATGGGCGCGAGCCTGGGGGCGCTGGCGGCGCTGCACGCGGAGTGGAACCACCCGGGGACGTTCGACGGGCTGTTCCTGCAGTCGGGCTCGTTCTTCACGCCGGAGACCGATCCGCAGGAGTCGCGGTTCGAGTTCTACGCCGAGGTCACCGCGTTCGTCGAGCAGGTGCTGACGGCAACCACGGCGCCGAGTACGCCGCTGGTCGGGATGACCGCCGGGACGACCGAGGAGAACGTGCACAACAACCGGGTGATGGCCGCGCGGCTGGCCGAGCTCGGCCTCGAGGTCGCGCTCGACGAAACACCCGACATGCACAACTTCACAGCCTGGCGGGATGTGCTCCATCCTGATCTGACGGATCTACTGCGGCAGACCTGGGGTGGGGCTGATGGAACGGGAGCAGGCCGAGTTGGCGGCGCCGGGGCTTGATCGCCCCGGAACAGTGATCCGCTACGGGCATTTCGGCCGCCCGATGCTGGTCTTTCCGAGCGAGCAGGGCCGGGCCTGGGACTACGAGAACAACGGCATGGTCGACGCCGTCGCGGACCTGATCGAGGCCGGGCGGGTGAAGCTGTACTGCGTCGACTCGTACGACCACGTCAGCTGGTCGGACCGGAGCATCCAGCTCGAGGACCGCGCCCGCCGGCACGAGCTGTACGAGTCGTGGATCGTGAATCAGGTCGTGCCGGCGATCGGGGCCGACTCGCCCGGGGTCAGCGACATCATCACGACCGGCTGCAGCCTGGGTGCCTTCCACGCACTGAACTTCGCGTTCAAGCGGGCCGACCTGTTCCCGGTCGCGATCTGCCAGTCCGGGAACTACGACGCGAGCAGTTGGCACGCGTGGGGCGAGCGCGGCGACGCGACGTACTTCAACAACCCGGCCGACTACCTGCCCAACCTGTCGGGCGAGCATCTGGACTATTTGCGTGGGCGGCTGTTCATCCTGCTCACAGTGGGTCAAGGTGACTGGGAGACGAACCCGACCGGGTCGTTGCCGTCGGCTCGCGCGACCGATGCTGTGCTGACCGAGAGGGGCATCCCGCATGAGCTGGACATGTGGGGGTACGACGTAGCACACGACTGGCCGTGGTGGCGTCAGCAGCTCGCCCATCATCTGCCCCGATTCTGCTGAGGAGATCCACACGTGAGTGATCGTTCCCGCCATCTGATCGGGTTGTTGCTGGGCGCCGAGGAAGACTGGCCGCAGGCGTTCGAGGCGTTGCTGCAGCGGGTCGGGCCGGTCACGCTCGACGGCCACGAGCACGAGTTCGGGTCCCGGCGGCTGACCATCGAGCCGTTCGACCTGAACGACCCGGTCCGGGTCGGTCTGGTGATCGACCGGCTCGCGTACTGGTACTACCACCCGCGCGAGTGGCTGAAGAAGGCCGCGCTGATGAACGGCACGTACCTGCTCAACTCCCCGTTCACGTTCCAGGCGATGGAGAAGCACTCGGCGTACTGCGCGATGCTCCGGCTCGGGCTGAAGATCCCGCGGACAGTGCTCGTGCCGTACAAGAACCCGGTCGACAACGTGCGCTGGGCGTACACGTCGGCGAAGTACAACCGGCCGTTCGACCTGGACGCGATCGCGGACGACCTCGGCTACCCGCTCTACATGAAGCCGTTCGACGGCGGCGGCTGGCGTGGCGTCTCGCGGATCAACAACCGCGACGATCTGCACCGCGCGTACGACGAGTCCGACGAGATGCTGATGCACCTGCAGGCCACGGTCGAGTACGACAAGTTCGCCCGCGCGCTCTCGATCGGCGCCGAGACGATGGTGATGGACTTCCGCCCGGACGAGCCGATGCACAACCGGTACGCCGTCTCGCACGGCTTCCTGAGTCCGTCTGCCGGGCACCAGACGGTGGCGATCAGCCGGATCGTCAACGCGTTCTTCGGCTGGGAGTTCAACTCCTGCGAGATGCTGGTCGCGGGCGACGACGTCTACCCGATCGATTACGCGAACGCCTGCCCGGACGTCGCGGTCACCTCGCTGCACTACTACTTCCCGTGGGCGATCAGCGCGCTGGTCAAGTGGTCGGTCTTCTCGCTCGCCACCGGCCGCCGCAGCAAGGTCGACCTGCACACCGAGCGGTACTTCGACATCGCCGACGACCCGTCCTTGGACTACGACGCGAAGCTCGACGCCTACCTGGCACTCGCGGACGAGCACTTCGAAACCGCGAAGTACCACGAATGGTGCGCCGCCCATCTGGGTGATTTCGACCAGCGGGTCCGCGATTGGGTCAGCGGCCCGGACTTCGCCAAGCTGCTGCGCGAGACCGTCGTCGCGACGTACCCGGAGCACGAACAGGAGAAGTTCTACGCCCACTTCAAGGGCCTGACCGACCTGTGGGTGGTGGATCAGGCAGGCTAGAGGGCGTGCGTGACGCGGAGGTACCGGCCTGGTGGCGGCGGCTCGGGCTGGACGGTCTGGTGGATGTGCATGTGCATTTCCTGCCGGACCGGGTGATGAACGCGGTCTGGGCGTACTTCGACCAGGCGTTGGAGCACTACGGGACCGCGTGGCCGATCACGTATCGGACCTCGGTCTCAGAACGGGTGAAGACACTTTCGGAGCTTGGCGTGCGGGCGTTTCCGGCGCTCGTCTATCCGCACAAGCCGGGGATGGCGTCGTCATTGAACGAGTGGGCCAGGGACTTCGCCGCCGTCACCCCTGGTTGCGTCTCGAGTGGCACCTTCTATCCCGAGCCGTCCGCCTCCGCCTACGTCCGGCAGGCTCTCGATCTCGGCACCCGCATCTTCAAAGTTCATCTGCAGGTCGGCGACTACGACCCGCGGTCCGATGAGCTCGACGACGTGTGGGGGCAGCTGGCTGAAGCCCGCACACCAGTGGTCGTCCACTGTGGCTCCGGTCCGATCCCGGGCCGGCATACCGGGCCTGGGCCGATGGGCGAGGTGCTGCGCCGGCATCCCCGGCTGACCGCGGTCATCGCCCATCTCGGGATGCCGGAGTACGCCGAGCATCTCGCGCTCACGTCGTACCCGAACGTCCACCTGGACACGACGATGGCGCTGACGCCGTTCACCGAAGCGATGATGCCGTTCCCTCGCGAGCTGGTGCCGCGGCTGGGCGAGCTGCAGGACCGGATCGTGCTGGGGACCGACTTCCCGAACATCCCGTACGCGTACGCGGTGCAGCTCGACGCGCTCGAGGGGTTGGGGCTGGGGGACGACTGGCTGCGCGCCGTCTGCTGGGAGAACGGGGCGCGGCTACTCGGCCTTGCAAGCTCCGCCGAGGGGTGAGCAGCAACCCTCTCCGCGCCAGGCCTCGATTCCTTCCCGCACAGCCACTCCAGCGATGATCAGGCCGGCGATCGGGTCCGCCCAGGACCAACCCAGGGTCGTATTGAGGAGCAATCCGACCAGAAGCACCGCCGACAGGTAGGTGCAGAGCAGCGTCTGGGTCGAGTCCGCGACCACGGCGTTGGAGCCCAGCGCTTTCCCGGTACGACGCTGCGCCCACGACAGGAACGGCATCACGATCAAGGAGGCGATCGCGAGGCCGATGCCGACCGGCGAGGAATGTGGGTCGGCGCCGGTGATCAAGGTGCGGATCGATTCGACGCCGACGTACGCGGCGAGGGCGAAGAAGGAGAAGGCGAGCAGGCGGAGGGCCCGGCGTTCGCGGGACTCCGGGAGGGGGTGGCGGAACTGCCAGAGGATGATCAGGCCGCTGGAGACCTCGACGACCGAGTCCAGACCGAATCCCACCAGGGCGACCGAGCCGGCGACGATCCCCGACGAGACCGCGACGACGGCCTCGATCACGTTGTAGGTGACCGAGGCACCGGCCAGAAGCTGGGCGCGGCGGCCGAGGCGACGGCGTTCGGCGGGATCGACCGACCAGGCCTTTCCTAGCTGCAGCGGTTCAGCCATGGCTCGGCTTCGGCTCTGCGCTGGTGCTGTTGCCGGTACTGGTCAGTCCGTAGTTGGGGCAGAGGGCGACGGCGTCGCCGGTGAGGCCGAGGAGGCGTTCGGCGGCGGCGAGGAGGTCCATCGTCGCCTCGGGGTGCGTGAGGCTGAACATCGACGCGCGCCCCTGCGGCCTCGACTCGACCAGCCCGCAGTCCCGAAGACACGCGAGATGCTTGGACACGGTCGACTGCGCGAGCCCGAGATGCTCGGTCAACTCGACAACCCGATGCTCCCCGAGCGCGAGATGCCGCACGATCGCCAGCCGCGACGCATCACTGAACCCATGGAACAGGCACGCCGCGATCGCCAGGTCCTCCCCGACAGCACTCATCGTCATTTGGCGATGTTATCGCTTAGAGGTGCGCTTGGTCCAGGCCTGCGTGCGGGTCAGGACGTAAGCGGTCGGGGTGGCGCCGTTGTACTTGAGCAGTCGTTGACGGACGACCTTGAGGGCTCGGTGGCGCTGGATCGCGTTCTGCAGAAGGCTTTTGTCCTCGGTCAGCAGGACGACGCGACCGTCACCGGTGAGGACCCGATCGAGCTCACGCAGGACGGCCGGGTACAGCGTGCGGTTGAGCTGATGACTCCCGACCTGCTTACCGAACGGCAGATTCGTCACGACCCGATCCACGCTCTTGTCCTCGTAAGGAAGCGCCTCGGCCTTGGCACGAGCGAGCTCGCGACATCCGTTCGCGGCCGCGAGCCCGAGCGCGTACGGATCGTGATCCGTCCCGATGACGTCGGCGGCCGGCGTACGACGGCGTACCGCTCGGAGGATCGTTCCCGTGCCGCAGAACGGGTCGACGACACGGTCCCCCGGCCGGATCTTCGCCAGCCGGACGAGAACCTCGGCAACGACCGGATTCGTTGACCAAGGCAACCGTTCGACCCGGCCGAACCGACGCATCCACGACAACGACGGGACCTCGACCGCCGGTCTGCCCGGATCACCGACGGCGATCGTGAAGTAGAGCGCGCAGGCAACGAGTTCGTCCCATGGACCGTCGACCGCGCACGCGACGGTCTCGGCGGACAGCTGACGGATCGAACGGACGGACGACATCGCCCGAAGCTCCTCGATGAGGAGATCGGCCGCGCCGTCGATGGTACTGAGGACAAGATGGTCCGTGCAGGAAGGCACGACAAGGCTCCTGAAGGCTCGCGATCGACAGATTCAGTCGAAGCGCGGCGCAGGCACGACCCGGTTGGCGGACTCCGTGCGGAGCTCGCCTCAACCGTCGTGCGTACGCCTTCAGGAACGTCCCATCACCCCGGAGAGTATTGGGTTTCGTCGCCCGCCTTCATCTGATTTTGTTGGCGTCATGCACTTGGAGGAGCGGTCGACGGACGACGCGGAGTTGGCTGCGCTGCTCGAAGCCGCCTTCGCCGAACTGGTAGCACGCAACGGCGCCGAGGGCCGGACGCAGGTCAAGGACGGCGCACGGTACTTCGTCGTCCTCGACGCCGACAAGCACGCCGTCGGATGCGCCGCCCTACAGGTATTCGGTCCGGACACCGCCCATCCGGGCGATGGCGAGCTCAAGCGGATGTACGTCACACCAGCAGCCCGCGGACGCGGCTACGCCCGAGCGCTCCTCAACGCACTGGAACAGACGGCCCGCACAGCCGGCCATCCGACCCTCCGCCTGACCACCAGCGAAAACCAACCCGAAGCCATCTCCCTCTACGAGTCGAGCGGCTACACCCGAATCGCCCCGTGGGGGAAGTACGTCAACGAGCCACTGACCCGCTGCTACGGAAAGGTGCTGTGACTGTGGCGCGCATCTACACGGTCGATCAGCTGCTCGACGTGCTGGACGAGATGGTCGGATCGAGCGGGCGCGGCGATCGGGCTCACGCTTCCGCGGCCGACTATTGGACCGGGTTGTTGACGACGCCCGGACATCCGCTGACCAGCCAACTGCCTGACGAGCCGTTGGTGGACTGGCACGAGCGCGGTCTGCTCGGGGAGCTGTCCGGCGCGCGGGTCCTCGACGTCGGGTGCGGCGCGGGCCGCAACACCCGATGGTTCGCCGAGCAGGGCGCGACGGTCGAGGGTGTCGACCTCGCCGGCGAACTACTCGACAAACTCCGCTCGAGCATGCCGGCGACAGTCACGCTGACGGCCCTCGACGTACTGCGCGATCCGCTGCCGATCGGCCCGTTCGACGTGGTGTACGACTCCGGATGCTTCCACCACATCGCACCACACCGCCGGATCACCTACCTCGACCGCATCCTTCCCCTGGTCCGCGGGCGGTTCGCAGTCGTCACCTTCGCGGCGGAGCGGATGGAGACCCCGAGCGACCTGGACATCGTCACCACCGGCGACACCTACGGCGGCATGTCGTTCTCCCTCGAGGACCTCCGCACGATCTTCGCCGCCCTCACCCCGGTCGAGCTCCGCCCCGTGAACCCCGCCCGCCCCGACACCTTCGCCCCCGACTTCCTGAACACCGCGCTCTTCACCAACCTGTAGCGCCTGGGCTACCGAGCGGCGTCGTCAGTCGGCGTGTGTGCGGACATGAGGCACTGATCAACCGAGCACGGCCGGCTGCGGTGAGGCGTGGTCCGGCGTGCGGCGCTGTCGTTGGGTGGTGGTGTGGCGGGTTGGTCAGTGTCAGCGGTCCGCTCCGGCGCGGTCGCGGGCGTACTCGGTCGACGGCCCTCGTCACCTACCTGACAACCAGGGCCCCGCGCCGACTCGCACTCCGTGTGATCCTGACGGTCGCACCCTCTCCACAACCGGCATCAACGCCTGTCCACACCACCTCGTGGCGGTCGACCGCGCGGCAGCGCCGGACACCGGGCGGGTGAGGCCACAGTAAGGGCGGCCGGGCCGAGCGGTAGCGAGGTGGGAGCCGGCGCGAGTATGACCCCATTTGCTCCGACCCCATTGATGCCCCTATTTCAACGTTGTAAAGTGCGGATGTCCCGCTACCGATCAGCTTTACGGGAGAGTTCATGTCGCAGCCTCGTGCGGAGTATCCGCGTCCGCAGTTCGTTCGTCCCGAGTGGGTGAATCTGAACGGTGACTGGCAGTTCGAGATCGACCGGTCGGACTCCGGGTTGGAGCGTGGGCTGCGGGAGCGGGAGCTGACGCAGCGGATCGTCGTACCGTTCGCGCCGGAGTCCGAGTTGTCCGGGATCGAGGAGGTCGACTTCCTGGAGGCGGTCTGGTACCGCACCACCGTCACGATCCCTGCCGACTGGACCGGTAAGGAGGCGGTGCTGCACTTCCAGGCCGTCGACCACGACGCGACCGTGTGGGTGAACGGCGTCGAGGTCGTCCGGCACCGCGGCGGGTTCACGCCGTTCAGCGCCAACCTCCGCCACGTCGCCGGCCCGGGCGAAGAAGCGACGATCGTCGTCCGCGCGCGCGACAGCCACCGCGGTCCGCAGGCGCGCGGCAAGCAGAGCCAGCTGTACTTCAACCACAGCTGCCTCTACACCCGCACCACCGGCATCTGGCAGACCGTCTGGCTCGAAGCAGTCCCGACGGTGCACCTGAAGCGGCCCCGCATCACGCCGGACGTCGCCGCTTCCGCGTTCCACCTCGAAGTACCGGTCTCCGCGAACAAGCCCGGCTACAAGATCCGCGCGACCCTCAAGGACGCCGACGGCGACGTCGTCACCCAGGAGGTCCGCGCCGATCTCGACCTCGCCCCGCGCCTGACCCTGCAGATCCCGGCCGACCGCGTCCGCCTCTGGGACACCACCGACCCGCACCTGTACGACGTCCGCCTCGAGCTGATCGATGCCGAGGGCAACATCACGGACGCCGCCGACTCGTACGCCGGTCTCCGCTCGGTGAGCATCAACGGCAAGGCGATCCTGATCAACGGCCGGCACGTCTATCAGCGGCTCGTCCTGGACCAGGGCTACTGGCCGGAGAGCCTGATGACGGCGCCGTCCGAGGAGGCGCTGGTTCGCGACATCGAGCTCAGCCTGGCGGCCGGGTTCAACGGCGCACGGCTGCACCAGAAGGTGTTCGAGGAGCGGTTCCTGTACCACGCGGACCGGCTCGGATACCTGGTCTGGGGCGAGTTCGGCGACTGGGGTTCCGGGGTCGGCGACACCGGCAGCGACAACCAGCAGCCGACGGCGTCGTACGTCGCGCAGTGGCTCGAGGCGGTCGAACGCGACTACAGCCACCCGAGCATCGTCGGCTGGTGCCCGCTCAACGAGACGCACCAGCTCCTGCACGACCGGATCACCCAGCTCGACGACGTCACCCGCGCGATGTTCCTTGCGACGAAGGCCGCGGACACCGGCCGCCCTGTGCTGGACGCGTCCGGCTACAGCCACCGTGTGCCGGAGACCGACGTCTGGGACTCGCACAACTACGAGCAGGACCCGGCGAAGTTCGCCGAGCAGATGGCGGACCTGGTCAACGACAAGCCGTACGGCAACACCGGCGGCCCCGAGGGCAAGCCGATCTCGCTCGCGTACGACGGCCAGCCGTACTTCTGTAGTGAATTCGGCGGTATCTGGTGGAACGCCGAGAAGGCTGCCGCCGGGAAGAGCGGGAACTCGGCGGACTCCTGGGGCTACGGTCAGCGCGTCGCGGACGAGGAGGAGTTCTACTCCCGCTTCGCCGGCCTGGTCGACGCACTCCTCGACAACGAGTTGATGTTCGGCTACTGCTACACGCAGCTGACAGACGTGTTCCAGGAAGAGAACGGCATCTACAACTTCGACCGCAGCAACAAGCTCGACGTACCGCGGATCAAGGCCGTGCAGGAGCGCCAGGCGGCTTACGAGAAGGACTGAAGGACAAGCGAGCCGACCGCGACCAGGACCCAGAGGATCGCTCCGAGCAGGAGCGGCCGGGGTCCTGCGTCGCGGAGTTCGCGGGGCCGCATTGATAGTCCGATTGCAACTAATGCGGATGTGATTAGTGTGCTGCCGACTATTGTCAGCGTCGGCAGCCACGAGTCCGGAATGGCGCCTGCACTGCGCAATCCGGCGGCGGCGATGAACCCGATCAGGAACAGCGGGACGAGCTTGCGCCACGGCAGCGGCTTCCGGATCGATGCCGTCGCACCGGCGTACGAGCCCTCGGCAGCGGCGTCGAGCGCCCGAGCCGCGCGGTTCTCGCGCCGGATCTTCAGCGCGACCAGCGTCAGCACGATCGGGATCAGGGTCAGCGACCGGGTCAGCTTCACGACGATCGCCTGATCACCCGCGGCCTGGCTGTACGCGTACCCGGCCGCGACCACGGACGACGTGTCGTTGACCGCCGTACCGGCCCAGAGCCCGAAGGACTCCGAGCTCATCCCGAGCAGGTGACCGAGCGGCGGGAACGTGAGTACGGCGACGATGTTGAAGGTGAAGATCGTCGCCATCGCATAGGCGACCGACGAGCGCCGCGCGCCGATCGCGGCAGTCGCGGCGGCGATCGCAGATCCACCGCAGATCGCCGTACCCACGCCGATCAGGGTCTGGGTATCTCCCCGTACGCCGAGCAGCCGTCCGAAGAACCACGCTCCTCCCAGCGCGAGCGCGAGCGTTCCGAGCATGACCGGCAACGACGAGACGCCGACGCGCGCGACCTGCTGGAGGGACAGACCGGTCCCCAGCACGACGATCGACAGTTGGAGCAGTGTCTTCGAGGCGAAGTCGTACCCCGGACGGCAGGCGTCGCTGCGGAGCGCCGAGATGAAGAGGCCGGCGAGCACGCCGAGCACGATCCCGAACACCGGCCCGCCGACCACGGGCACCAATCGCCCGAGCGGGACCGCGACTGCCGTGAGCACCAGCACCGCGGCCAGACCGGGCACCCGGGACGTCAGCTTGGGCGGAGCAGTCGAGGCGTGCCGTGGCCTAACCTCAAGGTGCACCACTGAGCCGGTCCTTCCCGTGGAAATGTACGCACATTTACGGTAGGAGATGACCGGACATTTAGCAACCCGGAAGGAACGGATGAGCGTGGGCAGGCTGGACCGTGCCGGCGGCGGGCCGCTGTGGAAGCAGTTGCAGGAGGATCTCGTTCGGCGGCTGCGGTCCGGGGAGTTCGACGACGCCTTCCCCGGGGAGCTCGCACTCGTCGACGAGTACGCCGTCAGCCGGCACACCGTTCGCCAGGCGCTCGGTCAGCTACGCACCGACGGACTGATCATCGCCGAGCGAGGCCGCCAGCCGCGGGTCGCGACGGTGCCGGAGATCCGGCAGCCGATGGGCGCGCTCTACAGCCTGTTCTCCTCGGTCGAGGAATCCGGTCTCCCCCAGCGCAGCGCCGTACGCGCACTCGACGTCCGCGCCGACGGCGTGATCGCCGCCCGCCTCAACCTCGACGGATCCACCCCGCTGCTCTACCTCGAGCGCCTCCGGTACGCCGGCGACGAGCCGCTCGCTCTCGACCGCGTCTGGCTCCCGGCGACCTTCGCCGAACCGCTGCTCGACGCCGACTTCACCCACACCAGCCTCTACAACGAGCTGGCCACGCGCACCGGTATCAGCCTGGACCACGGCCGCGAAGACATCCGCGCGGTGAACCCGAGTCCGTCCGAGCGCACCCTCCTGCATTGCCCCGCCGACGCCGCCGTGTTCTCCATCGTCCGCCAAGGCACCGCGCAGAACCGTCCGGTCGAGTGGCGGCACACACTCGTCCGCGGCGACCGGTTCGCTCTGTCCGCCGAGTTCTCGGCCAACGCCGGCTACCGCCTGACGCCAAGCACCACGGCGCTCTCTCAGGCCTGGTGAAACGGGTCGTCCGCAGGCAACCACGACGCGGCCGGGTCGAAGTCGACCTTCACATCCCGCGTCAGCGCATCGACAGCCGCACGTACGGCGGGACGCGCTTCGTCCTGCCGCGACACCAGCGCCCACGTCCAGACCGGGACCGGATCGACCACCGGCCTACGCACGAAGCCGCGCGGCAGCGGCGTCGCATCCCGTTTCGGCGAGCTGACGACGGGCCGGCCCAACCGCCGTACATGATCGAAGAACCCCGGGCCGGTGATCCCGTGGTCCTCGATCCGCTCGACCGCGGCGCCGGTCGCACGAGCGAACTCGACCGCGTAGATGTTCCACGAAGCCCACGCTTCGGTGTCCGCATCAACCAGCACGACCGTGTCCCGCGCCCGAACCGGCGACTCGTCACCGACTGACACCGCGAACAACCGGTCCGCCCCCAGCAGCCGGCCGGACAGCTCCTGCTCGGCCAGGTCCGTCGCGCGCACCCAGCAGATGGCCAGGTCGATACTGCCGTCCGCAACCCGCGCGGCCTGCGTGTGCGACGGCATCACCCACGCGTCGACCAGCAACTGCGCGACCCCCGACACCCGCTCGGCCAAGTCCGAAGGCCGCCAGCTGACGTACCCCAACCGCACCGGCTCGTTCGCCGCGAACCCTCGCGCCGTACGCCGCAACGCGTCCGCCTGCTCGAGCAACGCCCGCGTCTGCGGCAGCAAGGTCTCGCCGTGCGCGGTCAACGTCACGGTACGGCGGTCACGCTCGAACAACCGCACGCCGAGGTCGCGCTCGAGCGACTTGATCTGCTGCGACAACGACGGGCCGGCGATGTGCAACCGGGCCGCGGCCCGCCCGAAGTTCAGCTCCTCGGCGACCGCCACGAAGTACCGCAACTGCCGCAGCTCCACCTGCCACAGCGTAGTAGGCCGAGCCTCCCAGCTGGGAGCAAAGCGGTCGTGGAAAAGCTCGCATGGTTCGACAACCATCGAACTACAACCACTTCCGATGAGGAGAACCATGAACCACCAGAAAGTCGCCGTGATCACCGGAGCGTCCCAGGGCATCGGGGCGGGCCTGGTCACGGCGTACCGCAAGCTCGGCTATGCCGTCGTCGCGAACTCGCGCACGATCACGCGCTCCGACGACCCGCTCGTCCTGGCGGTCCCCGGCGACATCGCTGAGCCGGGCACGGGCGCGCGAGTGATCGAGCAGGGCCTCGACACCTTCGGCCGGATCGACACGCTCATCAACAACGCGGGCATCTTCGTCGCCAAGCCGTTCACGGAGTACACCGACGAGGACTACGACACGATCAGCGGGATCAACCTGCGTGGCTTCTTCGACACCACGCGGCGCGCGATCACCGCGATGCTCCAGAACGAGGACGGCGGGCACGTCGTCAACATCACCACGAGCTTCGCGGAGCACGCCTTCAGCACCGTCCCGTCCGCCCTGGCCGCACTCACCAAGGGCGGCCTGAACTCGGTCACGAAGTCCCTCGCGACCGAGTACGCCGCGCGCGGGATCCGTTTCAACGCGGTCGCGCCAGGGGTCATCCGTACTCCGATGCACCCGGAGGAGACGCATCAGTTCTTGGCAGCGCTACACCCGGTCGGCCGCCTCGGCGAGATCGACGAGATCGTCGACGCGATCACCTACCTGGAAGGTGCGAAGTTCGTCACCGGCGAGGTCCTCCACGTAGACGGCGGCCAGCAGGCCGGCCACTGACACAGCCATGACGACAAAGACGTTGGGCGTCGAGAAGTCGCCTGTTGGGGCGGTCAGTGGTGGTGCGGCGTGGCGGTTGGCTGGGCAGGGTGCGGCGGCGTTGGCCGGTGGGATGGGGATCGGCCGGTTCGCGTACACGCCGATCCTGCCGATGATGCACGCGCAGGCCGGCCTGTCACCGCGCCTCGGCGCAGCGCTCGCGACGGCCAACTACACCGGCTACCTGGCCGGCGCGCTGGCCGCGATCGCCGTACCGCGCCTGCTCCACTCCCGCTGGGCACTCCGGCTGTCGCTGCTCATCCTCACCGCGACCCTCGCGCTCATGCCGCTCGACCGGAGCGGTCCGCTCTGGCTCAGCCTGCGATTGATCGCGGGGATCGCGAGCGCGCTGGTGTTCGTGATCGCGGTCAGCGCCGTACTCCCCCGACTGCACAGCCACCACGTGGGCTGGACCTTCGGCGGAGTCGGGGCGGGCATCGCGCTCTCCGGCGCAGTACTTGCCGGCGGCAACTGGCGTACGGCGTGGTGGATCACCGCCGTGCTGACGATCGCGTGCACCGTCCCCGCCTGGCACCTGACCGGATCACCCACGCCACGCACAGCCGCGGGCAAGACCAGATCACGACACTTCAACGCCCTCCTCGCCAGCTACACCTTGGAAGGCATCGGCTACATCATCGCGGGGACATTCCTCGTTGCCGCGATCAACGAAACCGCAACCGGCGCCGTCGGCAACGGCGCCTGGATCATCGTCGGCCTGGCCGCGCTGCCGTCGACCGCGATCTGGGCCTGGTTGAGCCGATCGTGGTCGCGATCGACGCTCCTCCTGGTCGCGCTGGTCCTCCAGGCAGTCGGCATCGCGCTACCGACGTTCATCCACGGGATCGCTGCCGCGTTGATCTCCGCCGCGCTCTTCGGGGCGACCTTCCTCGGTGTGGCCAATCTCGCGATCGCGCTCGGCGCCGAACTCGACGTACCGCACGCGGTCGCCGTCCTCACCACCGGCTACAGCCTCGGCCAGATCATCGGGCCGCTGGCCGTCGGACCCTTGCTCCACAACGGATACCACCAGGCGCTCCTGGTCAGCGCCGGCGTCGTGGCTCTCGCCGCGACCGCCGCGCTCCTGGTCCGCCACCAACCGAAGGAACTCACATGAACGACATCCTGGACGACGTACTCACCCAGTGGAAGTCAGCCATCGACGACCACGACCCGCAACGAGCCGCGGCCCTCTTCACCGAGGACGCGATCTTCCAAGGCCTGCATCCGTACGGCGTCGGTCGTGACGCCGTCGCGGAGTACTACGAATCCCAGCCCATCGGCCTGTCTCCGCAGTACAAACTGCTGGAGACCCGCCGGCTCGCCGACGACACCGTGCTCGCCTACCTGGCCGTCGACTTCTCCTTCATCGATCGCCCGACGCTCCCGGTCAACCTGAGCGTCATCGTCCGCCGGACGTCAGACGGCTGGCTGATCTCGCACTACCAGGTCTCGCGGTTGTAGATACTGAGGGGATGACGGTCAAGGAACTGCGGTTGGTGGTCACGGCGGACGACTACGAGGAGGCGGTCGCGTTCTACCGCGACGTACTCGGGCTGCCCGAGCGGGCGTCGTACTCCTCGGACGACGGACGGGTGACGATCCTCGAGGTCGAGCGGGCCACGCTCGAGATCGCGGATCCGGGGCAGGCGGACTTCATCGACGCGGTCGAGGTCGGTCGGCGGGTGGCCGGGAAGTACCGGGTCGCGTTCGAGGTGGAGGACTCGGCGGCGACGACGCGGAAGTTGGCCGACGCCGGCGCGACGGTGATCGCGGAGCCGACGCGTACGCCGTGGAACTCGCTCAACGCCCGACTCGAAACGCCTGGCGGCATCCAGCTGACGCTCTTCACCGAGCTTGACCTGAAGTAGGCTTGAAGTGTTGGGGTAGGGATCATGTGGAACATCGAAAGCCTTGACCTGGACGCCTACCTCGCCCGGATCGGGCACGCGCGGGTGGCGCCGTCCGCGGATGCGTTGCGGAGTCTGCATCGGGCGCACGTGCTGGCGATCCCGTTCGAGAACCTCGACGTCGTCCTCGGGACGCATCCCGGGATCTCACTGGAGGCCATCCAGGCGAAGCTGGTCGGTCGGCAGCGAGGTGGGTACTGCTACGAGCACGCGTTGCTGTTCGGGGCGGCGCTCGAGCAGCTCGGGTTCGACGTCGTACGGCGGGTTGCTCGGGTGCAGCCGCACAAGGCGGGGCCGCGTACGCACGCTTTGTTGAAGGTGGGGGTTGGTGGGGAGTGGTTCCTGGCCGATGTCGGTTTCGGGGCTGGTCAGCTTTATCCGACTCCGTTGAAGGACGGCGCCCTGGTGGACCAGGCCGGGTGGGATCACCGGCTCACGCTCGACGGCGACGTCTGGACGCTCTCGAAGAAGACAGCTGATGATTGGGAACCACAACACGCATCGAACGACGAGCCCGTGCGCCCGATCGACTACGAGGTCTACCACCACTACGTCTCCACCCACGCGAACTCACCTTTCACCGGTCGTCCGGTGGTGATGCGCGTGGCGGACGGCGTCGTACGCCGCTTGGTAGGCGACAAACTCGTCGTCGAGTACGCCGACGGCCACACGACGGAGCGCACCGTCCCAGCACACGACCTCCCCGAAGTACTCAAATCCCTCGACGTCCACCTAAGCGACGAAGAACTCGACCGCCTCCGCCTGATGTAGTCACCCCTCGCACGTTGCTACATCCACTTCCTGGGGGTTTCAGTCCGGAAGGACTCGCCCAGTTCGTCTGCCAGGCCGAAGTAGTGGCGGAAGTTGTAGATGAGGGGGGACCAAGTGCCGGGGTCGACGTGTGAAGTGCCGGGGACCACGATCGCCTCCTCGGCGTGGACTCGTAGGACCTCGGCCTGGGCGATCAAGAAGTTGCCCTTGGCATCTAGCTCGGCGTGGGTGACGGTTGCCTCGAACTGGATCGGGCACTCGAGCACGCGAGGTGGAGCAACCAACTCCGAGGCGGTCGGCGTCAGCCCGGCAGCCGCGAACTTCTCACGCTCGAAGCGGAACCGGGGCTGCTTGTGCTCAGGCACGGGGTTGCGTCCGGTCAGGCCGGCCAGACGCTCAACCGCCTCCCACTGTGAAGGCGACGGGAAGTTGATGACCACGTCGGGGCGCGAGCGGAGGTTGATCGCGGTCTGACCGGTCACGCCGACGCCGAGGACCACGACATCGCCCAGCGCCCACGCCGACGACATCGGCGCCAGGTTCACGGTCCCGTCCTCGTTCACCGTACTGAGCAGCGCGACCGGGGTTCCGACGTACAGGATCGAAGGTTCGATGGTCAGATGAGTCATGTGAAGCGACAGTAGGCACGCGACGATTCGGCGTTCGCCTAACTGTCGAGCAGGCATGATGGCGGGTATGAGTGCCGAAGGTGAGGAGCTGGCCGGCTGGGCGCGGATGCTCGCCGACGGGACGCGCGCGACGGTCTGTCTGGCGTTGCTCGACGGCCGGGCGTGGACCGCGACCGAGCTCGCGAAGCTGGCCAAGGTGTCGCGCCCGACGATCAGCGAGCATCTCAACCTGCTCGTCGGCGGCGGCCTGCTGACCGAAGTACGGCAGGGCCGCCACCGCTACGTGAAGCTCGCCGGACCGGACACCGCCGAATTGATCGAAGGACTCGCCGCGCTGGCACCCCGCCGTACCGAGGTCGCGAACAGCCTGTCGGCGGTCAGCAAACGAGACGCGTTCGCCAGAGCCAGGACGTGCTACGACCACCTGGCAGGCAAACTCGGCGTCGCGCTGGCCGACGCGATGACAGAGCGTGGTCTCATCGACTGGTCCGACGGGATCGCGTTGACGCCGGAAGGCCAAGCCTGGTTGGAGAATCTCGGCGTGCAGGTCGAGGTACGCCGCGGCCGGCCGCCGCTCAGATCCTGCCTGGACGTCACCGAACGACGGCCGCATCTGGCCGGCGCGGTCGGCGCCGCGCTGTGTTCGCACGCGCTTCAGCAGGGTTGGGTAAGTCACATTCCTGGCGGGCGCGCCCTGAAGGTGAACGGCGCCGTACAAGCGTTTGGACTCTCGTCCGGAGTCTGAGAAGTGTATGAGGGAACACGCTTTCAGGAAGCGCTCAGCGCGGATAGCACTTAACCTTCGGCCATGACTGAGTTCGAGCCCGGCACCGAGCTGGTGTCCCGTCTCCCTCTGCCCAGCCATGTGGTCGTCCGTGTCGACGGTCAGTGGCGTCGCGGCTGGCTGATCGGCCGCGACCATGAGGAGTCGGGATGGACCGCCCTGGTGCAGTACGAGGGCGACGACGGTAGCGAGCGGACGGAACGCCTACCGGCGGACCGGATCGCCTTACCGGCGTCGGACGGCACGGAGAGAGCGTCCTAGGGAGGGACCGCACAGACACGAAGGCCCCCGGGTGAGCATCACCGGGGGCCTTTGTGCGCATAACGCCGCCGTGGCGCCTCAGACGAACGAGAGGAACCCGCCCCAGGCCCTTCGGGCGGTTGACCTGGGACGGGAACCTCAGTGGCGTTACACAGGGTGTATCGCTGATAACGGGGCGAGTGTTACAGGTTCCACCGAAGTTTCTTCCAACCGGGTCGCGTACGGCGTGGACAGGCCGCGACCCCGGTGCACGTCCCTGAACACCGGGGTCTGGATCGGCGGCCTCTCGAGCGACAACCGTTCGTGACCTTCAGGTGCCCCAACAGCCCGTGATCATTCGTATCCGGATGTTTACTCAGAAGTGCACGGCGAGCAGGACCCGGCCGGTCTCAGAACTCCGGATGTCCAGCGCCTTGATCTCGTTGCGCTGCAGCTTCGTCGTGGCGGCCGGTTTCACCGTCGTACCGGGCGACGACGTCCAGCTCGCGATCAGCGACGCCTTGCCGGAAGCGTCTGTGACGTACAGCTCATATCCGCGGGCGCGTTCGCTCGGCGTCGCGAGTTCGTCGTACCGGCAGCTGATCTCGATCGTCGTACCCCAACGCTCCGGAACCAGCCGGGCATCCGCGGACAGCTTGCTGCTCACCGTCTGCGCGAGTACGACGTAGTCGCCTTGCGGCTCGTCATCGGTCAGCGGGATCGCGATGACCGCGCCGATCGCGGCGGCCGTGACGCCGACCCCGGCGATCAACGCTCCGAGCCGGATGCGTTGCTTGCGCCGATCACGCTGGACCTTGCGGACCAGATCGGGCAACAAGTTCGGCGGCTCGGCCGTGATGGTGGCCAGGGCCCGTTCGGCCGGGAGAGCGGCGAGTACGCCGGGCACGCCGGCCAGCGATGCAACCTCGGCCGAGCATTCGGCACAGGTACGCAGGTGCTCCTCGTACGCGCGGCGGTCCTTCGCCGACAACGCCCCGAGCAGGTACGCCGAGTCCCACTCCCGGTACGGGTCGCTCACTGACTTGTCACCCCCTTCTCCTGCAGCGCGAGCTTCAGCGCCCGCAGCCCGTAGTGCAGCCGCGACTTCACCGTGCCCGACGGGATGTCCAGCTCCTCGGCGATATCGGTGACGGTACGGCGGCCGTAGTACGCCCGAACGATTACTTGCCGATGCTCTTCAGACAACTGTGCCAGGGATTCGGCCACCAGCCACGCGTCGAGTACGGCGTTCGCGTGGTCGGCGCTCGGGTTCTCCGGGAGGTCGTCGCTGGCCACCTCCCGGCTGACCCGGGCACTGCGCCGGTCGTCGATGACGAGGTTGCGCGCCACCGTGAACAGCCACGCCCGGGCTCCCGCCTCGTCCTCGGACAGGATGTTCGGCCGGCGCCACGCTCTGAGCAGGGTCTCCTGTACGACGTCCTCGGCCAGCCGATCGTCACCGGTCAGCCGGACGACGAACCGCCACAGCGCGGGAGCGTGCACGTCGTGCAGCTCACGCAGCAGCGCCGCCCGGTCGTCGGCCATCGGCGCTCCTGCTCTGTGGGACAAAGGGTCGGACATCGCTCAGTCGGCTGGGGTTGCTCGCTGTGGCGCCGTTCGGGCTGCCCGCTCGACCGACCAGGCGCCGTTGCCCAGGAACGCGATCAGCAGGAAGGCGAAGCAGAACAGCGCCGCCTTCTCGCCACCATTCTGCACAGGAAGCAAAGCACCTGTCTGGTGGACAGTGAAATACGCGAAGGCCATCGAGCCCGAGCAGAGCAGCGCGGCGTACCGGGTGCCGAGCCCGATCATCACCAGTGCGCCGCCGACCGCCTGGATCAACGCCGCCCACCAGGACGGCCAGACCAGCGCTGCGACCTTTTCCGTCCCGAGTACGCCGAACAGCGCGGCCGCGCCGTGGGTGGCGAACAGGAACCCGACGACGATCCGGAAGACGCCGATCACTTCGTTCTGAAAACGCTCAAGCACCTGCACAGGGCCTCACTCCTCGCAGTGGGGGCGGTCCCTGATTCGAACGATTGAACGCTACACTTGGTTCAACCGTGGGTGATTTTCAGATCACACTCCGAATCGGTTGCCTTCCGGGTCCCGAATTGGTAGCCGCGCGCAGCGAGCAGCAGACCGACTCCCCAGACGATGTACGCCGGCACCGCCACCCAGAAGAACGCGTCCGGCAGCCCGACATCGTCGTACGGCGGTTTGCCCTGCGCGACGGCGACGATCATCTGGATCAGGCCCACACCGAAGTACGCCGTCATGCCGGTGCCGATCACGAAGCCCGGGGTGAGCAGCATCCACCGCGGGAAGCGCCGCCCGATCGGATGCACCAGCAGGAACGGCAGGAGTATCCCGACAAGCAGAAAGCCTCCTTCGAACAGGACCACTGACAGATTCCCGTCGTACGGCGTCTCCCCGAACCCAACCACCGCTTGCGCCCCAAGCCGCGTAAGACAACCGACCACTGCCATCCATGCGCCGAGAGTCGCGATCCAGGGTGGCCAGGGCTTCGCTTCGGATTGATGCGCTTTCGCAGTCACGCCCAGCAGCACGGCGCCGAGAATCGCCCCTAGCCGACAGAGCATCCCGAGTGGATCGAACGGAATCCCAAGCCCTGGCAGCACCCCGCCTACAAGGTCAAGCAAGATGAACGCCGCTGCCGCAACCCACCCGGCGGCGAGCGTCCACAGCACCCGTGGTCTGATCTTGATGACAGCCAGGGCAGTGACAAGACAGCCGGCGACTGCGACCCAGTGCGGGACGAGGAGGTCGTTGCCGGGTAGCTTCCACGTTGGGGCGTGGCCGGTCGCGAACCAAACCCGCAGACCGCCGTACGCCACCGCCCACGCAACCACCGCTCGCCTCATGCGGCCAGTCTGTTGATCCCGCACCCCCGACCGGATCACCCGCGCGAGGGAACGCTCTCCACCGTCAGCGTGAAGCGTGCAACTGCTGCAGCAGCCGGATGAACGTCTTCCGATCCGGCACCGGTAGACCCTCCAGCACCTGCACCTCTTTGACCTGGATCCCCCGGCGAACAGCCCGGCGTACCCGACGACCCTCAGCCGTGATCGACAGCAGCCGCACCCGCCGATCGTCAGGATCCGGAGTGCGCTCGATCAGCCCAGCCTTCTGCAGCTCGTCGAGCGTGCCGATGATGCGGGACTTGTCGGCGCCGATCGCCTCGGCGAGCGCGGCCTGGGTGCGGACCGGGGTGTCGTCGAGCGCGGTCAGGACCGAGTAGCCCCACATCGAGACGTTGTGCGCGGCGAGCACCGGGAGCTCGAGCGCGATCAGTTCCCGCACCAGCGGGTACAGCATCGCAGCCAGATCGGGGCGCTCGGTTGCCATACCCAAAAAGGTAGCACTGGCGCAATCATATGCATGGGCTTACGATATGCGCATGCCTACCGTTGACTACATCGCACTGGATGCCGAAGCCGTCCGGACCAGCATCGAGCTGGCCACTACCATCACCGACGCCGACCTGTCCAAGCCGACCCCGTGCCGCGCCTGGACCCTCTACGGCTTGCTCGCCCACATGGCCACCCAGCACTACGGTTTCGCCGCCGCCTCCCGCGGCGAGTCCGACCCCACGATCTGGAAGCTCCTCGACCTCGGCGACGACCCGGTCAAGGCGTACGTCGAGTCCGCCGAGCACGTCCTCGACGCCTTCGCCCAGCCCGGCGTCGCGGAGCGCACGTTCCCGTTGGCCGAGTTCGGACCTGACGCAGCCTTCCCGGGAGCGCAGGCTGTCAGCTTCCACTTCATCGACTACATCGTCCACAGCTGGGACGTCGCAAAGTCCCTCGGCAAGACAGTGACGTTTGCACCGGCCACGCTCGAGGCCGCGACAACAGTCGCCCAGATCGTCCCGACCGGCGACGTCCGGCGCGCCCCGGGAACGCCGTTCGCAGCGGACATCCCGTGGTCCGGCGACGACCCTCTCGACCGCATCGTCGCCTACCTCGGCCGCAACCCCAACTGGCCGAACGCGATGCTCAGTTGATGTCGAACTCGTTGCCTTCCGGATCCTTCATCCCGACCGCGTAGTGGTCGAGCCCTTCTTCGAACGCCCCGGTGATGGTCGCACCCAACTCCGCCAACCTGGCCGCCTCGGCATCAACCCGCTGAATCCGCGCCGCGATCGGGTCCGACCACTCACCGCTGGCGTGGATGTCGAGGTGCAACCGGTTCTTGACCACCTTGCCCTCCGCCACCACGTGGAACCAGATATCCGGTCCGCGCCCCTCCGGGTCACTGATCCGATCCACCTCGTCGGTCAGATCCTCCTCCGGCACCCCTAACCGCCGGTAGTAGTCCCGCCAGGTCGCGAACCCGGCCGGCGCCGGCGCGAACTCGTACCGCAACGCCGCAGCCCAGAACCGCGCCAGCACCTCAGCCTCGGCACAATCGACCACCAACTGAAACTCCGCGCCCATCAACAACTCCTCACGCCGGCGACCCCATCACCACCAGCGTCCCCGCCCCCACCGACAATCCAGGTCGCCGAGGCGGCGCCGTCGATCGAGCCCTGCAACCACCCGGGCGAGCCCTACAGCCAGATGTGCTCCTCGGCGATCGCACCGTCGCGCCACTTCGCGATGGTCACCATCCGCCCACCCCCTTCGAACTCGCCGACCACGCACGTCCAGTCCCCCGACCCGAACATGATCGGATGCGAGGCCACCTGGACCGGCGTACCGCCGTTGGACTCGACCAGCGCCTCCATCGCCTCGATGTGCTCCTTCAGACCATGAGTCGTCGCTTGCCCCGAGAGCTCGACGACCACATCGTCGGTGTGGCACCGCGCGAACGCGCCGTGCCAGTCAGCCCGGTTCCACCCTTGGAAGTCGAGCTCGTCCATTCCCTCGAGGTTGCGGCTCACCTCGTCCTCTGCCATGACCCAGGCCTCCTTCCGGGACCGATCCCGATCCCCTGAGCGGATGTACGCCGGCGAACCCGACGTCACCCACAAGGACCGGACAACGCAACGCGATGTGACATCCATCGGCCGACCGGCTTTGGCGTCCTGGCGACACGCGCGATACATTGATGAGGACTGGACCATATGGTCCATATACCGTCGCGAGCAGCATGAGGACAGGGCGATGACAGATCAGGTTCTTCCACCCGACGGAACGGGCTTCTACCTCGCCGGCGGCGAACTGACGGCGCCGGGCGCGGACAGCGCAGAGGCCGACGTCAGCGTGACCGCGCGCCTCCTCGGCGGCCTCGATGTGACGCTGGCCGGCCGGAGTACGGCACGTCTGGACGGCGAACGAACTGTCCTGCAGACACGGCCGATGATGCTCAACTCGCTTCCCAGCAGCATGCGAGTGCAACTGCGTACCGACACAGAGCTTCACGACGACTGGCGGCTCACCCTTCACTTCCGAAATCAAGCCGGATCGAGCCTCACCTGGAACGCCACGCTCCCCACCGAAGCGTTCAATGCAGGGTGGGAGGCTCCGTTGGCCGACCTTCTGACGATCGACGGGGCAGTCGACGGGGCAGTCGACGGCTCAGCGGCGCAGTCTCCGACAGTCGCCGTGGTCCACCACCCGGACGACGAGTACTACGAACTCCTCGTCGACGGCCAACAGGCCGGGCTGCTCGTATACCACGTGATCGGCTCGCAGCTGTCGATCACGCACACGGTGATCGAAGAGACCTACCGCGGACGGGGGCTTTCCTGGGCGCTGGTCGGCGGTGCACTCGACGACATCCGCACGAAGTACGCAAAGGTGTCCAACTACTGCCAGGTCGTCAGCCGGTTCGTCGAGAAAAATCCGGAGTACGGCGACCTTCTCAGCCAACCGCGGCCGGCACGATGACTCTGCTCCTCGCCGAGATCGAGGTTCAATCGCGATCAGTCCTGGCCCGGGAGGAAGCCCGTCTGGCCGGCGTGCGAACTCTCGACGGGTTGCGGCGATGGCGCGACGCGCTTGTCGAAGCGAACACGCTGCACGACGGCTCCTACGGATGCGCTCTTGGCGCATTGTGTGCCCAGCTGTCCGACGACGATGACCGATCCCGCGCGGCGCTGGCATCGGCGTTCGACAGCTGGCGCCAGCTGCTCATCGAAACACTGGCACGGCTGCGCGATCTCGGAGTACTGACCATCGAAGCCGATCCGGACAAGCTCGGAACCGGTCTGCTGGCCGCTCTGCAAGGCGGACACATTCTCGCTCAGAACGCGCGCAGCCCCCGGCCGATGGCCGACGCGTTGGACATGGCCCTGGACCGCATCGACGCCTTCGCCGATCGCTGAGCTACTTCGTCAGGAACGAGCGAATATGGTCGAGCGCCATGTCGAGCGCCGTTTCCATCGGCGTGATGTCGTTCTGGGTTTCGGCGAGAAGATATCCGCCCTGGAGCGCCGCCATCAGGCCGACAGCGAGCTTGTCGGGGTCGGCCGCTGTGCTGAGCGAGCCGGCGTCCTGCATTCGCCGAAGTCCGGCAGCGATCAAGCCCGTCCACTCCGCGAAGGCCTCCGCCAGCGTCTTGCGGGCCTCGTCGTCCTGATCGGACAACTCGCTCGCCATCGAGCCGAGCGCACAGCCGTACGCGCCGTTCTGAAGAGCGTTGCGTTGGACCAAAGCGTCCCGCCAGCGCTGCAGGCCGCGAAACGAGCGCAACCGCTCCAAGTAGCCCTGCTCACGTTCCAGGATCTGGCCGGCCCGCCGCGAGACGACCGCGCGGACCAATTGGTCCTTGTCGGCGAAGTGCTGGTAGAGCTGCGACTTGCTCGTACTGCTCGCTGCCCGGACGTCGTCGAGCGTCGTGGCGTTGACGCCCTTGACGTACATCAGGTCCGCAGCCGCGTCGACGATGCGCGTTCTGGTTGCCAGACCACGCGCCGTCAGCTGGCGAGGCGGAGCCACCGTCGATCGAGTCACGATCTCCACGGTACCGTTCCGGCCCGCACCTCTGCGCCGACCGACTCTGCGGCACAATCTATGATTGGACGATATAGTCCAAACTAGCCGCATGGAAGGCAGGGGATCTTGAGCACCGGGCTGCAGATCAGGAACAACGCAACCGAGGGCGCATTCGAAGCCGTCCTCGACGACGAGGTTGTCGGACGGGTCGGATACCGGGTCCGCCAGGGACGCGTCGTACTCACTCACACCGAGGTCGACGAGGCTCACCGCGGCAAGGGCATCGCGAACCAGCTCGTTCGGACCGCGCTCGACGACGTCGTTGCCACCGGGCGGCGGCTGACGAACTTCTGCCCATTCATCGCCGACTACATCGCGGATCACCCGTCCTACAAGACCCTCATCGACGCCGAGCACCCGGGCGGCGCTGCGGTTCCCGACAGAGCACCCCGCACCGACGTTGTGCACGATCCCTCCTGACACCCGTTGTCGGCGGCACGACCCCGTACTAGTCTGGACGAATTGGTCCAATAACAGCTGGAGGTACCTGATGAAGGCGATCGTGGTGACGGACGAGGCCGCGGGAACGGCCGGGATGATGCTCGCCGAGCGTCCCGAGCCACCGGCGGCGATCAACGACGTCGTGGTCGAGGTTCACGCCTCGGGATACGTCCCGACCGAGCTGACGTGGCCCTCGACGTGGACCGATCGTGCCGACCGCGGCCGCGCACCGTCGATCCCTGGGCACGAGCTGGCCGGGGTGGTCACCTCCCTCGGCTACGGCACGACGGGGCTGTCGGTCGGACAGCGGGTGTTCGGCCTCGCGGACTGGCATCGCGATGGCTCGCTCGCGGAGTACGTCGCCATCGAGGCCCGCAACCTCGCGCCGCTCCCGGGCGATGTCGACTTCACCGTGGGAGCCAGCCTGCCGATCTCGGGACTGACCGCTTGGCAGGGCCTGTTCCAGCACGGCCGGCTTCAGTCGGGGCAGACCGTTCTCGTGCACGGCGCGGCCGGCGCAGTCGGTTCGATGGTGGCGCAGCTCGCGCGTGAATTCGGCGCGTACGTCGTCGGCACCGGCCGCACCGCCGACCGCCAGACCGCGCTCGACTTCGGCGCACACGAATTCCTTGACCTGGGCAACGACTCTCTGAAGGACATCGGCGAGGTCGACCTGGTCTTCGACGTGATCGGCGGCGACATCCAGCAGCAGTCCGCGGCCATCATCCGCCCTGGCGGAACCCTCGTCACCATCGTCGGTCCGCCCGAGGCCCGCCCCGCAGACGGCCTCGCAGTCGACTTCGTCGTCGAGGCCGACCGCGCCCAACTGACCGAGATCGTCCAACGCGTCCGCGACGGCCGCCTGCAAACAAACATCGGCACCATCGCATCGCTCGACGATGCAGTCGCCGCCTTCAACCCGACCGAACGCACCAAGGGCAAAACAATCATCCGCATCCGCCCGTGCCCCCGACAGACAACCGTCGCCTGAGCTTCTCAGCTCGGCAGTTCGAGGAGGGCCACCAGGAACAGGATGAAAGCGCTCCAGGTCGTCGCCAGTTGGAGCCAGTTGATGGTGAAGTAGCGTTGCCGATCGGCCTCCCAGCTGGCTGGTAGCGCGTCGGGATCCCACGACAGGATCACCTTGTACTGCGGGGTCTTCCAGACATTCGAGACGACGTACACACCGACGATCACGATGGCGAGGCCGATCGCGGTGAGTACGAACGACGCCGATCCGGGATCGTCCCGAAGCAGGATGAGCGCGACGATCGGCCCGATACCCATCCCGAGCGACCAGGCGTAGTTGAACACCTTGCCCCAGCCGTTGTCGGCGTACCGCAGGAACGTGTCCATGAAGGCCCTGAACTCGCGGCCGCTCATGGACGCCTGGACGGGCCGCAAAATCAGACACAGCCCACCAAGAAACCCAGCCGCAAGACCTGAAAAGAACGAAGTCGCCACAAGCACCCACTCCGCCGCCATCCCGCGCCTCCCCACCCGAAATCGCCAGACACGAGCAGTGTCGGCCTAGTGTGCCCGGCTGTCACCCCCTGGGATCCCGATGATCGGGCACCGCGTCGCCGTACAGGATCGAGGTCCAGGCGGTGGTGAGGGTTTCGATCAGCACTTCCTCGTCGTCGAACGGCGGAACCGACGCTGCGGCGAGGTAGTAGAGGCGTTCTCCCATCCAGGTCAGTGATGCGGCAGCGGCGCGTGCGCGCGTGGAGCCGAGTCGCGGGCCGGCGACCGGGTCGGACTCGATCCGCGCGGTGGCGGCCTCGGTGAACAGGTTCATCTGCTCGAGCCATAGCTCCCGAAGCTCTTCGTCCGATCCCCAACTCTCGACAATGGCCATCAAGACGCCGGCGTTGTCGCGCCACAGCCGGGCTCCATCGGTCACACCGGACCGAAGCCCGGTGACCGGATCCTGCTCCCGATCGGTCCAGGGGCGCGCTGCCTGCTGTCCTTGCGTGACCGCCTCGCGCACGAGGTCAGCGAGCACTGCCTGTTTGCTCGGGAAATAGAAGTAGAAGCTGGCCCTGGATACACCGGCAGCGTCGAGGATGTCGGCCACGCTGAGAGTGTCGAAGCGCCGCTCCCGCAGCAACTCGCGCGTCGCGGACAGGATTCGCTCCCGCAGCTCTGCCGAGGCCGGGGCCGCTGCAGATCGACGAGCAGAGCGCACGGTGCGTCTGGAAGGCATGCCGGTCATCATAGTGTCCGGACATAGTGTATAGACACTATGACCAGACACTGTGTATGGTCATAGCCGTGATAGCGATTCATCTGGTCGTCAGCGACCCGGATCAGGCCGCCTCCTGGTACACCGAGGCATTGGGCGCAGAAGAGACCAGCCGCCTCACGCTTCCCGATGGCCGGACGCTGACCGTGGAACTCGTCCTCGGCAACACAAGCCTGGCGGTGGCGGGAGAAATGCCCGACCGCGGCCTGCGCACCCCGGCGGCGCTCGGCGGTACTCCGGCCGCGTTGCACGTTCAGGTCTCCGACATCGACTCCGCCTGGACTCGTGCGTTGGATGCGGGAGCCACGGTCTTCGAGCCGGTCCACGATGCCTTCTGGGGAGATCGCACAGGCCAATTCCTGGATCCGTCCGGGCATCGCTGGGCGTTGGATCAACACGTGCGGGACGTGCCGTCCGAGGAGATTGCCGCCCTGGCCGCTCAACTGTTCAGTGGATCGGCGACCCCATGAGATACCGCACCCTGGGTACGAGCGGTCTTCGGATCTCCGAGCTGATCCTGGGCGCGATGACGTTCGGAGAACAGGGCGGCGTCGGCGCACCGATCACAGAATGCCGACGGATGCTGGACCTTTACGTCGATGCGGGCGGCAACATGATCGACACCGCCGTCAACTACCGGGACGGCGCCAGCGAAGAGTTCCTCGGCGAACTTCTGTCCGGCCGTCGCGAGTCGTTCGTGCTCGGAACGAAGTACACCGTCTCCCGCGACCGCAGCGACCCGAACGCCGCCGGGAACCACCGTAAGAACCTGCGTGCATCGCTGGAGACCAGCCTGCGCCGGCTACGCACCGATTACCTGGATCTGTACTGGGTGCACATGTGGGACCGTTCCACGCCGCTCGAGGAGACCATGCGGGCGCTGGACGACGCAGTACAGGCCGGCAAGGTCCTGTACGTCGGAATCTCCGACGCACCGGCCTGGGTCGTGGCCCGCGCCAATACGTTGGCCGAGTGGCACGGCTGGAGCCCGTTCGTCGGACTGCAAGTTCCCTACAACCTGCTCCAGCGCGACATCGAACGCGAACTGCTGCCCATGGCCGAGTCGCTCGGCCTCGGCATCACCACGTGGAGTCCGCTGGCCGGTGGAGTACTGTCCGGCAAATACAGCGGCCGCGGGCCGGCGGCTGGACGACTGGCCCCGGAATCCCTTTCGGCCAGGGATCATGCCGTTGTCCGAGCAGTGCAAGACGTCGCCGACGAGCTCGGTACGACGTCCTCCCAGGTCGCGATCGCCTGGACAACCAGCCGCTCCCCGCTGATCCATCCCATCATCGGAGCGCGCACCGCCGAACAGCTCGGTGCCAACCTGTCCGCCGCCGAACTCACCCTTCCGCCCGAGAGCATCGCGCGGCTGAACGAGGCCAGCGCGTTCCCTCTCGGGTTCCCGAACGACTTCATCGCCCAGACATCCTCATGGGTCTTCGGCGCAGCGCTCATCGACCCATCGCCGACCACGACACCAGCCGTCACCCGCTGAAGGTCCACGGGAGGTTGGGACGGCAGTCCTTGGGGGCAGGGAGCGGTCGTTCCGTGCCGATCACGGCGTACGTGTGGCCCGTCGGGTCGGCGCGGCAGGCGACCTGCTCGGCCTTGCGATCGGCCTCGGTCTCGGGGCTGGCATACACGAGGGTTCCAGCTGCGTCGTACCCGCGAACGACGTACGGGCGTCGGCTGCTGTCGGTCGGCGACTTGCTCGCCGGCACGGACTTGACCGGGGCGTAGAAGAAGCCGTTGCGGAGTACGGCCTCGACCGGCCCGCCGCCCGTCGGGGTGACGGTGATACGCGCGACCGGCTTCACGTAGGCGCCGCTGCCCGGCCCGCCGTTCTGCACCTCGTTGGACAAGCCGAGCCTCGGTGCAGCCGCGCTGCCAGAGACCATGACGCCGGTCTGGTTGAAGCCGCAGTTCACCCACAGACCGTCGCCGTACCCGACGACCCACGTCCGGACGTATGCGTCGCCGGGCGGGTCCACGAACCGGAAACCGTCGAGAACCGCGTGGCCCGTGGACGTCGCGAGGTTGTACCTGACCAGGCAGCGCTGACCGAGATTCGCCTTCTCCGCCGCGCTCAACGGCTCGATCGCCGGCGCCGAGGCAACCTGCTGGTGGCCGTCCTTCAGAACGAAGCCGAGAGCCACGACCAGGACGACCGCCGCGACCGCGGCCAGCGGAACGAGCAGTCGGCGGCGTGGCGGCGTACCGGCTTCGCTCTCGAGGATCGCGATCAGTTCGTCGCGCTGACGGTCTCGGGTCGACGGGCGTAGATCTCCGTCGGGCAGCAGAATGTTCATGCCTGGATCTCCAGATTGAGTTCGCGCAGGTGCTTTCGAGCGCGGGACAGCCGCGACTTGACCGTGCCGATTGGTACGTCGAGCGCTACCGCGGCCGCGGCCTGGTCGAGGCCGGCCCAGATGCAGAGCTCGACGATCTCGCGCTCCTGTCTGGGCAGGCGTTTCAGCGATGCCTGGACCGCTTGGATCCGGCTGTCGTCATCGAGCCGCTGCGCCACGTCGTCCGCATGGTCGTCGACCTCGCTGTGGATGAGATGCGCGGCAGCCAACGCGCGGCGATAGCGAAGCTTGCTCCGCCACTCGTTGCGTGCGGTGTAATCAGCCGTCCGAAGCAGCCACGGCAGCGCCGAGTCACGATCGAGTACGACGTCAGCCCGCCGCCGCCACGCCTGCAGGAAGACCGCGGACGTCAGATCCTCCGCGTCACTCCAGGAGCCGGTCCGCCGGTGCAGGAAGTTGTAGATCGCCTGCGCATGCCGGTCATACAGCCGCGCAAACGCCTCGGAGTCCCCCTCCGCCGCCAGCTCCCACAACTCCCGATCCGACACAGCAGGCAAAGCCCGCACACCGCCCACCCAGCTCTCCCCTCGCGATTGTCCCTGCAATCGTTAGGTGTCGCCGCGACCGAGCAGGTTCCCTACGCCTGACCTGCGGTTTCGGTAGGCTGCGGCCCGGGCTGTACTGCCGACCTCGGGGGGACCGGGGTGGTCTGGGGTTCTCTGGAGGGGACTGCTCGATGAAGCTGCGACGCTTTGCGCTCGCTCTGACTGGTTTCGGTCTGCTGGCCGCCAGTTCCATCACTGCTGCAACTGCCACCGCCGCGCCCAGCTCAGCCAGCGCGGCAGCCCAGACCTGCTGGAACTCGGTCGTCTGGCCGACCAAGGCGAACGTCGTGGACACGGTCGACATCACCGCGCACAAGCCGCCGACTCCGGTGTCGCCGCCGTACGTGTACTCGAAGTTCTTCGCCACACGCTTCATGGACAGGTGGTATCTGGCGTGGAACGCCGCAGGCACGCAGTACTACGCCTTCGGCCTGTTCCTGCTGGGCTCGAACCTGTACCGGCAGACGACCGTCCTCTCGGGCGGAAGGCCCGCGCAGTCGACGGCGGTCAGGGTCGGCACCGGTTGGTCGAGCTTCAAGTCCATCGCCACCTCGAACTATCCCCTCAAGGGATCCCGGCCCGCCTACTTGTACGGCCTGAACACCAACGGCAATCTGTACCGCTACGCCCCGAACGGCACCGGCTACCGCTCGGCCGGCTCGTTCGCCGGCTTCCGTGGCTTCAAGACGATGACCATGATCAGCGAGGAACGGACGTACGACACCCTCCTGATGACCACGACAGCCGGCGCGCTCTACACCATCCACATCCCCACCACAGCCACCGCGAAGCCCGTAGTAAAGCTGATCCGAAAGTCCGGCTGGGCAGCCTACGAGTCCCTGGTCGTCAACAAATGCGGCGTCAACGGCCCCACCGTCATCACCGCCATCGACCACAACACCCAAACCGGCTACCAGTACGGCTTCAGCAAGTTCAACGGCACCGCCACCGCGATGACGTCGTACGGCAAGGTCCCGGTCGTCTTCAACGGCCTCAACCACACATCCCAAATCGGCTTCCAGTTCATCCTTCTGGGCGAGTAGCACTTCCACTTCCAACCAGGTCCTGAAAGGCCGGCGAACACCCAGCCCTG
The DNA here is from genome assembly GCF_041430295.1 of Kribbella sp. NBC_00662. Lineage (GTDB taxonomy): Bacteria > Actinomycetota > Actinomycetes > Propionibacteriales > Kribbellaceae > Kribbella. The sequence goes on along the minus strand of NZ_CP109029.1, from coordinate 3,022,323 downwards.
GGCCGTGTCTTTGGGCTGCGAGTTGGCTCACTGAATGACCTCGTCCAGAGCCGGCGTGCGCGCCGGACGATCCACGGACGAGGCAGTGCCAGCCTCGAGCAATCGGTACCACCGGCTGGGGCGCACGGCATGTGACGGGCTGAGAATTCTCCACTCGAACGGTTGGCCGGGCGTCACACCAGCCTGATCATGAGCACATGGATCGGATTGCGACGCACGACGAGCTGGAGAGGGCCAGACTGGCCTTCCACCAGCTCGTCGAGCACGCGGACGCTGCCGGACTCAGCCGGCCGTCGAACGGCACACGATGGAGCAACCGACAGCTGCTGTTCCATATGTTGCTGGGGTACCTCATCATCCGCGCACTCCTCCGACTCGTGCGCGTCTTCGGGCGGCTGCCGGACGGCGCGAGTCGCGTATACGCAAAGGTCCTCGACGCCGGAACCAAGCCGTTCGACGAGGTGAACTACCTCGGGTCGTACCTGGGCGGGAACACCTTGAGTACAGCTCGGATGGTCGTGATGTTCGACCACGTGGTGAACAAGCTGCATCTACGCCTGGATGCCGAGAGCGAGGACGATCTCGCACGAGGCATGCACTACCCGGTCCGCTGGGATCCGTTCTTCAAGGACTACATGACACTGGCCGATGTCTACAGATTTCCGACGCAGCACTTCGACTTCCATCGGCGACAGCTCACGCTCGACGAGTGAGTCAGCAGCAGTCCTTCAGATAGCTCTCGACACGCTGCGGCTGTATCTCCTGCTCACGGCAACCGTGAGCAGGTCGACGCCGTGATCTTCGCGGCCGGCTACCGACCCAACCCTCCCGTGCCTCAAGCACCTCGGCGCGGTTGTCCCCACCGGCATGCCGCTCCACAAGCGCGGCCTCTCACTCACCCACCGCAGCCTGGTCTGTCTCGGCCTCGAGTTCCAGCGCTCGTTCTCGTCGAACACACTGCGCGGGGTGGCCCGCGACGCGGAGTCGCCGTACGAGCTACAACCCCAAGACTTGTCGCTGGTCAGACAGCCGAGGGAACGGACAGCAGGGTGGAGAGCCAAGTCAGGCGTTCGGGGAGTGGCCAGTAGTAGACCCAGGTGCCGCGGCGTTCGCAGTCGACGAGGCCGGCTTCGCGGAGCACCTTCAGGTGATGGGAGATCGTCGGGCCGCTGACGTCGAAGTTCGGGGTGATGTCACAGACGCAGACCTCGTCGCCGGCCGAGGCGATGATCGACATCAGTCGCAGCCGGATCGGGTCGGACAGTGCCTTGAACACCGCGGCGCCGTCCGCGGCCTGCGCCGGCTCGAGGGCGGCCTCGGAGATCGGCGTGCAGCAGGTGTTCAGCACGGTCAGTTCCTGTTTCGGCATGTGTCTATCTTGACTCTTGTCGAATCAGGAGGCAAGCTTCGTGATTAGACGAGTATCTAGACAGCACGGAGGATGATCGTGACAGAGCTGGTGACGGGGCCGGTGGTAGTCATCGGAGCAGGCCCGGTGGGACTGGCCGCGGCGGCGCATCTCGCCGAACGCGGAGTCGAGTTCCTGGTGCTCGAATCGGGGCCGAGCGTTGCGGCCGCGATCGACGAGTGGCGGCACGTGAAGCTGTTCAGCCCGTGGCGTTACGACATCGACAGCGCGGCGCGCCGGCTGCTCGAGGCATCGGACTGGATCGAGCCCAACTTGGACGAACTGCCGACCGGTGGCGATCTGATCGACGACTACCTCGCTCCGCTCGCCAAAACGTTGGCCGACAGGGTTCGGTACGGCGCTGAAGTCGTCGCGGTGACTCGGGTCGGATACGACCGGATCCGTACGGCCGGCCGGGAGACGGCGCCGTTCCTCCTGCGTCTCGCGGACGGCGAGGAAGTGCTGGCATCCGCCGTGATCGACGCAGCCGGCACCTGGCGCCGCCCGAACGTCCTTGGCGCATCGGGCATCCCAGCGCGCGGTGAAAGTGACGTGGCCGACGCGATCTCACACGCGCTGCCGGACGTGTTCGGCCGCGACCGTGAGCGCTTCGCGGGCCGTCGTACGGCGGTTGTCGGCGCTGGACACTCGGCGGCGACGACACTGCTCGAACTGGGAGAGCTGGTCGACCACGAGCCGGGCACCGAGGTGGTGTGGGTGGTCCGCGGCACGGACCAGGCACGGACGTACGGCGGCGGCGACGCGGACGAGCTCCCCGCGCGGGGAGCGCTGGGCACACGGCTGAAGCGGCTGGTGCAGTCGGGGCGCGTCGAACTGGTGAGCAGCTTCCGGACCGAGTCGCTGGCACGTACGCCCGACGGACGGGTCGCGTTGACGGCCGGGGACCAGCAGGTCGTGGTCGACACGGTGGTGAACTCGACCGGTTTCCGCCCCGACCACGACATGGTCGGCGAGCTGCGGCTGGATCTCGACCCGATCCTGGGTTCGACGCGGGCGCTGGCGCCGTTGATCGACCCGAACCAGCACTCCTGTGGGACCGTCCCGCCGCACGGCGTCGACGAACTCCAGCACCCCGAGCCCGGGTACTACGCGGTCGGCGCGAAGTCCTACGGTCGGGCGCCGACGTTCCTGCTGGCCACCGGCTACGAGCAAGCGCGTTCGGTCGTGGCCGCGCTGGCCGGCGACTGGGAGGCTGCGCGTGACGTCCAGCTGAACCTGCCCGAGACCGGCGTGTGCTCATCGAACCTCGCCTACGGCGACTCCGCCGACGAGTCCGCGGGCAGCTGCTGCGGGCCGGCACCGATCAGCCTCGAGGCGCCGGTGAGCCGAGGACTCGCCACCGGCATCAGCGGCGGTCTGCTCACCGTGATCGAGCCTGAGCCGACGACCACCCAGTCCGGCTGCTGCAACTGATGACCGCGTCTCCGGGGCCGGCTGTCACGGCCAGCCCCGGACCGCGCCGGCTCATCGGCTCGCTCGCCATCACGCAGACCGTCGGGTACGGCGTTCTGTACTACGCCTTCAGCGTGATCCTCGGCCCGATGAGCACCGACCTCGGGATCTCTCACACCACGGCTGCGGGTGCGCTCACCACGGCTGTCCTGGTGTCGGGCCTGCTGTCGATTCCGGTCGGGCGCTGGCTCGATGCTCGAGGTGGACATGCCCTGATGACCGCTGGGTCGGTGGTCGGATCCGTCGCGGTGCTCGGATGGTCCCAGGTCCACAACGCGCTGCAGCTGTACGTCGTGTTCGTCTTTGTCGGTGTGGCCTCAGCCATGGTGCTCTATGAGCCGGCATTCGCTGTCGTCGTGGCGGCCACGGAGCCGCAGCGGCGAGCGAAAGCACTCCTGGGCATCACACTCGTCGCCGGATTCGCCAGCTCGATCTTCATCCCGCTCACCGGGCAGCTGGTCGACCGGATCGAGTGGCGGCCGACGCTCGCCGTACTCGCGATCGCGCTGGCAGCAGTCACCATTCCGCTGCACGCAATCGGGCTCCGCCGTACCGCAGCCGCCCCTCATCACGAACGGCGCCTCCGCAGCTCACCGACCTGGGTACTGCGCGATCCCGCCTTCTGGTTGCTCGCAGCAACCTTCGTGCTCCACGGGGCGGCGCTGGCCGTGATCGCCGTCCACCTGGTCCAGTACCTGACCACCCTCGGCCATCCGGCCGTCGTCGCGGCCACGCTAGCCGGCCTGCTCGGGCTGTTGTCGGTGACCGGCCGCGTCGTCACCACGCTCTCGACCCGATGGTTGCCAATGGCCACGATCGTCGGGCTCGTCCTGATCGGCCAAGGCGTGGCAATGTCACTGCTGCCAGTCGTCGGACGACACCTACTCGGTGCGATCGCCTGCCTCGTCCTGTTCGGACTCGGTTTCGGGGTCGCGTCGATCGCCACGCCCGCGATCCTGCTCCAGCGGTACGGCGCCACCAGCTACGGCACCATCGCCGGCACCCTGGCCGCCCCGATCCTGATCGCCAAAGCCACCGCACCACTCGGCGGCGCGCTGCTCGCCGCCACACTGGGCTACCAGACCCTCGTCCTACTGGTCGCCGCGGCGTGCGCACTGGCAGGTCTACTGCTCTTCGCAGTACAGCGGATCCCCGTCGACTACATCCGCCGCTGACTAGCTATCGCACTGCCGGCCAGCCCTGCGCGGCGAGCTGGATCACACCCCAAGGCTTCCGAGGGGCGGGGCGTAGGACAGGTCGAGAAGCTGGTCGACCGACAGCTCGTTCTACAGCCTGCTCCCGGGCGGTGGCCAGGTCGCCAGGTCCCGGAAGATGCGGTCGGTGCGGAACTCGGCCACATCGGCCGGCCCGCGCGACCGCGTCACCAACCCGGCCAAGCCCTCGTAACGCCGCAGCCAGGTATGCACCGACTGGCGTGATACAGCCGCTTCAGACAACACCGCGAGTACAACCTGGTGCTGCAACTCAACTCCCGGAACATGAGTCAAGTGTGAAGAAACAACCGAAGCCACGGTCAAGCATCTACCGCAGCCGCGTAAGCAGGAGCCCAAGCCACCCGTCAAGGACGACCCGGACTCATACAAGGGACTGGTAGGCCCCGTGGGACTCGAACCCACAACCCGCGGATTAAAAGTCCGCTGCTCTGCCAGTTGAGCTAGAGGCCCTCAGTTGGTGAGGGGAACAGTGTGTCAGGTTTGGGGTGGGAATGCTTGGTGGGGGTGGGGGTGGGGTGCTTACGGTGGGTAGTGGGGGGGCGGGGGTGGGAGTGGGGGTACTGCGCGGTAGGTCACGGAAGTGATGCGGTTTGGGGGGATGGAGGGGCTTGGCCTCGCGGTGTGGGTGGGGGTGGTGGTACAGATCGGAATTCGCTCGGGGTGTCCGGGTGGTGACAATCCTGCCGCGGGGGGAACCGACGGCGGGTTGGGGGGAGTGCCGTGTTGGTTGTTCGGGCTGCGGTGGTCGTAGCGGTTGGTGTGTTGGTCGTTGGGTGTGGGGCGGGCTCGGGGGCGGGGGTGGATCAGCCGGCCGCGATTGCGAGTGTTCGCGTCAGCACGACGCCGACGCCGACAGAGGCAGCGACAGAGACAGCGACGGCGAGTCAGCCGACGAGCGTGCCCAAACCGGTCACCAAGGCCACGCCGGTGGTCACGACCAAGGAGGTCGTTGAGGTTCGGGTTATTGCGTTCAAGAAGAAGACGGTTACGGATGACTCGTTGCCGAAGGGTGAGAAGGAGGTGCGGACCAAGGGGGTGAATGGGACGCGTCGCCTCACCTACCGCGTCACGCTGGTGGATGGCGTGCAGACGGCGAAGCATCTGGTGCGGCAGGAGGTTGCCAAGGAGCCGCGGACGCAGATCACGGCCGTGGGGACCAAGGTCGACGAGCCGGAGCAGGAGTCGTCGGGTTGTGACCCGAACTACTCCGGTTGCGTCCCGATCGCCAGTGACGTCGACTGCTCGGGTGGCAGCGGAAACGGGCCGGAGTACGTCGCTGGGCCGATCGAGGTCCTCGGCTCCGACATCTACCGTCTCGACGCCGACCACGACGGCATCGCCTGTGAGGACTAACCAGCGACAACCACCTGGAGGTCGAGGACGACGGTCGGGCTGACCAAGGCGGTGGTGAACGCGTTCCAGTTCACCCGCCAGCGGGCGCGCTCGATGGTCAGGGTCGCGGCGAAGGCGACGCCGTCCGCCGTACCGGTCAGCTCGAACGGCACCGTGACCGGATGCGTCACGCCGCGGATCGTCAGGTCGCCGGTCACGTCGAACGTGGTGTCGCCGACCAGCTCGACCTTCGTCGACGCGAAGGTGATCAGCGGGTACGTCGCTGCGTCGAGGAAGTCCTTGCGGAGTTGGGCATCGCGTCGTCGGGCGCCCGTTTCGATGCTGTCCGCCCGGATCGTGAGCTGCGCGGTCGAGGCGGCCGGGTCGTCGCCGTCCAGGTGTACGGCGCCTTCGAACACGTCGAACCGCCCGCGCACCCGGGTGGCCATCCGGTGCCGCGCGACGAACCCGATCCGCGTCCGCCCGGTGTCGAGCACGTAGTCACCGTTGAGCTCGCTCAGTCTCGTCGTAGTCGTCATACCGGGTACGACGAGACAGCGAGTCCAACTGTCAGCCGATGACTCCCGTGGTGATGCGTCGCGGGGTGATGTCGAACATCGAGTCCTCGGGCGGATCGGCCAGATAGGCCGCGCGGAACTCCTCCGGCAGGTACTTCTCCACCATCGCGTTGAGCAGGTCGTCGCTCAACGGGAGAAAGCGGGCCACACCCTGCATATTGACGTACTTCGCGGTCGGTCCGTCCGCGGTCTGCACCGAGAGCGACAACTCACCCGAACCCTCGCGATGCAGCCGCGCCTTCTTCGACTTCGCCGGCGTCATCACCTGGAATCTGTTCTCCCCGGGCAGGTGGTGGAACCACACCGGGGTCACATGCGGGGACCAGCCCGGATCGTCGATCGCCAGCACGGCAACCAGCGGCTGCGCCAGGAACTCAGCTGCTTCGTCATCGTCCATCGTGCGAAAACCCATGCTTCCTCCACTTCTCTCGTCGACATGGACCCTGCCACTGCCCACCGACAGTTATCGGCATCGGCGTTGTCGGCCAGGAGTAGTACGACCAATGTCCGATGGTCGGTGCCCGTGGTGGCAGGTGAGCATCGAGGCATGACAGCTGATGAGCCGAACAGCGTGAACCAGAAGAGTGTTCGGACGAGTGGAGTGCGGTCGCGGAGGTACCTCGCCTGGGCGGGTGCGGTTGTGATCGTCCTCGGGGTGACGGCCGGCGTCGGCACCGCAGCCTGGTCGGTCGATGACAAAGGCGGGCAACACCAGACCGAGCCCGGCGACGACAACGGCGGTCAGCACGCGCAGGCCGAGCGCGGGGATGACAAGGGCGGTCAGCAAGCACACACCGAACGTTGGGACGACAGAGGCGGGCACGGCGGGCGGCGGTCGGGATCGTCGTCGGGCGATGGGGCGGGACACCGCTAGTCGGAGTAGAGCGGACTGTCGATTTAGGATCGTGCTACATCGACGGAGGGGCTGGTGTGCTGACTTATGAGCTGACTTCGCGGGATCTGGCGGAGGCGCGGTTCGCGGTGTCGCCGGTCGCGGAGATGGTGTTGTCGTTGCGCGCGCTCCGGGAGCCGGGGAGGTTCCCGCTCCAGCTGGGCTGGGTACGCGCGGTCCAGCCCAAAGTGACGGAGCTGGACTGGGACGTACTGCGGTGGCTCGTCAACGACACGATGGGAAGCCCGGACTTCCTGACCCCGCGACCCACATCCCCACTCACCCAACTCGCCGATGAGCTCGAGATCATTGCCGGCGTGGACCGGGAAACGTTCGAGCGTCAGCTCGTCGCGGTGAACGGCGAACTCCCGGCCGGCCTGACGATCGACAAGACAGTAGAAGCACTCCGCCAGTACTGGGACGCCATGATGGCGCCGTACTGGGACCGGATGCGCACCCTTCTCTCGGCAGATATCAGCTACCGCGGCCACGTCCTCACCCAGCACGGGACCGGCGCGATGCTCAACGGCCTCGCGCCGGCGATCACCTACGCGGACGGGTTGCTGAAGGTCGACCGTGTCGCGGCCGTCAGCCGGACCGAAGCCGTCGACGGCCGCGGGCTCGTGCTGCAGCCGAGTCTGTTCGGCCCGCACGCCGTGATCCCGTTCGACCCGGGAGCCGAACCAATACTGGGATACCCGCCCCGCGGGCAGGCCAATCTGTGGTCCGTCGTCGAGCCGCCGTCGCAACAGGATCTCGCCCAGCTGATCGGTACGCCGCGCGCCCACATCCTCGAGCTGCTGACACATCCCCGTACGACGACCGACCTCGCCGGCGAGCTCAAGGTGACACCGTCGGCCGTGAGCCAGCACCTGCAACTGCTCCGCCGTACCGGACTGGTCGAGCCGCAGCGCACCGGCAAGCAGGTCCTGTACCGCCCGACCGAGCTGGCCGCCCTACTCACAGGGCAGCTGAGCTCGACCGGAGCCGAGGGCAGCTGAGCTGTTGACACGACGATCACCCACAGCGATAGTACAAATCGATTTGCATCACGTCGTGGCAGCCGACGTCTCACCTACACCGCCCTGATTCAAGGAGTCGGCATGAGACGTAGTCTTGCCATCGTTCTCGGAGTTCTCCTCCTCTGCTTCGGCACCATCGCCCCGGCCCACGCGGCGACTCTCGCCCTTACTCCCCTCACCCTCGGCAACGTGTTCACCGACGGCCAGCAGGTGAAGGTCGGCCTCAGCACCGATGCCTCATCGGTGACCTGGTCCGCGGCCGACGTCAACGGCACCGTCGTCGCGACCGGCAGCCAGGCCGCCGCGAGCACGCTGCAGGTCTCGGTCACCACCCGCGGCTGGTACAAGCTGACCGTCCAAGCAGGCACACTCAGCGCCCAGACGACGTTCGCGATCCTCAGCCCGCTCAGTACGGCGGCGGTCGCAGGCCTGACCACCAACCGGGTCGGCGATTTCGAGAACACCGCGGAAGGCTGGACCTTCTACCCAGGCAGCGAATTCCCCGGCGCGACCGGGAGCTTCGCGCTCGACACCACGGACAACCACTCCGGCACCAGCTCCGGCAAACTGTCCGGCAACTTCAGCGCCGGGGGCGCGTACGTCAGCGTCAACCGCACCCTCCCGTCGGTCAACGCATCCAGCGTCAGCTTCTGGGCGAAGTCCCCGAACCTGTCGTTCCTCACGTTCCGCATCACCGACTCCACCGGCCAGGTCCACCAGCAGCGCCTAACGTTGTCTGGGGCAACTGATTGGCAGCCGCTGAGCGTCACCCGGTTCGACGGCGGCAAGCAGTACGTCCACTTCGGCGGCGCGAACGACGGCGTCTGGCACGGTCCCGCCAAGGGCCTCGAGATCGTCCTCGACAAGGGCGCGATCACCGGCGCGACGAGCAGCAGCGTGAGCCTCGACGACTTCACCGTCAACGCCCTGTCGACCAAGCCGACGACGCCGCTCGGCGACTACGAGAGCGCCGCGGAGGGCTGGTCGTTCTACCCGGGCAGCGAGTTCGCCGGCGCGACCGGCAGCCTGACCTACGACACCACGAACCTGCAGTCCGGTGCCCAGTCCGCGAAGCTCTCTGGTGACTTCACGGGCGGCGGCAACTACGTCGCGATCCAGCGCAATTTCGTCCCGATCAACCTGACCGCGCTCAGCCTGTGGGTGAAGACCAGCCAGTTGTCAGCGATCGGCCTCCGGCTGACCGACTCGACCGGCCAGGTCCATCAGCAACGCCTCACGCTGTCCGGGTCCACCGCCTGGCAACAGCTCAATGTCACCACCTTCAACGGGGGCACCGGCTACCTGCACTTCGGCGGCGCCGACGACGGCATCTGGCACGGTCCCGCCAAGGCGATCATGCTCACGCTGGACAAGAGCCTGATCATCGGCGGCGGTACGACGGCCTCCGTCAACGTCGATGCGGTCGCGGCGACCACGCCCACGACGTACAACGGAGTCGGCACGCACTTCGCCGGTTCCTGGGCGCCGGATGCGATCCCGCTGGTAAGCCAGGCTGGTGCTCGGACAGCAAGAGATGAGGCGTACTGGTCCGCGGCCGAGACCACGGCCGGCACCTACGCGTTCCCGGCCAAGGTCACCACCTATCTGCAGTCCTTCCAGTCCAACGGTCTCGACCCGCTGATGGTCGCCGACTACGGCAACTGCCTGTACGACTGCCCTGATCAGCTCTTCAATGCGCCGTACACCGACGCAGGCCGGACCGCGTTCGCCAACTACGCCAACGCGCTGGCGAACCAGTACCCGCAGGTCCACAACCTGGCGGTGTGGAACGAGTGGGACGTCAACGCGGCCGGTCCCGCCAACAAAACACCCGACAGCTACCTCGCGCTGCTCAAGGCGACGTACACGAAGGTGAAGGCGACCCATCCCGATCTCACGATCGTCGGCGGTGGTGACACCGACGTGACGCAGCAGGCCTGGTTCCAGACGTTCTGCCAGCTGGGTGGGTTGAAGTACCTCGACGTCGTGTCGATCCACCCGTACAACTTCCTGCATGCGCCGGAGAGCCTCGGCACCGCGATCGATCAGGTCCGGGCGACGATCCGGCAGTACAACGGCGGTGTGGACAAGCCGATCTGGATCACGGAGGCCGGCTGGTACACCGGCTCCGGCAGCGCCGTACCGGTCGACGAACCGACTCAGGCGATGTACATGGCCCGCGAGATGCTCAACGTCCCCGGGCACGACGTCGACCGGTTCTACATGTACGACTTCAAGAACGACGGCATCGACCCGGCCGCGGCCGAGAACAACTTCGGACTCGTGCACAACGAGGCCGACGCGCTCGGCAAGTACACCCCCAAGCCGTCGTACGTCGCCTACGCCACCGCCGCACGTCAGCTCCGCGGCGCGACGTTCCTCGGCAAGGAGAACCCTGGCAACGGCCTGATCGACCAGGTCTACGCGGCGAACGACGGTACGCCGTTCCGCGCGATCTGGGCCGCGTCCGGGTCCAACACGACGGTGACGGTCAACGCGACCGGCCCCGTCCAGGTCACGAGCCTCTACGGCCTGACCAGCACGCAAACCCCCAACGCGAACGGGCAGATCACGGTCACAGTCGGCGTGTGGCCGACGTATATCTCGGGCTCGACGGTCACCTCGGTGACCGCCCCTTAAGCGGATTCCCGCGGTACGACGGAAGGCGCGAACAGAATGCGCTGCGGCAGGCTGGCGGTGGCCGTCCCCGCCAGCCTGCCCAGCAGGACTCGCCCGACCGCACGACCCTGCTCGCGCGGATCGCCCGCGATCGTCGTCAACGACGGCGAGATGAGCGCCGCTGCCTCGATGTCGTCGAACCCCATCACAGCAAGGTCATCGGGCACGCGAAGGCCGCGCGCCCGGGCGACATCCAGCGCGCCGATCGCGACCATGTCGTTCGTACACAGCACGGCGCGCGGCGGCTTGCGCAGCTGGAGCAGCTTCTCCATCCCCGCCGTACCGCCTGCACGGGAGAACTCCTCGCGGACGACCAGCTGGCTGTTGAACCGCAGCCCGGCCGAGGTCAGCGCACGCCGGTAGCCCTTCACGCGATCGGCAGGCGGCCCGTCTCCCGAAGGCCCGGTGATGAATGCGATCCGGTGATAGCCACGACCGATCAAGTACCGCGTCGCGATCTCCCCCGCCGCGAGATCGTCGGACGTCAGTACGTCGATCCCCGCCGACGCCCGACGCCCGCCCATGAGGGCCACCGGGATCCCGGCCTCGACAGCGGCCGTGACGTCGCTCGCCTTGCTGTAGTAGCCGGCGAACACGATCGCGTCGACGCTGCGCGTCACCATCCGCGCGACCAGATCCCTCTCGGCCGCCGGCGAGCCGTCCGTATTGCCGATCAGCACCTGGTATCCGGGCTCGCTGACCACGTCGAGCAACCCCCGCGCGACCGACGGATAGAACGGGTTCGTGATGTCGGGCACGATCAGCGCGATCGTCTGGGTCCGCTGCATCCGCAGGCTGCGCGCGAGCTGGTTCGGCTCCCAGCCGAGCTCGTCCATCACCGACCGCACCCGCGCCCGCGTCACCTCCGACACGTGCCGCCGCCCCGACAGCACGTGCGAGACCGTCGTCGGACTCACCCCGGCCCGCGCAGCCACGTCCGAGATCCCGACCCGCTTCGCCAAGGCCTTCCCCTCCCAGGGCGCTTTTGGTCACGATATCCGCCCTCACGCGGGAGAGCGCTATAGTCGAGAACGTCCGCGGGAGCTCGCAGGGAGTGGGCTGAGAGGGTGACCGATCCGTCACCGACCGCTGAACCTGAATCGGGTAATTCCGGCGTAGGGAGGAAGCGCGATGGAATCCGTCTGGGTGAACGGTACGGCGATCGACGTACCGGCCGGCAAGTCCGTGGCCGAGCTCATCACGGAGTACTCCGACCGCACCACCGGGATCGCGGTCGCGGTGAACCAGAACGTGCTGACCAAGGCCGAGTGGGCGCAGACCGCGTTGCGGAGCGGCGACCGGGTCGAGATCGTCAGCGCGACGCAGGGAGGCTGACACATGGATGATCCACTGGAGCTCGGCGGGCGGACGTACACGTCCCGGCTCATCATGGGGACCGGCGGTTCGGCCAACCTGGAAGTGATGGAGGAGGCATTGATTGCCTCCGGCACCCAACTGACCACGGTCGCGATGCGCCGCCTCGGCACCGGGCACGAGGGCTCGGTGCTCGACGTCCTGAAGAAGCACAGCATCGACGTCCTGCCGAACACGGCCGGCTGCCACACCGCAGCCGAGGCCGTGCTGACCGCGAAGCTGGCCCGGGAGGCGTTGGAGACCGACCTGATCAAGGTCGAGGTCGTCGCCGACGACCACCTGCTGCTGCCGGATCCGTTCGAGCTGCTCGACGCCGTGGAAGCCCTGGTGGCCGACGGTTTCACCGTGTTGCCGTACACGAACGACGACCCGATCCTCGCCCGACGGCTCGAGCAGGCCGGGTGCGCGGCGGTCATGCCGTTGGCCGCGCCAATCGGTTCGGCGCTCGGCATCCGCAACCCGCACAACATCGCGCTGATCGCGGAAGCGGCCAACGTACCCGTGATCGTCGATGCCGGGATCGGTACGGCGAGCGACGCCGCGCTGGCGATGGAGCTCGGATGCGACGCGGTCATGCTCGCGACCCCGGTCACCCGCGCGGAGAAGCCTGCCCTGATGGCCGCCGCGATGCGCGACGCCGTCTCCGCAGGACGAGCCGCACGTCTCGCCGGCCGGGTCCCGCGCCGTTGGCAGTCCGCGCTGGCTTCGTCGCCTACAACTGGTCTGCCAACGTCTTAGCCTCGGCCAGATCCACAGGCCGATCCAGCAGGAGCGCGCTGAGCGACAGCGTCAGCTCCTGATTGGGTTGCAACGTCAGCGGGTCGTGCCACGAGAGCGCCGGGCATGCGCCGACGTACGCGTCGACACGGAGGAACCACGGACGTACGTCGGCCGGCTGGACCAGCAGCAACGTGACATCGCCTTGGACGAAGCCCAGCCACGGGCTCGTCGAGCCGAAGGCGGCGTCCAGGCCCTCACCGTCAGCGGAAAGCACCGTCGTTTCGACAAGGGGTAGCCGCCAGAAGATCCCGCCGTACGCGGCGCCTTCTCGACCGACGGTGGCCGGGCTTTCGATCCGCACCGGGCCGTAGCGGGCGGTGAGGACGCTCTGCCAGTCGAGTCGCCAACCGCCGGCGGCAAGTTCCCCGCCGAGACGACGGCGCTCGACGAGCTGCGGTCGGCCTTGTTCGTCGTACCAGGTGATGTCGTCGATCAGCTCGTGACCATCGGCCGTGACGCCGCGGCTGCGTTGCTGGCCGTGGTTCGTCAGCAGTGTCGGTCCTTGATCGCGGACGTACGTCCGACCGCCCCAGTGCGAGGTGCCGTTGACCACCGGTACTGCGAGCGAGACGCCGTAATGATGCCGATGATCGACCGGGCTCACCTCGGTCAACGAGTGACCGCCGAGCGTCCGGACCGGATGCAGGTACGGCCGAGGCGCGTGCACTTGCGGCATCCGCCGCCCGAACTCGTACCGCGCCAGCATCCCCGAATCGCTCCCGAGCGCGAAGATGTCGCCCTGCCGCCGCCAGCCGACCTGATCAGCCGACGTACCACTCCGCGACACCGGCGCCTGCGGCACCAGCCCCGTGCTTGCCCGCACCGCCAACCGCAGCTCCGGTACGTCGTCCGCATCGCCGTTCGGTGCAGCGATCGACGCGTGCAACCGTCGCCAGGCCAACTCCCCGAGATCCTTCTGCGGCACTCGAACCGTCGTCAACGACGGTACGGCGAACCGCGCCAACCCGATGTCATCCATCCCGGTAACCGAAAGATCAGTCGGTACGGCGACCCCGACCTCGTTCAGCCGGGCCAGCAAACCGAACGCGACCAGATCATTGAACGCGACCACGGCGGTCACATGCGACTCGAGCACCCGCTCAACCGCGGCGTACCCGTCCTCGATCGACCGCCCGCACTCGAACCGAACGAGCTCCAACCCAGGAATCTCCCGCTCGGCGACCTCGAGAGCCCGCAGCCGAAGCGTGTTGGACGCACTCGCCGCCGGCCCTGCCAGGAACGCGAGCCGCCGATGCCCGAGCCCGACCAGGTGATCGACGACGATCCGTACTGCGCGGCCGTAGTCGACCACGACCGACGACACCTCTTCCGGCCCTTGCCTGTTGACCAGAATGACCGGCTGCACCTGCGGCAACAACTCGAGCAGCCGCTCCTCGTCCATCCGCGGCGAGACCATGATCAGCGCGTCGCACCGCCGCCGGGCCTCGATCGCGATCTCAGCCTCGGCGGTCGGATCCTCGTCGGTCTCGGCGACCAGCACCCGGTAGCCGGACGCCGCGGAGGCGTTGGTGATGCCGCGCAGTATCTGCTGGAACAGCGGGTTGCCCAGATCGGGTACGACCAGCGCGACCATGTTCGTCCGGCCGAGCGAGAGGCTGCGGGCGAGGTCGCTGGGCCGGTAGTTGAGGCGCTCGGCGGCCGCGCGCACGCGGACTACGATCTCCGGTGCGACCGTGAGCCGGCCGTTCATCACCCGGGACACGGTCGCCCGCGAAACCTCCGCCAGCCGCGCGACGTCGGCGATCGTGATCGAGTCCTTCGGTGTCCGGCCCACCCTTGTATCCTCTCCCGACGGAAACCGGTTTCTCAACCCTTGCCGGGGTATATCTGGTGCATGAGCAACCTGGAGTATCCGCGCGCAGTTGGAGTTGCCCCGGGCAACGGTTACAGCCACGTCGTGACCGGTCACGGGCAGTGGGTGGCGATCGCCGGACAAGTCGCGCTGGACCCCGACGGCAAGCTGGTCGGCATCGGCGATCCCGGCGCCCAGGCGGAGCAGGTGTTCGCGAATTTGGAGCGCTGCCTGGCCGGCGCCGGCGCGACCTTCGAAGACGTCGCGAAGATGACGATCTTCGTCACCGACATGGCGAACATGCCGGCGATCCGCGCGGTCCGCGACCGCTACATCCCCGGCACCAAACCGGCCGCCTCCGCCGTCCAGGTCGCGGCCCTGTTCCACCCCGACGTACTCCTCGAGATCGAGGCGTTCGCGATCGTCTAGCGCAGCAAGTCGACGGCGACGCGGGCGGCCTCGCCGATCGCGACGTCGACGCGTGGCTGACGGATGTCCCCGCGTGCGGCAAGTGTGAAGACCGCGATCGCGTACGCCGTACCACCCGGCAGCGTGACCACGCCGACCTCGTGCCGCAACGCCCCGAACGTCCCGGTCTTCCCCGCGACGCGTACGCCGTCGTGCGGGAAGCCGGACGCCAGCCGATGCAGGAACACCTGCCGATGCATCGTCGCCTTGACGAACTCGGTCTGCTCCGGCGACAACAACTCGCCCGCCCACAATCGCCGCAACAACAACGTGAGGTCGCGCGCACTGCTCGCCGATGCGTTCGCAGCCTCGTACACCCCGGCCGGATCGGTCCGGTCGTTATCCGCGAGTACGGCGAGCGCCGCGTCCGGATCGTTCGTCCGGGTACGCCGTTGCAGGTCGAGCAGGTTGCCCGCGGTACCGCGACGTACCCGGGTCCGATGCAGACCGAACGACTCCAGCAGCTCGGCCAGCCGCCGCAGTCCGACGACGTCGAGCAGCGCATCCGCTGACGCATTGTCGGAGAGCGTCATCATCGACAGCGCCAGGTCTCGCAGAGACGCGGTGACCGGATCCGCGAAGGTCGACAGCCCGGTCGGTCCGCCCGTCTTCGTCGAGGGATCGAGTGTGAGCTGCTCCCGCGGGTCGATCTCGCCGAGATCCACGAGTCGGCAGAACCCGGCCAGCAGCGGCAGTTTGTACACCGAGGCCAGCGGCACGATCCCGTCCGCATCGACCTCGACCGTCGACTCGGGCTCGTCCAACGCGACCGCGTGCAGCCAGCCGCGGACGCCGGCGTCCTCGAAGACCGCGCGGATCCGGGCGTTCACGACGCCACCAGCGCTTCGGTCAGCTGCGCCATCACGTCGTTCGGCCGGAGGAACGGCGTACGCGTCCTCGACCACACGAGCCGGAGCCGCAGCGGCAGCGGGTCGTCGGCCAGCCGATGCCGCGTGACGCCGGGTGCGGTCAGCGCGGGATCGGCGGTCACCACGATCGCCTGTCCCGCGGCGGCCATCGCCAGACCGGCTCGCTCGTCGGTGACGACGACCGTCCCGCCGGTGGGCCGATGCAAGGCGAGCGTGTCCAGGAACAGATCGCGGGCGGCCGGCGCCTCGGTCCGCGGCCGGACGGCGACCGGCAGCCCTTTGAGCTGCCGCAGTCCGACCACCTCCCCATCGACCACCCCGGCCGGCGCGAGCGCCCACGTCGGAAGCAGCGAGACCGGGCCTGCTTCCAGCCCATCCAGTACGACGGGATGCAGTACGGCGGCCAACGTCAGCCGGCCTGTGTTGACCTGGTTGATCAGCGAACTCGTCGAGGCGGTGACGACCGTGACTCGGCTGCCCGGGATCACCGCGCCAGAGGCAGCGGCCACAGCAGCACCGGCTGAGGGCGGGACTTCGGGCGCTAGGCCCAGCCGGATCTCCGGGCCTTTCGGATCGCGGGCGACGGCGGCCTGGTGCAGTTCCTCGATCGAGGTCAGTGCGCGGCGCGCGTACGGCAGCAGCGCGACCCCGGCGGGAGTGAGCTCGACCCCGCCCGCGCCGCGTTCGAACAGCTTCGCGCCGACCAGGGCCTCGAGGCGGCGCAGTCCCTGCGACAGCGGCGGCTGGGTGATGCCGACGACCCGGGCCGCGTCGCCGAAGTGCTGCTCCTCGGCGAGCGCGATGAAAATCTGCAGGTGTCTTTCAGTGAGCATGACGTGACTGACCTGCGGTGATATCTCCAGACAATCGGCCCATGCTCAAGAGCATATTCGACAGTCCGTGTCAGCCCGGCCTTGACTGAAGCTCCGGCACGACGAGAGGAGACAGCGTGAAGGTGAGTCGGAGAGGGATGTTGACGGGCGCGGCCGCGGTCGGCGCAGCGGCGGTCGGGGCGGCCGGCGTGGTTGGGCTCGAAGGCCGGAGCGAGGCGGCGACGACCCCGACGGCACAGCCGAAGCGCGAGCCGGTCGAGCTGACCTGGTTCGGGACGCACGCGTGGCAACTCAGGTGCGGGCAGAGCGTCGTACTGACCGATCCGTGGCTGACCCGGTTCAAGACGGGGACGTTCACGCCGGAGGGGGCGGACCCGAAGACCAAGCTCGTGATCAAGCCCGAGGTGATCGACAAGCACCTGGGTACGGCCGACGCGATCCTGGTTCATCACGGGCATTACGACCACATGACCGACGTGCCGTATGTCGCGAAGAAGACGCAGGCGACCGTGCTGTGCACCGAGACGCACGCCAACCTGCTCCGCGCGATGCGGACGCAGGACGACCTGCTCTCACCGGTCCGCGGCGGTGAGTACCTGCCGTTCGACGGCTTCTCGGTCGAGGTGTTCCCGTCGCTGCACTCCTGCAGCGGCAAGCGGCACACGTACGCCTACCCGGGCTACCGGTACGACGTACCTCAGCGTCCGCGCGTGATCGAGGACCTGGTCGAGGGCGGCACGCTCGCGTTCGTGATCACGATCGGCGGCCTGCGCATCCTCAGCCTGAGTACGGCGAACTTCGACCCGAACGCGCTACGCGACCTGCAGGTCGACGTGGTCTTCGCGGCTCCCGGCGGCGAGCCCGGTATCACCGACCGCCTGCTGCAGACGATCAAGCCGGTCCGCAAGGTGATCGCGACGCACTGGGACGACTTCGACAAGCCGCTCGACGATCCCGGCATCCCCTGGACCGACCTCGCCCCGCTGCGCCGGTCGGTGGAGCGAACCGGCGCCGAGTTCGTCGTCGTCGATCACCTGCAGAAGGTCACGCTCTAGACAGAAACCATCGAGCGCGGGTCTGCAGCTCGACAGGACGTATACCTGCACTGCATTCGGTCTCACGCCTGGCAGTTGCCTCGATCGCGAGGCAGTAGGCATATACGTCCTGTCGAGCTGCAGATGATCGAGCGGGCTGCACCTCAGGGCTGAGCTTTGACGCGGTAGTGGTAGCGCGAGACGGTCTGGAAGCCGAGGGCGTCGTAGAGCGTGCGGGCCGGCGTGTTGTCTTCCAGCACGCTCAGCCAGACCCACTTGGCTGTTGCCGCTTGCAACAAACCGCGAATGACGGCGGAAGCGAGCCCCTGGCGCCGGAAGCGTTCGTCGACGGCGAGGCAGTAGAGCCCCGCGGTGTCGTCGACGAGCGCGAGCCGGCCGATCGCCTTTACCTGTTGACCATCGGGGATGCTCGCGTAGAGAGCCTTGCCCCGGGCAAGGATCTGCTCGGCGGTGGTGCGGTTCGCCGCGCCGCCGCGGCCGTCGACGCTCCACCAGCAGTCCATCCAGGCGGCGGACGGCGCCGCGGAAATATTCACCTCATCCGCCGTCGCCGGCAGCTTCGCGAGTACGTCGGAGAGCGCGGCGCACTGCACCAGCGTCGGGTTGCGAACCGTGTACCCACGGGCTTCGAGGTGGAGGTCGAGGTCGCTCGGCTGGACCGCCGGGCTGATCTGGAACGACGGCGTGATGTCATGCGCCAGATACAGGTTTTCGACGTAATCCAAGGCCCTGTGGACGTCGAAGGGTGCGTTGGCGGGCAGCACCGAGTTGGCTCGCAGGGTGACGCCTGCATTGCGGCGGACCAGCCAGCCGTCGAGTTCGGTGCTGTCCGCGGCGGGCCACGCCTGGTTCATCAAGGAGTCGATGCGAGCTGCGGCGATCACTCCACCAAGAGTAGAACCGCTCGGATCGAATTGCAATCAAATGGATAATTATTCATCAGCTGCGGATCGCCGCGACCGCGTCCGCGAGCAGTTCGATGCCCTCGACAACTTCTTTCTGGGTGAGCGATCCGTACCCGAAGACCAACCCGGCCGGCCCCGATCCGGCCACCCAGTACTGCGCCAGCCCGTACACGCCGAGTCCGCGCTCCGATGCCGCCGCCCGGACCGCGTCCTCGGTGAGGTCCGGCGGCAGGAAGGTCATCACATGCAGCCCGGCCGACACCCCGACCGGCTCGAGCTCCGGGATCCGCTGGGAGAGCTCTTCCACCAACGTGTCCCGCAGGAGCCGGTACCGCGGCCGCATCCGGCGCAGATGCCGATCGAACTCACCCCGCGCCACGAAATCCGCGAACGCCAGTTGATCGAAGACCGGCGACCCGCGATCGTCCATCAGCTTCGCCCGCGCCATCGGCTCGACCAGCCGGCCCGGCAGGATCAGCCAGCCGAGCCGCAGCCCGGGGGCAAGCGTCTTGCTCGCCGTCCCGGCGTACGCGACGCGTTCCGGCGCGAGCCCTTGCATCGCGCCGATCGGTTCGCGGTCGTAGCGGTACTCTGCGTCGTAGTCGTCCTCGATCACCAGTCCGTCGCGCCGAGCCGCCCACGCGACCAGCGCGGCACGCGTCTCCGCCGAGGTCACCGCACCGGTCGGGAACTGATGGGCTGCCGTCACGAGTACCAGGTCCGCGCCGGATCGATCGAGTGCGTCGATGTCGACACCCGATTCGAGCACCGGTACGCCGACCGTCTCGAGCCCGGCGGCCGCGGCGACCTCGCGGAGCTCGTTGTCTGACGGGTCCTCGACGGCCAGCCGCTTGTACCCCTGCGCCGCCAGCACCTGCAGCAGCAACCGCGAGCCCTGCGCGAACCCGTTGCAGATCAGCATGTTCTCCGGGCGGGCCGCCGTACCGCGGACGCGGTTCAGGTAATCGGCGAGCGAAGTCCGCAGCTCGATCGTGCCGCGACCGTCGATGTAGGCCAGGCTGCGGTACGGCGTCTCGTTCAGCACCCGGCGTATCGATCGGAGCCACGCGGCGCGGGGGAACTGGGAGACGTCCGGCCGGCTGTAGCGGAAGTCGATCCGCGGCGGGCCGCTCGCCGACCTCGATGCAGCCGTCGGCTCGACCACGGCGATGTCCGCGACCTGCGTGTACCCGCCACCCCGGCTGACCAGGTACCCCTCGGCGACCAACTGCTGGTACGCCTCGACGACCACGCCGCGGGACAGGCCGAGGTCCTGCGCGAGCGCACGAGTGGACGGCATCACCGTGTCCGGCCGCAGCAGACCGGCCCGGATCCGCGTCCGGATCCCGCTCTCCAACTGCTGATGCAGCGGTACGCCGCTGTCCCGCTGCAGCTCGACCAGGAGCTCACCGGAACCGGAACTGGTCCTCATTCGGCTCACGCAACTGGACCTTATCGGAGTACCGCTTCGCTGTCAGGGTTGTGGACAGACCAAAACGAGGAAACGACAGGAGATGAGAGCGATGACCACGATGCTGCGCACCGGAGACGCCGGCTACGACGAGGCCCGGACCGTCTGGAACGCGATGATCGACCGCCGTCCGGCCGCGATCGCCCGGTGCTCGAGCACCGCGGACGTCGTCGAGGCAGTGCGGTTCGGCCGGGCGGCCGGCCTGGAGATCGCGGTCCGCTGCGGCGGGCACAACATCGCGGGTCTCGCCGTACCCGATGGCGGGCTGATGATCGACCTGACGCCGATGAACTCGGTGCAGGTGGACCCGTCGCTGAAGCGGGCCTGGGTGCAGGGCGGCGCGTTGCTGGGCGAGTTGGACAAGGCAGCGCAGGAGTACGGACTGGCGACGACGGCGGGGAATGTTTCGCACACCGGTGTCGGTGGGTTGACGCTCGGCGGCGGGATGGGCTGGCTTGCCCGGCGGTTCGGTCTGGCCTGCGACAACGTCGTTTCGTACGAGGTCGTGACCGCGGACGGTTCGGTTGTCCGGGCGAGTGCGGACGAGAACCCGGAGCTGTTCTGGGGCCTGCGCGGCGGTGGCGGGAACTTCGGGATCGTCACGCGGTTCGAGTTCCAGCTGCACGAGATCGGAACGCGGGCGCTGATCGTCGAGCTGACCTATCCGGCGTCGGCCGGCTTCCATGTGCTGCGCGGCTGGCGGGAGCTGAACGAGCAGGCGCCGCGGGAGGCGACGTTCACCGCGAGCATCACGCCGGACTCGGTGACGGTCGGCTATGTGTGGGTCGGCGAGGGCGGGTACGGCCTGCTGCCCGCATTCCGCGCGCTCGGGCCGGTAGTCGGTGAGGTTGTCGAGGAGACGACGTACCTGAAACTGCAGACGCGTGACGACAACGTGCAGGGTCACCGGTACCGGCGTTACTGGAAGGGGCACTACTTCAAGACGCTTCCCGACGAGGCGATCCGTGCGTTGCTGAACACGCCGGGCCCGTCGGCGAGCCTGCAGGCGTACGGCGGCGCGATCGCCGACGTACCGGATGGGGATGCGGCGTTCAGCCACCGGGACACGCTGTTCGAGTTCGTCACCGCGACCCGCTGGGACGACGCGGACGAGGACGAGGCCCGGATCGCTCAGCTGCGCGAGTACGCCGCGACGCTGGCGCCGTACGCGAGTGGGGCGTACGTGAACACGCTGAACGACGACCCGATCCAGCGCGCGTTCCCGCCGGCCAAGCTGGAGCGGTTGGTCGCGCTGAAGACGGCGTACGACCCGGCGAACGTCTTCCACCTCAACCAGAACATCCGCCCCGGCGGCGAGGCGAGTGCTGAGAGCGCCGCCTGACTGGTGTACCTCTGAAGGATGGACTTCGAGTCTGTCTTCGCGGATGTGGCCCGGGTGATCGAAGGATCCGGCGTGGTCATCATGGCGATCGGCCTCGCCGCGGTCCTGATCCGGTACGCGTACGACGTGATCCGTAAAGGCGCCGGGAGTTACAGCAAGCTTCGGGTGGATCTGGGCCGGGTGATCCTGCTCGGCCTGGAGATCCTGATCGTCGGCGACATCATCCGGACGATCATCGTGGAGACCTCCCTCGAGAGCGTGCTGGTGCTCGGCCTGATCGTGATCATCCGGGTGGTGCTCAGTTTCGCGCTCGAAGTGGAGATCTCCGGGTCGTGGCCGTGGCAGCAGCGACGTGGTGACCAGTCGGACGCGGCATGATGGAGATGTGACGACTGATCTGACCCCGGAGCTGGCTGCGACGATCGAGGAGGCGTTCGCCCGGCGGGACCGCGCGAACATGGGCCCGACGATCGCCTTCTTCGAGAAGCTGCTGAGCGAGCATCCGGACAACCCGTACGTGCTCTACGAGGTCGGCGGGTCGTACGACACCGCCGGTCAGGAGGAGAAGGCGGTCGGGTACTACGAGCGCGCGCTGCCCGGGCTGACCGGGGAGACGCGCCGCAAGTGCCTGCTGCAGTACGGCAGCACGCTGCGCAACCTCGACCGCTTCGACGAGTCGCTGGCTGTGTTCAAACAAGCCTGCGCGGAGTATCCGGAATCGGACTCGCTGCGGGTCTTCAAGGCGCTGACGCTGCACGCCGCCGGGTACAAGGACAAGGCGCTGGCCACGCTACTGCTGGTGATCGCCGACAAGGTCGACTCGGCCGAGATCAAGCGCTACGAGGCCGCGATCCGCGGCAACGCGGACTACCTTGCCAACCTGGGCTAGCTCGCCGGCCCGGGCTGGGTCGCGATCTGGGCTAGCTCGAGGCCTTGCGGCCGACTCCGCCGTAGATGGCATCGCGGATGTCGGCCGGGCGCTCCTCCTCGACGCGCCCGCCCGGGACGTGCCACTCGCTCAGCGGGACGACGCCCGGCTCGAGGATCTCCAGGTCGCCGAACAACGATCTGATCTGCTCGACCGATCGAAAGGCCAGCGTCGGGAACGCGTCCTTGACCTTCTCGAGCAGCTCGGTCACGAGCACATCGACCTGACCGCCGTCGCCCGGATTGCACGCGTGCGTGATCGCCAGATACGACCCGGGCGGCAGCGCGTCGACGTACGTGCGGGCGATCTCGCGGGTCTGCTCGTAGTCGGCGATGTGGTGCAGCATCAGCGCCATCACCAGCGCGACCGGCTCACCACCGGCCAGCAGGCCCGCGATCGACGGGTCGGCCAGCACCTCGTCGGGCTTGGTGAGGTCCGCGGCCGTGAACTGCGTCCGGTCGTTGTCGAGCAACAGCGCCCGTCCGTGGGCGACCACGGACGGGTCGTTGTCGATGTAGATCACCGAGGCTTCGGCGTTGACCTTCTGAGCGATCTGGTGCGTATTCTCCGCGGTCGGCAGGCCGGAGCCCGCGTCGATGAACCGCCGTACGCCGGCCTCCTCGGCCAGCCAGGTGATCACCTCGCGGAGCCAGGCCCGGTTCGCCCGGGCCCAGACGGGTGTCTCCGGCGCGATCTCCATGATCTGCCGGTACAGCGCGCGGTCGGACTCGTAGTTGTCCTTGCCACCGAGGGCGTAGTCGTACACCCGCGCCACGCTCGGCCGCGTGGTATCGATCCCATGCGCGACCAGCCCACCGTCGTTCATCGGCTGGTCGGTCACACTGTCTCTCCTCGCGTTGGTCCACTACGAGGGTAACGTACGGAGAGTCAGCGTTTCACCACGCCGAGTTCGATCTGTGTAAAACCTCAACGCTCACAGGGCTTTCAGCATGCGCACGCCACCCCGCGCGGCGCGGTGAGCGGGTCCGGCAGTCGGCGATCGATGCCGTCGGCGGTCTCCACCGGCAGCCCCTCACGGGTCCAGTACTCGAACCCGCCGATCATCTCCTTGACCGGATACCCGAGCTTCGCGAACTCCAGCGCCGCACGGGTCGCACCGTTGCATCCCGGCCCCCAGCAGTACGTCACCACCTTCACACCTTCAGGTACGACGGACGCCGCACGAGCCGCGATCTCCCGCGTCGGCAGGTGCACCGCACCGGGGACGTGCCCCTGGTCCCAGCTCTCCTGACTGCGGCTGTCGATCAGCACCCAGCCCGTCACCCCGCCGCCGATGTCCGAGGCGACATCCGACACGTCTGTCTCATATGCCAGCCGCTCGGCGAAGTGCGCGACGGCGGCCTGGTCGATCTGTTTGGTCATGCAGCCAGGGTCAGCCATCCGCCGCACGGCGAACAGTGGCAGAAATGCCCTAGTGCATCAAGATTCAGCCATGACGCTGGGTGATCTTGGCCCGCGCCCGCGCCACCTTGATCGCGGCCTTCAACGACTCCACGTCGTACGCGCCGTAGTGCCGCTGACCGTTGACGAAGAACGTCGGCGTACCCGACACACCGCTCGTGTCGGCGGACTCCACATCCTGCGCGACCCGGGCCGCGGCCACGTGCCGCTTCACCTCGTCGTGCAGCTTGTCCACGTCCAGGCCCAACTGACGTGCGTACCCCATCAGGTCGGCCGGCTGCAGGTTGTCCTGATTCGCCAGCAGCAGGTCGTGCATCTCCCAGAACGCGCCCTGCGCGGCCGCCGCCTCCGCCACCTCGGCAGCGATCTGGGCGCGCGGGTGTACGTCGGACAGCGGCAGGTGCCGCCAGACGAAGCGCAGATCGTCGTCCTGCAGCACGTTCCGCACGATCGGCTCGGCCCGACCGCAGTACGGGCACTCGAAGTCGCCGTACTCGACCAGCGTCACCGATGCGTTCTCCGGACCGCGGATGTGGTCACGCTCCGGATCGACCGGATCGGTCAGGTCCTGCAGTTGCTCCGCGTCGCCGAGTAGCGCGAACGCCTTCTTCGGCGGGGAGAGCAGCTTCGCCACGCGGAACACCACCCAGGTGATCCCCGACGCGATGATCACCGCCGACAGCAGGCCGACCTTGGCCTCGGCCAACTGCGGGCCGTCGAACGCGATCGTTGCGATCAGCAAGGAGACAGTGAACCCGATCCCGGCGATCGTCCCGCTGCCGAGCACCGCGGCCCAACCGACGCCGGCCCGGATCCGGCCGCGGCTGAGACGCTCCAGCAACCAGGACACCGTCGTCACCGCGACCGGCTTGCCGATCACGTACCCGAGCAGGATGCCGAGCGTGATCGGCGAGGTGAACGCGCGCCCGAGGAACGCCATGTCGATCGTCACGCCCGCGTTCGCGAGGCCGAAGAGCGGGACGATCAGGTAGCTGGTCCACGGGTGGTAGAGGTACTGAAGGCGCTCGTTCGGCGAGATCGTCGTGGTCAGGCCGACGGTCGCGGAGCGTGCCAGCTCGGGCGTCGGCTGCTCGCGGAACAGGCGGAACAGGCCGGTCGCCTCCTCGAGTTCCTCTCTTCCCGGCGAGTACGCCGGCGCGGTCAGACCGATCGCCAGCCCGGCGACGACCGGGTCGACACCGGACTTCAGCAGCGCGGCCCACATGGCGACTCCGAGTACGGCGTACACCCAGGCCTTGCGGACATGGAACAGCGAGAGCACCAGCACGATCGCGAACGCGATGATCGCCAGGACGAGCGGCATCAGCTGGATGTTCTCGCTGTAGACGACCGCGATGACGACCAGCGCGAGCAGGTCGTCGACCACGAAGACGGTCAGCAGGAACACCCGCACCCGGTCCGGTACGCCGCGACCGACCAGCGCGAGCAGACCGAGCGCGAGCGCGGTGTCGGTCGACATCGCGACACCCCACCCGTGCGACCCCGGTCCGCCGGCGTTGAACGCGAGATAGATCAGCACCGGCGCGACCATGCCGGCGATACCCGCCAGCATCGGCAGGATGAACCGCGTGCGATCCCGGAGGTCCCCGAGGTCGAACTCGCGCCGCGCCTCCAGGCCGACCACCAGGAAGAACAGCGTCATCAGACCGCTGTTGATCCACTCCCGCAGATCCAGGCTGAGTACGCCGTCCCCGAGCCCGATCGTGAGGTGGGTACGCCAGAGGTCCTCGTACATGCTCGGGAAGAGGTTCGCCCAGATCAGCGCAAGCGCGATCGCCGCCGCCAGTACCCCCGAACTCCCCGCCTCGGTCCGCAGAAAGGACCGCATCGGCGCGGCAACCTCCCGCCGCCAACTGGTCCGTCCACTGAACAGACCACTCAAGTCCGCCACACGGCAAACTGTAACCAGCTTCTGGCTGTGGATGGGGCTGGAGTGCGATCAGCCCATCGCGGGGCTACGCGCCGCACCCACCCACCCCGCGCTGGGAGTCCGTCCCGTGGTGGACACAGGTCTGGTGGTGAGGAAGAGGAAGCGGGATGTACCGAAGGGCGGGTAGTGGTCGGGTGGACGCTACGCGTCGGAGCGTGGCCGAGACCGCGAGCATGCCGCGTCGTCAGTACACCACCCGTTCGCCGGTACAGGCGGGACGCATCGCTCTCCTCCGACCCAACCTGTTCCTCTGCGGGGGCCTTCGCAGTACTGCGGGTGGTCCCCACGATCGGGGTGGGATGGAGGCATGGTCTCGGTTCGGTGGACTGGCTAACACTCCGGGGGCGTTGGGCTGCATGATTGCCGTGCCTTGTTGCACGACCATGCCCTGGAGTTGCACGACCATGCCCTGGAGCCCCTGTGACCGAGCCTGACCTCGCTACGTCGGCGGATACGTTTGCCCGGCTGGCGATCGAGTTGCATGATGCGGATGGTGTCGAGGAGACGATCGATGCTGTTGTGCAGTTCGCTCTGCAGGCACTGAGCTGTACGTACGCCGGCGTGGCCCTCTACACACGTGGTTCGCGGGCCGAGATTGCCGCTGTCACGGACCCGGTCGTCGCCGATGTGTACGACCTGCAGATCAGGACCGAGAACGGTCCGCTGGTCACCGCGCTCAACGACCGCACGTCGATCCTCATCCGGGACACGACCACCGACGAGCGTTGGCCCGAGTGGGCGGCGAAGGTTGCGGCGCTCGGCGTACGCAGCGTTCTCGACGTACCGCTTGCGACTGGTGACGCTACGCGACAGACCGTCGGTGTGCTGGGGTTGTACAGCCCGCTTCCCGACGCGTTCAGCGAGGACGACGAGGCGATCGCGCACATTCTCGCGCGGCATGCGTCCGTGGCGGTGGCGTCCGCGCGGCACGAGGAGACGATGGCGCAGGCGGTCGACGCGCGGAAGCTGGTCGGGCAGGCGATGGGCATCCTGATGGAGCGCTTCGACGTCGACGCCGACCGTGCGTTCGCGATCCTCAAGCGCTATTCGCAGGACACCAACACCAAGCTCCGCGATGTCGCGCAGCACCTGATCGACACCCGGAGACTCCCGCACTGACCGGCCGGCGATTCTGACACCGTTGTCCAGGCAACACCCAACGGAATCCGTTGCATACTTCGATGAGAGTTGGGTACTGCGCCTCCACGGTGTTCACTCGATTCGAGGGATAGTGGACATCTGACTGTCATTGAGTGAGCTTGACGCCGGGATTTGTGCGGCCAGAACCGCGGACCGGGTCACGTCCCGGCGTCCTCACACCTCGCGCCACCAGCTTGTGCGGCTGATCCTCCGGTTACCCTGACGCAGTGGGTGCCTGGCAGCCGTTGTCCGGCCCGTCACGGCAGGTCGCGTTGGAGATCCTGCTGGACGGGCCGTTGTCGCGCGCTGAGCTGTCCCGTCGTGTCGGCCTGTCCCCCGGCAGCCTGACGCGCCTGACGAAGCCGATGGTCGAGTCCGGCCTGCTCGTCGAGGTCGAGGGCGGCCCGACGGACGCGAGGGTCGGCCGCCCGTCGCAACCGCTCGACCTGGACGCCACCGCGCACCACTTCGTCGGTATCAAGCTCACCGGCGACTCGGCGATCGGCGTACTGACGACTCTGCGAGCGGACGTGATCGCCGGCGTCGAGCGTCCGCTCACCGACCCGACCCCGTCCGTGGTGGCCGATCTCGTCCTCGAGATCCTCGACGAGCTGGCGGTCCAGGTGCCGGGCGGTACTGCGATCACCGGGCTCGGCGTCTCGCTCGGCGGTCGCGTCGCGGACGGGTCCGAGGTCCGCTGGGGCCCGTACCTCAACTGGGTCGACGTACCGTTCGGCGAGATCCTCGCCGCGCACACGAGCGTCCCGGTCGTGGTCGCGAACGACCTGACCTCGCTGACCGAGGCCACGCACTGGTTCGGCGCCGGCCGCAACTCCGACCGCTTCGTACTGGTCACGATCGGCGCCGGCGTCGGGTACGGGCTCGTCATCCACAACCAGGTCGTCGACAGCCCCGACGTGACGATCGGCCTGATCGGCCACCACCCGCTCCTCCCCGACGGCCCCACCTGCGACCGCGGTCACCGTGGCTGCGCGCTCAGCCTGCTGACCGTCGGCGCGATCACCGACCAGGTCGGTACGGCGATCGGCCGGCCGGTCGGGTACGACGAGGCGCTCGATCTCGCCGCGAAAGGTGATCCCGCCGCGCGCGAGGTGATCGACCGGGCCGGTCGCGCGCTCGGCAAGCTGATCGCGGCCGCAGCCAACTTCACCATGCCCGAGCTCGTCGTCCTCGGCGGCGAGGGCGTCCGGCTGGCCGAGGTCGCGCACGACGACCTGCTGGCCGCCCTGCACGCCGACCGGCATCCGTCCGCCGCGGAACTGCCGATGGTCCTGCAGCCGGCCGATTTCAGCGAATGGGCCCGCGGCGCCGCGGTCGTCGCGATCCAGACGTTCGTTCTCGGAACGACGTAACTGACTAATCTGCAATAAACAGTTACACTCGCGGTCATGGACATCGTGAGGCGATGGTTGGAGGGCTGGCGGCTGTGCCGCGGGCTGGAGCCGGTGATCGAGTACGACGACGCCTATGCCGCCGTACTGCGCTTGCCGGGTCGCGAGCGGGAGTTGTTCGCGCGCAGCGATGACGCGGCGACCGTGGACCGGCTTGCCGCCGGGCTGGCTGCGGATACGTGGCTGACTGTTACCACACAAACCGGTAACGAGATCGCGCGTCGGCTCACGGCCGTCGGTGCGCGGCCGTTCGAGGAGCAGAAGACGCTGATGTCGATCAACCTGAACGAGCATCCACTGGCGACTGCGGAGCTCGAGTCAAACGGCCCACTCGACTATGCGCGAGTCCTGATCGACGGCACGGTCGCGGCGCACGGCATGGTCGCGATCGTCGGTGACGATGCCGTGATGCACGACATCCAGACCGATCCGGCGTACCGGCGGCGCGGGCTCGGCAGCGTCGTCATGGGGGCGTTGAGCCGGCGAGCGCTCGAGCGCGGTGCGAGCAAGGGTTTGCTGATGGCCACCACTGACGGGGTCCACCTCTACCGGAGACTCGGCTGGTTGCCCGAAGCAACCATGGTGACGGCGTCAGGAGACGCGCGCGCGGTGAGCGGCGACCTTGGTGCGGTTCTGACAGGCCGTTGAGCAGAACCGCTGCGTGCGGTTGCGGGTCGAGTCGAGGAACACGTCTTCGCACCGGGTCGCCTCGCAGCGGCGCAGGCGCTCGACCTCGTCGCTGCCGAGGAGCATCGCGACGGCCGTAGCCAGCTCGGCCAGCCAGCCGGCGGCTTCGTCGGGGCTGCCGAAATGGAGGTGCCAGGGCGCGCCGTCACGTCGGACGAGCTGCGGGGCTGCTTTGGTCGACCGGAGGAGCCCGTTCACCAGGTCGACGGCGCCGTCGACCTCCGGCAGGCGGCGCAGAGCGTCGTACAAGATCTTGGCGCCGGCCTCGTAGTCGGCGATCTCGATCTCGGGGACGCGGTTGGTCGTCAGCCGGAGCGCCGCGCGGACGGCGTCGGCGTCGGGAGTCGCCGCCGGGCGGCCCTGGCGCGGGTCGGATCCGAAGGTGTTCGCCAGCGCGATCGCCGCGGACAGCGACGCCTTCAGGTGATCGGTGGCCTCCACCCCTCCAGTATCCCTGGTGACCCTCGGTAGTTCATTCATGTGGATGAGGTGGGTCATACCAGGGTCGTAGGCAGCGGTCGCACACATCCGTCCGCGATCCGATGAAGCGGATCGTTGCCGGAAACAACAATGACTGGCATGTACCTGGTTCAGTCCCGCCACCGCCCGGCGACACGTGGGATCACCGGTTTGTCGGAAGCCGTCGTCGACCTGTCCGCCATCCGCGACAACGTCCGGACCCTCCGGCGGCGCGTACCCCAGGACGTCCTGGCCGTGGTCAAGGCCGACGCCTTCGGGCACGGCGCCGTACCGGTCGCCCGGGCGGCGGTCGAGGCCGGGGCGACCTGGCTCGGCGTCGCGCGCGCCGACGAAGCGTTGCAGCTGCGCGCGGCCGGCCTGACCGTACCGATCCTGACCTGGCTGTACGACGCCGCGGAACTGATGCTGCTCGGCGATATGGACGTGGACGTCAGCGTCTCGACCGTCGCCGATCTTCAGCGAGTCGTCTCTATCCCGAACGTCCACTACGTGCACCTCAAGCTGGACACCGGTCTGCACCGGGCCGGCAGTGCGCCTGACCAGTGGATCGAACTCACCCGAACGGCGGCGCACTACGAGGCGCTCGGCGCCGTCACGGTCCGCGGGATCTGGTCGCATCTCTCGCACGGCGACTCCGCCGACGCCGTGCAGAGCATGCGGCAGTTGCAGGTCCTGCGGACCGGGGTGGGTCTCGCTCGACGCGCCGGGCTGCGGCCCAGCGTCGTCCACCTGGCCAACTCGGCCGGGGCGGTCACGCTCGACGCGCCGGACTGCAGCCTGGTCCGGATCGGCGCGGGTCTGTACGGGATCGACGAGATGGCTCTCGGGCTGCGACCCGCGATGCGGCTGATGAGCAAGTTGGCTCAGGTACGCCGGATTCGTGCGGGTGAAGGGGTTTCGTACGGGCATGACTTCGTGACGGATCGGGACACCACGATCGGCCTGGTCCCGATCGGGTACGCCGACGGGATCCCGCGGGTCGCCGTACGGCAGGCAAGCGTGTGGTGCCACGGCGTACGGATGCCGGTGATCGGGCGGATCGCCATGGATCAGTTCGTCATAGACGCCGGTGACATCGCGGTCGAACCAGGTGAACCGGTGACGATCTTCGGCGACGGATCGTCCGGTGAACCGACCGCGTCGGATTGGGCGGATTGGGCGGGCACGATCCCGCACGAGATCTACTGCGGCATCGGGTCCCGGGTGCCTCGTCGCTACCAGGAGGGCAATCGATGAAGGTCGCAGTGGTGATGGGCGGGGCGAGTCCGGAGCATCAGGTTTCGCTTGCCAGCGGCAAGGGGATCGTGAAGGCGGTCGAGCTTCTCGGTCACATGGCGATCCCGCTCGTGATCGATGCTGAGGGCAACTGGGTCGACGGGCAGCACGAGGCGATCGAGATCCTGCAGGCGTGCGACGTGACCATCCCGGCGTTGCACGGCGAAGGCGGGGAGGACGGTCGATTGCAGGGATTCCTCGAGCAGCTTCACGTTCCGTACGTCGGCAGCGGTATCGCGGCCAGCGCTGTCGGGCTGGACAAGCACCTGACCAAGGCGGTCCTGCGAGCACACGGTATTCCGGTCACGCCGGGTGTCACGCTGCGCGGGCCCGAGCTGACCGACACCGAAGCCGGTCTGCAGAAACTGAAGGCGGCCGGGCTCGACTACCCGCTGTTCGTGAAGCCGGGCAACGGCGGCTCGAGTTTCGGGGTGTCCAGGGCAACGAATCTCCCGACGCTGCTGGCTGCGATCGCGGACGCCGCCGCAATCGATCCACATGTACTGGTCGAGCGGGAGATGGTCGGGCGCGAGATCGACCTGGCGGTGCTGGAGTTCCCGGACGGGCGGATCGATACGGCGCCGGCGTTGGAGATCCACGCCGATCCGAGTCAGCCGTTCTTCGACGCGACCGCGAAGTACGACAGCGCCGCGACGCGGTTCGTGGTACCGGCGCCGCTTGATACCGAGCTGGCCGAGCGGTTGCGGCGTACGGCGATCGACGTCTTCGAGGTGCTCGGGTGTGCGGGGCTTGCCCGGGTCGACTTCTTCGTGCCGAGTGATGGAGAGCCGGTGGTCAACGAGATCAACACGTTCCCCGGGTTCACGCCGGCGTCGCAGTTTCCGCGGATGTGGGCCGCGGCGGGGGTGTCGTACGCCGAGGTGGTCGACACGCTGATCCGTACGGCGGTGGCGCGCGGATGACCGTATTGCTGAGCGACGGCCGGATCACCAGCATCCCGGCGATCGAGAACGGCGAACCGCTCGTCGACCTGTTCAGCCGCGACGTGGCGACAACCGGCCGCCAGTTCGCCCGGGAGACGGTGGCCGACCGGCTCGCTCTGGCCGATACATTCCTGCCGGCGGGGATTCGGCTGCATGTCGTCGAGGGATTGCGCCCGATCGAGAGCCAACAGCAGATCTACGACAGCTATCGCGTCGAGCTCCAGCGCCTACACCCCGGCATTTCCGACCACGACGTCCACGTGCTGGCCAGCCGGTTCGTGTCACCCGTCGAGGTGGCGCCGCACGTCGCCGGCGCAGCAGTCGATCTAACCCTGGTGGGCGCCCACGGCCCCCTCGACCTGGGCACCCCGATCGACGCCACCCCCGAACAGAGCAACGGCGCCTGCTTCTTCGCCGCCACGAACATCATCCGCGAAGCCCGCACAAACCGCGCCCTCCTGGCCGACGTCCTTACCGCCGCCGGCCTCGTCAACTACCCCACCGAGTGGTGGCACTGGTCCTACGGCGACCGCTACTGGGCCTACGTCGAAGAACATCCGGCCGCGCTCTACGGACCGGCGGCGGTGATAGCCGGCAGCTATTAGCTCATAGGCAGCATTGCTTTGACCGCGGGGGCGTGGCGACGGAATGTTGTATACATGACTAGTGGGGTCGTGGTTGACGTTCGGGCCGGGCGGGTGCGGGAGATTGCCTCGGGGTTGGGCGGGTTACGAGGGGCGTTGATTCCGATTCTGCATGCGGTGCAGGAGGAGTTCGGGTACGTCGATCAGCCGGATGTTGCGGTGATCGCGGATGTGCTGAATCTGTCCGTAGCCGAGGTGCATGGGGTCGTCACGTTCTACAAGGACTTTCGGCGTACGGCGGCTGGTCGGACGACTGTTGCGATCTGTCAGGCGGAGGCGTGCCGGGCTGTTGGTGCGGTGGCGTTGGGTGAGCACGCCAAGCGGACCACTGGGTGCGAGTTTGGTGAGACGTCGTACGACGGGCGGATCACGCTTGATGAAGTGTTCTGCTTCGGGAACTGTGCGCTGGGGCCTACGGTGCAAGTCGGCGGGAGGCTGCATGGGCGGGTCACGCCGGGCCGGCTGGATGCGCTGCTCGGGGAGGCGCGATGAGGGTGTTCGTGCCGCGGGACTCGGCTGCGCGATCGGTGCGAGCGGATGAGGTAGCTGAGCGGATCGCGGCTTGCGCTCAGGAGAGTGGGGGCGGGCAGGCGGTCGAGATTGTGCGCACGGGGTCGCGCGGGATGTTGTGGCTGGAGCCGTTGGTCGAGGTGGAGACGGCTGCGGGGCGGATCGGGTACGGGCCGATCAACCCCGAGGACGTCGACGGGTTGATCGCAGCGGGGATGCTCGACGGACGTGGGAAATCGTTGGGATTGGTGGAAGAACTGCCGTGGATGAAGCGGCAGGAGCGGTTGACGTTCGCCCGGGTCGGAGTGATCGATCCGTTGTCGGCCGAGGACTACGAAGCTCACGACGGGATGAGCGGGCTGCGCACAGCGCTCACCATGACACCGGCCGAGGTGGTTGAGGCCGTCGTCGACTCGGGGCTGCGTGGGCGCGGCGGCGCGGGGTTCCCGACCGGGATCAAATGGCGGACGGTGCTCGGCGCCGAGGCGGATCTCAAGTTCGTGTGTTGTAACGCCGACGAAGGAGACTCCGGCACGTTCGCGGATCGGATGCTGATCGAGGGCGATCCGTTCACGTTGATCGAGGGGATGACGATCGCGGCGTACGCGGTCGGCGCGGCGGAAGGGTACGTGTATCTCCGCTCGGAGTATCCGGACGCCGTCGCAACGCTGAAGGACGCGATCGAGCTCGCGAGAACAAACCGCTGGTTGGGGCCGGACGTGCTCGGCTCAGGGTTCGGCTTCGACCTGCATGTCCGGGTCGGCGCGGGTGCGTACATCTGCGGCGAAGAGACCTCGATGCTCGAAAGTCTGGAAGGCAAACGCGGTATGGTCCGCGCCAAGCCCCCGATCCCTGCATTACAAGGGCTTTTCGGTCGGCCGACAATCGTCAACAACGTGTTGTCCTTGGCAACGGTCCCCACCATTCTCGCAAGCGGAGCCAAGGCGTACGCCGACTACGGCACCGGCCGATCGCGAGGTACGAGCGTCTTCCAGCTCGGCGGGAACGTCGCCCGCGGCGGGATCGTCGAGACCGCCTTCGGCATCACCCTCGGCGAACTCGTGAACGACCTCGGCGGCGGGACAGCCAGCGGACGCCCGACGAAAGCGGTCCAGGTCGGCGGCCCGCTCGGCGCCTATCTCCCGGTCGAGCAGTTCGGCCTGCCGATGGACTACGAGGCGTTCGCCGAAGCCGGGGCGATGGTCGGGCACGGCGGGATCGTGGTCTTCGACGACACCGTGGACATGGCGTCGATGGCCCGGTTCGCGTTCGAGTTCTGCGCGGCCGAGTCGTGCGGCAAGTGCACACCGTGCCGGGTCGGCGCGGTCCGCGGCGTCGAGACCATCGACCGGATCCTGACCGCCACCGCCGGCACCGACCGGGACAAGCACCTGGTCGTCCTCGAGGACCTGTGCGAACTGATGACCGACGGCTCGCTCTGCGCGATGGGCGGCCTCACCCCGATGCCGGTACGTAGTGCCGTCCGCCATTTCGGAGAGGACTTCAACGCATGACCTTGCTCAAAGAGCCTGACTTCGGTACGCCGGCCCGCCCCGGCGAGGCCACGGTCGCCCTGACCGTCGACGGGGTGGCCGTGACCGTCCCACCGGGTACGTCGGTGATGCGGGCGGCGAAGGAAGCCGGCGTCGACGTACCGAAGCTGTGCGCGACCGACAACCTCGAGGCATTCGGGTCATGCCGCCTGTGCGTGGTCGAGATCGACGGCGTCAAAGGCACTCCGGCCTCGTGTACGACGCCGGTCCGCGACGGCATGAACGTCCGCACCCAGAACGAGCGACTCGGCAAACTGCGTCGCGGCGTGATGGAGCTGTACATCTCCGACCATCCGCTCGACTGCCTGACCTGTTCGGCCAACGGCGACTGCGAACTGCAGGACATGGCCGGCGTCACCGGCCTGCGCGAGGTCCGCTACGGATCCGGCGTCGAGGCCGGCGCCAACCACATGGATCTCCCCACCGACACCTCCAACCCCTACTTCGACTTCGAGGCGTCCAAGTGCATCGCCTGTTCCCGGTGCGTTCGCGCCTGCGACGAAGTACAAGGAACTCTGGCTCTGACGATCGAAGGGCGTGGGTTTGATTCCAAGGTCGCAGCCGGCGCCGGGGTGCCGTTCTTCGAGTCGGACTGTGTGTCGTGCGGCGCGTGTGTGCAGGCGTGCCCGACCGCGACGCTGCAGGAGAAGTCGGTCGTCGAGCTCGGGATGCCGACGCGGACCGTCCTGACGACCTGCGCGTACTGCGGAGTCGGGTGCTCGTTCAAGGCCGAGCTCCGCGGCGATGAGCTGGTCCGGATGGTCCCGTACAAGAACGGCGGCGCGAACGAGGGCCACTCGTGCGTGAAGGGACGATTCGCCTTCGGGTACGCGAGTCACCCGGATCGCGTCCTCGAGCCGATGGTCCGCGACACGATCGCCGACGAATGGCGGACCGTCTCCTGGGACGAGGCGATCACGTTCACCGCACGCCGGCTGCGCGAGATCCAAGCAACCCACGGCCAAGGATCGATCGGCGCGATCACGTCGTCGCGGACGACCAACGAAGAGGTGTACGCCGTCCAGAAGATGGTGCGAGCCGTCTTCGGCAACAACAACGTCGACACGTGCGCGCGCGTCTGCCACTCGCCGACCGGGTACGGGCTGAAGCAGACCTTCGGTGAGTCCGCCGGCACGCAGGACTTCCGGTCGGTCGACGAGTCCGACGTGATCCTGGTGATCGGGTCGAACCCGACCGACGCGCACCCGGTGTTCGGATCGCGGATGAAGCAGCGGATCCGGCAGGGCGCGAAGCTGATCGTGATCGATCCCCGCCGGATCGACCTGGTCCGGACGCCGCACGTGGAGGCCGCGCATCACCTGGAGCTCAGGCCGGGGACGAACGTCGCGATCATCAACGCGCTGGCCCATGTCGTCGTCACCGAGGGTCTCGTCGATCGGGACTTCGTGGCCCGAAGGTGCGAGGACTTCGAGACGTGGGAGGCGTTCATCGCGCAGCCCGAGCACAGCCCCGAGGCGGTCGCCGACATCTGCGGCGTACCGGCCGAGGAGATCCGGGCCGCCGCGAGGTTGTACGCGACCGGCGGGGACGCGGCGATCTACTACGGCCTCGGCGTCACCGAGCACAGCCAGGGCTCGACGATGGTGATGGGGATGGCCAACCTCGCGATGGCGACCGGCAACATCGGCCGCGCCGGTGTCGGCGTGAACCCGATGCGCGGGCAGAACAACGTGCAGGGTTCCTGCGACATGGGCTCGTTCCCGCACGAACTGCCCGGCTACCGGCACGTGTCGAACGAGGACGTCCGCGACATCTACGAGAAGCTGTGGGGTACGCCGATCCTCGACGAGCCGGGGCTGCGGATCCCGAACATGTTCGACGCGGCGATCGACGGATCGTTCAAGGCGCTGTTCGTACAGGGCGAGGACATCGCGCAGTCGGACCCGAACACGCAGCATGTCTTCGCGGCGCTGGGTGCCTTGGAGCTCCTGGTGGTGCAGGACCTGTTCGTCAACGAGACCGCTAAGTTCGCGCACGTTCTGTTGCCCGGGACCTCGTTCCTGGAGAAGGACGGGACGTTCACGAACGCCGAGCGGCGGATCAACCGGGTGCGGCCGATCATGGCGCCGCGGACCGGGAAGCAGGAGTGGGAGATCATCTGCGAGATCGCGCAGGCGATGGGGTACCCGATGCACTACGACTCGACCGCGCAGATCATGGACGAGATCGCGTTGACGACGCCGACGTTCATGGGCGTCTCGTTCGCGAAGCTGGACGAGCTCGGATCGATCCAGTGGCCGTGCAACGTCGAGCACCCGGCCGGGACGCCGATCATGCACGCGGACGAGTTCACCCGCGGCAAGGGACGGTTCATGGAGACCATGTACGTGCCGACGTCGGAGCGCTCGACCCGGAAGTTCCCGCTGATCCTGACGACGGGACGGATCCTGTCGCAGTACAACGTCGGCGCGCAGACCCGGCGTACGGCGAACGTCGCGTGGCATGCCGAGGACGTGCTGGAGATCCATCCCCACGACGCGGAGGTGCGTGGCGTCACGGACGGGGACCTGGTCGCGCTGTCGAGCCGGGTGGGGCGGACCGAGCTGCGGGCGAGGATCTCGGACCGGATCCCGGTGGGCGTCTGTTACACGACCTTCCACCACCCGGTCAGCGGCGCGAACGTCGTCACGACCGACAACTCGGACTGGGCCACGAACTGCCCCGAGTACAAGGTCACCGCGGTCCAGGTGGATCTGATCCCGGCCTCGGTCGTCGCGGACGCCGTACCCGAACCCGTTGTTGCAGGAGGCAACCGATGAGCGGCGGCGTGCCGCCGTACGTGCGGTTGGCGAACGAGATCGCGGCCCAGTTCGCCCACCGCCCTGCCGAGGACGCGGCGACCGTGATCGCCAACCACCTGAAGCTGACCTGGGACCCGCGGATGAAGCAGGCATTGATCAGGTACGCCGAGTCCGGCGCCACCGACCTCTCCCCCGCGGCGGCGTTGGCCGCACGCCACCTCCAAGGCGCTCTGTGACGTATCCCACCCGGTCCGGCGAGCGGGCTCCTTTCGACAACCGCGCACGGGTTGGAGAGGGTGGTCCTGTGGAGGACGGGCCTGGGAACGTGCTGTCCGGCGGCCGCGGTCTCCGGACGCGGCCCGATGCCGTGGCGTGGGACGCGGCCCGGGTGCTGGCGCACGCGGCAGCCCGTCCTGGCGCGGCGGTCTCGCGGCCGTTGGATGCTGCCGACGGGTGCGTTCTGGGTACGCCGTTGGTGTCGCCGGGCGCGGTGCCTCCCGTGGATCGGGCTGCGATGGACGGGTACGCCGTACGCGGTCCTGGTCCGTGGCGGGTGGACGGTCATGTGGTGGCCGGCGCTGCGGATCCGGGGACGTTGGTGGACGGGCAGGCGACGGGGATCGTCACGGGAGCGGCGCTACCGGCCGGCACGACTTCTGTGGTGCGCTACGAGGATGCCGTGGTGAACGGCGATCGGCTGGAGGGGCCCGCGGAGGACGGTCGTCACATCCGTCGAGCCGGTGAGGAGTGCAAGCCGGGCGAGCAGTTGTTGCCTGCCGGCGTGGTGGTCGACCCTGCGGTGCTCGGGCTGGCCGCGGCCGTAGGGCTCAACCGGTTGACTGTGATCCCGCGACCGACGGTCGCCGCGGTCGTGACGGGTGACGAACTGGTTCACCGCGGCCCGTCCGGACCAGGCCGCGTACGCGACGCGATCGGGCCCATGCTCCCGGGCCTGATCACCCGCGCAGGCGCGCAACTGGTCACGCACGGAGGCACGCCCCCGCGCTCAGTGCAGCATCTGCCGGACTCGTTGAGTGAGCTGACCAGGGCGCTCGGCGAGACAGAGGCTGACCTGATCCTGGTCTCGGGTTCGTCTGCGGCCGGACCGGCCGATCACCTTCGGCCCGCGCTCACCTCACTCGGGGCGGAGTTCGTCGTGGACGGCGTCGCCTGCCGCCCCGGCCATCCCCAGGCCCTGGCCCGGTTGACCGACGGACGGCTCGTGCTCGGGCTCCCCGGCAACCCGTTCGCCGCCCTCGTCGCGTTCCTGACGCTCGGCGTTGCGACCATCACCCGCATGCGCGGGCTCCGGCTCCCCGAGCTCACCCACATCGCCGTACCCGGCGGTGTCCCCTGCCATCCGACGAGCACCCGGCTCGTCCCGGTCCGGCTCACGGCACACGGCGCCGTACCGATCGGCCACGGCGGGTCCGCCATGCTCCGCGGGCCCGCTGCCGCCGACGCCCTGGCCGTGGTCGCCCCCGGTCCGGCCGAGGCGATCGCCGCCCGACTGCTCCCTCTCGATCCGGGAATCGCGTAAATGTCGAGGCCGCCGCGGGGCGTCCGACGTACCGGGCATGAATGACTACGGAGTGACCGGCTCGACCACCGGTGTCGAGGTACTGATCAAGCTGCCGATCCGCGACCTGTGGTCCGGCATCACCGCCATCGACCGGTACGGCGAGTGGAGCCCGGAGTGCTACTACGGCGCCTGGCTGGAGGAAGGGGCCCGGTTCGAGGCCCGCAATCGCTTCAAGGACGGGTTCGAGACCTACGTGACCTGCACAGTTACCGCTATGGATGCGCCGAACCGCTTCGGCTGGGACGTGTATGGCGGCGAGGAAGTGCCGTTCGCGCACTGGGAGTACGAATTGGAGGACCGCGGCGCGGAGACGCTCGTCCGCCAGACCTTCACCCACGGCCCCGGCAACAGCGGCATGCGGATGGGCGCGGTCGAGGATCCGGAGCGCGCCGCCGAGGCCATCCAGCGCCGGCTCGACCAACTGGCGGCGAACATGCGATCGACCCTCGCCGCCATGGAGTCAGCGCTCAGGACGCCTCACTAGCGCTGGACTGGGACGGACCCACCCAGAGGCACTCGGCGGTGCCGGCTTCCAGGTGCTCCTCGTAGACGCCGACCTTGTGGCTGATGACGTTCAGGCACTCGGTGAGGTCCTGGATCTGGGACGTGACGTGGTCCTGGTGGCTGCGGAGCAGGGCCAGCCGGTCCTGCTCGTTGCCCGGTCCTTGGCGGACCAGGTCGGTGTACTTGCGGATGGTGTCGAGCGGCATGCCGGACGAGCGGAACTTGATGCACATGTCCAGCCACTCGACATCGTCCTCGGTGTAGACCCGCCGGCCGTTCGACTCACGCCGTACCGGATCCGCGAGCAGACCCTCACGCTCGTAGAACCGGAGGGCGTGCACGCTCAGCCCGGTCCGCTCCGCCACCTG
Source organism: Kribbella sp. NBC_00662 (assembly GCF_041430295.1). Taxonomy (GTDB): domain Bacteria; phylum Actinomycetota; class Actinomycetes; order Propionibacteriales; family Kribbellaceae; genus Kribbella. The sequence goes on along the minus strand of NZ_CP109029.1, from coordinate 2,982,632 downwards.
CCCGATACTCAATCCACGCATGGGGCACCCTAACTCCGGACCCAGTTCTCACAGCAGCGGTTTGAGCGCCTGCAGGGCCTGCTGTACGTCGTCGCGGGTCGAGTAGATGTGGAACGACGCGCGCAGTTTCCCGTCCCGTACGGCGGCCCGGATGCCCGCGGCCGCGAACGCCTCCTGCGCTCCCGGGAGGCTCGTGCTGACGATCGCGCTGTTCGACGGCTGCAGGCCGAGGCCGGCGCGGAACTCGTTCGCCAGGTCGAGGTTGTGGCGGTTGATCGTGTCCACGCCGATCTGCTCGATCAGCTCGAGCGCCGGTGCCGCGCCGACGAAACTGAACCAGGCCGGGGACTGGTCGAACCTGCGCGCGCCGGGATCGAGATCCATCACGGGCCCGTAGTACGAACCGTGGACGTCCCGCGCTGCGTACCAACCGGCGGCGGACGGGCGGCAGCGCTCCTGGAGACGTGCCGACAGGTAGCCGAGCGTCGCACCGCGTGGCGACATCAACCACTTGTAACTGTGCGCGATCAACGCATCGACACCCTCGGACGTGATCGGGTGCCAGCCCACCGCCTGGGTTGCATCGAGCACCAGCAGCGCGTCGATCTGCTTGCTGGCGGCAACTACGGCGGGCAGGTCGAGTACGACACCTGTCGACGACTGCACCGCCGACACCGCGACCAGATCGATCTCGGGCTTGATCGCCGCGAGCAGCTCGTCACCTGGTACGGCGATCACCTCGATGCCGCGGTCCGCGTGCACCTGCCACGGGAACACGTTCGAGGTGAACTCGACGTCGTCGGTCAGCACCTTCGCGCCGTCCGGCAGCGCCGCCGCGATCGGCACCATCGCAGCCGACACCGTGCTGCCGACGAACACGTCCGCGACGTCCGCGCCGATCAGCCGGGCGAACGACTCCCGGGCCCGCGTGGTCGACCTGTCCCACGGCTCCCAGCTCGTCCTGCCGACCCGCCAGTCCGCGAGCGCGGCCTGCAACGCCTCCCAGGCCGGTTTCGGCGGCAGCCCGTACGACGCGGTGTTCAACCAGCCCGGCTCCGGGTCCCACAGCCCCTCGATGTCCATGACGCCACCCTAGGTCGGGCTTGACCTAGACAGCGCTCTAGCTCTTAGCGTGCGAGACGTCACCGATCGGAACACGAGGAGTTGCTGTCATGCGCTACCGCACGCTGGGTGGGACCGGGATCGAGGTCAGTGAGTACTGTCTCGGGGCGATGATGTTCGGCGCCGCCGGGAACCCCGACCACGAGGACTGCATCCGGATCATCAACACGGCGCTCGACCGGGGGATCAACTTCGTCGACACCGCGGACATGTACTCCGCGGGCGAGTCCGAACAGATCGTCGGCAAGGCGATCAAGGCGCGCCGCGACGACGTCGTACTGGCCAGCAAGGTGCACTTCCCGTTCGGCGAGGGACGCAACCGGAGCGGCAACTCGCGGCGCTGGATCACCCGCGCGGTCGAGGACAGCCTGCGCCGGCTCGGCACCGACTGGATCGACCTGTACCAGATCCACCGGCCGGATCACACCACGGATATCGAGGAAACCCTGTGGGTGCTGAGCGATCTGGTCACCGCGGGGAAGATCCGCGCGTTCGGCTGCTCGGCGTTCCCGGCGGAGGACATCGTCGAGGCGTACCACGTCTCCGGGCAGCGCGGTTACGGACGGTTCCGGACCAACCAGCCGCCGTACTCGATGATTGCCCGCGGCATCGAGCGGTCGATCCTGCCGACCTGCCGGCGACTCGGGATGGGGGTGCTGACCTACAGCCCGCTCGCGTTCGGCTTCCTGTCCGGGAAGATCCGCAAGGACCAGCCGCTCGACCGGTCCGCCCGCGCGTCGCTCGCGCCCGCTCGTTTCGACCCGGCGCTGCCCGCGAACGCCGCGAAGTACGCCGCTCTCGAGCCACTGAGCGAAGTTGCCGACAGCATCGGCAGGACGTTGCCCGAACTCGCGATGGCCTTCGTCACCAGCCACCCCGCGGTCACGTCGGTGATCTCCGGCCCGCGCACGATGGAGCAACTCGAAGGCCTGCTCGGGGCCGCCGACCTGACCCTGGACGACAAGACCCTCGATCGGATCGACGAGATCGTCCCACCGGGCACCGACCTCTACACCGTGGACGGCGTCTGGCAGCCTCAGTCCCTCGTCGATCCCACTCAGCGTCGCCGGTCCCTCACCGACCGCTGAAGCCGTATCGTGGGTGGCAGTAACCATTGCCAGGGAGGGTGCGATGAGTTTCGACAGGCCTGGGCTGCCACATCCCGGTCGCGAGCTGGACCCTGCGGTCGAGGACACGCTGCGTGAAGAGGGTCTCGAGCTGAACGACGACGACGAGCCGGACATCGCGGACCACCCCGGCGGCCGGTCGGCCGGCCCGCAGCCGAACCCGCCACGCCGTCCCCCGCACGACGAGGCAGCCACGGAGGAGTGAACTCTGCACTACCGTGGCTGCCCATGAGGGACATGCCATGGCGGTGACGATGCGCGACGTCGCGCGCGAGGCCGGCGTGTCTCCGAAGACGGTCTCGAACGTGATGAACGGGTATCCGTACATCCGCGCCGAGACCCGGACCAAGGTCCTCGCGGCGATCGATGCCCTCGGCTACCGGATGAACATCTCCGCCCGGAACCTGAAGTCCGGCCGGACCGGCGTGATCGGTCTGGCCGTGCCGGAGCTGAGCAATCCGTACTTCGCGGAGCTCGCCGACGCGGCGATCGCGGCCGCCGGCGAGCACGGCCTGACGGTGATGATCGAGACCACCGGGGCCGACCGCGGACGGGAACTGACCGCACTGGCCCGGCCGCGCGGGCATCTGGTCGACGGCCTGCTGTACAGCCCGCTCGGTCTCGGCCCCGAGGACGTCGATCAGCTCCGCACGCACACGCCGGTGGTGCTGCTCGGCGAGCGGATCTTCCACGGCCCGGTCGACCACGTGATGATCGACAACGTCGAGGGCACCAAGGCCGTCGTACGGCATCTGCTCGACCAGGGCCGCCGGCGGATCGCGGTGATCGGCATCCGGCCGCGCGAAGGCGTCGGCACCGCGGCCATCCGGTACGGCGCGTACGCCGAGACACTCGCGGAGTACGGCGTTCCCGTGCCGGAGGAGCTCGCCGTCTCGGGCGGGAAGTGGCACCGGTCGAGCGGGGCGGACGCGATGGCGGAGCTGCTCGGGACGGGCCAGCGGTTCGACGCCGTCTTCGCCTTGAACGACACCTTGGCGCTCGGCGCGATCCGGGCCCTCGCCGCGTGTGGCGTGCGGATCCCGGACGACGTGGCGGTGGCCGGCTTCGACAACATCGACGAGGCCAGCTACAGCAGCCCGACCCTGACCACGGTCGATCCGAATCGGATCCACATCGCCCGCACCGCGGTCGAGCTCCTCGTCCAGCGGATGGCCGGCGACGTCTCCGAGCACCACGAGATCGTCGCCCCCTACGAACTCCACACCAGGGAATCCACCCTCGGTCCGAGCTGAAGCCTTGACGGTCCCGAAGCGCTCGGGCATCCTCTCTACACCGATGTAGTACATCGGTGTAGGAATCGTGCTCCACTCCGCCCTGGAGGACCGATGCCCCCTGTCCCACCCTCCCGACCGGGGCGTCGAGCAGTTCTTGGTGGTCTGCTCGGCGCTCTCACCCTGACCGGCTGCGGGGCGCTCAGCTCCAAGCCGCGAGTCCGCGAATGGAACCTGTTCGGCGGCGGGGACGGCGCCCGCCTGCTGCAGATCCATCAGCAGTACGTCGCCGAACACCCCGGCGTCGCGTTCCAGGCACACACGCTGGCCTGGGGTCCGCCGTTCTACACCAAGCTCGCGATGTCCGCGGCCGGTGGCCGCGCGCCCGAGGTCGCGACCATGCACATGTCCCGGCTGAAGGGATTCAGCCCGACGACGATGCTCGACCCGATCCCGGTCGAACTCCTGGCCGCCGCAGGCGTCCAGCAGTCCGACTTCCTGCCGGCGACCTGGGACCGCTGCGTCATCGACGGCCGGCTGTACGCCGTTCCGCTGGACCAGCACCCGTTCGTCCTCTACTACAACCTCGAGATCTGCAAGAAGGCCGGTCTGCTCGGGCCGGACAACAAGATCAAGCCGGTCAAAGGCGTGACCCCGTTCCTCGACATGCTGCGGGCGGTCAAGGAGACCACCGGCAAGTACGCCGTTTCCGTCGACACCACCAGCCCGTGGCGGCTGTGGTGGACGCTGTACGGCCAGCTCGAGGGCGAGTTCTTCAGCCCGGACGGCAAGGAACTGGTGATCGACGACGCCAAGGCGCTCGAGGCCCTGGACCTGATCGCGAAGCTCGCGAGCGAGGGACTCACGCCACGGTCGGCGAACTACGCGGCCCTGGTGGCCCAGTTCAGCAACGGCGAGGCCGGGCTGAGCTTCAACGGTGAGTGGGAGGTCACGACGTACCAGACCGCGAAGCTGCCGTTCAGCATGGCGCCGTTCCCGGTCGTGTACGACGTGCCGAAGTTCCAGGGCGATTCGCACACCTTCGTGCTGCCGCACCAGGCCCGCCGCAACGCCGACGACACGAAGGCGACGATCGAGTACATCGCCTGGATGCTCAAGCACAGCGTCGAATGGGCGGCCGGCGGCCACATCCCGGCGTACCAGCCGGTCGTGCAGAGCCAGGAGTACCTGGATCTCAAGCCGCAGGCGGAGTACCGCAGCGTCGCTCCGAACGTGTTCTACGACCCCGACGCCTGGTTCAGCGGCTCGGGAGCGCAGCTGGAGAACGAGTCCGCGGCCGCCTTCAGCGGGATCGCGACCGGACAGGCCACGCCGAAGTCCGCGCTGGCGCAGTTCAAGGCCGCGACCCAGAAGCTCCTCGACACCCCGTCCCCGGTCTGACAGGAGAAGACTCATGGAACGACCGGATTGGAAGGAACGCTGGGCGGGCCTGTTCTTCGTGGCGCCGTTCCTGCTGCTGTTCGCACTGTTCATGCTCTGGCCGATCGTCTCCGGCCTGTGGAACAGCTTCTTCAACACGAGCCTGGCCGGCGTGAAGCACGAGTTCCTCGGCCTGCAGAACTGGCAGGACCTGTTCGGCGACCCGGCCGTCTGGTCGTCGCTGAAGAACACCCTCGTCTTCACCGCGATGAGCACCCCGCCGCTGGTGATCGTCGCGCTGGCGATGGCCCTGCTCGCCAACCGCAAGGGTCTGCTCGGCTGGCTCCTGCGCTTCTCGTACTTCGCTCCGTTCGTGCTGCCCGCCACCGTGGTGACGCTGATCTGGGTGTGGATCTACCAGCCCGGCTTCGGCCTGGTGAACGGGCTGCTGACGGCCGGCGGGTTCGCCGAGATCGACTGGCTGAACACCGAGAACCGGGCCATGCTCGCGGTGGTGATCACGACCGTCTGGTGGACGGTCGGGTTCAACTTCCTGCTCTATCTCGCTGCCCTGCAAGGCATTCCGGCGCAGATCTACGAGGCGGCCGCGATCGACGGGGCCGGCGGACGTCAGCAGCTGTTCCGGATCACGTTGCCGTTGCTGCGGCGGACCACCGGGCTGATCGTCGTACTGCAACTGGTCGCGTCGCTGAAGATCTTCGACCAGATCTATCTGATGACCGACGGCGGCCCGAACTACGCGACCCGGCCGATCATCCAGTACATCTACGAGACCGGCTTCACCAGTTACCGGATCGGCTACGCGTCGGCGATCTCGTACCTGTTCTTCGCGATCATCGTGATCGTCGCGCTGGCCCAGTTCAAACTGTTCTCCGGCCGGGAGGAGACGGCATGACGACCACGACGATGCCGACCGCACGGCGGTCGGCCGAGCCCACGACCGGGCCTGCCGGCGGCGGTCCGTCGAAACCGCGCTGGACCTTCGCCGGAACCGCGAGCGCCGTCGGCGCGGTGATCCTGGCGGTCGTCTGGCTCGTTCCGTTGCTCTGGGCCCTCGACACCTCGCTGAAGCCCGAGCCGGAGACCACTCGCACCCCGATCACCTGGTTCCCCCAGGCGCCGACCACGGACGCCTATCGCAGCGTGATCGACCAGGGCGATCTGATCCGCTGGTTCCTGAACAGCACGATCGTCTCGATCCTCGTGACCGTCCTGACGCTGTTCGTGTCCGTCCTCGCGGCGTACGGCCTGTCCCGTACGACGTTCCCGGGCCGGCGCCTGCTGTACGGGCTGATCATCGCCGGCATCCTGGTGCCGCCGCAGGTGCTGATCGTGCCGTTGTTCCAGGAGATGACCGGACTCGGGCTGGTCGACACCTACTGGGGCATCGTGCTGCCGCAGGTGGTCGAACCGGTGATGGTGTTCGTGCTGAAGAAGTTCTTCGACGGCATCTCCCGCGACTACGAGGACGCGGCCCGGGTCGACGGCGCCTCCCGGTGGCGGATCGTCTGGAGCGTGATGGTGCCGATGTCGCGGCCGATCCTGGTTGCCGTCGGCATCTTCACGTTCATCGGGGCCTGGAACAACTTCCTCTGGCCCTTCATCGTGACCACCGACCCGTCAATGATGACGATCCCGGTCGGCCTGGCCAATGTGCAGGGCTCGTACGGCCTGCGCTACGCCCAGATCATGGCGTCCGCCGTGCTGGGCGGGCTTCCCCTGCTGATCATCTACGCCCTGTTCCAGCGCCACGTCGTCCGTGGAGTCGGAGACGCGGGGATCAAGGGCTAGACAACCTGTGACAGGAGCAACCTGGTGCCCGCTGCCAAACTGACCATCGACCCTGCGTTCACGATCGCGCCCGTGAACCGCCGTACCTTCGGGACGTTCGTCGAACACATGGGCCGGTGTGTCTACACCGGCATCTACGAACCCGGCCACGCGACCGCCGACGAGGACGGCTTCCGCAAGGACGTCCTCGAACTGACCCGTGAGCTCGGCGTCTCCGTGGTCCGCTACCCCGGCGGCAACTTCGTCTCCGGTTACCGCTGGGAGGACGGCGTCGGCCCGCGGGACGAGCGGCCCCGCCGGCTCGACCTGGCCTGGCACAGCGTCGAGACCAACGAGTTCGGGCTGGACGAGTTCAGCCGCTGGTGCGCGAAGGCCGGCCTCGAGCCGATGATGGCGCTCAACCTCGGGACGCGCGGCGTCCAGGAGGCGCTCGACCTGCTCGAGTACTCGAACCACCCGGGCGGTACGGCGTTGTCCGACCTGCGCGAGCAGCACGGCGGATCGCCGTACGGGATCAAGCTGTGGTGTCTCGGCAACGAACTCGACGGTCCGTGGCAGGTCGGCCACAAGACACCGACCGAGTACGGGCGGCTCGCGGCCGAGACCGCGCGGGTGATGCGGATGGTCGAGCCCGATCTCCAGTTGGTCGCGTGTGGTTCCTCGTCGTCCGCGATGCCGCTGTTCGGCACGTGGGAGCGTGACGTGCTGCGCGAGACGTACGACTTCGTCGACTACATCTCGTGCCACGCGTACTACAGCAACGACGACGGGGACACCGCCTCGTTCCTGGCCTCCGCGGTGAATATGGACCGCTTCATCGATGCGGTGGTTGCGACCGCGGACCATGTCGGCGCGGAGCTCAAGAGCAGCAAGAAGATCGGCATCTCGTTCGACGAGTGGAACGTCTGGTACAAGGACCGGTCCCGCCGTACCGACGGCCCGCAGGACCAGTGGGAGGTGGCGCCGCGACGGATCGAGGACGAGTACAACGCCACCGATGCCGTTGTCGTCGGCAACCTTCTGATCTCGTTGCTCCGGCACAGCGACCGGGTCGGGGTTGCGTGCCTGGCCCAGCTCGCGAACGTGATCGCCCCGATCATGACCGAGCCGGGTGGGCCGGCCTGGCGGCAGCCGACGTTCCACCCGTTCGCGATTACGTCCCGGCTGGCGGCCGGTCAGGTCCTCCGGGTCCAGACCGACTCACCGATGACCACGACAGAGAAGTACGGCGACGTTGCCGCCGTCGACGCGGTCGCGACGTACGACGAGGGCCGGGTCGCGATCTTCGCCGTCAACCGGTCGACCGACGGCCCGATCGAGGTCACGATCGACGTCAGCCGCACCGGTGTCACCACCATCGGCGAGGCGCTGATCATGCACGCCGAGGACCCCCTGGCCACGAACTCGGCCACCGACCCCGACCACGTCGTCCCGCAACAGCTCGAGGCGGTCAGCCTGGTCGACGGCCAACTGACCGTTACGCTCCCGGCCATCAGCTGGACAGCTGTTTCGCTGTCGACTGACTGACCCTGCTGTACCAGACTGGGTGCCATTAGGCGCCCAGTCTGGTGGGGAGATCCGATGTTCGACTACGACCTCGTGGTGATCGGGTCCGGCCCGGGCGGGCAGAAGGCCGCGATCGCCGGCGCGAAACTCGGCAAGCGGGTGGCAGTCGTCGAGCGGATCTCGATGCTCGGCGGCGTCTGCGTCAACACCGGCACGATTCCGTCCAAGACACTGCGCGAGGCCGTCCTCTACCTGACCGGGATGGCGCTGCGCGACCTGTACGGCGCGAGCTACCGGGTGAAGTCCGAGATCACGATCGCCGACTTGATGGCCCGGACCCAGCATGTGGTCGGCCGCGAGGTCGAAGTGGTCCGGTCCCAACTGCTCCGCAACCACGTCGAACTGCTGCACGGTACGGCGAGCTTCGTCGACCCGAACACGGTCCAGGTGACCGGGACAGGGCGCGGCGAGACCAGCACGGTCACGGCCGAGAAGATCGTGATCGCCACTGGCACCAGGCCGGCGCGGCCGCGGCAGATCGAGTTCGACGACCGGCACGTGCTCGACTCCGACGCGATCCTGAAGCTCGAGAAGGTGCCGGGCTCGATGGTCGTGGTCGGCGCCGGAGTGATCGGGATCGAGTACGCATCGATGTTCGCCGCACTCGGGACCCGGGTGACCGTGGTCGAGAAGCGCGACCGGATGCTGGAGTTCTGCGATCCGGAGGTGGTCGAGTCGCTCAAGTTCCACCTCCGCGACCAGGCGGTCACCTTCCGGTTCGGCGAAGAGGTCGAGCGGGTCGAGGTCTCCGAACGCGGCACGGTCACCTCGCTGGCCAGCGGCAAGCGGATCCCGGCCGAGATGGTGATGTACTCCGCCGGCCGCCAGGGCGTCACCGACGCGCTCAACCTCGAGGCGGCCGGGCTCGAGGCGGACGCGCGCGGCCGGATCAAGGTCGACGAGCATTACCGGACCACGGTCGAGCACATCTACGCCGTCGGCGACGTGATCGGCTTCCCGGCACTCGCCGCGAACAGCATGGATCAGGGCCGGCTCGCGGCGTACCACGCTTTCGGTGAACCGGCCCGCGAGCTGGCGGGGCTGCAACCGATCGGCATCTACACGATCCCCGAGGTCTCGTACTGCGGTGCGACCGAGGAGGAGCTGACCCGCTCCTCGGTGCCGTACGAGGTCGGTGTCTCGCGGTACCGCGAACTGGCCCGCGGGCAGATTCTCGGCGACACGTACGGGATGCTCAAGCTGCTCGTCTCGACCGAGGACCGCACGCTGCTCGGCGTGCACGTGTTCGGCACCAACGCGACCGACCTGGTCCACATCGGCCAGGCGATCATGGGCTGCGGCGGGACCGTCGATTACCTGGTCGACACCGTCCTGAACTACCCGACACTCTCCGAGGCGTACAAGGTCGCCGCGCTCGACGTCACCAACAAGATCCGGGCCCTCGATGCCTTCAGGACGGATTACTCTGACGGGCGTGAGCAATCAGTCTGATCTTGCGGAGACCAATCGCCTGGAAGCGTTCAGCGACGGCGTCTTCGCGATCGCGATCACCCTTCTCGTGCTGGAGCTGCACAGTCCCGAGCTCGAGGAGGGCCAGCGGCTGTGGCCGGCCCTGCTGGACGAGTGGCCGCAGTTCGCGGCGTACCTGACCAGCTTCGCGATCCTCGGCATCATGTGGGTCAACCACCACTCGATGTTCCGCCAGATCCAGCGTGCCGATCGCGGGCTGATGTTCCTCAACCTGCTGCTGTTGCTGTGGACGACGTTGCTGCCGTTCCCGACCAGCCTGTTCGCCGAGCATCTCGAGGACGACTCGATCAACGCGAACGTCGCGGCCGCGGTCTACAGCGCGAACCTGACGCTGGCGGCGATCGCCTTCAGCCTGATCTGGTGGTACGTGCTGCGCCATCACCTGGTCGAGCACGAGATGACCAAGCGCGAGATGCGCCGGTCACTGCTGCGGTACTCGATGGGCACGGTGGTCTACGGGGCGACGATCGGCATCTCGTTCATCTCCGCGCAGGCGACCCTGCTGATCGTGTTCCTGCTGGCGCTGTACTACGCCTTCGAACAGGTCAGGACCCGCGACTGAACTGGGTGACGTAGATGCCGGGGGCAACTTCTACCTGGCCGGTCTCCGTGTAGCCGCGGGATTTGTAGAGGTTGACCGCCGGTGCGTTGGCCGAGCCGGTCGAGACCAGGCTGACCGGTCGCGGTTCTGCCTGGTCGAGGTGGTCGAGCAGGGCCTTGCCGTGACCGCGGCGGGCGTGTGCCGGGTCGACGATCAGGCGGGCGATCTCGATCGTGTCGTCGTCCGGGAACTCGTACGCGACGGCGCCGACCAGCGTGCTTCCGTCGTACCGGCCGAGCCAGTGTTCTGTCGACCGCATGAGTCCGGCCAGGTCTTCCTGCAGTGGCGGGATGCCGTCGAAGCCGATCAGCTCGGCCTCCACGGCGTACGCGGCGTGCTGGATCGCGAGCAGACGCTCGGCGAGCGTGCGGTCGGTCAGGTCTAGCGGCGTGATCACCTTGGGTAGGCTACGCGGCCTTCCAGTAGCCGAGGGACTTCACGCGATGCTTCGGTACGGCGAGGTCCTTCAGGATGTACGACGTCAGCGTGCGCGTGGTCGCGGTGTCGCACGCGATCCAGACGAACGAGTCGGGGCTGATCTCGTTCTTCAGCTCGGCCTTCACGTTCTCGACCATCGTCGGCCGCGGGACCTTGCGGAGCTCGTGATGTGCGGGATCGATCCGGAACGGGAGCTCGTGGTCGAGGTCGTGGGTGGTCTCGAACCAGATCGTCGCGGGCAGCTTCGGGGCGACCGCGAGCAGCGAGTTGATCGCGGGCAACGACGCCGGATCGCCGATCACCAGCATCCGCGGCGGCAGCGGGTCCGGCACCTCGAACCCGGTCCCCTGCACGGTTGCCTCGATGGTGTCGCCAGGCTCGGCCTTCCTGGACCAGTCGCTCGCGCAGCCGTCGTGCAGCGCGAACTCCAGGCTGAACGTGCCGGCCTCGACGTCCGGATCGACCAGCGTGTACGCGCGCTGGTGCGGCTTGCCGGCGTTGTCGAACCACAGCCGCACCCACATCGTCGGATGTACGCCGATCGCCCGCAGCAGACCGCCGTCGGTGAAATGCACCCGGCGGTAGCGCTCGGTGACCTGTTCGGCACCTGTCACGGTGAAGACGAAGTCCTTCCCGCGGAACAGCTTGAGCACCACGCCTTCCCAACCGTGCCCCACTACCCACCTCCGGCGACAATGCTCTTGCGGCTTTGGATGCTGATTTGTAAGTTAGCGCAGCCTAACCTAACTGAAGCGAGGCGCGTTGTGAATGCGAGAGTGTTCCGGGACACGTACGGCGTGCCACAGCTCCAGGCCGGAGACCCTCTCGCGTTGGTGTATCTGCAGGGTGTGAATGCCGCGCGGGATCGGGCCTGGCAGATCGAACTCGAGCGCCGGCGGTACCTCGGAACCAGCGCCGCGTTCCTCGGGGCGGAGGCTGCCGCGTGGGACGTGTTCGCGCGACAGGCTCGGTTGGCTGATACGGCGCAGCGGTGCTTCGAGGCGCTCGACGACGAGACGCGCGAGTGGGTCACGGCGTACGTCGAAGGTGTGAATCACGCGCTGCCGGGTGGGGCGCTGCGGGCTCCGGAGTTCGCGGAGACCGGATTGACGTTGCAGGAGTGGGAGCCGTGGGCGCCGCTCGGGATCTGGCTGGCGGTGCATGTGCTCTTCGCCGGCTTCCCGACGAAGTTGTGGCGGACTCATGTCGCGCGGCATCTCGGTGAGGACGCGTTGGATCTGTTCTCGTCCGAGGGGCCGCATGGCGCCGGGAGCAACGGGTGGCTGATCCCGGGGTCGCATACCGCGTCGGGTCAGGCGATCGTGGCGGGTGATCCGCACCGGTACGTCGAGAGCCCGGGCGTCTACCAGCAGATCCGGCTGACGTGCCCGGAGTACGACGTACTGGGTCTCGCGGTTCCGGGTATTCCTGGGCTGGCGCACTTCGGGCACACGGGTGGGGTCGCTTGGGCGATCACGAATGCGATGGCGGACTATCAGGATCTGTATGCCGAGCGGCTCCGCCGGACTCCCGGTGGTGTCGAGGCCTTGGGTCCGGACGGGTGGAAGCCGGCGGCTGCGCATGTCGAGGTGGTCGAGGTCGCCGGGGCGGATCCGATCTCCGTGGAGGTCATCGAGACCGAGCGTGGTCCGATCATCCAGGACGGCATCAGTCTGCGATACCCGCCGCGGGTCACCGGGCGGCTCGGGTTCGAGGTGATGGCTCGGTTGCTTCGGGCAACCACTGTGGCGGATGTCGACGCCGCCTTCGACGAGTGGGTCGAGCCGGTGAATGTGGTGCTCGCGGCTGACACCGCGGGTAGGCTGCTGCATCGGACGGCAGGGCTGGTGCCGCAGCGGCATGAGAGCAACCGGATGCGCGTCGTACCGGCTTGGGAGGCTTCGCATCAGTGGGACGGGTGGTACGAGCCGATGCCGCGGGCGGACGTGGACGGGCCTGCGGTGATGGCGAACGCTCGTGAGCTGGCGGCGCCGTTGGGGGTCGAGTTCGCCGCGTTGCATCGTTCGGCGCGGATCCGCGAACTGGTGAATGCCCGCACCGACTGGTCGGTCGACGACATGCCGTCGATCCACAAGGACACGTTCCTCGGGTCGGCCGGTGCCGTCCTCGACCTCCTGGTCGACCTCGACGACCTGTCCACGCAGGCCGTTGCCCTGCGCACCGAACTGCTCGACTGGGACCGCCGCATGGACGCGGCGAGCACGACGGCCTCGTCGTACGCCGCTTTGCGCAAGGCGCTGATCTCTCGGCTCACGGATCATTTCACGGTCCTGGAGAATGCCGAGGTCGGCGAGCTGTTCGCACCGTGGATGGACCCGCTGACGCACGTTTCCTACGCGCTGGAGAACCTGGTCGCGGCAGACCTCCCGGGGATCGATCTCGGCTGGTTGGCGCGGGAGGCTCTGGAGGAGGTTGCGGCTCGGAAGCCGCGACCGCCGTGGGGCGAGACGCATCAGCTCTCGCCGCTGCATGCGTTGCGCGGTCCGGTGTTCGGGCGGGACGAGGAGCCTTACGATCTGGCGCTTTCCGGCGATCATCACTGCGTCATGTCGACGTCGAGCCTGCCCGGGCTGACCGACGTCTGCATCCGTGCGTCGGCGGCGCGGTATGCGTGGGACCTGGCCGATCGTTCGTCGAGTGCGTGGGTGGTGCCGCTCGGCGCGTCCGGCGTACTCGGGGATCGGCATCATCATGACCAGCTGCCGTTGTGGCTGGGTGGCTCGTTGGCTCCGGCCGTCGGTCCGGCGAGTCGCGAGGATCGCGGCTACTCGGTTGAGGTGGACGGTTTCGGGACGGTCCGGCTCGAGGAGGCCGATCCTGGGCGCGACCTCGATCTCATCTACGAGTGGGTGACGGCCGAGCGGGCGACGTACTGGGGCATGGGCGAACTGTCGCGGGACGAGGTCGCTGCGACGTACCAGTTCCTGGATTCGGTGCCGACGCATCACGTGTACGTCGTACGGCTGGACGACGTACCGGTCGCGCTGCTGCAGACCTATGACCCGCAGGCCGATCCGGCTGGGACGGCGTACGAGATCAAGGCCGGCGATCTCGGGCTGCATCTGTTGATCGCGCCCGGTGACCCGCGGCCCGGCTTCACCGCCAACCTGCTCAAGGCCCTTGCAGAGTTCGTGTTCGTGCACCTCGGGCACCCGCGCCTTGTGGTCGAACCTGACGTCCGAAACACCCGCGCCATCGCCCGCTTCCACCGCACCGGCTTCACCCTCGGCCCCCAAGCCAAGATCCCCCAACCCGACGGCTCCACCAAAACCGCCCAATTCGCCTTCCTCACCAAACCCCAATTCATGGCTGCCCTGGGCAGGTAGCTGATCGCGTGCTGCCGCCCTGCGGACGGATGGCTAGGGCAGGTGGTGGTCGAGGCGGTGGAGGAGGGGGCCCAGGAGGGGTAGGCGGTGCAGGAAGCGGGCGCAGCCCGAGCAGACGCCCACCTCGGGGTGGGAGCCGAGGCGGACCAGGTCCTGCTCCTCGAACTGGTTGCCGCAGCACCAGCACAGCGGTGCCGACGCCTGCGACGTCTCGTCCGCGACGCTCATGTCATCATCATCTGCTGGATTCCCGGCCGACGCCACAGACAGATTTCTGGACAAATTGCTGGGCGAGGTGTCGGATCGGGGCGGGGCTGTTCGTTGCGGAGTTGAGGGGCCGCGCGCTCCGCCGTACGGACGACCGAGGAAAGGCGCCATGAAGCTTCTGTTGACTTCTGCCGGGATTCACAACGCGACGATCGAGGATGCGCTGGTCGAGCTGCTGGGGAAGCCGATCGCGGAATCCACCGCGCTCGTCATCCCGACCGCCATCTACCCGTTCCGCGGTGGGCAGTTCGGGGCGTATCGGATGATCTCCGGGAACGGTCCTTCGCGTTTCACCGACGTCGGCTGGAAGTCCGTGGGCGTCCTCGAACTCTCGGTGCTGCCGAGTATCGAAGAGGATGCGTGGGTGCCGGTCGTCCGCGAGGCCGACGCGCTGCTGTTCTGGGGTGGCGACCCGGTCTTCCTCGCCAACTGGATGCGGCGCTCCGGGCTCACCGATCTCCTGCCGACCCTGCGCCCCGAGGCCGTGTACGTCGGGGTCAGCGCCGGAGCCATCGCCGCCGCCTCCACCTTCGTCGAGACCTACACCGAGCCACCCCTGAGCACCGACGGACCGCTCGAGTCCGAGAGCGTCGTCTTCAGCACACCCGAGGGCGACATCGACAGGACCCTGGTCACCGCCCGAGGCGCCGGGCTGGTCGACTTCGCGGTCATCCCGCACTTCGAGCACCCGGACCACCTCGACGCATCGTTGCCCAACGCAAAGGAATGGGCGGCACACATCCCGGCACCGACGTACGCGATCGACGACGACTCCGCCGTCAAGGTGGTCGACGGCACCGTCGAGGTCGTCTCCGAGGGACAGTGGAAACTGTTCACTCCCTAGCGGAGCGCTACGCCTCGCTGTGTTGGGTGGCCCAACTGGAGAGGAAGCGTAGGGACTCCGCGGCCGGGCTGTCGGGTTCGGCCGTGTAGGTGATGATGACCAGGCCGTCGCCCGGCAGTTCCATGGCTTCGCCGGTGAGTTCGAGGTCGCCGACCAGGGAGTTGTGCAGCCGTTTCGCGGCGGTGCGGTGGTACTTGACGTTGTGGCGCGCCCACCGCGTGCGGAACTCGTCGCTTCTGGTCGCGAGCTCGCCGACGAGGTCGGTCAGGCTCTTGTCGTGCGGGTTGCGGCCCGCCTCTGCACGGAGGGCCGCGACCGAGTCGTCGGCGACGGTCTCCCAGTCCAGGAAGAACTCGGGCGCACGGTGGTCGAGGAACAGGAGCCTGGCAAGGTTCATCGGCAGGCGCTCGCGGTCGAGGATGCCGTCGTACAGGACGAGCGCGAGGTCGTTGACGGCGAGGATGTCGGTGCGGGCGTTCCGGACGTACGCCGGGGTGGCGAGCGCCTCGAGCAGCCGCAGTACTCCGGGGCGCACCTTGGACACGGTCGTACGGCGTGAGCCGCGCACCGGGCCGGTCGAGGCGCGGGCGAGGTCGAACAGGTGGGCGCGCTCGGCATCGTCGAGGCGTAGTGCTTTCGCCAGCGAGTCGAGGACTTGTTCCGAGACGCCGGCGAGGTTGCCGCGTTCGAGCCGGATGTAATAGTCGGCGCTGACACCGGCGAGCAGGGCGACCTCTTCGCGGCGCAGCCCAGCCACGCGGCGCTTGTCGCCGAACGTGGGCAGCCCGACTTGCTCCGGCGTCACCTTCGCCCGCCGGCTGGTGAGGAACTCCCGTACGTCGTCCTTGTGGCTCACGGATTCCACCGTACGGGCGGCCGCGATCGTGCTGGGAGGGTCTGCTGGTACCTGGTACACGGGAGACTCGCACCTGTGATCTAGAAAAGGAATCACATGGCTACTTGGTTCATCACCGGCCGTTCGATCAGGCTTGGACGGGCCTTCGCGGAGACTGTGCCTTGCCCCCTACCCGGTGAGGTGGCACTCTCTCCGAGTGCGGGAAGGGTAGAACAGCAGGCGGCGCGGAGCCGACCGAGCGGACGTTGGACTGGGCTGCTGATTCGATCGGCGGCGTGATCAGGTCGGTGCACGCGCTGCACGACGACCAGGGACCCTGGCGGCTGAGGGTCGTCGTACGTGGTCGTGAAAGACAGCTCGTACTGCGTTCGCTGACGCCACGCATCGACGCCGAGTTGATCGCCACGGGTGCGGCTGCGCTCGAGGTCGCCGAAGTACACGGGTTGCGGGCGCCGCGGCTCGTCGCGAAGGACCTCGACAGTTGCTTGCCCGCAACCCTCGAGACTGTTGCTACAGGCAACACGACCTGGCCGCGCACAGTGCCCGTCGCCCGGCTCCGTGCTGCTGGTGCCGCGCTTGCACAGGTCCACGCGATCCGGCTGGAGCCCGGCCCTCGCCTCCCGCTCCGAACACGCCCGATCGCGGTCGACGACTTCGCCAGGGACCGGCGCTTGGGCCACCTGCCGACGTCGCCACTCCTCAGACAAGCAGACGAGCTGATCCAGAGCATCTCCCGGCCGGAGGGCGAGACCGTCTTCGTCCACGGCGATGTCTGGCCAGGCAACCTGACCAGCACCTGCACCCTGATCGACTGGAAAACAGCCGGCGTCGGCAACCCCGGCGTAGACCTCGGCGAGCTCCGCAAGCAGATAGCCATCACGTACGGCGCGACAACCGCGGACATCGTGGAAGCCTGGGAGTCAGCCTCCGGCGGGCCGGCCACAGACATCCCGTACTGGGACGCAGTCGCCGCTCTCAATACCCCAACGACCCTGTACAGCCCGGAGGCCACCGCCAGGCGTGACGCCTTCCTGCGGGCAGCCCTCAGCCAGCTCTAAAGGACCCCGTCGAGTGCTTCTCGCAGCTCGTCGAGGCCGTCGAGGCCGAGCTGGCGTCCGTTGGGGAATTGGTCGGCTCGGTCCCAGCGCCAGGTGGTGATCATCGCCAGCACGAGGATGCGGCACACGTCGACCAGATCCTGATCGGCGTTCGGGTAGTGCGCGGTGACTTCCTCAGGCGCATGCGCGAGGTCGAATTCGATCGGCCCGCGGCAGCACGTCTCGAGATCGATGAACAGCGGGCCCAGCTTCGTGTTCAGCAGATTGCCCGGGTGCGGTTCGCCATGCAGCAGCTGCTCGGCGCCGCCGCGCTCGCCGATCGTACGGCGCAGGTATCGCAAGGCGTTGCCCAGAAGCTCCCGGCCCTCGTCTGAGAGCTCCGGCGTACTCTCGCGGTTTGCCACGAGCTCCTGGGCCTCCGCGATCCGATCCGTGTAGCGCGGCGATGGGATGTCGATCTTCCGCATCCCCGCATGCAGCCGCTCGAGCGCGTCGGCGTACTCGACCGGTGCGATCACGTCGGGCGCCACGGATTCGTAGTACGTCCACAGCGTGACGACGAAGCCGTCACGCTCATAGATCCGCGGCTCCACGCGAGGTTCCAGCGCAGCCATCGGACTACCGAATTCGACCAGCTGCTGAGCGATGTCGATCTCGAACTGCGCGTTCTGCTCGTGGACGGGCGCGACCCGAGCCATCACATCACAAGGCAGCAGACGAAGCGCCAACTTGTTCGAGTTGTGGAGAACGACCGCCTCCTCAACCACCAAACCGCAGGACGAGGCGATCCACTTCGCCGCATCCGTAGCCCGCGCACCCTCAGATGCCTCCACAGTTCTCCTTCGATCAGTCGTTGGGTTCGAGATACTCCAGAACCGCGCGACCATCGCGGTATCCCAGTAGTCAAAGGTCACGTTCAAGATCGCGCTACGCACAGATCTCCTCGCCGAGTGCCCGCGGGCCTTCCGAACATCATGAACTCTCACGACCGACAACGCCTGTGGTTTATCGCCGGGATCGGCGCGTTACCGTATGGACGTGAGCGTTGATCCGGTAGCGCACAACCGCGCGGCGTGGGACCTGCAGGTCGAGAGCGGCAACGAGTGGTCGCGCCCGGTCAGTCCGGAGACCATCGCGCGGGCACGTACGGGTGACTGGTCCGTCGTGCTGATCGGGTACAAGCCGGTCGACCGGGCGTGGTTCCCCGCCGACCTGTCCGGGGTCGACATTCTCGGCCTGGCCTCGGGCGGTGGGCAGCAAGGCCCGACGCTCGCCGCAGCCGGCGCGCGGGTCACGGTCTTCGACAACTCGCCGCGTCAGCTCGCCCAGGATCAGTTGGTCGCGGAGCGCGAGGGTCTGGAGCTGCGGACGGTACTGGGCGACATGCGCGACCTGTCGGAGTTCGGCGACGCGTCTTTCGACCTCGTCTTCAACCCGGTCTCGAACCTGTTCGTGCCCGAGCTCGCACCCGTATGGCGCGAGTGCTTCCGCGTGCTGCGGCCGGGCGGCACGCTGCTGTGCGGCTTCCTCAACCCTGACGTGTACCTGTTCGACAACGAGGCGATGGATACCCGCGGCGAGCTGGTGGTCCGCCATCGTCTGCCGTACAGCGACCTGACGCACGTCCCCGCCGAGGAACGGGAGCGGCTGTGGGGAGCCGATGCGCCGCTGGAGTACAGCCACACGATGGCGGACCAGATCGGCGGGCAGCTAGCCGCCGGCTTTGTCATCACCGCGTTCGACGAGGCCCCACACCATGCCGACGCCACAGCCGGCTGGCTCCCCGGCTACTACGCCACCCGCGCCCTCAAACCCTGAGAGGCGCATCATGGACGTCAGCAGTACGACGGACTCGGGCCAGCAGGCGCTGATCGAACGAGCTGAACACGTGCTCAGCCAGGACGACCGGGTGCTTGGCGTGTGGCTGGTCGGAAGCTTCGGCCGGGGGACGAACGATCAGTTCAGCGATGTCGATCTGTGGGTCGTCGTCGCTGCGGACGATGCCGACAGCTTCTGCGACGACTGGCCGAAGCTCTCGGACGAGATCTCCCCGACGGTGTTCCGGCGAGCGCTCGGCCCGCGGGTCTTCAACCACATCACGCCGGACTGGCTTCGCTTCGACGTCTCGGTTGGTACGCCGGACGCGATCGGCAGCCGCACCCGGTCGACCGCGAAGCCGCTGTACGACCCGCATGGTCTGAGCGCTGATCTCGCAGCTCCGCGCCCACCGAAACAGCCAGACCCGGCGCGCGTCGAATCGATCACCGTGGAGTTCCTGCGGGTACTCGGGCTACTGCCGGTCGCCATCGGGCGCGAGGAGTTCGCGGTCGGCGTATCGGGCGTCGGCCTACTGCGGCAGATGCTGATCGACCTGATGCTCGAAGACGTCGCCGTCGAGGACCGAGGCGGCGTGCTACACCTCGACAGCCTGCTCTCCGCCGACCGACAAGAAATCCTCGCCAGCCTCCCACCCCTCCAGGCCACCCGAGAATCAGTGATCAACGCCAACGTCGCCTGCGCCACCGCCTTCCTCCCCCTGGCCCGCACCCTCCACGCGCGATGCGCCCTCTCTTGGCCCGAACCCCTAGAAACCGCAGCCCGCCACCACCTATCCACAACCCTGTCCATCGACCTCCCCACCTAGCCCCACGACAGCGCGCAACCCCGGCGATGGGTCGGAGGGTGGGTGGCTCGGCGTGTAGCACGGCGACGAAGGAGTCGCGCGTAGCACCGCGAGGGCGGACCTCAGTAGTAGTCAGTTCTTGCGGGCGAGAACCGCGGCGATCAGGCGTTGGTAGTCGTTGGGGTCTTCGGGGGCATCGTCGTTGCGCCACTCGGAGGCCGGGACCAGGCCGGGCTCCAGCACCGTGAAGCCATCGCCGAAGAGGGCGAGGATCTGGTCGTCGGTGCGCCAGCGACCGCGGCCCAGCGAACCCTGGAGGAGGGCTTCGAGTTCTTGGCTGCGGGGGTCGTTCTCGCTGCGGAAGTGGCTGATGAAGACGTGGCTGCCGGAGGCGATGTGGTCGCGCCAGAAGCGGACGATGGCGGCCGGGTCCTCGTCGTCGTTCACGTGGTGGAGGGTGGCGCTGAAGATCACGCCGACCGGCAGGCTGAAATCGATCAGCCGCACGGTGTCGGGGTGCTCGATGATCGCCTTCGGCTCGCGCAGGTCGGCCTGGATGACGGTGGTGTTGTCGTTCTCCGCGAGCAGCGCGCGCCCGTGGGCGAGCACGATCGGGTCGTTGTCGACGTACACGACCTTCGCGTCCGGTGCGTACCGCTGGGCGATCTGGTGCACGTTGTCGGCCGTCGGCAGGCCGCTGCCGAGGTCGATGAACTGCCGGACCGGCGTGTTCGTGACGATCTCCTGGACCGCCCGGATCAGTGCGCCGCGGTTGTCGTACGCGATCATCCGCGAGCCGGGCAGTTCGTTGATGAACTTGTCCCCGAACGCGCGGTCCACCGCGAAGTTGTCCTTGCCCCCGAGCAAGTAGTCGTACGTCCGGGCGATGCTCGGCTTGCTGGTGTCGAACGGGTACGCCGAGCCCACCTGCTCGTCTGCGTCAGCCATCGCGCAGAGTCCTTCCTCTCGAGACAGATGTCACTCTATGCGACGCGGAAACCACACCGCTCCGGACCCCGGCCTGTCACGTCCGAACGACGCCGTACCACCAGCTCCGCACGGCCGGTCCGGCGATGTCATCGATATGTCATCGCCCACCGCCATCGTGGGTCCCATGAATGGTCAGCTCTCTCTGGTACCAGTCCCCGGCGTTCAGAAACCCGCGTCCGGCGGGCTCGCCGAGCTGCTCGCCTCCGCCCAGAACGAGGTGGTCACGATGAGCACCCTCGCCCCGGCCACGCCGGGTCTCGGGCCGCGCGAGGTCAAGCGCGGCGTCCGCTACCGGGCGATCCACCCCGACCGCGCTCGCACGACGCCCGCCGTCGGCCGGCGCCTCGGCGCGCTGTCGCTGGCCGGGGTCGCGGTCCGGACGATCCCGCGCGTGCCGATGGACATGATCGTCCTCGACGGCTCGGTGGCCGTACTGCCGGCCGACGCCAGCAGCGGCGGCGTCGCAGTACTGCGGCTGACCAGCGTGGTCGTCACGGCGCTGGAGCTGTTCGAGCGGCTCTGGCCGGAGGCCGTACCGCTGGCCGACTCGGAGCTGCCGGACAGGGCAGACCTGTCCCTGCGCGAGCAGGAGATGCTCCGGCTGCTGGCTCTGGGCGCGACCGACGAGCTGGTCGCGGCACACCTCGATATCTCGGTCCGGACGACGCGGCGGATCGTGGCCCGGGTCATGAACCGCCTCGGCGCGCGCAGCCGCTTCCAGGCCGGCGTCAAGGCCGCGGACCGCGGCTGGCTACCGGCCGACGACGGCCTGACCGCCACCGGTTGACAGGCACGCCGAAACGGCCGTCGGGCCTCGCGGACGACGGCCGCTCGTAGGCTGTTCAGACAGCTGAAACGGTGACCTGGTCTGGCGGGCCCTGCCACCGGTTGTCGTCAGTTCAGTGTGCTTTTCGGAACTTCGTGGTCGCGGCCGGACGCGCGCCGCTCGTGGGTCGTGTCGTGCACCGCGTGGTCAGCAGCACGTGGGGCCGGGCACACAGGGCCGCGACGGATCGGTCCGCCGCCCAGCCTCCGGCTCTTCCACTGCTTTTCTTCGTAATCGTAGTAAGTGTCTACTCCTCCGACAGTCATCCGGTCCTCCCTCAAACCCCCCGTCCCCTGCTGGCCCATCCACAGTCGGTCACGACGACCCCGGCAGACAAGCAATTCCGGAAATCACCATCGAT
Source organism: Kribbella sp. NBC_00662 (assembly GCF_041430295.1). Lineage (GTDB taxonomy): Bacteria > Actinomycetota > Actinomycetes > Propionibacteriales > Kribbellaceae > Kribbella. The sequence goes on along the minus strand of NZ_CP109029.1, from coordinate 2,960,691 downwards.
CAACACGCTCGAACGCCCGCTTGTGTTGGTTTGCCCCACAAATGTGCAGCGTTGGAAAGTCTCAGACGGAGACGATCGCGACCCCGTGACCGGGCAACCACAGTCCGCCGTCGGTCAGCTCGGCCCCGCCGAACGACATCACCAGGTACTGCGGGGACGCGTCGACCGGCACGATCGCGGCGTCGGCGGCCAGGTTCGCGACCACTCGCAGGCTGCCGCGCGTCACCACCAGCCAGGCTCCGGCCGGGTCGAACGAGATCCCGACGGACTCCAGCCGGTCATCGCGAAGCTCCGGCATCCGCGCCCGGAACGTGAGCAGGTGCCGGTACCACGTCAGTACCTCGTGATGCGGCGACTCGTCCGGCTCCGACCAGTCGAGCACCGAGCTGCGCCAGGTCTGCGGATCCTGCGGGTCCGGAATCTCGTCGGCGTCCCAGCCGAACTCCGCGAACTCGCGCCGCCGCCCGGTCCGGACCGCCTCTGCCAGCTCCGGCTCGCCGAAGTCGGTGAAGAACCGCCACGGCGTCGAGGCGCCCCACTCCTCACCCATGAACAGCATCGGCGTGTACGGCGACGTCAGTACCAGCGCGGCGCCGATGGCGAGCTGCCCCGGTGTCAGCGCCGGCCGGTCACCGAGCGCCCGGTTGCCGATCTGGTCGTGGTTGGACGTGTAAACGAGGAACTGACCGCCGTGTTCCTTCCGCGGATCGACCGGACGACCCCAGACCTTGCCGCGAAACGTCGAGTACGTCCCGTCGTGCATGAACACCCGCGTCAGCGTCTTCGCGAACACAGCCGGGTCGCCGAAGTCCACGTAGTACCCGAACCGCTCACCGGTCAGCAGCGAGTGCAGCGCGTGGTGGAAGTCGTCGCTCCACTGTGCGGTCATGCCCATCCCACCGGTGGACACCGGCTCGACGGTGCGCGGATCGTTGAGGTCGGACTCGGCCACCAGACCCAGCGGCCGCCCTAGTTCACGAGAGAGCTCTGCCGTCTCCTCCGACAGCTGCTGCAGCAGATGCGTCGGGCTGTCGTCGACCAGCGCGTGTACGGCGTCCAGCCGTAGCGCGTCGACGTGGAAGTCGCGGAACCAGCGCAGTGCGTTGTCGCAGATCCACCGGCGTACTTCGGAGCTGCCCGTGTCGTCGAGGTTGACCGCTGGGCCCCACGGCGTGGAGTGGCGGTCGGTGAAGTACGGACCGAAGCTGGCGAGGTAGTTCCCGCTCGGACCGAGGTGGTTGTAGACGACGTCGAGACAGACAGCCAGTCCGGCCTCATGACACCGGTCGACGAACCGCTGCAGTGCCTCCGGTCCGCCATAGGGCTCGTGGACGGCGTAGAGATCCACACCGTCGTACCCCCAGCCTTGTACGCCGGGAAACGCCGCGACCGGGAGCAGCGAGACCACCTCGATGCCCAGCACAGCCAGGTAGTCCAGGTGTTCGGCGGCTGCGTCCAGCGTGCCGTCTGCGGTGAAGGTGCCCAGATGCAGCTCGTAGAACACGGAACCGCGGACGTCCCGCCCGGTCCAGTTGTCGTCGCTCCACTCGAACCGGTCCGGCTCGAAGACCCGGCTGAACCCGTGTACGCCGTCCGGCTGCCACGGGCTGCGTGGATCGGGCATCGGGTCGCTGCCGTCGACGGAGTACGCGTAGTCGGTGCCATGGTGTGCCTCGACGACGTGTCGTTCCCACCAGCCGTCCGGTGCGAAGCGCATCGGCAGGACACCGTCGCGCAGTACCAGGTCGACGTTGGTTGCCTCAGGCACCCAGACACGGAAGGTGTGCATGTCAGCTCCTGACCAGCAGGGCGACTGGCAGATCCGTCAGCAGGTCTTCGATCCTGGCAGCACCGCTACCGACCTCGCGACCGGTCAACACGTTCTTCCACTGCCCGCTCGGCAGTACTACCGCGCTGTCGCCCCAGCCACCGAGGCGCTGCAGTGCCGCGGGCAGTCTTGTCGCCACGGTGATCACCGCGTCGCCACGGGCGAAGGCGACTGCATGTCCGTTCGACGTCGGGAGCGGCGTGTAGCTGCCGGCAAAGGCCTCCGGGTACTGACGCCGGATGCGGAGTCCGCGGGACGTGATCAGCAGCTTCTCGTCGGACAGGTCCTCCGGCTTGCCCCCACTGTCCAGGTGCTGCAACCGCTCGATGCGCCGCTCGTAGTCCACCGGCCGCCGGTTGTCCGGGTCGACCAAGGACAGGTCCACCAACTCGGTGCCCTGATAGACATCCGGTACGCCGGGCATCGTGAGCTGCACCAGCTTCTGGCCCAGAGTCGCTGCCCTGATGTAGCCGGCTTGATCGTCGGCAAAGCGGCGTACTGAGTCGAGGACGCCGTCGTCATGCAGGACTGCGGTGACGAAGGTAGCGACCGTCTGCTCGTACTCCTCGTCCGGTGACGTCCAGGACGTACTGCGCTTCGCCTCACGGATCGCTTTGAGCAGATAGGCCTGCATCCGATCCTCGGCGAGCGGTCCGTCGTCCCAAGTACCGAAGAGGGTCTGCCAGAACAGGTACTCCGTACTGCCGTCCAGCAACGGATTGCGGTGATCTTCCGACAGTCGACGCCATTCGCGGACCGCCTCGGACCACGCCGCGGGCTGCTCGGACAGGACGCCGAGTCGCGCCCGCACGTCCTCGGAGCGCTTGGTGTCGTGAGTCGACAGCGTCGTCATCGTCTTGGGCCAGTGCGTGTTCAGCTGGGTCGCGTACGCGTGGAACTCCTCCGGCGTGACGCCGAAGTGCTCCGGGTCTCCACCGACCTCGTTCAGCGACGTCAACCGGAACCACCGGTAGAACGCGGTGTCCTCAACGCCCTTCGCCATCACCGGACCGCACGTCTGCTGGAACCGCACGATCAGCTCGGCCCGCGCCCGCTCGTCGATCGTGCTGGTCTCCCGACCGAGCAGCAGATGCAGTACGACGTCCAGCGTGGCCTGCCTGTCCTCGTCGAGGTTCGCCCGCGCCTTCTCGGCCGCCCGCTCCAGCGCGGCCACGGCTGTCGGCGACGGCTCCTCCCCTGGTACGACGTACGCGCGGTAGACGTCGAACTGGACGAGCAGCTCGGCCACGACCTCGTGGAACGCACGCCTGGTGTGATCACGCAGCCGTACGTCGTCCTGGCAGATGCGGGCCAGCAACTCGACCAGGCGATGCACTTCGGCGTACTGCCCGTGCTGGACGATCTCTCGCTTCGCCTCCTCCACGACCGGTCCGAAGTCGGCTGGAGCACCGGTGAGCTCGGAGTGCAGGGCTGCGAGCGGTGCAGCGCCGGACGGGTCGACGAACAACCCTCCGACCCGCAGCAGAGCGTCGTACCCGGTTGTGCCGGCGCAGGGCCAGTCGCTGGGGAGCTCCTCGTCGCCCTCGAGGATCTTCTCCACTACAACCCAGGCGCCGCCGGTCCGCTCGGCCAGTCGGCGCAGATAGCCGCGTGGGTCGGCCAGACCGTCCGGGTGGTCGATGCGGAAGCCGTTCAGCTTGCCTTCGTTCAGCAACGCCAGCAGGAGCTGGTGTGTCGCGTCGAAGACCTCCTGTGTTTCCTGCCGAATCGCAGCGAGCGTGTCGACGTCGAAGAAGCGCCGGTAGTTCAGCTCCTCGTCAGCGACCCGCCAGTGCGCGAGGCGGTACCACTGCTCCGTCACCAGTGCGGCGAGCGGCAGGTCCTCGGTCCCCGGCCGGAGCGGGTACTCGTGCTCGTAGTACCGCAGTACGCCGTCCTCCACCGACAGCTCGCCGTCGGCCAGCACCTTGCCGATCCGCTGACCCAGCACCGCCATCAGCAGCGGCTGGTTCCCCGAACCCCAGTCGACGTCGAACCACTCCGCGTACTGCGAACCCGGCCCGAGCCGCAGTACCGACCAGAGCGCCTTGTTCAAGCTGGCTGGTGTCGGCACCGCGACATGGTTCGGTACGACGTCCGCGATCGCCCCCATGCGGCTCTCGGCCAACCGGGCCGACAGCCGCTCGAACGCGGGCTGTCCGCCCATCGGCTCGGACAGCCGGCTGTGATCCACCACGTCGTATCCGTGGGTGGAACCGGGAGCGGCCTGGAGGATCGGGGACAGGTACGCGTGGGAGATCCCGAGGCTCTCCAGGTACGGAACTACCGCGGCGGCTGCGTCGAAGCCGAACTCCGCGCGGAGCTGGAACCGGTAGGTGGCCTGCGGGACCCCCCTCATCCGGCGGCCTGCCTCGGGCGGGTGAGTACGAGCGTGCTGTGCGCCTCCAACTGGATCGTGTTGCCGGCGACCAGTGGCTCGTCACTCGCTCCCCCGGTGGCGCTCGTCGTGTCCACCGCGACCGTCCAGCTCTCGCCGTACTCCTCTGGCGGCAGGAGGAAGTCCACCGGCTCGTAGTTGCTGTTCATCAGCACCAGGAACGAGTCGTCGACCACCGGCTCCCCGCGTGGGTCCGGCTCGGAGATCGCATCGCCGTTCAGGAACACCGCGATCGCGCGAGCGTCGTTCTGCTGCCAGTCGCCGTTCTGCATCTCGGTGCCCTTGGGGGTGAACCAGACCAGGTCACCGAGGCCGTCGACGCCGGTGTCGCCGTGGAAGAACCGGCGGCGGCGCAGCACCGGGTGGTTGTTGCGCAGCCGCACCACGGAGCGCGTGAACTCCAGCAGGTGCTTCTGCGGCTCGGTCAGCTCCCAGTCGACCCACGAGAGCTCGTTGTCCTGGCAGTACACGTTGTTGTTGCCCTGCTGCGTCCGGCCCAGCTCGTCGCCGTGGGCGATCATCGGCACGCCCTGGGAGATCAGCAGTGTGGTGAGGAAGTTGCGCTGCTGGTTGGCCCGCAGCCGCAGTACTTCGGGGTCGTCGGTCGGGCCCTCGACGCCGCAGTTCCAGGAGCGGTTGTGGCTCTCGCCGTCCTTGCCGCCCTCGCCGTTCGCCTCGTTGTGCTTCTCGTTGTACGAAACCAGGTCGCGGAGCGTGAAGCCGTCGTGGGCGGTGACGAAGTTGATGCTCGCCAGCGGCCGGCGGCTGTCGTCCTGGTACAGGTCCGACGAGCCGGTGAGCCGGGAGGCGAACTCCGCCAGCGTGTACTGCTCCCCACGCCAGAAGTCCCGCACGGTGTCGCGGAACTTCCCGTTCCACTCGGTCCACAACGGCGGGAAGTTGCCCACCTGGTAGCCGCCGTCGCCGACGTCCCATGGCTCGGCGATCAGCTTCACCTGACTGACCACCGGGTCCTGCTGGACCAGGTCGAAGAACGCCGACAGCCGGTCGACCTCGTGGAACTGACGGGCCAGTGTGGCCGCGAGGTCGAAGCGGAAGCCGTCGACATGCATCTCGGTGACCCAGTAGCGCAGCGAGTCCATGATCAGCTGCAGCACGTGCGGGTGCCGCATCAGCAGGCTGTTGCCGGTGCCGGTGGTGTCGTAGTAGTGCCGCTTGTCCTCGTCGACCAGCCGGTAGTACGCCTCGTTGTCGATGCCCTTGAACGACAGGGTCGGACCGAACTCGTTTCCCTCGGCGGTGTGGTTGTAGACCACGTCGAGGATGACCTCGATATCCGCCTCGTGCAGCGCCTTCACCATCGCCTTGAACTCGGTCACCTGCTGCCCGCGGGTGCCGGTCGACGAGTAGGCGTTGTTCGGCGCGAAGAAGCCGATCGTGTTGTAGCCCCAGTAGTTCGACAGGCCGAGCTCCTGCAGGTGGCCGTCCTGGGCGAACTGGTGCACCGGCATCAGCTCGATCGCCGATACCCCCAGCTCCTTGAGGTGCTCGATCGTTGCCGGGTGCCCGATACCGGCGTACGTGCCGCGGATGTTCTCCGGCAGCCCCGGGTGCGTCTTGGTGAGGCCCTTGACGTGCGCCTCGTAGATGACCGTCTCGTGGTACGCGTGGCCCGGCGGGCGGTCGTTGCTCCAGTCGAAGAACGGGTTGGTGACCACCGAGAGCATGGTGTGCTCGCGGTTGTCCATCGTGTTCAGCTCGTCCGGCTTGGCGAACCGGTAGCTGAACAGCGACTCGTCCCCGTCGATCTGTCCGTCGATCGCCTTCGCGTACGGATCCAGCAGCAGCTTGGACGGGTTGCACCGGTGGCCCTCGGCCGGGTTGTACGGGCCGTGCACGCGGAAGCCGTACCGCTGCCCCGGCTGCACCCCCGGCAGGTACGCGTGGTGCACGAAACCGTCCACCTCGGTCAGCTGGACCAACTGCTCGGTCCCGTCGTCACCGATCAGGGCCAGATCCACTCGTTCGGCAACCTCCGAGAACAGCGCGAAGTTCGTCCCGGCGCCGTCGTACGTGGCTCCGAGAGGGTAAGGACGACCAGGCCATTTCTGCACCTGACGACAGTAGCCACCTCTGCCCTCGGAGACCTCATCGGTGCGAGTTTTGGGTGTGAGTGTTCACTCACCGCGCGTGATGCCGCCCAGCCGCCGCTCATCGGGAGTACGGCGTGGGGGCTGTGAGCGATCCCGCTCGGCGTGGGAGTTTACTTGCAGCGATCTTTGTCTCACGTGGAGTAGTGAATGGTGAAGCGGGCTGCACTTGTTGTCGGGATTCTGCTGGCCGTCACGGCCGGCGCGAAACCGGTCGTCGTCGGCGGGACGCTGGCGAGCGCGACCGAGGCGCCGTGGGCGATCGCGCTGAACAACACCCGGTCCGCGTCATCGACCGAGCGGTACTGCGGCGCCGTACTCGTGAGGCCGAACAAGATCGTCACGGCCGCGCACTGCATGGACGAGGACATCTCGACGTACTACGCGGTGCAGGGGCGGGCCGATCTCGCGGACGACTCGGTCGGGCAGACGTCCGCGATCAGCAAGGTGTGGATCCATCCCGGGTACAACACGAAGGACAACCGCTACGACTTCGCCGTACTGACGCTGGCGAAACCGTTCACCGGAGTACCGGTGCTGCCGCTCGAGACGCGGGCTCGGGCGGATCGCAACGGCGTCGTACCGACGGTCTACGGGTGGGGCGACACGGAAGGGACCGGGCTGGACGACACGCTGCAGAAGGCGGCCGTGCCGGACCTCGGGGACAAGACCTGCCTGGCGGTCAAGAGCTACGTCACCAACGGGTACGCCGCCGCGACGAACGTCTGCGCGGGATATCTGAACGGCGGGATCGACGCCTGCCAAGGCGATTCGGGCGGACCGCTCGTTCTGAACGGCCGGCTGCTCGGTGTCGTGTCGTGGGGTCAGGGCTGTGCCCAGCCCGGCAAGCCCGGGGTCTATGCGGAGACGGCCGCCGTCGCCAAGGCCCTCGCGCCGCAGCTGGCCCGCTAGCTACAGCACCGCAGCTACAGGACCGCGCCGCGTGGCGCGACCTCCAGGCCGGCAACGCCTCGCGCATACAGCACGAGAAGCCGGTCGCCGTGTCTGCACCGGAGCATGCCGGTGTTGCCCGCGAGCGCTGTGACGGCGCGCTCGACCACGTCGTCGTCCGTCGCGCCGGACTCGTCGTAGGTGACATCCAGCTGGTCACCGCTGATGAGCCGAACCCGCAACACGATGCTCGCCATCTACGAAGCCTACGCCGTGCGGGCCTGTCGGCGTTTCGTACGGAGCGGCGCGGAGAGAGACTGACGGTATGGCTGAACCAGTTCGCGTGATCAAGGCCGGCGACCTGGTCGCCGCCGACCCGACGTCCGGGATGCTGCGGATGCGGGCGTTCGAGCTGCCGATCCTGTGGTCCGGGCAGGTGATCACCGAGCCGGGCGCGATCTCCGGCTGGCACCACCACGACAAGAACGAGAGCAGCCTCTACATCGTTCGCGGCGTACTCCGTCTGGAGTTCGAAGGCACCGACGAGTACCTCGACGCGGTCGCCGGCGACTTCGTCCACGTCCCCGCCTTCACCGTCCACCGCGAAAGCAACCCCAGCTCGGATCCGTCCCTCGCGATCATCGCCCGAGCCGGCGGCGGCATCCCGACCGTCAACGTCGAGCCTCCCGCCCGCGGTTAAGTCAGGTTCGTCAATCCGAAACATACCTGTCGGTACGAGCGTCAGGTCGTTACGGTCCTGTCACGCCGCGAAAACATCATGTCCTTACCTTTCTGGCTAGCTTCCAGTCGCCCAGTGAGGAGAAGGCATGGCACAGACAAGACGTCAGTTCCTGCAGCAGGTCGGTATCACCGGTGGAGCCGGTGTCCTGTACTCCACGATGGGGGCGCTCGGCCTCACAAACGTCGCCGAGACACCCGCGTACGCCGCTCCGAAGCGGGCCGAGCTCAACGGCCGCGGCAAGCACATCGTCATCCTCGGCGCCGGGATCGCCGGCCTCACGTCGGCGTACGAGCTGCTCAAGGCCGGCTACAAGGTCACGGTGCTCGAGGCCCGGAACCGGCCTGGCGGCCGCAACTGGACGGTCCGCGGCGGCACCGTGGAGACCGACCTGGCCGGCAATACCCAACGGGCGGCGTTCTCGCCCGGCCAGTACATGAACGCCGGGCCGGCCCGGCTCCCGCAGCATCACGTGACCCTTGAATACTGCCGCGAACTCGGCGTTGCGATCGAACCGTTCGTCAACCAGAACGCCGACGCCTACCTCTACCGCGAGGGGACCACGGCCCTGTCGAACAAGGCGATCCGGCACCGGACCGCCAAGGCGGACGCGTACGGGTACGTCGCGGAACTGCTCGCCACCGCCACCGACCAGGGCGCGCTCGACACCCTGTTGTCGGAGACCGACAAGCAGGCGCTGATCGGGTTCCTGAGCAGCTTCGGCTCGATCGGGAACAAGGCGTCCGGATTCGCCTACACCGGCACCGACGGCCGCCGCGGTTACACGGTCGAGCCGGGCGCCGGACTGGAGGCCGGTACGACGGCCCCGCCGTACGCCTTGAGCGATGTCTTCGCCAGTGGCGTCGGCAACTACTTCTCGTTCGAGTTCGGCTGGGACCAGGCGATGATGATGTTCCAGCCGGTCGGCGGGATGGATCGCATCCCGTACGCGTTCGAGCGGGCGATCGGCAAGGACAAGATCCGGTACGGCGCCGAGGTGACCGGACTGCGGAACACCAGCTCCGGTGTCGAGGTCACCTACCACAGCGGTGCGCGGACCAAGGTGCTGACCGCGGACTACGCCATCTGCACCCTGCCGCCGCACCTGGCCGCGAAGGTCCCGTCGAACCTGCCGGCGCCGATCGTCGAAGCGCTCGAGTACGCGCGGCCGACCAACGCGGGCAAGATCGGCATCGAGTACGGCCGGCGCTGGTGGGAGGAGGACCACCGGATCTACGGCGGGATCACCAACAGCTCTCTCGACACGGTCAACACCTGGTATCCGTCGTACGGCTTCCACGGCGACCGCGGCACCCTGATCGGCTACTACAACACCGGCGCCAACGCGAACGCGTACGGCGCGCTGACGCCGGCCGCCCGCCTCGAACGCGCCCTGACCCAGGGGGCGAAGATGCACGGCGACGTTTACACCAAGGACGTCAAGGCGTCCTTCTCGGTGAACTGGCTGGGCACCAGGTACTCCGAGGCATCCTGGGTCAGCTGGCCGTCCCAGACCGACGGGATCTACGCCCGCCTGCTCGAGGCCACGGGCAACATCTACTTCGCCGGCGACCACCTGTCCCATGTCATCGCCTGGCAGCACGGAGCGATCACGTCGGCCCGGGCGACGGTGACCGCGCTGCACAGCCGGGTGGTGGCGGATCGATGAAAACTCGTCTGCTCGTCGGGTCCGTCGCTCTGGTCGTGTCCTTCAGCGCCGGCGCCGGGACGGCGGCCGGCTGGTGGAACAAGCCGCAGCCGCCGAAGCCCGGCACCGTCGTCCCGGCATTGCCCGCCGGGCAATCCAACCCGATGATCGCCAGCGGTGTCGCGATCGGCGCCAACACACCGCTCTACAAGACCAGCGGCATCGGCCCGTCGGCCCTGAACAGCGGCGCGCCGTCCGGGTCCGAGGAGTCGTACATCGACACCGCCGTCTTTCCGGGCGGCGCGCTACCGGCAGGCGTCACGATCACCGAGGCGCAGGGCATCAACGTCCTCCGCCGCATCGGCGAGAACCTGCAGGCAGCAGGGTTGTCGTACGCCGACGTCTACACGATGCGCGTGTTCTTGCAGAACCCGTCCGGCGCCACCAGCGCCGACTTCGCAGGCTGGAACCGCGCATATCGCCAGTACTTCGCCAACACCGACCTCACCACCGGCAAGTACGTCCCGGTCCCACTGGGTACGGCGCCACCCGCCAAACCCTTCGTGGTCAATCCGTCCCGCCCGTCCCGCTTCGCCCTCGAGATCGAGAACCTCCCGGTCTCCGGCTGGCTCGTCGAAGTCGAGGTCGACGCGGCCTACCCGAAGCACTGACACCGTTCATTATTGCGGACGTCCATAACTGATATTTAGGTCTTGCCGAACGTCGAGGGGTGCGGCAGGGTTGACCGCGTGCCAGAACGTCGCGCGGTCGCGGTGGTGGACAACCGGATGGCGACAGAGCAGGCCCACCAGGCGAGTCAAGACGCCTGGTGGGTCTATCTGGATGAGGTGCTGGGACATCTGCGTCTGCCGTACCGGACAATCTCCTTGTCCGAAGCTCCAGTTTCGGATGGCATCCTGATCTTCGCGACGACCGCTGCGGCCGACCCTGGGCTTGAGCAGTGGGTGCGCGACGGCGGCGTACTGATCCAGGTTGGCGACCCCGGCCCACTCTCCGGACTCGCCGGGGTATCGGCGGACGGCTCGGTGCCGGAGGACCACGTTGTGGTGGCGGAGAGCGCGGTTTGGTCGTCTCGACCACCTGTCGCGCTGCACGCCGTCGGCGGGAGTCGGCTCACGGGCGCGGATGTCGAGGTACTCGCGCGCTGGGAGTCTTCGGGCGAGGCCGCGATCACGCTGCGCCGGCTCGGTGCGGGAGCTGTGCTGACGTACGGCGTCGACCTCTGGCAGAGCATCGTCCGCATCCAGCAGGGGTATGCCGTGAGCGCCGACGGCGAGCCGGCCGCGGACGGTACCGCGCCGATCGACGACGGCGTCCTCAAGGCCGAGGACGGGATGACGCTCAGCTTCGAACGGGACCGGGCGATGCCGCCGGGCGAGCCGGAGTTGGTCGAGCCGTTCGAGCACACTTATCCGCCGCCGAGCGCCGTACCGATGTTCGACCAGCCGCAGGCCGACTGGTGGTGCTCGCTGTTCGCGCAGAGCCTGTGGTGGGGCGCCGAACAGGCCGGCGCCGTCGTGCCTTGGCTCGGCTACTGGCCGGCCGGGGTCGACGCGGTCGCGCACATGTCGCACGACTCCGACGGCAACGAGGAAGACGAGGGCGAGGCGGCGCTGGCCGCGTTCGCGGAGGCCGACGTCGAGGTGACCTGGTGCCACGTGTTCCCCGGCGGGTACTCCGCTGAACTGCACGCGGCGATCACGGCTGCGGGACACGAGAATGCCCTGCATTACAACGCGATGGGCGACGCCGACCTTGCGGTCTGGGGATGGCCGCAGATGCGGGCGCAGTACGCGTGGGCGCAGGCCGTCACCGGCACCGGCACCGAGCAGATCATTTCGAACAAGAACCACTACACACGTTGGGAAGGCTGGACCGAGTTCTACCACTGGTGCGAGCGACTCGGGATCCAGATCGACGAGTCGCGTGGGCCGAGCAAGCAGGGGGACGTGGGGTTCGTGTTCGGTGCGGCGCACGTGTCGTACCCGATGGGTTCGGTTGCTGAGGGCAACCGGTTGTTCGACGTACTGAATCTGCCGCTGCACACGCAGGATCTCGCCTGGGCCGGGCATACCGCTGTCCGGGACGTGATCCTGGACGGGGCGCAGGCGGTGCACGGTGTCGCGCACTTCCTGTTCCACGGGCCGCACTTGCACAAGCGGCCGGCCACGCGGGCGGCCTGTATCGAGCTTGCCGCCGAGGCGCGACGGCGCGGGATGCCGTGGTGGACTGCCGGTCGGATCAACGCGTGGGAGCGGAGCCGGCGCGGCGTCACGCTGTCGGTCGAGCCGGTCGCGGACGGGGTGCTGGTGAGCGCGTTGGCGACTGAGCCGGTGCCGGGTGCCGCGGTGCTGCTCGCCGTACCCGGTGGTGGTTTCGATCCGATCGTCAAAGAGGGCGAGGGAACGGCCCGGACAGTGATCCGGCACGGTCGGACCTTCGTCGAACTGTCCGCAGACATCGTTGCCGGAGACAACAGATGGGTGATCGCACCATGATGCCGGACTGGCCGCAGTACGACGACGACGAGGCGAAGGCGCTGCTCGAGGTGCTGCATTCGGGGCACTGGGGCAGCACGAGCGGGGATGTCGTCGCGACCTTCGAGCGGGAGTTCGCGTCGTACCAGCAGGCGGCGTACGGGATCTGCCTGAGCAACGGGACGCTGGCGATCGCGGCGGCGTTGCGGGCCGCGGGTGTGGGCATCGGCGACGAGGTGATCGTGCCGCCGTACACGTTCATCGCGACCGCCTCGGCGGCTTTGTTCGTGGGTGCGGTGCCGGTCTTCGCCGATGTGGACCCGGACACCCACCTACTCGATCCGGTCGCCACGGAGGCGGCGATCACCGAGCGGACCAAGGCGGTCATCGTCGTCCACCTCGCCGGTCGTCCGGCTGACCTCGACGCTTTCACCGCGCTCGGCACGCGGCACGGCCTGACCATCGTCGAGGATGCGGCTCAGGCACATGGTGCGGCGTACAAGGGACGCCCGGTTGGGGCGATCGGCGATCTCGGTACGTTCAGCTTCCAGAGCAGCAAGAACATCACGGCCGGCGAGGGCGGCGCCGTACTCACCGACAACGAGCAGCTGGCGGGTGCGCTGTACTCCCTCGTCAATGTTGGCCGGGTGCCGGGCGGTGGCTGGTATCAGCATGAGGCGGTCGGCTACAACCTGCGGCTGACCGAATTCCAGGCTGCGATCCTCCGGGTCCAACTCCGCCGCCATCCAGCCGTCCAGGAGATCCGCGAGCGCAACGCCGGCCTCCTCACGGACCTACTGCGTGACGTCGACGGCATTCGCCTCGCCCCGGAAGACCGCGCGATCACCGCCCATGGCCGCCACCTCTTCATGCTCCGCTTCCCCGGCCGCCGCGACGCCGTCCTACAAGCCCTAGCCGCAACCGGTCTCACCCGAGCCTCCTCCGGCTACGTCCCCCTCCACCGCAACACCGCCGTACTCCGAGAATCAAAATCGATCGCAGACCGCTTGAGCCAGCCGTACCCAACCGCAGACTGCCCCAACGCCGACACAGTCTCCGCCGACACCATCTGGCTCCCCCAGACCTACCTACTAGGCACCGAATCCCAAACCCGATCAATCGCCGCCACCATCACCAAGGCGCTGCAGTAAGGAACCTTGGGTTGCAGGTTGTCGTTGGAATCGGCGACGAATCTGCTGTAGTTGCAGGGATCCTGGAGGAAGGTTGTACACGCCGTCTGCCGAGGAAGTTGTGGTCGCGTTCGGCTTGGGTGAAGCCGATGGCGGGCTGGTGCATTTCAGGCGGGGTGGTGCTGACGTCTGGCGGCTCGAGACCTCGAGGGGAACTTACTTCGTCAAAGGGTATTTCCCGGGGAGCGACGAACAGCTGATCGACCAGCTGGCGGTCGCGATGGCGTTCGAGCGCGAGGCGCGGACGGCGGGTGTCAACATGCCGGAGCCGGTCGCGCCGATCGATCCGGTCCTGGATTGGCTGACGCGCATCGAGGATCGGCTGTTTCGGGTCTACCGATGGATCGAGCACCGGACGGATGACCGAGACGTCTCGACCTGGCTCGGGCGAACGATGGCGGACATCCATCAGCTGCAGCCGCTCGGCCCGATCGGCTTGCCTGAGTGGTGGCGAGCCGCGATTCAATCACCGCAGACCTGGAAGGACTGGTTCGCCAACGCCCGAGGCCGTGACATGCCCTGGGCGGATCTGTGCACGCCCGGCCTTCCGCACATTCTCGCAGCCACCGAACGCATCACCGAGCTGCTCGACGTAGCCCCCGACATCGTCACAACGCATGGCGACTTCAAGACCCACAACATCGTCATGTCCCCCACCGGACCCGTCCTCGTCGACTGGGACAGCGTGCGCACCGACAGCGCCGCCCTCGAGGCAGCGCGAGTCGCGTACATCTTCGGAGCCGGCGATCCCGAGCAGATCAACAAGATCCTCACCGCGTACGTCGAAGCCGGCGGCGAACTCGCCTGGCCCGGACCGGATCTCTTCCTCAGTGTGACCCGCAATCACCTGCAGATTCTCGCCGAGCAGATCCGCGTCTCACTCGGCGAAGCCACCGCGGCCCGCTGGATGGGCGACCCCGCGACGGTCGACGCCGCCATCGCCCAACTACTACGAGACCTCCCCGACAGGCTCGACCACCTGCGCAGGCTCAGTCTTCCTGGTCGGATTCCTCGTCCTCCGTACGCCGACGGCGTACCCGATCGGTGAGTCCCCTGGAGAACTTGCCCGTCGTCGACTTGGCCAGGTCGAACGTCCCGCTGCCGAGGCGCTTGGCCGCGTCCACGCCGTCTGCTCCCGCGTCGAACGCTTTGTCTCTCACCTCGGTGGCCGCCTCCGTCCACCTCCTCGCCTCCAGCGACTCGCGACCGCGCTCGATCCCGAGCCGCCCGTGGAACTCCACGACGGCGTTCGCGACGTGGTTGCTCGAATCAACCACCTCCCGGGAGGAGGTCGGGTGCAGCAGCACCTTCGTGTTCGCCGTACCGGCCGCCGCATCCATGCGCGCCATCAGGTGCTCGGTGCTCCGGGAGATGAGATCCAACCGGTTGTTGCGCGCGGCCCGGAGGGCGAGGCGGTGGCGGTCGAGCTCGTCCGGAGCTGCGTCCAGTACGCGGTCGAGTTCGAGTACGGCGATCGCGTCCTGCAACTGGAAGCAGCGGGCGAGAACGGCCAGCCATTCCTGAACCTTCGACTTGGCTTCCTTGGCCGTCTTCGCGAGATCGCCGATCTTCGACTCGTTCTCGACCTTCTCCGCGAGTGCGTCGAGTTGGCGCAGCGTGTACGCCTGGGTTCGTGCGATCGTGAAGGCGGTGGACTGGACCTTGGACCACGTGACCTCGGAGACGCCGCCCACCTGCTCCCGGATGGTCAGGGCCTCCTGGAGCACGAAGTCGACGCCGATCAGATCCGCGAACACGGCGTCCTTCTGAGCACGCAGTACGTCGTCGACTTTCTTGTCGATCGTGGCGAGATAGTCGGTGATCTCGTCCATCGTCTGCTGCATCGCAAGCTGCGCCATGATCCCCGCCGCGCCGGCCAGAACCGCCGGGTTCGTCAGAAGGCCCCCCTTCGTGAACTCCACGAAACCTTTGATCTGACCGTGGCTTCCCTTCAGCACACCTGTGTCGAAACCATTCTTCGAGCTCCTCAGCCCAAGCTTGTCGGCGAGCTGCGCGGACTCCTTGGTCATCTTCACCCAGCGACCCGAGTTGGCCGCGATCTCAGAACCCGCCTGCGCGGCCGCGGACCCGGCACTGAGGACAGTCGCCAGCCGCGGCAGCCCGAGATCCTGCGATTGCAGCCCCTCGGAAACCAGGAAGCGCTCAACAGCCGCCGGCTCCCCGATGACCGCCAACCCGTCACCGTCACTGATCAGCTGAATCTCATCGTCCATCGCCGACTCCTGAACCTAGGCAGACAACACGACCCACCACAACGGAGAGCGCACCACGTTGCCTTCGAAACCCCGATCTCACGGAGCTCTTCCCCCTTAGAAGCCCCCCGGCAACAGCTCAAGCACTCCCGCCCCCACATGCGATGAGCCGATCACGCACATCGGCACCCACCCTACGACAGCCACCTCACCCAGAGACGGTTGAACCTCCGAGTACAACAGCGGGAAGAATGCACCGGCGATGAGCCGGGGGCAGGCGGGCGGGGCGGGCCAGCACGCGGAGGATACCCCGGCGTACGAGGAGCACGCAGGGGCTACTCCTGGCGGACGGGGAGTACGGCGGAGAGGAGTTCGCGGGTGTAGTTGTCCTTTGGGGTGCGGAACAGGGCCTCCGTAGGGGCCTCCTCGACGACACGGCCTCTGTTCATCACCGCGACCCGGTCCGCCAGTCGTTCGACCACGGCGAGGTTGTGGGAGATGAAGAGAATGGACAGGCCGAGTCGGTTCCGGAGGTCTGTGAACAGCTCGAGGATCTGCGCCTGGATCGACACGTCCAGCGACGACGTCGGCTCGTCGCACACGAGCAGGTCGGGCTCCAGGGCCAGCGCACGCGCGATCGCGATCCGTTGCTGTTGACCGCCGGAGAACTGCCGCGGATACAGCTCCGCATTGCGTGTGTTGATACCCACCAGATCCAGCAACTCAAGTGCGCGAGTACGACGCGACGTCTTGTCCCCGCGCTCGTGCAACCGCAGCGGCTCCATCACATTCCCGATCGCGCTGAAATGCGGCAGCAGTGAACCGTACGGGTTCTGGAACACCATCTGCATTCGCGGCCGCAACATCCGCAGCTCCCGCGCCGGCAGCCGACCGAGATCCTTCCCGTCGAACACGACCCGCCCCGACGTACACGTCTGCAACCCCATCATCAGCCGCGCGACCGTCGACTTCCCGCTGCCGCTCTCGCCGACCAGGCCCAGCGTCTCGCCCCGATGCACCGTGAGCGATACGTCATCGACAGCACGCACCTCACCCGCGCGCGTGTGGAAGACCTTGCTGACCGACTCCGCACGAACCAGTTCGTCAGGCATCGACAGTCACCTTCCAGCACGCCGCGTCCCGGTCAGGGCCGATCGTCAGGATCTCCTGCTCGGTCTGGCATCGAGGCAACTCGGCCCTCGGGCAGCGCGGATGGAACGCACACCCCGACGGCCGCCGCGACAGATCAGGTGGGCTACCGGGGATCGGCCGCAGCGGCAACTCCCGCCCGCCGACCTCGACACTCGACCCGAGCAGCCCGACGGTGTACGGATGTCGCGGATCGTCAAGCAGCGAAGCCATCGGCGCCCGCTCGACCACGCGACCGGCATACATCACCACCGCGTCGTCGCAGAAGTACCGCGCAACACCGAGGTCATGCGTGATCATGATGACCCCGGTACCGCGATCCTTCAGCCCCTTCAACAGATCCAGGATCTGCCGCTGCACAGTCACGTCGACCGCGGTCGTCGGCTCGTCGGCGATCAGCAGGTCCGGCTCGGTCACCATCGCCATCGCGATCATCGCCCGCTGCCGCATCCCACCGGACAGCTGGAACGGATACGTCCGGATCCGCTTCTCCGGATCAGGGATCCCCACATCCCCAAGCGCCCGTACGGCGCGCTTCCGCGCCTCGGCCTTGTTGCAAAGACCGTGCCAGATCAGATGCTCGGTCAGCTGCCGCTCCAGCGTCAGCGTCGGGTTCATGGCCTCCATCGCGCTCTGAAACACCATCGCGATCTCGCGACCGCGGACCCGACGCAGCTCCTTGTCCCCGATCGCAAGCAGATCGCGGCCTCCGAAGTACGCCTGGCCGCCGGTGATCCGCGCCGTCCGCGGCAGGATCCCCATCACACTGCGCATCGTCACGCTCTTGCCGCTGCCACTCTCGCCGACGATCGCGAGCGCCTGCCCGCGCCGTACGTCGAGCGACACCCCATCGACCGCGGTCAACGAACCGAACGTCGTACGCAGGTCACGCACCGACAGCAAAGCCTCGTCGCTCATCGCTGCTCTCCGCTCGGATCGAAAGCATCCCGTACGCCGTCACCGATCCACGTGAACGCCAGCAAAGTAAGGGCGAACAGCACCGCCGGGGCGACCAGCATGTGCGGCGCCGCCAGCAGATAGCGACTGCCCTCGCTGATCATCGCGCCCCACGACGGCGTCGGCGGCTGGACACCCAGACCGAGCAACGCCAGACCGGCCTCAGCAGCGATCGCGGCCGGGATCGCGAAGCTGGTGGTGACCAGGATCGGCCCGATCGCGTTCGGCAGGATGTACCGGATCGCGATCGTGCTGCCCTTCGCGCCCATCGACCTGGCCGCCTCGACGTACTCGCGCTCCTTGATCGTCATCACCTGCGCCCGGACCAGCCGCGCCTGCGTGACCCAGGACGCGATCCCGATCGCGACCACCAGCGCGAAGATGCTGCGACCGAGGACCGTCACCATCACGACCGCAAACAGGTAACTCGGGAACGCATACATCACATCGGTGAATGCCATCAGCAACGACTCGACCCGTCCGCCGAGATAGCCGGCGAGCAGCCCGATCGCCAACGCCAGCACGAGCGCGGTCAACTCCGCACCGAATGCCACGGTCAAGGCAGTCTGCAGACCGTAGATCAACCGGCTGAGAATGTCCCGCCCGAGCAGGTCGGTCCCGAGCAGATGCCCCTCGGACCCCGGCCCGGCCAACTTGTGCTGGATGTCGGTCTCTTCATACCCGTACGGCGCGATCAGTGGCGCCGCGATCGCGGTGATGACCAACAACGAACAGAAGATCAGACTCCCGAACGCCAACCGATGCCGACGAAACCGCGACCAGGCCCGCGCCAACGGCCCACGCGCAGCCCGCTCGGACTCGCCGGTCGCGACCGAGATGCCCTCAGTGGCTGTCATCGGACACACCTCCCACCGTGCGGATTCGGGGATCGAGGAAGCGATAGATCAGATCCACGGCCAGGTTGGTCACCATCAGGATCAGCGCGAAGAACAACGCCGTACCCATCAGCAGCGGCATGTCCCGGCTCGCCGCCGCGTTCGCGAAGTACAGCCCGAGGCCCGGGATTCGCAGCAGCGCCTCGACAAACACCGTGCCGGTCATCAGCGCCGCGAGCAACGGCCCAGCCACAGTGACCAACGGGATCAGCGAGTTGCGCAACGCGTGCCGGACGATAACCGTACGCCGGGGTCCGCCCTTGGCGATCGCCGCGGTGACGTACTCCTCGCGCAACGTCTCCAGCATGCTCGACCGCACGTACCGCGCGAGGACAGCCGCCGGCCCGAGGCTCAAAGCAAGCACCGGCAGGATCAAGTCCTTCGGCCCGTTCCAGCCACCGGAAGGCAACAACTTCAACGTTGCCGAGAACAACAAGATCATGAACGCCGCACTCAGATAGCTCGGCAACGCATGCCCGAGCGTGACCACGAACATTGTCCCGTGATCGGTCTTGCTGTTCTGCCGCAACGCGGCGAACACCCCGACCGGTACGGCGATCAGCAGCGCGAGCACGACCGCCAGCAACGCCAGCGTCGCCGACACCGGAAACGCCTCCGCGATGATGTCCTGCACGTTCCGGCTCGCGTACTTGTACGACGGCCCGAAATCCCAGACCACCGCGCCCTTCATGAAGATCAGGTACTGCTTCCAGACCGGTACGTCGGCGCCGTACCGGGACTCGAGCTCGCCGACCATCGACTCGGTACCGACGCCGCCGAAGTTCGTCGCGCCGCTGTTCACCCGCTGCAGGTCGGCGAAGTTGCCCGGGGCAAGTTGTAGCAGCGTGAACGTCAGGATCGACACCGCGATCAAGGACAGGACCAGCCGCACCAGCCGCTTACCGATGTAGACGGCGAGCCCCACGGTCAGTTCCCTACACTCAGCGGCTTGAGGTAGAAGTAGTCCGGATACGCCCGCAGCTGCAGACCGTGCACCTTCGGCTTGACCGCGTGGAACAGACTCAGCCAGAGCACCGGCACGTACAGGTACTGCTCCTCGCGCAGCTTCGCGGCCTGCTTGTACAGGTCCATCCGCTTCGCGTCGTCCGGCTCGACGTTGGCCTTGTCGACCAGCGCACCGATCTCCCGCGCAGGAGCCGACGCGTGCTCGGCGAGGACGGCGTTGAGCTGTGCGGTCTTGTCCGCGGGCTTGAGGTTCTTGTTGTCCTGCAACCCCTGGTACTTCTGCCACTGGTCGCTCGGCAGGCTGATCTCCTGCACGTTCTTCGGCGACCACAGCGACCCGACCATCGTCGGCCAGGTCGGCAGCCCGGCGAACGTGCCGTAGTAGAAGCCGATGTAGTTGCCCTTCTGGACCTGCCAGCGCCGCTCGGTGTACACGCCGGCCTCGACATGATCGACGCTCGCCTTGATACCGAGCTGCTTGGTCCAGCTGTCGACGATCGCGTCGGCGAGCGTGGTGTCCGGGACGCCGACCAGGAGTCGTACGGGTGGCAGGCCCTGGCCGTTCGGGTAGCCGGCCTCGGCGAGCAGCCGCTTCGCCTCGGCGACGTCCTCCTTGATCCCGATGCTCTCGTCCCAGCCCGCCGTACGGCTGGTCACCAGCGAGACGCCCGGCTCCTGCCCGGGCTGCACGCCGGCCAGGGTCTTGCGGTCGAGCGCGAGCGACAGCGCTTTGCGGACCCGGACGTCCTCCATCGCCTTGTGCTGACTGCGCAGCTTCGCCAGGTAGAGGATGCTGTAGTTCTCGGTCTGCTGCAGCTGCTTCGACAGGTCCCCGTCCTTCTGGAACCGCAGTACGTCGGGTCCGCTCAGCTGGACCAGGTCGGTCTCGCCGTTCTCGTACGGCACGGTCGCGGTCGCCGCCGCGCTCGGCTCGACCAGGTTGACCTGGATCCGGCCGAGCTTGACGTTGTCGCGGTCCCAGTACTTCTCGTTCGGCACCAGGATCAGCCGCGAGTTCGCGACCCATTCGCTGACCGTGTACGGCCCGTTGGACACGTAGTTCGGCGGGTTCTGCCAGTCCTTCGGCTTGCTCTCGACCAGGTCCATCGGCAGCGGCAGCATCGCCGGGTGGGTGAGGGCCAGCAGGAAGTCCGGGTTGGGATTGGACAGCGTCAGGACCAGCTCGTGGTCGCCGTTCGCCTTCACGCCGACCTTGGTCCAGTCGGTCAGCACACCGGACAGGAAGTCCTGGGCGCCTTTGATCCCGGTCGAGGTCTGATAGCTGTTGGCGCCGAGGGTGGTGCCGCCGGCCGAACCGCCGGCCGGGCTGAACAGCCGCTTGAAGGTCCGCTCGAAGTCCTGGGCGACGACCGGCTTGCCGTCGGACCACTGGGCGTTGTCCCGCAAGGTGAACGTGTAGGTCAGGTTGTCGTCGGAGACCTTCCACTCGGACGCGACGGCCGGCCGCACGTCGTCGCCCTTCTCGGTCTGCGTGACCAGGCCTTCGGAGATCCCACGGCTGAGGATCCACATGCCGTTGGTGATCACCTGAGGGTCGAGCACCTCGACCGGAACGTAGTCGATCTTCAGCGTGGACTGACCGCCGGCGGCCTTGTCGTTGTCGTCGCCGAACAGTCCGCAGCCGGTCAGCGACCAGCTGCCGCCCAGCGCGGCCAGGGTCAGACCGGACAGTCGGAGGAAGTCGCGCCGGGTCTGACCGACCGGCGGCGCCGTGCTGGACCACGCAGGCTTGGGCAAGGGAGTGCCGCCTTTCTGGCGTCCGGAACTCGACTTATGGTCGCGACCGTAGGGCCGTCGAAGCGTCGATGTCAACGCTTTACGGCCATTACCGAAAAGATCGTGACCAGCGGTGCCGAAAGGCGGCGGATCTCCTTGTCAGCTGAAGCGTTCGTACGCCGGGAGCGTCAGGAAGTCGACGTACTCGTCGGCGAGGGCCACCTCGAGGAACAGCGAACGGGCCGCGTCGTAGTGGCCGGGGTTGCCGAGCTTGTCGATCTCCTCGTCGGCGATGCGCTCGACCAGATCAGTGGTTACGGTCTCGCCGGTGTCGAGAACGACCTGGTTGCGGCGCCACTGCCAGATCTGCGAGCGGGAGATCTCGGCGGTCGCGGCATCCTCCATCAGGTTGAAGATGCCGACGGCCCCGGTGCCTTCGAGCCACGCAGCCAGATACTGCACAGCGACGCTGACGTTGTTGCGGAGGCCGGCCTCGGTCACCTCACCCGGCGTGGCAGCGACATCCAGCAACTGATCGGCCGTGACGGCGACGTCCTCACGGAGCTTGTCGAGCTGGTTGGGCTTGTCGACGAGGACCGAGTCGAACACCGTCCGGCAGGTCTCGACCATACCCGGGTGCGCGACCCACGAGCCGTCGAAGCCGTCGCCGACCTCGCGGGTCTTGTCCGCCTCGACCTTCGCGAACGCCTGCTCGTTGACCGCCGGGTCCTTGCTCGGGATGAACGCCGCCATCCCGCCGATCGCGTGGGCGCCGCGCTTGTGGCAGGTCCGCACCAGCAGCTCGGTGTACGCGCGCATGAACGGCACGGTCATCGTCACGCTGTTCCGGTCCGGCAGCTGGAAGTCGGTACCGCGGGTCCGGTGGGTCTTGATCACGCTGAACATGTAGTCCCAGCGCCCGGCGTTCAGCCCCGCGGAGTGGTCCCGCAGTTCGTACAGGATCTCTTCCATCTCGAACGCGGCCGGATACGTCTCGATCAGCACGGTCGCCCGGATCGTCCCGCGCGGGATCCCGATCGTGTCCTGCGCGGTCACGAACACGTCGTTCCACAGTCGTGCCTCGAGGTGGGACTCCATCTTCGGGAGGTAGAAGTACGGTCCTTGGCCACGAGCGATCTGCAGCTCCGCACAGGCGGCGAAGTACAGCGCGAAGTCGACCAGCGAACCGCTGACCGGCTCCCCGTCGACCTGGATGTGCTTCTCCGGCAGGTGCCAGCCGCGCGGCCGTACGACGATCGTCGCCAGCTCCTCGTCCGGCTTCAGCTCGTAGCTCTTCGCGTCGGTGCTGAAATCGATACGGCGGGTGATCGCATCGAGCAGGTTGAGCTGGCCGCCGACCACGTTCTCCCAGGTCGGCGTGTTCGCGTCCTCCTGGTCGGCCAGCCACACCTTCGCGCCGGAGTTCAGCGCGTTGATGGTCATCTTCCGGTCGGTCGGGCCGGTGATCTCGACCCGCCGGTCGACCAGGCCCGGAGCGGCGGGCGCGACCCGCCACTCCGGGTCGTCCCGGACGTCCTTCGTCTCCGGCAAGAACCCCAGCGACGCCCCGGCCGCGATCTCCGCGACCCGCTGCTCGCGGCGCTCCAGCAGCTCTTTCCGCCGCCCGTTGTACGTGCGGTGCAACGTCTCGATGAGTCCGAGCGCACGCTCGGTGAGAATCTCGTCGTACCGCTCGTTCATCGGGCCGGTGACGTCGATGGACACAAGGGGCTCCTTAGCTGAGTACTACGACTTCGTGATCGGTGATCCGGTCTACCTCGACCGTAATCCAGCCGTCCTGCTCCTTCACTTCTACCTCATCACCCGAGACGAGGAGTCGCGCCGACCGCCCGCTCGCCCTGATCGACACCGTGAACGGGCCGGCCGGGGTGAACTCCTCCAGACGGCCGCGCCAGGCACCGCCCTGATCAAGGTTGACCAGGTGCAGGATGTGCCGGTCACCCTGCCTGTAGAGCTGGCAGTCCAGTACGCCGGCACCGTTCACGCGCAGCGGGATGCCGTCGTGCCGGACCAGGTTCGCGAGCACCTTCCCGTGATCCGGGTGGTGATGCTTCGCGTACTGACGGTCGAGATCCGCCGCGAGGTACGCCGTACGCTCGCCGTGGACCAGCGCCGGGATGTCGCTGCGCGGCTCCTCCATCCAGGACTTCTCCGGCGGATAGATCGGGAACGGCGGGATCCAGGTCAGCGCAGGCTTGTCTGCCTCCACGACCTCCAGCTGACCACCGAACGGAAGGACGTCCGTGTCCTCGTCGAAAACCGACCGGTCCTCGATCCGCAGGTAGCTGTGGCTGTCGTAGTTCTCCCAGTCGGTCACGGTGCCGTCGCCGAGTCGCTTACCGGCGTGCCGGACGCCCAGCAGTTCACCCAACGCCCACTCGTCCCGGCGATCACCCCACTCGTCGTAGAGCCCCGATTCCCCGGTCACCACCAGACGGCCGCGGTACGCCTGCAACTGTGCGATCTGCTCGTCGGTCAGCACCCCGACGTTGGGCACCACGATCACCTTGAAGCGGTCATCGACCTCGGTCGTGGGCAAGTACGGAATCCGCGCCCGGACCAGCGCGTCCACCCAGCCGCGGTAGGGCAGCTGACTGACGGTTTCAGGTTGATCCTTGCCGTGGAAGTCCACGCTCCGCTGACTCCACAGCAGACCGACCGTAGCCACCGGCTCCCGATCGACGAGGTACTCCTCGTTGGCCTCGTGCCATTCGAACAGCGGCTGCGCCGTCGCGTACTGCCGCCGGTCGTCATGGACCGACCCGATGTGATGCCACCACGGCTGGATCCCGCCGGCCCAGCCCTCGATCGCCCACATCCGCGCCTCGGGTTCAGGCTTGCTCCCGAGCCGGAACGTCGGCACGCCGGCGTCGTACATCGCCGTACTCTCCGGGATCAGCGTGTCCTGGCCGAGCAGCCCGTGCAGCCGCTTGCCGGTGTCCGCGTTCGCCTGGAAGCCGGACTCTTCATGCCGCCACTGCGAGTCCAGCATGAAGATCGACGCCCGCTTGCAGATCTCGACGTCGTCGCGCAGCCTCTTGCTCTGGGCAACGACCTCGCCCCCGTTCATCCCGATCCACAAGCAGTCCGGGCCGCCGGCGCGACGTGTCACCTCGTTGTTGAGGTCCCAGACCGCGAGCCGCTGGTCGTAACTCCAGCGGATCCACTGCCGGTAGACCGGATCGGCCCAGTCCGGCGACCCCGGCAGGTCCTGCCCGAAGCTGTCGCGGCAGTTCAGGCAGTAGCAGATCGAGTCCCGGCCGAGACCGCTCCAGCTGTTGTCGGTCAACCCGTCCGGCGAGGTCCGCTCGATGATCTCCTCGAGGATCCCGGTCAGGAAGTCCTTGTAGTACGGGCCTGTCACGCAGGCGACGTACAACTTCCCGGCCCGGTAGGGGTTGCCGTCGGCATCGATCGCGAACCAGTCCGGATGCGCGTCGTACAACGGCTGATGGGCTCGGTTCGAGTCCATCCGGGCCAGGACCGTCAGCCCGTCCTCCTGCGCGAGCCTGGCGATCTCGCCGTACAGGTCGCGATCACCGAGGTACTCCGCCCGGTGCTGCAGCTCGAACTTGCTCGGGTAGTACGCGACGATCCCGCCGGCGTTGACGATCACCCCTTGGACCTTGGTACGACGCCAGTGCTCCCGCCACCACTCGGCGTCGTACCGGGCCGGATCCTTCTCGGTGAGATTCGTCTGCGCCCACCTCAAAGTCCGTTGATACCAAGGCTTCACTTGAGGCTCCGGACCGCGTCCCCGGCGCCGGACACGTTTTCGAGCAGCATCTCGGAGTACTTGCGGCTGAGTACGACGCCCTCCGCGCCACCCTCGAACGCGGCCAGTGTGGCGTCCCGGACGGACTCGGGCGTGCAGGCGGTCAGCTCACCCTCGTTGTCGTCCCAGTTGATCTTGGTACCGACGTCACGCGGCTTCTCCAGCCCGCGCTGCTTCGCGACGCCGACGGGGATGTCGATGTCGATACCCGGGTAGATCGCGCTCTGCCCGCCGACACCGGCGACGGCTCGCTCGGTCTCCCGGCGTACGTAGTCCGCGGTGAAACCGGTCTGCGGCAGCTTCTCGTACGAACCCTCGTCGAGCTGCAGCAGCTTCATCATCAGCGGGTAGACGTCCTCGGGCTCCGCGTCGGCGAACAGCGCGCCGCAGATGCTCTTCACCCAGGTGAAGAACCGCGGGCCGGCGCAGTTGTTGTAGATGACGACCTTGATGAAGTCGGAGAACTTCGCCGTCTCGGTGTAGTCCTGGTCCGCCCGGTAGAACGGGCTGAACGAGATGTTGTGGTAGACGTGCCAGCCCACCTGCACCTCGGGTGAGATCGCCTTCGCGACGCCGTAGATGTCGCGGTACAGCTGCCGCTGGCTCTCGGTCCACAGCGTCTGCCAGGCCAGTACCTCGGGGAAGTTGAGCAGGATCCGCCAGAACGTCACGAACGCGCCGTCCACCGGACGCTCACCCGCGCCGACCCGCTGGTTCCAGTCGACCAGTTCGCGGTACCCGCGCATCGCCCGGTCGACGTCGATACCGCGGTCGCGGGCGACCTGGCGGCAGTGCGGGCAGAAGCAGCCGATCTCGGACACGTCGACCGTGCCCTGCATCAGCATGTTCAGCGGACCGGGCCGCTCCGAGCACCAGGCGAGGCCGTCGAGCTCGTAACTCTGCACGTAGTCCTCGACGAACCCGAGGTGCCAGTTGCGGTAGTCCGGGTTGTTGAAGCACGGCCGCCGCCCGGGGCGTCCCCAGGCGTCGACCTCGAGCACCTTGGCGAAGTTCGGGTACGTACGCAGTTGGCGCGCGCCGCCGCTCTCCTCCATCCAGGCGAACGACTTCATCCCGCGCTCGCGGGCCTTCGGAATCACCTCATTGAGCAGGTCGAGCTCGGGGTGCTCCGGTGCCCGGCCGACGTCGCCGAGGACGGTGTTTCCGTAGTACTGGGGGTGCGGCGTCGCGTAGTTCCCGCCGACCCAGCCGAGGTCGTACTCCTGGACGCCGTGGTCCGGGATCGGGTAGCCGGGGATCTGCCGGCCGCCGGTTCCCCGGGTCCAGGTCGGTGTGGCCAGGAACAGCGCGTTGACGGCGCCGCGCTCGGCCAGGATGTCGAGTGTCCGGTCGACGCCTTCGTCGACGAACGAGATGGCTCCGATCTGCATGGCAACGACCCGATCGGGCACGATGCTCACCCCTTCATTCCTGTCATCGTGATGCCTTGGATGAAATAACGCTGGGCGAAAAGGAAGACGGCGATGACCGGTACGACGGAGATCGTCGCGCCTGCCATCAGCAGACTGATCTTGGTGAAGTACTCGCCCTGGAACTGCGCGAGTGCCACCGGCAAGGTCTGCAGGTTCTCGGACGTGATGTAGATCAACGGACCGAACAGGTCGTTCCACGATTCGAGGAACGTGAAGACCCCGATCGCGGCGAGCGCCGGTTTGGTCTGCGGCAGCATGATCCGCCAGTAGATGCCGAACGTGGACGCACCGTCGATCTTGCCGGCGTCCTCCAGCTCGTTCGGAATGGTCAGGAACGACTGCCGCATGAGGAAGGTCGCGAACACCGGTGTGAGCACCTTCGGCACCCACAGCGGGTACTGCGTGTCCACCCAGCCGATGTGCTGGAAGACGATGTACTGCGGGATCAGGTACGCGATGCCCGGGATGATCGACGTGGCGAGCAGCACCATGAACGCGATGTCCCGGCCGGCGAACCGCAACCGCGCGAACGCATAGCCGGCCATCGACGCGACGATCAGAATGCCGATCACGTTCAGTCCGGCGAGTTTCACGCTGTTCCACAGGAACACCGGGATCAGGCTGAACACGTCGCCGTAGTTGCTCCACTGCGTGTCCGTGGGCAGGAACTTCGGCGGCGAGCTGAGCACCTTCGCCTCGGGCCGCAGTGATGCGCTGATCATCCACACCAGCGGCGCGAGGAATGCGACCGCGAACAGCGACATCACGACGTACTGCGAGGTCTTTCCGACGATTCTCATGAGTAGAACACCCACCTCTTCTGCAGCTTCCACTGCAGGAAGGTGACGGCCGCGATCACCACGAACAGGATCCACGCCATCGCCGAGGCGTAGCCGACCTTCCCGTAACTGAACGCGTTCTGATAGATGTTGTAGATGTAGACGCTGGTGGCGTGGCCGGGTCCGCCCTTGGTCATCACGTAGATCAGGCCGAACACCTGGAACGACGAGATGAACTGCGTGATCAGCAGGAACAGGAAATGCGGCGTCAGCAGCGGCAGCGTGATGAACCGCAACCGCTGTGCCGCGCTCGCACCGTCGATCTTCGCGGACTCGTAGAACTCGTTCGGCAGGCCCTGCAGACCGGCGAGCAGGATGATCATCGGGTAGCCGATGCCCTGCCAGACGCTGACCATGATCACCGCCGGCATCGCCCAGCTCGAGCTCGACAGCCATTGCGGGCCGTTGATCCCGAGCTGGCTGAGCAGACCGTTGATCACGCCGTTGTCGGGCTGGAAGAACCAGAACCAGACGAACCCGATCGCCACCACGTTCGTCACGTACGGCGCGAAGTACGCCGTCCGGAAGAACGCGACACCGCGGATCGGACGCGCGCACAGCAACGCCAGCACCAGACCGATGCCGATCGTCAGCGGGATGCTGGCCAGCGTGAAGTAGACCGTGTTCTTGAACGTCTGCAGGAACAACGGGTCGTCGGTGAACATCTCACTGAAGTTCTTCAGGCCGACGAACTTCGGCGGCGAGATGCCGTTCCAGTCGGTCAGCGACGCGACGATCGAGACCAGGATCGGGAAGAACTGGAACGCCACCACCCCGACCACGATCGGGCTGATGAACAGCCAGCCGGTGAGGTTCTGTTTCCGGCGGGCCCGGCGTACGTCGGCTGTGTTGACCTGTTCGGAGGTGTCGCGTGCCATCGTGATGGTTGCCATCGACATCAACCCTTCAAGGCGTTCTCCACCTGTGATTTGACGCCTTGGAGAACGTCGGCGACCGGCTTCTCGCAGTTGTAGGCCGTGTCCAGCGCAGGCCGGTACAGCTCACGGGCGCCGATCGTGTTCTTGGTCTGGTTGGTCGCGGTCAGATGCTTGGCCGCCTCGGCGAACAGCCCGATGTGCGCGGGTGCCTTCCCGTTCGGCGCCAGCTCGGCCGCCGCCTTGAGGTTGATCGGCGTGAACGCACCGCCCTGGAGCAGGATCTTGCCGCCGTCCTCACTGGCCAGGTACTTCAGCAGATCCCATGCCGCGTCGGGATTCTTCGCCTTCTTCGGGACGCAGAACACGATCACGCTGGACTCGGTCTTCTGCTCCACGTCACCAGGCGGCGGAGCGACGTCCCAGGTGAAGTCCTTGACCGTCTGCCGCAGGTACGGCACGGTGCCGAAGGTCGCGAACATCATCGCGATCTTGCCCTGGGCGAACATCTGGTTCTGGATGTTGTCCTGCTGCAGTGCGGACCACGGCGGTTGCACCTTGTCCTTGCAGGTCAGGTCGGTCGCCCACTGCAGCGCCTCGGACTCCTTCGGGTCCGACAGCGTGAACTGCGTGCCGTCCTTGGAGAAGATGCCCGTCTGACTGCCGTGGTTGACCGTGAACGTCTGCTCGTAGCCGGTGTCCAGGTAGACGAGCGCGCCGTACTGCTTCTTCGCCGGGTCGGTGAGCTTCTTTGCCTTCTCCTCGAAGTCCGACCAGGTCCAGCCGTCCGCGGACCAGGTCGTCGGCGGCAGCGGTACGCCGGCCTGCTTGAACAGGTCGACGTTGTAGAAGATCAGCCGGGGCTGGTATCCGAGGACCCACGCGGTGTGCGACCCGTCCGGCTGCTGGGGGAAGTCGAACGTCTCCTTGGCGTACTGCGACGTGTCGAGCTTGTCCTTGTCGATGTACGGCTTCAGGTCCAGCAGCGCTCCCTGCTGGGAGAAGCCGCGGACGAAGTCGTCGTTGATCCGCATCACGTCCGGCGGACTACCGCCCGCGATCAGCGTGCGCATCTTGGTGTCGTATTCCTGGGTGACAGCGGGCTGAACGGTGACCTTGGTGCCCGATTCCTTCTCGAACGCACTTATCGCCTGTTCCAGCGGGTTGCCCTTGACCTGCTCCCAGTTGAGGAAGGTGAGGCTCTTGCCCCCACCACCACCTGCGTTGCCGTTGCCACCACAGCCGGCCAGTACTCCGGCGGCCGTGAGTCCCGTCAGTCCGGCGAGAAACCTGCGGCGGCTCAGGTTGGAGAGTTGTGTCTGCACCGGAATCTCCCATCCACAGAGGGATGAATACGTATACAATGAATACGTATACACATTGCGTCGGGCGTGGTCAACGGCCTGTGGCCACACTCTTGAGTAGGGTTCAGCATTTGGACGACTAGGGGAGGCGGGGTCATGGCGCGACCACCGACAAGTAGGGATCTGGCTCGGCTGGCGGGCGTGTCGCAGGCGACGGTCTCGCGGGTGCTGACCAACAACCCGAAGGTCAACCCGGAGACGAGGGCGCGGGTCCTGCAGGTGCTGAAGGACGCCAACTACACGCCGAACGCATTGGCGCGCGCGATGAAGACCGGGCGGACCGACGCCATCGGTGTGTTCATGACGCGCGTGACCAGCCCGTTCCACGCCGAGCTGCTGGACGAGATCGGGCGGGTGCTCAGCTCGATCGGCCTGCACATGATCCTGTGGAACATCGAGCACGACCCGGAGGAGTCGGTCGCCGAGGTGTTGCAGCAGCGACTCGTCGACGGGTTCCTGCTGACGTCAGCGACGTACGACTCGAAGTTGCACACGATGGCGCTCGCCTCCGGTACGCCGACCGTGCTGCTGCATCGCGGGATCGACGAGCTCGACTGCGACCAGGTCGTCGGCGACAACTGGCAGGGCGCGTACGACGCGGGGAAGTATCTCGTCGACGCCGGCCACACCGACATCGGACTCGTCACGCTCGCTCCTACCGGGAACACGTCCCGCGACCGCGACCTCGGTTTCCGCGCGGCGCTCGCCGACGCCGGCGTGAAGATCAAGCCGAGCAACGTGGTCACGGTCGGCGTACCGCACGCGGACGGTCACGCCGCCGCGGAGAAGCTCCTCTCCCGGAAGAAACCGCCGACCGCGATCTACACCGTCACCGATCTGCTCGCCTTCGGCATCCTCGACGGTGCCCGCGCGGTCGGCGCGCGCGTCCCCGACGACGTCTGGGTGATCGGCTTCGACAACACCGAAATGGCCGCCTGGGAAGCCTTCGACCTCACCTCGGTCGAGCAACCCACCCACGCCATCGTCGAAACCGGCGTAGACCTCCTCCGCCAACGCATAGCCACCCCCGACCGCCCCACCGAAATCGTCACGCTCCCCTGCCCCCTGGCCATCCGCGGCTCCACCGCGAACACTCCACAGGGTTAGGTCACACCTTGTGAAGCTCCGCTGGGGTGTCCGGGGTTGCCTCCTTGTCGGCGCGCCACTGTTCGGCGGTTCGGAGGATCCAGTACAGCAGGAACAAGCCGAGTAGAGCGGTCTCGACCTCGAGGATGGCTGACGTCCTGAAGATGAGGCCGATGACGAGGCTGATGAACATCGCGGCAGCGATCAGTCCGTAGGAGCGGGTGAATGCCTTCTGCTCCTGCGCCCCCGTAGCCGGCTGATGGCGCTGCCCCAGGGTGCTCAGCACGACGATGCCGATGATCGCCGCGAACAGCAGCACGGCGGCCGTGTAGTGCGCATTGCGGTTGAAGCTGTCGCGCGCGGCCGCGAACCAGATGATTCCCGCCAGCCAGAGCGCCACCGAGGCGAGCAGCCCCAGGATCTCCGTCCAGTCCCACTTCGCAGTACGATGTGACGTCAGCCAGAAGGTCATCGAAGCCAGCAGAGCCAAGCCGCCGATCGCGAAGTACGCCACCATGTTGTTCGCGATGCCCGCTGCCGCGTGCGGCGACACGACTGCCTCCGACCAGCAACTGCCGGCGTTCGGGGTCGGGACGAAGGCAACGACCGGCGCGAGCAGCCCGCCGACGTTCAGCAGCACGTCCTTCAGCGACGTCGCGCCCTTCAGAACGATCATGCAGACGCCGACAGCGACGAGCGTTCCGATGAACACCGCGTGCACGGGCGTGTAGTAGTACGCGCTGATCGATCCCTGCCAGCAGTCCGACGCCGTCTTGCCGTGCTCGCGCAACACCGCCACCGCGAGCATGATCAGCATCCCGATCATCGCGAGCCGCAGGTAGTTGTACGTCCTCTTCTCGAAATCGCTCTGGGCGGCCATGACCGTCCCCTCTCCCTGACGAAACTCCCCTTACCTGTTCGGACCCTCGGGAGTCGTCGGGAGATACGTCGGGTCAGGTGAGTTTCGGGAGCACCTCGGCGAGGACCTTGGCGTGGTCCTGTGGTGCGGCCAGGCCGAGGTTCATCGTGTTCACACACAGGTGGGTCGCGCCGAGCGCGCGCCAGCCGTCGGCGAACTCGCGCCAGTCCTGTTCGGGTACGGCGCCGAGGGTGAGGCGCGCCTCGATCCCGATCGATTCCGGATCGCGGCCGGCTGCCTCGGCGGCCTCGCGGATCATCGCGATCTGCTCGCGGGCCCGATCGTCGGGTGCGGACTGCGGCATCCACCCGTCACCGATCCGGCCGGTACGTCGCAGTACCGCATCCGCACTGCCGCCGAACCAGATCGGGATCTCCCGGCCGGGCAACGGGTTCAGTCCGGCCTCCACGACCTCGTGGTACTTGCCGTCGTAGGACAGCACCGGCTCGGCCCAGAGCCGCCGCAGCAGATCGACCTGCTCTTCCAGCACCGCCCCGCGCTGTTTGAACGGCACGCCGAGCGCTTGGTACTCGACCTGGTTCCAGCCGATGCCGACACCGAGCCGCAGTCGGCCGCCGCTCAGTACGTCGATCTCGGCCGCCTGCTTCGCGACCAGCGCCGTCTGCCGTTGCGGCAGGATGAGTACGCCGGTCACCAGCTCGAGGCTGGTGGTGATCGCCGCCATGTACCCGAACAGCACGAAAACCTCATGGAACAAGGACTTGTCGGTGTACCCGGTCCAGCCCGGACGGTTCGTGGGATCCGCGCCGAGCACGTGGTCGTAGGCGAGCACATGGTTGTACCCAGCCTGCTCCACGGTCGTCGTCCAGTCACGCACCGTCTGGGGGTCCGCGCCGATCTCCAGCTGGGGGAACACCGCACCGATCTTCACTTCGTAGCCTCCGGCAACAAGTCGATCAATCCCTGGACAGCCAACTCGAACGGCTCCGGCGAGCCGGCCGCTCGAGCAAGCACATAACCACCCTGCAGCACTGCCGCCACGGTCGCCGCGATCCGCTCCGGGACCAGCGACTCCGGGTACTCACCCGAACGCTTGCCCTCCGCAACCACCTCGGCCAGCCGCGTACGCAACCACTCGAACGTCTCGGCAACCGGTGCCCGCAACTCCGGATCCGCAATCACCTCCGGATCCGCCGCCAACCTGCCGACCTTGCACCCCCGGAGCACCTCCCGCTCCCGCTCGAGATACCCGGCGATCCGCTCACTCGCCGTCCCTTCCCCGCCCAACTGCACGTCAGCCGCCGCCCGCAACTCGGCCCCCGACCGCTCGATAGCAGCCTTCGCCAACTCCGCCTTCCCCGCGAAGTGGTGGTACATACTCCCCTGCCCGGCGTCGGCGGCCCGCTGAATCGCCTTCGGCGAGGTCCCCACATACCCCCGCTCCCACAACAACTCCTGCGTACTCCGAATCAACCGCTCCACCGTCTCCACCCCACCCACTGTACCCACAGGTACAGCCCCGGAACATGAAGCTGGGGAGGACCCTGTGCCGGCACAGGGTCCTCCCCAGGTCGTCGCTGTCAGCTGACCGTGACGATCTTGTTGACCGTGTACGCGGCGGCGTGGTCGGCGTCACCGGGGAAGTAGACGCGGTAGGCGATCTGGCCGCGGATCGCGGGCCTGATGCCGAAGGCGTACTTGCCCGAGGTGCTCAACTTGACCGAGGCGATCGACTTCCAGACCTTGCTGCCGTACTGCTGGAGGTAGACGACCTTGCCGGCATGCGCGGGCGCGACGTACCCGCTGAACGCGGTCGTGCCGCCGAGCCGGATCGACGCTGGCGACAGGGCGGCCGAGATCGTCGGCCTGACCTGGACGGTGACGTCGGCGGTACGGGTGCCCATCAGGGTCCCGTTGCCCGGGAACGTCAGCATGTAGACCGACGACACGAGCGGCTTGTGCGTCACCGAGAGCGTCCCGGTCGAGGACGTCTTCAGCGCCGCGAGCAGCGTGAACTTCGTGGACGTCGTCGGCCGTACGTAGACGTTCACCGGCAACCCGGCGTACGCCAGATTGTCGATCCGCAGCGTGCTGCCCTTGATCGTGATCGAACTGCCGTAGTTGAGCAGGGTCGACGTCACCGCGATCCCCGACTTCATCCCGAGCAGTTGCTTGATCGCGATCGGGCTGTAGTGCCCCGTGCGGTCGACGACCCAGGCGGCATACGTGTATGTCGTACTCTGCGCCAGGCCGGTGTTCTTCACCGCGGTCCCGGTGCCCGCGTACACGAGCGTGCCGGTCGTCGGCGTCGGAGCCTTGCTCCCTACGTTCCGCCGGACGATCACCTGGTCGAGGTCGTTCGTCGGTGGGATCGTCCAGGCCAGGTTCGCGGCCAGGTATGCGCCGCTGCCCGTGAACGTGGTCAGCGCCTTCGGCGCCAGGTCGGCCGTAGTGAAGCGGGTATGGAACGGCTGCACCTGCGTGTGGTCCGCCTCGGTGAGGTACAAGGTGCACTCGATCACGTACGAATGGTTGTCGAGCAGCGGCTGCTGCGGGGTGATCGTGGCCGTCCGGGTTGCAGCGTCGTAGGTGGTGGCCGCGCTGACATACGTGTTGGTTCCGGCGTCGCGCAGTTCCATGGAGCCGGTCACTGACGCCGGGTCCATGTCCCGGGCGAACGTCACCTTCGGGGTCACCGACGCCGGCACGCCGGACGCCAGGTTCGCCGGGGACACGTCCCGGAGCCCGTACGCCCAACCCGTGGCGGTCACGCCCGACGTGCTGCTCGCCAGCGTCAGGGTGTACGGCCGGGTGACCTTCGAACCGTTGTAGTTGCGAACGGCAATGTACGTCGTACCCGCTGCCGCCTTGACGTCAACGGATGCGGTCAGCGGACCCCAGAGCGGACCCTTGACCGGGTCCACGAGCGGGAATTCGTTCTCCGCGTGGCCGAGGAACTTCAGATCCGAGTCGTAGACATCGACGACCGGACCGACGTTCGAGTAGGTGGTGCGCTCGTCGTAGCTGGGACCGGTGGCCGCGACGTGCACGTCCTGGGCCGCCGCGAGGTCGATCGAGTACCAGTCGACGTCACCCTCGGAGTCGATCGCACCCGTGGTCGAGCCGAAGCCGGTCAGCTTCTTTGCGCGGATCGGCTGGTCGTTACCATCCGCGACCGCCGTCGGGAAGTCCGGGGCGAAGCGGCCGCCGAGGGCGGCATACGCGTCCAGGTTGCCGTAACCGTAGTAGTCGTCGATGCCGCGCGGGCCTGCGTCCCGGGAGAGCACCTCGAGGCGCTGCGCGACCTGGGCCGGCGTGAGCGACGGCCACTTGTTCCGTACCAGTGCCGCGACGCCGGCGACGATCGGCGACGAGCAGGAGGTGCCGGTGCAGTACCAGTAGGGCTCGTAGCCTGCGGGAGTCAGGTTCCGCGGACCGGTGCTCAGGATGTCCACGCCAGGTGCCGCGATGTCCAGCCAGTAGCCGAACGAGCTGAAGTCGGTCAGCGCACCGGTCGCGTCGGTCGCCGCGACCGCGATCACCTCGGGGTACAGGGCCGGGTATTGGGGGTCGCTGCTGCCGTCGTTGCCAGCAGCAACCACGGTCACGACACCGCTGGCGTACGCACGCTTGATCGCGTCGTACAGGATCGGGTCGTTGTCGGGGCCGCCGAGAGACATGTTGATGACCTTGGCGCCGTGGGCGACCGCCCAGTCGATGCCCTCGGCAATGTCGGAGTCGTAGCCGCTACCGTCGGCGTCGAGGACCTTGACCGGCATCGCCTTCACGTTCCAGCCGACGCCGGCGACGCCGACGCCGTTGTTCGCGGCGGCGGCGATGATGCCGAGCGTCATGGTGCCGTGGCCGTTGTCGTCGACCGGGTTCGGACGGGTGCTGGAGACGGCGTTGTAGCCCGGGACCAGGTGACCTACCAGGTCCGGGTGACCCGCGTCGACGCCGGTGTCGAGGACCGCGACGATCTGGCTGCCGGTCGACTTCGACACGTCCCACGCCTGCGGCATCCGCACCGTGTTCAGGTACGTCTTCTGGTCAGTGGCGTAGTACTCGTCGTTCGGGACGGCGGAGATGTACCGCTTGTAGTTCAGCGAGGCCAACTCGACCGTCGGGTCGGCCTTGACCTTCTTGAGGAGGTCAGGCGCCGGTACGTCGCTCTTGAGCTTCACGACCTTCGAGGCCACCGAGTCTTCGGCGGTCGCGCCGTACTTCGACACCGCGGCCTTCCGGGCCGACGCGGACGCCTTCGCCTTGAACTTGACGAGCACCGTATTCGGCTCGAACTCCGACTTGGCACCGTGGTGCCCCGCGGCGAACGCCGGGCGGTACGGCTTCGGCTCGACCGCTGAGCCGGACGAGCCGGTGAGTACGACCACCGAGCCCGCGACCAGCGCAGCCGGCACAGCCAGCCGCAGCAAACGGACAGAACGCAACACCACAAACCCCCAAGAACCTCGATAGGGCGGAACGGGCCGAAATACGGCCCGAACCCTAAATCGGGCGATTGACTCCGGCGTTACAGATTCTGCAACTTCCTGCAACTTGGGGAGCGTGGCGCTTGGTGTGGAACGGGGTCCGGGGCCGCGAGAATGACGAACGTGACGACTCCGACGGAGTATTCGCGAGCCGTGTCGGTTTCCCGGCGGTGGCACGGGGTGATCGCGGCGGTCGTGCTCGCATCGCCGGTGATTCAACTGGTCCTGATCTTCACCGGTGGCCCCGACGCGAACTCGGACGGCCCCGGCTGGCGGGTGGCGCGTGTCGACTCCCTCCTCGGGATCGTCGTCACCGGCCTGGTCTTCGCGATCGTCCTGGCCCCGAAGCTCCACCTCACCGGCGCCGCACCCGTTCCTCGACGTCACCGACATCGGCCTCCCCGCCGCCCTCCGCAACGCCGCCCTGGTCCTGGTCCTCGGCCTGCTCCTCGCCGCCGCCCTCAAGGCCGTCGACCCGTTCCGGTTGCCGCTCGAAGCCCTCGGATACGTCTACCGCCCCGAGACGTCTTCCCCGGGTACCCAACCGATCTCACACGAGTTGGATGGGCGGTTGTTGGTGGGGACCGATAGTCTCGGGCGCCATGAGCACCAGCGTCGCCATTGCGGTGATTACCTTCAGGCGACCTGCTCTGCTGCGGGGATTATTGACCAGTTTGCAGGCTCAGGAGCTCCCGGCGGACTCCGATTACGCGATCCGGATCGTCGTGGTGGACAACGACGCGGACGGGTCGGCGGCGGCCGTGCTGGACGAGTTCGGCGCGGGTACGCCGTACCCGATCCAATCCGTGGTCGAACCGGAGCCAGGAATCCCCTTCGCCCGGGAGCGATCCGTCGAGCTGTGCTGGAACGACGACGCCTTGATCTTCGTGGACGACGACGAGACCGCTCCCGAGGGCTGGCTCAGAACGCTCCTCCAGGCCTGGGAGACGACCGGCGCCGACGTCGTCACCGGCCCGGTGAAGGGCAACCTCCCGCCCGGCGCCCCGCCCTGGAACCACTACAGCGACGTGCACGACTCGACCGGCAAGCACACCACCGGCGAGGAGCTCCGCAAGGCGTACACGAACAACACGCTGGTCAGCCGCCGCGTCTACCACACGGTCACGCCCGGATTCCATCCCGCGTTCCGCTACACCGGCTCCAGCGACCTGCACTTCTTCCTCCGCGTGCACCGCGCCGGGTTCCGCATCGTCTGGTGCGAGGAGGCGTGCATCGCCGAGGAGGTCCCGGTCGGCCGGACCACGCTGCACTGGCTGGTACGGCGTGCCTTCCGCTCCGGCTCCGGCGACACGATCAGCCGGCTGCTGATCCGCCCGGGCGCGATCAGCTACGTACTGGTGCTGGCCTATGCTTCGGCCCGGGTGATCTCGGCGATCGGGTTCGCCCTCGCCGGGCTGCTGCTCGGCCGGAAGACGCACCTGCTGAAGGCAGTCCGCCGGTTCTTCTCGGGCGTCGGCAGTCTCGCGGGGATAGTAGGGATCAACCATGACGAGTACCGGGAACGGCACGGGTCCGGCCACGGCCCCGGGCCGGCCGACGGTGGCGGAGCTGTGCCGGGCGATCTGGCAGGTGGAGACGGACCTGGGGCTGCTCGAGTGGCAGACCAGCGGCGCTCACCCCTGGCCGATCATCCGGATGCGCGTCTTCCATGAGCTGACCCGCCGCACCGGCATCCACGGCGCGCCCCACCCGGCACGACGTACGCCGTACGACAAGGCCGCCCTGGTCGCGAAGCATGTCGCCGGGATCGTCACCCGCTCCCCCTTCCCCGGCCGGTACGACGCGCTCGTCGTACCGCATCCGCGGAAACCGAACGGTGTCGAGATCTACACCGACGAACTCCGCAAGACACTCGGCGACAACGCCCTGATCCTCGACTCGGGCATCAACGGCATCCCGCTCCCCGGCAGCAAGAACCTCGACTTCTTCACGTCCGCGGCCGGCGCGATCCATCCTCGGACGATAGACGATCGAGGCATCGGCAGCGCACTCGAGAAACTCACCGGGGTCGGCATCCCGGTCGGCGCGATCCTCGCCCGCGAAGTACCGAAGCACCTGCGACTGCGCGCCCTGTACCGCGCACTGCTCAAGCGGCACCGGATCAAGACCGTGTACGTCGTCGTCGCGTACTTCCACCAGCACATCGTCGGCGCCGCCCGCGACCTCGGGATCCGCGTCGTCGAGCTGCAGCACGGCGCGATCAGCCCGTTCCACCTCGGCTACAGCTATCCGGGCCGGCCGTCCGTCGCCGATCAGCCCGACGAGCTGTGGTGCTTCGGCTCGTACTGGACCGACGTCGCCGACCTATCCGCCGGGATGCGGACCGAGGTGATCGGCGCGACGTTCCTCCCGAAGCCCGGTCCGAAGGACCCGAACCGGGTGGTGTTCCTCTCGCAAGGGACGGTCGGCGCAGAGCTGATCCGTACGGCGGATGCCGTCGCCAAGCAGCATCCCGAGCTCGAGATCGTCTACCGCCTGCACCCGAGCGAACGCCCCGAGGACTACACGATCCCGGACGGAGTGCAGCTGTCGACCAGCGGCAGCACGCTCGATCTGCTCGCCACCGCGACGTACCAGGTCGGCGTCTCGACGACCGCACTGTTCGAGGGCATGGCACTCGGCTGCCGTACGGCGGTCGCGGACCTGCCCGGGCACGAGTACCTGGACCCGCCGATCGCGAAGGGCCATGCACTCCTGATGACCGAGCCGGATCAGCTCACCCAGGCACCGCTCTGCGACGACCCAACGAGCTACTACGCGCCGACCGACCTCTCACGGCTCGCGGCCGAGCAACCCGAGTAGCCGGTCCTGCAGCGGGGCGTCCGGAGGCACCGGTACTTCGGCGCCGTACACCTCGATGCCTTCGCCGAACGCACCGGGCGTCCGGTACTTCGCCATCAGGTCCGGCGGGATCGCGACCGCTGCTGCCCAGAGGCGCTCGATGTCGACCGGCTCGATCGTCTCGTCCTGGCCGGTGGCCCGGGCCAGATCCCAGCCGTGCAGGACGAGGTCGTCGGACACCACCTGGTCGATGTGCTGCTCGACCGTCATCGGCCCGCCGGGCGTGTCGCTCTCGGTCAGCGCCGCGATGGGATCGTCGAGCACGTCCTCGATCGCCGCGCGTGCCTCCTGGAACGCGGTCAGCGGATCATCCGCCGCCTCCAGCTTCCGTGCGACCGGGATCAGCATCACGCCGTGCATCGTGACGACGTGCTCGACCACGTCCCGCGCAGTCCACTTCGCGCACGGCGACTGGTTCGCCCACTCGTCCGGCGCCACGGCGGCAACCTTCCGCTCGAACGCATCGGCCCGCCGCCGGTACCGCTCCGCGATCTCGCCCATCCCCGCATCGTGCCGTCCGCACCCGCCCGGCGGAAGGTCTGACGACAGGACTGTCGGTGGAGACTCCTAGGGTCGTCGGCGTGCGGACAGTTGAGCTGGGGCGGACGGGACTGCGGGTCAGTGAGCTGGGGCTGGGGCTCGCGTCCATCGGGGGAATGTTCGCGGCGGTTCCGCAGCAGCAGGCGGTGGCGACGATCGATCGGGCCTGGGAGCTCGGGGTTCGGCTGTTCGACACCGCGCCCGTGTACGGGTACGGCTTGTCCGAGCAGCGCACCGGCCTGGCGTTGCGCGGCCGATCACGCGGCGACTTCGTGCTCTGCAGCAAGGTGGGGCGACTGATCGAACCGGGCGGCGCGGATCTACAGCCGATCTGGGCCGAGCCTCCGGCCGGGCTCGGGCCGAGGCTCGACTACTCGTACGCCGCGACGATCCGATCGTTCGAGGCAAGCCTGGAGCGGATGGGCATCGACCGGATCGACATCCTGCATATCCACGACCCCGAGCTCGACTACGCGACCGCATCGACCGAGGCGTTCCGGGCGCTCACCGAGCTCCGTGGACGCGGCACGATCGGGGCGATCTCGCTCGGCGTCAACCACGCGGACGTGGCGGCACGCTTCCTCCGCGAGACCGAAGGAGTCGACTGCGTCCTGCTCGCCGGGCGATACACGCTCCTCGACCAGAGCGGTGAGGAAGACCTTCTGCCGCTCTGCGACAAGCTCGGCATCGCTGTCCTCGCGGCCGGGGTGTTCCAGGGCGGCGTCCTCGCCGACACCGCGGACGGCGCGCCTCACGGGTACGCACGGGTGCCGAAGGACGTGCTCCGCCGCATCGACGTACTGCGAGAGCTGTGCCGGCAGTACGACGTGCCGCTGCTGGCTGCTGCGGTGCAGTTCCCGTTGACGCATCCCGCCGTACCGGCCGTGGTGGTCGGGGCGCGGAGCCCACGGGAGATCACCGAGATCGCGGCGTGGCTCGATTACGCCATCCCCCAGGCGTTCTGGGGCGCACTAAGGTCTCGGCTATGAGGTACATGCTGCTGCACAAGACCAATGACAGTCTCGAGGCGGGCAATCCGCCCGATCCGGAGATCCTCGAGCGGGCGGACGCCGTGCTGGAGGAGATGCGTCAGGCCGGGGTGCTGGTGCTCGGTGAGGGGCTGATGCCGAGCTCGCGGGGTGCCCGGGTCACGTTCCCGGTGCCGGGTCAGCCGCGGGTGATCGACGGCCCGTTCGCGGAGACCAAGGAGCTCGTCGCGGGCGTCTCGATCATCCGCGTCGACTCCAAGGAAGAAGCGGTCCAGTGGGCGCTCCGCTTCGCCGAGGCCGACCCGTACACCCCGATCGACATCCTGGAGATCGCCGGCTAGGGCCGCTTCAGATGCAAGATCGGGTACGGCTTGCCGGTCGAGTCGGTCTCGCTGCGGGAGACCCGGACGAAGCCGTGGTGCTCGTAGAAGCCGATGGCCTGCGGGTTCTGCTCGTTGACGTCGACCGTGACCGCAGCATACGAAGTGAACGCGTGCTCCAGCAGCAGGCTCCCGCCGCCCTGGCCGCGGTACGCCGGGTCGAGGAACAGCATCTCGACGTTGCCGTCCTCGACCCCGATGAACCCGATCAGCAAGCCCTCGTCGGTGCGTAGCCCCGCGAGCTGCGCGATCTCACCGAACGAGGCCCGCACCAACGGCCGGAACACCTCCAGATCCGCCTCGGTGACGAAGTCGTGCGTCGCCCGCACCGACGCCTCCCACAACTCGGCGGCGCGGTCGTACTCGCTCGGTTCAATCGTGCTGATCTTCACTCAGCCAGAGTGCCTTCCTCGGCCACGACCAGCGAGTCAATTGCCGCGAAGAAGCGCGCGATACCGGGCAGGTTCGGCCCCTTCTCGCGCGAGGTCGCGAAGTCTTCCGGCGTCGCCCACTCGACGATGTCCAGCCACTCGTTGTCGGGTAGTTGCACCAACCGCGCGC
The DNA here is from genome assembly GCF_041430295.1 of Kribbella sp. NBC_00662. Classification (GTDB taxonomy): domain Bacteria; phylum Actinomycetota; class Actinomycetes; order Propionibacteriales; family Kribbellaceae; genus Kribbella. The sequence goes on along the minus strand of NZ_CP109029.1, from coordinate 2,919,375 downwards.
CCAGGAAGCCGGCTCGGTCGGCCTCGAAGTCCTTGAGCATGTCGGCGCGAGCGGCCAGCAGTTCTTCGGTCTTCTCGGCCGACACGCGGAAGCGGGTCAGTTCGACGGTGGTCATCGGATTCCTTTCACGTCAGGTTGGTGGATGCCCAGCTGGTGATGTCCTCGTGCCGGATCGCAGCGGCCATCAGGTCCGGGAACAGATCCGGCGTGCAGGCAAACGTCGGTACGCCGAGATCCGCAAGCGCCGCCGCGTTCTCGGCGTCGTACGACGGGGTGCCCGAGTCCGCCAACGCCAGCAGAGCAATCACCTGTACGCCGGACTCCACCAAGGAACGCGCCCGGCGCAGCATCTCTTCCCGGACGCCGCCCTCGTACAGGTCGGAGATCAGCACGAGCACCGTCTCGGCCGGTTTCGTCACCAGGTCCTCGCAGTACGCCAGCGCCCGGTTGATATCCGTGCCTCCGCCCAACTGCGTCCCGAAGAGCACATCGACCGGATCGTCGAGCTGATCCGTCAGGTCGACGACAGCAGTGTCGAAGACGACCAGCGAAGTCCGCAACGTGCGGATCGAGCCGAGCACCGCACCGAACAGCGACGCGTAGACGACCGACTCCGCCATCGATCCGGACTGGTCGATCGCGAGCACGATGTCGCGCTGCACACTGTGATTCCGTCGCGCGTAGCCCACCAACCGGTCCGGCACGATCGTCCCGAGTGTCGGCGAGAAGTGCTTCAGGTTCACCTTGATCGTGCGGTCCCAGTCGATGTCCGAGTGCCGCGGCCGCGTCGTACGCCCCGCCCGGTCGAGTGCACCCGTGACTGCTGCGCGCGTCCGCTCCGCCAGTCGGGCCTCCAGCTCGGCGACGACCCGGCCGACCACGTCCCGCGCCGTCTGCTTGGTCTCCTCGGGCATCACCTCGTTGAGCGCAAGCAGCGTGCTGACCAGGTGTACGTCGGGCTCGACCGCGCCGAGCAGCTCCGGCTCCATCAGCATCCGCGTGATGCCGAGCCGCTCGACCGCATCCCGCTGCATGACCTGTACGACGGTGCTCGGGAAGTACTGCCGGATATCGCCCAGCCACCGCGCGACCCGCGGCGCCGACGAACCCAAGCCCGACGACCGCTGGCTGCCGGATTCACCCTCGCCGGCGTCGTACAGGGCGGCCAACGCGGCGTCGACGGACCGGTCCTCGGACGACAGCGTCGTACCCGTCTCCTCCTCGGCCTCGCCGCCCAGCACGAGCCGCCAGCGCCGCATCCGCTCGTCGTTCACGAGACCCCCAGCAACTGCGCGACCACCGGCAGCGCGGTCGCCGCCAGCTCGCCGTCAAGGTCGTTGTCGTCAGCAATCACCAACGACGCCGGGTCGGCCAGCACCCGAGCCCGCGCGCCGATCGACCGCCGCTCCGGCGCCGCGAACGTCCCGAACGTACGCCGCAACAACGGCAGCACCTCAACGAACGCATCGTCCGGGATCGCGCCCAGCCACTCATCCACGAGCGCGAGCAGCCGCTCGTCGTGCACGAGCAACAACCCGCCGCCGGCCAGGAATCCCTCGACGTACCCGGCCGCCTCGGCAGTCGGCGTACCGGGAGACAACGCCCGGCCCAACCGCAGCGCGACCTCGTGATCCGGCAGCCGGGACGTGTCCATCATCAACCGCGTCAGCCGGCCCCGGATCAGCGGCGGCACCGAGGTCCGGTCACTCAACCCCTCCAACGTGTTCAGCCACTCGACGCGCACCTCCTCGGCCAGCAGGACGGTCGCATCCTGTACTCCGTCGATCAGCTCCTGTACCGCGGCCGCAGCGTCCGGATCGAGCCCGTGAACCGTCCGCCCGAGACCTGCGCACACCCGCGACACCATCCGCCCCGCGACCGAGGCCAGTCCGGCGGTGTCGGTCCCGCGGACGTCGCCGTACCGGGAGGCTCGCGCCAGCGCCGGCAGCGCCGCCATCAGATGACCCACATCGGAGTCGGCGGCCGCACGGGTGTCGATCCCTTGGAGCAAAGCCGGAAGTGCGTCCGCGAGATCGGCGAGCAGGGACCTCTCCAGCGCGGCCGTGACGTCTGCGAGCGTTGCCGAGTCGGCCGCCTTCAGCATCACGGTCGTCGCGGCGCCGAGCACCGTCGTACCATGGGCGCCTGCGGCAACCAGTTCGACCTCGAGCCCCGGATCCCAGGCCAGCCGCCACATCTCCCGGAACGTGCCCTGCGCCCGCCGTTCGTCCACGGCCGGCACACCCCAGTGCACACCGAGAATCCTCAACCTGTGCAGGAGTCTGGACTTCTCCAGGTCGTTCGACTTCCGCAGGTCGAGCTCGATCACGCGCTCGGTCGCGTCCCGCTTCATCCGCAACCGCCGCCCCTGTGCCGCCAGATCCGCCGCGACCGGGGCCTGCGGCGTCTCCCCCGGCACGGATCCGAGCAACTCGCCGACGACAGCTTCCCGCGTCACGAGATCCAGCAGTACGTCGTTCCCGCCGCAGAGCACGGCCCGCGTTGCCTCGGTCACCTCGCTCAGGCCGGCGAGAGGGCGTTCCCGCATCGCTGCCAGGGTGTCTGCGAGTCGGACCGCCTCGATCACGTGCGCGCTGGAGACGGGCAGATCCTCTTCACGCAGCACCTGGGCGACTTTGGACAGCCAGCGCGTGGTGATCTGGTCGGGCGCGGTGAACAGATGGTGGTACCAACCCGGTGACGTGATGCCGGCGCCGTACCCGCTCGTTGCCGCCAGCCGACCGTGCGTCCAGGGCACCCAGGTGCAGGCGATCTTCCGCTTCGGCAGGCCTTTGAGGATCCGTTGGTCGTGTGTTGCCGGGGGCAACGGAAGCTCCAGCGCGGGGACATGCCAGGCGCCGCAGACCACCGCGATCCGCTCGTAACCCTCCCGGATCGCCTTGCGTAGGACGGTCCGCATGTAGGCCTCGCGTTGCGCCTCGCGGCCGGTCGCTTCCGAATCGCGCCGGAGTTCGCGCATCGCGTCGGCGATGACGGTGAACGGCTCCGCGCCGTGGCGGCGCGACTCGATCACGTCGTCCCACCAGCGCTCAGGATCGTCGTACCCGCCCGCCTCGGCCAGCGTCGCCAGCGGATCCATCGACACCGACCGGCCGCCCGACGAGGCGAACTGCTGCGCCGCCGGCAGGTCGCAGAACCGCACCGGCACCTCGGCCGCCAGCCCGTACTTGATCGCCTGCCACTCGGGACTGAACACCGCGAACGGCCAGAACGCGGCCCGCGTCGAGTCGTCGACGGCGTACGCGAGCAGTGCGACCGGCGGCTCCATCTCTTCCGATGCCGCCAGCTCGACGATCTTGTCGGCCTCCGGCGGTCCCTCGATCAGCACCACATCAGGCCTGAGCTCGGCCAGCGCGGTCGCCACCGCGCGTGCCGATCCCGGGCCGTGGTGCCGGATCCCGAGCAGGTGGACGGTCATCCGGAAATCTCTCGGCAGGCCCGGTAGAACGGCGCCCAGTCGTCGCGCTCCCGTACGACGGTCTCGAGGTATTCCGACCACACGACCCGATCCGCGGCAGGATCCTTGACGACCGCACCGAGGATGCCGCCGGCAACATCTGTCGGCCGCAGCACGCCGTCGCCGAAGTGGGCCGCGAGCGCGAGCCCGCCGGTGACCACACTGATCGCCTCCGCGGTGGACAAGGTCGCGGACGGCGACTTGACCGCCGTACGGCCGTCCTCGGTCCGGCCGGAGCGCAGCTCACGGAAGATCGTCACCACACGGCGGATCTCGTCGAGCGCGTCATCCGGCTGCGGCAGCTCCAGCGCCGTACCGAGCTGCGCGACCCGGCGCGAGACGATCTCCACCTCGTCGTCAGCGGATTCGGGAAGCGGTAGTACGACGGTGTTGAACCGCCGGCGCAACGCGGACGACAGCTCGTTGACGCCCTTGTCACGATCGTTGGCGGTGGCAATGACATTGAATCCCTTGCGGGCCTGGACTTCCATGGCCAGCTCGGCGATCGGTAGCGCCTTCTCGGACAGGATCGTGATGAGCGCGTCCTGTACGTCGGACGGCATCCGCGTGAGCTCTTCGATCCGGGCGATCTTCGCCTCGGCCATCGCGCGCTGCACCGGACTCGGCACGAGCGCGGCCTCGCTGGGGCCCTGGGCAATCAACTGGGCGTAGTTCCACCCGTACCGGATCGCCTCCTCCGCGGTCCCCGCCGTACCTTGCACGAGCAGCGTCGAGTCACCGCTGATGGCAGCGGCCAGATGCTCACTCACCCAGGTCTTAGCCGTCCCCGGTACGCCGAGGAGTAGCAGGGCGCGATCCGTCGCGAGTGTGGCGACCGCGACCTCCACCAGCCGCCGCGGACCGACGTACTTCGGTGAGATCTCGATGTCGCCCGCCTTGCCGCCGAGCAGGTACGTGACGACCGCGGCCGGCGACATCTGCCACGCCGGCGGACGCGGTTTGTCGTCGGTGTCCCTGAGCGCTCGCAGCTCGTCGGCGTACTCGACTTCCGCGTGCGGGCGAAGGACTTCGGTGGTCATGGGGCCTCCTGGTCTGGACTGAGGAGCGTAGGGAGCGAAGCGACTGGAGCGACGAGGGAAGACCAGGAGTCACAGCCCCATGACCCGCCGCGCCGGAGGCGTGGCATCGATGCAGTCATGAGAGCTCCTCGTACATTTCGCGGCGGAAGGTCAGGGTCTCGACCAGGCGGCGACGCCAGGTGTCTTCCTCGCCGGTGGGTTCGCGGGTGATGGGATGGTTGAGCACCTCGGGCGGTACGGCGCGGGCCGCGGTGCTCGCGAGCCGGGCCCAGGCGCGGTTGGAGCCGACCTTGGCGAGCTGGTCCAGGATCATGTTCGCGAGCGACTCCGGCCACGGGACGGGCAGCCCGCCGACAAGTTCGGTGACGTCGACAGTCTTCCGCAGTACGTCGACCGCGCGGGCCCACTCCTCGGCGGGCAACAAGCGCAGCAGCTCTGCCGGACTGCGATCTCCGGTCGAGGCTTCTGACCGCAGGAGAGCCCGAGCCCACTCGGCGGAACCTTCGCGAACGGCGGCCTCGGTCCAGCCCGCTTGCAGAATGTCCGGTGCGCAGCCTTCGACAGGGGCCTGCAGCCAGGCGAGGTCCATCGCCGACAAGGGCGTGTTGGCAATGATCTGCAGGAACCACCAGGCCCGCTTGCCGATACCTTCCGGGTTCTGCGAGTCGATCCCATCGCGTTCCATCGGTGCCGAGAGTCGCTTGGGCAGGTCGACCGCGAGGACTCCCTGGCTCGGCATCAGGTGCGAGTGCAGCCGCTCGGTCATACGTTCGCCGTACTGCGATCCCGGAATGCGGGCCAGCAGGCGCGCAGCAGCCCGGCGTACCTCACGGGAACGGTCGTCGAGGGCAGACTCCAGGAAATCCTCGTCCGGCAAGGCCAATCCCTCGGTCAGCAGACCGAGGAAGTCGGCTCGGGTGGCAGCGGACTCGGTCGGCCAGACCTCGGCGAGCGCCTCGCGGGCTGCGTCGGGGTCCTGTTGGCGGAGGGTGCGCAGCCATGTCCGGCGCTGGATCGCGTTGCCGTGCGTCCAGAGCTCCGGATCGTTGCTCTCAGCAACGGCGGCGTGAAGGTATCGCCACTCCGGATTGAGATCCGCCATCCAGCGTGCGCGCCGACCGGCGGCTGCGATGACAAGCGGACGGTACTCGGCGCGATGGCGGGCGTAGTCGGCCAGCGCGGGCAGGTGCTCCGGCGGCACACCCCAGCCGCGGGCGTCGGCGGCGCGCAACCACTCGCCGAGCGCGGAGGTCTGGAAGCCACCGAGCATCGCGGCCAGCCGGCGGATCGCGACCGGCCGCGGCAACGGTCGGTCTTCGCCAGGTGCGGCAGGAATCGGCTCGAGTTCGCGGAGAGGTTTCCGGCCGGCGCGTTTGTAGATGGTCGCGAGCGCGGCGGCGTCGAGGAGGCCGCCGTCGCCGAGGCGCTCCTGGATGTGCTCAGGGAGGTCCTCGAAATGTGCCGGCCTGCGGTCGGTGCCCAGCAGCGCCGAGCTGACGAGACCGTCCCAGCCCTTCACAGGATCACCGGCCGATCGTCGTGCCAGCACGTCATCGGGCGCAGGCCTGCGCGGTTCCATTCACCGGCGACCGTGATCGGGTCACCGGCCGACACCGCGAGCAGCTTCCAGGCATCCCATCCCGGGAGCAGCTCGAGTCCGTCGCCGCCGGCGTCCACCAGCGCCCAGTTGTCACCGTGGCGGGCAGGTCGTACGTCCTGGAGCACCAGGGGCCAGCGTTCGTTCCACGGGTCGGCGGCGAGTGATTCGACGTACGACGCCAGCGCTTGGCGGACTGTAAAACCGGCCGGACGTGAAGCGGGAAGGCGGGGATCGGTCTGGGTGAGGAGGGCGCGCATCGGGAGAGCGCCTGGATAGAACGAGAGCGTGCCGGGGACGTATTCGCCGGGGCGGGCCGGGAGCGGGTCCAGCGGGCGTCCGGCGGCGGCGAACGTGAGGACCAGGCCGAGCCGGCCGGTCGTTGCCCCACGCAACCAGACTCGGCGGACCGTCAGGCGCTCGTCGGGCTCGATCACGCGACCGAGCACGAGCCAGTCGTCCTGGACCTTCTCGCCCTCCGCGAGGACGCGGGCGGTTTCGGTCGACCAGCCGATCCTGGTCTGCACGGTGTCGGCGAGTGACGGCGGGAGGTCGGCGAGGCGGTCGTGAGCGGACACGATCAGGTGGACGAGGGAGAGCTCTTCGAGCAGCTCGCCCGGCCATCCGTGACCGCGGCCGACGACGCCCGCCGCCCGGCGTACCGCTCCTGCAACTCCTGGGGCCTGCGCGTCGACCATGCGTGCGGCGAGGCGGCTGAGCTCCGTGTACGCCCTCTGGTCGAACCCGCCGAGCCCGACCCGGACCTGGTCGTCCAGCCAGCCTCTCAGCTCAGCCATGCCACTCGAGACGCGATCCGCACGACGCGAAGCACGCTGCTGGGCCGCGATCGGGTCGGCAACCTCGCCAGGCTTCCGCTCCGGCTGGTCAGCCCGGGCGGCGCGCTGGTCGACCCAGGTCTTCACCCACTCGACCTCATCACCCGGCCGCACCTCACCGGCGACCCACAACAGCATCAGCCCGAGCGCATGCTTGCACGGGAACTTCCGGCTCGGGCAGGAACATTTGTACGCCGGTCCGCTGAGATCAACCGCAGTCTGGTAGGGCTGCTTGCCGCTCCCCTGGCACAGCCCCCACACCGCCCGCTCGGACGCTCCCGCTTCCGACCACTTGGTTACCCGAGCCAGCCCCTGCCCAGCCTTCGCGGACGCAGCATCAGGCGCCAACCCCAGCACCTGCTCCACGTCCCACAACCCCACACCACTCCCTAACCACCGTCCCTACCCGAAGCATGCCACCCCCCACCGACACCCCACCCACCACCAGCCAAAAGCAGGCTTCGAGGACAGGAGGCCTAGCCGAACGGCTGGCGCTCGGGGCTGGCGGTGGCGTCGGGGTACCCGTTCCCGGTCGCATGCGGGAGGTGCGGCGACGTACCGTCCGACGGGAACGGGTGTTGAGTGCTCGGGGTGGGTGGGGGCGGGGTGGTGGAGAGGGTGTCTCGCACGGTGCCGAGGAGGCGTTCCTCTACCAGCTGGAGTTCGGCTATGCGGGCTCGGATTTCTTGTTCTTCGGACTTGGCTTCGGTGAGGAGTTGGTCGGCTTCGGCTCGGGCGGTGGCTCGGAGGTGGTCGGCGGTGCGTTGGCTGGCGCTCAGGACGCTCAGTTCGTACCGGCGGAGTTCGTCGACGAGTTCGCCCTGCGGGCGCTGAGAGTCGAGGATCGCGGCGGCGGGTTGAGGGATGCCGGCGCCGGGGAGTGTGTCCTCGAGGTCGGCGATCTGCTGGTCGACGCGGGTGAACAGGTCCTTGACGTCGGTCCGCATCTGCCGGATCACGGACGCGGCCGCCTGCACGCGCTCGTTGGCCTCGCGCTCACGCTCGCGAGCCGTACGCTCGGCCGACGTGATCACGTCGAGCGCGACGACGGCCGCCCGCTCAGCCGGATCATCCTCAGCAACCGCCGACTGCCCCGAAGAGTCGGCCCCCGCGGAGCCCGCCGCACCGGGCGCTCCCGCAGTACCGTCAGCCCCCGCAGTACCGTCGGCCCCCATCGCGACCGTCCGCCGCAGCGGCACCTCGCGGATGAACAACACGGCCAGCAGGCTCACCACAGCAGCGCCGGCCGCGATCACGAAGATCCGCCCGGTCGCGTCGCCGTACGCCTGTCGCACGATCTCCGCGACCGGCGCCGGCAGCGAGTTCACGTCCAGCACGCTCCCCGACCCGCCCTGCGCCGCAGCGGCCGCGGCCGGACCGAGCGACTTGATGTGCTCGGCGATCGAGTCGGTCACCCGGGTCGCCAGCACGGCGCCGAGCACCGACACCCCGACCGCACCACCCAGGCTGCGGAAGAACGTGACCGACGCGCTCGCCGCCCCGACCTCGCTGACGTCCACGGTGTTCTGTACGGCGAGCACCAGGTTCTGCATCATCATGCCCATCCCGATGCCCATCGAGAGCATCCCGAGCCCGATGTACCAGTACGGCGACGTGTGGTCGATCGTCCCGAGTACGCCGAGGCCCGCGGTCAGGAACAGCCCGCCGAGCACCAGGTACCGCTTCCACTTCCCGAACCGCGTGATCAGCTGCCCGGACCCGACCGACCCGAGGAACGACCCGAACATCATCGGGATCGTCAGCAACCCGGCCTCGGTCGCGCTGTACCCACGGGCCACCTGGAAGTACTGCCCGAGGAACACCGCGCTGCCGAACATCGCGATCCCCACCGAGAGGCTCGCCAGGATCGCCAACGCAGTCGTCCGCTCCCGCACCACCCGAACCGGCACGAGCGGCTCGCGCGCACTCACCTCGACGATCACGGCCAGCAACGCGAGCACCGCCGTACCGCCGAGGTAGGCGCCGGTCTGCCAGGACCACCACGGGAAGTGCTCACCCGCGAACGACACCCAGATCAACGGCAGGCTCGCAGCCCCCGCGATCAGCAGAGCGCCGAGGTAGTCCATCTTGACCTTGCGCTTCACCACCGGCAGGTGCAGGAACCGCTGCAGAACGATCAGCGACACGACCGCGAGCGGCACGCACACGTAGAAGCACCACCGCCATCCCAGCCACGAGGTGTCCACGATGACGCCACCGACGAGCGGCCCCGAAACGGTCGCCAGCGCCATCACGGCGCCCATGTAGCCGGAGTATCGCCCGCGGTTCCGTGGCGGGATGGCCGCACCGATGATCGCCTGCGCGAGCGCCATCAGCCCGCCCATCGCGAGCCCCTGCAGGACGCGCGCGCCGATCAGGAACGGCACGTTCTGCGAGGTGCCGGCCAGCACCGAGCCGGTGACGAACATGACGATCGCGAGCTGCACGAGCAGCTTCTTGCTGATCAGGTCCGACAGCTTGCCCCACACCGGCGTCGACACGGTCATCGCGAGCAGGCTGGCGGTGACGACCCAGGTGTACTGCGTCTGCGAGCCCTCGAGGTCCGCGATGATCGTCGGCAGCGCGTTGCTGACGATCGTCGAGCTCAGCACGGCGGTGAACAGTGCCGCGAGCAGCCCGGCGAGGATCTCCAGGATCTCCCGGTGCGACAGCTCGGCAGAAGCCGTCGGCGGAGTCGGTGGAGTCGGTGACGCGGATGGCGCGACCGGGGTGGTGTCCGGCTCGCCCTCGGCGTACCTGGAGCGATAGCGGTGCGGTGCGTCGGCCGTGGGTGTGGCCGGCGAGGTCCGAGTGGTGGCAGACATCAGTTTCCGTTCGTACGGCGGGATCGCGACGACCGGGCCAGTGCCATGCACTGCCCGGGGCGGAAACGGCTGACTTGTCCTCACACCAGCCCGATATTTTGGTTGCAACTACCAACAATATCCCCGTAGCGTCAGCAACCGCTCACCGGGAGCCAGCAAACCGTTCGCCGAAAGCTCATGACTATTTATGAGACGAGCCCTCCTCGGAACTCGCTTTCCAACGTACGATCCGGTGCTTGTTGAGGAATCAACACCCCTCGGCGGAGCTGTCAGGGCCCGCCGGGGGGCTCATCGCCGAACGCGTCGAGCAGGACCCGCGCACAGGGCGACTCCCCCGGGCCCATCACCAGGTTGCCCGGCGCCGACCCGGGCGGATTGAGCAGGCCCATCCACAGCGCACCCGCGGCCGCTTCGCAGGCAGTCCCGTACACGACGGTCCAGGCCGGCGAGCCCGTCGTCATCTCGACGACCGCGGACTCGAAGTCCTCGATCGGCCGACCGATCAGCGGCTCGAAGCCGGCCTCACGGCACGCGGCCATCAGGTGGTCACGCAGCCAGCTGTCGTCGGCAGGCAGCCGGAGCGGCAGCCCCGCGAGGTCGATCAGTTTGACGCCGTCGTCCGACCGGTAGGCCGCCGGGACCAGGACGGACAGTGGCTCCCGCCAGAGCTCGATGACCTGCAGATCGGCGGCTGCCACCTCGCCGCGGACGAACGCGATGTCCAGCTCCCCGGAACGCAGCGCGGTCAGGTACTCCGCCGTCGGCCCCGAGCTGAGTTGGATCTCGAGATCCGGCGTCCGCGTGCGGAGTGCTGTCAGACCGCGCTCAAGCCGGCCCCGGAGGCCAGGCGCCGTCCCGATCCGCAGTACGCCGGAACGCCCGGAGGCGAGCTCCGCGGCGACCTCGGCGGCTCGATCCGCGGCGGAAAGGACCGAGCGGGCCTCACGCAGCATGCGTTCGCCGTCGCCGGTCAGCCGCACGTGGCGGGACGAGCGGTCGAGCAGCTGGAGACCGAGCTCGCGTTCGAGCCGGGCGACCTGCTGGCTGACCGCGGGCTGGACGATGTTGAGCCGCTCGGCGGCGCGGCCGAAGTGCAATTCCTCGGCCACCGTGACGAAGTACCGCAGCTGCCGTAGCTCCATCGGACACCCCCGGCGATCACGATTCCTTATCGCTGTACAGCGTAACTGCGTCTGGGTCGGCGGCCGCCGCGCCCGTTGACTTAGGGCATGAGGATCGGACTGTGGATCGACGAAGAGGGCAAGACCATCGACGAGATCGGCGCCGCCGCGAAGGCCGCCGAGGACAACGGCATCGACCGGGTCTGGTTCAGCCAGCGACTCGGCTGGGACGCGCTGACGCTGATCGCCGGCGTCGCGTCGTACACCTCGACCATCGGGTACGCCGTCGGCGTCGTCCCGGTGTACCCGCGCCACCCGCTCGCGCTCGCCGCGCAGGCGCTCAGCGTGCAGGCACTGACCGGCAACCGGCTGACGCTCGGCGTCGGCGCGAGCCACCCGCACATGGTGGAAGGGATGCTCGGTATGTCGATGGACCGCCCCGCGGCGTACGTCCGCGAGTATCTCGAAGCCCTCGGCCCGCTGCTCGCGGGTGAACCGACCGACTACGTGGGCGAGCGACTGACCGCCCGCGGCCAGCTCGAGATCGCCGGAGCCGACGCCCCCGAACTCGTGCTGGCCGCGCTCGGCCCGCGCATGCTCAAGATCGCCGGGGAACTCACCGCCGGTACGACGACCAGCTGGGCCGGACCTGAGGTCATCGAGAGCTTCATCCGCCCGACGATCGACGCAGCGGCAACCGCGGCCGGTCGTCCGCAGCCCCAGGTGGTCGCGGGCGTCTGCGTGGCGGTCACGGACGATCCAGATGCGGCCCGGAGCTGGATGGGCTCCCACTACGGCGCGGCCGGCGACATGCCGTCGTACCGTGCCGTGCTGGATCGCGGCGGCAAGGCCGGGCCGGAGGAGACCGCGGTCCTCGGCGACGAGGAGACGGTGGCCAAGGAGCTCCAGCGGTACGCGGACGCCGGTACGACTGAGTTTCTGGTCTGCCCGGTCGGGACGGACGCGGAGGTGGAGCGCACGATCAGGTTCGCCCTGGAGTATGCATAGATGGTGTCAAAGGCCTCAGACCCGCTCCGACGTACCTGTATGGACCTTCAAGAGGTGGTGCAGAAGCGCATCGACGAACTCGTCGAGACGGAGCTCGGGCTGCAGGTGGCGGTCTACCAGCGCGGTGAGCTGGTCGTCGACGCGGTCGCCGGCGACGGCGTGACCTCGGAGACCTTGTACTTCGCGGCCTCGACCGGGAAGGGCGCGTCGGCGACGGTCGCGAACGTGCTGGTGGATCGCGGGGTGCTCGGCTACGACCAGCCGATCGTGGACATCTGGCCCGAGTTCGGCGCTCGCGGGAAGGACAAGGCCACACTGCGGCACGTGCTGACGCACTCGGTCGGCCTGCCGGCGCTGCCGCCGGACGCGACGCACGAGACGTTCTCCACCATCCCCGCTGATCTCGCCGCGGCGGAGCCGTGGTGGGAGCCGGGCACGAAGATGACGTACCACGCGGAGACGTTCGGCCTACTGGTCGGTGAGATCGTCCGCCGCGCGACCGGCCGATCGATCTCCGACGTACTGCGGGAGCTCGTCACCCCGCTCGGTATCGAGAACGATGTGTTCTTCGCGCTTCCGTCCGATCAGCGCGACCGGTTGATGCCGCTGGTCGAGCCCGAGGGATCCGAGGAGACGTTCGCGAATCTGGCCGGGATGTTCAGCAAGGTCGTGCCGCCGGTGATGCAGCCGCGGGCCGCCGGGCTCAACCGGCCCGAACAGTTGGCGATCGAGGATCCGTCGAGCGGGATCCTGACCGCCCGCGGCATCGCGAAGTTGTATGCGGGCCTGATCGGCGAGGTGGACGGCGTACGGCTGGTCCGGCCGGAAGCGGTGCCGGTGATCACCGGTCCGGCACTCGTCGCGCAGGACGAGTTGCTCGGCAACCAGGCGACGATGGCGCTCGGCTACGCGATCGGCAGGCTGGGATCCACAACGGAGGAGAGTCCGGCATCGTTCGGATGGCCGGGCATGGGTGGCAGTGTCGCCTGGGCGGACACGCGTTCAGGCGTTGCGTTCGGGCTGACGAGGACGCTGTTCGACCCGACCGGGTCGGCGTCGGCGGTTGAGATCGGCAACTTGGTTGCGAAATCTCTTTGCTGAAAACCCTTTGTGGTAAGGGCTTTCAGCTTTCAGGACTCGCGGACCGAGCGCTGGTCGACCCAGACGAGATGGCCGTGGTGGCTGACGAGAACCTCGTCGGCCCCGGCCGTCCCGCTCCGTCGACCCAGCTCCTGGCCTGCGATCCAGCGTCCACCGATGAGGACCTGGACCGCGACCGGCCGCGCCGGTGAGGGGGCTACGGGCATGGCACCTGCTTCGTGACAGGGGCGGATGTGATGGGAAGGTTGTGGGGGCTGGTTTCCCAACCAGACGCAAGCCTACAACCGCTTCAGCACGGACCGTTAGCGGTAACTCAAATTCCCCAGGAGCCTGATGACAGCACAGATGCCGCGCCTCCGGCGCGGCGGGTCATGGGGCTGTAACTCCCGTCCTTCCCTCGTCGCTGCGCTCCCCAGTCCAGGACGGGAGGCCCCATGACCAGGCCGATTTTCGTCGTCCAGCTGCATGATGCGAGGCGGCTGCACTACGACGTACGGCTCGAGGTCGACGGCGTGCTGAAGTCCTGGGCGGTGCCGCGCGGGCCGTCGCTGGACCCGATCGTGAAGCGGCTCGCGGTGTTCACCACCGACCACGATCTCGAGTACGCGTCGTACGAGGGAGTGCACCGGGACGCGCAGTACGGCAGCGGCGCCGTGATCGTCTGGGACGCCGGCGTCTACACGAACCTCACCCGCGACGACCGGCACCAGCTCGTCGATCCGGCCGAGGCGATCGAGCGCGGGCACTTGAAGGTGCAACTGCACGGCGTGAAACTCAACGGCGCCTGGGCCTTCACCCGCACCGGCGCGGACTGGCTCCTGGTCAAGGTGAAGGACGCGGACGCCGATCCTGGGCTGGACCTGACGGTGACCGAGCCCCGTTCGGTGCTGAGCGGGCTGACCATCGAGGAGATGGCCGCCTCGTGATCACCAGCTGTCGATGTGGAGAACCTCGTCGAGCGGCTGCCGCGCGGCCGGCTTGAAGTCGGTGCCGATCGTGTACGCCGTCGGGATCAGCACGGTCTGCCGGATGTCCTCCGGGAGACCGAGCAGCTCCGCGACCTCCTGCTCGTAGCTGAGGTGCAGCGTCGTCCACGCCGTGCCGAGAGCGCGAGCCCGGGCAGCGAGCATGTAGCTCCACGCGGACGGCAGGATCGAGCCCCACAGACCGGCCTGGTTCCCCGCAGGCAGTGAGTGGACCTTGAGGCAGGGGATCACCAGCACGGGGACCTGGCCCATCCGCTCGCCCAGGTAGGCCACGCTGTCGCCGACCCGGCGCTGGACCGGAGCGCGCTCGGGGTCGTCGGCGTGCAGCTTGCCGGCCGCACCCGGACCGGCCAGATACTGCTTTACCGACCGGCGGTAGTACTCGCCAATGGCTGCACGCTTCTCGGCGTCCGTGATCACCAGCCAGTGCCACGTCTGCCGGTTGCTCCCCGACGGCGCCTGCAGAGCGATCTCGATGCACTCCCGGATCAGCTCCATCGGCACCGGACGCTCGAGGTCGAGGCGCTTGCGGACCGTCCGGGTCGTCGTCAGCAGTTCGTCGGGGTTCAGGTCGAGGGTGTAGGTCACGCGGAACAGTGTGTCAGCAGACGTAGGTGCTGTTCGGGTGCACCTTCTCGCAGTACCGGACGTGCAGGTGGTTGTCGTGGGCGGGCCAGTTCATCGTCAGACCCTCGTTGATCAGGGTCGGGTCGTTGAACCAGATGTACTTCACGTGCCCGGGCGCCGCGGCGCGGACGGCCTGGATCAGCTGGCGGGTGGCAGCGCGGTCGTACGTCGCACTCTCCCAGGTGATCCGGCCCGCGGTGCATTGCGCGTTGTCGGTGCGGATCGGCCAGATGTCGATGTCCATGCCGTTGTCGTGGCTCGCGTGGCCCGGGATGTCGCCACCGTGCTCGAACCCGGCGTCGCCGTACGGGACCTTGCCCTGGTTGGTGCCGGCGAACGAACGGGCCGCGGCCTCGAGCTGGGCGATCGGGGCGGCAGCGGCCCAGTTGGCCGCCGTACCGTTGCCGTCGGGGTCCTGGTCGCACAGGTTGTTGGTGAAGTCGGGGTAGTCGTAGTGCCAGGCGAGGTTGCGCCAGGTGATCGGGCCGACGATGCCGTCCGCGCCGATCCCCGCGTGCGACTGGAACGCGACGACCGCGTCGTGCACCGCCGTGCTGAAGACGCCGTCGACCGGAAGGCTCAGCCGGCGTTTGGCATTCAGCTCGACCTGGAGTGCTTTCACCGCGGCGTTGTTGTCACCCGAGCGGATCGTCGGCACCAACGCTCCCCACGTCTGCGGCCCGACGATCCCGTCGACCCCGAGCCCCTTCGCGGCCTGGAAGGCCTTTGCCGCGGTGACAGTGGTCGCACCGAACACTCCGTCCGCATCAACACTCTGCCCGGCGTACTGCAGCAAAAACTGGATTGCCTGCACGTCGGCGCCGCGATTCCCACTGCTCTGGGTCGGAAAGAAGGCATTGGCATAGGCCTGCGCGGACGCCGGGACCAGCGCGGTGATCAGCAGAACGGTCGAGGCGAGCAATGCACGTCGCATGATTCCTCCGGGGCGGGTGAGGAGTTAGAAACTAAGTAACCCGCAACCGTCCCGATCGGGCAAGGGCTCACTCGAACGGAGTCGGGTCTCCTGCGCCTACGCGGACCAGTTCGGGGACGTCCTCGGAGAAGTCGACGACTGTGGTCGGCTCGGTGCCGGCTTCGCCCTCGATGACGGCGTCGATCTGGTTGTCGAGTTCTTCCTTGATCTCCCAGCCTTGCGTCATCGGATCCTCGTGGCCGGGGAGCAACAGGGTGCTGGAGACGAGTGGCTCACCTAGCTCGGAGACCAGGGCCTGGGTGACGACATGGTCCGGGATCCGCACGCCGACTGTCTTTTTCTTCGGGTGCAACAGCCGGCGCGGGACCTCCTTGGTGGCCGGGAGGATGAAGGTGTAGCTGCCCGGCGTGGCCGCCTTGATCGACCGGAAGACGGCATTGCTGATGTGGACGAACTGCCCGAGCTGGGCGAAGTTCTCGCAGACCAGCGTGAAGTGGTGCCGGTCGTCCAGCTGCCGGATGGTCCGGATCCGCTCGATCCCTTCCCGATTCCCCAGCTGGCAGCCGAGCGCGTAGCAGGAGTCGGTCGGGTACGCGATCAGCCCGTCCTCGCGCAGCAGGTCCACCACCTGCCCGATCGACCGCCGCTGGGGGTTCTCGGGATGGATGTCGAAATACCTGGCCATGACCGGGGAGCCTACCGCTGCAGATACGACGGGAAATTCCGGTCTATTTGGCCAGGCCGATCGGGGTCGCGGTCACTACCAGGTTGTCCTCGTAGCCACCACGATCGGCGTGGTACGGGCCGGTGCAGGTGATGAGGATCAGGCGATGATCGACGGTCTGGTCGAACGCCCCGCTCTTGGTCGCCAGCGCGTCCTTCCGCACCGACTGGATCGACACGACCCGGTACGACGCCGTGTGGCCGGACCCGTTCAGTACGACGGTCTCGCCGGCCCGAACATCCAGCAACCGGGCGAAGAAGCCGAGCCCCTCGTTCTTCGAGTCGACGTGACCGGCGAGCACCACCGAGCCGAACGGATCACCGGCCTCGGCGCCACCGTCCCACCAGCCGACCCATTGCGGCTTGGCCGGCACCTGGAGCTGCCCGTCGACGGTAGTTGCCGCAAGCACCGGTGCGTCCTTGCCGCCCGGCAGCACCACCTGCTGCGGGATGAAGCGGACGCGCTGACTCGGAGCAGGCGTGCCGACCCGTCCTGGCGGCGCGGACATCGGCTCGGTCGGAGTCGGCACGGGAGAAGGGGTGCCTTCAACCGTGAAGCCGAACGTCGATGTCGATGTCGATGTCGATGTCGGTGTCGATGCCGGCGTCGACACCGCGCCGTCCGCCCCGGCGGCACAACCCGCCAGGGCGAGACAGCACAGCGCCGTACCGACCAGTGCCCGGTTCAGCGGCGGACCACCTTCCGGGCAGTGACGACCGCGAGGCCCAGTGCGGCGAGGAACACCACGACCCACAGTCCGGACTGTCCGGCGGGGCTCTGCGCCTGGTCGAGCCCTGCCGCCTGTCCACCTGTTCCGGTGTTCACCACACCCGGCTTCGCCGATCCGGTGGCCGGCACCTTGATCGTGCCGAGGGCAACGGTCATCGTCTTCTGGCTCGGCGCGCCGATCGCGAACACCCGGGTCAGGTAACCGGCTTTCACCGGCAGGTCCAACGGACCGAGAACAACTGGTGACGTTGCGCCAGTAGGAACGATGTCCACCTTGTAAGTAGCCGCCGGAACGACCACGTCGAGTGATTCTCCGTTCGCTACGTTACGGAATAGCACCTTTCCGTTGACCCGAATGTCGGCCGGCCCGACGGCGGCGTCGTGCGCGACCCGCAACCCGGCCTTGTCGGCCGGCACCGCGGTCAACTTGTTCGCGTACGTCGTGATCAGCGGCTGGCCCGTCGGCGACACCGGCTGGTGGATGACGACGTCCAGACTGGCCCCGGAACCGGCCGAGATCTCACGCTGGATCACCAGCTTCCCGTTCTGTTTCGCCGTGATCATCCGCTTGCCGGACGCGACCCCGAAGGGCCCGACCAGCTTCCCGCCGGCCACCTTGGTGGCGACCTGATGACCGTCGACACTGATGTCCAGACTGCGCCCGGGCAGCCCCTGGACGAAGTACAGGTTCGCCCCCGCGGCGGCCTGCGCCGGCACCGTCAGGACTGCCGGCGCCGCCGCCACCGTCACGGCGAGCAGCAGCGACAACACCCTGCGAATTACCGGACCTCGAATTCTCGAAACACTCAGGGATACCGCCCGGAATTGCCCGGACACGCTCCGTTCCTGCATTTTCCTTCCCCCTCCGATGTTCGCCATAAAATAGCGTGAGCATTTCCCTACCCCACGAATTCGGGCGTATCGTATGCCCCAGTCGACCGGACCGGAAGGGGAAACGGTCAGGTCCGTTTTTGGGGGCGGTGACTCGTGGCAGGACCCGGCTCACCGCATCGGCGTCCCGGGCTCCTCCCCGAGCGGACATCGGGGGTGGGGGAGCCCGGACGTAGAGCCGGATCGCGAATCCTGGCGGCGGTCGCGCTGGTGCTGGGGTACAGCGCGACCGTCGCTTGTTCGGGCATCGGCGCCCTCCCGGTCGCGCCGAGTCCAGGGCTGAACAGCTCCCGTCCGTCCGGCAGCGCTGCGACGCCGAGGCCCACCACGCCCGGTCCGGGCGAGACCGTGCCCGGCATCCAGCTGATCGCCGTACCCCACCGGGACGGGTCGTTCGACATGACCGAGAACGTGATGTTGCCTGCGGCCACGGACATCCTGCCGCTGCAGCTGCCGTCGCCGGGCGACCACCTGCCCGGAATGATGTCCCGGACAACGCCCCGGGTCACCAACCTGAAGGTGGTCGCCGACGACCAGTCCGTGCCGATCGAGAACACCACGATCACCGCCGCTGGCGATCTGCCGTTGACCGTCTCCGCATCCAGGATCCGGCTGACCTACACCCTGTCCGGATCGGTGGTCGTCGCCTCTCCGTCGACGTCGACGCGGGCCAGTGCGGCCGTCAAACCGCTCACCTCGGCGGCCGGCGGGTCCCTACCGACCGACGTCACCGTGACCAGCGGTCTGCTGAACGCGATCTGCCCGCTGCTGACCGAGACCCGCTGCGCGGTCGGCGATCCGCCCATCCTCGGGATCCAGCCGGGTATCCCGGCAAGCAAGGCCCTCGTCGTGCTGCAATTGGATCTGCCACGCTGACCCTATGACGGATGAGCGGATCGCTCTGGGCACGGCCCGGGGCCGGTGGGTGCTGGCGGCGACGGCTCTCGGGTCGGGGATGGCGTTCCTGGACGGAACGGTCGTCAACGTCGCGCTGCCGGCGATGGGCGAGGACCTGAACGCGGACGTCGCCGGCCTGCAGTGGATCGTGAACGGCTACATGCTGATGCTCGCCTCGCTGGTTCTGCTCAGCGGTTCGATCGGCGACCGGCTCGGCCGACGGCGGACGTTCGTCGTCGGGGTGATCTGGTTCGCGGTCGCTTCGGTGGTGTGCGCGATCGCGCCGACACTCGAGGTGATGATCGCGGGCCGCGTGCTGCAGGGCATCGGTGGCGCCCTGCTGACCCCGGGCAGCCTGGCCATCCTGCAGACCTCGTTCCAGCACTCCGACCGCGGCAAGGCGGTCGGCACCTGGTCCGGCCTCACGTCGGTCGCGGCAGCCGTCGGCCCGTTCGTCGGTGGCACCCTGGTCGACAGTGGTTACTGGCAGCTGATCTTCCTGCTCAACGTTCCGATCGCGTTGGTCACCGTCCTGGTCACGCTGCGACACGTGCCCGAGAGCCGCGACGAGAGCGCCGGCGGCAGGCTCGACGTCAACGGCGCGATCCTCGCGACCGTCGGCCTGGCGGGCCTCACGTACGGCCTGATCAGCGCCGGGGACCACGGCTTCGGCGATCCGCTCGTCCTGACCAGCCTCGCGATCGGCGTACTCGCCTTCGTCGGGTTCATCGAGGTCGAACGCCGCAGTTCACACCCGATGCTGCCGCTGACCATCTTCGCCAACCGGCGCTTCACCGGCGCGAACCTGGTCACCGTCGTCGTGTACGGCGGTCTCGGAACCGCGACCTTCCTGCTCGTGGTGTACCTGCAGACCGCACTCGGCTACTCCGCCTTGTGGGCCGGTGCGTCCTTGTTGCCGATGACACTGCTGATGTTCTTCCTGTCCGGGTATGCCGGCGGTCTGTCGGACCGGATCGGCGCCCGCATCCCGATGACGGTCGGACCGGTGCTGATGGCCGCCGGGTTCCTGCTGATGCTGCGGATCAACGCCGAGTCCAGCTACGTCAGCGCCGTACTGCCGGCTGTCATAGTGCTCGGGCTCGGTCTGGTCGCGACCGTGGCTCCGCTGACCGCGACCGTGATGTCGTCGGTCGCGGACCACCACGCGGGTATCGCCTCCGGCGTGAACAACGCGGTCGCCCGGTCCGCACAGCTGATGGCGGTCGCCGCGATCCCGGTCGCCGCCGGCATCACCGGCAACGCCTACCGCGATCCCGTTGCCTTCCACAACGGATTCGGCAAGGCGCTGTGGATCTCCGCCGTCCTCGCCGCGGCGGGCGGGGTGATCGCCTGGGTCACGCTGGGCGACCGCCGCGACAAGGCCCGCGAGGTGCAGCCCGCGGAGATCCACCACCGGCATTGCGCGCTCGAGGCCCCGCCCCTGGCCGACGCGCACACCAATGCCCAACCACGCGGCTGATTTGTCGACTTTTCTCTATCGCAGCGCGAGGTAATGCTTGCGGCTGACCTGGTCGAGACGTTCGATCGCGTAGCGGAGCATCGTGCGCGGCATCCGGGTCGCGTACTCGTCGAGGAAGTCGCGGAGCTCGGCCTCGGAGACACGTTTGCCGGCCTCGCGCAGCATCCAGCCGGACGCCTTGTGGATCAGGTCTTCCCGATCGTCGAGCACCTGGGCGGCCAGCCGGAACGTGTCGTCGATCTGCCCCTGACCGATGAGGAACTGTGTGGCGACCAGCGCGATCCGGCGCTCCCACAGGCTGCCCGACCGGACGAGCGTGTAGAGCTCGTCCCGGGGCTTGTCGAGCAGGTACCCGCCGACGATCTGCGGGGCACTGCAGTCGACGAGATCCCAGTTGTTGATGTACGCCGTACTGCGTAGGTAGAGGTCGTGGATCGCGGTCAGCTCCGCAGGGTTCGCCGTACGCGGCTTGAGCGCGCGGGCGGCGCGATCGGCCAACAGGCAGAGAACTGTCAGACGGTGCTCGTGGATCGGACTGGTCAGGGCCTGCTCGAGCTCGGGCAGCGGCAGGCCGGCCCGCAGGTACGGCTTGAGGATGCCCCGGATCGTCGACAGCTTCACGCCGACCATCTGGTCGCCGTGGCCGTACCCGCCGGGCTGGAGCTGGAAGTAGCGCGCGAGCACCTCCGCCACGGCCGGATCGGCGGCGGCGTCGACTGCCTCGAGCAGATCCTTGGTGATCAGACCAGCATCCCTCCGGTCGCACGGAGGTTCTGACCGGTCATCCAGCGCGCGTCCGGGCCGGCCAGGAACGCGACCACGTCGGCGACCTCGGCGGGCTTGCCCATCCGGCCGAGCGCGGTGATGCCGACGAGCGCGTCCTGGACCTGCGGCGGGTTGTGGTCGTGGAACATGTCGGTGTCGGTCGCGCCCGGCGAGACCGTGTTGACGGTGATCGCGCGCGGACCGTACTCGCGGGCGGCGATCTTCACGAACTGTTCGAGCGCCGCTTTGCTCGCGGCGTACAGCGAGATTCCGGGACCGGGCATGACCGTATTGAGGGTGGACAGGGCAATGATCCGGCCGCCGTCGGGCAGCACGCGGCCGGCGCGCTGGATGGCGAAGTACGGACCTTTGACGTTGGTCGCGAACAGCTGGTCGTAGTCCTCGACGGTGACGTCGGCGATCGGCTTCACCATCGCCTGCGCGGCGTTGCAGACGAAGATGTCCAACGTCCCGGTCGGTCCGGTCGCCTGGTCGAAGAGTCCGTCGATCCCGGACAGGTCCGACTGATCCGCTGGTACGGCGATGGCCTCGCCACCTGCGGCTTTGACCTCGGCGACGACCGTGCCGGCCGCGTCCGCGCTGTTCACGAAGGTGAAGGTGACGACGGCGCCGTCCGCGGCCAACCGCCGTACGATCGCCGCACCGATGCCGCGGGAACCTCCGGTGACCAGCGCCGCCTTGCCGTCGAGAACACCCATGCCGTCCTGTGTACCACCGTGCTGGGTCCTTCGTTTGCTTGACTTTGGCAGCGCTTACAGGTCGGAGGTCACGCTCCGGGGTCATCCCGGGCACACCCGTTGTTATGCCTGCGCCTTCAGGCATACGGTGAGAGCAGGGCAGTTCCACTCCGCCAGGACCTACGCGTTCGTGGCGCTACCCGGGGAGATATCGGCGTGACCAGCCACCCAGAGCCGCGTGACGGCGAGA
This sequence comes from Kribbella sp. NBC_00662, assembly GCF_041430295.1. Lineage (GTDB taxonomy): Bacteria > Actinomycetota > Actinomycetes > Propionibacteriales > Kribbellaceae > Kribbella. The sequence continues at coordinate 2,897,388 of NZ_CP109029.1, read as the reverse complement.
TGATCCGAACCACCTTCGACGCGGTGACCGAGGAGCTGGCACCAGGAGTGCTCCTGGTCAGGTTGTCCGGTGAGATCGACATCGCCAGCACCGACTTCGCCGCCGAGGCGATCCGCGCCGCCGTCGCGCCACCGGCCCGGCTGGTGCTGATCGAGCTGTCGGCGGTCACCTTCTGCAGTTCGGCCGGACTCGGCAACCTGGTCGAGGCGCGCAACCTGGCCGGCGAGCAGAACATCACCCTGGCCCTGGTCGGCGTCGGCCGCCCGGTCGACCGTCCGCTCAGCGTCACCGGTCTCGGCGGTCAGTTCCGCATCTACAGCACGGTCGCGGAGGCACTCGCCGAGCTCTGAGGTCAGTTGTGGTCGGCGGATACGGTAGCTTTCGGTGTCTCCGACAAAGGAAAGTCATGGGTGAGCTAGCCAAGATCGTGGTCGTGGTGCCGACCTACAACGAGCGGGAGAACCTGCCCGTGCTGGCCGGACTCCTGTCCGACCTGAACCTGCCCGGCCTGGAGCTTCTCGTTGTCGACGACAACTCCCCCGACGGTACGGGCGACATCGCCGACGAGCTGGCGAAGGAGTCGCCGGAGAAGGTCGGCGTACTGCACCGGACCGTCAAGGACGGCCTGGGCCGCGCGTACGTCGCCGGGATCACCCGGGCACTCGACGAGGGCGCCGACATCGTCATCCAGATGGACGCGGACCTGTCCCACCCGGCGTCGGTGATCCCGACCATGGTCGAGATGCTGCGGACGACGGACGCCGCCGTGGTGATCGGCTCGCGGTACGTCCCGGGCGGCTCCGCGGCCGCCGAATGGGGCTGGCACCGGCGCGCGCTGTCCGCCTGGGCGAACTTCTACGTCAACGCGATCCTGCGGCTGCACGTGAAGGACGCGACGGCCGGCTTCAAGGCGTGGAAGGCCGACACCCTGCGCTGGATCGACGTCGCGTCGATCGCGAGCAACGGCTACTCGTTCCAGGTCGAGATGAACTACCGGACGGTCAAGCGCGGTCTGAGGATCGCCGAGACGCCGATCCGCTTCGAGGAGCGCACCGAGGGCGTCTCGAAGATGTCGCTGAAGGTGCAGCTCGAGTCGGCGCTGATGCCGTGGAAGCTGCTCTTCAACCGTTAGCCGTAACCCAGCTCGTGCAGGCGGGCGTCGTCGATGCCGAAGTGGTGCGCGATCTCGTGCACCACTGTGATGTTCACCTCGTCGAGGACGTCGCCGTAGTTGTCGCAGATCGCCAGGATCGGGTTGCGGTAGATCGTGATCCGGTCCGGCAGGACGCCGCCGTACTCGTGCCCGCGTTCGGTCAGCGGGATGCCTTCGTAGATCCCGAGCAACTCCGGATCGCCGGGCGGCGGATCGTCCTCGACGAACACGGCCACGTTCTCGATCAGCAGCGCGAGCTCCTCGGGTACCTCGTCCAGCGCGTCCGAGACCAGCGCCTCGAAGTTCGCCCGGCTCATCTCGATCACGTCACCAGCGTAGTGACCTACAACCAGCCCTGACGCGACGCCTGTACGCCGAGCTGGAACCGCGTCTGTGCTCCGAGCGCCTCCTGCAACCGGCCGATCCGGCGCGCGATCGTCCGCTCGCTCACCCCGAACTCGCGGGCGATCGACTCGTCGGTCAGCCCCGCACTCAGGTAGGTCAGGAGCCGTTTCGCGTCCAGGCTCGGCCCGGCCGTCACATCGTTCAGCTCGGTCCCGCTCGTGATCGGCACAGCGATCCGCCACAGGGCCTCGAAGATCCGTTCCAGTCCGCGGAGCAGCGGGGAATCGTGGACCACCAGCGCGACGAACTCGGGCCCCCGCCGCACCTCGGTCCGCGCCCCGACCAGCGCCCAGCGGTCGTCGACGATCGTGATGTTCAGCGGTACGTGCGGGAACACCCGGGCCTGCTCGCCCGCCTCGATACAGGACTGGACCATGTGCAGCGCGTTCGCGTCCTGGAGGACGTGCGCGCCGTAGATCACGTCGTACCGGACGCCACGCTCCAGCGCGTCGAACATGCCCTCGACGATCTTCAGCTCACGGGCCGCGAGGTTGCCCATCGTCATCGCCCGCACGTGCTCCTGTGCGTCCGTCTGGACCGAGTTCAGGACCGCCTGGGAGGCGCCGTACGTCGGGAGGATCTCGAGGTAGTCCTGGCGTCCGGCAGCCGACTTCCAGAGCTCGGTCAGGAGATCAGCGCTCTCCCGGGCCAGGGCGGCCTGTTTGGTGTGCCGCTCGGCCAGAGCGTCCATGGCCAGCCGCGGCGGACGTACGACGAAGGCGCCGTCGATCCGCTCCACCAGCCCCAGGCCGATCAGCTCCTCGACCGGGTCCTCATCCGTCGGCAAGGTCTCTGGATGCTGCACGAGCCGCACGAGGAGTGCCTCGGCCGCCGGGGTCAGGCCGAGCGCCTGGAGCGCTTCCATGCCTCTATGTACCACCGCGCGACAGTTTCTCGCCATGCCGGTTTCCGACAGCCCGAACGCTCGTACGGCCCGCCGTGCCCGGCAAATACTGATGCCGCCCACATCCCCCATGCGTTTCGCAGGAGTCCCCGATGAGAAAACGCCTGATCTGGCCGGTGGTCGCCGCCCTTGGCCTCACGCTCGGTCTCGCCGTCCCCTCGGCCGCCACCGCCGCTCCTTCACCCGCTCCGGTCGCCTTGGTGCACGGCGCCGTACCGCAGAAGCTGGACCCGAAGCTGCAGCAGCTCGCCGACGAGCTGCCGGCGCTGCGCCAGCGGGCCGAGGCGGTCAAGGCCAAGCTCGGACTGCACGACAATCCGGTCCAGGAGGCTGTGCTCGACGCCATCGACCCGACGCAGTACAAGTGCTCCGACGCCACCCCGCCGGTCGTCGCCGCGATCCTGCCGGACACCACGGGCTGGACGCAGGAGCAGGCGCTCGCCGTACTGCATGTGCTGATCTTCAACATGGCGTTGATGGACGCGGCGTACCTGCCCCAGCCGGGTCCGTACACGTTCGGCTCGCACGGTCAGTACACGCACACGGTCAACCGCACCTTCAAGGACCTGCAGAAGTTCTGGGACATCCCGTCCCGCGGCATCTCGGTGGTGCCCGCGCACGGCCGCTCGATGCTGAACGCCGAGGTGAACTACCGCGTCTTCACGGTCCTCTACGGTCTCGACCCGGCCCAGTCCCGGGTCTCCGCCGACCTGGTCGCGCACGAGCTGAACAGCCCGGCCCTCGGGTACGGCGACCTGCCGATCTTCACCTTCAACGCGTACGCGACGCCGGGCGGCGAGGACATCCCGGGGTACGGGAAGTCGCCCAAGCGGATCGCTTTCGGCGACGGGGTGATGGAGGGGTTTGCTCGGGTCGGTCTGGGCAACGTGGCGCCGCAGGCGATCCTCGGACATGAGTTCGGTCACCAGGTCCAGTTCGCCGACTCGCTGATGCGGCCGGAGCTGCCCGGCCCGGAGGCGTCCCGGTGGGCGGAGCTGATGGCGGACTCGTTCAGCGGGTACTTCCTCACCCACGCGCGGGGCGAGCGGATGGGTGCGCGCGAGGTCCGCGACTTCAGCCAGATGTTCTACCAACTGGGCGACTGCGGCTTCACCGCCGACGGCCACCACGGCACACCCGACCAGCGGATGAAGGCATCCCTGTGGGGGTACGGCGTCGCCGTCACGATCCCGCCCCGCAACCGGGTACTGCCGTCGCTGGTCGTGTTCCACCTGTTCGCCGCGCACTACCCGCGACTGATCGCTCCCGACGCGACCAGCTGATCCCGGGCCTTCACGCGGCCCGCTTCCAGGGCGCCGTACGCCGACCACCTGCGGCGTACGGCGCCCCCTGGTTATCTCGTTTTGGAGCCGCGGCCCAAACCCTCTATGCTTACGGCTGTCCCTGGAGCTTCGGCTCCCGCGGGTCCGAGTCCCCATCGTCTAGTGGCCTAGGACGCTGCCCTTTCAAGGCGGTAACGCGGGTTCGAATCCCGTTGGGGATACGGCCGAAAGGCCGGTGCAAGAACTAGCTCGAAGATGCTGTACGATCGTCGAGTCATTTGGCCCAGTGGCGCAGTTGGTTAGCGTGCCGCCCTGTCACGGCGGAGGTCGCGGGTTCGAGTCCCGTCTGGGTCGCCAGGAGAAGGCGGCGGTGTCCAACACCGCCGCCGAACTTTCTCCCCGGTCAGGTAGCTCAGCTGGTAGAGCGTCCGCCTGAAAAGCGGAAGGTCGGCGGTTCGAGACCGCCCCTGACCACACATTTTTGAGCGTGGATCTCGGTCCGAGATCCGCCGAACCTCCCGCGATTACCGCAACGTCTATCCAGCGACCGCCTTCGCGAGCTGTTCGAGCGCCTTCCGCTGATTCTCTAGCGAGGCGTGCGCATAGATCGTCATCGTGACGTGAATGTCCGCGTGCCCGACGATCGCTTGGACGATGTGCGGCGGTACACCAAGCCGTAGGAGCAAGGTCACACACGAGTGCCGCAGATCGCGGAGGCGCATCTCCCCCAGCCCGGCCGCCTCCCGCAGTGGGTACCAGAGCCGCCGCAGGTTGTCCGGCTCGATCGCCGTACCGATCTCAGTGGTGAACACGTGGCCGGTGTCACCCACTTCTCCCCGCCAGCCGTCGACGTCATCGGCATGCCGGTCCAGGCAGCAATCAGATAGCTCGAAACCGGCACGGTCAGCTATCGGCCGACTCAGGCTCGCCGACGTCGCCCGGCCCGCGCGGAATCCCACTGACGACTGAGCGGAAATGCGCCAGGACCACCGAACACGCATCGCGGTCGAACGCGAACGGCCCGACGCCGGCGAAGACCGCGTCCTGGTCGAAGGGCTCGTAGTCGTTCTGATATCCGAAGTCGCGCCACACGATCTTGTCGTCATCCACCTCGACGACCGCCGTCACCGCGCCGCAGCCAAGATCACCGCATTCAGCACAGACATACATGGCGGTCCGCCCACCTAACTGCGGCGGCGCGCCTGCGCCCAGCAACCGATCGAGGTCCTCCAAGGCGATGCCGACCGGCCAGTCGGTCACCAGGACGGGCACGTACTCATCGGTCGCATCGCCATAGCCGAGGAACGGCCCGAGGATCTGGCCGAGTCGTTCGCCGTCCACGACGAACTCCATGAAGTGCCGATCAGTTCGCTGGCCACTAGGCGACACGGCACCGCCGGCACGTGTCCCGGGCACCAACGTCAGCGAGCTGATCACGACAACAAGCTTGCCCGACGAGCAGCGGACATCCGCTCACCGGGGCCGAATCGAGCCGTCGCAGTCGGGCCAGAACGGGTTGACATCGCCATGGGTCCGTCAGAGATGACAAGCCTTCCCATGCTGACGGTGCAGGAGTGACCGCAACCAGGATTGCAACAGCCACCGCTAGTGGGCGTCAGCACCCAACGGAAGGACGTGCTGGGCAACGGTTCTGTCTAGCCACCCGGGGCCGCTGTCGAACTGAAAAATGGAAGGTCGGCGGTTCGAGACCGCCCCTGACCACCTTCTGACCTGCACGTTTGCGTCAGCATCGATCCGAAGCCCAGACCTGCTGCAGCAACGACGTTGCTGCAGCAGCCCTCAGGTGAGGTGATCCAGCAATCTCCCAGCGCCTCCCGCTTCTCCTCCGGCGACGCGTGCGCAAAGATCGTCATGGGCTCTCCTTCAATGGGCGGCGCGGTCCGCGACTACCGTCACTTCCTGTTGTGGTCGGCCATCGGCGGAGCCAGTTCGTCGATCTACACCAGCGGGCTCGCCTACCTCGTCGAGACGGCACTGGCGGGGTTTCCCACTCGCCTCGGTGATCATCTCCGGCATCACCACCGCCGCGATCGGAGTCGTCTTCTGGCCGCTCGCAAACGCCGCCGGTTCGGCGAGACCCCCGCGCGCCAGTAATCGACCGCCCCGGTTCATCCGGCCGGGATGAAGACGCTGCGGCTCCAGGGTCAGCAGGCTGGCATTGTCCGCTGGTGAGTCCGCCTCGTACTTCGATCGGCTGGCTTTGTCCTGGTATGGAGGTTCATCTGCCAGGCAAACGTGGTGTTTTGAGCGAAGGAGGGGCTGTCGTGGCGATCGAGGAGTATCCGTCCGGGACTCCGTTCACCGGTGTGGCGGGACGGACAACCGATGAGTCGAGTCCAGCATGGCCAGCCATCACCCGAGCGACGGCCGGCAGCCCGAACGTGGTGTTCGTGGTGCTGGACGACACGGGTTTCGGTCACCTGGGCTGTTACGGGAGTCCGATCGAGACACCGAACTTCGACGCGCTGGCCGCCGCCGGGCTGCGGTTCACGAACATGCACACCACCGCGCTGTGTTCGCCGAGCAGGTCCTGCATCGTCACCGGACGGAACCACCACAGCAACGGCATGGCCGCGATCACCGAACTGGCGACCGGCTTCCCCGGCTACAACGGGGTCATCCCGTTCGAGAACGGGATGCTGTCGGAGGTGCTGGTGGAGCAGGGCTACAGCACCTTCATGGTCGGCAAGTGGCACCTGACCCCGAGCAATCAGGAAACCGCGACAGGCCCCTACACCCGCTGGCCACTGGGTCGCGGGTTCGAGCGTTTCTACGGCTTCCTCGGCGGCGACACGAGTCAGTGGTATCCCGACCTCGTCTACGACAACCACCAGATCGAGCCACCGCGCACGCCGGAGCAGGGATACCACCTCACCGAGGACCTGGTCGACCGGTCGATCGAGTTCATCGCCGACGCCAAGCAGATCGACCCGGGCAAGCCGTTCTACCTGCACCTCTGCTTCGGGGCCACCCACGCGCCACACCATGTGCCGAAGGAGTGGGCCGACAAGTACGCCGGTGCTTTCGACGACGGCTGGGATGCGTACCGGGAGAAGGTCTTCGCCCAGCAGAAGAAACTGGGCATCATGCCCGCCGACACGAAGCTGTCCCGGCACGACCCCGACGTACCGGACTGGCCGTCGCAACCGCCCCAGGCGCGCAGGCTGTTCAGCCGGATGATGGAGGTGTTCGCGGGCTTCCTCAGCCACACCGACCACCACCTCGGCCGGCTGCTCGACTTCCTGCGCGAACAGGGCGAGCTGGACAACACGATCGTGATGGTGATCTCGGACAACGGCGCGAGCGCCGAGGGTGGCCCGACCGGAACCACGAACGAGGCGCAGTTCTTCAACAACGCTCAGGAGCCACTCGAGGACAGCCTCAAGGTCATCGACGAGATCGGCGGCCCCAAGCACGTCAACCACTATCCGTGGGGCTGGACCTGGGCGGGCAACACCCCGTTCCGGCGGTGGAAGCGGGAGACCTACCGGGGCGGATCCTGCGACCCCTTCATTCTCTCGTGGCCGGCCGGCGTGCACGCGAAGGGCGAGGTCCGCCACCAGTACGCCCACATCATCGATATGGTGCCGACTGTCCTGGACCTGCTCGGCACCCAACCGCCGTCGACGATCCGCGGTGTCACGCAGTCGCCGCTGCACGGCGTCAGCTTCGCGCACGCCCTCGACGACGCGGCGGCGCCCAGCAAACATCACACCCAGTACTTCGAAATGCTGGGCCACCGGGCCATCGACCACGACGGCTGGCGCGCGGTCTGCCCGTGGCCCGGCCCCTCGTTCGCCGAGGCGGGTGTCGGCTTCGGCGAGCCGATCAGTGCGGCGAGACTCTCTCAGCTCGACAGCGCGGGCTGGGAGCTCTATCACGTGGCGGAGGACCCTGCCGAGACCCACAACCTCGCAGCCGACCATCGGGATCGGCTGATCGCGTTGATCTCCACCTGGTACGCCGAGGCCGGCAAGCACGGCGTCCTGCCGATCGACGGGAGTGGGCTGGCACGCCTGATCGCCGACAAGCCGATGATCGCGCCCCCGCGCGACCAGTACACGATCTGGCCGAACACCCAGCCGGTCCCGTTCTTCGCAGGCCCGCGCGTCCTCAACAGGCCGCACAGCATCACGGCCTTCGTCGAGATCCCCGACGGCGGCGCCGAAGGAGTACTCCTCTGTCAAGGCACCGCGGCCGGCGGCTATTCGCTGTACCTCAAGGACCAGCGGCTGCACTACGTCCACAACTACGTCGGCAGGGGCCTGTTCGAGGTGTCGTCCCCCGAGCCCGTCCCGCCCGGCGAACACAAGCTCCGCTTCGAGTTCGAACCGACGGGGAAGCCCGACCTACCCAACGGAAAGGGTGCGCCCGGACACCTGCAGTTGTACGTCGACGGAAACCTCGTGGCCGCTGCCGACGCGGCCGTGACGACGCCGTTCGTCCTGAATCCCGGTGCCCTGACCTGCGGCGCGAACCCCGGCTCCCCGGTGACCCCGGACTACATCAGCCCGTTCAAGTTCACCGGCACCATCCACAAGGCCGTCATCGACCTGAGCGGCGAGCTCATCCACGATCCCGAACTCGAGTTGCGAGCCCACCTGGCCCGGCAATAGTCCCGCCGTCAAGACTCCGCGGCAGACACCGATCTCCTTGCCATAGGCAATGAGATCCGGCACGGAGAGCAGGGTGGGCAAGTGCAGCCGAAACGCCGACGACCGCTGGGGCAAGGAACCCCGCGAATGTCACTATCCAGTCGCCGACGCTCCGATAATGGAACCTGTCCCGGCTGTCCCGGCAACCACCGCCGCAGCACGTCGCCCACTCAACCCGCCGTATGTTTTAGCCCCCAAGCCCCGGTGGATGGGGGCTGGAACATACCGGAGGGTCGGGTGTAGCTATACCTGTAGCAACATCGGCGTCCTGCGACCGCTGCACTCCCTTTGCCGCGACCTCTGGCACGGTCGCGATTGCGCCCAGCTGCTGCGGTCTCGCGACCTGAATCGAGACCGCCCCTGACCACCACACCCTCTCCGCACACCGGGGAGGGATTTTCCCACCACGGTCGCCGTACTCCTCGAGGTGACTCTGATCACGTGCACCGGGTGCGAAATCTCGTGGTGGCGTGGACAACTCTGGTACGCGCAGAGTTGGTGCACAGTAGTTTGTCGGCGTGACCGTGCAGCCGATGCAGCGTTCGCCGGAGGATCCGGGCGAGATCCTTCGTCTGATGCCGACGCGGTGGCATGAGCAGTTTCTGGCGGAGTACCGCAGCGCACTCGACGCGGCCCGCGATGTGTCGCGTTTCCAGGAGTTGCGCGACGTCTTGAAGCTCTGGCGGATGCGAGCGGTCGCCTACTCCGGTCCAGGCTTCGAGGAGGCGATTCAGGCTGCGCGCGACGATCGATCCGAGGAGTTCGTGTCGGCCGAGCAATCGACGTACTGGATCGGCTGAGTTATGACTCGTCTGCCGTTGGTGCTTACGGGTGGGCCTGCTGTGGGGAAGAGTTCGACGGGGCGGGGGCTCGCGGGAGGGCGGGCTCGGTGTGCGTTTGTTGATGTGGATGATGTGCGGCAGTTGGTTGTCGCGGGTGGTGTTGCGCCGTGGGAGGGGGAGGAAGGGCGGGAGCAGCAGAGGCTTGGGGTGGTTAACGCCTGTGGGCTGGCTCGGAACTTTGTGGCCGGGGGCATTGAAGTTGTTATCTCGGACGTGCTGACGCCGGAGACCAGCGAGCTGTACAGGCGGGAGCTGCCGGGGTGCGTGATTGTGCACCTGAAGGTTGGCTTCGCGGAGGCGTTGCGGCGGGCGGCGTTGCGCAAGGTCTGGCTGACCGACGATGAGTTTCGGATGCTGCATGAGGCAGATGCGCTGAATCCGCCGGACGCCGACTACCGCATCCAGGTGGACGCACTCGACCTGCAGAGTCAGATCGAAGAAGTGGCGAGGCTCTGGGACGGCCACGAGCGGCAGTAGGCGGACCAGGCGCCGGCCATTCGAACTCTGCGCCGGGCTCGGGGGATGTCCCCAGCCCGGTGAATAAGAGAACTCGTGGTGCTGCCGGCTCCTGTGCAGGATCTGTGTGAACACTTCTTGTTGTTACTGGTCCCGAGTTGTCGGCGCTCGAAATCTGGACCGACAAACAAGCGCTGCACGACTACACGGTGGAGAACGTCGACACCTAGTGGCGCCGCAACGCGGAAGGCTTGAAGCAGGCGACCGTCGCAGACCCGCCGACAGACGAGCGCGAGCGCGACATAGGGGCTTACATCCGAGCGCGCAGTACGTCGAACTCGCAGCCTGGCGAGTTCGGGTCGAAGCCGTGTTCTACGAGCCAGCGGGCGGCTCGCAGGCTTCGGAGGGACCACCAGCCGCGGATTGCGTCGAGGTCCACATCAGTGCCGTAGCCGGCGAGGAGATTGGGTAGCTGCTCCTCGTGGCCGAGGGTGAGGCTGGCCAGGTCGAAGAGGGCGTCGCCTTGGCTTGCCTCGGACCAATCGATGATGCCGGTGACCTCGTCGTCCTGGACGAACACGTGGGTGATCTGCAGGTCTCCATGGATGAAGGCCGGCTTCCGCGGCTGGAGGGCGGCCTCGGCGACCTCGCGGTTGCGCTTGACCAGATCGGCGGGAAGAGTGCCGCTCGAGACGAGCCAATCGCATTCGGTGTCGAGGTGCTCGGTGATCTCGTCGAGGTTCCCGCCAGGCCACGGCGGAAGAGGCGCATCGTGCAGCATTCGTACGGCGGCGCCCGCCGCGGCCCATGCCGCCGGCGACGCGGGCGAAGGCTCACCGAGCTTGCCGAGCGCCATCCCAGGCACACGAGCCAGCGCGAGCACCGGCGGCTTGCGCCACAGGATCTCCGGAGTCGGAACCGGCGCCAGAGCCATCGCCTCGACCTCGACGTCGATATTCGACTGATCAGAGTCGATCTTCAGGAACACATCGCCGACCTGCAGGGTCGCTCGTTCGCTGTGGGCAACTACGACTTTGACCTCGTCCACCGCGCCATCATGGCGGGTAAGACCACTGACGTCACTGGAATATCCGCGGTCGCCAGCTGAGACAGGCCCGGGATTTGGCCTATTTCGGCGTATTGTGCGGGTTCAGTTGGATTCAGGTCGAGTTCGGTACTACGGTAGAGCGATGGTGTACTACGGCTCGTCGTGCACCGACTGTGATCGGGGAAACGCAAAGAGTCGACGAATCTGAGCGTCGCGGGGCATCGGAGGATCTTCGGTGCGAGGTTCAGATGTAGTCAGTGGAGTCGGGTAGAGCGGGTATAGGATCAGCCGATCCGTGCCCCCCGTCGTTGGCTGAGCAGATTTCGGGAGAGAGAGTGGCCCCCTCACCAGAGGCCGTACGACTCGCCAGGAGACTTCGGGAGCTCCGCGAGTCGCAGCGACTGACCCAGAAGGATCTCTCGCTTGCGCTCAGCTCCGACTCCCGGGTCGCGGTGGCGACGATCAGCTCATGGGAATCACAGTCCAATCCGAAGCTGCCACCGGAAGAGCGGCTGCGCGGCTATGCGCTGCTCTTCGCGAAGTCCGTCGTACCGGCAGGTACGACGCGGTTGCCGCGTGAGCAGGATCTGAGCGCGGCCGAGCGGGAGCGCTTCAGCACACTCCACCGTGAGCTGGTTGCGCTGCGGGACTCGGTTCGCCATCAGGCCGAACCATCACCCATCGGCGGGTCGTACACGTTCGACTTCGAGTCTGGCCCGATCACGCTGATCTGCCCGGAAGCCCCGATAGAGGGACGATCCCCGCTCGCCGAAGAGAACAACCCGAACTACACCCGGTTGTACAAGTACGCCGATCTCGACGCACTGATCGAGATGTGGGGCCATGTGCGCGCCTCCAACCCGGAGCTTCGCACGCGACACCAGATTCCTTCCGAGGTGAGCGCGGACCATCTGTCCGGTCACCTCATCCTGCTCGGCGGCATCGCCTGGAACCAGGTCACCGGCCGACTGCTGCGAGTCCTGGACCAACTGCCGATCCGGCAGATGTCCGTCGAGGACCTGGCCGACGGCGAGATCTTCCGATCACGCGACGGTCGCGAGTACCGGCCACTGTGGGAAGAGCTCAAGGACGCCGACGCGGACGCACCGTCGAAGGCGGAACTCGAGGCGGTTCAGGCGCAGGACGCCTGGAAAGGCGAGACCCCGCGAGAGCTCGTCGAGGACGTCGCTCTTCTCGCCCGGCTTCGCAATCCGTTCAATCACAGCCGAACCATCACCATCTGCAATGGCGTCTACAGCCGCGGTGTCCTGGGCTCAGTGCGCACGCTCACTGACGACGCCGTCCGCGAACGTAACGAGGCCTTCCTCGCAAACAGATTCCCGGGCGGCATCTTCGGTCTGCTCCTGCGCGTCCCGGTGATCAACGGCGAAGCCGTCACACCTGACTTGGAAATCCCGGAGAACCGCCTGTACGAGTGGTCCCCCGAGGAGGAGGACGAATGAGCCGTCAGCTCAAGCACGGCCCGTCTCACGCGTCGCTGCTGCGCGATGTCTCTGCCGCCAGCGCCGCCCCGGCCGCGCGCAGCGGACTGGACGCGATTGTCGTACCGGCCGCCCGGCCGGCATCTGCTCTGCAAGACGTCATCACTCTGTCTGCCACGCTGTCCGTGCCGCTTGTCATCCTGTGCAGCCGGCAGGCACAGGTCGGACAGGTCGTGCGTCGTGTGGAAAGAACGTTCGGCGCCAGAGCCCTCGTCGTCGACGTGCCTGACAACTACAAACTTCCGTACGACGCGCCGCTCACGTCAGGCCCGGAGTTCAAGATGGCCTCAGCCGGCCGCTCCAGCGACCTGAGCGCCAAGCGGAACATCGGACTGCTGCTCGGCCGGATGCGCGGCTGGAACAAGATCCTGTTCGTCGACGACGACATCAGCCAGTTCAACCCGTGGGATGTCGAGCGCCTGTCCGGGACTCTTGATCGGCATCCGGTCGCGTCGATGGTGAGCCGACAGTTCCCCGACAACTCAGTGGTCTGTCACGCCCGACGGCTCGCCGGATTCAAGCAGGATGTGTTCGTCAGCGGGGCGGCGCTCGGCGTCAACCTGCAGCAGCCGGGGCTGTCGTTCTTCGCAGACATCTACAACGAGGACTGGTTCTTCTTCGCACGGCATGCGGCCGAGCGGTCACTGCCGAGGATCGGTGAGGTCCGGCAGGCCAAGTACGCACCGTTCGCAGACCCGGGACGCGCGGATCGCGAGGAGTTCGGCGATCTGCTGGCGGAGGGTCTGTATGCACTCTTCGAGAGCACACCCAAGTGGACCTTCAAGGAGCAGTTGGAGGCCGCGACCCGCAAGAGCCTCTGGCGAGAATTCATCGAAGTCCGGCTCGAGACGATCGAAGAGACAATCGCTGCCCTGTCCCACGCCCAGCTATCGGCGAACCCGGTCGAATACCTGAGGATGCTGGACGCGCACGAATCCCTGCGGGTCGCGGAGAAGCGGGCCTCGAGCATCACTCCGGAGCTATGCGTCGACTTCATCGAGAAGTGGCAAGAGGACGAGCTGCAGTGGGAGCAGGTGCTGTGGCGTTTTACCTCGGAGCTATCTGACCGCGACGCATTGGCTGAGCTAGGGCTGCAGACCTGGGCCTCTTGTGGGTACGGCGAATCAGCGCGGCGCATCAAACCGCAGGCGAATCTCCAGCCGACCGGAACCGTCGGCTAGCGGCTGCCATTCACCCGTTGGACTGAATCCGAGGCGTTCGTACACCTCGCGCGCCACGAAGTTCGTGTCCAGCACCCACACCCGCCACTCGGTCACATCGGGCTCGACCTCGGTCAGGTGGCCGAAGATTGCGCGCAAGATCCCCGTACGCCGGTGCCGTGGATCGACCCACACCGACTCGACATGCCGTTCGTACGGCGGTCGGCCGTCGACGCGGACCGAGCTCGCGAGCCCGATCACCCGTGCCTGGTGACGAGCCACGATCCACCGCATCCGGGTGAACCGTTCCCGCCAGCCGTCCTCGCCCACCGCCACCTCGTCCTCGTACTCCGAGATGTACGCCGACGGCGAATCCTTCAGCGCCCGGAGGCGAACTTCCCGGGCGATCGGCCAGTCGTCGGCATCGAGCGTGGCGAGTTCCAAGGTCCCGGACCCCCTCGGTCGACGGCAGCAACGCATCCATCCCAGTGTCGCCGTTTCGCCGGAGGGCCAAACCGATTGCCGGACAATCTCACATTTGCAGGGCATCTCCCGGGAAGCTCCGGGAGGGGTGGATCCGGTAGGTGAACACCCCTGCCCGGACCCCCGGGTCGTCGTCCATGATCCGCCGTACGTCGTCCGCCGTACCCGGGAAGATGCCCACGCCGCAGAGCGGGGAGTCGTCCCGGATCGGGCAGACGATGTTCAGCAAGCCGTCCGCGCGGAGCTCGAAATTGCGCCGGCCGTGCTCCCAGATGATCGCGTCGGCACCGTCGGCGCCGTGCTGCGGTCCTTCCTCGAGGAGCACGACCGTGTATTCGCGGGTCGTGCTCATCGCTGCAAGCATCTGCTCATCGGTGAAGCGAGTCATGAGGTCAACGTGTCACGAGCAGAACGCCTTGTCGAGGAAGGTGTTGACGGTGGCGTCCGGGTTGGTCGGAAGGTGCGGCGTGACGGCGACGGTTGCCTGCCGGCGGGTGTCGGCGGTGGAGAACGAGTAGGCCTGGTACGCGAGCGCGTCGCCGTCGTTGCCGTAGACACGGATGTGGCAGGCGGTCTCGTGCCAGGACAGGCCGAGCCCGTACGTGCCGCCCTCGGTTCCGGGTTGCTTCATCGCGTGCAGCAGCCGCGGCGGGAGTAGCTGCCCGCAGAGGAGGGCCGCGAAGAAGCGGTTCAGGTCGTGGGTGGTCGAGATGATGTCGCCGCCGGCGCCGAACAGCGTCGGGTTCATCTCGGTCCAGTCGAGTTGCGCGCCGTCCTTGGGGACGTATCCGTGCGGATGCGGCCCGGGGATCCGCGTCGACGTACCGGGCATCGTCGTACCGTGCAGGCCGAGCGGGCGGATGATCCGGCGCTCGATCTCCTCGGAGTACGTCCGGCCGGTCACCTTCTTGATGATCTCGCCGACGAGCAGGTAGTTGGTGTTGGAATAGTCGAACTGCGAACCCGGCTTGTCGAACACCGGCGGATTCGCCAGCGCCCGCTCGATCTGCTCGCTCGCCGTCCAGGTCCGGTACCGAAGAGCGTAGAAGTCTTCGCTCGGTGGCATCGGCAACGTGTTCTTGTAGTCGTACAAACCGCTGGTGTGGTTGAGCAATTGGCGCACCGTGATGTTCTCGCCGTTCGGCACGACCCCAGGCAGCCAACGCTCGACCGAGTCGTCCAGCCGCATCTTGCCCTCAGCAACCAATTGCAGTACGACGGTCGCCACGAACGTCTTCGTGATACTCCCGGCCCGGAACCGCCCGTCCACCGGCACCTTCCGCGACGTCCCCAACTCCGCAACCCCACTGCTCCCAAGCCAGACCTGCCCCCCGTTCCGCACTTCGGCCAGCGCCCCGACCGCCGCCACCCCGTCGAGCCCCTTCTGCAAATCAGCACCTCTAGAAGCCGGAACCACCGCCGTCACCGCAGCCGTCACCAACGCAACCATTCCCTGAACCAGCATCCCGATCTCCTCATGTTCCGTCCGAGCCACCAACCCTTCCCGCACGGAACATGACAAACATCGGGGATCGCCCGGGGATTCACCCCGTCAGCCGACCGATCAATCGATCCAATTGCTCAGTGGTTGCCCCCGAATTCAGCAGGTACGCCGCCGCTCCGCCGTACCGCACCCGGACGTGCTCGAGCAGCCGAAGAATGGTCTCCGGCGAGGCCCCGCCGACTTGGTAGTCAGCAGCAATCAATTCATCCGGTACGCCGAGCACCTCGAGTGTCAACGCGACGACGACACCGGTCCGGTCCTTGCCCGCATGGCAACTCACGACCACGCAGCCGTCAGGCGCCTCCGCAATCGCCACAACCGCCGAGGCGACGCGCTCGGCATAGTCGTCGACGAGGACCCGGTACTGCTCGAAAAGCCCAAGGTCCGACACATCCGGATCGCCAGGGTCCCACAAAGGAACGTTCTGCCACCGCTCGTCAACGGCGTACGGCGATGGCCACGTCTCGCACTCCCAGGCGCTGCGCAGATCGACGAACCGGCTGACGCCGGCAGCCTGTACGGCGGCGAGGCCCGTGTGGTTGAGCTGCTCGAGGTTGTCGCTGCGGATCAGCCGCCCCGATGGGAGCCGGCCTCCGCCGAGATCTCCGGTATTACGGCAGTCCGGCCAGTCAACGGGTTGCACGGCAACACAGTAGACCGGCCGGACGTTGCTGCGGGCAACTTATGCGGCAGCGGTGGCCTCGGTGAGCTGCTCCGCGGTGGGCTGGAGCTGCGGGGAGGCCAGGGTGAGAAGGACGTTGGCTACGGCGAAGGCGGCTGCGGCGAGGAGGCCTCGTTCGTAGCCGGACTGCAGGGCCTGGAGTTGAGTCGCGCCATGGGTCAGTTCGTTGGTGGTGTGGGTGATGGAGAGGGTGGTGACGATCGCCAGCCCGAGCGCGCCGCCCACCTGGTACATCGCGTTGACGACGCCGGAGGCTGCGCCGGCTTCGGCCGGGCGGACCTCGGAGACTGCGTTGATCTGGCCTGGTACGCCGACGCCGATGATGCCGAAGCCGAAGATGATCAGACCGGGCAGGAGCTGCGAGCTGTAGCTACCGGTGGCGTCGGCCTGGGACAGGAGGAGCAGTCCGACGACGCTGAGGACAGCACCGGCCAGCTGGACGGTCCGGGTACCGAGGCGCTGCACCAGCTGCGACGCCAGCACCGCACCGACGATCGCCGCGCCGCCCATCGGCAGGAAGTGGATGCCGGCCTCGAGTGCACTGTCGCCACGCACCTGCTGCAGGTAGATAGCAGTCAGGAAGAACATGGACAGGAACCCGGCACCGTTCAGAGCCAAGGTCGCACCCGACACACTCAGCGCCCGCGACCGGAACAGCCGCAGCGGCACCAGCGGAGCAGCCGACCGCGACTCCACCACGACGAATGCCACCAGCAGCAGAACACCAGCAGTCAGTACGCCGACAACCTCGAACGATCCCCACCCGGACGGCTCCGACCGCACCACGCCGTACACGACCGACATCAGTCCAGCCGTGCCGAGCACCGCCCCGAGGGTGTCGAACGTACGGCGACCCGTCGAGTGCCGCATGTCCGGGACGAAGACCGGGATGAGCGCGATCAGTGCGATCACGATCGGCACGTTCACGAAGAAGACCCACTGCCAGCTGAGCGAATCCACGAGTACGCCGCCCGCGACCACGCCGAGCGTGCCGCCGAGACCGGCGAGACCGCCCCAGACGCCCATCGCGATGTTGCGCTCACGTCCGTGGGCGAACGTCATGGTCAGGATGGCCAACGCAGCGGGAGACAACAGCGCTCCGCCGAGGCCCTGGATCGCACGGGCGCCGATGAGGAACTCCGGCGAGTTGGAGAGGCCGGCGACGAGGCTGGTCGCGCCGAACAGCACGAGGCCCGCGGTGAACACCCGGCGCGGACCGAGCAGGTCGGCCATCCGCCCGCCGAGCAGGAGGAAGCCGCCGAAGAGCAGTGTGTACGCGTTGATGACCCACTGCAGGGAATCGGCGGAGAAATGCAGGTCCGCCTGGATGTGGGGCAACGCGACGTTCACGATCGTCACGTCGAGCACCACGATGAACTGCGCTAGAGCCAGCACCGCCAGGGTGGCCCAAGGACTGCGTCGCATTGCCGTACCTCACTCGTTGAGAGTCTACGCTGTATGTATACGCCGTAAGCTTACGGAGTAGACACTAGGTCTACGGTGTAGACTTGTCAACGTGATCACCAAGGAGACCTCCCGCCGCCTCGATCCGGAGAAGGTCGTCGACAGCGCGCTGGCCATCGCCGACGACGAAGGACCGGCTGCGGTCTCGTTCCGGAAACTGGCCGCGCAGCACGACGTCACGCCGATGGCGCTGTACCGGCATTTCAAGGACAAGGACGACCTGCTGGCCGCGATCGGCGACCGCATCCTGGCCGACGTCGTACCCCCGGAGCCGAACGACGATCGGTGGGACAAGCAGCTCCACACGCTGCTGACCGCGTTCGTGACCGCACTCCGCGGGCACCCGCGGCTGGCGGACCTGACGCTGCCCAGGATCCTGATCACCGAGCCCGGGCTGGCCCTGGCCGAGCGCGCGCTGGAGCTGCTCGTCGAGGGCGGTTTCACCGTCGACGACGCGGCCGAGGTCGGCCGGCAGGCAATCTGCTCACTGATCTCACTGGTGACCACCGACCCGATCGCCCGCGAGGTGAGCGACCCCGAGGCCCGCGAGGCCTCTCTGCGACGGAAGCGGGCCTCCCTGGGTGCGCTGTCCCCGGACCGCTACCCGCTGATCACGTCCGCCGCCGGCGCACTGATCTGCCCGGAGTCGCGAGACCGGTACTACGAGATCGGCCTCGACCTCGTCGTCGCGGGCATCCGCGGCATCCGCGAGTAGGGCGTGTACGCACCCCACCACCGGGCCGAGAGGACTACGCTCCGAAGCGGAGCGATACCACTCTCTATGGAGGTACATCGATGGCGGGGAAGTTCGAGCTGTACAAGGACAAGTCCGGCGAGTTCCGGTTTCGTCTGAAGGCCGGCAACGGCGAGGTGATCGCGACCAGCAGCGAGAGCTACAAGACCAAGGCCTCCGCGCTGAACGGGATCGACTCGATCAAGCGGAACGCCGGCGAGGCGAACATCGACGACCAGACCGACTGAAACGTCAACAAAACAAGGGGGTTTCTCCACCGATCCGGCGGAGAAACCCCCTTGGCTCGTCTCAGAGTCCGTCCGCGAACTCGACCCCGCGAACCTCGACACCGAGGCCCTCGATCGCCGCGTCCGGGATCATCGCGGCCAGCTCCAACGCCCGCTCCCGGGACGCCACGTCCACCAGGTAGTAGCCGCCGAGGAACTCCTTCGACTCCACGAACGGCCCGTCGGTCACCGCCGGCAGCCCACCCCGGACCGTGACTACCGCGGACTGCGCCGGCTGCTGCAGCGCGACCGTGCTGTGGAACTCGCCCGACGCCTTGATCGTGTCCATGAACTTCTGGTGCCCGGAACCGATCGCCTCCTGCTCCGCCTCGGGAAGCGCGGCGATCACGTCGGGGTTGATGTTCAGAACCAGTAGGTACTTCACGGCTTCTCCTTCACCCGCGGCCCCCGGAGTGGGTGCCTCTCGTCCATCAGTACGGAGCGGGCCGGCGCACTTTGACATCGCCCGCGGATAAGTTCGGATCGTGCTGAGTCTCACAGATGTCCGGGCCGCCGCAGAGCGCCTGAAGGGTGTCGCCCACCGTACGCCGGTCCTCACCTCCCGAACCCTCGACGAGCGCGTCGGGGCGGAGGTGTTCCTCAAGGCCGAGAACTTCCAGCGGATCGGTGCGTTCAAGTTCCGCGGTGCGTACAACGCGATCAGCCGGCTCACCCCGGAGCAGCTCGCGGCGGGCGTCGCGGCGTACTCGTCCGGCAACCACGCGCAGGCGGTCGCGCTCGCGGCGCGGCTCGCGGGCACGAGCGCGGTGATCCTGATGCCGGAGGACGCGCCCCCGACGAAGGTCGCCGCCACCCGCGGGTACGGCGCCGAGGTGGTCACGTACGACCGCTACACGCAGGACCGGGCCGCCCTGGCGCAGGAGCTGGCGACCGAGCGCGGCCGCACGCTGATCCCGCCGTACGACAACTACGACGTGATGGCCGGGCAGGGGACGGTCGCACTCGAGTTGCTCGAGGAGGTCGGGCACCTCGGAGCGCTGCTGGTCCCGGTCGGCGGCGGCGGGTTGATGGCCGGCTGCGCGACCGCGGCGACGCTGATGAGCCCCGGGATCCGGGTGATCGGGGTCGAGCCGGCCGCGGGCGACGACCACGCCCGCTCGCTGGCCGCGGGCGAGCGGGTGGAGATCGCCGTACCGCGGACGATCGCGGACGGGCAGGCGATCTCGACGCCCGGCGAGCTGACGTTCGCGGTGAACCGGCGGCTGGTCGAGTCGTTCGAGCTGGTCAGTGACGAAGAGATCGTGGCCGCGATGGCGTTCGCGTTCGAGCGGCTGAAGATCGTGCTGGAGCCGAGCGGGGCGAGCGCGCTGGCCGCGTTGCTGGCCGGACGGATCCACGGGGTGCCGGAGCGCGTCGGAGTGGTGCTGTCGGGCGGGAACGTGGGCCTGGAGCGGTTCCGCGAGCTGCTCGGAAAATAGCTGAATTCGCAAGGATTTTAGGGTGCCCTGACCACCCTCTGTGCCCGTTGTCACAGATAGCCACCATCAATTGTGACCGAGGTCACACTGAAGCCCTCATTTGCCGCCTGAGCCACGCTCAGACGCGCTCAGGACACCTGGTGTTCACCCAGGCTTGCTGATCCGTCAGATGCCCCCTCAGAGGCATTCGGGAGGGTCTTTGTGGATCTGAGGGTTTGCGTCGTGATCGTTCTGTTATACAGTCGTCGGCGGTTCGGTAAACAACACGAACCGCACGTGGGTCAACGCCGAGCCCTGCCAGGGCCCATGTGCTCCCCTCGAAAACCATGGCAGGGGTGGGGGACCCAGGAAGTTGGGTCTTTCGACCGTGAGTGGTCGAAACCCTGGGGTGAAGTCCGCGGGAGCGGACCGGGCTATGAATCCCAGCCCGAACCCGACAGCTAACTTCACAGGCGTCGGGAGACAACCATGCCCGTCACTGCCCGACGGACGTCGCTTTCGCGCGCCGTCAGCCAGCTTTCCAGTACCGACCGGCCTACCGGCCGGACCCTGGCGAAGCACCGTAGGAACACCAGCAAGCCCGCGGCGCCCCGCGCCGCAGCCGCCGTCCTCTCGGTCGGCCTCGCTGTCGGCGGTGGAGCCGCCCTCAGCATCAGCACCACCCCGGCGACCGCCTCCGCGGCCACCATGACCGCTGCTCAGCAGCGCGGCCACATGAGCATCCCGAGCCGGCCGTTGCTCCGGTTCCGCGACTCCGGCCCGACCGTCAAGTACGTCCAGCGCGCCCTGCACCTCGGGCCGGACGGCTACTTCGGCACCAGCACCGTTCGGGTGCTGAAGAAGTTCCAGGCGTCCTGGGGCCTGAAGGCCACCGGTTACATGGACAAGAACACCTGGGGCCGGCTGACCTGGGCCGCCAAGCACAAGGTGCTCTACGGCAAGTACGGCGCCAGTTCGTCGAGCGGCACCAGCACGTTCCGGGCCAGGGTGCTCCGGGAGGCGGCCAAGCTCAAGGGCACGCCGTACCGCTACGGCGGCACGACCACCCGCGGCTTCGACTGCTCCGGCTACACCGGCTTCGTGTACAAGAAGGCCGGCCACAAGCTGCCGCGGACGTCGCGCCAGCAGTACAGCGCGACCAAGCACATCAGCCGCAAGGCCGCCAAGCCCGGTGACCTCGTGTTCTTCCGCAACGGTGGCGGCGGTGTGTACCACGTCGGCATCTACGCCGGCGGGAACATGCTGTGGCACGCCTCGAAGCCGGGTCGTCCGGTCGCCAAGGCGAAGATCTGGACCAGCAGCGTGGCCTTCGGCCGCGTCTGAGTCCTGACCGGCGGCGCCCTTCCCCCCATCGGGTGCCGCTGGTCGTCAGCGTCCTACCCCCCCAGGCACGCTGGCCATGAAACCGGCTCGAGCCGTCGCTCCCCCCACCCCTCCGACGGCCGGGCCGGTTTCCTATCCGTCCAGAAGACCGGCCTCGTAGGCCAGGATCGCCACCTGCACGCGGTTCGTGGCATCCAGTTTCACCAGCGCACGTGAGACATGCGCCTTGACCGTGGCCTCGCTCATGAAGAGTTTCTTGCCGATGTCGGAGTTCTGCAGGCCGCGGCCGACCTCGACCAGCACCTCGCGCTCGCGTTCGGTGAGCTTGCTGATCCGCTCGCGCGCCACCCGCCGTCGGTCCGTCCGCGGGTCGCCGGCGAAATGCCCGATCAGCCGCCGGGTCACCGCCGGCGACAGCATCGCGTCACCGGCCGCGACCACCTTGATCGCCTGTACCAGCTCGCGCGGCGGCGTGTCCTTGAGCAGGAATCCGCTCGCCCCCGCCTGCAGGGCACGGAACACGTAGTCGTCCAGATCGAAGGTCGTCAGTACGACGATCTTCGGCGGATCCGGCAGCGCCTGCACCTCCCGGGTCGCCGCCAGCCCGTCCAGCCGGGGCATCCGGATGTCCATCAGTACGACGTCCGGCCGGTGCTCCTTGACCATCGCCGCGGCGTCCGCGCCGTCCTCGGCCTCGGCGACCACTTCGAGCTCGTCGTCGGACTCGAGGATCATCTTCAGCCCGGCTCGCACCAGCGCCTCGTCGTCCACGATCAGCAGCCGCGTCATAGTTCCCCTTCGTCTGCGAACACAGGCTCGGCATCTTGTTTGCGGTCGTCCCACGGCAGCCAGGCCTCGACCCGCCAACCGCCTTCGATCGTCGGCCCGGTGGTCAGCCGCCCGCCGACCAGCTGCACACGTTCGCGCAGCCCGACCAGCCCCGCACCGGCGCCAGGCAGCAGTGAACCAGCAGCGACCGGTCGCACGTTCGTCACCCTCACCGTCACGCCCTCACCCCGAGCGCCATGCACGCGTACTTCGGTCGCCGCGCCGCGGGCGTGCTTGTGCACATTGGTCAGCGACTCCTGCACCAGCCGATAGACGGTCCGTCCGACCGAATCCGGTACGTCGTCCGGCAGCGCAACGTCGTACCCGACGGTCACCCCCGCGTTGCGGGAGGCCTCGATCAGGCGCTCGAGGTCGGCCGCCTGCGGCACCGGTGCCAGGTCCGCACCGGCCACGCTGACGTCGGTCCGCAGTACGCCGAGGACCTCGCGGAGGTCCTCCATTGCCTGCCGTGCGGTCTCGCGGATGAGCTTGGCCGAGTCTTCGACCTTGTCCGCGCCGACGGCCGGGTTCACCTCGAGGCCGCCGGCGTGCAGGGCGATCAGTGAGACCTTGTGGGCGAGGACGTCGTGCATCTCCTGGGCGATCCGGGCCCGCTCACCCAGCCGGGCCTGCTCGCTACGCAGCTCACGCTCGGCCTCGGCCCGCTCGGCCCGGTCCCGCAGGGATGCCATCAGATCGCGGCGGGCGCCGACGTACGCGCCGATCGCGATCCACGTCCCGACCAGGAAGGGCCCGGTGAAGATCGGCACCCAGATCGATCCCTTGCCGCCCCAGGTATTCAGTACATAGGCGGCGTACGACGCGAGACCGAGGATCGCCAGCGCGAGGTCGCGGCGACGGATCGACAGGGTGAGCAAGGCCAGCCCCATCGGGACGAAGATGCCCCCGGTCAGCATCGCCACGACGGTGACCGCGGTGACCGTGACGGGGAACCTACGGCGCCAGAGCAGCGCGACCGAGGCGACGATCCCGGCGCCGAGGACGTACCAGTCCTTCGGGCTCCAACCGCCGCCACCGGACGCGGCCTGGGCGACGATCGTGAGCAGGCTGAAGGCGACGTACAGGAAGTCGCGGACCCGCGGGGCATGCCTGACCCACCAGGCGTACCACCGGCGCAACCGTCGCATTCCGTCACTGTAGTTCGACGGTCGACGCGATCACGTCCCCCTTCCGGGTGGGTTCCGGGCCGTCGGCGACAACTTTCGTAGGGGGTGGCCGCAGCCGCTCGTCCGATGTGCGGGAGGGGTCGGTGACGGTTGACTCGATGTCATGATCACCGTCGAGAACCTGACCAAGCGCTACGGCAGCACCACGGCTGTCCAGGACGTGTCGTTCACCGTTCAGCCCGGCAGCATCACCGGCTTCCTCGGCCCGAACGGCGCCGGCAAGTCGACCACGCTGCGGATGCTCACCGGCCTGACGCCGCCGTCCTCCGGCACCGCCACCATCACCGGCAAGCGGTACGTCGACCTGCCGAACCCGGGCCGGGTCGTCGGAGTGATGCTGGACGCCGCCGCGCAGCACCCGGGCCGGACCGGCCGCGAGACCCTGCTGCTGAACGCCAGCCTGCTCGGCGTCCCGAAGGCCCGCGCCGACGAGATGCTCGAGGCGGTCGGACTCAGCCACGCCGCGAAGCGCCGCGTCGGCCAGTACTCGCTCGGCATGCGGCAGCGGCTCGGTATCGCGGCCGCGCTGCTCGGCGACCCCGCCGTACTGATCCTCGACGAGCCCGCGAACGGGATGGACCCGGAAGGCATTCGTTGGATGCGCGGGCTGCTGCAGGACTTCGCCGCCCGCGGCGGCACCGTGATCCTGTCCAGCCACCTGCTCGGTGAGGTGCAGGCGACCGTCGACCGCCTGGTCGTCATCGGCGGCGGCCGGATCGTTGCCAACGGCTCGCTGGACGAGCTGCTCGCCGGGACCGGCACGCTGGTCCGCGGCCTCGACCCGATCGGCCTGAACGAGGCCCTGACCGTGGCCGGCCTGAACCTCGAGCCGCTCGCCGACGGTTCGCTGCGCGTCGACGCCACCGCCGAGCAGGTCGGGCGCGCCGCAGCCGCTGCCGGTCAGATCCTGATCGAACTCCGCCAGAGCGACGGCGCCGGCCTGGAGGACCTGTTCTTCCAGCTGACCGCAGCGCCCGCCGCCGTGGCCGCCTGATCACACCTACTTCTCCTCAGGAGCTCATCGCCATGACCACAGTGACCGAAGACGTCCCGACCACCGCACCGGCCAAGCACCGGGCCGAGGTAGCCACCTCGCTGCCGCCCGCCCGCGGCCAGTCGTTTCTGAAACTAGTTGCAATCGAGCTACGCAAATCCGTCAACACCCGCAGCGGCCGGGTACTGATCGCCGCGATCCTGCTGATCGCGCTGGCCGCGCTGACCTGGCAGATCACCCACCTGCCGCAGGGCGCGGCCGGCTTCGACGGCTTCCTCGGCGCCGCATCCACCGGCGTGATGCTGTTGCTGCCGGTGATCGGCGTGATGGCGATGACGTCGGAGTGGACGCAGCGGACCGCGCTGACCACGTTCACACTGTCGCCGCGCCGGGTCCGGGTTCAGCTGGCCAAATTCGTCTCCGCCGTCGTGCTGAGCGCGGTCGTGATGACCGGAGTGGTCGTGCTGGCGCTGGCCGGCACCGCACTGGCTGGTGGGGTCACCGACCACGCTGCGTCGTACGCCGGACTGGGCGGGCAGCTCGCCGGCGCCTACCTGACTGTGGCGCTGAATGTCGTCATGGGTGCCGCGTTCGGTGCGGTGATCCCGCAGACCGCGGTCGCGATCCTGGCGTACTTCATCGCGCCGACCGCCTGGTCGCTGGCCGGGCCGGCGCTGTTCAAGGACAACGCGAACTACCTGGACGTGTTCGGCGCACTCGGCCGGATCGCGGAGCGGGATCTGCACGGGATGGTGCCCGAGACGCTGACCGCGGTCGGGGTCTGGATCGTCCTGCCGACCATCGTCGGACTGTGGGCTAGCTCACGTCGCGAAGTGAAGTAACGGGGTCGGACGCGGTGGGGTGGGCCGGTTCGAGGGGATCGGCCGACCCCGTCGATGCTGTGATCGGACCTCTGGGCGGGGGCGGTGCGTGTGTCGATCCCGCGCTCCGGGTATCCTTGAACCACGATTACTGACGACTGATCCGTGGGCGCCACGCAGCGTACCCGGTTGACTTGTGCGAGGGGGTCGACGCTATGGGGCGCGGCCGTGCAAAGGCCAAGCAGACGAAGGTCGCACGCGACCTGAAGTACCGCACCTGGGACACCGACTTGGACCAGCTCAAGCGTGAGCTGTCCGGTGACCAGGGTGGCGACCGTTCTGCAAACGGCGAGAACGACGGCGACGACTACGACGCCGACGACTACCACCCCCGTCGGTAAGCAACATCAGCCCGGCTGAGCTGCTCAGCGCCCTTCGGGGTGCCTGAGCAGTTCACCGTGCGCCCGACGAGTTCCATCACACCAGCACCACCTGTGGCGGATCACCGGTCGTAGCTGCCCGAGGCGTCGGACAGCTCGTTCCAGAGCCGCTCCCAGGTGGTGCTGGGATGCACAGCCGGTCGGCTTACTTGGCGTACGCGCCTTCCAGTGCGACGGTGCCACCAGGCGTCGCGGTGACCTCACCGCACACCCAGGCGGGGATGTCGCGGGCGGCCAGCGCCTGGATCGCCGCGTCGGCGGCCGACGGGTCGAGTACTGCGACCATGCCGGCACCCATGTTCAGCGTCTTCTCCAGCTCGGGCAGCGCGACATCACCCAGCAGCCCGACGAGCCCGAAGATCGGCGCCGGCGTCCAGGTCGACCGGTCGATCCGGACCGACAGCTCGTCCGGGACGACCCGCGCCAGGTTCGCCGCGAAGCCGCCGCCGGTGATGTGCGACATCGCGTGCAGCGGGCGCTCGTCGCCGTGGTTCAGTTCCTGGATCAGCTCGAGGCAGCGCTTGGCGTACACACGCGTCGGCGTCAGCAGCACCTCGCCCAGCGTCGTACCGAGCTCCGGCACCTCGCGGTCCAGGCTCCACTTCGCCCGGTCGAAGAACACGTGCCGCACCAGGCTGTACCCGTTCGAGTGCAGCCCCGACGACGCCATCGCCAGTACGACGTCCCCCGCGCGGACCCGCTCCGCGCCGAGCACCTCGTCCGCCTCGACCACACCGGTCGCCGCGCCGGCCACGTCGTACTCATCCGCCTCGAGCAGGCCCGGGTGCTCGGCCGTCTCGCCGCCGACGAGCGCCGTACCGGCCTCGACGCACGCCTCCGCGATGCCCTTCACGATCTGCGCGATCGTCTCCGGGACCACCTTGCCGGTGCAGATGTAGTCGGTCATGAACAGCGGCTCCGCGCCGCACACGACCAGGTCGTCGACGACCATCCCGACCAGGTCGAACCCGATCGTGTCGTGCTTGTCCAGCTTCTGCGCGATCGCGACCTTGGTCCCGATCCCGTCCGTCGAGGTCGCCAGCAGCGGCCGGCGGTACGACGTCAGGGCGGTCGCGTCGAACAGGCCGGCGAACCCGCCGAGCCCACCGACCACCTCGGGGCGGGTCGCCTTCGCCACCCACTCCTTCATCAGCTCGACGGCCCGGTCACCGGCCTCGATGTCGACACCCGCGGCGGCGTAGCTCGCCCCTTCGCTCACGTTTCTCTCCTCGATACGACAGCTGTCCAGCTGGTACGGCGTACTTCCGGCGTCACCCGCCCAGTCTGACGGACCGGCTGACGCATCTCGCCGACCGGTCCGGACGGGCTACGGCCGGCTGAGCGCGTCGGCCGCGCCGCCACCGCCGGAGATCGTCGCCAGCCCGTCCACGTCGGTCCGCGCCGGCTCCTCGAGGAGGTGCTTGCCGAGCTGCTCGGGCTCCGGAAGTGCGACCGGGTAGACGCCGTCGAAGCAGGCCCGGCAGAGCCGCTCCTTCGGGACCGTCGTCGCCTCGACCAGGTTGTCCAGGCTGATGTACCCGAGCGAGTCGGCGCCGAGCGAACGGCAGATCTCCTCGGTGTTCAGCCCGTTGGCGATCAGCTCCGCACGGCTGGCGAAGTCGATGCCGTAGAAGCACGGCCACTTCACCGGCGGCGCGGTGATCCGGACGTGGATCTCCTTCGCGCCGGCCTCGCGCAGCATCCGGATGACGGCACGCTGGGTGTTGCCGCGGACGATCGTGTCGTCGACCACGACGAGCCGCTTGCCCTCGATCACCTCGCGCAGCGGGTTCAGCTTGAGGCGGATGCCGAGCTGGCGGATCGTCTGGCTGGGCTGGATGAACGTGCGGCCGACGTACGCGTTCTTGACCAGGCCGGAACCGTAGGGGATGCCGGACTCCTCGGCGTACCCGATCGCGCCAGGTGTGCCGGACTCGGGGGTCGCGATCACCAGGTCGGCGTCGGCGGGGTGCTCCTGGGCGAGCTTGCGGCCGATCTCGACGCGGGTCGAGTAGATCCGCTGGCCGGAGATCTGGGTGTCCGGACGGGCCAGGTACACGAACTCGAAGAGACAGCCCTTCGGGTCCGGCTCGGCGAACTTGGTCGAGCGGAGACCGTCGGCGTCGATCGCGACGATCTCACCCGGCTCGACCTCACGGATGAAGGAGGCGCCGACGATGTCCAGGGCCGCGGTCTCGCTGGCGACCACCCAGCCGCGCTCGAGCCGGCCGAGGACCAGCGGACGGATGCCCTGCGGGTCGCGGGCGGCGTACAGCGTGTTCTCGTCCATGAAGATCAGGCTGTACGCGCCCTTGACCTTCGGGAGGATCTTGGCGGCGGCCTCTTCGATGGTGAGGTCCGGGTAGCCGGCCAGCATCGAGGTGAGGATGTCGGTGTCGGAGGACGCGCCGTGCTTGGCGTTCGCCTTCGCGTGGTCGACGTCGGCGTCGAGACCGAGATCCAGGTCACCTTCGCCGTTCAGGCTGGCGGCGAGCTCACTGGTGTTGGTCAGGTTGCCGTTGTGGCCGAGCGCAATCGACCCGGTCGCCGTGGACCGGAACGTCGGCTGCGCGTTGGCCCACACACTCGAACCGGTGGTCGAGTAGCGGCAGTGGCCGATCGCGATATGCCCCCGGAGCGACGCCAAGGTCGCCTCGTCGAAGGCCTGGCTGACCAGCCCCATGTCCTTGTAGACCAGAATCTGCGACCCGTTACTGACCGCAATCCCCGCCGACTCCTGCCCCCGGTGCTGCAGGGCATAGAGGCCGAAGTAGGTGAGCTTGGCAACCTCTTCGCCAGGCGCCCAAACCCCGAACACCCCACAAGCATCCTGCGGACCCAGATCCTGCGGGTCGAGTTCATGAGTAAGCCGACCATCGCCACGAGCCACACCCACAGTCTACGGGACGCCGAAGCACCCTATGACCGGACCGACTACCAGCAGGCGTTCACGGCGCCGCAGGCGGGCTCCTGCCCCGACGAAGCGGATGCCGCGACTGGCGACGCGAGTAACAGAGCGACGGCCGCCGCGGCCACAATCAGCAACTTCTTGATCACAACCTGTCCCTTCGAATAGCTTCGGAACCACGTTTGGGTGCTCTTTGTCGACGCTGTCTGTATATGGTCGGTTCCGACAAGTTCTGGAGGAGAGGGATCGTGCTCGAGCCGCTGGGGGTGGACGAAGCCACTTTTGCGGTCTATCACGCCCTTCTCAGCCACCCAGACAGTACGCCCGAGCAGATTGCCGCGCTAGTAAATCGTTCTGTACCTGATGTACACGAACTACTGGAGAAGCTTCGCAAGCTCGAACTGCTGGTCCCGACATGGACAAACCCCGAGGCAGAACACGCAGTTCATCCACGGGTCGGCCTGACAAGCCTGGCCGAGCGCCGGCGGACCGAGCTCACCCGTCTGCTGGGCGAGCTGAAGGAGGCCGAGGCCTCCGCCGACGTGGTCGCAGAGCAGTACAACGAGCTGTTGACGGCGCGCAGCAGCGGCGACGTCGAGGTCCTCAAAGGTCGGGCCAACGCCTCGCGACGCATCGAGGAGCTCGCACTCAAGGCGCGAGACACGTTCTGGTGCCTCGTGCCGTCTCACCTTGACGACACTGTGCATCCGACCGAGAAGTCGCCGGACTTCTCGCTGCTTGAGCGCGGGCTGAAGCTCCGGACCGTTTACCTGCAGAGCATGTCCGCTTCGAGGCAGGCTCTTGAGTACGCCGCGACCATCCATCGCCTCGGCGGTGAGGTCCGGGCAACACCGACCCTCCCGATGCGCCTGCTGATCTTCGACCAGGAACTCGCGATCATGCCGATGGATCCGGCGAGCCCCACAGCAGGCGCAGTCATCCACCGCACCCCCGCAGTAGTGTCGGTCGCGATGGCCCTGTTCGACGCCTACTGGTCACGGGCGACCGAAATGTTCGACCCCGACGAGCGCGACGACGCCCCACTCACTCCACACGAGGCCGAGGTACTGCGCCTTCTCGCCGGCGGGGCCAAGGACGAGCAGGTTGCGCGACTGCTCGGCATCTCCCTCCGCACCGCTCGCCGCATCACCGCCAACCTCTCCGAACGCCTCGACGCCGCCAGCCGCTTCGAACTCGGGGTGGCAGCCGCTAAGCGCGGTTGGGTCTGACGGCGTTGTTCGACTCTTCTGGGCTTACGGCGGAGTTGCTTGCGGTCTACCGGACCCTGCTGCAGAAGCCGGAACTCGGGCGCGACACGCGACTGAGTGAGCTCGCCGCAGAGCTCGACCAGACTGAGGACGAGACGGCCCACAACCTGCAAGCGCTGCGAGAGCTCGGCTTCCTCGTACCGAGCTGGATCGAGGGCGTGGAGTACCCGCTGGATCCGTCGCTCACCTTCGGGCGTCTCGCCGCGCGCCGGCAGCAGGAAATCGAGGCGCTGAGCGACGAACTGCGGTCGGACCAACTCGCCGCCGACAGATTCACGGCCGACCTGGCGAATTTCCTGGTGCAAAGAACAACGCGCGACGTCGAAATCCTCGAAGGCCGCGAACTCGCCAACCAGCGAATGCAACGTTTCCGGCCGAAGAAATCAATCTGGGGGATAAATCAGGTCGACCGGGTCGTAAACATGGATCCCCACGTCTTACCCGACCGACCCCATTTGGAGCGCGGTATCGAGATACGGTACATCTACTCAGAGGCTTTCTGGAAAAGGCCAGGAGCACCCGAGTTCGTACATCTTCTTACCAGCCTGGGCGGAACGGTTCGAATCGCACCGTCAGTTCCGTTCAGATTGGTCATCTTCGACGACGAGTCGGCCGTGATGGGGATAGACCCCGACGACCATACGGTCGGCGCCGTCGTGCATCACAGCCCCGCCGTCGTGCGGCTTGCCATGGAGCTGCACCTCAGCCTGTGGGACCGCGCCGTCGACCCGCTCAAGGAGCAGCGGTGGGCAAGAGAGGGCGGCATCAGCGCGCAGGAGGCCGAATTCCTCAGGCTCCTGGTGCACGGCGCGACCGACGAGCAGGTCGCTCGGAAGCTTGGGGTATCTATGCGGACCGTCCGTCGGATCGCCGCGAAACTCAGTGAGCAGGTGGGAGCTTCGGGGCGGTTTGAGTTGGGGGTTCGGGCGGCTCAGCGGGGGTGGGTGGATTAGCCCCAGTCCCAGGCTCGGGGAGGTGAGGGTAGGCAGGGCAAAGTTGTCTCCTCTGCGGGCGGAAGGGGAGAGGGAAATGGCGGGGTGCCGGGCTCGACCTCTCGGGTGGGAAAAGTGAAACAGAGGGGTGGAGCGGCGGGCAACGAGGTGGGGTGGCCGGGGTAGGTCTTTGACCGCGAGCGGCCAGGGGGACGCGAGCTACTTACCGGCCTGGACCGGCTGGAGGAATTCCAGGCAGGAAGGTGCCAGATGGTTGCGGGGAAAGGCGCGCCTGTGGTTTAGTACGCGCCTTTTCGCATATGCTCCTCAGACCGTCTTCAATGCGGCCAGGAGCTTCGTCAGCGAGTCCCGGGCGTCGCCGAACAACAGCGTGGTGCGCGGGTCGTAGAGGAGTTCGTTCTCGATGCCGGCGAAACCGGGGCGCATCGAACGTTTGAGGAAGATGACGCGTTGGGCCTCGTCGGCGTTCAGGATCGGCATGCCGTAGATGGGCGCCGACGGGGTGTTACGGGCGGCGGGGTTGACCACGTCGTTCGCGCCGACGACCAGTACGACGTCGGTCGTCTTGAAGTCGCCGTTGATGTCGTCCATCTCGCGGAGCTGCTCGTACGGGACCTGGGCCTCCGCGAGCAGCACGTTCATGTGCCCGGGCATGCGGCCGGCCACCGGGTGGATCGCGTAGTCGACCTTCACACCACGCGACTGCAGCTCCTCGACCAGATCACGCAAGGTGTGCTGCGCCTGCGCGACGGCGAGACCGTACCCGGGCACGATGATGACCTTGTTCGCGTACCCGAGCAGGATCGCCACGTCCTCCGGCCCGCCCGAGATCACCGGCCGCTCGGACACCGTTCCGGCGCCCAGCGTCGATCCGCCCCGGATCGCGCCGAAGAGGATGTTGAACACGGACCGCCCCATCGCGTCCGCCATCAGCTTGGTCAGCAACGTACCCGCGGCGCCGACCAGCGTGCCCGCGATCAGCAGCAGCGTGTTGCCCAGCACGTACCCGCCCGCGGCCACCGTCAGACCGGTGAATGCGTTCAGCAACGAGATGACGATCGGTACGTCGGCACCGCCCACCGGCAGCACCAGCATCACACCGATCGCGAGACCCACCAGGCAGAGCAGTACGCCGACCCACACGCGCGGGTCCGACACCAGCCACACGGCCAGCGCCACCCCGCCCAGGATCGACGCGATGAACAGCACCGGCAGACCGGGGAACGTCACCGGCCGGGTCGTCATCAGCTCCTGCAGCTTGGTGAACGTCACCACCGATCCGGAGAAGCTCACCGCCCCGACGAGGATCGTGAACGCCGACGCGATCGCCGCCACCGTCGCGTCGGACGAGACCTCGTCGAGCTCGAGCAGCGCGACCAGCGCGGCCGCACCGCCGCCGACACCGTTGAACAAGGCAACGAGCTGCGGCATCTGGGTCATCTGCACCCGGCGCGAACCGACCACACCGCCGATGGTGCCGATGATCAGCGCGATCAGGATCGGCGCGAGGTGGTCCGGCTTGTACGCCGCGAACGTGATGATCACCGCGAGCACCGCGCCCGCCGCGCCGATCAGGTTGCCGGTCCGGGCACTGCGCGGCGACGAGAGTGCTTTCAGCGCGACGATGAAGCAGACCGCGGAGACCAGATAGCCGATCTGGGCCCAGGTGGGGATCACTTGTGCAGCTCCTTCTTACGAGCCCCCGGACCTTTGAACATCTCCAGCATCCGGTCCGTGACCACGAACCCGCCGACCATGTTCACGGTCGCGAGTACGACGGCCAGCAGCCCGACGATCACCACGATGGCCGAATCGGCCGCACCGGTGACGATGATGGCGCCGACCAGGATGACGCCGTGGATCGCGTTCGCCCCGGACATCAACGGGGTGTGCAACGTCGAGGAGACCTTGCTGATCACCTCGACCCCGACGAACGCCGCAAGGACGAAGATCGTCAGCAGCGCAATGGACTCGGTCATCAAGCCTGGCCTTTCAGGAGCTCTCGAGTTGGCTCGTGGAGCACGCTGCCGTCGTGGGTGACGCAGCAGCCGCGGACGATCTCGTCGTCGAAGTCGGGGTCGAAGGCGGCGTTCCGGGTCATCAAGCGGATCAGGTTCGCGATGTTCTGCCCGTACAGCCGCGACGCCGGCCCGGCCATCTGCGACGGCACGTTCGCGCCGCCCCAGACGAGCGCCTCGCCGATCGTCAGCTCGGTCCCGGCGACCGATCCCTCGACGTTGCCGCCCTGCTCGGACGCCAGATCGACCACGACCGATCCCGGCTTCATCTGCTCGACCATCGAGCGCGTCACCAGCATCGGCGCAGTACGACCAGGCACGGCGGCCGTGGTGATCAGCGCATCCGCGGCAGCGACGTACGGCGTGAGCAGTTCTCGCTGGAGCTGCGCGCGTTCCGGGGTCATCTCGCGGGCGTAGCCGCCGGGCCCGTCGAGCGTGCCCAGCTCGAGCTCGATCGGTACGGCGCCCATCGAGGCGATCTCCTCGGCGGCCGCGGTACGGACGTCGTACGCCTTCACCACCGCGCCGAGGCGCTTGGCGGTGGCGATCGCCTGCAGTCCGGCGACACCAGCTCCGAGTACGACGACCTGTGCCGGCGGGACTGTGCCGGCCGCGGTCATGTTCAACGGGAAGAAGCGCGGGAGCCGTTCGGCGGCAACGATCGCCGCCCGGTATCCGGCGACGAGGGCCTGCGAGGACAGGGCGTCCATCGACTGGGCCCGGGAGATCCGCGGGATCAGCTCCATCGCGAACGCGGTCAGCTTCGCCCGCGTGGCGGTACGGACCACATCCGGCGGGTTGGTCGGCAGGAACGACATCAGCGCCGTACCGGCGTGCAACCGCTGCAGACGCTCGCGTTCCAAGGGCTGGACCGACGCCACGATCGTGGCCGCGTGGTCGGCACCCCAGGCCACTTCGGCGCCGGCGTCACGATACTGGTCGTCGGAGAACAGCGCCCGCTCACCGGCGGCCGGCTCGACCGCGACCTGGTAGCCGAGCTCGATCAGTTTCGCGACTTGTTCCGGCACCAGCGCGACCCGGCGCTCCGCCGGTCTCGTCTCCCGTACGACTGCGATCTTCACTCGCCGAAACCTATGCCAAACACTGGGTCGCCGGAAAGCCCGATCACGCCTGGTTCGCCAGGTTCTGAAGCAACAAAGCTTCCGCGAGGCACACCTTGGCGAACTCGGCGAGGTGCAGGCCCTCGTCGATTCCGTGGGCGCGGGTGTCCGGATCCTCGACGCCGGTGACCAGGATCGTTGCCTCCGGGAACGCCTGCTGGAACTCGGCGATGAACGGGATCGAGCCGCCCATGCCCATGTCGATCGGGTCGACACCCCAGGCGGTCTTGAACGCTTCCCGGGCCGCTTCGTACCCCGCGCCGCGCGCGTTCACGCTGCACGGCTGGCCGTTCTGGCCCTCGGTCACGGTCACCTGCGCACCCCAGGGCGCGTGGTTCTCCAAGTGTTCACGCAGTGCCGCACTGGCCTTGATCGCGTCGTCACCGGGCGCGACCCGCAGGCTCACCTTGGCCCGCGCGACCGGCACCAGCGTGTTGCTGGCCTCCGCGACGGACGGCGCGTCGATGCCGACCACGGCAACGGCCGGCCGGGTCCAGAGCCGATCCACCAGCGACCCCGAGCCGGTCAGCCGGACCGAGTCGAGCACCGACGACTCGGCCCGCAGCCGGTCCTCCGGGTACACCACGTCCGCCGCGCGCGACGCGTGCAGCCCGTCGACCGCGACGTCGCCCTTGTCGTCGTGCAGCGTGGCGAGCAGCCGGCACAGCGCCGACAACGCGTCCGGGACCGGGCCGCCGAAAAGACCTGAATGTACGGCGTGATCGAGCGTCCGCACCTCGACGTACGCCTCGACCAGGCCGCGCAGCGAGACGGTCAGGGCCGGCGTGCCGACGTCCCAGTTGCCGGAGTCCGCGATCACGATCGCGTCGGCGGCGAGGTCGTCGGAGTACTCGTCGAGCAACTGCAGCAGGGTCGGCGAGCCGATCTCCTCCTCGCCCTCGACGAACACCGTCACGCCCACCGGCAGATCGTTGCCGAAGGCCCGTACGGCGGCGAGGTGCGCGGCGATCCCGGCCTTGTCGTCGGCGGCGCCCCGCCCGTACAGCCGGTCGTCGCGTTCGGTCGGCTCGAACGGGTCCGAGGTCCACTGCTCGACCGGTCCGGTCGGCTGGACGTCGTGGTGCGCATACAGCAGTACGGTCGGCTTCCCGGCCGGGGCCGGCTTCTTCGCGATCACCGCCGGGGCGCCGTCACCGGCGCGGACGATCTTCACCGTGAAGCCTTCGGCCTCGAACAACGCGGCAGTCGCCTCGGCGGACCGCTGGACGTCGGCCGCACGGGCCGGTTCGTAACTGACCGACGGGATCCGGATGAGGTCCTCGAGGTCGGCACGGACGCTGGGCAGAACGCGGTCGATCGCCGCGGACAGATCGGTCATGCGACAACCGTACGGCCTCCGTTCGCCGATCCGACGCCCGGTGAGCCCTCGCTTGTTACTCATTGGCGATCTACTCTGAAAATCTCGTAGGTTTCCGCCCAACCTCCGGAGGTCACCATGCGCATTCTCGCCATCTCGACCGCCCTCCTCACCACCGCCGCCACCCTCACCGCAGCCCTGCCGGCGCACGCCGCGATCAGCTGCGACACCGCCACCACCGGCGGTTCGACGTTCTACGACGGGCCGTCCGCGTCGAAGAAGTACGACGCGCGGTTCAGCAACAGCGCGAGCATCCCGAACCTCAGCACGTACACCCCACAAGGCGCGGGCACTTGGTACAACTGGGACGGCTCCGGCAAGAACCTGCTCCTCGTCGCGGCGTACCGCGAGGGCGCCGACTCCGAGATCTACGGCATCGATCCGTCCACCGGCTCCACGGTCGGCGTGGTCGCGATCGCCGAGTCGCACGTCGGTGGGATCACTGTGAGCAAGGGCTGGGCGTTCGTCGCCGGCCAGGGCAGCAGCATCCGCAAGTACCGGCTGACCGAGCTACGGGATGCGCTGAAGGCAGCGGGTACGCCGTACCTCGCACAGGTCGGTACTGCGCGCGACGTCGCCGGATCGTCGTTCATCGGGAGCTACGGCGACTCGCTGTTCGCCGGGACGTTCAACGACACCGGCCGCGGGACCATGTACGAGTACAAGATCGCCGACGACGGCACGCTGACCACCCAGTCCGGGGCGTGGGAGATCCCGACCAAGACGCAGGGCCTGACCGTCACGGCGAACCACTTCATCTACAGCACGTCGTACGGCCGTGGGAACCGCAGCAACATCTATGTGGTGAAGCGCGGTCAGAAGGACCTCGATGCGGCCGCACTGAGCTGCTTCCGGGCGCCGAGCATGACCGAGGGCATCACGGAGTACAACGGAACGGCGTACCTGGTCTACGAGTCGGGCTCCTACCTGTACGCGTCGGACCCGGCCACGCTGAACGTCATCCCCCGCATGCACAAGGCATCCATCTCGTCACTGACGTCCTTGGTGCCTTAAGGCTGCTGGTACGCCGCCGAGTCGAGCACGCTGGTCCGGGTCTTCTCGTCGTTGGCCCGCACCTGGATCCGGAGCAGCGTGCTGTCGTTCACCTTCTGATACCGCTCGACCACCGCAGGATTCGAGTCGCAGGTGTAATTGAAGGTAACCGTCGACTGACCGGTGTTCGTCGTGCCCGCAGTGCATCCGGCCGGCGCGGTGCCACTTGTCGGCAGGCTGCTCGCAGGCACCAGGCCGACGAAGACGCCCTCTACCTTCGGGTCGTTCTGCCACGCCGACGTGCTGGTGCTGACCACGAGCGCTGGGGTGGAGTCGACCGCCTTCTGCTTCCACGCGCGCGGGACTTCCACCGACAGCGGTTTGGCCTCCACCTTGATCGGGCGGGTCAGCACGTACTCGTACCCGCCGTACCCACCACCTGCCGCGAGAACCAGCGCAGCGAGCGTAGTGATCACCGCGGCCCGCCGGCGGCGCTTGGGCTTCACCGGGAGGGTCGGCTCGTTCGAGCTGGCCAGT
Organism: Kribbella sp. NBC_00662; assembly: GCF_041430295.1. Classification (GTDB taxonomy): domain Bacteria; phylum Actinomycetota; class Actinomycetes; order Propionibacteriales; family Kribbellaceae; genus Kribbella. The sequence continues at coordinate 2,860,598 of NZ_CP109029.1, read as the reverse complement.
GCGGTCGCCTGGTCGACCGGAGCCGCCGCGGGCGCCGGTGCAGGCATCTCCGCGGCCGGAACCAACCCAGCCGGCACCTTGCCCGTGGTGTGCGCCTCTCGGAGCGCGTTGAGGAAGCTGTCGAGATCAGGCCAGCGCTGATCGCGGTCCGGCTCGAGAGCACGCCGTACGACGACGTCGATCGCGTCCGGTACGTCCTCGCGCAGCGTGGTCATCGACGGCGGCGGTGCGTCGATCTGCATGACCGCACCGAGGCTGGCGACACCATGCGGCGCCTGTCCGGTGAAGGCGGCGTACGCGACCGCGCCCAACGAATACAGGTCTGCACGGTGGTCCAGGCGGTCGCCCATGACCTGCTCAGGAGCGACGTACGCCGGAGTGCCGCCGGGCATCGTGATCCGCGACACCTCGGCCAGCGACTTGCCCAGACCGAGGTCGGACAGCATGGCGCGATCGCCGGCAGCGGAGTCGGTGCGGAAGAGAACGTTGGCCGGCTTCACGTCGCGGTGCAGTACGCCGCGCGCGTGCAGGTGCTTCAGGCCGCGCCCGACCTGCGTGATGATCCGGACCGCCTCGCCGAACTCGAGCGGACCCGCCTTGATCCGCTCGGCGAGCGTGCCACCGTCGGCGTACGTGAGGACCATGAACGGGCGGCCGTCGTCGGCCTCGCCGATGTCGTGCACGCCGACGACGTACAGCGAATCGACCTTGCGCAGGAACCGGCCCTCGGCCAGGAAGCGACGGCGGACATCCTCGTCCTCGACCCAGTTCTCGGACAGGATCTTGACCGCGACCTCGGCGTCCAACTGCTCGTCCCGGGCCAGCCAAACGGTCGCGAAACCTCCGGCACCCACCCGGCGGACCAGGGAGTACCGGCCGATCCGGGGTGGCTGGTCCATGGCGCAATTATGCTCGATCCGTCCTGCGACCCGTTCGCTGGAGTGAACAAAGCGGTGTTTCCCGTCGTCACATCTCCCGACAGCGGGCCCTGACGGCCCGCTCGGCCGTGGTCCGCCGCACGGTCCAGCCAAGCCGTGCCATGACCATGTTCGACAGGAGATCGCCGATGCGAGTGCAGAACGGCCGCTTGGTCGCCCTCGTCGCAGCCGTCGCCGTGGCCGCGATCGCGGGCGGCGGCGCCCTCGCCTACCGCCAGGGCCCGGAGACCGCCGAGGCCGAGGCGGCCCCGCTCTCCACCTCCCCGTCCAAGGGCAGCCCGACGACGCCCAAGCCGACGGCCACGCCGTCGAAGACGCCGACGCCGAGCAGCACACCGTCGTCGACCGGACCGCTGAAGACGAAGATCGTCCTGAACAAGCTCCCGACCGGCCGGGCGCCGCAGATCGCGTACCTGACCGGCCGGACGATCCGCGGCGGCGCGGGCGGGGACATCAAGGTCCCCGGCACCGCCGGCATCCAGGAGGTCGCCCGGCTCGGCTCGTCGGCGCTCGCCGTCGTCACCAAGGGCTACGGCACCGAGATGCTGACCATCGACACCGACGGCAAGGTCACCGCCCGGACGCCCGACATCACCCAGATCGTCACGACGGACGACGGCCTCGGCGCGGCGTACGTCGGCTCGCGCCTGAAGGACACCGGTGAGGAGACCGGCGTGACCAGCCTCTACGCCGAGCAGGCCCAGGGCCAGGCAGGCGTCCAGAAGGTGACCATGCCGAACATCTGGAACCCCGCACTGCTGGGCTATCTCAACGGCAAGGTCTACTTCGACGCCTCGAAGACGCAGGACGGGACGTCCACCCTTTACGAGTGGACTCCCGCCCAGTCGAAGGTGATCCCGATCGACTCGGTCCCGAAAGCGATGGCGGTTTCCAGCGTCGGTACGGCGGGTTCGCTGACCACGCTGGCCGACCAGAACAGCTGCAGCAGCCTCCTCACGGTGCCGGCAGGCAAACGGCTTTGGCGCACCTGTGACTACCAGATCGTCGGCTTCACTCCGGACGGCGCGACTGCGATCGCCGGTCCGATGTACCAGGACGGGTACGGCAACGGCATCGCTGCTGTGCTGGACGCCAAGAAGGGCACACTGCTGCACGAGTGGTCCGGAGTGTTCCGGCAGTGGGTTCCGGAGGACGACCAGCACCTGCTCCTGCTCGCCGACACAGGTGAAGAGACACCGGCCTCAATCATCCGCTGCACGGTGTCCACCGGCGCCTGCGAACTCGCCACGCCCCTTGCCAAGGGCCCACTCCTGATCGGGGACTGAGTTGACGACTCCGCCGAAGCGACAGCTGAACGGCCGCCTGATTGCTGTCGTAGCGGCTACCGCTGTGGCTGCTGTCGCCGTCGGCGGAGCGCTCGCATACCGCCAGACTCCTGAGTCAGCCTCCACAACCGTCGCCGCACCGCTGGGCGGCACCTCGAGCTCCACGCCGTCGCCCACGCCGTCGCCGACCCCTGTGCTCACCTCAGCCACGGTCGTAAAACCCACACAGACCCCGACGCCGCCGAAGCCGTCGCTCACGCCGAAGACTCCGTCGAAGACGCCTGAGGTCCCCTCCGGCCCGGTCGCTCTCGAAGCGGCCAAGCTGACGCAGGGCAAGGACCCGCAACTGGCTTATCGCTTCGACCGCACGGTGCTCGGCGCCGGCAAGGAGTTGAAGGTCCCGAGCAACGGCAGCCTCATGGAGGTCGCCCGCTTGGGCAGCAGCGTGCTCGCGACGACCTCCGGCGGCGAGTTGCTCAAGGTCGGCCCGACCGGCGCGGTGGTCAGCCGTACGCCGCATGTCATGACCCTCGCCGGGACGGCCGACCAGTCGGCGGTGGCGTACGCGACGACCCCGCCGGTGGTCGTCGGGCAGCAGACGTACGGCGCGACGCTCTACGCGGACAACGGCGCCTCGGTGAAGTCGCTGGACCTCCCGGACGTCCAGAGCATCTACGTGCTCGCGTACACGAAGGACACGATCTACTACAAGGCTTCCGTCAAAGGCGCCGAGACGACGTTGAAGCTGTACTCGTGGACGCCGGGTGCTATCAAGCCCGTTCAGGTGAAGACAGTCACCGGCGACGCGATGGCGGTCTCTCCGGACGGCCGTCTGGCGTCGGCACTGCCCGCGAACAACACCGGCGACGGCTGCTCCACAGTCATCGAGATCGCCACCGGCAAGAAGCGGTTCAAGACCTGCGACTACCGGGTCACCGGATTCACCCCTGACGGCGCAGTCGCGATCGGCACACCGGCGTACGGCGACAGCTACTGCAGCAACATCATCACCGCGCTGGACTCGCGCACCGGCGCAGTCGAGCGCCAGTGGAGTGGCTGCTTCTACGAGGCCGTCGCCGAGAACGAGCAGAACCTGCTGATGGTCGCCGTCGTGACCGGCGGCGGTCAGGACCCGAACACGAAGAGCACGGTCGTGCGCTGCTCCCTCGACACCGCAACGTGTGAACGCGCCACCGGGATCGTCGCCGCCAAGCAGGTCGACTTCGCCCGGTGATCTGCTCTGAGCAGATGTCCCTTTGCAGCAAGGGTTTTCGCGGCAGACTGCAGCTATGACGACGGTTGCCGTACTGGCTGACATTCATGGGGTGCTGCCTGCGTTGGAGGCGGTGCTGGCCGATGCTCAGGACGCGGATGTGATCGTGCTGGCCGGGGACATCGCGAGTGGGCCGCAGCCGGTGGAGACTCTGGATGTCTTGACGGCGCTCGGAGATCGGGCGGTCTGGGTGCGCGGCAACGCGGACCGGGAGCTGGTGGAGATGGCTCGCGGGACGTACGACGCCGAGCCGCCGGATGAGGTGAGCCCATGGGCCGCGGCGCAACTGCGGCCGGACCAGGTCGAACTACTGGCCGGACTGCCCACCACTGTGACGATCGGGGACGTGCTGTACTGCCACGCCACTCCTCGCGACGACGAGGAGATGGTGCTGGTCGACAGTCCGATCTCCCGGTGGTCCACAGTGTTCAACGGGCTGCCGGCTGATGTCAGGACGGTCGTATGCGGCCACACCCACATGCCGTTCGCCCGACAGGTCGATCGGCGGCTGGTGGTCAACGCGGGCAGCGTCGGCATGCCGTACGGCGCACCTGGTCCGAGCTGGGCGCTCCTCACCGAGGACGGCGTACAACTGCGTCGATCTGCGCTGGACGCGACTGCGGCCGCGGACCGGATCGTGCGCGAGTCGGCGTACCCAGGACGTGAGGCGTGGGTTGCGGAGTACCTGCTGAGCACGTACTCCGACACGGAGGCGCTGGAGGCGTTCAGGCCGCGTGCGGAGGGCTGAGCGGTTACCGTCAGGGGGTGTTCGCTCGGCGGAGGAAGCATTTCGGGACTCCGGCCGACAAGGCGACGTATGCGACCCTGCATACCGCCTCGTTGGCCAGCCCGCACCTGCGCGAGGGCCTGACTCCCGCTGCGGCGGGTAAGGCTAGCCGCCACCTCAGAGACCTCCTGGGTACGGCGGCCATCGCGATCTGCGACTCGTCCGGCGTACTGGCGTGGGACGGCGTCGGTGGACCGTACGAGAGCAATCACCGCCGTGACGCCAAGGCCCTCGCCGCACCGACGCTCCGCTCCGGACGCACCGCAGTGCTAGGCGCGCATGATGTGGCGTGCGGCGATCCGCAGTGCCCGATCCGAACGGCGGTGGTCGCGCCGATCGTCACCGAGGAGCGCGTGGTCGCCGTACTGGTCGCGTACAGCAACAACACCTCGGCTGCGCTGGTCAGAGCCACCGAGGAGGTCGCCCGGTGGGTCTCTGGGCAGGTGGAGCTGGCTGAGCTCAACAAGGAACGCACACGGGCCATGGAGGCCGAGCTGCGTGCACTGCGGGCTCAGATCAGCCCGCACTTCATCTACAACGCTCTGGCCGCTATAGCGTCGTTCGTCCGCACAGATCCCGAGCGGGCGCGTGAACTGCTGCTGGAGTTCGCGGACTTCTCCCGGTACGCACTGCGGCGTGGCGGCGAGTACACCACGCTGGCCGACGAGCTGCGCAACGTGGAGCGCTATCTGGTGCTGGAGCAGGCCCGCTTCGGTGATCGGCTGAAGGTGTCGCTCCAGATTGCGCCAGAAGTCCTGCCGGTGGTCATCCCGTTCCTGGTCGTCCAGCCGCTGGTGGAGAACGCAGTACGGCACGGTCTCGAGGCGGGCGCCGGATCGATCACGATCCGTGCGCGGGACCGGATCAACGAGGCTGAGATCAGCGTGGAGGACGACGGCGCGGGCAGTGACCCTGAGGTGATCCGGGCAGCGCTCTCCGGCGAGACCGGCAGCGACTCGGTCGGCCTGGGCAACGTCGACGCCCGGCTGCGTCAGGTGTACGGCGACACGTACGGCCTGGTCGTGGAGACCGCACTGGACGCCGGCACGAAGGTAACTTTCCGCATCCCCAAATACTCCTCAGGGGTGCACGCTTCGCCGTAGAAAGTCCTTGTTTTGTTGACGGTTCCGGGTGCGGCGGACTAGCGTCGGGAGCATCCCCTGACGACATCGACCGGGGGCAGGCGACGACCGGATCGCCTCTTCTCTCGCAGTGGCGACCACGGCCCGCGACAGCGCACATCTCCACCCGTGCCGCGGATGGAGCATCCTGGGGAGGAGCACCACTCATGCCAGGAAACAGGGCAGTTATCTACAAGGGGCCAGGCGCCGTGGCGGTCGAGACCATCGACTACCCAGCCTTGGAACTCAAGGACGGACCGGGGGTCAACCCCGCGAACGTCGGCCGGCAGATTCCGCACGGCGCGATTCTGAAGGTGGTGGCGACCAACATCTGCGGCAGCGACCAGCACATGGTGCGCGGCCGGACGACGGCACCACCCGGGCTCGCACTCGGCCACGAGATCACCGGTGAGGTGGTGGAGGTCGGCCGGGACGTCGAGTTCATCAAGGTCGGCGACCTGGTGTCGGTACCGTTCAACATCGCCTGCGGGCGTTGTGTCAACTGCAAGGAAGGCAAGACCGGGGTCTGCCTGAACGTCAACCCGGACCGGCCGGGATCGGCGTACGGGTACGTCGACATGGGCGGCTGGGTCGGCGGCCAGGCGGAGTACGCACTGGTGCCGTACGCCGACTGGAACCTGCTGCGGTTCCCGGACAAGGCGCAGGCGATGGAGAAGATCCGCGACCTGGCCATGCTGGCGGACATCTTCCCGACCGGGTACCACGGCGCCGTCACCGCCGGCGTCGGCACCGGGTCTTCGGTGTACGTCGCAGGCGGCGGCCCGGTCGGGCTGGCGGCGGCCACCGCGGCGTTCCTCCTCGGCGCGGCGGTCGTCATGGTCGCCGACCTGCAGAAGGACCGGCTCTACCAGGCACGCAGTTTCGGCTGCGAGACGATCGACGTGTCGCAGGGCGATCCGAAGGACCAGATCGACCAGATTCTCGGTGAACCCGAGGTGGACTGTGCGATCGACGCGGTCGGTTTCGAGGCCCATGGTCACGGCAGCGACGCCCAGGCCGAGCGGCCGGCGACGGTGCTGAACACGGTCATGGACGTGACCCGCGCCGGTGGCGCGGTCGGTATCCCGGGGCTCTACGTCACCGGCGACCCCGGGGCCACCGACGAAGCGGCGAAGAGCGGTTCGCTCTCGATCCGGCTCGGCCTCGGCTGGGCGAAATCGCTGTCGTTCACGACCGGGCAGTGCCCCGTGATGCGGTACAACCGCCAGTTGATGCAGGCGATCCTGCACGACCGGACGCAGATCGCGAAGAACGTGAACGCCACGGTCATCTCGCTGGACGAGGCACCCACCGGGTACGCCGAGTTCGACCACGGCGCGGCACGCAAGTACGTGCTCGATCCGCACGGAATGATCAAGTAGACCGGCGGCCGCGGTGGGAGCGGGGACGCCACCCGCTCCCACTGCGTCGTGCGGTACTGGGGTGTCGGACGATACTGGGATCGGAGCAGACCGTTACGGAGAGCGGCTTCCATGACCAGTGACAACCGGTTGGACCTCGAGTTCGCCTACACGAGCCACGACGATTCCTGCAAGGACCTGTACTCGCCGTACTACTACTGCCGGCGTCCGCGCGGCCACGACGGCTTACATGCAGCGGGCTTCGGCTCGAGCCGGCTGCGCTGGGACCACCGAGCCGACCACCCGCCCCGAATGCTGTCGTAGAGCCAGATCCGGCCGCTACTGTTCGCTTTATGGCCGACACTCCGCTGCGCGCGCTGGTCGCGGACGACGAGGAGCCCGCTCGCGCCGAACTGGTGTACCTGCTGAGTCAGGACCCCCGGATCGGCCACATCCAGACCGCGTCCGACGGCCCGGAGGCACTGAAGATCCTGCAGGCAAGCGACCTGGACGTGGTGTTCTGCGACATCAAGATGCCCGGTCTGGACGGCATCGACCTGGCCAGCGTGCTGTCCAAGTTCCGCCCCCCGCGCCCGCGGATCGTCTTCGTCACGGCGTACGACGAACACGCCGTCGCAGCCTTCGAGCTCGACGCGGCCGACTACGTCATGAAACCGGTCCGGGCCGAGCGCCTGGCCGAGGCGGTCCGCCGGGTGGTCACTGCGGGTGCACCGGTCGCGCTGCAGTCGCCGGACGACACCGAGGACGAGACGATCTCGGTCGAGCTGGCCGGCGTCACCCGGTTCGTCCAGCGCTCCACAGTCCGGTACGTCGAGGCACAGGGCGACTATGCCCGCCTGCACACCGGTCAGAACTCGCACCTGGTCCGAATTCCGCTCAGCACTCTGGAGGAGCGCTGGCGAGACGCCGGCTTCACGCGGATCCACCGCAGCACGCTGGTCGCACTGGCACACATCGACGAGATGCGCGTAGACGGCGGCCGGTGCGCGGTCCGAGTGGGCGGCGACTGGCTCCCGGTCAGCCGACGGCACACCCGCGAACTGCGCGACCTCCTGGTCCGATCGACGTCGTTGCGATGAGTACGCCGGAGGGACCGCGTCGGGTCCGCGTCACGAGCCCGCGTACCAGCGCGGCGCGGCGTCCGATCATCCCGACCGGCACCCGCGAGATCGACGAGCAGACCAGGCTCGGCGAGATATACATGCTCTCGCTGGTCCAGTCCCAGCTACGGCTGACGCTGGCCGTCATCGGCGGCGTACTGCTCGTCCTGGGCAGCATCCCGCTACTCTTCTGGCTCGTCCCGCCGACCCGCACGCTGTCCATCTTCGGCCTACCGCTGCCCTGGGTCATCCTCGGCATCCTGGTCTACCCGGTCGTGTACGTCGCCGCGCGCATCTACGTCCGCAACGCCGAACGGATCGAGGCCGAGTTCACCGAGTTCGTCGGACGGCAATAGATGTCGTCGGCAATTAGTTTGAGTGCGATCGGGTTGGTGGTCGCGGCGACGATCGGGATCGGGTTGTTCGGGCTGCGGATCTCGCGGACCACGAGTGACTTCTACGTCGCGAGTCGTGCGGTCAGCCCGCGCTGGAACGCGTCGGCGATCAGCGGCGAGTACCTGTCGGCCGCGTCGTTCCTCGGCGTCGCCGGTCTGGTGCTGGTGAACGGCGCGGACATGCTGTGGTTCTCCGTCGGCTATACGGTCGGCTACCTGATGCTGCTGGTCCTGGTCGCAGCTCCCCTGCGTCGCTCCGGCGCCTACACGCTGCCGGACTTCGCCGAGACCCGCTTCGAATCGCCTTTGGTACGGCGGATCTGCGCCGGTCTCGTGGTCGGTATCGGGACGCTCTATCTCCTACCGCAGTTGCACGGCGCCGGTCTCGCCGTACAAACCGTCACCGGCGCACCGCCGCAGGTCGGGGCGATGATCGTCGCGGTCATCGTGGTCATCAACGTGGCCGCGGGCGGGATGCGGTCGATCACGTTCGTCCAGGCGTTCCAGTACTGGCTGAAGCTGACAGCGTTGGCAGCACCGATCTTCGTGATCCTGCTCGCGTGGCACCAGCCGACCGGCGTACTCGACTCACTGCACGGCGCCGCATCCGAATGGGCCGAGCCGTTGTCACGCGCCGGCGGTCGGGACCACCCGCTGTACGCGACGTATTCGTTGCTCTTGGCCCTTTGTTTCGGGACGATGGGGCTCCCGCACGTCCTCGTCCGCTTCTACACGAACCCGGACGGGCGCGCGGCCCGGCGTACCACCGTCGTCGTCCTCGCGTTGCTCGGCATGTTCTACCTCTTCCCGCCGATGTACGCCGTACTCGGGCGGACCTTCGCGCCGGACCTGGTGGCGAGTGGCGGGGACACCGTCGTACTCGAGCTGCCGGGGCGAGTTTTCCCTGGTACAGCAGGCGATCTGCTCGGTGCGCTGGTCGCGGCGGGGGCGTTCGCAGCGTTCCTGTCGACGTCGTCGGGGTTGACGGTCGCGATCGCCGGGGTGATCGACCAGGACCTGTTGCGAAGCCGGTTGCGAGAGTGGACCGGCGGCGATTACGTGGCGGTGAACAGCTTCCGGATCGCGGCGCTGATCGCGATGATCGTGCCGTACCTGGCGTTCACGGTGACTGGCTCGTTGAGCCTTGCGGACACCGTCGGGCTCGCGTTCGCGCTTGCCGCGTCCACGTTCTGCCCGCTGCTGGTGCTGGGGATCTGGTGGCGGCGGATGTCGACCACAGGTGCCGCGGCGGGGCTGGTCGTCGGCGGGATCGCGGCCAGCGCCGCCGCGTTGACCAACGTGGCCGGCGCACCCCAAGGCGGTTGGCCGCGGGCGCTCGTCGGACAGCCGGCCGCGTGGACGATGCCGCTCGCGTTCCTCACCGTGATCGTGGTCTCGAAGCTCACCCCGGACCGCATCCCGGCCGGGACCGCTCGCAGCATGGTCCGCCTGCACACCCCGGAGGCCGTCGACGTGGACCGCGGACCTGCGCCACTGACCAACCGTCCGTCGAGCACCCCGCCCGCACCGCGCCACGCCTACCGGCCACCGGCGACCGGCCGTTGATCAGTGGCGGGCGTCCGCCGCTCGTCGTGCCGTTCCTACCGCTCGTCGCATTCGAGTGATCCACCGGACGACTGGTCTGCTCCGCTGAGCGCTCGATGCGCGCCGGTGCTGTCGAAGCATCGTGACCCAGGCCACAGTACGACGTGCCCGGCCTCTTCCGCCCGGCTCGATCCACTCTGGAGGCTCGCGATGAGTGATACACGCGATCCGGACCTGACGACCTATCGGGATGTCCAGCTCTCACCGGACTTCTCCGAGCTGCGTCGCAGGTTCCGGCGGTTCGTGTTCCCGATGACCGCACTGTTCCTGGTCTGGTACTTCGTCTACGTCCTGCTCGCCGACTACGCGCACGGCTTCATGTCGCACAAGGTCGGCGGCAACATCACCGTCGCCCTGCTGTTCGGGCTCGGCCAGTTCGTGTCGACGTTCGCGATCACGCTGATCTACGTCCGCTGGGCCGACCGCCGGCTCGACCCGGACGCCGAGAAGCTGCGCCACCAGATCGAGGGAGAACTGCAGTGATCGCCCCACTGATGTTGCCGCTGGCAACGGACATCGGCAACCCGACCGTCAACATCGTCATCTTCGCGTTGTTCGTCGTGGCCACGCTGGCGATCGTGTTCCGGGCTTCCCGCAACAACAAGACCGCGGCCGACTTCTACGCCGGCGGCCGATCCTTCACCGGCCCGCAGAACGGCATCGCGATCTCCGGCGACTACCTGTCCGCCGCGTCGTTCCTCGGCATCGCCGGCGCGATCGCGCTGAACGGGTACGACGGCTTCCTGTACTCGATCGGGTTCCTCGTCGCCTGGCTGGTTGCACTGCTACTCGTTGCCGAGCTGCTACGGAACACCGGTCGCTTCACGATGGCCGACGTACTGTCGTTCCGGCTGAAGCAGCGGCCGGTCCGGATGGCGGCCGCGATCTCGACCCTCGTCGTCTGCTTCTTCTACCTGCTGGCGCAGATGGCCGGCGCCGGCGGTCTGGTCGCACTGCTGCTCGGGGTCAGCCACCGGGCCGGACAGAGCATCGTGATCGCCGTGGTCGGCATCCTGATGATCACGTACGTCCTGGTCGGCGGCATGAAGGGCACCACCTGGGTGCAGATCGTCAAGGCCGTGCTGCTGGTCATCGGCGCCGGCATCATGACGGTCTGGGTGCTCGCGAAGTACACCTTCAACCTGTCCAGCCTGCTCGGCGCAGCGGTCGACAAGAGCCCGGCCGCCGGCGAGAAGCTGCTGTCGCCCGGCCTGCAGTACGGCGCGACCGGCGTCACCAAGCTGGACTTCATCTCGCTGGCTCTCGCGCTGGTGCTCGGCACCGCGGGTCTCCCGCACGTGCTGATGCGCTTCTACACCGTGCCGGACTCGAAGGAAGCCCGCCGCAGCGTCAGCTGGGCGATCTGGATCATCGGCATCTTCTACCTGTTCACACTGGTCCTCGGGTACGGCGCTGCCGCGATCGTCGGACCGGACCGCATCAAGGCCGCACCGGGCAAGGCGAACTCGGCCGCCCCGCTGCTCGCCTTCGAACTGGGCGGCGAGGTCCTGCTCGGCGTCATCTCCGCGGTCGCCTTCGCCACCATCCTCGCCGTCGTGGCCGGGTTGACGATCACCGCGAGTACGTCGTTCGCGCACGACATCTACGGCCAGATCATCAAGAAGGGCCAGATCAGCGGCCAGGGCGAGGTCCGCATCGCGCGGTACACCGCGGTCGTGATCGGCATCGTCGCGATCATCGGCGGCATCTTCGCGAACGGCCAGAACATCGCCTTCCTGGTCGCACTCGCCTTCGCGGTCGCGGCGAGCGCGAACCTGCCGACGATCCTGTACTCGCTGTTCTGGCGGCGCTTCAACACCCGCGGCGCACTCTGGAGCATCTACGGCGGCCTGGCCTCGACGATCATCCTGATCGTGTTCAGCCCGGTCGTCTCCGGCAAGGTCGACGCCAAGACCCACGCCAGCCTGTCGATGATCACCGACACCAGCATCGACTTCCACTGGTTCCCGCTCGACAACCCCGGCATCGTCACGATTCCCCTGGCATTCTTCCTCGGCTGGCTGGGCACCGTGACCAGCAAGGAGCCGGTCGACGTGGACCGCTTCGCCGAAATGGAAGTCCGCTCCCTCACCGGCGCGGGCGCCGAAAAGGCAGTCAACCACTAAGACCTGTCAGGCAGGTCCTGCTCATCACACGCGGACCTGCCTGACAGCCCCAACCCCGGGCGGCCAGGTAGGCGAGCACCTGACCGCCCGGCTCCACGTCTGGGGAGAAACAACCCTCAAGAAGAAGAGAGCCGCCTGTAGCACCGCGATGGGCAGTCTTCAGAGCTTGAGGGTTGGCCAGAGTTTGTAGAAGGCGTCTCGGGAGGTGTTGCCGCGGGCTTCTTCGGTGGCGTGGAGGCGGCCGAAGGTGAAGGGGTTGCCGCCGTCGGCGAAGACTTCGAGGGCGAGCTGGTGGAGGAGGTCGCGGGAGACGACGGAGTCCTGGTGTTCGCCGAGGATCTCCTGGACCTGTTCGGCACCCGCCGCCATCGCGCCGGCCTCATCACCCAGCACGGGTACGGCGGACTCCGCGGCGTACCGCAGACGCTTGGCGGCCTTGCGGACTTCATGGAGTTCGTGGTCCTGCTCAGCGACCGTCTCCGCGGCCTGGGAGCGCTTGACCGCCTTGCGCATCCGTTTGCGGTCGTGGTCGAGAAGCTCCCCGATCTGCTTGCTCGCCTTCCGGTCGTCACCCGTCACCGGCGGCTTCGCGATCAGCTCGTCGAGAGTGTCGAGCAGCCGGAAATAGCGCTCACTCTCGAGCGCGGCCAACGCCCCCGCACGCCCGTCCTTGTAGACCCGACGCAGATGGTCGTCGATCCGCCCGGCAACGCGACCCATGACCAGCTCGACCGGCTGCTCCGCGACCTCGGCCGCGAAGTGTTCACGCTGCACCTCAGCATCCCGCGCGACGCCGAGCTCACCCGCGAGCCACTTGAGCTCGACCCGGATCTCATCGCCGACCGATCGATCGATCACCGGCCGGTACGTCGCCAGCGCCGACCGCAGCCGCCGCGTCGCGACCCGGAACTTGTGGATCGAGTCCGGAACATCCCGCCGTACCTCAGGGTCCCTCTCGTGGATCGCCTCAACCTGCGCGCCGGCGTACGCGCGGAACAAGTCGGAGGTCCGCGGCTTCTTCGGCAGCGTCCAATCCACCGACGACGGCACCCGGCTGCCGAGCGCCCGCGCCAGCTTGCTCGGACCGCTCGCGGGACGCGCGCCGGCCGACCTCAGCAGCTCACCGGCCTCCTCGAGCAGCGGCTTGTCCCCGCCGACGAGCTCCACCTCCCACTCGCGCCAGCTCTCCGGCTCGCCGTCCTCGACCGTCGCGGTCACGTTGTCGTCGGCGACCTCCGCGAGTACGGCGCCGTCCGCGTCGAGCAGACGGTGTACGACGCGCCGCGTGTGCAGCGTCACGACCGGCGCCAGCGCGTGATCGCGGGCGTGGACGCGGACCGTGCGTACGACGGCAATCGGCACACTCCGCGCCGACCGCCCGAGCGGATGGTGCACCTCGAGCCGCTCACCCGACGACACGGGGAACTTCACGTGCCAGCCGTCGTCCTCACCACCGGTGCGGCGGCGCAGCGTCACCTTGTTCGCGGCCAGGTCGAGGTCGGGGGTGTCGTAGTACACCGCCTCCAGGTCCAGCTCGACGGGTTGGGCGACGCTCGCGACCCCAGGCAGCTCGTGCAGCGCCGGCAGAATCACGCTGTCGTCGACGTCGTACTTCGTCTCGATCTCTAGCTGCTCAGTCGGGGCCATACCCACTTGTTTACCAGGCGTTCATGAACTGGTCAGGTGATCGCGAGCATGAACTGGTCAGCTGATCGCGCGGAGATCGGCGACAAGTCGTTGGAGATCGCGATCCTCGATGCCGTTGAGTGCCGGGCGGATCTGCCTGCGCTGGTTGCGATTCAGCGCCCGGCAGACCGCGGCGACGAGAACGAGTAGAGCGATCATGTCCGACCGACCCCCTTGAAGAACGTGTAGTGGAACGTGCCGCCGGGCCCGGCGGTCTTCTCCAGATCGCGGATGCCCGCGACCCATTCGGCCTCGGTACGCCGTCCGGCCGCGATCGCGCGCTCCCGGACCGACTCGACCATCGCGATGAACGTCTTACGCGTGAAGCCGTCGACGAGATGCGGGAGCGTCTGGTCGGCGTACACGGTGCGCGGCTCGACGTGTACGTCGTCGTATCCGGCCTGCTCGAGCAGCGGCTGGAGGCGCCGGCCGATGAGCGAGTCGCCGCCCGCCTCGGCCTGGAGGTCGACGAGGCAGTCGACCGCGGCTTGGGCCTGCGTACTGCGCGGGTGGTAGATGGCGGACCCGTGGTCGCCTTCGATCACCGTGATCCTGCCGCCGGGGTTGAGGAGGTCGCGCAGACCAACCAGAGCCTTGCCGGGGTCCACGAGGTGCTCGAGCACGAAACAGACGAAGACGTGGTCGAACTTCTCGTCCTGGAGGTCGTGCAGGTCGGCGTGACGCCAATCGACCGCGGCTTCCGGGGCGTGTACGGCGACGCGGGCCTTCGCCTGGGCGAGCGACTCCTCGGAGACGTCGACCGAGACGAGCTCGATGCCGGGGCTGCGGGTCACAAGCTGGACGGTCTGCGCGCCGACGCCGCAGCCGGCCTCCAGCACGCGGCTGCCGGCTGGATAGGTGGTGCCGCCGTGGAGGAGGTCGGCCAGCGTTCCGGCCTGGTCCGCGAGGCGGCGGGTCTCGGCCGGGGTGTACCCGTGAACGTAGTCAGTTCCCATACCTCTACGGTCCAGCCACAATGGTCCTGTGAACAGGTCCAATCCGGGAAGAAGTGGTCGGTCCAAAGGCGGGGCGGACTTCCTCCAACTCGATCCGGCCGAGGCACCGCCCGGCGGTCTCGCGGACTGGCTCACCAACCGCCTCCGTACGGCGATCTCCACCGGCCACCTCCCGGTCGGCAGCCGCCTCCCCGCCACCCGCACCCTCGCGACCGACCTCGGCATCTCCCGCGGCGTGGTCACGGAGTCCTACCAACGCCTCACCGAGGACGGCCACGTCACCGGCCGAGGCCGCGCCGGCACAGTTGTGGTGGGCACCGGCAGCTCGACAGGACGTAGTCGTCTACGTATACCTCCTCGCCCGCCTGGCACCCCGCCAGAAGACAGCGGAACGGCCGACACCTCCTGTCCATCTGCAGATCTGAGCGACCCCGGCCTCGAGATCTTCGACAACCTTCGCGCGGCACCGGCCAGGATCGACCTGACGCCCGGGGTGCCCGATCTGGCTGCCTTCCCACGGACGGCGTGGTTGCGAGCCGAGCGGGCCGTCCTGAACGACCTGGAGTCGGCAGACTTCGGGTACGGCGATCCCGCCGGGACTCCCGCGCTCCGACAAGCCGTCGCGAACTGGCTGGCCCGCAACCGCGGCATCGCCGCCGACCCGGACGACCTGATCATCGTGGCCGGTGTGGCGCAGGCGATCGGGCTGGTGGCGCAGGTCCTCGACCGGCGCGGCGTCCACGAGATCGCCGTGGAGGACCCCGGCTCGCTCGGATCCCGGCAACACCTGCAGAACTGGGGAATGCACACTCCGCCGATCCCCGTCGACGACCGCGGCCTCCAGGTCGACGTACTGCGGGAATCCGCCGCCCGCGTGGTCATGGTGACGCCGGCGCACCACTTCCCGACCGGCGTCGTACTCGACGGCGAACGTCGGCGCGAGCTGATCGGATGGGCCGCGGACGGCGGATTGATCATCGAGGACGACTACGACGCCGAGCACCGGTACGACCGCCCTCCGGTGCCTGCGCTGCGCGCGATGCTGACCGACCAGGTGATCTACGCCGGCAGCATCTCCAAACTGCTCGCGCCGTCGCTGCGGATCGGGTGGATGCTCGCGCCCGCGCAGTACAAGGACGAGCTGGTCGGCCGGAAGCGTCTGGCCGACCTCGGCAACGCGGCGCTCCCGCAGCTCACCCTGGCCCACCTCATGGAGTCCGGCGAGCTCGAACGCCACCTCCGCTTCCTCCGCCGCCGGCACCGCGTCCGCCGCGACGCGATGGTCACCGCCATCCACAACTACTTGCCCACCGCAACCATCCACGGCGCCGCCGCCGGCCTGCACCTCACGATCACCTTCAACGACTCCACCAACGACATGGAGCTGGCCGCCTCAGCCCTGAGCAAAGGGATCAAAACCCACCCCCTCTCCTGGCACAGCCAACTGGCCCATGCCCCCGGCCTCGTGCTCGGCTACGCCGCCCGCACCCCCACCGAGATCACCGAGGCCATCGCGACCATCGCCGCCGCTGCCGGGTCCGTTCAGCGGGTGTAGAGCGAGGACATGGCGAGGGCGAACTGGGTCATCAGATCGGGATTGATCGGACGAGCCGGAAGCGGGACCAGGTCGACCAGTTTGTCGTCGCCGACGCGGATCGTGGTGCGTCCGGTCGCGGTGTCGACGTACCCCTCGTCGCCGAGTGGGATCGGCTGCGAGGTCGCGGCCTTGCGGATCGGAGCCATCAAGGCTGCGGCCTGCGTCGTACGGCGAACCGAGGTGTAGAGCACGCTCGTCGTGGTGACCCAGCCGCAGACCGGGTCGCCGAGGAGCGTCTCACCGTCGCGCCTGGCCATCGCCGGCGAGCCCATCACCTTCTCGGCCGCGGACGACCCGCGCTCGCAGTCCGGCCGGGTGATCAGCAGCTCCGGATCGGGCAGACCGGGCACCTGCTGAATCACGTCCTGACCGATCACGAGGTACTTCGCGAGCGTCGCCTTGGGGCCGGTGATCTTGTAGAGCCTGCCCTTGAGCAGGAACACCACGAACGTGCTCGTCCCGTACCCGCCCTCGCCCAGCGCGGCCGGCTTGGCAGGCTCCTTCTTGGTCGCCGCGTACGCCTTCTGGGCCGCAGCCAGCGTCGCTTTCGTTGCCAGAAGCACCGAAGTCTCGACGTTCAGCACCGGGCCGTTCGCAGCCGTGCTCAGGGTCAGCTGACAGACGTCGTACGTCGGGATCCCGAAATCGACCGGCGGCGTCTCGGGCTGGATGTTCGCCACCTTCACCCCGAGCGTCGACTGCACCAGCGAGGCGTCCATCCGCACGCACAACGTGTCCGCGACCTTCGAGGGCGATGACGGCGTCGCGGACGGTGTCTCGGAAGGCGTTTCACTCGGAGTCTGCGATACCGACACCAGCGGCGGCGCACTCGGCGCGTCTTCCTGACCGGGACCGCTACAGCCCACGAGCAGGACAACGGCGAGCCCGGCGGCGATCAAGGTACGCATGATGTCTTGAGACTAACGGGCTGCGCGGAGGTCCCTTTCGCGGACGGCGTGTTCGTCGGTGCGGGAGTCGTACCGCCAGAACTCGCGCAGCCAAGAGGCGGTGCCGACCACGCCGATGACGCACAGGGCGCCGCCGCTGACGATCGCCGTACGGACGCCGGTGAGGTCCGCGACCAGACCGGAGCGGGCTTGGCCGCCGAGCGGGCCGAGGGAGTACCCGAGCATCTCGATCCCGGCCAGCCGGCCGCGCATCTCGTCGGGGATCGTCTGGTTCCAGATCACCGAGCGGAACAGCACCGAGACCATGTCGGCCGCTCCCGCCAGGGCGAAGAACCCGATCGCGAACCAGATGTTCGGCGCCAGTCCGGCGATTCCGACCGCTGCGCCCCAGCCCATCGTGGCCAGGACGACGGCCCGCCCCTGGTGATGGACGTGTTTGGCCCAGCCGCTGGTCAGGCTGGCGCACATCGCCCCGATCGCCTCGGCGCTGTAGAGGAGACCGAGCAGTTTCGGTTCCTTCAGGATGTCCGTCGCGAACGCCGGGAACAGCACGATCGGCATCGCCAGGAACATCCCGACCATGTCCACCAGGTACGTCGCCAGCAGGTCCTTGCGGCGGAACGCGTACACGATCCCACCGCCGATCGCGCGCAGGCTCGGCGCGGTGGTTTGGTCCCCCGCCCGGTACGAGCCCAGCCGGCTGTAGAGCAGCGTCGCGAACACGATCCCGGTCAGCTCGACCGCGAATGCCCAGGTCACGCCCACAGAACCGACCAGAACGCCACCCAGCGCCGGACCGGCCAGCTGGCCGACCTGCGAGGTCAGGGAGCTCAGCGCGACCGCAGCTGGGATCTCCTGATGGCGGACCACGCGCGGCAGGAGTGCCTCGCGGGACGGCCGCTGCAGCGATGACGCGACCGCGTTCAGCGCGCCACAGACGTAGATCAGCCAGATCTGCGGGTGTGCCAGGAGCGTGTTGGTGACCATCAGTGCGGAGATGACCACTTGCGCGATACCGGTGCCGACGAGCAGCTTCCGGCGCTCCACGTGGTCGGCCAGCGCACCGCCGTACAGCCCGAACACGACGAGGGGTGCGATCGTCACCAGACCCATCGCGCCGACGGCGAAGTTCGAGCCGGTGAGTTGGTACAGCTGGTACGGCAGAGCGACGTAGCCGACCATGCCGCCGAGGAAGAACACCGATCCGGAGACCAGCAGGATACGGAAGTCACGGGAACCACGCCACGGGGTCAGATCGACGCGCAACCGGGCCAGTCGCGTGCGGAGACTTGCTGCCACCGCAACATACTGACAGGTCCTACCGGCAGGGACGAACCTGATTACCGCCGACCCTTTCGACCACGGTCGAAACGTCGCTGACCGAACCCGGCCGCGGCCTACGGTGGAACCGATTGGTTGCCCAGGGCGTCAATCTCACCGGCCGGCGAACGCCCGGCCGGCTCTCGGGAAACGGAGAAGAACCGCATGATCTCGATCAAGTCGGCCGGTACCCGGCTGCTCGCCACGCTCGCGGTGGGCGCGGCGGCCGGTGCCACCCTGCTTGTTCCCCCGGCCGCTCAGGCCGCCGGCACTGCCGCCGCCAGCACGACCGCCGTGTCCTCGGTGCTCAAGCCGGGTGAGTACCTGAAGCCGGGCCAGTACCGTCGCTCGCCGAACGGGGTCTACACGCTCCTCATGCAGACCGACGGCAACGCCGTCCTCTACAAGGGCCGCACCGCCCTGTGGGCCTCGATGACGAACCGCAAGGCCTCCAGCCTGATCATGCAGCGCGACGGCAACCTGGTCGTCATCTCCGGCCGTACGCCGGTCTGGGCCAGCAACACCGGCGGCAGCACCGGTGCGTACCTCGCCGTACAGAACGACTCCAACCTGGTCATCTACAACGTCCGCAACAAGGCAGTCTGGTTCCGGCACATGGTGATCGGCACGCTCGGTTCCGGCCGGCTCCTGAACCCGTACGACATGCTGTTCTCGCCCAGCCGGATCTACCGCCTGCAGATGCAGACCGACGGCAACCTCGTCATGGTGAAGAACGGCAAGACCCCGGTCTGGTCCACCAAGACGATCAGCAAGGGTGCGTTCGCGGTCATGCAGCAGGACGGCAACTTCGTCGTCTACAGCGCCGCGAAGAAGGCTCTGTGGTCCAGCAAGACCGTCCGCAAGGGCTCTGTACTGCAGATGCGAAACGACGGCCGCCTGGTGATCGTGTACGGCCGTACGGCGGTTTGGTCCACCTCGGCGCACTGAAATCGTGAGCCGCGGCGCTGCAGGGGAGCGCCGCGGCTCTCTTCATGCCCGGACCAGCGGCAACAGGCCGGTCAGGTCGGTGCGCTCGCCGCTGGCACGGAGCTTGCCGGTCAATCGGGCATCGGCCCAGGTGGTCCGGCCGAGCGCCACGTCGATCCACAGTTCCGGCGGGAGTTCGATCACAGCGCCCGGCGTACCTCGGGTGTGTCGCGGGCCTTCGATGCATTGCACCGCGCCGTACGGCGGGACTCGGACCTCGACTGCGTGACCTGGCGCCTTTGCCACCAGGAGTTTCAGCAATTCCTTGGTGAGCAGTTTCAAGTCGGCGCGCTCCGCCGTACCGTCGATGTAGCGCTGCAAAGCCTGCTGGAACGCGGGTTCGGACATCTCCACGACGTGCCAGCGTACGCGCGGGTTTGCGGTGACGCCCCTCTCGTCGGCGATAATCGGGCGGGAGAGAGGGAAGCGAGGTCGGGATGCTCACGCCCAGGCACCAGGCGCTGCTGATGACGCTGGCGGGAATGACCGTCGGTGTAGCCGTGTTCGGCGCGGTGCTCGCCATCAACGGCGGCAATCCGTTCACCACCGGCAACAACACCTCGGTGGGGATCGTGAGTTCGGCCCCGCCCAGCCCGCCGGCGTGTGCCAGTTGTCTCCAGCCCGACTCGCTGCAGTACGTCGTACAGAACTTCGGTACCGACGACGATCCGGTGTCCGCGGAGGTCCCGACCGGCTGGAAGAGCGCCCAGGACGGCACCCGGCCGAAGTTCCTCGACCCGACCGGGGTCTGGCAGGTCCGGTTCGACACGCGGGGCAGCAAGCAGACCCCGGACCAGCTGGTCGCGGCTCGCGAGCACAGCATCGACGAGCGCAACCTGAAGGTGCTCAGCCGGGACAACGGCACGCTCGTCTACACGTACACCGATCAGGCCCGCGGACCGCGGATGGGCCTGTCGCGCTGGATCTCGATCGACGGCGGCAAGAGCTCAGCCGTCGAGATCACCGTCGGCGGGCGCCCACAGGACGAGGCCGGCCTCCGCGCCGTACTCCAGCAGGCGACCGACACGCTCAAACTGCCGGTCGCGTCGGGCGACACCCGCCCGAACTAACACCTGATGTCGGCAGCCGGTGTGTTGCCCTGCACGAGGTAGCTCTCGACGACGTTCTTCACACAGGCGTTGCCCGACAGGTACGCCGTGTGCCCGTCGCCGTCCCGCGTGACCAGGACACCGCTTTCCAGCTGGTGCGCGAGGCCGACCGCCCACTCGTACGGCGTGGCCGGGTCGCGGGTCGTGCCGACGACCATGATCGGCTTCGCGCCGGCCGCCTTGATCTTGTGCGGCTGGTTCTGCGGCTTGACCGGCCAGTTGGCGCACGACACCGACGACCACGCCAGGAACTCACCGAACCGCGGTGACGCCGTCTTGTACGCCGGCAGGTTCGCCTCGATCTGCGCGATCGAGGTGAAGTCGGGGTGGTCGAGGCAGTTGATCGCGATGTTGACCTCGTTGGAGTTGTCGGCGTACCCGTTCTGCTCGCGATCGGTGTACTCGTCGGCGAGCGCGAGCAACCGGGCGCCGTTCCCCGAGAGGCCGTCGGCGACGGCGTCCTCGAGGCGTGGCCAGAAGTCCTTCAGGTACAGCGGGTAGATCAGCCCGAGGACGACGAGAGCTTGGGTGACCTTACGGTCCCCGTCGCCCGGCAGCGGGTTCGCGTCGCTGTCCTTGATCAGCTGATCGACCTTCGCCAGCACCTCGGTCTTGCTGCTGCCGAGCTTGCAGGACCGCTGCGCGCAGTCCTCGGCGAACGCGTCGAGTGCCTTGTCGAAGCCCTTCGCCTGCGCGATCCCCATCTGCTCGTTGGTGATCGACGGGTCGACCGCGCCGTCCAGCACCATCCGGCCGACGTTCTTCGGGAACAGCTCGGCGTACGTCGCTCCGAGGTACGTGCCGTACGACATGCCCATGTAGTAGAGCTGCGGGTCGCCGACGATGCCTCGCAGTACGTCGATGTCGCGCGCCGCGTCCTTGGTCGACAGATGCGGCAGCAGGCGACCGGAACGTGCCTCACAGCCGGCGGCGAAGGTCTTCGCCTCCTTGTCCAGGTCGTTGATCTCGGCCGCGTTGTCCGGGCTGCCGTCCGCGGCGATCATCGTGTCCAGCTGCTCGGTGTCCAGGCACTTGACCGGCGTGGACTCGCCGACGCCGCGCGGGTCCCAGCCGATGATGTCGAACTTCCGCAGCAGCGACGAGCCGAACAGCATCGGCGCCTGCGCCGCGAAGTCCTGCCCCGACGCGCCCGGACCGCCCGGGTTGATGAACAGCGTGCCGATCCGGCCGCCGCGGTCCCGGGCCAGCACCTTCCGGGCGCGCAGTTCGATCGTCTGACCAGCCGGTTTGCTGTAGTCGAGCGGGACCAGAATGGTCGCGCACTGCTGGTTGGAGCCGCAGCGTTCCCAGTCCGGCTTCTGCTGGTAGAACTTCTCCAGCCCGGCCGGGATCGGGCCTACCGGCGCACTCGGCGGGTTGCTGCCGATGCCGGGCACCTCCGGACCGTCACCCGCGTTCTGAGCGCGACTGGCCACCCCGCATCCGCTCGCCAGGACCGCAAGAGTTGCCACCAGCACGGTCGACCTGCGGAATCTCACTGCCCGGTTTCTCCCTCGTCGTCATGGTGCAGGCGGCGGCGCCGGCGCGGTTTCCGGACCCGCCGCTCCTCGCGGGACTCGGTCGTCTCTTCACGGTCTTCCGGTACGGCGTCTGCGGCGTCTGTGGCGTCTGGTGTGGGTACGACGACCGCTGCGGGCGCGGAGTCCGGCGTACCGGCCGGTTCGACCGGTGCCGCGTCCGGGGTCGTCGTACCGGATGCCTCGTACTGCTGCCGCGGGGAGCACACGTCCGCGCGACTGCAGGCGCAGCGCCGGCCCGAGGCCGCCAGCCGGACGACCACGGTGTCGCTCGGCACGTTGTGCCCGACCACCACTCCATCACCCGCGGGGGTCTCCACCGAGGTCCCGAGAGCCGGGGCCTTCGCGTTGAACTCCTGGTAGAGCGGGTGCTCGTACTTCAGGCAGCACATCAGCCGGCCGCACGCGCCGGAGATCTTCAGCGGGTTCAGCGGCAGGTCCTGGTCCTTCGCCATCCGCACGCTGACCGGCTCGAAATCCTTCAGGAACGTCGCACAGCACAGATCCCGCCCACACGGCCCGATCCCGCCCTGCAAGCGCGCCTCGTCGCGAGCACCGACCTGCCGCAGCTCGATCCGCGCCCGGAGCGCCCGCGCCAGATCCCGCACGAGCTCGCGGAAATCCACCCGGTGCGGGGCCGAGAAGTACACGATCACCAACTGGTCGACATCCGGCCGCCGGTCGACGAAATCGATCCCGACCACCTTCATCGGCAACCCGTGCTGCCGGATCGTCCGCTTGGCAATCACCCGCGCATCGGCCCGCCGCTGCCGGTTCTGCTCGTCCCGATCCAGATCCTTCGCGCTGGCGATCCCCTCACACAGCGGCAGCCCGCCAATCTCTTCGGTGACGTACTGCGGCGCCCAGACACACTCAGCCACCTCGGGCCCGTCGTCAGTAGGCACGAGCACCTTGTCCCCCACCCGGGGCCGAAACTCACCCGGGTCCAGGTAGTAAAGCCGCCCGTACCGCTCGAACGACACCGCCATCACCATGCCCACGCCGTCAGCGTACTTGCAGAACGACAATCCCACGCACGAACAGGCGCCCCTCGCGCAAGTCCTGGCGGGGTCGGTCTGAGAATTGTCGGAGGCGCCCCCAACGTCGTGGCCCTGTTGTTCGTCCTTGTGGGTGAGAGGGGGTGGCGAGGTGGCGGACTGGGAGCCTGTGTTCCGGGCGTTGCTGGCTTCGCGGGGTAGTGCGCTTCGGAGCTATGCCTACCTGCTGACCGGCGACGCGACGACAGCGAGTGATCTGGTGCAGGAAGCGCTCACGCGGGTGTTCAGTCGGCGGCGGATCGGTGGTGACGTCAACGAGCTCGAGGCGTACGTGCGGCGCGCGATGCTCAACCAGTACATCGACAGCCGCCGGCGACTCAAGCGATGGAACGCGACCCGCCACCTGCTCGTCGACGTACCGCACCACGACGACGACCGACTCGCGGTGGCCGACGAGGTCCGGCGGGCGCTGGCAACTCTCTCACCGAAGCAGCGAGCCTGCGTCGTCCTCCGCTACTACGAAGACCTGCCAGTCGCCGAGATCGCCGACGAACTCGGCTGCGCCGAAGGCACCGTCAAACGCCACCTGGCCGACGCCAGAGCGAAACTCGCCGCGCAACTCGGCGTCACCGAGGAGACCACCCAATGACCACCAACGACCTACGAGAGCTCCTCCGAGCCACAGCCGCCGAGGCCAGTGACACCGTCGATCTCGCCGAAGACACGGTCGCCATACGCATCCGGCACCGCCGTACCCGCAACCGACGGCTCGCAGTCGGGGCTACGGCGCTCGCCGCGGCCGTGGTCATCGCCGGGACCACCTGGGCAGTTCGACCCAGCGGCAGTCAGTCGCCACCGGCATCCAAGCAGTCAGCCGCCACCGCACCGCCACGGATCGTCCAGTCGGACTTCGACGGCCCCAGTGGGATGGAGGCGGCGTTGCCCACCACGCTGACCGCCGACGCGGACGGGTGCGTACGGGCGGGTCGATCCGACACGACGCTCGTGTGGCCCCGCGGCTACATCGTGCGCGGAGATTCGCAGTCCTTCGAGATCCTCGAC
Organism: Kribbella sp. NBC_00662; assembly: GCF_041430295.1. Lineage (GTDB taxonomy): Bacteria > Actinomycetota > Actinomycetes > Propionibacteriales > Kribbellaceae > Kribbella. Next base: position 2,836,424 of record NZ_CP109029.1, on the reverse strand, counting down.
GCCGCCAACAAGGTCATCGCCCGATCCGGCACCCCGATCACGATCGGCGGCGGTGGCGCCGACCGCTTCCAGGACACCTGGACGGGACAGGCCTGCGCAACCAACGGTCCGCTGTGGATGGTCGGCACGGTCAGCACTCGGTAGTGCCTCGTCAAGAAAGGTTGTGGTCGTAGCGACCGCTCACCGGCCGCAACAGGAAGGGTTATCCGCGCGTGTTGTGCCTTCTCGGCTGGTGTACGAGGTGAGAAGGCACAACAGCAGGGGAGAACCCTCGGGGAGGGAATACAACCCGAACGTTGCTTGACGAGGCACCAGAAATCGATCGGGGCACCGGCGGCTGCAGACCACCGCCCGCGGCAGCGCCCACAGATGCACCCACGATGAGCAGGGGTGGGTGCGGCGCGCGGGGGTGTACTCAGTGCGAGTTAGCGGTGGCTGTTCTTTACCGTGCTGGTTAGTTTGTCGTGGTCGGGGCCGTAGGCGGCGCAGACGACCAGGCGGTCGTCGTCTTCCCAGAGGGATCTGGTGGGGGTCCAGTAGGAGAGGTCCAGCTCGGAGTCGTCGGGGGATTTGCCGACGTAGCTGGTGAAGGTGGGAGAGCAGGCGCGGTCGGCTGCTTTGTCGACGCCGTTGTCGCCGGGGTACGGGCCCTCGGGGAGGGTGACGTCGGCGATGACCTCGCCGTCGTGGGCCAGCGTGCAGGGCTGGCGGACGACCTCGGCCTCTGAGTTGCCGTCGTCGAAGCATTCGCCGACGGCGAGGTCGTCGACGGAGGTTGTCGGGCCGGCGGAGTACGACGAGACCGGTTCGGGTGAGCCGTAGTCGTCGTCGACCGTCGAGCCGAGGATGATCACCAGCCCGATCAGGACGGCGTACCCGATCGTCACCAGCGAACCGATCACCAGCCCGGCGATCGCCATGCCCTTGCCGGCCTGCTGGCGGCGGTTGATCTGGACGAGCGCGGCGATGCCGAGACCGATCGCGACCGGCGCGGACAGGCCGATGAAGATCCCGCCGATCCCGGTGGCGAGCGCCGCGGCCGCCAGGCCGTTGGTCCCGCCCGATCCGGTGTAGCCGTAGCCATACCCGTACGGCGCCGGTGCCTGGCCGTACTGCGGCGGATACTGCCCCGGACCGTATCCCTGCCCGTACGGCGGCGGCTGCTGCCCAGGAGGCGCCTGCCCGAAGGCCTGTTGCCCATAAGCCGGCTGCCCGTACTGCGGTTGCGGCGGCTGCGGCTGCCCAGGAGCCGCCCAAGGCGCAGAACCGGTCTGCTGCGGATGCGCCTGCTCCGACCGCCCGTACGTCGGAAACGCCCGCGTCGCCCCCGGCCCCGGGAGCGCCCGCGAAGGATCCTGCGCCGAGAAACCGCTGCTCGGTTCCTGCGACGGGAAGACCCGGGTCGGGTCCTGCGTCGGGAAGACCTGCGTCGGGTCCTGGGTCGGGAACGACTGGGTGGCGTCCTGGGTGGTGTCGTGTGGTCGATCCTGTGGACGTTCCGGTTCGTACGGTGGCTGAGTCACGCTACCCCCACTGCTCCCCCGCGGGCATTACCGCTGTGATCCGCGCATCGTACCCGTCAGCTTGGTCCCCGGCATCCCGACCAGACAGAGGACGTTGCCGTCAGCAACGTCACGATCTTCCAGTACGACGTAGTACATGTCCAGCTCGGACCGCTCGTACGGCTTCCCGACGAACTCCACGAACGCGCCCGCGCACTGCTGCGTCGCCACCGTCCCGGTCTGTGCGACGGACAGCCCGACCAGCGCCGCGCTCACCTTCGCGTACGCCTCCCCGGTGTGCGGCGCGGCACAGTCCGCGATCGTCACCAGCTTCAGCGCATCGGCGTCCAGGTCCGCGTTGAAGCAACGGCCGACGGCGACCTGCGAGATCGAGACCGTCCGGCCGATCCCCGCCCGGTGCTCGCCGATCAGGTTGAGTGTCACCGCGACCGCGGTCGCGATCACCCAGCACAGCGACACCAGCAACGCACCGTACGCGAGCCGCTTCCCGCGGCCGCCGGTCCGCTTGATCCGGCGCAACGCGATCCCGGCCAGTACGACGGCGATCGGCACCAGACCGGGCAGGCTGGTCGCGAGCGCCGCGACGGCGTACCCGTCCTGCTTCTGCTGCGCCGGAGTCGGGACGCCCTCGAGCCATGACTCAGCCGGCGGCAACGGCTGCCGCACAGGCTGGATCTCGGAGGGCGGCTGGTTCATCGGTGTCCGTTCGCGCAGAAATATGCCGAGCGGTCTGCTTCACCCGGACACCCAGTCATCGGACCCACCGGTCTCGGTGTTACACCATCCGCCCAGTTATCGGACGTGGATCCCAGAACGTGACTAAAGCCTCAGCGCAGCACCCGGCGCGGAATCGTGAACCCGTCGTTGCGTCCCTCGAACAATGCGACCGTCATCGCCTCGAGCGCGACCAGCGGTGCGACGTTCGCCTCGATCGCCTCGCGGCACATCCCGATCGCGTCGATGCGCCGTACGGTCTGCTCCGGGGTCGTCCGCGCCGCGAGCTGCTCGATGTTGCGGTGCAGCTCCGCGTTGATCAGCTCACTGCCGGACCGCGTCTGCACCACCAGCACGTCCCGGTACAGCGCCATCATGTCGACGAGTGAGCGGTCGAGCACGTCGCGTTCCCAGCGCTTGGCGCGCGCCTTCTGCTGGTCCTCGAGCTCCTTCAGGGCGGCATTCGCCTCGCGCGGTTTGGCGCCCTTCGTCCCGACACCGAGCGCCTGCTCGAGCGCGGCCCGCTCCTTCTCGTCGACCTTCTCAGCACTGGCCTTCGCCTCGACCTTGGCCGCGTCGACCAGCTGCTGCGCCGCCTTCAGGCACGCCCCGAGGTCACGCAACGCGAACGGTACTTCGAGAACCTTGTTCCGCCGATCGCGGACCTCCTCGTCACGGGCCAACGCCCGCGCCCGGCCGATATGCCCCTGGGCCGCCCGCGCCGCGAACCAGGCGAGATCCTGATCCACGTCGAGCTTCCGGCTGAGCATCTCCGCGACCGCGGCGACCGGCGGAGTACGCAGCACCAGCAGTCGGCAGCGCGAGCGAATCGTCGGTACGACGTCCTCGACCGTCGGCGCGCACAGCACCCAGACCGTCCGCGGCGCCGGCTCCTCGATGCTCTTCAGCAACGCGTCCGCGGCCTGCTCGGTCAGGCGGTCCGCGTCCTCGACCACCATGACCTGCCACCCGCCCTGCGTCGGACTCATCGCGGCCCGGCGGACCAGTTCACGGACCTCACTGACCCGGATCGACAGCAGCTCGGTGCGGATCAACGACACGTCCGGGTGCGCGCCGCTGAGCGTCGTACGGCAGTCGTTGCACTCGCCGCAGCCTTGGTTCGCGCATTGCAGCGCCGCCGCGAACGCCCGACCCGCGTTCGACCGGCCCGATCCGGGCGGGCCGGTGATCAGCCAGGCGTGCGTCATCCCGGCAACGGCGGCGCCCTTCTCACCACGCAGTACGGCGGCGGCGCCAGCGACAGCCTTCTGCAGTACGGCGACCGCCGGCTCCTGGCCGACCAGGTCATCCCACACGCTCATAGGCCCACCTTCGGAAGGATCGGCTGGAGACGGGCCTGGATCTGCTTGGCGATGTCCTCGCGATCCTGGGAGGCGTCGATGACCAGGTAGTACTGCGGCTCCGCTGCCGCCAGCTCGAGGAACGCGTGCCGCACCCGCTCGTGGAACTCGTCGGACTGCGCCTCGATCCGGTCCCGCTCCTCGAACCGGCCGAGACCGCGCTTCGGCGGGAGGTCGAGCAGGATCGTGAGGTTCGGCCGGAGGTCGTCGGTGGCCCAGCGGTTCACCCGCTCGACGTCGGACACGTCCAGATCGCGCCCGGAGCCCTGGTACGCCAGCGCGGAGTCGACGTACCGGTCGGTGATCACGACTGCCCCGGCCTTCAGCGCCGGTTTGATCACCGAGTCGACGTGCTCGGCCTTGTCGGCGGCGTACAGCAACGCTTCCGTCCGGTGGGAGATGTCGCCGGTCGCCGGGTCGAGGACGATCTGCCGCAGCGTCTTCCCGAGCTCGGTCGCCCCGGGCTCGCGCGTCAGCAGGACCTGCTGCCCCTGCTCCTCCAGCCATTTCACCAGCAGCGCGGACTGCGTCGACTTGCCGGCCCCGTCGCCGCCCTCGATCGCGATGAACAGGCCGGTCGTCGGGTAATCACCACGCGTCTTGCCGAAACTCCGCCGTACGTCGCGCCAGAACGGGACCCCGGGCCGGTCGTCCATCTGCCGCCAGGCGAGCAGACCGATCACCCCGGCCAGGATCGCTGCCGCGAGCATCGTCATCGAAGCACCGTTGTACGTCGCCGAGTGGCCGCGGATCGTCCACGTGTGCCGCCCGATCGCACCGGCAGCGAACGGCGCAATCGCCAACGTCACCGCGAGCACGGTCCGTACGGCGGACTGGACGAACGCGAACGTCCGCCCACGCACGGCATCCGGCACCTCGAGACCGAGCAACGTGTACCCGGAAACCCACGAGCCGCCCGCGCAGAACCCGAGCAGGATCGCGATCATCGTCGCGATCTCGATCTGCTGGATCAACGCCAGCCCGGCCAGGCAGACGCCCGACCCGACCAGCCCGGCCGCGAACAACCGGCGCCGCGACAGCCCGGAGAAGATCCGCGGGGCGAATCCCATTCCCAGCGCGAGACCGCCGAACACAGCCCCGAACAGCACGCCGTACCCCGGGTCGCCCGCGCCGAGATCCTCGACGTACGTGCGCCCCAGCCCGACCACGACCGCACCGGCCGCGAACGCACCGGAGATCCCGACCACGAGACCGCGGACCACCGGCGTACCGGTCACGTACGACCAGCCCTCGACCATGGTCCGCCAGAGCGTCGGATGGTCCTCGTGCTCGTGGACCGCGCGACCGATCTCGGCGACCGACAAGATCGCGAACGCGGAGACGGCGAACGTCGCGGCGTTCACGTACACGGCAAGATCGATGGAGAAGTCGCCCGCCCAGCGCGTGACCAGCGTGATCGCGGTGAAGATCGCCGCGGCCGGAAGTGCGGTGCCGTACGTCGTGATCAGGCTGATCTGGTTGGCCGCCTCGAGCCGGTGCCGTGGAATCAGGTTCGGCACCGAGGCGTCCTTGGCCGGGCCCCAGATCAGGCTGACGATCTCGATCAGCACGGTCGCGACCAGCAGCCAGGTCAGCGTGCCGACGATCGGGATCGTGACAAAGAACGCCGCCCGGATCAGGTCACCGAGGATCATCGTCCAGCGCCGATCGAGCCGGTCGGCGACCCAGCCGGCCACCGGACCCATCACCAGCGCGGGGAGCACGCGCAGGAACAGCACGCCGCCGATCGCGAAGTTCGCCGCCTGGTAGTTGTCGCCGGCGAACGACTTCGCCATCGCGGTCAGCGCCAGCAACCCGATCCAGTCGCCGAGACTCGACAGGCCGAACGCGATCCACAGCCGCCGGAACGCGCGGATCCGCAACACCGCGCGCACATCATGCGCCGGTGCAGGATCGGTCAGCGGGTCGTAAGCCTCCGGCACGCCTAAAGACTAGTGGGCGGCATGGACAGCCTCACGCAGCGCGTCCAGAGCCTCCTTCAGCTCACCCGCCGCCGGATACCCGAACCCGAGCCGGAACACCCGCCCCTCGTCCCCGAACCACTCCCCGTCCGCCAGCCTCACCCCCAGCTCCGCGGCCGCCACCCGGAACCGCTCCAGATCCACACCCGGCTTGAGCCGAACCACACACAAGGCCCCAGCAGCCGGCCGAACCCACTCGACGACGTCGCTGTTCTCCCGCACCCATTCCTCGGTGATCAGCAGGTTCTCCTCCAACCAGCGCCGACGTACGCCGAGAATCTCGTCCTCCCGCTCGAACACCCGCACCGCCAGCGCCTCGGTCACCGGCGAAGCAGAAACGATGGTGTTGAACTTCGCTGTCGTCAGCTGCTCCACCAGGCCGGCGTCCGTCGCGATCACCCACCCGATCCGCAACCCCGCCGCGCCATGACACTTCGACAACGACGCAACCGACACCACCTTGGAGCCGAGCGAAACGGCAGTCGGCGCGACTGGATCATCGCCGTACGTCGCGACTCGATAGGTCTCGTCGACCATCAGATAGGCGTCCGGACAGACCGCATCCATCGCAATCACGATCTCCTGCAGGGTTTCCAGCGCGATGGCGACACCGGACGGGTTCTGCGGAGTGGTCAGACTGACCAGCTTCGTGTCTGCGGTCAGCTGCGCCCGTACGGCGTCCGCGGTCAGGCGATAACCGTCATCGAACGTCAGCGGAATCGCCCTCACCTCGGCGCCGAGAGACTCATAAGCCGTGCGCGTCATCGGGAACTGCGGCGCCGTCGTGACGACCTGACTGCCACGATCCGCGAGCAGGTAGGACAGCAGGAAGATCCCGTGCATCCCGCCGACGGTGACGACAACCTGATCCGGCCCTACGCCGTGCCGCTCGGCGATCGCGCTCCGCAGCCGAGGGTCGCCGGCGGCCGTACCGTAGCCGAGCTCGAGGTCGGCCAGGTCTGGCGTCAGTAAGTCGGCCAGCCGGAGGTCCGGCCCGTAGCTCTCGCCCAGCTCGTGCCGGGCCTGCTCGGCGGTGAGGGACATGATCTCGTTGCGCGGGAAGGTGGCCATGACGCCATCGTTCTGGGCTTCGACTGGCGACCCCAGAGCCAATCCGGCAGAATTGGTTCGCGGATGAGACCAATCGAAGTCGTTGACCGGTTGGGCCGCTGGTCGTCCGGCCGCGGCCCGCTGTACGTGCTGCTCGCGGCCCGCCTCCGTCAGCTCATCGACGACGGCGAACTGCCGCCAGGCGCGATCCTGCCGCCGGACCGCGCGCTGGCCGGCGCATTGGCGGTCGGCCGTACGACGGTGGTCGCCGCGTACGACCTGCTCCGCGCCGAGGGGCGGATCACGCGCCGACAGGGCAGTGGCACGCGGGTTGCCGGCGTTCCGACTGCAGGTGTTGTCGAGGACGCTCCGGTCGACCCGATCTTCCTGGACTCGCTGGAGGCGCGCGACGACGACGTACTGCTCGCCATCTGCGCCGCACCCGGCGATCCACCGCCGCAGCTTGCCGAGGCGTTCGTGGAGATCGCGCCGGAGCTCAGTCGGATCAGCAACGACATCGGCTACTACCCGTACGGTCATCCGGCGCTGCGGAAGGCGCTGGCGGCGCGCTACACGGCTCGCGGCGTACGGACGTCGTTCGAGCAGATCCTGGTCACGAACGGCGGTCAGCAGGCGCTGTCGTTGCTGGCGCGTGCTCTGGTGTCACCCGGCGACCAGGTGCTCGTCGAGGCGCCGACGTACCCGGGCGCGCTGGAGGTGTTCCGGGAAGAGGGCGCAGTACTGCGTGGGCTGCCGGTCGGGCTGGACGGGTTCGAGGCGGCGGTGCGGGAGCGGCGTCCAGCGGTTGCGTACGTGATTCCGACGTACCAGAACCCGACGGGATCGGTGCTGTCGACGCTGACCCGCCAGCGGTTGGCCGGCGCCGGCGTCCCGCTGATCGAGGACGAGGTGCCGGCGGACCTCGGCTTTCCCGGCGAGACGCTGCCCACACCGCTGGCGGCGTACTCCGACTCGGTCATCTCGATCGGCTCGCTCAGCAAGAGCATTTGGGGCGGCCTGCGCATCGGCTGGATCCGCGCGGCAACGCCCCTGATCAACCGCCTGGCGCGGCTCCGCGCCGTACGCGACCTGGGCGGCAACGTCCCCACCCAGCTAGCCGCCGTACACCTGCTGCCACTCCTGGACGGACCCGACCTTCACCACACCCTCAAGTCCCGCCACGACCACCTGCACAAGCTCCTCACGCAAGCCTTCCCCACCTGGGACATCCCGACGGTCACCGGCGGCCAATGCCTGTGGGTGCGCCTCCCGTACGGCGACGGCACCTCCTTCGCCCAAACCGCCCTCCGCCACGGCCTGGCCATCCTCCCCGGCGCCGGCCTGGACATCACCGGCGCCGGCGACGCCCACCTCCGCCTCCACTTCCGAGCCCCCGAAACGCACCTCACCGAGGCAGTCCACCGCCTCACCAAGGCCTGGTCCAACTACCACCCACCAACCACCCGCATCTCCCCACGCCCAACCATCGCGATCTGACCAGCAGGTGTAGAACACAAGGTTCTACACTGGAGTCATGGACAGCATCCCCGTGCGTGAACTCAACCAGCACACCAGCGCCGTGCTGGCGCGGGTTGCCAACGGCGAGTCCCTCGAGATCACCGTCAGCGGCCGTCCGGCAGCCCGGCTGGTCCCGATCGACGACAACAGCAGCATCCGGGCCGACCTGATCAGCCGCGGCCGATTGATCCCGGCCAGTGATCCAGGTCCGCTCACCCTTCCCCCAGGAGAGCCGGACCTGACGGTCGACTCGACAGAGATCATCTCGGACCTTCGCGAGGAGCGTCTGTGATCTTCCTCGACTCGGCAGCGATCGTGAAAATGATCCGCCGGGAGACCGAGAGCGCAGCCCTCGAGTCCTGGCTCGCGAACCAGGAGGACAAGCAACTCGTCGCATCATCGTTGGTGCTCACCGAGGTTCCCCGCGCACTGCGCCGATCCGACCCCGGGCGTCTCGCGGCCGTTCCAACTGTCCTGGCAAGGCTTGACCGAGTCCCGGTGGACGACACCGTCCTTGCAACAGCTGCCGCCTACTCCGACCCGATGCTCCGAACCCTCGACGCCATCCACCTGGCGACAGCCCACTCGCTGGTTCTCGAAGGCATCGAACTCACGGCGCTGGTCACCTACGACAAGCGCCTGCTGACCGCCGCAGCCGAGGTCGGTCTACCTACCGCCGCGCCCGGAGCCAGCTGAACCTGCGTCCTCCGCCGCGCCGTTGCGGGCACGGCGGAGGACCGCATCAGGCCGTGGTGAAGCGGAGGGTCAGGGTTGCCGGGGCGGTTTTGAGTTTGTCTCGGTCGGGGAGGGCGGGGCCGCAGGCGGCTGTGCCTACGCCGGTTTGGGCGATGTCGAGGGTTACGTAGGTGGTGTCACCGGGGAGCAGGTCCGGGGTGTGGGTGGCGGTTTCGAGGGCCTGGGTGGTCCAGTCGCGGACGGTCAGGCCGAAGAGTTCGTCGACGGCCTCGATGCGTAGGCCGTCCAGCTGAGCCCAGCGGGTGTCGATGCGGTGGCCGTTCTCCTGGGGGCGGACGTACGGCGTCTGCAGTTCGGCCACGGTGGCGGAGTACTTGCCGACCACGGCGGCCGCGCGCGTGTCGACGTACGCCTCGTTGGGGCCGGTGCCGAACCACTCGACGCGCTCCACCTTCGGCAGCTCGAACGTGATGCCGAGCCGCGGCAGCACCTCCGGGAACAGGCCTTCCGGTACGACGCTCAGCTCGAGCACCACGCCGTTGTCGACCGCCGACCAGCGCCACGTGCTGCGCAGACCCCACTGCAGCGCGGGCGGCGCCGTCCGGGTGACAACCTCCCAGGCACCGTCACGCTCACCCTGCGAAACAATCCGGTGCTGCACCCGATGCAGCCCCTCCTCACGCCAGGCCGCCGCAACCCCGGGAATCGCGTCGTTGTCGATCGGTGCCCGCCACACGTCCAACTGAAGGTTCTGCAGACCGGCGATGTTGATGCCCTGCACCCCAGCAGTTCCCTCAGCCGGCGAACCAGCAGGAACAGCAGCAGCCGGAGCCGGCTCGTCCAGCCGGATCTGGCCCCAGGCGATGCGGTGGCCGGCATCCGCCCACGAGGTCGCGTCCTTCAGCTCGGCCGTCACAGTCAGCCAGGTCTCGGAGCGCTCCTTCTCCACCCCCGCCGGCAGCTCGACCGACACCGTCTCACCGGGCGCGATCACCGGCACCGACAGCTCACCGTCGGCAACCAGCTCGCCCTCGGCCTCGACCTTGAAGGTGAAGTTCAGGTGGCTCGTGTCCAGCACCTCGTGGCGGTTGGTGATCGACACACGGTTGCCATCAGCAACGATACGCAGCGGCTCGATCACCTTGATGTACTCGTGCATCCCCGGCGACGGCGTCCGGTCCGGGAACAACAGCCCGTCGCAGACGAAGTTCCCGTCGTGGATCGTCTCGCCGAAGTCCCCGCCGTACGCGTAGACCTCGCGTCCGTCGATCGTCGTCCGCAGACCGTGGTCGATGAACTCCCAGATGAAGCCGCCCTGGCAGCGCGGGTACTTCTCGAACACCTCGCGGTAGTCGAGCAACCCACCCGGCCCGTTCCCCATCGCATGCCCGTACTCACACAGGATGAACGGAAGGTTCCGGTACAGCGAGGTGTCCGCGCCGATCTCCGCGCACCCCTCCGGCGAGGTGTACATCCGCGAGTAGATGTCGACGAACTCCGCCTCGGTGTCACGCTCGTAGTGCACCGGCCGCGACGGGTCGAGCTCCTTCACCGCGTCGTACATGTCCTTCAGGTTCGAGCCCATCCCGCACTCGTTGCCGAGCGACCAGATCACGATCGACGGGTGGTTCTTGTCGCGGTGCACGGTACGCCGCATCCGGCCGACCAGGTCGTCGCGGAAGCGCGGATCCATCACCGGGTTCGGCAGCCTCGGCGGCTCCGGCTCGTACCCGAACCCGTGCGACTCCAGATCGCATTCGTCGATCACGTACAGCCCGTACTCGTCGCACAGCGACAGGAAGTGCGGGTGCGGCGGGTAGTGGCTCGTGCGGACCGCGTTGATCCCGGCCCGCTTCATGATCAGTACGTCGTCCAGCATGTCCTGCTCGGTCAGCGTGCGACCCCGGTCCGGGTGGAACTCGTGCCGGTTGACGCCGTTGAACAGCACCCGATTGCCGTTGACCGTGAAGATCCCGTCGACGATCGCGACGGTCCGGAACCCGATCCGCAGCCGGACCTCGCCGCCCGCGGTCCGCAGTACGGCGTCGTACAGCCGTGGCACCTCGGCGCTCCACGGCTGTACGCCGTCGACGCGCACGTGCTCACCCGTCGCCACGGAGAGACCCAGCTCAGGCACGCTGACCGTCCCCGGAACATCCGACTCGACCAGCAGCGTGCCCGCACCGTCGATGTGGTCCCACGCGGCCTTGACGAAGACGTCCGTCGGCGCGTCCGGACGGAGTGCGAGCAGGTTGACCTCGCGGAAGATCCCGGACAGCCACCACATGTCCTGGTCCTCGACGTAGCTCCCGACCGACCACTGGTGCACCCGGACCGCGATCTGCGCTTCCTTGCCTGGGGCAACCAACGAGGTCAGGTCGAACTCCGACGGCAGCCGCGATCCCGACGACCAGCCGACCTCCGAGCCGTTCACGTACACCAGGAACCGCGAGTCGACACCCTCGAACCGGAGCACGATCCGCGCGCCGTCCCAGTTCGCCGGCACCGTCACGGTGCGGACGTAGTCGCCGGTCGGGTTGTCGGTCGGCACGTACGGCGGCTCGAGCGGGAACGGGTAGACCACGTTCGTGTACGCCGGGGCGCCGTACCCGCTCAGCTGCCAGTGACCCGGGACCGCGATCGTGTCCCAGCCGGAGGTGTCCGGGTCCTTCAGATCGTCGGGGGCGTCCGCCACCGTCGGCGACAGCCGGAAGCTCCAGTCCCCGCTGAGCGCCAACCGCCCGGAGTCGTCATCCAGCCACGCCCGCGGCGCCAGCACGTTCTCACCGGAAGCAAAGTCCTCGACATAGGTCACAGACCCAGACCCTAAGCCAACTCCATTCATGAATCCACACCGATGAACAGATATGGACAGCAGGCCTCACTGCCGGCAGTTCACGCACACTCCGACGAGGGCCACCTGCTCGGGCGCGAGGTGGAAGCCGAGCTCGCGGGCGACCTTTTTGCGGGCCGATTCGAGGATGTCGCCGGGAGCGTCGTACACCGTGCCGCACTCCGAGCAGCGCAGGTGCAGGTGGCGGGGGGCCAGGTCGCCGGCCAGGTGGTACGTCGTCCCGGCGCGCCCGAGGTGGACGTGCGTGACCAGACCGAATTCGCCGAGGGCGTCGAGCGCCCGGTACACGGTCGCGCGGTGGATCCCCGGGCGCAGCTGCTCGGCCCGCTCGCCGATCTGCTCGGCGCTCAGGTGCTCCTCGGTCCCGGCCAGCACCTCGACGACCGCGAGCCGGGCCGGCGTCACACGCTCGCCCCGCTCCCGCAACCGCTGCGCGCTGACCTCGACTGGACTCGTCATCCGCGCTCCTTGAAATCCGGTGTTCCCAACGCAAACCAATGTACTTTCCCAGTACTACGTCTCACACCTGGGGAACTGCGATGAGTGACCGGTCCAACGCTGTCGCCCGCCGCGGCGCCGCCGAGCTGCGCGGCGTCGTGCAGAACGTGCAGTACCGCTCCGAGAGCCGCTCCGAGAACGGCTCGGTCCAAGTCCTGACCTTCCGGCTCATCCAGCACGACGCCGTCGGGACCCCGCAGCAACCCGTCCTCGTCGAGCTGCGCGCGACGGCTCTGGAAGGGCAGGTCGTCGACGGCGAAGAGGTGACCGTCACCGGCAAGTGGCGCAGCGGACGCATCGTCGCCAAGGAGATCGTCAGCCAGTCCACCGGCGCCGCGGTTCGCGCCCGGCGGCCACCGCTGTGGGTGACCGTGCCGGTCGCGATCGCCTTCGCCGCGTTCTTCGCGTTCGTGGTCTACTTCATCGTCCGAGGCTTCAGCAGCTTCGGCGGCTGACGCCCGTCAGCTCTTCTTGGCGGGCGCCTTCGTCGTCGTCTTCTTGGCCGTCGTCTTCTTGGCCGTCGTCTTCTTCGCCGTGGTCTTCTTGGCGGCCGCGGTCTTCTTCGTTGCCGTCTTCTTGGCGGTCGTCTTCTTCGCCGCCTTCTTCGCGGTCTTCTTCACCGGGCCGCGGGCGCGCTTGTCGGCCAGCAGCTCGGCCGCGCGGAGCAGCGAGATCGTCTCGACCGCGTCATCCTTGCGGAGCGTCGCGTTCGTCTCCCCGTCGGTGACGTACGGGCCGAAGCGACCCTCCTTCACCACCACCGGCTTGCCGGACTCCGGGTCCTCACCGAGCTCCTTCAGCGGCGGCGCGGCGGCGCGGCGTCCGCGCTGCTTCGGCTCGGAGTAGATCTTCAGCGCCTCGTCGAGCGTGATGTCGAACATCTGCTCCTCGGTCGCCAGCGACCGCGAGTCCGTGCCCTTCTTCAGGTACGGCCCGTAGCGCCCGTTCTGCGCCGTGATCTCGTCGCCCGACTCCGGGTCCTTGCCGACCACGCGCGGCAGCGACAGCAGCTTCATCGCGTCGTCGAGGCTGACGCTGTCCAGCGTCATCGACTTCAGCAGCGACCCGGTCCGCGGCTTCGCACCCTTCGGCGCGTCCTCCGGCAGCACCTCGGTCACGTACGGCCCGAAGCGTCCCGCCTTGGCGACGACGCGCAGGCCGGTGTCCGGCGCCGTACCCAGGTCGAGCTCGACCCCCGACGGCTGGGCCAGCAGCTCCTGGGCCTTCTCGACGGTCAGCTCGTCCGGCGGCAGGTCCTCCGGCACGTTCGCGCGGCGCTCGTCCTTGTCCTCGACGTACGGCCCGTACCGGCCGACGCGGAGGACGATGCCGGAGTCGTCGCCACCGACCGGGAACGTGGACATCAGGCGGGCGTCGATGTCGCCGAGATCGGTGACCATCGACTTCAGGCCCTCGAGGTTGTCGTCGCCGAAGTAGAACCGCTCCAGCACACCCTCGCGCGGCAGGTCACCGGAGGCGACCTCGTCGAGCACGTCCTCCATCGTCGCGGTGAACGCGTAGTCCACCAGCCGGGTGAAGTGCTCCTCGAGCAGCCGGACCACCGCGAACGCCAGCCAGGCCGGGACCAGCGCCTGGCCCTTCTTGTAGATGTACCCGCGGGCGACGTTGGTGCCGAGGATCGTGGCGTACGTCGACGGCCGGCCGATCTCGCGCTCCTCCATCTCGCGGATCAGCGTGGCTTCCGTGTACCGCGCCGGCGGCTTCGTCTCGTGCCCCGAGGCGAGCACCTCGACCGCGGGCAGGACGTCGCCCTCCTCGACGTTCGGCAGGCGGGTCTCCTGATCGTCCGTACCGGCCGACGGGTCGTCCGCGCCCTCGACGTACGCCTTGAGGAACCCGTGGAAGGTGATCACCCGGCCGGACGAGGTGAACTCGCACTTCTCGCCGGTCGAGGCGGTCGCGTCGATCCGGATCGAGACGCTGTTCCCGACCGCGTCCTTCATCTGGGACGCGATCGTCCGCATCCAGATCAGCTCGTACAGCCGGAACTCGGCGCCGGACAGACCGGTCTGGGCCGGAGTCTGGAACGTCTCGCCGGCCGGCCGGATCGCCTCGTGCGCCTCCTGGGCGTTCTTCACCTTGGAGGTGTAGACGCGCGGCTTGTCCGGCAGGTACGACGCGCCGTACAGCTCGCGGACCTGGGCCCGGGCCGCGGTGATCGCGGTGTCCGACAGCGTGACGCTGTCGGTACGCATATAGGTGATGTTGCCGTTCTCGTAGAGCCGCTGGGCGACCTGCATGGTCTGCGACGCGGACATGCCGAGCTTGCGGCCGGCCTCCTGCTGCAGCGTGGTGGTCCGGAACGGCGCGTACGGCTTGCGGGTGTACGGCTTGGACTCGATCGACCGGACGGTGAACTGCGAGTCGCGCAGCGCACCGGCCAGCGCGGTCGCGGTCGCCTCGTTCAGATGGACCGTGTTGGCGCCCTTGAGCTCACCGGTCGAGCTGAAGTCGCGGCCCTGCGCCACCCGCTTGCTGTCCACCGAGACCAGGCGGGAGGGGAACTGCCGCGGCGTCCGGCTCTCGCCGGCGTCCAAGGTCGCATCCAGGTCCCAGTACGACGCGCTGCGGAACGCGATCCGCTCGCGCTCACGGTCGACCACCATCCGGATCGCGACCGACTGCACCCGGCCCGCCGACAACTTCGGCATGACCTTCTTCCACAGCACCGGGGAGACCTCGTACCCGTACAGCCGGTCCAGGATCCGGCGTGCCTCCTGGGCGTCGACCAAGTGGTCGTCGATGTCCCGGGCGTTGCCGACCGCGTCCTGGATCGCCTTCGGGGTGATCTCGTGGAAGACCATCCGCTTGACCGGGACCTTCGGCTTCAGCTCCTCGAGCAGGTGCCAGGCGATCGCCTCGCCCTCGCGGTCCTCATCTGTCGCCAGGAAGAGCTCGTCGGCGCCCTTCAGCAGGTCCTTCAGCTTGCGGATCTGCGCGCGCTTGTCGGCCGGTACGACGTACAGCGGGTCGAAGTGGTCATCGACGTTGACTCCGAGCCGTGCCCAGGGCAGACCCTTGTACTTCGCCGGGATCTCGTCCGCCCCGCTCGGCAGGTCGCGGATGTGGCCGAAGCTGGACTCCACCACGTACCCGGACCCCAGGAAGCCGGCGATCATCCGCGCCTTCTTCGGCGACTCGACGATCACCAAACGGGTCCCTGCCGTTGTCTTCGTCCCTGCTGCCCCTGCCACTGCGCTCCCTACTCTCGTACTGCCGAGCCAACGCCCCTGTCTCCGTGTCTGTTCCCCCGGGCACAGACCGACCCTGCCCGAGGACAGAGTACGGCCGACGGCAACGCATTTCTCAACGCACCGTAACCGCTACGACCCCCGGTCCGCCTCCCAGGATTTCAGAAAGTGGCGAACACCCCACCGTCACCGCGCGTCGCGATGCCGCCACGGTGGGCGTGGCGAATCTCTGTCGAGAGTACGCCGTCTCAGCGGACGAAGCGCACTTCAGGGAACTTCGGGGAGTCACCCCGGAGCAGAAGCACCGGCCGGCGACGCAGGGTCTGGTCGAAGAATGCCGCGATGTACTCGCGCTGCGCCAGCACGCTCCGGGCCGGTTTCGCGCCGCCGACGAGCGCCTTCATCACCGACGTGATGATCGGGTCCTCGCCGTAGATGTCGTGGAAGAGCTGGGAGAAGATGAACTGGTAGTCGGTGAACGCCTTCTGCTTGGTGCCGGCCAGCGCCAGGTTGAGCTTGCCGCCGTGCTGCGCCTTCCAGAAACTCGCCCAGGATGCGTCGTAGCTGTCCTTGGCCGGATCGGTCCGCTGCGTCTCGCCCGATCCGAACAGCAGGAACGGTCGGTCCAGACCACTCTTGGCAACGTCGCCGAGCGGTCCGTTCTTCCTGTCGTCCTGGAGCGTGCCGTCGAGGTCGATCCCGGCGGCGATCCGCTGGTCCTGCAACATGGTGTTCGCGGTCGCGTAACCGCCGAGTCCGATGCCGAACATGCCGACCTTGCGCAGGTCCAGCCCGTCCGCCAGGCCCTTCGGCAGATCCTTGCCGTCGGCATCGACCGTCCGGCCGCCGGCCATCCGCTCCAGCTGGTCCAGTACGAACCGCGCGTCCGCGGTCCGGGTCTCGACCGCAGCCCGGATCTGGTCCGGGCCAGGTGGTTCGGACTCCGGCGCACCCGGCAGGAACCGTCCGCCGGGGAACTCGACCGGCGTCTCGTGCGAGTGATCGATCGTCACCACGACGTACCCACGGCTGGCGAGATCCTCGACCTGCGCGGTGTTCACGAACCGGCTGTACTGGAACCCGGGGGAGAACAGTACGACCGGATGCCGCATCGGCTGCGCCGGTACGTCGATCCGCGCGTGCGTCTCGGTGCCGGCGAAGTCGAACGACCCGCTCGGCAGCGCCAGCCCGTACTCACCCGTCCACGCGTCGTCGACCTCGGCCGAGGTCCGCGGCGGCATGTACTTCGCGAACGGCGCCGACCCGAACATGCCGGCCGGATACCAGAGGCTGATCATCAGCTCCCGCTGCCCGCTGGGCATCGTCGGGTCCGGCCTCGACCGGTCGACCAGGTGGATCGCGGTCGTCCCCAGCGCCTTCCGCCCGGTCGGCGCCGGGAGCCGGAACTTCACCGGATGGAAGTTCGGGTCGCCCTGCGCGCGGATCCGGGCCGGCGCGTCGGGGCCGATCGGGGCGTCGGGGTCGATCTGTGCAGCTTGTGCGAACCCCGGCCACGCAGCCGCGACACCCGCGGCGACGGCAGCCGACAGGCCGGTGCCCAGGACGTGACGCCTGGTGAAGACGTGACTGCTGGGGCTGCTGGGACGCCGGTTGCTCATGCGACTCATCGTCATCGCCTTGTTTCACCCCGTGATGGCGACACCATCTCAACTTCGTCACGGGGTGAAATAGCGCGACCTGATGACAATGCGTCGTCGGTGAGCTTCAATGTGCGCATCTTGTTCATTGATGCGTGAAGTGAGGCACTCGTGAGCATCTTTGTCCGCATGAAACGTTCAGTAGTCGCCCTGGCCCTGTTAGCGGGCGCACTTGTGTACACCGCGGCTCCCGCGCAGGCCGCCGCCACCACGCTCGGTGACATCACCGGGTTCGCGGCCGACAAAGCGACGTACACTCTCAGCGCCGGCGCGGCGAAGGTAAGAGTGGTGTTCCTGAAGGACGACGTCTTCCGGCTGTGGATGGCGCCGGACGGGAACTTCACCGATCCGGCGAACACCCCGCCCACCGATCCGAGCGCTCCGGCGTCGAACATCGTCGCCAAGACCGACTACGGCACGCCGCGGACCTCCTGGCGTGACCGCGGCAGCTACTACTCGCTCACGACCGGCAAGATCGAGGTCCGTGCGCAGAAGAGCCCGCTGAAGTTCTCGCTCTACCGGTCGAACGGTCAGCTCGTCTGGTCCGAGTCGGCGCCGCTGTCCTGGACCGACACATCGACGACGCAGACCCTGGCACGCGGCGCGAACGAGCAGTTCTTCGGCGGCGGCATGCAGAACGGCCGCTTCTCGCACCGCGACCAGACGATCAAGATCTCCAAGGACTTCAACTGGGAGGACGGCGGCAACCCGAACGCGTCGCCGTACTACATGAGCACCGCGGGGTACGGCGTACTCCGGAGCACGTTCGACCCGGGTAGTTACAGCTTCACCAGTCCCGTCGTAACAACTCACGACGAGAAGCGGTTCGACGCGTACTACTTCGTCGGCGACCTGAAGACCTCGCTGGACCGCTACACCGAGCTCACCGGCCGGCCGTTCATGCCGCCGATCTATGGCCTCGAGTACGGCGACTCCGACTGCTACAACCGCGGTCACTACGCGACGGACCCGGATCCCAGCAACGACTGGAAGGTCAACCCGGACAAGGTGACCACGCTGGACGCGGTGAAGGTCGCGCAGCGGTTCAAGGACGAGGACATGCCGGGCGGCTGGATGCTCGTCAACGACGACTACGGCTGCGGATACTCCGCCAATACCGACTCCGAGCAGGTCGACGGCACGTGGTGGGGCAAGCGCGACATCCCGGCGCTGAAGCAGACCGGTGACGAACTGCGGGCGCGCAACATCCAGATGGGGCTGTGGACGCAGTCCGACCTCGATCGGCAGCCGGCCGAGGTCGGTGACGCCGGCGTCCGCGTGCGGAAGCTGGACGTGGCCTGGGTCGGTCCGGGGTACCGGTACGCGCTGAGTGCCTGCGACACGGCGCACGACGGCATCGAGCAGTACAGCAACGCCCGCGGGTTCGCGTGGATGGTCGAGGGCTGGGCGGGTGCACAGCGGTGCGCGGTGCAGTGGACCGGCGACCACAGCGGCTCGCTCGGCGCGATCAAGTGGCAGATCCCGGCGATCACCGGCTCCGGCAACTCCGGTATCGCCTACAGCGCGGGCGACGTCGACGGCATCTTCGGCGGCAGCGCCACGTCGTACGTGCGGGACCTGCAGTGGAAGACGTTCAATCCGGCGTTCATGAGCATGTCCGGCTGGTCGACGCCGGCGTACAAGCAGCCCTGGGCGTACGGCGACCCGTACACCTCGATCAACCGCAAGTACCTCAAGCTCCGCGAGCGCCTGCTGCCGTACTTCTACACGTACGCCGCCGAGGCGCACCGGACCGGCGCTCCGCTGAACCGGTCGCTGGTGCTCGAGTACCCGAACGACCCGAAGACGTGGGACGACACGACGAAGTACGAGTTCCTGGCCGGCAAGGAGTTCCTCGTCGCTCCGATGTACGGCGCGGACGAGGTCAAGAACGGGATCTATCTGCCCGCGGGTCGGTGGATCGACTACTGGACGGGTCGGGTGTACCAAGGCCCGACGACGGTCAACGGCTACCACGCTGCGCTCGACACACTGCCGCTGTTCGTGAAGGCGGGCGCGGTCGTGCCGATGTGGAAGTCCGGTATCAACAACGCTGCCGAACAAGGCTTCGGCGACCGCGTAACGGTCGACATCTACCCCTCGGGCAAGTCGTCGTTCAACCTCTACGAGGACGACCGCGTGACCCGCTCGGCGAAGTCCGCAACGCAGACCTTCGCCGTCGACGCACCGGCCGAGGGCCGCGGCGACATCACCGTGAACATCGGCCGCAGCAACGGTTCGTACGACGGCAAGCCCGCCGCGCGCCCGTACGAACTGACGCTCCACACCGGCACCGCCCCGCACGGCGTAACCATCGATGGCAAGACGGTCAACTGGTCTTACTCCGACGGAGTGGTTCGGGTGGAAACCGTGTCCATCCCCACCTCACGGAGCGCCGTCGTCCGCCTGTCGGGGACGTCCGCGGTGGGCGGCCCAGACGTCACCAACACCTTCGGCATCCCGGAGCTCACCACCCCGTCGCTGTGGAACGCCCCCGGCCAGGCCACCGAGGTCACCGCGACCTTCCGCAACGACACCCGCACAACGGTTCGCGACGTGCGCCTCGACGCCCAACTCCCGACCGGATGGTCCGTCGCCGGCGCGAACACCTTCTCGTCGGTCGCTCCCGGCAAGACCGTGACCACCAAGCTCCAGGTCACGCCAGGCGCTGACGTGAAACCGGCGAGCTTCACGCTGTCCGTGAAGGCGTCGTACGTTGCTCAAGGCAAGAGTTACTCGAACAGCGCGTGGG
This sequence comes from Kribbella sp. NBC_00662, assembly GCF_041430295.1. Lineage (GTDB taxonomy): Bacteria > Actinomycetota > Actinomycetes > Propionibacteriales > Kribbellaceae > Kribbella. The sequence continues at coordinate 2,816,606 of NZ_CP109029.1, read as the reverse complement.
CAACGGCCGAGTTGCCGTACGCATCGTTGTCGCAGGCAGCCAATGTCGTTGGCGTGACCGACGCTGCGACGTACGCCAAGGGCAACTTCGACGGCGCCGGCGACAGCTTCAACGGCGAGGCGCTGGCAGCGGCCGGCTACACGCCGGGCGCCAAGGTGACCGTCCAGGACGCCGATTTCACCTGGCCGACCGGAGCACCCGGTACGCCGAACGTGGTGAAGGACCAGTCAGCTCCGATCCTGGTATCGGGCACCGGCTCCCACCTCGCGCTCCTCGGCTCGGGCGCCAGTCTCAACGCCCGCGGAACCGTCACCATCATCTACACCGACGGCTCCACGTCCGAAGGCACCTTCCAGTTGCCGAACTGGTGTTGCCAGGACCCGACAACGGGCGGCGCCAAGCTCGCCGTGTCGGTCAAGGGCCGTTACACACCGGCCGGATTGGGCAATACGACGACGGACTACCGCGTCTTCTACACCGCCGTACCGCTCGATCCCGGCAAGACCGTGAAGGCGATCGAGCTGCCCGGCGGAGGGCTCGGATTCTTCGCCGCCACGATCGCCGACAAACCGTTGCCCCCAGCACCTACTGGGGAGAACTGGGTCAGTGACCTGGAGTTCCTCGACTCCACCAACGGCTGGGGACCGGTCGAACGCGACCACAGCAACGGCGAGGACGGCGCCGGCGACGGCGGCCCGATCACGCTGGACGGGGTCACGTACGCCAAGGGCCTGGGCGCGCACGCTCCATCGTCGGTGAGCGTCCGTCTGGGCGGCAACTGCACCACGTTCACCAGCAAGCTGGGCATCGACGACGAGATGGAGGACCGGGGCAAGGTCACGTTCAAGGTCCTGACCGACGGGACCGCGAAGTACACGTCCGACCAGCTGACCGGCACGTCCCCGACCGCCACCACCACGGTCGACGTGACCGGCGCGCAAACCCTGACCCTCCAGGTCACCGACGGAGGCGACGGCAACACCAGCGACCACGCCGACTGGGCCGACGCCAAACTCACCTGTAACCCCTGACCCGAACCACCCCCGCCCCACTGACCCCGGCCCACCCCACCCCGCACCGCCCGCACCACCCCGCACCGCCCGCACCGCACCACCCCGGCCCTGCCCGTCGCATTTGATGGGTGCACCCATCTGGTTGGGGGTTTCCCACCGCTGTTCCGGGTGGGCAACCCCCAACGCCGTGGGTGGACCCACCAAATGAGAGCCGCGGGCGGGCGGGGCCCGGAGCGGACCGGTGGGGGCGCGGACCGGGTGGGGGCGCGGACCGGGTGGGGGCGCGGACCAGGTGGGGGCGGGGACCGGTGGAGTGGTGCGAGGATGGTGGCGTGAGTGAGCTGACGGGGTACGACGTGGACGGGCTGCGGACGGCGTTCGAGTCCGCGGGGTACACCGTGGACGGGGTTGCCGACCGGCTCGGTGAGCAGGCGAACGGGGCGCTGGGGCGGAACGAGACGGCGCCGGCGTACCGTCGTACCGGGTCCGGGGATGCGCTCGACACAATGATTCGGCTGTTCCTGCTGCAACGGCCCGTGCCTGAAACGCTTGTGAGCAAGGCGTTTCCGGGTATCGATCTGGTTGCCCTGGGCATCGTCACGACGTCGAGTGGCGAGGCGAGGGCAGTGCTCGACATCCGGCCGTTCGCGGAGGACGAGCGGGAGTGGTGGGTGGTTGCCGACCCCACCCCGGGCCTCGACGGTCGCCGGGAGCCGATGCGCTCCGACTATGTGCTCGGCATCGCCCCGGCCAGTCTCAGCCTCATTCACCTCACGGTCCCGATCAAGGCCGACCGGGCGCTCGACATCGGCACCGGATGCGGCATCCAGTCGCTCCACCTGGCCGACCGGGTCAACCAGCTCGTCGCCACCGACGTCAATCCGCGTGCCCTGCAGCTCGCCCGGTGGACGGCGGCGCTCAACCGCATCGACCTCGACGTACGTGATGGCAGTCTGTACGAGCCGGTCCGCGGTGAGCGGTTCGATCTGATCGTCAGCAACCCGCCGTACGTGATCTCTCCGCCCGGTGGCGACCTGACCTACCGCGAGACCGGGTACGCCGGTGACGCGGTCGTCGAGCAACTCATCAAGCAGGCGACGGACCACCTGACCGACGGCGGCTGGTGCCAGCTGCTCGCCAACTGGACCTGCGTGCGCGGCGAGGACTGGCAGGACCGGATCGCCACATGGACGGCGGATCGGTCGGCCTGGGCCGTCCAGCGCGAGCAGCTCGACCCGTCCGAGTACGTCGAACTCTGGCTGCGCGACGCCGGCCTGCACGGCTCACCGCAGTACACCGACCGGTACGACGAGTGGATGCGCTACCTGGACGACCGCAGCGTCGAAGCGATCGGCATGGGCTGGATCACGCTGCACAACGTCGAAGGCACCCTTACCGCCGAGTCCTGGCCGTACGAGATCGAGCGTCCGATCGGTCCGTACGTCGTGCACCGCTTCGAACGTCTGGAAGGCCTACCCGCCGACCTGACGTCGCTGCATCTGCAAGTGGCCGACGACGTCATCCAGGAGACCACTGGTCAGCCAGGCGCCGAGGACCCGGCCACCATCGTCCTGCGGCGCCAGCGTGGCATGCGCCGCGCAGAGCAGGTCGACACCGTCCTCGCGGGCTTCGTCGGGGCGTGCGACGGCGACCTGAGCACCGGCCAGATCCTCGCCGCCCTCGCGGATCTCATGGACCGGCCAGTGGTCGACGTACTCTCCGACTATCTTCCGCAGATCAGAAACCTTGTCGTAGAAGGCTTCCTCAACTACTGAGCGGCGCGCCGGCGACGGCGCTTCTCGGCGTACATGCGCCGATCGGCCTCGGTCAGCAGGTCGGTGACCGACGTACCGTCCGTGCTACTCGCCTGCCCGACGCTCAACCGCAGCATCGCGAACCATGGCGCCAGCGCCTGCGCCGCCTCCCGATCCGCGGCCGTCTTGATCCGCTCGACCAGCTCGGGTGCACCCCGCTCGTCCGGGTTGTCCAGTACGACGACGAACTCGTCACCGCCCGCCCGCGCCACCACGTCCTCCGCGCGGCACTGCTCCTTCAGCAGCTGCCCGACGCGCCGCAGTACCTCGTCTCCGCACGCATGTCCGTAGCTGTCGTTCACGACCTTCAGGTTGTCCACATCGATCGCGATGACGGCAACCGATCGACCGGAATCGCGCGCCACCGACATCCGCTCGTCCAGCGCGCGCCGATTGCCCACGCCGGTCAGCGGATCCTCACGGGCAGCTCGCCATTCGGCGTCGTGCCGGATCGAGAGCTCATGATTCGCCAGCGCACTCCGTACGGCGTACAACCCGCGCAACCGCTCCGCCCACCACCCTCTGCTGATCGCCCGCGCGTACTGCAGCCCGCTGGACGCACCGGCATCGCCTGACGCGGCCACGATCTGTACGGCGGTGTGCCGGATCAGCGCCTCGACCGGCGGATCCGACGTCGGCGGAAGTTCGCTCGCCGACCGGCCCGCGGCCTCCATCGCGTCGTCGATCCGGCCTAGCGTCAGGTACGCCCTGGCCAGGTACGCGCCCGCGATCGCGGCCAGCTCGAGATCGCCGAGCTTCGCCACCTGGTCGCGGCAGTCCTTCAGGATCACCGCCGCCTCGGCCGCATCGCCGGCGTCGTTGCTCGCCGCCAGCCACATCCGCCCCACCATCGGCCAGTACCCGAGCAGGTCGGCCGCCAGGATCGCATCGACCGCCTCACCCGCCCACCGGTGCGCGGCCTGACGGCGCTCCTTGATCTCCTCGTCGTACGACGTGTCGCCGAGCCGCTCGAGCTCGTGCGCCCAGCGCAGGTTCGACTCGGCCAGGTTCAGCCGGTTGATCGCGGGCCCTTCGGGCAGACCGAGCGGATCGTGATCACCCTCCGCGGCGAGCTCGAAGTGCGGGATGCACAGTTCGTACAGCCGGAGCAGGTCGTAGGCGTAGCCGAGGCCGGTGTGCGCCCAGCCGGCCAGGCCGAGGTCGCGGGTCCGGGACAGGGCGTTCTCCGCGGCGACCAGATCAGCGACCGAGTCACCGCCCTCGCCGGTGCGGATAAGCGTGACGATCCGCACCGCGATCGCGTTCGCCTCCCAGCCCGGCTCGTCGATCGCGCGCGCGACCCGGATACAGGCATCGACGGCGTCCAGTGCCTCGACCGAGTCGGTGGCGTGATGCGCCGCGACGGCTCGCACGTACTCGGCCGCGGCCCGCTCGTGACTCGGCTCCGGATCCAGCTCGGCGAGCAGCTCGTTGAGCTCGAGCGCAGCCTCGGCCGGACTGCCCGACTGCGCCCGCGTCATCGCCGCCGCGATCCGCGCCGTCACCCCCGACGTCTCGCGCACCACACCTCCTCCCCTGCCCTGACTCACTGTCCTGCGGTGCCCATCACCTGTTGCGGCGCTTGTCCTCGTAAAGGCGCACATCCGCCCGCGCGATCAGTTGCTCGACGCCGAGACCCTCGGCGGTTGCGGCGTACCCGAGGCTCAGCCCGAGCCGGCGCAGCCACGGTTTCTCCGTCGCCGTCGCGATCGACTCGACGGCGATCCGGATCCGCTCGGCCAGCTGGGCGCCGCCCTTGGCGTCGGGCTGGTCGAGGACCACGAAGAACTCGTCGCCACCCGATCGAACCACGGCATCGGTCGCTCGCGCCTGTTCTACCAGGAGATTTGCCACAACCTGCAGCAATTCGTCCCCGCAGGCGTGCCCGAAGGTGTCGTTGACGATCTTCAGGTTGTCCACATCGATGGCCAGCAAGGTGACCGCACGTCCGGAATCGCGGGCCGCGGTCAGCCGCTCGTCCAGCGCACGGCGATTCCCCACACCGGTCAGCGGATCCTGCCGCGCCGCGTGCCACTCGGCGTCGTGCCGGGCCGGAAGATCGTGCACAGCAAGCGCATGCCGTACGGCGTTCAGCGCCCGCTGCCGCTCCTTCCACCAGCCGCGCGCGACCGACCGTGCGTATTCCAGGCCTGCAATGCCTCCTGGCGTCCCGTCGACAGCGTCGATCTCCGAACGGGTCTGAAGCACCAGGACATGCGTCGATGGGTCGGCCAACGGAATCAGGTCGTCGGCCGCCCGGTCCGCCGCGGCCTTGGCCTGCTCGAACTTCCCCTGCGCCTTCAAGGCCCTGGCCAGGTAGGCGCCGGCGATCGCGAGCCGCTCGGTCTCGCCCAGTTTGCTGATCTCGTCGCGAATCTCGGTCAGCTCGGCGACCGCGCGGGCCGGGTCCTCGGCAGTAGCGGCCGCCGCAAGCCACAGACGGGCGCTGAGACGCCAGAACTCCTGGCTCTCGTCATCCACTATCACCCGCTCGGCTTCGCGCGCCCAGTACGCCGCTGACGCCAGCCGCTCCTCGATCTCCCTTGTATACAAAGGATCGCCGAGCCGCTCGAGTTCGTGTGCCCAGCGGAGATAGGTCTCGGCGAGGTTCAGCCGGTCGATCGCCTCGGACTCGGCCAGCTCGAACACGTCCGCGTCGAGCCCTGTCGCGAGCTCGTAGTGCGGGATGCAGAGCTCGAACAGCCGCAGGACGTCGTACGCGTAACCGAGCCCGGTGTGCGCCCAGGCCGTCAGTCCCGGGTCCTTGGTCCGGCTCAAGGCCGCTTCAGCCGCGACCAGATCGTTGACCGTGTCGCCGCCACGGCCGCTGCGGGCGAGGTTGATGATGCGGATCGGGAGCGCGTTCGCTTCCCAGCCTGGCTCGTCGATCGCGCGAGCGACCTCGATACAGGCGTCGACCGCCCGCAGCGCCTCGTCGGCGTCACTCGCGTGGTGGGCCGACACGCCGCGCACGTACTCGACGGCGGCCAGCCGGTAGCTCGGCACCTCACCCAGCTCGGCCCGGATCGCCTCGATCTCCGCCGCGGCACTCGCATGCCCACCCGATTGGGCGGCGGTCATCGCGGCGGCGATCCGGGCGGTCAACACATCGCCCGTCCCCATCTCGCCAATCCCCATACCCGCCGACGGCCCTTCCCTGTTCCGTCACCCGCACTTCGGGCCGGACCGCCCATTGTGACCACCCACCCCGCATCCTGTCACGACCCGATCCGGCCAACGACCACCTAGTGCCACAAAGAAACTACACACGAGAACCACCAGTACCGGAAATATCGCGTGGTTTGCCTTCACCCCGGGGGCAAGGTTCTAGGGTCGGCGGGTGAAATTCGCCGTTGCTTACAGCACACCGGGACAGGGCATGGATCCGGAGCGGCTGGTGGAGTTCGCCCAGCACGCGGAGGCCTTCGGGTTCGAGGGGCTGTACGTCCCCGAGCACGTCGTCCTCTACCGCGGTGCGTCTTTGGGCGGCTTCGAACTGCCGACGACACTCGAGTACGCCGATCCGCTCGACCTGCTGATGTACGTCACCGCGTCGACGGAGCGTCTCCTGCTGGGTACCGCAGTACTGCTGCTGCCGTACCACCATCCGGTCACCCTTGCGAAGCGTCTCGCCACGATCGACGTGCTGTCGAAAGGCCGGATGCGCTTGCTGACCGTCGGGCTGGGCAGTCTGCCCGGTGAGGCACGCGCCGTCGGCGTCGACTTCGCGACCCGCGGTCGCCGTACGGACGAGGCCATCGACGTACTGCGCTTGCTGTGGACCGGCGGAGCGGACGGGGTGAGCTACTCCGGGGAGTTCTTCCAGTTCCAGGATCTGTGCAGCTTCCCGCATCCGTTGGCCCCGCTGCCGATCCACATCGGTGGCTCGAGCCGCGCGGCCGCCCGCCGAGCCGGCCGCCGCGGCGACGGCTACTTCCCAGGCGGCGCGCTGCCGCCGGCCGAGCGCGCAGCCCAATGGGACCTGGCCCGCGAGACCTCCGGCCGGGACGACCTCGAGTACACCCGCTGGGCCTCAGCCGACCTGACTCCCTCGGCCCTCGCGTCGTACGAACGCCAAGGCGTCACCCGCCTGGTGATCAACGCCCAAACCCCCGCCGACCTGACCACCTTCGCCCAACAATTCACCCTGCTCTGACCGCCCACCCAGCCCATGGTCGTGATCACGACAACGACGGGACAACCGCTGGGGGAACGCGATTCTCATGCCTGTCACGGCAGGTGTACGAAGCCGACGTAGTCTGCTCCGGCCGGACCTGGACGCGACGTTCCGTCGCGGGTCCAGCCGTGTCGCTCGTAGAACCGGATGGCACGGGAGTTCCGCTCCCACACATCCACCTCGCCCACAGCATCAGCCCGGCGTGCGACGGAGACGAACCGTCCCATCAGCGCGCTACCAACACCGCTCGACCACCGATCCGGCTCGACGAAGATCCCCACGAGCCGGACGCGTGTCTCGTCAGGAGCATTGGTCGGGAACACTCCGTTGGCATCCAGCGTGAGCACACCGACGATGTCGTCGCCCACAACGGCCACCAGAACGGCAAGCCGAGAATCCACCACCATCCCGCGCCACGCCTCCCGATACCCCTCATCAGGAACCGCTGCCACGTCATGGCCGCCCGCACCGTAGTACACAGCCCGCGACCGCGCATGCAGCTCCGCAAGCGCATCACCGTCACCAGGCACTGCGTCCCGAATGCGGACCACCTCAGCTGCGTCTGCCATGAGATTGCCCGATCAACCTGTCCTGACCGGCTTACCGTTGTCACACATCCACGTGGAGCCGTCCCGCGCCGCGGCCAGCCTCGACTGATCCCCGGGGATCTTCCAGTTCGGCTTGTACGACGGTTCAACCAGCAGCACGCGTCCGTCCCCGGCCCGAAACACCACCCCAGCCACCACCCGCTTCCGCGGCAATCCGGTCACGTACTCCGCACCCACATCCATCACGCCTCTCCGCATCAAGCCAGTAGACGACCGCCGTCACCAGAGAGTTCGACCCTCGTCCAGCCGGCCCTTCGCACCACATCGGACTCGCCGAAATCGCGGGCATCCGATCACGACCGCGATCGCCGCGGAGCGGCCTCAGAGAACTGCCGCCGCTAAGCGGCGTCCTTTGGTGTCGCGAAGCGGTGTCCCCTTGCCGGTCTCCACAAAACACATCCGCCCCGCCCGGTGCGGGCGAGGCGGATGGCGATCGCAACTGCCGCCGCGAAGCGGTGTTGTTAGACGGCGGCCTGGTTGGTCGACGCCGCGTGGAGTTGGACGGGGAGGGATTCGACGCCGTAGACGATGGAGAAGTCTCGGAAGCGGAGCTGTTCTTCAGGTACGGCGAGGGACAGGTCCGGGAAGCGGTGGGCCAACGCCGAGAATGCGGCGCGCAGTTCCATCCGCGCCAACTCGGCACCCACGCACCGGTGCATGCCGTGGCCGAAGGCGAGATGAGCGGCCGACACCGTACGGCGCGGATAAAAGTCCTCGGCATCAGCCCCGAAGATCTGCTTGTCGCGGTCCGCGCCGGACAGCGAGACCGCGACGAGGTCGCCCTTCTTCACCTGCTGGCCGAACAGCTCCTGGTCGTGCCGCGCGAACCGCGGGAACGCGACCTGGACAACCGTCAAGTACCGCAGCAGCTCCTCGACGATCACGTCGACCGCGCCCGGCTCGTTGCGGATCAGCTCGAAGTTCTGCGGGTCGCGCAGCAGCACCAGCGTGCCGAGCGCGAGCATGCTCGCCGACGTCTCGTACCCACCGAGGAACACCCCGTCGGCCAGGCCGCCGAGCTCGATGTCGTCGAGATCGTCACCCTGCTCGCGAATGATCGACCCGATCAGCCCGTCACCCGGGTTGCTCCGCTGCTTGCGGACGATCTCGAACAGGAAGTCCCGCGACTCCGAAGCCGACCCGAACACTCCGATCCCGCCACCGGACAGGTCGAATCGCGCCGGCCCGAGCGCACGGAAACGATCGCGGTCCTGCTCCTCGACCCCGAGCAGGTCCGCGATCAGCAGGAACGGCACGTTGAACGCGAAGTCGGCGACGATGTCGACGACCGGCCCCTTGGCCTCCATCTGGTCCAGCTGGTCGTTGACGATCTTCTCGATCGCCGGCTCGAGCCGGGCCAGCTTGCGCTTGGTGAATTCGGGGGTGAGCAGCTTCCGCAGCCGCGTGTGGTCCGGCGGATCGGTGAAGCCGAGCCCGCCGATACCCTCCGACGGCTTGTTCGGGTCCGAGCCGACCAGCGGCCGGATGTCGTTGCTGAAGTTCGTCGTGTCGGCGAGCACAGCCTTCGCCTCGGCGTGCCCACTGACCACCCATACATTCAGCCCGAACAGGTGGGCCAGTTTGTGCACCGGCTCGGTCTCCCGCACCTCCGCGAGCTCCGGCACCGGGTCGAGACCCTGCCGTCGCAGCGGCATCGAGACCGAGCTGGGAAACATCCGCATCTTCGACAGGTCGAGACCACCCTTGCGGGTGGTCCTACTCAGAATGCGGTTGCCGACCCATCTCTTCAGGTATGTCGCAACCATGACTTCCACGCGCCCTCTCTAGAACCCGCTGCCCCCGACGGCTTTGTAGCTCAAAGCTAACCTTGCCGGGGACCAGATCTGATGGTGTTGGCACTACTTGGGTAGTGGCGTTGGCACCACCATGGGAGGGGGCCATGGCCTGCCAGCAGAGACCTTGTCACGGACGAGCCCTCCACTGCCACCTGACTTCACCTGTACTCCGCCCTGGACCTCGACATGCCGTTGCTCCGGGAGGATTCAGGGAAAAAGCAGACGAAAGTCGGATGCGTCCTACCCCCCAAGGTAGTTGCCCCGAGCCCTGCATCACCTGAGAGCGTCAGAGATAGTACGGCGTGACGATCCGGAACACGTCGGCCAGCTTCGTCTTGACCTGTTCGAGGTGCGGGATCGAGGTGAGCTTTTTCTCATCGCCGACCCGCAGACCGTGATCGGCCAGCACGTATACAACCCGCAACGTCCGGATAGTGTTCGTCACCTCGGGAGTGATCCCCTCGGCGGGCGGGTTCGAGAGCGCGCGGATCACCGGGTCGAGCCATTCGACCGCGTCGGACTCGGTCAGGTCGTCGCGCGTCAGCGTCGCCGCCAGCGCGTACCCGAGCCGGTCGTCCTCCATGTCGCGCAGCACGTACGACGTGGGCGTCAGCAACCGCCCGATCCCGAGCCGCAGCATCTGCATCGGCTCGACCGCCTCGTGCAGCCCGAGCGTCCCGAGCAGGTCGGCCCCATGCGCCACCGCATGCAGCCAGCCGAGCTTCTCGTCGTGCCCGCGCAGGTCCTCCTCGGCGACGTACCAGCGCTCGAACGGGGGCACCCAGTGCGGCTCGTAGACCCCGGCGGACACGATGCAGTCGAGGATCAACGGCGCGAACGTCCGCGCCTGGATCTCCGGATCCCCGAACCGTGGAACCATCTCGTCGCCGAGCGCCCGCAGTTCGTCGGCCGTCAGCACACCACGCCCGATCCAGGTCGCGAGTACGGCGTACGCCTGGCGATCCCGTACGACGGGATCCGGCGACCGCAGCATGCCCACCAGCTCGGCCACCAGCTCGCCCGTGGAGCGGCCCTCGGGGACCGCGTAGCCCGCCTCGCGCACCTGCGCCCAATCGATCATGCGCGGCACCGTAGACGCTCCCCGGGCCACCCGCCAACCCTTGATCAACAGGAGAACGGCCCGCGGTCCATCCGGTCTCCCGGATGCACCGCGGGCCGTCGCGGCCAGGACCCCTCAGCCCGACCGGGCTCCCTGCCCCGGCCAGGGCCCCTCAACCTCGACCGGGGTGGCTTTTATGCGTCGCGCTTGCTCGCCGAGAAGAGGGCGATCGCCATCAGCGCGGCCGCCCAGCCGGCGAAGTACAGCAGGGCCCACCAGGGACCGAGAGCGAAGTCGCTGCCGCCGGCGCCCGGACCGGCCAGACCGAAGTCCTGGCCCTGGTTCAGGAACGAGCTGCCGTTCGCGAACGGCGCCCACTTGGCCAGGTCGTCGCCGACCTTGGGGATCAGGTTGACCAGGTTCTCGACCAGCAGCGGCCAGAGAATCAGGATCGCGATCGCACCGGCGCTCTGCCGGATCAGGATGCCGACCGCCACCGCGATCACCGCGGAGATCGCGAAGACCAGGCCCTGACCGGCCAGCAGCCGCCACTCGGCGCCGGTGTTGATCGACAGGTCCGCGTTGCTGGCGAACAGGCTGCCGATACCCCACGCGCCGAAGGATGCGATCAGGCCGATGACACCGGACAGGAACGCCACCACCGCGGTCTTGCCGAGCAGCAGCGCGGCGCGCTGCGGAACGGCCTGGAAGCTGGTCCGGATGGTGCCGAACCGGTACTCCGTGGTGACGGCCAGCGCGGCCATCACCATCATCACCATCTGGCTGAGCTGGGCGCCCGGCTGGGTGATGAAGATCGTCGCCCGCTGCTCGTCGGCGCCCTTGAGGAAGCCGGTCGTCAGCGCCGCGAACCCGACGGTCAGCACGGCGGCGACGATCATGCACCACCACGGCGAGCGGGTGGAGAAGAGCTTGATCCGCTCGACAGTGATCACCGACATGTCAGTTGTCCTCCTTCGGACCCGCAGCCACCTCGGCGCCCGACGGCGCGTCGAGCTGGGTCACAGCAGCAATCTCGTCGTGCGCGTGGTACTCGACCGAGTCACCGGTCATCTGCATGAACGCCTGCTCCAGCGAACCGCGCTGCAGCGTCAGCTCGTGCAGCACGATGCCGTGCGCCGCGGCCGCCTCACCGATCTGGTCGGTGGTCAGGTCGCCCTCGACGAACAGGACCTTGCCCTCGTTGTCGACATCCTCGATCCGGGTGACCAGCTGCTGCTGGTGCAGTACGCCGGCCAGCTGGTCGAGCTGCGGCGTGCGGACCTTGACCGTCGTACCGCTGGCGCGGTCGACGAACTCCTGGGTGGTGCTCTGCGCGATCAGCTTGCCGCGGCCGATGACGACCAGGTCCTCGGCGGTCAGCGCCATCTCGGACAGCAGGTGGCTGGAGACCAGCACGGTCCGGCCTTCGTCGGCCAGCCGGTGCATGAAGGTGCGGATCCAGACGATGCCCTCAGGGTCGAGGCCGTTGACCGGTTCGTCGAAGAGCAGCACCTCCGGGTCGCCGAGCAGGGCGCCGGCGATGCCGAGCCGCTGCGACATACCCAGCGAGAAAGCGCCGGCCCGCTTGTTCGCGACCGCGGACAGGCCGACCATCTCCAGCGCCTTGTCGACGGAGTCCTTCGGCAGCTTGTTGGAGGCGGCCATCCAGGTCAGGTGCGCACGTGCCGAGCGGTTCGGGTGCACCCACTTGGCGTCCAGCAACGCGCCGACCTTGGTCAGCGGCCTGTGCAGATCGCGGTAGCGCTGTCCGTCGATCGTGACCTCGCCGGACGTCGGGGTGTCGAGACCGAGGATCATCCGCATGGTGGTCGACTTGCCGGCCCCGTTCGGGCCGAGGAAGCCGGTCACTCTCCCCGGTTTCACCTCGAAAGACAGGTTGTCAACGGCAACTGTTGCGCCGTATCGCTTGGTGAGGCCCTTTGCCTCGATCATCGCCGTACTCCTCTTTCGGTGGCGCACCTGGTAGTGGACTGTGTAGCACTCAGTATCGAGGTCGCCGGGGCCTGGATCATCGGACCCCGGGCGGATCCGGTGTGTCCACCCGTGGGTTGATTCTGCCGTCCGCCGGTTGCCGGCTGCTATCGGTTAAAGCCCTGACCACGACCCCGACGATCCCCTATGCGAGGGTCTTGCCGCATCAGCCGAAAGTCGACGGACGGCCGTACTTCGGTCGGTGGCAGTTGAAAGTGACTACCAAACGACTCAGACCACCGGGACGCCGTACAGCACGAGGTTGTGTGTATAGCGATGCGCTTTGTGGTCGTAAGCACCGGTGCAGGTGACCAGCACGAGCCGCGGCTTTCCGGCACCTTGGAAAAGGTCGCGTGGCAAAGCAGTCTGCAGGTAGGTGCGCCGAGCCACGATCTTGTACCGGTGCACGTGCCCGTCCCCACCGGTCACCGAAACCTTCGCACCGACCGGTACTTCGGACAGCCCCGCGAACACCGCACGTCCGGACCGAGCCGTGTCCACGTGTCCGGCGAGCAGAACAGTGCCGCCGTCGGAGCCAGGGGCCGCCCCCGCCGCCCACCAGCCCACGGCCTTCGGCGACGTGGGCATCTGCAACTGGCCGTCGCTGCCGGTCGCGACAGCCTGCACCGGCGCGTTCTCAACACCTTGCAACTTCAACTTGACCGGCGGAACGGCAGCTTCACGTTCCGCGTCGGAGGAACCGGCTTGCGGGACCTTCCCGGTGTTGCCAGGCGTCCCGAACACCATGACGAGCCCGGCCGCCAGAGCTGCCACACCGAGGAGACGCCGCCGCATCGACTTCTGCTTGCCGACCAGGAGAAGAAGCGCTCCAAGTCCGAGCAGGACCAACGCCGCCCGCGAGCGCGCCTGCTGAGCTGCGGCGACCTGGCCGCCATCTCCGGTCGGTACGACCGGCTTGCTGGTCACGAGCCGGCAGGTAGGCGTCACCATCTGCAGATCCATCACGACCACGGGCCTGGCGCCTTCGGCCACCGACTCGACCGCGGGCGACGAGGCCTTCGGCAGATCACCGTCGATCAGAACCAGGTACTGCTGGTGCTGCTGCCGCTGCAAGGCGAGCCACGCCTCGTCGTACCCGCTCGTCCCGGACTTGGCTCCGACCGCGTCCATCTGCTTGCGCTGCGCCGCCGAGGGGAGGTTCGGCAGCTTGATGCCGAACCGCGTCGCGAGCTCGGTCTCCTGGGCGGCGAGCTTGCGATGATCGCGTTCCAGCTGGACGGCGACGGTTCGCACGCACGAGCTGCGGCCCTGCGAGTTGGCCGCGTGGGCGGCGTCGATGACCGTCAGATTGATCTGGTGAGCCGCGATCAGGTACGTCGCATCGGGCGTCGGCGGTGCCGCGTTCGCCACCTGCGCTGTTGCCGCCAGGCCCGCCAGGACGAGCACGAGCAAAGCAGTCGCCCGCCGGAGAGACATCGACCTCGCCACCTCCCAACGGACGTTTCGTCGTAGAACGACAGTAAGCGTGGAGGACGGTCCGGGTCCACGTGAAACGGCCCGCCGGACGAGGCCGGCGGGCCGTTTCATCAGCTACTGCTTCGTCCGGTACTGCGGACTACGCGGCCGCGTTCACCTCGGCGGGGGTGTCGGAGATGACCGACTCCCGGCGCTTCGAGACGTAGACCGCGGCGGCCAGGATGATCACCGCGACGACCGCGATGATGATCCGGAGCGCCTTGTTCGGGTCGTCGCCGATCGCGGACATCCCGACGACGGCCGGAGCGATCAGCACCGAGACCAGGTTCATCACCTTGATCAGCGGGTTGATGGCCGGACCGGCGGTGTCCTTGAACGGGTCGCCGACGGTGTCACCGATGACGGTGGCCTCGTGCGCGGGCGAACCCTTGCCGCCCCAGTTGCCGTCCTCGACCAGCTTCTTGGCGTTGTCCCAGGCACCACCGGAGTTGGCCAGGAAGACCGCCATCAGCGTGCCGGCGCCGATCGCACCAGCCAGGTAGCCGGCCAGCGCCGCGGCGCCGAGGCCGAAGCCGACGGCGATCGGCGCGGTCAGTGCGAGCAGACCCGGCGTCGCCAGCTCCCGGAGCGAGTCCCGGGTGCAGATGTCGACGACCTTGCCGTACTCCGGCTTGCCCGTCCCCTCCATGATCCCGGGGATGTCGCGGAACTGACGACGCACCTCGTAGACGACCGCGCCGGCGGCGCGGCCGACGGCGTTGATGGCCAGACCGGAGAACATGAACACCACGGCCGCACCGAGGATGATGCCGACCAGCGTGCCCGGGTTGAAGACCAGTGCGTCGGCCTCGAACTTCGGGTAGTTGTCGGCCAGCGACGTCCGGATCGCGTCGGTGAACGAGCCGAACAGCGCGGTCGCGGCCAGTACGGCGGTCGCGATCGCGATGCCCTTGGTGATCGCCTTGGTGGTGTTGCCGACGGCGTCCAGCTCGGTCAGGATCTGGGCCGCCTCGCCGTCCACGTCACCGGACATCTCGGCGATGCCCTGCGCGTTGTCGGAGACCGGACCGAAGGTGTCCATCGCGACGATGACGCCGACGGTGGTGAGCAGACCACAGCCGGCCAGCGCGATCGCGAACAGCGCGACCACACCGGAACCGCCGACCAGGAAGGCGCCGTACACGGCCGCCGCGATCACCACTGCGGTGTAGACGGCGGACTCGAAGCCGACCGAGATACCGGACAGGATCACGGTCGCGGCGCCGGTCAGCGAGGTCTTGCCGACGTCGCGGACCGGCTTGTCCTCAGTGCCGGTGTAGTAACCGGTGAGCGCCAGGATGACGGCCGCCAGCACGATGCCGATGATCACCGAGACGGTGGCGATCAGCCGCGGGTCGCCGTCGTACGCGGCGATCGTCTCGGTCGCGCCGGTGAGGTCCTTGAAGCTGCTCGGCAGGTAGACGAACGCTGCCACCGCACAGAGCACGGCGGAGATGACCGCGGAGATGTAGAAGGCCCGGTTGATCGTGCGCAGGCCGTTCTCACCGGTCCGCGGGCGGGTCAGGAAGACGCCGATGATCGCGGTGATCGCGCCGATGGTCGGCACGATCAGCGGGAAGATCAGGCCCTGCTCGCCGAACGCGGCCTTGCCCAGGATCAGCGAGGCCACCAGCATCACGGCGTACGACTCGAACAGGTCGGCCGCCATACCGGCGCAGTCGCCGACGTTGTCGCCCACGTTGTCGGCGATGGTCGCCGCGTTCCGCGGGTCGTCCTCGGGGATGTTCTGCTCGACCTTGCCGACCAGGTCCGCACCGACGTCGGCGGCCTTGGTGAAGATACCGCCGCCGACACGCATGAACATGGCGAGCATCGCGGCGCCGAAGCCGAAGCCCTCGAGCACGGTCGGAGCGTCACCCTTGAAGATCAGCACGACCAGCGCGGCGCCGAACAGCCCCAGGCCCACGGTCGCCATGCCCACGGTGCCACCGGTGCGGAACGCGACCCGCATCGCCGGGTTGCGGCCCTCGTCACGGGCGGCCGCGGCGACGCGGACGTTGGCGCGCGTCGCGAGCCACATGCCCAGGTAGCCGATCGCGGCGGAGAAGCCCGCACCGACCAGGAAGAACACGGAGCGGAAGATCTTCAGCGTCGTCTCGTTGCCGCCGTCGGTATGAGCCGGCAGCAGGAACAGCAACAGGAACGCGACAACGGCGAAGATCGACAATGTCCGGAACTGCCGGTTCAGGTACGCCGAGGCGCCTTCCTGAACCGCCGCGGCGATCGTCTTCATGTTCTCGGTGCCATCGTTCGCGGCAAGCACCTGGCCCCGGAAGACCATCGCGATGACGACCGCGAGGATCGCGATCACCCCGACGACAATCACCAGAGTGGTGTTGCTCGACGAAAGATCCACCGCTTGTGGTGCAAGCAGCGCGGACATCCGTCCTCCTTGTAGGCAACCCATCCAGGCTTGACGGCCCCCATCTGCCGCAACCGAAGGGTTGGGGAAATACGACACAACGCCAATGGACTGGCGCGGTGGGCTACTCTAACGGGTTCCCGACCAGACCTGACGACAGGGTGGTCTACGCCATACCCGGGTGCCTGAGCAAGCAGCTCACTCTTCGTAGCCCTGCGGACACCTTTTCGCTTGGAACCGCTCGGGTCAGATCGCCGAGGCGACGTCCGGGTGGATGTCGAAGACCTTGGTCAGGCCGGTGATCCGGAAGATCTTCAGCAGCCGTTCCTGGGTACAGACCAGGGACAGCGAACCGTCGTGGGTGCGCACCCGTTTCAGCCCGCCGACGAGAACGCCGAGGCCGGTGGAGTCCAGGAACTCCACGCGTTCCAGGTCGATGACCAGGTCGTAGACCCCTTCATCGACAAGCGCGGCGATCTTCTCGCGGAGCTTCGGTGCGGTGTAGACGTCGATCTCCCCCGCCACCTCGATGACGGTCCGCCCGCCCTCGGCGCGCGCGGTCAGCGACAGATCCACTTCGGCCTCCGATCCCGTGAACTGCTGCATTCAACCATGTACGGACCGTGAGTAAGACCCGCTACCGAAAACTCTTTCATCTCGTCAGACCGAAGTCGATTCCCCTCCCCAAAAAGCCGTGTGCATCCGACCGTGTGCATCCGACCGTGCACGCCGCACGTGCACTCTCAGCTCGTCCTCAGCGATTCGCTGTCCGTGCCACGCCCTAAGCTCGCGGTATGCGTGCAGGTGGTGAGGCGGAGGCTGTCCTGAAGCGCCTGGCCGCCGGTCGCGACGACCGGTTGACGCACGTCGAGTCCGTGCCGCCGCGGTTGGGGCAAACGTGTGATTGGCCGCGCTGGGTTCCGGACGAGGTGCTCGGTCAGCTGCACGACGCCGGCATCACCGCGCCTTGGACGCATCAGGTCACCACGGCCGAAGCGGCGTACGCCGGGAAGCATGTCGTCGTCGCGACCGGGACGGCCTCGGGCAAGTCACTCGGCTACCTGCTGCCGGCCTTCGCCACGTTGAGCATCGCGCAGGCCGCGTCGCCGCATCGGCGTACCGCTTCGGTCCTCTACCTGTCTCCGACGAAGGCGCTGGCCCATGACCAGCTGCGGGCGGTCTCGTCGTACACGGTGCCCGGTCTGCGTGCGACGACGCTGGACGGGGACTCCGAGCGGACCGAACGCGACTGGGCGCGCGACCACGCGACGTACGTGCTGAGCAACCCGGACATGCTGCACCGGTCGGTGTTGCCGAATCATCAACGCTGGGCGCGCTTTCTGGGCTGCCTGCAGTACGTCGTGGTGGATGAGTGTCATCACTACCGCGGCGTCTTCGGCGCACACGTCGCCGGCGTACTGCGACGGTTGCGGCGGGTCTGCGCGCAGTACGGCGCTCATCCGATCTTCGTCTGCGCTTCGGCGACTGTTGCCGAGCCGGCAGTGTCAGGCGAACGCTTGACCGGCCTGCCGATGGTGGAGGTCGTCGAGGACGGCTCCCCGCGCGGCGGCATCGCCTTCGGTCTCTGGGAGCCGCCACTGACCGCACTGCACGGTGAGAACGGCGCACCGGTCCGCCGGTCCGCCACGGCCGAGGTGGCCGACCTGTTGAGCGATCTGGTCGTCACAGGTGTCCGGACTGTCGCGTTCGTCCGTTCGCGGCGCGGTGCGGAATCGGTCGCGCTGACCGCCCGGGAAAACCTGGCCGAGGTCGACCCGACGCTGATCGACCAGGTGTCGGCGTACCGGGCCGGCTATCTGCCGGAGGAACGGCGGCGACTCGAGGGGATGCTGCAGAGCGGTGAGCTGACCGGTGTCGCTGCCACCAACGCTCTGGAACTGGGCATCGACATAGCCGGACTGGACGCCGTACTGCTGTCTGGTTGGCCAGGCACGCGCGCATCGCTGTGGCAGCAGGCCGGGCGTGCCGGTCGAGCCGGTGGGGACGCGGTGGCATTGCTGATCGCGCGAGACGACCCGCTCGACACCTATCTGGTGCGCCATCCGCGTGCCATCTTCGGGCGGCCGGTCGAGGCGACTGTGTTCAACCCGGAGAACCCGTATGTCCTCGGGCCGCAGCTGTGTGCGGCCGCGCAGGAGGTCCCGCTGACCGCGGACGACTTCGACATCTTCGGCAGTACGACGGAGACCGTGATCGCCCAACTGGTCCGGCAGGGACTGCTGCGCGAGCGGCCGCACGGCTGGTTCTGGACGCGCCGGGAGCGGGCCGTCGACGCCATCGACATCCGGTCGGCCGGCGGGAAGACCGTGCAGATCGTGGAGGACCAGACCGGTCGCCTGCTCGGCACGGTCGACGGCGGTTCGGCGCACTCGTCGGTCCACGAGGGCGCCGTCTACGTCCACGCCGGCGAGTCGTACCTGGTCCGCTCCCTCGACCTCGAGGAGCACGCGGCCGTCGTCGAGCCCGCCTCCCCGGACTACACGACGTTCGCGCGGGACACGACCGAGATCAGCATCCTGGCGACCGAGGAGACCTGCAGCTGGGGTACGGCGGAGCTGTCGCGCGGCTGGGTCCAGGTGAAGAGTCAGGTCATCTCGTTCCAGCGCAAGCTGATCGCGACCGGCGACGTACTCGACGAGCAGCCTCTCGACCTGCCTGAGCGCACGCTGCGGACCAAGGCGGTCTGGTGGACGATGCCCGACACCGCCGTCGCCGATCTGGGCCTGTCCGACGTGCCGGGAGCGGCCCACGCGGCCGAGCACGCGTCCATCGGGCTGCTCCCGCTGTTCGCCACCTGCGACCGCTGGGACATCGGCGGCGTCTCCACCGCCCGCCACGCCGACACCGGCTGCCTCACCGTCTTCGTGTACGACGGCCACTCGGGCGGAGCCGGATTCGCCGAACACGGGTATGCCGCGGCGCGCGAGTGGTTGACTGCGACACGCGAGGCGATTGCACACTGTGAATGTACGGATGGATGCCCGTCGTGCGTACAGTCGCCCAAGTGTGGGAACCAGAACAACCCACTCGACAAGAGTGGCGCAGTAGCGCTGCTCTCCGCATTGCTGAGCAGTGAGGCCTGAAGGGCCGGCGTAGGGCCGGCGGAAAGGCAGCTTGCCATGGCCGTCCTCGGAATTGTTCTGATTGCCCTCGTGGTGCTGTTCGGTCTGGGCGTCTCGGTGTCCTCGACCGCGCCCACCAAGCTCGAGGTGTTCGGCGTCGACTTCGGTGTCTCGGTGCCGACCGTGTTCTTCCTCGGCGCCCTGACCGGCGCCGTGCTCATCGTCGGGCTGTGGCTGCTGAAGAAGGGCCTCGGCCGGGGCTACCGGCGGCGCAAGGAGATGCGCGAGCTTCGCGCCCAGGCGACGACCACGCCCAGTGACACCGTCGGCGGCGAGATCACAGAGGGTGACACGTCGAAGCCCGCGCTCGAGACCACCCCGGACACCCCCGCGGACGAGCGTCTGGCCACCGAGCGGGAGCTCGCCCCAGACCCCGACGACACCAAACAACCGCACTGACCACTCTGTTGCCTACGGCATCAACTACCGCGGCAAGCTACCGGAATATCACCGGATTGCCGTAAGATCTCGATCACTTCACAGCGGTCGCTCGGCGACCCGACAGCCCGATTTCGATGCCTTGTGCAACGAGATCGGGCTGGCAGTTAGTTGCCATTGGCATCAAGTTTCAGGAGATCGGCATAACCTCCCCGGTCGCACCTGTGCCTTACTTGTTGTGGCGTCAACGTCGCGCTGAGTCACTGCCGGCGTTCCGGCTCGCGTACGGGGTCCCGACGACCTGACGCCGTGAGATAGCACGACCTCTGGAGGTTGTCTTGATCATCCGTAAGCTGTTCAGCCGTACCGGCGTGGCAGTGCTCGCAGTCAGCGTCGCACTCGCCACCGCCGTACCGGCCCAGGCCGCGAACCCCGTCTCCGAGAGCTCGAAGACACCGGGCGTCACGGTCGGCGTGGCACAACAGATCGCCACCCGCTCCGACACGCGGTACTGCCTGACGTTCGTCACGGCCGCCAAGGTCCCGATGGCGGTCATGATGGCCTGCGCGCCGGGCAAGGAAGGCAAGACCCAGGAGTGGATCTACACCGAGTCCGGCCAGCTGCAGGTCGCGATGAGCAAGAGCGTCGGTGGCGCCCTTGCGACGACCGGCGCCTGCCTGGACAGCGGTGCGGACCTGGCGAAGGTACCTGCCGCCGCGCCACTGCTGGTGCTGCCCTGCCGTGAAGGCACCGGGCAGAAGTGGAGCTACGACAAGGACGCGGGCACGTTCGTGAACGCTGCCAGCGGCCTTGCCCTGACATCGCTGCTTGGCAAGGGGAAGGCCAAGCAGGCACAACCGACCGGCAGCATGAGTGCGGCCGGCACGCCGATCCAGGCCTGGGCCGGGCTCCCGGTGCCGAGCCTGGACATCCTGGGCGCGGTCCTGGCGCTCGTGAACGCGCTGCTGGCGTCGCTGGGCCTGGCCCTGCCACTGCCGATCGCGGGCGCGGCAGCCAGCCTGCTGTCGCTGCTGCGGCCGCAGCTGCCGATCCCGGCCCAGATGACGGTGTTGCCGAAGCAGATGATGCAGCTGGCCCAGAGCTGACCTGAGGAGGTTCCAGCCAGACAGACGGTCGGCCCCGACATCATGTCGGGGCCGACCGTTTTTCTCTCCTTCGAATCGACGTGAATCTTCAGTTGTGTCTGGTGAATCGAACGACGACCGCTCGATGCTCGGGGAGGACGTCCGATCCCCGCTGCTTGCGCGTCAGCGGGAGCCCGGCGTCGTCGTCACCGCTCGGCCGTCAGGTCCGCAGCCGTCACCAGGCGGCCACGGTCACCACCAACACCAGTGATGGCAGTGATCAAGCAGGTCGTCGAGAAGGCAAGCAACTCCGTGGAGCAGTCCCATGTCTGTCACCTCCGATCCACTGAACCGGTCGGCAAGACAGTAGCTCCGATCCTCACGCTCTGTATCTAGTCAACTACCTGTTGCCACAGAACCTTGAGCATCCTTTAACTCTTCCGCAATGCGTCCCGCGGAATCCCGGCTTGACAGCTCCCACTTCGTTGCCTACAGCACCACTCTCGGTTGGGAAAAAGTCTTCACATAGTCGTTTGAGAGTGACAATCTTTGACCGGCACTGTCGCTGGACCACCTCGCTAGGAGCCCTGATGCGATCTATCTCGCGGTTGACCACCGCCGGCGTCCTCGGCGCCGCCGCCCTCGCGCTGCTCACCGGATGCCTCGGCTCGTCCGGTTCGGACAGCGGCGGCGGCCAGGACGCCAACCGGAACGCCGACGCCAAGAAGGTCGAGCTGACCATCGGCTCGAACTCGGTCAAGGGCGGTAAGAGCAGCGCCGGGGCGACCTTCCTCGAGGACGTGCTGATCCCGAAGTTCGTCGCCGACCAGAAGGGCAAGGGCGTCGACGTCACGGTCAAGTTCCAGGGCGACGGCTCCGACGACGAGGTCTACAAGCAGAAGCTGTCCCTCGACCTGTCGAACAGGTCCGGGCCGGACCTGTTCCAGATCGACGGCATCTGGGTCGGCGAGTTCGCCCAGGCCGGCTACATCAAGCCGCTCACCGACACGGTCGGCGACGCCGCCAAGGTGAACGACTGGGACGGCTGGAAGCAGATCCCGGAGTCGGTCCAGGCGCTCGGCAGCTTCAACGGCCAGCGGTACGGCGTACCGGGCGGCACCGACGGCCGGGTGCTCTACTTCAACAAGAAGCTGTTCCAGCAGGCCGGACTGCCGGCCGACTGGCAGCCGAAGTCGTGGGACGACATCATCTCGGCCGGCCAGGCGCTGAAGAAGCTGCCCGGCGTGACCCCGATCCAGATCAACGCCGGTACGGCGATGGGCGAGGCGACCACCATGCAGGGCGTGCTGCCGCTGCTGGTCGGCACCGGCGCGACCGTCAACACCGACGGCAAGTGGCTGGGCAACACTCCGCAGCTGCGGCAGGTGCTGGACTTCTACCACCAGATCTACAGCACCGGTCTCGGCGACCCGGTGCTGCAGAAGGAGGCCAAGGGCCGGGACAAGTCGTTCGCGGAGTTCGCGGCGAACAAGATCGGCATCCTCGGCGAGAGCGACTACTTCTGGCGCAGTGTGGTGGAGCCCAAGGAAGGCGTCGCCAAGATGGCCGACCGCGACAGCGCGGTGGGCTGGGCGCTGATCCCGGCCATGAAGCCTGGCGCCGGCGTGAAGGGCCAGGACTTCGTCTCGATGTCGGGCGGCGGCGCGACCGTGATCAACCCGAATACGAAGTTCCCGCAGCAGGCCTGGGAACTGCTGCAGTTCATGAACTCCGCGGAGATGGTGAAGGCGTCGCTCGACGGTGCGGCCAAGATCACGCAGCGGTCCGACGTGAACAGCGAAGTACTCGCGAGCGACCCGATGCTGAGCTTCATCGCCGAGAAGGTCCTGCCGATCACGCAGTTCCGCCCGGGGCTGGCGGAGTACCCGAAGATCTCGGCGGCGCTGCAGCAGGCGACCGCGGACGTCGTCGCCGGCAAGAGCACCGACGCCGCGGCATCGGCGTACGAGAAGGCGGTCGAGACCGCGGCCGGCGGCAAGGACAAGGTCACCAGTAACTGATGGCTTCTCCCTCCGCACCTGTCGAGGGCGTCGGGCCCGCGCGCGGACGCCCTCCCGCGCGGGATGTCGCGGGGCTCGGCGTCGGCCGGGCCCTCGGCTTCGTCGCGCCCGCGTTCCTGCTGATCGGCGCGTTCCTGATCTTCCCCGCGCTCTGGACGATCTACATCGGCATCACGAACTACCGGCTGACCGGCGTCGAGGCCGTGTCGCCGTCGATCGTGGGGCTGTCGAACTACACCAAGGCATTGAACGATGCGCTGTTCCACAACGCGTTGTGGCTGACGTTGTTGTTCGTCCTCGGTTCGGCGATCATCGGGCAGAACATCCTCGGCTTCACGCTGGCCTGGATCATGCGGCGTACGCGTCCCGCAGTACGCCGTACCGTCGAGGCTTTCGTCCTGCTCGCATGGATCCTTCCGTCGACGGTGGTTGCATACCTGTGGGTCGCGTTCTACGACCGCGACGGCGGCACTCTCAACAGCCTGCTGGGTACGTCGGGGACCGCTTGGCTGATCGACTACCCGATGGCCTGCCTCATCGTGTTCAACACCTGGCGCGGTACTGCATTCTCGATGATGCTCTACTCGTCCGCGCTGCAGGCCGTACCGCCGTCGCAGCTCGAGTCGGCGCGGATGGTCGGCGCATCGGGCTGGCAGACGCTCCGGGACGTGGTGTTCCCCCACATCCGCGGACACGTGCTGACGAACACGCTGCTGATCTCGCTGTGGACGGCGAACGACTTCTCGCCGTTCCTGCTCACCAAGGGCGGACCGAACCACGAGTCCGAGACGGTGCCGGTGTACATCTACAACGTGGCGCTGCAGGGCGGTGAGCTCGGGTACTCGTCGGCGATCTCGTTCCTGCTGCTGATCGCGAACCTCTTGGTTTCGTTGGTCTACCTGCGATTGCTTCGGAGGCGCTCATGAGCACGCGGTCGCTGCCGACAACCCCCGCGTTCGTCCTGCGGCGCATCGGCTTCTACGTGCTGATCTGCGCGATCACGCTGTTCTTCGCCGTACCGATGCTGTGGATCGCTTCGGCGCCGTTCGACGCCTCGCCCGGCCTCGGCGTGCACTGGCCGGACTGGACGCTCGAGAACTTCCGTAAGACCCTCGAACACCCGTACGCGATGCACTCCATGGTCAACTCGCTGCTGATCTGCGTGACGACCGCTGTCGCCGTGACGGCGTTCGCGGCGCTGGCGTCGTACGCGCTGTCGCGGGTGCGCATCCCAGGGCGGGACGCGTTGCTGTACGGGCTGCTGCTGTTGTCGTCGGTGGTCACGGGTACGGCGGCGATGGTGCCGATCTTCGTGATGATGTTCCAGCTCGGGCTGATCGACTCGCGGTTCGGAGTCGCGCTGGTGATGACCGGCGGGCTGTTGCCGGCGGCAATCTTCATCCTGAAGGACTTCGTCGACGCGGTGCCGAAGTCCTACGAGGAGTCGGCGCGGGTCTTCGGCGCGTCGACCGGCCAGATCCTGCGCGACGTCGTACTCCCGGTCGCACGGCCCGGGCTCGCGACGATCATGGTCTGGGCGTTCGTCAACTCCTGGGGCAACTTCCTGGTGCCCTTCCTGCTTCTCCGGTCGATCGACAAGCAGCCCGGTGCGGTGCTGATGCAGACCCTCACCGACGAAGGCGGCAGCGTGAACCTGCAAGTGCTGCCGGTCTTCTCGCTGCTGTTCTCGATCCCGGTCGTCGTGCTGTACCTGTTGGTGAACTCGCGATACGGGTTCCGCTTCCACGGAGGGATCAAGAGCTGATGGCGGGCATCGACATCGAAGGCCTCGCAACCGTCTACCCGAACGGCGTCCGCGCCGTCGACGGGCTGGACCTGCACGTGGCCGACGGCGAGTTCTTCGCCCTCCTCGGCCCGTCCGGCTGCGGCAAGACAACCCTGCTCCGGACCATCGCCGGTCTGGAAGCCGCGAGCGAGGGCACGGTCCGGATCGACTCGGCCGACGTGACGCGGATGGAACCGGGCAAGCGTGGCGTCGCGATGGTCTTCCAGGACTACGCGCTCTTCCCCCACATGAACGTCTCCGAGAACATCACCTACCCCTTGAAGGTACGCAGGGTCGCCGCGGCCACGCGGGCCGACGTTGCTACTCGCACTGCCGGCGAACTGTCGTTGCAGGGGCTGCTCGAACGGAAGCCGGCGCAGCTGTCTGGTGGGCAGCAGCAACGTGTCGCGCTTGCGCGGGCCATCGCATCCGAAGGCAAGGTGCTGCTCCTGGATGAGCCGCTGTCGAACCTCGACGCCCGGCTGCGTCTGGAAGCCCGTACCTTTCTGAAGAAGCTGCAACGCGACCTCGGCATCACGACGGTCTTCGTCACCCACGACCAGGCGGAAGCCCTCGCTCTGGCCGACCGCATCGCCGTAATGGACTCGGGCAAGCTCCGGCAGCTCGGCTCGCCTCGCGAGGTGTTTGCCCGCCCTGCCAACACTTTCGTCGCCAACTTCATCGGCTCCACTCCGATGAACCTGCTTCCCGGCAAGGTCTCCGCGTCGTCCGGCGCCGGGGCCGTCTCCGTGGCGGGCGGTTCGTTGCCTGCTACAACCGATTCCGTTCCTGCCGACGCCGAGGTGACGGTCGGCATCCGGCCCGAGTACCTCACCGTCGCCTCAGGCGACATCACCGGCCCGGCCCTCCGCGGCATCGTGGTCGTCGCCGAGAACCTCGGCACCCAATCGCTGGTCACCGTCGACTGCGACGGCACCTTGGTCGGCGTCACCGTCCCCGAAGAAGCCGAACCCACCGCCGGCAGCCCAGTAGTCCTCACCGCCCCCTCCTCCCGAGTCCTCCTCTACGACCGCACCACCGGCGAACTCCTATCCCACCAACCAACCCCAGTCGCCTCATGAGGTCCACGTCGCACCCCCTTCCGTCCGGCCCCACGAGGCTGAGAGGTTGTCTGCTGGCCGCCATCTCCCAGCACCACGCGACGCCGCAGACCCGGGAGGCTGTCTGATGGCTGTGACTTCGTATCGTCGACGTTGGACGTTGGACGATCGGGCCGAGTCCCCCTGGCACTCGCTCCCCGTCGACATCCCGGCTGACTGCCCCGGTCTTCTCGTCACGCTCACCATCCCGCCGGTCGAAGGCGCCGTCATCGACATCGGCTGCGAAGGCGCAGCCGGCTGGCGCGGCTGGTCCGGCGGCGCCCGCCAAACGTTCGCCATCACCCCCGACGCCGCCACCCCCGGCTACCTCCCCGGCGACCTCGAACCAGGCACCTGGTCGATCGTCCTCGGCCTCCACCGCATCCCGGTCGAAGGCGTCGAACTCCTCGTCGAAGCCACCACCGGCCCCGTCGACAACATCCCCGGCCTCAACGGGTACGCCGACGCGACAGCCGCCATCGCAGTACCGCCGCGACCACCACGCCGTACGCTCCCCGCCTCCTCCGGACTGAAGTGGATCGCCGGCGACTTCCACGCCCACTCGCTCCACTCCGACGGCTCCACTCCGGTCGCCAACCTCGCCGCACTCGGGCTCTCGGCCGGCCTCGACGTACTCGCCGTCACCGACCACAACACCGTCGCCCACCACGCCGAACTCCCCGCGCTCAGCAACCGCTTCGGCATCGGCCTCATCCCCGGCCAGGAAGTCACCACCGACACCGGCCACGCCAACGCGTTCGGCGAGATCGGCGTGATCGACTTCCGCCGTCCCGCCTCCACCTGGGTCTCCGAGGTCGCCCGCCGCGGTGGTCTCCTCTCGATCAACCACCCCCTCGGCGGCGACTGCGCCTGGCGCCACCCGCTCCTCGAACACCCACCCCTGGCCGAGATCTGGCACTCCTCCTGGCTGGACCACACCTGGGGCGGCCCCATCTCGTGGTGGCAGGCCTGGGGCCTGGAAGGCACCACCCCCATCGGCGGCAGCGACTGGCACAACCCCACCTCGTTCACACCACCCGGCTCCCCCACCACCTGGATCGCCGTAGACGCCGACGCCGAAGGCCCGACCGAGTTGGTGACCGCCGCCCTCGCCGGCCTGTCTGCGGGGCGAACCGCCCTCACCTGGTCCTACGCGGCTCCTGCCCTGGTTCGAGCCGATGACGAACTCGTCGCGATCGGCGCCGCCAACGCCCTCGTCATTTCCCCGGACGGCACCCGTCACCCCGTCCGTTCGTCCACTGAACGCATCCCTGCCGCCGCCGGCCCGCATATCCTCGTCACCCACACGGGCGAGTTCCTGGCGACGTGCGCCTGACCCGCGACGACGGTTCTCTACCGGAACGCGCGCCAGCCTTCCGGCAGACTGACCTCATGACGAGCGAGCGGCCTCAGGTGATCGTTGTAGATGCTGCGAACGTCGTCGGCTCCCGCCCCGACGGCTGGTGGCGGGACCGCGCCGGCGCGGCTCGCCGGCTTCTCACGAAGCTCGCCGTACTCCAGCAACGCCTGCAGGACACGACCGACATCGTCGTCATCCTCGAAGGAGCCGCCCGAGCCGCCGTCTCCGGCCCCGACGCTCCCGACACCGGCACCCTCCGCGTCGTCCTCGCCCCAGGCTCCGGCGACGACACCATCGCAGCAGTCACCGCCGAGGCCGCGGCCCAACCTCACAAGCCCGAGGTCACTGTCGTCACCGCCGACCGCGGCCTCCGCCAGCGCACAGATCCCACCGGTGCCACCCCAGTCGGCCCCCGCTGGCTCCTGGACCAGCTCGAGTCTTGACACCCGCTGCGGAGTCCTACGCGGCGGAATCCCACGTACCGGAATCCCGCGCGGCGGAGCCCCACGCCGCCGCACCCTCCCCCAAACCGTCCACCACCTCCGCACCCTCGCCACCACCTGCCTCGGCTAATCAAGCAGCCAGCCGCGCTTCCCGGCTAGTCGAGGAGCCAGCCGTTTTGTTCGGCTAGTTGGATGGCATCGGAGCGGGTGCGGGCGCCGGTCTTGCCGATTGCGGACCAGAGGCGGGTGCGTACGACGCGCTCGGAGACCTGCAGCTTCCGTGCCATCAACGCAACGGATCCACCTTCGCGGGCGGCGCGCAGGGTCTCGGTCTCATTCTGGTCGAGCGGGGTCTCGGAGTACTGCAAGGTCTCAGCCGCGAGGTTCGCATCGACCACACGGAGACCCAGGTGCACCCGGCGTACCGCATCAGCGAGCTGCGGCGCCGGACAGCCCTTCAGCGCGAACCCTTTCGCGCCCGCGTCGAGACCGCGGCGGAGATGCACCGGGCGTCCGTACGTAGTGAGCATGACGACGCGGCATTCCGGAATCGACGTCCGCAGCTTGGTGGTGACGGTGATGCTGTGGTTCCCCGGGCCCGCCGCATCGAGCAGAGCGACGTTCGCGCGGTGTCGCTTCGCGGCACCCACGACGTCGTCTGTTCTGTTGAGCTCGGCAACGATCTCCAGATCGCGCTCGCGCTCCAGACCGCTGCGGAGCAAGCCTCGGCTGAGGATCTGGTCGTCGACCAGCAACAGCCGAATCCGGTCGGGCAAACGGGCCTCCGAGGTATCCGTCCGGGCGCCGGGGAAGTACGTCCGGGAAGACGAGTTGGACTCGGTTCCAGATCATGAAGCGCGGCGACATGAGTCGTCCACATCAACGCGGCATCTCTACCAGATTGCGACCAGATCGCGACCACACCAGAACCAGGCTCGGGTTTGGGGCGCGGGATGGCGTCAAAGTGGACCGGCTCGTGCGGTAGCGCTGAGGGTTCGATGGCCGAACGGAAGGTCTAGCTCGAGGGACACCTCGATGGTTGCAGAGTCAGCGGTTACGTCGCAGTTGGTCAGGTGGACGTTGTTCAGCGTCGCGATGCGGGCGGCTGTTTCGCATGGGGTTGTGGGTCTGGTGGTCGGGGGCAGATCAGCGTTTCGCGGGTTTGCGGTGGGGAGTCGTTGTCTGTTCAGGGAGGTGGCTGTCGCGTGCGTGGAGTCGGTGGCCGGTGCGGAGTCGGTGGCCGGTGCGGAGCCGGTGGCCGGTGCGGAGTCGGTGGCCGACGGTGTCGTCAGGGATTGGGCGGCGCTCAGGGCGGTTAAGTCGGCTGCGGTGGTGAGTTTGTGGCGGGCGGTGGAAATGGTGGACCAGACGATGGCTGCGGCCAGGGCAGTGAATAGGAGTGCGGCGGCCAGGAGGGTGTGGATGGTGGCGCTGCCTCGCTCCGAGCGGGTCACGGGGCTGTCTCTGGTTCGGCTTGGAGGGTGGCGGTTGCTGTTAGGCGGGTGGGGGCTAGGAGCGTGAGGAGTGGTGGGGTGTGGGTGGGGGTTGCGGAGACAGTTACGTGGACGTCTGAGGAGTCGCGGGTGATGGTGATCGCGCCGGTGGGGACGGTGCGCTGACCGATGGCTTTTGCTTGATCGAGTGGTTCGCCGCGAGCTACTGCGCGGGCGACGTCTCGGGCGGCATCGATGCAGCGGATGTTGAGCACGACGAGGCTGATGGACCAGATGCCCAATAGGAGCAGGGAAAACAGCACCGGAAGTGCGATCGCGAGCTCAGCCGTCACAGCACCACGGTCGGTGCTGCGACGGATCTCGCGGCCGTCGGAGCTCTTGGCGCCGTGACCTCTGGCGGTCCGAGCGGAGCCCGCAGTCTGACGAGAGCCCGCGGTCCGGCGGGTGCATGCGGTCCGGTAGGTGCACGCGGTGTCGCGGGTGCACGCGGTGCCGTGGCAGTCGGCGGCGTCGTGAGTGCGTGAGGCGTGCTGAGAGCCGGCGGTGTGCTGGGAGCCGGCGGTGTGGTGAGAGCCGCCGGTGTGGTGAGAGCCGACGGTGTGGTGAGAGCCGACGGGGTGAGGTGTTGGGCGGCGGTGCATTGGGGCTCCTTGGGGTGGCGACCGGTCGGGAGGGGTGGGCCGACCGGTCGCCGGATTGGGGGATGTGGTTAGAGGTGCACGCCGTCTACGCCGGCGAGTTTCAGGGCGTAGTTGATGAGGGCTTTGAGGGCGTTCTGCATGACGGGGGATTTGAGGAGGGCTACCAAGATGCCGCCTAGGCCGCAGGCGGCGACGATCGTGACGGCGTACTCGGCGGTTGCGGCGCCGCGTTCTGTGCGGGTGCGGAGGTCTCGGAGGGTGCGAGGGCGCAGGCGGCGCAGGGTGCGGGCGCGGCGATGCTCTCGGGTGTCGGGCAGGAATTGATTGGGGGTGTTGGGCAGGAGGTGCTCCGGCATGTGGGACGGGATGTGGCCGGAGATGCGGGAGTCGAAGGGGGTGGAGGTGCGGCAGTGAGTGGCCTCGGAGTCGGGGTTGGAGAAGTTGGAGCTGTCGCAGTGAGTGGCTTCGAAGTCGGGGGTGGACGGGTTGGGGGTTGCGAGGGAGCGGGCTTCGGCGACGTGGGGGTGGGGGTTGTTGCTGGGGGCTACTACTGGGATGGACATGTGCGGCCTCCTGAGGTCGGCTTGGGGTGGGGTGTCGTTTAGAACATGCCGTTGTTGGATGGGCTTTTTCTTAAGGGGTTTTGGGTTGTGGATTACGGGGTGAGGACGTAAGGGAGCAGGGAATCGGCGATGGTGGGGACTATTGAGAGGAAGACGAAGGCTGGGAGGAAGCAGAGGCCCAGAGGGAGGGCGGCGCGGGACTCGGTGGCTCTTGCTTGTTGGTCGGCGGTGTGGTGGTGGGAGCGGCGGGTTTCGTCGGCCAGGTGTTCAAGGGTTTTGGAGAGTGGGGCGCCGGAGCGGAGTGAGCGGGTGATGGCTC
The DNA here is from genome assembly GCF_041430295.1 of Kribbella sp. NBC_00662. Classification (GTDB taxonomy): domain Bacteria; phylum Actinomycetota; class Actinomycetes; order Propionibacteriales; family Kribbellaceae; genus Kribbella. Next base: position 2,785,994 of record NZ_CP109029.1, on the reverse strand, counting down.
GGGCCATGGGGGCGCAGGAGGGCTCGGTGCGTAGGTAAGCCCAGGCGGTGGATGGGTCTGCGCCGAGGGTTAGGTGGTGGGCGATCTTGGTGAAGAGGTCGGCCAGGGGGCCGGGTAGGGCGTCGGCTACAAGGGTCAGAGCGTGTTGGGGTGGGCGGCTGGCTCGTAGGCAGGCGGTCAGTAGATCGATGGCGAGTGGGAGGTCGCGGGCGATCTGTGCGCTGCGTTGCTTCGTGGCGGCTGGTTCTAGGCCGGAGAGGGCTCGTGGGACGGCGTACAAGGCGATGGCTGCTGGGATTGCGCCCCAGGGGAGGCCGATGAGGAGTACGGCGGCTAGGGCTGTGGCGGTTGCTGCTAGGTGGTGGTGGGTCGGAGCTCGCGGGCGGGTGCGGGGTTGGGGGCGGGTTAGGCGGCGGAGGTCGGAGCGGGGTGGTCGGAGGAGATGGATGCTTAGGGCAACTGCTGTGGCGGCGAGGAATGCGGGGGGCATGGAGGGCTCGTGAGGTTCGGTTGGGGAGTGGGTGGATCGGGTCGGGGTGGGGCAGGTCGGAAGGTTCAGGTCGGGTGGGTGGCGAGGCGGGTGGTCCAGTGGAGGCCGGTGGCGGTTAGGGCTAGGCCTGCTGTTAGGCAGAGCCAGCCGGGTGGGGTGGTGGTTAGGAAGGTGAGGGGGTGGGCGCCTAGGGCGTAGCCGAGGGCTATGCCGAAGGCGGGGAGGACGGCGAGGATTCGGGCGGTGGAGCGGGCGCCGGCGAGGCTGGATTCGGTTTGGCGGTGGATGGCTTCGTCGGCTCGGAGGGAGTTGGCGAGGCGTTCGGTGAGGGTGGCGAAGGCGGCGCCGGATTCTTCGGTGACGCGCCAGGCGGCGGCTAGAGCTCGGAGGCTTGTGGCGCCTGGCTGTGTGGATGCTCGGATGAGGGCGGTGGGGACGTCGGCGCCTAGCTTGGCTGCGGCGTGGGCGACCTCTAGGTCGGGGTTGATGGAGGCTGCGCCCTCCAGGGCGGCGATTGGCGGGCGGCCTGCGGTGAGGTCGGCTGCCAGTACGTCGAGGGCTTCGATGATCGTGGCGCGGCGGGCGGCGGTGGATTTCTGGCGTTGGTGTTGGGCTCGTTGGTTGGCGATCAGGGTCAGGACTGCGGTGATCGCGAGGGTTGAGACGAGGGCTTGTGGGCCGAGGATCGCTGTGGCTAGGGCGGTTGGAGGGGTCAGGAGGGCGGCGCGGATCAGTCGGGTCCGGAGTTGGCTGCGGGTCGGTTGGTCTTCGGTGAGTCGTGCGTCGGTGGGTTGTGAGTCGGTGGGTTGTGACTCGGTGGGTTGTGGGCGGGCGAGGTTGGAGGGCTTGCTGGTTTGTAGGCGCCGGAGGCCTGCGGTTGGGGGTGGGAGTGCGAGGACGCAGGTGAGGAGGGCGAGGACGGCGGCGAGGAAGGCTGGGTTCATTCCGCGCCCACTGCAGTCGTCGAGAGCTTGGTGAAGAGGTGGGCTGGTGGGTGGAGGGTGAGGGTGTCGTCGGGGTGGAAGGTGACGGCGGGGTGGGTGGTTGGAGGGCCGTTGGGGTTCGGGGTGAAGGTGTGGATCTCGGCTATTCGGCGGTGGCCGGTGGGGGTTCGGGTTAGGTGGATGACGGTGTGTAAGGCTGAGGTGATCTGGCTGTGGATGGCTTCTCGGGTGAGGCCGGCCAGGGCGCCTAGGGCTTCTAGGCGGGCGGGTACGTCGGCGGCGGAGTTGGCGTGGATGGTGCCGCAGCCGCCTTCGTGGCCTGTGTTCAAGGCGATGAGGAGGTCTACAACCTCGGGGCCTCTGACCTCTCCGACTACCAGGCGATCGGGGCGCATGCGGAGGGCTTGGCGGACTAGGTCTCGGAGGGAGATTTCGCCGGTGCCTTCTACGTTGGGCGGGCGAGCTTCGAGGCGGACGACGTGTGGGTGGTCGGGGCGTAGTTCGCTGGCGTCCTCTACCAGGACCAGTCGCTCGGATGGGTCGGTCAGAGAGAGGAGGGAGTTCAGGAGGGTGGTTTTGCCTGTGCCGGTGCCACCGCTGATGAGGAATGCCAGGCGGGAGTCGAGTAGGTCGCGGAGGATTGGGACGCCGGCTTGAGGGAGGGCGCCCGCTTTTACGAGGTCGTCGAGGGTGAAGACCTTGCGGGAGGGGACGCGGAGGGAGAGGCAGGTTCCGGGAGCGGCGATCGGAGCGAGTACGGCGTGGAAGCGGGTGCCGTCGGAGAGGCGGACGTCGACGTACGGCGTGGAGTCGTCGAGGCGGCGGCCTGCTGCGGCGGCGAGTCTGGTGGCGAGGCGTCGGATGGCGGGTTCGTCGCCGGTGCGGATGGCTACGAACTCGAGACCGCGTCCTCGGTCGATGTAGACCTCGTCGGGGCCGTTGACGAGGATGTCGGTTACGCCGGGCTCGGCGAGGAGGCTGTCGAGAGGGCCGGCGCCTAGCGCTTCGCGGCGGAGGGCGTTCACGACTGCGAGGACCATCGAGTCACCGCAGATGGTGCCGTCGGCGCGGAGGGCTGCCGCTACCTGGACGGGGGTGGGCTCGGCGCCGCTCAGAGCGAGGGTGCCTCGGACGCGGTCGAGAAGGCCGGCCGGGACGTCGGTGGCGGTCATGCGGCGACCAGCTTTACCAAGCAGACATCGGCAGCGGTCATGCGGTGGGCGGTCATGCGGTTGCCGGGTCTGGGAGGTTGAAGAGGTTGAGGAGGGTTGTGGCGGCTCGGGCCAAGGGGCTTCGGGGGGTGGGGGTGAAGTGGCCTTGGTCCATGGCGGTGGGGAGGGTGCGGTCGATGCCGAGTTTTGTTGCTAGAGGCAAGGAGAGGTGGGTGGAGACGTCGACGGGTGAGAGGGCTGGGCGGGTGGTGCGGGCTACTACGCGGAGGTCGCCGGCGACGGAGCGGAGAGGGCCGGAGAGTCGCTTGGCGGCGGCGACCGAGCGGACGTCGCACGGGACGACCAAGAGGGTCGCGGTGGAGCGGATGAAGCCTTCCTCGACGGTGGGGTCAGCGCGGCGTGGGAGGTCCAGGACGACGAGGTCGTTGCTGCGTTGGGCGGCGCCGATGACCGAGCTCATGGTGTCGGGCGGCAAGACGGTGACGTCGGACTGATCCCAGGACAGTACGGCGAGACCGTCTACGGATGGCAGCGCCGAACGGAGGGCTGCGGCGCTGACACGGCCGGAGGCGTTGAGGAGCTTGGGCCAGCGGTCGCCCGGATCACGTTCGATGCCTAGGGCAAGCTCTATACCGCCGCCGAGTGGATCACCGTCGATCAGCATCGTCCGGAAGCCGCGGCGATTGCCGAGGACCGCGACAGCAGCGGCGAGCGTGGTGGCACCCGCTCCCCCGCAGCCGCCCACGAAGGCGAGAGTGACCGCCTTGCGATTCACACCGTCCAGAGCGTCGGCCAGTTTGCCGGCGAGCATGGACTCATCGTCGGGTAGGCGGCAGACGACATCGGCGCCGACGTCGAAGGCGCAGCGATACAGATCGTCGCCGTCGAGCGCGGAACCGACCACCACGACTCCTGGTCGTTGGGTGGGCTGGAGGCGCGCCAACGGCTCGGCCAGGTCGCGGCCGATGACCACCAGCGAGCAGGTGTGCCAGTTGCGCCGGAGGCCGTGCAGGTCGGGCTCGACCTGCGGCGTGATCGATGCGGCCGCGGCCAGACGCAACAGATCGTCGAGGAGAGCTTCGTTGGTAGTTGCCATGAGCACCGAGGTGGGTGGTGAGTTCGTGTCCATGCCAAGAAGATGCCGTTGTCCGGCCCGTTCCGGGCACGCAACCGGAATCCCTGTGGACAAAGCGTTGTCGGGTTTCCGTCAGCAGCGGGAACCCGCCACGACGAGGCGGCGACCAACTAGCCGGGAACGGTTACGGTTCCTTTCGAAGCGTCTTTAACTAAATTTCACCGGACCGCTTCCGCCCCATCGCTCCGGAGGATCCCAGATGAGTCGATTACGTCTGCTCGCCGCCACCTCAGCCGTCGCGGCCACCGCCCTGCTCACCGCCGCCGGAGTGTCCCTCGCCGGCCCGGACACCGCCACCACTGCCAATGCCGCCACCACGGCGCAGGCGAGCAGTGGTGGCGTCAAGACGGCGTACTTCACCCAGTGGGGTATCTACGCCAACGCCTTCTACCCCAAGAACCTGATCACCACCGGCGCGGCCGGGAAGCTGGACTTCCTGAACTACGCGTTCGCGAACATCGATCCGACGAACCACACCTGCTTCATGGCCAACAAAGCCGCGTCACAGGACGAGAACAACCCGAACGCCGGTGACGGCGCGGGTGACGCGTTCGCGGACTACGGCAAGTCGTACGGCGCTGACATCAGCGTCGACGGCGTCGGTGACGTGTGGAACCAGCCGATCCAGGGGAACTTCAACCAGCTCAAGAAGCTCAAGGCGAAGTACCCGAACCTGAAGATCCTGATCTCGATCGGCGGCTGGACGTACTCGAAGTACTTCTCCGACGCGGCCTCGACCGACGCCAAGCGCAAGGCCTTCGTCAGCTCGTGCGTGAACATGTTCCTCAAGGGCGACCTGCCGGTCATCGACGGCTTCGGTGGCGCCGGGTCCGCAGCGGGCATCTTCGACGGCGTCGACATCGACTGGGAGTACCCGGGCTCGCCGAACGGTCACGTCGGCAACCACTACAGCGCCGCCGACAAGCAGAACTTCACGTCGCTGCTGGCCGAGTTCCGCACCCAGCTCGATGCGTACGGCAGCCAGACCGGCAAGCGGTACTACCTGACCGCCGCCACTCCGGCCGGCCAGGACAAGATCGCCACGATCGAGACCAACAAGATCGGGCAGTACCTCGACTACAACAACGTGATGACGTACGACATGCACGGCGGCTGGGAAGCCACCGGGCCGACGAACTTCCAGGACCCGCTCTACACGGCGCCGAACGACCCGAGCAACCCGATCCCACCGGGTCAGGGCAAGTACTCCGTCGACGCCGCGGTGAAGGCGTGGACGACCGGCGACTCGGCGTACGGCATCCCCGGTGGGTTCCCGGCGAACAAGCTGAGCATCGGATACCCCTTCTACTACAGGGGATGGAAGGGTGTGCCGGCCACGGCCAACGGCAAGTACCAGACCGCGACCGGACCGGCCGACGGACACGCACTGAGCGGCAACGTGCCTGGTGTCTCGTTCTACAAGGAGCTCACCGGCTTCGTCGACAACCCGTCGTCGACGTACTTCGACGACGCGACGAAGTCCTCGTGGTTCTACAGCAACGGCACGTTCTGGTCCGGTGACAACGCCCAGTCGATCAAGGCCAAGGCCGACTACCAGCACTGCAACGGTCTGGCCGGCGCGATGATGTACTCCCTCGAGGCACTCGACCCCGGCGTCACCCTCTTCAACAACGTGGTCGACGCGGTCAACGCCAACACCGCCGGCTGCAGCGGCCCTCCGACAACACCGCCTACAACTCCCCCGACCACTCCGCCCACGACACCGCCCACAACTCCCCCGACCACGCCTCCCACCACGCCGCCGACGACACCTCCCACGACGCCGCCCACCTCAGCCACTCCGTGGGCGCCGAACACGACGTACGCGACCGGTGCGCTGGTGACCTACAACGGCGTCACCTACAAGTGCATCCAGGGCCACACTTCCCTGACCGGCTGGGAGCCACCGAACGTCCCCGCACTCTGGGGCCGGGTCTGATCACGTACCGCCCACTGATCGGAGCATCATGAAACGACGCATCACTCTGGCGATTGCGGCCATCTCGGCCGTGGTCATCGCTCTGCTGACCGCACAGGCGGCCAGCGCGGCAGGAGTCTCTGCCACCTTCACCAAGGTGTCCGACTGGGGCAGCGGCTTCGAGGGCAAGGTGACTGTCACCAACGGCACCACCAGTTCCCTCAGCACCTGGTCGGTCGCGCTGGACTTCCCGTCCGGCTACACCGTCACGAGCACCTGGGACGCCAATCACACCAGCAGCGGACAGACGCACACGTTCACACCGCCGAACTGGGCCGGCCCGCTCGCGCCCGGGGCCAGTGTCAGCTTCGGCTTCAACGGCAGCCCCGGCAATTTCGGCGGTCTCGCCGCATGCCGGTTGAACGGCGGCTCGTGCTCGGGCGGCGGTGGCGGCACTGTCCCCGGTGCACCCACAGGCCTGTCCGGTACTGCGTCAGGCACGTCGGTCAACCTGTCCTGGTCCGCTGCCTCAGGCGCCTCCAGCTACAACGTCTACCGCAACGGCACGAAGGTCGGCTCGCCCAGCGGCACGTCCTACACGGACTCCGGCCTCAGCGCGAACACGTCGTACTCGTACCAGGTGAGCGCATCCAACAGCGCGGGTGAGGGACCGAAGAGCAACACCGTCTCGGTCACCACGGGCACCGGTGGCGGCAACACCGGCTCCAAGCAGGCCGCGCCGTACCTGTACATGGGATGGGGCGACCCGCCGAGCCCGTCGACCGTGATGAACGCAACCGGGATCAAGTGGTTCACCATGGCGTTCGTCCTCTCGGGCGGCGGCTGCAGCCCGGCCTGGGACAGCACGAGGCCGCTCCAAGGCGGTGCGGATGCCAGCGCGATCGCTGCCATCCGGGCCGGCGGCGGTGACGTCGTACCGTCGTTCGGCGGCTGGAGCGGCAACAAGCTCGGCCCGAACTGCAGCACCCCGGAGGCATTGGCCGGCGCGTACCAGCAGGTCATCAGCGCCTACAACCTGAAGGCGATCGACATCGACATCGAGAACTCCGACGAGTTCGAGAACGAGGCCGTGCAGGACCGGATCCTGACCGCGCTGAAGATCGTCAAGCAGAACAATCCCGGGATCCAGACCATCGTCACGTTCGGTACGTCGACGACCGGTCCGACGTACTACGGCAACCGGCTGATCGACCAGTCGAAGGCGCTCGGCGCGAACATCGACATCTTCACGCTGATGCCGTTCGACTTCGGCAGCTCGAACATCTACAACGACACGGTCGCCGCGTCCCAGGGCCTCAACAACAAGCTGAAGTCGACCTTCGGCTGGTCCACGGCGGAGGCGTACGCACACCAGGGCATCTCCGGTATGAACGGTCTGTCCGACCAGCAGGAGATGACCTCGACCGCGACCTGGCAGAACATCACCAACTGGGCGAAGAGCAACGGGCTCGGCCGGCTGGCGTTCTGGTCGGTCAACCGCGACCGCGGTTGCGCCGGCGGCGGGGTGGTCTCGAACTGCAGCGGCATCGCGCAGGGCGACTGGGACTTCACCCGCATCACCGCAGGTTTCTAGGACAGGTCCCGGCTGGGCGCGGCAGGAAGCCGCGCTCAGCCGGCCTTGATCGCTTCGATGATCAGGCCGTTGCGGGCGTTGCGCCCGAGCGGGATCGACGGGTGCAGGCCGTCGCGGAGGTAGCGGGCCAGCCGGTTCGGGCTGGAGGCCAGGTGCTCGGCCCAGTGAATGATCCGCAGGTTGTCGTAGCGGCGTGCGGCCTCGGCGAGCTGCAGGTTGATCCAGGCGCTGTTGCGCTGGTCGGCGACCTTGATCTCCGGGATGAACGCAGTACGTGCGGCCTGGACATTGACCCAGTAGACGGTCCGCTCCGGGCCGGCGATCTGCATGGTCCGGTCGACCTGCGCGGCCACCGCGGGCGGCGTGAAGATGTCGTTGGACCCGACCGACATCAGGATCCGGTGTGGCAGCCCGTAGTCCTGGGCCCAGGTGTCCAGCGCGTCGACCGCGGGGGTCACCGGACGGCCGGCCCAGTTGTGCACGGCCGTCATGATGCCGAGCTGGGCCAGTTGGCGGGCCAGCGCCGGTCCGTCCTGGACGCCGATGCTGTCGCCGAACATGAAGACGCCGTCGTTCTCCCGCGTCCGGCGGATCTGCGCCTCGTTGGAGATCGCACGTGCCTGGCGCTCCCACGCGCCGAGCACACCTGAGCCGTAGTTGCCCAGATAGGCCAGGCCGGTCGTGCCGTCGGTCCCCGACTGCGGGGAGACCGGGACCGCCTCGGCCGCGGACGCTGCCGCAACCGTCGACGCAGCCGCCGCCGTCCCAGCTGCGAACAACAGCCGGCGACTCGGCCGGAACGAACCCAGGCGCTTCCTCACGCAGGAAAGAGTGCGGTGGAAAGGCCTCTCACTGCAAGTCGACACCTGGAAAATTGGACGAACGCTACGGAAGTCGTTGTCATCACAGTCAGCTGGACGTGACCGGCCGGGATCGGACGAACGTCCGGAAACGCTCCGCCGCGGGCGTCAACGGCGTACTCAGTCGCCAGGACATCCCGATCTCCCGACGGGCCTGTACGCCGGACAGCGGGATGGACACCGCACCGCTGTCGTTCCCGCGGACCGCACCGGCCGGGAGGATCGCCACACCGAGGCCGGCGCCGACCAGACTGTCGATCGTCGCAAGGTCCGTCGCTTGGAACGCAAACCGCGGAGTGAAGCCCGCAGCTTGGCACAGCCGGTCCGTCACCCGCTGGAAGCCGAAACCGGGCTGCAGCGCGACGAACGGCTCGTCCCGGACCTCCTCCAACTCCACCCGATGGCGCGAAGCCAGAGCGTGCCCGGGCGGCACGTGCAGACACAGCCGCTGCCGCTCCAGGAGATGCCAGCCGAAGCGGGCGGGGTCCGGCCGTGGCGCGATGATCGCAATCTCGGCCTCGCCGGTCTCGAGATCTTGGACGATGTCATGCGCCGGCTCCTGCCGCAGCGCGAAGTCAATGTTCGGCGCATCCGCGCGGAACGCCTTCAGCAGGTCAGGCATCAGGCTGGTCGCGACGGAGTGCAGGAACGCCAGCCGCACAGTGCCGGACTCCGGGTCGACGAGCGCGTCGATCCGGCGCTTGGCGGTGTCGACCGCCGCCGTCCCGGCCCGCGCGGCCTCCAGCACGAGCCGGCCGTACGGATTCAGCCGCACGCCGCGGCGTTCCCGCTCGAACAACGCCACTCCGAACGCCCGCTCCACCCGCTGCAGCGACCGGGACAGATTCGGCTGGCTCGTCCCCAGGGCAGCGGCTGCCTCGGTCAGGTGCTCGGTCTCCGCGAGTGCGGCGAACCACCGCAGATCTTCGACATGCATACTGAAAGCGTATCGATTTCTGCTGAGATCGACATTTTACGTATCGCACCAAGCGTGCGACCGTCGAAGACATGCACCAGTCCGTCGCTCGCCAGACCGGGTACCTGCCCGGAGACCCGGAGTACCGCAAGCTCTCCATCGCGCTGTTCGCGGCCGGACTGGCGACGTTCGCTCTCCTCTACAGCACGCAGCCGTTGCTGCCCCAGCTCGTCGACGCGTTCCACGTCTCCCCCAGCCAGAGCGCGTTCAGCGTGTCGTTCGCCACGTTCGGGCTCGGTCTCGCGCTGCTGGTCGCCGGTCCGGCGTCCGAGGTTCTCGGCCGGACGAATCTGATGCGCTGGTCGGTCGCGGCGACGTCCGTCTTCGCGCTTCTGAGCGCCTTCGCCCCGACGTGGCACACGCTGCTGGCGCTACGGGGTCTGCAGGGCATCGCGATGGCTGGTCTGCCGGCGGTTGCGATGGCCTATCTGCGCGAGGAGGTGCATCAGGACAGCCACGCGCGGGCCAGCGGCCTCTACATCGCGGGTACTGCGGTTGGCGGCATGGCGGGCCGCCTCATCGCGGGAGGGCTGTCCGACCTCGGCGGTTGGCGGTTCGCGACCGGTGGGATCGCCGCGGTCGGCGTACTGTGCGCTGCGATCGTCTGGCTGCTTCTTCCGGCGTCACGCAACTTCCGCCCGAGCCCGGCGCGGCCGAGCGTGAAGGTACTGCGTGACCCCGCGCTGCTCGCCCTCTACGGGATCGCCGCGACGGCTGTCGGCGCGTTCGTGGCCGTTTACAACGGAGCTGTGTTCCGCCTGTCCGGTTCGCCCTACAAGTTGAGCGCTGGGGCCGCGGGGCTGGTCTTCTGTGTCTATCTGCTCGGGTCAGTGGGCTCGGCAACGGCAGGAACGCTCGCCGACCGCTACGGCCGACGGAAAGTCGTGCCCGTCGGGTGTCTGATCACTCTGGCCGGGGTAGCCATCACGCTGGCCGCTCCGCTGCCGCTGATCGTGCTGGGACTGGCTGTGATGACGGCCGGTTTCTTCGCGGTGCACGGGGTGGCCAGTGGCTGGGTGCCGGCTCGAGCGCATGCAAGCGGAGTAGGCACAGCACAGGCGTCCAGCATGTACCTCTTCTCCTTCTACCTGGGGTCGTCGGTGTTCGGCGGGCTGGCGGGTACGGCGTGGAGTCACGGAGGCTGGACCGGGGTCGCGCTCGAGGCCGGGGCCCTGTTCACGGTCGGACTGGTCCTTTCCGTGCTGCTCAAGCAGACGAATGCGAAACTGGCCAGGTGACCAAGGCGACGGATGCGGCTGACCAGTTGGGGCTCACCTACGAGGTGACCAGGCACGGCCGGGTGAACTCGTTGGAGGAGGCCGCGGCGGCGCGAGGCATCGAGCCGGCCCGGTTGATCAAGACGATCGTCGTACGGCTGTCGGACGACGACTACCGGTTCGTCCTGGTGCCAGGCGACCGCGAGATCGCGTGGCCGAAGCTGCGCGCACTGCTCGGCGTGAACCGGATCTCGATGCCCGACAAGGACACCGCGTTCGACGTCACCGGGTATGTGCGCGGGACGATCACGCCGCTCGGCAGCACGCACGCCTGGCCGGTGATCGCGGACGAGCGGATCACCGGCACGATCTCCATCGGCGGCGGAGACCACGGCGTCGGCATCACCGTGGACGCACAGGCACTTGCCAAGGCTCTGAACGCCACGGTCGCCGACGTCACCGACTAGACGAGCAGACCGCGCTGCCCGGCGCGAAGGCCGGCTTGGAAGCGCGTCGTGGCGTCGAGGGCCTTCAGGATGCGTTGCATTCGGCGTTCTACGGTTCGCTGGGCGACGCCGAGGCGACGGGCTATGGCTTGGTCCGTCAGACCTGCTGCGGCCAGCGAGAGGAGCTGCTGGTCGTCCGACGTCAGCGGGCCTTCTGACACCGATGGGGTCAGCGGACTCGCCTGCTTCCACAAGAGCTCGAAGAGGCGGAGCAGAGCGTCCAGGAGGCTCGACGGACCGAGCTCCACAACAACATCGGCGGCGGTTGGCAAGAGAGCTGTCCGGCGGTCGACGACGACCAGCTTGAGTGGGACGTCGCGAAGCATCCGGCAGCACCCCGCCGACCGCGCCGCTGCCAGGTCGCCGGGCTCCGACAACGACGCCATGTCGTAGATGATCCGGTACCGCACTCCATCAAGCCGGCGTGCGTACGGCGTGCGATCCAGCACGAGTACTTCGTCCTGCGCACACTGCTGCGCCTGATAGAACCGCTGCGCGATCGCCTCGGTGCCCCGGATCACCGTGAACGCATCCGGCTGCCGGAACTCGGCAGTGAGCACCGAAGCACCCAACCGGGCCTCGACGATCGCGGCCTGCTTCCGGAGTGCGAGCAGCTCGACCGCAGCCTCCGGTACTGCGGGCAGGTAGCGGGCCGGACGGCCTGGCGTTCGGGACGCCAGGCCGAGCGACAGTAAGGACCGCAGGTGCCGGCCGACCCGGTTGGCGGGCCAGTCGACGAACGTGGTCAGGTCAGTGGCAGTGGACTCCGGTCGGGCCAGAAGCGCCCGGTAGAGCTGCTCGTCCTCCGAGCAGACACCGAGCGCCTCCAGCACCGGAGCCGGTCGATAGCTGTGCATGATCAGGGCAGCGAGTGCACGTGGCTGCCGACCTGGTTCGCGAACTGGTTGCCGTTCGACGCGTCCCAGTTGGTCGACCAGGTCATCGCTCCACGCAGCGCTGGCCACGGGGAACTCGGCCGGTAGTTGCCGCAGCCGGTGCCCTTGGTCAGGCAGTCCAGGGCGTTGTTCACGACAGTCGGCGAGACATACCCGCTCCCGGCCGCTCGGGACGACGCAGGCAGGCCCAGACCGACCTGGTCGGGACGCAGCCCGCCCTGCAGCATGATGCAGGCCTGAGCGGTGATGAAGTCGACGGAGCCCTGTGAGTAGACCTGTCCGTCGCAGCCGTTCATCGAGCCGGAGTTGTAGTACTGCACGTTGACGATCGTCAGGATGTCCTTGATCGCCAGCGCCAGCTTGAAGTACTCGAACGACGTGCTCTGCATGTCGATCGTCTGCGGCGCCATCGTGATCACCAGTCCGCTGCCGAACTGGCTCTGCAGGCTACGCAGTGCCTGACCCATGTACTGCGCGTTGACGCCGTTCTCCAGGTCGATGTCGATCCCGTCGAAGCCGTAGGCACGCAGTACCGACAACGCACTCGATGCGAAGTTGGCAGCCGCTGTGGGATCGGCGACCGAGATGGTGCCGTTCTGACCGCCGACCGACAGGATGACCTTCTTGCCGGCCGCTTGCTTCGCCGCGATGTCGGCCTTGAACTGCGCGACCGTGTAACCACCGAGCCCAGCACTGTCCAGGTTGAACGTGATGCCACCCGGCCGCGACGCGTCGGCGTCCGCGAAGGCCACCGCGATCAGGTCGTAGGCAGCAGGTACGTCGGAGATCTTCTGCACGGTCGCGCCGTTGTTGAAGTTCTGCCAGTACCCGGTGAGCACGTGGGCGGGCAGGTTGCCGACCGGCGGGTTGGTGCCGCCGTCCGACGTGGTGCCCGACACGGTCGCGCCGTACGGCGAGCAGTTGCCGCTCGGGTCACACGCGCGCACCTTGAACGAGTAGGTCGTCGACGCGGTGAGTCCGGTCGCGGTCCAGCTGGTGACGTTGCCGACGCTCTGCGCGGCCCCGGTCCCGCGGACCACGTCGTAGTGGTCGATGCCGTTCGCGTCGGACGCGGCTGACCAGTTCAGCTTGAGCGAGCTCGAGGTCGGGCTGCCCACTGTCAGACCACCTGGCGTCGACGGCGGCGTGGTGTCCGCAGTACCACCAGGACCATCCAGTACAACGTCGTCGGCCTGGTACGCCGGGAGCGCGTACCAACTATGGACGTAGATCGTCACGGACGTCGCCGAGGCGCCTGTGGTGAACGGCACGGTCAGCTGGCTCCAACCGGAGCTGGTCGTCCACGTACTGGGGCCGCCGTCCACGCCGAGGTAGACATTCGATCCTTTGACCCACGCCGACAGCGTGTACGCCGTATTGGGCTGGACCGCTACGGACTGGGAGCACTTGGCGATGTCGCTCCCGCTCGGCGTCGCCTGGAGGGCGTACGAGCCGGAGTGCGGGGCGGACGTCGTGACGCCGCCGGCCGGACACGACCAGCCGGAGAGCGAACCGGACTCGAAGCCGGCGTTCGTGACGAGATTGGTGGCCGCAGAGGCGGAACCGGGGGCCAGGAAGGCCATGAGCACGGCGAGCAGGCTGATGACGACCGCTGCCTGGGGGCGGTGTGCAGGCGGTTTCATGCTCTACAAAGTGTGACCAGGCGATTACATTGTCAAGACCCTGCATAAAGTGGGAACGCTCTCACGCACAGAAAAGCGAGAATCTTTACGCTTACTTGGCTGAACGGAGAAAGGCGACGGCCCCCGGCGGGGGGGTGACCGGGGGCCGTCTTCGGCCACGGGCTCGGGGGGAGGAGCCGGGGGCCGTTCAGGAGGCGACAGTCTGCCACTGTCAGGGGGTATGTACCCCCCAAGACCAGGCTTCACACATCTCAGTTCGATTTCAACTGAATGCCTGTTGCCCGAGCGCTGGGCGCACCCGGACGGGCGCTTCCAGCCAGTGTCACTGTCACACTGTTGATCAGTCTAACTGGATACCGGCCCAGGCAAAAGCCCGGGTCCCTCGGCGTTTCTCCGAGCTGCCTATGCTCGGTCCCATGGCGCACCCCGGGGCGGCTCGTTCAGCCGCTTTCTTCGATCTGGACAAGACCATTCTGGCGCGCTCGAGCACGCTCGCGTTCTCCCGGCCATTCTACGCCGGCGGGCTGATCAACCGCCGGACCGTACTGCGTAGCGCGTACGCGCAGTTCGTCTACCTGCTCGGCGGCGCGGACCACGACCAGATGGAGCGGATGCGCGAGTACATCTCCGCGATGTGTACCGGCTGGGACGTCGCGACGGTCAAGGCGATCGTCGCCGACACCCTCGACCACATCGTCCGGCCGATGATCCACACCGAGGCGGTCGAGCTGATCGCGCAGCACCACGCGGCCGGCCGGGACGTGGTGATCGTGTCGTCGTCCGGCGCCGAGGTGGTCGAGCCGATCGGCGCGATGCTCGGCGCCGACAAGGTGATCGCCACCCGGATGGTAGTTGCCGACGGCAAGTACACCGGCGAGATCGCCGAATATGCGTACGGTCCGAACAAGGTGACCGCGATCGAGGCCCTGGCCGCTGCCGAGGGTTACGACCTCGCAACCTCCTACGGTTACTCGGATTCGATCACCGACGAGCCCTTGCTGGCCGCCGTCGGGCACCCGTTCGCGGTCAACCCCGACAAGGCGTTGCGCCGGATCGCGGTCGAGCGCGGCTGGCCGGTGCTGGACTTCGCGGAACCGCAACAGCCGCCCCGCACCGGCGTACGACGACCTGCCGTGGCCGCCGGAGTGGTCGCGGCGGTTGCCGCCGGGGCGCTGTTGCTGGCCTCGCGGCGGCGCTCCCGGAGTACCTGAAAGCTGAAGATAGCTTCATTGTTCTCAACTGCATGAAGACGCCGCATCCCCTTCCCAGAAAGGGGTTTCAGGAGTACAAAGGAAGCACAAAGGACTTTCGGGTCCGGTAGAGATTGCACGGCAACCAGGCACCCACGCGGCGACCAGCCCATCCCAAACGGGCAGCGCGACCCAGGCCAGTCCTGTGGCGGCAAACCGGTGCACGCATGGTAACCAGGAGGTTGTGCCAGCGACGGCGTTCTCACTCGAGAACGCCGTTCGCATGTCAGGACACGAGCGGCGAGAGCTCGGCACCTTTTGTCACGACCTCGCAGGATCGCAGCAGCCAATCACGAACTCCGGTCAAACCTTGCACTGCGTAGTCGGTCAGCCCGCTCGCATAGGACGCCTGCAACACATAGTGACCACCCTCGGGCACCGTGACCGCGACCGGGTCGATGCCTCGGGCAACCAATAGGCAGCGTTCGGCGGCCCGGGCAACCAGTCCGTTGGCGCTCGGGAACGGGCGCAGGACGGCGAGCTCGGCGTGCACGATCGCGGCCACGACCAGACCGGGCGCCTTGGTCGGCCGGGTCAGGTTCTGGGCGAGAGCGCTCAACCGCTCCCACATCTCGTCGGCGCCCGGCGCCGGCGGCAGTCCCGGGATGTCGTCGGGCACCGGCTCCCGACTGGTCCGAAGATGGCCCAACTGGTCCTCATCGCTCAGATCGGCCGCGGCCAACTGGTGGAGTCTGGTCCAGACCTGCACGGGCGCCTTGTCCAACTGCGGGGCGAGGGCCATCAGCTCACCGGTCAACCGGACCGCGCCGGAGGCCAGTCCGTCGGCCGCGCCACGGCGTACCTCCTCCGGCGTCGACGTACTGCCGGCCAGCGCCGCGGAGGCGTGGGCACCGCGCAACAGGGCCTCGGCGGTCATGTCCGACCCGACCCGGCGCAACCCCCGGTCCCGCAGCAGCACGTCCACCGCATCCCGAGCCGCCCGCGCCGCCGACCCAACCCCCTCGAGACCGGCCAAAGGCTCGAACACATCACTACTCATGCCCGCAGCCTAGGCCGTGCCTGGCGGCCCCACGTCTACTGTGCGGCACTCGGCACGGCATCTCGCCGCACTGGAGCAAAGGTCATGATGGATCCGCATCGCGCCCTTCGCTCCAGCGCGCCGAGCTACCGCGCCGAGCACCTGCTCGCTACGACGTGGGACCACCAGACACGGCCTAGGATGACGTCGTATGGCGCTCGGCACCGTCCCCAGGTTCAGCATCGTGGTCCCCTGCCATGCCTCGCGGGCGTGGTTGCGGCCGTGCTTGGACTCTGTGTTGAGCCAGTCGTTCACCGACTTCGAGGTGATCGGGGTCGACGACGCGGCACCGGACGGGTCCGGGCGGATCCTGGACGAGTACGCCGCGGCCGATCCGCGGGTGCGGGCGCTGCACCTCGATGAGAACGTCGGGCTCGGGCTGACCCGGAATGCCGGGCTGAAGGAGTGCCGCGGCGAGTACGTGCTGTTCCTGGACGCGGACGACAGCTGGCTGCCCGGCTCGCTGGAGGCGATCGCCGCCCGGATCGACGACACTCGTCAGCCGGACATCGTGATGTTCGACTACGAGCGGATCTTCTGGGACGGCCGGGTGGTCGGCAGCCAGCGGCACGACGCGTTCGCGCGCGAGGGCGCCGGGGTGTTCACCGCGGCCGAGCGGCCGATCTTCCTGACCTTCCTCGAGGTGGTCTGGAACAAGGCGTACCGGCGGGAGTTCCTCACCCGGCACGGCTTCGCGTTCACCTCCGGCTTCTACGAGGACGCGCCCTGGACCTACTCGACGATGCTGACCGCGGAGCGGATCGCCACCCTGGACCGGACCGTCGTGCACTACCGCCAGCATCGGACCGGCGGGAACATCCACGCGACCAGCGGGCGCCGGCAGTGGGACATCTTCGACCAGTACGACCGGGTGCACGCGTTCATCCAGTCCGACCCGGAGCTGGCCGGCTGGCGCCGGTTCGCCTTCGATCGGTCGCTCGACCACATCGTCGCCGTACTCGCGAAGCCCGAGCGGATCGACACCGACGACCGGGCCGAGTTCTTCCACGCGGCCCATGCGTTCGCCAAACGCTGGAAGCCCGAGGGCTACACCGCCGACCGGACGGCTCGTGGCTTCAAACGCTGGCTGCTGATCCATGACGACTACGCGACCTACTCGACCCTGAAGCTGAGCTCGCGGATGCTGCACGGCCAGAGCCCGCGCAAGACGGTCCGCAAGATGATGCGCCGCGGCAAGCTCGACCCGAACCTGGCCGCGTACACGGCGTACTGGTTCAAGCAGTACGCCTGCAACCCGCGAGCGATCTACGAGAAGGCGGCCGAGCTGGCGCCGCACATCCGCGGGGTCTGGGTGGTCGACAACGACCACCTGAGTGCGATCCCCGAGGGGGTCGAGTACGTCGTCGCGGACTCCCCGGCGTACGAGAAGCTGCTCAGCAAGGCGACGTACTTCGTCAGCAACATGAACTGGCCGAAGGAGCTGGAGAAGCGCGAGGGTCAGATCCACCTGCAGACCCAGCACGGTACGCCGCTGAAGACGATGGGCACCGATCTGCGCAACTTCCCGCAGGCCGGCAAGGGCCTCGACCTCGAGGAACTGATGCGCGAGGTCGACCGCTGGGACTACAACCTCTCCTCGAACCGGTACTCGTCCGAGATCTGGGAGCGCACCTATCCGTCGTACTTCGAGGAGCTCGAGTACGGCTACCCGCGCAACGACCGGCTGCTCACCGCGACCCTCGACGAGGTCCGGGCGATCCGCTCGAGTCTGGGGTACGACGACTCGCACCTGGTGATCCTCTACGCGCCGACGTTCCGCGACGGGGTCGACTCGGTCCGGATGCCGACCGGCGTGATGGATCTCGGCGGCACCGGTATCCGGCTCGACCTGGACCAGTTGGCGAACGCGGCCGGCGACCACGGCCGGGTGCTGGTGCGAACGCACTACTCGTTGTCGAAGGCACCGGAATCGCAGTCCGGCAAGGTGCTCGACGTGTCCCGGCACCCGCGGGTCGAGGACCTGATGCTGGCGGCCGACGTACTGATCTCGGACTATTCGTCGATCACCTTCGACTACGCGAACCTGGACCGGCCGATCCTGCTGCACGTCGAGGACCAGGATTTCTACAACGGCCGGCGCGGGACGTACTTCGACGTCACCGACTTCCCGCCCGGCGTCGTGGCGCGGTCGTCCGAGGAGCTGTTCGCCGCGTTGCGGAACGGGACGTTCGCCTCGCCGGAGGCGGCCAAGCACCGGCACCTGTACCGCGAGAAGTTCTGTGAGTTCGACGACGGGCAGGCGGCGGAGCGCGTCGTACGACGGGTCTTCCTGGGCGAGACCGACGTGCCGGCGATCGTGCCGTTGGCCGACCGGTCACCCGCGCCGTCGGCGTACTTCATGCATAATGGGTGACATGTCGATCAGCCTGAAGGTCTCCCACGCCCTGCGCGTGAGCTTCAGCCTGCGACGACGACGCACTGTCTGAACACCCCAGCCTGTTCCAGTCGCGTCTCCTCGAAGGACCCCGTTATGTCCGCAGTTCTGCCTGTCCTTGCCACCAGACTGTCCGCTGCCGCCGAGGCCGCCTTCGGCACGCCGTACGACCCCGAGCTGAGAGCGGCGACCAAGCCCGAGTTCGGCCACTACCAGAGCAATCTCGCGCTCAGAATCGGCAACGCACAAGGCATGCCGCCGCGAGCGGTAGCAGGGCTCATCCTCGAGAAGCTGCAGGTCGATGACCTCTGCGAGAGTCCGTCGATTGCCGGACCGGGGTTCATCAACCTGACTCTGCTGCCGGCGACGCTGGCCAAGGCGGTCAACGAGCCGGAAACCTTTACCAGCAACGGTCAACGGGTCGTCGTCGACTATTCACAGCCGAACGTGGCGAAGCAGATGCACGTCGGCCATCTGCGGTCGACGGTGATCGGCGACGCGCTGTGCAACGTGCTGCAGTACGTCGGGTACGACGTGATCCGACAGAACCACGTCGGCGACTGGGGCACGCAGTACGGGATGATGATCGAGCAGCTGCTCGAGGAGGACGGAACCGCGGAATCCCTTGATCTGGAGGGATTGCAGCACCTCTACGAACGGAGCCGGAAGCATTTCGATGCCGATGGCAACTTCGCCGACCAGTCCAGGCTGCGGGTCGTCAAGCTGCAGTCGGGCGATCCGCAGACACTGGCGAGCTGGCAACACATGGTCGACGTCTCCCTGGACGACTTCGAGAAGGTCTACGCCCTGCTCGGCTCGAACCTCGCACGAGAGGACGTGGTGGGCGAAAGTGCCTACAACCACGACCTGCCACAGATCGTCGCCGAGCTCGACCACAAAGGCCTCCTGACCGAATCCGACGGCGCGATGTGCGCTTTCCTCCCTGGTTTCCTCGGCCGTGACGGCAGTCCGCTACCGGTGATCGTCCGGAAGTCCGACGGCGGCTTCGGCTACAGCGCCACAGATCTCGCCGCGATCAGGCACAGAGTCAGCGCTCTCCACGCCGACCGGATCGTGTACGTCGTGGACCACCGGCAGGCGCTCCACTTCGACATGATCTTCACCCTGGCGCGGACCGCCGGCTGGTTACCACTGACCACACCCGCGGAGCACGTCTCCTTCGGCACTGTGCTCGGGCCGAACGGAAAGCCCTTCAAAACAAGAGCAGGTGGCACAGTCAAGCTGGTCGAGCTGCTCGACAGCGCAGTCGCCCGGGCCGACTCGCTACTGGAGGGCCGGGACGGCGTCGACCGGGAAGCGACCGCACGGGCCGTGGGAATCGGCGCGGTCAAGTACGCCGACCTGTCGAGCGACCGGGGCAACGACTACGTGTTCGACCTGGACCGGATGGTCGCGATGACCGGCAACACCGGACCGTACCTCCAGTACGCGCACGCCCGGCTGACCAGACTCCTGTCCAAGGCCGAGGCGTCAACAGAGGTCACCGAGCTCAAGGACCCGGCCGAGCAGCGGCTGGCCCTCCTGCTCACCGGCTTCGCCGCTACCGTCGAGCAGGTCGCCGAGACGCTCCAGCCGCACAGACTCTGCACCTATCTGTACGACGTCGCGTCGGCCCTCTCCACCTTCTACGAGCAGTGCCCGGTTCTCGGCAGCGAAGGCGCGACCAGAGCAAGCCGGATCGCCCTCTGCACCGCAACCCGCAAGGTGTTGCAGGATGGACTCGGCCTGCTCGGTATCGAGGCCCCCGACGCGATGTGACTCACCGGAGGTACGGATGCTGCCCTGGTCGGCGGAACTCAACGGACGCCTGGATCAACTGACATTCACCAGCGAACTGCTCCGCGGGAACCCGCTCGGCGACCCGCACGAGCGTCCGGTGCTCGTCTACCTCCCACCGGGGTACGACGAGTCGGAGGACCGCTACCCGTCCATCTACGTGACGATGGGGTACACCGGTCACGTCGGGATGTGGTTCAACCGGACTCCGTTCCGCCAGCCGTACCCGGAGCTGCTGGACGCGATGTTCGCGGACGAGAGCGTGCCGCGGGCAGTAGTGGTGTTCGTCGACTCCTGGACCAGGTACGGCGGCAGCCAGTGCCTCGACTCACCGGGCACAGGGCAGTACCAGTCGTACCTGTGCGACGAGATCGTGCCGTGGGTCGACGCGACGTACCGGACCATCGCCGACCGCGATCACCGCGCCGTCACCGGCAAGTCGAGTGGCGGGTACACAGCGATGGTGACGCCGCTGCTGCGGCCGGATGTGTTCGGCGCACTCGCCACCCACGCCGGTGACGCGCTCTTCGACGTCTGCTACCGGCCAGAGTTCCCGGAGCGTGCGCGGACGCTGCGGGACAAGTACGACGGCAGCTACGAGAAGTACTTCGAGGAGCTCGCGACCCGGACCGGTCGTACGACGAACGAGGACCTGCACCTGCTGGAGATGTACGGCTACGCGTCGGCGTACTCCGCGGAGCCCGACGGGACCGTACTACTGCCGTTCGACGACCTGGGGTCGATCGTCCCGGAGGTCTGGGCGCGGTGGCTGTCGCGGGACCCGGTGGAGATGGTCAAGGAACCGCAGTACGCCGAGGCGCTGCTCTCGCTGCGCGCAGTGTGGATCGACGCGGGCAAGCAGGACGAGTACTACCTCGACCTGGGCGCGACCGCGTTCCACCGGGCCGCCCAGCAGGCCGGTCTGCCGGACGGGCGGATGCACTTCGAGCTGTTCGAGGGCACCCACGGCGGTATCGAGTACCGCTACCCGATGGCAGTGCGCTGGCTCGCCGAACAGCTAGGGGGTGTCAGACACCCCTCGGCTAATTGACGTGCCTTGGCACCATGGACGCCGTACCTTCGTCCCATGAACTGGCCGGAGGGGATCCAGGCGCGCCCGATCGACAAGGGTGACGTCGAGGCGTGGGCGGAGCTGATGGCCGCCAAGGAGAGGGCAGACGAGGACGGCGAGAACTTCGGCGCCGAGGACCTCGCCGAGGAGCTGGAGCTGCCGCACCTCGATCTGGCCAAGGACACCATCGGCCTGTGGTCCGGCGACCGGATGATCGGCTACGGCATCGCGCACGTCCGGACGAATGTGGTCGACGTGGACCGGGTCAACACCGAGGGCACCATCGACCCGGAGTGGCGTCGGCAGGGTCTCGGTACGACGCTGATGCGCTGGCTGATCCAGCGCGCCGGTGAGCTGCACACGGCCACTCATCCGGATTCCCCCGGTCTGGTCGGCGCCGGTGCGAGCAGCACCAACACCGGCGCGGACCGGCTGCTGCGCAACCTCGGATTCGAGGAGGCGCGCTACTTCTTCGACATGCGCCGGCCACTCGACCAGCCGGTCCCGGCCGCGCAGGTGCCCGACGGGCTCCGGCTCAGGGCTTACGACACCTCCTACGAGGAAGCGCTGCGGCAGGCCCACTTCGAAGCCTTCTCCGACCACTGGGGCTGGTCGCCGCCGACCACGGAGGCGTGGCGAGCCCGGAACGTCGGATCACGGGCGTTCCGCGGCGCGCAGTCGTACTACGTGCTCGACGGCGACACCGTCGCGGCGTACGTGAACGGTTACGAGTGGGAAGCCGACACCGAGGTGACCGGGGTCCGGGAGCTGTACATCGGCCAGGTCGGCACCCGCCGTGCCTACCGTGGTCGCGGACTGGCCCGAGCGGCTCTGGCGAAGGTGCTCGCCAAGGCCGCGGAGGCGGGATACCAGCGGGCCGCGCTCGGCGTCGACGCCGACAACCCGACCGGGGCCCTCGGTCTGTACGAGGGCCTCGGCTTCGTCACTCACAAGAAGTTCATCAGCTACCAGCTGCCGCTGGATTGATGTTCTGGTTGCGCCGGAACACGTTGTCCGGGTCGTACTTCCGCTTGAGCTCCACCAGCCGGTCGTACTTGTCGCCGTACGACGCCCGGATCCGGTCCGCGTCCGGCTCGGCCATACCGTTCACGTAGCTGCCGATGTTGATCGCGTACGGCTGGATGGCGTCCCAGAACGTCCGCACCCAGGCGCGCTCCGCCTCCAGGGCCTCCGGGACCGGCGCGGTCGCGATGATGAACATCGCGTAGCGCTCGGCCCGTTGCCCGCCGAACGAGGTCGCATCGTCCGCGGTCTCGAGGTAGCCCTGGTCGAGGTGGTAGATCATCGCGGCCGACATCGGCGACGTCTTGTGCACCTGCTGCGAGGTGTACACGTCGATCGCCTCGTCGGACAGCGTCTCGAGGTACGCGCCCTTCTCGTAGTGGTACATGCCCGGGCCGTTCGCCTCGTCGAGCAGCTGCTGTACGGCGACGTACGGCATCGGCGTGACGATCTGGAACAGCGGCGGCATCGCCTCTTGCAGCCGGGCCACCGCCTCGGCGTGCTGCTCGGGCGAACCGAACCCGACCACCACCAGGGCGAACCCTGGCTTGAAGTGGTGCTCCTCCGGGACGAACGGCGCCGGCGGCGCGTTCAGGGCGGCGATCACCACGTTGACCTCACGCGGCAGCGCCGGGATCACCTCGCGGGCCGCCCGGAGCAGCTCCGCACCCTGGTCCTGCCCCCAGAACGCCAGGCCGAAGTTCACGATCGGCCCGGCCGGGTGCAGCCGGAACTCGAACTCCGTGACCACGCCGAAGTTGCCGCCGCCGCCCCGCACAGCCCAGAACAGGTCCGGGTTCTCGTCCTCGGCGGCACGCAGGATGCTCCCGTCCGCGGTCACCAGCTGGACCGATTCCAGGTTGTCGATGGTGAGCCCGTACATCCGGGTCAGCCAGCCCATGCCGCCGCCGAGAGTGAGTCCGCCGACGCCGGTGTGACCGATCAGCCCGGCCGGTACGGCGAGGCCGTGCTCCTGGGTGGCAGCGTCGAGATCACGCAGCAGCGCACCGCCGCCGACGCGAGCCCGCCGTGCCTCGGGATCGACCGTGACCTGGTTGAGCCGACTCAGGTCGATCATCAGTCCGCCGTCGACCGACGACAGTCCGGCAATGCTGTGGCCGCCACCCCGGACGGCGATCTCCAGTCCTTCCGCCACCGCGTAGCGCACGGCTGCCTGCACGTCCTCGGCCGAATGAACCTGGGCGATCACCGCCGGCTCCCGGACGTGCTCTGCGTTCCACAGCCGGCGTGCCGCGTCGTACCCGTCGTCTTCCGGTGCGAACACGGTCCCGCTCACGGCCGCGCGCAGTTCCCCCACAGTCTGCGTCATTCCAGTCCCCTCCCCGATGTGTTGCCGCCAGGCCAGGTGCCCGGCTCCGCTGCGTCAGCGTCCTTTCGGGCAGCCTGCAGAGTCACGGGGTTTGTCCACAAGGGGAACGATTCCCGTTTGGGCAGGAACTTCGGTGAGTGTCAGACTCGACGACGTGAGTGACGAGGAAATCCTGCGATTGTTACCGATCACGGCTGCGGTCGTGGCGGTGCGCGACGATCGCGCCGACGAACACCTTGCCCGCCTGGGCGCGTACGACGAACGCGACCAGGCGCAGGTGGACCGTTGCGTGCAGGCGTTCCTCACCGGTCTGCTTCGCACCACCTGGGAGCGCGGCTGGGCCCCCGCCGACGTCGTCCAGCACGGCCGCCGCAGCCTGGATGCCGGCGTCGAGTCGCTCCTGCTGGCCGCGATCTCCGCCGAACACGTGGGCTACAAGGCCACGACGATCGACTCTCGCTGGCTCGAGCAACTGACCGACCTCGGCGTGCCGCAGCCCTTCACCAAGCTGAGCCTGACCGCATGGGCCGCCGGTGCTCGCGTCGGCCGCTACCTCACGTTGCACCACGCGCTCTCCCTGGCCGGCTTCCTCCAGACGCTGCCCGTTCTGGCCCGCCTCTTTCCCCTGCCCGGTACGACGGTCCGCCAGACCCACCACGTCGCACCGGCAAACGGGAAGATGCTGGCGCGGATCCGTGGACTGCTCGCGAAGGCGGAGGCTACCGAGTTTCCGGAGGAGGCAGAGGCGTTGTCCGGCAAGGCCCAGGAATTGATGGCCAAGTTCTCGCTGGACAGTGCGCTGGTCGAGGCGGACATTGAGATCCCGGACGACTCCGCGGGCCGGCGGCTGTGGGTCGAGACGCCGTACGTCTCGGCCAAGGCACAGCTGGTCGGCGCGGTCGCATCGGCGAACCGGTGCCGGACGGTCGTGATCGACGACCTGGCCGTCGTCACCATCGTCGGTGCCGAGGTGGATCTGCAGCACACCGAGATCCTCAGCACGTCCCTGCTGGTCCAGGCGAACCGGGCGATGATTGCCGCTGGCAAGCACATCGGTCATCGGGGGGAGTCCAGGACGCGTTCGTTCCGGCAGTCGTTCCTGATGGCCTACGCGCTGCGGATCGGTGAGCGGTTGGAGCAGACCGCGGCAGAGACCCAGGCCGCCGTACCGGAAGCGGATGCGGATCGGCTGCTGCCGGTGCTGGCGAAGCGGGAGGAGCAGGTCGACGCGCTCTTCGCCCAGCTCTTCCCGAACACGACGACCCGACGGACCCGCATCACCAACGGCGCCGGGTGGCACGCAGGTCTGACCGCGGCTGACCAGGCGCAGCTCGAGGCCCGCCGGCAGGTCCGCCGGTGAAGGCCGAGGAGACCACGATCCCCGGAGTACTGCAGATCGCGCTGGACGTGAAGCCCAACGACGACGGCTGGTTCAAGGAGAACTTCCACCGCGAGAAGCTGGCCGAGCTCGGGATGGACGTCGTGCAGCACAACGTGGCGTACTTCGCCGAAGCGGGGATCGTCCGGGGAATCCACGCCGAGCCGTGGGACAAGTACATGTCTCCGTCGTCCGGCCGGGTGTTCGCGGCGATCGTCGACCTGCGGGAGACCGAGACGTTCGGCCGGGTCGAGACCTTCGAGCTCGGCCCGGAGGAGGCACTGTTCGTGCCGCGTGACGTCGGGAACTCGTTCTGCACGGTGGCGCCGCACACGACGTACAACTTCCTGGTGAACCAGCACTGGTCACCGGAGCGGGTGGCCGTGGATCCCTTCGATCCCGAGCTGGCGATCGAGTGGCCGATCCAGGAGCTCAAGTGGACCGAGCGGGACGCGGCTAACCCTTCGCTGGAGCAGCTGAGGCAGCAGCGGGCCTGAGGCCGCACAGCACGATGTCGAGCAGACGGTTCGCCTGTTCGGGCTCGATGTCGCGGCCCATGTTGATGCCGCCGACCAGCCTCATCACGTCTGCGAGCTCGAGCTCCTGCCGGACTTCGCCGGCTGCTTTCGCCTTGCTCAGCAGGAGTTCCCCGGCGTCCTGCACGTTGACCTTGCAGGCCTTGAAGAACGGCGAATCCTTGCCTAGGGCAACCGTAAGCTCACCGGCCAGGGTGCCCTTCGACAGCCCGTACCCGAGGAAACTGCGCAGCCAGGCGGCCAGCGCCTCGAACGGCTCCAGCTCCCGGTCGAACTCGTACGCCCGGTCGCAGACGGACTGGATCTCCTCGACGTAGACCGCCTCGAGCAGCGCGGTCCGGCTCGGGAACCGGCGGTACAGCGTGCCGATGCCGACGCCGGCGCGACGGGCGATCTCCTCCAGGGAGGTGTCGGTGCCGTGCTCGGCGAAGGTCTCCCGGGCGGCCGTCACCAGGCGGTCGTAGTTCCGGGCGGCGTCCGCACGGGACGGCCGCGTGCACGGCAGGGGTTGCGGCGCCATCCAGCCTCCTCGCACAGGTCCGCTCAGAATATCGCTTGCAAAGCGGAGGATGCCTCCGTATTGTATCCGGAGGAGCGCTCCGCTTTCCTCTCACAACTGTAACCCCTCCGGGGTAAGGAGCAATATGTCGGCAACAGCCGCGGCGCCGGCCGGCGCCAATTCCGGCACGCCCGCTCGGCGGCCGGGGGTAGTTCTCGCAGTCATCCTGGTCACCCAGCTGATGGTGATCCTCGACGGCACCGTGGTGAACATCGCGATGCCGCACATCCAGCAGGCCCTGCACTTCAGCCCGTCCAGCCTGTCGTGGGTGCAGAACGCGTACGCACTCGCGTTCGGCGGCCTGCTGCTGCTCGGCGCCCGCGCCGGCGACCTGCTCGGCCGCCGCCGGGTGTTCATCACCGGTATCAGTGTCTTCACGCTCGCGTCGCTGCTCGGCGGTCTCGCGCCGAACGCGGAACTGCTGCTCGCCGCCCGCGTGCTGCAGGGCATCGGCGGCGCCATCGCCGCTCCGGCCGCGTTGACGCTGCTCATGCTCACGTACCGCGAAGGTCCCGAGCGGATGAAGGCGCTCGGCTACTACAGCCTGGTGTCGTCAGGTGGCGGCAGCGTCGGCCTGGTGCTCGGGGGCATGCTGACCGAATGGGCGTCCTGGCGCTGGGGCCTGTTCGTGAACGTCCCGATCGGTATCGCGCTGGTCTTCGCCGCGCGACGCGTGCTGACCGAGACCGCGCCGGAGACCGGCCGGTTCGACGTGGCCGGTGCGCTCACGTCGACGCTCGGCATCACGTCGCTCGTCTACGGCTTCATCCGGGTCGCCGAGGCCGGTTGGACGTCGGCGGAGGTACTGGCCGCCTTCGCGATCGGCGTGGTGCTGCTGGTCTCGTTCGTGCTGATCGAGCGCCGGGTCAGTCACCCGATCGTGCCGCTGCGACTGTTCAGGTCCGCAACCCGGTCGACGTCGTACCTGACCATGCTGCTGGTGGTCGGGACCATGTTCGGGATGTTCTTCTTCCTGACGCAGTACCTGCAGGGCGTGCTCGCGCTCAGCCCGCTGGCTGCCGGCCTGGCGTTCCTGCCGATGACCGGTCTGCTGTTCACCGCGTCGCGCGTCGTACCGCGGCTGGTCGCGCGCATCGACGGCGCGAAGCTGATGCTGACCGGGTCCACGCTGGTCGCGCTGGGGACTGTATGGCTGACCCAGCTGGACGCGCACAGCACCTACCTGCACGACGTGGTCGGTCCGCTGCTGCTGTTCGGCGGCGGCGCCGGGATGATCTTCATCCCGCTGGTCGGCCGGGCCATCTCCGGTGTCGCACCGCAGGACTCGGGCGCCGCGTCCGGCATGCTGAACGTCGTCCAGCAGGTCGGCGGCGCGCTGGGCCTGGGCATCCTGGTCACGATCTTCGGTACGGCGAGCCGCAACTCGACCTCCGTCGTACCGCGGGAGGTCCTGGTCGACGGCGTCCACGCAGCCTTCATCGGCGCGCTGGTGTACGCCGGGTTGTCCCTGGCCATGATCGTGATCAGCGTGCGTCCGTGGAACTGGTTCCGGACCGAGCCCGAGCCGGTCGAGAGCCTGGCTCAGATGGAGGCGGCGCCGTCCACGACGAGCACCTGACCGTTGAGGTTCGTGTTCTCCAGCAGGAGCATGCGGACGACCGGGAGCACGTCCTCCGGCTCGGTCAGGTGACCGGTCGGGGTACGGCGGACGATCTGGTCGAGCTGGGTCTGACCTAGGACCGCGGACATCTCCGAGGCGAAGAACCCCGGCGCGACCGAGTTGGCGAGGATGCGGCCACCGAGCTCACGAGCGAGTGAGCGGGTGGCCGCGTCCATTCCGCCCTTGGTGGCCGAGTATGCGACCAAGCCGGGATAGCCGCGTTGCGCACAGATCGAGGTGATGTTGACGATCCGGCCCTTGAGGCCTTTGGCCAGCATCCGGCGCAGGACGAAGCGGGTCAGGATCAACGGCGACGTCAGGTTGGTCCGGATGATCTCGGCCAGATGATCGGCCGAGGTGTGGACGTGCAACGAGTCCTGGCCGATCGC
This sequence comes from Kribbella sp. NBC_00662, assembly GCF_041430295.1. GTDB lineage: Bacteria > Actinomycetota > Actinomycetes > Propionibacteriales > Kribbellaceae > Kribbella. The sequence goes on along the minus strand of NZ_CP109029.1, from coordinate 2,758,254 downwards.
GGCATTGTTGACCAGGGCATCGATCGGGCCGAGGTTGCTCTCGACCGCCTTGACGAAGTCCTGCGCCGCTCGGGCGTCGTTGACGTCGACGGATCCGTAGTACAGGTGGTCCGGGTACTTCTCGCCGAGTGCGGTCAGCTCGGGCGTGACGGTCCGGGCGAACGCGGCGACCTTGAGCCCGTTCGCGAGCAGGTCGGTGACGATCGCCAGGCCGAGACCGCGCGAGCCGCCCGACACCAGCACGACCGAGGCCGGCGGGACAACACTGACTTCAGACATCACTCTTCAGGGTTTCCTTCTGCGGGATCTCGTCGAGGAACTTGATCCTCCGGGGGACGCCGTAATCGGGCAGCCGGGTCGAACACCACTGCACCAGGTCGGCGTCCGTGATCGGGCCGAGCGCGCGATTCGGGACGACCTCGGCCGCGACCATCCGGCCGACCAACGGCGCCTTGCGCGCGAACACCCGCGCCCACGAGACACCCGGATGACCCATCAGCACGTTGCGGACCACACCGGCCGACACCTTGGATCCGCCGACGTTGATCTCATCGGTGTCCAGCCGGCCGGTGATCAGCACGCGGTCGCCGTCGTACTCGATCCGGTCGCCGGTGTGTACGGCGCCGACCAGGCCCGCGCCGTGGTGCGGCGAACGGATCACCAGCTCGTCGCCCTCGACGGTCAGCATCGGGCGGTCCGGATCGGGCTCGCGGTCGAGCCAGGTCTTGGGGAACCCGGCCTTGCCGTCGTGCACCACGATCGAGGCACCGACCTCGGACGAGGCGTAGATCCAGGAGATCCGGGTGTTCGGGAAGATCTCGCGCAGCTGGTCGAGGATCGCCTGGTCGACGGGCTCGCCGCCGAGCGTGATCTGCTCCAGCGGTACGCCGGCGAGCGCGTCGGCGTCCCGGTAGATCGCCTGCCGCCAGAAGGTCGGCGTACCCGAGGCTGCTGTGACGCCGTGCTCGGTCGCGATCGCGGGCCATTCCTCGAGCTCGCTGGGCTCGATCACGACCAGGCCTTGGTCGGCCTGGGTCAGCGAGAGTGTGACGACCTGCCACCACGCATATGTCCCGGGCGAGTACGGCAGCAGCCAGGTGCGCGGCGGTTGATCGGCGGTGACCGTGGTCAGGGACTCGAGCGTGTGGCCGATGCGCTTCGGGCGACCGGTCGATCCGGACGTCAGCAGCCAGGCGCGGCCGGACTCCTCGACCCGCTTCAGCTTGGCCGGGGTCACTGACCCATCGGGCAGGACGATGGCGAACCCGGACTCGCCCAGCTCCTCGCGCATCCGCATGTCGACGCGGGACTCGGTGGCCACGAGCAGCTCGGTGCCGTGGACCGCGTGGTGGCGAAGGGCGGCGAGCGCGTCGGCGCCGCTGTCGACCAGGACTGCCGCGGGTGACGGCAGTTGCGGCAGCTTGTGCAGCGTCCGCCAGGTCAGGCGCTTACCGGCGACGACGACAGTGTTGTCATCGCCGATCAGGGCGGTGGTCCGGCGGCGGCTGGTCACGGCCGTCACGCAGACTGAAGCTGCTCGATGAAGTCCAGTACGTCGCCGACCGTCGCGATCCGGCGTAGCCCAGGGGCATCGAAGTTCAGCTCGTCGCCCAGCTCGTCCTCCACCCGGAGGGCCAGCTCGGAGAAGTCCAGCGACCGGAACCCGATCTCCCGGAGATCCGCTGTGTCGTCGGCCGGCAATGACCGGCCCTGGGCCGTCATCACCTCACCCATCATCTCCCTGACCCGACCCCGCGCCACCGAACTCATAGTCCCGAAGCCTAGCGGGTCACCATGGACTGTCCCGGCTGTCAGCCGTTTGAGCATCAGGACCTCCCGACGACTTCGGGGTCTGGGAGATTACTGAGTGTAAATGCGAACTTCACCGTGGTAAACGGCTCACCGGCCACGAACGCGACTCGTCGGACTCATACACTTGCGCGATGATCAGAGCGGGCAGGCGCCGTACTGCGGGACGCGGCAAGCGGATCGCGGCCTTGGCGAGCCTGCCCGTACTGCCGCTGGCCTGGTTCGTCGCGCTGCAGGAACATCCGCCGTGGATGCCCGCGGCGTACCTCGGTTATCTGCTGGTCGTGATCGTCGTACCGGGCACGCTGTTCTGGCGCCGATTGACCGGTGGCGTCGGCTGGTTCTCGGCGGACGTCGTCCTCGGTACCGCGTTCGGGCTGGCCGTCGAGGCGCTGGTCTACCCGATCGGGATGCTGTTCAAGATGCCGTTCGCGGCGTTGCTGATGCCGGCACTGGCGTTCGGGGTGTGGCGTGCGCTGCCGCCGCGCCAGCTGCCGGAGCGGCCGACGCCGTGGTGGTCCATGGCCGGCGCGATGGTCGCGGTCGGTGTGGCCGCGGCGTGGTTCGTGCGCGTCGGCTCGCGGCTCATTCCGCTCGACGGGTCAGAGGCGCTGCGGCCCAACTCGGACGCGCCGCACAACCTCGCTCTCGCAGGTGAACTGACGCACCACTTCCCGCCGCGCGTCCCGTACGCCGACGGCGGCTGGCTGACGAGCCACTGGGCTGCGTACGACCACATCGCGTCCGTGCACTGGACCACGAGTGTGCCGCTCGACGTGCTGACGCATCGGATGGTGCCGTTCGCGTGGATCTTGCTGACGGTGCTGGGTGCGGCCGCGGTCGGGATGGTGCTGACGGGTCGTGCGGTTGCCGCACCGATCGCTGCAGGGCTCGTGGTGGCCGGAGGGGATCTGGTTGCTTGGCCGTGGGCGGTGTCCGACCGGGTGTTTGCGGACGGGCCGTTCTCCCTGGGTCAGCTGACCAATCCGCCGCAGGCGTTCTCCACGGTGTTGCTGCTGCCGCTGATCGCGGTCACTGCGGTGCTGCTGCGACGCCGCACGCCGAAAACGCGGGGTGAATTGTTTCGGCTCTTCGTTGCGGCCGGTGTGCTCATTGCCGCGCTGGCGTTGACGAAAGCGACCGCACTGCCCGTCTACGCGACCGGTCTGGCGGTTGCGTGGATCTACTTGACGGTCCGCGCCGGTCGGCTCAATCTGCGCGCGCTGGTGCTGGGCGTGGGCGTCGCGGCGGCGTACGCGATGACGTTCTTCCTCGTACTCGGTGGTGCGGCGTCGAGTGTGCGGTTCGATCCGGGGGCGACGTTCCACAGCTTGGCGGATCGGATGGGTGGCGGAAACGCGGTTCCGGTGATCGCTGCGGTGGTTGTCGTCGGGTGGGTCATGCCGGTGGTGGGCGCGTTGCTGATCAGGCGGCGGTTGGCGCGGGATCCGATGGTGGTCTTCCTGTTGGCTGGATTCGTCGCTGCGGTGCTGGGGGCATCGCTGTTGGCGGATCGTGGTGACACACAACTGTTCTTCGTACGGACCGGGTTCGTTTTCGGGGTGCTGCTTGCGACGTGGGGGCTTGGGTCGCTGGAGCGGCGGCAGTTCTGGATCGCTGCGGTCGCTCTCGCGATTGGTGTGGCGGCCATCTACTGGGGTCGCTATCGCTCGGACAGCTCGTGTACGTCGAGCAACTGCTTCGGGCAGGGTCTCGTTGTCGCATTGGTGATCGCTGCGATCGGCATCGGCGTATTCGGGCTGGTGCTGCGGGGCTCCAGGCGCACCTGGGCTGTCATCGCGGTGGCGGTGCTGGTGGGTACGACGGTGTCGCCGACGGTGGCGTCCGTACGGAAGTTCGCCAGCCCGCCGCTGACGTCGTACGAGTCGATCGCACCGGGCGGGATCGAGGCGGCGCGCTTCATCCGGCGCAACTCCGGGTCGGACGACCGCATCGCCACCAACCTGCACTGCCACCAGGCCCGGTCGTCACACTGCCAGATCGGCTCGTACTGGATCGCCGGGTACGCCGAGCGGCGCGTGCTGGTCGAGGGGTGGTCGTACCAGTCCCGCGTCGACGACAGCTATCCCGCGGGGGTCCAGGGCCCGTACTGGGAGCAGGAACAACTGCAGCTGAACGACGAGGTCTTCAGCAACCCCACCCGCCAGGTGATCGAGACCCTGCGTACGAAGTACGACGTCCAGTGGCTGCTGCTGGACGACCGCGTCAGCGCACCGCCGAAGAACCTGGACAAGCTGACCGAGCTCCGCTTCCAGCTGGGCACGGTCCGCGTCTACCAGATCTACCCGCCACCCCCGGAGACCCCGTTCCCCACCAGAACCCCGTCTCCGACCGGCAACCCCACCCAAACGCCCAGCGTCCCGACCGGAACCCCGAGCTCCCAGACAAACACGCCCACCACCCCAACCAGCACCCAAGCCCCAGGCCAAACCCAACCAACCCAGCCCTTCCCGACCGGCAGCCTGCCAACCAACACCGTGCCAACCGGCCCACTCCCGACCCAGCAATCAACCACGCCGATCCTCGAGAGCCCGTAGGCATCAAGGTCCGAGCAGCGCAGCGGGGACGACGAGGATCCCGTCCTGGCGGCGATAGGCCTCGGTCCCGGTACAGATCACCATCGCATCCAGAAGATCCGCACCGAGCTGGGATCTCAACCACAGCAGGTGTTTGACGTCGTCGTCGGTCACGAACGGCGTGAGCTTCACCTCGATCGCCAGCACCCGGTGATCGGCACGCTCGACGATCAGGTCCACCTCGTGGTCGCCGTTCCTGGTCCTGAGATGCCGGACGCCTGCCTCGGCAGCCTGCGCATAAACCCTGACGTCGAGGGTGACCAGCGACTCGAAGAGCTGCCCGAGCAGTACGCCGTCGCGGATCCGCGGATGACCCTTGGTCGCGTCGTCGAGCAGCGCGTCCACGCCGACCCCGAGGAGAGCCGCCGCCAGCGCCGGGTCGGCCAGATGGTGTTTCGGCGACGACGCGAGCCGGCTGAGACGGTTCCGGGTCGGCAGCCACGCCTCCACGGGCTCGAGTAGCCACAGCTGACTCAGCACATCGCGGTACGCCATGGTCGTCGTCTTCGCAGGCTTGTCGCTGTCACCTGCGGTCGCAGCGTCGAGGATCGCGTTGTACGACGCGGTCGTCGCGGTTGCGGCAGCGTAAGCGGCCAACCACGCCCGCAGGGTGGCGGGACGCCGCACCAGGTGTCCCTGCTCGGGAAAGTCTCGTTCGACGATCCGGTCGAGGTATCCGGTGAGCTGAGCACGCCGGGGCCGGTCGGTGAGCGGCCTGATGCCCGGGAAGCCCGATCGAACGATCTCCTCGGTGTACTGGGCCAACTGCACGTCGGTCGTACCATCCGCAGGCCCTTTGGAGCCGGTCAGCAGACTCCGGATGCTGACGGTCGGCGACTCGATCCCGCGCTCGGAAAGCGACATCGGACGCATCCGCAGGCGGACGATCCGCCCAGCGCCGGAATGGGTCGGTGCGTCGACCGGGCTGGCGCTGCCGGTCAGTAGGAAGCGGCCCGGCGTCGCGTCGCGGTCGACGCTACGCCGGACCTGGTCCCAGACCGGTGGATGCAGTTGCCATTCGTCGACCAGCACCGGCGGCTGAGCCCGATCCAGTCGATCCGGATCCGCCTCCAGCAGAAGTCGCCGAGCCGGGTCGTCAAGCGCATAGACCGTCTGCGCCCGCCGAACCGCGGTCGCGGTCTTGCCGACGCCTTTCGGCCCGTCGAGCGTGACCGCCGGCAGGCCGGCCAGCAACTCGTCCAGCTCCGCGTCGACGATCCGGTGCACATACGCGTCCACCTCGCCAGACTACCGTTAGCAGCATCCGTACACTACCGTTAGCAGACCTCCAACACTACCGTCAGCAGATCTCAGCGGAGCGAGACGGTGGGGATTGCGATGCTTTGGTTGGAGAGGCGGTCGAGGGCGGTGACCCTGTAGAGGTAGGCCTTGCCGGGGGTTGCTGTGGGGTCGGTGTAGGACTGGGCGGCGCCGCTGGAGCGAACCGTCGCAATCAGGTTGCGGGCGTCGTTGTCGGGGCAGTGGTCGGCGCCCAGGAGGTCGCGGCGGTAGATGGCGTACGACGTGGTGTCCTTCGACGTGCGGGACCACTTGAGTTGCACGCCGTTCGCGGTGCGGCTGGCGTGGACCGCGTGAGCGGGCAGGGGCGGGCGAGAGTCCAGCGCGGGCATCGCGGGGATCAGCGCCAGCCTCGTGTACCAGGTGTTGTTGAGGAGCGTGGTCGCGCCGAGACGGTCGGCCCGCACGTCCTTCGCGGAGAAGTAGATGTTGCCCTTCACCTCGGGGATCGCGCTGTCGAACGCCAGGTGGTCGCTCAGCTCCTGCGGGTCCGACCAGTCCGGCGACTGGGTCGACGTACCGACCTTGTACGTCGCCTCGCCGATGTAGAGGTGGACATGCGTACCGCGGACCTGGTCGGCCCACCACGGGACGATCTTGTTGTAGTCGGCCGGTGCGAATCCACCGGCCCAGTAGACCTGCGGGACGATGTAGTCGATCCACTCCTCGCGGACCCACTTACGCGTGTCCGCGGCGAGGTCGTCGTACGTCTGGACGCCGGCCGTGGTGTCGGTGCCCTCCGGGTCGGTCGCCTTGTTGCGCCAGACCGCGAACGGCGAGATGCCGAACTTGATCCACGGCTTGATCGCGTGCATCTTCTGGCTGAGCTCGCTGATCAGCAGGTCGATGTTGTGCCGCCGCCAGGCCTGGAGGTCGGTGTAACCGTCGGCGTACTGCGCGAACGTCGCGGCGTCGTCAAAGGTCTGACCGGCCACCGGATACGGGTAGAAGTAGTCGTCGAAGTGCACGCCGTCGATGTCGTACCGCGAGACCGCGTCCATGATCGCGTCCTCGACCAGCTTGCGGGCCGCTGGGATGCCGGGGTTGTAGTAGAGCTTCCCGCCGTACGAGACGACCCAGTCCGGGTGCAGACGCGCCGGGTGGGTCGGGATCAGCGCATTGAGGTCGGTGCCCATCGAGAGCCGGTACGGGTTGAACCACGCGTGCAGCTCGAGGTTCCGCTTGTGCGCCTCGGCGACCGCGAACGCCAGCGGGTCGTAGCCGGGATCGCCGCCCTGGGTCCCGGTCAGGTACTGCGACCAGGGCTCGACCTTCGACGGCCAGAACGCGTCCGCGGTCGGACGGACCTGCAGGATGACCGCGTTGTGGTGCTGCCGGACCGCGTCGTCGAGCCAGCCGATCAGCTCGGCCTGCTGCTGCGCGGCACTCAGACCGGTCTTCGACGGCCAGTCGATGTTCACCACGGACGAGATCCAGCTGGCCCGGAACTGCCGCAGTGGAGTCGTCGCGCTGGGCGCACACGCCTGCTGGCTCGCCGGCGCGGCGGACGCCGTACCGGTCAACCCGCTCAGCAGCAGCCCTGCCGTCACACCGAAGACACCCATCGCTCGCCAGACTCTCATGTCACTCTCCGACCGTCGATCAAGCTGAAGTCGAAAGATGTTTACACACCAAGCCGCTTGAAGAGAAGACGCTAGGTTAGGTACATGCTGCGCACCGCTACTGAACTTGATGTCGACACCATCCGGCGGCTGCGGAACCAGCAGGCCAATCGCGACGTCAGCATCACCTCGCACGAGATCACCGCGGACGAGCACGCAACGTGGTGGGCGAAGACCTCGGTCGACCCCAGCCGCCGGGTCCTGATCTACGAACGGGACGACAGGACGGCCGGCGTCGTCAACTTCTTCGACCTCGACGGATCGTCGGGCGCCTGGGGCTTCTTCCTCGACGCCGACGGGCTGGCGGAGCGCGGCAAGACGCTGCCCGCGTGGATCGAGGTGATGCGCGAGGCCACGGCGTACGCGTTCGACGAGCTCGGCCTCGACGTACTCACCGGCGAGGTACTCGAGCACAACGCCGTGGTCCGGCAGATGAACCGGCGCTTCCGGTTCGTCGAAGGTACGCCGGAGGTCCGGTACGCCGACGGCCGCGAGGTCACCGTGATTCCGATCAGCCTGCGCAAGCAGGACCGTAGAACCCAGGGGAACTGAATGAGCACCATCGAGATCGGCGGCGTGCCGGTCGGACCGGATCACCAGCCGTTCGTCATCGCCGAGATGTCCGCGAACCACAACGGTGACCTGGCGCGGGCGCTCGACATCGTCCGGGCGGTCGCGGAGTCCGGCGCACAGGCGCTGAAGCTGCAGACCTACACCGCGGACACGATGACGCTCGACCTCGACCTGCCGGCGTTCCGGCTGCCGGTGGAGCACGAGCTGTGGAGCGAGGCGCGGCTGTACGACCTGTACGAGGAGGCGCACACCCCGTGGGCGTGGCACGAGCCGATCTTCGAGCTGGCGACATCGCTCGGGCTGGTGGCGTTCTCGTCGGCGTTCGACCAGACCGCGATCGACTTCCTCGAGAAGCTGAACGTCCCGGCGTACAAGGTCGCGTCGAACGAGATCGGTGACCTGCCGCTGGTCCGCGGGATGGCGGAGACCGGCAAGCCGATCATCATCTCCACCGGATCCGCGACACTCACCGACATCGACGCCGCGGTCCGGGCGGCGCGCTCGACCGGCAACGAGCAGATCATCGTGCTGTCGTGTACGGCGAGCTACCCCGCGCCGCCGGAGCAGTCGAACCTGCGCGGTATCCCGGTCCTCCGCGACGCCCTCGGCGTACAGGTCGGCCTGTCGGACCACACGATGGGAATCGGCGCTGCCGTGGCCGCGGTGGCGCTCGGGGCGACCGTGATCGAGAAGCATGTGACGCTGAAGCGCGTCGACGGCGGCGTCGACTCCGCGTTCTCCCTCGAGCCGTGGGAGCTGGAGCTGTTGGTCGAGAGCACCCGCGTCGCCCAACTCTCACTCGGCAAGCCCGCCATCGGCCCCAAACAAGCCGAAGAGAACGTCCTCCGCTTCCGCCGCTCCCTCTACGTCACCCAGGATGTCCGAGTCGGCGACCCCATCACCCCGGAAAACGTCCGCTCCATCCGCCCAGCCGGCGGCCTGGCCCCCGACCTCTTCCAACAGGTCAACGGCCGCCCCTTCCGCACCGACGTCAAGGCCGGCACGCCCCTCACCTGGGACCTGCTCTAGCTCATCGGGGTCAGGGTTTTCAGGCTGTCCCGGGCTTTGGTCGCGAAGGCGAGGAAGGGCTGTTCGGGGTTGATGAAGGCGTCCAGGCGGACGAGGACGACGTACGTCGGTGTGCGGTACTGCAAGGTGCGCTCGGTGTAGGTCTGGGCGCCGACCGGGTACGTGCGGACGATGTAGCGGGCGCGGACACCGAAGCCGGGTAGAGCGCGCTCGACGACCGAGGCGCGGGGCTTGCCGTCGGTCAGGATGTGGGCGCATTCGGGTGGGGTCGGCAGGCGCTGGTCGAGGAGCCGGTCGCCGAGCGCGCCGGCCAGCTCGACGACGTTGACGCTGACGAACGGGCGCTCACGGCCGACCCCCTGGCCGAGGGAAGCGAAGCCCACGGCCGAAGGTGTGGTCGGCGCAATGAAGTCGCCGGGCACACCGGGGACGCCCTGGTAACGAATGACGTCCCGGCAGATCGCCGGTTCGACCTTCCAGACGGCCAGCGGATCCGGCCGCCAGGTCGCGGTCGGCGCGGGCGGATAGATGTAGAGCGACTTCTCCAGCTTGTGCGTCCCGTACGCCGTCGGAAGCGCCAACTGCAGGTCGTTCGCGGTGTATCGGAACTCGGCCGGCGTGGGAGTCGTCGACGCCCGAGGGACCGTCGTCATCGCCGTAGGCGCCGCACTGGGAGTGGCCGGCGGTGCGGTGTGATCGGTTGCCCGGTCGGACGTCGTGCAGCCGGCGAGGATCAGTGCGAGGCAGCCGGCTGCCAGAGCCCATCGTGTCACCGCGGTCCCTCCCCCTGGGATCATGTTCTGTCTGATGCATGCTACGCAGGAAAGGTTGGCCGGGGTGACCGAGTACTTGTTGTTTCCGGGGCGGCATCATGTGTTGACCCGGTTTCAGTCGGAGTTTCTGCGGAAGTTCGCGGGGCGGACCGTGGTGTGGGCGGTGACGTCGGCGAATCATCAGACGACGAAGCGGAATCCGGTGGCGTTCGATCGGCGGGAGGCCGCGATCGAGCGGTTCAGTGTGGCGAGTGGGATCCGGTCGCTCGTGGTCGGAGTCGTGGACACCTCGCCGACGGACGAATTCGCCGAGGTGACGGTGAAGGCGATCGAGGCCGGGACCGATGACCTCGTCCGGTTGACGCCCGCGAACACGGTGGTGGCGTGCTCGACCCCGTCGGTCAGCAAGTTGTACGAGCGGTTGGGTTTCAGCGTCATCGGGGTCGAGCCCGAGGGCGTCGCGCACCCCTGGGACGTCCTACTGATGATTGCTGCGGGCAATGATCAGTGGAAGGAACTGGCACATCCGGCGACCGTGGATGTCTTCGAGCGGTACGCCCTGGACGCACACGTCGCGCGCTGCGTGAACGACCCGGTGGTCGGTGACGATGGCGGCCTCACCACGACCCGGGACTACAAGACGTACGCCGACGCGTTCGAAACCGCCGCCGATCGGAAATGGCAACAAATCAAGGGCTTTGTCCGCCCCGGACGCATTCTCGACATCGGCTGCGCGACCGGCGCGACGCTTCAACTGATCGATGCCGATCCACGATTCCACGAGTCGGATCTGATCGGTGTCGAGGTCGCCCGGCATTTGTACGCCGAATGCGTGCACAAGAAGGAACAAGGCCTCTTCACCAACCCGAACGTCTATTTCTACCAACGCAATATGCTCGGTTCGGCCGTCTTCCCGCCGCGGTCGATCGACACCACGCTGACGCTCGCGCTCACCCACGAGATCTGGTCGTACGCCGACGGATCCCGCCCGGACACCGTCCAGCGTTTTGCCGATGCCCTGTTCGCGCACACGGCACCACACGGCGTCTGGATCAACTCCGACGTCTGCGGCCCCGACGAGCCCGACCGCCCCGTCATACTGCGGCTGGACGACAGCGACGGCGAGAACCCGGACGACATCACCGACCTCGAGACGCTCGACGATCCCGCGGCGTACATCACCAAACTCTCCACCCGCGCACGGTTCTTCCAGTTCGCGCACGACTTCCGGCGGAACGCGAAGGTCCCGTTCGAGTACGACGAACGCCCCGACGGACTGGTACTCCGGCTCGCCGACGCGATGGACTTCCTCACCCGCAAGGACTACGTCGACAACTGGCTGAGCGAGACCCACGAGCAGTTCTGCGGCCTCAACTTCGCCGGCTGGTCCGCGGTCGCCGAACGCGCCGGCTTCACCATCGACCCCGCCTCGAACGCCTGGCGCAACGACTGGGTCATCGAGAACCGCATCGCCCCTGTCGCCTCCATCACCACCGCGACCGGCGACCCGCTCGACTGGCCGGTCACCCACCAACTGCTGGTCGCGAGGCGCTAACTCACCTCAAGGTGCAGTGTCCCGGCGAGCGGCCGTACGGCGAACGCGGACCCGCCCCGGGTGATCGTCAGCGGCAGCCGGCTCGACAAGAACGGTTCGCACTGCACCGCGTGCGACGTACCGTCCGGTGCCGTCGCGAACAGGATCCAGTCGGCCGGCTCCAGGGCCGCCATCTCGACAACGGCGGCCCAGCCGTCATCGGAGATGGTACGACGGCACGCGACGTCCACGTGATCGTCGGAATCGGGCAGATACCGGCGCCAACTGAAGTCGACGTCACCCCAATCGGGGCCCCGCACCACCAACATGTTGCCAGCAGCAACCGCTGCGGTGGCGGTCATCCGGATCGGCGACTCGTGCAGGTTCACGTAGCCGCCGGTCGACCGGGTCAGCATCACCACGCGACCGCCTTCGGCGTGTGACACCAGTCGGTCGCCCGCGGTCCACAACAACACCTGCTCGCGGCCGTCCGGTCCACGCATCCGGAACGCCCGCGTCGTCCGCTGGCTGAACGGATCGTCCGGGTTGATCTCCTCGAGCATCGGCCGGAGCGGCAACCGTGCGGTGAAGTCGCGGCCGTGGACCTCGAGCGGCAGCTCCTCCTCCCCGCCCGACAACGGCCGGCTGACGAACAGCGACGGCTCGTCCCACGCCGACCGCCCGTGTAGAACCAGCGCTTCGGGCGTCTGCTCGACCGACGTCAGTCGGCACGGATCCGCCAACCGCCGTACGGCGAACGCGCCTTCCTTGCCCGGACCCGGCTGGATCCAGCTGGTCCCGTCGATCCACATCCCCGGCGGCCAGCCCGGGCTGCCCGCCTTCTGGCCTCGCAGCAGGTCCCGGCGGCGGATCCCGCCGGCACGCATCCGTACGTCGAAATGCGACGGGCCCGCCGGACACTTGGCGAGCAGTTCGCGGCTGACACGAACCTCGAACCCGACCAGGTTCTCCTCGCCGCGAAGGTCGGTCGCCGGCATCCGCCGTACCGGAAGGCGATAGTTCCGGCCCGCGATGACGAGACCGATCCGGAGGCTCGACGGCTTGGACTGCAGGTGACGGATCTCAGCGGTGCCCCGCACCGACAGCTCGCCGTCGATCCAGGTCACCTCACGGATGCTCGTCGCCAGCGTGAAGTCGGTCTTGGACAGGGGCAGCTGTTCCTGCGCCGCGTCGGGGTCGAGGGCGACCAGACGCAGCAGCTCGGTGTCGCCCGCACGGACAGCGTCGAACTGCAGCTGGGCCAGTCGCGGCGCGGTCTCGAGCACGGCGTCATCGAGCCGGCCGAGGAGCTCGCTCGTGAGCTCGACGAGGTGCTGCTCCTCCTCCGGCGGCACCGTGCCGAACGCCGAGAGGATCGAGTGCAGGTCGATCTGGCGGAAGTGCGCGTGTACCCGGTGCCGGATCTCCGGAAGCGCGTCCTCGATCTCGTCAAGCACCAGACCGGCCGAGACGACCCGGTCGCGGATGTTCGCGAGCTGGAACTTCTGCTGTGTGATCGAGTCACCCGACTCGCGCTCGCGCCAGAAGTACACCGGCGCCGCGATCGTGTCGACGGTGACCGCGTCGAGGTGCGCCTTCAGAGTGACCGGGTAGTCCTCGTACCGGATCGCCGGGAAGCGGTAGGAGTACTCGTCCCAGAACGACCGGCGGTAGACCTTGTTCCACACCATCCGGTCGAGCACGAGCTGCGGTGTCTCGGAGATGTGCGTGGCGAACCGGTCTTCGGTGAAGGTCTGCCCGTGCAGCCACGACGGCCGTACGCCGTAGCTGTTGTTGAACCGTCGCGCGTTGCCGCCGGCGAAATCCGAACCGGTCCGGTCGAGCGCCTTGATCAGCAGGCCGAACCCGTGCCGGGTCACGAGGTCGTCGCTGTCGACGAACGTGAGGTACTCCCCCGTGGCGTGCTCCACCCCGGTGTTGCGCGCCGGGCCGAGCCCGGCGTTGTCCTGCTCGACGATCCGGAACCGAGAGTCGCGGGAGCACATCTCCTTCGCGATGACGGCGCTGTCGTCCGGAGACCCGTCGTCGACCAGGATCGCCTCGAAGTCGCTCCAGGTCTGTCGCGCGATCGAGTCCAGGCAGTCCCCGATGTACGCGCCGACGTTGTAGAACGGCACCACCACACTCAGGCGCGGACGGCTCATCGCTTCCGGATCCGGCGGGCGAGCTTACGGGCGACGGTCTTCGGCTTGCGGACCTGCGCGGCGTGGAAGATGACACGCGAGACGGCGTACGTCCGGGAACCGCGGATCCGCTCGTGCGCGGTGGTCAGGCGCTGGAGTTGGCCACGGAGTTCGCGGATGCGGTTCTCGCGGGTCTTCATCGCCTTGTTGCGGAAGCCGAGTGTGCGCTCGAGGCCGTAGACGTGGCCCTTGAGCTCGAACAGCTCCTGCTTGGCTGCTTCGGCTTCCGCGAGGGCCGTGCGTACGTCGACCGTGTCTTTGCGGGTCTCGAGTACTGCGTCGAGCGCCGCCGCCAGCTCTTTGCCCCGGGCAACTTGTTGGGTCGTCGCGGGGGCGGTGTCGGGCGAGGTTGCTTGGAGTTGTTCGGGCGGCTCGATGCCGGACATCCCGAGCCAGGCGGACACCAGGTCGGCACCGATCATCCACGGTGGCCACGGGTGTCGGCGGTGCTGCCTGAGCAGGCGGTCGTGGAAGCGGATCCAGGCGGCCGCGAGCAGGTCGTCCTTCTCTACCTCTTCGTGGGCTACCCATGGGGAGACTCCGTGGGCGAAGGATTCGCCGTCGAAGACGATGTCGTCCCAGCGGATGATCACGCGCGAGGCGGTCACCCATTCACCCAGGTCGGCGGCCAACTTGCGGAAGGCGGGGACGTCCTCGGCGGCGGCCAGGCGGAAGAGCATCGTCTCGACCGAGACACCCGGTGGGACGGTCGCGGGGACCACGGAGGGGTCGAAGGAAAGCAGACTCCCGTGAATGGAGACCGGCTCGGGGGTGGAGTCTGAGGTGGTCGCCGCGGGCTCGGGGATAGAGGGGCCGATGGTGCTGGTGGTGGACCAGCCGGTGAGGTCTTCGTCGGCGGTGAGGACTGCTTGGGCGGTCTGGGTGTAGACGTCGTGCGAGGGCGCCGCTCCGCAGATCGCCAGCCAGCCGGTCGAAACGGAGGCCAGCAGGCCGGCCCGAGAGGCGGTTTCGACGGCCTCGTTGGCCGGTGAGAGGAGGGGCGCGTCGGTGGCCTCAAGCGCACCGGTCGCCAACCGAGTGGGCAGCTCGCCCGGGCGGGCGGCGGCCGCGACGTCGGCGCGGATGAAGGTGCGGGAGGCGAAGTC